>OZ220691.1:0-3592500 GCA_965116475.1 Gemmatimonadota bacterium
CCAGCTTTCGAGCCTGACCGATGTGTTCGTCGCCAGCCTGCTCGCCGAGGGCGCGCTCACGGGGATCTACTTCGCCCAGCGCATCGCGATGGTGCCGATGGCGCTCTTCGGCGCCTCCGTGGCCGTGGCCGCGCTGCCGGAGATGTCCCGCGAGACGGGTGTCGAAGCGTTGCGATCCCATCTCTCCACCGGCGTGCGACGCGTCGCCTACTTCATCCTTCCGTCGGTCGCCGTGCTCCTCCTGCTCGGGGACCTCGTGACGTCGCTCATCTACGAACGGGGAGCCTTCGAAGCCGAACACGTCCCGGTCGTGCGGTGGGGCCTGGGCGCCTACGCGCTGGGCCTCGTCGCGACGGGCCTCACGAAGCTGTTCGCCAGCGCCTTTCACGCCCTCCAGGACACGCGGACGCCGGTGAAGTACGCCATGGCCGGGGTGGGGACGGGCATCCTCATCGGGGCGGCGACCGCGCTGTGGATGGAGGACCGCGGGTTCGGGCTGCGCGCGGCGGCCGGCCTCGTCTTCGGCAGTTCCGTCGGGGCGTGGGTCAACCTCGTCCTCCTCATGCGCGGGCTGGGCCGGCGGGGGGCGGGGGGCTGGTTCCGCGCGGTGCGGCGTTCGCTCGGCCGCATGGCCGCCGGCGCCGGCCTCGCGGGTGGCGCCTTCCTCGCGATTCGCTGGCTGCTGGGGAGCCGCCTCCCGGACGGATTCCTCGGCGACGCCGCCCTTTTCGCGGCCGCGCTCATCGCGGGCGGGCTCTGCTATGCCGCCTGCGCCGGCCTCCCGGCCGGACTCCGGACCGTCGGGGAGACCCCACCGGCGGAGGGAAGCGGATGAGCGCGGGGCGGAGCCCGTCCGTGCAGGATCTCGATGCGCTTCGCGAGCAGGCGCGGGGGCTGGGTCACGAACCGGGCGTCTATCTGTTTCGCGATGCCTCGGGCGAGGTCCTCTACGTGGGAAAGGCGAAATCGCTCCGCTCGCGCGTCGCCTCCTATTTCGGCGCGGAGGCGAGCCGTTCCCTGAAGCTCGTCCGCCTCGTGCGGGAGATCGACAGCATCGAGACCTTCCCGGTGCGCTCGGAAGCCGAAGCCCTTCTCCTCGAATGGAATCTCATCCGCGAGTTCGGGCCGCGCTTCAACATCCAGCTCCGCGACGACAAGAGCTATCCGTACATCAAGGTCACGATCGCGGAGCCCTTCCCGCGGATCTTCGTGACGCGCCGGGTGAGAGATGACGGTTCGCGGTACCTGGGGCCCTTCACCGATGTCGGGGCGATGCGGCGGGCGCTGCGCACGATCAAGAAGATGTACACCGTGCGGTCGTGCCACTACCGGATGCCGGCCGAGCTTCCGCCGCGGCCCTGCCTCGACTATCACATCGGGCGCTGCAAGGCGCCGTGCGCGGGCCTCCAGTCCGAAGCGGACTATCGCGCGATGGTCGAGGAAATCCTCGAGATCCTCGGGGGACGGACCGGGGCCGTGAGGCGCTCGGTGGAGGGCCGGATGGCGGAGGCCGCCGAAGCGCTGGACTACGAACGGGCGGGGGAGTTGAGGGACGTGCTCCGCGGCCTCGATCAACTGGAGAGCCGGCAGGCGGCGATCGACCCCAGAGGCGGGAGCCACGACGCGATCGGGTTCGCGCGCCAGCCGGCGGGCGGATCGGTGTGCGGCATCGTCCTGAGAGTGCGTGAAGGAAGGCTCGTGGGGCGACGGATCCACTACCTCGCGAACGTCGGGGACGAACCGGACAAAGCCGTGCTCGGGGCCCTGGTGAAGGGGTACTATCTGCGCCAGGCGGACGATGTCCCGTCGGAACTGCTCGTTCCGGACCCGTTCGACGAGCAGGATCTCGTCGAGGAGTACCTTTCGGGAGTCGCCGGGCACCGCTTTCGCATCCGGGTGCCGGCCCGCGGGCCCGGGCTCGAACTGACGCGGGCCGCGGGCCGGAACGCCGCGCACGTGCTGGCGCGCGACCGGGTGGAGCGGGGAGACGAGGCGGGTACGGGGGCCGAAGGGGCGGGACCGTCGCCCGCCGCGGCGCGGCTCGCGGAGGTGCTCTCGCTGGAGGCGCCCGCGCGCGACATCGTCTGCTTCGACGTGTCGACGCTCGCCGGCCGGGAGTCGGTCGGGAGTTGCGTGTGGCTCCGGGACGGGCGGCCGCACACGGATGAGTACCGCAGGTTCCGGATCCGGGACTCGGAGGACGGACGGACCGATGATTATGCCATGATGCAGGAGATCGTCTCGCGCTACTTCGACCGCCGCGTCCGGGAGGGGCGCGCGCTGCCCGACCTCGTCGTCGTGGACGGGGGCAGAGGACAGCTGTCGGCCGCGCGGCAGGCCATGGATGGCGCGGGTGTCTCCGACCTGCCAACGGTGGCTCTGGCGAAACGCGAAGAGGAGGTGTTTCGGCCCGGGATTCCGACCCCGTTGCGGCTTCCGCGCGCGGATCCCGGTCTGCACTGGCTGCAGCGGGCGCGCGATGAGGCCCATCGCTTCGCCCTCCGGTACAACCGGACGCTGCGCCACCGCCGCGCCCTCAGGTCAAGGCTGAGCGAGATCCCGGGGGTGGGACCCGAGCGCGAGCAGCGTCTGCTGGAGCGCTTCGGCAGTCTCGACCTCATCCGGCGGGCCTCGCCCGAGCAGCTCGCACGCACGCCGGGGATCGGCCCCGCGACGGCCACGTCGATCCTCACCGCGCTCCGCGAGGACCCGGCCGGGGGAGGCGCGTCGTGACGCGCGGCGGACATCCCCCCGCGGGCCTGTGCGCGCGCTGCCGTCACCGCCGCTGGATCCGGAGCGACCGCGGATCCGATTTCCTCCTCTGCCGCCTCTCGCGCACGGACGCGCGCTTTCGGCGCTATCCCACGCTCCCCGTGCTGCGCTGCGCCGGTTTCCGGGCGGAAGAAGAAGAGGCTCCGTGACCCCGGCGACCGCCCCGACGGCGCGGGTCCGAACCCGTTTCGCGCCGAGCCCGACCGGAGCCCTCCACCTGGGCAACGCCCGCACCGCGATCCTGAATTGGCTGTTCGCGCGGCGGCACGGGGGCGACTTCGTGCTCCGCCTCGAGGACACGGACATCGAGCGCGCGGTACCGGGGGGCGAGGCGATGATCTACGAGGCGCTCGACTGGCTCGGCATCGCGCCGGACGAGGGACCGCGGGAGGGGGGACGGTTCGCGCCGTACCGCCAGTTGGCGCGGGCCGACCGCCATCGGGCCCGCGCGGCGGAGCTGCTGGAATCGGGGAGGGCCTTCCGCTGCTACTGCCGGCCGGACGAACTGGAGGCGAGGCGGAAGGCGGCGATCGCTGCGGGGGAGCCCACGGGACGCGATGCGCGCTGCCGCGATCTTCCCGCCGGGCAGGCGCGCCGCCACGAGGCGGAGGGACGGCCGGCGGCCATCCGGCTTCGCGTGGAGTCCGGGCCCGTCGAGTTCACGGATCTCCTGAAGGGCACTCTCGCGATCGACGGCGACGACCTCGGGGACCTCGTCCTCGTGCGGAGCGACGGCCGGCCCACCTACAACTTCGCGGTCGCGGTAGACGACATCGAGATGGAAATCAGCCACGTGATCCGGGGCGTGGGGCACCTCTCGAACACCCCCAAGCAGGTGCTCCTGTACCGCGCCTTCGGGATGAAGCCGCCGGAGTTCGTCCACATCCCGACCGTCCTCGCCCCCGGGGGAGGGAAGCTCTCCAAGCGGCGCGGGGCGGCCGGAGTCCTCGACTACCGGGAGCGGGGGTTCCATCCGGATGCGGTCCTCAACTACCTGTCGCTCCTCTCGTGGTCGTCGGAGGACGGCGAGGAGTTCCTGAGCCGGGAAGCGCTCGTGGACCGGATCGACCTCGACCGGCTGGGGGCGGCCGATACCGAGGTGGATGAGGAGAAGATGACCTGGCTGTCCGGACAGCACCTGCGGGCGGAACCGGCCGAGCGGCTGGCTCGCGGCTGGGCGGCGCGGCTCGACGTGGAAGGGCTGGGGCTGAACGACGCCGATCTTCGCCGCGCCGCGGAAGTGTTCGCCAGGCGCACGCGTCTCCTCTCCGACGTCGTGTCCGAAATCGAGCCGATCTACCGCGCGCCGGAGGCCGGCGGGGCCGCTGCCCGGGAGGCGCTTTCCGCCCCCGCGGCCGGGACCGCGATCCGCCTTGCCCGCGCGGCGTGGGCGGACATGGCCTGGCAACCCGGCCCCCTGGCCGCGGCGCTTCGCGCAGCGATGCTCGAAGCCGGGCTCGCGGGGCGTACGTTCTTCCCGCCCGTCCGGGTCGCCCTGACCGGACAGCTTCACGGCCCCGACCTCGGCGAGGTGGCCTACGCGCTCGGACGGGAGCGCACCCTGGCGCGGCTGGGGGCGGCGACAGAAGCGACAGAAAGGGAGCGAAGCGTATGAGCTGGCGTCTCGAATGCGGCCTCTGCGGGCGACCCGTCGCCCGGGGGCTGGCCACCGTGTGCCCGGACTGCGGGAAGCCCCTGCTGGCCCGGTACGACCTCCGAGCCCTGGACGGGGAAGCGCTGCGGCGGGCCTGGACGGGGCGGCAGGGCGGCATGTGGCGTTTTCGGGAGATCATGCCCGTCGAGCCGAACGAAGGTCCGGTGACGCTCGGGGAGGGCGGCACCCCTCTGCTGGAGATCGAGATCGGAGGGGAGTTCGAGGGACTCACGCTCCTGGTGAAGGACGAGGGCCTCAACCCCACCGGGAGCTTCAAGGACCGGGGCCTGTGCGCCGCCGTCACGCGGGCGGTGCATGAGGGGGCGACGGACCTCGTCATCCCGAGCGCCGGCAACGCGGGAGCGGCCCTCGCGGCCTACGCGGCGCGCGCGGGCGTGACCGCTCGTCTCTTCATCCCCGAGGACACGCCGGAGGGCGTCGCACGGCGCTGCGAGCACTACGGCGCGGACATCGCCCGGGTCGACGGCCTCATCGACGAATGCGGCCGTCTCTCCGCCGAGTACGGCGCGGAAACGGGCGCGTTCAACATCTCCACGCTCAAGGAGCCATACCGGATCGAGGGAAAGAAGACGATGATGCTCGAGATCGTCGAAGCGCTCGGGTGGCGGGCGCCCGATGCCATCGTCTATCCCACCGGGGGCGGCACCGGGCTCATCGGCAGCGCCAAGACTCTGGCGGAGCTGCGTGAACTCGGCCTGATCGACGGCGACACGCGCCTCTACGCGGTGCAGGGCACGGGCTGCGCGCCCATTGTGCGCGCGCACGCGGCGGGCGAGACGTACGCCGAGCCGTGGCGGAACGCCTCGACCGAAGCCTGGGGACTCCGGGTCCCGGGGGCGCTCGGAGATTTTCTGATGCTCGGAGCCATCCGCGACTCGGGCGGCGGCGGCATCGCCGTTTCCGACGAGGCGATGAAGGAGGGGGCCCTCGAACTCGGCGCGGCCGGCGTGGGGGCCTCGATCGAAGGCGGGGCCACCCTGGCCGGTGCGCGCGCACTCCGGCGATCCGGAGAGTTGCGCGATGGCGAGACCGTCGTCCTCTTCAACACCGCACACCTCCTCACGTACTAGCAGTCCGTGGCAAAACCTCATCCCGCGTGAGCGCCGAGAGCGGGGTGGCAAGACCCCGCGGGGCTCCGTGCGCCGGGGGAGCCTTCCGGCTATCTTGACCGTGGTTGCGACTCAAAACAGAAACAGGGGTTCAGAGCGATGTCGAACATGGTGCGTACTGGTGCGAGAGCGGCGACCGCCGCCACCCTCGCGTCGATCTTCACTTCCGCGGGACTCGTCGGACAGGAATGCGAATTCGACCCGAACAGCGCGGCCTCCACGGCTTCCGAGGCGCTTCAGCGACTCGCGGAGGCCCCAACCGCCCAGGACAGCCTGGTCATCTTCACGGAGGCATGGGAGGCGCTCGCGGCGGACCTGGACAGCGACAATCCGGTGGTGCCCCTGCTGGGCGCCCAGGTCCAGATGGGTCTCGGCAATTTCCCGGAGGCCGTCGAGTTTCTCGAGCGCTACGACGCCACTGCGGCGCCCGAGTGCATGATGCACGGCGAAGCGCAGCGCTATAACGGCTGGGTCCGGCTCTACAACGTGGGCGTCACGGCCTACAGCGCGTCCGACAACGAGGCGGCGCTCAACGCCTTCATGCTGGCGAACGATTTCAAGCCCGACCTCCGCACGTACGGCAACGCGGCACTCCTTCAGTCACAACTGGGAGACAACGCGGGTGCGATCGAGACGTACCAGGCCGCGCTCGCCGCGGACATTCCCGATGCGGACCCGGAATCGCTGCGCAGCACCGTCACCGGACTCGGCGATCTGCTGGCCGGGGAAGGCCGGGCGGAGGAAGCCATCCAGACCTACAGCGACTACCTCGCCAGGTATCCGGACGATGTCGTGATCCAGATCCGGTATGCGGGCGTCCTGGCCGATCAGGGGCAGACCGAGGAGTCGACGGCGATCTATGCCGCGACCCTCGAGCGCACCGACCTGACGTACCAGCAGTGGCTCGAGGTCGGAGTGGGCTTCTACAACGGGCAGAACTTCCCGGACGCTGTGACCGCATTCGCGAATGCGCGCGCGGGGAATCCCTACAGCAAGGAAGCGATGGAGAACTACGTCAACGCTTCCATCCAGTCCAACCGTCCCGGGCCCGTCATCGCGCTCGCGGACACCCTCACGCAGTGGTATCCCTACGACGCGCTCGCCCACCAGTTGCGCTTTCAGTCGCTCGGCCGCGCCGAAATGAATGAGCAGGCGATGGAGGCCATGGGCGAGGAGCAGGCGTTGCCGCTCTCCGTCACGTTCGCGCAGATGGCCCCGACCGCGAACGGCCGGTACGTCGTGCAACTCTCCTTCACGAACCGGACCGCTTCCGGCACACTGCAGATCGCGTTCGAGTTCGTCGATGCCGGAGGGCAGGTCGTCACGGAGCATACGCAGACCTTCGACGCCGACTCGGGCAGTTTCACCTTCGAGGTGGAGTCCGACGTGCCCCTGGCCGGGTTCCGGTACGGAACGATCGAGGGCTGACCGCCCGGCACTGCCGGACCGTGGCCTGCTAGCCCGCGGGTCCGGATGCGGACCGCTCCCGCGAAGTCGGGGCGGTCCGCTCGCGGGATCACCATGATTCGAATCGCCAGCGTCGAGCCGGGGTCGATCGCCGCAGATCTCGAACTGCCGGCGGGTCTCGCCGTGCTCGAGATCAACGGCAAGCCCATCCGCGACGGCCTGGACCTGCTCTTCCACCAGGCGGAACCCGCGCTCCGGGTGCTCGCGGAACGGCGGACGGGTGAGCGGCTCCTGTTCGAGATCGAGAAACCGGCGGACGAACCCCTCGGCATCGTCCCGGAGCCCGACAAGATCCGCCGCTGCACGAACGCGTGCCCGTTCTGCTTCGTGAAGGGGAACCCGAAAGCCGACCGGCTTCGGGCGCCCCTCTATGTGAAGGATGATGACTATCGGCTGTCCTTCCTGCACGGCCACTACATCACGCTGACGAACCTGCGTCCGGATGACTGGGATCGCATATTCGAACAGCGGCTGTCACCGCTCTATGTGAGCGTCCACGCGATGGACCCCGCGGTCCGGCTGGGGATGCTGAAGAACCCCCGGAGCGCCAATATCGGGCAGGATCTCGATCGGCTGGCCGAGGGCCGCATCGCGGTCCACGCGCAGGTCGTCCTCTGCCCGGAGGTGAACGACGGCGAACACCTGACGCGGACGATCGAGGATCTCTATCGCCGGGGGGACGCGATCCGGTCGCTCTCCATCGTGCCGGTGGGCCTGACCTCGTGGAACGCGGCGCTGGGGGGGCGGACCCTCGAACCGGAAGAGTGCCGCGCGGCGCTCGACGCCGTCGACGCGATCCGGGAGCGGGCGCTGTCGGAGCGGGGGCAGGGGTGGTGCTACGCCGCCGACGAGATGTACCTGCAGGCGGGACTCGAGCCACCCGGCGCGGCGTACTTCGACGATCATGAACTGGAGAGCAACGGTGTCGGGGCGATTTCCACTCTGACGGATCGCGTGACCGGACAGCTCGGGACGCTCCGTCCGCTGGAAGGGTTCAGGGTCGTGGCGGTCACGGGAACCTCGATGGGGCCGACGCTGACCCGCCTCGCGGGCCGCATCGCGCGGCGCACCGGCGCCGAAGTGTCGACCGTCCCGGTCGAGAACACGCTGTACGGGCCGATGGTCACGACGGCCGGCCTGCTGCCGGGCGCGGATCACCGGAGCGCACTCCGCGCCGCGGGGGAGTTCGACGTGGCCCTCTTCTCGGCGCAGGCGCTGAACGACGGGGACATCTTCCTCGACGACGTGAGCCTCGCCGAGCTGCAGGCCGAGTTTCCCGGCCGCCGGGTCGAGCCGTCGCAGGACCTCGTCGACATCCTCTCGCGGCTCTAGCGTCGTGTCGACACCGGTGCCTCTCCGCACGGTCGCCATCGTGGGGCGCCCCAACGTCGGCAAGTCGACCCTCTTCAACCGGATCCTGGGCCGCCGCGTCGCGATCGTCGCCGAGCGCCCCGGGGTGACGCGGGACCGGCAGTTCGCCGAGGCGGAATGGGCCGGGCGGCGCTTCCTCCTCGTCGATACGGGGGGGCTCGTCGTCCGGCCGGATGAACACATCGACCTCGAAGTGCGCCGGCAGGCCGAAACGGCGATCGGCCACGCGGATGTCGTCGTCTTCGTCGTGGACGCACGCGACGGCGTCCAGCCCGTGGACCGTCACGTCGCCGAGCTCCTGCGCCGGTCGGGCCTGCCCGTGATCGTTGCCGCGAACAAGCTCGACGAGCTCGGCAACGCGATCGGGCACATCGACTTCTACGAGCTCGGCCTCGGCGACCCCACGCCGCTCGCGGCCCTCAGCGGGAAGGGCTCGGGGGACCTCCTCGACCGCGTGGTCGGGGCCCTCCCGGAGTCGTCGGAGATGGAGGAGGGCGACGCCGACATCCGCATCGCGGTCATCGGACGCCCCAACGTGGGCAAGTCGAGCTTCGTCAACCGTCTCCTCGGAGAGGAGCGCCTCATCGTCCACGAAGAGGCGGGAACCACCCGCGACGCGATCGACACGGACCTCGTCCTGGAGGGACGCCGCGTCCGCCTCATCGACACCGCGGGCCTCCGGCGCCGGGCGCGCATCGTGGACGACCTCGAATTCCTCGGGCGGTTGCGGGCGGCCTCGGCCATCGACCGCGCGGACGTCTGCCTCCTCCTCGTGGATACGAAGGCCGGCGCGGCGAACCAGGACTTCCGGATCGGACACCAGGCGTGGGATGAGGGGAAAGGCCTCGTGTTCGTGGCCAACAAGTGGGATCTGATCGAGGACCGCGGTCCCTCCGCGACGGCCGGCTTCGAGCGCGAACTCCGCGAGCGCGCGCATTATCTTCGCTGGGTGCCCATCATCACCTGCTCGGCGCTGACGGGGAAGCGGGTGCGGAAGGCGATCGACCTCGCGTTCGAAGTGCAGGAGGCCAGGGCGCGGCGGGTGCCCACGGCGGAGGTGAACGAGGTCCTTCAGCGGCTGGTCGCGCGCCGCCAGCCTCCCCAGGGGGGGCGGGGGGATGTGCGCCTGCTGTACGGCAGTCAGGTGGCGGCGTCCCCGCCGCAGTTCGTACTCTGGTCCAACCGGCCGCACGACCTCAAGGAGCACTATGTGAGATACCTCGTCGCCGGCTTCCGGGAGGCCTGGGGATTCGAGGGATCTCCCATCCGGATCAAGCTGAAGAAGCGTTCGGGGCGGGAATGACCGCACCGTTCCTGACGCTTGCCGCCTATCTCATCGGAGCCTTCCCCACGAGCTACCTCGTCGGGCGCGCCTACGGGTACGACCTGCGGCGGGAGGGGAGCGGCAACCTCGGGTCCACGAACGCCTACCGGGTCCTCGGGTTCTTCCCGGCCGTCGGCGTGCTCGTCGTCGATCTGCTGAAGGGGTTCGTGCCCGTCTGGCTCTTCCCGATGTGGGACGGCCGCACCGGCGCCTGGGCGCTCGCCTACGGGCTCGCCGCCATTTCCGGACACGTATGGCCCGTGTATACGAGATTCAAGGGAGGGAAGGGGGTGGCGACCGCCGCCGGAACGATGGCGGCCCTGGTCCCGGTGGCCGTGATCGTCGCCTTCTTCGTGTGGGTCGTGACGGTGATCCTCACGCGGACGGCCTCCATGGCGTCCCTCCTCTCCGCGGCCCTCGTGCCGATCATGGCCCGCGGTTCGGCGGCGCCGCGCTCCGTGGTGTCCTATGCGCTCCTCCTCGCCATCACGGTCTGGTGGACGCACCGCTCGAACCTCGCGCGCATCGTGAAACGCGAGGAATTCCAGGTGGACTGGCGGCGCGGCCGGCTCCCGCGCCGGGAGCGGGTGGCGCGGAGGTCTCCGGAGGATGCTCCGGAGGATGAAGCGTGAGCGAGCACGCGGTCGCCGTGCTGGGGGCGGGGAGCTGGGGCACGGCGCTGGCGGATGTCCTCGTACGGAACGGTCACGAGGTGCGACTGTGGGCGCGGGACGCCGCACACGCCGCCGCCATGCGCGATACCGGAACGAACGAACGCTATCTGCCCGGCATCGAACTCGGCAGCCCCCTCACCGTGACGTCGGATCTCGCGGAGGCGATGGACGGCACCGGTTTCGTGCTCTCCGTCTGCCCGTCGCACGCGGTGCGCGAGGTGCTGGGAAACGCCGCGCCCCACCTCGCCGGCCAGGTGCTGGTCTCGGCCTCCAAGGGGATCGAGATCGGGACGCACCGGAGGATGTCGGAGGTCATCGTGGAGACGCTCGGCGAGGCGGCGGGACGGCGCACCGTCGTCCTCTCGGGCCCCAGCTTCGCGGAGGAACTCCTGCGCCGACTCCCCACCGCGGTCGTCGCAGCGAGCCGGAGCGAGGTCCACGCACTCGCCGTGCAGAGCCTGTTCCGGAACGGGTATTTTCGGGTGTACACGCAGCCGGATGTGGACGGCGTCGAACTGGGCGGCGCGCTCAAGAACGTGATCGCGCTCGCCGCCGGGATCTCGGATGGACTGGAGTTGGGGTCGAACGCGCGCGCGGCGCTCATCAACCGCGGACTGGCGGAGACGGCCCGGCTGGCCCGGCACTTCGGGGCGCGGGAAACGACGCTCGGCGGCCTCGCCGGACTCGGAGACCTCGTCCTCACCTGCACGGGACGGCTGAGCCGGAATCGCTCGGCCGGACTCGCCATCGGCGCGGGCCGCCGGCCCTCGGAAGTGATCGGCGAGATGGACCAGGTCGTGGAAGGGGTGCGAACGGCGCGCGCGGCATACGAACTGAGCCGGGACCTGGACGTGGAGATGCCGATCACAAGCAGCGTATATTCGATCCTGTACGAAGATGTTGCGCCCCGTGAGGTGCTGGCGCAGTTGATGGCCCGGGAACCGAAACCCGAGCGCTGGGGCTAGCGCCGGGAAGCGAGGGAAGGGGAAGGCGTGTCCGACCGCATCGCCCCGAAGGAGTACTACTCGATCGGCGAAGTGTGCGAGATCGCGGATCTCAAGCCGCACGTCCTGCGCTATTGGGAAACGCAGTTCTCGGCGCTCCGCCCGACGAAGAACCGGGCAGGCAACCGGGTGTACCGCCCGAAGCAGATTCAGCTCGTGCAACTCCTGCGGCAGCTGCTCTACACCGAGCGGTACACGATCGAGGGCGCGAGACGAAGACTCGATCAGCTGCGCGCGGGCGGGGAACTCGCGGCGCAGGCGCGCGTGGCCTGGGACCGGGAGATGATCCGCGACCTCCGGCAGGAAGCCGACGAACTGGTCCGGCTTCTCGAAGACGGCGAGGCCGGGTGAGCGAAGCTGAAAGACCCGTCCTCCTGTGCACGAACGATGACGGCGTGAAGTCGACGGGGCTCGCGTTGCTCGCCCGCGTGGCGGACGCGTTCGGCGACGTGTGGACGGTGGCGCCGGACCGGGAGCAGAGCGCGACGAGCCATGCGCTCTCGCTGTTCCGGCCGCTCCGGCTGACGCAACTCGGGCCGCAGCGCTACATGGTGGACGGGACGCCGACCGATTGCGTCCTCCTCGCCCTGAAGGAGATCCTCGAGGCACGGCCCCGGTTCGTCCTCTCCGGCGTCAACCACGGTCCGAACATGGGGGAAGACGTCCTCTACTCCGGTACGGTGGCGGCGGCGATGGAGGCGACGATCCTCGGCGTGCCCGCGATCGCCTTCTCGTTCACGGGGAGCGACGACCGGGTCCTCGAGAGCTACGAGGCGTTGCTGGGCCAAATCATCGCGGCCTGTCTCAACCGGGACGCCTTCCCGGATGAGACGTTCTTCAACGTGAACCTTCCGGACCGGCCGGCGGGCCAGGTGAAGGGGATCACGGTGACGGCGCTCGGGCGTCGGGTGTACCATGACTCGCTGCGGCGGATTCACGATGAGGAGGGGACCGAGTACTTCAAGATCGGAGGAGGGCGTTCGGCCTGGCGGGGGCGGGAGGACTCCGACTTCCGCGCGGTGCGCGCCGGCTTCGTCTCGGTGACGCCGCTCCACCTCGACCTGACGAATTTCGAGCTGCTGAACGAGGTGAGGTCGTGGCGGCTGGGGGGGTGACGGAGCGGGATCCGGCTGCGGACTACCGGCGCGACCGCCGCCGCCTCGTGGAGCGGCTCCGCGATGGGGGGGTCAGTGACCTGGCCGTCCTGCACGCGTTCGACAGCGTCCCGCGGCACGCGTTCATCCCCGACGTGATGCGCGCGCGCGCCTACGAGGACGCGCCGCTCCCCATCGGGCGGGGGCAGACGATTTCGAGTCCGACGATCCACGCCCTCAGCCTCGAATACGCGGAGATCCGCCCCGGTGAGCGCGTCCTCGAGGTGGGGACGGGAGCGGGGTTTCAGACGGCGCTCCTCGCGGCGCTCGGTGCGAGCGTGTACTCCATCGAGCGGATCGCCTCCCTGTACGAGGCCGCGGCGCGCACGCTGGAGCGCCTCGGCGTGGACGCGCGCCTCATGCACGGGGACGGGAGCCGGGGCTGGCCGAAGTACGCGCCGTTCCAGGCGATCATCGTGGGCGCGGCCGCCGTCCGCCCGCCCGAAGCGCTCTTCAGGCAGCTCGCCGATGGGGGCCGCCTCATCGTGCCCGTGGGCACGCGCCGGCAGGAACTGCGGCGCTACACGCGACGCGGGGACGATTTCGAACAGGAGACGATCACCGGCGCCCGCTTCGTCCCGCTCATCGAGGGCGGACGGCGGGGCGGGGGGGCCGAGTGAAGCCCGCGAGGGCCTGGGCCGGGGTGTACGCCCGGGGCCTCGCCATGGGGCTGGCGGATCTCGTGCCCGGGGTTTCCGGGGGGACGGTCGCCTTCATCTCGGGCATCTACGACGAACTCGTCACGACGATCGCGGGCCTCGACCGCCGCCTGCTCGCGGCGTTCCGGGAACGGGGGGTACGCGGCGTGTGGCAGGCGGGCAACCTCGGCTTCCTCGCCGTTCTGCTCGCCGGCATCGGCACGAGCGTGTTCGCCTTCGCCGGGCTGCTGCACTGGCTGCTCGCGAACCGGCCCGGCGAGCTGTGGGCCTTCTTCTTCGGCCTCGTGGCGGCGTCGGTGCCGCTCGTCGGCCGGCGGGTCGCGGATCGCCGCGCCGGCACCTGGACCCTTGCCGCCGCGGGGGCCGCGGGGGCCGCCGTCGTCACGACGCTGCCCCCGCTCGTCCGCTCCGACGCGCCTCTCTTTCTCGCGGCGGCCGCGGCCGTGGCGGCCTGCGCCATGATCCTGCCCGGCATCTCCGGCAGCCTGGTCCTGCTCATCCTGGGCGCCTACGCCCCGGTGATGGCCGCCCTCACCGACCGGGACGCCCTTCGGATCGCGGCCGTGGGCCTCGGGGTGGTGGTCGGCCTGCTCGCGTTCAGCCGCGGCCTGCGGCGGCTCCTCGCTCGCCACCGCGCGCCCACGCTGGCCGTGCTCACGGGGTTTCTCCTCGGCTCGCTCAACGCGCTGTGGCCGTGGAAAACGCAGCTCCGCGAACTGTACACGCACCGCGACGGCCGCATCGAATGGCTACTGGCGAACCGCTGGCCGGAGGGTCCGGGCGAGATCTGGCCGGCGGCCGCTCTCGCGCTCCTGGGGGCGGCGGCCGTCGTCGCCCTCGACCGGCTCGCCGGCGCGCGCGGCCCCGGCCGGCCGTGATGGCCATGCAAGTAGCGGCGATCCGCCCGGCCGGGTAGCTTCCACGCCGTTCGACAACCGAGCGGGAAACGAGGAGGAAACGGCAGATGGCGGACGCACTCGCCAGCGGAAAGCGGCCGGATCACGAGGGCGGACGGCAGGATGCCTTCGTCCGGTCCACCTTCCGTCTGGCCACCTGGGTCAACAGGAACATGCGAGGGGTGCTGGTGGGCGCCGCCGGCGTCGCGATGGTCGTCGTGGGCGTCGTGTACTACACGAACTTCCAGGCCTCGGTGCGCGAGCAGGCGGCGAACGAACTCGCGACGCTGCGGATGACCGCGACCGACCCCGAACTCCTCATCGCCGATCTCGTAACCTACGTCGAGCGCTTCGACGGCGTCGCGGCGGCGAACGAAGGCCGACTCCTCCTCGCGCGGAGCTATCTCGACGCGGGGCGGTCCGTGGAGGCGGCGCAGGTCGCGAGCGCGATCGGGGAGGCGCCCGACCGGCCGGTCGGACTCGCCGCCCGCACGCTCCTCGCGGCGGCGCAGGAAGCGTCCGGCGACGCGGAGACCGCGCTCGCGACATGGGAAGCCCTCGGAGAGACGGCGCGCTTCGGCTTCCAGCGCCGCGAGGCACGCGCCTCCGCTGCGAGAATCCTCGCGTCCCTCGGCCGTGTCGAGGAAGCCGAGACGATCTTCGCCGCCATCGCCGAGGAAGCCGCCGGGGAGGACCCCGTGGAAGCCGGCGTCTACCGCCTCCGCCTCGGAGAGCTCAAGGCCCGCCGCGCCGGTAGCGGCTGACTCGCAACTGCAGATTCCCCTACGGTCGTGCCCAACCCGTAATGGCACATAAGATATATTATGTAAACTTACGGAAGATGTAGAGGCGTAGAGGCAGGCCGCCGACGTTCCCGCGGGAACGTCTCGGGCGGCTCCGGCGCACGGCTCCCCCGCACAGCTAGAACGTGAAGGTGTGGGAATACTTCACCATGAGCGCGCGGCCGGACGAGAACGGGAGGCGCGGGTCGACGCCGCCGTTCGTGCGGTCCATGAAGTAGCCTTCGTTGTAGACCACCCACAGATCCACGCCCTCGCGGAAGTGGTAGCGGAAGCGCGCGTTCACGCTCACCTGGTCGGTCGTGGAGTTGTACTGGGCCAGCGTGCTCAGCGAGAGGTGCGTGTCGAGCGCGAAATCCAGGTTGAGCCGCGCCAGGTGCGTCGTCAGGAAGTCGCGGTTCGGCAACTCGAAGCGGTTGATGTGGTAGCTCGGGCGGAGTTCGAAGTGCCGCGAGAGGTTCAGCGCCGGACTCAGGCGGAGGCTCACGCGGCGACCGTCGTAGAAGCTCCCGGCCGAGCCGCCGATTTCCCCGCGCACGAGGCCGCCGCGGGAGAGCCGCAGCGAAGCCTCGGCTTCGTGGAACCAGTACTCCCCCGGGTCGACCGTCAGGTCCGCGATCCTGAACGGGACCCGGATGCTCTCGAAGCTCGAGCGGGACGTGAGTATCATGAAGGTTCCGGACTTCATGCCGATCATCACCTGAGGAGCGATAACCCGTGACTCAGGCGTGAGATCCACGTTTCTGTAGTAGTGCTGCGTCTCGCCGCTGAGGGTCACGGCGCGCAGCGCCGAGTTGGCGCCCATGAACCAGGAATAGCCGGCCGATCCGCCGAAGAGCGTGAACTCGTTGCGCAGCTGGAAACCGAGGCGCGGCAGGTAGTCTCCGCCCACGCGGCGATACTGGGCGCTGTAGGCGAACCCCTCCTGCCGCCTCCGCTCGAACTGGGCGAAGAAGGTTCCCGCGTCGAGCGGGTTGCGCTCCACCACGTCGTCATCGAAGGACTGGGCCCAGCGTAGCGTCAGGTACTCGTCCCCGAACAGCCGGACCTCGCTGTCGGCGCCGTAGGCCACGTTCGTCTTCCCGTACGCGTCGACGCGCGTGGTGACGATCCCGCCGACGGAGGAATTCTGGTTGAAGACCTGCTGCTTGAGGCGCAGGACGCCCATGTTCTCGCCCGGCCGCCCGACCGCGGGGGCCGTCTGCATGTTCAGCAGCCCGAAGTCGAGCCCCCCGGCCCGTCCCACCACGCGCGCGCCGCCGTAGATGCGGACGAGTTCGCCGCGGTCGAGTCCGATCCGGCGGCTGAAGAAGACCCGGTCGGTGACGCCCCCGGTGGCGAAGTCGAACGTCGCCGAGCGTTCCTGGAAGAACTGCCGCTTTTCCGGGAAGAAGAGGGGGAACCGCGTGAGGTTGATCTGCTGGTCGTCCGCCTCCACCTGGGCGAAGTCCGTGTTGGCGGTGAGGTCGATCGACAGGTTCGACGATGGCGAATACTTGAAGTCGAGGCCCGGTTCCCCGGTGGGGTCGTCCGTCGTCTCCCAGTACGCCCGCACGTCCGGCGGTTCGCGGAGGGTCGGGACCTGCGTCATCCCTCCGAGGAGGTACGGCGTCACGTAGATCGGCTTCGCGCGATTCACCCCGCTGAAGGTGACCCGTTGCGCCAGCGATGGTTTGCCGAAGCCGAAGAACCCGTACTCGGGCGAGATGTCCGGGTAGACGTGGCGCTCGTTCTTGCGCGAAATCGAGCGGTAGACGATGAGCCCCATCGTCACTTCCCCGCCCGTGTCCTGGAACCCGAGCGTCGAGAACGGGATCTGCATTTCCGCCGACCAGCCGTCGTTCGTCCGCTGGACGGCGGCGTTCCAGTGCGCGTTCCAGTCGCTGTTGAAGGGCCGGGTCCCCGCCGTCCACTCGGCGTCGCCCCAAACGGCGCGGTCGGATCGGGCGCCGTTGGGGTTCACCACGAACGCAACGGCCGTCTCGTGGTCGTTGTAGCTGTCGATCACGACCGAGAACTGGTCGTCGCCGCTGAACCCATCGCGGGCGAAGCTGTTCGCCCGGATCCCGCCCAAATCGGAATCGAACAGCTGCCCGGAGACATACAGATACCGGTCGTCGTAGGCGATCCGGATCCGCGTCTCTTCGGTGAGGGCGCCGCCGTAAGTGGGCGAATACATCACGAGCGGGACAGGGTCCACTTCCGCCCACGCCGGATCGTCGACGAAGCCGTCGAGGTGGATGTGGCCGTGGCCCTGGAGGCGATGGAGAGGCACCGAGGGCTTCCCCCGCCCGCCGGCCTGGGCCCCCACCTGTGTCGGCATGCCGACCAGGAGCGCAACCGCAAGCATCGCGCACAGCCACAGGGCCGGCCGCAGGGGCGCCCACGGACCGGGCCACAGAGGCAGCCACGCTTCGGCCGCTACGCCGATTCCGGCCGGGAACCCGCCAACACTCCGGCAAGCGGTCACGTGACGCATCTCCCTACCAGATGAAGGTGTGGGAATACTTGATCATGATGTTTCGTCCCGCCGACCACGGCAGCCTCGGATCGAACCCGCGGTCCCGTTCGAAGTTGAACCCTTCATTATACACAATCCACAGGTCCGTGCCCTCCCTGAAGTGATAGCGGAAGCGCGCGTTGACGCTCGTCCGGTCGTCGAGGTTGTTGTACTGCGCGAAGGCGCCGAACGAGATGTGCGTGTTGAAGGCGAAGTTCAGCCGTAGCCGGCCCAGGTGCGTCGTGGTCGCCTCGCCCCGGTCGGGGAACTCGAGCCGGTTCACCTCGTAGCCGCCGACGAGCTCCAGGTAGCGGGAGACGGTCCATGTGGGGTTGAAGATGACGCCCACGCGCCGCCCATCGTAGAAGCTCCCGGCCGTCGTCCGGATGTCGCCGCGGAAGATCGTGCTGCGCGGCAGCATCCAGTCGATCCCGGCCTCCGTGAACCGGTATTCGCCGGGCTGGATGGACACGGCACCGACCCGGAAGGGTCTGCGAATGTCTTCGATCTGGCTGTTCGCGTAGGCCATGATCATCGCGGTCGACTTGAATTCGAGCCGCACTTCGGGACGGACCGAGCGGGACTCGAGGGTGAGGTCGACGTTGCGCTGGTAGTTCTCACCCACCACCGCCAGGGTGATCGCGTTCAGCGTCGCGTCCGCCCCCCTCAGCCAGGTATGGGCCAACTCGCCGCCGAACAGGGTGAAGTCGTTCCGCAACTGAAAGCCGAGCCGCGGCAGGTAGTCGGGGCCCACGCGCCGGTAGAAGAGGTTGTAGGAGACGCCGCGATCCGTCCGCCGCTCCCAGCGTGCCCGCACGAGGCTCGCGTCCAGCACGTTGCGCTCCCGGACGACCTCGTCCTGCGTCTGCGCCCAGGTCACCGTGAGGTACTCGTCGCCGAACAGCCGCAACTGCGAATCCAGGCCATAGGCCACGTTGTCCTGGCCGTTGGAGCCGTAGCGGGTCGTGAGGATCCCGCCGACGAACGAATACGGGTTGAGCACCTGCTGCTTGAGGCGCATGACCCCCATGTTCTCGCCGGACCGCCCCGCGGCCGGCGCCGTCTGCATGTTGAGGATCCCGAAGTCCAGGCCGCCGAGCCGGCCGACCAGCCTCGCGCCCCCGTAGATGCGCACGAGTTCGCCCCGTTCGAGGCCGATGCGGCGACTGAAGAACACGCGGTCGGTGAAACCTCCCGTCCCGAAATCGAAGGTCGACGAGCGTTCCTGGAAGAACTGCCGTTTCTCGGGGAAGAAGAGGGAGAAGCGGGTGAGGTTGACCTGCTGGTCGTCCGCCTCCACCTGCGCGAAGTCGGTGTTGACGGTGAGATCGATGGCCAGGTTCGACGAGGGCGAGTACTTGAGGTCGAGGCCCGGTTCCGCGACCCGGTCGCGCTCCGTCCCCCAAAAGGAGGCTGCGTCCGACGGCTCCCTGAGGACCGGGGTCCGGCTCAAGCCGCCGAGCACGTAGGGAGTGACGTACGCGGGCGTCGTGGGCCGCACGCCGCTCAGCGTCATGCGCTGGCCCTGGGACGGCTTGAGGAAGCCTCCCTGCCCCCATTCGCGCCCGATGAAGGGAAACACGTGGCGTTCGTTCTTCCGGGCGATGAAGCGGTAGACGATGATCCCCATCGTCACTTCGTCCCCCTGCGCCTGGAATCCCAGCGTGGAGAACGGGACCTGGTATTCCGCGAACCAGCCCTCGTCGTTCCGCGAGGTGACCACGTGCCAGTGGGCGTTCCAGTCCACGTTGAACGGCATCACGTCGCCCGTGAAATCGCCGTCGTTGGAGAGCGAGCGATCCTGGCGGACCCCGGCCGGCGTGGTGCCCAGCCAGACGCCGGTCTCGTAGTCGTTGTAGCTGTCGATCACGAACGAGAGGAGATCGTCCCCGCTGAACGCATCCCGGTAGTAGGTGTTGGCGCGGATGCCGCCGGGGTCGGAGTCGTACATCCGGCCGGAGAGGTAGAGGTACTCATCGTCGTGAGCGATCCGGACCTCGGTGCGCTCCGTCATCTCGCCGCCGTGGTCGGGGGCCCACATGAACATCGGGAGCGGCTCGATCGCGTCCCAGGCCGGCTCGTCGACGACGCCGTCGACGTCGATCTCCCCCGTGAGCCGGGCGATCGGAACCGGAACGGCCGACCGCAGCGCCGCGGCATCGATTTCGCCCGCTCCGTCCGCGCCCCCGGCCTGCGCGGCGACGCCCGGCGCCAGGATCCAGGGCGCCACGAGCAGACACACCGGCACGATCCACGCGCACGGGGTCGTGAGTCGCCGACGTCGACGGCCGAAGTGGGTCAACGGCATGCACCCAGGGTCGGGAGTGGCACCGGGGAGGTCTGCTCGCCGAGAGAACACCCCGGCGACCCAGAGGGTTCAATCCCCGCGGCGGAGGGCGCGTCGCCTCCGGCTACCAGCTGAAGGTGTGCGAGTACTTGACCATGACGTTCCGCCCGGCCGACCACGGCAGTCTCGGATCGAATCCCCGTTCGCGATCGAAGTTCAGCCCCTCGTTGTACACGATCCAGAGATCCGTCCCCTCCCGGAAGTGGTAGCGGAAGCGGGCGTTGATGCTCATCCGCTCGTCGAGGTTGTTGTACTGCGCGAACGTGCTGAACGAGACCTGCGGATTGAGGGCGAAGGCGAGCCGCACCCGGCCGAGTTGCGTCGTCGCCGCCTCCCCCCGGTCCGGAAACTCGATCCGGTTCACCTCGTAGCCGCCGCCGATCTCGAGATAGCGGGAGACGCTCCACATCGGGTTGAATATCAGGCCCACGCGCCGGCCATCGTAGAAGCTGCCCACCGTGGTCTTGATGTCCCCGCGGAAGATCGCGGTGCGCGGCAGCATCCAGTCGATGCCCACTTCCTGGAACCAGTACTCGCCCGGCGGGATCGAGAGGTCGGTGATGCGGAACGGGGTCCGGATGTCCTCGAACTGCGTGTTCGAATAGGCCGCAATGCGCGACCCCGACTTGAAGGCGAGTTCCAGTTCGGGGCGGATCGATTGCGACTCCGGCGTGACGTCGGCGTTGCGGTAGTAACTCTCGCCCATCACCGACAGCGTGACCGTGTTCAGCGAAGCGCTCGGGCCCTGAAGCCAGGTGTGACCGATCTCTCCGCCGAAGAGCGTGAAGTCCCTCCGCAACTGGAAGCCGAGCCGAGGCGTGTAGTCGGGCCCGACCCGCCGGTAATAGAGGTTGTACGACACGCCGCGGTCCGTTCTCCGCTCCCACCGGACGCGGAACAGCCCCGCGTCGAGCGGATTCCGCTCGTTCACCGCCTCGTCGAACGTCTGGGCCCACGTCAGCGTCACCCATTCGTTGCCGATCGGGCGGATCTGCGTATCCACCCCGTAGGCGACGTTGTCCTGCCCGTTCCGCCCGAGCCGGGTCGCCACGATCCCGCCCACGAAGGAGTACGGGTTGAGCACCTGCTGCTTCACCCGCATCACGCCGACGTTTTCTCCCGAGCGCCCTCCGGCGGGAGCCGTCTGCATGTTCAGGAGCCCGTAGTCCAGGCCTCCCATGCGGCCGACGACCCGCGCGCCCCCGTAGATGCGGACGAGTTCCCCGCCCTCCAGACCGACCCTCCGGCTGAAGAAGACGCGGTCGGTGAACCCTCCCGTCCCGAAATCGAAGGTCGAGGACCGTTCCTGGAAGAACTGGCGTTTCTCGGGGAAGAAGAGGGAGAAGCGGGTGAGGTTGATCTGCTGGTCGTCCGCCTCCACCTGGGCGAAATCGGTGTTGACGGTGAGGTCGATGGCCAGGTTGGACGACGGGGAATACTTGAGATCGACGCCCGGTTCCGTGGTCCGGTCCTGTTCCGTCGCCCAGTAGGCGGCCGCGTCCGCCGGCTCCCGCAGCACGGGCGTCCGGCGCAGGCCCCCGAGCGCGTACGGGGTCACGTAGATGGGCGCCGTCGGCCGGACTTCGCGCAGCGTCACGCGCTGCGTCTGCGACGGTTTCATGAACGCGAGACGACCCCATTCGCGCGAGATCGGCGGGTACACCTGGCGCTCGTTCTTCCGGCCGATGTAGCGGTAGATGGTGAGGCCCATCGTCACCTCATCGCCCTGCGCCTGGAATCCCAGCGTGGAGAACGGGATGCGGAACTCGGCGAACCACCCTTCCCCGTTGCGGGTCGTGCGCACGTCCCAGTGCGCGTTCCAGTCCTCGTTGAAGGGCGGCAGGTCGCCGCTGAACTCGGCATCGTTGGAGATCGACCGGTCCTGCCGGACCCCGGCGGGGGTCGTGCCGAACCAGAGCGCCGTTTCGTAGTCGTTGTAGCTGTCGATCACGAACGAGAACAGATCATCGCCGCTGTAGCTGTCGCGATAGAAGGTGTTTACGCGGATGCCGTCCGGATCCGAGTCATACATTCGCCCGGAGACGTAGAGATACCGGTCATCGTGCGCGAGGCGGATCTCCGTCCGCTCGGTCTGCTCGCCGCCGTGGGTGGGCGACATGATGAACAGCGGGAGCGGGTCGATCGTCTCCCACACGGGTTCGTTCACGATCCCGTCCACCTCGATCGTCTCGGAGATGCGGGCGATGGGGACGGGCGCGCGGGGCCGGAGCGCCGCGATGTCCGCCTCGGCCGAGGCGTTGGCCTGGGCCGCGAGGCTAGGCGCCGCGCACGCCGCCGCCACGGCGCCCCCGAACACGGCTCGCGCGAGCCGGCCGATGCGCCCCGGCAACCCCCTCGCCACCTGCGGGGACGGCATGCGCCGCGGCGAGGTGCGGCTCCTCATCGGGGTTTCCGCGGTCGGGTCATTCGAGCAGTTCGGTACCGCAGTGCTTGCAGTGGCGGGCATCCGGGTCGTGGCCGGACGAAGCGCAGCGCAGGCACATCCGCTCCATGGCGGCGCGCATTCTCGCGTCGCGGCCGCTCGTAATCTCGGCCGTCACGATGCCCGTCGGGACCGCGATCACGCCGTAGCCCAGGATCATGAGGAGGGCGGCGAGCATCTGTCCCGCCGTGGTCTGCGGCGTGATGTCGCCGAACCCCACCGTCGTCACGGTCACGATGGCCCAGTAGACCCCGCGGGGGATGCTGCTGAAGCCCGCCTCGGCGCCCTCGATCACGTACATCGCCGCGCCCACGAGGGTCACCACGACGAGCACCGCGACGATGAAGACGGCGACCTTGTAGGCGCTCGAGCGCACCGCATTGATCAGGAGGCGCTCGCCCCCCACGAACTGGGCGAGCTTCAGGACCCTGAACACCCTGAGCACCCGCAGCAGGCGGATGACAACGAGCGCCTGTCCCCCCGGGATCAGCAGTCCCACGAAGTTGGGCAGGACGGCGAGCAGGTCGACGATGCCGAAGAAGGAGCGGGCGTATTGGCCGGCTCGCTCCGCAGAGATGAGGCGGAATACGTACTCGACCGTGAACAGCAGCGTGAACACCCATTCGAGCGTCCACAGCGCGTCTCCCACGTGGACGTTGAACTCCTGCACGCTCTCCAGCATCACGACGACGACGCTGGCGAGGATGACGCCGATGAGGACGAGGTCGAAGAGCCGTCCGGCGCGGGTCAGGTTGCCGAAAATGATGCGGTGGGTTTCGCACCTCCACCGCGGCCGCTTCGAGAAGACCGGGTGGTTTTCGTAGTCGATCGCCGGACGCGGGGGTTCCCGCCGGGACGGGAAGTACGACATGGTCCGGTTCCTGGCCATCACAGCCTCCCGATGAGGGACCGCAGCCGCAGCGCCCACACCCGCCACACCGCCTCGCGCACGATCGCCCCCGACATCTTGCTCTGTCCGAGGCGCCGGTCGGTGAACACGATGGGGACTTCCCCGACCCGGAACCCCATTTTCCAGGCGCGGAAGTTCATTTCAATCTGAAACGTGTACCCGGTCGACCCCACGCGGTCGAGGTCGATCGCCTCCAGGACGCGGCGCGTGAAGCACTTGAAGCCGCTCGTTGAATCGGCGAGCCGCAGTCCGGTGGCGATGCGCGCGTACTTGTTCGCGTAGTAGCTGAGGAGCAGGCGCGACATGGGCCAGTTGACGACGTTCACCCCCGCAGTATAACGGGATCCGACGACGACATCGAAGCTGGAAGTCGCGGCGATCATGTCGGAAATATAGCGCGCGTCATGCGATCCGTCGGCGTCCATCTCGAAGATCCACGCGAAATCGCGCTCGAGCGCCCAGCGGAAGCCGGCGATGTAGGCGGTCCCGAGTCCGAGCTTCCCTTCCCTGTGCAGGACGTTCACGCGCGGTTCCGCCGCGGCGAGCGAGTCGACGAGAGCCCCCGTCCCGTCGGGCGATGCGTCATCGACGACGAGGACCGAGAGCCGGCCGTCCTGCGCCAGCACGCGCTCGACGATCCCGCCGATGGAGTCGACCTCGTTGTACGTCGGCAGGATGACGAGGCCCCGTTCGCCGCCCGTGGGAGCGGCGGCAGCCGGGCCTTCGTAGGAATCCGCGGAGAAAGTGGGGGAAGTATCCGGGCTCATGGCAGCCGGAACTTATCGCGGCACGGGCCGATACCGCATCTGCCGCCGCCTCGCCGGGTCGTCTCCCCCCTCGATGCCGGGCCGGGTTCCGTCAGGACCTGCAGAAACCGGCGGTGGTGTTCCGGACTACCGACCCTATCTCATCCTCGCCGAGGGCCCGCCCGAAGAACATCGCTTCGTCGATCTCTCCCTCGAACTCCACCTCGAGCTCGTCGTCCGAGAAACCCTCCTCGCTTCGCGATCCGATCCCGACGGGCCCGTCGGTCGGGTTGATGCTCCCGGCGCGGTGGGTCCCCTGCGCTTCTCCGTTGACGTAGAACGCGAGGCGCTGGCCGTCCCAGGTCATGGCCAAGTGGGTCCACTCGCCGGCGACAAGGCGCGGTCCGTAGATCCTCGCGTCTCCGCCGAAGCCGGGCCGCACTCTGAGGATCGACCTCCACCGCCCGTTGTGGTTGTCCAGCAGCCACGACTCCTGCCAGGGGTGTCCCTTGCCCATGACGGTGCCGCTGCCGCTCGCCTCGTCCGCTCCCGGCTTGGCCCACGCCATGACGGAAAACGGCCCCGCCGGTTTCAGGGTGGACGCGTTCGGCACGCGCGCGATCGCATCCACGCCATCGAAGGAGAAGGCCTCCCCGGCGCCGGGAACGCCCTCGGCGTAGGCCGCGCCGTGCATGAGCGTCGCGTCCACGTCCCCGATACGGTCGGCGCCGCTGCCTTCGGCCGACCACCAGTGCAGGATGCCATCCGGCACGGCGCAGACCGCCAGTTCAAAGCTCAGCCGTGCCTCGGCTTCTCCCCCGTCCCGCGCCGTCACCGTCGCTTCCGCCATGCCTCGAGCGAGCCCCGTCATGGTCAACGCGCTCCCGGACACGGAGACGCCCGCGACGAGAGGGTGGGACGACACGGCGCTGTAGGTCAGGGAATCACCTTCCGGATCGGTGAAGAGGCCGGAGAGATCGACGGTTTCCGTGGCGCCGATGACGAGCGTCCGTGAAGCGATCTCGCCCACGGCCATCGGCGGCAGGTTCGGCACCGTCACGGAGAAGGACTGCCGGGCTTCGCCGCCCATCCCGTCGCTGGCGGTGACCGTGGCCGTCGCTTCGCCGTGGGACAGGGCGATGAGGATCAACCGCTGGCCGGAGACCGCGGCCTCCGCGACGAGCGTGTCGGACGATGTAGCGCCGTACGTCAGGGCATCGCCATCGGGATCGCTGAAGAAGCGCGAGAGGTCCAGCGTGACGTTCGTGCCGGAGGGGACGGACTGCGCCGGGATGGCGCTGGTGGCCACGGGCGCCAGGTTCGGCGGAGGGCCCTGCGGCGCGGGGGGCTCCATGATCGAGTCGCCCTCGCCTCCGCAACCGAGAAGCACCGCGAGGGCGATGAGGCGCGGGGAGGCGCTGCGGGCGCCACGGGCGCTGCCGTGGCTGCCGGGGCTGCGGGCGCTGCGGGGCACGGGCGGTCGTCCTCCCTTTCGATCGGTTGGCAGCCTGTCGGCGGCAGCGTAGCTTTTTCGTTCGTATCCTCAAGCTCACTCCAGGTTCCCCCACTCGTCAATCGGCCGGCGGCGGCGCAGGCCGAAAGGACCATCGGTTGGCACCCCCGCTCCGCGAATCCTCCCCCGAAACTGGACGGCCCGAGACCGGACGGCCCGAGGCTGGGTGGCCCGCGGGCGACGTGCGGCGGGCGGGGGGGCTCGCTTCGGTCGTGCGGGCCGTTCACCGCCGGCTGCCGGGCCTGGTGGGCGGGGCCAGGCGAATCGTGTACCGCACCCCGCTGTTACGGAACGTCATGCTGCCAACGTATCCCTACTGGGTGGACCCCGGCGTGCTGGCGGCGATGGTGGGCCTCATCGAAGCCACGCGGGGGACGGGAGGTGCCGTGGTGGAGATCGGCGTCGGCCGCGGTGACAGCTCCGTGTTCATCCTCGAACATCTCATGACGACCCGCGATCCGCGCGACCTGGTGCTGGTGGACACGTTCGACGGCTTCACGCCGGAGAGCATCGCGCACGAGACCGGCGAGCGGCGCAAGTCGAGGTCGGAGATCTCGGACTATACCTACCTGGACCGGCGCGTGTACGAACACGGCCTGGCGCGGCTGGGCTACTCGAACTACCGCATCGTCGAAGGCGACTGCGCGCAGGTGGACTGGGCCGGCGTCACGGGTCCGGTCGGCGCGGTCCTGCTGGACGTGGATCTCTACCTTCCTACCCGGGAGGTGCTCGACGCGGTCTGGCCCCTCGTCGTCCCGGGGGGCGGGTTCGTCGTCGATGACTGCATCGAACCGGACTGGGCGGACGGCGCTCTCCAGGCGTATTCCGAGTTCACGGAGCGCCACGGGCTGCCGTTCACGAGGGTCGGGCGCAGCGGCGGGCTCATCGTCAAACCCGGCGAGCCGTGACCTCCGTCCCGCGAATCCTGATCGTGATCGGGACCCGTCCGGAAGCGATCAAGATGGCGCCGGTGCATGACGCGCTCCGCCGCCTCGAACCGACGCTCGATACGCAGGTCGCGCTGAGCGGGCAACACCTCGACCTCGTGGAGCCGGCGCTCGACATCTTCGGCCTGGAGCCGGACTATCGGCTGAACGTGATGCGGGAAGGCCAGGACGTGGCCGATGTCGTGGCGCGCGTACTGCGCGGCTTGCGCGATATTCTCCGGGAAGCCGCGCCGGATGTCCTCCTCGTGCAGGGCGACACGGCGACGGTGTTCGCCGCCTCGTTGGCCGGTTTCCTCGAGCAGGTGAAGGTGGGGCACGTTGAGGCGGGGCTCCGGAGCCACGACCGCCGCGCACCCTTCCCCGAGGAGATACTGCGCCGACTCACGGACGTCGCATCCGAGTACCACTTTGCCCCTACGATCCGCGCGCGCGACGAACTGCTGCGAGAGAACACCTCCCCGGACAGCGTGTTCGTCACCGGGAATACGGTGGTCGACGCGCTGCTTTCCGTCGCCCGCCGGAAGCGACCCGCAAGAGATGTCGCCCTGGCGGAACTCCTGTCGGGGGTGCGGGGCGGCAAGGCGCGGCTCGTGCTGCTGACCGCGCATCGGCGCGAATCCTTCGGTCGTCCGCTCACGGAGATCTTCCGAGCCGTGCGGGACGTGGCCGATGCGCACCCCGATGTGTGCGTGCTCTATCCCGTCCATCCCAACCCGAACGTTCTCGCGCCAGCTCGCGAGGTGCTGGCGGACCACCCGCGGATTCGCCTCACCGAGCCGCTCGACTACCTGGACCTCGTGGCGGCGCTGGAGTCGGCGGCGCTGGTGATGACCGACTCCGGCGGCATTCAGGAGGAGGCGCCGACGTTCGGCAGCCCGGTGCTCGTGCTGCGGGACGTCACCGAGCGTCCGGAGGGCGTGGAGGCCGGAGTGGCCGAACTCGTCGGCACGGATCGCCGCCTCATCGCCGAGCGCGGCCGGGCGGCGCTGTCTCGCGGGGCCGGGGGTGAACCGCCCCGCAACCCGTACGGAGACGGGCGCGCGGGCGAGCGGATCGCGGACATCCTGGCCGCCGACCTGCTGGGCCGGAGGCGCCGAGTCGAGGATTGGGCCGGATGAACATCCTCATGCACACCGTCTATTACGCGCCCGAGATCGGAGGCCTGGAGAGTCACGTACACTTCCTGTGCCGGGCCCTCGCCGCACGGGGACACACGGTGCGCGTCGTGACGTCCGCCTCGCTGCCCGGCCTGCCGGCGTCAGAGACCATGGACGGCGTCGAGCTTCGCAGGACATGGCTGCCGGCGCGGAACACGCCCGGGTGGGCCGCGCACGCGCTGGCGTCGCTGCCGAGCTTCATCGAGTCGGCCCAGGAGGCGGATGTCCTCCACGCCCAGGACATCGCGGCGGTCCCGCCCTGCCTCGTGGCACGCGGCACGGGCCGGACACCGATCGTCACCACCTACCACACGAGCCATTTCCTCAAGCGGGCGGATTCACGCTTCTGGCGTCCGGTCTTCCGCCGGTTTCTGCAAGCGGCGGACCACAATCTCGCGGCAAGCCGGGAGATCGCGAGCGTCGGCGAGTCGATCGCTCCGGGCGTGCACGTGGAGCCGCTGACCAACGGCGTGGACACGGAGACATTCCGGCGGGCGGCGGATCCGAGCCTGCCTACGAACCGACCCGTCCGCCTGATCGCCCCGCGACGCCTGTTCGAGAAGAACGGCGTAGAGTACTTCGTGCGGGCGCTCCCGCTGATCGCGGAACATGTCGCCGTGGAAGCGCTCATCGTGGGCGACGGCCCGGAACGGGATCGGCTCGAGGCGCTCGCACGCGATCTCGGTGTTTCCGACCACGTGCGCTTCCTCGGGGCCCGACCGCACGCCGACATGCCTCGACTGCTGTCCTCGTGCGACCTCGCCGTCTTCCCTTCCCTCATGGAAGCGACATCCGTGGCCGCGCTGGAAGCGATGGCGTGCGAATTGCCGGTGGCGGCAACAAACGTCGGAGGCCTCCCGGAGATCGTCGACGACAACGTCGGAGGACTCTGCGAGCCGGCCGACCCAGGGAGCCTGGCGCGCCTGGTCACAGGGCTGCTGACGGGTGGCCGGCTGCCGGACCTGGGGGCCGAAGCACGCCGACGGGTGGTGTCGCAGTGGAGCAACGAGCGCCTGGCGGACCGGCACGAGGAGATCTACGCGGAACTTCTCTCGGAGCGCGCGCGCCAAAGCTGAACGCCGTTGGCCGCCAGCAGGGCCAGCAGCACCGCGATGCCCAGCCAGAACGACCATCGCAGCAGACGGGATTCGTAGTACATCTCCACTTCTCCCCGTCCGGCCGGCACCGGCACGGCCCGCAGCGTGTGGTATGCGCGCATCACCGGCACGGTCTCCCCGTTCACGCGGGCCTTCCACGCGGGATACCAGTTGTCCGCGACCACAAGGAGGGCGGGCCGCTCGGAGACGACTTCGAGCCGAAGCCGATCCGGTCCCCGCTCCAGCCACGTCACCTCGCCACTGACCGAACCCCCGTCGAGCTCCTGCGGCGCGGCCTCGGCCAAGACCGCTTCCCTCTCCGGATCGAAGCCCGGCGACAGCATGTAGGGCACGGCCTCCTCGTCGGTCTTGACGACGGCGGAGCCCACGAGGCGGGCGCGAGGCAACCCCGCCTCCTCGAATACGGACTCCAGGATCCGGCCGTCCGGCGTTTGCGTGCTGCTGAGGACCGGTCCGGCGGGAGATTGCCCCATGGCGAGATCCGGCCAGAGGATGTAGCGCACGTTGAGCAGGGCCCGGAGATTGCCGGACTGCAGGAGATTGAGCGGAAGCCCGGAACCGGCCATCCCGATCAGTTCGCGGTACCGGGCGAGGTCGTTCGGGTGATGGCCCGCCGCCAGTTCGATCCCGCTCAGAACGGGATCGAGGTCCTGTCCCGCCCTCCGCAGGGAGAGCATGCGGTAGGGCTCGTCATTTCCCCTCTCGCGTTCCAGCACGGCCCGGATGTTCGCGTCGGGCGTCGCCCACTGGTGGAAATCCATCGTCTGAACGAAGATCCGATCCACCCGCAGCGCGTCCGCGGCCACGAGGGTGACGAGTCCCGCCACCAACAGCCTTGCGCCCGCCGGACCGAGGCGGGACCCGCGGCAGACCCACGCCAGGATGGCGAGCGCTCCCGCCAGCAGGAATGCGATCCATGCCCCGGCCGCGATGTGCGGTTCGGCTGCGGCGAGCGCGGCCCGGCGCCCTTCGTCGATCCCGAAGACCGCCGACCAGGTGGACGTCAGGCCCCCGGCCGAGGCGAGCAGCGCCACGCCCCCCAGGATGGCGGCGCCCCAGAAAAGCACGCGCTGCGGCGTCCCGGGCTCCGGTTTCCCGGGCTGCGGCCTGCCGGCCTGCAGCGCCTCGGGCCAGCTGGCGCGAAGGCGGTCGACACCCAGCGCGGCCAGCGTCGCCACGGAGAAGGCGAACAGGAACATCGCCGTGGACGGGGCCCGGAACAGCCGGATGCCTGGGACGACCTCGTAAGCGATGCGCCACACCGGCGTATGCGCACCGAGCGCGAACAGGAGCACGGCACCCGCCAACCCCGCAAAAAACCAGCGCGTGCCGCGCCAGGCGCCGCCGGCGAAGGACACCGCCGCAAGCAGGAGAAGCACCAGGCCCGCGTACTCGGAATTGAGCTTGAACGGATTCCGGCCCCAATACGTGCCCGCAGCCCACGCGGCAGATCCGTTCACGCTGCTCCCGGCGAACTGCGGAATCACGAGCGAGCCCACTTCCTCCGGGTGGAGCGACCACGAACTCGACCACGCCTCGCCCGTCTCGCCCGCGACTTCATCCGACGTGGCCGTGCGCCGGGAGAAGTCCGTCACATAGTCGAGGGCGGGAAGGAGTTGTCCTCCGGCGATGACCGCCCCCGCGACCGAAGCCAGCAGGAAGAGCCCGAACCGACCGAGCGCCGGGCGGGTCTCTGCCCTGGGCAGACCGCTCCCTGTCTCGGCGGTCTCCCCGTCAGGCGTCGCGCCCTGCCCCTCCCCCCGCCGCGCGCCCTGGCGCAGGAGGCCGATCGTCCTGAAGATCGCGAACGCCCCGGCGGCCGCGAATAGAAAATATGCCAACTGGAAGTGCGGCGTCAGGATGACCGCCGCCACGGCGAGCGCGATGCCGGTGAACGATCTCAAGCGGGGACGGAGAAAGAAGCGCTCCGTACAGAGAAACAGCAGCGGCGCCAGGGCGGTCACGAACAGCTTCCCGTCCTGTCCGCCGTAGACGAGGCTCACCATCACCGGCGCCAGCATGTAGCCCACCCCGGAGACGAGGGCCGCGCCGCGCGAGACGCCAAGGGCCCGAGTCCAGCCGAACATGAAGAACCCCGCCGCGATCACGTGCAGGATGAGCTTCCAGCCCAGCGACCGATACGTCTCGGTGAGGAGGAGAAGGATCAACGATGGCGGATAGAGGGCGTCGCCGGCGCTCAGTCCATCGACATACGGAGTGCCTCCGAGAATCTCGGGCTGCCAGAGCGGCACCCGGCCGAGTTCCTCGATCGCCTCCGAATAGAGCGCGCGGGCGTGGTATCCTCCGGAAAGCGTATCCGTGCCCACCAGCATCGCGTCGCTGAAGATGAACGAAGCGAAGAGGACGATCCCGAGGGCGGGAAACAGGACCCACGGCGCCCAGCGCGGCACGACGGCCGCAACTCCGGCGCCCCCTCCGCCACTGCCCCGCTCCGCCGCCTCGCGGCCGCGCCGCCGCTTACCCTTCGAAGGCATGCATGACTCTGACCATCATCGCTTTCCCTCGGACCTGTTCAGACTTCGCTCAACGTACCCGCCAGCCCGGGGCAACTCCACTACGGGCCGGCTTCGCGGCTATCCTGGCGCGCGCCCAGTCCGATCAGCGCCGCAATGGCGAACCCGAAGAGCTCGCCAACCGTGGACCAGAGCCTGGCAGCCAGCGCGAGCGCGGCCGCCGGTCCGATCGGAAGGCCGGCCGCAACGCCGAGCAGACTCGCCATGGCGGCCTCGCGCACGACCATGCCGGCGGGCGCCAGGATGACCAGGTATCCGGCCACGTAGGCGGCCGCGAACACGCCGATCGCCTCGATCGGACCCAGGGGGTTGGACACCAGCATCCCCTCGAGCAGCAGCCAGAAACCCAGGCCGTGCGGCACCCACAGCACGAGGCGCGCCAGCGTGGCCCGCAGCAGGAGGCCTCCCTGCATCGCCGGAGGCTCGGAGTCGGGCGGTTCCCGCAGCAGCCGGCGTCCCAGCCGGATCATGGCCCGCAGGACGGGCGGCCAGAGCGCTATGGCGATCGCGAGAACGCCCAGGACCGCCGACCACGGTCCGATGGCGCCGAACGCACTCGTGCCGAGCACGGCGGCGCCGAGGCCCGCGCCGGTGGCCAGCGTGCCCGCCTGCAGGACGAGTCCTACCGTGAGCGCGACCACGCCGGAGTCGCCGCGGGCGCGGACGTACGCGACGAGACCCGTGGCCTGCCAGATACGGCCCGGGAGGTAGCGGGCGAGTTGCGACCCGAGCCACACGGAGACGCCCTCCCGCACGCCCATGCGGGCGCCGCAGGCCCGGAACACCGCGGCCCAGAGGGCGGCGCCGGCCAACAGGGCCAGGACTTCGCAGGCCACCGCTCCGACCAGCCACGGCGCGCGGAGCCGCCACCCCACACCCTCCGCCCCGGCCACCGCCGCCCAGGCGTCCCAGCGGCCGGACAGGGCGACGCCCACCGCAACGAGCGCGGCCACCAGGAAGAGAGCCGCACCGATGACGACGACGGGACGCGACCGCCCCGGCCCGGGCCCGCGATCCCCCACCGCCTCAGTCCGTGGCCGCGGGCGCGGGCAGTAGACGGAAGATGTACGAAGGCGGCTCGCCGTCCTCATACACCAACTCGAACCGGGTTTGGTACGCCTGAATCGCGGGAACGAGGTACCGCCCCGTCGTGCCGCTTATCTGATCCACGACCACGTAGTCCGCGCCCATCTCCTCGAGGCCGCGCATCACGGAGGCCGGATCGGAGGAGAACGCGTACACATCGCCGGGGCGGCGTGCGTGCCAGTAGAAGAGACGCGGCTTCCGGTTCGCGATGATTGCGTCCAGGGGCGTGTTATCCCGGGCCCAGCGGGCGGCCGCATACAGGCTCGCTTCGGCGGGGCGGTCGCACGGGCGCCCGGCGCGATAGGCGGCGGCGCAGACGATGCGGTCCGGCGCGGTCTCCGCGACCCAGGCAACGCCGAACACGGCAACCACGATCGGGGCCGCCCAGCCGATCCACGCCCGGGAGCGAGACGCCAGCCGCCACACGGCCACGAAGGCCAGGACGAGCAATACCGGCAGGAGCGGGAGAAGGAAGCGGCGGTCCGTCCACGCGGGCGGCCAGGTCAGTATGACTCCCGTGTAGAGGAACGCGAACACTTCGGCGGGCCGCAAACCTTCGCGCACGCGCAGCGTCCAGCCGGCCAGAGCCGCAGCCGCAACCGCCAGGCCGAGGACCATGGAAACACCGCTCGCCCCGCCGAGGGCGCCCGGGCCGGCGAGCGTCTGCGGGAGCACGGATTCCACGTAGCGCCAGGAGTTGTCGGCGGCGCGGACGATGAGGCCACCCAGATCCACGTTCCCCGCCCCGGCGTCGTAGGGGTTGGCCAGCAGCAGTTCGGTCAGGTACCCGTCCCGGCCCGGCGCGGCCCACCGCTGGTAGAGCACCCATCCTCCGACGACCCCAACGGCGGTCCCCGCCGCCCCCAGCGCGCGGCGGCGGCCGTGTCCTTCGAGGAGCCAGGCGAGGGGCAGCGCGAGGAGCAGGGCGACGCCGGCGGTCCGGGTCATGAAGGCCAAGGCCGCCGCGGTCAGCGCGAGCACAACGCCCTTCCTGTCGTCGCGCAGCGCCAGCCAGAGCGCGAGCGTGACGAACAGCGTGAACGGGGCCTCGCTGAGGATGTAGTGGCCGTACTCCAGCAGCGTCGGGTTGACGGCCAGCACGCCCGCGGCGGCGAGAGCCGGACCCTTCCCCGCCAACCGCCGGCCGAAGAGCGCCGTGACCCAGACCACTCCCGCCGTGCACGCCAGCATGAGCACCTTCGCCACGATGACGCCGCCCACCCAACCCGACAGCGCAAGCAGCGACGGCAGCACAGGCGGATACTTGTCGTGGAGCGGCGTCCCCGGGAGATAGAGGTCGCGATACCCTTCTCCGGTCCTCAGCGCCTCCCCGAGGATGAGGTATGCGGCGTTGTCGCCGCCGGGAAAGAGCGTGGGCTCGAAGACGATCAGCCCCAGCAGGAAATGAAGGAGCGCCAGGCCCGCGGCGACAAGACTGAAGTTGTCCTTCCGCGGGGCGCTCACCGTCAACCGTCCCCGCCGCGTTTGAGGTCCTCGATCTCGTCGCGGAGCTGCGCCATCGTTTCCGCGAGAAATCCCAGGATGAAGAGGAGGAGGCCTCCCACGACCAGGAGAAGTACGAGCGTGAGCAGCGGGCGGTACCCGAGTCCGAAGCCGAAGCGCAGGACGAGGGCCGTGAGTCCCGTCACGCAGCCCGCCGCGATCAGCGCGAGGCCGCTCGTGCCGAAGAAGAGCAGCGGCTTGCGCCCGAACACGAGCTGGAACCACACCGACACCATGTCGAGCATCCCGATGAGGATGCGCCGACGCCCGGAGAACTTGGGTTCGCCATGCCGGCGCGGGAGGAGGTCGATGTCCAGTTCGCCGAGCCGGTATCCCCGGGCGTGGGCGAGCACGACGAAATAGCGGTGCCAGTCGTGCCGCAGCCGGAGGCCCCTGAGGACGTCGGCCCGAAAGGCCTTCATCGAGTTGAGGTCGCGCACGGGCACCTTGAAGATCGCGCGCGCGAGCCGGTTGTAGATGGACGACGTGAAGCGCTTCTCGTAGCGCCCCACCTTACGGCCCGCGACGAGGTCGTACCCCTCGTCCAGCTTCGCCGCGAAGCGCGGAATCTCTTCGGTGGAATGTTGCAGGTCCGCGTCGAAGAGGACGAGATATTCGCCGCGGGCCGCCGCCGCGGCGGTGAGCATCGCCTCCGTCTTCCCGCGGTTCGCCCGGTGTCGAAGCACGACGGCCCCGCCGCCCAGCCCCGCCTGCCCGGCCGCCTGCTCGGCGGCTTCGGCCGTCCCGTCGCCGGAGCCATCGTCGACCAGCACGACTTCCGCCGCGAGATCGTGCTTCGCGAACGTCGCCGCGAGTTCCGCGAACAGTTCGGGCATGTTCTCGGCTTCGTCGTACGCCGGGACGAGGACCGAAACTCTCGGGTCGCTCATACGCGCCTGCGCAGCCGCGCCGAGAGGATCCCGAGCCCGTCCCGGTACTTCGCCACCGTGCGGCGCGCGATCCGGACGCCCGCTTCCTGCAGGCGGGAGGTGATCTCGTGGTCGCTGAGGGGCGCCGTCGGGTCCTCCTCTGCCACCAGCCTGCGGATGCGGGCCCGCACGCCCTCCGCCGACAGGTCTTCCCCCCCGAGCGTCGAGTAGCCGCCCGAAAAGAAGAACTTGAGCGGATAGAGTCCGCGCGGCGTCTGCACGTACTTGCCGTTCGTCACGCGCGAAACGGTGGACTCGTGCATCTCGATGTGCCGGGCCACATCGCGAAGCGTGAGCGGCCGCAGGTGTTCGACCCCCTTTTCGAAGAAGTCGTGCTGCCGCTCGACGATGAAGTTCATCACCTTCAGCATCGTCTGCCGGCGCTGTTCGATCGCCTGGATCAGCCACCGGGCGCTGTTGAGCCGTTCCGAGATGAACGCCCTGTTTTGTCCCTCGAACCGGGCGCGGTCGGCGGCCACGTCCTCGTAGACGGGAGAGATCCTCAGCCGCGGCAGCGACCTATCGGCGTGGGAGACGCGATACCGCCCCTCGACCTTCTCCACCGTGAGGTCCGGGATCACGTAGGAATCGGACGCGTCGGCGTACCTGAGACCGGGTTTGGGATCGAGTTTCGCGATCTCGTCCGCCGCCGCCTGCACGTCGCCCGGCTCAATCCCGAAATCCTCCGCCAGTTCCGGCCACCGGCGGTTCGCGAGATCATCGAAGTGGCCGTCGACGATGCGGTGGGCCAGCGACCCCTCCCGCCCGCGGTCCCGCAACTGCAGCAGAAGCGTCTCGCGCAGGTCCCGCGCCGCGATGCCGCTGGGTTCGAAGGACTGGATCCGGGCGAGCATCTCCTCCACTTCCTCGCGCGACACCCCCTCCAGCGCTTCGACGATCCGGTCGAGCGAGCAGGAGAGGAACCCGTCGCGGTCCACGTTGCCGATGATCTCTTCGCCGATCCGCAGTTGGCGCTCGCCGAGACGGAGCAGGTTCAACTGCTCGTGGAGATGGTCCCACAACGTCCGCGCGGCGGTGGCCGTGGGCGCGAAGTATTCCCGATCCCCGTATTCCTCGGGCCGCCCGCCCGCATCGAAGTCGTCGAGGAGGGGGTCGTCCCAGTCCATTTCCTCCGCGGCCTCTTCCGCCGCCTCCCCCTCGGCCTCTCCGGGGTCGTCTCCAGCGCCGTCTCGAGCGTCGTCGGCCAGGGAATCGCGCAGGTCGTCGATGGGGTCGTCCGGCTCGTCGCCCGGTTCCACGAGGTCGAGGAACGGGTTCTCGACGAGCGCCTCCTGCAGGTGGCTCTGGAGGTCGAGCAGCGGCATGTGCAGAAGGTCCATCGCCTGGTAGAGGCGTGGCTGCGCCTTCTGTTCCTGCCGCAGGTGAAGGCCCGCGGCGAGACTCTGCCGTCCCGCTGCCATGTTCAGAGCCTGAAATCCTCCCCGAGGTACAGTTGCCGCGCTTCCGGATCGTTCACCAGGTGATCCGCCTCGCCCTGCACCAGGATCTTGCCCTCGAACAGGAGGTAGGCGCGGTCCGTGATCGACAGCGTCTCGCGCACGTTGTGGTCGGTGATGAGCACCCCCAGACCCTTGTCCCTGAGGCCGCGCACGATGCGCTGAATGTCGTCGATTGCGATCGGATCGACCCCGGTGAACGGCTCATCGAGCAGCAGAAACTTGGGCCGGGTCGCCAGCGCCCGGGTGATCTCCAGGCGCCGCCGCTCTCCCCCCGAAAGCGAATACGCCTTGTTCGCCCGAAGGTGCTTGATGGACAGTTCGTCGAGCAACTCCTCCAGGCGGTCGCGCCGCTCCTGCCGCGACATCTTCATCGTCTCGAGGATCGCCATCACGTTCTGTTCGACCGTGAGCTTCTGGAAGATCGACGCCTCCTGCGGAAGATAGCCGATGCCGGCCCGCGCCCGCCGGTACATGGGCCAGCTCGTGAGTTCGTCGCTGTCGAGGTAGACGCGTCCCTCATCCGCCTTGAGCAGACCCACGATCATGTAGAAGGTCGTGGTCTTCCCCGCCCCGTTGGGGCCGAGCAATCCGACGACCTCACCCTGCCGCACCTCGATCTCCACATGGTTCACGACGCAGCGGCGCTTGAAGGAGCGGACGAGGCCTTCGGCCCGTAGTACACTGCTCAACGGGATCTCCCGGATCTGAGGGCCGGAGACGCGCCGGACGTCGTGCGCCGCTCCCGTCCCGGTTGGTGGTTGCGCGCGGCGTGCTGCACGTCGCTCGGGCGGCGCCCGCGGCGGTGCACGGTGTCCGGAGGTGCGCCGACCGTGTCGGGCGGCGCCGCCGTGCTGTCGGGCCGGACATTCGACGTGTCCGATGGCGCGCCGAGCGAGTCGGCGGGGGCGGAGGCGCTGTCGGCGGCGGCTGCCGCACTGTCGGCCACGGCTACGCTGTCGGCCGCGGCCGCGCTATCCGCCGCCGACGGCGTCCCGAACACTTCGCGTGGCTCGAGGTAGGCGCCGATCGCGTGTTCTCCTTCGACTCCCGTGGGTGCTCCCGCCTCGAAGTCGATCTGGAGGCGCCGCGCCACGAGATAGTTCAGCGACGGTCGCGCGCTCGTCGTCGAATCCCGGACCATTCGGTAGAAGGCGCTGGCGTTTCCCTCGACCACGAGCTGTCGCATGAAGGGGTCTGGGGCCGGCGCCGAGTCCGCGGCGGGGACGGCGGAGCGCTCGAAGACCGCGATAAGCGTATCGCCGCGCGCCCAGTTCGCCGAGCCGTCCGTCGCGAGTTCGATTTCGGCCGGCTCATCGTCCTCCTCCGCGACTTCAGTGGTGTCCGGGGCCGCGGCGCCGGTATCCGCGCCGACCTGAGCGGAGTCCGCCGCAAGGGTGGCAGCGGTGTCCGCCGGGGGGCTGGCAGCGGTGTCCGCGGGGGCTGCGGCGGTGTCCGCGGGGGCTGCGGTCGTGTCCCGGGCTGGGGCCGCGGCGGTGTCCTGGGCGGCGGCCGCGGCGGTCGAGTCGCGGGCGGTCGGACCCGCAGCCGTCGAGTCGGGGGCCGCCAGCTCGGCGGCGGTCGAATCCACAGCCGTCGAGTCGGCGGCGGTCGAATCGGCCGGCTCCGGAGCCGCAGGCACCGCCCACGACGAGTCGCTCTGGACCGCGACCGCACCGCCGATGGCGTACGCCGTGTCGATCTGACTCCCGTACATCACGAAGTGGATCGAGTCGCCGAGAAGCTCGTGGCTGCCGGAGACTGCCCGGCTCACACCCTCCCCGTGCGCCTGCAACCGCTCCACCTCGCGATTTGCCAGGTCGATGTCGATCACTTCCGCCGCCACCTCGAACCTCTCCCCGGACGCGTAGCCATCGCCAACGGCGTGGATCTCTTCGAGTTCCTGGTTTTGGGAAACGAACTGTATCGAATCGCCCTCGAGTCGGACCCCCTCGGCCTCGATCCACGGCTCGCCCCACAGGACGCCCAAACCATCGGCACGGGTCAGCAATGCGCTGTCCGCCCGGGCGCTCAGGTCGCTCCGATTGATGAACGCATCCCCGTAGAAGCGGGCCTCGTCCTCTCCGGCGAAGATGGCCATCTCCGATTCGACGGTGAACGGCTCCGGCGACTCGGTGTTCGTCGGATAGAACGTAACGGTCGGCCGCCCGGGCGCGGTCGTGACGGCGTCGACACCGGAAACGGCTCGCAGAAACTCCACGCGGGGGCCGAGGAGGGTAGAGCGATCCGTCAGGCGGACGAGTTCGACATCTTCTTCGGCGATGATGAAGTCGGAGAGCTGAAAGTACAGGAGGCGTTCCGAGTTCAGCGTCCTGATCGAATCTTCGTAGACGACCGCGCCGAGGAGTTCCACCTGTCGCGGCCCGTCGCGCTTTATCGCACTGTCCGCCTCCATCGTGGCGGTGCCACAGGTCCACAGGTACCGGCCGCTGAGCACGGTGACGTGCGCACCGGTCGGGTCACGGTTCGTGACGCTCCTCGTGTCGTCTTCGAGCGGGCGCCACCGGAGACTGCACTGGCCAAGCGCAGATCCGACACCGGCTTCGGGCTCCTGCGCGGCGAGCGGGCCGGTGAGGCAGACCGCCGCCGCGAGGCAGGTCGCAAACCCGCTGCGTCCGCGAGTCACCGGCGCGCCGCCGTCGTGGTATCGGGGGGCGCCGCCACGCTGTCCGGAGGGGTGACCGCCGTCGTGGTGTCCGGGGGCGCCGCCGTGGTGTCCGGTGGGACCGCCGCTGCCGTCGTGTCGGGCAACGCCTCCACGCTGTCCGGCACAGCCGCCGTGCTGTCCGCCGCCGCCGAATCCTGCGCCGGAAGCACGTCCGGATCGATCCCCTCCGCCCCAAGGTCGGTCTCTGCGGCCGCAGGATCGGTCTCCACGGCCCCCGGATCGACGCCCGCCGCGGCCGAGTCCCCTGCCGCCGGGTCAATCTCCGCCGCGGTCGAGTCCCCCAGGGCCGGATCGTCCGTGACCGGCTCCGAGGCAACCGCCTCCCCCTCCGTGTCCCCGGCCGGCACCGGCGGCAGGGGGACGGACTCCGTGAAGGCGACTCCGGGGAGCATCTCGCCTTCCTGATTCAGGACGATGATCGAGTCGAGCGCCGGGTCCGATTCGAACCCCGTCCCCTCGAGCGTCAGCCCCTCGACCCCCCGAAGGAGCCGGAATGCGGTATCGCCGTACAGGCGACCCTCCAGGTTCCGATATTCGAGCCGCTCCGTCTCGAGACGCTGATCGTCCACCCGGTCTTCCACGACCACCTGCCGTTCGGCGTCGAGGTCCCCGCTGAGTTGGTAGAAGATCCCGAACTCCGCGGTGACTTCGGTCGATTCCAAGCCGCTCACATCGAAGAAAGTCAGGGTCATCCGCCGCAGGTGAATCTCGTTCCCCTCGCGCCATTCCGCCGTGTCGGCCTCCACGACGGCGCGCCGGATCCCATCGCGCGTGACGAACGTCCGCATCCCCTGCACCGCGGTATCCACCCCTTCGGGCAGCGGTTCGCTCGCGGTCGGAGGCCCATCGCCGGACCCGCACGCGGCGAAAAAGGGCAGTACCGACACCCAGGCGAACAGACCGAGCGCGCCATCGCGCCCCGCGCACCCCTGCCTTTCAACCCGCAAACCGTCCTCCTTCCCGGAACTCCGTCACCAGCCTCTCCCACTCCCCCCGAGCCACGAGCAGGGCCTCCGCGAATTCGCGCACGGCCCCCTCCCCGCCCGGCACGGTCCCTACCCATGCCGCGCTCGCTCGGACCTCGGGCACGGCGCCGACGACGGCCGCCGGCAAGCCCACCCGTTCCATCACGGCCAGGTCCGTGAGGTCGTCGCCAAGGTGCGCGGCCTGGTCCCATGTGCAACCGCGCCGCGCGAGCATACCCCGAAGCGCCGAAAGCTTTCCCTTCCGGGAACCGAGCGAAATCTCCGCGATATCCAGCTCCCGCGCCCGCAGGCGGACCGCGGCCGACCGCTTGCCGCTGAGGAACGCGACCACGAGTCCCGCCCGCTGCATCATCCGGATCGCCAGGCCATCGAGGGCGTGAAAGCGGCGCAGATCCCGTGGGGCGCTGAGGTCCGAGTCCGCGCCCACCCAGATCGAACCGTCCGTGAGCACGCCGTCCACGTCCAGCGACACGAAGCGAACGGACTCCGCCAGTCGGCGATCCAGCGGATTCATCGGGGTCTCGCAACTCCAGGGCTCACGGGGATCGGGCTCTCAGACCGCCACGGCTTCGCGCACACGCAGCGCCCTGTCCACTACGCCCTCGAGTTCGGCGAGCGGCAGCATGTTCGACCCGTCGGAGGGGGCCGACGCCGGGTCCGGGTGCACCTCGATGAAGAGCCCGTCCGCCCCGGCCGCCACCGCCGCCGCCGCGAGCCGTCCGATGTGTTCCGGTTCCCCTCCGCTCCGCGACCCCTCTCCACCCGGCAACTGCACCGCGTGGGACGCGTCGAACACCGTCGGGCAATCCGTCGCCTCGTGCATAAGGGCAAAGCTCCGCATGTCGACGACCCAGCGCCCGTAGCCGAAGGCGAACCCGCGTTCCGTCACCGCCATCTCTCTTGCCCCCGCCTCCCGGAGCTTCCCGATTACACCCGCCACATCTTTCGGGGCCATCCACTGCCCCTTCTTCACGTTCACCGGCCGTCCCGTGGCCGCCGCCGCCCGCAGCAGGTCCGTCTGCCGGCAGAGGAAGGCGGGAATCTGGAGCGCATCCACGACCGCCGCGACGCGTGCCGCCTGTTCGGGGAGATGGATGTCGGTGAGCAGGGGGAGTCCGGAGCGGTCGCGCACCCGGGCGAGCGCCGCCAACCCTTCCTCGAGACCCGGTCCCCGGGCAGACCGCGCGGCACTGCGGTTCGCCTTGTCGAACGAGGCCTTGAACGTCACCGGCAGGTCGAGTCGCTCCCCGAGGTCCGCCAGGTGATCCGCGACCTGGAAGTTCAGGGCGTCGTCCTCCAGCACGCACGGTCCGGCGATGAGAAAGAGCGATGTACGCCGGCGGCCCGCAAAAAAAGAGGGACGCCCCTGGTTCATCTCCCGACCGTCACCCCATTCGTGTGGGCCGGCGCCGAGTCCGCCCACTCCTCGGCCGTCCGGCTCCGCTCGTCGGCGTCACGGGGTGTGCCCCGCACCGCATCCCGCCGTGTCACCGCCCCCTCGATGAACGCTGCGAACAGGGGGTGAGCCCGCGTGGGCCGCGACTTGAGTTCCGGGTGAAACTGCGTGGCGAGAAAGTAGGGATGTTCGGGAAGCTCGAGCATCTCGACGAGCCCGCCGTCCGGCGACATGCCGCTGAAGACCAGTCCCCGCTGCTCCAGCGTCTCCCGATAGGCCGGGTTGACCTCGTACCGGTGGCGGTGCCGTTCGGAGATCTCGTCGGCGCCGTACACGCCGTGTGCCCGCGACCCCGGCTGAAGCAGACACGGATAGGCCCCGAGCCTCATGGTCCCGCCCATATCCGTCACCTTGTGCTGCGAGTCCAGGAGCGAGATCACGGGATGGCTCGTCCCCCGGTCGAACTCGGACGAGTGGGCCGTCGGGAGACCGCACACGTTGCGCGCGAACTCGATGATCGCGCACTGCAAGCCCAGACAGATCCCGAAATAGGGGATCTCCCGCTCCCGGACGAACCGTATCGCGTCGATCATCCCGTCGATGCCGCGCTCCCCGAAGCCGCCCGGGATGAGGACGCCGTGGAAGGGTTCGAGGACATCCGTCCCCTGCGCCCCCACGTCCTCCGCCGACCGCCACTCGACATCCACTTCGACATCGTTCACGGCGCCGCCGTGGATGAACGCCTCCGCGATCGACTTGTAGGAGTCCACGAGATCCGTGTACTTCCCCACCACGCAGATCCGTACCCGGCCCTTCGCCGGGTTCTTGATCCGGTCCACCATCGCCTGCCAGCTGTCGAGGTTCGGCGGAGGCGTGTCGAACCCGAACTGCTCGCAGATGCGGTCGTCCACCTCCTGCGCGCGATATGCGAGCGGGAGTTCGTAGATCGTCGACACGTCGCGCGATTCGATGACCCGGTTCACGTCGACGTTGCAGAAGCGGGCGATCTTCTGCTTGATCCCGTCGTCGAGGTCGTGTTCGGTCCGGCACACGAGCAGGTCGGGCTGGATCCCGATGCTCAGGAGTTCGCGCACCGAGTGCTGCGTCGGCTTCGTCTTCAGTTCGCCGGACGCATTGATCCAGGGAACGAGCGTGAGGTGGATGAAGAGCGAGTTCTCGCGGCCCACATCCTGCCGGAACTGGCGGATCGCCTCCAGGAAGGGGAGCGACTCGATGTCGCCGACGGTGCCGCCGATCTCCGTGATGACGACATCGTGGTTCGGCGCCAGGCGCCGCGCCGCCGTCTTGATCTCGTCGGTCACGTGCGGGATGACCTGCACCGTGACGCCGAGGAAATCGCCGCGCCGTTCCTTCGTGATGATGTCCTGGTAGACGCGGCCCGTGGTGACGTTGTTCGCCTGCGACAGCGACTCGTCGATGAACCGTTCGTAGTGTCCGAGATCGAGATCCGTCTCCGCCCCGTCATCCGTCACGTAGACCTCGCCGTGCTGGAAGGGCGACATCGTCCCCGGGTCGACGTTGAGGTACGGGTCGAACTTCTGGATCGTCACGCGCAGCCCGCGCTCGACGAGCAGGCGTCCGATCGAGGCCGCGGTGATCCCCTTCCCGAGCGCGGAGACGACCCCTCCCGTGATGAAGATGTACTTCGTCGGCGACCTGTCGTCCGTCATCCCCACACCTCCTTGGTCGATAATCCGCTGGCAATCCCGCTGGACAATACCCGCTCCGCCCGTGCGATGTCGGCGGGAAGGTCGACGCCCGGCTCGGTCCACGGGCCGAGTTCGACGTGGATCCGCATGCCTGCCTCGAGCGCCCGCAACTGCTCCAGCCGCTCGGCCCGTTCGAGCGTGGATTCGGGCAGGGCCGCCCACCGCTTCAGAGCGGAGCGCCGGCACGCGTACACGCCGACGTGGCGCAGCCGCGCGCGGGTGCCGAACTCCGGCAACTCGTCCCGCGAGAACGGGATGGGGCTGCGGCTGAAGTAGAGCGCCCTTCCGTCGGCGGCCCGGGCGACCTTGACCACGGCCGGCGACCGCCACTCCGCGGCCCCGCGGATCGGGGCCGCGATCGTCGCGACTTCCCGCGCCCTGCGCACGGCACCCTCGACCGCCGCTCCGTCGACGAACGGCTCGTCCGCCTGGAAGTTCACCACGACGTCGTCCTCCGCCGCGCCGAGAAGGTCGGCCGCCTCATCCACGCGATCCGTGCCGGACGGGTGGTCCGACCGCGTGCGGACGACCTCCGCATCGAAGCCCCGCGCGCACCCTTCGATCTCGTCGCTGTCCGTCGCGATCACGACCCCGTCGAAGGCGCGGATCGCCGAAGCGGCGCGCCAGCACCACTCAAGGAGCGTGCGGCCGGCCAGCGGCTGGAGGGGCTTCCTGGAGATACGGGTGCTGGAGATACGGGCTGGAAGGACGCAGATCACGCCCATCGCTGGGAGGGCCGGGAGACGGTCCGGAGCGGCATCGCGAAAAGCTAGGCCCACGCTCCAGGGTTGTCAAAGAAGAATCAGCGGGGCGGCGGCATGCGCGTGGGCCGGTGCGACTTGCGCGTCCGCACGTCGATGAACCCGATGAGGCCGGGATCGTCGGGATCGAGCGTGGAACCCGCCGCGAGCCCGAACTCGAGCTTGAAGTCCCACATCCGGAGGGCCAGCCCGGCTTGTACCGTCGCGTGCAGATCGGTCCCGCTAACCTCTTCGTAGCGTGGAAACGCGACGACAGCCCCGCTGGTGCGAGCGAACAGGTCGAGGCCGCCGAGCGCCGCGTCGCCGAGGAGCGGGACCGCGTAAGAGGCTTCCGCGTAGGCCATCCGCCGAGGGTTCAACCCGCGCAGGGCCACCGTCGGGAGGGTCCCCACCCCGCCCAACGTCGAATACCGCTGGAGCGGCAGGTCGCCGGCGAGATCGGCCCGCCCGATCGCGAACACCTCCACGGCATGCCCCGCCGGAGTAACGCGTCGAGCGGCGACGCGCCCTTCCACGAGCAGGAAGTCGAACAGGTTCGCGCGGCCCCCGCCGGGGCCGAGGAGCTCGACGCGGTCGAACTCGTCCTCAAACCCCGCTTCCAGACCGAGGCCGAAGGCCGCAAAGCCGCCGCGATCCTGCAACGACCACTCGAAGGCCCCGCGCGCAAACCAAAGGCTCCCCTCATCGATGACGATGGAGGGGGTTCGCTCGAACCACGGGCCCCGGCCTGGGGGGTCGCCTTCGAACAGAACCGCCACGTCACGCCTGCGCAGAGATTCCGCATCCTCCCACCCCGCCGAGATCGCGAGTCGCCAGCGGGGCGCGTCCTCCCATACCGGCGGCTCCGGCGACAGCCACTCCAGTTGGACGCCGAATTCCCGGGAGTCGTAGAAGTTGCGGACATCGTTGCCGGCCACAAACTGAGCCAGGCCGTTGTACCACGTCGGGCGGGTCCATTCCTCGTTGCTGACCACGGCGCTCGTTGCGAACAGGCCGAGCCGGACGCGTTCACCGAGGCGCCACGAGTTGCGGAGGCGGTAGTCCACGTCTTCCCGGGCGGGGATCCAGGTGAGGCCGCCGGCGAGTTCGGGGCCGCCGGGAACGGTGGAGCTGCGGGCCAGGGCCCCGACCGGCATCGTAAGGCCGTTCACGCGGTCGTAGGTGGGGAGATGGAAACCGCCGTCGAATTTGAAGATGGGCTCCGGCTCCACCTCGGAGATGATCTCGAACCCGCCGCGCGAGGGCCGGACGCGCAGCGGCTCGCTCGGACGATAGGTGACGGCCCCCTCGATCTCCGCCACGTCCGAGTCGTAGAACCCGCCTCCGAGCACGAGCACGTCCCCGGCGATGGACGCGCCGGCGCGAAGGAAGAGGTCGCCGTCGACGACGTAGAGATCGCCCTCGATCCGCCCGGCGATGCGAGCCGTGCCTTCGAGCAGGAGGACGGCGCCCGGCACCGTGTCTCCGCGGGCGAGAACCGTGTCCCTCGTCCACACCGTGAAGCCGCCGGCTTCGAGGAAGGCCGCCAGCGCCGCCTGCGCCTCCGACCGCGGATCCTCGGCCAGCCACACCTCCTGCCCGCTGGCCGGGGCCACCAGGGCGGCGGCCGTCCCCGCGGCGAGCACGACCGCCAGCGCGAGCCGCTTCATTCGCCGGCCCTCACGGGCGTCCGCCAGCGGTCCCAGGCGATCACCTCCTCGCGCGGCACCCGCTCCGGCAGCTCCGCCAACCCGTCGTGGTACCCGAGGCAGAAGAGGGCCACCATCGGGATGTGCTCCGGAACGCCGAGAATCTCCCGCACGTCGCCCTCCTTGAAGCCGTAGACCCAGCTCGACTGCACGCCGAGGTCCGCCGCCGTCAGCATCATCGTCTGGGTCGCGGAGGCGAGGTCCATGGCGAAGCTCGGCCGGCCCGTGCCGCTCACGTGCGAGTGGATGCGCGCGCAGCAGGCGACGACAACGGGCGCCGTCTTCACGTGCGGGTGGTTGAAGGCGGCCGCCGCGATCCGGTGGCGGGTCAGCGCCTCCTGCACGACGACGAAGCGCCACGGTTGTGCCTCCCGGGCGGAGGAGGCGTAGCGGGCCGCCTCCAGCACCGCGTCCACGACGTCGGGTTCGACGAGCCGGTCGCGGAAGCGCCGGACCGGACGCCGGTTGCGCGACAGGTGGAGGAGGCGGGTCAACCTCATCGACGCGGCTCACCCACGATGCCGTCACCCACGCGGATGGTGGCTGCGGTGCACCTGGCGCAGGAGCGAGCGGTCCGCGTGCGTGTAGATCTCGGTCGTCGAGATGTCTGCATGTCCGAGCATCTCCTGGACCGACGCGAGGTCGGCGCCTCCCTCCAGCAGGTGAGTCGCGAAGCTGTGGCGCAGCGTATGGGGCGTCACGCGCTTCAGGATGCCGGCACGCTCGACGCGGCGGCGAAGGATCTTCAAGACGCCCATCCGGCTCAGCGGACGCCCCCGCGCATTGAGGAAAACGCAACCTTCGGAGTGTCCCCGGTCGAGTTCGGGCCTCAGTGTCTCAAGGTATCGGCCCACCGCCGAACATGCATACGCGCCGATCGGAACGATTCGCTCCTTCCCGCCCTTCCCGCGCACGCGCACAAAAGCTTCCTCGAGGTCGACATCTCTCCCCTTCAACGACAGGAGTTCCGAAACGCGGAGCCCGCAGCCGTAGAGGATCTCGAACATGGCGTTATCCCGAGGCACCGCGCGGCCCTCCGGGTCGCCCGCCCCGATCAGCGCCTCGATCTCGTGGACGGACAGCACGTCCGGGAGAGGGCGGCCCGCGCGTGGCGCCTCGAGGCGCTCGCTCGGATCGGCCTCGAGGGCGCCCTCGACGACGAGGAAGCGGAAGTAGCCGCGCAGCGCGTAGACGCTCCGCGCGACGGTCGAGGCCGCCCGCCCCTCGCCGGCGAGCCGCGCCACGTGGTCGCGAAGCAGCCCGTACGTGACGCCGCCCGGCTCCGCGACGCCCTCCGAGGCCGCGAACGCCGCGAAGCGCCGCGCCTCGCGCAGATATGCGTCGATGGTGCGCGGAGAGAGTCCACGTTCGAAGCCGAGGTGGTCCCGGAAAGGTTCGAGATGGAAGGCGCGCTCGATGCCGGGGCCCTCTCCCGTCACGAAGCGTCCTCCTCGCGCCGGCTTCGGATCCACCAGGTGACAATGGCGCCGATGAGGATGACGGCTACGACGAGGAGCCAGGCGTTGACCTGGCCGAGGAGCTCCAGCAGGCGGTCCACGTTGCGCGAGGCGAACAGCCCTCCCGCCAGCATGAGCGCGTTCCAGAGCAGCGACGCGGCGACGACCGGGGCCATCGCCCGCACCGCGCCCAGTCCCGTGAATCCCGCGAAGGTAGGGACGACCACGCGCAGGACCGGAAGGCAGCGGGCGAAGAAGATGGCCCATAACCCGTGCCGTTCGTAAAAGCGGGCGAGACGCTCGAACTGGTGCGGGCGGAGGAGGCGCCGGCCCCAGCGGGTCTCGAACGCGCTGCGACCGCGCCGGCGCGCGAGTCCGAACACGACCATGGCGCCACCGGAGTTCGCGATCCACGCGCAGAGGAGTACGGGGAGGGGCTGCAACGATCCGCGGTCCGCCAGCACGGCGCCGAGCACCACGAACGTGTCCGAGGGGACGGGGGGAAAGATGTTCTCGAGGGCGGACCCCGCGGTGATGAGCGCGTAGGCGGTGAGCGCCGGGAGGGCGAGGAGAAAGTCGAGGAGGGGTTGAACGCCGGGAACCTCAGACACCGTCCCCCGCAGCCGGGGTCACCGTCGCGACCGCGATGGCGGCGAGGCCCTCGCCCCGTCCGATCCACCCCATCCCCTCGTTCGACTTCCCCTTGATCGACACCCCGGCCGCCCCCGTGCCCAGCGCCGCGCCGAGCCGCTCCCGCATGGCCGCGGCGTGCGGCAGGATGCGGGGCCGCTCGGCGATGACGGTCACGTCGACGTTTCCGACCCGGCATCCCTTCTCGCGCAGCCGGCGCACCGCCGAGGCGAGGAGTTCGACGGAGTCGGCGCCCGCGTAAGCCGGGTCCGTATCCGGGAAGAGCGCGCCGATGTCCCCGAGGCCCGCCGCGCCCAGGACCGCATCGGTGATCGCGTGCGCGACCGCGTCCCCATCGGAGTGCCCCTTCAGGCCGGGAGCGTCGGGGATCGTCACCCCCCCCAGCACGAGGGGGCGCGCCTCGTCGAAACGGTGGGAATCGTACCCGACGCCCGTCCGCACCGGACGAACCTCCCCGGCTTGGCTAGCCTCGCCCCGTGCCCAGGATGCGGAGGGCGAGGTGGGCCGCGTTCTTCGCGTTGTCGATGCCCACGGCGGCGACGGGGACGCCCGGCGGCATCTGCGCGCACGACAGGAGCGCGTCGAGCCCTCCGAGCGTGCCCGCGGAGACAGGGACGCCGATCACCGGCAGCGAGGTGTGGGCCGCCACGACGCCGGGGAGCGCCGCCGACAGCCCCGCCCCGCAGATCACGACGGAATGGCCGGCCGCCGCCGCCCCCTCCGCCAACTCCGCGGTTCGCTTCGGCTGCCGGTGGGCCGAACTCACCTCGACCTGCACCTCGACCCCGTGTTCGCGAAGGATCGCCACGCCCTTCTCCATCGTGGGCATGTCCGATTCCGACCCCATCATCACCAGTACCGAACTCATCGCATCCCCTCTAGTTGCCGTTCCAGCGCCGGACGGCCAGGCAGACGTTGTGGCCGCCGAACCCGAAGGAATTCGAGAGCGCGACCTCGACCTCCCGTTCCAGCACGCCCGCATGGGCGTATTCGAGATCGCACTCGGGATCCGCTTCTTCGAAGTTGATCGTGGGCGGGATGATCCCGTGCCGGCAGACGAGGACGGAGATCGCCCCTTCTATGGCCCCCGCCGCCCCGAGCGTGTGTCCGGTCATCGATTTCGTCGAGCCCACGACGATCGAGTACGCGTGGTCGCCCAGGACATCCTTGATGGCTTTCGTCTCCGAGACGTCGTTGGCGGGCGTCGACGTGCCGTGCGCGTTGATGTACCCGACGTCCGCCGGGTCGAGCCCCGCGTCGTCGAGCGCCTGTTCCATGGCGAGCCGCGCTCCGGAGCCATCCGGCGCCGGCGCCGTCATGTGGTAGGCGTCCGCGCTCTGCCCGAAGCCCGCCACCTCCCCGAGAATCGTCGCCCCGCGCGCCTTCGCGTGTTCGAGTTCCTCGAGTATGAACATCCCCGCGCCTTCCCCGAGCACGAACCCGTCGCGGTGCGCGTCGAACGGGCGCGAGGCCCGCTTCGGATCGTCGTTGCGCGTGGACATCGCCCGCATGTTCGCGAAGCCCGCGACCGCGAGCGGCGTGATCGTGGATTCGCTGCCCCCCGTGATCATCACGTCGGCCTCGCCGTTTCGGATCGAACGGAAGGCCAGCCCGACGGAATGGCCGCTGGAGGCGCAGGCCGAAACCGTCGCATAGTTGGGGCCCTGCGCCCCGTACCGCATCGACACCATCCCCGAAGCCATGTCGGGGATGAACATGGGGATGAAGAAGGGGGAGACGCGCCGCGGCCCGCCGCCGAGCAGCCTTTCGTGCTGGGCCTCGAGCAGCGGGAGCCCGCCGATCCCGACGCCGATGAGCACGCCGACCCGATCCGGGGGCAGCTCTCCGAAGCCCTCGGCGAACCCCGCCTGGGCCACGGCCTGCTCCGCCGCGGCCATCGCGAAGTGCAGGAACCGGTCCGCCCGGCGGGCGTCCTTCCGGTCCATGTACTTCGCCGGGTCGAAGTCCTTCACCTCGCAGGCGAAGCGCACCGACTGGTCGGACGCGTCGAACTGCGTGATGGCCCCCGCGCCGCTCACGCCGCCGAGGAGGGCGTCCCAGGTCGAGTCCGGATCGAGCCCGATCGGCGTGACCAGGCCGATCCCCGTGATCGCTACGCGTCTCTTCATGAGACTGCTCATGAAACGGAAGGCCCGCGGGCGCCGGCGGCCCGCACGGGAGCCTCGATTGCTAGGCCTTCTCGTTCAGGTACGCGATGGCCTCCTCGACCGTCTGCATTCTCTCGGCGTCCTCATCCGGGATCTCGATCCCGAACTCCTCCTCGAAAGCCATCACGAGTTCGACGGTATCGAGCGAGTCGGCGCCCAGATCATCGACGAAGTTCGCGTCGTCCACCACCTTCTCCTGCTCCACGCCGAGTTCCTGGGCGATGATCTCCCGCACGCGTGCCGCGTTGTCCATGATTGCGTGTTCTCCTTGTATGAAGGGGACCGACCCGCGGCCCCGCTTTTTCCCCAGCCTTCCCCGACCTTTTCCCGACCCTCTCAGGCGACCGAATATGCGGCGGCGACGCTAGGATTGCATGACCATCCCGCCGTCGACGACGACTACCTGCCCGGTAACGTACGAAGCCCCGGGACCGACGAGAAATCGCACCACCGTGGCGACATCTTCCGGGGACCCCGGCCGGCCGAGGGGAATCCTCTCCGACATGGCTTTTTGAACGCTTTCCGGCAGTCCCGAGGTCATGTCGGTCGAGATGAACCCGGGTGCGACCGCGTTGGCTCGCACCCCGCGACTCGCAAGCTCCTGAGCGACGCTTCGGGTGAGCGAGATCAGGGCGGCTTTGGCCGCCGCATAGTTGGACTGGCCGCGGTTTCCCGTCAAGCCCACGACGCTGGAGATGTTCACGATGTTTCCGGCGCGCCGTTTCATCATGCCGCGGGCGACGGCCCGCATGAGATAGAAGGCCCCCGACAGATTCGTGTCGAGCACCGAGCGCCAGTCCTCGTCCTTGAGGCGGAGGAGGATGTTGTCGCGCGTGATTCCCGCGTTGTTCACGAGGATCGTCGCGGCGCCGAGCGTCTCGGAGACATCCGCGACGAGCCCCTTGCAAGCCTCCGGGTCGGAGATGTCGCACCCGAAGCCCGCATGACCGTCGCCGGGCAGGCCCTCGGCCACCGCCCGGGCCCGGTCCGCTCCCGTGCCGACCACGGCCACGCGCGCGCCCCCCCGGGCCAGTTCCGCCGCGATCGCGGTCCCGATGCCGCGCGTCGCCCCCGTGACGATGGCGATCTCCCCCGTCAGTTCGCTCATTCAGCTCCCCTGTGCAGTGCCGGCGTGCGGTGCCAGCGTGCGGTGCCAGCGTGCGGTGTCAGCGTGCGGTGTCATTCGCGCTAGTCCGACGATCCCAGGTAGGCGTCCACGGACGGCGAGTCTCCGACCGCGGTCACGCGCAGACTCCGATCGATGCGGCGGGCGAGGCCGGAGAGCACGTTGCCGGGTCCGACCTCGATGCAGCGCGTGGCCCCCGCCTCGCGGATGCGTTCGATCCCCTCCCTCCAGCGGACGGGCGACGTGAGCTGCAGGATGAGGGTTCGCCGCGCCTCCTCCGAGTCCGTCACGGGAGTCGCCGTGGCGTTGGACACGATGGGGAACGACGGATCGCGCCACATCGTCCCGTCGAGCGCCACCTTCAGCCCGTCGGCCGCCGTCGCCATGAGCGGCGAATGGAACGCGCCGCTCACGTTGAGCGGGAGGACGCGGCGCGCGCCGGCCTCCGAGGCGAGCCGGCCCGCCCGGCCCACGGCCTCGACGTCGCCGCTGATGACGACCTGTCCGGGTGCGTTGAGATTCGCGGGCACGGCGATCCCCCCGGCCGCCCCCGCGCGCTCGCACACGTCGGCGACGGTCGCCGCGTCCAACCCGAGTACGGCCGCCATCGTGCCCGGCCGGTCCGCGCCCGAGGCGCCCATGAGCCGTCCGCGCTCGCGCACGATTCGGAGACCGTCCTCGAAGCCGAAGGCGTCGGACACGAGGTACGCCGACAGTTCCCCGAGCGAATGTCCCGCCCCGATGCCCGGCTTGCCGGCGCGCGCGCCGATGAGATGCCAGATGGCGAACGAGTGCAGCATGATCGCGGGTTGCGCGTTCTCCGTCGCCCGCAGCTCGTCCTCGGGCCCCTCCCAGCAGATGCGGCGCAGCGGCATGCCGAGCGCATCGTCCGCCCGCTCGTAGAGTTCCCGCACCGAGGCGTCGTCTTCCGCCAGGTCCCGGCCCATGCCCACGTACTGGGAGCCCTGTCCCGGGAAGAGGAGCGCGACCCCGCTCACGCGCCGCTCTCCTGCATGCGGACGAGGGAGGTGCGGGTGACGGAGGTGAAGCCGGAGGCGGCGCAGTCGGCCGCCGTGCGGATCCCGTTCATGATGGCGCGCGCGGGGGAGGTCCCGTGACAGATGACCGTGACGCCGTCCACGCCGAACAGGGGCGCCCCGCCATACTCGGTGTAGTCGAGAAAGCGCAGGGCCTCGCCGAGCTCGCCGCCTTCTCCCACGCCGGCGTTCCGGAAGATCTCCAGCACGAACTCGGCGATCGACTCGTAGAACTTCAGCAGCACGTTGCCGACGAAGCCGCCGCACACGAGCACGTCGCAGGCCCCGGTCACGATCTGGTGTCCTTCCACGTTCCCGACGAAATGCAGCCCGGGATCGGCGGAGAGGAGGCCGTGGGCCATCGCGACCGCGCCCCCGCCTTTCTCTCCCTCCACCCCGATATTGAGAAGGCCGACCCGCGGCCGCCCGATCGAGAGCGTCCGGCGCAGGTAGGTCGAACCCAGGTGCGCGAACTGGTGCAGTTGCCTGGGGCGGACGTCCACGTTCGCGCCCACGTCCATGACGAGCACGCGCCCGGTCGCGGTCGGGAAGAGGGCGCCCACGGGCGGCCGATCCACGCCGGGGAGCAAGCCGAGCGTGAGTACCGAGGCAACGACCGTGGCCCCGGTCGGCCCGGCGGACACGAAGCCGTCTGCGCTCCCGTCGCGCACGGCCTCCAGGCCGCGGACCACGGTGCTGTCCGCCTTCCGGCGCACGGCGAGGGCGGGCGGTTCCGCCGGGTCGATGAACTCCTCCGCCGCGAGCCACGCCACCCGGTCGCGCGGGAATCCGGTGCGTGCTTCGCGCATGAGGCTGCGGGGGCCTACGAGCAGGAGGGAGAGGTCGTCCGGCCACGCGTCGAGCGCTCCCGCGGCGGCCTCCAGCACCGCCTCCGGCGCGGCGTCTCCGCCCAGCAGATCGAGTGCAATCCGAACCATGTCGGGCTCCCCGCCCGATTCACCTACCCGGCCCGGCCGCCGGAGGGCGGCGGCCGCGCTCGGGAGCATCAAAAGTCGTCGATCTGAACGACCTCGCGGTCCGCGTAGTGGCCGCAGGTCGGGCAGACGCGATGCGGTCGTTTCGGGTCCCCGCACTTGGGGCACGCCTGGCGCGCGTTGTCCGCGGCCTTGTAATGCGTACGCCGCTTGCGCTTGCGCTGCTTCGACGTCCGTCTCTTGGGAACAGCCATATCGTCAACACACTCCTGGCAGCCATCGACTGGAACTCCGCGACGTTCGGGCGGAGCATGGCAACTGGCGCTTTTCGCGCCGGAATGTCAAGGAATGTCGCCCTCCGAAGCGCCCTTCGCGGCACCTTCGGAAGCGCCCTCCGAGGCACCTTCCGAGATACCCTCCGAACCTCCTCCCAGACCCTCCAGTGCGGCCCAGCGCGCATCGGGTTCCGGCGGCGGGCAGCGACACGCCTGTTCCGCGCGCCGCGCGCCGCACGCCGGGCACAGTCCCGGGCAGTCGGCCGAGCACTCCACCCAGGCGGGCGCATGGACCCACAACTCCTCGCGGAGAGGCCCCGCCAGATCCAGTTCGCCCGACCCGGTGTCCAGCGCCCAAACCCCCTCTTCCCCCGGCGCGACCCGGCCGGGCGGACGGTACAGCGCGGCCCACTTCGCGCGTACGCGAACCGGCGTCGGATCGAGACAGCGGCGGCACTCGACGGTGGCCCGCGCGGCGAGCGTGCCGCGGGCGCGAACCGCGGACCCATCCGCCTTCCGGACTTCGACCTCGACATCGATGTACTCGAAGGTCAGCGGCAGGACGCCGAGCGAGTCACCCGGCGCCTCGACGCGAAACGCCCGCTCGATGGGGCCGGCGTCGAGCCCCGCAAGTCCGATGCGCGCGGGCTCCGCCGGGTCGGGCGATGGCGATGCGCGCCGCGGACTCACGCGCTTTCGATGAGGTCGACCTGTCCGAAGAAAAAGCCGAGTTCCCCCCTCGCGTTTTCGTCGGAGTCGGAGCCGTGGATCGCGTTGCGCTCCTTGCTCTCCGCGTACAGCGAGCGCACGGTGCCCGGCGCGGCCTCCGCCGGATCCGTGGCGCCGATGACCTCGCGCAGGTAGGGCACGGCCCGTTCGTGTTCCAGCGCGAGGGCCATGCAGGGCCCCGACGTCATGAACTCCACGAGCGCCCCGAAGAAGGGCCGCTCCCGGTGCACCGCGTAGAACGCTTCCGCACCGGCCCGCCCGAGCCGCAGCACCCGTGAGCCCCGTATGCGAAAACCCGCGTCCTCGAGCGCGGCGAGCACCCGGCCGGCCTTCCCGGACCCGAACGCATCGGGCTTGATGATCGCGAGCGTCATCGTCTGCACGGCTTCACTCCCCTTTCGTTTCCTTCGCTTCGTTCGTTTCGCCTTCCGTGTCCTCGGCGTCCCGAAGAAGGAGTCTTCGGATGATGTCGCCGCGCGTCAGAAACCCGACGAGCTGGCCCTCGCGGACAACCGGCAGGCGTTCGATTTCCCTGTCCAGCATCAGACGAACCACGTTGGCGAGCGGTTCGTCCTCCTTCACGCACATCACGGCGCGTTCCATGATGTCGCGGACCTCGCCGGCGTGGGCGCTTCCCGCCGCCGGCGCGCCCACCTCGGCCCGCTCGAGCGCGGGGAGGAGGCCGCTGATCAGCAGGCGGTCCGTGAGCATCCCGAGCACATGGCCCTCGTCATCGATGACCGGCATGGCGCGGAGCCGCTTCCGCGCGAGCATATCCGCCGCCTCCTCCAGCGCCATTCCGGGAGCGGCCGTCGTCACGTCGCGGGTCATGATCTCCCGTACCTTCATTGCCGCCTCCTGCCGGTTCTGCGTCGCAGCGGTCCCGACCCGAATCGCTAGCAGCGGTCGCGGATGAGGTCCACAAGGTCGGCGGGTCTCCGCGCGACCCCGATCCCGTGGCCCTCGAAGGCGCGGATCTTCTCCTCCGCCGTCCCCTCGGAGCCCGAGATGATCGCGCCCGCGTGCCCCATGCGCCGGCCGGGCGGCGCCGTCTGGCCCGCGATGAATCCGACCACGGGTTTGCTCATCTCCCGCGACACGTACTCCGCCGCCACCTGCTCGTCCGTCCCGCCGATCTCCCCGATCACCGCGACGGCCTCGGTCTCCGGATCGGCCTCGAACGCCGCCAGGCAATCGACGAAGTCCGTGCCGATGAGCGGGTCGCCGCCGATCCCGACGCAGGCGGACTGCCCGATCCCGGCCCGCGTGAGCTGAAAGATGACCTCGTAGGTGAGGGTGCCGGAACGGCTCACGATGCCGACCGGCCCCTCGCGCACGATCTGTCCGGGGAGGATACCTACCTTGCCGCGGCCGGGGACGATGAGCCCCGGGCAGTTGGGGCCGATGAGGCGCGCGCCCTTCTCCCGCACGTACGGGAGCACCCGCAGCATGTCCCCGACCGGCACGCCCTCGGTGATGCAGACGATGAGCGCGATCCCCGCGTCCGCCGCCTCGAACACCGCGTCCGCCGCGAAGCGCGCCGGCACGTAGATGACGCTCGTGTTCGCCTCCGCCTCGGCCACCGCCTCCTCCACGGTGTCGAACACGGGCACGGCCTCGTCGAACGTCCGGCCGCCCTTCCCCGGCGTCACGCCCGCCACGACGCGCGTGCCGTACTCCATCATCTGCCGCGTGTGGAACGAGCCGTCGCGCCCCGTGATCCCCTGGACGACGAGCCTCGTGTCGTCTCCGATGAAGATCCCCATCAGCGGCCCCCGTCCCCGGGCTCGCCGCCCGCGCTGCCGCCGGCACTGTCGCCCGCACGGCGGACGGCCGTCTCGACCGCCCGGTCCATGTCCACCATCGCCGCGAATCCCCGCGCAGCGAGGATCGCAACCCCCTCCTCCTCGTTGGTTCCCGTGAGGCGGATCGTGATCGGCACCCCCAGCTCCATGCGGTTCGTCGCCTCCACGATCCCGTTCGCGACATCGTCGCAGCGCGTGATCCCGCCGAAGATGTTGAACAGAATGGAGTTCACCTTCGGGTCCTCGGTGATGAGTTCGAGCGCCGCCACGACCTTGTCGGGATTCGAGGACCCCCCGATGTCGAGGAAGTTCGCGGGTTCGCCGCCGTAGTACTTGACCAGGTCCATCGTGGCCATCGCGAGGCCCGCTCCGTTCACGCAGCACCCGACGTTGCCGTCGAGCTGGATGTAGGAGAGTTCGGCCTCGCGCGCCCGCGCCTCGGCCGGATTCTCCGCCTCCGTGTCGCGAAGCGCCGCGATCTCCGGCAGCCGGAAGAGGGCGTTGTCATCGATGTTCATCTTCGCGTCGATCGCCTTCACCTCGCCGGCGGGGTTCACGATCATGGGGTTGATTTCCGCCAGCGTGGCGCCGCTCGCCCGGTACGCCTCGTAGAGCTTCGCGATGATGGACGAAGCCTGCCGCGCCGTGCGCGGATCGTCGTACAGGTGATGGCCGAGGAGGGCCGCCTGGTGGGCGAGGAGCCCGTAGCGCGGGTCTACGGCGACCTTCCGGATCGCCTCCGGCATCGTGGCGGCGACTTCCTCGATGTCGACGCCGCCCTCCGACGAGACCATGATCGTGTCCGCCTGGCGCGCGCGGTCGAGCACGATGCCGACGAAGGCCTCCGATGCGATGTCCTCGGCCGGCGCCACGAGGACGCGCCGCACCTCGATCCCCTTGATCTCCATCCCGAGGATGGCTTCGGCGGCGGCGCGCGTCTCCGGCGGCGTCGCGGCGAGCTTGACGCCTCCCGCCTTGCCGCGTCCGCCGGCGTGGACCTGGGCCTTGACGACGACCGCTCCGCCGAAGCGCTCGGCCGCCGCCGCGGCTTCCTCCGCCGTCGCGGCGACCTCGGCCTCCGGCACCGGGATGCCGTGCCGCGCGAGGATCCGCCGCGCCTGGTATTCGTGAATGTTCATCGGATCGTCATCATGGAATCGTCGTCATATCCCTTCTGGTCCCCGGTGGGGAGCCTTCGAATCTCGCTTCAAACCGCCGGCAGGTCGACCCCCTGACCGGCCAGGAACGTCCGCGCCACCTCCGCGATCTCCCGCAGACGCTCCTCCGTGTCCGCCTCCACGCGCGCCACCACGACCGGCTGGGTGTTGCTCGCCCGGATCAGCAGCCACCCGCCGTCGAACAGCACGCGCACGCCGTCGATGTCGATGACCTCGTACCGCTCGCTGAAGAAGCGCACGGCCTCCGCCACGAGGCCGAACTTCCGCTCTTCGGGACAGTCCAGGCGCAGTTCGGGCGTGGCCGGATAGCTCGGAATCTCCGCCGCCAACTCCGAGAGCCGGCGTCCCGAGCGGGACACGAGACCCGCGAGGCGGGCGGCCGCGTAGATCGCGTCGTCGGTGCCGAAGAACCTGTCCGCAAAGCAGATATGGCCGCTCATCTCACCCGCGATGGGAGATCCCCCGGCCCGCATCCGCTCCTTGATGAGCGAGTGCCCCGTCTTCCACATCACGGGAACGCCACCGTGGGCCCGGATGACCCGCGGCAACGCCTGCGAGCACTTCACGTCGAAGACGACCTCGGCTCCGGGCCGTTCCGCCAGCACTTCCAGCGCGAACAGAAGCAGCAGGTGATCGCCCCGGATGATCTTCCCTTCCTCGGTCACCGCGCCGATCCGGTCCGCGTCTCCGTCGAGCCCGACGCCCAGATCCGCCGAGGTTCCCCGGACGCGTGCGATGAGGTCCTGCACGTACTCATCCACGGTCGGGTCCGGGTGGTGGTTGGGGAAGGTCCCGTCGGACTCGCAGTAGAGGCCGTCCACATCGACGCCCGCGGCGGTCAGGGCCCGTACCGCGACGACGCTCCCCACCCCGTTCCCGCAGTCGAGCACCATGCGCACGTCGCCCTCGACGCGTCCGCGCGTGGCGATCTCCTCCACGTAGCGGTCGAGGATCGCCGCCTCCCGCACCTCCCCACGGCCCGACGCTAACGCCTCCGCCTCGATCCGGTCTCGCAGGGCCCGGATCGCCGGGCCGTAGAGCGCCGCGCCGTCCCGCACCATCTTGATCCCATTGTACTCGGGGGGATTGTGGGATCCGGTGATCTGAATCCCCGCGTCCGTCCCGAACTCGATGGCCGCGAAATAGAGGGCCGGCGTGGGTACCGTCCCGACCGTCGTCACGTCGACCCCGGCGGCGCACAGACCGCGGCACACGGCGGCCGAGAGCGCCGGAGACGAGGGCCGGTTGTCGTGTCCGACGACGACGCGCGGCGCCGGACGGTCCGCGAGTTCCGTCCCGAAGGCGTGCCCCACGAGTTGGGCCGCCGTCTCCGTCAGGTCGTCCCCGACGATCCCGCGAATGTCGTATTCGCGGAAGATTCCGGAGTGGATCGGCATCAGGGAGTCGGCGGATCCTCGGCCTGGACCACCATGCCCGGCGCCGGCGCATCCGCGAGGGCCTCGCGGGCCCGGTCGATGATGCGTCCCGGGAAGAGGCCGCCGAGCAGGATCAGAGCCACGCACGTCCCGATCACGAGGTTGAACCCCGGCCGCGGCGGCGGCGGCGTGCGGGCGTCCTCGGGCGCCGCCTCGAAGTACATCTTCCACACCACGCGGAGGTAGTAGTAGTAGGCGACGAGGCTCGTCAGAACGAGCGTGACCGCGAGCGAAATCTCCCCCGCATCCACCGCGGCGCGCAGCAGGTACAGCTTGCCGACGAAGCCCGCCGTGGGCGGGAAGCCGGCCAGCGAGAGGAGGAAGACGAGAAGCGCGGCTCCCAGCACCGGACGCCGCCAGCCCAGCCCCCGGTAGTCGCGCACGCGCTGGTTCCGGTCGCCCCGCCCCGCTACGTGGAAGACGATGGCGAAGCTCCCCGCCGTCACGACGGTGTACGCCGCGAGGTAGAACAGCGACGCGGACCGGCCCAGTTCGGAGGCCGCGACGACGCCGACGAGGAGATACCCGGCGTGCGCCACCGAGGAGTAGGCAAGCATCCGCTTCACGTCCCGCTGCGAGAGCGCGACCAGGTTGGGCACGATCATGGTGAGGATCGCCAGCCACCACACGGCGCCCTTCCACACTTCGGCCGCGCCCCCCAGGTCCACGGTCAGTACGCGCAGGAGCGCGATGAAGGCGGCCGCCTTGACCCCCGTCGCCATGAACGAGGTGACCGGCGTGGGGGCGCCGTCGTAGGCGTCCGGGGCCCACATGTGGAAGGGGACGGCGGCGATCTTGAACGCGAAGCCGATGAGCAGGAGGCCGATGCCCGCGACGAGGAGGAGGTCCCCCCCGGCCGGCGCGGCCGCGATCCGTTCGGCGGCGGTGGCGAGGCGCGTCGTCCCGGTAGCCCCGTACAGGAGCGCGATCCCGTACACGACGAAGGCGCTCGCGAAGGCGCCGACGATGAAGTACTTGAGGCTCGCCTCGGAGGAGCGCGGGTTCTTCCGCACGAACCCGGTGAGGACGTAGACGGAGATCGACATCAACTCGAGGCCGACGAAGAGGAGGATCAGGTCGCGCGCCGCCACGAGCACCATCATCCCGACGAGGGCGAGGAGAATCAGCGCGTGGAACTCCGGAGACCGCAGTCCCTCCCGGCTCAGGTAGTCGCGCGAGAGCGACACCACGAGCAGAGCTCCGCCGCACAGGATCGTGTCCGCCGCCACGCGGAAGCCGTCGAGCGCGATCATCGCGCCCGGCGGAGCGGAAGCGTCCATGAGCCACAGGCTCGCGATGAACGCGCCGGCAATGGCGTAGAGCGTGACGAGACAGTCGACGGACATCCGCCCGCCGCCTCCCCCGTCCGTGCGCACGAAGGCGTCGCGCATGAGGATGAACATGGCGGCCAGCGACAGCAGGACCTCCGGCAGGAGCGCGACCCAGTGATTCACGTCACTCCCCTCCCCCGGCTTCGGACCCGACGTCGAGCCCAACCTCCGCCGTTCGCGTCTCCACGTGCTCGATCAGCGCCTCCACGGACGCCCGCGTCCGGTTCAGGAAGGGGCCCGGCCACACGCCGATGAGCAGGATCAGCGCGAGCAGCGGCGCGAGGATCAGGCGTTCGCGGCGGTTCACGTCGGTGAGCGCCCGGTTCTCCTCGCGGTCGAGGCGGTTGAAGAGGACGCGCTGCACCATGGGCAGCATGTAGCAGGCCGCGAAGATCACGCCCGTCGTCGCGATGGCCGCGATCCAGGGGTGCGTCCTGAACGTCCCCACGAGGATGAGGAACTCGCCCACGAAGCCGTTCGTCCCCGGCAGCCCGACGGAGGACAGCGCGACGACGACGAGCGCGAAGGCGAACACCGGCATCACCCTGGCGATGCCGCCGAAGTCCGCGATGCGCCGCGAGTGGCGCCGCTCGTACAGCATCCCGATGAGGAGGAAGAGCGCCCCGGTCGAGATCCCGTGGTTCACCATCTGGAGGATGCCGCCCTCGATCCCCTGCGTCGTGAGCCCGAACACGCCGAGCACGACGAAGCCGAGGTGGGCGACCGAGGTGTAGGCGATGAGTTTCTTCGCGTCCGGCTGCACCGCCGCCACCCAGGCCGCGTAGAGGATCCCGATCAGCCCCAGCACGAGCATCGCGTTCACGACCCCCGGGTCCGTCGCCGCGGCCGGGAAGAAGGGGAGCCCGAAGCGCAGGAACCCGTACACCCCCATCTTGAGCAGCACGCCCGCCAGGATCACGGAACCCGCCGTCGGCGCCTCCACGTGCGCGTCCGGCAGCCAGGTGTGGAACGGGAAGAGCGGCACCTTGATCGCGAACGCGAGCGCGAACCCCGCGAAGAGCCACAGTTGCGTCCGCCGCGCGAGATCCAGCGACACGAGATCCTCGTAGGCGAAGCTCCACGCCCCCGAGCCGTCCTGGAAGATCCACGCGAGGGTCACGATCGCGACCAGCATGAGGAGCGAGCCCACCGCCGTGTAGAGGAAGAACTTCACGGCGGAATAGATCCGGCGCTCCCCGCCCCAGACCCCGATGAGGAAGTACATCGGGATCAGCATGATCTCCCAGAACACGTAGAACAGGAAGAGATCGAGAGCGACGAAGACGCCGATCATCCCCGTCGTGAGGAAGAGGAGCATCGCGTAGAAGGCGCGCTCGCGGCGCCGGATGTAGGAGAAGGAGCCCGCGACGGCCAGCGGCATCGTGAAGGTCGTGAGCAGGATCATGAGGATGGAGATCCCGTCCACGCCCACCGCGTAGGAGATCCCCCACGCCTCGATCCACGGGATGGAGACGAGATTCTGGAATCCCGGCTCCGCCGTGTCGAAGGTCCAGAAGAGCGGCAGCGAGAGCGCAAACAGGACGAGCGTCGTCGCGAGGGCGACGGTCTTCGCGCGCGCCTCGGGCGCCACGAGGCAGGCGGCCCCGCCCAGAAGGGGGAGGACCACGAGCGCGGTCAGGATCCAGTGGGCGTCATAGAGCGCCATCACGGGGGCCATCACGAGAGCACCCCGAGGATGAGCAGGGCCCCGAGCATGAAGGCGACGAGGTAGGTCGTCACGCGGCCCGTCTGCAGTTGTCCCCCGGCCCAGCCGAGGAGACGGGCGGCGCGCCCCGCGCCGTTCACCGCGCCGTCGATGAGGCCCGCGTCCACGATCCGCCAGCAGGCGCGCCACAGGGCGAGCGAGGGGCGGACGATCGCGCGATCGTACAGTTCATCCACGTACCACTTGTCGTGGAGCACGCGGGCGAACCCGGTCGGAGCCACGGCCTCCGCCTCCGTCGGCACCGGCTTCGGCGACAGGACGCGCACCGTCCCGACGACGGCGGCGATCGCGATCGCGGCGGAGATCACCGCCCACAGCGCCTCACCGCCCCCGACCGGGGACCGGTATTCGGGGGCGAAGCCGTGCGCCTCCTTGACGGCGATCGCCGGCGCGAACACCGGCTCGAGCCAGTGGTGCAGCCACTCGACGGTCGGGAGCAGCGGCAGCGCCTCGGGGATGTTCGCCCAGCCCCCGACGACCGAGAGGACGGCGAGCACCGCCAGCGGCGCCCACATGACGGCGGGCACTTCGTGCAGGCGCCGTCCGGCCTCCGCCCCTCCGCCGTGGCCGAAGGTCCGGTTCCCCCCGTGAAAGGTCATCACCATGAGCCGCGCCATGTACACCGCCGTCAGCAGCGCCGTGGCGAGCGCGACGCCCCACAGGATCGGGTACCCGTACGCTCCCGAGTACCAGATGATCTCGTCCTTCGAGAAGAAGCCGGCCAGCGGCGGCACGCCCGCGATCGCGAGCGTCGCGATCCACATGAAGACGAACGTGCGGGGCATGAACTTCCGGAGCCCGCCGTGGTTCCGCATGTCGTTGGGGTCTCCGTGCCCGTCCCCGTGCTCGCCGTCTCCGTGCGCCCACGCATGGTGGACCGCGTGAATCACCGCCCCCGCGCCCAGGAAGAGGAGCGCCTTGAAGAAGGCGTGCGTCATCAGGTGGAAGACGCCGGCCGTAAACGCCCCCACCCCGACGGCGAGGAACATGTAGCCGAGCTGCGAGATCGTGGAGTACGCGAGCACCTTCTTGATGTCGTACTGCCGGATCGCGATCGAGGCCGCGAAGAGCGCCGTCCCCGCCCCCACCGCCGCGACCACCCCCTGGGCGACGGGCGAGAGCGCGAACAGGACGCTGGTGCGCGCGATGAGATAGACCCCCGCCGTCACCATCGTCGCCGCGTGAATGAGCGCCGAGACCGGCGTCGGGCCCGCCATTGCGTCCGGTAGCCAGGTATGGAGCGGGATCTGGGCCGATTTCCCGGTGCAGCCGAGGAAGAGGAGGAGCGTGATCCCGGTGACGAGCGCGCCGCCGTACGCGAGCGTCCCGTCCGCCGCCTCGAGGACGGGGATGAAGTCCAGTGTCCCGAAGGCCGTGAACACGAGGAACATGGCGACGAGGAAGCCCGCGTCGCCGATCCGGTTCATGATGAACGCCTTCTTGCCCGCGTTCGCGTAGTCCCGGTTCTCGTACCAGAAGCCGATGAGCAGGTACGAGCATAGTCCCACGCCCTCCCAGCCCACGAACATCAGCGGGAAGCTGGCCCCGAGGACGAGGACGAGCATGAAGAAGACGAACAGGTTGAGATACGAGAAGTAGCGGGAATAGCCGGGATCGTCGCGCATGTAGCCGACGGAATAGATGTGGATCAGGCTCCCGACCCCGGTCACGATCATGCACATCAGCATCGAGAGCTGGTCGAACTGGAGGTCGACCCCGATGCTGAGGTCCCCGGACACGATCCAGCTCCACAGGCGGACGACTTCAGCGCCGTGCAGGTCCGCGCCGCTCATCGCGATGAAGTTGACGAGGACGACCGCGAAGCTCCCGAGCAGCGCCGCGGGTCCGACCAGCGTCGGGATCCGCTTGTCGTCGCGCCACAGGAAGGCCCCCGCCCCGTTCACGGCCGCCCCGAGCAGCGGGAGGGCCAGGATGAGCCACGGCAGCACCGGATGGAACCCGGCCCCCGCGCCCTCCTGCCCCGCCACCGCGCCGAGGCTCACCACTTCAGGAGCCGGAAGCGGTCGAGGTCCACGACTTCATAGTGCCGGAAGATCGCGATGATGATCGCGAGACCCACGGCGGCCTCCGCCGCGGCCACGGCCATGACGAAGAAGACGAAGATCTGGCCCTCTATCCCGTGCATGCGCGAGAAGGCGACGAGCGACAGGTTCGCGGCATTCAGCATCAGCTCGACGCACATGAAGACGATGATCGCGTTGCGCCGCAGCAGCACCCCGATCACGCCGATCGTGAACAGGATCGCGCTCACGAAGAGGGCGATGAGTCCGTTCAGGCCGAGCGCGGCCGCCATGCCCGCCTCGTTCACGTCCGCTCCCTGCGGGCCAGCAGGATCGTCCCCACGATGGACACGAGCAGGAGGACGCCGGTGACCTCGAGGACGATCGTGTACTCCGTAAAGAGCGGCCGGGCCACGACGCCGACCACGCCCTGTTCGGCGGCCGCCTCGCGCAGCGCGCCGCCGGCGATCTCCACGACCGGCCGGGCATCCGTCCCGCCCACGAAGAGGCGCGTGAGCACGCCGAGGAAGGCGATGGAGATCGAGCCGCCGATGAGCCCTCCCACCGGCCCCCGCAGGTCGCGCCAGTCCGCGTGCCCCAGGTTCAGGAGCATGAGGACGAAGAGGAAGAGGACCATGATGGCCCCCCCGTACAGGATCACGTTGATCGCCGCGATGTAGTGCGCGTCCAGCATGAGGAACATGCCCGACGTGGCGAAGAACACGCCGACCAGGAAGATCACGGCGGAGACGGGATTCCGGCGCGTGACCATGATCACTGCGCCCAGAATCGCGCCCGCCGCGAAGGCCTGAAAGAGGAAGTCCTGGATCATTGCGCCATCACTGCGACGCCGGGTCCTGCGGATCCCACAGCGCGGTCACGTCGTGCTCCTGCTCGACGAGCCGCTCGAGGTCGTACACCCAGCGCTCGCGCGAGTACTCCGCGTTCTCGTAGTGCACGCCGAGGTGGATCGCCTCCACCGGGCACACCTCCTGGCAGTAGCCGCAGAAGATGCAGCGGAACTCGTCGATCTCGTAGATCGCCGCGTAGCGCTCGCCGTTCTCGTCCTCCGCCGGCACCAGCTTGATGCAGTTCACCGGGCACACGGTCGGGCACAGGCCGCACGCGACGCACTTCGCCCGCCCGTCCTCGTGCACCTCCATGCGGTGCGTGCCGCGCGTCCGGGGCGCCAGTTCCCACTTCTCGTCCGGGTACTGCTGCGTCTTCTTGTTCGGGCTCAGGAGGTGCCGCATGGTGATCGACATCCCCTTCGCCGCCGCCCGCACGTACGAACTCTCGGCCCGCGGCCGCTCCACGACCTTCACGTCTCCAGGCATCTGACCTCTACCCTCCCTGGCCTTTTTTCGCGGCGCCGCCGCCGGCCGACTTCGCCCCCTTCGCCCCGCCGCGGATCAGCGTCCCCCGGTCCATGGCGAAGAAGAGGGCCCCCGCGAGCGCAAGATTCACGAGGAAGAGAACGAACGCGTACCAGCCGCCGGCCGGGATCCCGACCGCCTCGATGCCGAGGATGACGAAGGCGATGACGAGGATGTAGACCGTCACCGCTTCCAGCATGAACTTCCAGCCCAGGTCCATGAGCTGGTCGTAGCGGAAGCGCGGCAGCGTCCACCGAATCCACACAAAGACGAGCACGAGCAGCGACGTCTTCACACCGAAGGCGCCGAGCGTGAGCAGCGTCTTCCACCACGTCGGCTCTCCGATCACCGTTCCATCGGAGAGGACGCGGATATTGTCCCCCTGCCAGAACGGGATGTCCCACCCGCCGAGGAAGAAGACGGTGACGAGCGCCGCGACCGTGATCACGTGCGCGAACTCGCCGATCATGAACATCGAGAACTTCATCGCCGAATACTCCGTGTGGTATCCGGTGATGAGTTCGGCCTCCGCTTCGGGCATGTCGAAGGGAAGGCGGTTCGTCTCGGCGAGTCCCGACACGAAGAAGAAGAAGAGACCGACGAGGAGCGGGAACACGAACCACGTCGCGTACGTCGCGGGCCCCGCCGTGAACGTCTGCTGCATGGAGACGATCTCGGGGGCGCGCACATCTCCCGTGAGCAGGATGAGCGGGACGAGGCTGAGCGCGAGCGCGACCTCGTAGCTCACCATCTGCGCCGAGCCGCGCAGGCCGCCGAGCAGCGAGTACTTCGAGCCGGAGGCCCAGCCGCCCATGGCGACGCCGTACACGCCGATCGAGCCGATCGCGAGCACGTAGAGGAAGCCGATCGGCACGTCCGCCACGATCATCTCCACGAGTCCCCACTGCGTGGGCAGCGGCGCAGCGAAGGGGATGACGGCGAAGAGGATCGTGGCCGGCACGATCGCGAGGACGGGCGCGAGGAGGAAGAAGGGCCGGACCGCCTGCTCCGGCATCGTCTCTTCCTTGAGGAGGTTCTTGAGCCCGTCGGCGATGACCTGGAGCATTCCCCACGGGCCGACCCGGTTCGGACCGCTCCGGTCCTGCATGAAGCCGCACACCTTGCGCTCGAAGATCGTGGCGAACATGACCGCGAGCATCAGCACCGAGAAGAAGAGGACGACCTTCCCCACCGTGGCGAGGGCGAACGCTCCGCCGGTGACCGGGCTCACGCGTCGGCCTCCGCGGCACCGGCGGCTCCGGCAGGACCGGCGACGCCGGCGGCTTCCGCGGCCGCACCGGCGGCCAGCGCGCCCTTGAGCCCGATCCCGTCCCACGTCAGGCCTGCGAAGGGCGGAGCCTCCGCCGCCATCCGCTCGAACGCGGCCCGCACATCGTTGACGGCCTCGCCGTCTCCCAGGCGGGCGAGCACGCGACTCAGCACCATCCAGCCCGGGCGAGCCAGGCCCGGCGGCCTCAGGGCCTGGTGGAAGCGCTGCACGCGGCCCTCGAAGTTCGTGAACGTGCCGCCCATCTCGGCGAAAGTCGCGATCGGGAGCACCGCGTCCGCGTTGCGCGCCGCGCCGGGCAGCCGCGTGCCGACGTAGAGGAAGAAGCCGGCCGAGGCGCCGAAGTCGTCGCCGGCGCCCTCGAGTTCGTCATCGAGCACGACGAGCGCCCCGCCCGCCGCGGCACCGCCCGCCGCGCCGTTGGGGAGCGCGTCCGCGCGGCGGCCGCCGAAGAACCCGGCGCCCGCGACGTTCGCGGCGCGATCCGCCCGCAGCTTGAGCGTGGGCACGGTGGGCAGCGCGGCGGTCTCGCCCTGCGCGACCCGGAAGGCGGCGTCCGCGACGCCAAGCCGGTCGAGGAGCCGCCGGACGTAGAACAGGTTCTCGTTCGAGGCGGCCGGGGACACGACCGCGCTCCCGCCGGGCGCGCCGAGCGCGTCGATCTTCTCCGCCACCCAGTCGAGCGCCGTCGCCCAGTCCACCGGCCGGAGGTCGCCGCCGCCGTCGCGGATGAGGGGGACCTCGGCCCGCACACCGCGGTTCGTCATCACGAGGTGCCTGCGGCCGTAGTCGCACATCCACCAGGAGTTGACCGCCGCGTTGTGCCGCGGCTTCACGCGCACGATCTGGTTCTCCTTCGTGTCGATCGTGACGTTGCAGCCGGTGGGACACCCCGGACACACGCTCGCCGTCGCGTCCATGTCCCACGCCCGCGCCTTGAACACGAAATCCTCGTGCACGAGCGCGCCGACGGGGCACACGTCGACGATGTTCCCCTGGAAGGGGTTGTCGAGTTCGCGGCCGGGGAAGGTGTCGATGTAGGCCTTGTCGCCACGCTGGGCGACGATGAGCGAATCGTCCTCCGCGACGTCCCGCATGAAGCGCACGCAGCGCGTGCAGATGACGCAGCGATCCGCGAAATAGAGGATGTCGTCGGAGATGCGGTCGCGTCCCATGATCCGCTTGGGCTCGTCGACCCGGCTCTCGAGCTGGTTCGTGACGTAGGCGTAGTCCTGGAGCATGCACTGCCCCGCGGCATCGCAGATCGGGCAGTCGAGCGGGTGGTTGACGAGGAGAAACTCGATGACCGACTGGCGGGCCGTGCGGGCCGTGTCGCTCGCCGTGTTCACGACCATGTCGTCGGCCGCCTGCAGCGTACACGAGGGCTCGAGCTTGGGGCGTCCCTCGACCTCCACCAGACACATGCGGCACTGCGCCGGCCGCGTGGGAATGCCCGGATGGTAGCAGTAGCGCGGCACGACGACGCCCACGTGCTCCGCCGCCTCGATGACGCGGGTGCCGCTCGGGACCGTGACCTCGACCCCGTCGATCGTGAGCGTGACCGTCGCCTTCGCGCCGTTCTCAGGCATCGTCGTCACCCGCCATGCCTCACCCCGCCGCGACCAGAGAAGGCTTCATCAGCGCCTCGTAGTCGGCGCGGAACTTGTCGAGCGAGGACTCGAGCGGGAACACGACGCTGTCGGCCAGCACGCAGATCGTGCGTCCCGTCATCTGCTCGCACAGCTCGTACAGCGTGTCGATGTCGCCCGGACGCCCGTCCCCCGCCTCGATGCGCTGCAGGATGCGGACGACCCACGACGTGCCCTCGCGGCACTGCACGCACTGGCCGCACGACTCGTGTGCATAGAATTGAGCAATCCGGCGCATGGCGGCGACGATGTCCGTGTCCTCGTCCATCACGATCGGCGAGGCGGTGCCGAGCGCGCTGCCCGCCTCCGCCAGCCCCTCGTACGTCGTCGCGCAGTCGAGTTCGTCGCCGCTCAGGAACGCGGTGGACGACCCGCCCGGGATCACGGCCTTCACCGGCTTGCCCGAGGGCGTGCCGCCGCAGGCGTCGAAGATGATGTCGCTCAGGGGAAGCCCCAGCGCGAACTCGTAGTTGCCGGGGCGCACGAGGTGGCCCGAGCAGCTCCACAGCTTCGTGCCGGGCGACTGCTCGCTCCCCCACTGCCGGTACCAGTCGGCGCCGTGCTCGAGGATCATGGGGACCGCCGCGAGCGTCTCGACGTTGTTCACCGTCGTCGGCATCCCGAACGCCCCGGCCTGCGCCGGGAAGGGCGGCTTCGCCCAGGGCTCCGCGCGGTTGCCCATGAGCGAGTTCATGAGGCCGGTCTCCTCGCCCGCGATGTACGCCCCCGCGCCGGCGTGGATCGTCACGTCGCACGACCACGACGAGCCCAGGATGCCCTCCCCCGCCAGGCCGTGCTCGTATGCCTCCACGACCGCGGCGTTCAGCACCTGCGTTTCCTCGAAGAACTCGCCCCGGACATAGATGTAGGCGTGCTCCGCCCCGATCGCGCGCGCCGCGATCAGGCAGCCCTCGATGAGGAGGTGGGGCGTCCAGCGGATGACCTCGCGGTCCTTGAAGGCGCCCGGCTCGGATTCGTCCGCGTTGCAGCACAGGTAGTGCGGCTTGCCGTCGTCCTTCGGCATGAAGCTCCACTTGAGTCCCGTCGGGAAGCCGGCCCCGCCCCGCCCGCGGAGTCCGGAGGCCTTCACGACCTCGGTGATCTCGGCGGGCGACAGGTCGAGCGACTTCCGGAGCGCCTCGTAGCCGCCGCGCGCGCGCCAGCCGTCGAGCGTCCGCGCCTCCGCCTCGCCCTGGTGCCGCGAGAGCCGGGTCGTCGTCTCGAGGTCGCTGCCGTGCGGGAAGCTCATGCGCCGCCTCCCCCCTCCGGTCGGCCCACGGCCGACCCGCTGGCCGCGTCGCCGTCGGGCGCCCCGCGGAGGTTCGCGACGATCCCGGGCACCCGCTCCGGCGTCACGTCCTCGAGGTAGCGATCGTTGACCTGCACGACCGTGGCGAAGCCGCAGGCGCCGAGACACTCCGCCTCGATCACGGTGAACTCGCCGTCCTCCGAGATCTCCCCCTCCCGCGTCCCCGTCTCGGCGAGGAAGCCGCGCAGGACCTCTTCGGCGCGGTTCAGGTGGCAGGAGATGTTCGTGCACACCTGGACGAAGTGACGTCCGACCGGATGCTTGTTGTACATCGTGTAGAAGGTCGCGATCGAGTGCACGTAGGCCGGTGTCAGGTCCAGGGCCTCGGCCACTTCGACCATGTCCGGCGGCTCGATCCACCCCTTCACCGACTGCACGAAGCCGAGCATGGGGAGGAGCGCCGCCTGCTTCGTCGGATAGCGGGAGAGGGCCGCCTCCAACCGCTGCTTCCCCTCCTTCGTCTCGAAGATGGGACCGTCGAACGTCTCCCTCGCCGTCAACTGGAAGGGCTGCGCCCCGACGACCGCGGGATGGATGCGCCGGCTCACCGGTCGATCTCTCCGAGCACGACGTCGAGCGAGGCGTTGATCGCCACGACATCCGCGACGAGTTCGCCCTGCACGAGTTCCGGCAGCGACGCGATGTTGATGAACGACGGGCCGCGGAAACGGCAGCGGACGGGCTTCGTGCCGCCATCGGAGATGATCCCGAACCCCAGTTCGCCCTTCGAGCTTTCGATCGAGTACCACGTCTCGCCCGCCGGCACGCGGACGCCCTCCATCACGAGCTTGAAGTGCGAGATCATCGTGTCGATCGACCCCATCGCCTCCCCCTTCGGGGGCAGCACGATCCGGTAGTCGTCGATGTTGATGGGGCCGCCCGGCAGCCGGTCCAGCGCCTGCTCGATGATGCGGACGCTCTGCCGCATCTCCTCCACCCGCACGAGATAGCGGTCGTAGACGTCGCCCGCCGTCCCCACGGGCACGTCGAAGTCGTACTCCTCGTAGCCGAGGTAGGGACGCGCCTTCCGCACGTCGTAGGCCACGCCGCTCGCGCGCAGCGTGGGTCCGGTGACGCCGTAGCTCACCGCCTTGTCGGCCGCGAGCACCCCGATGTCCATCGTGCGACCCTGCCAGATCGCATTGCGCGACAGGAGCCGCTCGACCTCGTCCAGCGTCTCCGGGAAGGAGGCCGTGAAGTCGCGCGCCGCCGCCGTCCAGCCCACGGGCAGGTCCGCCATCATCCCGCCCACCCGCGTGACGGAGGTCGTGATCCGCCCCCCCGTGTAGGCCTCGTGCAGGTTGTAGATCCGCTCGCGCTCCTGGAAGGTGTAGAGGAAGACGGAGAAGGCGCCGATGTCGATCGCCGTCGTCCCCAGCCACAACAGGTGGCCGAGGATGCGGTTCAACTCGCCGAGGATGACGCGGACCACGCGGCAGCGCTCCGTGATCTCGATGTCGAGGAGCGCCTCGACGGCCCCGGCGTAGCCGATGTTGTAGAGCATCGGCGCGAGGTAGTCCATGCGGTCCGTGTAGGGGACGCACTGGTTCCACTCGCGGAACTCGCACGTCTTCTCGAAGCCCGTGTGCAGGTACCCGATATGGGGGGAGCAGCGCACGATGCGCTCTCCGTCGAGCTGGAGCACGAGCCTGAGCACGCCGTGTGTGGCGGGGTGCTGCGGTCCCATGTTGATGAGGATGGGTGCGCCCTCGAGCGCGTCCTCGGGTTTCTCGTCGGGGCTCACATCGCGGATCCCGGCCGGCGCGCCGCCGTCCTCCTCGCGCTCCGACGGAGCCCGCACCTCTCCCTCGTCGGTGACGGCGTAGCCCGCCAGTTCCAACTCCTCGACGGCGTACATGTCGACGAGGTCGCGGGAGAGCGCGCGGCTCACCTGCGCGGAGCGGCTGAAGCGCCCGCGGAGCGGAAAGTCCTTTCGGAGCGGGAAGCCTTCCTCGTAGTTCTCCGGCATGAGGATGCGGCGCAGGTCCGGATGGCCGCGGAAGCTCACGCCGTACATGTCCCACGCCTCGCGCTCGAGCCAGTCGGCGGCGAGCCACTGGTCGGTGACGCTGTCCAGCTCGAGGTCATCCATCGGCACCTCGCACGCGACCCGGAGCTGGCGGCCGTGCGCCATGGACCACAGCTGATACCACACCTGGATCGGGGCGCCGATGCCGCCATGCGCCCCCATGAGGTCCGCGAGCAGATCGTACGCCTGGTCGGGCGCCTCGCGCAGGAAGCGCAGCGCCTCGGCGTTGATGCCGGGGTCGATCCACACGACGGGGTAGCCGAGCGCGTCGCTCTCCACGCGGCGCACGCCCTCGCCGAAGCGCTCGCGAAGGGCGCGGACGGAGGGATGGCTCGCCGCCTCCCCGCCGGGGGACGAGCCCCGCACCATGCCCGGAGGCGCGGTCGTCGTCGCGGTCGTCAACGGCGGGGCGCTCCGCTCAATCCCGGTGTTCCAGGCGGCGTTCACGCCGGTCGCGGGACCGGGCCAGCGCGGAGGTCGGGCCGAGCCCGCTCATGCGGTTCTGGTTCGTCGAGTTGCCGAACGGCTGCGCGACGAGTTCGATCGTTTCCGGCGGCAGGTTCGGGCGTCCCACCGCCTCCGGAGCTTCGTCCCGCGCGCGGGGATCGGCGAGCGACTCGCCCTTGATCTTCTCCTGGACCATGAGGAGTCCGTAGATGAGCCCCTCCGGCCGCGGCGGACAGCCCGGGACGTACACATCGACCGGCACGATCGTGTCGATCCCCTGGACGATCGTGTAGTTGTCGAACATCCCGCCGGAACTCGCGCACGCGCCCATCGACACGCACCACTTGGGCTGCGGCATCTGATCCCACACGCGGCGCAGGACCGGGGCCAGCTTGTAGGTGACCCGGCCGGCGACGATCATCAGGTCCGCCTGGCGGGGGCTGAAGGACATGCGCTCCATCCCGAAGCGGCCGATGTCGTACTTGCTCGCGGCCGACGCCATCATCTCGATCGCGCAGCAGGCGGTGCCGAACGGCATGGGCCACAGCGAGTTGCGGCGCGCCCAGTTGATGACGTAGTCGAGCTTCGTCGTCATCCAGTTGTGCGGGATACCGGTATCGAGCCTGCCCTCGTCCGCGAGGCTGCCGGGTGGCAGCGTGTCGAGCGGCTTCATGGCGCGGCTCCGACCGGTCCCGAGTTCAGTCCCATTCGAGGGCTCCCTTCTTCCAGGCGTACACGAGTCCGACGCCGAGCACCGTGAGGAACGCGGTGATCTCCACGAACCCGACCATCCCCAGCTCCCGGAAGATCGCCGCCCACGGAATGAGGAAGAGCGTCTCGATGTCGAGGACGATGAAAAGCATCGCCACGATGTAGAAGTTGACCGAGAACCGCTCCCGCGTCGTCCCGAGCGGGGGAATCCCCGACTCGTACGGGCTTGCCTTCACCGGAGTCGGTCGGCGCGAACCGACGAAGTGCGATACGCCCATCATCGCGGCAGCGTTCAGCACGCCGACCAACGCGAGGATCAGGATGCCGAGATATGGGTCGAGCAAGGGGGTTCGCTCCTCTCGTGCGAGCTTGTGAATTTCTTCACTTTCCCGCGCCGCGAAGGTATCGCGGAGGAGTAGGAGCGGCAAGCGGTATTTGGCCTCGGAAGCAGAGGGAGCGAGTGAGTCGAAAGCGGGCTTTGGTACGCACTGTGACGATCCGCGACGGCACCGTGCGCGTGACGGTTCTGGGACAGGGGCGCCCCGTCCTTTTCCTGCACGGGATCAGCGCCCACGGCCGCGCCTGGCGGCCCGTCGCAGAGCGCTTCGCCGAGGCACATCCGGGGTGGGAATGTTGGCTTCCCGACCTGCCGGGACGGGGCGCGTCGGACGCGCGGGCGGAGCTCTCCTACACGCTGGATGACGAGGTGCGGCGGGTTCGCGCCGTCACGCGGTTGCTCGCGCCGGATGGCCCCCGGCCGCAACTCGTCGCCGGGCACTCCCAGGGCGCTGCCATCGCCCTCGCACTCGCGGAGGTGGAACCGGGCATCGGAGGTCTGCTGCTCTCGAATCCGGTCACGCCGGAGGTCCGGAGCCCATCCATCCTCCGGCTGCTGCGGTCGTCCGCGGTGCGCCGGGCCGTCGGCAGCCTCCTGGCGCCGCTGCACGCGTCGCTGGGCCACCTGGTGCTGAGGCGGGCGTGCGGTCCCGCTTTCCGCGCCCCTTCGGAGCTGGTGGCCGCCTACGCCCGGCCCTGGGCAAGCCCGGCGCGCGCCCGGACACTCCTGCGCATCCTGGCCGACTGGCGTCCGGCGGAACTCGAGGAGCGCATGCCCTCGCGCCCGATCGCCGCACACGTCGTGACCGGCGCGCACGATCCGAGGATCCCGGTTGAAGCGGCGAAGCGCCTCGCCTCGCGCCTCGACTGCGACCTCACCGTGTCACCCGACGGCGGGCACGTGCTGACCGAGCAGCACCCGGGCCTGCTCGCCCGCCTCCTCGGAGAAGTCGCCGGCCGGCTGCCCCCTCCGTCGGCTCCTAGAGTTTCGGGGGGGTGACGCCGGTCTGGCCCTGGTACTTGCCCGCCTTGTCGGCGTAGCTGACCTCGCACTCCTCGTCCGACTCGAAGAAGAGGACCTGCGCGATCCCCTCGTTCGCGTACACGCGGGCCGGAAGCGGCGTCGTGTTCGAGATCTCCAGCGTCACGTGCCCTTCCCACTCGGGCTCGAAGGGCGTGACGTTCACGATGAGGCCGCAGCGCGCGTAGGTACTCTTCCCCACGCAGATCGTGAGGATGTTGCGCGGAATCCGGAAGTACTCGATGGAGCGCGCGAGGGCGAAGGAGTTCGGGGGGATGATGCAGACGTCGCCCGAGTACTCGAGGAAGGAGCGCTCGTCGAACTTCTTCGGGTCGACGACCGGGAAGAGCGCGTTGTGGAAGATCCGGAATTCGTCGGCGACGCGCATGTCGTAGCCGTAGCTGCTGACGCCGTAGGAGATGACACCGTCGCGGATCTGGCGGTCGGCGAAGGGTTCGATCATCCCGTGCTTGCGCGCCATGCGCCGAATCCATCCGTCGCTCTTGATCGCCAATCGGACCTCTCGGTGGGGGGGACGGCCGCTCGCGAGTCAACTTCCGTCGAGTGAACCTATGCGTGCGTCAAGGGGTGCGGCCCACCACGCCGGGCCTCAGGTGCGAGTGAGGGCGATCCAGGCGGCCCAGATCCAGGCGGCGATGAGGGCGGCGCCGCCGACGGGCGTGACCGCGCCGAGCCAGCCGAGGCCGGACAGGGCGAGGGCGTAGAGCGTGCCGCTGAACACCGCGACGCCGGCCAGCATCAGGAGCCCGGGACAGTGCCACGCCGCACCGGGCCAGCGGGCCGCCGCGAGGCCGAGCAGGATGAGCCCGAGGGCGTGCAACATGTGGTAGCGGGCCGCGGTGTCGAAGATCGCGAGGGCGTCCGCCGACAGGCGGCCTTCGAGCGAGTGCGCGCCGAACGCTCCGGCGGCGACGCCCAGCCCCGCGAGCAGACACCCGACCGCGAGGAGCCCGCGGTGTGGCGACCCGGCGACAGTCAAGCGAAGACGGTCAGTCGAACATCGGCGCCGCGCCCGCGCCCGCCCTCCGCGCCGCCTCGCCGGCGATCGTCTCCATGACCCGGTCCCAGCGCTCCGGACTCAACTCGGCCAGCGTGGCTTCGAGGAGGGCCGCCAGTTCGGCCCCTTCCTCGCGCCGCATGGGGGAATCGCCGTCTTCGAGTTCGAGCCGGCGGCGCAGGTCGGTCGCGCGTTCGAGCAGATCCCTGTGGCGGAGTCGTTCCTCGTAGTTGGTCATCCGCCGACCTGACTCAGCGCCGCGAGCCCGCCGCTCCCGGCCGCCGTGCCCAACTCCAGGTAATGGCGCTTCGGCTTTCCGGCGAGCGCCTCCGCCACTGCGCCCTCGATGCGGCCCGTTTCGCGCAGCGGGCCCTTCAGGTCGACCTCGTGGTCGCCGAACAGGCATGTCCGCAGCTTGCCGTCCGCCGTCAGGCGCATGCGGTTGCAGCGTTCGCAGTAGTTGTGGGAGAGCGGCGTGATCGCACCCACCGTCCCGGCGCCGCCCGGGAAGCGGTAGTACACGGCGGGCCCGTTGCCCCGCGGTCCGGAGTCGGGCAGCAGGTCCCCGATCGCGCGGATCCTGTCGAGTACTTCGTCCGTCGAGATGAAGCGGTCGGTGAGGTGCAGGTTCTCCCCCACCGGCATGAGTTCGATGAAGCGCACGTGCCACGGGCGCTCGCGCGTGATCTCGGCGAAGTCGGCGACCTCATGGTCGTTGAGGCCCCGCATGATGACGCAGTTGATCTTGATCGGCGCGAACCCCGCCTCCTCGGCGGCCTGAAGGCCCTCCATCGTTTCGTCGAAGCGCCGCGCCGGCCGCCGGGCGATCTCCTCGAAGCGGTCCCGGTCGAGCGTGTCGAGGCTGACGTTCACGCGCGCGATCCCCGCCTCACGGAGAGCGGTCGCGAAACGCGGCAGGAGGATGGCGTTCGTGGAGAGCGAGATGTCCTCGACGCCCGGAACCGCGGCGATCATGCGCACCAGGTCCGGCAGGTCCTTGCGGACGAGCGGTTCCCCGCCCGTGATCCGGACCCGCTCCAACCCGAGCGCGGCCATCTGGCGTACGATCTCGGCAATCTCCTCGTACGCGAGCATCTCCGGCTTGGGGATCCAGGCGAGCCCCTCCTCCGGCATGCAGTACGTGCAGCGCAGATTGCATCGATCCGTGACCGAGATCCGAAGATACCGGATATTGCGGCCGAACTGATCTCTCATGGCACCGGTCGTGAGGGTTTCCCGGGAAGCTCGTCGCCCTCCGGGCCGGGAGCGGCGAGTGGCGGGACTCCGCGCGGCCGTGCGGCTGCGCGGAGTCCTCGCCACCGACGGCTAGCTGATCGCCGTCACATCCTCCTGCATCATCATGTTGTCATCGTCGTCGCCACAGTCCCCGGCAAACGAGACCGTCGCGATCATCGCGACGACCAGCAGGTTGCGGACCATCTTCAACATCGCGTCCTCCTCCGTTTGGGCGTCCGCGCCCGAGGCCGGCTGCCCCGGCAACCATCGGACCGCCCGTGACCAGACTTCCCTACTCGAATCGTGCGCCGGTTGAAGCCCCGGCCTCCCCGGTCGGGGCGCCCACCCAGTGCGATTCGCCGTTCTCGTAGTGCTCGTGCTTCCAGATCGGCAATCTGACCTTGATCGTTTCGATAATCCACCGCGACGCCCGGTAGCCATCGTCACGGTGTGCCGACGTGACCGCGATCGCCACGCTCACCTCCCCCAGCGCGAGGTCGCCCACGCGATGGGCCGCGGCGACGGAACCCACATCGAACCGCTCCAGCGCCTCGCGGCAGATGGCCGACAGCTCCCGCTCCGCCATCTCCCCGTACGCCTCGTAGGCGAGACGCGACACCGCCCGACCGCGGTTCGTACGGCGGACGCGCCCCTGAAAGAAGAGCAGCGCGCCGTCCGCGACGGACCCGATCTCCCGTACAATATCCTCAAACTGCGCAAAATCGTCCAGACTCTCGCGGGTGATCCACGTCCGGACGCAGTCGTTCGACCCCTGCGACACCGGCTCAGCCGCCCGCGACGGGAGGTATGAGCGCCACCTCGTCCCCATCGGACAGGACCGTGCCGGCCTCCGCGTAACTCTGGTTGACGGCGACGACGACCCGCTCCGGGAGCCAGTCGAGCCCCCCCGGACCGCGCAGGGCTTCGACGAGGTCCGCCACCGTGCTGTCCGCCGCGAGCTCCGCCGACCCCTCCCGTCGCGCGGCGAGTTCACCGTACACGCCGAAGAACAGCGTGCGAACCGAGATCCGGTCCACTGCGTCTGCGTCCATTACGGGCGCGCGTTCGCCAGCGCGAGGTAGGCGAGAAGCCGCGGCACAATCCCTTCTTCGCGCAGCGTCGTCACCCGGACCCGCGTTCCGGCAGGCCCCTCGGGATCCGGGAAGGCGGCGACCGAGAGGTTGCCGCGGAACGTGCAGAACGCGATGTGCGTATCGCTCTCGGTGTCGACCCAGGCGTCCACCATCCGGTCGTCCCCGAGGAAGAAGTCTCGCGTGGCGGCCAGCACATCCGCCGGGGCCAGCGCGCTTACGGTCTCTGTCGTCATGGACTCTCCCCGCGTACCATCCAGCAGCCGAGAAGATAGGGGCGCAGCAGCCCTCTCTCAAACCCAACCGATCCGTTTCGACAAGAGCGCGCCACCGTGCCCCTTACGCAGTTTTCTCCGAACGTCGCCCAACTGGAGGCATCGGCCACGCTGGTGCTGGCCGCCCGCGCCCGGAAGCTGAGGGCGGCGGGAGTCCCGGTCGTGGACCTTTCGGCCGGCGAGCCACAGTACCCCGCACCGCCGTTCGCGGCACGCGCCGGAATCCGGGCCGTCGAGGAGGGGAAGACGGGATATCCTCCCACGTCCGGGCTGCCCGAACTGCGCCAGGCGATCGCACGCTATCTGCGCGAGACGACAGCCGCCGAGGCGGTGGATGCGGACTCGGTGATCGTGAGCGCGGGCGTGAAGCAGTCGCTGTTCAACTGCTGCTACGCCCTGTTCGGCGCCGGCGAGGAAGTGCTTGTGCCCTCCCCCTTCTGGCCGAGCTACACGACGATCGTCCGGCTCGCGGGGGCGGAACCGGTCATCGTGGAGACGACGTGGGAAGGCGGGTTCGTGCCGACGGTCGAGGATCTCGAAGCCGCCCGCACGGCGCGGACGCGGGGGCTGATGCTCAACAGCCCGGGAAACCCGACCGGCGCGGTCATCCCGCCCGATCTCCTGCGCCGGATCCTCGCGTGGGCGGACCGGCACGGGATCTGGGTGCTCTCCGACGAGATCTACCGCCGGCTCGCCTACGGGGCCCCGGCGCCTTCCGTGTTCGACCTTCCGGAGCGCGGGGAGAGGGCGATCCTGCTCGACGGCGTCTCGAAGGCGTTCTGCATGCCGGGGTTCCGCATCGGGTACGCCGTGGGGCCGCGCGATGTCGTCCGGAAGATGGCCGACCTGCAGGGACAGACGACCTCCGGCGCCGTCGGCCCCTCGCAGCACGCCGCCGCGGCCGCGCTCGGCGAGAGCGCTCCCCGCGAGGCGTTCGTCGCGGACCTCCTGTCCAGGCTCTCCGAACTCAGGGAACGGGGGCTGTCGAGATTCGCGGAGATCGACGGGATCGAGGCGTTTGCGCCGGACGGCGCCCTGTATTTCTACGCACGGCTCACCGGCGGCGGAGGCGCGTCGCTCGATGTCGCCGAGCGGCTGCTGGCCGACGCGCAGGTGGCGTGCATGCCCGGGGAGCCGTTCGGCTCTCCGGGGCACCTGCGCTTCAACTTCGCCGTGGAGCGGGAAGTCCTGGAGGAGGGACTGGAACGGATCGCCGGCTTCTTCGGCTGACCCGCCCGCCCTGCCTCACGCTCTTCTAGTCCGCGAGGCTCGACGCCACCTCGTCGCGCAGCAGACGCGAGGGCTTGAAGACGGGCACCTTCCGCGGCGGCACGCGCACGGGATCTCCCGTGCGGGGATTGCGGGCCATGCGGGTCCGGCGTTCCCGGACCTTGAAGGTGCCGAAGCCGCGAATCTCGATGTGGTTGCCCTGTACGACGGCTCCTTTGACGGCGTTCAGAAACGCGTTGACCACCGCGGCACAGTCCCTCTTCGTCACGCCGGGACCGATGGCCTCGTGGACCTGTTCGATGAGATCCGCCTTCGTCATCTCCCTCTCCTCCGAGCGTTTAGCAACCGTTGGATGCAGCGTTCCGCTCCTGGATGGGAGCGACTATCTCAGTTCAAAGAGGAGTCTCGGCGCGCCCGGGCGCAGGGGTGCCAAAGACCCGATCCACGCCCGCGCATCGCCGAGGCTCAACCCGCCGAGGAGGTCGAGCAGGCCGATGGTCGGTTCGCGCGGCCTGACCACTCTCGGATCCCCTCCCAGACCCGCCATCCGGCCCGCGAGTTCGATGGTTTCGGGCAGCGTCATCAGACCGTCGACGAGGCCGAGTTCGTTCGCCTGCCGGCCCGTGAAGATGCGGCCGTCCGCCAGTCCGCGAACGGTCTCCCGGTCCAGGTTCCGGTTCTCGGACACCACCTCGACGAACTGCTCATGCACATCGCTCACGAGTTCCTCGAGGAACTCGCGGTCCTCCGGAGAAAGGGCGCGCCCGTAACCGCCCAGATCCTTGTGCTCCGCGCTCGCGACGACTTCCCAGTCGACCCCGACCTTGCGGAACAGCTCCTCAGCGTTGGGGAATTCCATGATGACGCCGATGGAGCCCGTCATCGTGCCGGGCAGCGCGTACACGCTGTCCGCCCCGACGGCGGCGTAGTATCCCCCTGAAGCTCCCACGTCGCCCATCCAGGCGAGGACGGGGCGGTCGTCGTCGTCGCGCAGACCGCGGATGGCTTCGAAGATGCTCTGCGAGGCTCCGACGGTGCCTCCCGGGGACTCGATCTCGATCACGAATGCGCGCACGGCGGGGTCTTCGCGAAAACCGTCGAGGGCCTTCGTGAACGCCGCTTCGTCCGCGATCACGCCCCGCAGCGGGATGACCGCGACCCGTCCCCCCGCGAGAAACGACGTATTCCCCACCGTCAACCAGATGGAGAGAATCGCGCCCACGCCGAAGACGCCGAATAGCGCCAGGAGGGCGATCACCGTGTTTCGCTTGTCGTAGGTCACGTCGCGCCGCGGTCCGTGAGTGAGGGTCCGTGGGCGGAAGCCCGACGCAACCTAGACAACATGTCGTCAACGTACAACGGATTGTGCACGGGATCGCGCACGGTCAACCCGGGGCGGGGCTTGCGGCACTTTGCATCGTCTCGACGAAGCGGTTGAACAGATACCGGCTGTCGTGGGGTCCCGGAGCCGATTCCGGATGGTACTGCACCGCGAACACCGGCCGCTCCCGGTGGACCAGCCCTTCGACCGTGCCGTCGTTCAGATTTCGGTGCGTGATCTCGAGATCGTCGCCGCCCTCGATCCGTCCGTTCTTTTCGAGCACGGAAAAGCCGTGATTCTGGGAGGTGATCTCCACGGCGCCCGTGGCTTCGTTGAGCACGGGATGATTCCCGCCCCGGTGCCCGTACGGCAGCTTGTAGTTGGTGCCCCCGAAGGCCCGCGCGATGAGCTGGTGTCCGAGGCAGATGCCGAACAGCGGGACGCCGGCGTCGCTCAGCGTGCGGATGCGCTCGACCGCACCCGGCACGGCCTCCGGATCGCCGGGTCCGTTCGAGACGAAGACGCCGTTCGGGCGGGCGGAGAGCAGCGCCTCAGCGTCCGTGTCGCACGGGACGACGCGCACCCGATATCCCTCGCGACGGAACAGGTCGAGGCTGCGCGTCTTCACACCGTAGTCGAGGCAGAGGACGAGGCCGCGTTCGGCCGACCCGTCGAGGGGGGCGAGTTCGTACGGTTCGGGCGTCGAGACGGCGGTCGCGAGGTCGCGGCCGGACATCTCCGGCTCGGCGGCCAGGCGCTCCGCGGCCCGCTCCGGCGCCACCCCGTCGTGCGCCATGACCGCCCGCATCGCGCCCGCATCGCGGATATGGCGCGTCAGCGCGCGCGTGTCCGCGCCGACGAGCGTCGGAATCCCGTGCGAGGCGAGGTACTCGGGCAGGGTGGAATCGGCCGGCCCGGACCCGATCTCGTGCGACAGGTGCCTTACGACGAAGCCCGCGACCCATGGCCGCCGCGACTGAACGTCGGGATCGCGGATGCCGTACACTCCCTGCATGGGCGCCGTCATGACGACGATCTGCGCGGCGAAGGAAGGATCCGTGAGCACCTCGTGATAGCCCGTCATCACCGTCGTGAAGACGGCTTCGCCGGCGGTTTCGGTCTCGAGGCCCACGTAGGCGCCGCCGAAGCGGCGGCCATCTTCGAGCAGCAGGTATCCGGGGCGTGCTTGCGTCTCGCTCAAGGGGCGCGTCCAATGTGGCGGTTGAAGGTGCGGGCACCCGGGCATCGGCTCGCGGCCCGCGTGCCCGGCGAACCCAAGCCGCGGGAGGCGCGTTGACCACCGACTCCGAACCCGGGCGGGAGAGCGGAACCGATGCCCCGCTCGTTCATATTTTCGCCGACGAGTCCTGCCTCGGCAACCAGTTCGAGAATCGTCGGAATCCGGGGGCGGCCGCCGGTCTCATCGAGCGGTTCGACGAGCGCCGCGGGTGGTATCGGCGGGACTTCGCCCACTTCGATCCGGATACGACGAACAACCGGATGGCCATCGTCTCCGGGATCGTCGGGCTGGGCGCCCTGCGCCGGGCGTGCCGCGTCGTCTTCACGAGCGACAGCCAGTACCTCGTCCGCGGAATGAAGGAGTGGGTGCACGGCTGGGCCCGCCGGGGCTGGCGCCGGAAGGGCGGGCCGATCGAGAACCTCGATCTCTGGCGGGAACTCGTGCGGGCCGCCGCGCGCCACCGCATCGAGTGGCGCTGGACCCGGGGACACGCCGACGACGTGAAGAACGCCTACGCGGACCACCTGGCGGTGACGGCGGCGCGGGAACGGCTCGGGACCGACGGACTCGTCCCGTCCGGGTTCGAGAGCTGGCTCGCGGAGGCTCAGGAGAAGGAGCGGTACGTCGAGTTTCTGGACCTGCCCAGCGACGCGTTCGCCGAGGATCCCCGCCCCCCTGTCGGCGACGAGGCAGAACGCGACTGACGAGCGGTGAGCGGTTACGGGCCGGAGTTCCCGCTTCCCGAGTCGGGATCGCCGCTTCCGGAGCCCGGGTCCCCTTCCTCTCCCTCCGTCCCGTCGGGCACCGCGGCGCCCTCCTCGGACCCGGGAGCGGCGGCTTCGTCGGACGGAGCTGCGCCTTCCCCGGGCTCGGGGGAGATCTCCAGGAGCGAAGCCGGCGCTTCGGGGAGGCTTTGCTGGCCGGGAAGCCCCTGACGCAGGATCGATTCGGGCGCCGTGTCCGGACGCGAGGAGAGCACGGTCAGCACGAGCGCGAGGAAGAGGAAGCTCCCCCCGCCGTACCAGCTCGCCTTCGTCAGCGCGTTGGCCGCCTGGCGTCCTCCCATGAAGGAGTCCGTGGAGGAGGAGGCTCCGCCGAAGGAGGCGGCGAGCCCGCCGCCCTTCGCGGACTGGAGAAGGATCATCACGCACAGCACGAGCGCGATCAGCGATATCAATACGATCAGGAACGTGAACATCGTCTACCTGCCATGGTTGAATCGGGCGGCCGACAGCCCGTGGGGCAGCAGGGCCTTGCCACGGGTCAAGCTAGAGCGGCTGGCGAGATGGGGCCAGTTTTCCGGGGTTACCGGCCCGCCGAGCAGATCGCGGCCCAGCTGTCGGGATCGAGGCTCGCGCCGCCGACGAGCACGCCGTCCACCCCCGGGGCGGCGAGGAGCGCCTCGATGTTCGATGGCTTGACGCTCCCGCCGTAGAGGATCGCGGCCCGCTCGGCGTCGCACCCCTCCTCCCGCGCCAGTCGGTCGCGGACGATGGCGTGGGCTTCCGCGGCATCGGCGGGGCTCGCCGTACGTCCGGTACCGATCGCCCACACGGGCTCGTAGGCGTAGGCGAGCCGGCCCCGGCCCTCGCGGTCGAGCGGGCGGAGGGCTTCCCGGATCTGCGTTCCGAGCACTGACGCGAGCCGTCCGGCCTCGCGCTCCTCGAGGGTTTCGCCGACGCACAGGACGGGCCGGAGTCCGCCCTCGAGCAGGCGAACCAGCTTGCGTCCCACGTCCCTATCGGTGTCGCCGAACTCGCGCCGGCGTTCCGAGTGGCCCGCGAGCCCCCAGGTGGCGCCGGTCGCCGGGACCATGGCGGCCGAGATGCCGCTCGTGTGCGCGCCCTCGACCTCGGTGTGCACATCCTGCACGCCGCACTCGAGGTCCGGGCGACCGGAGGCCGCGGCGGAAAAGGCCGCCAGGCTGATGGCGGGCGGGAACACGACGACCGTCGCGTCGTCGCGCGGACTGTGGCGCGCCGTGAAGCGCTCCAGGAACGCCCCGGTCTCCGCGGGGCCGTGGCACATCTTCCAGTTCGCGGCGAACACCGGGGTGCGCAGCTGACTCACGGCCGCCTCCTTTCGGCGAGAGCGTCGAGGCCGGGCAAGCGCCCGCTCGACAGGTATTCGAGGGCTGCTCCGCCCCCGGTGCAGACATGCGATACGCGGCCCTGCAACCCGGCGCGGCGAACGGCGGCCGCGGAGTCGCCGCCTCCGATGACCGTGAAGGCGCCGGCCGCCGTCGCTTCCGCGGCGGCTTCCGCGATGGCGAACGTGCCCGCCGCGAACCTCGGGTCCTCGAACAGGCCCATGGGACCGTTCCAGAAGAGGGCGGCGCAGCCGCTCAACGCCTCGGCGTAGCGGGCGCGAGACTCGGGCCCGATGTCCAGGACGGCCATCCCCGGCCTGATCAAGTCGACGCTGACGGTCTCGACGCTCTCCCCTTCGCCGTTCGACCGGTCCAGGACCATCGCGTCCGTCGGCAGCCGGATCCGTTCCTCGGCCGCGGACAGGATCGACCTGGCGAGATCGAGCGCCGCCTCCTCGACGAGCGAGGTTCCGGTCTCGAACCCCTGTGCACGGAGGAAGGTATTCGCCATGGCGCCGCCCACGAGGATCAGATCGGCGCGGGCCGCGAAGCGGCGCATGAGTTCGATCTTGTCGCCGATCTTGGCCCCTCCGAAAGCAACGACGAACGGGCGGCGCGGCTCCTCGAGCGCGCCCAGCGCCTCGAGTTCGCGCTCGACGAGCAATCCCGCCGCGGAAGGCTTCAGGAGAGCGGGCACGCCCGCCGTAGAGGCGTGCGCGCGGTGCAGCGTGCCGAAGGCATCGTTGACGAAGAAGTCGCCGAGCCGGGCGAGGCGGCCGGCGAGGGCATCATCGTTCGCCGTCTCCCCGGGCAGGAAGCGCGTGTTCTCCGCGAGGAGCACCTGCCCGACCTTCAGCTCGAGGCTGGCGCGGCGCGCGTCCTCTCCGTCGCAGGGGGCGACAAAGAGGACCTCGGCCCCGAGCAGACCGGTGAGCACGGAGGCCACGGGCGCCAGCGACAGCGCGGGGTTCGGCTGCCCGCCCGGGCGGCCGAGATGCGAGAGCAGCACCGGCCGCGCATCGTGCCGGAGCAACCATCGGAGCGTCGGCAGCGACGCCTCGATGCGCGTCGCGTCCGCCACCCGCCCGGCGTCGAGCGGGACGTTGTAGTCCAGCCGCACGAGGGCCCGCTTCCCGGCCAGGTCGGCCGGGAGGTCACGCAGGGTCCTGGTCACGGGCGACGGGCCCGGGGCGCTGGCCGTCCGCCGGACTGCTAGGCCCCGACGGCGGCGGGCAGGCGCTCTCCGACGAAACTCGCCAGGTCCACCAGGCGATTCGAATACCCCCACTCGTTGTCGTACCACGAGATGACCTTCACGAGCGTGCCGTCCATGACCGATGTCGACTGTGCATCGACGATCGCGCTGGCCGGGTGTCCCGTGAAGTCCACGGACACGAGCGGCTCTTCGGTGTATTCGAGCACGCCGTCGAGCGGTCCCTCCGCGGCATCGCGAAACGCCGCGTTGATCTCGCCGGCCGACGTGTCGCGCGACACGGTGGCGACGAGGTCCACGATCGACACGTCCGGCGTCGGGACGCGCATCGCCATCCCGTCGAGCTTCCCCCTGACCTGCGGGAGAACGAGGCCCACGGCCTTCGCCGCGCCCGTCGTCGTGGGGATGATCGAAAGCGCGGCCGCGCGGGCGCGCCGAAGGTCCTTGTGCGGGAGGTCGAGGAGCTGCTGGCCGTTCGTGTACGCGTGGACCGTCGTCATGAGGCCGCGCTCGAAGCCGAAGCGGTCCAGCAGGACCTTCACGACCGGGGCGATGCAGTTGGTCGTGCAGCTCGCGTTCGAGATCACGTCGTGCCGCCCCGGGTCGTATTCGTCACCGTTCACGCCCAGGACCAGCGTGATGTCCGGCTCGATGCCCGGCGCGGAGATGATGACCTTCTTCGCTCCGGCGCGCAGGTGCCGGGTCGCATCCTCCCGCTTGCGGAAGATGCCCGTGGATTCGATGACGATGTCCACGCCAAGTTCCGCCCACGGGAGGTCGGCCGGGTCGCGTTCGGAGAAGACGCGCACGCGTTCCTCCCCCAGCACGAGTTCGCCCCCGTCCACTCGGACCTCGCCGGGAAAGCGGCCGTGCACGGAGTCGTACTTGAACAGATGGGCGAGCGTCGCCGCATCCGTGAGATCGTTTATCGCAACGAAATCGAGGTCGCCGCGCGGGTTCTCGAGCGCCGCGCGGAGGATGTTCCGGCCGATGCGACCGAAACCGTTGATGGCCACCCTCACACTCATTCGGATTCCTCTCGGGAAGGATTACGGGCGACGCGCCCGGGTACTACGGGCGACTCGCCCCGGTCGGCGATTCATCCCCGTCCAGGGGACGCAAGGTGCGCGCAAAACTAACGGTGGCCACGCTGCGGAATCCAGCCTCGGCCAGCGTCTCGGCGCAGGCGATCGCGGTGGCTCCGGTCGTGAGTACATCGTCGACGACGATCGCGCTCCGGCCCCCATTCGGAAGGTCGGCGTGCAAGCGAAAGCGGCCCTGTACGTTCGCGCGGCGCAGCGCCCCGCGGACGCCCGCCTGGCGCCCGCCCCCCGGACGGCGGGCCAGGAACGGCCCCAGCGGTCCGAGGCCGCGGTCGGCCAGTGCGCGAGCGAGTTCCCCTGCCTGGTTGAAGCCCCGCTCGCGCTGCCGGGCGGGCGTAAGCGGCACCGGGATCAGCCACGGCGCGCCATCGTCGATCCGGGATGCGACCGCCGCGGCTGCGGGAGCCATGCGCGCGGCCATCCATGGAGCGAGGGAACGCCAGCGGTCGTACTTGAGGGCGCGTACGGTCCGGGCCGCGAGGCCTTCGAAGGCGAAGGGCGCGTCGGCCGCGACCAGGACTTCCGGCCACTCCTCGCACGTACCGCACCGCACGAGATCGCCGGCCGCCGCGGCGAGGTTCCCGAGCGGTTGAGCGCAGCGCGGGCAGCGGGGATTCGCCAGCCGCGGGAGGCGCGACCGGCACAGGGAGCACAGCGGCGGACCATCGGGAGCGACGCCGCGACGGCACCCGACGCACGCCGCCGGCACGAGCGCATCGAAGGCCGCGGCGGCCGCCCTGCCCACGAGACGGAGCCGGCCAGCGCGCGGGGCGGCCCTCACGCGGCGCCCGATCGGTCCCCTGCTTCCCAACCCGTCCGCCGCGCGAGTTCCGCCACGGCCGCCTCTCGCATCGCGTCGAACGGGACGGCGCGGCCGGGGAACCAGCGCTCGAGCGAGAGCACCGCCTGGCCCACGAGCATGTCGAGTCCGCCCGCAGCCCGGATTCCGAGTGCGCGCGCGTGTCGGACCCACGCGGTTTCTCCAGCGGCGTACACCATGTCGAAGGCGGCGCCGAACCGCGCCCGGTCCGATCCCCGGTCCGAGTGGCGATCCAGGTCGAGGGGGAGCGGGTCTCCGGGAGCCAGCCCGAGGCTCGTCGAGTTCAGCACGAGGTCGTACGCCGCGCCCGGGTGCGGCGCCGCGACGACGCGCACGGCGTCGGCCGCCCGGGACGGCGCCCGGTCGCGCAGCTCGCGCGCCCGCGCCGGCGTCCGGTTGAGGATTTCGACGGACGACGCGCCGTCCTCGAGCAGCGCGTGGACCGCCGCCCGGGCCGCGCCCCCGGCGCCCAGGAGGAGCACGCGCGCGCCGCGCGGCCGGAAGCCAAGGCGGGAGAAGGCGATGCGGAGGCCGCCGACGTCCGTGTTGTCGCCGGCGAGCTCGCCATCCGATCCCCGCCACCAGCAGTTGCACGCCCCGGTCGCCCGCACCGCGGCGCTCGGCCGCACGAGCGCGCGCGCCGCCCGCAGCTTGTGCGGGAGCGTCACGTTGCCGCCCGCCAAGTCCCCGCTCCGCATGACGGGTTCGACTTCGTCGGGAGTGGTCCGGCGGGCTACGTATTCCGCGTCGAGGCCGAGGACCTCGAAGGCAGCGCGGAGCATCGCGGGCGAAATCGAGTGCCCTACCGGATCCCCTAGGAGTGCGAAGCGGAGCGTCACGGCCGGGACCCTTCGCGCCCTCCCCGTTCTTCGCCGAGCGCGTCAAAGAGCCCCCGCATGGCCCGCATCAGCAACTTCCGCGTCGCTTCGTAGGTGTCGATATCTCCACCGTACGGATCCGGGACCCCGCCCCCGCGCCACTCGTCGCCGGCGGGCAGAAAATCCGTCATGACGCGGACCGCGGCGCTCGGCGCCAGGCTCGCCGCCGCCCGGGCATGCGACACCTCCATGCCGATGACCACGTCGGCCCATTCGAGCAGTTCGGGCGACAGTTCCCGCGAGGCGTGTGCCGCGAGGTCGAGTCCGTGCGCGGCCGCGACCGCGATCCCTGGACCCGAGGCCGGCTGGCCCGGAAATGCGAAGGTGCCCGCCGATGCGCAGACGACCTCCGCCCACCCTCGCGCTTCGGCCTCTCCCCGCGCGATCACCTCGGCCAGCGGGCTGCGGCATATGTTGCCGGTGCAGACGAAGAGGAGGTTCATCGGAGGACTCCCGTCACCTCCGTCGCCGACAGGGCGCCTTCTCGCAGGATTTCGACCGCTTCCCCCGTCACGCGCACGAGCGTCGATGGCGCCGAACCGGCGAGATCGCCCGCGTCGAGCCAGCCCAGCGTTCCCGCCGCGGATCCGACGTCGGACAGCACGGCGCGCACCTCCCGGCGCGTCCTCGCCGGGGCCTTCGCCGTCACGTTGAGGCTCGTGGAGGTCAGCAGCCCGCCGGCCCGGTCGAGGAGCCGTCGTACGACCGGGTGCGGATCGACGCGCACAGCGACCCCACCGTCGCTGCCGTCCTCCAGCACCAGGGTGAGCGGTCCGGGCCAGAATGCGTCGGCAAGCCGCCGTGCCGTCTCCGGCCACCGCGCCCCGGGCAGCGCCTCGCCGAGCGCACCGCGGCTCGCGGCGAGCCGGATCAACGGCCCCGGCGGCCGGCGCTTGATCGCGGCGATCCGCGCGTCGACATCCGGCCACGGCCGCCCGCCCAACCCGTACACCGTCGAGGTCGGGTGGGCCACGACTCCGCCGGCGTCGAGCAGCGCCGCCGCCCGGTCCAGCGCTTCATCTCCCGTCGCCAGCGCCCGTCCCGCACCGGCGGCCCCCTCCGGAGCCCCCGTCCACTCGCGCCATTTCACCACGTCGAATCCGTTCCCGCTCCTGTCTTCATCACGTCACGCGGTCACCGCGTTAATTCTCCGCGGCGATCAAGCCGGTCTCAATCATGGCCCGCGCGAGCGCCAGGTCGCCCGCGGTCGTGATCTTCAGGTTCGCCGGATCGCCCGCCACCGTGGACACATCGATGCCGAACCGCTCGCACAGCAGCGCGTCATCCGTCATGGTGGCGGCGTCCTGCGCTTCCCATGCGCCGGCGTCGTCGAGCGCGTGCGTACGGTTCAGGACCTCGGCCGGGAACCCCTGCGGCGTCTGTACGCGGCGGAGCCGTTCCCGCGGCACGGTCGCCTCGATCCAGCCTCCCTCGTCCACGCGCTTCACGGTGTCCTCGACGGCGATCACCGGCACGACGGGGCCGGTGCGAGCCCCGTCCACGACGCGGGAGACGAGTTCGGCGGACACGAACGGCCGCGCTCCATCATGCACGAGCACGGTCTCGACGGCGCCCGCCAGCGCCGCGGCGCCGGCGCGCACCGAGTCGGCCCGGAACACGCCGCCCGGCACGACGAGCACCCCCTCCGGAAGCCAGGCCGGCGGCGAGGCCGCCCGCGGCGGCGCCAGCACGACCGCGACCCGGTCGACGTCGGGATGGTTCACGAGCGTGCGCACCGACCAGGCGAGCACGGGCATGCCGCAGAGGTCGACGAACTGCTTGGGCCGCGACGCGCCGAAGCGATGTCCCTGCCCCGCCGCAACGACGACGGCGCCGACGCCGCGGACGGCCGCCGGGCCTCCCCCCGGCACTAGTCGGGTTCCGGGCGGCGGCTCACGGACTCGAACGCCGTGAAGGCCTTGTGGAAATAGAGGTCGACGGTTCCGGTGGGCCCGTTGCGCTGCTTGCCCACGATGAGTTCGGCCTTCCCCGCCAGTCCCCGTTCCTCCACCTCTTCCGGCTTGCGGTGCATCTCCTCACGGAAGATGAAAAGGACGACGTCCGCATCCTGCTCGATCGCCCCGGACTCGCGCAGGTCCGAGAGCCGCGGCCGGTTCCCCTCGCGCTGTTCGGGCGCCCGCGACAGCTGGGAGAGCGCGAGGAGCGGCACGCCGACCTCCTTCGCGATCGCCTTCAGCGACCGGGAGATCGCGCTGATCTCCTGCTGACGGTTCTCGACGCGCGCCCCGCCGGACATCAGCTGCAGGTAGTCGAGCACGACGAGCCCGACCCCGACTTCCGCGTGCAGGCGCCGCACCTTGGCGCGGAGCTCGATGGGCGAGATCGCGGGCGTGTCGTCGATCCAGATCGGGGCCGTGTTCAGGTGGCCCGCTCCGCTCGCCAGCCGCGTGAAGTCGTCGGACGACAACCGCCCGGTGCGGATCCGGCTCGAATCCACCTTCGACTCCGCGCTCAGCATCCGCTGCACCAGGGATTCCCTCGACATTTCGAGCGAGAAGATCGCCACCGGGACATCCTCGCCGATTGCCGTATGCTGGGCGATGTTCAGCGCGAGGGCCGTCTTGCCCATCGAGGGGCGCCCGGCGAGGACGATCAGGTCGGCGGGTTGGAACCCCGCCGTCATCCGGTCGAGATCGGAGAACCCCGACGCGACGCCGGTGATCGAACCGGGGTTTCGCACGAGTTCGTCGATCCGGTCCATCGTCGAGCGCAGGACTTCCTTGATGCGGACGAAGGTCCCGCGCTGCTCCGCCTGCGAAATCTCGAAGATCCGCTGCTCCGCGCGGTCGAGCGTCTCGTCGACTTCGCCCGAGCCCGCCTCGTAGGCGTCCTGGACGATCTCGGTGGCACTGGAGATGAGCCGCCGGAGCACCGTCTTGTCGCGCAGGATCCGGCAGTGGTGGCCGACGTTGGCGGCGGTGGGCACCGCGTCCACGAGCCTCGCGAGGTACGCCATCCCCCCGACGGCGTCGAGTTCCCCGGCCGTCTGGAGTTCGTCGGCGAGCGTGACGGCGTCGATCACGTCGCCGCGCCCGTACAGGCGCACCATCGCGCGAAAGATTCGACGATTCCCCTCCCGATGGAAGGCGGAATCGTCGATCCGCTCGAGGGCGACGGCCACGGCATCGCCGTCGATGAGCATCGCCCCGAGGACCGAGATTTCGGCCTCCTCGGACCAGGGCGTGCGCCGGGCCTCGATCGCGTCGCTGGGGAGACTGATCGCCGTGTCAACCAATGCCGGCCTCGCGATCTTCGACGCCGTCGAGCATGCGGCGCACCATCTGCAGATCCTCCCAGGTGGGGCGGATCCAGCCCGGGTTTCGGAGCAGCGCCGCCGGGTGGTACGTGACGACGACGGGATATCCGGAATAGCGATGGACGGCGCCGCGGAGCCGGCCGAGCGCGGATTTCGTTTCGAGCAGCGTGCGCGCGGCGAAGGCGCCGAAGGCGATGATGACCTCGGGTTCGATGAGCGCCAGTTGCCTCAGGAGATAGGGAGCGCAGGCCGCGACCTCCTCCGGGAGCGGGTCGCGGTTTCGGGGCGGCCGGGACTTCAGCACGTTGCAGATATAGACGGACGTCCGCGGAAGCCCGACCGAGAGCAGCAAGCGGTCGAGCAGCCGGCCGGCGCGGCCGACGAAGGGGCGGCCGGACTCGTCCTCGTGCATCCCGGGCGCCTCCCCCACGCACACGACGCGGGCGTCCGCCGCGCCCTCGCCGAAGACCGGGTTCTTCCGCGATTCGTGGAGCGTGCAGCGGGTGCAGGTGCCGACCAGCGCGGCCAGCGTCTCCAGGTCCGGCGCCTCCGCGATCATCGCCCCCGTCACCGTCGGCGTGGCGCTCGTCACCGCATCCGGCGGAGCGTCAGCAACCCCTCGCGCGTCCCGTCGCGCGCCCTCTCGCGCGTCTCCTCGCGCCGGGTGTCCGGCGGCGGCCAGCCCGCGCACAACCGCTTCGCGCGTCGCGTGCTCGAGCATGAGCGCGTTCCCCTCCGCGGAGAGCGTCTGCTCGAAAAAGGTGCGCGCGAGCGCCCGGGCTTCGGCGTCCGGCGGGTTCACCTCCCGGCCGCCGCCGGGATCGAGGCTTCGACCCGGTCGAGCAACGCGTCCGCCAACTCGGTCTTCTTCGCCAAAGGCAACTCCTCGACCCTGCCGCTCCGGTCGATCAGCGTGATGCGGTTCGTCTCGGACTCGAATCCCGCGCCGGGCTCCACCGCCGAGTTCACGGCGACGAGGTGCATACCCTTCCGCTCGAGTTTCTCCCGTCCGCGGGTGAGAAGGTCCTCCGTCTCGAGCGCGAACCCCAGAGTAAAGATTCCCTTCCGTTCGCGGAACGCCCGCGTCTCCATAAGGAGGTCCGGGCCCGCCCGGAGCACGAGTTCGAAACCCGTCCCGGCCCCGTCCGTCTTCTTGATCTTGGAGTCCGCCGCGCGGGCCGGCTCGAAATCGCCGACGGCGGCCGCCATCAGAAGGATGTCGGCATCCGTCAACGCGGTCTCCAGCGCGGCCAGCATCTCGCCGGCCGTCTCGACCTCCACCACGTCGGGACCGGGGGGGCACGGCACCCGGCCGGGTCCGCTGATGAGCGTGACGTCGCCCCCGCGCCGCCAGGCCGCCTCGGCGAGCGCGAACCCCATGCGGCCCGAAGAGCGGTTCGTGATGAAGCGGACGGGATCCAGCGCGGCTCTCGTCGGCCCCGCCGTCGCCACGACCTTTCGTCCGCTCAGGCCGGTCGCCGTCTCCAGCGCCCGTCCGATGCGCGGCAGGATTTCCTCCGGCTCCAGCAGCCGCCCCGGCCCGCTCTCGCCCTCCGCGAGCGGACCATCGGCCGGCCCGGCGATCGCGTAGCCGACATCGGCCAGCCGCGCGACGTTCGCCTGGGTAATCGGATGCTCCCACATGCGGGTGTTCATCGCGGGACAGACGATCACCGGCGCGCGCGAGGCCAGCACGGCGGTCGTCGCCAGATCGTCCGCGGCCCCGGCCGCGAGCCTGGAAATGAGGTTGGCCGTCGCGGGCGCGACGACGACGACATCGGCTTCGAGTCCGAGATCCAGATGCGCCATGGGCCGGTCCCACAACGACGCGTGTACCGGACGGCCGGTAATCCCCTCGAAGGTGACGCGCCCGATGAAACGCTCGGCCGACGCGGTGAGGATGACCTCGACCCCGGCCCCGGCCTCGATCAGGCGGCGGGCAAGGATCGCGCTCTTGTACGCGGCAATCCCGCCGGATACGACAAGCAGCGCGCGACGACCGTCAAAGGGCCGCACGGAGCTAGCGGTCCGGCAGGGGTTTCGCCACGGGCTGCTGCTAGGGCATCAGGGTGGGGCGCGCCCGGGCCAGCCGGTATTGCAGCTTCTTTTCCTCCGAGGTCAGCGCGTCCGCGGCGACCGTCGTCAGCTTCTCCGCGCCGTACGGCGAGTGTTCGAGCGGGAGGGCGTTGAGTTCGCGCGCATACTTCGCGGCGATGAGCACGCCCAGGTACTTGTTGGTCGCCGCCTTTGCCACGGCGTCCGGGGTAAAGACCTTCATTCCATTTCTCCCTCGACCATCACGGTCCAGCGCTTTCCGTCGCGCTTTCGATCGCGCATTCTACCGCACTCCGCGCCGCGGCCCGAACCGAGCCGCGCCCATTGAGCAATCTACCACATGCGTCAAAGGGCATCCAACTCCCCGATGATGCGTTTCACGTACCGCCACTCCGCCGCACCCAGACGACGGCCGGGCAGGAGCCCCTTCGCCACGAGCACCGACACCGCGGCGACCGCTTCCTCGATCCGGTCGTTGACGACGAGCCGGTCGAACTCGGCCGCGGCCTCCAACTCGGATCGGGCGTTCGCAAGCCGGCGCCGGAGTTGCGCCGGGCTCTCGCTGCCCCGACCCCGCAACTGCCGCGCAATCCGTTCTCCGGTGGGCGGAACGATGAAGATCGACAGGACCTCCGTCACGGCCTCCCACACCTGCCGCGCCCCCTGCACGTCGATGTCCAGCAGGAGATGGGCGCCCGCTTCCCGCGCCCGGTCGAGGTTGTCACGCGGCGTTCCGTAGCGCTCGCCATGGACCGTCGCGTATTCGAGCATGGCCCCGTCGTCGACGAGCGCCTCGAAGCGGTCTCGCGAGACGAACCGGTAGTCCACGCCATCCCGCTCCCCCGCGCGCGGCGCCCGCGTCGTCATCGAGACCGAGAACAGGAATCCGGGAGAGCGGGTTTGAACGAGCAACCGGTCGCGGATCGTCGTCTTACCCGCCCCGGAGGGGCCGGAGAGAATGACGGGAAACAGCGGAGGCGAGCCGGATGCCGCCGGGCTCACTCGACGTTCTCCACCTGTTCCCGGAGCCTCTCGATCTCGTTCTTCGCCTCCACCACGAGTCTCGAGATACGGGAGTCGTTCGCCTTTGCCCCCAGCGTGTTGAATTCGCGCTGCAACTCCTGCACGAGAAAGCCGAGCCGCCGCCCCACCGGCTCGTCGATCGGGGCCTCGAGAAACTCCTCGAACGCTTCCACGTGCGAGCGCGCGCGCACGAGTTCCTCGCTGATCTCCCAGCGGTCCGCAATGAGGGCGATCTCGCGCAGCAGCCGGTCCTCGTCCAGATCCTTCCCCGCCAGATCCGCGACCGCGTCACGGAGCCGGCGGCGCTCGCGTGCGAGCCGTTCCGGCGCCATCGCCTCCGCGCCGTCGATCGCCTCCCGCAGCCCCGCCAGCCGTCCCCGAAGGTCGACTTCGAGCCGGGCCCCTTCCCCATCCCGCATCTCCACCAGCAGATCGAGCGCGGCCGCCGCCGCCCGCTTCACATCTTGCAGCTCCGGCACGAACTCCGCGCCTTCGCCGGCCTTGCAGAAGATGCCCCCCACGCGCAGCAGCGAAGCCACGTCCGGTTCGCCGGACACCCCGAAGTGGTCCCGGAGCCGTGCGCACGCGTCGAGCACTTCCCGCACGCGCGCCTCGTCGAGGCTCGCACCTCCCGTCGCCGGCGCGCCTTCCACGCGAACGAAAAGGTCCAGGCGCCCGCGGCGGGCCCGGGATTCCGCGAGGGCGCGTAGCTCGCTTTCCCGGCCTTCGACCCCGGGGGGGGCCTTCACGACGACCTTCAGCCCCCGCGAATTCACCGAGCGCGCCTCGACCGTGACCGTCCCGTCCTCCCGCGTCACGGCCGCCGACCCGTAGCCGGTCATGCTGCGAATCACTTCGACCTCCGCCGGCGCGGCGCTCGTCCCATCAATTGAAGAACTCCCAGCGCAGGCCGAACACGTTGAGCTGCCGGGGGAAAAGCGCGCCCTGAAAATCTCCGATCTCGTCCGCCCCCAGGTTGCCGAACCGCCAGAAGAACCGAAAGTCGGCGATCTTGAACATCAGGTGTCCGCCCATCCAGCTGTCGGCTTCCAGCATCGCCGGGTCGGCCGAGCCGGGAACCGGGACGAGCCGCGTCCCGCGGCGGTCGATGTGCAGCGACACCCAGATGCGAAGGTTCTCGTCGAAGAAGGAGTCGGTCAGGTACAGCTCGGTGCGGAACAGACGGTCCGGAAGGAAGAGGGTCTCGGCGCCGCGCGAGTCGAACTTTCGCCACGAGGCGCGCAGGCGGATCGGCTCCACGCCCCGCAGCAGCACGCCGAGCGGCACGACCGGCCCGTCGAAGCGCACCTCCAGCGACGTCAGGTCCACCTCCCCGGAGTCGGCGACGACGAGCCGGTCGAAGGGAGCGCCGAAGCCGATCTGCCGGTCCAACCGCTGCTCCGAGTAGCGCCCGCCGAGGTTGAACGGTCCGATCTCGAAGGCGGCAGCGGCGCCGCGAGAATCGAACCTGACGCTGTCCGCAAGCAGGAATTTCGCCGTCCCTAGGCTGTCGAGCCCGGCATGCCGCGGGAAGCCGATGCCCCGGGTTCCCTTCGCGGTGAACGCCCTCAGTTCGATCGGAAAGCGGAGCGTTTCCCGGAAGGCCAGCCCGGCGCGCCAGGATTTGGTCGGGAATTCGTTCCAGCTCGCGAGTTCGGCCCCGCCCTCGAGCGCTAAGGGCCCGATGGGCTGCCAAGCGGAGAGATCCGCGAGGCGCGATGCGTAGGCGTCGCGCCCGGCGAAGCGGAGCCCCATCGAGATCCCTCCCGACCCGGGCCGAGCCGAGAAGCGCAGACCGACGCCGTCCGCGCCCCACTGAGGCGGAGAAATGCTGTCCGGGAGGTTCTCGACGGCGTCCGTGAAGGTCGTGGCCTGGCCGTAGGCCTCGAACTGGGCCCGCCGCCCGAGGTTCGCCCGCGTCCGCAGCACGAACTCCCGGCGTGAGAATTCAAGCGTGTCGAGCCCGGTGCGTTCGATGTTCTCCGAGCGGTAGTCGAACTGAACCCCGAAGTCGTTCGAGCGCGGCATCCACGAGAAGCGGCCCTGTACCGCGAACCGGTTCTGATCGTTCTGCCGATCCCGGACGTCGTACCGTTCGAAGGAGGCCTCTACGTTGGACGCGCCGCCCAGCGAGTTGGCGAAGACGGCGTCGAGGATCTCGGAGCGCGGGTCTCCGGTCAGTCCGCTGACGCGCGAGTAGGCCTGGACCCCGTCGTGGCGAATGAGGTCGACATCGATGACGAGGCCGTCCGCGCCGCGGTACACGCGCACCCGGTCGACGTAGTTCAACGACACGCGCCGGAGGTCCCCCTGGCTTCGGGAGAGGGGGAGGACTTCACGACCGTCGATGTAGAGGGTCACGAGCCCCGGTCCGAAGCCGCCGTCGAAGACGTGGTGCGGTCCCTGGAAGAACTCGCCGCGAACGCCCGTGATGCCCGGAACGTGCTCGAGCAGGAGTTCGAGGAGGGTAAACGAGGGCGACGCGTGCACGCACTCCCGGTCGCAATCGAAAACCTCGTGCGTGGGGCCGCGCAGGCCTGTCAGCCGCTCCGGAAAGCTCTGCGCCCGCCCGGCCACGCTGTCGGCGAACGCGGCGAGGACCGAGTCGGGGACGACTTCCAGGCTGTCCGAAACCGGCGGCAGGCTGTCCGGGACGGGTGGATCCTGGGCATGGGCCGCGGAGACGCCCCCGACCGCGAGCAGAAGCGCGCCGAGCAGCTGAACGCCGAGCAGCCGAACGCCGAGCTTCGTCACCCTCGCTCGCGGACGCGCAGCCATTCGTGGACGAGCCGGACGCCGACCCCGGTGGCGCCCTTCGGCTGCCAGCCCCGCGCCTCCTTCGCCCACGCCGTGCCGGCGATGTCGAGGTGGGCCCAGGGCACGTCGTCCGACACGAACTCGCGCAGGAACCAGCCCGCGGTGATCGTGCCCGCGCCCCGGCCGCCGATGTTCTTGATATCCGCGATGTCGGAGTCGAGCTGCGCCCGATACGCCTTCCACAGCGGGAGGGGCCATGTCCGTTCCCCGGTCGCGTCGCCGGCTTCCGACAGCTCGTCGGCGATGCCCCGGCCGTTCGCGAGCACGGCCACCGCGTGGTGGCCGAGCGCGATGACGCAGGCGCCGGTCAGGGTGGCCATGTCGACGATCGCCACCGGGTCGAGCCGCTGCGCGTAGGTGAGGGCGTCGGACAGGATGAGCCGGCCCTCCGCGTCCGTGTTGATGACCTCGATCGACGTCCCCGACAGGCCGCGGATCACGTCCCCCGGCTTCACGGCATCCCCCGCCGGGAGGTTCTCCGTCGCGGGCACGAGGCCGATCACGCGCTGCGGGATGTCGAGGCGCGTCGCCGCGATCATCACCCCGAACACGGCCGCGGCGCCCGCCATGTCGTACTTCATGTCCTCCATGCCCGAGGCGGGCTTGAGCGAGATCCCTCCCGCATCGAAGGTGACGCCCTTGCCGACGACGACGACGGGGTCGCCCCCCGATCCCTCATGCTCCATCTCGATGAAGCGCGGCTCCTCGACGGATCCGCGGGCCACCGTGAGGAGGCCCCCGAACCCCTCCTCCTCCAGCCGCGCCCGATCCCGCACCTCGACCCGGAAGCCGTGTTCCTCCGCCAGCCGCTCCGCCTCCGCCGCCAGGTAGCGCGGCGTCGCCACGTTGCCCGGCAGCGTCACGAGTTCGCGGGTGGCGTTCTGCGCCTCGGCGAGCACGCGGCCCCGCCGCACGGCGGCTTCGGCCTCGCGGTCGGCCCGGCCCACCGCGAGGAGGACCCGCTCGCCGGGCGCGGCGGTGCGGCCTTCCGCGTCGCGGAGCCCGTCGTAACGCCAGTCCCCGAGGGCGAGCCCTTCGGCGGACGCCTGCCACACCGTGCCGTCCGCCGTCTCCGGCACGCGGAACCCGACGGACCCGAGGCCCCGCTCGCGCGCCGCTCTGACCCCGGCCCCCGCCGCCCGCCGGCACGACTCGGCCCGCGGTCTCGCTCCGGCATCGAGGCGCACCACGAAGAGGTCCGGGGTCTCCGCGGCTCCGAGCCGCGCCCAGGCCGACGCCTCACCGGAACGTCCATGGCCCTCCAGCCACGCGGCCGCCGGGCCTTCCCACCACTCTCCCGTCGACTCCGCGTCATCGAACCACGGGACCACGAGAGCGTCCAGTTCCCGTTCGACGGGTATCCCCGAGCGTATTTCCACCGACACCTTCCTTGTCTCGACCCTCGACCCTTGTCTCGACCCTTGTCTCAACGAAAGAAGCGGGCTCGGCAGCCCCCTGGAGGCCTGCGGCCCGCTTCCGTTGGCGTGATGGCCGGCGCCGGACGCGGCGGGCCCCGGCCCCTTCCGCGACTTCGGCTCAGCGCCCGTCAGCGCTCGTCCATCGGCACCCAGCGCAGGTCCATCTCCCCCACATACTCCGCACGCGGACGAATGAGCCGGTTGTCGGCGTGCTGCTCCATGACATGCGCCGTCCAGCCGCCCATCCGTCCCATTGCGAAGAGCGGCGTGTAGAGGTCGATCGGAATGCCGAGCGCGTAGTAGACGGTGGCGCAGTAGAAGTCGACGTTCGGGTTGATCCCCTTCTCGGAGATCATCCTGTCCTCGAGCTTGCGGGACATCTCGTAGAATTTCCCGAGGCCCGCCTGCTGCGTGAGCACGCGGGACATCTCGCGCAGGTGCGTCGCCCGCGGATCCTCCGTCTTGTAGACGCGGTGGCCGAAGCCCATGATCTTCCGCTTCTCGGCGAAGGCCCGGTCGAGCCACGGTCCGACGTTCTCCGTGTCGCCGATCTCGAGCAGCGTGTGCATGGCCCGGGCGTTCGCTCCGCCGTGCAACTCGCCCTTCAGCGCCCCGACACCCCCCGTCACGGCCGAGTGCATGTCCCCGAGCGTGGCGGCGATGACGCGGCAGGCGAACGTCGAGGCGTTGAATCCGTGGTCGAGGTACAGAAGCAGCGTCCGGTCGAGCGCGTCGACGGCCTCCGCCGTTCCGGGCTCGCCGTTCGCCATCCTCACGAAGTCGGCGGAGAGCGAGAGCGACGGGTCGGGCTCCAGCGGCTCCAGTCCCTGACGAATGCGGTGGATCGCCGCAATGATCGTGGGAGTCCGCGCGACGAGCCGCTCCGCCTTGCGCCGGTTCGCCTCGATCGAGTTGTCCTCGGCGTCCGGATCGTACACGCCCTCGAGGGATACCCCCGTCCGAAGGGCGGCCATGGGCACGGTCTCCGCGGGGAGATCCTTCAGGCCGTCGATCGTTCGCGGATCCAGCGCGCGCTGCGCGGCGAGCGCCGTTTCGAACTCGTCGAGTTCCGAACGCTTCGGCAGGCGCCCGTTCCAGAGCAGGAACACGCTCTCCGGGAACGAGACGTTGGGCGCGAGTTCGTGGATGTTGTAGCCCCGATAGACGAGGATGCCCTTGAGTCCGTCAATGAAGCTGAGGTGAGTCTGCGAGGCGACGACGCCTTCTAGTCCTTTCCCGGCGGCGGCGGTCATTCTTTCACGAGGCCTTTCGGTATGGCGCGGGGGTCACCGCGCGGAAGGCCAGCAGCCCGTGGCAAGAGCCCCGGCGCGGGGTTTGCCGCGGACTGCTAGCGGATGGCGGGATCGAGTGTCGCTTCCTTGAAGTGCTTCTTGAGATCATCGAGACTGAGCTGCTCGAACGAACCCTGCGGGAGCCGGAGCCGCCGCTGGGTCTGGTACGGGTCGGAGAAACAGACGAACACGACCGCTTCGAAATCGTCGGGCGGAGCCTTTTCGTTCGGATCGGGCCAGAAAACCTCGCGGGAAGCGAGCCATGCTTTCCACCGGCGTCCGTCGTCATCCTGGAAGGTCTTTGTCATTTCCACCTCTGGCAGCCGGGACGGGTCACTCGCAAACGGGCAACGGGACGTTTCCGGCCTGGATACGCATTCCTGGATACGCATTCATCGCAGCCAAGAAAGATAGCGTGCGATCACGGAATCGGGAAGAAGGTTCGCGGCTCCGAGGGACCGGCGAATGCGGCCTGATTCGGATCAACCCGGCGGGACCTCCCCGTCCGGCGCATCGGGCGCGGGGAGCCGGCATGCGAACGCGAAACCGCCGCCCATGAGAAGGCCCACGAGCAGTCCGAGCAGAATCGTCACGAGGACGTAGTACAGTGTGATAGTCATGCGGGAAGAATGTCGGATCTGACCGCGGATGTCCAGCGCGTGGCGGGCCGCGGCAGAACCCCGCGTCAGCGCGGAGAGCGGTGCAGGCGGCGGAGAACGCGTTGCTGAAAGGCAATCCGTTCCATGACCCGGTCGACGATCTGCTGGGCGCTCTTCCGCGAACGGCCCTCGGAGGCCAGGTCGTCGTACCGCACGGGCCGGCCCACGTAGATGGACACCCGCTGCCCGATCCGCGGCAGGCGGGAGCCGATCGGCAGCACGCGGTCCAGTCCGTCCAGCGTGATCGGAACCACGTGCGGACGGGTTTGGAGGATGACCATGCCGGCACCGGCCCGCCCGCGTCCGACCTCCCCGTTTCGTGAGCGCGTCCCCTCCGGGAAGAGCGTGAGTATGCCCGCCCGGAGCACGTTCGCCGAGCGGATCATCGCCCTCAGGTCGCGGCGGCCGCGCCGAACCGGAATGCACTGGAACTGGTGGAACACCCAGCCAAAAAACGGGTTCTTGAAAAAGTTCTCCGCCGCGGCCGCATTCCAGGGCGCGAGGTGCGGCCTGAATGTCTTTTCCGGGAAGAACAGGTAGTAGGCGATGGGAAACGAGTCGATCATCGACTGGTGATTCGAGAGGACGAGGGTGTTCGGAAGGTGCGGGACGCGGCCGCGGCCGTAGACCCGCGTTCGATTGAGGAGACCGAAGAGAAGGAAGACCAGGGGTGGGGCCACGAGGTTCGTGATGACCCAGCGAGTGGCCGGCGTCAGCCACCGCGTGATCGGGCCCGGGGCCCAGTCCGGAGGCGATGCGCTCGCCCGCTTCGGGTTCTCGCGATCCATCATCGCCTGAGAGTAGGTTGCCCCGGAATCGGCGGGAAGGCCGGGCGGCCGAAACGCCACCGAACCACGGAGATCTGGAGCCAGCGCGCGTGCGAAAGATGGATCTTGCCATCATCGGAGGAGGGCCGGTCGGGCTCGAGGCCGCGGCGCGCGCCGCCCGCATGGGCCTCGCCACCGTCCTGTTCGAGGCCGGCGAGGTGGCGGATCACGTCCGCGCCTGGGGCTGGCTGCGGCTTTTCTCCCCCTTCGAGTGGAACGCGGGACCGGCGGGGCTGGAGGTGCTGCGCGGCCAGGGGGGCGAACTGCCGGCGGCGGAGGCGTTGCTCACGGGCGCGGAGTTGCGCGCACACTATCTGTTGCCCCTGGCCGCGGCCCTGCGGTCGCGCGTGGAGGTCCGCGAGGGCGCGCGCGTACGGGATGTCGCCCGGGCGGACCGGCTGAAGGGCGAGGCGCTCGGCGAGGCCGCCCGGGCCGAACAGCCCTTCCGGCTGCTCGTGGAGGAGAGCGGGGCCGAGACCGAGGCGTTCGCCCGGGCCGTGTTCGACTGCTCGGGGACGTACGGGCAGCCCAACTGGGCGGGCCCGGGCGGCACGCCGGCTATCGGCGAGCGATCCGCGCGGCGCGCGATCGAGTACTGCATCCCGGATGTGCTCGGCGCCCAGCGCGGGCGCTACGCGGCGCGGCGCACGCTCCTCCTCGGGAACGGACATTCCGCCGCTACGACCGCGTGCGGCCTCGGGGCGCTGGCCCGGGCCGTGCCGGGGACACGGTTCACCTGGGCCAGCCGCGAGGCGCACGGCGTCCCGCTGCGGGCGATCCCCGACGATCCACTCCCCGAGCGGGTGAGGCTCACGCGCCGCGCCAACGCGATCGCGGCCGAACCGCCCCCCGGTTGCGAGTGGCTCTCGCAGAGTCGCATGCTCGCCGTCCGGCAGGTCGAGTCGCGGGGACTCGAGGTCGACCTGGAGGTCGCCGGGGACGTCCGGCGCGACCGTTTCGACCGGATCGTGGCCAACGTCGGCTACGAACCCGACGACCGCCTGTATCGTCAGCTCCAGGTGCACGCCTGCTACGCGTCCCTCGGCCCGATGGGCGTCTCCGCGGCGCTCCTCGCCGCCCAGGATCCCCGGGAAGACGCGCCGGCGGACTGCTGTATCGGGTCGGACGCGCTCGGGCCCGACACGCTGCGCAACCCGGAACCCGGCTTCTTCATCCTGGGCGCCAAGAGCTTCGGCAAGAACTCCGCCTTCCTCATGCGGACGGGGTACGAGCAGGTCGCCGACGCGTTCTCGCTCCTCGGATGGAACGCCGCGCGCGCGACCGGGGCACGCTGACGCAGCCGGCCGTTTCAGCCCGCGAGGCTCACATCCGCTTGTAGGTCGGGCCGCTGCCGCCCTCCCGCGGCGTCCAGCGCGGACCGAGGACATCGGTCGCCTTGCAGTCGATGCAGTTCGGCGCGTTCACGACCAGGCGGTCGCCGTCGCGCTCGTACACGCCCGCCGGGCAGAGGCTGGCGTACAGCTCCGCCATCTCCGGCGACACCTCGGTGCCTGCTGCCGTGCCCCCCCCCGCGCCCGGCTCCGCGTCCGTCAGGAGGTGCGAGGGGATGTCGTCGCGGGTCGCGTTTCCGGAGCGGAAGACCGCGTCGACCTTGGCGACGGCGTGCTCGCCGTCGTACGCGGACTCGAGCCCCAGCCGCTTGCGACGAGGGCCCGCCGCGTCGGGCTCGCTCGGGATCCGGCCGCCGGGGAACGTGCCGCCCGTGGCCTGCATGAGCCCCGCCTTGACGCCCCCGGCGAAGAAGCCGGACTTGAAGGCGAGCCGCTGGTTCCGGTTGCGGTACAGCGGGTCCTGGATGAGGCCCTCCCTCAGCGCCGCGTCGTAGGATGCCAATCGAGCCGCCGGGATCGCGCCGTCGGCCCCGTCTCGCCGGCCCGACAGCGCTCGGCCGATCGTGTCCGCCGCTAGGACGCCCGACCGCATCGCGTAGTGGATGCCCTTGAGGGAGGCGACGTCGACGAGTCCCGCGGCATCTCCCGTGATGAGCAGGCCGTCCCCGCTCAGGCGGTCGGGGATGGCGTGGTATCCGCCCTCGGGGATCGTCTTCGCTCCCCACTCCACGAGTTCGCCCCCGGCCAGGATCTCGCGCACCAGCGGGTGCTGCTTGAAGCGCTGCAGCAGCGCGTGCACGTCGAGGTCGACGTACGGCGCCTCGAGACCCACGACGAGGCCCAGCGACACGAGGTTCTCGCCCATGGGATAGATGAAGCTGCCCCCGAACGCATCCCGCGGCAGCGGCCAGCCCATGGTGTGGGTGACCGCGTCGGGCGGCTGCTCGACCTCCCACAGTTCCTTGACGCCGAGCGCAAAGATCTGCGGGTTCGCCGAGGCGACGCCCTCGCGCTCCAGCCAGGCCTGGCTCAGGGGGCCGCGGGTCCCCTCGGCGAGGACGGTGACGCGCGCGGAGAGGTCGGTGGCCGGCATGTAGCCGCCTGCCGGGTTTCCCTCCCGGTCGAGGCCGGCGGGCGTCGTGCGGACGCCCACGACCTGCCCGCTGCGCATGAGGAGCGCGTCGGCGGGGAATCCCGTGAACACGTTCACTCCCAGTTCCTCCGCCTGCGCACCCAGCCAGCGCACGATCTCGCAGATCGAGGCCACGTGGTGGCCGTGGTTCCGCATCGAGGGCGGAGTCGGGAGGCGGATCCTGCCGCGTTCCGTGAGGAGCAGCACGCGGTCGCCCGCCACGCGGCCCCGGAGGGGAAGCTCCGCCTCGTCGAGGTCCGGGAAGAGCGTGCGAAACGCTTCGGGGTTCACGACGGCCCCGGAGAGGCAGTGCTCACCGAGTTCGCCCGACTTCTCGAGGACGCCGATCTCGAGATCGGCGAGCGGCCCGCCCTCGGCGCGGTGGCGGGCCGCGAGTTGCGCCAGCCGGATCGCCCCGGCGAGCCCGGCCGGACCGCCGCCCACGAAGAGGACGTCCAGCGGCACGGCCTCCGGGTCGGGATCCTCCTCGACGATGAAGCGCGCGCGAGGCAGCGGTTGCTGCGCGGACGCGGGAATCAGCAGTTTCACCGCGGCGTCCCGAGCACGCCCGCCTCGCGGAGCAGTTGCAGCGTGGGTTCGAGCGGGAGCGATTCGATCGTCCGTCCCCCGTGCCCCGTCACGGACGTGGCCCGGAACAGGGAGTTGATGACGGCTTCGTCCGTCGCCTCGACCACGGCCTCGAACACGCGCGACAACGCGCCGCCGCCCCGAACGGCCTCCCCCTCGCCCTCCGCCTCCCCCGTCGAGAAGGCGATCGCGTAGTCGCCGGAGCCGTGCGACATGTACGACCCGGTGCGGGCGAGCCCCATGAACGAGCGGTCGGCCACCCGGTCGAGTTCGCGGTGGGCCAGCGGCAGATCCGTCGCGATCACGATCATCACGGAGCCGTCGCCGTGGTCACCCTGGTCGCGCGCGCCGCGCAGACCGGCCGCGGCGAGCTTTTCGCCCACGCGCACGCCGTCGATCCGCAGCGCGCCGCCGAAGTTGCTCTGCACGAGCACGCCGACGGTCACGACCCGCCCACCGATCTCCACCCGCCGCGACGAGGTCCCGATGCCGCCCTTCCAGCCGAAGGCGATCGTCCCCGTCCCCGCCCCGACCGTCCCCTCTTCCACGGGACCGCTTGCCGCCGTCCGCAGCGCCGCGCGCACGTGCTCCGGCCGGATCGGGCGCACGCGGATATCGCTCAGGTACCCGTCGTTCGTCTCGCCGACGACCGGGTTCATCGAGCGCACGTCGCGGTTCGCCGGGAGCGACAGAAGCGTATCGAGGAGCGCGTCGGCCGCGCGGAAGACGCTCAGCGTCCCGGTGAGGAGGATCGGCGTCTCGATCTCGCCGAGTTCGTTGACCTGGCTCAACCCGACCAGCTTCCCGAACCCGTTTCCGACCGCGATCGCCGCCCGCACCCGACGCTCGAACACGTTGTCCCCGTGCGGGAGGATCGCCGTGACCCCCGTCCGGATCGAGTCGCCCACCCACACCGTGCGGTGGCCCACGCGCACTCCGGGCACGTCCGTGATCGCATTCAGCGGCCCCGTCGGCAGCCGCCCGATGAGAACGCCTGCCTCCCGCGCCCGCGGCCGCTCCCCGCCGGCCGGCTGCCTCTCCTGGCCCATGGCGTCAGCGGGAGGCAACGCCGTCATCGCCGCGAGAACGAGCGCCGCCGACCCTGCCCTGCTTGCCGCCCTCCTAGTTCTCACTGCTGATGGTCGCCCGCTCGATGTAGTCCAGTTCGGCGAACTCCGCCTCCAGGTAGGCGTTCCCTTCATCCTGGATCCGCCCCTGGCTCGGCCCGCTCCCGCCGGGCGCCCCCTCGCCGTACCCGGAGTAGAGCGCGTCCACAACGTCCATACCCTCGATGACCTCCCCGATGGCGGCGAACCCCATCCCATCGAGCCGCGAGTTGTCGCCGAAGTTGATGAAGAGTTGCGTGCTTCGGCTGTTCGGCATCGACGTCTGCGCGAAGCTGATCCGCCCGCGCGTGTTCCCCACTGCCACGGGATCGTCCTGGATATTCGCGTCCCGCCACGCGCTCTGGATCTCCGGATTCCCATTGATCCCGAACTGCGCCATGAAACCGGCGATGACGCGGAAGAACCTCACGTCGTCGAAGAACCCGTTCTCCACCAGGTTGTAGAAGCGGTCCACGCCGTTGGGGGCCCACTGGCGGTGCGCCTCCACCACGAACGTGCCCTTCGAAGTCTCGAAGCGAGCCTGGAAAGTCTCCGGTGCCGTCATGTTCACCTCTGCCGAACTCGGGTCCCCGAGGAATTCGCTCGGCCCACCGCCCGGTTCACAGGCGGTCCCCGCCAGCAGACACCCGAGGAGCAGCCAACCCGGCCTGAAACCGGACCTGGACAGATGCGACCGTGCCATTCTCGACCCCCATCGGCTTTCGTGTTTCCGTGCGCCCCGCCGGGCCGTTTGCCACGGCCTGCCGGCGGGCGTGCCGTCAGATACGGCGTGCCACGATGTAACGATATGCGACCGGAATTGCGACGAGGACAAACAACGTGCTCGAGATCAGCCCGCCGATGGTCGCCAGCGCGAGCGCGTTCCAGATGTTCTGATCCTGGGAGGGGGCGAAGAGGACGAGCGGCAGGAGTCCGAACACCGTCGTGAGCGTCGTCATGAGGATGGGGCGCACGCGCTCCAGCGTCCCCTGCACGATCGCCGCGACCGTCGGCATGCGTTTGCGCACTTCGCCGATGTGGTAGACGACAAGGATGGCGTTGTTCACGACGATGCCGCCCATCATGATCGTGCCGATGAACGCGGTGCGGGTGAAGGTCGCGTCGGTGTAGAAGAAGATGAGGAAGACGCCGATGAGGGCGAAAGGCAGCGAGAAGAGCACCACGAACGGCGCCAGGAGCGACTCGAACAAACCGGCCGTGACCATGTAGATGAGGAGGACGGAGAAGGCGAGGACGACCCACATCTGCGTCGTCTCCTCCGTCGTCCAGCCCCCGTAGCGCGATTTTTCGATCCGATAGCCCGGCGGGAGTTCCATCGCGTCCACCACCGCGTCGCGCACGACATCGCCGAACCGCACCGGCCCCCGGAACTCCCAGGCCACGGTCCGCTCGTACTGCTGGTCTTCGCGCCGGATGCTGGCCAGGACCTGTCGCTGCCCCACCTCCGCCACGTTGGCGAGCCGGAGTTCCTCGCGGGAAGAGATCGGCACGCGCAGATCGCTCAGGTCGTGGAAGTCGAACTCGCGGTATCCGTCCACCTTGACGGCGTACTGAACTTCCTCGCCGCCCACCCGGATCCGGCTCCTAGATGGCCGGCCCTGGATGTTGCTCGACACGTAGTTGAGCAACTGCTGAACGGGGAGGTTGTAGGCCGCCAGCGCCTCCCGGTCCGGCTCCACGTAGTACTCGAACTCCTTGTCGCGCTGATACCAGTTGCCGCTCGCGTTCGGGTCCACGTCGCGGATGCGCGAGAACCGCGTCAGGCGCGACGCGATCTCCTCGGCGATCTCCTGCACCGTCAGGTAGTTGTACCCGAGCACCTGGAGGCTGTAGTTGGGCGGACTGGAGCCGCCTCCGTAGAAGCTGGGACCGTAGCCCCGCACAAAGACGTCGACGCCCGAGAACCCGTAGCTGTAGGCCGTCATCTGGTCCTTGATGGCCACCGGGATCGACGTGTGCTCGAGTTCGTCGGGGAATTCCGCGCGCATGCGGGCGAAGTTCGGATAGACCTGGGCCGAGAAGCGCTCCACCTCGTCGATCGTGGCGAGCTTCGCCTCGAAGGAGCGCACGAGTTCGTCCGTGCGCTGCAGCCCCGCGCCGCGCGGGAAGCTGATCGTGATCGAAATGAAGCTGTCGTTCCCGCCGAATCCGCTCCAGTAGCTCCCCCGGCTCACGTGCTCGTCGAACAGGTACCAGCTCCCGGCGAGGCTCCCGAGGCAGAGGATCGCGACGAGGACGGGGTGCCGCAGCGCGAACCCGAGGAGCGACCGGTATCCCGCGATGTAGAAGGGCTCGGACGGCCGAGTCGGCGCCGACGTGGCCTCGCCCGTCGTGAGGGACGAATCGACCACCGCCCCGGCGGAATCCCGCATGCGGGCCACGCGCGAGGCGAGGGCCGGGACGAAGGTGAACGCCACGAACAGGCTCGCGATGATCGAGAAGCCCACCGCGAAGGTGAGCGGCAGGTAGTAGACCCGCAGCTCCCCCTGCAGGAAGAGGAAGGGGACGAGCACGATCGCGGTCGTCAGCGTCGCGGCGAGCACGGGCAGGACGACCTGGCGCGCCCCGCGGCTCGCGGCATCGGATGGGCCCGCCCCCGATCGGCGGTGACGCTCCACGTTCTCGAGCACGACGATACCGTTGTCGACGACGAGGCCGAACCCCCACGCGAGCCCCCACAGCGTAAGCAGGTTGAGCGAGAACCCGCCGATGTAGAGGAAGTTCACCGCGGTCAGGACGCTGAACCCGATCGTCGCGAACACGACGAGGACGGCGCCGAGCGAGCGCAGGAAGAGCGTAAGGACGATGAAGATCACGATGGCGGCGGCGATGGCGCGCAGCCGAAGCTCCGTGAGCTGCTCGCGGATGTTCTCGCTCTGATCGCTCGTCAACTCGAGACCCACGCCCGCGGGGAGCGTCGCGCCCAACTCGGTCATCGCGGCCTTCACGGCGTCCGCGACCTGGATCACGTTCGTGCCCGACTGGCGGAACACGCTGATCGAGATCGTGGGCTGCGAATTGATGCGCCAGAAGAACATCGAGTCTTCCGTCTGGTCGCGGACCTGCCCCAGATCGCCCACGCGGACGGGCCCATCCGGCCGCGTGAGGACGATCATGTCCGCGATGTCGGACACCTCGAGCGCCCGGGTGCGCACGGCGATGGCGAACTGCCGGCCGTCGAGTTCGACCGATCCGGGGGCCCTCGGCTGGGAAAGCTCGGAGATCCGGCGGCTGACCTCCTCCGGCCTCAGCCCGAGCGCCTCCAGCCGGCCCCGGTCCAGTTCGACGGCGATCTCGCGGCGCTCGGCCCCCCGGACGTTCACCTCGGACACGCCCGGCAGCCCCCGCACGAAGGGCGCGATCTCCTCGTCGGCGATCTCGCCCAGGCGCGCGAACGTGTAGGGGCCCGTGAGGGAGAAGCTGAGGAGTTCCTCTTCTTCCTCGGCGAATTCCGCCGGGACGTACTCGGAGAGGTCGGGCACGACCCCGTCGGGCAATTCGTCGCGGATCGAGTTGATCCGCTCGCTCAGCTCGAGACGGGCAAATTCCATGCGTGTCTCGCGCTCGAAGTCGACCGTGATCCGGGCGGTGGAGCCGGTCCCGCGCTGATCGGCTTGGGACACCGAGATGACCTTCTCGACGCCGCCGACCTGCTGGATGACGGTTTCGAGCGGCGCGGTCACGGACGCTTCCAGCGCCTCGGGCGATGCTCCGTTCCAGGTGGCCGTGACCGTGAGACTGGGGAACTCGACTTCGGGCAGGTCCTCGACCGGGATGAGCCGGAAGCTCGTCACGCCGAGCGCGAAGAGCGCGATGTAGATGGCGGCGGTCGCCACCGGCCGGCGGATGGCCAGATCGATCATGGTTCCACCCTCCCTCGCGCCATGCCCGGAGCGGCCGGCCCGGAGCCGCCGCCGAGGCCGTACCCCGGCGTCGGCCGGAGCGCGGGCGGGTCGCGGCGCTCCGGCCGCGGGCCCGGGTCGGGCCCCACGGACACGGAGGGCTCGACCAGGACCGAATATACGACGGGCACGACGATCAGCGTGAGGAAGGTCGCAGAGATGAGGCCGCCGATCACCGCGACGGCGAGCGGGGCGCGGAGGTCGGCCCCGGCCCCGAGCCCGGCGGCGAGCGGGAGGAGCCCGACCACGGTCGTGATGGTCGTCATCACGATGGGACGCAGCCGCAGCCGGCCCGCTTCAAGGATCGCCGCCCGTTTCGCCAGCCCCGCCCGCTTCCGCTGGTTGATGAAGTCGACCTTCACGATCGCGTCGTTGACGACGATGCCGATGAGGATCACGAACCCGATGCCGCTCATGGCGTTGAGGCCGTCCCCGGCGATCCAGAGCGCCGTCACCGCCCCGATCGCCGCCAGCGGCACCGCGGTGAGAACGACGAGCGGCTGCACCAGCGACTCGAACTGGGCGGCCATGATGAGGAAGACGAGGGCGAGGGCGAGGGCGAAGGCGAAGGTCAGCGAGCGGAAGCTGTCCTGCATCTCCTCGTTCTCGCCGCCGACGCGCACGGTCGTGAGCGCCGGCCGCGGAATGTCCGCGATCGCGGCCTCCACCTCCCGGACGGCCGTCCGGAGCCCGCCCTCGGCCACGTCCGCCAGCACCTGGATGGTGCGGTTCTGATCCTCGCGCCGGATCTCGACCGGACCGAACCCCTGCCGGACCGTCACGAGTTCCCCGATCGGCACGCCCTCGAGCCGTAGCGCGAGCACCCGCTCAAGTTCCCGCCGGGCCGTCTCCGGGATCGTGACCCGGATGTCCACCTTGTCCGCGAATACGGAGTACGCGTTTCTCGTCTCGGACCCCCGCAGGTAGTCCTCGATCGCCGTCGCGACCGACGTCACGGTGATCTGGTGGCGGGCCGCCACCTCCCGGTTGACCTCGATGACGAGTTCCGGCTGCGTGCGGAGGAAGTCCAGCCGGACATCGGCCAGCACCGGGACGCCCTCGAGCCGGGTCTCGATCGCCTCGGCGACCGGCACGAGTTCCTCCAGTTCCCCGCTCTGCACCTTCACCGCGAGGTCGGCCTCCCCGATCGCCAGCGCCCGGCCGAGCGAGGTGGCCCGTCCGGTCTCGATCGTCACGAAGGCCGGGTCCACCCCGCTCTCCGCGAGCCGAGCGCGCAGTTCGGCGATCGCTTCGCTCGTCGGCCGGGACGACCCGGCGAGCTGCACATCGAGCGCCGCGTTGTTGAGTCCGGTCAGGTCGCGCGCCGCGAGTTCGCTGCCCCGGCTGCGGCCCACGCGGGTGAAGATGCCCGAGACATCCGCCATGTCGAGGAGAAGCCGCTCCACCTCCGCGGCCGTCTCGTCCGTCGTGCGGATCGGCGTCCCCTGCGGGAGGTTGAGCTCGACCCAGAACTGCCGCTCGTCGACGCGCGGCATGAGGCCCCGCGGGAGGGATCCGGCGAGCATGACCGCGCCGGCCAGGGCGACGACGGCGATGGAGAGGACTTCCAGCCGGTGCGCCAGGGCCCATTCGAGGGTCCGCTCGTACCGGTCCGCGAAGCGGAGGAACGCGCGCTCGAAGGCCCGCAGGAAGGGACCGAAGAGCCGACCCAGGATCCGGCCGCCGCCGGTCGCCACATCGACGCCCGTGAGCTTGACCGAGCGCCCCACGTAGGCGACGCCGCCCCCGACGCCCCGCACGCCCGTGGCGGCGCCCGTCCGCACGGCTCGGCCGAACCGGCGCACGCGCCCCGGCTGTTCCGCGTCCGCCGCTCCCGCCGCTCCCGGCCGCGCCGACGGGGACATCTCGCCGTCCAAGCCTCCTGGGCCCCCGGCTTCCGCTCCGCGCCTCCGGCGGGCCACTTGGGCGGCAAGCACCGGGAGCAGCGTGAGCGCCACGAGCAGCGAGGCGAGGAGGGAGAACGTCACCGCGAGCGAAAGGTCGCCGAAGAGCGCGCCCGCGACGCCCTCCACGTACAGTACCGGACCGAATACGGCGATCGTGGTGAGCGTGGACGCCGTGATCGCCGCCGCCACTTCCCGGGCGCCCCGCCCGGCCGACGCCCGCGCGCTCCCCCCCGACTCCTCACGGTGCCGGAAGATGTTCTCGAGCACGACGATGGAGTTGTCGACGAGCAGGCCGACCCCGAGCGCGAGGCCGCCGAGCGACATGATGTTGAGGCTGACGTCGAAGGCGTAGCAGAGGGCGAACGCCGCCATGACCGAGATCGGGATCGCGAGCCCGATCGCGAGCGGATACCTCGGATCGCGCAGGAAGAGGAAGAGGACGAGGAAGGCGAGCGCCCCGCCGAGCAGCAGGGCGGAGACGACGTTCGAGATCGCGTCCCGGATGAACGCCGCCTGGCTGGAGGCGATCTCGACCGAGATCCCCGGGAACTCCTCGCGCAACTGATCCAGCGTCTCGCGCACGCCGTCCGCGACGCGGACCGTATTCGTCCCCGCCTCCTTGAACACCTGCAGCCCGATTGCCGGTGCCCCGTTGAAGCGCGCGATCGTCTCGAGGTCCGCGATCGTGTCGACCACCGTGGCGACATCGGACAGCCGCACGGGCCGGGCTCCGACGCCTCGCGGCCGCGCGATGACGACGGCGAGCAGTTCATCGACCTCCCGGAACTGGCCCAGCGTGCGCAGGCTGTACTCGAACCGGCCGCGCTGGATCGTGCCGCCGGGGGCGTTGTAATTGGCCTGGTCGAGCGCGTTCGAGATCTCGCTCAGCGAGACCTCGTGCACATCGAGGTATTCCGGGTCCACGATGACCCGCAGCTCCCGCTCGGGTCCGCCCGTCAGCCCCGCCAGCGAAACGCCGTCCAACTGCTCCAGGCGCCGCTTGAAGACGACCTCGGAGAGATCGCGCAGGTTCCGCAGGTCGGCCCCGCTCACGGCGAGCGTCATGATCGGATCGCTCGTCGGATCCGATCTCAGAATCGTGGGCCGCTCCGAGCCTTCGGGGAGGTCGTCGGACAGGTTGTCCAGCTTCTCCCGGGTGTGGAGCGTCGCGAACTCCATGTCCGTGCCCCACGCGAACTGGAGCTGGACGAGCGACTGCCCCTCCCGCGAGCGCGAGGAGATGCCCCGCGCCCCCGGGATCGAGTACAGCCGCGTCTCGATGGGTTCCGTGATGAAGCGCTCGACCTCCGCGGGCCCCGCGTCCGAATACGTCGTCCACACGGAGAGCGTCGGGAAGGCGACATCCGGCAGGAGGTCGATGGGCAGACGGAGGAACGACACCACGCCCAGCACGGCGATGCCCACATAGAGCATCGCCGTAGCCACCGGCCGCCGAAGCGAAACGTCGGGAAGCGCCAAAGCTAGGGCCTGCCCTCCATGTACTCGGCCAGGCTCGACCACGCGATCAGGTAGTCGTACCGGTTCTGAGTCAGCGACGTCTCCGCGCGCTGCACGGCATCGATCGCGCCTTGCAGCTCGAGGAAGCTCCCGGTGCCGAGCCGGTAGCGTTGCTGCTCCATGTCGAGACGTTCGCGCGAGATCGCGTAGGCCCGGTCCAGCAGGTCGAGGGTCTGCGCCAGCGCCTCGATCTGGGCGCCGAAGCGCCGGACATCGCGTTCGATCTCGAGCCGCGCCCGCCGATAGTCCTCCTCGGCCTGCCGCCTGGCCGCCGATGCCTGGGCGTTCTGCACCTCACGAGCGAAGCCGTCAAAGAGATTCCACGAGGCCGAGATGCTGAAGCTACTGCTGGTGTCGCCGGGGTCGAACTGCCAGAACGACGCATCCGCACCGAAGGTCTCACCGCGTCCCCAGTTGAGAGACGCGGTAATCTGCGGCAGATACCTCGTGCGGGCGGACCACAGCGACGCGGACGCCGCAGACCGATCCGCCTCCAGCGCGGCAAGTTCGGGGTCCGTCGTCACGGCGGTGCGGATGATCGACTCGATGTCCGGCATGCCCGCCGGCATGCCTTCCTCGCCGGCCAGGACAAGCCCTTCGCCCGACTCGGGCGGCAGCCCCATCGAGACCACAAGCTGCCGGAGACCGACGCGCAGCAGGTTCTGCTCCGAGAGAAACCGCATTCGGGCATCCAGGAGGTTCAACTCGGCAGCGAGCACGTCGGTGCGTTCGACGGCGGCGATCTCATACCGGCGACTGGCGATGTCGAGTTCAGCTTCGCGGTCGGCGATCTGGGCTCGCGTCAACTCCAGCAATTCCTGACGCCGCAGAGCATCGAGGAACTCTCTCCTTACCGTCGCGATGACGGCGCGTTGCTGGTCGTCGTAGCGCCGCTGGGCGCCGCGGAAACTGGCCGCGCTCCGCTGAAGTTCCGCGAACCGCCGGCCCCCATCGAGGATCGTCAGGCTGAGACCCAGCCCCTGATTCGCGGACTGGTTGGTAAAGGTGAGACGCTCCTGCAGCCGTGCCGCCGGTCCTTCCTCGGCTTCGAAGGTGGATCTGGTAGAACTCGAACGACCCAGCCCCAGGTTCAGGCCCGCCCGCGGAAGAAACGCCCCCCAGGCCGCGAGCCGGTCAGCGCTCGCCCTGTCCGCCGCGGCAAGGGACGTCCGCAGCACGGGGCTTTCGTTCATGGCGACTCGGACCGCTCTCTCAATGTCGAGGGTGTCCGGGAGCGTCGGTCCCTGCGCGGCCGCCGGCGATGCGGCTGCAAGTCCCCCCGTGGCCAGCAAGGCCGTTGCAAGCACCCGCCGCATGGGCGAGGTCACGGCCAGCCTCACCGCGAACCGTCCGTGGAGCCGCTCTCCGAGCTATCCGTTGCGCCATCCGGGGCGGGGTCCGCCGGCGTCGCGAGGTCGCCGTGGTTCTCGATCCGCACCTGCGCGTCGTGCGTGAGGGTGGCGTGACCGTCAACGAGCACGACTTCCCCGCCCGCCGGAACGAAGGTGTCGTCGCCGTCCGGGCTGTGGATGATCTCGACCTGCGTGTCGTTCTCGAGGCCGAGCGTCACGTACTCCCACTGAGCGCGCCCCGTGTCCGAGCCCGGCCCCCCCGGCTCGAACACGAACACGACCTGCCGCCGGCTCCGCTCGACGACCGCTTCCTTCGGCACGAACGTCCGGTCCGCGAGTTGACGACCGGCGATCCGCACGTTCCCCGGCATGCCCGGCACGATTCGAGCCTCGGGATTCGACAGGCGCACGGTGACCCGCGCTGTCTGCGTCTCGGGATCGACGAGAGGGTTCACGCTCACGACGCGCCCCTCGAAGATCTCTCCCCGAAGCGCGGGGAAGGTCGCCGTTGCCTGTCGCCCCACCTCCACGAGCGGGAGTTCGGAGTGGAGGACCCCGGCGTCGATGTCGATCTCGGAAAGGTCGACGATGGTCGCGATCGAATCGCCCGATCGGACGCGGCTGCCGTGCGCCACGGCGAGGTTCGCCACCAGGCCGGCGAAGGGGGCGACGATCCTGGTCTTCTCCAGTTCGTAGCGCGCTTCCGCGAGTTGCGCCTCCTGATCGGGGAGGCCCACCCGAATGCGGGCCTGCTCAGCACGAGCCAGCCGGATCGAATCCGGCAACTCCTCATCGAACAGCACCCGGTCCAGATACTCTGCCTCCGCACGCGCCACCGCGGCTTCCACCCGCTGCTCCCGGATCTCGTAGAGAGTGGGGTCGATCCGTGCCAGGAGTTGGCCGGCCCGCACCTGCGTCCCCTCCTGCACCGGCACCGCGGTCACGGGCCCCTGGACCTCCGCATGGAGCGGGGCCCGGCGCAGGGATGCGGCCCGCCCGCTCGCCGTGACCCAGAGCACGAAGGTGTCACGCTGGATGACGGCGCCTTCGACGGGAAGGAAAATGTCCGTGGCGAACGCGGCCGCCGAGGCCGTCCCCCGCACCGCCTCGGCCACGGAATCGGCCGCGGCGTCACCGAAGCTCTGCGGCCCCTCCTCCTCGTCCTCGTTCAGCCGCATGAAGATGCCGACGACGGCCGCACCCGCGACGAGCAGGACGATCAACGTGACCCAATGACGTGCCTTCATATGCCTCGCACCGCTGTGTTCCGTTCGCGTGATCGACCAATCCGTGTGGTCGCGGCAAGCTCAATCTATCGCAAGACTATCAACCGGCTATCAACCGTCAGGGATCGAGGCTTTGACACGGGAACGTATCCCAAGAGTTGTACGGCCCCGGCGACCGGTCGCCTGATTCTGCGGGGGAACCTGGGCGAGGGAGGACACCCGGTCAACTAATTCAATAGTAGAGAGGGGACGACGGGAGGTGGGGACGAGCGCAGTGCGGCAGGGCGACGTGCGTCCAAACGGAGGGAGGGCGGCATCGCGCGATACCGCCCTCCCCGCGGGTCAGATCCAGTTCTTCTTGCGGAAGTCGGTCATGACCTCGGCGAGCTTCTCCATGTCCGACGGGAGGCCCATCGAGAGCCGGCTCCAGTCCGTCATGGGCGGGAACGGGCGGCCCACGTTGAACCCGGCCTCGAACATGCGCTCGTTGTAGGTCGCGAGTTCGCCCTTGATCCGGTGCATGACGAAGTTCGTGTGGCTGGGCAGGACCTCGATGTCGAGCTGGCCGAAGGCGTCGTACATGATCGCCTTCGCCTCGTCGTTCGTCTTCACGCTCTTGGCGAAGAACTCGTCGTCGGCGAGCGAGGCGACGGCCGCCACGCCCGCGACGTGGTTGGGCGCGTTTCGCGTCGCGAACGGGAGGACGCGCTGGACGGTGGCCTCGTGCGCGATCCCGTATCCGAGGCGGATCCCGGCCATCGCGTACACCTTCGAGAAGGTGCGGGCGATGATCAGGTTCGGATGCTGCTCGATGAGCGGGACGAAGGTCTCGTAGCCCGGATCGTCCGCGAGTTCGAAATACGCCTCGTCCACGAGGAAGAGGTGCTGCTCGCCCTCGTCGCGGAGCCAGTCCATGATCGGCCCGGTCGCGGTGAGGGTGCCGGTCGGGTTGTTCGGGTTGCAGAAGTAAATGACGCTCGGGGCGGACGACTTCGCGACCTCCTCGCGCATGCGGCCGATGTCGTGGGCGTAGTCGCTCGTGAGCGGCACCGTCACGTGATCATACGCGAACGGCTGCGAGTAACGGGGGACGTCCTCGTACGTCGGCTCGGCGTAGATGAGACGGCCGCCGGGCGCCGCCCAGGCCGCCGAGGCGATGCGCAGGATCTCGGTCGAGCCGGAGCCGAAGAAGAGCTGCCCTGGCTTGACGCCGAGGCGCGCCACGAGCGCTTCGCGCACGAGTTCGCCGGTCGCCCCGGGATAGCGGTTCGCCTCATCGAGCCCGTCGATGATCGCCTGCCGCGCCGATGGAGCGATACCGAGCGGGTTCTCGTTCGAACTCAGCCGGACGGGTCCGTTGTAGTCGCGTCCCGGTCGGCGGGGGTTGAAGATGGTGTCGAGTCCGCGCGCCGTCGTCGCGCCCGCGAGGGGTGCGGCAAGAGGTGCGGCGGCGATGCCGGCAACGCCGGCGCCCGTGAGTCCGGCTCGGAGAAACGCCCTTCGCTTCATGTGGCCTCCCTGAAGTTCCGAGGACGCCGCCACCGCGGGGAGGCAGCGCCCGCCCATGCCTGGTTGAAACATGGCCCGCGCGACCCGGAACGTCCAGCGTGCCGGATCATCCGGCGTTCAACGCGGAGGCGGCGGATCCCGGCGTGAAGGGGGCTCTTCGATCGGCTCGCCGCGTGCGGCTCTTCGTTCCGTGACGAGCAGACGGACTCCGGAAATCGCGCCGCCCATCAGCGAGTCGATCGCCGCCCGCAGTTCCTCGCCGCTGAGGTTCACGAGCTGTGCCCGCACGTCCTCGGGGAGACGCCGGTAGAGTTGGGCGGCGCCGCGCTCCCGCCATTCGCGGCGGCGGTCGGCCGCGGTGCGCTCGGCATCCGGCGACTCGGTCTCTCCCTCGCGGAACGCGCCGACCGACGTGAGGAACGGGAGCGCAAAGGCGCTGTCGAGGGTGGCGGCGCGCTCGTAGTGCGCCTCGGCCTCCTCCGGGCGGCCTTCGCGGTGCAGCGCGTTGCCCCGGTGGAAGGCGGCGAGGGCCTCCAGGTTCCGCGTGCCGAGGTGGCTGATGCGGACAGCCTCGGACGGCGGTGGCGTGCCTGAGAGGTTGGCCGCGAGCCGCACCGTCAGCGTGTCGACGAGTTCGAACACATCGTCGCCCCGGGCGAAGTCGGCCGAGGCGATGGTCCCGTTCTCGAGTTCGATCAACTGGGCGTCGATGCGCATGTCCTCCGACGACCCCGTCACGCTGCCCCAGAGCAGCAGGCGGGCGCCGCTCCCGCGCGCCACCGTCAGCGCCAGCGCCTCCGGGATTTCCTCCTCCTCGGAGACGCCTCCCTCCATGAGGAGGTCGTAGAGACTCTGCCGGCCCACCACGCGCAGACCGGGGAGTTGCGCCAGGTTCGTGGTGAGCAGGTCGGCGAGACCCGAACCGAGCCACTCGAGTTCCGGCTCGGGCACGTTGTTGCGGAAGGGCAGGACCGCGAGCGAGTTGGGCCCAAGGTCGGGCGCCGAGCCCACAAAACTCAGCGCCCCTTCGCCGTCATCCGCACCGTCCGCGGCCGTGGCTGTCGGCGCGGCCTCCACGCCGCCAGCCTGCGATGGTACCGCGGTCGCGATCCGGTAGGTGCCGATCGCGCCCAACGAGGCGAGGGTGAGCAGGAGCCAGGCTTCGGCCCGGCGGATGCGCTGGGGCCCGCGCTCGCCGTGAAACCAGCCGATGACGAGAAAGGCGGGGAACCCGAGGATGGCGAGGAAGACGACCGTGTCGAGGATCTTCCTCGAGAACGCGTAGGTCCCGACGATGAAGTCGGTGATCTCGACGCCGAGCCAGGCCGCGCCCACGTACACGAGCGCGATCTGCACCATGCGCCGCTTCCGGATCTTCTCCAGGATCGACGCGCCGTTCCCCTCGTTGTTCATCATCGTCCGTCGTCCGTCATCATCCGCCCGTCCCGATCTCCGGAGGTCGCTGGTCCGCCGCTGAAGGCTTGTCGAGCCTTGCGACACCGCCGGAGCGGCGAACGGTTGCCGCTCCGGCAGGCCGCGTAACAGCTACGGGTTCCGGCGGTCGTTCTCTCCGTCGGGTTCGTCCCAGAACCCGAAGCCTTCCTTCCGCACTACCTCGAGCGGAACCGTGTGGGTTTCGTCGCCGATCGTGATCGCCACCGTGTAGCTCCCCGGATCGGCCAGACCGCCTCCGCCCCCGCCGCCGGCGAAGAAGCGACGGAAGGTCGACATGCCGCCCCGGTCGCGGACGGCCTCGCCCACCTGCTGGAAGACTTCGCGCATGGCCGCAGGGTCGGCGCCGCTCCGGGCGGCCGCAGCGGCAGCCATGGCCGCGGTGCGGCCCCCTCCCCGGCCTCCGCCCCGCCCCGCCTGTCCGGGCGGCGGATAGCGCTCGGCGGGCCGTTCCTGCCAGTCGGCGGCGCCGCCGCCTCCTCCACCACCGCCGCCGGTGAACATGCGGATGATGGCGCCCTGGTTGCCGCCCTGCATCATGTCGAGCACCTGGTCCATCGTCTCCCGCGCAACCCCTTCGTGCTCGACGAGCGAGTCTCCCACGGTCTCGTAAAGCCGTGCGGTGCGAAGGCTGTCCAACCGATCCGCGGGCGACGGCTCCCTCGGCGCGCTCCGCCGGTTGAAGGTCCACCGCACCCGCTGCACGCCGGCCGCGGCCGAACCGTTCAGCGTCTGCACGGTATCGCCGGCCGCGTTCAGGATCGCGATCGAGGCCTGGGGGCGGTTTCCACCCCGCGCGGCTACGATGCCAGACACTGTAAAGGTGCGGCCCGCCGTGCCCGCGGGCATTGCAACGGCGCGGCCCGCCGCCGCGGCGCCCGCAGCCTCCTCCTCGGCCTCTTCCTCTTCTTCGGCCTCGGCCTCTCCAGCCGCCGCCTCTTCCTCGGCCGCCTCGGCCAGCGCCTCCGCCACGTCCTCCGGGACGTAGTAGGAGATCTGGGCCCCGTAGTCGCCGGCGTCTGCCTGGAAGTTGCTCTGTGCGACGAACTCGCCGCCCACCGGCGGATCCCCGAACTGGATCGCCGTCTTCGGCTGGAACACCGTGACGGCCTCCGGCACGCGCCCGCCGTCCAGTTGCTGCAGAAGCGAGATGTCCGCCACGAAGATGGAGCGCCCGTGCGTTCCGGCGATGATCTCGCTTTCGCGCGGGTGGATCTTCAGGTCATGGACCGGCACCGTGGGCAGCCCGTTCATGAAGCGCGACCACGACCCGCCCCGGTCCGTCGACACGTAGGCCCCCACGTCCGTCCCCACGAAGAGCAGGTCCGGGTTCACCGGGTCTTCCCGGATCACCTGCACGAAATCCGGCGCGCCGGTCGGGAGGTTCGACGAGATCGAGCGGAAGGTCTCTCCGGCGTCGTCCGTCACGTAGACGTACGGCGTGTAGTCGTCGCGCCGGTGGTTGTCGAACGTCACGTAGAAGCGGTTCGGGTCGTGGCTCGAAGCCTCGATCCGACTCACGTACGTCCCCTCCGGCACGCCGTCGAAGCGGTCCGTGAGTTCGATCCACTCCGCCCCCTCGGGCGTCCGCCACACGCGGCCGTCGTCGGTCCCTGCGTAGAGTTCGCCCTCGTTGAGCTTCGACTCGGCGAGCGAGACGATCGTGGCGAAGTTCTCCGCCCCGGTGACGTCCGGCGTGATGCCGCCCGTCGTGTTGTACGCGATCTCGATCTTCTCCGGGTCCGCGTAGGTGAGGTCGTCGGAGATCGGCGTCATCTCATCCGTGTCGTACGTCCACTTCAGGACGCGGTTCGCCCCGATGTACAGCGTCTGCGGGTCGTGCGGGGACAGTTCGAGCGGCGTGTTCCAGTTGAACCGCATGTCGTAGAGCGCCGAGTCCTGCGCGACGAGGGCCTGCAGCTCCTCGATCTGCGCCACGTTGCCGGCCGGCGGGTTGTCCGGGTCGTCGCCCGTCAGGATCGCGATCGAGTCGCGCAGCGTCTGCGTGCGCTCGCGCCAGTCCGGATGCTGCAACTGGTGGCGCTCGCCTGTGCGCGTGTTCCGCCAGTAGATGCGCCCCTGCTGCGATTCCCCGAACACGATGTCCGGGTTCGTCGGGTCCTGCGGCGCGTAGAAGCCGTCGCCGCCCCCGATCGAATACCACATGTGATTGTCGATGGAGCCGCCGGCGCGGGCGCTCGGGCCGCACCACGTATAGTTGTCCTGCAGTCCGCCGCAGACGCGGTAGGGCGTGTCCATGTTGTAGCTGACCGCATAGAACTGTCCCATGGGAATACGGTTGGGGAACTCGAAGTTGCCGCCCCGGTCCCACGTAATCGCGATCCCGCCGTCATTGCCCAGTATGAAGTGGTCCGGATTGGTGGGGTCCCACCACAGTGCGTGATAGTCGACGTGTACGCCCTGGGCCGGGTTGCCGACCGTGCGGCCCCCGTCCCGGGAAAAGAAGAGGGAGGACCAGTAGATGAAGTCGGGGTCGTCCGGCGACACCCAGACGCCGGAATAGTAGAAGGGCCGCGAGTTGTTCGAGTTCATGAACTCCCACGTCTCGCCGCCGTCGGCGGAGCGGTACAGACCGGAGGCGTGACGGTCCCCGTTCTCATCCGCCTCCTCTGGAGCTTCCGCCTCGACCATCGCATACATGACCTGCGGATAGCTCGGCGCGATCTCGATCTCGAGCCGCCCCAGCATGGTCTCGGGGAGGCCGTTGCCCTCGACCTTCTCCCACGTGTCGCCGGCATCGGTGGACTTCCAGATCGCGCTCCCGGGGCCGCCGCTGTTGAAGAAGTACGGGCCGCGCACGCGTTCCCAGCTCGTCGCCCACAGGATGTCGGGATTCCGCGGATGCATGTCGACATCGACGAATCCCGCCTTGTCGGACACGAAGTTGATGCGCTCCCACGTGTCGCCACCGTCCTTCGTCCGGTAGAGCCCGCGCTCCTCGTTGTCCCCCCAGGGGTGCCCGAGCGCCGCGACGTACACCCAGTCCGCCTTCGTCGGGTGGACGACGATGCGGCCGATCGCCTGCGTGTCCTCCAGCCCCTTCAGCTCCCACGTGAGCCCGCCGTCGACGGACTTGTAGATGCCGCCTCCGGGCGAGATCGAGTTGCGCGAGTCTTCCTCGCCGGTCCCGGCCCACACGATGTCCGGGTTGCTCGGCGCGATCGCCATGTCGCCCATCGAGACGACCCGCTCGTTGTCGAAGACGGGGCGGTAGGTCGTCCCGTTGTTCGTCGTCTTCCAGATCCCGCTCGACGCGCCCGCGATGAAGAAGGTCCCGGTGCCGGGAATCCCTTCGATGTCGGTGACCCGCCCGGCCATGTTCGCCGGGCCGATGGAACGCCATTCCATCTCGGCCATGAAATCCTCATCGGCCACGGCCTCCTGGGCGGCCGCCGGGGCCGGGAGGAGGGTCGGGAGGAGGGCCGTCGCGAAGAGGACGGGGAGAAACGCACGCTTCAGCATGATTCGCGGCTCCTGGCTGTGGTGGTGCTCGTGGGCGCAGTGGCGCCTGATCGGCGCTTTGTCGGTGCCTTGTCGGCGCAAGTGAGTAGACACCCGCGCGCGGCTTGGCGTTTGAGGAAGCGCCACACCGCGCGGCAAGCGCCAGGCCTGAAGTGCAGCGGGTCGAAGGGTTATGCCGGAGGAGGGACTCGAACCCTCAAGGGATTGCTCCCACCGGATTTTGAGTCCGGCGCGTCTGCCAGTTCCGCCACTCCGGCGCGCGAGCGCGGCCCTCAGATCTACAACGGCGGGCCGCGCGCGGCTATTGCATCTCGTCGAGCGCCTGGTACACCAGCGTGCGCAGCTTCGCGTGATCGTCCACGCCGGCCGTCGGGATGAGCTGCGTGAAGTAGACGACGACGAGATCCTCGGCGGGGTCCACCCAGTAGGTGGAGTGGTACGCTCCACCCCACCCGTACTCGCCCACCGAGCCGGGGGTTCCGCGCGCCCCGAGATCGGCCAGCACGCTGAACCCGAGGCCGAAGCCGACCCCGCCGTCCCAGTTGAACCGGTCCCCCACGTGGTTGACCGTCATGAGGTCGACGCTCTTGCTCGACAGGATGCGGGCGCCGTCGAGTTCGCCGCCGTTCAGCATCATCTGGAGGAAGCGGGCGTAGTCGTGCGCCGTGGAGAGGAGCCCGGCGCCGCCGGAGAAGCTCGTTCGCGGGCCGTCGACGTAGGCGCCCTGGCCGACCATGCCGCCCGGATCGGGCGCCGGCTCGAGTCCGCCCCCGGAAGCCGAGTACACGACGCTGAGCCGGTCGCGCTTCTCCTCGGGCAGGTAGAAGTGCGTGTCCACCATGCCCAGCGGCTCGAAGATCCGCGCGCGGAGAAAGCCGGCCAGCGGCTCGCCCGACACCTCCTCGACGAGGGCGCCGAGGATGTCCGTCGCGTAGCCGTACACGAAGCGTTCGCCCGGCTGCGCGTCCATGGGGAGGGCGGCCATGCGCCGCACGGTCTCCCGGACCGGCTCGTCGCGGTGCGCGAAGTACCAGCCCTGAATGCCGGCCTCCTCCCACAGTTCCGCCGCCGCGCCGCCCCCGTAGCCGATGCCGGCCGTGTGCGTGAGCAGGTCCCGGATCGTGATCGGCCGGTTCGCGGGCACGATGTCGTATCCGCCCGCTCCGTCGGGGACGGCGACCGTCGTCTCCATGTACTCGGGAAGATAGCGGCCGAGCGGGTCGGAGATGAGGAGTCCTCCCTCTTCCTGGAGGATCATGACGCCGACGCTCACGATCGCCTTCGTCTGCGAGGCGATGCGGAAGATGTCGTCCGTCTCCATGGGATCGCCGGCCGCGACGTCGCGGTGGCCGACCGCCTCGAGATAGGAGACCTCGCCCCCGCGCGCGACGAGCGCGACGGCGCCGGCCAGTTCTCCCTCCGTCACGTAGGATTCCAGGGCGCCGCTGAGCCGCTCCAGCCGACCCGCATCCGCGTCCGACTCGGCCGCCGTCGACGACCCCGGGGCACGGGCAACGGCGAGCGCCCCTCCGACCACGAGCACCGGGAGCACGCCCCACAGGAGGCGCCTGGGCATTCTGTTCATCCTTCGACTCTCCAGCTTCTCATTCCCTCTTGAAAACGATCGGTCACGCCCCCCTTGATCTTGCCAATTCGAATCGCCTGACACCAGTTAACCGCCGTAGCACCCCTCCCCACCGTCCTAACCACCTGGACCATGGCGTCTCTGCCATTCGAACTCGTCGAGTCCGATCCGAGATAGGTTCCTTGCAACTCGATGTGCAAGGCGCTGCGCAAACGACGTCTTGAGATCGCCAACCCAAATGAACTGTTCCCCCGATTCGCTCTCAAACATCCAGACACCACCGTCAGCCTCGCTCACCACTGTACGCGTAGCTAGGTCAGGTCGAAAAGAAATTGTCGTGATGTGAGAAGGTTTGGCGCTTACCTTCAGGCAGATCTCATCGCCAGCTGTATCCCTCGTTACTATGTCGAAAATAGAGGTGTCGCGAGACAGCGGTACAAAAAGGAACTGCGTGAGCTCTGTTAAACGGACAGCGTCACAAGCCGGCTGGATGCATATCAGGTATTCCCCTCCCCGCTGAACAATGCTCCCGAGGCCAAGTTTCGCTCGATAACTTGGCGCAACAGAACGCGGTTCGCGAGCATGCGCACTGACACGAGCAAACTCCCGATGCGCAGCGACACCGCGCTCCAGGTCGTCGCTCAAGAGCAAGTACAATCGCTTATGGAGCTTCTTTTGTGACTCCGCTCCACTCGCGACATCGGGAATCGCCGCAAGGCCTAATGGGCCTTCGTCGATCAGGTTCATGATATCGGACACAGACACGATCCTAGAACCCTCTTCTGAATCTGTCCGGGTCATGAGTCGGAACTCTACCCCCTCGCCTTCACGCTCGTTAAGCGCTGCCTGAAGGGCATCGCGACCGGCGTAAGCTGAGCCAATCATCTGCCCGTCCAGTACCGCTAAGAACTCGGAAGCTACAAGATCGACTGCATAATCTTCGGCATCCTCCGGCCACTCGAGCAAAAGCCGATGGGTCACGTACGGGCCGTCAAGTTCACGGTGAAACCGGGCGAGCATTCGGTGCGTATCGTCTCGGATCGCGGCGACGCACGCAAGAGCCACGTTTCCGAGGAGTCCCTTTCCGATTTCGACGAATTCGTCGATCAACCGATCAGCCAAATCCCGCTCTTCAATCCCGCCGCTGATAGCCGAACTGCGTCCCTTACGGATGAACAGTATCCTTGTCTGGTCTTTTGCCAAAGCGAGCACGTTGCCGGGTCGTTCCAGCTGACTAAACCCGTCCAGATCATCGTTCACTGAAGCAGAGATGGTGTTTAGATTTGGCTCAGCTGTGTAGACGACAACTAATCGCAGCCTCCCACCCACCTTCGCATCGTCTTCAATGAGATCGGAAATGATACTTGTCGCTCGGTCTCCTTCGTCTCCAAGCTGCCAATCAAGAATCACGATGTCAGCTCGCCGCGACGCACGTAGTGTCTCGGTCGTAGCGTCTTCCGCCGCGTTCGGCGCTAGTACTGTGCAGACCACACCGCGCGCCGCGAAACTCGTCATGAGGGTCCTCGCATCTAACGGGCCACCTGTGGGCCCCAACTCACCCCCCGTGACCGGATCCGCCATGTCATCTCCGCTGTCGACAGCATCCACGGCCTCACCGACAGGCTCCTGTACGGTAGTGGGTTCGTCCGGGCGACCCATGACTGCGCGATCATCCAGTACGACCACGGTTTGAAGAAACCGCTCCACTACCGTCCGAGACAGATCTCCAAACGCTGGGAGCGATGCGGAGTGACTCAAGGCTATCCATCCTTCCGCCGCGGCCCTCGCGGCTGTTCTGCTTCCGAATCTTCTTTCGTGGGAGAGATGCGGAATTGCGCTCCTTCCCCCTCAACGAAGCGGTCCAGCTTCAGCTCGTAACCGATTTCCTTCAGTATCTGCCTCGAAATGTACAAGCCCATGCCGCGGCCGCCCGGGCGTCTTGTGAACCCCATTTCAAATACGGACGCCGCATCTCGCGGAGGTATCCCCGGCCCGCTATCACCCACGAGAAACGCACCACCAGTCGCATCCAGTTCAATTACCCGCTCACGCCCCCGATCTCGACTCGACACCCAGAAAATCGCGTTATCCACGAGGTTCACAAAACAAGGATAGAAGGAGGAGGGGAATCCAACGATCTCTGCCTCGCGAAACGCATCGGTAGCCGACAACTCAACTTCATGACGCTTTAGGCGTTGCCCAAAGAGGTCCATAAGAAAATGATACACGTCGCTACCTCGAATCCGGACGCGACGACGTTGCAGTCGTCGATCCAGCGGCGTGAAGAGGGTGAGATATCCATCGAGATGGTCGAAGTTCGCTCGAATGTCCCGATAAACTATACTCAACTTTTCGTTAGCGTCGGACCACGGCTTAAGGAGTCTCAAATTCGTTCTTATGCCCTGGATGGCGCTCGCAAATTCATGATGTACGATACCAAGAGCCATCCCTACCTGCGCCAACTGGAGTCCTGCACTCTCCCTCTCACGTAGAGCTTCCAATTCCTCCTCCAGAGCGTCCGTCACTTCCGGCAGCTCGAGACCCTCCTGCGTTCCGAGGAGCCTGACGTGCTCTCGTAGGCTCTCCAGGTTCGCCGTCTCGACATCTCCGACTTCGGCGATTCGCCGTTCCAACTGAGTGCGCACGCTGTCGAAGTCCGCCGCTGCCAGCGAACTCGTATCGGTCCTCTCGAAATCACTCAACGTCTCGCGGATGGCATTGTGCACAGCCGCCAACCGATCTCGAGTCTCGGACACCACACGCCCCTGGGCTTCCCGTAGTTCGGCCCGCGTGTCACGGCCGAGGAACGTCGCCCTGTCCAACTGTGCGTCGCTTGCATCCGAAAGGACTCGGCTCAGGCGTCGGCGGTAATCGATATCCGCGCGCAATCGCGTCGTCTGTCTTGAAACGATGGCGGCAAGTTCCACCGCAGCTGGCTCCCAGACTTTCGTCGTAAGTCGACTTCGTTCGAGCCTGTACGCTTCCCAGTCCGATTGCATTCTACGTGTTAGACCAAATCCCCGCGGCCGCGACACCCAATATTCCTCTTGAATCGCGAGCAAGGCCGAATGAGATTCACTCTCAAGATCTAACATGTGTTGAGCCAGATCTTCACGACCTTCATGCACAGCAAGTCCGTCGAATCGATTCCTCGCCTCCTCCAGAAGCTGCGCAGTGGCGGCCTCAGGCTCACGAGCGTTAACCGATTCAAAGAAGGCGTCAAGATCTCTTCCAAACTTCGCGCGGCGGACGCGCACCTGTTTCTCACGCCGCCGACGGAGACGCTCGTTCCGCTCCAGGTCGTCACGCGTTGTTAGGAAGTCCTCGGCATGCAACCCTCCCACGCGAAAGAACTCTCCCGCCAGCTGTACAAAAAAATGCTCCAGAAGGCGCTTCAACTGGCGATAGGCAAGGTTTTCGCGAAATCCCTCGCGGCCGGCCTTTTCAACCAGATTTGGGTTTTCCTCGCGGGTGATGTCGATCACACCAAAGATTCGCCGATAGGAAAAGTAGTAATACGATGCGCTTTTTGTGCGTCGTTGCTCGATATTCAGGAAATCATAATCTGAATTACCGTATGGGAGTATCCGGATGCCGTCACGATAAATGTATAGGCCGCCGATGCGATTGAGCTTCGCCTTAAGCCGAGCGTGATCTTCCGGGGGCATTCTCGTGACTCGAGGCTGGCCTTGAACGTAAGCGAAATTGATCTTCAGCGGCCCACAGCGAAGCCGCCTGCCCCGCGCTTCTGGCCACGGCAGAAGATACTCGACGGGATCTCTCCCATACACTTGGACCGTCCCCCGAAACTGGCCGAAATCATCGAAGGATCCAGACACGTGATGATCAGCTTTCTCAAACTCCTCCGGCGTAAAGAAGGCCGATCCCGCGATCCGTTCGTATATTGTTCCGTCCAACGCGTGATCGCGGAAACGTGCCTGAATTGCCTGAGTTCGGCGTCCAGAGGCCATGGTGTTAGTGAAGCCAATTAGAACCTTGATGAGTGCTGGAGCGATATCGCTATTTGGGGACCCATCGATATCCTCGGGTAAGGTCTCCTCCGTCGGCAAGATGATGAAGTGGGTCCCACAACCTTCGTCGATCAGTGTGGGACCCCGTGGCAGCGTCGGATATAGCCCACGCGGGTCAAGGTCGAGATGAGCAAGCTCGGCCAGTATCGGCGTAAGGTGGGACTCAGGAAGATCGCGAGCCAGGGTAACTACGTTGCTATGTACTTCAGCGACCAGTTCGGCAACTAGAGCACGAGATGGCAGAGTGCCTCCCGGTAGCGCGCGTATAGGTATGTGGATGTCACTCAGATCTACGCCGGGAAGACGGAAAACACCCCAGTTGATGAAGGCTACTACGAGTTCATCCGGCTCGGCTTTGGAACGTGTAAGGACAAGGACTTGTGGTCCGATTGCAGCTATGGCGAGACGACCAATGCCCTTCTCGCCCATGATTGGCCGCAGGTCCTGGTCGGGGTCTGAGGGAGGCGGGTTCAAGCCGAATCCCGCGGCTAACTTACTCTCGGTCCCAAGAGTAAGCCATCGGTCGACAAAGTCCTGGTAAGACATGCCGATCCCATCGTCTCGAAGGACGAAGAGACCGGAGCTCCGAAAGAAATCAACTTCGACCCGATGGGCATAGGCATCATGGGCGTTCTTGAAGAGCTCGCTGATCGCGGTTGGCACACCAGCGATCTGCTGTCTACCCAGCATGTCAAGAGCACGAGCACGAACGCGAATGCCTGGCATTCAGCCGTCGGCTTGCTTGGCAAAGGAGTCGAAATGAGCTCGGATCGCCTCGCCGAACCGGCGCGCCAACAGCACTGGCACGGCGTTCCCAACCTGTGTGGCCATGGAAGCAAAGCTGCCCCTAAACACAAAATCCCGCGGAAACGTTTGTAAACAGGCAGCCTCTCGTACGCTCAGGGCGCGGTTCTGGATGGGATGGCCGAACCGTCCGTTAGAAAGACTGACGCAGCGGGTGGTAAGGGTGCTGGCTGGGCGGTGTTTACTCAAGCGACCGTAGACGTCGGTATGCCCGGCGTGGCCCCGGTGGCAAGGAAGAACCAAGTCCTCTGGCCAATCTCTCCGATCACCTCCTTCAGGAGTGCTCTCGATACGTCTGAGGTTCAACGGAGAAAGGGCTGCGGCCCGATGGTTGGGCACTTCGTCATCCCTCCCGCCCGCCGGAATCGGAGGCAAATCGCCGATCCACTCCCATACTGTGGAGTGCGGAGCCTTACCATGATGCTCGCCGTGTGTAGGAACCGGCAGCGTGAATGGTCCGAGTTGACTGGCGGTCATCACCAAGCGACGGCGAGTCTGCGGCACTCCGTAGTCGAGAAAATCCACTACATCGTGGGCAACATCGTAGCCAAGCTCACCGAGCAGGTCGAGAAAACGGCCGATCGGCCCATCGGACGGTTCGATGCGTTGGATGCCGGGGACGTTCTCCAGGAATACGTACTCTGGGCGGAAGCGACGGACGAACCTGTGGAGTTCGTCAAGCAGCGATGCTCGAGCGTCGGATTGTGATTTCTTGCGATTCTGTTTGGAGAAGGGCTGACACGGTGCGCAGGCCGAAAACAGGAGAGGGTGGTCCCGCTGACGGACCAGATATGGTTCCAGGTCCGATGTCGGAACTTGACGAATGTCTCGGCAGATGAAGTGAGCTTCAGGGAAGTTGGCCCGGAATGTCGTCGCCGCCTCCACGTCCATATCGATGCCCACGAGAACATCCATACCGGCCTCCCGAAGACCAGCGCTTGTTCCTCCGCAGCCGCTGAAAAAATCTACTACCTGTGCCGGCCTTGTTGGCTCATCCATTCGGGTCACCCTCCGCATCCAACGATGGTAGGCTGAGGCGTGGCTGTGCGGCTAACGCCTCCATTGAGAGTGACCAAGAGTCGACCAACCTGGAAGGTCCACGCAGGTCTACGGTACACGTCCGGTCCCGGCGGGCGCGGATGCGTTCAATTGGTTCGGCAGCGCCCTTGCCCCTCGCCGCCGCAATCTTGTTCCGCCTCCACCGACGTCGAACGCTCATGGTCCTTAGGTTACCTCCATCTTCCAAGACAACAGGATAGTGCGCACCACAACTCACGGCTCCCGAGCAGCCGTGAATGGTCGACAACCCAAATCGGACGATTGGGTTCCCCGCGTTGTATGGGATCGATCCGCCCGACACCAAGAATATAGCGAACATCCGCCTCCGGGGCTCAGTCGAGCGCGGGGTGCCGCGTGTGCCAGTCCGTCGCCGCCTGGAAGGCGTGCGCCACGCTCAGGATCTTGTCGTCGGCGAACAGGTCGCCGATGAGCGTCGTCGTCAGCGGCTGCTCCGCCTCCTCGCCCTCGGGCCCGAGCGGGCCGAAACCGTACTGGACGACGGCCGCCGGGTGTCCCGTTTCGTTGGTGAGCCCCACCTCTCCCGAGCCGGTGGCGAACATGTCGAAGCCGTCCATTGCCTCGGCCATGCGCTTCATCACGATGAGGCGCCGCCGCTGCGCGTGCACGTAGTCCATCGCCAGACCCTCGCGTCCGCGGCGGAAGCGCGTGAAGTCGCGCTCCTCCACCTCGCTGAGCCCCTCCGGCACCGGGGGCAGTTCCCCGCCCGGTGCTACGTGGAAGTCGAAGGCCGACGACGACTCGGCGCCCAGCGAACTCGCCGCCTGGGCAGGCAGCTCGCGCATGAGCCGCGGCCGCGCCCCGAGTTCCTCCAGCTTCTCGACGAAGGAGTGCGGCGCGTCCTCGGTGTATCCGATGGAGAGCGCACCCAGGTCCGGGTTGCGCTCGAAACGGAACGGGGTCGTGACGGAGGCGGGGTCCTTCTCGTCCGCGCCGTGGATCTCGTTGAACACGAGCGCGCAGTCCTCGATCGTGCGGCACATGGGGCCCGTCTTGTCCATGCTCCACGAGAGCACCATGCCCCCGTAGCGGCTCACGCGTCCGAAGGTGGGGCGGAGGGCGCTCAGCCCGTTGCGGCGGCTCGGGGAGACGATCGACCCGCGCGTCTCGGTCCCGATCGAGAAGGCGACGCAGCCCGCCGCCGTCGCCGAGCCCGGCCCGGCGGAAGACCCGCTCGATCCCCAGGCGAGGTTCCACGGATTCAGCGTCCGGCCGCGGTACCAGCGGTCGCCCCGCGCGAACTCTCCCGTCGCGAGCTTCGCGATGAGCACGGCGCCCGCCGCGTTCAGCCGGCGCACGACCTCCGCATCCTCCTCGATCATCTGCGTCTGGAACGCGGCCGAGCCCCACGTCGTCCGCGCCCCGACAGTCGAGAAAAGGTCCTTCACGCCGTAGGGGATCCCGTGCAGGGGCCCGCGCCATTCGCCCGCGCGGATCTCGGCTTCCGCCTGTTCCGCCTCTTCCCTGCCTCGGTCTTCCAGGATCGTCACCGCGCACAGCAGCACGGGGTCGTACCGCTTCATGCGCTCCATGTAGATGTCGAACAGTTCCGTCGGCGAGACCCGGCGCTCCCTCACGAGGGCCGAGAGCCGGTGGACGGGGAGAAAGGCGATCTCCTCCTCGGAGGACGGCACGGGGCCCTCCCAGGGTGCGACGTCGATCGAGGTCTTCTCGAACGGGTTCATCCCGGCGCGCCAGTACTTTTCGAGCAGCGCCCCCGTCCCGCCCGGATACGCCTGGAACTGCAGGGCCGGCGGCTCCCCGTTCCCAAGCGGGATGACGTCCTCCTGCACCGCTTCGCGCAGTCCCTCGAACTCCGGAGCATCGGGGGCGAGAGGGATCGCCTCCGGAGCGGCCATGAGCGAGCGCGGATCCAGAGCCCCCGCCGCAGTCGCCGCAGCCGCCGCCTTCAGAAACCCGCGCCGACCAAAGCCGCTTTTCGCAACGTCCGCACCTCTCCTGTCGAGCCTTTCGGACACGCTCCCCTCCTGTAGCCAAATAACGTCAGAGGGTCACACTGCGGGGAGATGCCGGAGCCGACAAGCCTGCGAATGCGGGTGGAGTGAGGCCGGGGCGCGCGCGACCACTTCGGTACATCCGACTTCATCCCAACGTCGTCCCTGCCACAGGAGGGTGATCCGCCGCCCCGGCTTCAGTGGCTGAGACGCGCGCGGTTGGCAGAACGTTGCTTCGCTGCTAGCCCGGCAGGTTGAAGAAGGCGAACCCGAGCAGGACGTACACGGCGAGGAGAAGGACGCCCTCCATCCAGTGCGTCTGGCCGTCATCGGCGATCTGTCCCACGACGAGGACGGAGACCGCGACCGCCACGACTTCGAGCGGCGAAAAGACGAGGTTCATCGGCTCCGGCCCGATCGCGTAGGAGAGGAAGACGAGAAGCGGGGCGATGAGAAGGGCGATCTGGAGGGACGACCCCACCGCGATCTGAATCGACAGGTCCATCTTGTTCCGGAGGGCGACGAGCACGGCGGTTGAATGTTCCGCCGCGTTGCCGACGAGGGCGACGACGATCACGCCCACGAAGACCTCGGTCATCCCCAGGGCGTGGGCCGCCTCCTCCGCCCCGCCGACGAGGATCTCGCTCATCCAGCCCACGAGCGCGGCGGCGCCGACGAGGATCGCGAACGACTTGCCCTTCGACCACGCGGGCGCGTGGCCCGCGCCCCCCGCATGCCCCTCGCCGTCGGCGTGCGCCGTCCCCTGGTACAGTTCCGCGTGCGTACGCAGCGCGAAGACGAGCGAGAGGACGTAGCAGACGATGAGGACGACGGAGATTTCGAGGCTCAGCGACCCTGCCGCGGATCCCGAAGCGGATCCCGCAGCCGCTCCGGACTCCCCCCCGTCCCGGAGATAGTGCATGAGCGATGGGATGACGAGCCCGACCGCGCTCAGGAGAAGGAGCGTGGAACCCAGCTTGGCCGCCGTCCGGTTGAACACCTGCTTGCGGAACTTCAGGCCGCCGAGCAGCGCGCTCAGTCCGAAGATGAGGAGGATGTTACCGATGATCGATCCCGTGAGGGACGCCTTCACCAGGTCGTACAGGCCCGCCCTGAGGGCGAAGATCGCGATGATCAGTTCCGCGGCGTTCCCGAAGGTCGCGTTGAGCAGTCCTCCGAGACCGGCGCCCACGTGCTCGGCCAGCATCTCGGTGGACTTCCCCATGATCCCGGCGAGGGGAACGATCGCGACCGCGGAGGTAAGAAAGAGCGTGGTCGCCGACGCATGGACGACGTACTCGAGAACGAGCGTGATGGGAACGAAGACGAGCAGGAGCAGGAGAACCTGGTCCGCTTTCAGCTTGAGAGCCAACCCGTTTTCCTCCCGTTTTCGCCGGAAAGCACACCGGAAAGCACAGCAGCCCGTGGCAAAAAAGGCGCCGTCCGGATTCGAACCGGAGTAGGGGGCTTTGCAGGCCCCTGCCTAACCACTCGGCCACGGCGCCGGAGTCGCACAGCCTAATGGAGCGACCACGCGGACGCTACCGCCCACGCTACCGCCGGAAGGTTCTCCATCGCGCCCCGGCCTGCTATACTCGCGCGATGCATCCGCCGACCCGTCGGGCCCTTCCGATCCTTCTCGCCCTCGTCTCCGCAGCCATGGCTCCCGTCCACCTGGCCGGGCAGTTCAGCGACGCGCGACTGCCGAGGCAGGGGAAGCTGTGGCTCACGATCGCGCCAACCCTGCTGAACTGGTCCGAACAGTTCGCCTTCGACTCGAGTGCCGGGATTGCCGACGGGGAGCGCGAGCCGCTGGCCGCCCACTTCGACGGTCCGCTCGCCCGCCGCATGTTCCCTCCCCCCCTTGCCCTGATCCAGGAACTCAACGATGACGCGGAGGCGCTCGGCTTCGAACCCGTGACCGAGGACGACTTCTCGTTCGGCGGGCTCGACTTCTCGGCCATGCGGGCGCAGGTGCGCCGACTCGGGCTCGGCGTCGAGGTGGGGGTCCTCGACTGGGTCAGCGTGGGCATCCGGGCCCCGTTCACGCTCACGGACATGACGGTGGGCTTCGCCTTCGATTCCACGGCGACCGTGACCGGAAACGGCGCGGCCTTCGAGTCCGGTGCGCCCTTCCTCCGGGACGCGCGGTCGGCGCTCGACGATCTCGGTGCGCTGATCCGTGGGGGCTCCCTGACGGGGACCGCGCTCGAGGAAGCGATCGCGCTCCGGAGCGCGACGCAGAATTTCGTCAACACGCTGGGGCAGCGGGCCGGCGCCGGAGCCCTGATTCCCACCGCTTCCAGCGCGGCGGGGACCCAGATGGCGCAACGCTTCGCGGATTTCGCGGCGGCGTTCGACGCGCTCGGCCTGACGCTGCCGGAGCTCTCGCTGCCCGAGTTCGCGACGGAGGATGACTTCAACATGTTGTTCCTGAGTCAGGGCTTGGCGGATCGGCTGCCCAGGGACACGAGGAACGAGCTCGATCTGGGCGAGGTCGAGGTCTCCGTGCGCGTGAACCTCATCGACGGCATCACGCGCCGCAGGCCGATCCCCGGGCCGGGCGCGGAGGCCGGCGCGGAATCCGGCTCTGGAGCGGACCCGGAGCGGGGCATTCGGTTCCGTACGAGCGTGGGTGGACTCGCCCGCGTACCGATCCGAAACCGAAACCTCACGATCTTCGGAGACCCGTCGAATTCGGCGGACATACCGATCGGGGACGGCCAGACCGACATCGAACTGGCGTTGTACCAGGACATCGCCTTCGGGAGTCTCTTCATGATCCGTGCTTCCGCCCGCTACGGGATGCAGCGTCCCGACGAGGCGGTGATCCGCTTCACGCCTCCCGATCGCCCCTATGGTCAGGAAGACCTCGTGGCCCTGATGCGGCGGGATCTGGGAGACTACGTCGCAGTGCTGGTTCGCCCTTCCCTGCGCTTCAACTCCGCCCTCAGCGTGGGGATCGAGTACGACTACTTCCGGCTGCCCGCACCCACCTACGAGTTCGTCGGGCCCATCGAGGGGCTGGACACGAACACGGTGGCGGCGGAGGGGGCGCAGACCCGCCACCGGCTGGGAGTCGGGTTCCTCATCGATATCTCCGAGGCCGGGGGCGTCGAGGAACTGCATGACGGGGCCAGGCCGGTGCGCGGCGCCTACCAGTTCGGCATCTCGCTGCGGCGGGCGATTTCCGGCTCTGGAGGGCGAACGCCGGCATCCTTCCGCTACGCGGCCGAACTCCGCTTCCCGATCAGCATCTTTTAGCAGTCCGTAGCGCCCACGGCTGAAACGTCCGCCGGCGCTACAGTTGGCCGGCGAGCAGCTCCTCGGCGTGGGCGCGCGAGGCGCGGCTGGCGGGGTCGCCGCCGAGCATGCGAGCAACCTCGTGGACGCGTGCTCCGCCGGTGAGCACGCGGACCGACGTCCGCGCGCCTTCGGCTTCCGTGACCTTTCCGACGGAGTAGTGAGCGTCGGCCCGCGCCGCGATCTGCGCGAGATGCGTGACGACGAGCACCTGGTGCGCGGCGGAAAGCCGCACGAGACGGGCCGCCACGCGGTGCGCCACTTCGCCCCCGATCCCCGCATCGATCTCGTCGAACACGAGCACGGGCAGGTCGTCCACCTCGATGAGGGCGGTCTCGAGCGCAAGCATGAGGCGGCTCATCTCTCCCCCGGAGGCCACGCGCCGCAGCGGCGCCGGCGGGAAACCCGGATTCAGCGAGACGAGAAACTCGGCCCCTTCAGCGCCGGTTGCCCGGATCTCGCCATATGCGTCGAGCGCGATCTCGAGACGGCCTCCCCTGAGACCGAGTTCCGGTAGCGCCGTCGTCACGGCCTCGGCGAGCGCGCCGGCCGACACCCGGCGCCCCTCGGACAGTTCGGACGCCAGCGCGGCCAGTTCGGCGGACGCAGCCTCCCGCGCCTTTTCGAGCCGCTCGATCTCCTCATCGGCCCCCTGCACGGTCTCCAACTCGCGCCCTGCCTCTTCGCCCGCGCGGATCACGTCCTCAAGAGAGCCGCCGTACTTGCGCCTGAGCCGGTAGAGGAGATCCTGCCGGACGCGGATTTCATCGAGCCGTCGAGGGTCGTGCTCGATCGAGTCGCGGTAGGGAGCCAGGCCGCGTCCGAGTTCCTCCACGTTGCGGAGCGCCGCCTCGATCAGGTCGCGGAAGGGACCCGCCTCGCGGTCGATCGCAACGAGGGCCTCGAGTCGGGCGGCGAATTCGCCCAACCGGTCGACGATCGACCCCTCGGCCTCGTACAGCCCGTGGTGGAGCGAGCCCGAGAGTTCGATCAGCTCCTCGGAGTGCGAGAGACGGCGCGCCTCCGACTCGAGCGCCTCATCTTCGTCCGGTTCGAGACCGGCGGCGGCGATCTCGTCCCGCTTGAAGCGCAAGTAATCGGCCCGCTCGCGCCCCTCGCGCGCGGCGCGGCGCGTGTCCTCCAGGCGTCCCTCGATGCCGCGCAGCGCGTCGTGTGCGGCCGCCGTCCGGGCGGCGAGCGCCTCGTGACGGCCGTAGGCGTCCAGAATCCGCCGCTGCCACGCGCGGTCGAGGAGCCGCTGGTGGTCGTGCTGCCCGTGGAGGTCGAGCAGCCGGCCGCCGAACTCGCGGAGCCTGCCGGCCGTGGCCGGCGAGCCGTTCACCCATGCCCGATGCCGGCCCTCGCGGCGCAACTCGCGACACAGAATGAGCCAGCCATCTTCATGATCGACGCCGGCCTCCTCGCACAGCGCCCGGAGTCCGTCGAGATCCTCGATCTCGAAGCGGCCTTCGATGCGGGCGGCCCCGGCGCCCGTCCGGATCATGCCCGGCGACGGCCGCCCTCCGACGAGGAGCGCGAGCGCTTCGACGAGGAGGGATTTCCCCGCCCCCGTCTCGCCGCTGAGCACGCTGAGGCCCGGCCCGAATTCGAGGGTCGCTTCCTCGACGACGGCGAAGTTCCGGACCCGAAGCTCCCTCAGCACTCCGGCCCCCTCCCGCCCCCGGACGGGGGCGACGGGTGTTCGCGGACATCGCCCCAGCGCAGCTTCCGCCTCAGGACGCTGAAGAACGAATGGCGCGGCAGCCGGACCAGACCCACGGCGTGCCTCGACCGCGAGACCTCCACCCGGTCACCCACCGAGAGACGGCAGCCCGGCTGACCATCGACGGTCAGTTGCAGGTCGTGGTCTCCCGAGAGGAGCTCGACGGAGATCCGCGTGTCTCCCGAGAACACGACCGGGCGCACGGCAAGCGTGTGCGGCGAGATCGGCGTCGCGACGATGCCCTCCATCGTCGGCGAGACGATGGGGCCACCCGCGGAGAGGCTGTAGGCCGTCGAGCCCGTGGCCGTGGCGAGGATGATGCCATCTGCGCTGTAGTGCCCCACTTCGTCGTCGTCGGCCAGCACGCGCAACCCGATCAGGCGGGCGAAGCCGCTCTTGTGAATGACGGCGTCGTTGATCGCGTAGAAGCTCCGCCCGTCAGGCCCGCCGGATCCGTTCGGAATCACCCGGACGCGGAGGGCGAGCCGCTTCTCGAGCGCGTAGTCCCCGCCCGCCACCATCGACATCGCGGCCTCGAGTTCGTCCTCCGACACCATCGTCAGAAACCCGAGCCGGCCCAGGTTGCAGCCCAGCACCGGGATCCCGCGCGGCGCCGCCAGGCGAGCCGCCCGCAGCAACGTCCCGTCCCCGCCGAGGGCCAGGACGAGCGCGACATCGCCTTCGATCTCCTCCGGCGGGGCGGATTCGCGCCGCGGCATCCGCGCGAGCGGCGGCTCGAAGACGAGAGAGACCCCGAGTTCCTCCGCCTTCCGCTCGACGCGCTCAAGGAGCGGCTCCAGTTCCGGGTGATCGGCGATCCCGATGATGAAGAACTTCACGGGGCGCTCAACGGTCGCGCTCGAGGACGAGGCGTCCGATCTCGCGCAGCCGGTCCGCGCCCGCGAGCGGCGAAATCGCGCCCAGCGCCTCGCGGCCGAACTCCTCCGCGCGTGCTCTCGCCCCCTCCAGGCCGAGGACCGACGGCGTCGTCGCCTTTCCCAAAGCTTCATCCCGCCCGCCGATCTTCCCCATGCGGGTCGAGGATCCCGTCACGTCGAGGATATCGTCCACCGTCTGGAAGGCGAGGCCGATCGCGATCCCGAAGCGGGTCAGGCGATCGACCGTCTCCTCGGGCGCGCGGGCGGCGACGCCGCCCATGGTGCAGCAGGCCGCGATGAGGCGAGCCGTCTTCCCGCGGTGAATGCGCTCGAGCGTCTCGAAGCCGACCCTCTTCTTCTCGGCGAGGAGGTCGAGGAGCTGGCCGCCGACCATGCCGTCGCTGCCGGCCGCCGCAGTAAGGACCCCGATGAGCCGGCCTGCCACGGGGTCCGGCAGCTTCAGGCCCGCCGCTCCCTCGGCCACCGCGCGGATCGCAAGCGGAAGCAGCGCCGCGCCCGTCATGACCGCGGCGCGCTCCCCGTATCGGACGTGCACGGTCGGCCGCCCCCGGCGAAGGTCGTCGTCATCCATGCACGGGAGATCATCGTGGATCAGGGAGTACGTGTGGACGAGCTCGGGTCCCAGCGCCACGCGACGGAGCGCGCGCGCGCCGTTTCCCGCGTCGGGCCCGGCGGCGGCCGCGGCTTCCCACGCCCCGACGAACAGGAGAGGCCGGATCCTCTTCCCCTTCGCAAGCACGGCGTACCGGAGGGGTTCCGCGATCGGGCCGGTCCCGCGCAGCGTCTCGGCGAGCCAGCGTTCCAGCTCGTCATCGATGGCGGCACGCAGCTCGTGCAGACCGAGGCTCACGGTTCGCCGTCCGACCGGTTCCCCGGCTGGTCCCCGGGCGCTTCCAAGGCTTCCAGCGGCTTCGCTTCCAGCCGTCCCGTGGACGAAGCGATGAGCTCCTCGACCCGGCCACTCGCCGTCTCGAGCCAGCGCCGAGCCTCACCGAGCCGTTCGATTCCCTGCTCGAAGAGAGCGATCGCCTCGTCCAGACCGATGCCCTCGCGGTCGAGGCGGGAGACGATCCCTTCCAGCTCCCGCATCGCCGTCTCGAATTCGAACTCCGTCGAAGGCTTGCTCATGCTTCAGGCTCCCCGCCGTCCGGATCCGCCGCATCGTGCTCCACGGTGTCCGCCGTCGCCGCGACCTGCCCCCCCGTGACCCGCAGCCGGAAGCGCTGGCTGGGCGTGAAGTCATCGATCCGCGTGAGGCGGTGTCCCTCGAGGTCCGTGACGACCGCGTAGCCGCGGGCCACCGTCTCGAGCGGGCTCCGCGCGTCGAGCGCCGCGGCCAGCTCGGCGAGCCGCGAACGCGAGCCGGCGAGCACGCGCTCCATCCCCGCCGGGAGTCGGGCGGCCATGGTTTCGAGGCGCAGCTTCGCGACATCGCGCGCGTGCCCCGCGGAGGCCGGCAGGCGTTGCGCCAGCGCTTCCACGCGATCGCTCCCGCGCACGATGAGTCGGCGCAACCCGCGAGCCAGACCTCTTCCCGCCGTGTCGAGCGAGGCGCGGATGCTCCGGATGTCCGGCGCCGCGAGTTCGGCGGCCGCAGACGGAGTCGGCGCCCGGAGGTCGGCCACCAGCTCGCACAGGGTCACGTCCACTTCGTGCCCGATGGCGCAGATCACCGGCACCGGACTCGCCGCGACCGCGCGAACCGCCGTCTCCTCGTTGAAGCACCACAGGTCCTCCACGGACCCGCCGCCGCGGCTGAGGATGATGGCGTCGAGCGTCCGGTCCGGAGCGCTCGCGCCCCAATCCGCGAGGCGCCCGAGGGCGGCCCGCACCTCCGCGGCGGCGCCCTCGCCCTGCACGCGGCAGTGGCGCACCACGATCTCGACCCACGGGGCCCGCCGACGGAGCACGGTGATGATGTCGTGAAGCGCTGCGCCCCCGCGCGACGTGACGACGCCCACGCGGCGAGGGAACGCGGGCAGGGCGCGCTTCCGCTCCGGATCGAGCAGGCCCTCCGCCGCCAGCTCCCGGCGGAGCCGCTCGAAGGCGATCCGCCACAGCCCCTCGCCCGCCGCCTCGAGGGCGCGCACGCGCAACTGGAACCGGCCCTGCCGTGCATAGAGGGTCGGGCGGCCGTGGACGAAGACCTCCATGCCGTCCTCCGGATCCGCCGGCAGGCGCCAGGCATCCCCCCGGAAGAAGATGCACGCGACGCTGGCATCGCGCTCCTGGTCCCGCAGGGAGAAGTAGCGGTGCCCAGCGGAGGAGCGGGTCCAGTTCGTCACTTCGCCGCGGACCCAGAGGTCGCCGAACCGCTTCTCCAGCGTGCCGCGCGCCGCTTCGTTCAGGTCGGACACGGTGACCGCCCCCTCCGGGGAGCGGCCATCGCGGACGTTCGCCGCGCCGAACAGCGAGGTCTGACGCGTCACGTTCAACCCGACGCCGCCACCGTCCCCGCCGCGGCGAGGCTTGCGGTCCGCTCCGCCGATGTCACGGTGTTCCGGAGGAGCATGGCGATCGTCATCGGCCCCACCCCGCCGGGCACCGGAGTGATCCAGCTCGCGCGCTCCGCCGCCTCGTCGAACGCCACATCGCCGACGAGCCGGTAGCCTCGCTCCGTCGTCGGATCCTCCACCCGGTTCACTCCCACATCGATCACGACGGCCCCCTCCCGCACCATGTCGCCGCGAACGATGCCGGGGACGCCGACCGCGACGATGAGGATCTCGCCCTGGCGCGTCACGGCGCCGAGGTCCGCCGTCCGGCTGTGGGCCACGGTCACCGTGGCGTTCGCCCCGGGTTCCTTCTGGAGCATGATCTGGGACATCGGCATGCCGACGATGTTCGAGCGGCCGACGATGACGACGTGGGCGCCGGAGGTCTCCACGCCCGTCCTCCGGATGAGTTCCTGCACGCCGGCCGGCGTGGCGGGACGAAACGCGCTCGCGTCCCCCTGTGACATTCGGCCCTGGTTCACGGGATGGAACCCGTCGACGTCCTTGGCCGGATCGATCCGCTCGGTCACCTCGCGCTCATCGAGGTGTCGCGGCAGGGGAAGCTGTACGAGAATCCCGTGGATGGCCGGATCCGCGTTCAGTTCATCGACGATGCCGAGGAGTTCCGCGCGGCCGATGTCGGCGGGCGGCTTAATGTCGCGGGCGTAGATGCCGGCCTCCTCGCAGGCTCGCGTCTTCATCCGGACGTAGACGTGCGAGGCGGGATCGTCGCCGACGAGCACGACGCCGAGGCCGGGCCGGATGCCCCGCTCCGCAAGGCCCCGCGCCCGTTCCGCCACTTCCGCCCGGATCTCGGCCGCGATCCGCTTCCCGTCGATGAGCTGCGCCGTCATCCATTCTCTCCGCTGTTAGCGTGGTGTTGGCATGTTGGTCAGCGTGCGAAGTCCACGGTTCGCGACTCGCGCACGACGACGACCTTGATCTGCCCCGGGTACTGCAACTCGTTCTCGATGCGGCGGGCCGTCCGCTCCGACAGCCTCGCCATCTCCTCGTCGGAGACCTTGTCCGGGGTCACCATGATCCGGATCTCCCGTCCCGCCTGAATCGCGTAGACCTTCTCGACCCCGTCCCAGGAACCCGCGATCTCCTCCAGTTTCTCCAACCGCTTCACGTAGTGCTCAAACGACTCCCGCCGCGCGCCGGGGCGGGCGCCCGAGATCGCGTCCGCCGCCGTCACAAGGAAGGTCTCCGGGTAGCGAGCGGGTTCCTCACCGTGGTGCGCGCGGATCGCGTTCAGCACGCCGTCCTTCTCCCCGCACTGCTTGCACAGATCGTAGCCGATCTCGACGTGGCTCCCCTCCTTCTCGTGCGTGAGCCCCTTCCCGATGTCGTGCAGCAGACCCATTCGCTTCACGAGTTGCGTATCGAGCGCGAGTTCCGCGGCCATCGTCGCTCCGATGAGCGCGACCTCGTGCGCGTGCTGCAGCTGGTTCTGCCCGTAGCTGGTCCGGAAGCGGAGGACGCCGAGCACTTCGCGGAGTTTGGGGTGCAGGTCGTGGATACCGAGTTCGTACAGGACCTCGTCGGCCGCCTGGCGCATCGTGGTTTGAACATCCTCGCGCGCCTTTTCCACAACTTCCTCGATGCGGCCGGGGTGGATCCGGCCGTCGCCGACGAGGCGATCCATCGCCAGCCGCGCAACCTCGCGGCGGACGGGATCGAAGCAGGAGAGGATGACGGCCTCGGGCGTATCGTCCACGACGACGTCGACGCCGGTGGCCGCCTCGAATGAGCGGATGTTCCGGCCTTCGCGTCCGATGATCCGGCCCTTCATGTCGTCGCTGGGGAGCGTGACGACCGAGACGGCCGCCTCGGAGGAGTGATCGACGGAGAGCTTCTCGATCGCTTGGGAAATGATCTTGCGGGCCTCCCGCTCGGCCTCGCCACGAGCCCGCTCGGTGACCTCCCTCACGTGCTGTGCGGCGTCCGCCCGCGCCTCGTCGCGAATCTGCCCTACCAGCTCGCGGCGCGCGGCCTCCCGGCTGATGCCCGCGATCTCCTCGAGCCGCCGTCCGAGTTCCCGCTCCCGGTCGACAAGCTCCTTCGCCCGCGTGTCGAGTTCGCCGCGCTCCGCCTCGATCTGCTCGCGGCGACGATCCACCCGCTCCTGCCGCTGGTCGATCTTCTCGAGCTTCCGTTCGAGCGTCTCGCTCCGCTCAAGCGTCCGCTGTTCCAGCCGCTCGAGCTCGGCGCGCCGGCGCTCCGCTTCCCTGGCCGATTCCTCACGGAGCCGCTGCGCCTCTTCGCGCCCCGCCAGTTCCGCCGCCTTGCGGAGGCTTCCCGCCTCCAGCCTGGCGGACTCGATGATGTCCCGCCCGTCGCTCTCGAGGCGGCCGCGCGCCCGGCGCAGGCCCCGCCGCTCGATCAGGATCCCTGCGATGCCCCCCGCCACGAGACCCGCAATGGCCAACAGCATCGTCGGCACGGTGATGGATTCCAGCATGGCCAGACTCCAATCCTCGAACCATCTATGAACAAAAAAACCGGCGGACTCATCCACCGGTGCATGCCGCTCAGATCGGGCGGAGCGCTACGCTCCGGCCGATCATCTATCTGAAGCTGGGGCCCCGCACGCGCGAAGCCGCCTTACGGACAGCACAACACCGACTGCTAACTCACGCAAGGAAACGTTGCTCCGGATTCTGCACGCCGCAAGCGGACGGCGGGCGGGCCGGCTACCCCGCGGTGGTGCCGGCGATGGACTCGAGCCGTTCGGTCACTTCCGTGACGCGCGCCTCTACGGCGGCCGTGAGCTGCTCGACCTCCTGGCGGGCCTGGAGGAGTTCATCGGTGATCTCGAGCGCGGCGAGAATCGCGGCGCGGTGGGGCTCGGCGACGCCCGCCATGTGCGCACGTTGAATCGCATCGTCCACGTACTTCGCGCAGGCCCGCGTGTGCGCCTCGCCCCGGTCCGTTCGGATCCGGTATCGATCGCCGAAGATCGTCACGCCGATCGGGGGCGACTCATCCGCTGAAATCATACCTCATCCTCCACATGAGCGAGACGGTTGCGCAATCGCACGGCCTTTTCCCTGGCCTCGGCCAACAACTCGCGCAGACGACGGTTCTCCGCCGTCACCGCCTTGAGGCGCTCTTCGATGTCCGGGGTCGCCGGTCCGCTCGGGCCCGCGACCCGGGGTTCCTTCCGATGGGTCTCGATCCTGCCCGCCGCCCGCGAGAGGCGGTCGAGCAGTCGCTCGACTTCCCGTTGCCGGTCAGGACCTGCGGATCTTTGCACCGAACCGTTTCTCCAGGGCGTTTGAGAGCGCGGACATCTCCGATTCGACGTCCCGATCCGTGAGCGTACGGTCGGGAGCCCGGAAGCGAAATGTCCATGCCAGTCCGAGGCGGCCGCCCTCGATTTCCTCACCCGAATAGACGTCGAAGAGGCGCACGTCGCGCAGGAGATCGGAGGCCGCTTCTCTCGCCGCCCGTTCGATGTCCGCGGCGGGGACGCCTCGCGGCACCGTCATCGAGAGATCCCGGCGCACGGCCGGGAACGGCGATGTCTTCCGGTAGGCGGGCACGGGCCGCCCCTCGACGGCAGCGAGATCGAACTCGAGCGCGAACGCGGGCGCGGCCCACGGGGGAGCGTCGAGGGACGCCCCGTCCACGGCCCCCGCGACGCCGACCGTGCGGCCGTCCTTCACGGCCCGGAACCCGCCGGGGGAAAGCCAGGGTCCGGCGAGAGACGCTCCGCGCTCCGACGCGTCCCCGGCGCCGTCGAGCGGCTCCAGCCTCGCCCCGCACAGACGGTCCGCGAAGGATCCGGCGATCTCCTTGAGATCCCACAGGTCGAAGTCGAGGCCCGGCCCCGACCAGTGATCCGGACGCCGGGCCCCGGCGACGACGGCCCCCACCCTTCCGGACTCCTCGAAACGGCCGGTTCCGTCGACTTCCTCCTCCGGACCGGGGCCGGCCGCGTACCCGAACACGGTGCCGAGTTCGAACAGGCGCACGTTGCGGTTGCCGCGCGCATAGTTGTGTTCCAGCCGCCGGAGCAGCACGGGGACCATGGCGGAGCGTAGGCAGCTCTCCTCGGCAGAGAGCGGGTTCGGCACCGACACAACGGCGCGATTCCCCCGATAGTCCTCCGGCATGAAACTCAGGCTGCGCGCTTCGAGGAGTCCGCGTCCGGTGAGCGTCTCCCGCACCCTGGCCGCCTTTTCGATCCGCGGGTCCGCGGGCACCGCGCTCGGCCGGAACCGGCGGTCCTGGCCCGCCGCGGCGTCGTACCCGACGCGGCGCGCGACTTCCTCCACGAGATCGATCTCCCGGACGACGTCGGTGCGCCATCCGGGCACGGAGACGCGCAGCAGGTCGCTCGTCCCGCCCGCGCGGTTGCCACTGTCCACGGTGTCCTCGGCGTTTGCGCCGGGGAGCGCCTCGAAGCCGATCGGCTCGAGCGCGGCGTGGACGTCCGCCCCGTCGAGGCCGAAGCCGAGCACCTGGTTCACGCGACTCACGCGAACGTCGATCGGCGGGGCCGGCGCCGGCACCGGGCCCGCGCGGAGGCCGACGAGGTCCGCCTCGCCGCCGGCCGTGGCGAGGATGAGTTCCACGCACCGCGCAAGCGCCCGCTCCTGGGCGTGGACATCGATCCCCCGCTCGAAGCGATAGGACGCGTCGGTGGAGAGCCCCGCGCCGGTCCGGGTCCGCCGCACGCCGGCCGGATCGAACGACGCGCACTCGATGAGCAGATCGACCGTATCCCCCGTCACCTCCGTGTCGAGCCCTCCCATCACGCCCGCGAAGGCGATCGCGCGATCGCGGTCCGCGATCACCGTCTGGCCGGGCGTGAGCTTGTGCTCCTGGCCATCGAGCGTCGTCAGCGGCTCGCCCGCCACGGCCGCACGCACGCGGATCTCCGCTCCGGCCAGCCGCGCGAGATCGAAGGCGTGCAGCGGCTGGTTCAGCTCGTGGAGGACGTAGTTCGTCGCATCGACGACGTTGCTGATCGGACGCGCCCCCACCGCGAGCAGCCGGCCCGCGAGCCACGGCGGCGACGGCCCGACCCGGACGCCGCGGATGACGGCCGCCATGTAGCGCGGACACCGTCCCGGATCCTCGATGCGAACCGTGACCCCGGCTCCGCTCGCCTCGGACTCGCCGTCCCGCCACTCGGGCGACCACGCCGGTCCCCCGAAGTCGCGCGGCGACGGAGGCCCTCCCACTTCCCGCGCGACCCCCACGTGGCAGGCGAGGTCGACCCGGTTCGGGTTCAGGTCCAGCGCGAGACGCGTGTCGGGCAGGCCCAGCGCCTCCGCGAGCGGCGTTCCCGGCTCGAGTCCGTCCGCGAGGCGCATGATGCCCCCCTTGTCGCGGCCCAGCTCGAGTTCGGCCTCCGAGCACAGCATGCCGTGACTCAACTCGCCGCGGATCTTCCGGCTCTCGATGCGGAAGCCGGCGGGAAGTTCGCCGCCGGGCGCCACGTGCGGATAGCACCCTCCCGTGGCGATGACGGGAGCTCCGCACACCACGTCGAGCACCTCGCCGCCCCCCCGGTCCACCCTGCACAGGGTGAGCCGGTCCGCGTTCGGGTGCGGACGGGTCTCGAGGACGCGGGACACGACGATCCCATCCAGCCCCGCCCCCACCGTCTCGACCTTCTCGACCGCGGCGGCGGTCATCGTCAGGCGCTCGGCCAGGGCCCGCGGGTCGCGCAACTCCCCGCGCAGTCCGGCCAGTTCGTCGATCCAGTTGAACGAGATGTTCATGCGAACTGCTGCAGAAAGCTCATCTCCCCCTCGTAGAGGAGCCGCATATCGGGGATCCCGTGCCGCACCATCGCGATGCGGGCCGGTCCCATCCCGAATGCATAGCCCGTGTAGCGCTCCGGGTCGTAGCCCACGGCCTCGAAGACGGCGGGGTCCACCATCCCGCTGCCCATGATCGTGATCCAACCCGTGCGCTTGCAGGTGGAGCAGCCACCCCCGGCGCACACCGCGCACGACACGTCCACCTCCGCCGAAGGCTCCGTGAACGGATAGAAGGAGGGCCGAAACCGGCTCTTCGTCCCCGGGCCGAAGAAATGGTGCACGAAGTGCTCGATCGCGGCGCGGAACTCCACGAAATCCACGCCTTCGTCGACCGCGAGACCCTCGATCTGCTCGAAGGCGGGCGCGTGCGAGGGGTCGAAGGAGTCGCGCCGGTACGCGAGCCCCGGAACGACGACGCGGACGGGCGGCCGGAAGGCCTCCATCACGCGCGCCTGGACGGGCGAGGTGTGCGTCCGCAGCACGACACTCTTCTCCAGGTAGAAGGTGTCCATCATGTCCGCGGCGGGGTGATCGAGCGGGATGTTGAGCGCCGTGAAGTTGTACCACGTGGACTCGATCTCGGGGCCGAGCACGCTCGTGAACCCGAGTTCGGCGAAGATCTCGCAGATCTCGTCGATGACCCGGGTCACGGGATGCACGCCGCCGACCCAGCGCTCGCGAGCGGGAAGGGTCAGGTCGATGCGGGCGCGCGGGCCGCGGGTGGCACTCTCCAGCGCCTTCGCCCGCTCTTCGAGGGCTCCGCGCAGCACCGTCTTCACGGCGTTCGCGCGCTGTCCGACATCGCGCCGGGCCCGCGGCTCGACGGTGCCGATCAGGGACATGACGTCGGCCAACTGACCGTTGCGGCCCAGGTATTCGACGCGGGCGGACTCGAGCGCGGCGGCGTCCCCGGCTTCCCCGATCGCGGCGAGCCCCTTCCCCTCGATGGCGGCGAGCCGATCGAGGAGAGAAGCGCCGGCCACGGTCATGGGCCGTGCGCTTTGGCCACCTCGACGAGCTTGGTAAAGGCGGCCGGATCCCGGATGGCGAGGTCCGCGAGCACCTTGCGGTTCAGGTCGACGCCGGCGCTCTTCAGCCCGCTCACGAACCGGGAATACGACATCCCGTTCTGCCGGGCCGCGGCGTTGATGCGGGCGATCCACAGGCGGCGAAAGTCGCGCTTCTTCTTGCGCCGGTCGACGTATGCATAGGCCCAGCCGCGCTCGACGGAGTTTTTCGCCGTACGATAGAGCTTCGAACGCGCTCCGAACTGGCCGCGGGCTTCCTTGAGGATCTTCTTCTTTCGACGGTTGCGTGCAACGCTGCTCGTCGCGCGTGGCATGACCGCACCTCCTGATTCCTGATACTGAGACTGTCCGGATACTGTCCGGGGAACGGGGCGAACCAGTGCCCGAACTAAGTCCCCAGGAGCCGTTTCACCCGCTTCTCGTCCGCTTTCGCCACCAAGGTCCCCTTACGGAGCCGCCGCTTACGCTTGGGGCTCTTCTTCGTCAGGATGTGGCTGTGGTAGGCACGCCGGCGTCGGAATTTCCCGCTGCCGGTCTTTCGAAACCGCTTCGCGGCGGACCGGTTCGTCTTCATTTTCGGCATCTTGCGTATGCTCCGGTTCAGCTCCGTCCCCGGCCGTCCGAGACGGAGTCGTCGTCCTGGAGTGGACCAGCAGCCGGGCTGCTGCGTGCGCCCGGGCTGCTACGTGCGGTGCGGTCCCATGAGCATGGTCATCGTGCGACCCTCGTGGGAGATGTCCGACTCCACCACCGCGATGTCCTCCAACTCGTCCTTCACCATCTCGAGGATCCGTCGGCCCCGCTCCGGGTGCGTGACCTCGCGGCCCCGGAACATGAGCGTGAACTTCACCTTGTCGCCATCGCCGAGGAACCGCCGCGCGTGCCGCATCTTGAAGTCGATGTCGTGCGCCTCGATCTTCGGCCGCAGCTTCACTTCCTTGACGTGGATGATGTGCTGTTTCTTCTTCGCTTCCCGCGCCTTCCTCGCCTGCGCGTACTTGTACTTTCCGAAGTCCATGAGCCGACAGACGGGCGGACGCGCGCCCGGCGCCACCTCCACGAGGTCGAGCCCGCGTTCGGCCGCGAGGGCGCGAGCTTCGTCCGTCGCGACGATGCCTAGCTGGGTGCCCTCTTCATCGATGAGCCGGATGGGGCTTATCCGGATCTTGTCGTTGACTCTGGGATCTCCGTTCACTTCACCTCATAAGAAAAGCCCGGTTCGGCGACGGCCGACCGGGCACGAAGGCACGCCCCTCGCGGGGAGTGCGCGTTCGACCCGGCAGCAGCACGATTCCGTGCGCCGATAGGGTGGGGGCATCGCGGCCCCGCTTGTCAGTTTTTCAACGCCCGGAAAGTGCCCCCGCGCCGGCCCCCTGTCAACGACCGCCAGCGGGAGAACTGGTTGACCTCACGTTTCGAGAGATCGGCTCTCGACGCGAAGGCGGATGCGGGCCATGAAGTCTTCGAGGGGGACGATCTCCTGTTTGCGCTCGGCGCCGCGGGCGCGGACGGCGACGGTGCCGGCCTCGATTTCGCGGTCGCCGACGACGAGGAGGTAGGGGACCTTCTGCAGTTCGCCGTCGCGGATGCGGTAGCCGAGCGTGTCGGAGCGGGCGTCGAGTTCGACGCGCAGCCCCTCGGCGGCGAGGCGGTCGCGGATATCCCCGGCGGCGCCGGCGTGCGCGTCCGTGATCGGGAGCACGCGCACCTGGACGGGTGCGAGCCACGGGGGGAACGCCCCGGCGAAGTGCTCGATGAGCACGCCGGTGAAGCGCTCCAGGGTGCCGAAGATGGCGCGGTGGATCATCACGGGGCGGTGCGGCTTGTTGTCCGTCCCCATGTACTCGAGTTCGAACCGTTCCGGCAGGTTGAAGTCGAGCTGGATCGTGGCGCCCTGCCATTCGCGCCCGATTGCGTCCTTGTACTTGATGTCGATCTTCGGGCCGTAGAACGCGCCCCCGCCCTCGTCCAGTTCGTATTCGAGTCCGCCGCGCTCGAGCGCGGCGCGCAGGGCGCCCTCGGCCACATCCCACACCTCGTCGCCGCCGATCCGCTTGTCCCCGTCCGGACGCGTGGAGAGATCGAACCGGTAGTCGAGGCCCAGCGTCGTCATCACGGTGTCCACGAGTTCGAGACAGATGAAGATCTCGTCCTCGATCTGCTCCGGCGTACAGAAGACGTGGCCGTCGTCCATGGTGAGCATGCGCACGCGCAAGAGGCCGTGCAGCGTCCCCGACCGCTCGTAGCGGTACACGTTCGCGACTTCGGCCAGCCGCACCGGAAGGTCGCGGTAGCTGCGGGGGTTCGCCGCGTAGATCGTGATGTGGCCGGGACAGTTCATCGGCTTCACGCGGAACGCTTCCCCGTCCTCGTCCTCCATGCGGGGGTACATGTTCTCCGCGTAGTTCGGGAGGTGCCCGGAGCGCCGGAAAAGCGCCTCGCTGGAGACGTGCGGCGTGTAGACGAACTCGTAGCCGTGCGCCTCCTGCAGGTCCTCGATCCAGCGCCGGAGTTCGAGCTGCACGCGCGCGCCCTTGGGATGCCAGCACACGAGCCCGGGGCCGATCTCGTCCTGGATCGAGAACAGGTCCAGTTCCCTGCCGAGCTTGCGGTGATCGCGCTTGCGGGCCTCCTCGAGGCGGGCGATGTACGCATCGAGCGCTTCCGCGGAGTAGAAGGCGGTGCCGTAGATGCGCTGGAGCATCTGCCGGCGCTCGTCGCCGCGCCAATAGGCCCCGGCGGCGTTGAGAAGGCGGAAGTGGCGGATCTCGCCCGTCCGGGGGGCGTGCGGTCCCCGGCACAGGTCGAGGAAGGGCCCGTTCCGGTAGACGGAGATCGCCTCGCCCTCGGGGATCTCTTCCAGCCGCTCCAGCTTGAGCGGGTCGTCCGCGAACAGTTCGAGGGCTTCGTCGCGCGTGACCTCGCGGCGCTCGAACGGATCGTCCGCCCCCGCGACCTCGGCCATCGTGCGCTCGATCTCCTCCAGGTCCTCCGGCGTGAAGGGCGCCGGAACCTCGAAGTCGTAGTAGAAGCCGTCCTCGATTGGAGGGCCGAAGCCGATGCCCGCGCCCGGAATCCGTTCGCGCACGGCGGTGGCGAGCGCGTGCGCCGCGGAGTGGCGGAGGACGTAGAGCGCGTCGGGGTCCTCGTCGCTGCGCGTCACGATCGCGACTTCCGCCCCGTCCGGGAGCGCGGCCGAAAGATCCGTGAGCGCGCCGTTCACGCGCGCAGCCACCGCGGCCCGGGCCAGCCCCGGACCGATCGCCGCGGCGAGATCGGCGGCGCTCGATCCGCGCGGCAGGCGTTTCGAGGAACCGTCCGGGAGCGTGATGGAAATGTGGGAGTCGTTCATCGGCTTACCCGTCGATGCACGATTGGGCTGGATTCTCGGTGGACGCGGAAGCTAGGCCCGGGTGCGCGGATCGCCAAACGGATCAACGTGTGCGCACGACGACGATGCGCGCCTCCGCGCCGTTGGGAACGTTGCCGCCGGAGGCGACGGTCGTCTCGACGATCATCGCGGGGTGGGCCCCCGCCGCGCGCAGGAGGTAGTAGCGGGCCGTCGTGGAGCCGAGATCGAACTCGTCGGTCGACGATACGCCGGCACCCATCTGGATGATCCGGCGCCGCAGCGGATCGACCCGCGCAATCCCCTGACCCCGGCATTTTGCAGTTCCTCCCACAGCCGCGGCCAGTTCCATGTCGAGAGCTGGACCCCGCCCGGGAGCGCCGCGTTTGCATCATCCGCGGCCGGAACCGCGAAGTACTCGGCCAGGATGTCGCCCCAGGTCGTCGTCTCGCCCCCGACGACCTCCGCGGCGCGGAGAAAGTTCTCGTATCCGAACAGGAAGTCGGGGCCTCCCGCCGCAAGTTCGCGGTAGAGGGCCGCCTCGCCCGACCCCGCCACGATCCCGGCCGGTCCGGCCGGTCCGTAGCGGTCGCCGAACCAGCGCACGAAGAGATATCCCCAGCCGCGCGTCGCGAAGTCGAGCGTGCTGTTGTCCAGCGCCAGCGGGTTGAAATCGGTGGGTGCGGACAGATAGGCGTGGGCATTCTCCAGATTCCCCTCGAAGAAGTCCCGGAACGCGACAAGATCGGGATCGCCCGCGATGATCTCCGTGTACCCATAGTTCCGCCGCACTCCCAGCCCCTGCCGATAGAATCCTGTGACTTCCTCTGCGACGTGCGAGAGGCCTTCGTTGACCCAGAGGTCGGCGTTCCCCCACGTGTCCCGGCCGCGTTGTCCGCCCAGGCGCTGCGAGGCGTTGAGGAGGTGCTGGTATTCGTGCGCGACCAGACTGCGGGCGACGCGCTTCACGAAGTCCGCACTGATCTCGATACCGAACTCGGCATCCGGGTCCGGACCGATGAGCCAGACGATTTCCGCCTCGTTGCTCGCCGGACAGTCCTCGCGGTCGAAGAGGTTCCCGATCCAGTGGAAGCCGATAACGACGCGCCCGCTCTCTGGCTCGCTGATACGGTTCACCTCGCCCGTGAAGAAGACGATCACGCGCTGGTTGCCGTCCAGATCGTCCGGCTCGCCGAAATACTCGTGGCTCACCGGGGCAATGAATTCATCGAGTTCCCGGTCGAGGCCGGCATAGTCCTCTTCCGTGAAGCGGCCGGCCAGTCGATTGTCCTCGACGATGATGAAGTGCTCGCCCACCGTCCGCACCGTCGACGCGATCGGCGTGTTGGCGGTGCACTGGACACCTCCTCCGGGCACGACGGCGGATTTGATGGTGAGCGGGTCGCCCACCCGCGGCACGTCGGAGGCGGCCGCCGCGAGCCCCCGCGAGGCTCGATCGATTCTCCCGGCGGGGCGGGCGCGGAGGCGGCGCAACTCGAGTTCCGTCGCGATCATCTGCCGCAGGTGCCAGTCCCTGTCGGGGCGCGGGTCGCCGGAGAGGCCGCCAAGGCCGCGAGGCGGCTGGATCACGCCATCCCTGCCGGTGCGACTCGTCCGCACGTTGGGGACGAGGCTCGGGCTCACGTCCTCCGCCCGGGCTCTGACGCGCAGGGGGGTCGTACGTCCCTCCGTGAGCGACGCGCTCATCACGATGACCTGATACTCGCGCCGCTCCGACGCCCCTTGAATCTCAAACGCCCGGATCGCGTCGCGTTCGGTGAGTACGCGGACCTCCCCCGGCCGCAAGTTGAGCGTGGCGCCGATCGCCGGACCGGGAGGCGGGGGCGGCGGACCGGGAGGCGGGGGCGATGTGGGTCCCCCGTCGCCGCCGCAGGCCCCGACCGCCGCCACCGAGACCATGGCGAGGAGGAGTCCCCGTGCGGAGCGGAGCATCAGCGCGTCCTCAGCACGGTGACCTGCGCCTGCGCCCGTCCGGGGAGGTTCGCGCCGGCCGGGTCCATGACCTCCACGACCAGGCCGGGCGTCGCGCCCGAACTCACGAGCGAGAAGTAGCGCCCCGTGGAGGAGTTCACGGTGAACTCGGTCGAGCTGTTCGTCGACACATGCACGTTCACCCTCGAGGGCGTGAGCGGGAACGCGCGCGTGAACGGGCAGCGGTCTCCAAGATTGGAATCGCTCAACTGTCGGAACAGCGCCGCGAGATTCCAGGTCTTCCACTGCGTCCGGGGATCCGCGTCGGCGGACACGCGGTCGTCCGCGATGAGGGAGGTGAAGTACAGCGAGAGCAGTGCCTCCCATTCCATCTCCACTCCGGCGACGGTCCGGAGCGTGCGCTCCACGTTGGTGACGCCCTTGAAGTGCGCGGGCCCGCCCGAAGCCAGGTGCCGGAACAGTTCCTCCTCCCGGCTCCCGGGCAGCGCTCCCCCGCTGCCGGACGCCCCGAACTGGTCGCCGAGCCAGCGCACGAACCCGTACGCGAAGCCACGGAATGAGAGGGACTCCACGCCGCCCGGATCCTCGCCGGACGCGTCGCCGAGCGCCGGGGCCGCCGCGGGACCGTTGGGATCCGGCGGACAGCCGCCCCGCAGGAAGCGGCCGAGGCGAATCTGGTTCAGGACGTGAAAGTGATTGTAGGCGGCGAGCTGTTCGTCGCTGGTCGTGATCATGTCGAGATCGAGGTTGGCCCTCGTCCCGAGCCCCGCGGCCCGGAGGCCGGCGATCTCCTCGGCAAGGTGCGCCATCCCCTCATCGAGCCACGCGACCTCCCGATCGCCGAAGATGTTCCCGCCCCCGAGCGTGACGCGCTGCTGGGTGTTGAGCAGGTGGGCGAACTCGTGCGCGACCGTCGACCGCGCGAGCCTGTTCCCGAAGTCACGGTCGATTTCTGCGCCGAAATCCTCGTCGGGATCCAGGCCCACGAGATAGAAGATCTCTCCTTCGTTGGAGGCCTCGCAACTCGATCTTGTCGTGAGATCGCGCGCCAGGAAGAAACCGGCCACGACGCTCTCCTCGCCGGCCGGCGTGAGCTTGTTCACTTCGGCCGTGATGAGAGCGAACACGGTCCCGTTGTTGTCGATGTCCGCGGGTTCGCCGAAGTAGGCGACGTCCATCGGATACACGACTTCGTCGAGTTGCCGGCCGAGCGCCTCGAACTCGGCCTCCGAGAACCGTTCGTCGTCGGGCTGGCTGTGGAACTGGAGGTCTTCCACGATGGTGAAGTGCTCTCCCGCGTACCTGACTTCGCCCATGACGGTCGTCGGGTTGCGGCAGTTCACGACCAGGTTCGCGCCCACGCCGACTCTGAAGGAGAGGGTGTCTCCGAGGTCCGGCGGCCGCAGGGCATCGGCCAGGTCCAGCCGATCGAGCCCTGGCGTTCGAGACCGTATGGGCTGCGCGCCGACCGCGGCGAGTTCCTGCAGATCCCGCTCCCGAAGGACGCGTTCGCGGGTGAACCAGGACTCCCGGCGACGAAGGTCGCGGCTCAGTACTCCTCCCGGAGCGAGACGGGGGGGCTGGGACGGGGTCACGTGCCCGGAGGCGCGCTCGGCGCGGACCCGTATGCAGCCGTCCACGCTCTGGCCGGGCGCCTGGGAAGCGTTCTGCACGATGACCTCGTAGTCGCGGGGGCCCTCCGAACCCGCCAGCCTGAAGGCGCGCACATCGCCGGCGTTGTCCAGCGTGACGTGCTGGCCGAGGGTCAGGTCGAGCGTGACGGACACGGACGGCGTGGCCGTCCCCCCGCACCCCGTGGCGAGCGGCGGAGGCGGCGGATCCGTTGGGCCGCCGCCGCAGGCCGCGAGGGCGAGACCGGAGATCGCGACGCCCGGACGCGGCAGCCTGCCGCACCACTTCAGCGCGCTCAGCATGCGTGTCTCACAGTCGATCTCCCTGGCACGATCCATGCGACCGCCGGCTTTCCCGGCACGCCGCCGCGAGCGCCCCGCTGCGTTCGAGGAGCGCCTTCCGGCGGCCAAGATACCCGCCCTTCACGATCCGTGCCCGGGGAGGCGGGCACCCCCCCCGCCTTTCCGGCCGCCGGGACATCAACGAGTCCGGAGCACGACGATGCGGACGGCTTCGGAACGAGGGACGGGAAGCCCGGCCTGCGTCGTGAGCCTCAGACGGATCTCCGGATGCGGCCCCTCGCTCGCGAGCCGAAAATAATATCCCGTCGAAGCGGCGAGTTCGAAGTCGATCCGGGCGTCCGTCCCGCCGGCGAGCGGAATGTCCATCGCCTCGAGCGGGAAGGCGCGCGTGAAGGGAGCCCGTCCGTCCAGTTCCCGGTGCAGGGCGGCGAACACGTCGCGGAGGTGGAAGGTCTCCACCTGCGTCGAGGCGGGAGCGCCGGGCACGTCGTCCGTGATCGGCGCGAGCGCCCACGCCGCGAGCAGGTCATCCCACGTGCCCGGCCCGCCGAGCGCCGCCGCGACCCGCTCGACGTTCTTAACGCCGCGCGCGCGGGCCTCCCCCCCTCCCGCGAGGTCGTGAAAGATGGCCTCCTCCGCGGCGCCGCCGAGCCGTCCGCCGCCCTCCGTCGCGTACTGGTCGGCGAGCCAGCGCAGGAAGAGCCACCCGAAGCCTCGCATCGCGAGCGAGGAGATGCCTGCGGGGTCCCGCGCATAGGCGTCGCCCAGGGCGGGGGTCCGGTGCGGGCCGAGCAGGTAGAACGCGGAGCGGCGGAAGTTCGGGAAGTGGTAGGTCTCGAAGTGGCTCGAGTGGGCGAAGAGTTCCGAGAAGCCGTAGTTGCGCCCGGGGCTCAGGGACGCCCCCGACATGCCGACGAACGTCTCCGCCGAATGCGCCAACGCCTCGCTCAGCCACGTTTCTTCGAGGGAGGCGAACGCGCCCCCGCCGAGCACGGTTCGGCGCTCGGCCGAAATGAGGTGCGCCAGCTCGTGCGCGGCCACGCCGATCGCGCCGGTCGTCGGGAAATCCGCGGGTACGCGCTTCGAGAACCGACCATCGGGGTCGGCCGCGAGGAGGTAGAGGATCTCGCCGCCGTTGGACGCCGGGCAGTGTTCGGGATCGGCCAGGTCGGCCGGATTGAAGAACCCGAGGATCCGGGTGTCGCTGTCGCGAGGCGTGGTGCGGTTCACGACGGGCGTGAACAGGACCCATACGACGCCGTTTCCGTCGATATCCGCCGGCTCGCCGAAATAGGTCGAGAGCACCGGGAAGACGGACCTCTCGAGCGATCCGAGGACGGCCTCGTAGCCCACGCCGGGCACGACGCCGGCCCCGTCGAGATCCTCCACGACCGCGAAGTTCGGGCCCACCGCGCGGACGACGGCGGTCACGTCGTGGATCCCATCGCAATCCACGTCGAGATTCGGATGCACCGCGTTGCTGAAGGTCACCGTGTCGCCGGCGGAGGGGGGCGCCGGGGCGGCGGGCGCCGCGTTCGCGCGCACCATGCCCGGGTTCGGCGCCGCCGCGGGCGCCGTGCGGAGCGGACGTGCTCCCCGCACGGCGCGGCGGGCATTCGTCCGGAAGGTGAGTTCGGCCCGCGACGCCGCCTCGAGGCCGGATCTGTCGTCCGCGAAGCCAAACGCGTCGGCCGGCAGCGCCCGCGCCGGAGCGACGACCGGCGGGACCCGCGCGGCCGTCACTCGCCCCGCCTGCGCATCGAGCCTGAGAGCGGTCGTCGCCCCCGGCTGGCGCAGGGCGCTCTGCACGACGAGCAGATACCGCGCCGCGGCGTTGCCCGCCCCGATCTCCATGACCTGCACGCCCGCCGCCGGCAGCACGCACATCTCCCCGGCCGCGAGCGACAGCGTGACGCGGGTGGCGCCGCGCCCTGCGACGGCGGGACAGAGACCCTCGCCGGGGCCCGTCGCGTCCGCGCAGGCCAGCGGCGCCAGGACGGCGAGCCACGGCGCCGCGCGTGCGACTCGGGCGCGTGGCGCCGGAAGTCGGGAACGGGATCCGGGCAAACGCATCGCACGACACTAACCGCGGGAGGCAGATGCGCGAAGGCCCGGCCGAAGCCGGGCCTTTCGTGCAACGCCTGACGGCGGGGGGACGGTGCTTCGTCCCGACCATCCCCCGCGGTGGGCACCCGGCTTAGTACATCCCGCCCATGCCGCCCCCCGGCATGCCGCCGGCCGCCGCCGCCGCGGGATCCTCCGCCTCGGGCCGCTCCACGACGACCGCCTCGGTCGTGAGCAGCAGACCGGCGATCGAGGCCGCGTTCTGGAGCGCGGTACGCGTGACCTTGGTCGGGTCGATGACGCCCGCCTTCACCATGTCCTCGTACTCGCCCGTGGCCGCGTTGTAGCCGGTGTTCCGGCCTTCGGCCTCGCGCACCTTCTCGACGATGATCGAGCCCTCGGCCCCGGCGTTCGAGGCGATCGTGCGAACCGGCTCCTCAACGGCGCGGCTCACGATCCGGATTCCGATCATCTCGTCGGCATCCGAGCCCTCGACGGCATCCAGCGCCCCCTGGCTGCGAAGCAGGGCCACGCCGCCGCCGGGCACGATGCCCTCTTCGACGGCCGCGCGCGTCGCGTGCAGCGCGTCCTCGACGCGAGCCTTCTTCTCCTTCATCTCGGTCTCGGTCGCGGCTCCCACGTTGATGACCGCCACGCCGCCGGCCAGCTTCGCCAGCCGCTCCTGCAGCTTCTCGCGGTCGTAGTCGGAGGTGGACTTGTCGATCGCGACCTTGATCTCGCTGATGCGGCCCTGGATCCGGTCCGCGTCGCCGGCACCGTCGACGACCGTCGTGTTGTCCTTGTCGATGACGATCCGCTTCGCCTGGCCGAGGTCGCCGACCACCGTGTTCTCGAGCTTGAAGCCGAGCTCCTCGGAGATCACCTGGCCGCCCGTGAGGATCGCGATGTCCTGCAGCATCTGCTTGCGGCGGTCGCCGAAGCCCGGCGCCTTGACGGCCGCGACCTTGAGCGTGCCGCGCAGCTTGTTGACGACGAGCGTCGCGAGCGCCTCGCCCTCGACATCCTCCGCCACGATCAGGAGAGGCTTGCCCATCTGGGCGACCTTCTCGAGGACCGGCAGGAGGTCCTTCATGGCCGAGATCTTCTTGTCATGGATGAGGATGATGGGCTCGTCGAGGACGACCTCCATCTTGTCCGGATCCGTGACGAAGTACGGCGAGAGGTAGCCGCGGTCGAACTGCATCCCGTCCACGGTCTCCAGCTCGGTCTCGAGGCCGCGGGCCTCCTCGACCGTGATGACGCCGTCCTTCCCGACCTTCTCCATCGCGTCGGCGATCAGCTCGCCGATCTCCTGGTCGCTGTTCGCCGAAATCGCGGCGACCTGGGCGATTTCCGTCTTCCCCGAGGTTTCGACGGAGATCGAATGGAGGTTCGCGACGATCGCCTCGACGGCCTTGTCGATGCCGCGCTTGAGCGCCATCGGGTTCGCGCCCGCCGTCACGCTCTTGAGGCCCTCGGTGAAGATCGACTGCGCGAGTACCGTCGCCGTCGTCGTGCCGTCGCCCGCCGCGTCGGACGTCTTCGTCGCGACTTCCTTCACCATCTTCGCGCCGAGATCCTCGACCGGGTCGTCCAGCTCGACTTCCTTCGCGACGGTCACGCCGTCCTTCGTGATCGTCGGGCTGCCGAACTTCTTCTCAAGCACCACGTTCCGCCCCTTGGGGCCGAGCGTGACCTTGACCGCGCGCGCGAGCTTGTCCACGCCCGCCTTCAGGCGCTGCCGTGCCGCGGTATCGAATTCAAGATCCTTCGCCATTTCGTCTCCTTCGCCCGATCATTCGGGCGCATCAGTCAACGGGTTTGACCCGCCGTCTCCCGCTTCAGCGGCTAGAGGACGGCCAGAACGTCGCTTTCCTTCACGATCAGGTAGTCATCGCCATCCAGCGAAACCTCGGTCCCGGCGTACTTGCCGTAGAGCACCCGGTCTCCGGTCTTGACTTCCATCGGGATGCGGTCGCCGTCGTCGTTCATGCGGCCGGGGCCGACGGCGACGATGGTACCCTGCTGCGGCTTCTCCTTCGCGGTGTCCGGAATGTACAGACCCCCGCGCATCTCCTCGGTCTCCTCGAGCGGTGCGATGACGACTCGGTCGGCCATGGGGGAGATGTTCAGTTTCGTGTTCGAGGCGGTTGCCATCTTGCCTGTCCCTCCTTGGACCTTCGGTATTGGGTGATCCTTCCGATGAAAGCCGCGAGGGACCCCGCGGCTGTTAGCACTCTGACACAGCGAGTGCTAAGGCGAGCCGAAGATATGCGGCTGCGCGGTTTCGATCAAGGGGGCGCGGGGGTTATGAAACCCGCCCTGTACACCTATCGTAGGAGCGGGCCAGAAAGGAGGTCGACATGTTTCGTGCAGCCGTAGTGCTTGTGGCCGCCGGCGCGGTGGGTCTGTGGGTGACGGGAATCCTCTTCTCCGTCGTCCTGCCCCTCGTGTGGCTGGTGGCAAAGGTCGCGATCTTCGTGGCGGTGTTCTACCTGGTCGTGCGGATGATCAATCCGGAGTTCGCGAACAAGATGAAGGAGAAGTGCTGCGGAAGCGCCGCCTTCTTCCGCGGGTCCTGACGCAGGCGTCGCGCCGCTAGCCGTCGGTGGCGGCCGGCGCTCCGAACAGATACCGGTCCGCGATCGCGAGGCCGGTGATCGTGAGCGCCGGTTCGATGCGGTCGACGGTGCGGCAGTGCGGTCCCACGACCCGCGCGAGTCCGCCCGTCGCGACGACGAGCGGCTCGCGCTCCCATTCCTCTACGATCCGCCGCACGATGCCGTCGATCCCCTCCACCACCGAGTAGAAGCCGCCGCTTCGCAGGCAGTCCTTCGTATTGCGGCCGATGACCCGGGTCGGTTTCTCCACGTGGATCTGAGGTAGTTGCGCCGTCGCGCGCGCGAGCTGATCCGTGCCCGCCGTGGGCCCGGGCGCGATGACGCCGCCCACGAAGATGCCATCGGCCGTGATGCAGTCGAAGGTCGTCGCCGTGCCGAGATCCACGACCACCGTGTCGCGGCGGTAGAGCTCCGCCGCGGCGAGCGTGTTCGCGATGCGGTCGGCGCCGACTTCGAGAGGGTGGTCGACATCCAGCCGGACCGGGATGGGAGAGCCGCCGTTGAGGAAGCACAGCGGGGCGTCGAGCGTCCTCCCCACCGCGAGCCAGACCCGGTGCAGGACCGGCACGACGGAGGCGACGACGATCCGCTCCGGAGCCGGCAGTTCCCGTGCACCGAGGAGACCCCGGATCTGGAGTCCGATCTCGTCCGCCGTACGGCGGCGGTCCGTGGCGATCCGCCACGTGTGCACGGGGGTGAGATCCTCGAACCACCCGAGGACGGATTCGGTGTTCCCGATGTCTACGGTGAGGAGCATGAGATCAGCTTCCGCCAGGAACGATGGAGCCCGCGACGACGCGGCGCAGGGCGCCCCCGCGTGGCCGCAGCAGCAGGGCGCCGTCCGGAGCGATCCCGGCCGCGAGGCCGATGGCGGGCTCGCGGTCGGAGAGCCGGTGCTCGACCCAGCGGTTCTTCAACCAGTCGAGCCGGTCGAGTTCGTCGAGCGACGCCGCATCGAGTGAGGTCGGCGCACGGGGGAGCCGGCGCTCGAGTCCCGCCACGACCGCGTCCGCAACGTCGACGAGGCGCGCCGGGCCCGTGCAGTCGGCGAGGGCCACCGCTCCGTCCACGTCATTCGGAAGCCGGCCGGCCTCGACGTTGATGCCGACGCCGACGACGAGGAACACGCCTCCGTCATCGGTCCGGGCCGTCTCCGCCAGGATGCCGCCGAGCTTCCGCTCGCGCGCCATGAGGTCGTTGGGCCACTTCACGGCCAAGCCGAGGCCCGGGAAGCGCCGGTTCAGTTCGCGGGCGAGATCGACGCCGGCGACGACCGTGACCAGCGGCGGGACGGTGGCTTCACGCGGGTGAAACGCCATGCTGAGATAGACGCCGCCTCCCGCCGGCGATGCCCAGCTCCGGCCCGCCCTTCCCCGCCCGGCCGTCTGCTCGCGGCAAAGCACGATCGTGCCGGACGGCGCCCCGGTTTCCGCCAGCTCGCGGGCGAGATCGTTCGTCGAAGGGATGCGGTCGAAGGCGAAGACCGACTCCCGGTCCCATCGCTCGCGCAGCGCGGCGACGGGCTCCCCGGCCCAGCCCTCCGCCTGTTCTGCAAGCATGGCCGCTCCGATGTCAGTCATTCAACAGGCATTCAACGATCATCCAACGATCATCCAACGATCAACCAACGATCAACCAACGGTCAGCCACGCAACGCCGGCCAGATCGCGGCGGCGGCCAGGTATCCTCCGCCGATGAGCCAGCAGTACCAGGCGAAGCGGTGGAATACGCGCCGTTCGAGCATCCGCAGGAAGATACGAATGGCGAAGACCCCTGACAGGGCCGACGCGGCGAAGGCGACCGCGAGGGGCAGCATCCCGACCGCGAGTCCGGCCGCGCCGAGATCCGGCGCCTGCAGCACGGCCGCCCCGCCGATCGCGGGGATGGAGAGAAGAAAGGAGAACTCGGCCGCGCGGCGGGGTTCGACGCCGGCGGCGGTCGCCGCGGCCACGGTGCTCCCCGAGCGGGAAATGCCGGGCAGGATGGCAAACGCCTGCGCCAGACCGATCGCCAGCGCGCCGGCGACCGTCGGCCGCGCGCGGGTGCCCCGGCGGGACAGGCGCCGGATCGACCAGACGATGGCGCCGGTGACGAGCAGCATCGCCGCCGCGAGCATGGGCCGCTCGAACGCGGGCTCCAGCGCGCCCCGCAGGCCGACTCCGACGGCGGCGGCGGGGAGCGAGGCCGCGGCCAGGAGCCCGACATCTCGGAGGCTCTCGCGATCCGCCGCGCACACACCCCGCACCAGCTCCGCGAGGCGTCCGCGATACACCCAGCACACGGCGCACAGCGTCGCGACGTGCGCGGTGACCTCGAACACGACGCCGGGAAGTGCGATTCCGAACAGCGCCTGCCCGAGCACGAGATGCCCGGAACTCGACACGGGCAGGAACTCGGTGAGGCCCTGGACGACGCCGAGGACGAAGGCTTCGAACGGGTTCACCCGGTCCCCACGCCGGGACCCTCCCCGTCGGCGAGGACGCTACGGTAGAGCGACTCGTAACGGGGGACGATGCGGTCGATCGTGAAGCGCTCAAGGGCTCGCTCCCGCGACGCGCGCGAGAACGCGTCCCAGCGCGCCTCATCGCGCAGCAGCGAGATCGCCGACGTCGCCATGGCGTCGACCGCTCCGACCGGATGGAGGTAGCCGGTGACGCCGTGCTCGACGACCTCGTCGAGGCCCGTCCCGGAGGACCCCACCACGGGAACGGCGGAAGCCTGCGCTTCCAGGGCCACCAGGCCGAAGGACTCCTGCTCGCTCGGGAGCAGAAAGAGGTCCGCGCCCGCGAGGAGTTCGGCGACGGAGTCGATCTTGCCGAGAAACACGACCCGTTCCGCGATGCCCAGCTCCGTGGCGATCTCCGCAGCGCGCTGCCGCTCCGGACCATCACCCACGAGGATGAGGCGAGCCGGCAGGGCGCGCTGGATCCGCGCGAACATCTCCATGAGATCCGGGATCCGCTTGACCGCACGGAAATTCGAGATGTGCATCACGACCTTCTCTCCGGCCCGCGCGAGCCGGTGCCGGCCCCGATAGCGCTCGCGGTCGTAGATCTTCGGATCGACGAAGTTCGGGATGACCTCGATCGCGCAGCGGCTGCAGTCGAAGTCGCGGTGCGTCCGCTCGCGGAGCCACTCGGAGACGGCGGTGAGGCGGTCGGACTTCTCGATGGAGAAGCGCGTGATCGACCAGTACGAGGGGTCCTGGCCCACGAGCGTGATGTCCGTGCCGTGCAGCGTCGTCACGAGCTTCACGTCCCGGCCCCCGTCCCGGAGCATGTCGCGCGCGATCCAGCCCGCCGTGGCGTGCGGAATCGCGTAGTGCACGTGGAGGAGGTCGAGTGCCTCGCGCCGCGCCACTTCGTGCATCGTGACGGCGAGCGCGAGCGAGTAGGGAGGATACTCGAACAGCGGGTAGCGGTTGACCTCGACTTCGTGGAAGTAGACGCCGTCGATGAAGTGCGTGAGACGGAACGGCTGGGCATAGGAGATGAAGTGTACCTCGTGCCCCCGGCGGGCGAGGCCGAGCCCCAGTTCGGTAGCGATCGCTCCGGAGCCGCCGTATGTCGGATAGCACGTGATCCCGATCTTCATCGTCCCGTCTTCACCCTGATTCGCGCCAGTCATCCGAGATGCGGCGCGCAAGTTGTTCCGGTGTCGTCGACCCGTCCAGCACCCGAACCACGACGGTGTCGTCCGGGACCTGGTGCCGGAACCATGTCCGCTGCCGGCGCGCGTAGCGCCAGGTAGCCCTCGACACGCGCTCGATCGTCTCGTCGACCCCCGCCTCGCCACGGACGAGCGCCGCGACATCCGCGTAGCCCAGCGCGTTGAAGGCGGGCGATCCGTCGAGGCCCCGCGTCAGCAGGTGTCGAACCTCCTCCGGCCAGGCGCCACCGCGGATCAACGCGTCGGCGCGGCGTTCGATCCGTTCGCGCAGGAGCGGCGCGGCCCACTCCAGCACATGGGTCGCGGTCCGCAGCGGCGGGCGTTCGGCCGGGGCGCTTGTCATCCAGCGGGTGAGCGGCTTGCCCGTCAGGAGCGCGAGTTCCACCGTGCGCGCCGCCCGCTGCCGGTCGAGCGGACGGCGCCGCGCCGCCAGCGCCGCATCGAGTCGCGCCGCCCAGCGGGTGAGTTCCTCGCGTTCGAGTGCACCCAGCCAGGCGTGCAGGGCCGCGCGTCGCGCCGGCTCGAGCGGGGGCTCTTCGAACATCGGGTGCGTGAGCGCGCGCAGAAACAAGCCCGTCCCGCCCGTGAAGATGGGGACGCGCCCCCGGGCCCGGATCTCCGCGAGCCATCGGGTTGCCAGGCGGGCGAATCGGCCCGCGCCGTAGCGTTCGTGCGGGTCGAGAAAGCCAACGCCGTGGTGCGGCGCCGCGCGGAGTTCGCCGGCGGAAGGCGCTGCGGTCCCGATGGCGAAGCCGCGGTACGCCTGCCGGCTGTCCATGGAGATGATTTCGCCATCCAGCCGGCGCGCGATCTCGATGGCGACGGCCGTCTTGCCGGAGGCGGTAGGCCCCGCGATGACCGACACGGGCGGACTCCCCATGGGCGCGGCGGCTACCCGCGGCCGAACCGCCGGTCGAGCTCCTCGACGCTCAAGCGCACGATCGTCGGGCGGCCGTGGACATCGTGTCCGGGCAGCGGAGTCGCGAACAACCGGTCGAAGAGTTCCCTCGCCTCTTCCGGGGAGATCTGCTCACCCGCCTTGATGGCTCCCTTGCACGCCATGCTCATCGCGACGCGCTCGTGCTGGCTGCGCGCGGCGTTCACGAGCGGCGATCCTTCCGCCAGTTCCCGCACCATCTCGCGCAGGCAGCGCTCGGCGTCGAACCGGGCGTGAGGCTGCGGGGCCGCCGTCAGGATCCAGGTCCGCTCGCCGAACGGCTCCAGCTCGAAGCCCTGCCGGGCGAGCAATCCGGCGAGATCCTCGAGCGCCTCGGCCTCCGGAGGCGAGAACTGCAGCGTAACCGGAAAGAGGAGCGCCTGGGAGGCGCCCCCTCCCGCTTCGAACCGCGCCATGATCTCCTCGTAGAGCACCCGCTCGTGCGCCGAGTGCTGGTCGACGATGAGGAGCCCTTCGCGGGTCGCGGCCAGAATGTAACGGTCGTGGAGCTGCCACAGGTCCGGACCGGCGAAGGGCGCCGCCCCTTCCTGCCCGCTCGCACCGGTTTCGGCCCCGGGCTCGCCCGGCCTGCCCGCGTCGTCCCGTCCCGAGACGAAGAGCGCGAACTGCGGCATCTCCGCGGGCGGCTCGCCACGGGGCTTCACGGCGCCCCCGCGGGACGGCGTTCCATGGCCCGGCTCCACGTCGGATCCGTCGCCCGCGATGCCCACCGGCTTCGTCGAATCGAGCCGCGCCAGCGCGGCGCGCACGGCATCCCGAACGGCCGTCTCGACGCTCTCGCGGTCGCGGAAACGCACCTCTGCCTTGGCCGGATGGACGTTGACGTCGACCGATGCGGGCGGCGTCTCGATGCGCAGGAAGAGACTCGGCCGGAGGCCCTCGACGACCGTCGTCCGGAAAGCGTCATCCACCAGCCGCAGCAGAGCGGGATCCCGGAAGGGGCGGCCGTTGACGAAGGCGTAACGGCGGCCTCCCCTCGCGCGCGCCGCATCGGGCCGCTGGATGAAGCCCCGGACCCGCACGGGGCCGCCCGCTTCCTCCACGGGGATAAGCGTGGGGGCGAGGTCGCCCCAGAGTTGAGCGATTCGTCCGAGCCAGTCGCGCGCCGGGGCGAGGTCCATGGAGACGCGGCGATTCGACTCGAGCCGGAAGGCGACGGCGGGGTTCGCGAGCGCGAGGAGCACGAGCGCTTCTCCCGCGGCCCGCGTCTCGGCGGCCGAACTCCGGAGGAACTTTGCGCGGGCCGGGAGGTCGTGGAACAGCGCGCGGACCGTCACGGTCGTGCCGCGCCGGCGCGGCACGTCATCGACGCTGCGGATGCACCCGAAATCCACGCGCGCCCGCACGCCCTCTTCCGGACGCACCGCCGTGTGCAGTTCGAAACGGCTGACGGCCGCGATGGAGGGCAGCGCCTCGCCGCGGAAGCCGAAGGAGCGGACGTTTCGCAGGTCATCCACGCTCCGGATCTTGCTCGTCGCGTGCCGGTCCAGCGCGAGCACGGCGTCCTCGCGGTTCATCCCGCTCCCGTCGTCCGAGACCCGGATTGCGGTCTTCCCGCCGTTACGGAGCGCGACCTCGACCCGGCGCGCCCCGGCATCGACCGCGTTCTCGGCGAGTTCCTTGACGACGGAGGCGGGCCGCTCCACGACCTCGCCCGCCGCAATCTGGTTCGCGACGTGGTCCGGGAGGATCTGCACACCACCCGACCCCCGGCGATTCACGGGGCGTCCTCCAGGCCGTAGAAGCGGCGGGCGTTCCTCGCCGTGAGCGCCGCGGCTTCCTCGCAGGACATGCCGCGCACCTCCGCCAGCCGCTCGCACGTGTGCGTGAGGTAGGCGGGTTCGTTGCGGCGCCCCCGGCGGGGGGCGGGCGCGAGGTAGGGAGCGTCCGTCTCGATGAGGAGTCGGTCCGCCGGCACGGCGCGGACCCACTCGGCCAGCTCGGGCACGAACGTGATGAGGCCCGAAAAGGAGACGTACCAGTCGGCATCCAGGGCGGCACGGAGGAGTGCCTCGCCTCCCGTGAAGCAGTGCAGCACCCCGGCGGCGCCGTCGCCGTACTCCCTCACCCGCTCCGCCGTCTCGGCCTCCGCGGAGCGCGAATGTACGACGATCGGCAGACCGAGCCGGGCCGCCAGCCCGAGGTGCGCCTCGAAGTTCTCCAGCTGCGCCGTCCGGGCCGCATTGTCGTAATGGAAATCGAGCCCCGTCTCCCCGATCGCGACGACCTCGGGGGCTGCGGCGATGCGCTCGATCTCGCTCATGAGCGAGGACGAGGTCCGGTCCGCCGCGTGGGGATGGAGCCCCGCCGTGGCCCACAGGCCGGGCGTCCGCGCGGCCAGCGCCACGGCCCGCTCGGCGTCCTCGGGGTCCGAGGCGACCGTGACCATGCGGCGCACGCCGCGCGCGCGGGCCCGGTCCAGCACCTCGTCGAGATCGGGGGCGAAGCGGGCCGCCGTCAGATGAAGGTGCGAATCGAAGAGCGTCGTCCCGGCTCCGGTACCGGTCACCCCTGGCCCGGCGAGCTAGGCGCTGCGGGCGGCGATCGCGGAGCGCCTGCGGGCCCGGTCGTGAATCTCCAGGAGAACGGGAGACGCGACGAAGATCGAGGAGTACGTCCCGATGAGCACGCCGATGATGAGCACGCTCGCGAAGGGCCGAATCACGGCGCCCCCGATCACGACCAGCGACACCAGCGCGATCAGCGTCGTGCCGCTCGTGAGGACCGTTCGGGGCAGTGTCTCGTTCAGGCTGCGGTTGAGCGTCGCATCGTACGATTCCTTCCGCTTCTTCCTGATATTCTCCCGCACGCGGTCGAAGACGACGATCGTGTCGTTGAGCGAATACCCGATGATCGTGAGAATCGCAGCGACGGTCGCGAGGTTGATCTCGATGTCGAACAGCGAGATGAACCCGAACGTGATGAGCATGTCGTGCACCGTCGCGATGACGGCGGCGACGCCGAACCGCCACTCGAAACGGAAGGCGAGGTAGATCAGGGTCAGGAGGAAGGAGAGCAGCACGGCGATGACGGCGGTGCGCTGGAACTCGTCGCCCACCTTGGCGCTCAACGTATCGCCGCGCGCGATCTCGAAGCTGCCGGCGGAGTACTGCGTCTCGAGGCTCGTCCTGATCTGGTCCCGGATCGCGTTCTGGTCCTCATCCTCCCCTACCGGCACGCGCAGCAGGAAGTCGAACGTCTCCGCTCCCACCGTCCGCAGCTGCTGAATCTGGACGCCCGTCGTGCCCCCGGCCGTCAGTGCGTCGCGGATCTGGCCCACATCGGTCGTCTGCGAGAACTGCACCTCGAGCAGCACGCCGCCCGTGAACTCCACGCCCGTCCGCAGCCCGCCACGAAAGATGATCGACAGGAGGCCGATCGTGATGATCGCGGCCGACGCGAAGTACGCCGGCCGGCGCATGGAGAGGAACTTGTAGTTCGCGTTCTGGAAGACCCTCATGATGACTTCGTTCCTATATGCTCACGGACTCCCGGGAGCCGCGTCGGTTCAGGTACATGATGAAGAGCGTCCGCGTCACGTAGATCGCGGAGAAGAACGACGCGAGGATCCCGATGCAGAGCGTGACGGCGAAGCCCCGCACCGCGCCGGTCCCGAACTGGAAGAGGATGATCCCGGTGATGAGCGTGGTGAGGTTCGCGTCCACGATCGCCGACAGGGCGTTGCCGAATCCCGCGTCCACCGCCGTGCGCGGCGTCTTCCCCGCCCCGAGTTCCTCGCGCACCCGTTCGAAGATGAGGACGTTCGCATCCACCGCCATTCCGATGGAGAGGATGAGACCCGCGATGCCCGGCAGAGTGAGCGTCGCGTCGAGGCCGGCCAGGCCGCCCAGCATGAGGATGACGTACGTGAGCAGCGCCCCGACGGCGAGGATTCCCGCCGCCCGGTAGTAGATCATCATGATGATGATCACGCCGACGATCCCGATGATGAAGGCGGTGCGGCCCTGCCGGATGGAGTCTTCGCCGAGCGAGGCGCTCACGTTGCGCTCCTCGACGACCTCGATCGGCATGGGCAGCGCACCGGCCCGAAGGACGAGCGCGAGTTCCTGCGCCTCCTGGAAGGACGCGCCGGGGGTGAGTTCGATCTGGGCGCGCCGGCTCAGAACGCTGCGGATGACGGCGTAGCTCTGGACCCGGTCGTCGAGGACGATGGCCATGTTCTCGCCGATGTTGCGCGCCGTGCCGCGCTCGAAGACCCGCGAGCCGCGCCGGGTCGTCTCGAACGGAACGATCGGCTGGTTGAAGGTCGGGTCGCGGTTCGCCGGCCCCGCGTCCTGAAGCATGTCGCCGGTAATGAGCGGTTCCGCCTCGAGCACATAGAGCGGCACGTACGCTCCCGCGCCCGCCCCGACCTGCTCCACTCCCCAGTGAAGCGTGACGCCGCGGGGGAGCGCTTCCCGGACGCCCTCGAGTTCCAGCCACGCCGCCGCAGTGGGCTGATCCTCCTGCGGTACGAGGTACTCGCCGAGGATCCGTCCCTGTCCGAGCAGCGCCGACAGAGGTCGCGCGGTGGCCTCATCCACGGCGTCGGCCGTCTCCTCTTCGGCGGCGAGGGAGTCGGCGGCCGGAGCCTCCCCGTCAGCCGGATCCTCGCCTTCGGCCGCGCCCTCCTCGGCCACCGGATCCTCCACCGCGGCGGAATCGGCGGCGCCACCGAGGATATCGCTCAGGTCCACTTCCGGTTCGGTCTCCAGCGGTGTGACCTGGAGGTTCTCGATCCCCACCGCGCTCACGATCGCGCGGTCGATCCGCTCCAGTGCGTCCATGAACTCCTGACCGTCCGTGACGATCTTGAACTCCATGAACGCGGTCTCGGTGGCGATCCGCTTCGCCTGCTCCGGGTCGTCGACCCCCGCGAGTTCGATGATGATGCGGTTGCCGGAGCGCTGGATCGTCGGCTCGCGGACGCCGAACTCGTCGATCCGGTTCCGAATCGTCGTGAGCGTGCGCTCGACCGCATCGTCGAGATCCTGCCCGCTGAGAGTGCCCTCGGGGTCGTAGATCTCGACCGCGAGGTGCATGCCGCCCTGCAGGTCCAGTCCGAGCTTGAGCGGCCAGACCCGCTCCGACTCGCCCGTGACTTCGTCCACGATGGTCTCGGGCACCAGGGCGAAACCGCAAATGGCTACCAGAACGGCGATCCAGACCAACCGCCAGCGTACCGAACCGAACATCTAGATTGTCACCGTTCTTCGTGGGTCTCGTGATCGCGGCCCGCGGCGAGGGTTCGAGCGACCCCGGCCTGGCAGCCCGCTGCAAAGGGACGCAAAAGCTAGCCCAGCCGCCCTTGAGAGGAAACTACGCGGCGTCCCGCGCCGGATGGTACGTTCCTCCGCCGCGGCGCGCCATCTCCGGCGGCGCGCGCCGGGCCCCGCGCGGACGGGAACAAATCCGGAGCGGCGAGGAAGCTCATGGCACACAACCGTTCGGAAGACGGATCCGCGACGCGCTCGCGCGGCCAGCGCATTGGGCTGTGGCTCGGACCGCTCCTCTTCCTGCTGGTGCTCCTGCTCGACCTCGAGCCGGGTCGGCCCGAAGTCACCCGCATGGCGGCGGTGGCCGTCCTCATGGCCACATGGTGGATCACCGACGCGATTCCGCTCTTCGCGACCGCGCTGCTCCCGCTTCTCCTGTTCCCGATCCTCGGGATCGAACGGACGGGGGAGACGGCGCCCATCTACTTCAACAGCACGATCGTCCTCTTCCTCGGCGGCTTCATGATCGCGCTCACGATGGAGAAGTGGGATGTCCACCGGCGAATCGCCCTCTGGGTCATTCGCGCGGTGGGCGGCGGCCCGGCCCGCATCGTACTCGGCTTCATGCTCGCGGCGGCCTTCCTCTCCATGTGGATCTCGAACACGGCCACCGCGATCATGATGGTCCCCGTCGGACTCGCCGTCATCCTCCGCATGGAGGAGCAGTTCGGGCGCCGCCGGACGCGCGCCTTCTCCGTGTCGATCATGCTGGGAATCGCGTACGCCTGCTCCGCCGGCGGGATCGCGACGCTGGTCGGCACGCCGCCGAACCTCTCCCTCCAGCGCATCTTCGCGATCACGTTCCCGGACGCCCCGCACATCTCCTTCGGTACGTGGTTCGTCATGGCGCTGCCGATCGCGGCGCTGATGCTCGTCTTCGCGTGGGTCCTGATCACCCGGGTCTTCTTCCGCGTGTCAGACGAGGTCTCGGTCGACCGCGACATCGTGGAGTCCGAGATGCGGAAGCTCGGCCCCGTAGCCTTCGAAGAACGGGCGATCCTCGCCGTCTTCGCGACGACGGCCCTGCTGTGGGTGTTCCGCGCACCGATCGAGATCGGCCGGCTCACGATCCCGGGCTGGTCGTCGCTCCTGCCCTACGGTCACCTGATCGACGACGGGACGGTCGCGATCACGATGGCCTGCATTCTCTTTCTCGTCCCGACGAGGTCGCCGGGCGCAAAGTCCGCCACGGTCATGGGACCCGGCGTCGTGCGGCGGCTCCCGTGGAATATCGTGCTGCTGTTCGGGGGAGGCTTCGCCCTCGCGCACGGCTTCCAGGCCACGGGGCTGGCGCGCTTCGTCGGGGAGGCGTTCAGCGGGCTGTCGACGGTGCCGCCGCTCGTGCTGATCTTCGTCATCTGCCTCGCGATGACGTTCCTCACCGAACTCACGTCGAACACGGCGACGACGGAGATGGTGCTCCCGATCTTCGCGGCCGTGGCTGTCGCGACCGGCGTTCACCCGCTCCTGCTGATGATACCGGCGACGCTCTCCGCTTCGTGCGCCTTCATGATGCCGGTGGCGACGCCGCCCAACGCCGTCGTGTTCGGGAGCAACCGGGTGAGGATCGCGGAGATGGCGCGGGCGGGGCTGTTCCTCAACCTGATCGGCGCCATCGTGATCACGCTGATCTTCCGCGCCCTGGGACCGCTGCTGTTCGGGATCGAACCCGGCGTCCTGCCCGACTGGGCGCACCCGGGTTCGTAGGCAGGGAAGTCAACGCCGGGAAATCAACATCCGGGGGAAGCGGCCGGACCGCCGGGAACGGCCCCGGCCGCCACAGCCCCCGGAGACTGTCGGACCGGCGGTTACATGCCGGCGTGCGCTCCCATCAGGAGCCAGTGCAGCATGAGGCCGCCGTCCTCGCCTCGCGAGTAGAGTCCGGCGAAATGGCCACCGCCGGCCCCGTCCGGACCCTCGGTGCCGTACGTGCCGATGCCGACCACGTGACCCTCGTCGAGATCGTGCGCGGACCAGCCGCTGATCCCGCTGAACGTCACGCCCGCATCGAACATCGCCTGCAGCCCTTCCTCCACGGCCGCGCGACCCTCGCGGGCCCGCTCGCCCGGCATCATCGCGACCGCGCTCTCCGTGAAGGTGTTCGCGACCATCGAGGCGTGCCCCATGTTGTAATGGGTGGCGAAGTAGTCGCCGCTCGCCTGAATGAGGTCGCCGCCCATCCCCTCGGGCATCTCCATCATCTGGCCGGCGGACATCGACTGGTCGGGCGTGTCGTAGTTGCTCACGACCCCCTTGAGCGACCATTCGCCGTCCACGTTCTCGGCCACGGCCATGTAGTACCCGGAGTTCCGGACTTCCGCTCCGTCCACCGTTCCCGTGAGGACGTAGTGGCCGCGCGAAACGATCTGGTCGCCGAAGCCCATGGTTTCGCCGGGATGGATCGCGAGTTGCGAACCCTCCGCGTCAATCCGCGCCTGGAGGGCGGCGCCGACCGCCTCGCTCCCGTAGACCATGGCGCCGGAGGCGCTCCACAGGAGTCCGTCCTCGGAATAGCGGCCGCCGACCATGCTGCCGTGGCCCATGTTGAAATGCGTCTCGTAGTAGTCGGTGATTTCCGTCATCGCCGCTTCGGCGTCGGACATGGCCGGAGCTTCGTCCATCGCCTCCGTCGTCTCCTCCGTCATCGCGGCTTCTTCCGTCTCCGCCCCGCCGCAGGCGATGGTCAGAGCCAGGGCAAAGGGAGCCAGGGTGCGGATGCGCATCGCGGTACCTCCTTCGAATATGACGTCGCGCCCTCCGCACGCGTGCCTTTCACTGCGGGGATCGTCGACGAGACAAGGCGTAACTGTTGGAACGCTACGCTTTTCAAGGCGGATCCGTCAATGCGGCGGGCGGGCGGATCGACCGCCGCGGCCGGACCGCCGAGGTTGGCCGCCATTCCACCCTCGCTTAGGTTGGGCGCCCGGGTCGACGACCGCATGGTCTGCGACCCCGCACTCGACCCGCCCACGTCATCTCCGAACCGGGAAGCCGACAGCATGTTCCAGATCGTGCGCAGCACACGCCCTCTCGCCTTCGTCCTCCTGCTCTCGCTCCTCGTCGTGGCCACGGGCTGCATCCGGCCCTTCGCCCGGCCCGCGCCCGCACCGTCCCCCGCGGCCGGAGGCGGACCCGGCGCCCGCGGCGGCGGCGGGGATGACGAAGACGGCCCTGAGCCCTATGCCGAGGTCGTCACGGAGGAAGCGGTCACCGACTCGGGGATGGTCCACGTCCACCGGGTGGACGACAAATGGCTGTTCGAGATCCCGCAGGAGATTCTGGGGCGCGAGATCCTGCTCGTGAGCCGCGTGGCGTCGGTGCCGGACGGGATGGGCTACGGCGGCCAGAAGGCGAATACGCAGGTCATTCGCTGGGAGAGGAACGGGCCCGACGACGAGCGGATCTTCCTGCGTGTCGTGCGACACACGAACGTGGCGGACGAGACCCTTCCGGTGGCGCGGGCCGTGCGGGGCGCGAACTTCGAACCGATCCTGCGGGCCTTCGACATCGAGGCGCTGAACGACGACTCGACGAGCGTCGTCATCGACGCCTCGCCGCTATTCGAGTCCGATATCCCCATGTTCGGGCTGAGCCAGCCCCGCCGCGACGCGTACCGGGTGCGCTCGCTGGACTCGAACCGCACCTACGTGGACTGGATCAAGAGCTTCCCCCGCAACCTCGAGGTGCGGCACGTCCTCACCTACAACGCGCAGACACCTCCGTCGAACGCGAGCACGAATTCGATCTCGATCGAAATGAACCAGTCGATGGTGCTGCTCCCGGACGAACCGATGGAGCCGCGCCTCTTCGACGAGCGGGTGGGCTACTTCAACGTGAGCCAGGTGGATTACGGCCGCAGCGACCAGAAGGTCGTCACGCGCACCTACGTGACGCGGTGGCGGCTCGAGCCGAGCGACACCGCGGCCTTCCGGCGCGGCGAACTCGTCGACCCGGTCAAACCCATCGTCTTCTACCTCGACCCCGCCACGCCCGAGAAGTGGCGGCCGTACCTCATCCAGGGCATCGAGGACTGGCAGGAGGCGTTCGAGGCGGCGGGCTTCAGCAACGCGATTCAGGGGCGGATGCCGCCCTCCTTCGAGGAGGACCCGGAGTTCAGCCCGGAGGATGTGCGCTATTCCGTGATCCGCTGGCTCCCGTCGCAGGTCCAGAACGCCTCCGGACCGCATGTGCACGACCCGAGGACCGGGGAGATCCTCGAGAGCGACATCCAGTGGTACCACAACGTCGCGAACCTGCTGCGGAACTGGTATCTGATCCAGACGGCGGCCGTGAATCCGGCGGCGCGGCGGGCGCTGTTCGATGACGAGGTGATGGGCCGGCTGATCCGCTTCGTGGCGGCGCACGAGGTCGGACACACGCTCGGACTCCCACACAACATGAAGTCGAGTTCCGCCTTCCCCGTGGATTCTCTGCGGGCCCCGGGCTTCGTGTGCCGCGAGGGGGTGGCCCCGTCGATCATGGACTACGCGCGCTTCAACTACGTCGCGCAGCCGGAGGACGAGGGGGCGTGCGTGGATCCGCGGATCGGCGAATACGACCGTTTCTCGATCAACTGGGGCTACCGCCCGATCCTCGATGCGGACACGGACGAGGAGCGCGCGACGCTCGACGCCTGGATCCGGGAGGTCGAGGACGACCCGGTCTACGCTTTCGGCAATTCGACGCCGATCGACCCGACCGCCCAGACGGAGGCCGTCGGCTCCGATGCGATGGAGGCGAGCGATCTCGGGATCGAGAACCTGAAGCGGATCCTGCCCAACCTCGTCGAATGGAGCAGTGACGGGCGCGAAGGCGAGAACTACGAGGAACTGGCCGAACTCTACAACAACGTCATCGGCCAGTGGAACCGCTACATGGGCCACGTCGGCACCGTGGTCGGCGGCGTGACGCGCACGCGGAAGCGCATCGGGCAGGAGGGGGCGGTCTACGAGTTCGTGGACGAAGCCACGCAGCGGCGGGCCATGGACTTCTTCGCGCGGCAGGCCTTCGACCCGCCGACGTGGATGGTCGACGAGGAGATCCTGTCGAAGATCGAGAACCCGTCGACGGTGGACCGCATGCGCAGCATCCAGGTGCGGGTCGTGAACCTGATCCTCGACCCCGGCCGCATGCAGCGGCTGATCGAGGCGGAGGCCCGGAACGGGGGCGACCACTACAGCCTCGGCGAGATGTTCGAGGACCTGCGCGGCTCGATCTGGGGAGAGCTGGACAGCGGCGCCTCGATCGGGGTCTACCGGCGGAATCTCCAGCGCGGGCACCTGGAGCGGCTCGAGTACCTGATGACGCAGGAATTCTCGCTCCCGATCTTCATCTTCGGCGGTCTGTCGGACTTCTTCACTTCGGTGGACGTGTCGCAGTCGGACATCCGAGCCTTCGTGCGGGGCGAACTCCACGGGCTCCGGGATGCGATCGAACGCACGCTGCGGCGCCGGCTCGACCGCACGACGGAACTGCACTTGCGCGACGCGCTCGCCCGGATCGACGACATCCTCGACCCCGACTGAGCCACGGGGCGTGAAGCCCGATTCCCAAGCGAGTGCTTCGACGAGGACGCGGCGGCTAGAAGCGGACGCGGACGCCCAGTTGGGCGCGGCGGGTGTCGCCGAGGCCGCTCCGGATCGTGCCGTCGAAGTTGAACAGGAGGCCCGTCTGCGCGGTGTCGAGGAAGTTGTCGGCGCCTGTCAGGTTGAACGCCTCCAGGATCGGCTCGACGGTGCGCCCGTCCCCGATGTCGAAGGACTTCGATAGTCGCAGATCCCAAGTGAAGAAGTCGTTCTCGCGCCGGAGCGTGTTGCGCCTGAGGACGGAACCGTCGGCGCACACGCGGTCCCCCGGGGCCCCGGCGCGCTGGCCCGCCGGCGCGGCGAGCGGATTCGCCGCCGTTGGGCCGCAACTCTCCGACATCGGCGATGCGGAGAGGTATCGGAAGACGTGGTTGAGAACGACGCCGCGTCCGAGATCGAAGAGCATGAAACCCGTCAGCTGGTGCCGCCGGTCCCGGATCGACCAGTTGTACTCGGGCTCGAAATCGGTTGCGGTCGCATAGAAGAAGTTGAAGGGGTCCCGTTCGTTATCGTCGTCCGACCGGTCGAAACCCAGCGTGTAGTTCGCCTCGAAACTCAGCCTCCCGTCGAGCGCGGCGTCCCCGTGCAGTCCGAGCGTGACGGCGTTGTAGCGGGAGCGCGCGCTGCTCTCGGTCACGGTGACCGTCCCGAGCCCGTTGGCCCCCTCCGCGAAGGGCGCGCCGAGTTCCGCCGCGTTGCGGTCCACGAAGCGGAACAGGTTGTCGGTGCGGGCGTGCTGCAGCGAAAGCGTCGCCGCGGTGCTCCCGCTCAGCGCGCGCTCGACGGCGACGTTGAAGGACCAGGTCCGCGGCAGTTCCAGGTTGCGGTCCGCGATGTTCACGCCGGGCTGGAAGGGCGGCGTGCCCGGCGGAGGCGGCGTCAGGAATTCGCCGATCTGCGGCGGCGGCGGAAGGAAGGTCGCGTCGCTGGCCGCGAACTGCGTCCCCTGGAACGCGCCGTTCGTCGTACGGTGCTGCGCGAACACCAGCATCGGGATGCGCGAGAAGTAGGACCCCGCGTTCACGCGGACGAGCGTGCGCCCGTCGTCGCGGGGATCCCAGGCGAGCCCGAAGCGCGGCTGGAAGTTGTCGAGGTCGTCCGGAATCGTCCCGTCCGACGGGAAGCCCGCGGTCCCGATCCACGGTCCGTAGAAGGTGTCCCCGGGCTCGATGAACATCGCCGGGTGCCACGACCCCTCCCAGCGCACGCCGAGGTTCAGAGTCAGGTTGTCGCGCGGGCGCCAGGTGTCCTGGACGAAGAGTCCGAGTTCGTGCATCGAGAAGTCCTGCAGTCCGAGCCGGTCGGCCGGAGTATTCCCCAGCGTAAGGGCCTGCAGGTAGAGGAGCACGGGTCCGGTGATCGCGGTGCCCGGCGGACAGACGCCTTCCGCGCTGTCGGAACCGTCGGAGCAGGTGACGTACCGGTTCCCCCGCGTGACGAAGTTCATGAAACCGTCGACGGAGGAGAACTTGTAGAGGCCGTTCGCGAAGCCGATGAACTGCTGGCCGACCCCCGTCCGGTTGTATTCCGCGCCCACCTTGAACAGGTGGTCTCCCGCGAGGAAGGAGAGGTTGTCGACGAGCTGGATGCGGGTGTCGTAGCCCGGGTCGATGGGGAGGAAGAAGGGCATCCCGATCCGGAACCCGTCCGCGAAATCCATCGCGATGTCCGGGAAGGGGCGGCCGCCGATCGCGCCGAAGGCCGGCTGCGCCGGCGGGGCGGAGCCCGGAAGCAGAGGTCCGTCGTATCCCCGGGGCCGGTCCTCGCGCGCGTACTGGACGCGGAACTCGTTGGAGACGGTGTTGGAAAGCTGCGACCTGAGGCTCGCGTTGATCGCATGGGAGAAGTCCTCCTCGAGGCCGTTCGCGCTGAGCCCCCAGGAATCCACGTCGAACGTCCCGTTCACCTGCTGCGACCAGGTGTAGTTGTACTTGAAGGACGCCTGGTGACGGTCGCTGAGGTTGAAGTCGAGCTTCGCCACGAGCGCCCGGTTGTCGTCGGTGCGGCGGATCGGGCCGAACTCGGCGTCGAACAGGCCGGGCCACTGCGTCTGAAGGAAGGTCTCCAGCTTCTCGAGTTCGGACCGGTTCACGACGTTGCGCGTGAACTGCTTCGTCTCGCTCGCTTCCTGCTGGTCGTAGGCGACGAAGAAAAACGCCTTGTCCCGCACGATCGGGCCGCCGAGGGTGAAGCCGAACTGGCCGCGTCCGAACTCGGGCTTTCCGCCGCCGCGCTCGCTCGGGTATGCGGTGGAGATCGCATCCCACTGGCCGAAGTAGTGCGCGGAACCCGTGAACTCGTTCGTGCCCGACTTCGTGATCACGTTCACGAAGCCGCCGGCGGAGCGCCCGAACTCCGCCGACGCGCCCTGGCTCACGACGACGATCTCTTCGATGGCGTCCTGGTTGAAGGTGAAGGCGGGGCGCTGGCCGCCCCGCTGCTCGCCGAAGAAGGGATTGTTGAAGTCGGCTCCATCCACGGAGACGTTGTTGAAGATCCCCCGCTGTCCCCCGATGTTGAGGACTTCGCCGTCCGGACCCTGCGACATGGAGGCGCCCGGCGTGAGGAGCGTGTAGTCGAGGAAGTTCCGGCCGTTGTTGGGCAGGTTGTCGACGACCTCCTCGGCGAGGCGATGGGAACTCGACGGGTCCTCCGTGTCGACGAGCGGCGTCCGGTCCGCGACCACGGTGATCTCGGACACCGCGACGGGCTTGAATTCGAGTACGAGATCGAGGACCTCTCCCACGCGGAGGACGAGCCCCTCGGTGCGCTCGTCGCCGAACTGCCCCAGCGCCCGGGCGGTGACGTCATAGACGCCCAGCGGAAGGAGCGTGCGCACGAACGCCCCGTTCGAGCCCGTCACGACCGTCGTCTCGAAGCCGGTCGCGCGATGCTCGATGACCACGGCGGCACCGGCCACGGGCGCTCCCACGGGGTCGCGGACGACGCCGCGGATGACGCCGGTCGTCGCCTGGGCCTGCGCGGCCGCGTCCGACGTGACGGCGCAGCACAGCGCGAGGACGGCGAACAGGAGGGTGGACGCGCGTCGGGAGACCGGAACCCGGCATGGCCGCATGGACGACTCCTTACTCTCGCTGGTGGATACAGGATGATGGTGGATACGGGCGTCGGGACGAGCTCGAAGATGGGCCCGGCAGGATTCGAACCTGCGACCTTGGGATTATGAGTCCCCTGCTCTAACCAGCTGAGCTACGGGCCCGCACGGAGCGTCAAACGTACGCGCCGCGCCGCCCGGCTCCAACGCCGGGGCGGCCGCCGGAGGACGCCGCGCTTCGGCGGCCCGGTCACGGCGCGACCTCGACCCCGACCGCCGGACCGTCCCGCGCAGTGACGTCTCCGATCACGGCGGCCGCATAGCCCGCGGCAACGAGGGCCGCCGACGCCGCCGACGCCTCGTGCGCGGGGACCGCCGCCAGCAGTCCGCCGGACGTCTGCGGGTCGAGCAACAGGGTCCGCAGATCGTCCGGGACGGCCTCATCCCACCGCACCTGCGAGGCGTAGGCGTCGCGGTTCCGGGTCGTACCGCCCGGCACGCACCCCTCTCCGGCGAGGCGCAGCGCTCCGGGGAGGAGCTTCGGCGCCGAAGCCCGGATCCGGGCGCTCGCGTCCGAGGCGCGGCACATCTCGAGCAGGTGGCCGAGGAGCCCGAAGCCCGTGACGTCGGTCGCGGCATGAACGTCGAAGCCGGAAAGGACGGCCGCCGCCTCGCGGTTGAGTCGCCGCATGGAATCGACGGCGACGAGAAGGTCGGCCGGATCCGTCACGCCCCGCTTGAGTCCGGTCGTGACGACGCCCGTTCCGAGCGCCTTGCCCAGCACAAGCGCGTCGCCCGGCCGCGCGCCGCCCTTTCTCCACAGGCGATCGGGATCGCCGAGTCCGATGGCCACCAGGCCGAACTTCGGCTCCGCGTCGTCGATCGAATGTCCACCGGCAACCGCGATGCCGGCCTCGCGGCACACTTCTCCCGCGCCGCGGAGGATCGCGCCGACCGTCTCATCGGAGAGGGTTCCGGCGGGAACCGCCAGGATGTTGAGCGCGAAGAGGGGGCCGGGCCCGCATCGCGTACAGGTCGCCGAGCGCGTTCGCGGCCGCGATGGCGCCGAAGTCCGCCGGATCGTCGACGAGCGGAGTGAAGAAGTCGAGGCTCGCAACGATCGCCTGCCCATCGTCGAGCAGATACACGGCGGCGTCGTCCGGGCCGTCGAGTCCCACGAGGAGCCGGTCGTCCGGGACGTGCGGCACGTGCTGCAGGATGCGGCCCAGATCCTCCGGGCCGAGCTTGCACGCTCAGCCGGCTCCGTGGGAGTACTGCGTCAGGCGGGCCGCTTCGGCCGAAGGCGAGTTCACCAGTTCCGCTCGACGACGGGATCCTGGAAGCGATTCCGGCCCATCACGCGGTCGCGGATCGCCGCTTCCGCGTCGCCCGCCTGTTCGAGCAGCGCCGCCGCCTGCTCGGGCGACAGCATCTCCATCTCGCCGGAACCCGGGGCCGCCGCGGCGCCGGCGCCGGCGCCCTGCGGAGATTGTCCCTGCCCGCCCTGCTGCTCGTCGCCGCCGCTCTCTCCCTCCTCCTCGAGCCAGCGCTCGACGAGTTCGAGGTTCCAGCGCGCGTCCTCATCGTCCACGCGGCGGCGGAGGACTTCGCGGAAGGCTTCGCGCGCGGCCTGGAGGGCGGCTCGGCGCGCGGAAGGGTCGCTCTGGGCGAAACGGCCGTCGAGAGCCGTGCTGAGTCCGAGGTTGTAGAAGGCGCTCTCGCGTACCTCGTCGCGCTCGCTGCCGATCGAGAGTTCGAGGGGGGCCTGCGCCTCGCCCACCTGCCCGTCGTGGAGGAGGGCCGTCCCGTAGTTGTAGTGGTCGATCGGCCGGTCGGAGGAAGCGGCCCGTTCCCTGTAGCGCACGACGGTCTCGGATGTCTCGGATTCGGACGCCTGCGCCTCGGCGGACCCGGCCTGGTCGGCCACCCTCGCCTGCCCCGTCGCGCCCGCCGACGCATCCTGCGGCTCCCCCCCGGCAAACGCCGCGAGCGAGGCGGCCGCGGCCGCGACCCCGAAGACCGTGCACCTCCGCGTCGACTCAACCACGTGGCAACAGGAACCCTTCTCCCCAGAGGCTGATGAAGGCGAGCAGGAGCAACGCGGCTACGGCCGCGTCATCGGTCGATGTCAGGGGTTCCCGGCCGCCCTCCGCCAGTTCCCGTTCGATCGCGTCCGTACCGTCCGAACCGTCAACATAGCGCCCGCCGGTGCCGAGAGACATCTGCCGCAGCGACGCCGCGTTCAACCTCGTGATGACGGGGCTGCCGTCCGGCCCCTGAAGCACCGAAGCGCCGCCCCGCCGCCGGGCCGCCATCGAGGGGTCCAGCGACGCCTCCCGCGTCAGGGGGATCTGTCCTCCGAGTTCGGTTCCGATCCCCACCGCATGGATGACGATGCCCGCATCCCGAGCCCGCCCTATCGCCTCCCCGAAGGGCGCGCCGGCGGTTTCCTCGCCGTCGGAGAAGACGACGATCGACTTGCGCGCGCCCTCCTCCCCGCCGGCGAGGAGATCGATCGCCTGCGTGAGACCGGAGGCGAGCGAGGATCCGCCCAGCCCCACCGCGGCGGGCCGCACGCCCTCCGCCAGCATCTCGATCGCGCTCATGTCCGTCGTCAGCGGCGAGAGCACGTACGCGCGCCCGGCGAAGTAGACGACGCCCATCCGACCCTGCGTGCGCGTCGCAAGGCGGGCGGCCAGCTGCCGCTGCACCTCCAGCCGGCTCGGCTCGACGTCGCCCGCCAGCATCGAGTTCGACGCGTCGAGCACCAGGATCGTCTCCGCCCCTCCTTCATCGAGACGCCGGGCCTCCGTCCCGCCCGAACCGGAGGCGAGCGCGATCGCGACGACACCCGCACCGAGCAGCGTCAGGCGAACGGGCGGGAGGGCGTGCGCGGGCAGCCGCACATAACGCTCGAGCAGCGAGGGTTCGGCGAGTTTCTCGCGGTCGGCGCCCGACCGTCGCGACGCGAGCAGCCTGAGCCCGACGGCCGCGGCTCCGAGCAGGAGGGCGATCGGGAGCGGGGCCACGGTCAGACCCAGACCCGGCGGGAGCGCGTCGCCGACACGAGAAGCTCCAGCAGGACGAGCGCGAGCGCCGCGATGAGAAGTTCCCGCCGCATCCCGACCCGCTCCTCCGTCCGCACTTCCTTGATCGGGGTGGTCTCGAGTTCGTTGATCCGCTCGTAGATCCGCGTCAGTCCCTCGGGATCGGTGGCGCGGAAGTAGAGCCCCCCCGTGCGGGTCGCCATGCGGTCGAGGAGTTCGTCGTTCACATGGACGCGGATATTGGCGTACTGGTATCCGAAGGCGGTCCGGGCAACGGGCACGGGGGCAACCCCGTCGCGGCCGACGCCGATCGTGTAGACGCGGATGCCGAGCGAGGCGGCCGCGGCCGTCGCCTCCTCCGGCGAGATCCCGCCGCTGTTGTTGTCTCCATCGGTGAGCAGGACGACGATGCGGGATTCGGGCTCCAGGTCGCGGAGCCGGTTCGCCGCCGTGGCCAGGGCAACGCCGATGGCCGTCCCATCCCGGAGCTGTCCGGCCTCGAGCCGCTCGACCGCGCTCTCCACCACGGCGTGGTCCAGGGTCCCCGGCACCATCGTGAGGGCCTCTCCCGCGAAGGCGACGAGACCGATCCAGTCCGACTCCCGTCCCTCCACGAAGCGGATGACCTCCCGCTTCGCGACTTCGATGCGGTTATCCGGGCGGAAGTCCTCCGCCAGCATCGAGCTCGAGATGTCGACCGCCAGCATGATCGCCACGCCCTCGCGCTCCGACTCGACGCGCTCCCACACCCGCACGGGGTTGACGAGGGTGATGATGACGAGCGCGAGGGCGAGAGAGCGAAGGGCGGCCGGCAACCACCACCAGAACCGGCCCCGGCCCCGGCCGCGGGAACCGGCGAGGCGCGCGATGTCCGGGTACGGGAGACGGATCCTGCCCGAACCCATCAGGGCCCACCCGAGCGGCAGCAGGACGAGCATAAGGAGGAACGGCCAGCCGGGGAGGGCGAATTCGCTCACGCGCCGCCTCCGTTCCCCCTCGCGCCCGGACCACCGTCACCGTCCCTGCCGTCACCGTGCTCACCGTCACCGTCCCCACCCGCGTCCGACTGCTCCATGTCCGCGCGCACGAACGCCTCGCCGACGTCCACGTCGCCGAGCGGCCCCTCCCACTCCGTCCGCGTGCGCGCGAAACGGGCCAGAATCGAGTGACGCAGCGCGGCGACGAGCCCCGTGTCGGAGTCGCCGAGCCCGAGCAGTTCCTTCGACGGCGCCCACCCGCGCGTCACATGCGCGTAGCGCCGCAGCGTCTCCTCGTAGCCGTCGTAGAACCCGTCGCCGCTCACCTGCTGCCGGACCCATCCCTCGCGGAGGCGGGCGAGGTCGCGGAGCGCGAGGTCGCCGGGGCCGAGGGGAAGGTCGGCGGCGGTCGCGGCGCCGCGGCCGCGACCCCAGGTCCACCAGGCGAGTCCGGCAAGCGCCGCGGCGAGCAGGATCAGCCACCAGGGCAGGCCCCGCAGGTTCAGGAGGGGCCGGGCATCCCTCAGCTCGAGCGGGTCGTCCGCGGCGGGGAGCACACTCACGACCGGGACCGCGGGAGGCTGCAGCCGACGCACCACGCCGCCCGCGGCCGCGAGTTCCACTTCCACCGGCGGGATGACGAGCGTATCCGCGCGCCACGCGCGGACCGTGTACTCCGCTTCCCACCGCCGACCCTCTTCGAGGGACCGGATCTGCACCGGCCCCGCCTGCTCGATTGACTCCGGTCCGGCGATGAGCGCGGGAAAGTGGACCTCGCCGGCTCGCTCCTGGCCGACGACGAGGCGGACCGTGAACGCCTCGCCGACCCGCACCGACTCGGGCAGGACCGTCGCCTCGAGGTCGACCGCGGACTGGGCCGCCAGAGCCGGCGTGAGCCCGAGCCCCAGGCCGAGGCCGAGCGTCGCCCGCACCGTCCAGCGGCACCTCCTCACCGGAGCCTCCGCCGGCCGCGAGCGGCGAAGAAGCCGGAGAGCCGGGACTCGTAGGGAGTGTCGGTCCGCAGCCGCATGAGGTCCACGTGGCAGTGCGCGCACAGCCGCTCCAGCGTCCGCGCCCCCGTGGTCGAGCGCTCCATGAGCCGCTGCCGAACCGCCGCATCCCCGAGATCGACCACGGCGCGGTCCCCCGTTTCGGGGTCCACGACTTCCACCCAGCCCGATGCCGGGATCGTCGTCTCCGCGGGGTCATCGACCGCGAGCGCGACGACGTCGTGGCGGCCCGAGAGCCCAAGCAGCGGCCGGGCCAGGTTCCCGGCACCCACGAAGTCCGAGATCACGAACACGAGCGAGCGGACCGTGAGCATGCGCGCCGCGGTGACGAGGGCGAGATCGAGGTCCGTCCCCTTCCCCTCCGGCCGGACGGACACCAGCTCATGCAGGAGGCGGAGGTTGCGGTTGCGGCCCCGCGCCGGACGCGCGTAGCGCTCGATCCGGTCGCTGAAGAGGAGCATGCCCACCGGATCTCCGGCGCGCATCGCCGCGAGGGCGAGGGTGCTCGCCACCTCCGCGACGAGATCGCGCTTCAGCGATCGGCGCGTACCGAACTCGTTCGAGGCGGAGACGTCGACGACGAGGAGGACGGCAAGTTCCCGCTCCTCCACGAAGCGCTTCACGTACGGCCGCCGCATGCGGGCGGTCACCTTCCAGTCGATCGCCTGGAACGGGTCGCCCGGCTGATATTCGCGGACCTCGGAGAACTCGATGCCGTGTCCGCGGAAGAGCGACGGGTAGGGCCCCAGGGCCGGGTTGTCCATGAACCGCCGGCTCTTCAACTCCAGCCGCCGAACCTCTTTCGACGCGGCGGCGGAGTCGGCCGTCGGCGCCGGCCGTCGCGGACGCCACAGGAAGTCGGGCAGCCTCACGGCACCGGTACGGTCTCCAGGAGATGGTCGAGGATGTGATCCGCATCGATCTGTTCGGCCTGGGCCTGGAAGGTCAGGACGAGTCGATGCCGAAGGACATCGCGGGCGATCGCCTTCACATCCTCCGGAACCACGAAGGCCCGGCCCTCGATGAAGGCATGCGCGCGGGCCGCTCTCGCGAGGAATATCGTGGCGCGCGGCGAGGCCCCGAACTCGATCCAGTCCCCGAACTGCCCCAGGCCATGGGCCGCGGGCTCCCGCGTCGCGAGCACGAGCTGGAGGATGTAGTCCTCGAGCCGCCGGTCCACGTAGATCGCCGGAAGCATGGCGCGCGCGGCGAGGATGCGGTCCGGCTCCACGACGGCCTCGACGGGCGGCGGATCCTCTCCCGCCATGAGCCGCATGATGGACCTCTCCTCCTCGGGCGCGGGGTAGCCGACCCGGGTCTTGAACATGAACCGGTCCACCTGCGCCTCGGGAAGCGGGTACGTGCCCTCGTGCTCGATGGGATTCTGGGTGGCCATGACGAGGAACGGCACGGGGAGCGGATGCGTCTCCTCTCCGATCGTCACCTGACGCTCCTGCATCGCCTCCAGCAGGGCGGACTGGACCTTGGCGGGCGCGCGGTTGATCTCATCGGCGAGGACGATGTTCGCGAAGATGGGCCCCCGCTTCGGCGTGAAGGTGCCCGTCTTCTCCTCCCATACGAGCGTTCCGACGACATCGGCGGGCAGCAGGTCCGGCGTGAACTGGATGCGCCGGAAGGTGGTGTGGATCGCCTCGGCGAGCGTGCTGACGGTGAGCGTCTTCGCGAGTCCCGGCACACCTTCCAGCAGGATATGGCCGCCCGTGAGGAGGCTCATCAGAACGCGGTCGAGGAGGGCGTGCTGTCCGACGATCCGCTTGGCCAGTTCGTTTCGAACCTCGGCCACGAAGGTCCCCGCCTCCCGGATCGCGGCCTGCTGGGTCTCGAGATCCTCCTCCGAGATCCGTTGGGCCGTCCCGGCTTCTCCGTTCATGCGTTCTCTCGCTCGTTCTCTCGCTGTCGCGGTGATGTTCGGTCTTTCAGCCGCCCGATGTTCACTCCGTAACCGTCCGGGAGCAAGCGGGAGCCGCCGCCCGCCGGAGCGCCTGCCTTTCCCTCGGAGACAACTCGCGGGTCGCTCCCGCTGCGAGAGCGCCCAGTCGAACCGGCCCGAACGAGGTCCTGCGCAGGCTCAGCAGCGTGACGCCGAGCGAGGCGAGCATACGCCGGATCTCCCGATTTCTCCCCTCGGTGAGGACGATCTCGACGGTGGGCGACGAAGTACGCGGAGGCGCCATCCAGCGCGCCCGGCGGGCTCGCGCGGGTCCGTCTTCGAGCGCCACGCCGGCCCGCAACCGATCCGGCACTTCCACCGTCACGGGCCCGCGGAGTCTCGCGTGGTAGACCCGCTCGATTCCGGTGCGGGGGTGGAGGAGCCGATGCACGATGTCCCCCTCGTTCGACAGGAGAAGGAGGCCCTCGCTCATGAAGTCGAGCCGGCCGACGTGAGGCAGGTGGTGGGCATCGGCGGGGAGCAGATCGTAGATGATGGGTCGCCGGCCGGGATCGTGCCGGGTGCACGCGTACCCCGGCGGCTTGTGGAGCGCCAGCCAGAGGACGGGCTTCAAGCGGACGGGGCGGCGGTCCACCTCGACCCGTTCGGCGTTCGGGTCCACCCTGGTCCCGAGCTTCGTCACGACTTCGCCGTTCACGCGCACGCGGCCGCTGGCGATGAGTGCTTCGCTCCGGCGCCGGGAAGCCACACCGGCCCGGGCAAGGTATTTCTGCAATCGCATCAGCCGTCTGCCTGGCGCTCCGCTTCGGCCGCTTCGGCGCGCACGAGCGCGACGGAAAGGTCCTCCGGCGCGGGGAGATCGTCCAGCGCCTGCAGGGCGAAGTGATCCAGAAACCGAGGCGTCGTCCCATAGAGGAGCGGCCGCCCCAGCCCCTCGCCCCGCCCCACGACCTCGATCAGTTCCCAGTCCTGGAGCGTGCGCAGCACCGAAGTGGACGCCACGCCCCGGATCTCCTCGACCTCGATCCGCCCGATGGGCTGCCGGTAGGCGATGATGGCGAGCGTCTCGAGCGCGGCGCGGGAGAGCGTCGGCGGGCGCGGCACCGATTCGAACCGCTCCAGGTACGGCACGAATTCCGGGCGCGTGAGGATCTGGAAGCCGTCCCCGAGCTGGTAGACCTGGAATGCCCGTCCGTCCGTGTCGTAGTGCTCTCGCAGCGCGGCGAGCGCTTCGCGGACACGCCGCACGTCGAGCGCGTCGTCGGCCCGGGCCAGTTCGCGGGCCGTGAGCGGCGTCTGGCTCGCGAACAGCGCGGCTTCCACGATCTGCTCCGGGCTCACGCGCCCTCCTCTCCCCCGCCGTCCCGCGAGCGGCGTCCGAACAGCCAGATGGCGCCAAACCGCTTCACCTGCTCGAGCCTCACGAACTGTTGCCGGGCAAGTTCCAGACAGGCGAGCAGCGCCGCGACGACGTGCTGCCGCTCCTGCCACGAATCGAACAGCCGGTTGAACGGCACCCGCCGGGTTTCGCCCAGCAGACGCCGGATGACGACGATCTTGTCCTCGACCGGGACGATGCGGATGGGGGCGACGTGCGTCGTCACGGGATCCGGGCCCCGGATATCGCCGAGGACCGCCAGGAAATCGTCGAGCGTCGTCGAGAGCTCCTGGCCATCGGCCTCGCGCGGCGGTCGCGGAGGCAGGAAGCCCTTCGACATGTGTCGCCGCCGTTCCAGTTCGGCCGCGCCCAGCGTCCGCGCGATCTCCTGAAACAGCTCATATTCCAGGAGACGCCGTACGAGTTCGGCCCGCGGATCATCTTCCCACTCCGCGTCGCCGCGTCCCGGCAGGAGGAGCTGCGCCTTGATGTGGACCAGCGTCGCGGCGAGCTCCAGGAACTCCCCGGCGCGGTCGAGCTCCAGGCGGTCGATGCCATCGGTGAGGGCTTCGTGGAACTGTCGCGTGATGGTGGAGATCGGGATATCGAAGATGTCGATGTCCTGCGACCGAATGAGGTGCAGGAGAAGGTCCAGGGGCCCCTGAAACCGGTCGAGCTCCACGACGAACGGCTGCGCCGTAAGCTGGCTTGGAAGTCGGTTGGGCACCGCCGTCACGAAACCTCCCCGCACGCTCGGGCCGGCGGAAACCGAAGGTCGCCGGCCAGTCGGCGCGTAATCTAGCGTGGTGTCGCGGAAACCTGCGAGTCGCCGGGAGCGCCGGGGCGCCGGGTTGGAGGTATCCGCCGAATCTGGTATGTTCTGTTGCTAATGTACAACCGCCGCACGATGGACGTCGAAAGAAAAAAGAAGGAATCGGATGCCGAATAACGAGAGTCAGAAGAAGCGGCTGCGCCAGTCGCGCGCGCGGCGGCTCCGGAACCGCCGGGTGCGGTCCGAGATCCGGACCCGGACCAAGCATCTCCTTGCGACGGAATCGTCGGAGGAGGCGACGCCGGCGCTGTCCGAGCTGTACCGCGTGCTCGACCGGGCGACCCGCCGGAACGTCATCAAGGCGAACGCCGCGGCGCGTCAGAAGGCGCGGGCGGCGCGACACGTCAACAGTCTGGGCTGACGGGTGGCCCGGACCACCCCGGGCCACCCGGGCTGACTCGCTGACGGGGGGCCGTTGGGCTGACGGTATCGGCAGTCAGCCGGTATCGGCAGTCAGCCGCCTTCTTCGTAGCGGGTCTCTCCGCCGACGATCGTGCGCTTCACACGTCCCGTCACTTCCCACCCGCCGAACGGCGTATTCCGGCTCTTCGAGCGGAAGTTCGCGGGGTCGACCGTCCACGCCTCCTCGGGATCGAAGAGGACGATGTCCGCGCGACTTCCGGGGCGCAGGGTGCCGCCCTCGAGCCCCATCAGCCTGGCCGGCGCGGTGGACATCCGCTCGATGAGATCGAAGAGCGGAAGGTCGCCCGGCGTCACGAGTTCGCCGATGCACACGGCGAGCGCGGTCTCAAGACCGACGATGCCGAAGGGCGCATCGTCGAACTCGCGTTCCTTCTCCTCGTAGTGGTGCGGCGCGTGGTCCGTCGCCACGCACTCCAGCACCCCGTCGATGAGCCCCTGCCGTACCGCCAGGCGATCCGCCTCGGACCGGAGCGGCGGATTCATCTTGGCTTCGGTGCGGTAGCCGCGCACCGCCTCCTCCGTCAACGCCATGTGGTGAGGCGATGCCTCTCCGCTCACCCGCGTTCCGCGCTCACGCGCCAGGCGAATGAGTTCCACCGCTTCGCGGGTGGAGACGTGCTGAACGTGTACATGCCCGCCCGTGAGTTCCGCGAGATAGATATCCCGCGCCACGACCGTGGCCTCAGAGGCGTTCGGGATCCCGCGCAGCCCGAGCGCGGTGGCCACGGCCCCTTCGTTCATGACCCCTCCCGCCGAGAGCGCCATGTCCTCCGCGTGCTGAAGGACGGGGATTCCGAACGACTGCGTGTACTCGAGCAGGCGCCGCATGAGCGCAGGGTCGTGGATCGGGTGTCCGTCGTCGGTGACCGCGACCGCGCCCGCCTCGACGAGGCCGCCTATCTCGGTCATCTGCCTGCCCGCGAGGCCGAGCGAGGCGGCGGCCACGGGACTCACGCGCGCCCCGCCCTCCCCCTTACGGGCCCAGCGCCGCGCCTCTTCTCGCACGAAGCCGACCGCGGCGGGGTCGTCGAGCGGCGGATCCGTGTTCGGCATCGCCCAGATCGTCGTGAAGCCGCCGGCCGCCGCGGACCGGGCGCCCGTGCGGATCGTCTCCTTGTGCTCGGCTCCCGGTTCCCGCAGGTGGACGTGCACGTCGATCAGCCCCGGGGCAACCACGAGCCCCCGCGCCTCGATCCGCGGGATCCCCTCCGGCCCCGTGACACCCTTCGCGACCGCCTCGATCCGCCCATCCCGCACGAGCACGTCCCGCACCTCATCCATCCCCGCGGAGGGATCGACCACCCGGCCTCCGGCGACGAGGAGCGACCCGCTCACGACCCCGCCACCTTGGCGTCTTCGGCCAGCTCCGGGCGTCCGCCCGCCAGCAGGTAGAGAACGGCCATCCGCACGGCGACCCCGTTCGTCACCTGCGGGAGGATCACCGAGCGCGGACCGTCCGCCACATCGGAGTCGATCTCGACCCCCCGGTTCATGGGCCCGGGGTGGAGGACAATCGTCTCGTCGCCGGCGCGGCCGAGGCGCTCGGAACTCACGCCGAACACGCGGTTGTACTCGCGTAGCGAGGGGACGTAACCGCCCTCCATCCGCTCCAGCTGAAGCCGCAGCACGTAGAGCACATCGCACCACTCGATCGCCTCCTCGATCGAGCCCAGCGGTTGCACGCCCAGCTCCTCGATCCCGGCCGGGATCAGGGTGCGCGGCCCGCACACCGCGACCTCCGCCCCGCACTTCAGAAGGCCCCAGATGTTCGAGCGCGCGACGCGCGAGTGCAGGATGTCGCCGACGATGCAGACGCGCCGGCCCGCGATGGCCCCGAACCGGTCCCGGATCGTCAACAGGTCGAGGAGGGCCTGCGTGGGATGTTCGTGTTGACCGTCGCCGGCGTTGATCACGTGGGAGGGAATCCGCTCCGCGAGGAACTTCGCCGCCCCCGACGATCCGTGACGCACGACCACCATGTGAATCCTCATCGCCTCGAGGTTGCGCGCCGTATCGACGAGCGTCTCGCCCTTCTGCACAGAAGAGCCCACGGAAGAGATGTTCACCGTATCGGCCGAGAGCCGCTTCTCCGCGAACTCGAAGCTGATGCGGGTCCGAGTCGAGGGTTCGAGAAAGAGGTTGACGATGGTCTGGCCGCGGAGGACAGGCACCTTCTTAATCTTCCGCTCGCTGATCTCCTTGAAGGGCTCGGCGGTATCGAGAATCGCCTCGATCTGTCTCCTCGTGAGAGATTCGAGTCCGATGAGGTCCTTGCCGAGCCCGAGTTCCCGGCCCTGCGCCGTCATGCTCCTGCCTCCGGCGCGGGGCGCAGGGCGACGATGTCGACGCCCCAGTCGCCGTCCGTGTCCGCGACGCGCACCGCCACATCCTGGTTCGGTCCCACTTCGACCACACGGCCCACGTAGTCGGGCTGGATCGGGAGCTGGCGTCCGCCGCGATCGACAAGTACGCAGAGCTGGATCCGGCGGGCGCGTCCGAAATCCGCCAGTTCCTGGAGCGCGGCGCGGATCGTTCGTCCGGTGTGGAGCACGTCGTCGACGATGACGATGTGCGCGCCTTCGATGGACTCCGGGATGCGGGTCGTCCCGACGGTGGGGAGCGCACCGATCTGCCCGAAGTCATCGCGGTAGAGCGTGATGTCGAGCGAACCGATGGGGATCCTGCCGCGCGTCGGCTCAAGGCGGCGGCCGATCTCCGCCGCGATCGAATCGCCGCGGCGGTGAATGCCGATGAGGATGAGGCGGGCCTCGGGCTTGATCGCCCGGTCAAGCTGCGCGGAAAGCTCGGCAAGGAGCTCTCGGGCAGCGGCCTCGTCGAGGACGTTGTGCGTCAGTGTCGTCTCGGCTTCGCTCGATCCGTGGCGGGCGGCTCGGCGCCAGCAGCCGTGGCTGCCTGGGCGGCCCCGGTCGGGCGGGAGTATAGCGATCCGCGTTGACCCTCGCGAGAAGGTTCCGGTAGGTTCGGGCATGCGCACGCGATCCAACGTCTTCCGGCGCGCCGGACGGTGGCTTCTGCTGCCGGCGCTCGTCCTGCCCGCTTTTCTTCCCGGCGCCGCCCGTGCGCAGGACGGCCCCTCGCTCACCGTGGAGGGACCCGCCATCGTCCTCACCGACGTTCCCTTCTCCCTCACGCTCCACACGGAGGACGGGGAGAACGCCCGCTACCGCGTGAGGTCCGCCTCGGGGCGCGAACTCGCCGCCGGCGCCCTGCCCCTGCGGTCGGCAACCTCGGTCAGCGGGCTGCGCGCCGCGGCGGGGGATCTGCCGCTGTCCGTGGAGATGGAATCGGACCAGGGCCCGGCCAACGCCAGCGTGGATCCGCCGCGGTTCCCGGGGTGGATCAGCCTGCTGCCGCCGCTCATCGCGATCGCCCTCGCCCTCATCTTCCGCCACGTCGTCGTGTCGCTCTTCTTCGGCATCTGGCTGGGAGGCTTCTTCATCGCCGGCCTCGACCCGCTGGCGGGGCTCGGGCGGACGGTGGACACGTTCATCGTCCCGTCGCTCGCCGATCCCGACAACGCGTCGATCCTCATGTTCTCGGCGCTGCTGAGCGCCATGGTGGGGGTGATCTCGCGCTCCGGGGGTACGCGCGGGATCGTCGAGGCCGTGCGACCGCTGGCCACCACGCCGCGCCGCGCGCAACTCGCCACCTTCTTCGCGGGCGTCGGCATCTTCTTCGACGACTACGCGAACACGCTCATCGTCGGCAACACCTTCCGCCCCGTCACGGACAAGCTGAAGGTGTCGCGGGAGAAGCTGGCCTACCTCGTCGATTCGACGGCCGCCCCCGTCGTCACGATCGCCTTCGTCTCGACCTGGGTCGGCTTCGAGATCTCGCTGATCCGCGACGGACTTCGCATCGCCGCCGAGCAGACCGCGGACCCCGCGCTGGCCGGGGCTCTCGCCTCGGCGAGCCCCTTCACCGTGTTCCTGAGCAGCATCCCGTACCTCTTCTATCCCATCCTCGCCCTCTTCATGGTGGCGGCGGTCATCGTGTCGCAGCGGGACTTCGGCCCCATGCACGGCGCCGAGGTGCGGGCCCGGACGGGCGGCGGCGTCTTCCGGCCGGGTTCCCAGCTCATGGTAGACTCCGAGGAGACGGGACTCGACGCGCCGGAGGGCGTGCCCCTGCGCTGGTACAATGCGGCGATCCCCGTGCTGACGGTGGTCGCGACCGTCCTGCTGGGGCTGTACTTCGACGGCCGCGCCGCCGTGGGGCGGGCCTCGCTGTGGGACACGTTCGGCGCGGCGGATCCGTTCAAGGCGATCCTGTGGGGGTCGCTCGCCGGCTGTCTGGTCGCGATCGGGCTGGCCACGACGCAGCGCATCCTGTCGCTGAGCCAGGCGCTCGACGGCTGGCTCGCCGGCATCCGCGCGATGACGATGGGGTTCGTGATCCTCACGCTGGCGTGGTCGCTCGGCGAGGTGACGAGTCAGCTCGCGACGGCGCAGTACCTGACCCAGATCCTCGAGGGCAACCTCGCGCCGGAGCTCGTCCCGGTCATCACCTTCGTGACGGCCGCGGTCGTCAGCTTCTGCACAGGCACCTCATGGGCCACGATGACGATCCTGCTCCCGCTCGTGGTTCCGCTCATCGTCGCCCTCGGCGGCGCGGCCGGCTTCGAGGCGGGAGGCGGCGCCCTGCTCGTGAGTTCGATCAGTTCGGTCCTCGCCGGATCCATCTTCGGAGACCACTGCTCGCCCATCTCCGACACGACGGTGCTCAGTTCGATGGCGTCGGCGTGCGACCACATGGACCACGTGCGGACGCAGCTTCCCTACGCGCTCGTCGTGGCGGTGGCCGCGATGCTGTTCGGCCACGTGGGGACATCGTACGGACTGCCGCCCTGGATCGCCCACCTCCTCGGCATCGGCGTGGTCATCGTCGTGTTGCGCTTCGCGGGGAGGCCCGTTCCCGCGGGAACGTGACCGCACGCAACCGCCGTGACACGGAAGTGATAATCGATTATCATCATGACCTCGGCGCTCACGCACCGAGTATCATGCACCGTGCCCTTCGCTTCCCTCGTTGACGCGAACCCATGAAAAGCTCTCTCGCAACCGCCCCGTCGAGCGCGTACGTGGTCTCCGGATCGCGCGTCGCCGCGTGCGCCGCCGCCTGGTGCGGCGTGCACTGCGCGCTGACGCCGGTCCTCGTCGCGGTGGCGCCCGCGCTCGCGCTCTCCGAAGGGGTCGAGCGATCGGTTTGGGCCGGGACGGTGGTGCTTGGCGCGGTCATGCTCGCCCTCGGCCCGGCCCGCAGGAACGCGGCCGTGATCCTCGCCTTTGTGGGCGGGGCCGCGTTCTGGGCCGCCTCCCTCGCCGGTTGGCTCGAGCCAATGCCCGAGACCGTGACGTCGACCGCCGGCAGCCTGGTCCTCGCGGGCGCGCTCCTGCAGGGGGCCCGGATCTGCCAGGCCGGCGCGTGCGCGGTTTGCGAAGACGACGATCCCGAGGATCCGCGAGGCTGAACCGGTTCGACAGCCGTTAGCGTCGGCGGCGGAAGAAGTCCCGCAGCAGACGCGCCGATTCCTCGGCGAGCACGCCGCTCACGAGTTCCACCCGATGGTTCAGCCGCGGGTCGCAGACCAGGTTCTCGATCGACCCGCACATCCCGGCCTTCGGGTCCGCAGCCCCGAACACGACGGTGCGGACGCGGGCGACGACCGCGGCGCCGGCGCACATCGCGCACGGTTCGAGCGTCGCGTACAGCGTGTGGCCCTCGAGGCGCCAGTCCCCCAGGCGGGCCGCGGCGGCGCGCAGCGCCAGAACTTCCGCGTGGGCCGTGGGGTCGGCGTCGGCGCGCGTGCGGTTGTGCGCTTCCGCGACGACCCCGCCGTGCCGGTCCGTGACGAGAGCGGCCACGGGCACCTCCCCGCGCTCCCCCCCGAGGGCCGCGAGTTCGAGCGCCCGCCGCATCGGCGCCTCGTGCTCGGCCGGCCACGGACCGTTCACGCCGTGGCCACCCGGGCGTCGAGAAAACGGGCCGCCGCGTCGATCCGGGCCAAGCTCCGCTCCCGCCCCATTGCCTCGAGCACCTCGAAAATGCCGGGACTCACCGCCTGGCCCATGAGCGCTACGCGGAGGGGGTTGATGATGCGCCCCGCGCCGACCTCGAGTTCCGCCGCGAGGCCCCGCACCTCGGACTCCAGTGTCTCCACGTCGCGGAAGGCCGCCTCGGCGGCCAGACGCTCCGCCAGGCGCCGCAGGTGGAACGCCGTCTCCTCCGGCCGCTTCCAGAAACGCTTCACCGCATCTCCGTCGTAGCGCACGCGCGCGGCGAAGAAGGGGGAAACCTGCCGCGCGAGCGCCGGCAGCGTCCGGGGGCGCCCCTTCACGAGATTGATGATGCGCGTCAAACGCTCGGGTGAGGTTGCGAGTCCGGGGTGGGCCCCGGCCGGATCGCGCCCCTCCTCGCGCGCCTCCCGGCCGAGAATCTCGACGATGGCGCCGGCCAGGTCGGCGGCCGAAGCGGCGGCGATGTGGCGCCCGTTCAGCCAGCCGAGCTTCTCCAGGTCGAACACCGCGCTCTTCTTCAGCACCCGACCAAGGGAAAACGCGTCGATCAGGCCTGCGGCATCGAACACCTCCCGGTCGTCTCCCGGCGACCAGCCGAGGAGCGCGAGGAAGTTCACCATCCCCGCGGGCAGATAGCCGGCGTCGCGATAGGCGAGGACGGACAGCGCGCCGTGGCGCTTCGAGAGCCGCTTGCCGTCCGGCCCGAGGATCAGCGGCACGTGCCCGAAGGCGGGGAGCGGCCGGCCCAGGGCCCGGTAGAGGAGAATCTGCTTCGGCGTGTTCGAGAGGTGGTCGTCCCCGCGGATCACGTGGGTGATCCCGGCCTCCGCATCGTCGGAGACGACGGCGAGATTGTAGACGGGCGTCCCGTCGGAGCGAAGGACGATGAAGTCGTCGATCGATCCGGCGGGGAAAGACATCGGCCCGTGGATCTTGTCCTCCCATTCGATCGCCTCCTCCGGCGCCCGGACGCGGAGCGCGAACGGCTCCCCGGCATCGGCCCGTTGGCTTGACGCTGCGGGATCCAGTCGCCCGCAGCGGCCGTCGTAGCCGTATCCCGACCCGGCCCGCTTCGCCTCCTCGCGCCGCGCCGCGAGTTCCCCGGCGCTGCAGAAGCACCGGTAGGCGGCGCCCTGGCCGAGCAGGTCGATGGCATCGCGCCGGTGGCGCTCGATGCCGTCCGCCTGGAACACCGGCCCCTCATCCACGTCCAGCCCCAGCCACGCAAGTCCATCCAGGATGGCCCGCGTGTGCTCGGGTCGGGAACGCGCCCGGTCGGTGTCCTCCACGCGCAGGAGAAAGGTCCCGCCCGTGCGGCGGGCATACAGCCAGTTGAACAGCGCCGTGCGCGCGCCGCCCACGTGCAGGAAACCGGTGGGGCTGGGGGCGAACCGCACTCGTACCGTCAATCTGCGCTCCTCTTCGTCGGGGAAACCGCCGAACTCCGCGCGCCCGCGCCCCCGCGCGCCGAAGCACCTGGATCGTTCCATCTTGGATGGACGACCGATAGGATGCCACGCATGCGTCCTGGATCCGCCTTCGTCCTCCCCGGCCTCCGCAGTCCGTTTGCGAAGATCGACCGCGAACTCTCCCGCTTCGACGGTCTGGCGCTCTCCGCCCCGGTGATCCAGCAGACGGTGGCGGGGGACGGGGGCCCGGGCCGAGACGAGGCGGGCCGGATCGATCTCTTCCTGTGGGGCGCGGTCATCCCCTCGCTCACGGTGAGCAACTGGGGCCGGGAAGTCTGGTTCGACGCGGGCCTCGACGCGAGCGTCCCGGCACAGGGCATCGTTCAGGCGTGCGCCACGTCGATCGCCGCCGCAACTCTCGGCGCGGGTCAGGTGGCCGCGGGACGGGCGGACCTCGTGCTCTGCGGCGGCGTGGAGTCGATGAGCCACGCGCAGATCGGACTCTCGCCGGGACTCAGCCGCACGATCCGGCGCGCGGGGAGCGCGGGCAGCCCGCCGCGCATGGTGCGGACGCTGGCGGGGATTCGCCCCCGCGACCTCCGGATCTCTGCACCGGCCGTCAAGGAGCGGACGACGGGGAAGACCATGGGCCGGCACGCCGAGGAGATGGCGGGCGAGTGGGACATCTCGCGCCAGGCCCAGGACCGTTTTGCGCTCGCGAGTCACGAGGGCGCCGCCCGGGACGAAGGAGCGTTCTTCCGGCGGCTGCTCGTCACGCCCGGCACCTTCCCCATCGACCGCGACACTCTCCCGCGCCCGGGAACGTCGCTGGAGAAGCTCGCCGGACTCCGCCCCGCCTTCTCCCGCTCCGGGGGGACGCTCACGGCGGGCAACTCGACCCCGCTCACGGACGGGGCCGCCGCGTGCTGGGTCGCGTCCGAGGCCGGGCTCTCCCTGCTCCCCGACTCCATCCCCCGCGCGCGCCTGCTCGACTGGCGGCAGGCCGCGATCGATCCGGACCGGGAGGGGCTCCTCATCGCCCCGGCCCTCGCGATCGCCGATCTGCTCCACCGCCACGGACTGACGCTCGAGGACATCGGGCTGTGGGAGTTCCACGAGGCGTTCGCGGCGCAGGTCCTGTGCACGGTTGCCGCCCTCGAGGACTCCGAGTGGCTTGCCGCGCGCTCCTCCGTGAAGGACGGTCTCGGCGCCTTCCCGCGCGACCGGGTCAACCCCAACGGCGGCAGCGTCGCGCTCGGGCACCCCTTCGGCGCCACCGGAGCCCGCATCCTCTCCCAGACGGTGCTCGAACTCGCCGACCACCCGGCCGGGACGCGCGCGATCGTCAGCGTGTGCGCCGCAGGCGGCCTCGGCCATGTGGCGCTCCTGGAGGCCGTCTAGCGCTGCACTAGCGGCGGAGTTCGAAGGTCAGGCCCAGGAGCGCGGTGAAAAGGACGAGCGCGTTCGCCTGGTGGAGCGCCGCCAGGGAGATGGGGACGAAGAGCAGCAGCGTCGCGACCCCCAGCGCCGCCTGCACCCACACCGTCGCGAAGCCCGCGTGCGCCCACGTTCTCGCCGCCCCCCGGGCGCGCCGCGCGCAGATCCACCAGAGCGCCGTGACGCCCGCGAGCAGGAGCATGGCGAGGATACGGTGGTTGAACTGCGCCGTCGTCCGGTCCTCGAAGGGGCTCAGCCACCAGGGGGTCGCCCCGAAGAGGTCGGGCGGGATCCAGCCGGCCCCCATCCTCGGGAACGTGTTGTAGACGAGCCCAGCGTCCAGGCCCGCCACGAAGCCGCCCGAGAGCAGGGTGAGCGCGGCGAGGCCGAGCACGAGGGCGGACCCCCGTCGAAGGCCGGTCCCCCGCTCGAACCCCGGGCCGCCGTTCCCCGCCCCGGGGCGCAGCAGCGAGAGCGCGGTCCAGAGCGTGAGGGCGTAGACGAGCACGGCGAGCGCGAGGTGCGCGGTCAGCCGGTAGGGGCTCACGCGGGGGATGTCGACGAGTCCGCTCCGCACCATCCACCAGCCGAGCAGTCCCTGTGCACCGCCCAGCGCGAACAGAATCAGGAGGCGGGGGATGAGGGCTCGGGGAATCATCCGCCGCAGAAGGAAGACCGCGAAGGGGATGATGAAGACGAGGCCGATCACGCGGCCCAGGAGCCGGTGCGCATACTCGAACCAGAAGATGCGCTTGAACTCGGCCAGCGACATGCCGCGGTTCACGAGCCGATACTCCGGCGAGTCGCGATAGGCGCCGAACTCGCGCTCCCAGGCCTCGGCGCTCATCGGAGGCACGACGCCGCTCACCGGCTCCCAATCGACCATCGAGAGGCCCGACCCGGTCAGGCGGGTTACGCCTCCCACGACGAGCGTCGCCGCGACGAGCGCGCAGCCGACCAGGAGCCAGGCCGCGATGATCCGCGCGTGGCGCCGCGATCCGCTCTGAAGAGGAGGCGATGGCATGAGGCGTTCCGGGGTGCGTTTGCGCCGGTTTCGCGATCCGTGCGAACTTCGGTCCCTCCCGGAGTCACCGGGGCGCGGAAGATAGACGGGGACGGTGGAGAGGCCAAGCGCGATGTCGGACTCCGGAGAACGCATTTCGATGTTCGCCCTCCAGCGGCTGGCCCCGAGGCTGCGGGCCCACCGCCCGGCGCTCGTCGGGGCGGGGATCTGCCTCCTTCTCAGCACCGCGATCGGGCTCGCCTTCCCCCTCGTCGTCCGCTACCTGATGGACGCGGCGTTCGGCGAGGGCGACCCCGCCCTCCTGGGGACGATCGCCCTCGGACTGCTGGGACTGTTCGCGCTCCAGGGCGTGTTCAACTTCGGCGAGACGTACTGGCTGGGGGCGACGGGCGAGCGGGTCGTGACGCAGTTGCGCGACGAACTCTTCTCGAAACTGGTCGGGCTCTCCCCCGGCTTCCACGCGGGACGCGCCAGCGGCGAACTCACCTCGCGGCTGGCCTCCGACTGCTCGACGCTCCAGCAGATCATGGGGCACCAGATCGCGGAACTCGTGCGGCAGGTGCTCTTCCTCGCCGGCGCGGTGATCCTCCTCACGCTCCTGCACTGGCAGTTGATGCTGACGACGCTGGCCGTGGCCCCGGTCGTCGTCCTCGCGGGCTTCGCTCTCGGCCGCCTCCTGCGGCGGCGGAGCACGGAGGTGCAGGACCGGCTCGCCGCCGCCCACGCCGTCGCGGACGAAGCCTTCGGCCAGATCGAAGTCGTGCAGGGGTTCGTCCGGGAGGAGTGGGAGGCGGCCCGCTACCGGGCGGGGATCGCCGCGGCGCTCGATGCGGCGCTCTCGCGGGCGGTGGCGCGGGCGATCCTCTTCGGGGTGCTCACGGTGGTCGCCTTCGGCGGCATCGTGGCGGTCCTGTGGCAGGGCGGGCGGCTCGTGCTCGCGGGCCAGATCACGGCCGGCCAACTGGTGTCGTTCCTCCTCTACGCCTTCTCCGTCGCGGCGGCGATCATGGCGCTCGCTTCGCTGTGGGGCAGCTACCAGGAGGCACAGGGCGCCGCCCGCCGGGTGTTCGACCTCCTCGACCGCGACAGCGAGATCACGGATCCCGAGACGCCGCGAGCGCTCGGGGGAGAAGGACCGCCGGAGATCGCCTTCGAGGACGTCTCGTTTCGCTACGGCGAGGACGAACCTTGGGCCCTGGAGGGGATCGGGGCGACGATCGCCCCCGGCGAGGTGGTCGCCCTCGTGGGGCCCAGCGGCGCAGGGAAAACGACTTTCGCGTCCCTCATCCCCCGCTTCTGGGATACGACCGAGGGGCGCGTGCGCGTGCGCGGAACCGACGTGCGGGCCTGCGGACTTGCGGACCTGAGGTCGCGGATCGGCATCGTGCCGCAGGACCACCCGCTGTTCGCCGGCACGGTCGGGGAGAACATCGCCTACGGGCGGCCGGACGCGGACCGTTCGGCAATCGAGGCGGCGGCGGAAGCGGCGCACGCGCGCGAGTTCATCGAGCGCCTTCCCGACGGTTACGACACGCGGGTCGGCGAGCGCGGGGTCCGGCTCTCCGGCGGGCAGCGGCAGCGGATCGCGATCGCCCGCGTGCTCCTCAAGGAACCCGAGATCCTCATCCTGGACGAGGCCACGAGCGGCCTGGACGCCGAAAGCGAGGCACTGGTCGAGGAGGCGCTACAGGTCGCCTCCGCGGGGCGGACGACCGTCATCATCGCCCACCGCCTGCGCACGGTGCGGCGCGCCCACCGCCTCTTCGTCCTGGATCGGGGACGCCTGGTGGACAGCGGCCCGCACGACGCGCTCATCGGCCGCTGCGAACTCTACGCCCGCCTCTACGAGGGCCAGCAGCTCGCCTGAGCCCGGTTCGCCGCCGACGCCGGGACCGTCAGTGGAGGAGGGCTTCGATCTCCGCCGTCAGGGAGGCGGCGGTCTGGGGGCCGAGGAGTTCCTTCCGGATCCATCCCTCCGCATCCACCATCACGGTGGTCGGGAAGCCCACGGCGCCGAAGGTGGCGACGGCGTCATCCATGCCCATCATCCAGTTGGGGTACTCGACGCCGAACTCCTCGAGGAAGTCGCGGATCTCATCGACATCGCCGGAATCGACGGCAAGTCCCAGGATGACGACGGGCCGGTCATCGTAAATGCGGGCCAACTCCACGAGTTCCGGCAACTCGTCGCGGCACGGAAGACACCACGTGCCCCACAGGTTCGCGACGACCACGTTGCCCCGCAGGTCGCTGAGGCGCGCCTCGCCGCCCTCCAGGGTGCGGAAGACGTCGTCGGGCGCCGGTTTCGCGCCCGAGGGCACCGCGTCCGCAAAGGTCGCTTCGCGATCCGCCGCTCCCCCGCCCGCGGCGGAGGCATCGTCGCCCGGGGCGCACCCGAGCCCGATCAGCGCCACGAGGGCGACCGCACTCCACGCGCCCGTCATCCGGTCAGCTCGCATCGGCCGCCTCCGGTGTGAGGACGACGCCCGGGAGCTCCCACGTGAGCTCGCCGCCGTCGACCACGAACGTGCCGCCCACCAGTACGTAGTCCACGCCCGATGGGTACTGGTGAGGCTCGAAGAAGGTCGCGTGGTCGCGGAGTTCGTCCAGGTCCAGCACGGCGATGTCGGCCACCAGTCCTTCCCGGATGAGGCCCCGGTCGCCGAGCCCCATGACCTGCGCCGGGAGGCTCGTCATCGAGCGCACCGCGCTCTCCACCGACAGGATGCCGAGGTCCATCGCATAGCGCCTGATCTTGCGGGGGAAGGTGCCGTAGAAGCGCGCGTGTACCGGCCCGTCGCCGGGGAGAGCGATGCCGGCATCGGACGCGGTCACGAGCCACGGATGGGCCGAAAACTCCTCGACATCGATCTCCGACAGCGAGAACCCGCGCACGCGCGCCCCGCCGGGTCGTGCGCGGTCGCCCTCCAGCTGCAGCCGGATCGCCACCTCGACCGGGAACGCGTCCCACTCGGCCGCCAACTCCGCCACCGTCCTGCCCACCAGCGACTCGTCGGGGTGGTCCATGACGACGAGGTTCTCGGGCCCGCCGCGCCGGCTGATCTCGTGCGCGATATCGAGGCGGACCCGTTCACCGCGTTCGGGGTCGGAGAGCGCGTACGTGAGCACCGCGGCGTAGTCGACCGCTTCCCCGCCTCCCGGACGCGCGCCCGGACCGCCGCCGGGAAAGATCCAGCGGGGGAGGAGCACGGTGTTCCCGTCGCTGCCCGTCGTGTTGTAGGGGTACTGGTCGGCGAAGATCGGGACGCCGCGCGCCCGGGCCCGCTCGATGAGGTCGACGAGCGCGCGCCCGGCGCCCCAGAAGTCCGCGCCCCGGGCCTTGATGTGGGTCGCCACCGTCGTCACTCCCGTGCGTTCGGCGACTTCGATGTCCTCGAGGATCGTCTGGATCATGGTCGGCGGCCCCGGATCGTCCTGGCTCGGCCAGAACCACATCGGCGTCATGCCGGAACTGCGTTCGTGCACGATGTAGATGCCGCCGCCCCGTCCGGCCGCCTCGACGAGCGGGAAGAGTTCGGAGGTCTCGCTCCAGATCCCGGGCACGTACTCGAGGCCGGCGCTGAGGCCGTAGGCGCCCTCGGCCATCCCCTGCTCCACCATCTCCGTCATGCGCTGCACCTCGGCCGGAGTCGACGGGCGCATGAAGTCGTCGCCGAGCGCCATGCGCCGGATCGTGTTGTGCCCGATCATGAGCGCCGCGTTGGGCCCATGGCCGCGGGACTCGAGGCGGCCGCGCTGGTCGGCGATCGGCCACGACCCGCCGCCGTCCTGGTTGATGACGACGGTGGTGATGCCCTGGCTCACGAGGTTCGGGGCGGCCCGGCGGCGCGCTCCTTCGCTTCCGGCATCTCCTTCCGCGTCGAGTGCCTGGTCCGCGTGCGAATGAATGTCGATGAACCCGGGGACGACGTACCGGCCGTCGAGCTCGATCACGCGGTCGGCGGTGGCGTCGGCCAGGTCCCCGACCCGGGAGATGCGCCCGTCGCGGATCCCCACATCCGCGCGGAACCAGGGATTTCCCGTGCCGTCCAGAACGCGTCCGCCGCGCAGGAGGACATCGAAGGCCGGTTCCTGGGCGGCCGCGGTCGCAACGTGCGGTAACCCGAGGCCGGCGGCGCAAAGGAGCGCGCCAAGGACTCTGCGGTTCATGATCGCTTCCCGTGTGAGAGGTGCAAGGTCGTGGCCGCACGCGGACTGCAAACGTGGACTGCAAACGTGGACTGCAAGCTACGAAAGGTCTCGCGCGGGTCCAACGGTGCGGTTTGGCGCGCGGCGGGCGGCGGGGTAACATCGGCAAGCCATGAACGATCTCCTTCTGCGCGCGCTCGCGCGCCAACCCGTGGAGCGGACGCCGGTGTGGTTCATGCGGCAGGCGGGACGTTCCCTCCCCGCCTACCGCGAACTCCGCCGGGAGCACGGGTTTCTCGACCTCGTGCGCGACCCCGAGGCGGCGGCCCGGGTCACGCGACTCCCGCTCGATTACTTCGACATCGACGCCCTCGTCCTCTTCATGGACCTGTCGACGCCGTTCGAGGCGGCCGGGGTCGAGATCGAACTGCGGGCCGGCGTCGGGCCGGTCCCGCTGCCCCCCTGGAACGGCCTCGCGGATGTGGAGCGACTGCGCCCCTTCGAGCCGCGGGAGCGCCTCGCCTTCGTGCTCGAGGCGATCCGGCTCCTCGCAGACGGGGAACGCCCGATCATCGGCTTCGTGGGCGCCCCCTTCACCCTGTGCTCGTACCTCGCGCGCGGCACGCGCGACAGCCGGCTCGCGCAGCTGCGGGCCTTCATGCTCCGGTCCCCCGCGCTCTGGGACCGGCTCGCGGGGTTCTGGGCCGAGCACCTGGCGGAGTTCGCGATCGCTCAGCACGAGGCCGGCGCCGGCGCCATCCAGGTGTTCGACTCCTGGTGCGGCATCCTCGATCCCCTCACGTACCGGGCGCACGTGCTTCCCTACTCGCGACGTCTCCTGGAGCGGCTCCGCGAGCAGGGGATCCCTACGGTGCACTACGGCGCCACGCACGCCGCGGTGGCGGAGGCGGGGGGCGACGCGATCGGCGTCGATTGGCGCACGCCGCTCGACGAGGCGTGGGATGTCATCGGCCCGGAGCGCGCGATACAGGGGAACCTCGATCCGGCCTGCATCCTGGCGGGCGAGGAGGCGGCGCGCGCGGGGACGCGCGATGTGCTGCGGCGGGCAGACGGGCGCCCCGGCCACATCTTCAACCTGGGGCACGGTCTCCACCCGGATTCCGACCCGGAGGTGATCGCCGCCGTGGTCGACGAGGTCCGGTGCCGGAGTCGGCGGGACAGCAACGGCTGAGGACGTTCCCGCGGGAACGCGGGCAGGCGCGACGGCCTCAGGCGCGCGCGGCGAGGCGCTCCGCGACCGACTCGGCCTGGGCGATTCGGCTCGATATGCCCAGCCGTCCGGTGTAGCCGGCGGCCAGCGTGATGCCCGGAGGAAGGTCGAGCCCGTCCAGCGCCGCCCACGAACCGTCATACGCCGGGAGCCGGGGACGGGCCGTACGGATCGGCGTCGCCGCCACGCCATGGATCGCCTCGTACTCGCCCGCCGCGGTCCGCTCGAGTCGGCCGGTGTCCCAGGCGGCGACATCGGGGTCGAGGCCGCCGCCCAGATAGGCCGTACACAGGCCATCGCGCCCGAACAGCGAGGCGTTCCATGTCACGCCGCGCGTCCGCCACCGTTCTCCCAGGGCGACCTGGAACCCGAACCCTTCGGGCGCGCTCTCCGCGAGGAGCGGCACCACGGTCACGCGGTGATACCGCAGCTCCGCGAGACGGTCGGCCGCGGCCGGCGCGGCGGTCTTGAGAAGATCCGCGGCGGCGGGCGCCGGCGTCGCGATCGCCACGTGGTCCACGGCCTCGGAGTCCGGCCGCGTGCCCCCGTGGGCGATCTCGAACCGCCGGCCGGAGCGCCGCAACCCGCCGACCGGCGCCGCGACCCGGACCCGGTCTGCGTGTCGGCGGGCGAGCGCGTGCGGGAGCGTGGCCATGCCGGCCCGAAACGTGAACGCGGGCGGCGACGCGGCCGGCTGCCGGCGTCTCGCCGCGGCGAGGAGGCTGCGCTTCACGCCGAGCGGTCCGAGCAGCATGGGAAGGACACGCGCCGCCGGCATCGTCTCCGGATCGGATCCGAAGGTCGCGGAGATGAGAGGGCCGAAGAGCCGCCGGTACGCCTCGCGTCCGGCCTTGCGGCGAAAGTACCGGGCCACGGACTCCCGCGGCCGAATCCCGCCGGTGAGAGGTTCGAGGGCGGCGCGGGCGCGTCCCGCCGGCGAGAGCAGGTCGCCCGTCAGGAGCCCGGCCGGCCGACTCGGCACGACCCGCAGGCGACCGCGGACCCAGATGAACAGGCGCGCTCCGGACCGCGCCTCCAGCACCTCCTCCCGAAGCTCCAGTTCATCGACGAGTCGCCGCACCGGGGGCGAGAGGCGTGTGCGCTGGGGGCCGAGTTCGACGACCCGGTCGTCGTGGCGGGTGGTGCGGATCACCCCACCGACGTCATCGGCTCCCTCGAACAGGATCGAGTCGATGCCTCGCCGCGCCAGGGCGTGCGTGAGCGCCAGTCCCGTAATCCCTCCGCCGATGATTCCGACCCGCATGCCCTCCCCCCTTCAGCTGCCCCGGCGCTCGGATGGCCGCGGCATTCGAGCGACACCGCACCGGGAGGCGGCAACGTCCGGCACCTTCCCGGCACGGGCAAGCCGGGGACCGCGCCGATATGTTCGGGCGATGGCGAACTCCGAACCCCGACCCGCCGTCCTCCTCCTGAACTTCGGCGAACCGACAGGAGCGGACCCGAGCACCGTCACCCGCTTCCTGGAGCGGATCTTCCTCGCCAACGCGCGGCTGGAGCCGCACATGGACGCGGCGGCGGCCCGTGCGCGGAGCCGCGAACTCGCGCGGCGCCGGACACCCGGTCTGCTTGAGGTCTACGACAGAATCGGCGGCTCGCCGCTGGCCCGGCAGGCGGAGGGGCAGAGCGCCGCGCTCGACCGGGCGCTAAAGGGTCGCGGCCACCCGATGTCCGTGACCGTGGGGATGCAGTTCACGGAGCCGTCGATCGAGGTGGCGCTGCGCCGCCTGCGGGAGACGGGGGCCGCGGCGCTCGTTCCCCTGCCCGTGTATCCGCTGTGCGGCCCTTCGACCACTGTCGCGGCGCTGGACGAAGTCGAGGAAGCGCTTGAGCGCATCGGATGGCGCCCGGAGGTGCACGGCGTGACGGGGTGGCACCGCCATCCCGGCTACGCACGGCTTCGCGCCGCCGCGATCCGCCGCGCGGCCGCGGAGGCCGGCTGGAGCCTGTCCGACGCGGACGTCCGCCTCGTGTTCAGCGCCCACGGAACCCCGCTTCGGTACATCGAAGCGGGCAGCCGCTACGTGGAATACGTCGAGGAGTGGTGCGCGACCCAGGCTCGAGCGCTGGGCGTGGATACCTGGACGCTCGGCTACCAGAACCACACGAACCGGGGGATCGAATGGACGCCGCCGGACATCGAGACGACGCTGGCGCGCCTCCGGGGTGTCGCGAAGATCCTCGTCGATCCGGTCAGCTTCATGCACGAGCAGTCAGAGACGCTGATGGAACTGGACGTGGACCTCGCCGGGCACGCCGCCGCACTCGGCTTCGAGTTTCGCCGGGTCGGCATACCGCACGACGATGGCGCGTTCGCCGAAGTGCTGGCCGACCTCGCGCTGGCGGCGCTGGGCCTCGACGTCCCGGCCCTGCCTCCGAGGACATCGTGCCGGTGTCGCCCGGGAACGGCTGTCTGCTTCAACGGCGGGCCGCTCTCCTGACCTCCGCGTGCCGGAAGGCACGCTGTCGGGCACGCTGTCGGTGGGTCAGCCTTCCGGACGTGCGGTCAGGTCTTCTAGCACCCGGCCGCCGACGCTGTCCACCTGCCCGCGAATCACGCACGCCAGCATGTCGGCGGCTTCGCGGAGCATGGACGCGGGTTCCCTCCGGTCGCCCTCGAAACGCACGACCTCGCCGAGGAAGATCCCTACGAGTTGCGTGGACCCGGAATCGTCGCCGGCCGACTTGATCGCGTCGTCGTACGCCGCCCCGGGTACGCTGGCCCTCCACGGCTCATCCCGCTCGGATCCGCCCCGTGACGCCCGGTCCATCGGCACGAGCGCGAGCAGGCTGCCCTCCACGCCCGGCCCGCCCTTGCGGACGTTCAGCGCGAGGGCGACCGGCTTGTCGAAGAGCTCCATCTCGAGGAAGTCCTTCACGCTGTCGCGGGGGATGGCGCAGCGCCCGATCGGCCTGTCCTCGTGAAAGGTCCCGATGCAGATGCTGCCTCGGGGAGTCAGGTGGTGCTCGATCGGCCGGACATCGAGCTTGAGGGGGGTGGCGGTGCCGACGAGGACGTGTTCGCGGCGCTTCTCGGCTTCGGGCGACGGGGGGAGCATGTCTCCAAAGAACAGTGTCGTCATCCCATCGCCTCCCGGTCGGTCGCCGCCGTCTTTCCTCCCGAGCACCGATACGCGATCGCGCCCCGCATGTTCCCAATGTCGCCCGGGCGGGCAGCGCGCGATAGTCTCACCGCGCTCGCGGACACGATTGCACACGAATCGAATACGGAGAGCGTATGACCCGCGGCTTTCTCGATGTCATGGAGGCGTGGGACGGCGAGTCCGTCGTCACCGCGTTCGACTCCGAGACCGGGGCCTGGATATTCATCGCCCTGCACGATACGCGGCTGGGACCGGCCGCCGGAGGGACCCGGATGGCCTCCTATCCCGCGCCGGTGGACGGCCTGATCGACGCCATGCGCCTCGCCGAGGGCATGACCTGGAAGTGGGCGGGCGTCGGTATTCCGTTCGGCGGCGGCAAGGCGGTCATCGCCGTGCCGGACGACCTCGGCGACGAAGCCCGCGCAGGGCTGGTCGATCGATACGCGGCGCGCCTCGTCTCGCTCCGCGGCGCCTTCCAGACCGGCGTCGACATGGGCACGACCCCCGACGACATGGCCCGTATCGGAGCCATCTCCGGGTACGCCGTCGGCCTCGTGGACGGGAAGCCGGGCGACCCGGGACCGTACACCGCGCGCGGCGTGCTGGCCGGGATCGGGGCCGCGCTCGAGCACCGGTTCGGCGAGGCGGATTTCGGCGCCCGCTCCGTGCTCGTCCAGGGGCTCGGCGATGTCGGCTTCCCGCTGGCCGGGCTGCTGGCCGAGGCCGGGGCGACCCTCTACCTGACGGATCTGCGCGAGGAGGCCGCAAAACGGGCGCAGGCACGCTTCGGGGGGACGGTCGTCCCTCCTGACGACATCTGGGAAGCGGAAGCGGACGTGTACGCCCCCTGCGCCGTCGGGGCCACCCTGAATCCGGACACGATCCCCCGCCTGCGCAGCGGGATCGTCGCCGGTTCCGCGAACAACCAGCTCCTCTCCGAGACGGACGCCGAACGGCTGCGCGAGCGCGGGATCCTCTACGCCCCCGACTACGTGATCAACGCCGGCGGGGCGGTCGCCTTCGCCGCCATCCATGCGGGCGAGCGCGACGAAACCCGCCTCCGGGCCCGCGTCGACGGGATCGGGTCGTCGCTGCGAGAGATATTCGAGGAGGCGGCCGCGGCCGGAGCATCGCCGCTGCACGCGGCCCGCCGGCGAGCCCGGCGGTACCTCGACGCCCAGGGCGGACCGCCTCCAGGTGCCGGCCAGCCCACCCGGGGGACGGCTTAGCGGCGGGAGGCGATGCGGTCCAGCGGCTTCTTCGTGATGTCGGGGACGAGCGCGTCGTCCGCGGGATAGCCCACGACGAGCAACAGGAAGGGTCGCTCGTTGGAGGGGCGGTCGAGCACCTTGTTCAGGAATCCCATGGGGCTCGGCGTGTGGGTAAGGGTGGCAAGCCCCGCGCGGTGGAGCGCCGTGATCAGGATCCCGGTGGCGATGCCGACGGACTCCGTCACGTAGTAGTTCTTGAGCTTCTCTCCGCCGCGCACTTCGTAACTCTCCGCGAAGATCGCGATGAGGACCGGCGCCATCTCCAGGAACGGTTTGTGCTCGTCCGTCCCGAGGTGGGCGAGCGCCTCGATCCACGCGGCCGGCGCGCGATGCTCGTAGAAGTCCCGCTCCTCTTTCTCCGCTTCGACCCGGATCCGGCGCTTCACCTCGGCGTCGCGCACGACGACGAAGTGCCACGGTTGCCGGTTCGCGCCGTTGGGAGCCGTTCCCGCCGCCTCGATGCAGGCGTCGATGACCTCCGCGGGAACGGGCTCGTCGGAGTACTCCCGGACGGTCCGGCGCCGTCGCATCTCGTCGCGAAAGGCCCGCGCGCGACGCACCATCTCTTCCTCCCCGCGCCGCGTGAACGTGGCCAGCGGGACCGGGCGGTAGGCGCCCCCATCCGTCATCGGATCGACACCGGAGTCACGGAACCGGCGCGCCGCTCAACGGACTCCGACGAGGCCCCGCGTCGCCTGAATCAGCTCCCGGGAATCGTAGCCGATCCCATCCTTGAACACCCAGCGGACAGCCCGAATCGCGCTCGGATCGCTCCCCGGGTCACCGTTCAGGACGATGAGGTCGGCGAGCTTCCCGGCCTCCACGGTGCCGAGTTCGTCATCCACGCCGAGGATCTTCGCGCCGTTGGCGCTCACCACCTGCACCGCCTGCACCGGCGAGAGCCCCGCTTCCAGCAGAAGCTCGAAGTTCCGCTGATTTCCGAAGCCGGGGAGCGCTCCGCCGTTGCCGGTGGGATCGACGCCCGAGGCGAGCAGCCCGCCCGCATCGACGAACGCCTTCTCGAAGCGCAGTTCGTTCCGGAAGTTCTCGGGATCGGGTCCCATCTCCTGGATGCGCCCGCGCTCGTCCAGGTAGGCTTCGCGGAGGTCCGGAGCCATCAGTTCGAGCGTCCGCTCGTCCACGACATCGCGGTCCGGGAAGAAGGCCTCGTAGACCGAGAGCGTGGCGGTGAGTCCCACTCCGGCCTCTACCATCGCCGCGATCGTTTCGCGCGCGATGGGCCCGGTGGGGTCCGAGCCGCCGGCCCGCTGCATGATGTTGCCGGGACAGCGGTCGGGCTCCTTCTCCGGCACGAAGTCGGACGCCGTGAGCATCCCGTGCTCGAGGTTGTCGATCCCGAGTGCGACGGCCTCCTGAAAGCTCACCGAGCACAGGTGTCCGGTGACGCGGAGGCCCAGACGGTGCGCCTCCTCGATCGCGGCCGCCAGTTCGGCGCTCCCGATCGACGTGTACGCCTTCACCCACGTCGCCCCCTCCTCCGCCCAGTACTCGACGAAGCGCCGTGCCTGTTCGGGGGATGTCAGGCGGGCCTGGTGCGGCGAGCCCGTCGAGCCGGTGATGTACGGCGCCGTGATGTGGATGCGGGGGCCCGGCGAGTCGCCGCGGTCGATCGCGTCCTTCAGATGGACATCCGCGTAGGGGGTGAAGCTCCCGGTCGTGCGAATCGTCGTGACGCCGGAACCCAGGTAGAGCCGCGGGGCGCTGTAGCCGAGCTGCACGCGCCGTCCCCCGACGGAGGTGTAGAACAGGTGGTCGTGCATGCCGACCATCCCCGGGATCACGGTGTGGCCGCCCAGGTCGTGGCGCTCCGCGTCCTCCGGTACGTCGATGGACGCGGCGGGGCCCACGGCGGCGATCCGCCCGTCGCGCAGCAGCACCGTCTGGTCCTCCAGGACCGGGCCGCCGGTGCCGTCGATCACGCGGACGTGTTCGAGCGCCACGGCCGGCCCCTGCACGGCGACGTAGGCGCGGGTTTCCTCGGACAGCCGACCGTAGCTCTGCGCGGCCAGGGGGCCGGCAGGCACCGTCGCGATGGCCGCGAAGGCGGCGAGGACTGCGGGTGCGGCGCGAATCGCGGAGATCATCTTCATTCCTCTCTCGACGGGTCCTTCTCGAGGCCCCTGTTCGATGGGTCCCTCGGTCACCGAATCCCCACCATCCCCTTCACGGAGTCAATGAGCTTCTCCGAGTCGTAACCCACGCCGTCCTTGAACACGACCGTCACGTTCCTGATGATCGCGGAGTCCGACTCGAGATCACCGTCGAGCACAACGAGATCCGCGAGCTTGCCGGCCTCGATCGTTCCAAGCTCGTCGTCCACGCCCATGATGCGGGCGCCGTTGGCGCTCACGATCCGAACGACGGTCGAGGCGTCGAAGCCCGCTTCGATGAGAAGCTCGTAGTTGCGCTGGTCTCCGAAGCCCGCGATCGCGCCCCCGATGCCCGTCGGGTCCACGCCCGCCGCGAGCACCCCCCCGGCCTCGACGAAGCCGCGCTCGAACGCCATGTGCTTCTGGAGGTGCGCCTCCGTCATCGGCCAATCCGGGTTCGCCTCGATCGCGTCCACGGTCTCGAGGTAATCCTCCCGCACCTCGGGTGCCATCGCCTCGAGCGTGCGCTCGTCGAGGACGGCGCGCCCCTTCGTCATGGGCTCGATCACGGCCATCGTCGAGGTCATCCCCACATCGTTCTCGACCATGGAGAGGATGAGCGCCCGGGCGATCTCCCCGGTCGGATCCCCCTCTTCCCCGACCGTGACCATCGAGTTGGGCGGACATTCGTCCGGCCGCTTGCGCGGGTCGAAGTCGGTCGCCGTCCCGAAGCCGTGCTCGATGTTGTCCATCCCCATGTCCACGGCTTCCTGGAAGGTGATCGAGCAGATGTGCCCCGTGACCCGGAGGCCCTGCGCGTGCGCTTCCTCGATGACGGCGGCGAGTTCCGCGCGGCGGATCGTCGTGTACGCCTTGATCCAGGAGGCGCCCTCGCCGGCCCAGTAGCGGACGAAGCGGCGCGCTTCCTCGGGCGAGTCCACCTGCGCCATGTCCCCGAGGGCCGGGTTGGGCCCCGTGACGTACGGCGCGGTGACGTGCATGCGGGGTCCCGGCGCCAGCCCGCGCTCGATGTTCGACTTGACGTTCAGGTCCGCGTAGGGCGAGACGCTGCCCGTCGTGCGGATCGTCGTGACGCCCGCCGCCAGGTAGAGGCGCGGGGAGGAGATGTTGCCCTGGGCCATCCGGCCCCCGGCCCCCATGAAGAACATGTGGTTGTGGAGCCCGATCATTCCCGGGATCACGGTGTGTCCCGGCAGTTCATGGACCTCGGCCCCCGGCGGAATCTCCACCGCGCCGGCCGGACCCACGGCGGCGATCCGGTTTCCCTCGATCACGACGGTCTGGTTCGTCCGGGCACCCGACCCGGTCCCGTCGATGACCTTGACGCCGGTGAGGGCGACCGTCGGGCCGGCGACGGACACGAACTCGGAGGTCTGGGGGTCGAGTTCGGCCGCGGACTGCGCGGACAGGTGAGCCGGGGCGACAAAGGCCACGAGCGCGACCGGAGCCGCGATGAACTTTCTCATGGGAAACTCCTGTGGGTTGGGCCTCTCGGGGCCCCAAAAACGTACCGCGTCACGGCTCCACCGTGAACACCATCTTCATGCCCGCCTCCAGGTGCTCGGCGATGTGGCAGTGCAGCATCCAGCCCCCGGGGTTCGAGAGTTCGAGCAGGAGGTCGAGCGTACCGCCCACGGGGACCACGGCCGTGTCCTTCCAGGCGAGGTTGTCGTGCGCCACGCCGTTCGTAGCGAGGACGAGGAAGCGCTGGCCGTGAATGTGGATCGGGTGTTGCATCTGGTGAAGCGTCTCGCGGCGGCTGCGTAGCCTCAGCTTGACCACGTCGCCCACGCGGAAGGTCCACCGGATCGCCTCGTTCTCCAGCCCCGTGGAGGGTTCGCGCAGCGTCCACGACACGTTTTCGGGCGTCGAGATCAGGTTCATCATCGGCATCGTTCCCGACCATTCGATCGGGTGGAAGTACGCCGAGTCCACCTGCATGAGACGCTCGACGACGAGCGGAAGGCCGCGCGTCGTCATGTCGAGTTCCAGCGTGAGGTCAACCGGCCGGTCGAAGTGGGGGCGGTAGGGTGCGATCTCGTCGCGTGCGCGTCCGTTCTCCCGCAGCGCCTCGAAGCTCGCGTTCAGGTCCGGTGTGGCATCCGCCGCGCCGACGCGAACGACGCCCAGCGTGTCCTGCTCGGGGAAGAAGCTGCCGCCGATGTGGTCGATCCCCTGGACCCGGTTCAGGAGGGCGTAGCTGCCACTTTCAGGGAAGGCGACGTGTACGATGTAGCGCTCCGCCGGCGCGATGATCACGCTCTCGACCCACGCCTCCCACTCGAAGTTGCCCACGTCGGCGCCCACGAGCTTCATGGGCGCCCCGCCGAAGGAGAGGTTGAACGTCCGCGTGTTGGAGGCGTTGGTGAAAAAGAAGCGGACGACGGACCCGCGCTCCACGTCCAGCGCATATTCGGGTTCCCCGTTCACGAGCATGGTGTTGCCGAAGCGGCCCATGAGCGCGTGCGTGGCGCGCTCGAGACCGAAGGGGACAATCCCGTGCTCGCCCACGAGCAGGTCGTCGAGCATCACGACTTCTTCCCGGTGGACGGGGCTGAAGTAGTCGGGATCGTCCGACCGGACCATGAGGTTGCCGGCCAGCCCGAGGTCCTGCTGGACGTCCTCGCGGTGGTGGGGATGGTACCAGTAGAGGCCGGGGTCGGGGAAATGCACGGTGTAGCGGAAGCTCTCGCCAGGGGCCACGACATCCTGCGTCAGGCCCGGGACACCGTCGAAGCGGTTATCGAGCCGCAGTCCGTGCCAGTGGATCGCGGTCGGCCAGTCGATGCGGTTCGTGAAATCGATCGTGACCGTCGCGTCCTCGGGGACCCAGAGGAGGGGCCCGGGAATCTGTCCGTTGAAGCCGTAGCCGAGGAGTTCGCGGCTCCCGATGCGGCGGCGCACGTAGACGGCATCGAGGGAGAGCGAGTCGCCGTCGGCGAGTTCGATCAGCTCGCGGGGACGGGCGTCGACGATCTCGCCTTCCCAGCCATCACCCGGCAACCAGGGTTGCACGTCCGGCCGAAGCTCCATGAGCGACGGGAGCATCATGACCCCTTCGGGCATCGGCACGCCGCCCCACGCGTCGTCCATCGCCATGTCCATCGCCATCTCGCCGGGTGGGGTCCGCGAGGCGCCGAGCGCGAACTCGAGGAAATCGGCGGGCTGCATGCGGCTGGAGGGCGATTGGGCTCGCAGCACGTAGGGACCCGCCGGCTCCGCGCCCTCTCCCTCGGCCGCTCCGGGTTCCGCGCCCGCCTCCCGGGCCGCGCCGGATTCCGCCGTCACCAGGATGAGGAACTTGTTGAACCCGACCTGCCCCACCTCGATCCGTCCGCGCGCCGGCACCTCTCCGAGCCGCTCGATGGGCCAGAGTACCTGCGTCGACGCCCAGGCGACGTAACGGTCGTACGGACCGAGCGTGGAGGGGGGCGGAAGGTCGGTCGAGATCACCGCGTCGTACAGGAGCCGCCCGTCCGGCGCCACCCCCAGCGAGAACGGCCCCGGGGGCCGGCGCAACTCGACCGTGCCGGTCGCGTCCGGGACGCGGGGCGTCGGAAACAGGGCCATGCAGTACAGATCGGGGCTCGCCGCGCCCCCCTGCTCCGCGCCGGGCGTGCAGGGAGGGGCCTCCTGCGGCGGCGGCAGCGCCGGGGGCGCCGCGCCCACCCACAGCCAGAGCCCCCCGCACAGCGCCCCGGCGGCGCCGAGCGCGGCGGCAGCGGCCGGGATGGCGCGGCGCTCCGCCGACCGCCGGGCCCCGGGAGTCAAAGGAGCGCTCGTGTGCGCCCCCCGTCGACGGCGATGGAAACGCCCGTCACGTAGCTGGCGCGCTCGGAGGCAAGGAAGGCCACGACCGCGGCGAACTCGCGCGGGTCGCCGAGACGTCCGGCGGGGATCGCGGCGTGCCACCCGGCTTCCACTTTCTCCGTCGAGATCCCGCCGGCTTCGGCGCGCACGGCGGCCAGTTCCTCCAGCCTCGCGGTGCGCGTGAAGCCCGGGAGCACGTTGTTCACCGTCACGCCGTACGCCGCGACCTCGTTCGAAAGAGATTTTGCGAAACCGGTCACGGCGGCGCGCACGCTGTTGGAGAGGATCAGGTCGGCCTCCGGTTCCTTCGCGGCGACGGACGTGATGTTCAGGATCCGCCCCCAGCCCCGCTCCTTCATGCCGGGCAGGACGGCGCGGCTGAGATCGAGCGCGCTCTCCAGGTTGAGGCGCACGGCCGCCTTCCACGCCGCGCGGTCGTGGTCCTCGAACTTTCCCGCCGGCGGCCCGCCCGCGTTGTTCACGAGGATGTCCACGCGTCCGAAGCGGGCCATCGCCGCGTCGGCGAGGCCGGCCACCGCCGCGGGATCCGACAGATCGACCGGGATCCCGATGACGTCGCCCGGCCCGCGTGCGTCCGCGGAGGCCACGGCTTCCGCGAGCGCCGCCTCCCCCCGCGCGCACATCAGCAGGTGCGCGCCTTCCGCCGCCAGTTCCTCCGCCACGGCCCGGCCGAGGCCCTTCGACGAGGCGGCCACGAGGGCGACGCGGCCCGCGATCCCCAGGTCCATCAGTCGTCCGTATCGTGGAAGTAGGAGTCCGTCCCGTCGAGCCAGTCCGTTCGGGGAGGACAGAAAATGTCGAGGTCCAGCGTCCTTTCGAGCGCGATGGCCTTGTGCGGGACGTGAGAGGGAATGTGGAGAATCTCGCCCGCTCGCACGACGACCTCCTCCTCCTCCCCTTTGTCGCCCAGCCAGAAGTGCAGCGCGCCCTCGAGGATATAGGTGAACTGCTCGTTCTCGTGCGAGTGCGTGGGGACGACCGCGCCCTTCTCGATCAGCACCTGCGCGATCATGGCCCGGTCTCCCGTGACCATGCGGCGGCCCAACTGCCCGGTCACGCGCTCCCACGGCAACTCCTCCCAGCGGAAGTGCCGGGGCTTCGCTTCGCTCATGACGTTTCCTCCTTGCGGGGTAGCTCCCGGACACTGCGACCGGGGCCTGCTCGGGGGACGGACGATGTGCCGCCTATGGGTCGCGGGCAAGCGTCCACGCGACGCCCGCGCGGAGGTTCCAGTCGCCGCTCAGCGCCGTGGTTCCGTGACCGAGCCCGGCGTCGACGGCGAGCGGCCCGCGCCGCCATTCCACGGCCGCGCGGAGTTCTCCGAGGTCGCCGGTGCCGAGCGGGGACACCCTCCTCGTGCTGGCCCGGCCCCGCGTGCCGACCGACAGCCGCCAGTTTGGAGCCGCGTCCCACAGCGCTTCGAACGCGTAAGCGAACGCATCGTTCTGCTCGAAGGGCTCGATGGGCACCTCCAGGATGCCGACGCCGAACCAGCCGGTTGCGCGCCAGCGAGCGGAAACCCAGGAAAACAGGGCCGCGATCGTGACGTCGGTCGTGTTCGTGCCGATTCCCCTCGTTTCGTCGGAGTTCGGCAACTTGACTCCCACGTGCCCACCGGCCGAGAACCCCGCGGGTCCACCGAGAGGGGCGAGCGAAACGGCGAGTTCGAAGTCGCCCACATCGCGTGTGGTGCCATCTCGAACTGATGGGTCAAGCTCGATGGCGGGAGCCGGAGCTCGCGCCTCGATCGAGAGCACCTTCCGAGCCGCCCCCTTCAGTTCCAGCACGGCGTGCGGCCCGATCGCCCAGACGGCGTGAAGCACCGGGAAGGCGTTCAGGTCTCCTTGGAGTCCCGCCAGCGGAAAGGCAGCGTTCGTCGTGCGCGTGAAGCCGACGCCGATCAAGGCTTCGCCGTCCCCAAGGCCCACGGGCTGCACGAGAGCGTCGCGCTTCAGTTGCGCCGCCGCCGGGCCGCCGATGACGGCGGCGAGCGCCGCGGCAAGAAACGACGAGAGCCCGACGCGTGTCCGCCGGACTCTCGGGAACTGCGGCGAAGCGGACCGCCGGCGGGAAGCCGGCCGGCCAGCGCAACTCAGCTTCGGGCCGCCTGCATGACGTCGTCCACATAGCCATCCAGCCGCGCCATGACCTCGATCGTATCGGCCTGCGTCTGGGCGTTGGCCACTTCTCGCACGAGGCTGAGGAGCAGTCCGCGGACCGCGGCCGCGTCCCCGTCTCCCACTGACGGCGCCGCCGGGGGCGGGGCCGGAGCGGCAGGGGCCGGCGCTGCGGCCGGCGCGGGCTCGGCCACCACCCGCGCGACCGCTTTCGGAGCCTCCGCGGCGGCCAGGCGGCGCTTCACCTGCAGCGGGTACTTCGCATGGAACTGCCGGGGCGACAACTCGGCGACCGAAGCATCGATCTCACGGGCGCCAGCAAACAACTCCGCGTTCTTTACGTCGGGATTCCTCTTGAGCACGCGCGACACGTACGCCAGGACCGCGTCCCCCGCATCCCCCTTCGGGGCGGGCTGCCGCCGCGGCGCTTTCGCCTTCGCCCGAACCGCGCCTCCCGAGCCGGCACCGGCCAGACGGCGCTTGACCTGCAACGGATACTTCGCGTGGAACTGCCTCGGGTTCAGCTTCCCGATGGTCTTGTCTATGAGTTTCGCCCCCTCGAAAAGGGTCGCGTTCGAGACACCGGGATCGTTTTTCAACTCCAGCTCTATGAACTCCATCACGTGCTCGTTCATTATGCCTCACGCCTCCTCGTACGGACCTGTGCACCGGACGATAGATGCCGGCGCACGTTCACGGTCATGTTTACGGTGTGGAATGATCCATAATCTCCCGCGGTGCATTGCAAGTCAACTGTAAGGCAGATGATAGACGTACGGACCCCGCCAGGAGCGGCGAGGGCAAGCGCATCCGCGCGACACGGGCACGTGCCGCCGGCGCCTCGCTTTCTGCGGCTACCGCGCAGGCATAGCTTCCCGCCCATGCAACTTCGATCGCTGTCCACGGGGCTCAGCGTGCTCGCGTGGTGCCTGCTCCCGGCGTTCGCACACGCCCAGGGGTCGCGCCTTCCCGGCGCGATCGAAGCGGGACTCATCCTCCGGCAGCTCGATGGCGTGAAGAGGGTCCTCGTCGTGGCGGCGCACCCGGACGACGAAGATACCGCCCTCCTGACGACGCTCGCGCGCGGCTGGGGCGTGGAGGCCGCCTACTTCTCGTTCACGCGAGGCGAGGGAGGCCAGAACCTCATCGGCACGGAACTCGGCGAGGGACTCGGCATCATCCGGTCGGGCGAACTGCTGGCCGCCCGCACGATCGACGGCGCGCAGCAGTTCTTCGGCCGCGCGTTCGATTTCGGCTACTCGAAGACGGCGGAGGAGACCTTCGAGAAGTGGCCGCGCGAGCGCGTTCTCTCCGACCTGGTGTGGACCATCCGGCGCTTCCGTCCCCATGTGCTCATCTCGATGTGGAGCGGGACCGAGCGGGACGGCCACGGGCATCATCAGGTATCCGGCCTCCTCACGCGGGAGGCCTTCGACGCCGCGGGAGATGCGACGCGCTTCCCGGAACAGTTGGCGGCGGGCGCGGCCCCCTGGGCGCCGCTGAAACTCTACCGCCGCCCCCTCTTCGAGCTGGGCGCCACCGCGATCGAAATCGAGACGGGCGTACTCGATCCCCTGCTCGGCCTCACGCACCACCAGGTCGCGATGGACAGCCGCAGCCAGCACCGCTCGCAGGATTTCGGCACGGCTCTGCCGCTCGGACCCCGTGCCGCGCGCCTCTCGCTCGTGTCCTCGCGGGTCGGCGGGTCTCCGACGGACCCGCTGCTGGCCGGCATCGACACCACGCTGGCAAGTCTGGCGACCGGCCTTGGCGAGACCGCGCAGGCGGACGTTCGTTCGTACCGGGAGGCGATCGGCCGCGGCGGCGGGTCGCTGAACGCGACGACCCCGGAGATCGCCCTGCCCTTCCTCGCCGAGGCGCAGCGGCGACTGGAGCGGCTCCGCGCCGCCGCGCGCACCGGGGGCGAGAGCGAGCTGCGGCGCGAACTCGACCGCCGCGCGCGCCTGCTGATGCGGGCGATCCTCGCGGTGGCCGGCGTGCGGGTGGAGCTGCGGGCGCGGGACGATGTCCTGGTCCCGGGACAGGTCGTACTCGTCGAGGCGCGCGTCTCAAGCGGGGCCGGCGCCGCCCTCGAACTCGATCCGCCGGTCATCGAAGTCGCCCCCGGGTGGTCGGTCGAGGGCCTGGGGCCGGACGTCGAAACGGAGCCTGACGACCTGGGGCCGTTCGCCCGTTTCTTCCAGCAGGAGGACACCGTCTTCGACCCATCGGCCCGGGCGCGGATCGGGCCGGGGGAACTCGGGCTGTGGCGTTACGCCGTCACGGTGCCCGCGGACGCGCCGCCGGCTTCCCCGTGGTTCCTCGAACATCCGCGGGACGGCGACCTGTACGACTGGCCCGCGGAGCCCGACCTGCGCGCGCGCCCGTTCCGTCCCCCACCCCTTCACGGCCGAGTGGCTGCGGTCGTGTCGGCGGCCGGCGAACGATTCGACATCGAGGTCGAGGATCCGGTGCGCCATCGGGCGGTGGACGGCGTAACGGGTGAAAGCTGGCGGCCGCTGCAGGTGGCGCCGCGCGTATCGGTCGCGGCGACGGCGCCTACGCTGATCTGGCCCCGCGGCAACCGGGATCCACGCGTCATCGCCTTCCGCATCTCGAGTTTCGCCCGAAACGTCACGGCGGGGGAGATCGGGCTCGACCTGCCGCCCGGATGGCGCGCGGCGCCCGAGACGACGGCATTCGAGCTCGCTGGAGAAGGCGCGGTGCAGACGGTCGGCTTCACCGTCGAGCCCCCGGCGGACGAGGCGGATGGGGAGTTCTTCGCGCGGCCGCGGATCCGGATCGCCGGCGCCGACGTCCCCGCCACGCATGCGGCGATCATCGACTATCCGCACCTCGAGCCCCGGCTCCTGACCGGCGAGGCGGCCGTGCGCATCGTGCGCTTCCCCGTTCGCGTCGCGGATCGGCGCATCGGATACGTGATGGGTTCCGGCGATGACGGGCCCGAAGCCATCCGGCAGCTCGGGCTGGACGTCGAACTCATCGAGCCGGGCGACTGGCAAGCCGGGCGGCTCGACCGGTTCGACACGATCGTGCTCGGGATCCGGGCCTACGAGGTACGCGAGGATCTCATTGCAGCCAACGCGGAGTTGCTCGCGTGGGCGGAGCGCGGAGGCACCGTCGTCGTCCAGTACAACCGGTACGAGTTCAACCGGGGGGCGTACGCCCCGTACCCGATCGCGATCGGCCGCCCCGCCCCCCGCGTCACCGAGGAGGACGCCGCCGTGACGCTCGCCGACCCCCGGGCGCCGGTACTCGTCGAGCCCAACCGTCTCGGCCCAGCCGACTTCGAAGGCTGGGTCCAGGAGCGCGGGCTGTATTTCCCGGATGCCTGGGACGAGAGATACCAGGCGCCGCTGGAGATGGCCGACACGGGTGAACCACCGAGCCGCGGCAGCCTGCTCGCCGCCCCGGTGGGCCGCGGACTCTACATTCACACATCACTCTCCTTCTTCCGGCAACTGCGCGCGGGCGTGCCGGGCGCCTTCCGGCTATGGGCGAACCTGCTCTCCCTCGACGGGAGCCGCTGGCGCGAGATCGCCGCCCCGTGACGGAGCACCGCGACGAGACGGAGGATCGGGATGAGACGGAGGACCGGATCGGCCTCTTCCGTAGCTGGCGCGCGCTGTACGTGTCGGTGATCGTCTATACGGCCGGGCTGATCTTCCTCCTCTATCTCGCCACGCGCCTGCTCGACTTCAGGTTGCCGTGAGCGCTCTCGACTGGCTCGTCTTTGCCGTCTATTTCGGCGCCGTCGTCGCCTTCGCCTGGCGGCAGAGCCGAAAGAACCGCGGCGTCGAGGGCTTCTTTCTCGCGAACCGCCGACTGGGCTGGGGCGCCATCGGCCTCTCCGTCATGGCGACGCAGGCGAGCGCGATCACGTATATCGGCACGACCGGACAGGCCTTCGACGACGGCATGGAGTTCGTCCAGTTCTATCTGGGCCAGCCGATCGCCATGGTCATCCTCTGCGTCGTATTCATCCCCTTCTTCTATCGCTCGAAGGTCTTCACCGCCTACGAGTACCTCGAACGCCGCTTCGACCCCAGAACGCGGTCGCTGACGAGTTTTCTCTTTCTCGTGTCGCGCGGACTCTCGGCGGGGATCGTCCTCTACGCCCCGGCCATCGTCCTTTCCGTCATCATGGGTTGGGACGAGCGCGTGACGATTCTCGTCATGGGGCTGATCACTGTGGCCTATACGATCATGGGGGGCATCACAGCCGTCATCTGGACGGATGTGCTGCAGATGATCGTCATGTTCGCCGGCATCGGGATCGCGATCGTAGCGCTGTTCGCGACATTGCCCGAGGGCGTGGGCGTCGGCGACGTGGCGTATATCGGCGGGATTCACGAGATGTGGCGCAGCATCGACCTCTCCTGGGATCCGACGAATCGCTACACGCTGTGGTCCGGACTCATCGGAGGGCTGTTCCTCGCCCTCGGCTACTTCGGGACCGACCAGAGCCAGGTCCAGCGCTACCTCACGGCGAGTTCGCTCCGCCAGAGCCGTCTTTCCCTCATCTTCAACGCCTTCGTCAAGGTTCCGATGCAGGTCTTCATCCTCGCCATCGGCGTCCTCCTCTATGTCTTCTACCACTTCGAGCGTCCCCCGCTCGTCTTCAATTCGGCGGAGGCGGCCATGGTCCGGGAGAGTCCCCGCGCCGATGCCTTTGCCGCGCTGGAGGCCGAACACGAGCGGACACACGAATTGCGCCGGGAAAGCACCCTCGCGGTGCTGGAGGCTCGCCGCGCCGGCGACGACCCCGCGGCGCTGCAGGGCCGGATCGCGGCGTACGATGACGAACTGGAGCGGCTCAGGGAGACGTCGAAGTCGCTCGTGTCCGAGGTGCGCGGAGCCTCGTCGAACGATGTGAACTACGTCTTCCCGTCCTATCTCATTGCCTATGTTCCCGCCGGTATCCTGGGACTGCTGATCGCCGTCATCTTCGCGGCCGCAATGTCTTCGCTGGACTCCGAACTGACGGCCCTGTCCAGCGCGACCGTGATCGACTTCTACCGAAGGTACGTGAAACCGGAGGGGACGGACGCCCACTATCTGCTCGTCTCCCGGCTCGCCACGCTGGGGTGGGGCGGATTCGCCGTGCTCTTCGCGCTGTACGCCGGGCAACTGGGGTCGCTCGTCGAAGCGGTCAACGAAGTCGGCTCGATCTTCTACGGCGCGCTCCTGGGGGTCTTCCTGCTCGCGTTTCTGGTGAAGCGGGCGACGGCGGCGGGCGCCTTCTACGGGCTGATCTTCTCGATGCTCGCCGTGCTCGCCGTGTCGCGCTTCACGGAGATCGCGTGGCTGTGGTACAACGTCGTCGGTACGCTGGCCGTTCTCGCGGTGGGCCTCGCGCTGCGCCGGCGGGAACCCGGGGAGCCCGGGGCGCCGGGGGCGCGGCGAGGGTCCGCGGCCGCCGCGGGATGAAGCGCTTCGCGGCGGGAACCATGCGCGGTACGGTTTTCCGCGGGCGGCGCGGGCGGTAGAGTCCCGGCTCTCGGAACCTCACTGAAACCTCATCGGGATGACACGGATGCTCACGGACGTACAGATCGCCGAGGCTGCGACGCCCCGGCCCATCGGAGAGATCGGGGAGAAGATCGGGCTGGGGCTCGAGGAACTGGTGCCCTACGGCCACTACAAGGCGAAAGTCGACCCGGAATCCATCTTCAGGCGCGAGCCCGGATCGGGCCGGCTTGTCCTCGTCACGGGCATCACTCCGACGGCTGCGGGCGAGGGCAAGACGACCGTCTCGGTGGGACTCGCCGACGGCCTGCGCCGCGTGGGAGCGAACTCGGTGCTCTGCATTCGCGAGCCGAGTCTCGGCCCGGTGTTCGGCGTCAAGGGGGGCGCCGCCGGCGGTGGATACTCGCAGGTGATCCCCATGGCGGACATCAACCTCCACTTCACGGGGGACCTGCACGCGATCACCTCGGCGCACGCGCTCCTCTCGGCCGCGCTGGACAACCATCTGCAGCAGGGGAACCGGCTCGGGATCGACCCGCGCCAGATCACCTGGCGGCGCGCCGTCGACATGAACGACCGCGCGCTGCGGAACATCGTCGTCGGGCTCGGGGGCCGGATCAACGGCGTGCCGCGCGAGGACGGCTTCATGATCACGGCCGCCTCGGAGGTGATGGCGATCTTCTGTCTCGCCGCCAGCCTCGAGGATCTGGAGGAGCGGCTGAGCAGCATCATCGTGGGATACGACTACGGCGGGGAGCCGGTGCGGGCGCGCGAACTGAATGTGGCGGGCGCGATGACGCTGTTGCTGCGGGAGGCGATCGGCCCGAACCTCGTTCAGACGCTCGAGGGAACGCCCGCCTTCGTCCACGGCGGGCCGTTCGCGAACATCGCCCACGGCTGCAATTCGCTCATGGCGACGCGTGCCGGGTTGGCCTTCGGCGACATCGCCGTCACGGAGGCGGGGTTCGGCTCGGACCTCGGGGCCGAGAAGTTCTTCGACATCAAGTGCCGGACGGGCGGATTGAACCCGGAGGCCACCGTGCTCGTGGCCACGATCCGCGCCCTCAAGCTGCACGGCGGGGGCGACCGCACGGCGCTCTCGACGCCGGATACCGACGCCGTCCGCGGCGGGCTCGCGAACCTCGGCGCGCACGTCGAGAACATCCGGGGCTTCGGGATCGAGCCGGTGGTGGCGATCAACGTGTTCGGGACGGACTCCGACGAGGAGATCGAGGCGGTGGCCGAGGCGTGCGAGGAACTGGGCGCGCCCTGGGCCCGCTCCGACGGCCATGCGCTGGGCGGCGCCGGCTGCGAAGACCTGGCCCGCGCGGTCCTGGCGGCGCTGGACGAAGGGGGCGCCGCCTTCGCGCCGAAATACGATGCGAAGGCTTCGATCCGGAACAAGATCGAGGCGATCGCCCGGAAGGTGTACGGAGCGGACGGCGTCGATTATGCGGCGCGCGCCGCGAAGGACATCCGGCAACTCGAGGCGGCCGGGCTCGGGGATACGCCCGTCTGCATCGCGAAGACGCCGAACAGCCTGAGCGACGACCCGGCGCGCCTCGGACGGCCGACCGGCTTCCGCATCACGGTTCAGGACGTGCGTCCCTCGGCGGGGGCGGGCTTCGTCGTGGCCAGGGCCGGCACCGTCATGACGATGCCGGGGCTCCCGCGCGTGCCCGCCGCGGAGGGGATCCGGATCGTCGAGGACGGGAGCGTGGTCGGGCTCTTCTGAGCCGCCTGCGACGCGTGGGACGCCTGAGACGCCTGACACGATGATCGAGATCGACCTCTCCGCCGGCCCCCACATGGAGGGCGTGGAGCGCCGGCTCCGGGAATGGGCCGCGGAGGACGCGGTGACCCGGCTCTGGCGGCGGGATCCGACGCTGTGGAGCGCGGACCCGGACGCGCCGGAACTGGCCGACCGGCTCGGCTGGCTGGGCCTCCCGGAGATGTCTCCCGGGGCGCTCGGCCCGCTCGAAGAGTTGCGCGCGGGCGTGCCCTTCTGGTTCACCGATCTCGTGCTGCTCGGCATGGGCGGCTCCAGCCTCGCGCCCGAGGTGATCGCGCGCACGATGTCGGGCACGATGCCGGGCGAGGGGCTGCCCCTCACGCTCGTGGATACGACGCATCCCGGTGCGCTCCGCGACCTCGAGTGGCTGCGTCCGGCGAACACGATCTTCGTCGTCTCCAGCAAGTCGGGCACGACCGTCGAGACCCTCTCGCTATTCCGCCACTTCTGGTCGCGGACGGCGGAGGTCGTGGAGGATCCCGGGGCGCACTTCATCGCGATCACGGACCCCGGGGCCCGGCTTGCCGAACTCGGCCGCGCGCGGGGGTTCCGCGCCGTGTTCGAGGCGCCTCCCGACGTGGGCGGCCGCTTCTCGGCCTTGAGCCCGTTCGGCCTGGCGCCGGCCGCGCTCGCGGGCGCCGATGTCGCGGCCCTTCTCGCGGAGGCCACCGAGGCCGCCGATGCCTGCAGGGATGAGGCCCACGACAACCCGGGCCTGCTCCTCGGCGCGGCGCTCGGAGAACTCGCGCTCGCGGGGCGCGACAAGCTCACCTTCATCGCCGCGTCCGACTGGGGGGCGTTTCCGGACTGGGCGGAGCAGCTCGTCGCCGAAAGCACCGGCAAGGAGGGCCGGGGCATCGTGCCGGTCGTCGCCGAGCCCCCGCGGCCGCCAGACGAGTACGGCGAGGACCGGGTCTTCGTCGGCCTCCTTCTCGACGGGGACGCGGCCCGCGAAGCGGAGCAATGGGGGGAGGCCGATGAGTCGCCCGGCCTCCTGGACGCGCTCGACGCGGCCGGACACCCGACGCTGCGCATCCGGCTCGAGCGGCCGGAGGAACTCGGCGCGCTTTTCTTCGTCTGGGAAGTGGGCGTGGCCATGGCCGGCGCCGTCCTCGGCATCCATCCCTTCAACCAGCCGGACGTACAGCTCGCCAAGCGCTTGGCGCGTCAAGCGATGGGGGGTGAAGCCGCCCCCGGCGAAGGCTCGGTGGACGCGGGGTCGGCGGAAGACGCGGAGATCTCCGACGCGGACGAGATCGACCTCGTGTGGGAGGTCCCGCAGTTCGGACACGCGCCGCCGCGCACGCCCGTAGCGCCCGACCTGGATGGGATCCGCGCGCGTATGGGAGATTTCCTCTCCGCGGTCGCCCCGACGGACTACATCGCCGTGCAGGCGTTCCTCGCGGGAGGCGAAGCCGAGGAGGAGCTGCTCGGTACGCTACGCGCCGCCCTCGCGGGGGCCACGGGCGCGACGACCACACTGGGCCATGGCCCGCGCTTCCTGCATTCGACCGGACAATTGCACAAGGGGGGCGCGGACAACGGCGTCTTCCTGCAACTCGTCGACGACGCCGGCGAGCACGTCCACGTCCCCGAGACGGACTTCACCTTCCGCCAACTGATCCGGGCGCAGGCGCTGGGAGACATCGAGGCCCTCGGCCGATGCGACCGCCGGGCGCTCCGGGTCCGTGTCGGCGGCCCCGAAGGCCTCGGCCTGCGTCGCCTCATCCAACTCGTCGAGGAGTCCCCCTAGCCCTGCACCGATTTCGTCAAAGATTCACCGATATTGCATCTACCCGACGACCGTTGCTGCCGCGTAGCGTCCATGAGCGAGTCCCGGGAGCGAGTCCCGGGCAACGACCACCCCACGCCCGGGAGGCATGCATGTCCGTCTTGAGGCTCTTCTCCTCCGTCGCATCCTGCGCTTCACGAGTCGGAGAAATACTCGCGGTAATGGCGGCCGCCTCCGTCGCCTTGAGTGCGGGGCGGTTGCGCCGAGGCGTTGCCGCAGGCCTCCTTCTCACGATGCTGACCCCCTTCGTACCGGCGGGGCATGTTCACGCGGAGGAGGACGAGCACAAGGTCGGCGACGGGCCCGCGATCGAAGCGAAGGCGGCATCAGGCATCAACGGAGCGGCGACCGCCCAGGAGGGCGGCTGTCCCCCGTACATTTCGGGAGGTCCCGACAACCCCACCAATGGCGCCCGTACATTCGGCGCTTGTACGGATGTCCCGGTGCCGTATACCGCCGGCCTCATAAGCTGCGAGGTTTGTACCTGCTGGTACGAGATGCACGACGGCTCAACGGAGAATTTTTCGACGAGCGGCGGTTGCACTCCGACGATCAGGATTCAGGGGCCCGCTCCAGACCCCTGCACGGGGAACCACTGTTGAGTGGCATCAGTGGAGCAGGCGCGTCTGTCCTCCGCCGGCGGCTCGGCCTCGTCGCGATGGCGGCGTTGACGACCTGGGCGTGCGGCGACGGGGGCGCCGACAGGCCGCTTGATGTTGATTCGAGCAGGCAGGTAGCGGTGAGGGAGCTGGCGCAGGAACTGCCGCCCGCAGGCCTCCTTTCGGACGACCTCTTCCTGGAGACGGCCCGAGGGTTCGATCTGTTTGGAGACACGGTCGCGGTTGCGGACCGCATGGCGGGGCGGGTCCAGTTGTTTCGCGCGTCGGGGGAGCATATCGCGACCTTGGGCGGCCCGCTGGGGCCGGGGGATCCCGAGATCCTTGAGTCCCCCTGGCGCGTCCAATTCGCGCCCGATGGCGCATTATGGGTCGGCGATCCCGGGCGGGCAGCGCTCGTACGGTTTCCTTCCGGAGGCGGCGAGCCGCAGGCCGCACGGCTTCCGGGAGCGGCGGTGGCGACGACCGTTGGATTCGGGGTCGACCATGTCCTCGGCGCCATCGGGCTCAGCGCCCAACCGGGTTTTCTGCTTGCGGTGTACGGGTTGGCGGACGGGTCCCTGAACATCCCGAACGAAGTTCCGCTTCCCGAGGAGTTGGCGTTTAGTCCGATAGACCGAATAAGCGCCCAGCATGTCATGATGTCGGTCGGACGGGAGGGGGAGGTGATCCTCCTCGACGGGGTGCGGACGACCCTGTGGCGAATCGAGCTGGAATACGATCCGCCCAGGATCGTCCGTGTCTCCCGCCTCGCGGTACCCGATTGGCTGGTTCGGAGCACGCGGGCCGAGATGGAGCGGCGCGTCGAGGGCCGTCCCGGCGTCAGTGCGCCCGGGTTCAAGGATATGCGGGCCGACAAGCGGGGGGTGTGGCTCGTCCCGGCGATCGATCCGGTGGACGGAGTATTCCTGCCCTACGAGGAGGATGGCCGGGCCACCGTGTTGTGGCGCGATCCGCAGCGCCGGGAGGCTTGGAGCAGCCGCATCCTGGACGACGATACGGCTTGGCTAATGTTCCCGGAGAGTCTCATGCGGTTCACTGTCGCCGAGGGAGGCTGACCTTTCATCGGATCGCGGGGGAGCCGAGGAGGTCGGCGCGGCCCTCGATGTCGAGGAGGGCGCGCTTGTAGCGGAGTCCGCCGGTGTATCCGCCCAGCGTCCGGTCGGCCCGGACGACCCGGTGGCACGGCACGATGATCGGGATCGGATTGCGGCCGAGCGCATTGCCCACCGCGCGCGATGCTCTTGGACGGCCGATGCGCCGGGCGATGTCGGTGTACGTCACCGTCTCGCCGAACTCGAGTCCGGAGGCGGCGTTCAGTACGGCGCGCTGAAAGTCGCCCAGTTCCGTGAGGTCGACGGAGAGATCGAAGCGAGGGCGGCGACGGCCGAAGTACTCCGTAAGCTGCGCTTCCGCGGGCGCGAGCAGGTCGGAGTCGCACACCACGGGCGTCGACGGATGCCGGCGCTCGAGACCGGCGAGGAACGCGCCGTCGCTCTCGTCCTGCCATGAGAGCGCGACCAGGCCGGCCGCGCTCGACGCGATGCGCATGGCACCAAACGGAGAACCGAAGCGGTGCCAGCGGATGACCGGGCCACCCCGGAGGCCCTCCGCGGTGCGATGCAGCATCCGGTATTCCACCGCGCGCTCCCGACAGACGGGGCACGCCGCCATGCGTTCGGCGAGTTTCCGGGCGGCGTCCGCATCCGGATCGCCCAGGACCCAGGCGAGTACGTCTTCTTCGTGACAGGTCGCGCAACGTCGCGTCATAGCGGCCCCTCCTCGCGCCACACCTCGGCGAGGTCGCGGCGCAGCTTCTTCATTCCCTGGTAGACGTTGGCGCGGGCGGCTTCGGACGTGCAGCCCAGCCGGTTGGAGATCGTCGCGTAGTCCATCTCTTCGATCCAGCGGAGCCAGACGGCGTCCCGCTGCCGGCGGGGGAGCGCCGCGACACCCTTCCGGACGCGCGCCACGGCGGCCTCGGAGAGCCGATCCAGCGCCGCATCGGCCGCCGCAGCCGCGGCAACGGTGCCGGACCTCAACTCGTCGGAGTGGGCCGTGAGCAACGCCGCGCGCCGGCGCCTCATGGCGAGGTGGTCGAGCGCCCGCCGCGTCACCACCCGGTACAGCCAGGCACGGATGTTGGAGGCGTCCCCCGTCTCGGGCCGGGCACGGATCGCCGTCATCCACAGGTCCTGCACGATGTCCCGGGCCTCGTCCGCGTTGCCCAGCATCGCGGCCACATGGCGCTGCAATTCAGGCCCGTATCGCTCGGACCAGCGCCGCACCCCGTGTGCCGACTCCGTGCCTGTGGTCATCTGCCTCGGATCCGCCTTTCAACCCTTGCCAGCGCTCGTTCTCGCTCCTTACAACGTATCGCCCCGGAAACCGTGAAAACGGGCGCGCACCACAGGCCGTGCCGCAACTGGCCACGCGAACGCGTGAATCGTACCGTGTGGGCCCGCGACCCACCCGGGCCTGAAGAGCACAGCGGCGGCGGGCGCGCCGTCCGACATCCAATCCGCAGAACCGAGGCTCCCTTGAAATCAGCACATATCGGACCCGTATCGTCCCCGACCCGCATCGCGGTCTCGTTCGCGGCCGCGTTCCTTGCGACGGCCTGCGCCGCCGACGCCGGAGAGGAAGCCGATGCCGCCACCAATCAGAACGGCATGGAGGACGGCGCCGAGAACGCCGCCGTGATGCACGACCCGCTGCCGGAAGAGCGGCGATTCGCCAGCCTCGCCCAACTCACCTTCGAGGGGGAGAACGCCGAAGCGTACTACTCCTCGGACGGGCAGCGCCTGATCTTCCAGCGCCGGCACGAGGGCGAGTACGAGTGCGACCAGATCTTCACCATCGGCGTCGAGGGCGGTGAGCGGAATCTCGTCTCGACGGGCCTGGGGCGGACCACCTGCTCCTACTTCTTCCCGGACGACTCGCGGATCGTCTACAGCTCCACGCATCATGTGGCGCCCGAGTGTCCTCCGCCGCCCGACATGCGGCGCGGATACGTATGGGCGCTGTACGACTTCGACATCTACACGGCGAACCCGGACGGTTCCGACGTCCGGACGATCTTCTCGAGTCCCGGTTACGACGCGGAGGCGACCCTCGCTCCGGACGGTTCGCGGATCGTCTTCACCTCCACGCGCGACGGAGACCTGGACATCTACACGATGAATCCCGACGGCTCCGACGTCCGGCAGCTCACGAACGAACCCGGATACGACGGCGGGCCCTTCTTCTCCCCCGACGGATCGAAGATCGTGTACCGGGCGAGGTACCCCGAGAGCGCGGAGGAACTCGCGGACTACCAGGCGCTCCTGGCCGACGGTCTCGTCCGTCCCGGCGTGCTCGACATCTACGTGATGGACGCGGACGGCTCGAACCGGGTGCGCCTCACGGACAACGGGGCCGCGAACTTCGCCCCCTTCTTCCACCCGAGCGGCGAGAAGGTGATCTTCGCTTCGAACCTGCACGAGGACGATCCCCGCAGCCGCAATTTCGACCTCTTTCTCGTGAACCTGGACGGGACGGGGCTGGAGCAGGTGACGTTCAGCGAGGAGTTCGAGAGCTTCCCCATGTTCAGCCCGGACGGCCGTTATCTCGTGTTCGGATCGAACCGGCACGGGTCCCACGAGGGCAACACGAACATCTTCATCGCCGAGTGGATCGACGACCTGCCCTGATCGACGACCTGTCTGGCGGTCCGTGGCCGCCCGTGACCGACATCGCCCGTGGGCCGTCTAGTCTCTGAAGACAGTCCCGGCGGCGAACCGGCCGCCCGGGGCGGAGACCGGAAGACACGGGAGCTTGGGATGCGGTTCGCAAACGCGACAGGAAACTCTGGAGCCCCCTGGCGGTTGCGGGGCCGGCGGCGGGTGTGGGCGGTCGGGGTGGCATGGGGCGTCTCGTTCGCCGCGCCCCCGGTCTCCGCTCAGGAGGCGGAGGTCCCGATCGATTACGACGCCGCGATCGCGCAGAACGGGATCGAGGGCAGCTACGGATATCTGCGCGCGCTGGACGGGTCCGCGACGCTCATTCAAGGGGACACCCGCGAGCGCGTCCAGCTCGCCGTGAACGAGCCCGTCCTCGTCGGCGACCGGATCTTCGCGTCCGGCGAATCGCGCGTCGAGATTGCGCTCGCCGATGGCAACCTCGTCCGGATCGGGGATCGGGCGGAACTTGTCTTCCGCGCGCTCGCCAACTCCGCGGATACGAGCGATCCCGCCTCCATTCTCGAACTCGCGCGCGGGTCGCTTCAGCTTCTGGTGGCCGCGAACCCACCGGGGGCCGAATGGCCCTCCATCATCACCCCGAACGGGACGATCCGGCCGCGGGGAGCCGGCTCCTTCCTGATCGTCGTCGACGACGAACGCCGTAGCGAGGTCGTCGTGCGCGAAGGCGTGGCGGAGGTCACGACAGAGACGGAACTCGCCGAGGTTCGGCGCGGGGAGAGCCTCTTCGTCGAGGGTGTGCGAGGGGACCGGCTCCGCTTCGCGGCGGCCCCGAATCTCGATGGTCTGGAGGCGTGGGGCCAGGGGCTCGGCGACTACGCGGGCGGGGAATACACCGCTCATGTGGACCCGGACCTCCACTACGCGGCGTCTTCGCTCGGAGGGCACGGGTCGTGGGTCCATGTCGACGCGGGGGTCGCCTGGCGTCCGCGGGTGTCGACGGGCTGGGCGCCGTACCGGCACGGGCGGTGGCGACACACGCCGAGCGGGATGTTCTGGGTCTCGTACGAACCGTGGGGCTGGGTGCCCTACCACTACGGGTACTGGGACCTCGATCCCGACTGGGGCTGGATCTGGTTCCCGGGCCGGAGTTTCGCCGTCGCGCACGTGTACTGGTACTGGGGCCCGAGCTACGCGGGCTGGATTCCCTCGGGATACTACTGGCGCCACTACCGGAACTATTACGGGAGCAGCTGGGGCTTCCACTTCGGGGTCTACGGGCACATCGGGGGCGGCTTCGGGCGCTATCGGCACTGGACCTTCCTGCCGCACGGGCGCCTCGGACACCGGCGACAGCACTTTTACTCGGTGGGCGGTTCGGACTTCGGTCGCGGGCGGAGGGCGGTCGAGCGCGGCGTGCTGCTGACGGACTCCCGCCTGCTCGGGCGCCAGGCGCAACGGCGACCCGCGCAGACGCTCGCAAGCCTCAGGCGCGCGGTGGCCCGTGACGGGAGAACGGCCGTCGATGCGAACGGCTTCATCGATCGCGGCACGAACCTGCCGCGTGAAGTCGAACGCGTGGTGCTGCGAGGGCGCGATGGCCGGTCGGCCCGCCCGCGCGACGCGACGGCCGGGGCGCGGAGCGACCCCTCGCGGGCGACCGGCGCGCCACCGGTACGCGTTACCACGCGGTCGGCGGAGGGCGGCACCGTGCGGCTGGAGCGGCCCGGAGTGCAGCGAGCGACGCGACCCGGCGTCCAGCGGGCGACGACGCGGACCGGCGTGCAACGGACGACGCCGCCCGCGTCCGAGACCGGCGCCCGCGCGGCGATCCGGCGGCCCACGACACGGGATGTTTCCGGCGGCGCGAGACGTCCCGCCGTGCGACCCTCGATACGGTCGGGTTCCGGCGGCGTACAGCGCGCATCCCCGCGGAGGGGCGACGACGGCGTCCGCCGGATCGTCCGTCCGCGGACGGCCCGGGAGCAGCCGGCCGTTCGGCCTACGACGGCGAGGCCGTCCCGGCCGGTCCTGCGACGTCCGCCGTCGACGACGAGACCCGTGATCCGGCAATCCATCCCGCGGTCACCGCGGCCCGCGGTGCGCCCCCCCGGCTCGTCAAGGTCGAGCGGCACCGTCAGAAGATCCGGCAGCGGGTCCCGGTCCGGAGGCGCGGTCCGCCGCTCCAGCGGCAGCTCCCGATCCGGGGGCGCGGTCCGCCGCTCCAGTGGCAGTTCGCGGTCGACCGGTGCGGCCCGCGCCCGCGGCCGGTCCGGGGGTTAGTCCACCGGGGTCAGGGGTCCGGCCACACGGCCGGATCCCGCGCCATCTCGGGCTCCGGTTCGACGCCGAGCGCCTCGACCATGCGGACGTAGTAGTTGAAGAAGCCGACCACCTCGGTCGCGGTGAGGATCTGCGCGTCGGTCCAGCCGACCTCCCGTAGCTCGTCGATGTCCCGCCGCCCGGTGGAGGTCGGCTCACGCGTGATCGCCACCGCATAGTCCATCAGCCGGCGCGTCTTCTCGTCGAGCCGGGCCGTGCGGTAGTCGGTACGGATCGCGCGGGCCAGCTCAGCGTCTCCGGTGGCCTGACGGAGATCCTCTCCGTGCGCCTCCGTTCAGTAGAAGCAGTCGAGTTCGCGCGAGGTCACGGTCGCGAGCATCTCCCGCACGTCCCGCCCCAGCGGTCCCGGCGCCAGCATCAACGCCTCGTAGAGCCGGATCGAGGCGCGCATGACGGGCGGGTTCAGGCTCTGGATGCCGATCACGTTGAAGACGCGCCCGGCGCGGCGGACGGCCTTCTCGTACTCGCGGGCGAGGAGCCCCTTCGCTTCGTCGGGAGCTACCGTCTCGATATGCGGCATTTCGCCTCCTGTGGACGATGGATCCGAGGTGCGAATCGGCTCATCGGCGGCCGCGGCTCCCTCAGCGGACGAGGAAACCGTCCCGCCACGGATCCTCCGGATCGACGAGGAACTCGTGGCGGCCCGTGACCCACGCCCGGCCACCCACCTCCGGCACGACCGCCGGATGACCGCCGACGGTCGTCGTGTCCACGATCCGTCCGCTGAACCGGCCGCCGATGATGCTCTCGACAACGATCTCCGCGTCCCCGAGGATCTCGCCCCGGGCGCGAAGGATGGCCAGACGGCCGCTCACGGCGGTCCCGGTCGGGCTGCGGTCGAGTTCTCCGTCCGCGAAGATGCAGACGTGCCGCGAGTGGTGTGCGGCATCGGCCGCCGCGCCCGTGAACACGGTGCCGTAGAGAAAGCCGAGATCGGGATCGTCCGGATGAGAGATGTCGCCGGCGGCGGACGAAGACACCGCGCGCGTGATCCGGCGCCCCGCGTCGATGAGGTCGGCCGCGCAGCCGGGGGTGAGGGAGAGCCCGAGGGCGTCCGCATCGACGTAGGCATAGAACGCGCCGCCGAACGCGAGGTCGTACGGCACCTTGCCCAGCCCCTCGACCTCGACGGCCCGCTCCAGCGCGGGCGCGAAGGAGGGCACGTTGAGGAACCGGACCTCGCGGACCCGTTCGCCGTCCAGGATGGCGGTGGCGCGTACGAGTCCGGCCGGCGTGTCGATCGTCACGGGCCGCTCCCTCCCCGATCCGTCGATCCAGCCGGCTTCGGCGGCGATCTTCGCCACGCCGATGATCCCGTGACCGCACATGGTCGAATAGCCCTCGTTGTGCATGAACAGGACGGAGAAGTCCGATCCGGGCCGCACGGGCGGCATCACGAGGCAGCCGTACATGTCCGCATGCCCACGCGGTTCCCACATGAGGGCGCGGCGGAGTTCGTCGTGCTCCGCCCGCGCGACGCGACGCCGTGCGAGGACCGTGTCTCCATCCAACTCCGGGAAACCCGCCACGATGACGCGGAGCGGCTCTCCCTCGGTGTGGGCATCGATCGTCTCGATGCGAAGCCAGTGTTCGGGCGCGGTCCAGATCATTGTGAACTCCTCGGTGAGACGGTGGCCCCCGTCGACGGGATCGTCGTATGCTGGCGTCGCTGATCTTACGCCCCGTCGCCGAAGTCCGCTCCGGAGACGGTTCGCCGCGCCGCACGATGATCGATCGTCAGGGGAGAAGGCATGAGACCGAGGGCTGTCGCCGCCGAACTCGTGGGCACGTTTGCGCTCGCGCTGTCCGCCGCGATTTCCGTCAATCACCCCGGTTTTTCTGTCCCGGCGCCGGCGATGGCGGGACTCACGCTGGGGGTCCTCGTTCACCTGGTCGGGCCTGTCTCGGGGTGCCTGCTCAACCCGGCGGTGACGATCGCCATCTGGTCGATCGGCAGGCTCGAGGCGAAGGACGCCGGCTCGTTCATCGCGGCGCAGTTTGCGGGGGCCGGGCTGGCCCTCGCCCTCGGAAGCGTCCTGTTCGCAGATCCGGTCCCGCTCCCCGTGGACGCGTCCGCCGGCACCGGCGTGGCCGAGATGCTGGGAGCTGCATTCCTCGCCTTCACGATCGGGGCCGTCTTCATGGGCCGCATCCCCGACCGGCTGACCGGCGCCGTCATCGGCGCGGCACTCGTCGTGGGAATCTCCTGGGCCGCGCACGGATCGAACGGAGTGCTCAATCCCGCGGTGGCCCTGGGGATCGGTTCCTTCTCGTTCCCCTACGTGTGGGGACCGGTCGTCGGCGCCCTGATCGGCGCGCATCTGTCCCGGTACGTGTGCGACCCGGGCGGCCGGACGACCCGGGTCGACTAACCGCCCGTGGCCTGGCGGTCGGAGAGGTTCTCGCCCTCGGGCGGGTCCGGTGTTTCGCCCGCGGCGAGAGCGCGGTAGAAGGTGAGTCCGTTTCTGTCGAGGTCGTAGAAGGCGAACTCGCGCGTGCCCCAGGGCGTCCGCCGCAGGGCCGTGCGCTCGTGGAAAACCCCCAGGTCCCGGTATTCCTCGAACAGTTCCTCGACGTCGGGCACGACGAAACGCAGCATGGGCCGCTCCACGCGGGACCACTCCTCCGCGTCGTGCCACTGCAGGTGCAACTCGATCCCGTCCCGCCGCACGCCGGCGTACCCCGGGTCGCGAGTCGAATCGGCGAACGCGAGTTCGAAGCCGAGCCGCCCGACGTAGAAGCCGATCGCCGCGGCCACATCCCGCGACGGAAGCACGGGCTGCACCGCTGCGAGGCGGGCCGTCCGCCCCTCGGCCGCTATCGGTAGTTCTCCATCAGGGCGTCCAGCGCCTCGGCGCCCGGGCACAACTCCTCGAAGGGGAGGTTCCACAGCGGCCGATCGACCGTCCCCAGCACGTCGTGCAGGTCCCTCGACTCCGGATCCACGTAGAGGAGCCCGGTCGGAACCTCGCCTGCGTTCTGCCGCTCGCGCAGGTAGCCGTACACGGCGTCCCTGTCCGTCGCGTCGTAGTCGCCCTCGACCTGCCGGAAGCGGATCACGCTGCCGTCGTGCATGCGGACGTCGCGTACGTCCTCGGAGCCGATATCGGCCGTGATCTCATCCGCCGGGGGGACGAAGTCCTTCGGGGCCACGAACGCGGCCTCGACCGCCTCGCGGAAGTGCTCGCGCGTGTAGGCGTAGCTTTTCGTCGACCCGACGTGGTCGTTGAAGGTCACGCACGGAGAGATGACATCGACGAGGGCCAGGCCCGGGTGCCGGATCCCGGCCTTGATGATGGGAACGAGCTGGTTCTTGTCGCCGGAGAAGCCGCGGGCCACGAAGGTCGCGCCGATCGAAAGCCCGAGCAGGGCCGGATCGATGGGGGGCTGTTCGTTCGGCACGCCCCGCTTCGACTTCGAGCCCATGTCGGCCGAGGCCGAGAACTGGCCCTTCGTCAGGCCGTAGACCCCGTTGTTCTCGATGATGTAGAGGAGATTGAGGTTGCGCCGCACCGCGTGGCAGAGCTGGCCGAGGCCGATCGAGAGCGAGTCCCCGTCGCCGGAGACGCCTATGTAGACGAGGTCGCGGTTCGCGGCGTTCGCCCCGCTCGCGACCGACGGCATGCGCCCGTGCACGCTGTTGAAGCCGTGCGATTCGGACATGAAGTAGGCGGTCGTCTTGGACGAACAGCCGATCCCGCTCATCTTCGCGGCCCGGTGCGTGGGGATCGCAAGCTCCCACGCCGCTTCGATCAGCGCCGCCGTGACGGAGTCGTGGCCGCACCCCGCGCACAGCGTGGACATCACGCCCTCGTAGTCGCGGCGCGTGAGCCCCAGTTCGTTCTTCTCCAGACTCGGGTGGAAGACCCGCGGCTTCGCAATGTACGTCATGCACCCACTCCTTCGGCCGTCTCCACCGCGAGACCGAGGCGGTCTTTAACGCCCGCGATGACGTGTCGCGCGCTCAGCGGGAGCCCCCCGTAGCGGAGGACCGACGTGAGCTTCTCCTTCGAGGCCGGCGTCTCCAGCGTGAGCAGCGACTTCAACTGCGCGTCCCGGTTCTGTTCGATGACGATGTTGAGGTCGTGGGCCTCGATGAAGCGCGCGATTTCGGGCGCGAACGGGAACCCGCGGATCCGCATGTAGTCGAGCCGGAGCCCGTCCTCCGCCTCCATGCGCTCGATGGCCTCCCGCGCCGCGCCGTCGCAGGCGCCCACCGTGATGAGTCCGTATCGCGCGTCCGGCCGCGACCGGATCTCGGGGGGAGGCACGGCTTCCGCCGCGCTGTCGATCTTCTCGCCGATGCGATCGATGACTTCCTGGTATTCGTCCGGATCCTCGGTGTACTTGCCGTACTTCGTGTGGCCGGAGCCGCGCGTGAAGTAGGCGCCCTTCGGATGCTCGCCCGGGATTGTGCGATACGGAATCCCGTCCCCGTCCACGTCCAGGTACCGATAGAAGGTCTCGACCTCCGCCAGCGCCTCGGCGTCGAGCACCTTCCCGCGATCCGGCCGGTACTCGTCATCCCACCGGAAGCGGGGCACGACCCAGTCGTTCATCCCGATGTCGAGGTCCGAGAGCACGAACACGGGCGTCTGGAAGCGTTCCGCCAGGTCGAACGCCTGTACGCTGAACTCGAAGCACTCCGCCGGATCCTTCGGATACAGGCAGAGGTGCTTCGTGTCCCCGTGCGAGGCGTAGGCGCAGAGGAGGATGTCGCCCTGCTGCGTGCGCGTCGGCATCCCGGTCGACGGGCCGACGCGCTCGATGTCGAAGAAGACGCACGGGACTTCGGCGTAGTACGCGAGCCCGATGAACTCGGTCATGAGCGAGATGCCGGCCCCGCTCGTCGCCGTGAAGGCGCGGGCTCCGGCCCACCCCGCGCCGATCGTGATGCCGGCCGCCGCGAGTTCGTCCTCCGCCTGCAGGATCGCCGCCCGGCTCCGTCCCGTCTCCTCCTCGACGCGCAGACGCCGGCAATAGGCCGTGAAGGCGTCGACGAGCGAGGTCGAGGGCGTGATCGGATACCACGCCGCGACCGTGGCGCCCGCGTAGACGCAGCCCAGCGCCGCCGCCGTGTTGCCGTCGATCAGGATCGAGTCGCGCGTGGCATCCATCCCCTCGAGCCGGATCGGCAGGGGGCACTCGAAGTTCTCGGCCGCGTAGTCGTAGCCGAGCCGGATCGCCTTGAAGTTCGCGTCGAGCAGATGACGCTTCTTCTCGCCGAAGGTCTCCTCGAGCAGTTCCCGGATCACATCCATGTCGATGTCGAGGAGGGCGGCGAGGGCGCCCGTGTAAGCGATGTTCTTCATCAGGATGCGCGTGCGGCCGCCGTCGAAGGTCTTCACGCACATCTCGGCCAGCGGCACGCCGAGGAAGGTCACTTCCTCCCGCCGCAGCGTGTCCGCCATGGGCCAGCTCGAGTCGTACAGCAGCCAGCCGCCGGGCACGAGTTCCTCGATGTCCTGCGAGTAGGTCTCCGGGTTCATCGCCACGATGAGGTCGAAATCCGGGGTGCGCGCGACGTGGCCCGACCCGTTCACGCGGATCTCGTACCAGGTGGGAAGGCCCTGGATGTTCGAGGGGAAGACGTTTTTCCCGGATACCGGCACGCCCATCCGAAAGATCGACTGCATGATGAGGCCGTTGGCGCTCGCGGAGCCCGTCCCGTTCACGGTGCCGATCTTGAGCGCGAAGTCGTTCACGCGGTCCGTCTTCATGTCGGCCATTCCGTCTCCGTCAGGGAGTCACCGACACGAAACCGCCCGGCGCCATCTCCTCGATCCCCAGCCCGGAATAGGGATGGTCCGCATCCTGACCCGCGTAGGGCTTGAGCAGATCGAAGGTCCGCATGTCCCAGGCCGCCGTCGGACAGCGCTCCGCGCACAACCCGCAGTGAATGCACAGGTCCTCGTCCTTCACCATGGCGCGGGCCGTGTGCGGCAGCGGCTCGGAGACGTAGATGTCCTGCTCCGTGTTCTCGGCGGGCGCGAGCAGTCGGGTGCGGAGGTCCGCTTCCTCTCCGTTGTGCGTGATCGTGAGACAATTGAGGGGACAGATGTCGATGCAGGCGTCGCACTCGATGCACAGGCTCCCCGTGAAGTGCGTCTGGATGTCGCAATTCAGGCAGCGCTCGACCTCGGTCAGCGTCTGCTCGAGGTCGAACCCCTCCTCGACTTCCGTCTCGATGCTCCGGAGGCGCTCCTCCAGGCGGACGTGCCGCATCTTCCGCCGGCCGGCGTACTCGTAGTCGTTCGAGTAGCTCCACTCGTGGAGGCCCATCTTGGCGCTCACGAGGTTCATGTGCTCGGGCGGACGCTTCCGGACGTCCTCCCCGCTGCAGTAGGCGTGGATGGAAATCGCCGCCTGGTGCCCGTGCTCGGCCGCCCAGATGATGTTCTCGGGCCCCCACGCCGCGTCGCCGCCGAAGAAGACGCCCTCGCGCGTCGACATGAACGTCGTCCGGTCTACGACCGCTTCCCGCCACTTGTTGAACTCGATCCCCGCATCGTCCTCGATCCAGGGGAAGGCGGTCTCCTGCCCGATGGCGAGGATGACGGCATCCGCCGGGAAGAACGCCTCGTCGAGCTTGGTGGACACGAGCCGGCCCTGGTCGTTCTCGTGCCATTCCACGATGTCGAAGTTCATCCCCCTGAGAACACCGTCCTCGACGACGAACTCCGTGGGCGAGTGGTTCTCGACGATGTCGACGAGTTCCTCCTCCGCATCCTCCAGCTCCCACGGGGAGGCCTTGAAGTACGGCTTGGACTTGCGGGCCATGACCTTGACGTTCGTCCCGCCGATCCGCTTCGAGGTGCGGCAGCAGTCCATGGCCGTGTTCCCCACGCCGATGACGAGCACGTTCTGCTCGATCGAGTTCGTGTGCCCGAAGGCGACGGATTCGAGCCAGTCGATGCCGATGTAGATGCGGTCCGTATCGTACCGGCCCGGCAGGCGCAGCTCCTTGCCGCGCGGCGCGCCGGAGCCGACGAAGACGGCATCGAAGCCCTGCTCCAGCAGCCACTTCATGCTCTCGACGGGCGCGTTGTACCGAATGTCCACGCCCATGTCGAGGATGTAGTCGATTTCCTCCCACAGCACTTCAGGGGGCAGGCGGAACTGCGGAATGTTCGTCCACATGAGGCCGCCCGGCCGGTCGTTCTTCTCGAAGATCGTGACCTCGTAGCCGAGGGGCATGAGGTCGCGGGCGACGGTCAGCGACGCGGGGCCCGCGCCCACGCAGGCGATCCGCTTCCCGTTCTTCTGCTTCGGGATCTCCGGGAAGCGGGGCGTGATGTCGCCTCGGAGGTCGGCGGCGACGCGCTTGAGGCGGCAGATCGCGACCGGCTTGTCCTCGACCCGGCCGCGCCGGCAGGCGGGCTCGCAGGGGCGGTCGCACGTCCTGCCGAGGATGCCCGGGAAGACGTTCGACTCCCAGTTGAGCATGTAGGCGTCGTCGTACCGCTCCTGGGCGATGAGGCGGATGTAACCCGGTACGTTGGTGTGAGCCGGGCAGGCCCACTGGCAATCCACGACTTTGTGGTAGTAGTCGGGATTCTCGACGTTCGTTGGCTCCACCGTCTCTCCTCGGGCCGACCCCGCCCGACAACCCCACGGCTCCCCGACCCGTGAGTCGCTTGGTGAGATAACCGTCCGCAATCCTAGGGGACGAGGGGAATTGTCGCCAGTTTTACGGGTGGCGGGCGGCTGGCGGCCGGGTGCCGGCCGGGCGGCGGCGGCGTGGCAGCCGGCGGATCGTTGCTGTGGCGGCCGGGGCCGCGGAAGTTGAACCCATGCAAGAGCAGCCCGTGCACACGGTTGTCGGAGGGGCTCACCTCTTCCGGCGCGATACGGCGGCCAAGCTCGGACGGATCGCGGGACGCTATCTCGACCGGTACGCGGCGGACCCTGCCGCCCTCCGGGAGGCCCTCGGGACTCGGCTCCCCTCCGGGACGGCGGAAGCGGTGCACCGGCGCGTGCGCGCCAAGCTCCAACGCGAACCGGTCGAGAGCTTCCTGATCGACTTCGAAGATGGCTTCGGCGCCCGGTCCGAGGCGGAAGAAGACGAGGCGGCGGCGCTGGCGGCAGCGGAAGTCGCGGCGGGGGCGGCGGCCGGCAGCCTCCCGCCCTCGCTGGGAATCCGCATCAAGTCGCTGTCCGAAGTCACCGGCGAGCGGGCGTTGCGCACGCTCGAGCGCTTCCTGGCGGCACTCGCGCGGACCCGGCGCGACTTGCCGGACGGGTTCACCGTGCTCCTTCCGAAGGTCGTCGCGGCCGGTCAGGTGGCGAGGCTCGCCGGGGCCCTGGACCGGCTCGAGACGACGCTCGGGCTGCCGGAGAAGCGGGTGGCGATCGACCTCATGATCGAAACGCCGCAGTCACTGGTGGCGCCGGACGGACGGATCGCCGTGCCCGGGCTGGTCGCGGCGACGGACGGGCGCTGCCGCACCGTGCACCTCGGAGCGTACGACCTCACGGGCGCCGCCGCGGTCGCGGCGGAAGATCAGACCCTGGGGCACCCGCTGTGCGACGTGGCGAGGCAGCTTCTGCAGCTCTCGCTCGCCGGGACCGGCGTCCAGCTCTCGGATGGGGCGACGAACGTGCTCCCCGTCGAACCGCATCGTGGAGAGACCGACGTCTCGCCGGCCGAGCGGGCGGAAAACAGGGCCGTCGTGCACGACGCCTGGCGCCTGCACTACGCCGATGTGCGGCGGTCTCTGAGCCAGGGGTTCTATCAGAGTTGGGACCTCCACCCGGCCCAGCTCGTCTCCCGCTACGCGGCCGTCTTCTCCTTCTTCGTCGAAGGACTGGACGCGGCGGCGAGCCGGCTCGACCGCTTCGTGGCCGCCGCGGGACGGGCCGTCCTGACGGGATCGGTGTTCGACGATGAAGCCTCGGGCCAGGGCCTGCTGAACTTCTTTCTCCGGGGGCTCGCGAGCGGCGCCCTGACGGCGGAGGAGGCGGCGCGCTCCGGCCTCACCGCCGCGGAACTCGAGACGCGCTCCTTCCGCAAGATCCTCGAGCGGCGCCGCGGGTGATCGCGGCCTGGATCGAGCGCGGCGCCGTCCACGTGCGCGACGACCTCCCGCGGCCCGCTCCAGGGCCCGGGGAGGCCGTCATCCGGGTCCTGATGGCGGGGATCTGCGGGACGGACCTGGAGTTGCTGCGCGGATACGGCGACTTCTCTGGGATTCCGGGGCACGAGTTCGTCGGACGCGTGGAGGAGGGGCCGCCGGAGTGGGTTGGCGCCCGCGTCGTCGCCGAGATCAACGTGACCTGCCGCTCGCGAAGCTTCGAACCTCTCTGTGCCAGTTGTGCCAACAGCCGGCCGACCCACTGCCTTCGCCGCGAGGCGATCGGCATCCACGGGCGCGACGGCGCGTTCGCCGAATGGCTGCGGGCGCCGGTCGCCAACCTGCATCGCGTGCCGGAGCCGGTTCCGGACGAGGTGGCCGTGTTCGCGGAACCGATGGCGGCCGCCTGCCGCGTCCTGCGCCAGATAGAGACCGGGATCGAGCGTGGCCGCGTGAACCGGGCGCTCGTCGTGGGCGCGGGACGGCTGGGGCAACTCGTGGCGCGCGTGCTGGCGATCAGGGTGCCGGCGCTGGAGGTCGCCGGTCGTTCGGAGCGGAATCTGGCCCGGGCCCGAGCTGCCGGCCTCGTCGCGGGGCCGGTCACCGCCGTGGAGGATGCGGCCTACGACCTCGTCATCGAATGCAGCGGCGCGGCGGCCGGGTTTGCGGTTGCCCGCCGAGCCGTTCGGCCGCGCGGAACGATCATCCTCAAGAGTACATACGAAAACGAGTTATCCGTCGACATCTCATCCGTCGTAGTAGATGAGATACGGCTCCTCGGCTCGCGGTGCGGGCCCTTCGAGGACGCCCTGTCCGCACTGGAGCGAAGGGATCTTGAGGTCCGCGATCTCATCGACGACCGGCTCCCGCTCTCGGCCGCCCCGGAGGCCTTCGACCGGGCGGCGCAGGCGGGAATCGCGAAGGTGCTCCTCGTCCCCTGGCTGTAGATGCCACGGACGTTGGCGGCCCTCACGCCGATCCCCTCCTGCCGGTGCTCGACGCGATCTCAGCGCCCGAAAACGTTCCCGCGGGAACGCGGGCGGCCAGCCACCGCCGGATTCAGTCGGAGAGTCGGACGGCGCCGACGCGGACGGGGCGGACGCGGACGCCGCCGCCCTCGCCGGGGATCGTCCACGCGAACAGGAGTTCGTCCCCCATCCGCACCATGCGCGGGAACCCGCTCGAGCGCTCGCCGGCAGTCTCGGAGATCAGAAGCGGCGTCCCGAGCGACCCGTCCGGATCGACCCGCCGGGCGAGGACGCGCGGTGTGTCGTTGGAAGCCTCCAGCCATACCACCACGGCCGAGCCGTCGTCGAGGCGTTCGATGTCTACGCGCCCCAGCGGCAGCCCCTCATCGACCCGGATCCGCGGGCCGAAGGTTGCGCCACCGTCATCCGAGAACGCGGCGTACACCTGCGGGGCGCCATCGACGCCCGTGTACCACGCCGCGCCGAGGATCCGGTCGTCGCCGCTCAACTGCGGTCCGTTCACGGGACAGCCCGGGATGACCCAGCCGTCGGTGGACAGGGCCACGGGCTCGGTCCAGCGCTCCCCCGCCCCGCGAACGACGGCGATGTCGCGAACCTCGGATTCGCTCCGGTCGCGGTAGGCGGCCACGAGGCCTTCGCCCACGCGGGCCAGTGCGGTCTGGCAGCACTCGCACGTGCGGTCGTCGAGCAGCACCTCCGGGCCGAGATGGCCATCCGGGGCGAGCGTGCGGAAGCGGACGGACATCGCCCCGCGCTCGCCCACTCCGCCTCCGGCCACGTGCTCTCCGCCGGCGGCGACGTGGCCCGCCATGGCGCGGGCGTCGAGCCAGGTCAGCCCCGCGCCGTCACCCCACGGCACCATCGACACGAAGCCGTGCTCGGTCGGCGACGCGTCATCGTGCGCCCGGAACGGCTCCGACCAGGTCGCTCCATCATCGGAGGAAAGCGCCAGCATCACGTGGTAGGCGTAGGGCGCGTCGGCGACCTTCTCCAGCCAGTGAACGGCGAGCGTCCCGTCCCGCATCTCCACCGAGGACGGAAAGTCGGCCCAGTTCACAAACATGTCGTCCGACGCCCACACGGTCCGCGGCTCGGACCAGCCGCCCTCCCCGCGAATCGCCAGGCGCAACGCGGGTACGCCCTCCTCGGGCTCGATCCACGTCAGGATGGCGCGACCCCCGGCCCCGACCGACAGGTACGGCTCGCCGCTGGGTGTCGGCCGGTCGAACTCGACGTCGCCCGCCTCCAGCCACACCTGCGCTCCCCCGCCGCCGGAGCACCCGCCCAGGCATGCGCCGAGGAGGGCCGCCACGGCGAGGGAACGGATTCGCCCGGGACCGAACCGGACACGGATGCGCGTATCGGCTTCGGACATTCTCATCTCCCCTGGTTGAAGCCGTATGATACATGCCCAACGCGCAGCAGAGAACCAGCAGAGAACCCGCAGAGAACCCGCGGAGAACCCGCGGAGCACCAGCGACGGGAGGCCAGGTGTCACAACGTGCGTCGGTCATGCCGGGACCGGGACGACCACTCGAGGTCCGGACCTTCGACGATCCCGACCTCGGACCGGGCGAGACGTGGCTGGAGATAGAGGCGAGCGAGGTGTGCGGAACGGATGTCCATCTCCACCACGGACGCCTCGCGGGCGTGCCCTGGCCCATCATCCCGGGGCATGTGAGCGTGGGACGCATCCGGGAGACGAGAGGTCCCGGGGTCGATGCCTCGGGACGGCCGCTGGCGGAGGGGGACGCCGTCACCTTCTTCGACGTGGTGGGCACGTGCCACCGCTGCTTCTACTGCTCCGCTGCCCGGCAGCCGAACCTGTGCCCGCACCGCCGCGTCTACGGCATCACGTTCAGCGCTCGGGAGGGATTGCTCGGAGGATGGGCGACGTCCATGCGGCTCACGGCCGACACGTCGATCTTCAAGCTGCCCGAGGGGCTCGCGACAGCGGATGTCATCGGCGGCGGCTGCGGACTCTTCACCGGTTTCGGGGCCGTCGAGCGCTCGGAACTCCGGCCGGGCGACACGGTCGTCGTTCAGGGCTCCGGCCCCGTCGGCCTCGCGGCCGCCGCCTTCGCCCGGGTCCGGGGCTGCGGTCCCCTCGTGGTCATCGGCGACCCCGACCCGCGCCTCGAGCTCGCCACCGCGATGGGCGCCGACGTCACGCTTTCGCTGGATCGAACGTCGGGCCGTGACCGGTCGGCAAGCGTGGCCGACCTCACCGAGGGCCGGGGCGCCGACGTCGTCATCGAGGCGAGCGGCAACCCGGCGGCGATCCCGGAGGGATTTGCCCTCCTCCGCGACGGAGGCACGTACGTCGTGGCGGGACACTACACGGATGTCGGTCCCGTCTCCATCAACCCGCACGTCGACATCAACCGGAAGCACGCGACCGTGAAGGGGCGCTGGGGGACCGAGCTGCCGCACGTCTCGGGCGCGCTCGACCTGCTCGCGCGGCACCGCCTCCCCTTCGCCCGGGTGATCGGGGGTGAATACGGTCTCGGGGCAGCGGGTCAGGCCCTCGCCGACGTCGAGCGGCTCGCCGTCACCAAGGCGATCATCGTTCCGTCCTAGAAGTCGCCGGCGACCTGTGGGGCGGACTCGACGCGGATCGTGAGGATGTCGATGTCGTGGTACTGCTGGTGGCGGATGGAGGAGGCGTAGTGCCGCAGCAGCCGGAGCGGCGTCTCCGCCTCGACGGGGACGCCCGCGGCCACCTCGCTGAGCATCGCCAGCTGATCCTCGACGTTCTTCTCGTCCGTCGTCGCGATGAACTCGAGGTCCGCCGCGGGACCGTCGCTGCTCGCGATGAGCAACAGGCTTCGGGCTTCACCCGTCCCGGCTTCGGTCTCGGCCTCAGCCTCCTCGCGAACGAGGATCTGCATCGTCTCTTCGCCGACCGCGCGCAGACGCGTCTCCATCTCCCCGCCCCAGCCCCGGCGCGCCGCGAACTTCACGAGGAAGGCGTCGACCTCCGACCACGTGGCCTCCGACAACCGCGTTTTCAGTCGCGCCCGACGGCCGCCCGTGACCTCCGAGAAGATGGTGAGCAGGATCACCGTGAGACCGCCGACCGTCATGCCGTTGCCGAGGAACTCCTCCCACGCTCCGACGATCTGGTCCGGGTAGATCCAGTCGAACTGGAAGACGATGCCCAGCCAGAACGCGACGCCGACGACGAGGCCGTTGCGGTAGTCCAGCCCCTCCTGGAGCAGGATCTTCATGCCGAAGACGAAGATCAGCGCCACGACGACGATGAAATAGGCCGCCACGACGGGGCCGGGGATCGCGATAATGAGGGCGAGCAGTTTCGGCAGGAAGGCGAACGCCGCGAAGACGACGCCGACGCAGATTCCGATGGCGCGAGAGGTGACGCCGGTGAGTTCGGCGACGGCGATGCCCACGCCGTAGGTCGTGTTGGGGACGGTACCCGCCAGGCCGGAAAGGAGGTTGCCCGCGCCGTCGGCGGCGATCGCTCCCTGGATGGAGCGGAAGTCGATCGCGCGCGGCCGGCGCCAGGAAACCCTCTGAATCGCGATCGCATCGCCGAGCGTGTCCATGGCGCTCACGAGCGTCACCATGAGGAATGACGGCAGCAGCGCCCAGAACTCGGGGCGGAAGCTCAGGTCGAGACCGGGGTACGCCAGGTCCGGCAGGCCGATCCACGAGGCATCGTAGACGCTGGACAGCTCGTAGATCCCGAACCCGAGGCCGGCAACGAGCGACCCGGCGACGATCCCGAGGGCCGGGGCCCAGAGCCGAAGCGCGCCGGAGAACCGCAGCGGGACGAGCACTGTGACCGCCAGCGTCACGCCGGCCACGACCGGACCCGCGGCGATCGGGGCTCCGGCGGGCACCTCGGCGAGCTTCCGCAGGATCATCGGAGTGAGCGTCACCGGGATGAGGATCAGCACGGTGCCCGCCACGGTGGGCGTGAACACCCGGCGCAGGAGCGCCATCCGGGACGCGAGAAGGAACTGGACCATCGAGGAGGCGATGATCAGGACCGCGAGCATTTCCGGCCCGCCCTGCTCGATGGCGGTGACGCTTACCGCGATGAAGGCGCTCGTGCTCCCCATGACGAGGACGTAGCCGGCGCCGATCCGTCCCACGCTGCGCGCCTGAATCGCCGTCGTGATGCCGCTGATCACGAGCGCCGCGAACACCGCCCACGACAGGTACTCCGGGCTGCCGCCCGCCACCGTGATCATGACCGTCGGCGTGAGCACGATGCTGGCGAGGCAGATGAGCGCGTACTGGACGCCGAGTCCGGCCGCCATGGGGAGCGGGGGACGTTCGTTCGGCTCGAAGCGCACGTCCTGGCGGGCGAGCCCGGGGCCGGAACCCGCCATCAGGGGCCGCCTCCCCCGGCGAGCGCTTCGGCGGGCGCGGCGGAGCGCCAGCGTTCGGGGTGGGCTTCGAGCCGTTCCACGGCCTCCGCGAGAACCTCGAGCGCCAGGTCGATGGTGTCGAGGTGCGTGCGGAAGGCGAGCGCCGCCATCCGCAACCAGAACGTCCCATCGATCGTCGTCGAGGAGAAGAAGATCCTCCCATCGCGATGCGTCTCTTCCACGAGAGCCTGGTTGAAGGCGTTCGCGTCACCCGACTCCGGCACCCAGCGGTAGGTCACCACCGAGAGTTGAGGCTTCGGACCCACTTCGAATCCGAGCGCCCCGACCTCGCCGTGAAAATACCGGGCGAGTTCCAGCTTCTCCTCGAGGCAGGCCCGAAAGGGGGCTTCTCCGTGCAGGAGGAGCGGCAGCCAGACCCGAAGCCCGCGAAAGTGCTTCGTGAGTTCAGGGGATACGGCGGCCGGCGAACGACCTCCCCACTCGGACTCGACCGTGTCCTGCAGGTAGCTGGCGTAGTAGGCGTGGGCATCCTGGAGCGCCTCGCCGTCGCGGATGAGCACGGCGCCGGTGCCGTACGGCAGGAACATTCCCTTGTGCGGATCGAGCACCAGCGAATCCGCGCGCTCCATCCCGGTGAGCACGCGCCGGCTGCCCTTCACGAGAGTGAAAAAGCCCCCGTATGCCGCATCGACGTGGAACCAGAGACCTTCGCGCTCGCACACATCGGCGATGCGGTCCAGGGGATCGACCTGGCCGGTATCGGCGGTACCGGCCGATCCGAGGACGAGCCACGGTCGAAGCCCCCGTGCCCGGTCCTCCGCGACGAGTTCCGCGAGTGAGTCGGGACACAGCCGGAGGTCCCGGTCGCGGGACACCTCGCGCCGGACGGCCTCCGCGAGGCCGGCCACGCGGACCGCCTTGTGCAGGCAGTGGTGTGTGTGGGCGGAGGAGTAGACGACGGCCCGCTCGTAGTCGCGAGCCCGGAGCCCGGCCGCTTCCCGCGCCGTAACCACCGCGATCAGACTGGCGATGGAGCCGCCCGAAGCGAGGTTCCCGTCGGCCCCGGCGGGGAATCCGACGAGCGACGCCATCCAGTCGAGGATCAGGTCCTCCATCTCGACCGCGCCCGGCCCGGTGAATCGTACGCCCGCGTATTCGTTCGTCACCGCGGCCAGATAGTCCCCCAGCGACGAGGCGTAGATGCCTCCGCCCGGGATGTAGCCGAGATGCCCGCCGTGCGAGGGCACGAGGCCGACGCCCACCACGGACTCGTCGATCCGGTCGATGAGTCCGGCCAGGGGCTGCGGCCCGCGCCCGAATCCGAGCTTTCGGATCTCCCGGACGGCGGACTTGTCGTGCCGGTAGGCGAGCCGTTCGGGGAGTCCGTCGAGGAACCGTTGCGCATAGGCGTGCGCCTCGCCCATGAGGCGGTCGCGCTCGCCCGCGTCGGGGTCGAGCGGCCGCGCAGCCTCCTCCAGTTCCAGGATCCGGGACCGCTGCCGACTTGAGATCGAGCGCATGATGCGATCCTATCCCTTTCGTTCGGGGGACGCGAGCGTTCCGGCCCGGCAGGCAGGGGCCGCCAACCTTTGCCGGAGGATCCCGCTTGTATCCGCGTCGAAAGTCATCCTGGAGCTACGGTCTCGCCGCCGCGCTTGCCGCCGCGCTCGCCGTCGGGCTCGCGTCCGCCGCCGAGGCGCAGCCGCGCGCGGCACGGGCGGAGAGCTATCTCCGTTCCTTCCATGACCTGAGGCTCTTCAACGGCGCGGCCCTCATCGTCGACGAGGGCGAGGTCCTGTTCGAGGGCGCGTTCGGCCGGGGCGACTTCCCGGACGGCGGCGCCAACACCCCGGGCACGCGGTTCCGCATCGCTTCGCTGACGAAGCAGTTCACGGCCGCGCTCATCCTGATACTCGAGGAAGAGGGACTGCTGCGGGTCGAGGATCCGGTGGGCCGCTACATCGAGGAATATCCGCCGGAGTTCGCCGAACGGATCACGCTCCACCACCTGCTCACGCACACCTCGGGACTGCCCAGCTACACGAACATGCCGGGGTTCCTCGAATGGGAGGCGGCGACCCCGTTCTCGCCCGGCGAGATCGTCGCCCTCACATGGGAAGACGCCCTCTCCTTCGAGCCGGGCACGGACTTCGAGTACTCCAACACGGGCTACGTGCTCCTCGGCTGGATCGCGGCACGCGTGACGGGGCTGAGCTATGACGAGGCCCTTCGCACCTACGTGCTCGAACCGCTGGCGTTGGACGATACCGGGTACGACCATGCGCTCCGGCCGCCGGAGGGCCACGCCCGCGGCCACACGCGCGACCTCGTCGGCTACCGGCAGGCGCGCCTGATCGACCCGTCCGTGCCCTATTCCGCCGGCATGCTCTACTCCACCATCGGCGACCTCGCCCGCTGGGCCACCGGCCTCTTCGCCGAAGGCGGCCTGTTCCGGGACCCGGAGACGCTGGCACGCATGACGACCCCCGGCCTCGAGTCCGGGTCGTACGGGTACGGCGTAGGCGTGCGGACGCGGAACATCGAGCGCGACCCCGAAGTGCGCGTGATCGAACACACGGGGGGGATCTTCGGCTTCTCCTCCTGGCTGCGCGTCTTCCCGGACCACGGACGCCTCATCGTGCTGCTGGACAACACATCCTCCGATCTGGGACCGCTCGTGGAGGGGTTGACGAACCTGCTGTGGGGCGCCGAGGCCGCGCGCCCGAAACCGTCGATCGCCGAACGGCTGCTGCCGATCGTCGAGGCGGGCGGAGTCGAGGCGGCGATGTCCAGGTACGACAACTGGCGGCGCACGCGACCGGAGGAATACGACTACGCCCCCGGCCAGATCCTGAGACTCGCCGGCCATTTCCGGGAGGACGAACCAGCCACCGCCATTGCGATCCTCGAGGCCTACGCGGCCGGGACGCCGGAGCCTCCCGCGATCCGCTTCGCGCTGTCCGAGCTTCACGAAGAGGCCGGAGCCCCGGAGGCGGCGTCCGCCCACATTCGGCAGGCGCTCACCTACAACCCCGGCATGCCCCGGCTGCTGGAGCGCCTGTCGGAGCTGGGCGTCGAGCCCGATCCGGCGCTTCGGCTCCCCATTGTGCGGGTGGAACCCGGGAACCTGTCCCTGTTGGTGGGCGAGTACCGGATCGACCCGGCCACGACGCTCACCGTCACGCTCGAAGAGGGTGGGCTCATAGCCGCCCGCACCGGCGAGCCCGCGTTCCGGCTCCTCCCCCAGTCCCCGACCGCCTTCCTGATGCACGGCGCCGCCGTGCAGTTCGTGTTCGACGTCGCGGACGGCGCCGCGGGGGCGGTCTCGGTGGTGGAGGCCGACCAGCGCCTCGTTTTCCCGAGAATCGGAAACTGAGCGCCCCCCTATCGACATGCACGACTTCGCCGTCATCGGGCTCGGAGCCATCGGAAGCGCGACCGCGGCCGAACTCGTCCGGCGAGGACATTCGGTGATCGGATTCGACCGCTACACGCCCCCGCACACGATGGGATCGGCGCACAGCGAGACGCGGATGATCCGCGAGGCGTGGTATCACGGGTCTCCGTACCTGCCGCTCGTCCGTGACGCCCGCCGGCGCTGGAAGAACCTCGAGCGCTCGTCCGGCCGAACGCTGCTGCGGACGGCGGGCGCCCTCATGATGGGGCCGGAAGATGGCCGCGCGTTCGCGGGGATTCCGCTTCGCGCCGTCGCTCAGCCGGACACCGATCACTTCCTCCTCTCGGCGGAAGACGTCGTCGCGCGCTTCCCCTGGCTCCGCCCGGATCCCGGGACCGTCACCATCTACGAACCGGGGGCCGCCATCTTCTCGCTGGAGGCCTGCATCGAGGCGATGCTGGAGGCGGCCGGGGGCGCGGACCTGCGCTTCGACGAGCCCGCCGTTGGGTGGTCCGCTTCGGCCTCCGGCGTCCGCGTCCGGACCAAAGGGGCAACATACCCGGCGCGGCGGCTTGCGATCGCCGCCGGGGCGTGGACTCCGCAACTGCTTTCCGAACTTTTCCTTCCGCTCGAAGTGGAGCGCACCGTGCAGTACTGGTTCGAGCCCGCCGGTGAACACGCGGACACGCTCGCGGAGGGTCCCGCCTGGGTGTGGGAACTCGAACGGGAGGGGACGTGGTACGGCTTCCCCCCGACGGCGCGCGGCCTCAAGGCGGGGATGCACTTCCAGGCCGGACGCGGGACCGATGTCGAGCGGGTCGACCGCGAGGTCGGGGCCTCCGAGACAGAAGCGCTGCGAAGGCTGTTCGGGCGGTACGCGCCGGGCGTAGCGGGCGCGCTGGCCCATGCGTCGGTCTGCCTCTACACGAACACCGCCGACGAGGACTTCATCCTCGACCGCCACCCCGACCATCCCGGCGTGGTGCTGTTCGCCGGCGGCTCCGGGCACGCGTTCAAGTTCGCGCCCGTGCTCGGGTCGCTCATGGCCGACCTTCTCACGGATGAGCCCCCCGGTCTCGGGCTGCCGATCTTCTCGATCGACCGCTTTCGCTGAGGGGGCCGGCGAAGCGCAGGAAGAGCGCGGGCACGACGACCATGTTCAGCGTGGTGGACGTCACGAGGCCCCCGAGAACGACGACGGCGAGCGGGGCCTGGATCTCCTTGCCGGGTTCGCCGATGCCCAACGCGAGGGGAACGAGCGCGAGGCCCGCCGTGAGCGCCGTCATGAGGATGGGGCTCAGCCGTTCCATCGAGCCGCGCCGGATGCTCGGGCCGAGTTCGCCGCCCGCCGCACGAAGGTCCTGGTAGCGGCTCACGAGGAGGATCCCGTTTCGTACCGCGATGCCGAACAACGTGATGAGCCCGACCAGCGTTGCGATGTTCACGGTGCCGCCGATTAGCAGCACGGCGAGCACGCCGCCCGCCAGCGCCAGGGGCAGGTTCACCATGAGGAGCGCCGCGATCCGGGCGCTCCCGAAGGCCCGGAACATGATGAGGAAGATAGCGGCGATCGAGAACAGCGAGAGCAGCGTGATGCGCCGCGTCGCCTCCCGCCCGCTCTCGAACTGCCCTCCGTACTGGACGTAGTAACCCGGCGGCAGTTCGACTTCGGCCGCGACCCGCGCCCGCAGTTCCTCCGCAACTCCGCCCACGTCGCGCCCCGCGACGTTCGCGCTCACGACGATCTTCCGCTGCACGTTCTCCCGGCTGATCGTGTTGGGGCCCACCGACGGCACAATCGAAGCGAGCTGCGACAGCGGCACCGTCGCGCCCGCCGGGGTCGTCATCAGCGTACTGCCGATCGCCTCGGGATCCGCACGGTGTTCGTCCGCGTAGCGCACCACGAGGCCGAACGCGCGATCGCCTTCCCGGATGAGGGATACCTCCTCCCCCTGAAAAGCGACATCCACGGCCGCGGCCATCTCCGCCGGCGTGACGCCGTGGCGGGCCATGGCCCGGCGGTCGGCGCGGACCTGGAGCTGGGGGATGTCCGCCTGCCGCTCGACGGAGACGTCCACCAGCCCCGCCACCGTCCCCGCGACGGTCTCGATCTCGCCGGCGATGTCGCGCAGTTGGCGGAGGTCCGGACCGAACAGATTCGCCGCGATGGCGGCCCGCGTGCCGGAGAGCATGTGGTCGATCCGGTGTCCGATCGGCTGTCCAATCGTGACGTTCGTCCCGGGGAGTCCCGCCAGGTCGTCCCGGAGCGCGGCCATGACCTCCTCCAGGTCATGCTCCGATAGGTCCAGCCGCGCGTCGACCTCCGAGGCGTTGGCGCCCTGCGCGTGCTCGTCGAGTTCGGCCCGGCCGGTCCGCCGCGACGTGGAGACGACGGCCGGGTGCGCCAGTAGCTGGCGCTCCACGCGGGCCCCGATCGCGTCCGACTCCACCAGTGACGTGCCGGGCATGCTCGCGACGGAAACGGTGAGCGTCCCCTCCTGGAACTCGGGCAGGAAGCCGCGCCCCAGCAGCGGCACGAGCGCCAGGGAGCCGGCAAGCAGGAGCGCCGCACCGCCCAGCACGGCCCCGGAGCGGCGCAGCGCCCCGTCGAGCACCCGCGCGTACGCCCGTTCGATCCCGCGCATCAGCCACGGCTCGCGGGGGCGGGTGATCGCCCGGTCTCCCGGCAGCAACATGTGGCAGAGCGCCGGCGTCACCGTCACCGCGACGAGCAGCGACGAGAGGATGCTCACGATGTACGCCAGCCCCAGGGGCCGGAGCATGCGCCCCTCCACGCCCGAGAGGAAGAAGAGCGGGACGAAGACGATGGAGATGATGAGCGTGGCGCTGAGGATCGGGTTCCGGATCTCCCGCGCCGCGTCCCGGACGAGGGCCAGCGGGCGGCGGCGGCCGTCCGGCGGGCGGCGGCGGTCTTCGCGCAGGCGGCGGTACACGTTCTCGACGACGATGATCGCGTCGTCCACCAGTGCGCCGATGGCGATGGCCATGCCGCCCAGCGTCATCGTGTTGATCGTACCCCCGAGGAGCCGCAGCACGATGACCGCCAGCGCCAGCGAGAGCGGGATCGCGAGGGCGGAAATCGCCGTCGTCCTCAGGTTCCACAGGAAGAGCAGGAGCACCGCGATGACGAGCAAAGCACCGTCGCGCAGAGCTTCGATCACGTTCTCTACGGCGAGCGAGATGAAATCGGCCTGCCGGAACACCGACCGCTCGAAGGCCACGCCCGCCGGGAGTTCCACTTCGATCTCGTTCAGTTCCGCGTCGATCCGCTCCGTCAACTCCAGCGTATTGGCGCCGGGCTGCTTCTGGACCGAGAGCACGACGGCGGGCTCCGCGTTCACGGAAGCGGTGCCGAACCGGACACGCGAGCCGATTCGAACCTCCGCCAGGTCCTCGATGAGGACCGGCACCCCCTCCCTCACGGCGACGACGGTCAAGCCGATCTCCTCCAGGTCGCGCGCGCGGCCGATGCCGCGGATCAGGATCTCGCGTCCGCCCGAGCGATAGACGCCTCCCGACGCGTTCCGGTTCGAACCTGCCGCCGCCTCCAGCACCTCATCGAGCCCGATGCCGTAGGCGAGCAGGCGCTCGGGCCGGATCAGGACCTGGTACTGGCGGACCTGTCCGCCGATCGACACCACCTGCGACACCCCGGGCACGGCGAGCAGCCTGCGCCGCACGGCCCAGTCGGCGGTCGTCCGTGCCTCCATGAGTTGCGGGGCGGGCGCGCTCATGCCGACGAGCAGGATCTCGCCCATGATCGAACTCACGGGCGCGAGGACGGGCGCGCTCACATCCTCGGGCAGTTGGGCCGTGGCGAGTTGAAGCCGCTCGTTCACGATCTGCCGGGCGCGGAGGATGTCCGTCCCCCAGTCGAAATCCACCCACACGATGCTGATGCCCTGCGCCGAACTCGACCGGACCCGGCGCACGCCGGCCGCGCCGTTCACGGCCGTCTCGATCGGGAAGGTGACGAGACTCTCCACCTCTTCCGGCGCCAGTCCGTAAGCGTCGCTGAGCACCGTCACCGTAGGCGCGGTGAGGTCGGGAAAGACGTCGACGGGCAGCGTGGCGGCCACCCATCCCCCGCCCGCCAGCAGGAGCGCCCCGGCGGCCACGGCGAGGAAGCGGTTCTCGAGCGAGGCGTGGACGAGCCGGTCCAGCATCCCCTGCAGGAGGCCTGACCGGTCTCCCACTAGTGCGGGTGCCCGTGGTCCGAGACTTCCACATCGCCGAGCGAAGCCAGTCTCACCTGGTAGGTGCCGACGGCGACCACCTGTTCTCCGACCGCGACGCCGGAGTGCACGATGGTCCACGAACCGTCCGAGGGGCCGGTCTCCACCACCCGCCGTTGGAACGCCTCGCCGCCGACCTTCACGTAGACTACGGAGAGCCCGTCCTCGTCGAGGATCGCCGGCGCCGGGACGGCTACTCCCTCCACGGGCTCCCCGAGGAGCAGGTGCCCTTCGGCCAGCATCCCCGCCTTGAGCGCGCCGCCGGGGTTCGCCACCGCGAAGCGCACCGGCAGCGTCCGGCTCCCCGCCTCGATGATGCTGCCCACGGACACCAGGCGGTCTGCCGCGTGCGCCCGGGTCGCCCCTTCGACGGTAAACCACGCGCCGCGGACATCGCCGGCCGCTTCGGCGTAGCGGGCCGGCATCCGCGCGACGAACCACAGGGGATCGGGACGCACCACCGTGAACGCGTGCGTCCCGATGGCGACGTGCGCCCCGGGGGCCACGTGACGGTCCGCGATCACGCCCCCGATCGGACTCCGAAGCCGGTAGACGTGCGGGCCGGGACCGCCGTCCCCGTCCGCGGAGCGAAGGCCTCCCACGGCCTCGGACGCGGCCCGGGCCACCTCGAGGTTGTGGCGGGCCTCCTCCAGGCGGCGCTCGGAGATGGCGCCGGCGGCGAAGAGGCGCTCCGCCCGGTCCGCCTCGCGCTCGGCCTCCACGACGTCCGCCAGCATGCGGGCATACGAGTCGTCGAGGCTCGTGGGAGCGATCAGCGCCAGCGTCTCCCCCTCCCGCACCGCCTCGCCGGGGGCCGGCGATGGCCCCTGGACGAGCAGGAGGCCCGCCACCGGCGTCGAGACGTGCGCGAGCCCGCCCGCGGGGGCCGTGACCTCACCGGTCACCGGGATCGAGTTGGGGATCCGGCGCGTCTCCGCGACCGCCACCTCGAACGGCATCGCCCACTGTTCTTCCTTCGCGAGCGCGATCAGCCCCGGAAGCGGCTGCTCTTCGTCGTGCGGGAGCGCTTCTTCGCTCTCCCACACCCGCAACTGCCCCACCGGGATCGCGTGGCCCGCGCCGCGGGCCGTAAGGGTCAGGTCCGCCCGCCATGTCCCGGTCTCCGTGAGGGTCGGGCTCGCCGTGTAGACGCCCGGGCTCGCCGGAGCCGCGAGCACGATCTCCTCGCGGGCCCCGCCCGGTCCCCGGAGCAGGAGCACGAGGCGCCCCTCCCGCACCGGCTTCCAGTCCGCCAGCCAGGTGAGGTGGATGGCCCACGGCTCGCTCGCGACGCCCCGCACGTGCGGCGGGTACTCGACGAAGAGTTCGAGCGACTCGGTCCAGTGCGTCACCACGCCGCCGCCGGCATGGGAATGAGTGGCGGCCGCCGCCTCGTCGGCGGGCGGCGCATCGCACCCCGGACTGGAGAGCCCCGCCACCATGGCGACCGCCCGGGTCACGCGCATGACACCTCCTGGATTGCGAACCTGTCCCGTCCGTTCAACGTTGCCCGACCCCCGGCCGGGGGCCAGAGCGGCCGAAACCTCGGCCCGGGGACGGCCCGTACTGTTCAGTGGCTGCCGGCCTCGCCACGTTGAAGCGTACGCCATGCGCGGAAGAGGGAGACCTGATGAGAAAGATCGCCATCGCCGTCGCCGTGATCGTCATTCGGAAGCTGCTCAAGAAGCTCTGACGGCGGAACGGAACTCCCGGTGACCCGCGGGTTCCCGGGACACTGCGTTAGTCCGGACTAGTCGGGCGACGGTCCGATCCGTCCCGGCCTCATCGCCGTGAGGAACCGCAGCGGCCTCAGCGCCTCACGGTCGTACGAGTAGTAGATGAAGAAGGGCCGGCCCCGCATCTTCCCGCGCTCGACGAACCCCCAGTAGCGCGAATCGAGGCTCTCCTCCCGGTTGTCCCCCAGCATGAAGTAGCGTTCCGGCGGCACCACGAGCGGTCCCCAGTTGTCCCGCGTGGGTTCGTACTCGCCCCGCTCCGGGTCCGGAATCAGGTGCGCCAGTTGCCACAGCATCCGGGGATCCCCTTCATCCAGTTGTCGCGGATTGCGGCGGACGTACGGTTCGTCGACGGCGACGCCGTTCCGGAAGAAGACGCCTCTTTCCATGTGCAGCGTGTCGCCGGGCAAACCCACGGTTCGCTTGACGATGTCCAGCCCCGGGGAATGGTCCGCCCTGAACACGATGATGTCCCCGTACTCCGGCTCGGCGTATCCCGGCACGCGAGCGCTCGTAAACGGGATCGGCGCACCGAGCGATGTCTTGTTCACGAGCAGAAAATCGCCGACCAGCAGCGTCCCCTCCATCGACCCCGACGTGATCACGAACGTCGCCAGCAGGAACGTCCTGAAGAAGATGAAGATGAGGAACGCGACGAACAGGGTGCGCGCCCAGTCGCGGAACCACTCCGCGCTGAACGCCGCCGGAGATGAGGGACGTTCCCGCGCTTCCGCGGCGTCGTCCGCCCCTCCGTTACCGCGCTTCGTTCTGCGACTTCGTGCCATGTTTCGGCGTGCTCTCCTGCGGGGGTCGCCGGCGCGCCCGGCGCCCGGCGTGATCGTCGGCTGGGGCGGAGGCTACTCTGCGACCATGTCCCCCGCCACGCAAACCGCCGACGTTTGAGTGTCGTTACATGAGGCCGTCGGAGTATATGTGGAGGCGCCAGATGTTGCCGCCGCGGACGGCGCGGGCGATGTCGATGCGGAACAGGCCGTCCATGAGCGACAGGCCGAGGCCAACGCTCGACCGCCAGCCCTCCGTGCCGAAGGCATCCACGGGTCCCGCCCAGCCCGCGTCCCAGAACCCCGTGACCCGGACCGGGCTGCCGCCGATGTCGTACGCGGGATCGCCGATCCGGAAACCGCGCCCCAGTTCGAACCGGCCGAACCAGAAGCTCTCGCCGCCGTTCGACACCGGGTCGAAGGCCCGGAGCGTGTAGGATCCGCCGAGGTGGAAGCGGCGCTGTGGAGGCGGCTCCCCGAACACCCTTCCCGCTCCGCCCTCCAGCGCCACAGACCACTGGTTCACGGGGAGCTGCAGCGCCGCGGAAAGCGCGGCGCGCCCGTAGAGATCGAAGTCGCCCGTCGCGGCTTCGCCCCAGAGGGAGCCACTGAGGATCGGCGTGCCCGGGTCCACCGAAGAAAACGCCCGCAGGCGGCCGGAGACGCCCGCGATGTCGCCGCGCGCGGCCACGATGTTGTCCGGGAAGACCGCATCGCCGAAGAGGTTCGGGAGCGAGGCGTCGCTCTGCTTGATGGCGTTCTGGTGGCGCTCCGCGAAGAGCGCCCCCTCCAGGCGTGTCCGCTTTCCCTGGCGGCTCGCCGAGATCTCGAGGCCGGTCTCCCGGAAGTAGAGGCCTTCATCGTACCCCATGACGAGGCTGTTGAAGGAGTTGCCGAAGGAGAGCGGACGGCCCCAGTCGCCGAGGTCCGTGAGGCGCCGGTACGCCATGATCCCGAAACCGCCCGTGACCGCCTGGCGCCGCCACCCGACCTCCACCCCGGGCTCCCACTCCGGGATGCCCACGCGCGGCGTGACCGAAAACTCCGACGTGACGCCCGTCGGCATGGCGAACCGTGCGCTGAACGACAGCCCCTCGACCCGATTGTAGCGGAGCCTGCGCAGACCCGGAGCCAGATCCAGGCGGGGACCCAGTCCCACGGCGGCGGGGACCTGCAGCGAGGAAAGACGGTCCTTCAGGTCGTCGAGTTCCGCCTCGGCGAAGGCGTCGACGGTGGCGGAAAAGAGCGGCTCCGGCAGCTCCGGGGACAAGGGGAGTTCCGCGACGGGAGGGACGATGATCACGATCGGCCGCACAGCTTCGAGCAGCGAGTCCGGTTCCGCGGTGAGGGGGTCGTCACGCCTGCGCCCGGCCTCGCGCTCCTCCCGGCGCCGGGTTCGACCTTCCGTCACGGACACGTCGAGCGCCTGTCCCTCGGGCGCGAGGAACTCTTCGTCCCCATCGACCCAGCGCGTCCAGCCCGGTGGCAGATCGTCTCCCGGATCGAGCAATGGTTCCCGGTCCACGGCGTAGTCCTCGAAGGTCCACTCGTAGCGCACCGGCATGCTCGCGAGATCCGCCATCGTGGCGACCGCGTCGAAGGCCATGCGATTCGGAAGCCACCAGCGAAGTTCCTGCAGGCCGTAGTCGATCGTGATGAATTCGACCCTGGCGCGGATCGGCTTCACGAAGCCGGGAACGTCCTCCGCGTCCTCCGGTTCTTCGCGGTCGAAGTCGAACTCGATCGCCGGACGGTAGGCGGCGCGCGTGAGGACCCCTTCGTCGGCGTCGAACCACAGCGAGCCGACAATGCGGTCGAAGCGGGCCTCGCGCGGCTCGACGATCGCCTCGATCAGCGTGACCGTGCGGTCGTCCCCCGGGAAGCGGATCCGCAGCGTATCGCCGGAGCGGTAGCGGTAGTGATAGGCCGCGGTATCGGCCAGGGGATGGAGGGCCCACTCCGAGCCCACCGTCACGTGCTCGCTCGCCGGATCGATCATGTCGAAGTCGAGCTCGAACGCGTCGTCGTCGCGCAGGTCGTTCTCGAACTCGACGCCCAGGCCGACGATCGGCACGCCGCGGCGTACCCCCAGCCAGCGGACGATGTGCTCGCCTTCCGCCGCCCAGCGCAGACGCGCCACCCGCTCCTGGTGGAACATCGCCCGCTCGCGGCGCAGGAACGCGCCGCCCAGCCCGGCGTAGATGCGCTCGCGGAAGGTCGCCTCGAAGCTCGTCAGCCCTTCGGCCCGAGCCTTGCGCTGCGCCATGGCCCGGTCGATCAGTCCCGCGATCCCTTCGTCGGCGTAGGCGTCGGACGGAATCGGCCGCGAGACGGGAACAGGCGGCTCCTGGAGGGCGAGCGCGTCGGCTGCGGCGCCCGCGACGGCACCCATACACATCGCCAGCGCCAGCGCGCACCGGGCGACAGAGATTCGTTCCAAAAGTGCTCTCCAGTTCAGTGCCGACCTGGCGGCGTCGAGGCGGGGGGCTCTCGGAGCCGCTACGTGTATGTTTGGGTAGACGTTTCAACCTTCGCCCGCGTCACCGGGGAGGAAAGCGCGTGGGTCTGTACTCCGAGCACATCTTTCCGCGACTCATGGAGAGCGGTCTCAAGGGCGAGGTGCATCGCCGGTATCGGCGCCGGGTGCTCTCCCGTGCACAGGGAGAGGTGCTCGAGGTGGGCTTCGGCACGGGCCTCAATCTCGAATGTTACCCGACGTCGGTTCGCCGCGTCACGGGGATCGACCCCGCGGCCGTGCTCGAACGCCGCGTACACGCCCGCATCGCCCGAGCCCCCTTCCCCGTCGAGCGCGTGATCCACGACGCCGCCGACCGGCTCCCTTTTCCCGACGAACACTTCGACACGGTGACGAGCACCTGGACGCTGTGTTCGATCGATCGGCTCCGCGATGCCCTCCTTGAACTGAGGCGTGCGCTGAAGCCCTCCGGGGAGCTGCTCTTCCTCGAGCACGGCCGGAACGAGAGCGGCTGGGTTTCGCGCCTGCAGGACACCCTCAACCCCGTCCAGAACGTCGTCGCCTGCGGCTGCAACATAAACCGGAGGATCGACGCCGAGATCGAGCGCGGGGGATTCCGTATCGTGGACCTCGATCGCTTCACCATGCCCGGGGTGCCCCGGGCGCTGGGTTCCGTCTACCTTGGCGTGGCGAGATCGCGGCGCGGCGGAGGCCTCGCAGAGCCGCGGCGGGCACGGTCGTGACGCGGCTCAGCCCTTCAGCGTCTTCGTGGCGAGGGCGGCGCCCGCCGAGCCCGCGACGGCCGGGCCGAGCAGGAAGAGAAGCGCCAGGCCCCAGTGGCCGGACGGAGGATCCGTCACCGTCACCCAGATGCCGATCGCGCCCAGCAGGGCGAGGCCCCAGCCCGGCGCCAGCCCCCAGAGGAGGGGCCGCGCGCCGCGGTGCCACCGCGTGAGGCCGAAACCCGCGGAAAAGTACAGGAGACCCCCGAGCGCGATGAGCCCGGGACCGGGTCCGACGGGGAGATCCCTGAATACGAGCGCCAGCCCCGCGAGGCCGGCGAGGAGACAGACGATGACCGAGGCGAGGACTTTCAGGGCGGCTCTCATGGCGTGCGAAGATGCGGCGCGATCCGCGGTTTCTCAAACGTCCCCGGCGCCGGCCCTTCGCCGTCGGGCGCTCGCGGTCGCCGTCGCGTTCGCGGCCGTCGTCCACCTCGTGGGCGCCGCGGGAGCGATGGGCCAGGATGCGGATCCCGAGGGCCGCGGACCGCCGGCCATCGATCTCGAGGCGCTGGCGTGGATCGCGGGCCACTGGGGCGGGGACGCCTTCGGGGGACAGATCGATGAGGCATGGTTCAGCCCCGCTGGCCGCTCCATGTCCGGCTCCTTCCGCCTCGTCCGCGACGGTCTCGCGGTCATGTACGAACTCCTGCTGCTGGAACAGGATGACGATGGCGAGATTTACTATCGGTTCAAGCACGTCGGGCGGGGCTGGGAGCCGTGGGAGGAGACGCGGCTCGAATACCGTCTCACGGCCCTCGAAGGCCGAAAGGCCACCTTCCGGAGCACGGCCGAGGCGCCGCCGCCGAACGCTCCCTGGTGGTTCACGTACGAGAGCCCGGCAAATGCCGAATTGCTCGTCACCATTCATGGCAGCGCAGGCGGAGATCCGATCGTCCTGTCGATGACAAGGCGATGAGGCCGTATCTTTCGGGAGACGGAAAGCGTTCATCTGGCAGAGAGCCGGGCCCGACCGGGGGAGTCGTATGAGAGTATTGGAGTCGAGCAACAGAGGTGCCCGTTTGGCGGCGCTGACCCTCGTCGCGGGAGGCATGCTGGCGGGCGCGCCGGATCCGGTCGCGGCTCAGGAGGAGACGGAGAGGGAGACGGCGGAGCTGCTCGGCCAGGTGGTCAGCGCCTCGACGGGACTCCCGATCGAAGGGGCCCGCGTGATCCTCCTGGGTTCCGGGTACGGGGCGATCACCGATGCCGAAGGCAACTTCCGCGTCCCCCGGACCTGGGCCGGCCGAGACTCGGTCGAGGTGCGGTACATCGGATATGAGGCCGGCTATACGATCATCGACCTCGAGCCGGACCAGACCACGCGCGTCACGCTGACCCTTTCGAGCACCGTCATTCGCGTCGCGGATCTCACGGTGGAGGTGCGGCAGACCCGCCGCGCGCGGCACGTGGAGGGCTTCCTGGAACGCATGGACAAGGGATTCGGGACCTTCTTCACGCCGCGGGACATCATCAATCGTAACCCGCGCCTGCCCAGCGATCTCCTGCGCGGGCTTCCGAACGTCTCGGTGGGCCGGATCGAATACGGGAGAGCGGAGATTTTCCTTGGAGAAGGCGCCCGGCTCGGATGTCCGCCGGCGCTTTATCTGGACGGGATGTACCAGGCGGGGATGCAATTCGACGATCTCGAGAAGGAGGTGCTCGGCGCCGTCGAGGTCTACAGGCGGGACGTCGAGACGCCGATGGAATTCATGCGTACGGGTTCGACCTGCGGCGCGATCGTGGTCTGGACGCCGGACGGCGCGGGCTTCCTGGATTGGGCCTCGGAACTTCCCGGTCCCTTCGAATAGCAGCGCCGGGCAAGACCCCGCGTCAGTCCCGCCCGCCGGCGGGCTCGCCGTTGAGGGTCAGCGTCCATTCGAGTTCCATGTCCTTCCGGAGCGAATGGTAGACCGAGCAGTAGCGTTCGAACGAGAGCATGACGGCGCGCCGAGCCTTGGCTTCGTCCACTTCCCCGGAGACGTGGAAGTCGAACTGGAGGCCCTTCACGTAGCGCGGCGCCGTATCCGCTCTGCGCGCCCGCGCCCGGACCGAGAGTCCGGTGAGTTCCTGGCGCCCCTTCTCGAGGATGACGACCACGTCGATTGCGGCGCAGGCGGCGACGGATTCCACCAGCAGGGCGACCGGGCTGGGGGCGATGCCCTCGTCCCCGTCGATTCGCGTCTCGTGGCCGGCCCGGTCGGCGCTGAACTTGAGCCCGCCGTCCCACCGGATCTGGATTCCGTCCCTGTTCATCTCGATCTCCGTGGCTGGTGTTCAGACCTCGGGCAACATAGTACAACACGGTTGGCGGCCCGTGGCAAAACCCTGCGTCCGGGCCGGGAGCGGGCTGCCGAACCGCTGAAACCGTCCCGGGATGGAGGGCGTACGGGCTTTTCGGGAGGTGCGACATGCTCGAGTTCATCGGGAATTTTCTCTGGCTCGCCATCGCCGGCGCCGCTTCGGTCGGCGGTTATGTGACGATGAAGAGGTTCGTGCGCGGACGGCTGCGCTTCGTCGACGGCGTTCACCGGCGCGGCGTTCCGCTCGTGGCCGGGGTCGCGGGCTGGGGCGTCGGACTGCTGGCCGCGGTGCTGCCGTTGGTCACTCCCCTCACGGCCGTCCTGTTCGGGATCGGAGTCGGTACCGGCGTGGCGGCGGGCCGCAGGGAGATCAAGCGCCTCCCGAGCCCTTGACCTTCTCCGCGGACCCGCTGCGCCTCACAACCGTCCTCACGGACCTCGTCTCCACCAACTCGGTGAACCCGTCCCTCGTGGAGGGGGCCCCCGGCGAGGCGGAGATCGCGACACTCACGATGCGGCACCTGCTCGAGGCGAGCCTCGAAGTGACCCGGTACGAGCCGGAGGCGGGCCGGCCGAGCATCGTCGGGCGCCTCGAGGGCGCGGGGGAAGGGCCGGCGCTGATGCTGAACGCCCACTACGACACGGTCGGCGTGGAGGGCATGGACGCGCCGTTCTCGCCGAGCATACGGGACGGTCGGCTCTACGGACGCGGCGCCTACGACATGAAAGGGGCGCTGGCCGCCTGTATCGAGGCCGCCCGCCTCCTCCGCGAATCCGAAACGCGCCTTGCCGGCGATGTCCTCGTGGCCGCGGTGGCCGACGAGGAGTACGCGAGCCTGGGCACCGCGGACCTGCTCGAACGGCGCGCGCGGGGGGAACTCGCCTTCGACGCCGCGATCGTCACCGAGCCCACATCGCTGGAGTTGTGCGTGGCCCACCGCGGATTCACGTGGGTCGAGATCGTGACGCGCGGACGCGCCGCCCACGGAAGCCGCTACGGGGACGGCATCGATGCGAACCTGCGCATGGGACGCGTCCTGCACCGGCTGGAGGCGTTCATTGAGGAGCTCCAGTCCCGGCCGGGGCACCCCCTCCTCGGCCCGCCGTCGATGCACGCGGCGCTGGTGGAGGGCGGGAGCGGGATCAGCACCTACTCCCCGCGCTGCACGCTCAAGGTCGAGCGGCGGACCGTGCCGCCCGAGACGCGGGAGTCCGTGGAGGGCGAGATCGCGGCCCTGATCGAGGATCTGCGCGCGGAGGACCCATCCCTCGAGGTCGACTGGTCGACCTTCTTCCACCGCGAGCCCTTCGAGACGACGCCGGAGGCGCCGGTCGCGGCCTGCGTATCGCGCGCCGTCCGCACCGTGTTCGGCCGGATGCCGGATGTCATCGGCGATTCCCCCTGGATGGACTCCGCCCTGACGCAGGCCGCGGGCGTCGACAGCGTCGTGATCGGCCCGCACGGCGCGGGCGCGCATGCCGACGAGGAATGGGTGGACCTCGAATCGTGTGCGCGGCTGGCCGAAATCCTCGCCGGGGCGGCCGCCGACTACTGCGCCTGATTCAGCGGGCGAACAGGTCCTCGACGGACAGCCCCATCCGCAGCTTCCGTTCTATCGCCCCCTGCCAACCCGCGGGACGGGCATCGAACAGGTTGTCGACGCCGGCGACCAGCCTGAGGCCTCGCCCGAGATCGACGGAGGTCTGCAGGTCGATGGCCACGAACCGCTCCTGCGTGCCGATCGTCGCGTCGCTCCCATCGGGACCCGTCCCAATGATCGGCGCGGCGCCCGTGAGATGCGCCGTGGCATCCAGGCTCAATCCGGAGTGCGCCTCGGCGGTCCACGCCGCCCGGACGCGCGCGGAGTGTGCGGCGCGCCGGTCCAGCGGGAGTCCCGAGTCGACCGCGTATGCGTCGAGGTACGCGTAGCCTGCGGCGAACTCCGCCCCACCCAGGACGGCGCGGAGGCTGAACTCGAACCCGCGCGTGACCGCTTCCGCGACGTTCCGGGGGGAGAGGATGAGGAGACCGCTCTCGGCATTCCCGACGAACCCCGGCTCGATGAGGTTCCGAATCCGGTTGGAAAAGCCCTCGACCCCGACCCGAACCGTCGCTGCCGGCTGCCAGTCCACCCCGCCGGAGATGTTCCACGAGCGCTCCGGATCCAGTTCCGGGAACCCCTGGAGGACATAACCGCCCCCCACGTTGACGAAGTTCCATGCCAGCTCCTTGAAGGACGGCGCCCGGAAACCGCGGGCCACCGCGGCCCGCAGATGCACGTGCGCTCCGGCGCGCCGGGTCACGCCCACGGTCGGCGAGAGGTTCGAGCCCCAGCGGTCGTTCCAGGTGAGGCGGGCGCCGCCGCTCAACACGGTGCCTCCGAGACGCCAGGCGTCCTGCGCGAAGAGCGCGAGTTGCCGGTCGGCCGCACGCTCCTCGACGAGCTTGTCGGGCGACCGAATCGCGCGGCTCGCGACCTCGAGACCGACGTCGACCGAATGCCCGCCCAGGGCGGCCGAATACCCCGCGGCGCCCTTCGCGAGACGCTCCCACTGCGTGGCTTCGCCGTCATCGGCGATGGGAGCATCTCCACGGGCGCTTCGGTACAGGTGCTCGTATTCCTGAAGAAAGAGACTTCCGCTCCACGTCCCGGGACCCAGCGGCCGTCGCGCCTCGACCCACCCGGAGAATCCCGCGTTGTCGTTGAACCCCGAGAACGCGCCGCCCACCGGCCAGCGCTGCCGCTCGCGAAGGTAGGTGGCGGTGGCGCGAAGGTCCCACGCGTCCGACGCCTTGAACTGAAGGCGGGACCGGAAGTCCCAGACGCGGGCGAAGGCGCTCGGCCCCCGGTCGGCGAGCCCCGGGATCCGGTCTTCCTGGCGCCAGCCGCCCGTGATTCGATATCGGAGGCGGCCCCCGCCGCTTGCCGTCGCCTCTGCCTCGCGGCGTCCGGCACCGCCCGACAAGGCGCGCGCCCCGACCCGAAACCCCGCAGCCGGAAGCTGCGTGATGACGTTCACGACGCCGCCGAGCGCATCGGAGCCGTACAGGGACGAGAGGGGGCCCTTCACGATCTCCACCCGCTCCACGCCCGCCAGCGACATGCGGCTCAGGTCGCGGTTCTCCAGCAGCGCACCCGCGGTCGGTTGACCGTCGAGGAGGACGAGGACGCGGGCGCCGCCGACGCCCCGGATCATGAGGTTCGAGCCGACCGGAGCAGCGGCCGTCACCTGGACGCCGGGAAGCTCCGCCAGCAGCCGGTCCGCGGCCGCGACGCCGGCCGCGTCGATCTCCTCGGCTTCCACCGTCGCCATCGGCACCGCGATCTGCGAGCGGAGCCGCGGGAGCGGGCTTGCCGTGACGACGATTTCGTCGAGCGCCAGCGGGTCGCGCTCGAGCCCGATTCGCCATCCCGCCTCGATCGCATCCCGTCCGGCGAGGGTGCGGGAACGGTACCCAAGCGCCGAGACGATGACGGCGCCTCCGGAGTCCCAGCTCGCGTCGGGAACGAAGGAACCGCCAGCGTCCGTGCGCACCGCGGCTCCACGGGCGACCGAATCCGGCGAGACGCCGGCGAGGGGGTCCGGCATCCACGCCACCTCGGCGTCGGAGATCGCCGCCCCCGATTCGAGATCGTAGACGCGCCCCTCCGACTGAGCCCAGGCCGCGTGCGGCCGGAGGATGCCGACGGCGCCGATGGCGACGCAAAGCGCCAGCCGGGCGACGCGCACCCTCATCGGAGCCGCTGGAACCTCAAGGAGGGGAAGCCCGAATCCCCGGTCGCATTGTAGTAGTCGAAGAGCTGCACCTTGTAGACCTCCTCGGCCACCCGGACGAGGAAGACATTGTACGTCGGCCACATTCGATTGCTCTGCCGGATGCTGTACCAGAACGTGCCCTGCGCATCGGATGTCGTGGCCGGAAACGCGCCGGCGATCGTCGAGAGGAAGCCGGCATAATCCGGCGCGTCGTCGGCCCGGGCCAGCGCGGTGAAGTCGTCCGTCGCGTCGAGCGGGAAGGTTCCCGCCCCGCAGGCTTCGTTCACCAGTATCGTGAACTCGGGCGACGTCGCGACGTCCCAGTCGCAACCGGCGGGGTCGCGCACGATCCCGTTCGACAGGCCCACGTACACGGGACCGCGAGTGAGATCGAGCGCGAGAGTCTCCGGCGCGCCGAGGCTGCCGCCCGGATCGTGGCGGCGGAACTGGATGGTCGCCCCCACCGGCCTCTCTCCCTGCATCGCGATGTCCACCATGCGAATCACGCCGTACCCGCGTCCCGAACCCTCGCGCAACTTCCAGGCCGCGGCGGGATTCGCGACGATCGAGCCCCGTTGGGGATCGAAGCGGAACCACGACGGGCCCGTCTCGGGCGACAGGACATCTTCGACGAATCCCGCCGCCGGGATGTCAGCGGCCGTGACCGCCTCGAACGCCGCTTCCCCATCCTGCGGGGTCAGCGCCGCGACCTGATCGGCCGTCAGGCCCGCGTTGTTCCCCAGGCTGACCGCCGACACGGAGCCGGGGCCCGCAACGCCCCCGTTCAACCGGACGGAAAACCTGCGGAACGCCATGTCCCACGACGTGGAACCACCGGGGTCCGCGGGGCTCTGGACCGCCCCGCCACCGGTCAGGCTCACATAGGCGAAGGAGACGGGCGAGGAAGCGTCGATCGAGATCACGCCTTCTTCGAACGTTTCCTCCTCGGGGGGCGCGGCGACTTCCGACTCGCATCCCGCAGCGGCCGCGAGCATGAAAGGAATCGTCAGCGCGCGGAGCGGAATCCGCGGCGCGACGGGCAGGCATCGATACATGTAAACATCTCCGTGTCGAGATCCAGCGCCGTTCGGGGGTTCATGGCCGCTCGCGGACGGGTGACGGCGCGCGCCTTCCCGCGGCAGTCGTACAGGGTCCGAGCGGTGAGACGAAACCGTTGGCGCAGAAGCGCGCCCTGGCCTTCGCCGCAATCCAGTCGGTGATGAGGGGATGGGGCAGGAAGCCTTCGGTGGCGGTGTATTCGAGACCCTCCAGCACGTCGGCGTAGGGCCCGAAGCCTGACACGCGGTACGGGATCACGAGGACGTGCCGGTGACGCTCACCCATTCCGACCACCAGCGTCCTGATCCGCGCCTCTGCCTCCTCCCTCTCGCTGGCCCAGTCTTCTCTCAGCGTGCCGACGTGGACCTCCGCGTAGCCGTCGTCCCGCAGCGCACCGGCTGCGTCCTCCATGGAGCGGAGCACCCGCCGGTCCTCTCCTTCATCTCCCATGCCATGGGCGAGCAGCAGTACGCCGCTCTCGGCGGCAGTTACACCGGCGGTCGCGGCCCGGTCGGCCAGAATACGAGCGGCCTGGCCGGATCCTCCCAGTCCCTCGGTCTCCAGCAGGATCCGGCTGCCGTTCGCGAGCGGCTCGAGTTCCGTCCCGCTCACCATTCGGTGTCCCACCATCGCGCGCTTGGGCGGGTCCGGACGGAGCCCGAGCAGGAACTCCGTCGGGTGCAGGAACGACGCCCCGGACACGAACAGCCTCACGACGGCCACCGTGTTCACATCCTCGTCCGCCAGGGCGTCGAGGGCGGTCTGCATCGTCTCCGGGTTGGCCATGCCCAGCGCCAGGGACACGGGGATCTTCTCGCGGAGCGGCCGCACGGCGTCCTCGACCCGTCCGTTCCACTCCTCCCCACCCCCGTGCGCCATGACGAGCATCCCGGGCCGCGGCTCCGGGGCAGGCGCAACTCCCGCGCGTTCCGGACCGGAACCCCGTTCGACGTCCGGCTGCGGTCCCCCTGCGGACGCGCAGCCGCTCAGCACCCAGAACAATCCAAGGGCGGCGACAGGCGCCCCCGACCCATTCGACATCGACTCGACCCCGGCATGAAGTGATAATGAGAATCATTCTCAACTATAATAGTCAGATGAAGATGCGCGTCACTTGAGGGGAGTGCAAGCTATGATGCCGGGCGCTGGCCGGGGCCGCCCGTCCGGGCCGCGCCGGTCCATTCGAGGCTCCGGTCCCAGAGTTCGCGGGCGAGATCCTCGTCGTAGGCCTGGGCCGTCGCGGCGACCTCGGAGTCCACTTTGAAATACCGCCCGGTGACCTCGTCGCGGGCGGGGTCCCCCACGAGCCGCATCACGGCCCGGCCGCCGACTTCGGGCTTCGCCATCAGGCCCTTGGCCGCGTTCAGAAGCAGGCCCAGCGCGCTCCGGTTCTTCCGCCAGATCTGTGTACGGAGGACGCCGGGGTGGACGGCGTTCGCGGTGATCCCGCGGGCGCTCCAGCGGCGCACCGATTCGAAGGTGAAGAGGGCGTTGGCCAGCTTCGTATCGCCGTAGGCCTGGAAGCCGCCCTTCCAGGCGTCGCCGCGGACGATGGCCTCGAGGGGAGCGCGGCGCAGGTCCCCGTTTCGGTGTGCTTCGGAGCTCACGTTGACGATCCGGCCGCGCCCGGCCGCGAGCGGCGCGAGGAGCCGATGGGTGAGGAGGAAATGGCCGAGGTGGTTCGTCGCGAACGTGATCTCGAAGCCATCGGACGTGATCTCGCGCCGATGGAGCCAGACGCCGGCGTTGTTCACGAGGATGTCGATCGCGGGAGCGTGGGCGGCAAGGCGGTCGGCCAGAGCACGAACATCGTCCTGCAACGAGAGGTCGGCGAGTTCGAGGCGGACATCCGTGTCCGCCGCCGCGTCCGCCGCGGCCCGCGCTTGCCGCACGTCGGCAAGCGCCGACTCCCCCCGCTCGCGGCTGCGGCACACCAGGGTCACGTCAGCGCCGGCCCGGGCGAGGAGTTCGGCGGCGGACTTCCCGACGCCCGAGTTCGCGCCGGTGACGACGGCGATCTGCCCTTTCAGGCCGAGGTCCGTTCCATCCGGGGTCTCCGTCATCGGGCCGGGAGGGCGAACGCCTGCAGCTTCGAATCGACCTGTCCGTTGGCGGAGGTGGCGACGACGACGAACTGGCGCCCGGACCGGGTGCGGTACGTCATCGGGTTGCCGCGCCCCAGCCCTTCACCCAGGTCCCCTCGCCACAGCGTGCTTCCATCGCGGACGTCCATGGCCTCGATCCACGGCGTGCCACCCGCCAGGAAGACGATCCCGCCCGCCGTCGCCAGCGGCCCCGACGTCGTGCCGTGGCTCTGCGGCGTGCCTCCCATGGGCGGGAGGTCCAGGCCCGCAAGCGCCGGGTGCTCGCGGATCGCGGAGTCGTCCCCGAACGGCCGCTGCCACAGGTGGTCCCCCGTATTCAGGTCGATCGCCGTGATCGTGCCGTAGGGCGGCTTGAGGATCGGAAGCCCGCCGGCCACCGAGAGGGTGCTCGCGAAGTTCGGGAGGTAATCCGCGTCCCCCGCCCCCGGCTCCGCCTCGGCGACGCGCGCGAGGAAGGGGTCGTCATACGCCTTCACGAACATGTGGCCGCTCTCGGGGTCGATGGCCGCGCCGCCCCACCCCGCCCCGCCGATGAGGCCCGGCATCATGATCGTCCCCTCGACGGAGGGCGGCGTGAAGATCGGACCGGTCCGGTGGCGGCGGAACACTTCCAGCGCCTCCGCGCGCAGCGCCGGCGTGAAATCGATGAGGTCGTCCTCGGTGATCCCCTGGCGGGAGAACGGCGCGGGCCGCGTCGGGAACGGCTGGGTCGGCCACGGCACCTCTCCCGGAACCGTGCTCTCCGGCACCGGCCGTTCCTCGACCGGCCATACCGGCTCGCCGGTTTCGCGGTCCAGCACGTACGTGAACGCCGTCTTCCCCACCGCCACGACCGCGTCGATCTCGCGCCCTCCGACCTCGATCGTCACGAGGCCGGGCGGCGCCGGCAGGTCGTAGTCCCACAGGCCGTGGTGAACGGTCTGGAAGTGCCACACGCGCTCGCCCGTCCGCGCGTCCAGGCACACGAGCGACTCCGCGAACAGGTTCTGCCCCCGCCGGTGTCCGCCGTAGAAGTCGTTGTTCGGGGTGGAGACGGGCAGGTAGAGGAGCCCCCGCTCCGGGTCCAGCGAGAAGGGAGCCCACACGTTCGCCGACCCCGTGTAGGACCAGGACTCGTCCTCCCACGTCTCGACCCCGTACTCCCCCTCCTTCGGGATGGTGTGGAAGGTCCAGCGCAGTGCGCCGGTGCGCGCATCGAAGGCCTGGACATCGCCGGGCGGGTTGTGGCGGTAGATCCGGTTGTCCGGGACGCCGCTGCCCACGATGACGATGTCCTCGTAGACGACAGCGGGAGAGGTGTTGGAGATGTGAAGCCGGTTCGCGTCCCAGGCGAGGCCCTCCGTCAGGTCGACCTCGCCTCCGTCCCCGAAACCGGGGATCGGCTCGCCGGTGGCGGCGTCGAGCGCGATCAGCCGCCAGCGGGAATTGAGGAAGATCCGGCGCTCGCTTCCGTCGCTCCACTCCGCGATCCCGCGGTGGCAGAAGCGGCAGCCGCGGTGGAGGTTCCCCCACTCCCACGCTTTGGGGTCGTAGCTCCAGAACTCCTCTCCCGTCTCCGCGTCCAGCGCGACGACCCGGCTGTAGGGGGTCGAGAGCCACATCGTGTCGTTGATGACGATCGGCGTCGCCTCGAAGGCGCCCGGCGCCACGCGTTCGCCCTGGATGGGGCTCGCCGCGTCGGGAATCGGCTCTTCCCCCGTCTCCCAGACCCACGCCACGTCGAGCTGGGCGACGTTCGAGCGGTCGATGTCCGTGAGGGAGGAATACTTGCGGCCGCCCGGGTCGCCGCCGTACACCGGCCAGTCGTCGCCCGCATACGCCGTCGGCGGCCGCGAGCTTTCGCCGGCATCCCCATCGGCTCCGTCGCCGCCGCAACCCGCGAGCGCCACGCCGAATCCAAGCACAAGCCACCCAAGGGCCAGCTTCGCGGGGCCAGGTGCAGGGGCGACGTGGGGCATCACGAACCGTCGTCGGGGCATGCGTCCTCCGGAATGTCGTCGGCAAACGAATCTCAGGGGACGGGAATCTGGGGGGCGCGCTCGGATGCGGCGAGTCCGCGGCCGGTCCGCGGCCTTCGGTCAGTCCCGGGGTGAGGTCAGTCGCCGGCGACGTGTCCCGGGTTGTGCCGGCGGGCGTATTCCACGCAGGCCTCCCAGTCCGCTTCGAAGAAGGCGCGGGCGCGCGCGAGCTGCTCTGCGGTGAGAAGCGGGTCGGAACTCAGGATCCGCTCCGGCGCGACTCGTCCGAGCGCCACGCCCGCGTGCCAGGCGAGACGGCGAGACCTCACGTGGAGCCACCGGAGGGCGGCGGGCGCGGGTTCTTCGCGCCGCTTCGCGGGCCAGCGCCGGCCCACCTCCCGCAGGAACCGGTACTGCCGGTCGCGATAGGAACGGTTCGACGGGCGGAACGAGATCCGGGCCTCGTCATACGACGCGCCCACGTAGTCGGCGATGGCGCGAACGAACCGCCGGGGATCTGCGACGAGCCGGTCGAAGAAGAGGACGAGGGGCCGATGCTCGAAGTGATCCTCGAGCACCCGGATGCGCTCGCGGAAGAGCGCCGAGGATTGCGGCCGGACGCCGTCGTCGCGCTCGAGATCGATGAAGGCCTCGAACGGGACGTAGCGCAGTTCCTTGATCTCCCGGAGATACACCGACCGGAGCCACTCATCGTGGCGGCGCAGGACCAGGATCGGGCGGGCCGCCGGCGCCGCGCGCGCGAACCACTCCACGGCGGGCACGAACTCGCGGTATCCGAGCTGCCGGGATACGAGGACGGGAAGATCCCCGCCCCGCCGCACCCCCTTCGCGCTCTGCCGAAACCGCGTGCGCGGCACGTAGCGCACGCCTCGAAAATGCGGAAACACCCGTTCCTGCAGCCACCTGGACGCCGCCCGGCCCGCTCCGGCGTGGAAAAAGACCTCCGGCATCGGCTGCGCTATCCGGAGTGGGGGGATTGCGAATCCCGCCGCGCCCGCGGGATCCAGCGGGGGACGTCACGACAGTAGTCGTCGAATGCCTCGCCGAACGTCCGACGGAGATCCGGCTCTTCCCTCCTGACGACGAAGAGCGTCAGCCACAGCCAGTAAGCCAGCGCGTAGACGAGCAACGCCACGGACGAGAAGAACACGGCCTCGGACAGGAGGATGAGGACCACGCCCAGGAGAAGCGGGTGACGGGTGCGCCCATACCAGCCGTCCGTCACCAGGACGCTGGGTGCGATTCCGGGGATGGCGGATGTCTGCCTCCGCAGGAGCCGGCCGACGGCCCACAGGTAGAGGTAGAAGCCGAATCCCGCCACAGGAACGCCCAGCCAGCGAAGAAAACCGATGTCCACCGACGGCAGCGGGATCGCTCCGGTGCGCTGGAGAATGAGTGCCGGGAGCCCCACGATGAAGACGCCGTACAGCACGACCGCGGTGAGCACCGTCTTCAACGCTGCGGAATGTGAGCGCTTCACAATTCGAGCCTCGGCGTCGGGCATTGGAGCCATGTGACGCCGCAAGTGTTTCCGGCGTCTTCCGGACAGCATCCGGAAACCTACGTGCGCCACGCCGCCATTGGGAGCGGCGATGGACCTCGCGGGAGCAACGGGCATGTATCACGGAAGAACGCTGGCGCTGGCCGTTCTGGCTGCACTGCAACCGGTTGTCGTTCCGGTCGGTGCGGAAGGCCAGTCGATCGACGACTGCGACGGCCGGGCCTCCCTCCGGATCTCGGTGGTGGACGAGTCCGGCTTCATTGCGATCCCCGAAGCCACCGTCGTGTTGCGGTGGACGGACGCGGTTCGAAGACCCCTGCGGGAAGCCGCCGGTCCTGACGGCCGACTGCTCCTCTGCGCTCCCCGAGACGCCGGCCAGGCCACGCTCTGGGCCGAGTTCGGAGACGCATCGAGCGAGGAATCCGTCGTGGCCCTCCAAGCGGGGATGCCGCACGACGTGGAGCTTCGGCTCTTGCTCTCGGAGACGGGTTCCGGACGGCTCGTGGGGACTGTCCGCGACGCCGGTACGGATGAGCCCGTGGCCGCGGCGGCCGTGTCGATCCTCGGCGAGTTCGGCGAGACGTCGAGCAACCGGCGGGGCCGCTTCGTCCTCAGCGGCGTCCCCGTCGGCCGCCGCGAGATCGCCGTGCGCCACCTCGGCTATGCGCCTTTCCGCCATTCGGTCGCGGTGGCCCGAGGCCGCACGACGGAAATCGAGATCGGTCTCGTCCCGGAACCGGTGGAGCTGGAGCCGCTGGTGGCGACCGTCGTTCGGTCCCGCCGGCTGGAGACCCGGGGCTTCTACGAGCGAAAATACTGGGGCGAACTGGTCGCAGGCGGCACGTTCTTCACGGCCGAGGACATCGAACGCCGCAATCCCCTGCGGATCACGCAGATGGTCGCCGATATCCCGGGGATCCGGCTCGCGAACTGCGGCCCGCGGCAGAACAGCTGCAAGCTGTACAACTCCCGGATATCGGACATCTCCTCGAACGATGGCTGCCTGATGAACATCTACCTGGACGGCAGCCTCATCGTTCGCCGGGGCCGGATCCAACGCGGTGCCGTAGAGAACATCAACGATTTCGTCCTTCCGATCGAGATCGCGGGCGTCGAAATCTATCTCGGCCCCTCCGAGTTGCCAGCGGAGTTCGCCGGGATGGAATCCCGCTGCGGCGTCGTCGTGATCTGGACGAAATCGTGAGCTCAGCCCTCGCGCAGCGCGTCGAGGAATACGTCGCCGTACTGCTCGAGCTTGGCGGGTCCGATGCCGGGAACGCGCAGCATCTCCTCGGGCGAGCCCGGCCGCAGATCGATCAGGTCCCACAGCACCTGATCGCTGAACACGATGTAGGCGGGGACGCCGCGCGCGTCCGCCAGTTCCTTCCGCAGGGTGCGGAGCCGCTGAAAGGTGGGGTCCGACGGCGAGCGGTCGACGTCGGCGGCCGCGGGGCGCCGCCGGGAGGCCGTGGCGCGCGCCTTCCGCTTGAGGACGGGAAGCACGTCCACGAGATCCGTCACGCCGAGCCCCGTGCACACGTCGCAGGATTCGCCGCACGCCTCGAAGTCCTCCCCGAAGTAGGCGAGCAGCCCGCGGTGGCGGCACGCGTCGCGGTCCGCGAGCCGGAAGAGGTCGACGGCCGCCCGGCGCTTCGCCTCGCGCACCGCCGGAGCGTCGATCTCGGCGAGGAACCGTTCGCGCACCTTCACGTCCGCCCACGAGTAGAAGAGCACGCAGTCGCTCGGCAGCCCGTCCCGCCCGGCGCGTCCGATCTCCTGGTACCACGACTCGATGTCCGACGGCATGTCCCGGTGGATGACGAAGCGCACGTTGGATTTGTCGATCCCCATCCCGAAGGCGATCGTCGCCACCACCACCTCGACCTCGTCGCGCGCGAACGCGTCCTGGTGTTCGGCCCGCGCGCCGTCGTCGAGTCCCGCGTGGTACGGGACGGCGTCGACGCCCTCGCGCCGCAGGAACTCCGTCATCTGTTCCACGGATTTTCGCGACAGACAGTAGACGATCCCGCTCTCTCCCCGGTGCCGGCGGATGAGACCCAGAATCTCGGCCCGTGTATTTCCCTCCCCCTTCTTCCTGCACACGACGCGGAGGTTCGAGCGAAAGAAGGAGCCTTTGTACCCCTCGGGTTTCGTCATCCCCAACTGTCGAATGATGTCGGCGGCGACCCGGCGGGTGGCGGTCGCCGTGAGCGCGAGAATGGGCAGCCCGTTCCGTCCCGCGCCTTCGTCCCCTGCCGCGCCTCCGTCGCGAATCTCATCCCGCAGTCCGTGGAGCGCCCGGTAGGACGGACGAAAGTCGTGTCCCCATTGCGAGATACAGTGCGCCTCATCGACGACGATCAGGGAGAGCGGCGCGTAGCGCAGGCGCTGCCGCATGTGCGGCCCCAGCGCCTCCGGCGCCAGGTAGACGAGTTCATAATCTCCCTGCTCGAACCCCCGCAGCCGGCGCCGGCGCTCGTCCGCCGCCAGCGAGGAGTTGATCGCGGTGGCCCGGAACCCGAGGTCGCGCAGGGCGTCGACCTGGTCCTTCATCAGGCTGATGAGCGGCGAGAGGACGAGCACCGTGCCCGGCATGAGGCGCGCCGGAATCTGGAAGGTGAGCGACTTCCCCGCCCCGGTGGGCATGACGCCGATGCAGTCCCGTCCCGCAAGGACCGCGTCGATGATATGCGCCTGTCCCGGCCGGAACTCGTCGTAGCCGAACACGTCGCGGAGGACGGATTCCGGGTGGGGGGCGCGCGGCTCGATCATCGTTCGCAACATACCACCGATGTCCGCCCCCGGCTCAACGGGCTCTCAACGGCGGAAAACCCTTTTCGTGATGTCAGCGTCTGTACAGGTTGAGTGGTCAGGCCTGGCGAAGCCCAGGCTGTCCCTGCCCCGGAGGTGTGCGATGTCGACGCGTTCCCGCCGATCCGGCCTGAGGGCCGGACTTTTTCTTCCGCTCGTCGTGTTTGCGGGCGCGCTGCTCGGAGCGTGTGGGGACGGTGCCGCTCCCCCCGACTACACGGTCGACGAACTCGAGGCGGCGAAGCAGCAGCTTCGGGACCATGCGCGGCTGCGCACCTTCGAGGCCGGCAAGCTGTTCGGCGAAGCGTGGGTCGCCCGCGCTCCGAACGACGCGGAACTCCGAGGCCTCTACGCCTACCAGCTCGTGGGCTGGGGACTGTCGAAGGAGACCCACGAGCAAGCCGACGCGATTCTGGCGGATGACCCCCAGAATCCGTGGGGTCTCTATACGCGGGCCTACGCCCACCTCGTTGACAATGAGGCCGGACCGGCGCACGAGCTGGCCCTGCAGGCGTGGGAGGCGTCACCGCAACCTGAATTCGCCTTCCTCCACCTGAACGCGTTGCGGAGGGACGACTTCGAGGCGGCGCGTGAGTTCCTTGAAGGGCTCGACGATGAGACCCGCGGTTGGCCGGAGGTGCTCCGCATGCAGGCCGAACTGGAGTCCCAGGCCCGCTATGAACTGGACGACCCCACGTGGGCGGATTCCAGCCGGGCGACGTGGGCCCTGTTCAGGGAGAAGTTCCCGGACCGTGTGCTCGGGTACACGAGGCTGGCCAACGAGGCGTATCAGGCCCGGAACATGGACGAGTGGACGCCGCTCATGGAGGCCGCGCTCGAGCTCGCGCCGGGGTCGGGGGAGGTGCGGAGCCAGCACTGGCGAGGTCTGTGGATGTCCGAACTCCTTCCCGCAGAGGAACGGCGGGCGGCGGTGGAGGCGAGCATGGCGGCCTATCGGGAGGCGAGCCCCGAGACCGCGGAGGGCCTGCAGACCATGGCCACGATGTACCGGCAGATGGATGACGAAGAGCGCGCGGCCGAACTGGACGCCCGGATCGTGGAGAGCGATCCGGCGAGCTATCACGCGATGCTCGCCTACCTCGCGGAGACGCGGAGGGCGAGTAGGCAGCTACAGGAGATGTGGCAGGCGCACGGCGAAGATTCGCCGGAATACCGCGCCGAACTCCCCGCCGTTCGCGATGCGGCCTACCGCTACCTGGAACGCCCGCTATACAGCGACCGCTTCACCGGCGGCGTGTACCTCGACCTCTACCAGGCTCTCGAGGGGATGGACCCCGTTCCCGCGGAGGAGTTGGCCGAGGCGATTCGTGGAACCGTGAAATACGAACGCCTCAATCCCCACATCACATTCGGCGAAGCTCCGCTCGCGATGATCGATCACACGCCCTACGCGCTCGAAGCGGCGGAGATCGTCCGCGAGGGCATGCCCGTCATGATGGAGCGCGTGATGGAGTCACGCGACTTCTACGACACGGAAGGCGAGTTCGACCAGGCGCTCCGCTTCTATCTGAGTGGCGTCTACGACGTGATCGGCTGGGCCTACTTCAAGGCGGGTCGCACCGACGACGGGCGCCACACGCTGGAGCGCGCGCTGGCAATCAATGATCGCAGCCGGGATGCCAGGTATCACGCGGGTCAGGTGTACGAGCAGTTGGCCGCCGAGGCGAAAGTGGCCGGAGAAGCCGAGTCCGCAACCGAGTGGCTGGACAAGGCCGAGGATTCCTACATCGCCGGCTTCGGCGCCTCCCGGGGCGAGAACCCGAACGAGGCGGCGCTCGAAGCGCTCTATGAGAGCCGCAACGGGAGCCGCGAGGGGATCGAGGAGTATCTCGCGACGCTCGACGAGCGCGACCGGATCCGGCGGCGCGAGCGTATCCTCGAATCACGGGTAGAGGCGGCGGGGACGTACGAACCGTTCACGCTCGCGCGGTTGGATGGCGAGATGGTCGATTCCGCCGACCTCGAGGGGAAGATCGCCGTGCTGCACTTCTGGGGGACGTGGTGCGGCCCGTGCATCGTCGAGATGCCGGAATACCAGAAGTTCGACGAACGCTACCGCGACGACGCCGAGGTCGCCGTGCTCTCGATCAGCAACGACCGCACGAACGACGTGATCGAGGACTACCTCGCGAAGAACAACTTCGACTTCACCGTGCTCGTGGACGACGACTACGTGACGCGCGCCGGCGTGAACGCCTGGCCCACCACCTGGTTCGTCGACCGTGAGGGCTACATCCAGTTCGTGAAGATCGGCACCGCCCTGAAGCTCGACGAAGAGTTCTCCTGGCGCGTCGAGGCGCTCCGCGAAGAGACGACCAGCAGCCCTTGACCGGGACGCTCCGAACCGCGATTGCATGCGGATCCTGGAGGTACAGCATGTCGCTCCGCTCCCTTCGGCCCGGCCTCCGGGTCGGACTTTTCCTCGTCTGCGCTGCCCTCGCGAGCTGCGGCACGCCACCCGAATACACACCCGACCACACGCCTGAGGAACTCGAAGCGGCGAAGGCCGAGCTTCGGGATCACATACGCCTGCGCACCTTCGAGGCGGGCCTTCCCTTCGGCGAGGAATGGGTCGCGCGAGCCCCCCGGGACGCCGAACTCCGGGCCCTCTACGCGGAACAACTCGGGGGTTGGCGGCTGTTCAAGGAGATTCGGGAGCAGGCCGACGCGATCCTGAACGATGACCCGGAGAACCCCTGGGGCCGGTATACGCGAGCCCTGGAGTTCTTCGCCCAAGGCGACTGGGAGCTTGCGGCCGAGCCGAGTCTCCAGGCCTGGGAGGCGCTGCCGCGCCCGGAGTTCGCTGCCGCGTACCTGCAGGCGACGATGGGCCGCGGCGTTGAAGAAGTTCGTGCGTTCCTGGTTTCACTCGACTCCGCCACGCGCGTGGCACCGGAAGTCCTGCGCAGACAGGCGGAGCTGGAGTCGTGGGCCCAATACGAACTCGACGACCCCGCGTGGGCGGACTCGAGTCTCGCGACCTACGCAGAGCTGCGCGAACGCTGGCCGGACCACGTGGACGGCTATCTGGGCGCTGCGGAAGACCTGTTCCGCGCCAATCGGGCAGAGGAGGCGCTGCCGCTGATCGAACGGGCCGTCGCGCTCGCCCCCGGCTCATTGGACGTCCGGCAGTGGCATTGGTGGATCCTGTTCGAGTCGGGTGTGCTGCCGGCCGAAGGGCGGCGCCCGGCCGTCGAGGCCAGCATCGCGGCGTTCCAGGACGCGGGGCCCGAATCCATCCGCGGGCTCTCGGCGACCGCGAGCATGTACCGGGACATGGAAGACATGGAGCGTGCGGAAAAACTCGAAGCTCTGGTCGTCGAGCGCGCTCCCCTCAGCCGCCACGCATCGCTGATATACGCGCGCGAGTACAACGCCGCGCGTAGCGAGCTGAACCGGCTCTTCCAGGCTGAAGGCCGCGATTCCCCGGAATACATGGCGCAGCTCGAAGTGGTGCGCGCCGCCGTAAACCGCTTTCTCGAGCGACCGCTGTACTCGGACCGACCCAAGGCAAGCGCCTACATGAGCCTCTACTTCGCGCTCCGGGACATGGATCCGGTGCCGCCGGAAGAACTGGCCGAAGCCGTACGGGGACTCGTCGCGTACAACGACCTGAACCCACACATCACATTTGGATCCGCGCTCATCGACATGGTGGAATCCACCCCGTATGCGCTGGAGGCGGCCGAGATCGCACGGAATCACGGGCTCAAAAACGCCGTCGACCGCGCCCGAGAGTCGCGCAACTCCTTCGATACCGAGGGAGAGTGGGAACAGTTCCTTCGCTACTACCTGAGCATCGTCCACGATGCGATGGGCTGGGCCTATTTCAAGGCAGGACGGGTGGAAGACGGGCTGCACGCGCTGGAGCGCTCTCTCGTGCTGACGGAGTCGAATCGGGAGACCCGATATCACCTCGGACAAGTGTACGAACACTTCGCCGACCGGGCGGACGGGAATGGAGACGCCGAAGCGGCCATCGAGTGGCTGGACCGGGCGGAGGACTCCTACATCGCCGGCCTCGGAAGCACTCGGGTGGGCGAGAACCCCAGTCAGTCCGCGATCGAAGCGCTGTACGAGCGTCGCAACGGCAGCCGCGAAGGGATCGACGAATACCTCGCCACCCTCACTGAGCGCGACCAGATCCGCCGCCGCGAGCGGATCCTTGAGTCGCGGGTGGAGGCGGCGGGGACGTACGAGCCGTTCCGGTTGGCGCGGCTCGACGGGTCCATGGTCGACTCCGCCGACCTCGATGGGAAGGTCGCCGTGGTGCACTTCTGGGGCACGTGGTGCGGCCCGTGCATCGTCGAGATGCCCGAGTACCAGAAGTTCGACCTCCGGTACCGGAACGACCCCGATGTCCGCGTGGTCTCGATCAGCAACGACACGTCACGTGACCTCGTCGAAGAATACCTCCAGCGAAACGACTTCGACTTCCAGGTGCTGATGGATGACGGCTACGTTCAGCGGGCCGGGATCGGGGCCTGGCCGACAACGTGGTTCGTGGACCGAGATGGATACATCCAGTTCGTGAAAATCGGCAACACCTCGAAGCTGGACGAGGAATTCTCCTGGCGCGTCGAGGCGCTCCGCGGCGCTCGCCTCGACCTCCCCTGACACACCGCGCTACCAAGTCACCCGGCGGTGTGACCCGGGGTCGCGGGCATTGTGCTGCTACCAGCGGAAGGCGGTTCGGGCGGCCTCCGCGGCGAGTAGCGTTCGCAGTTGTCGGGCCGTGTCGACGGGCAGGTAGGGGATGTCCACCTTGTGGGCGGCGGCCCCCGCGCCGGCCGTATCCACCCGGAGGCTCGCCATCCCGCGCCAGCGGTCGAGCGGTGACGCGCGCAACGCCACGACCTGGACGCGGGTGTAGCGGGCGATCGTCGTGCGGCGCCACAGCCAGCCGCTGCGGAACCAGACCATGTCGTCCTTGAGCGCCCACCCGAGGCAGGCGACGTAGCGCCGCGCGTAGAACACGGCCCAGGCCAGAAAGGCGGCGTGGAAGGCCACGCCCCAGGCTCCGAGGGTGAAGTAGAGCGGCACCGATGCCAGCGTGGCGACGAAGCACGTCCCCCTCGCCACGCGCCGGAAGGCGAGCGGAGAGACGGGCTCCCAGCCGACCTCGGGGGCGTCCAGTTCGGGGATCACCTCCCGGAGGAACTCGCGCAGGCGTTCCCGCCGGAGGATGGGCGCGAGCCGGTGCCGGTGCGGATCCGCGTTCCCCGGTTGTCCGGCCTGGCCGCCTCCGGCGGTCTGGACCCCGACCGCAACGCGGCCCGCCCAGCGCTGCAGCGGCCCCTCGTGGATGGTCACGGTCTGAACGCGGCGCAGCGGGATGGTGGCGGCGACCTGCGTCAGCATGCCGAACGTGGCGCGCAGCCCCTCCTCGGACCGCACGACGCGGTAGTCGTGCAGGCGCACGAGCGTCCAGGCGACGGAGAGCAGCCGGGCGAAGATGACGAAGGCGACGACCAGCGCCGCAATGGCGGCCACGGTCGCCGCGATGCCGGCCGCCACCACGTCCGCGGCCGCGCCCTCGACCGCGGGGCCGAGCCACGACTGCTCCCCGGCGACCCAGTCGGAGGCCCGCTCGAAGAGGCCCGTCTCCCACGCGAGGCCGAGGGCGGCCGCGATCAGCACCATGCCGCGGTTCTGGAGCAGGCCGTGGATCAGGAGTTCGCGCGCGGGGAGGTGCAGCAGCGTGCGCCCCTCCACCGCTGCAGCCGACGCGCGATCCACCGGCGCCACCGTCGGGGTCGCGACCCTCCCCTCCTCGACGACCGACCCGTCCTCGGCGAACGCCCCCTCCGCCGCGGCCGCCCCCTCCGCTGCGGCCCCCTCCCCGGCCGCATCGCGCTTTCCCTCGCGGACCCGCTCCCGCAGCGCTTCGAGCGCCGGCAGCGGGAGAACGGTCAGCGTCGCCTCGGGTTCCTGCCCCCCGCCCGTCTGGAGCTTGACCTCCACGACGCCCAGCACGCGGTGGAAGACGCCCTGCACGGCGTCGAGGTTCTGGACCCGCGCGTAGGGGACGTGCCGCTCGCGGCGGAACAGGAGTCCGCTCCGGATCACGAGTTCCGCCTCCTCGTACCGGTACCGGAACGTCAGATAGTGGACGACGGACGCCGCCACGAACGGGATGAGGCCGATGAGGAGGACGGAACGCATCTCCACGACGCCCAGGAAGTTGGCCGACGCGCCTCCGATGATCAGGGGGAGGATCGCGCGGCGGATCTGGCCGGCGAGCGAGAAGCCGATGGAGAGCGGGTGGAGTCGGTGCTCGACGGCCCGGGAGGGCGCCGCTGCCTCAGACGGCATCGTCCCCCGCGGGCGGCAGGAGGTGATCGCGGATGCGGAGCGCGGTTTCGTGCTCGAGTCCGTCGAGGGAGACCTTGGCGTAGTCGGTGCCCGCGGTGTAGATGCCCAGCGTGCCGAGGCCGTAGCGGCGCTCGAGCGGCCCCTGCGACACGTCGGTGTGCTGCACGCGGGAACGCGCCACGCTGATCGCCTGCCGCCAGATGACGCCCTTGCGGATCTCGATCCCGTCCGGGTGCACGGCGTAGGACGCGTAGCGGTGGTGAAGGGCGGGCCACCGGTACAGCCACCAGCCCAGCCCGCCCGTGATGGCGGCCCAGACGCCGGCGATCGCCGCCACGACGCCCGGCGGCGGCCCGGCTGCGGCCCACGCCACCGCGACCCCCACCGCGAGCGGGAGCGAGACGCAACCGGTGACGATGCCGCCGATCGTGCGCTGCAGCGGGATCACCTTCGGGTCGAGAGAACGGCGCACCCCGTCCGCGATGCCGTCGGCTGCCGGGGCTGCCGGGCCCGCCGCCTCTGCCGCCTCTGCCGTCTCTGCCGTCTCGATGTTGTGCGTCGACTCGTTCATGTGGACAAGTTACGCTGATCGAAGGGTCTTCGTGTCGCAGACCCGGGCCGGCGGGGACCGGCCGGCGATCCGATGGGAGGAAGCCGTGAGCGCCGCGGAGTCACGCAGCGACGAAGAACTGCTCGCCGAGTGTACGGTCGAAACGTTCCGGGCCGGCGGTCCGGGCGGCCAGCACCAGAACAAGACGGAGTCGGCCGTGCGGCTCACGCACCGTCCCACCGGCATCGTCGTGACCGCGCGCGAGTCCCGCAGCCAGCACCGCAACCGCGCCCGCGCCCTGGAACGGCTCCGCGCCGCCCTCCGCGAGCGGGAGCACACGCCGCGGCCCCGCCGCCCGACGAAGCCCACCCGCGCCTCCCGCGAGGAGCGGCTGCAACAGAAACGGCGCCGCTCCCTCACGAAGAGGCAGCGGCGCCGTCCCGGACCCGACGAGTAGCCGGCGCGAGCCGAACGCCCGAGACCCGACTCCGCGCGTCAGGTCGTCGTCGTGGTGACCCGCCGCGCCGGGCGATTGTTGTACTTCTCCCACAGGCTGCGGTGCTTGTTGTCCAGGTCGGACGGCACGCCCTTGATGAACACCCACTCGATCCGGGTCGTGATCTCGAGCGGGTCTCCGTCGGTCACGATCAGGTTCCCCACCTTCCCGACCTCCAGCGACCCCAGCCGGTCGTCCACGCCCAGCACGCGCGCCGGGCCCAGCGTCACGGCTTCCAGCGCGGCCTCCTTCGAGAGCCCCCACGACACGGAGTTCGCCGCCTCGTAGGGGAGCGTCCGCGCGTCGGACGAGTTGAAGGTCGCGAACGCGATCTCGACCCCCGCGTCTCGCAGCACGCCGGGCAGCGTGTTCGGATCGTCGTACGCGGTGTCCTCGCCCTGCGGCAGCCGCTGCACCGGCCCCAGGATCACGGGGATGTTCTTCTCGGCCAGCGTGCCCGCGATCTCTCGCGCGCCGTTTCCGCCCGCGATGACGAGGTCCAGGTTCCACTTCTCCGCGAACTCGATCGCCGACTCGATCTCGCGCCACCCGTTCGCCCGCACGATGACCTTCATCCCGCGGTCGAGGACGCGCGACAGGTGCTCGAGCTGGATGTTGCGGGGCACGCGGCTCGACCCGGACGCCACCGCCTGCCGGTAGTGCTCCGCGGCGACGAACCACGAGTCCATCTCCGCCACGTCCTCGTCGAAGCGCTCCTGCGCCCGCCGGAAGGAACGGCCGCCCGCCGGGGGCCCGAAGCCGGCGAAGGCCCGGAAACCCGTCGACAGCGTGGGCCAGCCGAGGACCATGGCCGCGGTCTTCTCGATCTCCATCTCCTCCACCGTCCAGCCGTCGAGATGGATGAGCGTGGCCTGGCCCTGGATGCCGGAGCCTCCGCCGCCGAAGCCGCGGCCCCGGCCGCCGGGGGCGACCATCGAGTGCGTGATCCCGTTCGCTCGCGCGACGGGAATGTGCTCGCTGGCGGGGTGGATCGCCGTGTGTGCGTTGAGGTGCGGATTCCAGCGCCCCAGTTCGCCCGCGTCGTTCGTCACCGCAACGGCCCCGATCTCCGTGAGCCCGAGCGAGCTGAACGAATCGATCATGCCGGGAAAGACATGCTTCCCTTCCCCGTCGATGATCTCGGCGTCCGCCGGGATGTCGACGTCGGATCCGACCGCGATGATGCGGCCGTCCCGGATGACGATCGTCCCGCCCTCGATCACGCCGTCGGCCACCGTGTGAATCGTGGCCCCCTGCACCGCGAACGTGCCGCCCTCCTGCGCCGCGGCCTGAGCCGGCAGGGCGAATCCGACCGTCCCGAGGACCGCCGCCGCCGCGAATATCGACTTCACCGTGCGTGTCATCGTCCACCTCCTGACCGGTTGCCGGGATCCCGCTCGTCGCCGGAGTCGTCTTCGTCGTCGGCCTCGCCGAGCATCTCTCTCAGCTCCGCCTTCTCGGCCGCGATCTCGGCCCGCAGCGCCATGTCCGCGTCGATATCGAACACCACGTCGCCGTCGATATACGTCGTCCGGACCCTCGCGTAGGAGGAGAGCGGATAGTTCTCCCACAGGACGATGTCCGCGTCCTTCCCCGCCGCCAGGGACCCCACGCGGTCGTCGATCATGAGCTGGATCGCCGGGTTGATGGTGACGGTGGCGAGGGCCTCGGCCTCGCTCAGGCCACCCCACTTCATCGTCTTGGCGGCTTCCTGGTTGAGGTGCCGTCCCTCTTCTCCGCTGTCGGAGTTGATGGAGACGTTGACGCCGCGCTGCGTCATGATCGCCGCGTTGTGCGGAATCGCCTCGTAGGCCTCCATCTTGTACGCCCACCAGTCCGAGAACGTGGAGGCGTGGGCCCCGTGCTCCGCCATCTCGTCGGCCACGCGATAGCCTTCGAGGACGTGCTGGAACACGTGGATGCGGAAGCCGAATTCCTCGGCCACCCGCATGAGCTGCAGGATCTCGTCGGCGCGGTAGCTGTGCGCGTGTACGTAGCGCGTGCCTTCGAGGACCTCGACGAGCGGATCCATGGTCAGGTTGCGGCGCGGCGGGATCGCGTCGCGGTCGCCGTCGGCCACGCGCGCCCGGTAGGCGTCCCACTCGGCCTTGTACTCGGTGGCCTCGATGAAGGCCTGCCGGACCACGTCCATCACGCCCATGCGGGAGGCGGGATAGCGCGCCTCCTGTCCGGGAAGCGTGGGGCTGCCGGCCCGCTTCGGGTTCTCGCCGAGGGCGAACTTGATGGTGGGCGGCGCGCCCTGGAAGAGCAGACCCTGCGCGTCCGCGCCCCAGCGGTGCTTGATGACGGCGTTGTTCCCGCCGATCGGATTCGCGCTCCCGTGCATGACGTGCGATGTCGTCGTGCCGCCCGCCGCCTCGCGGTAGATCGCGATGTCGGTCGGGTCGATCACGTCGTGGATCGACACCATGGAGGAGACGGAGACCGCCCCCTCGTTGATCGCGTCGGCCGCGATGTGGGAGTGGGCGTCGACGATGCCGGGTGTGATGAACTTGCCCGTCGCGTCGATGACCGTCGCGCCGGAGGGCGCCTCCACCTCGGAGGCCGGACCGACGGCGACGATGCGCCCGCCCTCGAACAGGATGGCGCCGTCCTCGATCCGCCCGGCTTCCGCCGCGGTGAGAATCGTGGCGCCCGTGATGAGGATCGGCTGCTCCTGCGCGGCCGCCCCGACCGGAACCGCGAAGGCGAGGCCGAGCGCCAGGCACCCGGCTGCGACCCGTCCGGCAGCCCGTATCGTCGCATATCTCATCGGACACCTCCTCCGGGCCTCGTGCCCGTGAAGTCCATGTTGCGCGCACCTCCGAAGGAAGCGTTCCCCTCGATCGCATCGCCTTCGACCGTGCCGGTGTAGACGATCTCCACTTCCATGCCCGGTCCCATCGTGGCCGAAGCCGTGATGCTGAACTCGTTGCCGCTCACCCAGCCGTCGGTGATCCGCTGCTCGCCGCGCTCGCCCTGGATCGTGCCGGAGATCGTGCCGTCCTCCGATACCTCGAGTTCGGCCGTCGCTTCCTGCGAGTCGTTGTTCAGGGAGAGGAGCCAGGTCCCGTTCATGTCGACCGCCGGGGGCTCCGTGGGACGCGGCTCGGGCGCTTCCTCCTCGAACCGGTGGCCGTCGACGAACACCATCCGAATGTCGGTGTCCTCGTCGAACAGCGGGCCGTCCGTGACGACGAGGTTCGCGATCTTGCCCGCCTCGACCGAGCCGAGCATCGCGTCCACGCCGTAGATGCGGGCGGGCGCGGCGGTGAGCGCCTCCAGCGCCGCCTCCTCGGAGAGCCCGTTCTCGATCGCGGTCCGCACCTTGTCCATCATGGCGCGGGGGCTCCCGGCCGAGCCGCTGTAGAAGGCCCATTCGACGCCCGCCTGCTCGAGCCGGGCCGGCGTCGTCGGCGCGTAGGCGCGGCGCTTCAGCGACGAGAGCGACTCGTCGGCTTCCGGATCCGCGTCGCGGTTCCGCTCCGGCCAGTCCACGTTCACGAGCACCTGGGCGCCCGCGGCGGCGATCTCGTCGGCGAGCCCGTACGCCTCGTGCGCGCCCTGAAGGACCGGCCGCGTGCCCGTGTCGCGCCCGAGCTTGATCGCGCGCCGGATCTGCCGCACCTCGTTCGCCGGCATGACCGTGGGCCACCCGCCGGCGATCGCATCCTGGATCGGGCCGAGCGCCCGGTCGTAGGTGGGCCTCGGCTGGCCGCTCGGGTTGGCCGTGTAGCGCGCCTCGTACTGCCGGCTGTGATCGGCGTCGAGGTAGAGTTGCCGGATGTAGGCGATGACGCCCATGAGCGAACCCGGGAAGCTCCGGAATCCGCCGGCTCCGCTCATCGTCACGCGGAGCGCCGCGGGCGCCTTCACGACCATCTCCTGCTCGTCGCCCGCGAGGTTCACGACGACGCCCTGCCCCGTCACGATCCCGTCGTCCGGGGCCACCAGAGCGTTCGTGAACCCGCCGCTGCGCCACGTCTCGATCGCGTCGGCGTCCGGGTCCAGCATGTCGGCCGCGTTGATCCAGGAGTTCGTCGCCGGACGGTCCTCGGGTCCCACGGTGCGGGGCTGGTTCGCCTGCTCGGCAAACACGGCAAAGGGGTTGCCTCCGCCGCCGCCTCCGGGGTGCCCGCCTGCGAGGCCATCCCGACCTGGGACAACCCGTCGAACAGGCCGGGATAGACGGTCAGGCCCGAGACGTCGATCGCCCAGGCGTCGCCGGGGACCTCGACATCGGCTCCCACGGCTTCGATGAGGCCGTTGGCGATGACGACGGTGCCGTTCTCGATCACGGCGCCCGTGCCGGTCACGATGCGCGCGTTCTGGAGGGCGAAGAACGGGGGAGGCACCGGGGCCTGGCTCGGCATGTACTGCGCGTCGGCGGGCGCCGGGGCCGCGAGGCCCGACAGCGACGCGAGGAGCAGTCCCGGGACCACCCCGCCCGCCAGCCGGCGCGCGAGTGCGGTTCGGTTCATGAGAAGTACATCCTTCCGAATGGGTCCATCACGGGGTCCATCACGGGTCCATCACGGGTCCATCACGGTCCATCGCGCGGAAACATGCCTCCGCGCATCCCTTCACAACACGCCAGGGCAAATCTCCGTTCAGTCCCGCGCGCGGTCAACGCCGCCGCGGCGCCGACGAAGGCTATCCGACGGTTCGGACCAGTCCGGACTCGATGATGCGGCGGTCCCGGGTCAGAAGCGTGGCGCCCAGGGCCCTGGCCGTCGCGACGATCGTCCTGTCCGCGGGATCGCGGTGGAACGAATCCGGCAGGGCCGCGATCTCCGAAGCGATGGCCGGCGATATCCCCTGCCGCCGAACCAGCGGAGGCGCCACGGCCTTCTCCAGCCAGTCGCGCAGCGGGATCGACAGCCGGATCCGGCCGAGACCGCACAGCGTCGCCACCTCCAGGAGAGAAATATCCGAAACGATCAGGGGCGTCCGGCCGTCGGCCGCTTCGATGATCTCCCGTTGGGCCGCGGAGAGGCGACCCGAATCCTCGAACCACCAGATCAGGATGTGCGTGTCCAGCAGCGGCGTCACTTCCCCAGCATCTCCCAGTGTTCCTCGGGAATCGCCGGCCCGACGATATCGCCGTGCACGGTAACGGTCCCGATCAACTCCTCCTGCGGGTACTCGGAGGCGGAATGGCTTGGCGGGACAAGTTCGGCGACCGGCCGACCCCGTTTCAGGATGACGATCCGTTCACCGGTATCGCGCACCCTGTCGAGGATCGCCAGGCACCTGGCTTTGAAGTCGGAAGCGTTGATCGTTTCCATATGACCAGACTTGACGACCAGTCATCCGATTGTCAACCCTCGGCTCCTCCGAGTCCTGGTATTGGTTTGGCGGAGGAGGACGCGCGCGTTACGGTGGGGGCATGGAACACGCTCAGCTTCCATCGGACGGTCTCGTGGTCGTCGTCAAGCGGGACTGCCCTACCTGCCAACTCGTCGAACCCGCGCTTGAGCGGCTCGCGGCCGACCCCGGCGGCCTGGCCGTCTTCAGCCAGGACGACCCGGGCTTCCCCGCCGCCGTCCCGGGTGTCATCGACGACACGGCACTCGAACACTCGTTCCGGCTCGACGTAGAGACGGTTCCCACGCTCGTGCGCTTCGAGGGCGGGCAAGAGGTGGGCCGCGCGGTGGGGTGGAACCGGGCGGAGTGGCGCGACCTGACGTCGACGCCGGACCTGGGCGCGGAACTGCCCGAGTTCCAGCCGGGCTGCGGTTCCCGGTCCGTGGAACCCGGCGCGGCGGAGCGGCTGCGGGCGCGCTTCGGCGAGACCGGCATCGAAGCGCGACAGGTGGCGCTGGACCCGCATGCGGACGCCGTGGAGGCCTGCTTCGAGCGCGGGTGGACGGACGGACTGCCCGTCGTCCCGCCGACTCCGGAGCGGATCCTGCGCATGCTCGCGGGCACGCCCCGGGCTCCGGACGAGGTCGTGGGCGCGGTGCCGCCGGACTACGCGGAGTGCACGGTCGAGAAGGTGGCGATCAACGCCGTGCTCGCGGGCTGCAAACCGGAGTACATGCCCGTCCTGCTCGCCGCGCTCGAGGCCGCGCTCGACCCGGGCTTCACGCTGCACGGCATTCTGTGCAGCACGTGCTTCACGTCGCCTCTCATCATCGTCAACGGCCCCATCGCCCGCCGCATCGGGATGAACGCGGGACTCAACGTCCTCGGGCAGGGGAACCGAGCCAACGCCACCATCGGCCGGGCGCTCAACCTCATCGTGCGCAACGTCGGCGGCGGCCGGCCCGGCGAGATCGACCGATCCACCTTCGGGGCGCCGAGCAAGTACACGTTCTGCTTCGCGGAGGACGAGTCGGACGACGAATGGGAGCCGCTCTCGGTGGCGCGCGGCCTCCCGCGCGGGGCCAGCGCCGTCACGCTCTTCCAGGGCGAGGGCGTGCAGGGGGTCATGGACCAGCGCTCCCGCACGCCCGAGGAGTTGACCGCGTCGCTGGCGGCGTGCCTGCTGGCCGTCTGCCACCCGAAGATCTGCGAGTGGGCGCACGCGGTGCTGCTCCTTTCGCCGGAGCATTACGGTATCTACCGGGCGGCGGGCTGGGACCGGGCGCGGATCACCAAGGCGCTGCTCGAGGCGACGACGCGGCCGCTGAGCGAGGTGGCGCGCGGCGCGGGAGGCCTCGCCGAGGGCGTGCCGGATTCGGAGACGCGCCGCCACGTGCCCAAGTTCCTGCCCGGTGGACTGCTCCTCGCCCGGGCCGGCGGCGCGGCCGGACTGTACTCCGCCATCCTGGCCGGCTGGCCCGGCGGCCGCGCCTGGCAGCACTCATACCCCATCACGAGAGAGATCGACACATGACCGCTCCGACCGCGGGCAGCCCTCCGACACCGGCGACGCCGGCGACTGTCCTCCACGACCCCACCTCCGAACTCGCCCCCGAGATGCGCCCGCGGCGCGCGCCTCCTCCGTCGCTCGAAGGACGGGTGGTGGCGCTCCAGGGGATCGGAAAGCTCCGCAGCGACGAGTTCCTCGACCACGTGAAGGCGCGGCTCGAAGCGCGCGGCATCGCGACGATCCGCACCGACAAGCCGACCAACGCCCGGCGGGCATCGACCGAACTCCTGCAGAGGATCGCCACCGAGGCCGATGTCGTGGTGCAGGCGCTGGCCGATTGAGGGTCCTGCACGTCGTGCGGTCTGCACGACCTCAGAGACCTCGATGAACGCGGGATCCCCGGCTGCTTCGTCGTCACGACCGAGTTCGAGGAAGCCGCGCGCAGCCAGTCCCGCTCGCTCGGCTTCGAGCCCGGCATCGTCTGGGTCCCGCACCCGATCCAGAACCGCACCGCGGCGGAACTCGAGGCGCTGGCCGAGGAGGCGATCGACCCGATTCTGGCCATGATCACCACCACGGACTGACCCCGACTGATCCCCCGGCGGTCCGACCGGCCGGGCCGGACCGTCTCTCGCGGGCGCGTGCCCGGAACCCTCGGACTTGCTCACGGCGTCGAAAGCCGTCTATTTGGCAGCAGCAGGATCGAGACTGAAACAGCCAGGAGGCCGCATGCCGACCCGCCGACGATTCCTCGCCCGCCTCGGGGGCTCCGCCGCAGCCGCCGGAGCCATGACCATGGTTCCCACGAAGTGGAGCACCGCAGTCGCGGCGGCCCGCGACCTGTCCCGCACGCCCGGCTCCGCCGAGGAGATCGCGCGCGACGAGGAGTTCTGGCTCGAGATCCAGAAGGCGTTCACCACCGACCGTTCCCTCGTCAACCTCAATAACGGGGGCGTGAGCCCGACGCCCGCCCACGTGCTCGAGGCGATGAAGCGGGACCTCGACTTCGCGAACCAGATCCCGGTCTACAACGGGTGGCAGATCCTCGAGCCGCAGCGGGAGGGCGTCCGCGCCCGGCTCGCCCGGCAGTGGGACGTGGACCCGGAGGAAGTCGCGATCACGCGCAACGCCTCGGAGGGCCTCCAGATCCTCCAGAACGGGTACGACCTCGAGCGCGGCGACGAAGTCGTGACGACGACCCAGGACTACGGGCGCATGATCACGACGTTCCAGCAGCGCGAGCGCCGCGAGGGGATCGTCATGAAGCAGTTCAAGATCCCGGTCCCGGCCGAGGATCCGGCCGAGATCGTGCGGCTGTTCGAGGAGCAGATCACCGACCGCACGCGGCTCATCCTCATGTGCCACATGATCAACATCACCGGGCAGATCCTCCCCGTGCGCGAGGTCGTGGAGATGGCGCGCGGCTACGGCGTGCCCGTCCTCGTTGACGGCGCGCACTCGCTCGCGCACCACGACTTCACCCTCTCCGAACTGAACTGCGACAACTACGCCGTGAGCCTGCACAAGTGGCTCCACGCCCCGGTCGGGACCGGCCTCCTCTACGTGAGGCGGGAGAAGATCCCCGAGATCTGGCCGCTGCAGGCCGCGCCCGAGAGCAGCAATGACGACATCCGCAAGTTCGAGGCGATCGGCACGCACCCCGAGGCCAACTTCCTCGCCATCGGCGAAGCGCTCACCTTCCACCAGCTCGTCGGCGGCGAGCGCAAGGAGGCGCGCCTCGTCCACCTGCGGAACTACTGGGCCGAGCAGCTCCTCGAGCACGACCGCTTGCGGCTCAACACGAGCCTCAAACCGGGCCTCGCGTGCGGGATCGCCAACGTCCAGGTCGAGGGCATCGACACGAGCGCGCTCCGCAACTGGCTGTGGAACCGGCACCGCATCTTCACGGTCGGCATCAACCACGCCGAGTTCACGGGCCTGCGCATCTCGCCGTCCACCTACACGACGATCGAGGAACTCGACCGCTTCGTGGACGCGATGACCCGCGCGGTGAAGCACGGCATCCCCGCCTCATGACCGAGACCTTTGACATGGCCTTGATTCAGCGTGGGGCGCGGCTCCGCCGTTCGCCGTACTTCGAGGCCACGCTCCGGGACGGGTGCCGGAGCTATACGGTCTACAATCACATGTTTCTCCCGACGCGCTACGACGACCTCCACGCGGAGTACGAGAAGCTCCTGAACGGGGTCACGGTGTGGGACGTGAGCGTCGAGCGGCAGGTGGAGATCACCGGGCCGGACGCCTTCGAGTTCACGAACCTGCTCACGCCCCGGGACCTCTCGAAGTGCGCCGTCGGGCAGGGCAAGTACGTCCTCATCGGGGCCGACGACGGGGGCATCGTGAACGACCCGGTGCTGCTGCGCCTGGGCGAGAACCACTTCTGGCTCGCGCTGGCGGACAGCGACGTGCTGCTGTACGCGAAGGGGATCGCGCTCAACGCCGGCCTCGATGTCGAGATCCGCGAGCCGGACGTCTCTCCCATGCAGGTGCAGGGCCCGAAGTCGAAGGAAGTCGTGCGCCGGCTGTTCGGGGACGACGTCGTCGAGCTGCGCTACTACTGGTTTCTGGAGACGGACCTGGATGGCATCCCCGTGGTCGTGACCCGCACGGGGTGGAGCGGCGAGGTCGGCTACGAGATCTACCTGCGGGACGGAAGCCGGGGCGTCGAACTCTGGGACCGCGTGATGGAGGCGGGCCGCGACCTGGGCATCTCTCCCACCGGCCCGTCCGACATCCGCCGCATCGAAGCCGGTATCCTCAACTACGGCATCGACATGACGCTGGACACGAACCCGTACGAGGTCGGGCTCGGCTGGCAGGTCGACTTCGACCAGGAGGGCGACTTCATCGGCCGCGAGGCACTGGCCCGGATCGCCGAGGCGGGGCCCCGCCGGCTCCTCGCCGGCGTTGAAATCTCGGGCGCGCCGCTCGACCTGAACATGGACCGCTGGCCCGTACACGGCGGCGGCGGCGCGAACGGGGACACCGGCGTGATCGGATTCGTCACGTCCGCCGTGTATTCGCCGCGTCTCGGGAAGAACATCGGCTACACCCTCGTCCCGGCCGCGGCCGGGGAGCTTGGCACGCGCCTGGCCGTGACGACGCCGCACGGGGAGCGGGACGCCGTCGTGGTGCCCCGGCCCTTCGTGGATCCCCGCAAGGAGATCCCGAAGTCCTAGTGTAGCGACACGACGTTAGCGCGCGCCGCGACCCACCGGGGCCGTCAGTGCCGCAGGCCCAGGAAGGACGGTATCGCGCGCCCGAACCAGCGTCCGATCGCGCTCACCGGTACCGAAACGCCTACTGCCCTGGAGTTCTGCGGCGGGTCCGTGCTCGGCGCGTCGCCGGCGTCGCCGCCCCCAACCCCTGCCGCGGCGGCAGCGAGCGCCACAGTTCCCGCGAGGATCCCGGCACCGAGCAGCACGCTCTTCGTCGTCGAGAATTCGCGCACTTCGATGCTTGCGACGCCATCCCGGGCCACGCGCAGGGTGTCGTACTGCACGACGTCCTGGAACAGGCCGAGAGTATGCCGCGTGCTCGCTTCGAACTCGATCGTATCTCCCACGCTGATGACCTTCCCCTCGACGGCGACCGTCCCGGATGGCGAGCTGGGATTGACGATCGCGGACTGGACCGGCACGCGCAGTCTGGCCACGGAGCCCACGGGCGCGTCGTCGACGATCCGGTAGGAGTAGCAACCCGACACCGTGAGCCCGACCGCCAGGAAGGCGAGGGTCCGGTGTCCCCATCGCCGCGCTCCGCCGCGCGGCGGAGAGTCAGAACTCAACATCGAGGTCTCGCGTCAGGAGTTGGTTGAACGAATAGACGAAGTGCCAGGGATCGTCCGGGAATATCCCGCCGGTTTCGTTGAGAAGACCGCGGTCGTCCACGTTCACGATGACCTGGACCGCAAGCGTATCCCCTTCCAGGGACTCCGCCTGGACGAACCACCGTCGGTCGATGGAGATATCCATCGCTCTCTGGAAGGGGATCTCGTGAATGACCGTGTCCGACCGGACGACCTGCACCCGCGTCACGCCGAACTCGTTGAGGCCGGCCACGAACTGGGTGGAGTAGATGGCCCTGACGCGGTCGCCCGCCTCGCCCCGCATCTCGAAATAGATGTTCTCGGGCGTCGGGTCATCGAAAACCTCCGAGCACCCGCCGAGGGCGATCGCGGCCAGCAGGAGCGGCAGTCCCACAAAGGGGGTGGCAGAGGCGGCGGGTGCGGCCCGCCGCCTCCCCCCTGACATCAACCTCCGCAACCCAGTCCGTTCAGATGGCAGTTCGCCCGCAGTTCGATGATCGAAATCGGGAGCATCGTGCCCGGCGCGGCGGACGCGGCGGCGGCGCCCTGCCACTTGGGATCCGTGAGGCCCCACCTGTACATGTCCGCCAGGCGCAGACCCTGCAGCATCACGTTCACCCGGCGCGTGTGCTGGAGCATCTCCATCTCGGAGATCTGGCCGGAGTACGGCGTCAGGCCGTCCAGCGCGCGGATGTGATTGATGTGCATGGCGAAGCCGTTGGAATCCCCGCCTGCCAACGCGTTCTCGGCCAGAATCAGGTGCATCATCCGGGCGGAGGCCAGCGTCAAGGGCGGATAGATCCCGCCCTTGTCGAGATAGTTGCCGCCCTTCCACTGATTCAGCCACTTGATGACGGCCGGATCGTCGACGTTATCGATGGGATCCTGGAGTGCGATACCGTTGATGTCGTTCTGGTCGTCGACCGTGGCGATCGAGAGGTCGATCTGGTTCTCCTTGCGGTCGTTGACCCAGGACGCCATCGAGTTGGACCTGCTGGCACTCGAGAAAGTCAGGTTGGACGTCCAGTCCGGCTGGACGCTCGCCAGAACCGCACTGGCGTCCATTCCGGCCTCGGCCGAGGCCGCCAGCCCGTTCCCGGATGGCGACGGGTTGATCGCGTCCCATATCGCGCGGGACTGTCGGGCGCGGGCGCGGAGCGCCCTGGCCTGCGTCGCCATGTCCGTGGCCCCCACCTCGTTGAAGCCGGCGATGGCCGAGGAGAACTTGTCGATCGCGCCGTCCAGGACCTGGTACATGTTGGCCGGTCCGATCGGAGGTCCGCTCTCCGTCTTGTCGGAGAACGCGAAGTCCTCCTGGATCTCCCCGATCACCATGTAGATGATGCCGGAGTACAGGTAGGCGCGCGCCAGATCGGTCTTGATCTGGGTGGATGGGTTGTTGCCGTGGTGCTCCTGGACGATTTCGATGGCTTCGTCGCTCATCCACCGAGCCTGTCCCATGGCCGGGAATGGGCCATCGATGAACTCGTTCAGCGGATCATCCACGAATCCGAGATCGAGCGAGAGCCAGGCATCCCTGGAGCCGATCCAGCGCATCTCGTCGGACGCCACCAGGTACGGCTGCCAGGACTGGGACACGGAAGAGGCCACGAGCGTGAGCGTTCCGTTCACGACGGCGGCGGCCGCCGCCTCCTGGCGGATGTCCTCCTCGACCAGGTCGTTGGGATTGTTGACGTCCAGCAGGTCGCCGCACCCAAGCGTGAAAGCGGCCAGAAGAGGCGCGGCCAACCAGGCCCTGATATTTCGATTCCTCATGGTATGGTTCCCCCGCTTGGATCTAGAAAGTGACGCGCACGGACATCGTGAAGCGCCGCGGCACCGGAATGCCCCAGCCTTCCGTCGAATTCAGGAAGTTGCAGCTGAGGCCTCCGTTGCAGCGCCCGAGGACGTTGCCCTCCGGGTCCATGCCGGGGTAGTCGCCCAGCATGAAGAGCAGCAGGTTGCGCACGCCCATGTTCACCGTAGCGGCCGAGAAGCCCCAGCGCTGGACGAACGTGGCCGGCACCCGGTAGCTGAGCGACAGCTCGCGCCACTGAATCCAGTCGGCGTCGTAGATCCCGTTCATGCCGCTCATCGGGGAGAGCCCCTCGACTTCGTGGGCCCAGGCGACCGCCGCATCGAGCCGCTCCTCGGCCGACGAGCCGGGGTTCAGCATCGTGGCGTACAGCTCGGCCGAGCGCGGCGTGTTGCGCCCGATGAAGTTGTTGGCGCGCCGGAACATGCCCGACAGATCCTGCACCTGGTGACCGAACTTGTACTCCATGAGCGTCGTCAACTGGAAGTTGCCCAGGAACGCGAGGTCGAAGCCGAAGGAGCCCGCGTAGTCCGGGGTCGGGTTGCCGAGGTGCGTATCGAGCAATCCGGCCCCGCAGTTGTGCGACGCCAGCCCGCCGTTGGGCACTCCGAAGTCCTCGTTGCCGATCGCAAGCGGCTTGAAGCTGTTGGGATTGCGCGGCTGACTGAAGTACGCGAGCGCCTGATCGCGCGTCGGCACCACGCACTGGCCGTCGACCGGGTCGAGGATGTTCAGCGGGATCGCCACATCGGCGACCCTTGCGCCGAAGAAGGCGCCCGGCGTGAAGCCCTCGACCAGGTAGTTGCGGTAGCGCGGGTAGCTGCCACCGGTCTTCAGAGGCGGCGCGCCGCCCATGTCGGTGATCTGCTCCGACAGGAAGGCCGTGTTCGCGAAGACGTTGAGCGAGATGTCCCGCGCCTGGATCAGGTTGCCGCGGATGCCGAGCTCGACGCCGTGGGCCGTGACTTCGCCGATGTTGTCGAGCTGGGTCTGCGTGAACCCGCCCGTGACCGGGAACTGGCGCGCGACCATGGCATCGGTGACGACCCGGTCCCAATAGGTCGCCTCGATGGACCACCGGTCGTTGAAGAGTCCGAGGTCGATCCCGAACTCCAACTCCGTGGACACCTCGGGCTTCAACTGCTCGTTGCCGAGATTCGACGGCTGGACGCCGGGACCCACCTCGGTGCCCAGCGACGAGAACGTCGTGAACTTGTCGAAGGCGCCCGGCTGCAATCCGGACGTGCCGTAGGCTCCCTTGATCCGCATCGACGAGAAGAGCTCGCTGTCCCAGCGTTCGCTCGGGACGATGGCGAAGTTGGCCTTGGGATAGAGGGCGGTGTTGAACGCCTCGCCGAACGCCGAGTTGGCATCCAGGCGCGCGCCCACGGTGAGGAAGAGCCAGTTGTCCCACCCGACCTGGTCCTGCACGTATCCGCCGATCTGCGTCACCCGGAGCCAGTTCTCGAACGAGGACTCGGAGCCAAGCGCCGACAGGGTCTCCAGCCCGGGACCGGGGAAGTCGCGTCCGCTGCCGCCCGCCGACTGCGACTGGCGCAGGAAGCCCTGGCCGCCGAACAGCAGCGTGTTCTCGAGGCGGCTGGTGCTGAAGACGTACGATCCCTTGATGTCGGCCGTAAGCTCGCGGCTGCGGTTCTCCTGGACGTTCCGGCTCCCGTCCGGGGTCGAGCCCGAGAAGCCGTCCACGTTCCACCGGTAGGGGCGGAAGCTGACCGCGTCGTCGGACGTGAAGTCGATCCCGAAGGTTCCGTTGATGTTGAACGCTTCCGAGGGCGAGAAGTCGATGTTCGTGGATCCCGCGAAGTGCTGCGAGTTCACGAAGTTCAGCTGATATGCGTTCTCGCGCAGAGTGGCGAACGCCGGCTGGCCGTAGAAGTTGATCTGCCCGAGTTCCGGGTTGTCGTTGGCGAGCCGCAGCTGGGACATGAGCGCCGACGAGAACACGCCGTAAATGTTGTTCGAGTTGTCGGGCGTGTGGTGCTCCATGTCCGAATAGAGCGTCGTGACGCCGATGCGCAGATCACTGCTCGGGATCAGCGTGAAGTTGGTGTGGATCGACGCGCGGCGGTTGGTGTCGTTCTCGGGGTCCAGCCCCTCCACCGCTTCGAAGTTCCTCGACGCGTCGTACGGCCCGTCCTCGCTGGCGAGGCGCGCGGAGGCGAAGTACTGGAACACGCTCGATCCACCCTGCAGGGATCCGGAGTAGGTCTGGCCGAACCCGGTGGTAAGCAGATCGGGAATCAGATCGCGCTCGATCGGCTCCCAGGGCGACACGGGCTGTCCCCAGCGCGACGACATAAGGTTCACGGCGTCCGACAGCCGTTCGGCGTCGCCGTCTCCCGTGCATCCGGGACTGGAGCAGACCCGGCCGGCGAAGTCGGCGACCGGCAGGATGCGGTTGGTCGGCACGGAGATCCCGGTCAGGTCGCCCCGGAACGTGAAGCGCGGGGTTCCGATGGTGCCGCGCTTCGTGAAGATCTGGATCACGCCGTTCGAGGCTTCCGTCCCGTACAGCGTCGCGGCCGCTGCGCCCTTCAGAATCTCGACACGCTCGATGGACTCGGGCGGAATGTCGTCGAGACGGGAGGGGTTCCCCTGCCCGTTGAAGTTCTGCACGGCGGAGCGGTCCACGCGGATGCCGTCAACGTAGACGATGGGCTCGTTCAACTGCGACAGCGACGCGGATCCGCGGATGCGGATGCGGGCGCCTTCGCCCGTGTAGCCCGACGACGGCAGCGCCACCACTCCGGGCTCGCGGCCCGCGATGAGCTGGCTGAAGTCGGAGATGGGCGCGTTCTCGAGCTCCGCAGCGTCGAGGGTCGCGATCGTGTGGCCGAGCCTGCGCTTCTCGGTCGCGACGCCGGTGCCCGTCACGACGATCTCGTCCATCTGGACCGCGGTGACGTTCAGAGCGAAGTCGAGCGTCGCGGTCGAGCCGGCGGTGACGGTCACGGCCTCGGAGGCCTCGCGGTAGCCGACCAGGCGGACGGTCACCGTCTGCTCGCCGGCGGGTACGTTGAGTAACACGAAGTCTCCGCTGGCGTTGGAAAAGGTCCCGATGCCGGTGCCCTCGATGAACACCTGCGCGGAGGATAAGGGTCGGAGGGAGCCCTCTTCGGTCACTCGGCCCGCGATGCTGCCCGCATCCTGGCCACTCAAGCCCGGTGCGAGGCAGGCGAGGGCAACCAGGGCCACTCCCCATGCACCTATGGTGCGACAGGTGAATCGTTTCATTCGGCGCTCCTTGCGCTGGAGGGGACGGAAACGGCCGAACGACCCGCTCCCGATTTCCGCCAACTCGTTCCACAATCCGTTATTGATAATGAGATTCCGGCGCTCCCGCCAGCCAGTCCTCGATGAGGCGGCGGGAGATCGAGACGCGGCCCGGGAGCCGGAGACCGATCTCGCGGCGGCGCGCGAAGTCGGCGCGCTCGAACCAGCGGGCATCGACGAGTTCCTGCCCTGCGACGGTCAGTTCGCCGCCCACGCGTTCGGCGCGAAAACCGAGCATCAGGGACGCCGGGAAGGGCCAGGGCTGGGACGAGCGGTAGCGGACCGAACCCACCTCGATTCCCGACTCCTCGCGAACCTCGCGGACGACCGCCTCCGACAGGCTCTCGCCCGGCTCCACGAAACCGGCCAGGGTGGAGTAGACGCCCTCCGGCCAGATGTCCTTCCGCCCGAGGAGGCAGCGGTCTCCGTCGGTCACGAGGACGATGATGGCCGGGTCCGTGCGCGGGAAATGGTCGACGCCGCACGTCCTGTCGCCGCAGCGCCGGACGTGTCCGCCCTGCTTCGGCCGGGTGGGAGCGCCGCACGTTCCGCAGAAGCGGTGCCGGCGACTCCAGGTGACGATCGCGCGGGCGTAGGCCAGCAGCGAGCCGTCGCCCTGCCCCAGCATCGCCCCGACGCCGCGGAGATCGAGGAACTCCCCCGCCCCGTCGAGGGGGCTGTCGGAGGGCGGCTTTTCTCCGGGCACGTCGGCGGCGAACAGCGCGAGTCCCCCTTCGAGGCCGAGAAAGATCCACTCCTCCGAGGGTCCGGAGACGGAGGCCGCCGCGTCGGGGGGAAGGAGTACCGGCTCGTAAGCCAGGCCGTCCGCCATCGCCGCGACGTCCCGCGCCGTTTGAGAGACGAGGCTGCGCTCGCGCCACACGGGGACGACGCGCGAGGTGGGATCGGACAACCGCTCGGAGAGCCACCGGGGATCGGCCCGCAGATGGGTGGCGCGATCGAGGCCGCCGCCCGCGAAGGGGTTCGGTCTCCGGTGGCCCTCCCCCACCACGCCCGATAAGATCTCGCCGGCCGACATGGGGGGAACGTAGCGGTTGCGAGGGAGAACATGCACAGCTTCGAGGGAACGGCGGGACGGGGCACGCTCCTCACGTTCGATTGCTACGGCACGCTGATCGACTGGGAGGGCGGAATTCTCGCGGCGCTCCGGACCGCGTACCCGGAGGCGGCCGCGGTGGAGGACGAGCGGCTCCTCGGCGAGTTCCACGCGGCCCAGAACCGGCTCAAGACGAGCGAGTACCGTCCCTACCGGCAGTTGCTCACCGAGACCTCGGTGGAAGTCGCGCGCGCGAACGGATGGAACACGGCGGACGAGCTGGCGGCCGGCGTCACCGCGAGCATTCCCTCCTGGCAGCCCTTCCGCGACACGAACCCGGCGCTCTTCCGCCTCGCCGCGGCGGGGGTCACGCTCGGCATCCTCTCGAACATCGATGACGACCTCCTCAGCGGTACGCTGAAGCGCTTCGAGGTCGAGTTCGGTCTCCTCGGCACGGCCCAGCGGCTGCGCAGCTACAAGCCGGCCGCGCCGCACTTCGAGCGCGGGCGGGAGTGGGCCGCGGGCTTCGACCGGTGGCTGCACGTGGCGCAGAGCCTCTTCCACGATGTTATACCCGCGACCTCACTCGGGGTCCCTGTGCTGTGGGTCAACCGCAAGAGCGAACCCCACCCCGACGACGCCGCCCCCGTCCATGTCGCCTCCGACCTGGCCGACGCCGCAGGATGGCTCCTGCCGTGAGGGTCAGGGCGATACGGCGTCGTCGTTGGATCCGCCCTCCAGGACATCGCGGGTGAAGTGGTGGAGTTCTCGCCATAGCACTTCGTGCGAAAAGATGTCGTTGTGCCCCGCCCCGGGGATCTCGAGCCAGCGGCGGGGCCCGCGCAGCGCCTCGAAGACCTCCCGGCTCTGGCCGGGCGGGATGACCCGGTCCTCCTCGCCGGCGGCAACAAGCGTCGGCACATCGATGCGCGGCGCCCGCTCCAGCGTGTCGAAGCGGTTGTGCAGCCAGTCCAGGTACCAGTCCGGGAGCCACGACAGCCGGTGCCGGCCGATCGCCGGGGTATCCGTGAACGGCCCGAGGAGGACGACGCCGGCCACCGGGCGGCTCACCGCCAGTTCCGCCGCGACGGAGCTTCCGAGGGAGTTCCCCACCGGAAGGATCCGCCCGGGGTCGACGCCCCGCTCGTCCACCAGCCAGCGGTAGGCCGCCCGCGCGTCCGCGTAGAGACCCTCCTCCGATGGCTTTCCCTCGCTCGCTCCATAGCCCCGGTAGTCGGGCAGGAGGACGTCGAGTCCGAGGTTCGAGAGCGCGGCCGCCACCGTCCCTCGGTCTCCCAGGTGCCCGGCGTTGCCATGGAAGTAGATGGCGGTCCCGCGCCCGGACGCCGGCGGGTCCGCGGGGAACCACACGCGTGCAGTTCGACGCCATCTTCGGTCCGGATGCGGACTTCGGTGGCCTGCGGGAACCCCCAGTATCGCGGGTGGGTCTCGTGCGGCTGCAGCGTCTCCGGATAGAAGACGAAGAAGGGGACGATCCGGGGCATGAGGAGACGGACGACGGCCAACAGGCCGACGAGGGCGACCACGACGATGAGGAGTTCCACGAGCGGGAGCCGGCGGCGGGGGGCGGCCGGAGTCAGCGGCCGGGCACAGACGACGCCGCGGCGAGGCGCCCGATCCAGCGCGCGTACACGTCGGGGCGGCGGTCGCGCCAGAACAGGCGGCGGGCGGTGGAGACCGCGCACCGCGACAGGTCCACGTCGGCGTAGAGGATCGCCTCTTTCCCTGCAGGCGCGCGCGCGAGGACGACGCCCTCGGGATCGACGACGAAGGACTCTCCGGCGAAGGTGAGGCGGGGCTCCTCGCCGACGCGGTTGGCCAGCGCGGCGAAGTAGCCGTTCTGGAAGGCCGCCACGCGCAACTCGGCCTCGAACAACCCCTCGGGCCACTCGCCGACGGCGCCCGCCTGCGGGATGACGACGAGTTGCGCCCCGCGTTCTCCGAGGCGCCGCATGTACTCGGGATAGTGGCGGTCGTAGCAGATCGCGACGCCCACGCGTCCCACGGCCGTGTCGTAGACGAGCGCGTCTGTGTCGCCCTTGGCGTAGTAGTGCTGTTCGTGGAAGCAGGCGTACTCGGTGATGTGCATCATCCGCGTCACCCCGAGCAGCGAGCCGTCCGCGTCGAACACGGGCGTGCTGTCGTAGCACCGGCCGTCGGGGCCGAGTTCGTACTGGTTGAACACGGTGACGAGGCCGAGTTCGGCGGCGCGCGCGGCGATGCGGTCGCAGGTGGGACCGGGGATCGGCTCCGCGATCTCCGCGGCGGCGGCGTCGTCCGGCCGCTGCGGGAAGAAGCGGTCGATCGCGAGTTCGGGGAACGCGACGAGATCGGCGCCCTCCGCCGCGGCGCGCCCCATCGCGCCGAGCGCGCGTTCGAGGTTGCGAGTGCGGTCGGGCCCCGCGGACTGCTGTACAAGTGCGATCTTCATCGGAGGATTGTCGGCGCGCGCGCCGGGACCCGCAACGGGGTCCGCGTATGCACCGGTGCTCGTTAGTTTGCTTTCATGTGCGGACGCTTCAGCCTTCAGACCCCGGTGCCCGATCTGGCCGAACTCTTCGAGGCCGATCCGTCGCGGCTCGAGGCATGGTCCGCCCGCTACAACGTGGCGCCCACGGACGAGGTCGTCGCGCTGCGGCGGGGCGGCGGCGGCCGCGAGCTCGTTCCGCTTCGCTGGGGGCTGATCCCGAGCTGGGCGGAGGATCGCGCGTCGCTCCCGCCGATGATCAACGCCCGCGCCGAGTCGCTCGAAACCCGGCGCGCGTTCAGGGATCTCGTCATCGACCGGCGCTGCGCCGTCCTCGCCGACGGCTTCTACGAATGGCGGAAGGAGGGCGGCCTGAAGCAGCCGTACTTCGTGCGGCGCCGGGACCGGCGGCCGATGGCGCTCGCGGGCCTGTGGGACGTGTGGCGGGGGCCGGACGGCCGCATCCCCTCCTGCACGATCGTCACGACGGACGCGAACGACCTGCTCGAACCGCTGCACGACCGCATGCCGGTGATCCTCGCGGGCGAGGGGGCGCAGATGTGGCTCGACCTCGACATCTCCGAGCGCACCATGGAGCCGCTCCAGCCGTTCGACCCGAGAGCGCTGGAGGTGTTCGCGGTCAGCCGGCGGGTCAACCGCGTCGCCGACGACGATGCGGCGTGCGCGGAGCCGCGGAGCGCCCCGATCCGCGAACCGTCGGGCTGGCGCGACCGCCCCCCGGTGGGCGACGCGCCCCCCGACCAGCTCGGGCTCTTCTGACACCGGCTGCGTCGCCCTAGAAGTTGGCGACCAGCGCGATCGTCAGCGTGGAGTCCAGCTTGTGGCGCGGGACGAGGACCGTCTCCCCGGTCGGCGTCCCGGCGGGCTGCTCGAGGGGAGCGCGGGTGAGCGCGGGCGCGTTGTCCCACACGAGCCGGAGACCCGTCTTCACGGCCAGCGAACTGTTGATGTCGACCGCGAGGGCGTTGGCGAGGTCGGCGCGGAGGTCCGCCGTATCCGAGAGGTTCTCGTCGAGCGTGAGCGTGCTCTCGAGGTTGGCCGTCTCCGTCAGCTGGCGCCGGAAGTTGGTGGAAACGCGGATGCCTCCGAAGCTCGAACTCCTGCCGGGGTCGTCGACGACATCGTCCTGCATCGTGAACGTGACCCCGTAGTCGCTCTTGAGCCGAGTCGTCTCGGTGTCGATCCACATGTTCCCGATGCCGCCCACCAGGGAGAGCTTGCTGTCGTAGCCGGCGAACGTGTTCCGCTCCCACGCGGCGCCGGTCGCGAGGTGGACGTGATCCGAGAACGAACGCTCGAATTCGCCCCGCGCGAAGTAGTTCTCGGCCGTCGGCTCGGGATCGGCGTCGCTCGTCACGTCGAAGTGGTCCGGTGTCCCCACGGCGATGCGCCGGGTCGTGCCGGACTCGGTGCGGAGGCCGCCCGCGCTCAGCGACAGTTCTCCCCCGCCCCATTCGCGCCGGGCGCCCCCGCCGAGACCGAAGGTGCGCACGGTGGAGTTCCCCGACGTGAACAGCAGGCTCAGTTCCGCATTGTACGACCAGCGGATCTCCGGCTCTTCTTCTCCCTGGGGAGCTTCCTGCAGGGACGCGACCGGAGCGGCGGCCAGTACGGCGAGCGCCGCGGCCAGCACGGGAATCACCCCGCAGGTGGCGCCGGATCCCACCTCCATCCTTGCGAACGACTTCATCTTCCTCACCCCTCGGGTATGTGGGTCGACACGGGAAACACACTGGAAACTCCGCGCCGGACACGGCGGCGAAGGCTGGCCGGACGCGCTTCGGTGGGCCAGCTTTATTCGACCGTATTATCCGTTCCCCTTCGAGGAGTTCCAAACGCATGTCCATGTCAGCCAGGTATCGCGCCGCGAACAGGACTCTCCCCGGCCATCTGCTCCTCGCAGCCACCCTCATCGCCGTATCCCCGCCCCCGGCAGTCGCGGCTCAGGACGCGCAGATCGCGGCGATCGAGGCGCGGCGCAACCACTACGGGAGCGTGGCGCGCCAGATCTGGGAATGGGCCGAGGTCGGCTACCAGGAGGAGAAGAGTTCCGAGCTGCTCAAGGGCGAGCTCGAGGCTGCGGGGTTCTCGATTGAATCGGGGGTCGCCGACATGCCCACGGCGTTCGTGGCGAGCTACGGCTCGGGAGGGCCGGTCATCGGGATCCTGGCCGAGTACGACGCGCTGCCGGGCATCTCGCAGGACGCCGTGCCCCAGCGCTCGCCCATCATCATTGGAGGCGCGGGTCACGCGTGCGGACACCACCTGTTCGGGGCGGGCTCCGTGGCGGCGGCGATCGCGGTGAAGGAATGGCTGGAGGAGACGGGACACGAGGGGACGATCCGGCTCTACGGCACGCCCGCCGAGGAGGGGGGCGCGGGGAAGGTGTACATGGTGCGCGAGGGGCTGTTCGACGACGTGGATGTGGCGCTGCACTGGCATCCCGGCGCGCGGAACAGCGCGAGGGTGGGGCGGTCGCTGGCCAACAAGTCCGCCAAGTTCCGCTTCCGCGGCTATTCCGCGCACGCGGCGGGCGCGCCGGAGCGGGGACGGAGCGCGCTCGACGGGGTCGAGGCGATGAACCACATGGTGAACCTCATGCGCGAGCACGTGCCGCAGGAGACGCGCATCCACTACGTGATCACGCAGGGCGGGTTCGCGCCCAACGTCGTGCCGGATTTTGCGGAGGTCTACTACTACGTGCGGCACCCGGACGCCCCCACCGTGCTCAGGCTGTTCGAGCGCGTGGCGCGCGCGGCCGAGGGCGCGGCGATGGGGACCGGGACCGGGATGGAATACGAGGTGATCCACGGGCTGTACGACCTCGTGCCCAACGTCGCTCTCGGGCGCGTAATGGACGCGAACCTGCGCAAGGTCGGGGGCGTGGAGTACACGGAGGCGGAGCGGGCCTTCGCCCAGCAGATCCAGGACTCCTTCGTGGGCGGTTCCGGTCGGCCTCTGGGCTCCGAGGCCGAGATCGAGGAGTTCGGAGTCGACCCGGCGGGCGGCGGATCGACCGATGTCGGCGACGTCAGTTGGGTCGTGCCGACGACGGGGCTGTCGACGGCCACCTGGGTGCCGGGCACGTCCGCGCACAGCTGGCAGGCCGTGGCGGCCGGGGGCACCGATATCGGGACGAAGGGGATGATCGTCGCGGCAAAGACGCTCGCCCTGACGACGATCGAACTCTTCCAGAGCCCGGACGTGATCGCCGCCGCGTGGGAGGAACTGCGGGCGCACCGCGGCGCGGACTTCGAATATTCCGCGCTGCTCGGCGACCGCCCACCGCCGCTGGACTACCGCCGCTAGACTTAGTCCTTTCGCGGCGAGAGGCGGTCGATGAGGTCGCTCATCCAGCGGCCCGCCAGGTCCTTGCAGCCGAGCCCGAAGGCGAGGGCCAGCGCGAAGCTGATCGCCGCGAGGATGATCAGGAAGGCGTCGCCCACGAACTGGACCTGAACCTGCTGCAGGGCCACGACCACGGCGAAGATGATGACCACGACCTGCGCGAACTGCCCCAGCACCTGGGCCTGCACGATGCCCGCGTTGCTGGCCACGGCGCGGACCGTGGCCCCCAGAAACCCGGCAGCCAGGATCCCCAGAATCAACACGACGATGGCCGTCACGATCGTGGGCAGGAAGCCGACGAGCCGCTGGAGCAACTCTGCGGTGGCGGTGAGCTGCAGCGCGTTCAGCGCCGCCACCAGCACGACGAGCATGACGACCCAGTAGACCAGGGCTGCGACCAACTGGGAGAACGTGCGTTCGATGCCTCCCTTGGCCAACATCTCCGCCAACTGGATCCTCTCCGCCAGACGATCCGCCTTCACGGCGCGGAGAAGCCGGGTGAGCGCCGTCTTGACCAGCCTGGCGACGATCCAGCCACCGACCAGAATCGCCACCACGGCCACCAGGTTGGGCAGAAACCCGACCAGTTGATCGAGGAAGGCGCGGATCGGCTCAAGCAGTATCGCGTCCCAATCCATGTCCATCGTGGTTCCCTCCAGCGCAAAAAACGGTTGCTTGTCGGGGGGCGCCTCCGCCCGGGCCGATAGAGGACTTAGAATGATGAGCGGGAGTCCAGGTCACCAGCCTCACACCGCGTCCGGCAACGGTCCGGAGCGACGGCAGGCGGCTTCCGGGGGCCGTCAGCGGGCCCGCACTGTGCCCGTGGGCCCGACGCTGGCGCGGCGGAGTTGCCGACAGGCGTCGAAGTCGTCGGGGGTTAGCGCGATGACGGGCGGGGCGCGGTCGTAGAGCTGAGCGGCGACGATGGCGGCGAGCGCGAGGAAGGTGTCGGGGCCGCGGGTCAGGAAGGCAGCGGGGGCGGTGCCGCGGCGGATGGCCTCGAGGAGGACGGCGGTCGTGGTGCTGGAGCCGCGGGTCGCCGGGATGGCCATGATGCGGCCGGTGCCGACCTGGCCGGACAGCGGATGGCGCCGGTCGATGATCTCGCCGGTCTCCGCGTCGTAGCCGCCCCAGAAGCTGAGCGGCTCGGAGGAGTAGAGGACGGCGCCTTCCGCGGCGCCCGCGACGAGCGCTCGACCGGTCAGCGGACCGGAGCCCGACGCGGCCGACCGATCGCTCACGGCTCGGCGGCCCACGCGCGGTCGTCGCGCGTGACGCGACCGGCGACGACGGATTCCACGCAGTCCGCCAGGCTCCCGAAGGCGACGGCGCGTTCGAGCAGGCCGGGCGTGTACCACGCGTACTTGGCGGAGTTGGTCATGAGTCGCCGGATGCTCTCCGGCAGCATCGGCGTGGTCAGGATGCAGGTGTCGACCGTCAGCTCTCCGCCGAACGATTCGATCGCGTCGAGGTAGCCGGCCTCCCGCGCCAGCGCGCGCACCGCGCGGCCCGTCGTGATCAGCAGCCGCACCCCGGGGTGGCGCCGCCGGCCATCGACGAGCCGCGCCAGGGCGGCGAATTCCGACAGCGAGAAGTGGGGACTCCCCAGCACGACGAGGTCGAGCCCGTCCGCGTCCGACAGCCCCGAGCCGAGTTCGTCCCGCGCCGCCCGCAGTGCGACGGGCCCCGGACGCAGCCGCGCCGCCGGTTCCCTCCCCTGAAACGCCGCATCGAGGTCCGGCGCCTCGGGCGTGAGGCCGACCCAGTGGTACAGGCCCACGGCGCCCGAGGAGGCCATGGCGGCTCCCAGCGCCTTCAGGTCGTCCTCCCCCGGCCGGGCCGGGAGCCCGTCGAGCACCGGGATCCGCCCCTCTACGCGCAGACCGATCCAGTGTCCCAGCACCGGATACAGCGCGGACTCCTCGGCGAGCCGCGTCGGGACGCGGGAGAGATCGACGAGCACCTCCCCGGCCCGATTTCCGGTCAGATGGAGCCCGGCGGCCGGAGCCCGGCCCGTGACCGCACAGCAGATGTCCAGCAGGTCGGGATAGCGCTCGGTGCGCGCCCCCAGCACCGAGTTCGCGAACACGATCGCGCTCGACTCGCCCCAGGCGACCTGCTCCCCGACACCCGGCCGCGGCTGCGTCTGGTAGGGCGCGCACGTCCACGTGGGCTCGCACCCCATCGTCTCGTACGCCTGCATCTGGCGCCGGGCCGGCTCCGCCCAGGATTCGGGCACGTCCCACTCGCGCCAGCCGTGCTGGTCGACCCCGGAGACGTTGAGCGTCGTGGGCACCCTCACCCGCGCCCCGCCATCCGCCAGGCGCTCCGCGAACTCGAGCGTCGCGGGGCCCTGATAGAGCGACGAATCGATATGCGCCGCCGTGATGTCGAGCAGTTCCCGCGCCCCGACCACATCGGCCATGCGCGCCAGGATCGACATCGCGAGCCGCGCGCCCTCCCCCTCATCTCCCCGCAGGAGGGCGAGATCTCCGGGATCGAGGCGGACGCCCGTCATCCGGCCGTGTTGCATCCGGCGTCGTTCCATCCGGCGTTGTTCCATCCGGCGCTGTTCGGTCCCATGTTCCGTTCAACACACCTGTGAGTCCGAAGCCCACGGATCCGACCATGCGCATCGTCTACTTCCTTCCCGGACCGATGTCCCGCGGCCCTCTCGGGCCCGAGGAACTCGTCCGGCGCCAGGCTTTCCTCAACGAGCATGCCTTCCACGGGACGGAAGCCGTCGTTCGCGAGACGGAGAACGGTCCGGCCTCGGTCGAGTCGTCCGCCGAGGAGTACCTCTCGGTGCCCGGCATCCTCGAAGCCGCGCCGCGTCTCGAGGCGGAGGGGTTCGACGCGATGATCATCGGGTGTTTCGGCGACCCCGGCCTCGCGCCGGCGCGTGAACTCGTCGACTTCCCGATCATCGGCCCGGGCCAGGCCGGCGCGCTCGCCGCGGCGCAGATGGGGCAGCGCTTCGCGATCATCACGGTCGTGGACGAAGTCGTGCCCGCGATTCGCCGCCAGATGCGGGGCTACGGCCTCGAAGGGCTGGTGGCGGACATCCGGGCGGTGGACGTCCCGGTGCTCGAACTGCGGCAGCGCGCGGATCAGGTGCTCGAGACGCTCGAGACGGAAGCTCACGCGGCGCTGCGCGCCGGCGCGGACACGCTCGTGCTGGGCTGCATGACGATGGGTTTCCTCGACGTGGCGCGGAAGCTCGGCGAGCGCCTCGGCGTGCCGGTCATCAACCCCGTGCTCGCCGCGCTCAAGGCGGCGGAATCGTTCGCCGCCACCGGCGTGCGACCGTCCCCGCGCGCCTATCCCCCGCCCCGCAAGGAGATCGCCCCCGTCACGGTCGGATAATGCCGACGCCGTCCTCGATCGTCATCGTCGTGCCGAAGTCGGCGGAGAGTCTCGCCAGACCCTCGAGGATCTCCTGTCCGAGCGCGGCGTCCGCCATCATCGGGCGGCCGCGCACGGGGCGCGGCAACTGCCAGCCCATGGTGATGGGGTGGAGCTGGATCTCCTTCAGCGTCCCGCCCTCGTACTCCACGACGGGGACGACGCTCTCCCAGAACCCCTTCCCCGCGGGGAAAGAGGAGGCGCCGGCCCGCTCGATCCGCACGTCCTGGAACCGGCCCGGGAGGTCCTCGTACCCGAGCCCCTGGGCCTCGTAGTTGTCCTGCGGCTGGAACTCGATCGTCTCGTTCTGCATGGCGAAGTTCGCCAGCGAGTAGAAGATCGGCTTGCCCCGGTACATCTCGACCGCGCGCAGGATGTGGGGGCCGTGGCCCACGAACATGTCCGCGCCCGCATCGACGGCCGCGCGGGCGACGTCCACGAGGAAGTCGGCGGGCACCTCGCGGCGATCCGCGCCTTCGTGCGAGTGGCTGGTGACGATGACCCACTCGGCCTGTCGCTGCGCTTCCTTCACGACTTCGATGATCTCCGCCAGGTCCCCGGCGTGCGGCACCGTCTTCACGCCCGGCTTGTCGCCCTCCATGAACGTCATCCCGCCGAAGTTCAGCCTCGGGCCGGAGCCGCCTCCCCGCCCCGCCACGGCGAGGGCGTCGCGGAGCCCGGCCAGCTGCCCGGCGGTCACCGTCACCTGCCGCTCGTAGCGGATCGGGCTCAGCCCCGGCCGCCCCCGTACATCCGGCCGCTGGTGACCGGCGCGCATCGCGTCGGCGAAGGTCGAGGCGATCGAGATCAGCGCGACCCTTCCGCCGGGCGTGTCGACGTAGGCCGGGGCCCGCGCCCGCGCGAGGTTCTCGCCAAAGCCCGCGACGGCGAGTCCCGCCGCCTCTGCCGCCGCCACGGTGCGCCGCGCCCCGCCGGCACCGAAGTCCATCGTGTGGTTGTTGGCCAGGCTCACCATGTCGAAGCCGAACCAGGCGAGTTCGTGTGCGATCTCCGGCTCCGCCCGCATGTAGGTGCCGCCGCTGGCCGCCGCCGGGATCACGTCATCCTCGTAGTCGTGGAACAGGATCTCGAGGTTCACGAACGCGGTGGTCGCGTTCCGGATGATATCCCGGAGGGCGAGGAATTCGGGCTCCCGGTACGGAGACATCTTCCGGGAGATGATCGCGTCCCCCGCGAGGGCGATGGACATGTTCCCGCGCGCGTCCTCGAACGCCTGCGCCTCGAGCGTGGTCGGCGCGGCAAGGGCGGCCCCGGCGGCAAGCGAGAGGCCGACCGCAAACCCGACCGTGATCCCGGCGAACGTGAGAGATGACAGCGGAAGTCGATTCCGGCGCATGAGTGCCTCCGATGAGCTTTCCTGCTGGGCTTTTGCTTGTGCGGTTCGCATCCGGGCCGACAGATTCGACCGTATGAAGTACAACATGCTTTTTCCGACAGCACCCCGCCACGGCGGACGGACGCTTTCTACGCTCGTCGCCGCGGCCGGCCTCCTTGCCGGGACGGTTGCCGCCGCCCGGCCCGTCGTGGCGCAGAGCTACGATGTGATCATCCGCGGCGGCACGCTTGTCGACGGGTCCGGGGGTCCGGCCCGGGCGGGGGCTGTGGCGATCGACGGCGGGCGGATCGCCGCCGTCGGAGACCTGGGCGCGGCGACGGCCGACCGGACGATCGACGCGAACGGCCTGCACGTCTTCCCGGGCTTCATCGACACGCATTCGCACGCCATGCCGGCGCTGCTGCGCGACGAGCTTCGCACCGCGCGGCCGCTCCTCGCGCAGGGGATCACGACGATCTTCGCCAACCCCGATGGCGGCGGCACGGTGGACCTCGCCGACCAGCGGGCGCGGATCCGGGACCCCGGCGTCGGGGTCAACGTGGGCGCCTTCGTGCCGCACGGAAGCGTGCGGCGCGCCGTGCTGGGGATGCAGGCCCGCGAGGCGACGCCGGAGGAACTCGACCGCATGCGGACGATGGTCCGCGAGGGAATGGACGGGGGCGCCTTCGGGCTCTCCTCCGGTCTCTACTATTCGCCGGGTTCGTACGCCCCCACCGGCGAGGTCGTCGAACTCGCGAGGATCGCCGCCGGGTACGGAGGCGTGTACCAGAGTCACATCCGCGACGAGTCGGACTATTCGATCGGCCTCATCGGGGCCGTGGAAGAGGTCATCGAGATCTCGCGGGGCTCCGGCATCACGGGCGTCGTCACGCACATCAAGGCGCTCGGCCCCCGGGTCTGGGGCGAGTCGGCCGAAGTCGTCCGCCGCATCGAGGCGGCCCGGGCTGAAGGTCTCCGGATTTACGCGGACCAGTATCCCTACGAGGCCTCGGGGACGAGCATCGTGGGCGCGCTCGTCCCGCGCTGGGCTCTCGCGGGCGAGGGCGGCAACCTGTACGAGCGCATGGAGGATCCCGCCGAGCGGCCCCGGCTCGTGGCGGAGATGTGGGAGAACCTCGACCGCCGGGGCGGGGCCGACCGGCTCATGCTGCAGGGCGGCCCCCATGGCGGCCGCACCCTGCAGGACGTGGCGGACGATCGCGGGATGGACGCGATCGAGACGGCGCTCGCCCTCCTCGTGGAGGCGCTCGACGGAGGCGGCGGGACCGGACTCACGTCGTTCAACATGAACGACGAGGACATCGCGCGCTTCATGGCGCAGCCCTGGATGATGACCTCCTCCGACGGCTCGCTGTGGGTGCCGGGCGAGGGACATCCCCATCCGCGTGGCTTCGGCGCCTTCCCGCGCCGGATCCGCAAGTACGTGCTGGAGGAAGGCGTCACCACGCTCGAGCAGGCGATTCACGCCATGACGGCGCTCCCGGCCCGCGTGTACGGGATCGAAGGCCGCGGCGTGCTCGAACCGGGCGCGGTCGCCGATGTCATCGTCGTGGACCTCGAGCGGTTCCGCGACACCGCCGAGTACGACGATCCGCACGGTCTCGCCGAGGGGATCGAGTACTCCCTCGTCAATGGTACGCTCGCGATCGACGAGGGCCGCTTTACGGACGCACTCGCCGGCCAGGCGATCGTCAAGACGCGATAACTCAGGAGCAGACATGCGATTCCCCGCCCCGATTCCCGAAACGCGAACCTTCCTCGCGCGTCTGGCCACCGCGGCCACCGTGTCCGCCGTGGCCGCCTTCGCGTGGCCCCTCGCCGCGCAGGACGGCGCGAGCGTCGGCGAACTTCCCGCCGGAGTGCGGAACCCGGCCCCGGCCGCGGAGACCGTCGACCCGAGTCTCTTCGGCGGCCTCTCCTTCCGCTTCGTCGGCCCCTCGCGCGGCGGCCGCGTCACGGCGGTCGAGGGCCACCGCTCCCACCCCCACACCTTCTACCAGGGGGCGACCGGCGGCGGCGTGTGGAAGACGACGAACTACGGGATGACGTGGGAGAATATCTCCGATGGATATTTCCGGTCTCCGTCCATCGGCCATATCGAAGTGGCCGACTCGGATCCGAACGTCATCTATGTGGGCACGGGATCGGACGGGATCCGCTCGAATATCATCATCGGAAAGGGCATCCATAAGTCGACGGACGCCGGAGAGACGTGGGACCACGTCGGGCTCGAGGACGCGGGCCAGATCCCGTCCGTGAAGGCGCACCCGGACAGTCCCGACCTCGTCTATGCGGCCGCGATGGGGAACCCGTTCATCAACAACGAGACGCGGGGCGTCTATCGCTCGTCGAACGGAGGTCTCGACTGGGAGCGCATCCTCTTCACCTCGGACTCCGTCGGAGCGGTCGATCTCGAGTTTCACCCGGTGAATCCCGACGTCATCTACGCCGCGATGTGGCGGGCGCAGCGGTATCCGTGGTCGATCGTCTCCGGGGCGAGCGACGAGGACGGGATCTGGAAGACGACGGACGGGGGCGACACGTGGCGGCGGATCACGGCCGGGCTTCCGGACGGGCTCATCGGCAAGGTGGACTTCTCCGTTTCGGCGGACATGCCGGACCGCGTCTACGCGCTCGTCGAGGCGCCGGAACCGATCGAGGGCCTGTACCGCTCGGACGACGCGGGGGAGACGTGGGAGCTGATCAACGACGACCCGCGCAACCAGCTCATGCACCGGCCCTTCTACTTCACGAACGTGATCGCGGACCCGACGGACGGGGACGTACTCTATGTCCTCAACCTGTCCACCTGGAAGTCGACGGACGGAGGGGAGACCTTCAGTACGATCCCTAACGTGCACGGGGATGACCACGATCTGTGGATCAATCCGGACGACTCGCGGATCATGGTGCACGGGAGCGACGGGGGCGGGGTCGTGACGCTGGACGGCGGGCAGACGTGGTCGCCGGTCAACAACCAGCCCACCGCCGAACTCTACCAGGTCGATGTGGACGACCGCTTCCCCTACTGGCTCTACGCGGGGCAGCAGGACGATGCGTTCACGGTCGCCGTGCCGAGCCGGCAGCCCTCGGTCTCCGCGCCGGGCGGTCCGGACGCGTACTGGCGTTCGCCGGGCGGGTGCGAGACGGGCCCCGCCGTGCCGAAGCCGGGCGACCCCGACGTCGTGTACGCGAACTGCAAGGGGCGCTTCGGAGTCTACAACCAGCGCACCGGGCAGGAGCAGCAGTACTACGTGGGCGCGGTGAACATGTACGGTACGAACCCCGCCAACCTTCCCTACCGCTTCCAGCGCGTCGTGCCCATCGAGGTCTCGCCGCACGACCCGAACCTCGTCTATCACGGCTCGCAGTACGTGCACCGGACGATGGACGGGGGCCGGACATGGGAGCGGATCTCTCCCGACCTCACGGCGTTCCCGCCGGAGCGGCAGATGGTGTCGGGCGGGCCGATCACGCGCGACGCGACCGGGGAGGAGCACTATTCCACGCTCTATGTGATCGAGGCCTCGCCGCACGACCCGGACGTGATCTGGACGGGGGCGAACGATGGCCCGGTGTACGTGACGCTGGATGGCGCGGAGACGTGGGAGAACGTGACGCCGGCGGATATGCCGCCCGAGGGCCGCATCAACTCGATCGACATCTCCCGGCACGATCCGGACAAGGTGTACGTGGCCGGATACCGCTTCCTGCTGGGTGACTTCCGGCCCTACGTCTACCGGACGGAGGACGCGGGGGAGACGTGGACGCTCCTCACCGATGGGACGAGCGGCATCCCGGCGGACGTGCCCGTGCGGGTCGTGCGCGAGGATCCGGACCGCGCGGGGCTCCTGTACGCGGGGACGGAGTTCGGGCTCTTCATCTCCTTCGACGACGGGGCGACGTGGCAGTCGTTCCAGCTCGACCTGCCGCTCACGCCCGTAACGGACATCGAGGTGTACCGGCAGGACCTGGCGCTCTCGACGATGGGCCGCGGGTTCTGGGTGCTGGACGATGTTACGCCGTTGCACGAGATCGGCGCGGACGGATCGGTCGCGGCGGAGGGCGGGGCGCACCTGTTCGAGGGACGGCCGCAGTACCGCACGCGGCCGGGACGTAACTCGGGCTTCGAGTGGGCCTCGAACACGGCGCGGCCGGACTACCGCGGGGCGGGCGCGGACATCAGCTACTGGATCTCGCCGGAGCTGGGGCCCGACGAGACCGTGCGGATCGACATCGTCGACGCGGGCGGCGAGGTCATCCGCTCTTACGCCAGCGGCGGGGGCGGCGGCGCGGCCCGGGCGGGGGGACCGGCGATGCAGCGCATGGCGCCGCGCGGCGGCGCCGCGCGGGGGGTCTCGTCGGCGCCGGGCGTACACCGGCTGCGCTGGGACATGCGCTCGCAGGGCGAGGGCCGCGGCGGGCCGGTCGTGCCACCGGGCGAGTACACGGTGCGCCTCTCGGCGGGCGACGTGACGACCGAGACGGGGCTCGAACTGCGGATCGACCCGCGGGTGGCGGCGGAGGGGGTGACCGTCGCCGACCTCGAGGAGCAGTACCGGTTCAACCTCGCCATGCGGGAGACGATGGCGGAGGCGCGTGGGGTCGCGGACGGCATCGACGACCTGCGCGAGCGCGTCGCCGAGGCGCGCGCGGACGCCGGCGGCGGCCGCAACGAGACGCTCGACGAACTGGCCGCGGAGCTGGACGAACTCGATGCCCGCGTGAACGACGCGGGGGGCAGCTATCCGCGCCCCATGCTCCTCAGCCAGCTCAACTACCTCGCCGGCATGACCGGGCGGGCCGACCAGGCGCCGGGCGCCGACGCCTACGAGCGGCACGAGGAACTCAGGGAGCAGGTCCTGGAGGTGAGCGAATGGCTGCAGGCGCTGGTGCGACGACTGACCGCCACCGACTGACCGCCACCGGCTGAGCGCAACCGGCTGAGCGCAACCCGAGGTAGCGCATGTTCGACCTCAGTCTCATCGCGCACCCGCTGAGGGGTACGCCCTTCGGCGCGGCGCTCGACCTGTGCCTGATCCTCGCCGCCCTGGTCTGGCTCCTGGGCGTCGTCACCCGCGAGTTCTCGTGGATCGACCGCCTGTGGTCGATATGCCCTGCCGTGTACTGTCTCATCGTGGCCTTCGGGACGGGCTTCGCCTCGCCCCGCGTGAACCTCATGACGGCCCTCGTCGTCCTCTGGGGAGCGCGCCTGACCTTCAACTTCGCGCGCAAGGGGGGATACGGGCCGGGCGGCGAGGACTACCGCTGGGCCACCGTGCGGGAGAAGATGGGGCCCGTCGGGATGCAGGTGCTCAACCTCACCTTCATCAGCTTCGGACAGATGGTGCTCATCTGGTGGTTCACCTCGCCCGTGCACCAGGCCGCGGTGTGGAGCGAGACGCCGCTCGGCTGGCTGGATTTCCTGACCGCCGCGCTGTTCCTCGCGCTCTTCGCCGGCGAGGCGGTGGCCGACAAGCAGATGTGGCGCTTCCAACAGGACAAGAAGCGGCGGATCGCGGCGGGGGAAGAGGTGCCGCAACCCTTCATGACAGCGGGCCTGTTCCGCTATTGCCGCCATCCCAACTTCTTCTGCGAGCTGGGGATGTGGTGGGTGTTCTACCTGTTCGCCGTCTCCGCATCCGGGGAGTGGCTCCACTGGACGGGCCTCGGCTTCATCCTGCTCACGGCGCTGATCATTCCGTCCATGCGCCTCACCGAATCAATCTCGGCGTCGAAGTACCCCGCCTACCGCGACTACCAGGCGAGCACCCCGGCGCTCATCCCCGGACTGCGCCTCGGAAGGACGCACCCCTCTCCCGAGTAGCGGGCCGCGGACAACGCTCCGGTGGCGTCAACTGTCCCAGTGATGCCCGAGCGGTGAGGGAGATCCTCCCCCCGCGTCGAGATAGCCTCCGGACAGTGACGTGTCACCATGCCCCGTGCTTGCGGTTCCATCTGCCGCGTGGCCGCCGTCGCACTCTGCCTCGCGGCAGCGGGCCGAGGCGGCGGGCCCGTCGCTGCTCAGACCGCCGACACTGACATCCCCATCTCTCCCGCTGTTGAAGAAGTCTTCACGGTGGGCGTGGTGGAAGGCGCCGCGTGGGAGATGTTCGGCTACGTCTCGGACATCGCCTTTGACGCCGACGGCACGCTGTTCATCCTTGACGACCTCGCCGGACACATCGTGGTCATCGATTCGGCGGGTGATTTCGTCCGAACGATCGCGAACAAGGGCGACGGACCCGGCGAACTCATCCAGCCGATCGCAATTGCCGTCCTGCGCGACGGCCGAATCGCCGTCAACGATATCGGAAAACCAGGTGTGCAGCTCTTCCGCCGTGACGGCGAGTTTCTCCATGGCGTTCCGTTCGGCCCCGCCGAGGGCATGCCCGGATCGCCGATCTACGCCTTGCCCGACCACAGCCTCCTCTCGCCTGAACTGATCGGCTTTTCGGCCTCCACCATGACTGAAGCGGAGGAGGGTCGGCCGATCACGCGCTTCCGGCTCGACGGAACCCGTGATGTCTTCTACGCCGCCTGGGACGATCCCGCTCCGCCGGTACTTGAGAGTGGCGAAGAAGCGCAGGGCGCCAGACTCGTGACGAGGTCGATCGAGGCCTTCACCTTGCCGTTGAGTCTTGGCGTACTGCACGATGGGCGCATCGCCCTGGTCGATTCGATCGGTTACAGGATCAAGCTCCTGGATGGGTCGGGTCGCGTGACGGACATCCTCGAGCGGCCTCTGGTTCCGATCACGGTGACCGGCGCGATCCGCGACGCAGAGTCCGAGCGCCGTATCGAGGCGCTCCGATCCCGCGACGACGGGGCCGTGTCCGTACAGCGAGTCGGCGGACGCCCTGGTGGCGTCAGTCCGGAGGCGAGGCGAAACGCAATGCGGGAGGCCCTGCGCCGGGCGGAAGACCGCATCCGGGATATGGTCTTTCCCGAAGAGATGCCGGTCATCGCCAACGTTGCCGTGGACTGGAATGATCGCATTTGGATCCAGCGATCGGCGCCGCCGGGCGAGACCGGCCCGACAGACGTTCTCGCGGCGGACGGACGGTATCTCGGCACCATCCCTTCCGATGGCCTTCGAATCCCTACCGCATTTGGACCGGAGGGACTCCTGGCGTACGTCGAGCGCGACGCCTTTGACATCCAGCGCGTCCGCGTCGTCCGGCTCGTCGGAGATCAGCCGCTGGAGACTCCTGTCCGGGATTAACCGGGCACGTTCCCGCGGGAACGTGCCTCAACTATCTTCATAGTCGAAACCCGTCGACTCCCCCCTGCGCAAGGAGCAACAGCCGATGCGCCGCTCGCACAGCCGTACCGTCCATGCCGCACTCGCTCCGCTCGTCCTGTCGGCCGCGGCCTGCGGCGGAGGCGGCGAATCCACCGCCCGCGGGCTCGATAGCCCCGACGTCACGCTCTCGCCCGCGACGGACACGCTATACACCGTGGGCGTGCTGGACGGAGCCGAATGGGAGATGTTCGGCCGCGTCGCGGACGTCGCTTTCGACGCGGACGGCTCGCTCTTCATCCTCGACAGCGATGCCGGGCACGTGGTCGTGGTCGATCCCGCGGGCGCGTTCGTCCGCACCATCGCCAGCAAGGGGGAAGGACCCGGCGAGCTCAGCTTCCCGACCAGCCTCATGGTCTTTCGCGACGGGCGGATCGGAGTGCGCGATGTCCGAAACCGGAACATCGCGCTCTTCGACCGCACGGGAGAGTTCCTCGAAAACGTCCGGCTCGATCCGGAGGGCGCCACGCCGTCGGGGCGGCTTCGCGCCTTGCCCGATCACAGCCTCATTGCGCCGGCCCGCCAGTTCAGCTTCTCGCCGGAGGGAACCATGGAACGCGAAGAGGGCCGCCCGATCACCCGCTTCCGGCTCGACGGAAACACGGAGCTGTTCCATGAGGCCTGGGCGCCGCCGCCGCGCGACACGCGCACCGATGAAGCGGAGGCAGGGAACGTCCGTATTCAGATGGAGGCCGGAGGGGCCTTTCCGCTGCCGCTGGCGCTGGGCGTGCTCGGTGACGGACGCGTCGCGCTCGCGGACTCGGTGGGCTACCGCATCAAGCTGCTCGATGCGGCGGGGGCCATCGTGTCGACCCTCGAGCGGCCGGTGCCGCCCGTGGCCGTGACGCCCGCGATCGAGGAGGCCGAGCGCGAGCGCCGTCTCGAGAGCCTGGAATCCGGCGGAGGCGGTGGAGGCGGCGGCATCATGACCCTGAGCATCACGGCGGCCTCCAGGGCGGGTGGCGGCGGGAACCCCATGGATTCAGAGGCGATGCAGGAGGCCCTGCGGAGGATGCGCGAGGACCAGATCCGGGACCTGGCGTTCCCGGAGGAGATGCCGGTGATCACGAACCTGGCCGTGGACGGGAGCGACCGCATCTGGGTGCAACGCTCCGCCCTCCCCGGGGAGACCGGTCCGATCGACATCCTGAGCGCCGACGGGCGGTACTTCGGCTCGCTCCCCACGGACGGCCTGAGGATCCCCAGAGCCTTCGGGCCGGACGGCCTGCTCGCCTACGTGGAGCGCGACGACCTCGACATCCAGCGCGTCATCGTCGTCCGGCTCATGGCCGACGAACAACTGGAGGGCGCTCGCTGAGCACGGGCGCGAACCCGGACCGTGGGCAACCGTCGTCCCGGTCTCCATTGTCGCACGCGGTGTCCGGCCTGTCGCCCGCTTCAACCGGGGGGAACCTCATGCGCAAGATCCCTTGCCGTACGCGCCGCACGCGTCCTCTCGCCCAACTCGCCGTTCCGCCTGCGGTCGCCGCCTGCGGAGGGGACGCAGGACCGGCCGCAGGACTGCCCCCCTCCGGACTCGACAGCCCGGACGTCCCCCTCGCGCCCAGCGTGGAGGAGGTGTACACCGTCGGCGTGATCGACGGGGCCGCGTGGGAGATGTTCGGCAGCGTGACGGGCGTCGCCTTCGACCGGGACGGCTCGCTCTTCATCCTCGACAATGACGCCGGTCACGTCGTCGTCGTCGGCCCGGGCGGCGAGTTCGTGCGGACGATTTCGAACAAGGGCGAGGGACCCGGGGAACTCAACCAGCCGCGGGGACTCGCGGTGCTCGGCGATGGGCGGATCGCCGTCAACGACATGGGTCGCGGCATACAGGTCTTCAGCCCCGACGGCGCATCGTTCCAGGAGGCCGGTTTCACCTTCCAGACGGGGGCGCCCGGTCCTGAAATGCACGCCATGCCGGACCACAGCCTCCTCTCGGCGGGACTCATGAGCGGGTCGCTGGCCGCCCTCCTGGGAGGGGAGGAAGAAGAGGCGCCGGCGGGTCGGCCGATCGGCCGGTTCCGGCTCGACGGGACGCAGGAGGAGTTCCACCTGGCCTGGGCCGGGCCGCCCCTGGAGGAGACGGAGACGGCGGCCGGCAATATCCGAATGATCACGTCGCGGATGGAAGCGTTCCCGCTTCCCCTGAGCTTCGGCGTGCTCCGGGATGGCCGCGTCGCCCTGGCCGATTCGGTCGGCTACCGGATCAAGATCCTCGATGCATCGGGGCAGGTGACGGGCACGCTCGAGCGGCTGATCCCCCCCGTCGCGGTCACCGATGAGATCCGGGACGCGGAGCGCGAGCGCCGGCTCGCCGCCCTGGCGGAAGGCGGGAGTGGAGGCGGCGGGCGCATGGTTTTCATGAGTCCGATTTCGATCAGCGGCACCGCCGGCTCCGGCGCGCCGAGAGGTCCCGATCCGGAGGCGATGCGCCGCATGATGGAAGGCCGGATCGAGGACATGGTGTTTCCGGAGGAGGTGCCGGTGATCTCGAGACTGGCCGTGGACCGGAGCGACCGCATCTGGGTCGAACGCTCCGCCCTGCGGGGAGAGCCCGGTCCCACGGACATTCTCACGGCGGAGGGTCAGTACTTCGGCACCATCGCCCCGGACGGGGTTCGCATCCCGGCCGCGTTCGGGCCGGACGGCCTGCTCGCCTACATCGACCGCGACGAACTCGACATCCAGCGCGTACGCGTCGTCCGTCTCGTCGGCGATCGATTGCTGGAAAGCGCGGACGGCGGCTGACCAACCGACGTTCCCGCGGGAACGTCCACGCCGACCCCGAGCGGGCCGTCGGCCGGCTTAGCGCGACTTCTTCGCCACGAAGAGCGCGAGCAGCAGCGCCACCGCAGGAATCGCGGCCTGCGGCGCCGTCCCCGCCCGCACGAGCGTGTAGATCGCGCCGGCCATGATCGGAATGACGATGACGGCGGCCAGGAACCGCGTCGGGCGCCTCAGGAATCCCACCCCCGCCAGCGCCTCCACGACACCGATCAGGTACTGGAACCACGCCGGGTAGCCCCAGACGGCAAACTGGTCGACCATCATCCCGGCGATCTTCATCCCGCCGTTCAGAAGGAAGAGCAGCGCGAGCAGAATCGACGCCACGTTGACGGCCTTGCCTGCATTCCCGTTGTCCGCCACTGAACCCTCCTCGCGTTACGAGTCCCTGGTCCGGTTCCCCGTCGATCCCTGAACCTTGGTCCAACCCCGACCCGCGGCCAGAGCCCGGGTCGCTAGCTTGCGGGGGGCGGGGTCTGGTCCACCGCGCGGCGCGCGATTCCGACGCCGAAGTTCTGGGCGCAGCGGGTGGAGCGTTCGCAGCGCAGGAAGCGCACCCCATCGTCCGACTCTTCGTCGCTTCGGTCGTCGGCCGTCCCGCGGACCCGGCCGGAACCGAGCGAACCGGTCACCGATTCGGCCGCGGCCAGCCGCAGACCCAGCCACCTGAGGAGCAGGTCCGGGTCCTCCGGGGCTCCCGGCGAGTCGCCGGCCAACCATTCGTCCCGGATCGCCTCCCATTCCGTCCACAGGGTCTCTCCCCACCCCTCGTTGCAGGCGGCGATGACCGCGCCGCGCAACGCTCCGTGCTCGTGTTGCCCCGGCGTTCCATCGCGCTGAAGGAGGCCGGCGAGGAAGCCCGCCATGATCCAGTATCGATGCGCATCGCCCGCTTCCCGGGCTCGCCGCGACTCGTTCAGGACGGCGAGGAACTGCAGGTAGCCCGCGTCCCAGTCGACCGAACCCTCCTCCGAAGCGCCGGCAGCGGTGTCTTCGCCCGACCGCAACCTGGATTCGACACCGCTTCGGATCTGACGGATCCCGTCCAGGTCCTCCGCCTCGACAGCATCGGAGATCTCGTCGCAGAGGGCCCCGGAGTCGGTCCCCGCCAGATGGCTGGAGAACGCGATCCCGCCCGCTTCCCCGAGACGGAACGTCCCCTGCTGTTCCGCACCGACATCTTCGGGTGCATCCGGGGACTCCCGCTCCAGGCAGAAGATGGCCTCGTCCAGCGCCTTCAGGACCTTGCGGTAGGCGGATCGCCGCCTCTCCACACGGTTCATCCCGCGTCGCCTCTCCGTCGCTACGCCGGGGCCAGCGCGATCACGCGCAGCGGGCTCCCGCTCCCGTCCACGATCTTGAGCGGCGCGGCGATTGCCACGGCGCCCGTCGGGGGCAGCCGGTCGAGGTTACACAGGCTCGCGAGCCCGAACCTTCCCGCCCCGTGCATGATCCCGTGATTCGGGAACGGCGGATCGAACCCTCCCGCCTGGCCCGCATCGGTGCCGACCGTCTCCACGCCTACTCCGAGCACCGCGCGGTCATGCGCCAGCAGGGCCGAAGTTTCCTGGTGGAAGCCCGGCGAGTGCGGGCCGTCTTCCAACACGTTGAGAAACGCCTCCTTCCCTTCCCTCCGACTCCACCCGGTGCGCAGAAACACCCAGGCGCCCCCGGGCACGCGTCCGTGCTCCGCCTCCCACGCCTCGAGCCCGGCGGGCGTGAGCAGGAAGTCGGGATCCGCTTCTACCTCGGCCTCCACGTCGATGACGCACGCCGGGCCGACGAACTTCCGCGCCGGGATCGTGTCCGTCGTCCCGTTCGGCACATCCTTCCCCGTGACCCAGTGGATCGGGGCGTCGAAGTGCGTCCCCGTGTGCTCGCCGAGCGAGAGGTTGTTCCAGTACCAGGCCGGCCCGTCGTCGTCATATCTCGAGATCCGCTCGACCGTCACTCCCTTCGATGGCGCGAACATCGGAGGAAGATCGATGACGACGGTATCGGGGCCGAGCGGGATCGTGAGATCCACCACCCGGACCGTACCCGCGTTCAGTTCCTCCACGAGGCGGCTCAGTACATCCGACATTCAAAGTCTCCCTATCGTTGGCGGACCCACGTGGTTGGCGGATCCGCGGGCGGGTTGCGGTCCACGGTCACTTGTCTCCGAAGAACGGCTCGAGCGTCTGGCCGGGGTTCGGTTTCGTCATCAGCGAAACCATGATGAAGAGGATGAGGCTCGCGCCGACGCCCAGTTCGACGGAATCGATCCCGTACAGGGGGAAGTAGTGTTCCTGGAACCACAGCGTCCACACAAGACAGGCGAGGAAGCCTCCGATCATGGAGGCGACCGCGCCCTTCGCCGTCCCCCGCCGCCAGTTGAGGCCGATGACGATGGGGACGAAGAAGAAGGAGGCGATGAACTTCGCCTGCTCGAGGACGATGCCCTGGACATCCCCCAGCTTCTGGAGCGCGAAAAAGAGGGGGATGATCGCGAGGACGACGATCGCCACCCGGTTCGCGTTCACGAGGTGCTTCTGGCTTGCGTCGGGCCGGATGAACTTCCCGTACAGGTCGTGGGCGACGCCGGCGCCGGTGACGAGGAGGATCGAGTTTACGGTCGACATGATCGCCGACAGCATGGCGACCAGCAGCAGCGCGCCGACCACGGGAGGCAGGACGTGCAGCGCCATGGTGGCGGTGGCCTGGTCCTGGGAGGGCAGGTTCGGGAAGAGCACCCGCATGAGCATGCCGATCGACATGATGCTGGTGGCGATGATCACCTGGAAGCCGATCGCCACGAAGATCGCCTTTCGCACCGTGCGCTCGTCCCGCATCGAGTAGAAGCGGGTGAGTTCGTACGGCGCCGCCGCGATCGAGAGGCCGAACGCGATCGCGAAGGCGAGCAGTTCGCGCGGCGAGTAATACCAGCCCACGAGACGGTCGTCGAGCGTGTCGAGGAAGGCGAGCGAGCGCTCGACCGCCGCGGCAGGGCTGCCGCCGCCGACCTGGTTGAGGAGGACGGGGACGGCCACGATGAGCGCCGCGACCATGATCAGCGTCTGCAGAAAGTCGATGTAGGAACTGGACCGGACCCCGCCGAGGAGCGTGTAGAGCGCGGTCGAGGCGACGATGATGAGCATCGCGGTGAGCGGACGGATCCCGAACACGACCTCCGCGATCTCGCCGCCCGCCTGGAACTGCGCCACGAGGTAGATGGTGTAGGCGACGACGATCAGCACGCCCGCGAGCGCGCCGGCCTTCGCGCTCCCGTAGCGGGCCGAGATGTAGTCGGGGACGGTGAGCGCGCCGAGCCGCCGCAGCTTCGGGGCGACGAAGAAGGCGCACACGAGCCACCCCGTCCAGAGGCCGAGCCACGGGAACACCCAGGAGACGCCGGCCAGGTAGTGGCGACCGGCGGTGCCGACGAAGGTGCCGGCGGAGATCTGCGTGGCGGCGAGCACCGCCCCGCCGACGATGGGGCCGATCGAGCGGCCGGCGGCGAGGAAGTCGACTTCGGTCTCGGTCCGGAAATAGCTCCAGATCGCGATGCCCATGATGATGGCTACGTAGACGCCGAGCACGACGAAAAAGACGTCGCTCATGTCGGCTCGGCGGGTTCGGGCGTCTGCGTCTCGTCGGGTGCGGCCGCCGGGGCGCCGCGCCTGGAGCGCTGCGCGACGACCTCGGCCCAGCGGCGATCCAGCTCGTCGTCGGCGCGGATCGTGTTTCGGAAGAGGAGGACCACCGTGAGGCCGAGGGCGAAGAAGCCCGCCGCGATCAGGATGATCGTCACCGCGCGCCCCCCGCGCCCTCGCGGTGGACCCGCGCGTTGCGCCACGTCCAGATCGCACCGACCAGCAGCAGCGCGAGGACGACGGCGTCGGCGAGGCGCGCGAACGAGAGCGCACCCCCGCGGGACAGCCGGAGCAGCCCCGGCACGCTCGACAGGGTGGCCATCACGACGCCATCGCCGGCGGGGACGAAGCGCGGCAGTGTGGTCGACAGGTCAAGCGCGTCGAGCACGTCCGGATCCCCCTCCAGCCGAATCAGCCACGGCGCCGTGACCTCCTGGACGACGGTCTCCTCGGCCTCGCGGCCGGCGACGAACAGGGGGATCCGGTCCAGCCGTCCGCGCACCGGATTCCGGACCGTGTAGGAGACGACGACCGGCGCGTCGGAGACGGCGTCGATGCGGTACGCGCCGTCGACCGGGGTCAGCGCGGCGCCGGGGACCGGCAGGAGGTCGCCGGCCCGCGCCGTCTCGGCCACCGAGAGCGTCTGGTGCTCGATCCGGATGGCGAAGGCCCGCACCTCGCCGCCCTCCGGCTCGAGACCCTGCCGGACGTGGGCCGCGCCGTCCGCATCCAGCCGGATGAACACGGTGTCGGTCGTCTGCGCCGCCGCGGGCGCGACGGCGGCCAGCCCCGCCAGCGCCGCCGACAGCGCCAGCGCTGCGGGCGCCGCAGGGCACACCCGTTTTCGCATCTCTCCCATCGCGCGCCGCACCGCCGTCAGCCGGCCGCCGCGGGAGCCCTCAGCTGCGCCCGCACGCGTCCCACCGCCCGGGCCGCGTCGTGGAACCCGTTCGCCACGTGGTTCGCCCCGCGGCGCACTTCGTTCACGAGGAAGGGCAGCATGTCGGAGCCGGCCTCCGCGAGGCCCGGCAACTCCGCCACCCGGGCCAGCCGCGGGATCGGCGTCCGGGGCAGCGCCGGATCGTGGTCGAACGGGCCTCCCTCCGCGTAGCCGATCGGCACGAGGATGCGGGACAACTCGAGGAACAACTCGTTCACGGCCGCGACCGCCGCCGCATCCAGCCGGCCCCCGCCGACCACGGCGTACAGGTCGTCCAGCGCGGCTCCCAGCGCTTCGAGTTCGGCACGGACCGGACCGAGGTCGAGCAGATCCCCGGCCGCCTCGACGTAGCCGTCCACGAACCCCGCCAGCTCCGAGACCGTCTCGCGGAAGTCGTACGGGAGGATGCGCGAGTTGAGCACGCGCGCGATCGATGCGACGTAGACGCCCAGGTCGCGCTCGAGGTTCTCGCGCTCGGCGACTGCCATGACGTCGTCTTCCGTGTGCCACGCGATGTTGCCCCCGCAACCGCCCGTGGGATAGAAGCCCAGCGCCTCGCGTTCGTCCGCCGGGATGTTCGAGAGCAGCATGTAGAACGAGGTGAGCCCGATCTGATTGAAGGAATAGTCCCCGGCCCGCAGCGGCCGCAGCCGCTTCGCGGTCTTCCCGGTGACGTCCTCGATCGCGCCCGCGCACACCGGCCCCGCCTCGGCCATCCACATCACGTCGTCGTACTCCGTCGCGTGCCAGCAGCCCGGCGAGTCGATGTTGATCGCGCCCACGCAGCGGCGGCGGAGTTCCAGCGCGTGCGTGTCGGCGTACCAGGTGGAGCCGCCGTAGCGCCCGGTCGAGTGCGCCGGCCACCACGCGATGCGCAGCGAGCGCTGCAGCCGCTCCGCCTCCGAATGGAAGATCCGGGCAAGTTCCAGCAGCGTCGCGTCGCCGACCGCGTTGTCGCCGATCCCGACATCCCACGAGTCGTAGTGTCCGTGCACGAGCATGAACTCCTCCGACGCCCCGGCGATGTGCGCCACCGGCAGCTTGCACGGATACCAGCCCTCCTCCAGCCGGACTTGCAGCCGGACGGCCTCGCCCACGGCCGCCTTCAGCCGCTCCCCGTCGGGGTGGTTCACCGCCACCACGGGCGTCCCGGGCTTCGTGGCGAGGTTTCCGGTCGTCGGCGTGCCCCAGATCGACGTGCAGATCCCCCAGTGGATGTTCCGGCCGGGATTGATGAAGATCTGGCCGGCCGCCCCGGCCGCCTCGAAGGCGGAGACCATGCCCGGCATCGCGAACCCGTCGCTGAGCACGATCTTGCCGGCCACGTCGGGCAGGTCGTCGCCGAGACGCCTGGCGAACAGGTCGCGCTGCCCGGTCGCGGCCGCGGCGGGAACGTAGACGAGTTCCCCCTCGATCCCGCCCTCCGACGTCGGGACGGCGAAGGACGGCGGTTTGGCCCGCATCGACCCGCCGGCCCACTCCACCGAGGATTCGCGGGGGAGGGAGAGGTAGAGGTCGGGCTCGTGCATCTCGAACGGCACGCCCATCCGGCCCAGTTCGGCGGCGATGTACTCGGCCGCAACGTGTTCGTCGTCGCTCCCGGACTCTCGCACGAGGGTCGAGAAGCGTTCGAGCAGGGACCACCCCGCATCGAAGGAGACGGCCCGCAGGAGGTCGGGCTCGAGTGTGTCAGGGTTCCGGTCAGGGTTCTTATCGGGGTTCCTAAGGGACACGGCGCTAGCTCCGGGGAAGGACGGTGAGCGTGGCCTCGACGGCACGAGGTTCCATCGTCGTGAGTGTGGCGATGACGCGGTAGGCGCCGGCCGGCAGCCCGGCTTCGATGCTCCCGGTCCAGCGCAGCGAGGCGCCGGGCTCCAGCGTCTCGCGTCCCAGCACCTGGGCGAAGAATCGGCCCGCCGCCCAGCGCCAGACGACGGCCCCATCCTCCGAGATCACCTCGAAGTCGAAGCGCTGGCCGTCGGGGAAATCGAGGATGAGCGGGGCCGGGCCGTCGTTGGTGCCGGTCAGTTCCAGGACGACGGGCGCGGCGGCCATCGGTGCCTCTTCGCCTGTCGAGAGCGACAGCCGCAACTCGCGGACGGATCCTCCATCGGCGGATCCCTCGTCCGCGGATCCCGCCGCCGGTCCCGCGGCGCAGGCGAAGGCCGCCAGCGCGGGCAGCAGCACCGCCGGAGCCAGCGTGCGCCGGGAGGTGCTCGCCCGGGTGCTCACAAGAGCAACTCGTAGTGGTCGGTGCCGTCGAGCGCCCAGCCCAGATCCTCGTACAGTCGCTTCGCGGGCGCGTTGTGGGACTCGGTCTCGAGGATGAGCCCCTTGGCGCCGGTCTCGACCGCGAGTTCACGCGCGCGGTCCATGAGGACGCGCGCAACCCCGGACCGGCGGGCGTCCGGCGCGACGAACAGGTCGTTGAGGATCCAGAGCCGTCTCATCGACACGGAGGAGAAGGACGGGAACAGCTGCACGAAGCCCAGGGGCCAGCCGTCCGCGGTCTGCGCCACGAAGACCCGCGACTCGCCGGCTGCGAGACGTTCGGCCAGAAACCGGCGGGCGCCCTCGAGGTCCGACGGCTGCCGGTAGAACTGGCGGTATCCGTCGAACAGCGGCGCGAGGCGGTCGACGTCCTCGAGGCCCGCTTCCCTGACGATCACCGTCGCTTCGGACACGGCGGACTCGGAGTCCGGGTCGGGCGCCTCGTCAGTCGGCGACGCTCACCCCCTCGTACGTCTGGATCCCGTCCGCGTTCGCCACCGTCATGCGGGGCGGCGTGTCGCGGAACGGCATCCACGCGCAGCCGTAGTCGCCGTCCTTGTTGATCGCGACGAACTTCTCGGATGGTATGAAGTCCGGATTCACGTTCCGGTACTTGTGCCGGATCATCGCGACCGCGTCCTCGCAGGCCTGCTGCGGCGTGCGCCCCGCACCCATCCGCGACACGACGTAGTACCCGGCGCACGACTTGATCACGTCCTCGCCCCGTCCCGTTACGGCGGCGGCGCCGATGTCGTTGTCCACGTACAGGCCGGCGCCGATGATCGGCGAGTCGCCCACGCGGCCCGGGACCTTCCAGGCGAGTCCGCTCGTCGTCGTAATGCCCGAAACGTTCCCCTGCGCGTCGACCGCGAGCACGTTCGTCGTGCCGTAGCGGTGGAGGAGCGCTTCGGCGAGGACGTAGTCCCGGTCGGGGCCGTCGCGGCCCGGCAGATCGAGCAGTTCCGCCCACTGCTCGGCCTCGTCGAGCCCGCCGCCGGAGCCTCCGCGCGGGCGCCGCAGGTGATCCGGCGGGCCCCAGTCGTCCGTGTCGGACAGGCGCTCGCGCCAGCGGAGCCAGATCTCACGCGATTTCGGCGTCATCAGCTCCTGGACCTCGAAGCCGAAGCCGACCGCAAAGCGCTGCGCGTAGTCGCCGATCAGCATGACGTGGTCCGTGCGCTCCATCACGAGCCGGGCCACCGAGGCCGGAGTGCGGATCCCCTCGATGCCGGCGACCGAGCCGGCGTTGTACGTCGCCCCGTCCATGACCGACGCGTCGAGTTGCACGACCCCGTCTGCGTTCGGGAGGCCGCCCCAGCCGACGCTGGTTTCATCGGGGTCGAGTTCGATGATGTTCGCGCCGCGCTCGACCGCGTCCATCGCCGTGCCGCCGCCCGACAGGATCTGCCAGGCCGCGCCGGCCGCCCGGCGCCCCGTGTCGTTCGTGTGGCTGGTGATCATCATCGGCGTCGTCGCCCGTCCGCTCGAAGACAGGGACGGTCTGGATCCGCTCGCCGACGCTCGCGCGGGTACGGCTCCGGCGACGGCGGCCGCCGCGCCCAGGCTCAGGCCTCGACCGATGAAGCCACGACGATTCATCTCGGACATCTCATCCCCCGTTTCCTGGCGTGAGTCTCACGTCGCCCCAAACTGATGCGAGATCGGCTTCCCACGCCAGCGTCCGGCGGGTGGCCCGTGCGTTGTCCGACCATGGGTCGCCTATGGGTCGCCGCGGCCCCGGGCGAGCGGTTCCCCGTCGAGTCCGGCGTCGGCGCCGACCGTGATGCCGAGGTGCTCCAGCGCCGTGGCCGGGACATCGACGATGTATTCCGGCGTGGAGCCCGCTGCCGCCCAACTCCGGGTCCCGGGTCCGCTGGCGAGGATGAAGATCGTCATCTCCTCCGGCGAGTCTCCGCCGTGGCCGCCGTCTTCCCGCCGGCCGTGGTCCGTGCTGATGAGCACGAGCCAGTCCTCATCCGCGTACGTGGGCCGGGCCCGCAGGGCCTCGAGCAGCCAGCCGACGTGGCGGTCCGAGAGGGCGATCGCGTCGCGGTACTCGACCCCGATCGATCCGTGCCGGTGGCTCGTCTCGTCCGGATTCCCCAGGTAGATGAACGCGGCGTCCGCGTCCGCCGCGCCAAGGTGTCTCGCCGCTCGGGCGGCGACCACGCTGTCCGCCTCCGCCCACCCGAGTTCGTAGCCATCCACGGCGACCAGCGAGTCGATCGCACCGGAGAGCGCGGGGCCGCCCCCTTCGAGCGAGGCGAGCGGCATCCAGTCGAGGGCCGCGAACGTGGCGAGGGCGGGACGCTCCCGCTCGACGAGCGTGAGAAAATCCGGATATTCCGAGTACCGGCGTCCCTCGAACCCGTTGTCCAGCACACCGTGCTTCCCGGGCCAGACGCCCGTCAGGATCGAGGACCATGCCGGCCCGCTCACCGAGGGCGTCGTCGTGCGCGCCGACGCGGTGTACCAGCCTCCGGCGGCGAGCGAGTCCATGACCGGCGTCGGCACCTCGGCCAGCACGTCCGGCCGGACCCCGTCGATCCCGATCAACAGCACCTTGGGGATCCCTCGGACCGGGATCGAATCGGTCTGCGGCCCGCACGCACTCGCGGCGAGCGGGACTGAAAGCACCACGGCAAGCATGGCGGCCGTGCGAGGAGTCGCGGAACGCATTCGGGAACCCATGCCCCCATGGTCGCGCGGAATCCGGACCTTCGGCAACCCGGGTGTGTCATACTCCGCTGGCGCACCGGACGCCCTCCGCGAAGATTGGGGAACCATGAACCGAGTCACGCGCCGTGTCGTTCCGCTTCTTCCGCTGCTGTTCGCGGGCTGCTCCACCGCGCCGGTCTCCTTCCAGGGCGTGGCGCCGCCGGGACTGGAAACCGCTTACCGGTGCGCGGTCGCACAGCTGAACCTGATGGACTACACGATCGAGGACGGCAACCTCGAGGCCGGGTTCGTACGGGGGCGGCGGCAGACGTCCGGCGTCGTGCAGGAACTCTTCACCGGGGCCGCCCACCACGACGTCCTCACGGCGAGCGTGTTCGACAATCCCGCCACCGGCAACACGCACATTCGCGTCGTCGCCTCGCGGGTCGCGGACCACGACATCGGGCTCCTGGCCGGGCTTGACGACGACGAGGAACAGGGCGAGAACCGGCTCGGACCATCCGACTCCGGCAAGGCGGACGCGCAGCGCCTGCTCACCAACTGCGGCGTGGTCGCGGCGACCGGAGGACCGGAGTTTCAGTGATCCGGTTCGCCGGACCTATAACCCTCGCCGTCTGCCTCTCCCTGCTGGCCGCGCCGCCGGCCCGCGCCCAGTCCGAGGTGTTCCTTCGGCTGGCGCCCGAAGCGAGCTGGCTCTCGGCGGAACACTCGAAGCGCGTGACCGCAGGGGGCGGATCGAGCGAGAGCGCCACAACGGCCTCGGGCGCGACGCTCGCCATCAACCCCTCGCTCGGACTTCGCACGCGCGTGCTCGACGGCCTGCTCGCGGGCCTGGAGTTCGAGGGGGTGCTCACCGGCCGGGGGAAGATCGAAGGTACGATCGAACCCACCCCGAACGGCGAGCCGCACGACGTGTGGCCCGGCGAGTGGGACCTCCGCGACCGGTTCGGCGTCGGGGTCAACGTCCTCCTCGGATTGGGCGCCGGGCGCGGCTCGACGGAGGGCTACGTGTTCGGCGGGATCCGGCGGATGTGGAGCGAATTCGCGACGAGCGGCGTCAACCCGGAGACGGCCGAGGTCGGCGAACGGCGTGAGCAGCGCGCCCGCTGGCCGGCGACGATTGGCCTCGGGTTACTGTTCGACAGGGGTTGGCTGGTCGATGTGCGCCTCGGCTACTCGCGCTCGGTGACCGAGTGGACGGTGGAGATCCCCGGCGTTCTGCTCGACTACGGGTACTCGGCCAGCGCCGTCACGCTTTCCGTCGGGGTCGGTCCGCCCCGCTAGTTCTTCAACAGTCCGAGCGCGACTTCGCGGGCCTCGTCCATGGTGTCGACGATATGGCCCTCCGGCAGCGCTGCAAGGATGTCGAGCGTGCGCAGCGTCTTCTCGACGGAGCCGGATACCGCCATCACGATCACCTCGGTACGGCTCTTCCCGGCCACGTCCAGCAGTTGACGTATGACCATGGCGGCGCTGTCGTCGAGATACTTGGCGTCGGAGAAGTCGAAGATGACGATTTCGTGGTCCTTGATGTCCTTCCCGATCACGTTCACCAGCTTGTGGGACGACGCGACGGTGAAGGCGCCTCGGAGCGCCACGAGGCCGACCCGGGCCGAGTACTCGTCGACCGCGTCCGCGCCCTCGGCGCCCTCGAAGAACACCCGGTCCAGCAGCGGCACCGACAGCACGTTGTCGAGTTCGAGGCTCTCGATCTGCCGCGCGTGCGCCATGCCCGCGACGATGAGGCCGATGGCCACGGCCGTCACGAGGTCGACGAATACCGTCAGGGCAAGCGTCAGGACGAGCACGAACAGGTGGTCGCGCCGGATGCGGTGGAGGTGGGCGAGCAGGGGCCAGTCGATGATGTCCCACCCGACCTTGATCAGGATGCCGGCGAGCACGGCATGGGGGATGGGCTCCAGGTACCGGCCCAGACCGAGCAGGACTCCCAGCAGGAGGATCGCACGCAGGGCGCCGGACATCCGCGTGAGGCCGCCGGCGCGGATGTTGACGACCGTCCCCATCGTAGCCCCCGCGCCGGGGAGCCCCCCGAACAGGCCCGCGATCGTGTTGCCGATGCCCTGACCGACCAGTTCGCGGTTCGAGTCGTGCTGCGTGCCGGTCAGCGAGTCCGCCACGAGCGACGTGAGCAGGCTGTCGACGGAACCGAGAAGGGCGAGGACGAGCGCCGGATGGAAGGCGCGGGCGAGGAAGCTCGCGGAGGGCAGACTCAACTGCAGTTCCGGCAAGCCGGTAGGGATCGCGCCGATGGTCGGCGCACCGGTCAGCCAGAAAACGCCCAGAGTGGTTCCCGCGACCAGTGCCACGAGCGGGCCGGGGAGCAGCCGGGACAGCCGCTGCGGCCACAAGATGCTCACCGCGAGGGTCGCCGCGCCGATGACGAGGGCGTCGCCGTTCAGGTTCGCCACGGCTTCCGGGAGCGTCCGCACCGCGTCCATGGGACCGCCCGCCGCCACGGGCGCCCCGAGGAAGGGCAGGATCTGGATCAACATGACGATGATGCCGATCCCGGACATGAAGCCGGAGATCACGGCGTATGGCGTGTACACGACGAACCGGCCCGTCCGCAGCAGGCCCAGCGTGGTCTGCAGCAGCCCGGCCATCACGACCACCGTGAAGGCTTCGCCGAGCGTCGAAGCGTGCGTCGTCACGATGACCGCCATGGCGACGGTCATGGCCGGCGTGGGGCCGGAGATCTGGAAGCGGTTGCCGCCGAACACGGACGCGAAGAAGCCGACCGCGATGGCCCCGTACAGGCCGGCGGCGGCGCCGAGCCCCGAGGCGACGCCGAAGGCCAGCGACACCGGCAGGGCGATCACCGCCGACGTGATGCCGCCGAACAGGTCCCCGCGAAGCGTAGGAAGATCGTACTTCAGGCGCGGCTCCTTTCCGGTAGTCCATCCCACGGTCCGTCCCGGCATCGCACGTTCCCTTCCGGACAGGTTACTCTGGGAACGCCCCGGAGGGCGAGCCACGCCGCCCGGCTATCGGCCGCGGCGCCACATTTACGGGCCGTCAAGGGTCAGGAATGAACGCAACCCGCGAACGCTGGGGAAGCCCGCTGGGCTTCATCCTCGCCACCACCGGATTCTCGGTGGGACTGGGCAATATCTGGAGATTCCCGTACCTGGCGGGCGAGAACGGGGGCGGCGCGTTTCTCCTCATCTACGTCCTGCTCGCGGTCCTGATCGGGATCCCGCTGTTCACGGCCGAGATCAGCCTCGGGCGGCGGGCGCAGGCGACGCCGCTGGCCGGGATGCGGAAGCTCGTCGGACGAAGCCCCTTCCGCGCGATCGGCTGGCTCGGCGTGGGCGCCGCTTTCCTCATCATGTCCTACTACCAGCTCATCATGGGCTGGATCGCGGCCTACTTCGTGCGCGCTTTCCGGGGGGGCTACGACACCGGCAGCGTGCAGGCCGCGGCGGAGTCGTTCGCGGCTTTCACCGCGCGCCCGGGAGAGGTACTCGCCTATACGATCCCCGTCATGCTGCTGGCGGGGTTCATCATCACCCGCGGGTTGCGGCGGGGGATCGAGCGCGCGGCACGACTCCTGATTCCCGTCCTCTTCTTCTTTCTCGTCGGACTCGGGATCGTCTCGCTCCAGCTCGACGGGGCGTGGGAGGGCGTGCGGTGGTATCTCGCGCCCGACTTCTCGGCCATCGGGCCGGAGACGTGGCTCGCGGCCCTCGGCCAGGCCTTCTACTCCATCGGGGTCGGGATGATGGGCGCGTTCGTGTTCGGGAGCTTCCTGCATCCGCGCAGCAGCGACATTCCGGGAAGCGCCGCTTCCATCGTGGCCTGCGACACGATCGCCGCCGTCCTCGCCGGGTTCGTCATGTTCCCCGCCCTCTTCGCCTTCGGCATGGAACCCGACCAGGGCGCGGGGCTCCTCTTCATCACGATGGCGGGTCTCTTCGGGCGCCTGCCGGCGGGCGAAGTGGCCGCCGCCTTTTTCTTCTTCTTCGTGTTCATCGCGGGACTCACGTCGTGTCTCGCGCTGCTCGAAGCCCTCACGGCGAGCGCCATGGATTCGCTGGGCTGGAGCCGCCGAAGATCGCTGTGGACCGCGCTCGCGGCCGTCATCCTCGCGGGGATCCCGCTCGCGCTCGGCGGCGGGCCCTGGGCCGCGGTGCAGCTCGGAGGCCGCGGTCTGTTCGAACTCGCCGACTACGTGTCGGGGAACATCTTCCTCACGGTGAGCGGGCTCGCGATCTCCCTCTACGTCGCCTTGGCGTGGGGGTTCGAACGGTTCCGTGCGGAGACGAACCAGGGGGCGGGACGCTTCCGGATCACCGCCGCGTGGGGCCCGGTGATGCGCTTCGTCGTGCCGGTCGCCGTGGCGCTCGTCGTGCTGGCCGGTCTCGGCCTCCTGGGCTAGCCCATCGATCGGCGGCCGGCCGGCCGCGCGCTCACGGCTGGAGGCGGGTGATCTCCCATTCGCCGTCCGCCTCGTCGCTCCCTTCGCGCGGCGTGTATTCGAGACGGTCGTGCAGCCGGTTGGCGCGGCCCTGCCAGAACTCGATCCGGTCGGGAAGGAGGACGTATCCACCCCAGAAGTCGGGGAGCGGCACGTCCCTCCCCTCGAACCGGGCCTCCGCCTCCACCACCCGGGCTTCGAGCCCGGCGCGGTCGGCGATCGGACGGCTCTGCCAGGAAGCCCACGCGCCGATCCGGCTCCCGCGATCGCGCGTCGCGAAGTACGCCTCCGAGTCCTCTGCCGAGAGGCGCTCGACGCGCCCTTCAACGCGCACCTGCCGCTCGAGCACCGACCAGTGGAAGCAGAGCGAGGCCCGCGGATTGTCGTCCAGTTCCGCGGCTTTGCGGCTGTCGTAGTTGGTGAAAAAGCGGAAACCGTCGGGGCCCACGCCCTTCAGGAGGACCATCCGCACCGATGGCCGCCCGTCGCCGGTCGCCGTGGCGAGCGCCATCGACTCGGGCAGGAGCAACCCCGAGGCCTTGGCATCCCGGAACCAGTCGCGGAACAGGTCGTACGGATCCGCCGCCGCCTCGAGGACCGGAAGGCCGTGCGTCACTCCCCTGGTGAGCGTGCGGATCGCCCGCAGGTGGGTGCGAAGGTCGTCGAATTTGCTCACGAGCACACTCCTTCGCCCTGGTGGCGGGGAATGCTCCCGAGCCAATCCTGGAAATCGGCGTCGGATGGAGAACACAGGCCGGTGCGTATCCAGTCGAACGTGATGAGTCGCAGATTCACGAGTTCCCGCGGGAGCGGCCCGCGCAGATCCGCGTTGATGAAGAGATACAGGTGCTGGAGCGCGGAAAGCCGCCCGAACTCGGAAGGCACGGACCCGGACAACTCGTTCACCTGAAGACCGAGAAACCAGACGGACGAGAGGTTGCCCAACTCGGGCGGAATCGGGCCGGTCAAGGCATTACAGCACAGGGATAACCGAGCCAGGAGACGCAGTTTCCCCAGACTGGGCGGGATCGGCCCGGACAGCTGGTTCATGTGGAGCTTGAGGTCTCGGAGGTTGGAGAGGTCGCCGACCGCCGAAGGAATGGCACCGGTGAGTCGATTGCCGGCGAGCGAGAGCACCTGAAGACCGGAGAGGCCGGTCAGACCCGGGGGAATGGGGCCGCTCAGGTCATTCTGCTCAATGTCGAGAACCGTCAGGTTCCGCAGGCTTGCGAGTTCCGGCGGAATCGGGCCGGTCAGGTTGTTGAAGGCGAGGTCCAGCACCTCGAGATGGCCCAGTTGGGCGAGTGCGGGCGGAATCCGCTCCGTGAGCCGGTTCCGACCCTCGAACAGATCGTTGGAGAGGTCCAGTACCCTCAGGCCGGTGAGGCGCGACAGCTCGACCGGGATGGGGCCCGTGAGCGCGTTCACGGCGAGGCCGAGTTCTTCAAGCTCCGTGAACTCCGCCAGATATGCCGGGATTTCACCGGTCAGCCGGTTGTATGACAAGTTGAGACGCCGAAGGCTCGTGAGGTGCGCGAATTCCTCGGGCAAGCGGCCCTCGAGCCCGTTGCTCGAAAGATCCAGCCCGGTGACGCGGCCCTCCGCGTCGGTCGTCACTCCATGCCAGCGGCCGATCGGCGCGTCCGTCAGCCAGTTGTCCCTTATCGTCCAGCGCGAGCCCCCGGTCGCGTTGTACAGCATCACCAGGGCAAACTTCCCGGACACGTTCACAGCGATGCGCGCCGTCGCGGTGAGGCCGGCTTCGGGCGCCTGCACGGATATCGTTGCCGAACCCGGCGCTATCGCGGTCACCAGGCCGGCGGCGCTTACCGTAGCCACCGATTCGTCATCGGAGCGCCACGAGAAGTCCACTCCGGCAACCGGGTTTTCGTTCGCGTCGAGAGCCTGCGCCGTCAGCTGAAGCGTTTCCAGCGCGTCGATCGCGGCCTCACCGGGTGACACACTCAGCGCGGCGACCGCCTGCGAAACGGTGATGGCGGCGCCTCCGGAGGCGCCGCCGCCCCGGACGGTGGCCGTGACGTTCGTGGCTCCGTTGCCTACCGCCGTAACCAGCCCGCCGGGATCGACCGTCACGATTCCGCCGTCGCTGCTCGCCCAGTTCACGCCGACGCCCGACATGACCGCGCCGGTCTGATCGCGAACGGTTGCCGTCAGCTGCACCGTCTGCCCCAACGCGGCGAGCACCGCAGACGACGGGGTGATCGCCAGGGTCGTGGGTACGGGCGCTCCTGGCGGTGCGGTTCCGGGTTCGCCGTCTCCGCACCCCGGAGCCACCAGCGCCGCGAGGAGCAGGGCCCGGCAACGGTGAGGATGCAGGGCCCGAGCCCTGGATCGTATGCGGAGTCTAGGAGGTGCCATCATCCATCCAGCCACGGCCTGCCAGTCGACCACCATGGGCGACGCGCCCCACGATGCGGTCGCCGTTGCCCGGCGGCAACGAATCGGGATACTCCGGGGGGCGCGGCGTCAGGCGAAGCGCGCGGGGTCGAAGGGTGCGAGGTCGATGTCCGAGCGTCCGTCGAGCAGGAGTTGCGCGAGCGCGTGGCCGGTGGAGGGGGCCAGCGTGACGCCGAGCATCTGGTGCCCCGTGGCGACGCACACGTTGGGGAGGCCGGGCAGCCAACCCATGGCGGGGAGACCGTCCGGCGTCACGGGCCGCATGCCCACCCAGTCGACCCGCTCCGTTCCTTCCAGCGCCCCCGGCAGGTAGCGCCGCGCGGCCCGCTCGAGGATCGCGATGCGCCGCCGGTCGAGGTGCAGGTTGATCCCGGAAAACTCCATCGTCCCGATCGTGCGCACCGCGCCGCGAAACGGCGTGAAGCCGATCCTCGCCGGCGTCACGTGCAGGGGCTGCGAGAGCCGGACCCGCGAGTCCCTGACGGTGATGCTGTAGCCCTTCCCCGCTTGCACGGGGAGCTTCCCCCCCAGCGTCGCAACGAGGGCGGCCGTCTCGGCCCCCGCGGCGAGCACGAAGGCATCCGCGCCCAGCCTCGCCGGTTCCCCGTTCGCTGCGGCGCCCCTTTCCGCTGTCGAAGTGAGCGCCGTCCGGACGCGGCCTGCTCCGGGCGCGAAGCCGACGACCCGCTCTCCCGTCCTGATTTCGACGCCACGTGCCTCCAGGCTCGAGGCAATCTCGGCGCACAGGGACTCGGGACGCACATGCGTGTCCCCGCGCATCCGCAGGCCGATCAGATCGCCACCCAGATCCGGCTCCGCCTCCGCGAGAGCCTCGCGGTCCAGGACGTCCACGGGCCCCACCCGCTCCTCCCCGAGTCTCGCCAGCAACTCCTCCGCCTGTCGGAGTTCGCTTTCGTCATCGTAGGCAAGGATCGTCCCGCTCGTGGCCCGCTCGAATGCCATGCCCTCGTTCGCGAGACCGCGGTAGAGCCGATCCGTCGCCGCGTTCAGCGCCGCGAGGGCGGCCACCCCCGCCCGGTAGCTCTCGGCGTTACAGTGACGGCGAAAAGCCCACAGCCAGCCCGCGAGCCGGAGCACGGCGGACGGCTTGATGTAGAGGGGGCTGTCGGAGCGCAGCATCCAGCGCAGCGACGTCAGCGTCAGCCCCGGAGCCGGCAGCGGGCGCGAGATCGACGGACAGACCCACCCGCCGTTTCCCTTCGAACATCCGTCGCCGATCTCATCTCGCTCCACGAGAACGACGTCGGCCCCGCGACGCTCGAGATAGTGCGCGACGCACAGCCCGATGACGCCGCCGCCGATGACCGCCACTCTCACCCGGCGGTGCCTCCGGCGGCACTCCCACCGCGACCCCCGCCCCGGCTCGCTTCACGGGCGCGGCCACGGCCCGCTTCGCGGGGCCGCATGTCGATCACCCCGCCCCGCCGATCCAACTCGAAGTCGCAGCAGTCCATGAGTTGCCGTTTCAGCATCGCCCGCGCCCGCTGCACGCGCGATTTCATGCCGGAGGCGCTGAGTCCCAGCCGCCGCGCCGCCTCGACCTGGCTCAATCCCCGGAAGTAGGTCAGCAGAAGGGCCTCGGTGTATTTCGGCGGCAGTTCGAGCGCGAAGGGCAGCAGGCAGGCCTCCAGATCCCTCCGCAGCGCTTCGTGGCCGCCGCCGTTCTGGTCGGGATCCGGGGCCCGTGCTTCGGCGCCCAGTCGCTCGAGGGCCCGACGTTCGACGGACCGGCGCCGGTGGTGATCGGCGATCACGTTGGCCGCGACCCGGTAGGTCCAGGCGAGCGGATCCCGCGCCTCCGCGAGACCGTCCTGACGCTGCAGCAGCCGCAGGAAGATGTCGCCGGTCACGTCATCGGCCCACGCCGGATCGACGCGGCCACCCACGTAGCGCCGCACGCGCCGCTGGAATTCGGACCATGCCGGCAGGGCCCGCGACGTGCGGTCAGGCACAGCAGGTCCCGGACTCGTCGCGACACGCGTCTGCCGACGGCGCTACCGCCGAACGTGCGGCGGCGGCCGGCGCGATGAGCGCTTCGCCATCCGGTGTCTCGTCCGTGACCTGGTACCACTCCCACCGCAGGCCCTGGGGCTCGTCCGACCAGACCTTCGTCTGCGTCGCGTGACAGCACACCGTCTCTTCCTCCACCTCGCTGAGGATCCCGGCGGCCTCCAGCCGGTGGCCGGCCTCGCGGACCCGCACGTCGTCGAACACTTCGACGCCCAGGTGGTTCACGCGTTCCGCCGCGTCCGGATTCTCGAACAGCACGAGCTTCAGAGGCGGCTCGTCGATGGCGAAGTTGGCGTAGCCGGCGCGGCGCTTGTGCGGGGCCGCGTCGAAGAGCTTGGCGTAGTAGTCCACCGCCTCGTCGATATCCCGCACATTGAGGGCAAGTTGCAGTCGCATGAATCGGTCTCCCGGTTTCGTGGCTCGTCGTCTTTCCTCCACTTCGTCTTCTCACCCCTAAGACGAACGAAACGGCGAAAGGACGCAATGAGTCGAAGTCTCGCTTCCACCCTCCGCCGCCGCCAGCCGATGTTCCGGCCGGTGTCCCGGTGGATGTCGCCAGCCGATGTCGCCAGCCGCTCACCGTTGCCTGTACGGACCCCGCCGGCCCACGTTCCGTGCCCAGTCGCGACCGCTGCGGCGGCGGTCCTTCGTGCGAATCCGCGACCAGGAAGAAACATGCGTACGTCCCGAACTCTGTTTGCCCTCTCGTGGCTCGCGGCAACGCTGGTCACTCCGCTGGCGGGGCAGGATCCCGCGGTGGACGCGGCGGTCGACCGCGTGATCGACCGCATCGTGGAGATGCGCCATCAGATCCACCAGTTCCCGGAGCTCGGCAACCGCGAGTTCGAGACCGCCGCCATGGTCGCGGCCCATCTGCGTGAACTGGGCTTCGACGAGGTCATCGAGGGGGTCGCGCACACCGGGGTCATCGGGATCCTGAAGGGGGGCCTCCCCGGCGATGTGGTCGCGGTGCGGGCGGACATGGACGCGCTCCCCGTCACCGAGAACACGGGGTATTCCTTCGCCTCCACGGTCCGCACCGAGTACAGCGGCCAGGAAGTCGGCGTCTCGCACGCCTGCGGCCACGACGTGCACACCGCCGTGCAACTCGGCGTGGCCTCGGTCCTCGCGTCGATGCGCGATGAGATCCCGGGCACGATCAAGTTCATCTTCCAGCCCGCGGAGGAGGGCCCACCCCCCGGCGAGGAAGGCGGGGCGGATCTCATGGTCCGCGAAGGTGCACTGGAAGGCGTCGTCCCCTCCGCCATCTTCGGGCTTCACACCTTTTCCTCGATGGATGTGGGGAAGCTGGGCTACACACCCGGCCCCGCCTTCGCGGCCGTCGACCACTTCAAGATCCGGGTCATCGGCCGGCAGGCGCACGGCGCGCAGCCGCAGACGAGCATCGACCCGGTCGTGATGGCCTCGCAGGCCGTGACCGCCTTCCAGACGATCCGGTCGCGCAACCTCTCGCCACTCGAGCCCAGCGTGATCACCGTCGGCGTCATGCGGGGGGGTGAGCGCTTCAACATCATCCCGATGGAGATGTGGCTCGAGGGCACGGTCCGGACGTACAACCCCGACGTGCGGGACGCGGTCGAACGGCGCATGGACGAGATCCTCGACGGCATCACGACGGCCGGCGGCGGCAGCTACGTCCTCGACTACGACCGGGGCACGCCCGCGACGATCAACGACCGCGACCTCACCGCGGAGATGGCGCCGACGCTCGCGAAGATCGTCGGCGAGGAGAATGTCCTCGTGATCGATCCCACGATGGGCGGCGAGGATTTTGCCTACTTCGCGAACGAGGTGCCGGGGTTCTACTATCGGCTGGGTTCGGTGAACCCGGAACTGGGCTCGGGAGGGCACCATACGCCCGACTTTCGGGCGGATGACGCCTCGATCCCGATCGGCATGCGGGCGATGTCGAACCTGCTCCTCGACTACCTGAAGTCGCGGCGCCCCTCGACCGACTGACGTTCGCGGTCGCGGGAGGCCGGGCGCGGCGGGCGGCCAGCAGCCCGTGGCAAAACCCGGCGTCAGCGCCGAGAGCGGTGAAGCGCTCGCCGGGGGCCCCTCTGGGGAGAGGAGCGACGAGGGAGCATAGCCAAAGCTACGTGACCGAGGAGCGACGCAGAGCGCAGCGTTTCAGGGGAGATGCAGCGCCGCTTGAACGCAGCCGGGCTTTTGCCGCGGGCTGCTAGGGTTCGACGAATACGTCGCGCCACGCGAGGCGCGTCAGGAGTTCGAGTTCCACGCCCTCGTCAACGCCTCGCACTCTCAGCACGGCCGGCTCCCCGAGGGGGACGCCGCAAACCGCAAACCTGCCCCGCTCATCCGACTCCCCGCCGGCGTACTCGGACTGTTCGGACACGGCGACGGCTCGCGCCGTGCCCTGGAGCCGGCGCACGCGCCACACGACCTCGACCTCGATGTCCGGCACCGGGAGCCCCGTGTCGGCATCGCGCGCGAACCCGACCACGGCGCCCGCACTTCCGTAGGGCGACGAACCGGGACAGACGCGCGCGAACAGGGCGTCGCTGGACGGCGTCCACAGCTCCAGCGGATCGCTCGTTCCGTCTTCGACCACTACACGGGCCTCGTTGAGCCGCACTCCCGCCGCCTGGAGTTTCGGGTGGTCCACGCCCAGCGCGTAGACGCCATCCGGCAGCCCCGCCACCTGGAAGCCGCCCGCCTCGTCCGTGACCGCGCTGAACGGGACGTCGGCCGCCCTCGGCCGGGGCAGGAAGGCCGCGGCGTCATTCCAGTCGCGGACGACGATTTCCGCGCCCGCGAGCGGCCCGCCGCTCACGCTGTCCCGCAGCACGCCCGTGACCGCGCCCTCGCCCACCTCGAAGGCGACGCCGCCCGCGAAGGCGTCCGTCACCGTGCCTCCCGCCTGGCGATAGGCGACGAGAACCGGATCCGGACGTGCGGACAGGCCCGCCCTGAAGCGTGTGCTGCGGCTCCCGATCGGGAACCGCACCCACCAGTCGCGGACGTAGAAGGGGCCGTCCGGCAGGCGGTCGAACGTGAGATCGGCGCCGATGTGCCGCCGTTGCGCGTTTCGCGGCATTGGGACGTTGCGGTACCGGATCTGCACGCGGCGCAGTTCCGCGCTCTGCTCGTCGAGCCAGAGCGTGCCCTCGATGTCGATCACATCGCGCCGCCGTTGCGGGCGGAACGTGATGCCGAGCATCGGTTCGCCGTCGACCTCGGCGCGTTCCAGCCCGAAACACTGGGTGTCGCGGAACTCCGACGACAGCAGCACCGTCGCGTCCGGTGCGTAGTAGACAGCGGAGTCCGCGTTCACGACCGCGTAGCCGGAGGTCGTGAGCCGGCGGGCCGGCAGGCTCCGGAACGGAGGCAGTCGAACGTGCCGCCGCGTGCGGCTCTCCGCCTCCAGCGTCGTGAGATGGCGCGGATCGAGCGTGCGCTGGTATTCCCGGAGCGTGAACGTGAGTTCGCCCCGGCCCTCCGCCCACACCGCGGTCTCGAGCGCCTTGCGCGCCTCCTCCCAGACCGTGGCGAGGGCGGCCCCCTCGCTCGGATCGTCCAGGCAGGATCCGGTGACCTCGACGCGCAGGTCGCCGAGCCGGACGGGATCCGGCGGGACTTCCACCGCGATCGTGAGCGGCTGCCCGACCCTCACCTCGTAGGGCTCCGTGACCCAGTTGGCGTATCCGATACGCTCCACGCGGATCCGATACCGGCCGGGGCCGGGCGCCCTGAACGAGAAGATCCCATCGGCCGCCGTGAAGTCGGCCTCCACGGCCTCGCCCGCGCTGTTCAGCAGGCTGACGAAACCGCCCCCGATGGGTCGGCCGCCATCGGTCTCGCGCACGGTGCCGCTGATTTGCTGCGCCGCCGCCGGCGGTGCGATCCCGGCCGAGAGGGCGGCCGAGAGCGCGGCCACCGCGAGGCCGGCGAGAAGGCGGCGACTCATGGGCGCGTCAGTCGGCGAGGCGTAGCGCCATCAGCGTGTTGGGAGCCTGGATCACGACGTGCTGCCTGCCTTCGTGCAGGTACGTCATCATCCCGTACCGCGGCTGGGCCGGAAGCTCGACCCGCCCGAGCCGCTCGCCCGTCGTCTTGTCCACCGCGAACAGGTACGAGGTCCCGTCGCTCCCCTCCCCCGTGTACATGAGCAGAGTGCTCGTGACGATCTGCGCCGCCTGCCGCCCCGTGCCCGTGTTCGGGATGTCCATGCCCTGGAGCGCGTCGTGCTCGAGCACGCTGTTCGGCGTATCGCCCACCGGAATCCACCACAGGTGCTCGCCCGTGTTCATGTCGATCGCCGTGATCCGGCTGTACGGCGGCTTGAAGAGCGGCAGGCCCTGCACCCGCCGCACGCCGGCGAACCCGCCGACCGCGAACTTCGTGATCGTCGTGCCCGTCTGCGCGGGCTCCCGCGCGTCGCGCTCCTCCCCCGGCACCATGATCCGCGACCCGCACCCCTTCTGCGACGTCACGTACAGGATGCCCGTCTCCGGATCCGCCGCCGGCGTCCCGTCGATGTTCGTCCCCCCCACATCTCCCGGACACCACATCGAGGCCATCTTGCCGAGGTCGTTGTCCCGGTGCAGCGGCGGCGTGAACAGCGGTCCGATCACGTAGTCGTCGAGCGCCTCGATCGCGGCCTCCCGCAACTCCGGCGTGAAGTCGATCAGGTCGTCGTGCGTCAGCCCCTGCATGTCGTACGGCGCCGGCCAGGTGGGGAACGGCTGCGTCGGCGAGAGCGCCTCGCCCGGCATGAGTCCCTCGGGCACCGGCCGCTCCTCGATGGGCCAGATCGGCTCGCCCGTCTCCCGGTTGAACGCGTACGCGAAGGCCTGCTTCGTGACCTGAACGACCGCCGGAATGTCCTCGCCATCCACCGTCACATCCATCAGCACGGGGATCTGCGGCGTGTCGTAGTTCCATATGTCGTGGTGCACGAGCTGAAAGTGCCAAACCCGTTCTCCCGTCTGCACATCGAGCGCGATCAGGCTCGTCGAGAACAGGTTGTCGCCCGGCCGGAACCCGCCCCAGAAGTCCATCGTGGCCCCGTTGGTGGGGATGTAGACGATCCCCCGCTCCTCGTCCGCCGAGAGCGGCGCCCACGAGGAGATGTCCCCGGTCCACTCCCAGGCATCGTTCTCCCACGTCTCGTGACCGAACTCGCCCGGCCCCGGGAGAACGTTGAACTTCCACATGAAGTCGCCCGTGCGGGCGTCGTAGCCGAGAATGTCGCCCGGCACGTTCTCGCGCCGCGACTGGTTGTAACCCTGCTCGGCGGAGTTCCCGACCACGATCACGCCGTTAACGACGATCGGGGGCGACGAACTCGTGATGTAGCCGGTCTCGAGGGGGATGCCATGGTACGGGTCGAACTCGTGCCCGAGTCCCGCGAGCAGGTCGACGACCCCCGACTCCGGGAATCCCGGCACGCCCACGGGCCCGCCGAAACCCTCTACGTGCTCGCCCGTGTCGGCCCACAGCGCATGCAGGAAGAAGGCGGGACTCACCATGTAGACGACCGCGCGGCCGTCGATCTCTCCGTACGCGACGCCCTTCCCGTGGTTCTTCCGCATCGAGTACTCCCAGCGGAAGGTCTCGGGCTCGACGTACTCCCAGGTCTTCTCCCCGGTGCCGGCGTCGATCGCGTAGGTGTGCCGCTTCTCGCCCGCCACGGAAATCAGCATCCCGTCCACGTAGATCGGCGTGGCGCGCGCGTTCACCGCCGGGTAGTCCGACCCGTCCCAGACCCACGCGACCTCGAGATCCTCGAACGTCTCCGCGTCGATCTGGCCGAGAGATGAATAGCGCTGGCCCATGTCGTTGCCGGCGATGTTCTTCCACTCCGTGCCGTTCGGGGCGCTCCCGCCGCCTTCCGCGCAGCCCGCCACGGCGACGACAAGCGCGAGCAGAGGGGAGATGAGGCGGAGCCTTGGCGGCGGCGCATGGGATGATGTTGAGCGCGCTCTGCTCATCGAAAACCTCTCAATCGGAGTTGGATCAACGACCGTCCGGAGTTGGATCAACGACCGTCGACGCGGCCGGTGCGGGCGGCGGCACACGAGTGGTGAACCTGAGACGCACCTGATCCGGCGGTCAAGCGAGCAAGAGACAAGCCCTCCCCGGGCATCGCGCCGGGGAGGGCTCGCGGTACTGCGGCAAACGGCCGAGTCCGATCAGCCGTTAGTGTTCGTGCACGTGCACGTGGAGGGGTGCGGTGACGAAGTCCGCGTGTCCCGACCCGACGGCGCCGTGCATGAGGCTGAAAGTGAGCTCGGTGTCGCCCTCCGCCACGCCGTGCAGGTGTCCCCCGAACTCACCCGGAGTATCCTGCTCGAACTCGGCGATGGATTCGTTCGCGACGTCCACCCGCAGATAGAAGTCATCGTCGAGCGTGACCGCGTGCCCGTCGTGGTCCACGAACTGCACGCCGATATGGGCGGTTTCCTCGCCCGGCTCGACTTCCAGTTCTCCGGTCCAGGCTCCATCGTCTCCATCATAGGAGGCGACGGTCTGGCCGCTCAGCGACAGGACCACGCCCTCGACTTCTCCGGCGTGATCATCGTGGTCGTCCCCGGGGTCCATGGGATCGTCGCCGCCGCAGGCGGAAAGGACCAGCAGTCCCGCGGTCGCCAGGGCGAGTGACAGTTTCGGCTGAAAGTGTCTCATTGTCTTCACCTCGTTGTGTTGATGTTCCGGTCGCCTCGTACCTCTAGAAGACGACGCGATAGGCCACGCTGATGGATCGCCCGGCTTCGGGCATGATCTCCTTCACGCGCGACAAGTGGTTTCTGTACACTGCATTGCCAAGGTTCTCTCCCCGCACGGTGATCACGTTCAGCCGCCCCATGACCGTGATCCGCAGTCCGGCGGAGAGATCGAACAAGGCATATCCATCGGTGGGGTCCTCGAAGGGCCCCGTCCGGTCCTGCCGAGCCGCAATCCGCGTTTCGGCTTCGACGAACCAGTCGCGAGGCGCGTAGCCGACGGCGAAGCGCGCCTGCAGCGGCGGGATGAGCGGAAGCGGTTCGTCCGTCGCTTCGATTCTGGCCTGGACGTACGAAGCGACGGCCTCCACGGTCAGATCCCCGACCGGCGCCCACTCGAGCGCGCCCTCGAATCCCGTGAGCACCGCGTCTTCTCCCTGGAACTGGAAGATCGGCAGCCGCACGCGGCTCAGCTCTCCCGTCTCGAGCGGGAAGACGTAGTCCTCGATGGCGTTGTGGAACCACGTCAGCTCGGCGTTCAGCCGGTCTCCCGCAAACCGGGCGAAGAGGTCGATCCCGATCCCGCGCTCCGTCTCGAGCGACGGGTTCCCCACCTCGAAGGCATAGGCCGCCAGGTGGGGACCTTCGGAGTAGAGCTCGTTGACGCTCGGAGTGCGAAAGGCCCGCGCGACGGAAGCGCCCACCGTGAAGCTCTGCGTGAGCTGTGCCAGGGCCCCCAGCGATCCCGATGCCGCACCGAACGACCTCTCGCGGATGTGGCCGATGTCGGATGAGGGATCCTCCCGGTCGGGCCGCACGCGTACCCAGTCGTATCGGAGGCCCGCTTCCAGTCGTATCGGACTCAGGTCGACCTCTTCCAGCGCGAATACGGCGAAGGACGTCTGCGTGGAGTTCGGCGTGAAGAGGCTGCCTCCGAATCCGAAGTCCTCCCAGGAAGCCCGCGTTCCCACGCCTCCCGAAGAGAACGGGCCCCACCCGCCGTGGCGGGCGAGGATGTCGCCGCTCACGGTCTGGCGCTCGAAGAGCGTGCCCAGGATGTCGGGGGGCTCGATCTCCTTGTGCTCGTACCACGTGTGTCCCGCATCGACCTCGATGCTCTCGACGACCCCTTGCGGCCGAATCACGCTGCGCAGCCGGGTCGCGGCCCGCTGCATCTCGACGCGAACCCCGGCCGCGTGCCCCCCGACGAACCCTCCGGGGATGCCGTAGTCGTTGCCGTAGTAGCGGAAGGTCGCGCCGGCGTGTCCCCAGTCGTCCACCCAGGACGTACCGCCGGAAATCTCCCGAATATCCGTACTCGTATTCCCCAGGAGCCCGACCGGGGTCTCCAGGTCGCCGCTGCTGCGACCCGTGACCTCCAGCCGCACGGGGATGTGTTCGGTCAGGCCATACGTGAGATGCAGGCTTCCGCTCGCCGCGTTGCTGACGCTCTGTCCCTGAAGCGTCAACGCGCCCGTGAGGTGGTGCGGGACGGATGAGGGCACGTCATCGCGGACGACGTTGATGACGCCCCCCAGCGCGTTGCTTCCGTACAGAATCGCACCCGGCCCGCGGATCACCTCGACGCGACGCGCCGACGACGGATCGATCGCCGTGGCGTGGTCGGGGCCGCTCGCAAACTCGTCGCCGATCCGTTCCCCGTCCTCGAGCAGCAGGATGCGGTCTCCGCTCAGCCCCCGGATCACGGGGTGCGCAGAGGCCGGCCCCATGCTGCTCACCGCGAGGCCAGGCTCGGAGGTCAGGGTTTCGGCCAGGGTTCCGGCCAGGCGACGCTGCAGATCCTCCCCCGCGAAGACGCTGGTCGGACGCAGCACTTCGTTCGCCGCGCGGGCCACCACGGACCCCGTGACCACGAGATCCGGCAGGGAGATGGGATTGGCTTCCATCTCCACCACCACGATCTCCTCCCGGGACGCATCGACTTCCAGCGAGACCGTCCGGTAGCCCAGGCGTTCGACCCGCACCGTGTAGACGCGCGGCCCCGGCACCGGGACATGGAACGTCCCGTCGCCGTGCGAGACGGCCGTCCGACCCGCCGCGGCGATGGAGACCAGGGCGCTGGCGAGCGGCTCATCGGAGTCGGCATCGCGCACGATGCCCTCGATCTCGCCCGCGTGCTCCACCTGCGCGGACGAGCCGATGGCTCCGAGAGCCATTGCCAGTGCGGCCGTAATGAAACCGGCCAGACGCCTTGTCGCCATGGACAGCCTGCTTCGAAACGCGCCGGCGACCGCTCCTGCTCGAGGAAGGCCGGGCGCGTCGCTGAAACGCTTCAGCGGGTAACGTGTGTTCGGGAGACGTGTGATCCGCCTCCCGCGGGAGGTCGGGGGCTTCCGGGACAACGGCCCGGCAGCGGGTCAGGCTGGAGGAGGGGCTCTGGGACCGCTCCCGCCGGGCGGGATCGGGCGGCGTTGCCAGACGTTCGCGGTCGGGGTGTCGAGGCTGGTTTCGGCTACCGGCGACAGCTCGATCGGAATCAGGGGCGGGAACCCCACCGACACCGTGCGAGCCAGTTGGCACAGCAGGTGGCTGTGCCCGGGGTCTCCGTGCTCGCCGGGTTCCCCTTCGACGTGCACGACGGCGTTCGCTGCTCCGGCTTCCAGCACCGCATCCACCGCCGGCAGCAAGGCGAACGCCACTGCCTGCAGGAGAACGATGGCCAGAGTGCCGAACCGGCGAAGGTCCCGCAGCTGTCGAGGAGGAATGGGCTTCACGGCTATGCCGCCAGAGGTATTCCGGGCGCCGCCACAGGGCACTCCAGATGAGCGCATCAAGCTGCGTTCGGGGGGATAACGAGTCAAGCTTGCCGCGCGTGGCTAAACGGAGAGACCTTACGGGAGAGCACCCGGCATTGAGACGGAATCTGATGGGGATCTGATGGGTAACCGGATTCGAAACCGGGCGGTCGTCCTGGCGACCGCCGCGTTGACGACGGCGGGCGTCTTCGTCTGCGCCCACCTCGCCCTCGAGAAGTCATCTCCCAAGGGGAATGAGACGGTGGCGATCAGCCCCCCGACGGTCACGTTGTGGTTCACGGAAGCCCCGCAGATGGCCGGGACGTCGGTTCGTCTCCTGCCGAAGGGGGGCGAACCCCTCGACCTCGAGCCGGCGACCGCCCAGGAGGATGACTCCAGCGTCGTCGTGCTGGACGTGAGCGAGGAGCTTGCCGACGGGGACTACGAGGTCATGTGGCGAGCCATGGCGCAGGACGGCCACACGATCCGGGGCGACTTCGGTTTCACAGTGCAAACCGGCCGCTGAATCCCGGCCGCCGGGCTCTCCCGGCCGCAGCGCGAGCGCCGTGGTTTGCTAAAGTTCGGCGAGCGCCTCGGCGTTGAAGCCGACCAGCAGCGTGGTCCCCGCCAGCACGATCGGCGCGCGGTACTTTCCGGTAGGCCCCTTCAGCGCGTGGAGTTCGGTCTCCCCGGGATCCAGGTCGCGCCGGCTCCTCCCCCGGGCGACGATCACCCGCTCGGCGGTTGCCAGAAGCGCCCGCACATCGTCATCCGTCAGCGGCGCCTTCGTGGCCGAACGTTCCTCCGCGATCTTCGCCCCTGTCTCATCGAACACCGCACGGGTGCGTTTGCAGCTCGTTCAGCCGGGGCGCTGGTAGAAGAGCGCAATCTCGGTCATCCTGATCTCCCGGGTTCGCGGTGGGGGTCAGCTCGCGGGGGCGGCCAGGTATCGTTCCCTGAGCATCTCCCGGTGGTGAAGCTCGTGGCCGGCGATGATATGGACGAGCGCCCGCACCGTGCACTCGGCGCCGCTCGCGACGCCCCGGCGCGAGAGCGCGGTTTCGTCGAGCGAGGCGAAGAAGACCGCGTTCGCGGTGCGCAGCGCCCGGAATTCACGCAGCAGTTCCGCCATGGGGCGATCGGCCGCGTTGGAGGCCTCAGCCCATTCCTCCTGGTCCATCCCCGGCAGCTCCGCCGAATCCGCGCGGGCGATGTGGAGCACGCGGTATGAGAAGAGCCGCTCGGCATCGATCACGTGGCCCAGGACTTCGCGGCACGTCCACTTCCCGGGCTCGTACGCGAAGTTCTCGCGCTCGGCCGGGAGATCCCCGAGAAGCGCGTCGAGCGCGTCGGGTGCTTCGCCGAAGACGTCGAGGAGGGGCCGGTCGTCCGGCACGCGGTCGATGTAGACGGAGTAGTAGTCGCCGTGTTCGTCGGGTCCGGGTCGTTTCATGGCGGGCAAACTATCGACCTCGCCGTCCCCGCGACATCTTGTCCGCATGATCGACGCACGACGACCACACCGCAGCGTGTCGGGCTCCGCGTGGCGCGGCCTCGGGGCGAGCGCCTGTGTGCTGGCCGGCACAGCCACGGCGGCGCTAGCGCAGGAGAGGCCGGCGGAATGCGTGGCGCCGGGCTCCTCGCTGCGCCTCGACCACGTGCCCGTCGCCGTCGGTGACCTCGAGGCCCTGTCGCGGCGGCTCACCGACGAGTTCGGCTTCCATGTCCGGGACACGCGGCGCGACGCGAACGGACTGGAGACGGCGGAGATCAGGTTCGGCGACGGGACCCGGCTCGAACTCCGGACCGTGGGCGGCTCGGATGACCCGGACGCCTCCGCCGCCACCGCAGTGCGGCGCTACGCGGATCTGATCGCCGATGGCGGCGGCGGGGCCTACCTGGCTCTCGCCGGGACCGATGGGGCCGGCCTGGATGAACTCCTCGCCGTCGCCCGGGACGCCGAACCCGATCTCACAGTGGACGGCTCCGGCGCGGGCCGACAGGCGGCCTTCCCTCCGGACCATCCCCTGCAAGCCGTGTTCTTCGTCGACTCCGATCCGGGAGCACGAGAGCTGCCGGCCACGTCCGGCGCGCCCGAACACCCGAACGGAGCCCGGGCTCTGCAGGCGGTCTGGATCATGATGGAAGACCCGGAGCGTCTCACGCGGTTCCTGCTCGCCTTCGGGGCCCGCGACTGCGGACCGTCCCGCCACCCCGAGCACCTGTACGGCCGCGCCGTCGGCCTCCGCGGCGGCACCGTGTACGTGGTCGACGCCCGCCTGTGGATGGCCGACCCCGGCTCGGCGCCGGTCGTGTCGCTGACCGTCCGCGGCGGGCCCGAGTCCGTCTCCGACAACATCGTGCTCGGAAACGCCGGCGGGCTCTGGATCGAACTGCGACCTTCCGGGAGCGAATGAAGGCAGATCGCCTTCGCTTCCCTCCGGCCGCGCTCGGGTCGCTCGGACTGGCCGCGGCCATGCTGCTGGCCTGCGGCGGGGAGGAAAGCACCGCACCACCCCCTCCCTCTCGCCCGGATCCGCCGCGAGCCACATCCATCGCGATCACTCCGGCGAGCGTTTCCGTGGCGGCGCTGGGCGACACGGTTCGTCTCACCGCGCAGGTGCGGGACCAGAACGGACGGGCGCTGGCCGGGGCGCCCGTCGCGTGGGCCAGCGGCGACCCCTCGGTGGCAACAGTGAATGCCTCCGGGTTGGTGACCGCGGAAGGCAACGGAAGCACAGCGGTCACCGCGACGTCGGGACGGGCCTCCGGCGCGGCGTCGGTCGCCGTGATGCAGCGGACGCACTCGGTCGCGGTCTCACCCGCGACTGGCGCGCTGGCCCTGGGCGACACGCTGCGGCTCGTGGCGGTCGCGTTCGATTCGAACGATCGCGCGGTGGCCGGAGCCGGGTTCGCGTGGTCGTCCGACCGGCCGGACATCGTCGGGGTGGATGCGTCGGGACTCGCGCGGGGGATCCGCGACGGCGTGGCCGCGGTCACGGCCACCTCCGGGGACGCGCGGGGAGGCTCGACGCTCACGGTGGCGAACCCGGATCTCGCTCCCCTCGGAGCCCTCTACGAGACCACGGGCGGGGCGAAATGGGCCAACAACGAGGGCTGGCTCGGCGATGGCGCCGTCGGCGAATGGTACGGGATCGGAACCGATTCCACGGGGCGGATCGTCGAACTCGACCTGAGCCGTAACGGACTGGAGGGGTACCTCCCCCCGAACCTCGGCGAACTGACCCGCCTCACCCACGTGCGGGTCGGGAGTAACGCCCTTGACGGCCCCCTGCCACGGTCGCTGACGGGGCTCGATTTGGTGGAGCTACGCTACTCGGAGACCGAGCTGTGCACCCCTCCGGAGGAGGCGTTCCAGGTCTGGCTTGGGGCCATCCCTTCGCACCAGGGCACCGGTATCGAATGCGTGCCCTCGACGGACCGTGACGCACTCGAGGCGTTGTACCGCGCGACCGGCGGACCGGACTGGGCCAGGGGCGACCAGTGGCTCACCGAAGCGCCGCTGGGGGAATGGCACGGCGTCGAGGTCGACGGGCTGGACCGCGTCGTGGGCCTGCACCTCGGAGACAATGGTCTGTCGGGTCCGATCCCCGTTGAACTGGAGATGCTGGCTCAACTCAGGAAGCTGTTCCTCCACGACAACGACCTGAGCGGCCGGATCCCGCCGGAGTTCGGGGAAATGGCGAGGTTGCAGGACGTGACCCTATGGAATAACAGGCTCACAGGCCGGATCCCGCCCGAACTCGGCAGCCTCGTCCGCCTCGAGAGACTCGCCCTCCTCGGCAATCGGCTGGACGGCCCGATCCCACCCGAACTCGGGAACCTCGCCGCCCTCAGGGAGTTGTTCCTCAACAGCAACAACTTGAGCGGCCCGATCCCGCCCGAACTGGCCGGCCTCGCCAGCCTGGAAATCCTGGAATTCGGACGAAACGAACTGCATGGCCCGATCCCCCCGGCACTCGGGGATCTCCCCCGGCTGCGATGGCTGTATCTCAACCACAACAGCCTGAGCGGACCGATACCGCGGGAACTCGGGAATCTCACGAGCCTCGAGAGGCTGCTTCTCGGGAGCAACGACCTTGCGGATCCCATTCCGGCGGCACTCGGGAGCCTCGCCAGCCTGGAGGTCCTCGATCTGAACCGGAACGGGCTAAGCGGTCCGATACCGGCGGCGCTGGGCAACCTGACGCGCCTGAAGCGGCTGTCGCTCAACATCAACGAACTCAGTGGCGCGATCCCGCCCGAACTCGGCAACCTCGTCGATCTGGAGAAGCTGTTGCTCAATCACAACGAGCTGAGTGGCGAGATCCCCGCCGAACTCGGGCGCCTCACGAATCTGCAGTGGCTGTTTCTGAACGAGAACGAGTTGAGCGGCGAGATACCGCGGGAACTCGGCAACCTCGCCAGCCTGACCGAGCTTCACCTTGACGAGAACGCCCTGTCGGGCCCCATCCCGCGGGAACTCGGCGCCCTCGCCAGCGTGGAGTTGCTGGCGTTCAGCGGCAACGAACTCTCCGGTCCCCTCCCTCCGTCACTGGGCAATGCGGCCGGCCTGGTGCACCTGGAACTCGATCGGAACACGCTCTCGGGCCCGATTCCGCCTGAACTCGGCAGCCTGTCGGCCCTCGACGAACTGCTTCTCGACAACAACGACCTCGGGGGCGCCGTGCCCCCGGAACTCGGCGCACTCACGGGCCTCGGCGCGCTGACGCTCTCAAATAACGAGGCCCTCGACGGTTCGCTTCCCCAAGATCTCACGGCTCTCGGCGAGCTCGACGTGCTACTGGCCGGCGGCACGGGCCTGTGCGCGCCCCCCGACCCGAGCTTCTTCGCGTGGCTGGACGGCATCCGCAAGCGCCGCCTCGCCACATGCGCGGATGCTCCGGCGGCGTACCTGACCCAGTCAGTGCAATCGCTGGAGTTCCCGGTACCGCTGGTCGCGGGCGAAGAGGCGCTGCTGCGTGTGTTTCCGACGGCCGCGCGCACGTCCAACGCGGGGATCCCGCCGGTCCGCGCTCGATTCTACATGGACGACCAGGAGACTCATGTGGCGGACGTCCGCGGGAAGTCCGGATCGATTCCGACGGAGGTCTTCGAAGGAGATCTCTCCAGATCCGCCAACGTCGAGATTCCCGGATCGGTGGTGCGGCCGGGCCTCGAGATCGTGATCGAGGTAGACCCGGAGGGCACCCTCGATCCCGGGCTGGGGGTCGCCGGGCGCATCCCCGAGACGGGCCGCCTGGCCGTGCCCGTGGAGGCCATGCCCACGCTCGAGCTTACCGTGACCCCGTTCCTGTGGAACACCAAGCCGGACTCGCTGGTCATCGACCTCGTCGAGGCGATGGCGGACGACCCGGACCACCACGAGCTACTCGGAATGACGCGGACCCTGCTACCGGTCGGGGAGTTGGCGCTGACGGCACACGAACCCGTGATGACCTCCTACAACAACTCCATGGATCTGCTCCGGGAGACCGAAGCGATTCGGGTCCTGGAGGGCAGATCCGGCTACTACCTGGGGACGATGACTGGGGAGTACGAAGGCATCGACGGACTGGCCCTGGCGACTCCGTCTCGTACGAGCGTCGGCAAGATCGACAAGGGGGAGCGATCGGAGTTGGTCATCGTGCACGAACTGGGGCACAACATGAGCCTTCAGCATCCGGAGGGCTGCGAGGCCGGAGAGCCGGACTATTCCTATCCTCACCCGGGCGGACGGACAGGCGCATGGGGATACGACTTCGAAGCGGAACGCCTGGTTCCGCCCACTGTGGGCGACATAATGTCCTACTGCATCCACGACTGGATCAGTGACTACCACTTCACCAATGCGCTGCGCCACAGACTCGAGGACGAAGGGGAGAGGGGAGCGATGGCCGCCTCCACGCCGCGGGAATCGCTTGTCCTCTGGGGCGGCGCGACCGCCGATGGCGTACCATTCCTGGAACCGGCGTTCGTGATCGACGCGCCGGCGGCGCTGCCGCGAAGCGGCGGAGAATACCGGCTCACCGGACGCGCGGGCGACGGCAACGAACTGTTCAAGTTGAGCTTCGACATGACTGCGGTGCCCGATGGAGACGGGAGTTCGAGCTTCGCGTTCGTGCTCCCCACCAAACGCGGGTGGGAGGGCCAACTGGCGAACATCACGCTCACCGGTCCGGGTGGATCGGCCACCCTCGACGGCGAGAGCGATCTTCCGGCGGCCGTCCTTCGCAACCCGCGAACCGGCCAGATTCGCGGCATCCTGCGGGAGCTGCCGGGGACCGTCGGAACCCTGGCGGAGGCGGTCGCCGCGCTGTCCCCGGAACCCGGCCTCGACGTGCTGTTCAGCCGCGGGATCCCGGACGCCGAGGCGTGGAATCGGGAGGAGAGGGAATGAGGATACATACTCTTGGTCGGCGAACTTCCGTCGTCGACCTGAAGTTTCAGGACTTCGATCTCGCCATCGGGACCGGCGTGCTGGACACCGGGGAGGGCGTCGCGCTCGTCGACCCCGGGCCCACGACCTGCCTGCCGGCGCTGGAGGCCGGGCTCGCGGAGGCCGGGTTCGGCCTCGCCGACGTGCGCGCCGTCCTGCTCACGCACATCCACCTCGATCACGCCACGGCCGCCGGGACGATCGTGCGCCGGGTGCCCGAAGCGCGAGTCTACGTGCACCCCGTGGGGGCGATCCACATGATCCGGCCCGAGCGTCTCCTCGCCTCCGCCGGCCGCATCTACGGCGACCGGATGGAGACGCTGTGGGGGGAGTTCCTGCCGGTGCCCGCGGAGTCCGTGACGGAGGTGGACGAGGGAGACACGGTGCAACTCGGCGGCCGCACGCTGCGCGTCGCCTACACGCCCGGCCATGCGAAGCACCACGTCGCCTACTTCGAGGCGGACGGGGGGACCGCGTGGGTGGGCGATGTGGGCGGCATCCGCATCCCGCCGGGGGGCGTGATCCCGGTGACTCCAGTGCCCGACATCGACGTCGAAGCCTGGAACGCGAGCATGGAGCGGGTGATGGCGTGGGATCCCGCCCGCATCGTCCCGACCCACTTCGGCGCGGTGGAGGATCCGGTCGCCCACTTCGCCGAACTTCGCCACGAACTCGCGCGCTGGGCGCGCACCGTGCGCGCGTCGCTGGGGAACGAGGACCCGGCCGACCCGGACACGTCCGCCGACCCCGCCCGGGCGCGGACCTTCGCGGCGTGGGTGGAGGAAGACCTGCGCGGGCGCATGCCGGCGGAGCCGGTGGACACCTACGTCAACGCGTTCGGCGCGGGCGACTCGTGGTGGGGCCTCGCCCGCTACTGGCGCAAGCGGGCCACCGCCACGTGAAGCTGACGCCGCACACCGCGGGGTTCGCGAGCCTTCTCGTCCCGGGGCTGGGGCAACTCCTTCAGCGTCGAATCCGCGCGACGGGCGTCTCGCTGGCTAACGCGGCCCTGCTCGTGTACGCGATCACCCATTGGCTCGCCGACGGCGAACCGCTCGACCTGATGTGCTCCATCGTCTGCGCGGCCGTCCACGTATTCCAGGCACTCGAAGCCGCCGAGCACGGCCGGCGGTAGCGGTCCTTTTCGGAGTCCTGCGTCAGCTGGCGGCGGGGCGGACCACGATGGTGATTTCCTCGTCGGCGAAGAGGCCGCCGTCGTCGGCGCGGCCGCGGAGGATGTAGGTCCCGGGCTGCGGGAAGGTCACGGTGACGGTCCACCGGTCGTCTTCCGGCAGGTCCGGCGGGCGCCAGAGCGGCGCCCACGGCGAGTTCGCGCCCGTGCGGGTGTCCTCCCACACCTTCACCTGCGGCGGGTCGAACGTCACCTCCCCTTCGCCGCGGTAGACGAACCACGACATGAAGAGGCCGTTCACCTTCTGCACGGTCACGCGGGACGGGGGCCGGAGCTGGCGGCCGCTGAAGCTGGGGAAGGCGTTCGCGATCGAATCGACGCGCGCCGAGTCCTCCGCGGTCTCGGGCGGATCGGGCGGTCCCTGGCGGAAGGCCCGCAGCAGGCCGTCGTCCTCCACGATGACGCTCACCGTGACCGGCTGGCCGACGATCGCCTCGCGCGTGCGCTCGCCCTCGAGCGTGATCGTCGGCGGCTCGTTGGCCCGCATCTCGGCGTTGCTGGAACCCGCGCCGAGCGCGCCCGTCTCGGACATGATCACCGTGTTGTCGACGATGTAGTCCGGGCGCAGCGACGCGTAGGCGTGCTCGGTCACTCCGTGGCTCGTGAGCGTCCACACGAGTTCCCTGTCGCCCCAGTCGGCGGGGACGCGGACCTTGAATACGAAGCGGTTGCGGCGCGGGAGGAAGTGGGTCGGCTGCCCCCGGTCGGCGGGTCCCGGCGAGAACATGTTGTCCTCCCCCACGGGGACGTCGATCTCCTCGAGCCAGTTCCGGTTCATGTACCCGAACAGGAAGTTGAACGAGCCGTCCTCGTTCCGTTCCCAGCCTTCGAAGGCCGGGGCCACGTTCTGACCCCGCGTATGGGTCTGGGCATCCGAGCCGGCGGGGAAGGCGGCGGCGGCGAGGATCAGCGCCAGAATCGGCACGTACGGCGGCACGGCCGGCGCCCCGGGCCGCGCGACCCGGGGCATGGAAACCGGTTCGGCCACGTTACCGTTCCCGGCGGTTGCCGGAGTCGCGGCGGTCCCCGGACCCCGACTGGCCGTCGCCGGAAGATTCGGCCTCGGTAGCGGCGTCGGGCTGCGCCCACTCGGCGTCCGCGAAGTAGCTCATGTCCCCGTTGGCGGGGATGACCATGCACAGCGGGCAGCCGACGACGTGGTCGTTGGGGCCGAGCGCGAGTCGGTGGCGGCGCATGGCCATCTCCTCCACGAACTGTTCATCCGTCATCTCCACGCGCATGCCGAGGTCGATGAACATGTTCGCGACCGAACGGTTCCCCGAACCCTGCCAGTTGCGCGTATCCGGCACGTTCCGGTTCGCCTCGGAGGTGTCCATGTAGCCGACGATGTGGAGGATCGTCCCCTTCGGGAGGAGCGGCTGGTGGTCCTGCGCGTAGGTGTATCCGCGCACCCAGTTGTGGTCGTAGCCGACGCAGTTCAGCGTCTCGACGTTGAAGCCCCAGATCGCCTCGAGGCACATGCGCATGCCGGGCGCGTGCAGGTGTGGCTCGAAGGTGACGATCTTGGTGTGCTGGTTCAGCACCTTGTAGGCGTGAAGCTCCTGCCCCGCCACGCCTGGCCGGATGTCGATGTCGCTCCCGTTGCCGAGCCCGAGGATGGTCCGCCGGTATTTCGGCTCGTAGTCCTCCGGATGGAAGCGGAAGCCGATCTCCAGATGGGCGCGCGTATCGCGGCCGTTGGAATGAAGGTGGACGGAGTTCGAGACTACGGAGGAGCCCGCCCTGAGCAGGCGGCCCGCGTCCTCGTCGAACAGGTCGGGTTCGCGGCCGACCTCGTGCACCGGCCACCCCGTGTCGGTGGAGGCGCGCCGCGAGCCGGGACCCGTCTCCTGGCCTTCGAGGACGCGCGTGCTCCAGATCATGTGGTGGACGACGAACCGGCCGCCGACCGTGTGGCGCCCGCCGTGTTCCCCGTCCCGGCGCTGCGGCACGTCGTTCACCTCGCGGATCTCGACGGACTTCACGTAGCGGTCCTCGGTGAGACCGGTGGGCACGCTCTCGATGTCCCCCCACCAGTCGGGCGCGTCGCCCTTCACGACCACCTCGGGGAGCCTGACGATGAGGTCCGGCTCGCCGGCGGCCCACACGACGTCGTCGTCGAACTCGAGCGGGGGAGGCAGGTCGGCGGGGTCGCCCTCGGGGGTGCCGGCGCGCCGCCAGGCGTCGAGCGCCTCGATCTCCCACTCGTCGAGCGACATGTCGTCCTTGAAGTGCTGGATGCCGATGTCCTTTTCGACGTACCACGGGGGCATGGCGCCGGCCCGGTCCCGGATCTGCGTCCGGCGGGCGATCATGCTCGCGTAGGGCTGGACATCGTCGTACGTGACGAGCGGCATCGGGGCGACGCCGTTGTCCCGGTGGCAGCGGACGCACGCCCGCTGCAGGATTGGCGCGATGTCGCGGCTGAAGGTCACGTCAACCGCCTCGGCGCCCGGCGCATCCGTGGCGGCGTGGCGCGCCGTCTGGGCAGGCCCGCCGTTCTGCGCCGCGATTCCGGTGGCGCAGAGCAACATAAGGACGGGCAGGACGGAAGATCTCCGGACGAGAGACAAGATCCGCGTCGCGTGCGGCATCACATGGCTCCTTGCGGGAGGACTCGTCGAAAAAGGGTACGCAACGGGCAAAGCCCCGGTCAAACGCGAGGCTAGCGACCGTCGTCCGCGCCGCCCGGAGCCGTCGAGCCCAGCTCCAGGGGGATGGTCGCAGGCAGCCGTTTCAGGATGATCGTAGGGACATCGAACTCGTCCGTCTCGACGAAGGCGGCGAGGCCGCCGGGCCCGAACGCGTCGGGCATGGGCGTGTCCTCCAGCGACAGCGTGCCCATGTACTCGCCCTCCGGCGAGAGGACATCGATCCAGCCGGCCGCAGCGTCGTCCCCCTCCGGGCCTCCGCCCGCGGGTGCGGCCCGCGCATCGATCTGCGCCATGGGATCGCTCCCCCAGCGCTGGACCCAGATCGCCCCCTCCCAGGTCGTCCGAAGATCCCGCACGATGGGCACCTCCGGCATGAAGCCCGCGTTCGCCACCGCGTCGCGCATGCCGGACATCATCTCCTCCATCATCGCCGCCATCTGCGCGCGAATGGCCGGCGGAAGATCGTCCGCCGACTGGCCGTTTACCTCGACTCGCGCCGAGGACTCCATGGATTCCAGCATCCGGGCCCGGGCGCGCTCCCGCAGCCGTTCCGTGACGGGTTCGGGGTGGAGGGGACGGCCCACGACACGGACTGGAGCGCCGGGGGCCGGCTGGAGCTTGATCGCGTAGGCGGAGGAATCCGAATACGCCACGCCCCCGCCGGGGAGGACATCGAACACGAGGTCGGGCACGAACCCCATGAACGCGTCGCCGAAAGCGTCGAACATGTCCGATGGATCCGCCGCCTCCATCGTGACCTCCCGCTCCGGCTGCGCCTCCCACGCTTCGGCGAACGGCGTCGCGGCCGCCTCTTCCGCCTCGGCGAGCGACATGCGGTAGATGGTGCGGTCACCGGCCTCGATGGACACTTGCCCACCGCTGAAGCGCGCGTCCGGGCTTCGGGTCAGGAACAGCGTTTCTCCCTCCCGGGCGGCGCGCACGGCCAGCGCCGTAGCGGTCTCCGAGGCGCCCTCGATCGCGAAGCGGATCGCACGTTCGAACGACCCATCAGGGCCGAACAGGAGATGGGCCCGGTGACCATTGTCGACGATCACGACCCCTCCGTCGGGCCGGGCCACCATGTGCCCCACCTCGCGAAGCTCGCCGGGGCCGTCGCCCCTGCGCCCGAACTCCGCCACCAGGCCGCCGACGCCGTCCACGACCACGATGCGGGTGGAGGACCCGGCTTCGTCGCGGATGTAGAGCCGGCCGGCCGCATCGAAGGCCAGGTCCGCGATCTCCGTGAACGCGTCCCACCCCTCCGCCGCGATCCCTCCAATCCGGTACACCTCCTCGAAGTCGGTCGTGAGCGGAAGGTCCTCGTCCGGCGGCGGAGCGGCCGACCCCCCGGTCTCCCCCCCACAGCCGGCCAGCAGCGCGACCAAAACGGCAGCACGAACGCGCGAGAATCTCATCAATTGGTCACCAGGTTGTAATGCGGAGGTTGCGCCAGCGGACCTTGATGCCGCCGCCGTCGTGGATCTGGAGCGCGACGGAACCCTCGGCGTCGCCGATCCGCTCGTCCTCGAAGTCCACCATCTTCGTGCCGTTGAGCCAGGTGGCGACGCGGTCGCCGTCGGCGCGGATGCGCATCGTGTTCCACTCGCCCATGCGGAGCGCGCCGTCGAGTTCCGGGTCGGGCTGTACGAGCCAGCCGCGGCCGTACGACTCGTAGATGCCGCCGGTGAACAGGCCCGGGGGCGCGACCTCGGCCTGCCAGCCGCTCACGGTCGTCCCCTCCACGCTGGAGCGCAGGAAGACGCCGCTGTTGCCGTCGGCCTCCTGCTTGAACTCGACGGTGAGGTCGAAGTCGCGGTACCTCGCCTCGGTCACGAGGTAGCCGTACTCCGCATCGGGACCGCTCTCGCATACGATTTCTCCGCCCTGTTCCCCGTCCTGTTCCCCGTCCTCCACGTACCAAAGTTCCGTCCCGTGCACGCGCCAACCCTCGAGGTTCTCGCCGTTGAAGAGGGAGACGGACTCCAGCGGAAGGATGCGGATGTTGCGGTACCAGACGTTGCGCCCGTGGTCCTGGAGGCCGATCGGCCCGGAGGCGGCTCGTCCGTAGCGGGGATAGGGGGCGAACTTGCTCGCCGCGACGAGCGCCTCCCACGCGGGGGACCCCAGTTCGTACTCGACCGTCTTCGTCCCGTTCAGCCAATGTTCGACGAGGTTGTTCTGGATGCGGATGCGGCCCTCGTTCCACTCGCCGGGACCGCGGAGCGTCTTCTCGCCGGAGGCGTGGAGGTCGTAGTTGTCGCCCGTCAGGTGCGTGTGCATGTCCATCGTGCCCATCTCGATGTACGCCGGGTCGTCGAGCACCTGGTATTCGGGCGCGTTGTACCAGATCGCCGCGCCCTCCTCCTCGATCACGCGGTAGAGGACGCCGCTGTTGGCGACCTCCGACAGCATGAACTCGAACTTCAGGTCGAAGTCCGAGAACGATTCGGTCGTGACGATGTCGCCGCCGATAGCCACGTCGGGGTCGGTGGCGGTCGCGCCCACGACGAGCGCGCCGTCGATCACGGCCCACCCGGTGTCGGGGAAGATCTCCAGGTTGTAGCCGCGCCAGCCGGCCGTCGTCTCGCCGTCGAAGAGAAGGCGCCAGCCAGCCTCGCGTTCGGCCGCCGTGAGCGTGTTGGGCGTCGTCTCCGCGGCGTCCGTCCCCCCCGTGTCCGGCGGGGGCTCGGGCGCCTCCGTGCATCCGGCGGCCAAGACCATGGCCAGGGCCCCAAGGAGGGCCGGAGTGGACCGCAGGCCGGGGCCGAGTGCCGCAGGCGGGAGTCGTCGCGGGGCGCGCATCAGACGAGCCTCATGGCGTCGGGATCCCAGCGCACGATGCGGTCCTCGAAGTAGGAGAGGTTGCAGGCCAGCGCGGGGGCGGCCGCGCGCAGCCCGAACGTCGCGTCCTCACGCACGGGCGGTCCGCCGCGAATCGCCTCGAACCAGTTGAAGAAGTGGTCGACGTGGGCGCCGCGATATCCGCGCTCGACCTCGTACCGGACCTCGGCCGGAGGAAGCATCCGGACCCGGGGCGGAAGCCCGTCCGCCGACGCCGCGGCCTCGGCCATCTTCTCCTGCGAGAAGGCGTCCATGGGGTCGACGGCGACGTTCTTGCGGAGGATGACCTCGGTCCACGTCACGTCCATCGCTCCTTCGCTCCCCACGAGCCGCAGGAAGGTGCTGCCCGAGGTCCCGTCCACGAAGTTCACGCGCAGGGAGAGGTTGAAGCCCGGGTGCGTCTCGGTCTCGGGATAGTCGAACACGCCCAGGAGCACGTCCGGCACCTCGCGCCCGTCCTTCCAGTAGCGGAGCCCGCCGGCGGCCTGGATCCGGGTGGGGCCGCGAGAACTCACGACGAAGTGAAGGCTGGAGAAAAGGTGGACGAAGAGGTCGCCCGCCACGCCGGTCCCGTAGTCACGGTAGTTGCGCCAGCGGAAGATCCGCAGCGGGTCGTACGGCCGGTCCGGCGCGGGTCCGAGGAAGCCCTTCCAGTCGACGGTCTCCTCGGAGGCCCCCGCGGGAATGGGATACTGCCAGGCCCCGATGGGGTCGTTGCGCGCCCAGAAGCCCTCGGCGTAGTTGAGTTCGCCGATCGCCCCCTGCTCGTACAACTCCTTCGCCTTCTCGTTGCCGAGCGAACTCATCCCCTGGCTTCCCACCTGGAAGACGGACCCGGACTCCTGCTCGGCCCGGATCAGGTCGTGCCCCTCCTCGATCCGGTGGACCATCGGCTTCTCGCAGTAGACGGCCTTGCCGGCGCGGAGGGCGTCGACGGAGATCGGCTGGTGCCAGTGGTCGGGCGTGCCCACGATGACCGCATCCACGTCGTCACGGGCGAGCACCTCCCGGTAGTCGCGGGTGGTGAAGATGTCGCCGTGCCGCTCGCGGACGGCTTCGAGCCGTCCGTCGAACACATCGCAGGCGGCGACCAGGTTCACGCCCGGAATGCGCAACGCGGTGGACACGTCCGCCATGCCCATCCCGCCCGCGCCGACCACGGCCAGGCCGAGGTCGTCGGAAGGCGCCGCGCGACGGGACTCGGGGGCTCGGGTGAGCGTGCGGCGGACGGCGGACGGGCCACCGGACTCGGCTCCGGCGAGGAGCGAAGGCGCCCCGGCGGCAAGCACGGAGCCGGCGGCCACTGATTTGACGAAGCTCCGGCGGTCGCGATCGGGGGGTGGCCGGGAACCGGGTTCTCTCTTTTCTTCGCTCATGGCGGATACGCATTCATCCCGTGGGTTCGAGGGCGAGGTTCGCCCGGGGCTGGCTCGAAAACGTAAGGTTGTGTCGATCCCGTCAGCAAAAGGAGGGACAAGCGTGCGAACTCGATGGGCTCTCTGGATGATTGCGGCCACCGTAGTGGCGCTCGGTGCGGGCGCCGTAGTGGCGCTCGGTGCGGGCGCCGCTGGCGTCGCCTCCGTCCCGGCCGCGTCCGGGGATCCGATCGTCGTCGTCGTCGAGACGGAGATGGGCGCCTTCGAGCTCGAAGTGGACATCGCCCGGGCGCCGGTCACGGCGGCCAACTTCCTCCGCTACGTGGACGGCGGGTTCTACGACGGCGGCACCTTCTTCCGGACCGTGCACGCGGACAACCAGCCCGACGACTCCATCCGGATCGCCGTCGTCCAGGGCGGGCGGAATCCGGATCTGGCGGAGGAATCCTTCCCGCCGATCCCGTTGGAACGCACCTCCGAGACGGGACTCCGGCACGAGGACGGGACGATTTCGATGGCGCGCGGCGGACCCGACACCGCCACGCAGAGCTTCTTCATCTGCATCGGCGCCCAGCCGTCCCTCGACTTCGGCGGCATGCGCAACCCCGACGGCCAGGGTTTCGCCGCGTTCGGGCGCGTCGTGGCCGGAGTGGACGTAGTGCGCGCGATACACCAGTCACCCTACGAGGCCCAGCAACTCACCCCACCCGTGCGGATCACGAGAGCGTACCGGAAGTAGAGGACTGACCGCCGGCATCTGGTCTTGGCGAGCCCGCGCTATCCTCCGAACAGCTTGTTCCGGACCTCGTGCTTATCCAAATCATGGGCTTCCGCAACGTCGGACACGATTGCGCCAAGCGTACCTACGCTCAGATGACGATGCCGCGGAACAGTCACGCTGTGAGATCGGCCTTCGATCGTGGCGGTCAGCGTCATGTGGCTGCCGCTCTGCCGGACCAAGCGGTAGCCGAACTGACGACGGAGCAACCGGCTGAAGCGTTCGCCCGACAGGTCGCGCGGCAGCTTCATACCGCCATGGCTTCGTCCCTCACGAGGTGGAGCCGGATGATCTTGGGTCGGGCGTCCGTCTCGAAGTGGCAACGCACGGCGTCTCTTACCATGGCCTTGAGGTCAGCCCAGTCTTTTCCCTGCGTGAAAATACTGTGGCCGAGGGCTCGGGCATCGTAGCCGCCTTCGGCAGCCTCCGTCACTTCGAAAATGATCTCGGCGGACGCCATGGTAGTTCCTCCTGGGTTCTCCGTCCCCGGAAGTTACGGCTCTGCGGCGACCGGTGCAGCGACACCGACTCGCTGGCAAACCTGCAACGAGGGGACAGCCCGTGTTGCGCACCGTAGGTTCGTGCCCGGGGAAACCGCAACCATTCGGAAAGGAGGACCCCCATGCCGATCGCCCGCCACGCCGGAATCCGTTCATCGGCCCACGCGAGCCACGCGCGACCGGGCCGCCGGCTCTTCGCCGCCACCAGGGTCCTCGTCGCCGCGACGGCCCTGGCCGGTGCCGGACCCGTTTCGGCGCAGACGGAGCCGCCCGAGGAGCCTCCGGCCGACTGGGAGGCGACCGCGATCGACTACAGCAACGTTCCCTATCCGCACCCGGTGTCGTACCTCGATGTGGAGGTCTACGGGAACGACTATCGACTCGCGTACATGGATGTCGCTCCGGCGGGCGCACCGAACGGCCGGACGGTCGTCCTCTTCCACGGGATGAACTTCTTCGCGGCGGGGTTCCGGCCCACGATCGAAGCGCTGCGGAACGAGGGATTCCGAGTGATCGCGATCGACCGGCTCGGCTTCGGCCGCTCCTCGAAGCCCATCATCCATTACAACCTCCACATCCCCGCCCGGAACGCGAAGCGGCTGCTCGACGCGCTGGGGATCGAGCGCGCCGCGATCGTCGGACACTCGATGGGCGGGATGGTGGCGACCCGTTTCGCCTCGACGTATCCCGAGACCACGACCCACGTCGCCATGGTGAACCAGATCGGCCTCACCGACTCCCGTCCCGGCCGGGGGTGGACCGACGCGGATGAAAATTATGCTTCGGTGCTCAACGGGACGACGTACCAGTCGGTCCTGCGCGGGCACATGCGGTACTACCCGAACGGCTGGCGCCCGGAGTACCTCGAGTGGGTGAAGGTCCAGTACGGCCTCACGCTGAGCGGAGACTGGCCGCGCATGGCACGGGTGCGGGCGGCACAGCGCGCGATCCTGTACGAGGACCCGGTCGTCTACGAGTGGCAGCACATCGCGACGAAGGCGCTCGTCATCGGCGGCGCGGACGACCGCCTCGTGCCCGACTACCCGGCGCGCGCGCGCCATGTCGCCGAGGAACTGCAGAACGCGGAACTCTTCCTCTTCCCGGAGATCGGACATTCGCCGCAGTTCGAGATCCCGGAGCGCTTCCACGCGGAGTTGATCCGCTTCCTGCGCTCCGACCCGGACGAGCCCGCCGACCAGTTGTGGCGGGAAACGGACGTCGGCCGGCCGCCGGGTTCGTAGCGCAGGCGTCGGCGACGCGAATAGGTTCCCCGGCCATGAAGAACTCCAGGCTGCCGCTCTTCACGCTTCCGCTCCTCGCCCTCCCGATTGTCGCGGGCTGTACCGGTGAGGCGCCGGAGCGGCCGGTCCCCGTCGCGGACATGCAGGAACTGATGGTCTCGGTGCTCGAACCGGCGGCGGAGGCGTACTGGGACGGCGTGGGCGAGGTGCTCACCGAAGCGGGCGTGCACCAGTTCCGGCCCCTGACCGAGGAGGACTGGACCTCGCTTCGCAACGCCGCCTTCGTCCTCGCCGAATCCGGCAACCTGATGATGATGGACGGCCGCGCCCGCGACCGCGGCGATTGGATGGACCACTCGCGAACGATGGTCGAGGCGGGCCGCCTCGCGCTGGACGCCGTGGATCGCCGCAACCCGGACGCCGTGTTCGACGCCGGCGCGGAGGTCTACTACGCGTGCCGCGACTGCCACGCCCGGTACGCGGTGGAAACGCTCAGGCCGAGCGATCCCCACAGCGCTCCGGGACCTGAAGAAGCTCCGGATCCCGGCGCGCCCGCGACGGACGCGACGGACGGCGGCGAAGGGCGCTAGGCCTCCCGGCCCATGGAACGATTCCTCGAGTGGCTGGGGAACACCCCCTGGAGCATCGCCCTGCTGGAGTCGACGCTCGCGTGGCCGCTCATCGAATCCTCCCACGTCCTGGCCGTGGCCCTCTTCTTCGGCACCGTGATGATGAACGACCTCCGGCTGCTGGGCTGGACGATGCGGCGCGTGCCGGTGTCGGAGGTTACGGGCCGGCTCCTCCCCTGGACCCGGATCGGATTCACGATCATGGTCGTCACGGGGCTTCTCATCTTCTACTCGAACCCGGTCCGCTACTACCACAACATCTTCTTTCGACTGAAGGTGATCCTGTTCGTGGTGGCGGGGCTCAACGCCTTCGTCTTTCACCGCGGGATCCACCGCCGCGTGCTGGAGTGGGAACGTCTGCCCGTGCTTCCGGGACGGGCGAGGGCGGCGGGCGCCATCTCCCTCGCGGCGTGGGCGCTCATCATCGTTGCGGGCCGTCTCATCGCCTACAACTGGTTCGACTGTGACATCCCGGGACAGCCGGACTGGGTGAACTGGGCGGCGGGCTGTGCCGTGGCGGGGGACTGATGGGAGGGCGTCAGTTCGCGCCGGAAGCGTGGCTCCCCTTCTTCGAGCGATTGGAGAACACGGGCCTCGGGACGGCCGTGCGCGAATCGATCTGGGCCTTCCCCATCATCGAGGCGGTACATCTGCTGGGGCTCGGGCTCCTGGGCGGGGCGGTCCTGCTCGCCGATCTCCGGCTCCTGGGGACGGGGCTCACGCGACAGCCGATCGCGAACGTGGTGCGGCACGCGCAGCCGTGGCTCGTGGCGGGCGTGGCGCTGATGTTCCTGACCGGGATCCCGCTGTTCCTGTCGGAAGCCGTGAAGTGCTACTACAACACGTCCTTCTGGGTGAAGATGATCTCGCTCCCCGTCGCACTCGGGTTCACCTTCGCGGCCCGGAAGTGGGTGGTGGCCGCGGCGCCGAGTCGGGCGAACTGGCGCACGCGGCTCATCGCCGCGATTTCGCTGGGGCTCTGGTTCACGGTCGCCGCGGCCGGACGCTGGATCGGCTTCTCCGCCTGAGCGCTTCTCAGCGCCTGTCCGGTCAGCGCCCGTCCGGACGCCTGTCCGGCGGCTCCACCCGCATCAGGATATCGGGGTAACCTGTGACCGCAGCGGCCGGAGCCGACGCGGCCATGTCAGCGGAGGGGAGCGCGTAGTCCTCGGCCACCGACATGTCCACGACCCAGCCGAAATCGGCGAGCGCCCCCAGCGTGATGGCCGAGACGGCGTTCAACTCCTCTCCCGGACAGTTGCCCCGGGTCATGATCTCGCCGCACATCACATTCCGCCAATGCCCGCCCGCGTCGGCATCTTCGGCCGGATCGTTCGTCAACGGCACCTTGGCGCCGGCGTAGCCGCGCCCGCCCGCCTCATCGAACGCCGCGACGGCATTCGGGCCCGGAAAATGGGTATCCACGCGCCTCGCACTGCTCGGGAGGTTCACGAGCCGCACGTCGCCATAGTACCAGTAGGTCCCGATGCCGAACACATGCCCCAGTTCGTGCAGCATGACCTCGTAGGTGAAGTTGTCCGGGACGCGGCCGAACGGCGCGGTGTATGGGCGGTCCCGGGTCCAGGAGATGGCGCCGGCGGGGAAGTAGAACCCGTTACTCCCGGGCCGGTTCACCAAGGGTCCGCGCGGCCCGCCGCACGCGACACCCGGGCACTCTTCGTTCCCGTCGAACACGAAGACCGTGAAATCCGCGGGGCTCGTATTGTCCTTCAGCGCGGCTTCGTAGAATCCCACCGCGTGATCGAACATTGTCCTGGCGCAGCGCGACCAGTCGTCCGGTTCGTCATACGCCAGCTCAACCCGAAAACCGGTGGAGGCGCGGTCGTAGAGGGGGCGGCGCTCCAGCTCCGGAGCATAGCAGTCATCGACGGCCGTGAGCATGCGCCCCGTGCTCAGCTCGAACGCGGACGAAAGTGCCCGGTAGTGCAGGTATCGCCGTCCCGGTCGGAGCGCCGTGATCTCCAGCTCGCCGCTGTCGTTCTGCCTGACGTCGAGGATGGGTGGACCGCTGACCGGGGCCTCGCCTACGTGGAACTGGTCGATCGGGAAGTCGCCCACGTAGAAGTCGTAGGAAATGTCGGCACCGGCGCGCGAGGCGAACCAGTCAAGCGGCGTGGACACGCTCTCCCCTGCGTGGTCCAGGGTGACGCCCTCGGGCAGCCTCCCTGGAGCCGTGGCGGTGTCCAGCGCGGTCGGGAGAATCACGACGAGGCTGTCGGCAACGTTCCCCAGCCTTGCGGTGACGGTGAGAATCTGCGCCTCGGCGGGCGTGCCCAGGTCGAAGATGGTCCAGAGCCGGGGGCTCTCCCGCTGGAGCCATATCTGCGTCAGGCTGTCACCGACCAGCGTGCGATACGTCACTTCCTGCGTGCCCGTCGTGAACCGCACTGCCGGTTCCGCGCCCGTGACGGGGCTCCCGTCTTCCTGTCGAGCGGTGACGCGGATGACGGGCGAGGTGAGGCCGGGACGGATGATAAGGGTGTCCGTGCCCGCCCATTCGCTGAAGTTCAGATCGATGCCGCTCAGGAAGTCCAGCTCGATCTTTCGTGTCTCGATGACCACGCTGGCCGCGATGGGCGCCGGCGGAGGCGCCGGCGGGGGAGACGGCGCCGGCTCGGGGTCCAGCGCGTCGCCCCCGCCACAGGCGGCAAGGAAGACAACCCATCCGCTGAGCCGACGTGGTCCTGTCATGGCGCACCAGGTTCGTGCGGTTAGTCGTGCTCCTCAAGGATGCTGTGGCTCGTGACCTCCACCACCTCGCCGTCCCAGCCCGGGGGCGGCTGACAGGGGTTGGCGTCGTAGGCGGGATCGTTGGGCCGCGGCGCGCCGCCGGGCGGGGCGCCGGCCCCGGATGAACCCATGAAGAACTTGCTGCCGTCCGTGAAGGTCACGTCACGCCCGTTCGCTCGCTTGAGAGAGTGATCCTTGGCCTGATACCCGTCCACGATGAGCTCGGTTCCGGGCGCGAGGCAGTCCCGCTGGAGGCCGCGGCGCAGGAGGGTGTTCGGCGTCCCGCCCTCGACCATCCAGACCTCGGAGCCCGCATCGGTCTCTACCTCGAGGTGAATCCACGTGTGCGGGTTCACCCATTCGAGCCGCACGACGGCGCCCCGGAGCCGGATGGGGGCGTTCCGGTCGAACTCCGCGCCGAAGGCGTGGTGCGCGATCAGCGGCGCGGCGGCGGCCAGCGCGACCCCGCCCGCCAGGAGGTACAGAGGCAGCTTCCTCATCGATCTCACCCGTGTCCTTGACCAACAATCCGGCGCTACAGCGCCGACCGTTCCACGATTCATTCAGAGTAACAGGGTCGCTCGATTCTGCGCGACCGGACGCCGTTACGGGGCGAACATGCGCTGCAGCACGTTGAGAATCTCCGTCATGACGCCGGGAGATAAACAGCCGAGTCGCCGCAGCAGGCGGACGCGGTCGACGGTGCGCAACTGATCGGCTACGACGACGCCGTCTCTACCCCGGAACCGGCAAGCGACGCGGAAGGCACAGGGGCGACCGCCGGTGGTCATCGGCGCCACGAGATAGGTGCCGAGGGCCGGATTCAGGTCATCCGGAGAGACGATGACGCAGGGGCGGGTCTTCCTGATTTCCGAGCCAAGGGTGGGATCCAGCGCAACCAGATATACGTCACCCCTTCGCGGTTCCGTCACTCCCATTCCCATTCGGAAGCATCGAAGGCCGTTGGCGACGGGTCATCCAGGAGTCCGCTCTCACCACGGTCCCGGAGTTCTCTCGCCGCTTCCGCCCAACCCTCCCTGGGGTTGTCCGCGCGTTCGATGAGCAGACCCGAGTCCACGACCCTCAGTCGCAGCGGCGTATCGAGCCCGGCCGCTTCGACCAGGGCTTTCGGGATCCGAATCCCGCGCGAGTTTCCGATCTGAATGAGCCGCGTCTCCATTTCACCGTATCTCCGCCATGTTACCGCTTGGTCAGTACATTACCGTAAATACAAAGTAATCACATCGGCGATGAGCGCCAAACTACACGCAACAGGCTAGCGCTCCTGGGCGCGGGCGCCGCTGAGGACGTTGGAGAGGGCGTAGTTGCCTTCGTGGCAGGCGTACTCGTAGAGCTGGCCGTCGAGCCGCGTGAAGGGCACTTCCCCGCCCCAGCGCTCGACGAACGTGTCCGGGTCCTCGACGGTGAACTCGTAGTGGATCGTGTGCTCGTCCGCGCGCGTGAAACGCTCCGTCACCGTCATCTTCTCCGAGCCGGGGCCGAACAGATAGACGTAGGCCGCCATCTGATCCGGGTTCAGGTTCGTCGTCCGCACCACGAGCGTATCGCCCGCCCAGCGGCCCCACGATTCGCCGAACCACGGACGCACGCCGTCGGCGGCCGGCTTCGGCTCGCCCATGCGGATGATGCGCACGTCGTGCACCATCTCGGTCAGCATCATGATGTGGTCGGGCGTTTGCACGATCGTGTAGTTGTTGTTGTAGAAATAGTTCGGCAGCATCGGCGGGCCGGCGTTGGAGCCGAAGGAGAGGATGCAGCGCTCGCCGACGGGGCGGTTCTCCGGGTTGTCGAACTCGCCCGCCAGCCGCCCGTAGGCCTCGAATCGCCGCCGCCGGCCCTCGGGGGTGAGTTCGGGGATGCGGCCGTCTTCCGGGTACGTGACGAGCGAGCTTCGGGGCTCGCCGTCGAAGACCGCGACCCGGTCGCCCGCGTCGATCCAGAAGTAGTTGTAGCCGCCCACGCCGCCGGCCGCGCCCGTGGAGCCGTCCCCTCCGACCGGCGGAGCCTCGCGGTCCGGGTCGCTGGGCGCGTTCCGGCCGTCGATGTACTCCTGGCGCCGTCCCTCGCGGACCGCGACTTCCTCCGCCGTGAGCACCAGCGCCTCGCCCTCGGGGCGCTGCAGCGGCGTCATGGTCCCGTTCGTCCAGTCGCCCTGCAGATCGGGACGCCCGTCGGCGGTCCGCGGGACGACCCACCCGTCACCGTCTCCCCGCAGGGCGTCGCCACTGCCGTCGCAGGCGGCAAGCGAGCCGGCTCCGAGCAGCGCGCCGAGCAGCAGGACGCAGCGGGGCTTTGCCACGGGCCGCCCGGCTACCGGATCGGGTTCTTGCGGAGGTGGCCGTACATCAACTCCTCCACGAAGGGGACGCACTTGAACTGCCCCAGCCGCGCGTCCGGATCCACGTTCCGGTAGAGCGGCAGGCGGATGGTCCACGGCTCGGAGAACGTCTCGGGGTCCTCCATCGTGGCCTCGTACATGAGGTGGTCGGGGCCGAGCATCGTCCACCGTTCCGTGACCGTGAGCCGGTAGCTATGGTGGTTCCCGGCGCGGTCGAACCAGGTCTGGCCGTTGAACCCGTTCACGGTGACGACGAAGGTGTCCTCCTCCCAGCGCCCCACCGACTGCCCCATCCACGAATCCACCTGCGGGGGGCCGGGATCCTCGAGATAGATGTCGCGCACCGCCCCGGCGTACTCGTAGGCGATGAAGAACTTCGACTCGCTCTGGAAAATCTGGAACGGGAGATGCATGTAGTTCGCGCGCGGGACGCCGGGCAGGTAGCAGCGGATCTCGGGGTCGCGCTCGAGCCAGCGCTCGCGGTTCTCGTCGCGCCGCTCCAGGGCTTCCGGGAGGTAGGGGATGCTCCCGCCGACCACGATGCCCTGCCCCGACGGCACGGAGCCCACGGCGCCGAGCGCGACGACCTCGTTGGCCGGGACGGGCACGACGGGGCCCTCCTGCATGGCGAGCGCCGGACGCGCCATGTGGGGTTCGACATCCCAGTACGCGTTTCCGAGCGCCGCCCAGATGCCGTTGAAGTCGGGACGCCCCGAAGCCGTTCGCGGGATGTCGTCGCCTGGCGCGCAGGCCGCGACCGTCCCCAGCCCCAGGATGAGAAGGGCAATCGGGACACGCCTCCCGCGACAGGGGTCTCGCTCCGCGCGACGCAGCTCGCGCCTCCTCGGGAAGTTCGCCATCGGCACCGACCTCCGGTTTGACCGTTCCGTGCGCGTCGGATCGAAACTGCGACCCGGCCCATTCTCTGGCCAGATCGACGGTCCGAAGGCACATTTCAAGATTCGAGAGACGGGACGACGGACGGCGGGGTACGGGTTGCGCAACACCGAACGACCGGGAGGAGACATGAAGAACGTGCGCATAACCGGGCTGGCACACCTCACCGCACTGGGGGCCGTCTTCCTCGGCATCGCGGCCTGCGGCCCGGAGGACGCCGCGGAAGACGAGATGATGGATCCGGCCGAGGTCACGGACCCGGCGGCGGCGGGTCTCCCGAACCCCACGCCCAACGTCATCAAGGACTGGGCGCCCCTTCCGGACGGCCGCGAGTGGGGTTCCACGGCGGGCATCGACATCGACCCCATCGACGGCCACATCTGGGCCTACGACCGCTGCGGCGGGATCGCGCTCGCCGGTGGGTGCGCGGAGAACCTCGTCGACCCCGTGTTCAAGTTCCATCGCGAGACGGGCGAGGTCATGGCCAGCTTCGGGGCCGGCCTCTTTGTTCTTCCGCACGGCATCCACGTGGACAGCGACGGCAACGTGTGGATCACCGACTCCATGGGCACGCTCGACAAGGGGCACACGGTGGTGAAGTTCTCGCCCGAGGGGGAGGTGCTGATGACGCTCGGCGTGCCGGGCCGGGTGGGCACCGAACCGGGCTACTTCAACGGGCCGTGCGACGTGATCACCGCCCCCGACGGCTCCATCTTCGTTTCGGACGGTCACAGCGGGCAGAACGCGAACCCGCCGGAAGGCTCCACCGGCCGCATCATCAAGTTCTCGCCCGAGGGCGATTACATCATGGAGTGGGGCGTGATCGGAGATGGACCGGGCGAATTCCGGACGCCGCACGCGCTGGAGTTCGATTCGCAGGGGCGGCTGTTCGTCGCGGATCGCGGCAACCACCGCATCCAGATCTTCGACCAGGAAGGGAACCTGCTCGATACCCATTACCAGTACGGCCGGGTGAGCGGACTGTTCATCGACGACGAGGACAACGTGTACGCGATCGACTCGGAGTCGAACCCCAACACGCACTCCGACTGGCTGACCGGTGTCCGCATCGGGCACGCCTCGGAGGACGTCGTCACGGCATTCATCCCGCCGCACGAATCCGACGACCCGCAGGGCGAGGCGGGCGAGGGCGTGGCGGTCGACGCCGACGGCAACGTCTACGCCGCCGAGGGACCGAACTCTCGGGCCGCCGCGGAAGGCGGAATCACGAAGTACACGCGCAACTGAGGCGCGAATTGATGCACCACGGACGCAGGGCTGCTGCAGGAGAGAAGACACCATGACGACGAGAAGATTCGCTTCGGGGATGGCGGCGGGTGCAGTGGCGCTGGCCCTCACGGGGTCCGCCGCCGCCCAGGAACTCAACGAGGTGTGTCCGGACTCGCCGGACATGACGGGCGCCCTGTGGGGGCTTGTCTCGGACGGGGACACGCAGATGGGGCTGCCCAGCGCCAACGTCGTCGCCACCTGGGAGCAGGACGGCGAGTCGGGGCAGATGGAGGGACAGACCGCGCTCGACGGCAGTTACACGCTGTGCTACGTGCCGCTCGGCGTCGAGATCTCGGTTCAGCCGGTGTTCATGGGCACGGGAGGGGCCGCGACGACGGCCAATCTCACCGAGCAGATCACCCGCCTGGACCTCACGTTTTCCCTCTCCGCCGTCGGTGGTGGCGGCGGCGGCGGCGACGACCGCATCTGGGCCTGCTTCGGAGGCACCACGGACAATCAGATTAACCTCCAGAATTCGCGACTCCTTCGCTGCGACCCCGGATGGGAAGGAATCGACCGTTGTCCGAAGGACTCGGAACACGGCCAGGTGCAGGCGCAGATGGCGGGCGCCGGGACCGGACAGTTCCGTGAAGCGCTCGAGAGGCTCGTGGCCGACGCGCAACGCGTAGGCGCGAACGCACTCATCAACTGGCGGAGGACCGGGAATTCCTTCACCGCCGAGGCGGTCACGATCTCCGTCGATCCCGCCACCTGCCGCTGATGCGAAGGATCGCCGCGGGGATCGCCGGGGGGGCGGCGGCGCTCGCTCTCGCGGGACCTGCGGCGGTTGCTCAGGAAATCAACGAGGTATGCCCGGACTCGCCCGAGATGACGGGCGCGCTGTGGGGACTGGTCTCGGACGGAGCCACGCAGATGGGACTCCCCGGCGCGACCGTCATCGCCAGTTGGGGGAACGACGGCCAAGAGGGGCGGAGGGAGGGACAGACGGCGCTGGACGGCAGCTACACGCTGTGCTACGTGCCGCTCGGCGTCGCGATCTCGGTGCAACCGGTGTTCCTGGGTACCGGAGGCGCTGCCGTCGCCGTGAGTCTCACGGAGGAGATCACACGGCTGGACCTCGGCTTCTCTCTCTCTGGCGTCGGCCCGGGCGACGACCGGATCTGGGCGTGTTTCGTCGGCAACACGGATAACCGGATCAACCTCCAGAATTCGCGGCTCCTTCGGTGCGACCCGGGGTGGGGCGGGATCGACCGCTGTCCGAAGGAAGAGGAACACGGCCAGGTGCAGGCGACAGTTTCCATGTACTACGTCATGTCGGATACGATGGCCGTGGAAGGAGGCAGGCTGGCCGGGAGCTTTGAACTCCGCGGAGCCCTCGAGAAAATCATCGCCGACGCCAGACGGCTGGGGGCGAACGCGTTGATCAATTGGCGGATGAACCGAAACTCGGTGACCGCCGAAGCCGTCACCATCTCGGTCGATCCCGCCACCTGCAACTGATGCCGCCGGCGGGGGCGGTCTCGCGGACGTGAGCCCGCCCCGCCGCCGGTCGCACCCGCTAGGGTCGCCGCACGCGGATCGGGAAGGGCGGCCGCCTGGGCGTCGCCACCGGTGACGCCTCGAGTTGCTCCAGCACGACCTCGATCGCCTTCTCCAGCTGCGGGTCGACGCCCGCGATCACGTCGGCCGGCCACTGTTCCACTTCTATGTCCGGCGGCACGCCCACGTTTTCGACGATGAACCCGTCCTCGGTCCAGATCGCGAGGTTCGGCGCCGTGATCGACCCGCCGTCCATCAGGACCGGGAAACCCAGGACGCCCACGAGCCCGCCCCAGGTGCGGCGCCCGATGAGCGTGCCCATTTCGAGCTTGCGGAACATCCACGGCAGCATGTCCCCGCCGGAACCGGCGGTCTCGTCGATGAGCATCACCTTCGGGCCCGGGATCGCGCCCTGCGGCGTGACGAGGTCGGCCCCGTAGCGCATCGCCCAGTGCGACATGTACGGCCGCCGGAGGATGTTGATGTAGTAGTCCGCGATCTGGCCGCCCCCGTTGTGCCGCTCGTCGATGATCACGGCCTCCCGGTTCGTCTGCGGAAAGAAGTAGCGCTTGAAGTATTCGTGTCCCGCGCCGGCCGTGTTGGGCACGTACACGTATGCGACGCGCCCATCGGTGGCCTCCTCGACGCGCGCGAGGTTGCCCTCCACCCAGTCCCGGTTCCGCAGCGCCCCCTCGTTCGCCACCGGCACGACGTCGACGGCGCGTGACCCCATCCCGTCCGGCGACGGGCCGACGGTGATGGAGACGATCCGGCCGGCCGTGTTCTCGAACCGGCTGTAGACGTTCTCCGGCGCCGAGAGCGCGACCCCTTCGACCGCCAACAGGTATTCGCCCGCTTCGACCTCGACTCCCGGCTCCGTGAGCGGGGACCGGAGCCCCGGATTCCAGTTGAGGCCGCCGTACACCTTCTCGAACCGGTATCGCCCCTCGTCGACGACGAAATCCGCACCCAGGAGGCCGCCCGGCACATCGTCCGTCTCATGCAGGAAGTCGCCGCCGCCGCCCCGGTGATGCCCCACCGCAATCTCGGAGTGGAGCCATGTCATGAGCCGGTTGAGGTCGGCCCGCGAGGTGAGGTGGGGGAGGAAACCGGCGTACTTCTCCTTCATGGCAGGCCAGTCCGCGCCGTGCATGTTGGGGTCGTAGAAGTAGTCCCGGTTGATCCTCCAGGCCTCATCGTAGATCTGACGCCACTCCGCCCGCGGGTCGATCCTCACCTGCACGTCTGCGACGCGGAGCCGGTCCGCGCCGGATCCAATGTCCGTCCCGCCGGCGTTGCCGATGAACCAGCCGCCGGACGTCGCGTACAGCACGTTCCGGCGGTCCGCCGACAGGTCGTAGAAGCGCGTGCCGCCGACCACCGTCGCCGCTTCGCGGTCGGCGAGGGAGAAGCGCTGGAGGCTGGGGCCCGCACCGGGGCTTCCAAACCCGCTGGCCGTCTCGCTTCGGACGTAGAAGAGCTGGCCCGGGTCGCCGGGCTGCAGGTTCGCGTAGCCGGCTTCGGGCAGCGGCAGGGCGAGGATCCGCTGGTCGAGTCCGTCGAAATCGATGCGGACGGTAACGTCGTCCGCGTCGCCGGCTGACTCCCCACCCCCGGCTCCCCCCGCTCCCGGTTCGGCCTCATCCCCCGCCTCTTCGTCGCTCTCCTTCGCGAGCGGGGACGGCGTGCCCTTCTCGAGCACCGCGAGATAGATCGCGTTCGTCATCTCGAAGTCGTTGTTCGACTGGGCGAACCACTGGACGACGGGGCCCGCGTCGGTGGAGGACGTCAGGTAGAGGTACTTGCCGCCGGCGTCGAAGACGGCCTCGGACACGTCGCTGAGCCCGTCCGTGACCGCCGTCGTCTCGCCCGTTTCCAGGAGGTGTACGTAGGCGGTGCGGATGTTGGTCTCGTTGTTGCGCGTGTAGACGAGCCAGCGGGAGTCCGGCGACCACGCGTGCGAGGGCGGAGGCAGCGGCCCGTACATCACGTCGGCATCCACGCGGTGGGTGTTCCCGGAAGCGAGGTCGATCCAGTAGACGGCCCGCGAGTTGTCCGTGTAGCTGATCTTCGTGCCGTCGGGCGACCACACCGGGTCCGCGTAGAACCCGGCACCGTCCAGCGCGTAGCCGCGCGCTTCTCCCGCGCCCGACTGCGGAGCCACGTACAGCCGGTACTCGCCCGAGGCATCGGAGAACCAGGCGATCGACTCGCCGTCGGGCGACCAGGCGGGACTCCGCTCGTGGGCGGCGGTCGACCGCGTGAGGTTGCGGTCGTCCCCCTTGTCGCGCGGCAACGTGACGATCTCGCCCCGGAACTCGAAGACGGCGCGGGTGCCGGAGGGCGAGAGGCTCGCGTTGCGGACGAAGTTCTCCCCGCTGGCGTAGCGGGGCCGCACTTCGAGGAGATCTGTCGCGATCCGCACCGGCACCGGGTCGCTCGCACCCGAGCCGGGATCGAGCAGGTGCAGCCGCCCCGCCTGCTCGTAGGCGATCCGGCCGGCGCCGGCGGACGCGCTCAGCACCGGGAAATCCTCGTGCGCGGTAACCCGCGAGACGTGTCCGGTCCCCGGGTCGTAGCCATGGACGTTGAACTCCCCGTCGCGATCCGAGCGGAAGTAGACGCGGTCCCCGATCCACATGGGATCCGTATCGTTCGAGCGGCCCTCGGGCTGCGGAATCTGTACGACCGAATGGTCCGCCACATCGTAGATCCAGATCCGCGTCGTCGTCCCGCCCCGGTAGTTCTTCCACTGTGTGAAGGCTTCGTACAGCGGCGTGTAGGCGATCTTCGCGCCGTCCGGCGAATACGTCGCCTTGAACGCGTGCGGAATGGGCAGCTGCTCGGGGTGTCCGCCGCTCGTCGCGACCGTGAACAACTGCTGGTGGCGGCCCGTGTACGCGTTGCGCCCGGACGAAAAGAGCACCGCCGACCCGTCGGGCGTGAAGCTCTGGACGACATCGGCTCCCGGGTGCCAGGTGAGCCGCGCGGGCACGCCCCCCTCCGCGGGCACGAGGAAGACATCGGTGTTTCCGTCGTATTCGCCGCTGAACGCGATCCACTGGCCGTCCGGTGAGAAGCGCGGATTGAACTCGACGCCGACGTGCGAGGTCAGCCTGCGCGGTGAACTCCCGTCGATTCCCGCGGTCCACAGGTCCCCGGCGTACGCGAACGCGATCCGGTCCGCGCTCACCGCGGGCTGGGCGAGCATGAGGGTGCCCGCAGCGTCCTGTGCCGAGGCGGGACGGAACGAGGCCGCGAGGAGCATGGCGGCGAGGGCCGTGAGGAGGAGTGAGCGTGCTTTCAGACTTGCCTTCAGACGTGCCTTCATCGGGTCCTTCGCAATCCGGGGTGGTTTCGAGTCGAGCCGTGAACGACACCTGATTGTACGTCGGGAGGCGTCGAAACCGGTACTCGTGACCAGCCGTATCGTCCCCGTGTCGACCCCGTATTGGCCCCGTGTTGGCGTCGTCGAGCGGTTGCCCGCTCGAGTCGGGCCTCCTTACCGTCCCTTGCGAGTGTCCTTGTCCGCTTCGAACCCGCCCCGGAGTTACCCAATGAACACGCGTTTCGCCTGCCGCCCTCGTCCCCCATTCCGCTCCGTCGGATCCGCGCTTTGCGCCGGACTTCTCGCCCTTCTCGCGACCGCGGAGATCGCGGCCCAGAGCACGGAACTCGAGGTCGGCCGCACGCTGCCGGGCACGCTCGCCCCGGGCGACACGGCGCGCTACACCTTCGAGACGGCCGAGAACGACTTCGTCCTCGGCGAGGTGGACCAGATTTCCGTCGACGTGACGGCGCGCGTCCTCGATCCCGAGGGGACGCAGGTCGGCCGCTTCGGCGGCCTGGGGCGCGGCGTCGAGCGCTTCGGCGGGCGGACGTCCGACGCGGGAACGCACACGCTGGAGCTGTTCGTGGCGGGTGACGATCCCGAGGCCGGCGGACGCTACGAGATCACGCTGCTGCGGCACGAGGCCGTCGCGACGGACCCCGAAGCGCTCGCCGACCAGATCATGTCCCGCTTTGACGGTCCGCATTCGCCCGGGGGCGCGGTCCGCGCGTGGCGCGACGGCCACACGCTCTTCTCGAAGACCTACGGGATGGCGAACCTCGCCTACGGCCTCCCCTTCGAGGAGGACACGCGCACGAACATCGGCTCGACCTCGAAGCAGTTCACCGCCTTCGCGATCGTGCTGCAGGCGGAGCGGGGGCTCCTGTCGCTGGACGACGACATCCGCAAGCACATCCCCGAGCTTCCGGAGTTCGATCACACGATCCAGGTGAAGCACCTGATCACGCACACGTCGGGCCTGCGCGAATTCCTGAACCTGTTGCGGATGACGGGCCGCCGCCTCGACCACGGGGACTGGATCGACCGCTCGGAACTCATCGACATCGTCCAGCGGCAGCCGGCGCTCCAGAACGAGCCCGGCGCCGAGTGGAACTACAACAACACGGCGTTCGGCCTCGCCGCCGTCATCGTCGAGCGCACCTCCGGACAGGACTTCCACGTCTTCATGGAGGAGAACGTGTTCGGGCCGCTGGGGATGACCGGGACCATGGTGCGGCCCTCGACGCGGCACATCGTCCCGAACATGTCCGAGGGCTACACCCCGGGCCCGGACGGATACCGCCAGATCGGCGACCTCGGCGGCGCGGTCGGCGCGGGGGCGATCTACAGCACGATCGGCGACCTGCAGATCTGGGCCGAGAACTACGCGAACCCGCGCGTGGGCTCGCGGGAGAGCGTCGACGAGATGATGACGTCGTTCGTCCTCAACGACGGGGAGGAAACGGGGTACGGGTACGGGCTCTCCATCGACGAGCAGCGTGGGCTGAAGCGGGTGAGCCACGGGGGCGCGGACGTCGCGCACCGCTCGATGTTCGTCTACTTCCCCGAGATCAACGCCGGCCTCACGACCCAGAGCAACCACGCGCAGTTCAACAGCGGGGTCGCGTACGAACTCGCCGCGGCGTTCTTCAAGGACGCGATGGAGGAGGAGGAAGAGGATGCTGCGGCGGAGGCCGGCGAGTTCGATCCCGCCGGCTACGACCCCGAGGCGTTCGACGAGTTCGTCGGCCGCTACGCGCTCGACGCGGCGCCGAACTTCATCCTCACCTTCACGCGCGAAGACGGCACCTTCTACGCGCAGGCCACCGGCCAGCAGCGACTCGAGATCGTCCCCACCTCCGACTCGACCTTCCGCCTGCTTGCCGTCGAGGCCTCCGTCACGTTCCTGCGCGACGAGGAGGGCGATGTCGAAGGACTCACGCTGCACCAGAACGGGGACAACCACGCCACGCGCCTCGAGGGCGATGAAGCCGACGCATGGGAGCCGGCGGAGGAGGATCTCGCCGACTTCGCCGGCCGCTTCTTCAGCGACGAACTGGAGACGTTCTACGCCTTCACCGTGGAGGACGGGACGCTCGTCCTCCACCAGCGCCGGCTCGACAGGGCGGAACTCGAGCCCGGAGAAGAAGACCGATTCTCGGGCGGCGGCCTGTCGTTCGCCTTCGAGCGGGACCGCAACGGACAGGTGATCGGCTTTTACCTCTCCAACGTTCGCACGCGCGACGTCCGCTTCGGCCGCGTACGCTGACAGAAACCGGGGCTCCGCTTAGTTTGTAACGCAGGGATTGCCGGCAGGTCAAACCGAACGTGGGAGGCGCTCGCGATGACGGGATTCGGAGTTCGTTTCGGTCGTAATGCTGGGCGGGGAACCTTGCTTCTGGCGGCGGTCATTGCGTTCGGGGCTCTCCCCGGCGCCGCGTGGGCGCAGGGTCGAATCGCGGGCTCGGTCACGGATGACGCCACGGGCGCGCCCCTGGCGGCCGTGCTGGTCGAAGTCCTGGACGCGCAGGGCGCGGTGGCGGCACAGGCCACCACCGGACCGGGCGGCACCTACGCCATCGACGGCGTGTCGGCCGGCTCGTATTCGCTCCGGTTCACCGCGCCGGGCTGGGTGACCGTCGTCATGGAGTCGCAGGCCGTCACCGCCGGCCAGTCGACGTCCGTATCGACGACCATGGATGAGCAGGCCTACGAACTGAACCCACTCACGGTGACGACGTCCCGCACGTACGAGAAGGCGCTGGACGCGCCGGCCGCGGTGGAGGTCGTGTCGCTGCGCGACCTCGAGGAACGCCAGGTGGCGTCTCCGATCGAGCATGTGGAACACCAGCCGGGCGTGGACGTGGCCCGTACGGGGATCCGCGGCCGCACCGCCGTATTGCGCGGCTTCAACAACGTCTTCTCCAGCCGCACGCTGTTCATGACGGACAACCGGATCGCGCGCGTGCCGTCGCTGCGGGTGAACCTCTTCTACCTGAACCCGACGTCGGAACTGGACATGGAGCGGGTGGAGACGGTCCTCGGGCCCGGATCGGCGCTCTACGGACCGAACGCCGCGGGCGGCGTCGTCCACTACATGACGAAGTCCCCCATTCGCTCGCCCGGGGCCAGCTTCTCGGTGGGCGGCGGCCTCCGTCAGCAGGGCAACGACGCGGGACTCGGCAGCGGTCCCATCCAGGGCGGGGACGCGGGGCTGTTCCAGTTCGACGGGCGCATCGCGGTGGCTCCGAGCGACAAGTTCGGGTTCAAGATTTCAGGCCAGTACTTCGACGCGACCGAATACGTGTTCAACGACCTCGAGGAGGCGCGGGTGCAGGGCGCCGGGCAGGCCTGTATCGGAGCCGGCTTCGACCCCACCTCGCCGGCCTGCCAGCCGTTCACGTCGGGACTCGACCTGACCAACCCGGCGGATCAGGGCATCCTGGCGCAGTCGGCCCGGAACGTGGCCATGGGGCGCGATGACGGGCACAGGAACTGGGGCGTGGACGCGCGCATGGATTTCGAGCCGTCGCCCGGGACGTCGCTCATCCTCGCCGCCGGGCGCAACGTCGCCGCGCAGGCGACGGAACTCACGGGGCTGGGCGCGTCCAACGTCACCAACTGGGGCGTCAGCTACGGGCAGGCACGGTTACGGCACAAGGATCTGTTCGCGCAGCTCTTCTACAACTACAACTCGAACGACGAGGCCTTCCTCCTCCGCTCGGGCCGCCCGATCTACGACAACTCGTCGCTGTTGGTGGGACAGCTCCAGTACCAGTCGCGGATCGGATCGGCGCACCGGTTCATCTACGGGGTCGACTACCTCGGGACGGACCCGGACAGCCAGGGCACGATCAACGGACAGTTCGAGGACGACGACCAGACGACCGAGATCGGCGGCTACGTCCAGTGGGAGTGGGCGCTGAGCCCCAAGTTCGACTTCACCGGCGCCTTCCGGTACGACCATAACAGCAACCTCGCGGATCCCGTCTTTTCGCCGCGCGCGGCGCTGGTCTTCAAGCCGGACGCCTCGAACTCGTTCCGGCTCACGTTCAACCGGGCGTTCTCGACGCCCACGTCCACGAACCAGTTCCTGGACATCTCGGGAGGCACGGTCCCCATCACGGGCACGCCGTTCTTCTACGACCTTCGGGCCACGGGATCCGCGGGCAACGGGCACATGTACATGCGAGAGAACGGGATCCCCATGCACATGTCGCCCTTCAACGTGCTGGCGGGCGGAAGCCCGCGGCAGTTCCTGCCCACCACGACGGCGCAGTTGTGGGCGACGGCTACGAACCTGATCGGCGCGCTCCTGCCGCAGGCTGCCCCACTGGTGCCCCTGATCCCCGTTCCATCGGCGGACCAGGTCGGCGTGCTGGCGCTGCTGCTCGATACGGAGGTCGCGGGCGGTGGCGCGCCGCCGCCGGGATGCGTGGCGCCCCCGTTCTGCGAAGCCGTCGACCTCGCGAATCTCCAGGACATCGAGGCCCTGGGGCCGACCGTCCGCAACACGTTCGAGTTCGGGTACAAGGGCGTGTTCGGAGACAACGTCTCCGTCGGGGCCAACGCCTGGTTCACGCGCTACGACAGCTACATCGCGCCGCTGCGGCTGATCTCCCCGCACGTCTTCCTCAACGGTCCGCAGCTCGGGGCCTACCTCTCCAACGTGTTCCGACAGTTCGTCGGCGTGGCGTTCGCGACGGAGGCGGAGGCGCTGGCGATGGCGCAGTTCATTGCGGACCAGGCGGCGCAGATTCCGCTCGGGGCCGTGACTCCGACGAGCGCCGGCGGCACCGCCGCCACGGTGGTGGCCGGATACCAGGACGCCGGCGGGTTCGACGTCATGGGGGGCGAGTTCGGCGCCGGGTTCCTCCTCAGCGACCAGCTGGAGATGGCCACGTCCCTCTCGTTCATCAGTCGCAACACGTTCGAGACCGCGGGCGAACTGCTGAGCGAGGTGTCGCTGAACTCGCCGACGGTGCGGGGGACCGCGTCGCTCACCTATCGGAACGACGATTCGGGGGTCAACGGCGGCCTGCGCTTCCGGGCGCAGAACGGCTATCCGTTCAACTCCGGGCCGTGGGTGGGCGACCTCGCGGCCGTCACCACGCTGGACGCGAATTTCGGCTTCCGCATCCCGGGATACGAGGACCTCTGGTTCCAGGTGGACGTGTCGAACGTCTTCGACCAGGCGTACCAGAGCATGGTTGGGGCGCCGGCGATCGGCCGCGTGGTGCTCGCACGGATGCGCTGGGATTTCAACCCGTTCTAGCAGCCGTTCCAGCGGCCTGGGCGGGCGTGTGAGGGGCCGGCGCGGATCGCTGCGCCGGCCCCTCATCGATCCACCCGGCAGCTCCGGGAGAACCGTGATGCCGGGGGTGGGGCTCGAACCCACACGGGGATGGACCCCCTCGGATTTTAAGTCCGATGCGTCTGCCAATTCCGCCACCCCGGCGCGCTCGGCGGGCTTGAAGCTAGTGTCGTCTCGCCTTGCGAACCACGCGGCGGCGGGGCCAGCATGGGTCAGGGACTTCCACGGATTTCGCCGGGAGGCCACGATGATCCGATTCCTGAAGCGGCGCGCGGGCTCAGCCGCCGTCGCGCTGCCGATCCTGCTCTTCACCGCCGGCGCCGCGCTCGCCCAGGCGCATCCGAATCCGGCCACGCCCGACTCGCTGCGCCAGATCCAGACGATGGAGCCGCGCATCGGGCCGCCGGGCACCGAGGTCAGTCTCTACACCGAGAACATCCCGCTCCAGGCGAGGGTCGTCGTCGGCCTGGGAGCCATCGGCACGGGCTTCGAGGAACTGGGGACCGGCGATCAGGGCGAGTTCGGCGAGATCGGAGCCACGGTGAGCGTGCCGGAGACCGCGACGTGGGACCGGGCGGTCGTCTTCATCATCTTCAACGGGAACTTCGCGCCCACGGGACTCTCCGACCCGTTCCACGTGACGGATGAGGCGGGCCGGATTCAGCGCACCGGCACGATCGCGGGGCAGGAGAACGGTTGCGTGACGTTCGAGGATCGGGACGGGTACTTCTACACGCTGGCCGGCGACGTGGGAGACGCGGAGACCGGGGGTTACTTCGTCGTCGAGGGGGCCGCGTCGCGTTCCGTGGCCTGTCCGCACGCGGACACGATCGAGGTCGACCGCATGGAGGAAACGGAGCCGTTCGAGCGCCCCCACCCCGAGCCCGTCCGGTAGCCTGCGGTGACCTGCGGTAGCCTCCGGTAGTGTACCCGCCGGCGCGGAGCGCTTCAGCGCCGTGACGAGCCGGTGACTTCGACGAGGAAGATGACGACGAGCGTGATCAGGACGGGGATGGCGAGCAGCCATTCCTTCAGTTCGGGCATCGTGTCTTCTCCTTATCGTTTGCCGGTGCTGCCGAGCCCGCCGGCGCGATCCGTCGAAATCGAGACCAGCCCCTCCTCCCAGCGCGCGACCCGGTACCTGTGGAGGACGACCTGGGCGATCCGTTCGCCGTGTTCGATCCGAATCGGGTGCGGTGCCGAGTTGAGGACGAGGACGAACCACTCGTCCGGATAGTCGGCGTCCACGGTACCGGGTGCGTTGGGCACCGTGAGCCCGCGCTTCCACGCGAGCGACGACCGCATGCGGATCTGCGCCTCGTAGCCGTCGGGCAGCCGGGCGCGGAAGCCCGTGGGCACGAGCGCCCGGTCGCCGGGTTCGAGGACGATCGAAAGCGCGCCGTTCCCGGTGGAGCCCGCGGTCACGGAGATGGTCTCGCGGCTGGTCCCCCGATGGACCCGGATCGGTCCGCACGTGAGATGCGCCCGGATGTCGTAGCCGGCGGACTGCTCCGTGGCTCGCGTCGGGACGCGAACATCTTCCGCCAGCTTCTCGAAGATGACGCACGCACCGTCGGCGTCGGACAAAATCCCTCCCCCACCTGCCTGATCGTTCAGCGGAACCGACGTGCCCATTCTGCGGCGGCGGACATGAATCTGTCGAGATGCTTGCCGGTCGCTTCATCCGCCAACTCGAGATCGTCGTCGAACACGGCGCCCGCCCCCGACAGCAGGACCCGGGGCTGCGGCATCACGTGCGCGTTCAGCCCCGCGAGCGACTCGCGCAGGGAGCGCTGGGCCAGCGCCGTCCCCAGGCGGCCGGGCGTCGCCCCCATGATCGCGACGGGCTTCCCGTCCCACGCCTGCGGACGCGGGGGCCGCGACCCCCAGTCCACCGCGTTCTTGAGCACGGCCGGCAGACCCCCGTTGTACTCCGGCGTCACGAGCAGTACGAGGTCCGCCGCATGAACCGCGGCCTTGAATTCCGAGACGACGTCGGGGTCGCCCGCGGCCTCCACGTCTCCGTCATAGAACGGCAGCCGCGATGGATCGAAATCCCGGATCTCGACGCCTTCCGGCGCCCGCGCGATGGCGGCCCGCAGAAGCGCCCGATTGAACGACCGCCGCCGGCAGCTGCCCGCAACGGCAAGCAGGGAGAAATGATTCATGGGTCGGGAGAGTGCATGGCCGCGGCACGCCGCGCAAACCGGGCGCGGCGGCAGGCCACCGACGTTCCCGCGGGAACGCGGCGGGACCGTTGTCCGGGGCCGCTATTCCCGCATGGCCTCCGGCACCCGCCTCACGACGACGGTCGGTACGTCGAATGCGTCCAGGTGCACATACGCCACGAGCCCGTTGGGCCCGAAGGCGGCCGGCATCCCGGCATCGGGTAAGGTGCCGACGTAGCCATCCTCGGGCGTGAGGATGTCGATCGGACCCGGACGGCGCGGCTGCAGGCCGGGCGGACTGCCCGTGAGGGCCGACATGGCCTCGCCGAGCAGGTCGTAATCAGGGAAACCATCGGCTGGCGTACGGAGCACCCAGACCTTCCCCTCCCAGGAGGTCGCCAGCGCCTCGACGACCTCGATCGCGCCACTCAACTCCGTCTCGTCAAACCATGACTCGAAACGGCCCCCGCCCCCCATCAAACCGGCGATCTCGGCGGCGGCGCCTCCCCGCTCCACCTTCTCTCGCGCCCGGCCCGCGACCTGCTCGACGAATGTCCTCCTGTTTCGGTCGTTCCAGCGTCGGGTTGGGAACGGACGCGAGAGGATGCGGATCGCGCGCCCGTCAGGCCCGACAATCCTGAGGGCGTAGGCCGTCGAATCCGAGAGGACGATGCCCCCGCCCGGAAGCGGGGCGAACAGAAACTTCAACGGCGATGCACCGCCGGATTCACCGTGTACCGACCCGGCGAGCGGCTCGGCACGAGCTTCCTGGCCGTCGAAGGTCATCCGATCCACGGTGCGCGGCCCGTCCACGATGCTCACGCGACCCGGCCTCCCGTCGGCCCCCATCTGCACCTGCCACACCGACGTGACCCGGGACAGGAGGCCCCCTCGGTAGTCGCTCCGGTAGCTGCGGGGGTTCGCCGAGGGGGTCATTGCCATGGGGAGATCGTGGGCCGGACCCACGCCTTCGAACCTCACCATGCGCTCGAATTCGCCATCCGCGGTGAAGAGGTGGTAGCCGAAGTGGGCCCGGTCCGGGACGACTGTACGTCCGTCAGCGAGGGCGAAGGCCTGCTTCGCTTCGCGGAACTCGCCGGGACCGTCTCCCTGCCGTCCGAAGGCCGACACGAGGGCCCCTGTCGAGTCGACGACGACGACGCGCAACTCGTCCCCCACCAAATCCGCAATGTGAAGGCGGCCACGCGCGTCGAATCCCATCGAGGTCAAACTCGAGAACAACTCCCATTCCCGGCCGCGATCCCCCACCCGGTACACCTCCGGGAAGTCCTCGGCCAGGATCCGGTCTGCGAGCGGCAACTCGATGACCCGCTGCGCTGCGGCGTCCCCGGCGACGACGGCGAATCCGGCCCACACACACGCCGTCGCAGCCATCGCCGACGTCCGGCGTCGGGCGCGGGGTCTTTCGTGCTTCGACGTATGGAATGTATGCATCGACACGGAATCGTCCGTTTCGGTTTCGGTACAGCCAGCCACCACGACGCCACGAGGAGTCCGACTGATGAACGATCATCCTATCCTGCTACACGCTGCGCGCGGGGTCTACTCCCTGGCGCTCGGTCTCGGGCTCATGCTCGCCACGGCGGGCGGGGCCTCCTCGCAGGAGGCCTCGAACGGGGCCGAAGGGCCGGATAACGAGGATCTGCCGTTGCCGGTCGACCGCACGGTGGCGCTGGACATGACGGAGGGGAGCTGGATCTCTCTCGACGTGAGTCCGGACGGCGAGACGATCGTCTTCGATTATCTCGGGAACCTCTTCACCATCCCGATCGGCGGCGGGGATGCGACGCAGCTCACGTCGGGGATGGCCTTCGACGCCCAGCCGCGCTTCTCCCCGGACGGGACGCGGATCGTCTACACCTCCGACTACGACGGCGGGCAAAACATCTGGATCCGCTCGCTCGATGGCTCCGACACGACGCAGATCTCCCGGGGTTCGGCCAATCGCGCCGAGTCCCCCGAGTGGCTCCCGGACGGGGACTACATCGTGGCGTCGATGGGCGGCTTCCGCGGGGGCGGGCTACCGAAGCTCAAGCTGTTCCACGTGGACGGCGGGAGCGGGATCGAACTCGTCTCGGAACCGGACAACCTGAAGATGCTCGGGGCCGCGGTCTCCCCCGACGGCCGCTACATCTGGTACGCGCGCCGCACCGGCGACTGGACCTACAACGCGCAGTTCCCCCAGTACCAGCTCGAGGCATACGACCGCGAGTCGGGCGAACGATACACCCGCTCCTCGCGGTACGGCTCCGCGATCCGGCCGGTGCTCTCGCCCGACGGCCGCTGGCTCGTGTTCGGGACGCGTCACGAGGCGCACACCGGGCTCGTGATCCGGGACCTCGAGAGCGGCGACGAGCGCTGGCTCGCGTATCCCGTGCAGCACGACGACCAGGAGTCGCGCGCCACGCTGGACGTGCTTCCCGGCATGTCGTTCACGCCGGACTCCCGGCACCTCGTCACCTCCTACGGCGGGAAGATCTGGAAGCTCCCGGTCGACGGGGGCGACGCCGAGGAGATCCCCTTCCGGGTGCAGTTCGACCTCGCGCTCGGACCACGCGTCGACTTCGACTATCCGATCGAGGACACGCCGACCTTCACCGTGCGCCAGATCCGCGACGCGGCGCCCTCCCCCTCCGGCGACCGGCTCGCCTTCACGGCGCTCGACCGCCTCTGGGTGTCGGCCGCCAACGGCTCGGACCCCGAACGCCTCACCGACGCGGACATGTCGGAGCACTTCGCGACGTGGTCGCCGGACGGCGCGTGGATCGCGTACTCGACGTGGGATGGGAACGCGGGACACCTCTACAAGGCGCGGAGCGACGGCGGCGGGGACCCGGTGCGGCTCACGCGCGACGCGGCGACGTACTTCGCCCCCGCGTGGGGGCCGGGCGACCGGATCGTGGCCGTGCGGGGGCTCGTGCGGGCCTACGAGACGCAGGGCGAGGGCGGCGCGCCGGGCACGGAGATCGTGTGGGTGTCGGCCGACCCGGACGGCTCGGACGGCGGGCCGGCGACGCTGATCGCGCCCACGGACGGACGGGCGAATCCCCATTTCGTGGAGGAGAACGACCGCATCCATCTCTTCCGTTTCCCCGACGCCCTGGTCTCGATTCGCTGGGATGGGACGGACGAGAAGGAGCATGTGAAGGTGCGCGGGCCCACGCCTCAGGGTTCGACGCAGGGGCTGTCTCCGTCGACCATCGAGATGGCGCCGCGCGGCGACCAGGCGCTCGCGGAGATCCAGCGCGAGATCTACACCGTGACGGTGCCACGCGCCGGCGTGACGCCGACGATCAACGTCTCCAACCCGGACAACGCCTCCTTCCCCGCCCGCCGCGTCACCGATATCGGCGGCGAATTCCCGGCCTGGAGCGGCAACGGCCGCACGGTGCACTTCTCGCTGGGCAATGCCCACTTCTCCTACGACCTCGACGCCGCGCAGGCGCACGAAGACAGCGTGGAGGCGGCCGGAGCGGCCGAAGAGGAAGAGGAAGAAGAAGAGGCAACTGAAGAAGAAGAGGAGGACGAAGGCTACCGCGCCGTCGAACACCGCATCCTCATCGAGGCGCCGCGCGACATCCCCGCAGGCATCGCGGTACTCCGCGGCGGGCGCGCGATCACGATGAACGGCGACGAAGTCATCGAGAACGCGGACATCGTGGTCCGGAACAACCGGATCGAGGCGGTGGGCGCGAGCGGTTCGGTCGCCGTGCCGGACGATGCCGTTGTCTTCGACATCCGCGGCCGGACGGTCGTCCCGGGCTACGTCGACACGCACGCGCACCTGCGGGCGCGCGACCAGCTCCACCGCACCGACGTGTGGCCGTACCTCGCCAACCTCGCGTACGGCGTGACGACGACGCGGGATCCGCAGACCGGGAACACGGAGGTCCTCTCCTATGCGGACATGGTCCGCACCGGGAGCGTGCTCGGGCCGCGGGTCTACTCGACCGGGCCGGGCGTCTTCTGGCAGGACGGGATCGACACGGAGGAAGAGGCGAGGGACGTCCTCTCCCGCTACGCCGACTACTTCGACACGAAGACGATCAAGATGTACGTGGCCGCGGCCCGGAAGGGGCGCCAGCACATCATCATGGCGGCCCGCGAACTCGAGCTCATGCCGACGACCGAGGGGTCGCTGAACCTCCGGCAGAACCTCACGGAGACGATCGACGGCTATCCGGGGCTCGAACACTCCATCCCCGTCTTCCCGGTGTACGACGACTACGTGCGGCTCTTCGCGGAGACGGAGCGGGTCTACACACCGACGCTGCTGGTGTCGTACGGGGGCCCGTGGGCGGAGAACTACTTCTATTCCCGCGAGAACCCGCACGACGACCCGAAGCTGCGCCGCTTCGTCCCGCACGATGAGGTGGACTCGCGCACGCTCCGCCGGCCGCAGTGGTTCCGCGAGGACCAGCACGTGTTCGTGCAACACGGCGAGTTCGTCAGGAACCTCGTCGACGCGGGGGGGAAGGCGGGCGTGGGGAGCCACGGCCAGCTGCAGGGGCTCGGCTACCACTGGGAGCTGTGGGCGATGGCGGCCGACGACATGGACGAGCACGACGCATTGCGCACGGCCACGATCTTCGGGGCCGAAGCGATCGGCCTCGACCGGGATCTCGGCTCGATCGAAGCCGGCAAGCTCGCCGACCTCGTGATCCTGACCGCGAACCCGCTCGACGACCTGCGCAACACGAACGCGATCGAGCAGGTGATGCTGAACGGGCGCCTGTTCGACGCGGATACCCTCGACGAGATCCATCCCCGGCAGCGGCCGCTGGCCCCGCTCTGGTGGTGGGACGACGAGCCGGAGGGGGTCCCGGGCGTGACGTCCCGCTGACGGACCCGGCCCGCGGGGGCTCGGAGCCCGCCCTCAGTCCTCCGGCGTGAGCGCGAGCCGGATGGCGCCGAGCGGGCGGTCGGCCGTGTAGAGCGCGAGTTCGATCCGCCCGGCCATGAGGTCGTCAAGGTGGGCGGCGCTCAGCGCCACGCTGCCCTCGGCCGACGTGTGGCCCGGGCCGGAGAGACGTCGCACGACCGCGTTCGGACGCGTCCCGCTTCCCCGCCGCTGGAGCACGATCGCGTGGGCGTCGGCCGGCCCGAGGCCGGACGTGGTGATGAGGTATCCCAGCGTGCCGCGCGGCAGGTCGAGGCTGAAGCTGCCGTGGAGCCGAGGGGCGGCGGGCCGCCCGGCCCATCCGCCGTCGCCGGCGACGCTGAAGCGGAGCGGTTCCGGCGCGCGGCCGTCCACGAGCGGGGGCGTGCGGGGTGGCGCGCGGCGCGGCTGGATCGCCCGTTCGAGCGCGTACGCGAACGAGACCAGGCGCGCATCGTCGAACGGGCGGCCGATCAGCTCTACGCCGGTCGGCATCCCGGTCCGCGTGAAGCCCGCGGGCGCGCTGATCGCCGGGAGCCCGCTGTGCGCGGCCAGCTGGCACGTCCCGCCGACCGGCGGCGAGCCGATCCGCGCAGGGTCGCGCCGCAGCGTGGGATAGGCGATCGCGTCGAGCCGCTCTTCGTCCATGAACGCCACGATCGCCTCCCGCAGCGCCGTCTGCCGCTCCAGCACCTCGGCGTAGGCCGCCTCGTCGCGCGGGCCCGCCGCGCTGCGCCGCCGGAAGGTGCCGTCGAGCTGCTCGTGGTGCAGCCCCAGTCCAACGATCTCCCCGAGCGACGCCACCGGCCCGCCGCCGGGCGCGGCCAGGTACGCGGCGAGATCCACGGCGAATTCGTGCCCGATCACCCCCGTGTTCGCGAGCAGCGAGTCCTGCGCGGGGATCTCGACATCGACGATCTCCGCCCCCGCCGCGGCCATCGCGTCGAGGGCGGCGCGAACGGCCGCCGTGACCGGAGCTTCCGCGCCCGAATCCGACAGCCACTCCGCCAGGGCCCCGATGCGCGCCCCGGCCAGTGACTCGGCGTCGAGCGCCGCGCGGAAGCCGATCGGCTCCCGGTCGCGCATCGCCTCCGTGGCCGGATCCGCCGCGTCCGCGCCGACCGTCGCGTCGAGGGCGATCGCGAGATCTACGACGGAGCGCGCCAGCGGCCCGCCCGTATCCTGCGTGTGCGACAGGGGGATGATCCCATCGATGCTCGACAGCCCCTTCGTCGGCCGCAGCCCGACGAGGTTGTGGACCGACGACGGGATGCGGATCGAGCCGCACGTGTCGGACCCCCATCCCACGGCGCCGAAGCTCGCCGTCACCGCGGCGCCCGTGCCGCCGGAGGAGCCGCCCGGATTCCGCGCCGGATCGTACGGGTTGCGCGTCTGTCCGCCGAGCGAACTGATGCTCGTGATCCCCGCCGCCAACTCGTGCATGTTCGTCTTGGCGAGGAGGATCGCCCCCGCCTCGCGCAGCTTCCGCACCTGGAAGGCGTCGTCCGGCGGCGTCCAGCCCGCGAGCGCGACCGTCGATCCGGCCGTGGGCATGTCGAAGGTGTCGTAGTTGTCCTTGAGGAGGATGGGGATTCCGTGCAGCGGGCCCCTCACCTGCCCCGCTGCGCGCTCCGCGTCGAGCCGCCGCGCCTGTTCCCGCGCCGTGGGATGGAGGCGGATGATCGCGTTGAGCGTCGGCCCCGCCCGGTCGTACGCCGCCATCCGGGCGAGGTAGGCGTCCACCAGGCCGATGGAAGTGACGCGGCCCAATTCGAGCGCCGCCTGAAGCTCGGGGATCGAAGCCTCCCACACCTCGAACCGCGCCGACCCGGCGGCGGCCGCCGTCTGGGCCGAGAGCCGTGCCGCCGGCGACGCGCACAACGCGCCCGCCGCATACACGAGACCCCACGCGACGAGGCGACAGACGACGCGGCCGCCGACGGCGGGGCCGCCGACGGCGGGGCCGCAGACGACGGGTCTCCGGGCGCCGAGGATCCGAGCGACGGCCTTACCGGGTTCCATGTGCCAGGTGTCCCTCCCTGATGGCCACGAACGTTCCCGAACAGGTGGCCGTGCATTCGCCACCGGAAAGCAGTTCGGCTTCGACCACGACCCTGCGCTCGCCCGCTTCGGCGATCCGCGCCCGGAGCTGGACCGGAGCGTCGGAGGGCGTGGGCTTCCGGAGCCGGACCGTGTATTCCGCGGTCACGGTGACGGGCGGATGGTCCAGGCCGCGAGCCCGCATGAAGTAGTGCGCGGCGCACCAGTTGCACTGGCAGTCGAGCAGCGTCCCGATGATCCCTCCGTTGAGGATGCCCGGGAACGACCGGTGGTTCGGCCCGGGCGTCCATTCGGCCACCACGTCGTGGCTGCCGTCCGCCGCGGGGAAGCTGCGCAGCCGAAGCCCCTCCGGATTCGCGTGGCCGCAGCCGAAACAGATCGACTCGGGCGCATACTTTTCCTGCAGCGCCTCGCTCACGACGCCGCGGTCCGCTCGCGCTCGACGAGGAACCGCCGGAGAATCTTGCCCGACGCCGACTTCGGGATCTCATCGAGAAACTCCACGGCGCGGACCTTCTTCTGCGGGGCCACGCGCTCCGCCACGTACCGCATGATCTCCTCGCCGCTCACGTCTCCCGCCCGCACGACGCACGCCTTCGGAATCTCTCCCGCCTCCTCATCCGCGACCGGAATCACGGCCACGTCGGCCACGTCCGGGTGCGAGAGGAGAAGGTCCTCGAGTTCGGCCGGCGCCACCTGGTAGCCCTTGTACTTGATGAGTTCCTTGGCCCGGTCGACGATCGTCACATACCCGTCTTCGTCCGCGCGCCCCACGTCGCCCGTATGCAGCCAGCCCTCGGCGTCGACGGTGCTCGCCGTCGCCTCCGGGTTGTTGAGGTAGCCCTTCATCACCTGCGGGCCGCGCACCCATACCTCCCCTTCCCGGCCGGGTCCCAGCGCTTCTCCGGACTCGATATCGACGATCATCATCTCGGTGCTCGGGATCGTCGGCCCGATCGTCCCGATCTTGTCCGCGTCGACGTTGTCCCCGAAACAGACGTGCGTCACGGGACTCGCTTCCGTGAGGCCGTAGCCCTGAAACACGCGGCACCCGAGCCGCTCCTGGCAGGCGAGGGCGATCTCCTCTCCAAGCGGGGCCGCCCCGGACATGATCCAGTTCACCGACGAGAGATCGTAGCCGTCGACCGCGGGGTGCTTGGCGAGGCCGAGCACGATGGGCGGAACGAGGTAGAGGCAGGTGGCCCGATACTCCTGAATCGCGCCCAGGAACTCCTCGAGATCGAAGCGGGGCATGGTGACGACGGTCGCGCCCGCCTTCAGGGCGCCGCTCATGACGACGACCATCCCGTAGATGTGGAAGAAGGGGAGGACGGCGAGGACGACATCGTCGGCGTCCACGAGGCCGACGGCGCTGAACTGCTCGATGTTCGCGACGAGGTTCCGGTGCGTGAGCATCACGCCCTTGGAAACGCCCGTCGTCCCGCTCGAATACGGGAGAGTGAGGAGGTCCTCGGCGGGACTGCTGATGCCCGCGGGTTCCGCATCCGTCCCCGTGCCGCCCTTCACTCCGTCCGCGATGAGGTCGGCGAAGGCCGTGGCGCCCTCCGCCTCGCCGAAGACGAAGATCTCTTCGATGCCCGTTCGTGCCGCGACGGCTCGCGCCCTCTCGAGGAGCGGGGGGACGGTGATGAACCAGCGGGCGCCGGAATCGTTCAACTGGGAGACGAGTTCGTCATCCGTGCTGAGCGGGTTCAGCGTCGTGCTGCAGCCGCCGGCCATGCCGGCCGCGAGGAACGCCGTTGCGTACTCGGGCAGGTTGGGGCTGCAGATCGCGACCACGCCGCCCCGTCTCAGCCCGCGGGCCGCGAGGCCGCGCGCCGCGGCGCCCGCCTGATCCCGGAGCTGTCCGTAGGTCACCACCCGGCCGCTCGGTCCCTCGATGAACGCGGGTTTGTCCCGGCGGTCCCCGAGGGAACCCAGGAGATAGTCGGAGAACGACTGCTCCGGAACGACGATCGGGGGGTGTGGGCTCTCGAAAATCATCGCGGGAAGATCGGCGTATCGGCGGCGGTCCGGCAAGGCGGCGGCGAACCCGCAGACGGCTGCGTTCGCCGCCCCGAGCGGATAGACTCGTGTGCCGTGACCATCAACCGAAGGATCCTGCTGTGCGCCGTGGCCCTCGCCCTGGGGGCGCTCTTCATCCGTTTCGGCTTCTGGCAACTCGACCGACATGGGGAACGGAGCGCCGGGGTGCGCGCGCGCGCCGAGCGCGCCGACGCCCCGCGGCTCGAGTGGCTCGTCCCCGGCGACGTGCCCCCGGACACGACGGGCCTCATCGGCCGCCGCGCGCGGCTGGCCGGCCAGTGGGACCGGGCCGGCGAAGTCATCCTCCGGAGTCGCACCCTGGACGGGCGGGCCGGCGCGGAGGTGCTGACCCCGCTCCTGGTCGGCGGCGACGCCGGGTCGGTCGTGATGGTCCTGCGCGGCTGGCTGCCCGCGCCGGATGGCCTCCGCCCCGATCTCGCGTCCGGGTGGATGGGGTTCCCGGACTCCGCGGACGGCGCTGCGGACCCCGCGAATGCGACAGACCCGGCCGAGGTTCAGGGGGTCTTCGTGTCCTCGCGGGACGGACGCGGCGGGCAGCCGCTCCAGGCGGAGGTCGCCGGCGCGCAGCACCTCGCCATCGCGGGGCTCGACCTGGCTCTGATCCGCGAGCAGACCGCGCTCGAGCCCACGCCCCATGTCCTGCGCGCGGACGATCCTCCCCCGGGCAGCGTCCTCCGCCCCGCCCGGGCGCTCGAGACCGATGCCGGCCCGCACCTGTCTTACGCAATCCAGTGGTTCGCGTTCGCCGTCATCGGGCTCGGCGGGACCGCGATCCTGCTCCGCTCTTCAGCCGACAGGAAGTCCGACAGAAAGTCCGAAGGGAAGCGATCGTGAGCCATCGAAAGTTCTCCGACCGCCAGGGGAATCGCTGGGAGGTGCGCGTCGCCTCCCGGTCCGAATGGCGGTTCGAACCGCTACGCGGGAATCCGGGCAGGCCGCACCGCGTCCGCCCCCCGCTCTACGCCGGGGACGATCCGTTCGAACTCAGCGAGCAGGAACTCCGGTCCATACTCGGCGCCGCGACGCCGGAGGCGGGGACCGGGCGCGGGACTCCGCGTACTTCGCCCTTCGGGGAGGCCTACGAACCGAGCCGGAAGAAGTCGCCCTTCCTCGACGATCTCGCGAACGATGACTGAATCAACCGAATCAACCGATCAACCGAATCAAAGGAGGCATGTGATGTCTGAAACGCCGCTCGGCCGCTTCTGCTGGTACGAGCTTCTCACGACCGATCTCGAAGGCGCGCAGGACTTCTACCGGCAGGTGGTCGGCTGGGAGACCGGAACATGGCAGGGCGAAGGCCCGCCCTACATCACGTGGAACAACAACGGCACTCCGATCGGCGGCGTGATGCAGCTGCCGGAGGACGCCCTCGCCGGGGGAGCCCCTCCCCACTGGCTGCCCTACCTGTCGACGCCGGATGTGGACGCGACGGTGGGGCAGGCGGAGCGGCTGGGAGGTAGCGCGATCCACCGCATGGAGATCCCCGAAGTCGGCCATATCGCGGTCATCAGGGATCCCGGCGGCGCCGTGTTCACGGCCTACCAGCCGTCCGACGACACGCCCGGACACGACGGGCCGCCCACTCCGGGAGAGTTCTCCTGGCACGAACTGATCGCCGCAGACATCGACGCGGCGTGGTCCTTCTACTCGGATCTGTTCGGGTGGGAGAAGACGACGCAGATGGACATGGGCGAAGCGGGCATCTACCAGATGTACGGGCGCGACGGCAAGGAACTGGGCGGCATGATGAACCGGAGCGACGACATGCCCCCGCCGTGCTGGGGGCTCTACATCCTGGTGTCCGACGTGCACGCCTCGGCGGAGCTCGTGAAGGAGCTGGGCGGGTCGGTCGTCGTGGGGCCGATGGAAGTTCCCGGCGGCGAGTTCATCCTGCAGGGCATCGACCCGCAGGGAGCCGCCTTCGCCCTGCACAGCCGGTAAGCCCGAGAGGGCCCCGGCCCGGCCGATTCACACGTTCCGGTCGTCGGACAGACCCGGCGGCGTCCCGAGGATCTCGGACAGGATCACGGCCCGCGCGAGCGAGGGATAGCGCTCAAGACGTTCCAGCGGACCGCCCTGCCGGGCGGAGGCACGCCGACTTGCCTCGATGGGCCCCTGCGGTCCGCGGCGCGGACTCGCCGCCGCGAGCCCTGACGGCGGTCGCCGCCGGCTTTCGCGCTCCGGAGGAGGCGCCGGCGCCGGTGCGCGGCCCACCGGGCGCGGATCGGGCGCCGGAGCCGGCCGGATGAACGGGGGAGGCTCGGGGGTCTCCTCCGGGTCCACGTGCCCGACCATGCTGCCCGGCCGGCCCTCCTCCGCGGCCTGCTGCATCTGCTGCTCGAGCTGGCGGCCCATATCGCGCAACTGTTCGCGCAACGTCGGGCGCCGCTCCGGCGCCGCCTCGCCTCCGGCGGGCTCGGCGGCCTGAACGCCCGACGGCTCGGCTTCGAACTCCGGGACCGCCCCCTCCTGCTCGAGCGCCTGTTCCTGCCGCTGGCGATTCTTCTTCATCGCGGCGCCGATGCTGCGCACCCAGAGGAAGATCATCAGCAGGATGAGGGGCAGCGCCCCTTCGAGATCGGGCATCAGTCGTTCTTGTCGCTCTCCGGCGGCTTCGCGATCGACCTGCGCATCTGCGTATCGCTCTGGATGTTACGGTACTTCATGTAATCCATTATACCGAGGTTGCCCTCACGGAACGCTTCGGCCATCGCGAGGGGCACTTCCGCCTCCGCCTTCACGACCTCGGCCTGCATCTGCTCGACGAGCGCCCGGTTCTCCTGCTCCGACGCGACCGCCATCGCCCGGCGCTCCTCGGCCTTCGCCTGTGCGATCCGCTTGTCCGCTTCCGCCTGGTCCGTCTGCAGCTCCGCGCCGATGTTCTTCCCCACGTCGACATCGGCGATGTCGATGGAGAGGATCTCGAACGCGGTCCCGGAGTCGAGCCCCTTGGCGAGCACGGTCTTCGAAATGTTGTCCGGGTTCTCGAGCACGGCCTTGTGAGACGACGCCGACCCGATCGTCGACACGATGCCTTCGCCGACGCGCGCCAGGATCGTCTCCTCCCCCGCCCCACCCACGAGCCGGTTGATATTGGCACGCACCGTTACGCGCGCCGTCGCGATGAGCTGGATCCCGTCCTTGGCCATCGCGGCGACCTTCGGCGTCTGAATCACCCGCGGGTTGACGGAGACCTGCACCGCGTCGAGCACGTCCCGTCCCGCAAGGTCGATCGCCGCCGCCTGCCGGAACGGCAGTTCGATCTGCGCCTTGTCCGCCGAGATGAGCGCGTTCACCACCCGCTCGACGTCGCCCCCGGCGAGGAAATGCGACTCCAGTTCGTTCGTGTGGAGCGGAAGCCCCGCCTTGTAGGAGCTGATGAGCGGATAAACGATCCGCGGCGGCGGGATCTTCCTCAGGCGCATCCCGACCAGGCTGCCGAGGCCCACGCGGACTCCGGACGCGAGCGCCGTGACCCAGAGCCGGATCGGCACGATCCACGACAGAATGAGCAGGCCGAGGGCTGCGACCATGAGGAGGATGATGCTGCTTCCCGCGAATCCATCGAGTCCTTGCATATCAGACCTCGTTCCCGTCTTCGGATGTCTGGGGCCTCTTGGCGCGGCGCACGAGTACCCGTCCGCTCGCGACCTCGAGGACACGTATCGGGGTCCCGGCCTCGAGCCAGGGACCCTCGGTTACGACATGGATGCGTTCATCATTGATGATCGCGACCCCCGTGGGCCGCAGGTCCGTCGATGTGACGCCGAGTTCGCCGACCAGATCGTCGCGCTCGGGCGCGGAAAGATAGCCCGTCTCGCGGCTTGTCGAGTCGCGGAGGAAGAGACCGGAGAAACGTCGACTGCGCGGAAGGTGTCGCACAAGCGCCCACGTCGCGACCCCCACGAGGAGGATCGAAAGCGAGACCAGGCCGGCCGCGTTGAACACCTGGTCGAAGGTCGGCACCTGGCCGACCATGCCCATGACGGCCGCCCCGAGCACCGCGACCGTCCCGAGGATCCCGGCGACCCCGAAGCCGGGGATCACGAAGACCTCGAGCGCGATCAGCACGACGCCCGCCCCGAAGAGCAGGATCTCCTCGATACCCGCGAGATGTACCAGGTGGTGCGCGCCGAAGAACGCGGCCAGCGACGCGAGCCCCACCGCTCCCGCCACGCCGAAGCTCGGCGTTCGCACCTCCACGATGAGTCCGAGGAATCCCAGGCTCAGGAGGAGAGGCGCGACCGCCGGGTTCGTCAGGAAGCGGACGATGGCCTCCGCCCAGTTCGGACGGATCTCCCGCACCGGAGCCGCCGGGAGCCGCGTGACCTCCAGGAGTTCGATGAGATCCCGGACCTCGGCGTCCGCGACGCCGATCGCCGTGGCCTCGTCGGTCGTGAGCGTGAGCAGCCTGCCGGCTTCGATCACGCCGGGGACCTCGATGCTCTCGTCCACCATCGCCTCCGCGACCAGCGGATCGAGCCCCCGCTCCTCGGCCAGCGCCCGGAACTCCGAGCGCATGGCGCTCACCATCTTCTCCGGCGCCCTCTCGCCCTCGCCGGTGACCGGCGTGGCCGCGCCGATCGTCGAGCCCGGCCGCATGTAGATCCGGTCCGTCGCGAGCGCGATCATCGCGCCCGCCGAGAGGGCGCGGCGGTTCACGTAGGCGTAGGTCGGGACCTCGGCGTCGCGCAGGTCGTCGATGATCTTCCACGCCGCGTCGACCCGCCCCCCCGGCGTGTCGAGTTCGATGATCACCGCGGGCGCTCCCGATTCGGCGGCTTCCGAGAGCGCGCGAGCCACGAACGGGGCCACGCCGAGTTCGATCGTGCCGGAGATCGGCACCCGGACGACGGTGGCCGCGGACTGCGCGGACGGCGCGGACGGCACGACCGGCGTGGATCGCGCGAAGGCAGCGCCGAGTCCCGGCGGCACGGGTCCGCCCGACGCGGAGGCCGCCACCACCGCCAGCCCGAGGGCGAGCACCGGCGCCGGCAGCCCCGTCATGGGTGATTTCATCGTTCGTCTCGTCGTGTGTCGCATGGCCGCAATCTATCGGTGCCCTGGGTCGGCCGCCCGCCGGCCGCGCGTCGGGAGCCCGTCAGCCGCCCGGCCGGTCCGGGAGCGGGATCGGCTCGCCCGCCGCCGGCCGCACGCCCTCCGCGTAAAGCTGGGCGTTAAGCGCCGGCACGCGCGTCTCGATGAGCACGTTGAGCCGGTCCAGCAACTCCGGCATCACGTTCCACACCTCGTCGACCTGCCACAGGTGATCCGCGGTGGGAACCGTCGACGAACCCTGGATGGCGTTCGCGACGCCGGCGTTCCGGCGCGCATCCCCCAACTCGTCGCGGATCTCCTCGATCTCCTCCTCGATCGCCTCCAACTCCTCCTCCAACCCTTCCGGCGCCTCGTCGGCGCCCTCGATGAGGTCCTCGGCGGCCGACAACTGCTCCTCGAGCGCGTCGAGGGCCTGGCCGGCCTCATAGATCGGGCCCGCCATGGCGTGGAGGCTCATGAGCGCCTCCTGCCGCGCCATCCGGTCCGCGCGGCTCATCGGCCGGCGCGGCTCCGCGACGACCTCGACCGTGGCGGAAAACGTCTCGCCACCCGCCTCCATGCTCACCGTGTACGAGCCCGGCAGGACGATCGGTCCCTGCGGCGCGCCGCCGAAGAAGAAGCCGCCTCCGCCGCCACCGCCCGGACCGCCGCCCTCACGCTCGTACGGCGCGTCGTGACGCCAGTCCCAGATCACCTCGTTGACGCCGACCTCCGCGGGCGCCTCCAGCGTACGTACGTGTACCCCCGAGGCGTCGCTGATCTTCAATGAGAAGGCGTCCGGGCCGCCCTCCCCGTCGTCACCTGCGTCCCCATCCTCCGAACCATCGGCGTCCTCGTCCCCTTCCCCGTCATCCCTGTCGCCGTCGTCATCGTCGCCCTCGGCGTCCTCTCCTTCGTCGTCGTCGGCGGTCATGTCCCCGGCCGGGGCGTCGCGCAGGTAGTAGCGGATCCGGGCCCCGCGCGGCGGGTTCGGCGCGCTGTACGTGGCGCCGTAGAAGGGCCAGTCCCCGCGCTCCGTCCACATGATCGACCGGTCTCCGAACACGCGTCCCGCTTCGGCCAGCATCCCCTCGGAAAGGGCTTCGAGCGGCGCCACGTCGGCCAGGATCCAGGCGCTGCGCCCGTGCGTGCCGACGATGAGGTCGTTCTCGCGCGGGTGCACCAGGATGTCGTCCACCGGCACCGTGGGCAGGTTGTTCTTGAGCTGGACCCAGCTCTCGCCGCGGTCCACGGAGACGAACACGCCGACCTCGTTCCCGATAAAGAGGAGGTTCGGCGCGCGGTGGTGCTCGACGATCACGTTCACCGACCACAGGTCCGGCAGCCCGTCCGCGATCGCCCGCCAACTCTGACCGTAGTCCTCGCTCACGTAGGCGTAGGGCGCGTAGTCGCCGTTGCGGTGCCCGTCGAAGGTGGCGTACACGCGCCCATCCACGTGGTGCGACGGCTCCACCCGGCTGACATAGGTCCGCTCCGGGAGGCCGGGGATGCGGTCGACGACGTTTTCCCACGTCGCCCCGTCGTCGCGCGACACCTGCAGGTTCCCGTCATCCGTCCCCGCGTAGATCAGCCCCCGCACGAGCGGCGACTCCTCCACCGAGGTCAGGTTTCCGTACGTCGAGATCCCGTCGTTGAGCGACATCTGCGGCTCGGAGCCGGGGACGCCCATGATTTGCAGCTCCTCGCGGTCGATCTGCTTCGTGAGGTCGAGCCCCCCGACCTCCTCCCACGACATCCCGTAGTCCCGCGAGCGCAGCAGGTAGTTCGCGCCCAGGTAGACGGTGGCCGGATCGTGCGGCGAGAGCAGGAGCGGCGAGTTCCAGTTGTAGCGGTAGGCCTTCGTCGTGTCCCCGTCCGCCCGCGGCCCGACGATGGGGCGCATCGGGATCTTCTCCCCCGTCGTCAGATCGTAGCGGTTCATGTTCCCGCCCTGCGACTCGGAGTAGACGATCGTCGAGTCCGTCGGGTCCACGATCGTGAAGAAGCCGTCGCCGTACGCCGTCTCGTACCAGTCCTGGTGCCGGATGCCGTGGAAGGAGCGCGTGTCCGAGGGTCCGCACCATGCGTCGTTGTCCTGCAGCCCGCCGCACACGGCGTAGGGGGTCCGCATGTCGTACCCGATGGTGTAGAACTGGCCGAGCGGGATGTTGTCGAACATGCGCCAGTGCGCGGCTCCATCCCACGAGGCCGCGACCCCGCCGTCGCTGCCCAGGATCAGGTGGTCCGGGTCCTCCGGGTTGATCCACAGCTGGTGGTGGTCGACGTGGATCTGCACGGCGCCGTCGTTGCGGAACGTCCGTCCGCCGTCATCCGAAATCGAGAGCTGCGTGCCGAGCACGTAGATGCGGTCGGGGTTGCCCGGGTCGATGCGGACCTGGGAGTAGTACATCGGCCGCGGGTTGGTGTCCGACACCTTCTCCCACGTCTCGCCGCGGTCCGTCGACCGGAAGAGCCCTCCCTGGCGCGGGCCGCCTCCTCCGCCCCCGAAACCCTGGCCGGGCCGCCGCGGATCCGCCTCGACGAGCGCGTAGACGAGGTTGCCGTCCTGCCGGTAGATGTCGATCCCGATGCGGCCCTTGTCGCCCTCCGGCAGCCCCTCGGTCAGTTCCGTCCAGTTGTCGCCGCCGTCGACCGTCCGGTAGAGGCCGCTCCCGGGGCCGCCCCCGTTGAACCCCCAGCCCGTCCGCTGCCGCTGGTACATGGCCGCGAAGATCGTGTTCGGGTCGGCGGGATCCATGGCCAGGTCGATGGCCCCCGTGTGGTCGTCGACGTACAGCACCTTCTCCCACGACTCCCCGCCATCGGTCGTGCGGAAGACGCCGCGCTCGGGGTTGGAACCCCAGAGATCCCCCATCGCGGCCACATGGACGATGTCGGGGTTGCGCGGATGGATGAGGATGCGGGCGACATGCTTCGTCGCCTCGAGCCCCATGTGCATCCACGTGTTCCCGCCGTCCGTCGACTTGTAGACGCCGTTTCCCCACGGGGAGGACTGGCGGTTCTGCGGCTCGCCCGTCCCCACCCACACGAGGTTCGGGTTCGCCTGGTGGAGCGTCACGTCCCCGATCGAACTCGTCGGCTGGTCGTCGAAGAGCGGGGTCCACGAGGTGCCGTGGTTCTCCGTCTTCCACAGGCCTCCGCTCGCGGTGCCGAGGTAGAAGATCTGCGGTTTGGCTTCGACGACATCGAGGTCGGCGATGCGGCCCCCCATGAGGGCCGGGCCGATCTCACGGTATTCCAGGTGGGAGATGGCCGTCTCGAGCGCGGACTGGGCGACGGCGGCCGGTGCGCCGGTCGTGGCGCCGAAGAGGAGACCGGCCGCGGAGAGCGCAAGGACTCGGGCTGCTTTCATGGTACTGCCTCGGAAACGGGGAGATGACGGGGCTTCCGCCCGCAAACTGCACCGCAGAGATGCCCGCGCAATACGCCGCTGGCCCGCCCTCGGAGCGACGTGCGTCCACCGGCGTGCCCGCGCGCCGTTCTCGTTGCTCGCTGGCGGGGATACCGTCCAGATTGGCTGGACGGTCGGCGATGGTCGTGCACTCGGGCATGAAAGCGAGAACGGAATGCGTGACGGCATGCGTGACGGAATGCATGAAGGAGACAGAATGAGAGCAGGAGTCGTGAGACGTTTGCCGGCGGTGACCGCCCTGGCGCTCGTGGCCTTCCTTTCCGGCGTCCCGGTCCTCCCCGTCGCGGGGCAGTCGATTACCGTCGTGTCCTGGGGCGGCTCCTACGGTCGCGCCGTCAACGAGGGCGCCAACATTCCCTTCACCGCGGCGACCGGCATTCGTGTCGGCGTGGAGGACTACAACGGCGGCCTGGCCCAGATACGGGCGCAGGTGGACGTCGGCAACATCCATTGGGACGTGGTCGACCTGGAGATGGCCGATGCCGTGCGCGGTTGCGACGAAGGGCTGCTCGAGCTGATCGACATCGACGATCTGCCTCCCGGCCCCGACGGCACTCCCGCCGCCGACGACTTCGTGGCGGAGAGCCAGACCGAGTGCGGAGTGGGCAATCTGTACTGGTCGACGGTGTACGCGTACAACGACGAGAACTTTCCGGGCGACAAGCCCGCCACCATGGCCGACTTCTTCGACCTGGAGAAGTTCCCGGGCCGCCGCGGGATGCGGCGGGTGCCGCAGGTGAACCTGGAGTTCGCGCTGATCGCCGATGGCGTGCCGCTCGACGAGGTGTACGCCGCGCTGGCGACGCCGGAGGGCCTGGACCGGGCCTTTGCCAAGCTCGAAACGATCAAGGACGAAGTGGTCTGGTGGGAGGCGGGCGCCCAGCCGCCGCAGATGCTGGCCGACGGCGAAGTGGTCATGAGCACGGCGTACAACGGCCGGATCTTCAATGCGCAGATCATGGAAAACCAACCGTTCGTGATCGTGTGGGACGGACAGCTGCTGGACGTGGGCCAGGTCGGGATCGTCGCGGGGACGCCGAGGCTGGAAGAGGCGCTGAGATACGTGGCCTTCAGCACCAGCGCCGAATCTCTGGCGCGGATCGGGCGCCGCATCTCCTATTCGCCGGCGCGGAGGTCGGGCATGCCACTTGTGACGACCCATGTCGTCGCAGGGATCGACATGGCGCCCCACCTGCCGGCCAGCGCGGGCAACGTGGATCGTGCGCTGCGTTACGACTGGGCGTTCTGGGTCGACTACCAGGACGAGCTGAACGAGCGCTTCAGCGCCTGGCTGGCGCGTTAGCAGGTGTACGCGCGCGTCAGAACACCACCCGATAGCTGACGTTCAGGCCTCGCGCGGCCTCCGGCATGATCTCCTTCACCCGGGAGAGGTGGTTGCGGTACTCGGTATTCGTGGCGTTGGCGAGGCTCACGGTCAGGACGTTCAGACGCCCGCCGAACGTAAACCGCACCCCTGCCGCGGCGTTGAGGACGGTGTACCCGCGCGTGGGCGTCTCGAATTCGCCCACCCGGTCCTGCCGGTCGGCCATCTCGACCTCCGCCCGGACATACCACGACGGCCTCTCGTACTTCAGGGCCACATGTCCCTTGAGCGGAGGCACGAGAGGCAAGGGCCGGCCGGTCTCCTTGAGGCTGCCTTTCACCGCTGAGGCCACGCCCTCCAGCGCCAGCCCCCGCCCGGCGTCAAGGTCGACGCCGGCTTCAAAGCCGCTGAACACGGCGTCGTTGCCCTGGAACTGATAGACGGGGAGGCGCACGCGGCTCAGGCGGCCCGTGTCCTCCCCGTAGATGTGGTTCCTGATATCGTTGTGGAAGCCGGTCACCTCGGCCCTCAGCCGGTCGGACTCGAAGCGGACGAAGACATCCAGCCCGTGCCCGACCTCGCCCTCCAGCGACGGGTTTCCGACCTCGAAGACGTACGCCGCCAGATGCGGCCCTTCCGAATAGAGTTCGGCGATGTCCGGCGTGCGAAACGCCCGGGCGACGCTGGTTCCGAGCACGAGTCCCGTGGCGGACTTGTAGAGGACACCCAGCGATCCCGACAAGGCGTGGAATCTGCGCTCGCGAATCTCGCCGATGTCCGACACCCGATCTTCCCCTGGATCGACCCGGGCCCAGTCGTAGCGCAGCCCCGACTCGACCAGGACGGCGCCGAGGTCGACCTCCTCGAGCAGGTACAGGGCCGCCCTGAACCGACGCGTGTCCGGCGTGTGAAGGGACCCCCCATATGCGAAATCCTCCCGGGAGGCACGGCCGCCCATCGCGCCCGCCGTGAACGGTCCCCAGCTCCCGTGCCGACCCAGGACGTCCGCGCTCGCGCTCTGTTGATCGAAGAGCGTGCCCAGAATGCCCCCCGCTTCGATCTCGCGGTGCGTGTACGAGGTGTGCGTCGCGTCGAAGCGGAGGTTGTGGAAGGACCCGACCGGCTCATCGACGACGGTCCGGAACTTCGCCGCGACCCGCTCCATTTCGATGCGCACCCCCTCGGCGTGCCCACCCACGAATCCACCCGGGATGCCGTAGTAGTTGCGGTAGCCGCGGAAGGACGCCCCGAGACGGCCCCAATCGGCCACGTAGGCCGTGCCCGCCCCTCCGCTCAACAGTTCGCCGTCGGTGTTGAGAAGCCTGCCGGCGGGGGTCTTCAAGTCTCCAGCGGTCCGTGCGGTCACCTCCACGCGCAGCGGCACGCGCTCCGCGAGGGGGAACACGGTCGACGCGCTGCCCGCCAGCGAGCCGGTCGCGGTCTCCGTCTGCAGTGTCGCGGCGCCCGTCAGCCGGTGCGGCATCGCCGAGGGAATCTCGTCGCGGATGACGTTGATGACCCCGCCCAGCGCGTTGCCCCCGTAGAGCAGCGCGCCGGGACCCCGCACAACCTCGATTCTCCGCGCCGACGACGGATCGAGCGCGGTGGTGTGGTCCGCGCCCGAGTTGGAAGCATCCCCGACCGCCGTCCCGTCCTCGAGCATCAGCACCCGATCGCCGCTCAACCCCCGGATCACGGGTTGCGAGACCGATGGGCCCATCCGGGTGGCGGCCAGCCCCGGCATTGACGCCAGGGTTCCGGCGACGGTCGCCGTCATCTGGCGCTGCAGGTCATCGCCCGTCATGACGCTGACCGGCCGCAGCGCCTCGGCCGCGGTGCGCTCGCTGATTGTGGCCGTCACGACCAGCTCCCCGAGCGCGATGGGAGACGGCGACAACTCGATCACGACCTCTGCCGACTCCGCCACAGCTCGGCGCGCGCGCACGGCCCCCACGGTGACTTCCACGGTGGCGCCGCGGTATCCCAGGCGATCGGCTCGCACCGTGTACACGCCCGCCGCCATCCCGGTCAGGTGGAAGGTACCGTCCGCGCGGGTCACGGCACGGGTTTCCCTGCCGACCACCGATACCCGCGCTCCCGCCAGGGGGAAGCCGGTATTCGCGTCGCGCACACTGCCCTCGAACACATGCCTTTGCCCCGGCTCCTGCCCGTCGACTCGGGGAACGACGAGCGCGGGGGCTACCGCAAATAACAGGACAAGCGCTTTCCGCATGGGTTCTCTCCGGGGGGATGACGGTTCAACTCTTGGCCTTCCCGGGCAGCCTTCGCAAGCTGCATGCCTTCGTGCCGGGCGTCCCGGGCGTAGAGAACCGCCGGTTGAAGCTTCCACCGCCGAACCGAGAGGAGGACCCGCCATGGGTCGCACACACCGCCGCAGGATCTCGTCCCGCCTCGCGGGCCTGGGCGTTTGCCTCGTTCTGGCCTGCGGTGCGCCGCCGGAGGCGGGCCGGGAGGGGGCGACCGAGACGGAGCGCTCGCTGTCTGCGGAAGCGACCGCGGCGCTCGTCGAGGCCTTCCAGGCCGAACTCGACGCGGCGTGGGCGCAGGCCCGGGAGACGGACGAGAACTTCCCGGGGGCGACCGCCGCGTTCATCCTCCCGGACGGGCGCGTGTTCGGGTTCGCGACCGGCCTGTCGGACGTGGACGACGAGATCCCGATGACACCGGACATGCGCATGGGCTCCGGCAGCATCGGCAAGACGTACGTCGCGGCAGTCGCCCTGCAACTGGCCATGAGCGGAGAGCTGGATCTCGACGCGCCGGTCTCCACCTGGCTCGGCGGTGAGGCGTGGTTCTCGCGGGTCCCCAATCACGCGGATCTCACGGTGCGCAACCTCCTGAACCACACGGCCGGCATGATCCAGCCCTACTTCGAGGACCCCGACTTCGCCGTGCGGCTGGGCGAGGTGTTCCGCGATCCGGACGCCTACATGACCCCGGAGGAGTTCATCGCCGAGACGGTGCTGGACGCGGAGCCGCTCTTCCCCGCCGGCGGCGGATACCACTACAGCGACGTGCACTACACGCTGGCGGGGCTCGCCATCGAGGAGGCGACGGGCCGCGCCTACTACGATCTCCTCGACGAGTTCTTCCTCGACCCGCTCGGCCTCGACCTCACGCTGGCGGCCGACCGGCGCGACCTGCCCGGACTCGCGCAGGGCTACGCGCACCGCAGCTCGCAGCTGTACGGCACCCCGCTCGAGGTCGTCGTGGACGGCCGGCTCATCCTCCATCCCCTCCAGGAGTGGACGGGGGGCGGCCTCGTGAACAATCCGCAGGCGATGGTGCGCTGGGCGAAGCTCCTGTACGAGGGCGAGGCGATCGAGGGGGACGACCTTCCCCATTTGCTCGACGTCGGGTTCCCGCCCGACAGCACGAAGCCGCACCTGGGATACGGGCTCGCGGTGTCGGTCGCCGAGGGCGAGCACGGGCTGACGTACGGCCACGGGGGCTTCTGGCCCGGCTACAACTCGCTCCTCGCGTACTACCCGGACCACGGCGTGGCCGTCTCGATCCAGATCAACTCCGACGACTCGCGGATGCGCGACCACCTGCCGAAGCTGGCCGGCGTGGTGCTGGAAGCTTTGGGGGCCGCCGGGGGATAACGGCCAAAGGGGGATAACGGCCGCCGGGGGTCAGTCGGCGCGCGGGCCGGAGATCCGGGCTCCGGCGCCGAGGACGAGGATCGAGGCCAGGAGGAGGGCGGCCGCCGCCGGGAAGCCGGCCCGTGTCGCGCTCTCCTCCAGGACGGCCGGCTCGAAGGCGGGCACGCCGTCCCAGTCGACGGCATCGATCGGCGCAGCGTCGAAGAAAACCGGGTAGAAGTAGGTCTTCAGCCGCTCGTGGTGTCGGCGGACGGCGTCCTGGTAGGCGAGTTGGGCGGACAGATCGGTGGCGGCGAGGCGGTCGAGGGCAAGTTGGGCCGCGAGCGGGGGCACGAAGAGGGACCACCGCCGGGCCCACGCTTCCCGCTCCCGCAGCACGTCCCGGTACGCATGCGAGGCCTCGCGCGCGGCCTGGTCGCCCCGGTGGTTCATCGCGTAGTACCAGGCCCACGTGAAGACGTCCTCCGGGACCGTCCGGTCGCTCCACTCCGGGTAATCCGCGAAGAAACCGTCCATCGTCTCGGCCTTCGTCAGGTCCCAGGCCTCGTGATATCCCTGCCGCTGGCGCACGGTGAGTTCGAGCGCCTCCGGGGCGGGATGGAGGATCGCGTTCGCGAGGCTGAGCGCCGCGGGAGCCAGCAGGGTGAACCCGACCCACGTCCCCACCAGGATCATGGCGTTCGCGGTGGAGGACCGGCGCCGGGACGCGACGCAGAGGCAGAGCGCGAACCAGAAGAGGATGTGCAGCGCGATGAGCGCCGTCGCCCAGCCGGCCCGGCCGTCGAAGCTGAACCCCGCCAGCGACGCCGCGACCGCGACCGGCACCGCAACCACCGCGCCGACGACGCAGGCGCGCGACGCGAGCTTCACGGCGAGGAGTCGCCGCGGGCGGGCGAAGAGCCGGACGAGATTCCAGGTGCCCCCCTCCCGCTCGCTGGAGACGAGGTCGTAGGTGAGGGCGATGATGAACAGAGGGAGGAGCGCGATGAGCAGGAAGGCGATGTCGAGATCGCCGGCCGCGGCGAGGCGAGGGTTCACCGTCTCGTGCTCGTAGAGTTGTCCCTCGAGCGCCAGGAGCCGGATGCGCAGGCTGGCCGCCTCGACTTCCGTTCGGCCCCGCGCAAGCGCGGCCAGAGGCAGGGACGGCTGGGGGGCCGGAAAGGCCAGGTAGTAGAGCATCTCCCCCGCTTCCGTCGCGGGAGGATAGCTGGAGAGGAGGTAGGCCAGCTGGTCGCGGTAGGCAGTCTCGGCGGCGACCGCGGAGGACTCCGCCGCTTCGATGTTGCGGCCGCCGCGCCACGCCGCGTAGAACCCGATCGCCAGTAGAAGGACGACGGCGACGGCCACGCCGCGGGAGCGCGCCAGCCGGAGCAGTTCCAGCCTGAGGAGACGAAGCCAGACCCTCACGATGCGGCCCGATCCACCCCTACTCGCGCCAGCCGCCCTCGTGCGATGCCGAGGCCGAGCAGGGGAAGGAAAATCCACAGGCCGAGCGCGGCCAGAGAGAGCGCGCGACCGGCGAGCGCCCCACGGAGCGGGGGCGGCCGCGTCCCGAAGGTCGGGAATTCCGCCCAATGTTCGCGCGGCAGGCGCTGGGCGCGGTCGTTCTCGTAGTGGATCTGGCGGATGTGGAGATCGTTGAGGCGCTGGATGAGGTCGTACCGGTGGGCTTCCGCCTGCGCCCGGAAGGCCTCCACGGCCTCCGGCCCGGTCCCGGACACCGCCATCGAGAGGTCCCGCGCCGCCAGGTAGGGCGACAGGAGCCCCGCCCGGGACAGGACGCGGTCCTGACGGCGCTGGCCCGCGACCAGGTCCTGCTGGTGCTCCTCGTGGATCCGGCTGCTGATGGCCTCCCCTTCGCGGCTCACCACGCCGCCCCAGTTCACGGGAAGCTCCTCGACGGACGCGACCTCGTAGCGCGCCAGGTACTCGTCCCGCAGCGAGCGGAAGAAGGGGTCCTCGGGATTGTGGCTGTCCCCGACCTCGTTCAGCGCGCGTTCCACCTGGGCGGTGAACTCGGCTCGCGAGGGCAGCGGGTGCAGCGCCCCCGCGACGGAGGCCCCGAGGCGCGGCACGGCGACGCAGAAGACGACCCAGATCGCGATCAGTTGCGCGAGGGCGCTCCGCGAGGAGGCCCGGAAGGAGGATGCCAGGACGGTCAGCAGCACCCAGCCCGCCAGGTAGGCGGCGTAGATGCCCGCCAAGCCGGCCATGCGCCCGGCCGAGACCGGGCCGACCGACCCGGATCCGGCGATCACGACGGTGGCGACACCGATGGGAAGGGCGGCGAGGGCCGCCACCGCCGCCGTGCCCAGGACCTTGCCCGCAAGGATCTGGCCCGGCGTCGCCCCCTGGGCGAGGAGGAGTCGCAACGTACCGCGCTCCCGCTCTGCGCTCACGGAGGCGAAGCCCGCGACGACGACGAACAGCGGAAGGAGGAGGGAGAGGACGGCCGCCGGCGTGAGGCGGCCGAAGCGCAGCATCCCGGTCGCATGGCGGGCATCGCCGAAATTGGCCGTGTTCTGCCGGTGTCCCTCCAGGAAGAGCGAGGTCCCCGCCCACGCGCCGACCCCCGGGTCGAAGAAGGCGAGCGGCGCCTCCTCCCGAAACACGAGGAACCCGTAGTGGATGACCCGGTGCGGGTGACGGTCCGGCTGCTCCACCCACTGGCGCTCGACCATCGCCTGGTACCGGGCGCGCTGTTCCGCCTCGCTCGCGGCGTGGTGCCGCGCTCCGAGGACCGCGACGACGCCGAGGGCGATGACGAGCCCCAGCAGGAAGACGACGTACCGGTCCTCACGGACCGCACCCACCTGCCGGCGGGCGACGAGCAGCATGTTGCGGAGATTCACGCTAGTCGGCGCCTCGCACGCGGCTGAGCCCGATGCCCGCACCGGCACCCACCAGGATGAGGAGCGCGCCCAGGACCCCGAGGGGCAGGGCGGCGCGGCGCGCGACCTCGCCGGACGCCTCGTCGGCGAGACGGAACTGCGGTACGCGGGAAAGGACACCGGGGTCCATCTGCTCGCCGGCAACGATCGCGGGCACGAAGAAGTCACGCCATCGCTCGGCGAAGGCGCGGACCTGCGACTGGAAGGCGGCGAAGCGCGCATCTCCCGTCCCCGCCGCATCGCTGAGCACCTCCTGGGCCAGGAGCGCGGGCGACAGGAAGCGGTAGCGGCGCACGAGGGCGATCTGCTCCGCGCGGCGCGCATCGTGCTCCGCCGTCACTTCCTCGAGGCGGCGGTTGACGGCGTCCGTGGCGGCCCACGCGAGCGCCCCCAGGCCGGGCTCGTCGGCCACCACGCCCTCGGCCATCTCGGGATGGTCCTCCAGGTAGCGGGCGAGGAGTTCGCTGCGGCGATTCACGGCCTCGTTCGAGGCCTCGCGCTGGGCGGTGATCATCTGCACGCGCGACGGCAACGGGTGCAGCAGGCCCGCCGCGATGTTGATCGCGGCCGGCAGCACGACGACCAGGACCAGCCACGCGCCCACCAGTACCGTGGCGTTCCAGGCGGAGGACCGCCGCAGGCCGTTCACCCACGCCGCGAGCGCGAACCAGAAGAGCGCGTACGCGACGACCGCGGCGCACCAGAGAAGGATCCGGCCGGGCGCGCCGAAGCCCCCCGTGACGAGGAGCCCGACCAGCGACACCCCCAGCACCATGCCCACCGCAAGGAGGGCGCGGAAGGCGAGCTTCGCCGCCACGACGCCCCGCGCCGACACGGGCTGCGACAGGGTCAGCGCCAGCGTCCCCTGTTCGCGCTCCTCGGAGAGGACGTTGAAGCTCAGGGCCAGCACGAGCAGCGGCAGGAGGTAGATGACCACAAAGGCCAGGTCGAAGCGCCCGACCATCAGGTTGAGGGGACTCTCCACCTCTCCGTTCTGCTGGAACGACGACTCGTTCGTGTAGATGTTGACGTCGTAGTAGTACGGGAGCAGGTCGCCCTGTCCGACCGTCAGGGCCGTCAGGGGGCCAGGCGCCAGCACCGCCGTGTGGCGCCCCCGCGCCCCGCCGAGCACGTTCGGGAGCCGCGGATCCGAGAAGCGCGAAGCGGGTTCCGCGCCGTTCTCGATGTCGGCCAGTTCCTGCGTGAGAGCTTGTGTGCGCTCGACGTTTCCGGCCTGCGCGGCCTCCGCCGTGCGCTCCTGAAAGCGCGTCCAGACCACGCCGTTGGCCAGCGCGTAGACCAACAGGAGCGCGAAGAGTCCGAGCGCGATCCGGAGCGGACGATCCGCCATGAGCAGGCGCCACTCGTTCCGGAGTACGGTGCGCGCGGTCATCCTACGTCACCTCCGCGCGCCGCACGCGCGCCGCGGCGAGCAGGATCGCGCCTGCGAGCCACCCCCCGAGCACGACGAGCGACAGGATCCGGTTGCCCAGCACCCAGGCCAGGGTCGGGGCATCGTACCGCAGCGGCGGCGTGGACTCCCAGAGCTCGGCTCCGGCCTGGTAGGAGAAATCGCCGCTGCGGGAGTTCTCCGTGAGGTCGCCGTTCATCCGCCGCATCAGGTCCCGGCGGTACGTTTCCGCGGCGCTCGCGAAGTGCCGGTGCTGCTCGACATCGGTTCCGGCCAGTCCCATGGACAGGGCGCGCACCGCAAGCAGCGGCGCCGCCACCGCGACCATCTCGTGGACGGCCCCCTGGCGCTCGAACGTGTCCCAGAGCGCGCCGTAGTTGCGGTCGAAGATCCGGTTGCCAAACTCCTCGCTCGCCTGGAGCAGGACGCCCGACTGGTTGATCGGCAGGTCTTCGACCCGCTCGACCCCGTACTCCGCCAGCAGGCCCTCCGTCAGCGCCTCGTTGTCCGGACGAGCGATGTCCTCCGTGCCGGAGGCCATCTCCCGTTCCACCGTGCGGGCGAACTCGAGGGCGGAAGGCGTGGGGTGCATCCACTTCGACAGGTCCACCGCCACGCGCGGCGCCACGAGTCCGTTCACCACCCACACGCCCAGCAGGATCACCAGGGCGGTGCGCGTCGAACGGGTCCAGGCGGAGACGGCCAGCGAGAGCGCCACGAAGGCGGCAAAATAGACCAGGTAGACGACGGCCAGGACCGCGGCCCGGGCCACCGGGGACGCCGCCGGACCGGGGCTCCCGACGACGAGTGCCGCCGCCCCCACCGCCGCCGCGGGCACCAGCAGAAGCGCCAGCGCGCCCGCGATCCCGAGCGCCTTTCCGAGCGCCAGATCGCGCCGCCCGACCCCGGTCGCGAGCAGTTGACGAAGCGTGCCCCGTTCCCGCTCGCCGGCGAGCGCGCCGAAGGTGAGCAGGATGATCAGCAGGGGCACGAGGTGCTGCAGTACCTGCGCCGCCGTGAGGGCCCCGATGCGCTGGGCCGCCGTCGCGTCCTGGGCGGGGCGCAGCAGGAAGTCGTTCTGCCGGTGCGCCTCCAGCCACACCGATGTCCCGGTGTAGGGGTCCACGCCCTCGTCCACGAAGGAGAGCGCGAGGCGGGGCTTGAACGCATAGACGCCGTAGTGAGCCGCGGAATGGGGATTCTTCTCGCCCTGCGACTCCCAGTGATCGCGAGCCGTCGCCTGTGCGGCCGCGTGCTCCCGCTGCGCCTCCCGCGCCTGGACCCACCCGTGGCCCAGGGAGACGAGCAGCAGCGCTCCAACGAGGACGGAGCACCACCTGAAACGGCCGTCCCGAAGTACGTCTGTGAATTCCTTGCGGATGATGTGGCGGATGCTGTGCCTGATCATCTACGCCTCCCAGTCGTGCTAGTCGTGCATGTGTTCCAGGTAGATGCGCTCGAGATCCGCGTGGCCGATCTCGTCCGTGCTCATCTCCGTGACGAGGCCTCCGTAACGCATGATGCCCACGCGCGTCCCGGTCTCCTTGGCGCGAAACAGGTCGTGGGTCGCCATGAGCACCGCGACCCCGCCGTGCCTGAGCCGTTCGATCAGGGCCGAGAACTCGTTGGAGGCCTTGGGGTCGAGGCCGGACGTCGGCTCGTCGAGCAGGAGGGCGTCCGCTTCCTTGGCCATCGCGATCGCGATGCCGACCTTCTGCCGCATGCCCTTGGAGTACTCGGACACGCGGCGGTCGACCGCGTCGCGCTCCAGACCGGCTTCGACGAGGATGTCCGCGAGCCGCTCGCGCCCCAGCGACCCTTTCCCCCCCAGGGCGGCGAAGTACTCGAGGTTCTCGAGTCCGCTGAGGTTGCGGTACAGCATCACCTGCTCGGGGATGTAGGCGAGCCGGCGCTTCGTCTCGCGGTCGTGGGCGGACACGTCCAGCCCGGAGACCAGGGCCTGGCCTCCCGACGGCGACACGAAGCCGAGGAAAAGGTTGATCGTCGTGGTCTTCCCCGCCCCGTTGGGGCCGAGGAGGCAGTAGACCTCTCCCGGCTCGATGGCCAGGTCGAGGGAATCGAGGGCCTGCGTGGCGCCGTAGCGCTTGCTGAGCCCGCGGGCCTCGAGGAGGGGCGGCTGCCCCGCTCTCGATTCGGCGGTCTGCATGGGTCTCCATCTCTCGCGTTGGCCGCGCCATCAGCGGCGCGGTCGACAAGTCTCCTGCCGGTCTCCGGACCGGGAGAGCGGCTCTTCGCTACAGACTTTCGCTACAGAGAGATGGGAAGCGGGGGAGCCCGGCTGCGGTGAGGAGAGAGATGGACCGCCCGGACATTCAGCCGGTGTCCGCGAAGCGCCGGAGCCGGCACGAGACGGGGACCGCCGACAGTCGGCGTCACCGTGGACACCACCGGGTCCGCCTTGTGCGTCAGTTCGCATATCGAACACGCCGCCGGCGAATCGGCGTCGTCGTCATGCGAATGCGTACCCTCCGCGAGGCCGACGACGACGAGCGAAAGGCCCACCAGGATTCCGGGCAGCCAGCGCATGTGGCGCCTGGGTCCTCCGGCATCAACCTGGTTTGCCATGGCTCCCCTCCCGTCCCGCGAATCGGCGCGCCGGCCCGCCCGGAAGCGGCCGCGGCGGCGGCACCTTAGAGAACGCACGATGCCCGGTCAACGTTGAGCCCAATGACGTGGAGCTAGTGTGGGGCTAGTAGAGCGTGCGGTCGCGCTTTCGGGTCCAGCGCTCGAAGGCGACCCCTGCCCGGTCGGAAGGGATGCGCACGAGCGAGACGATCCGGCGCTCCGCGGGCGGCAGGGAGAACTCGTCGTAGATGTCTTCGTCGCTGAACCGGATACGGGCCGCGTCCTCGCGGGTGTTGGCGTAGTACACGCGCCGGATCCGGCTCCAGTAGATCGCCCCCAGGCACATCGGGCACGGCTCGCAGCTCGCGTAGAGCTCGCAGCCGCCGAGATCGAACGTGCCCAGGAGCTCGCAGGCCGTTCGAATCGCCCGGATTTCGGCGTGGGCCGTGGGATCGTTGTCCAGCGTGACGCGGTTCGTCCCCTCGGCGACGATCTCGCCGCCCTTCACCACGACGGCGCCGAACGGCCCGCCGCCCTCCTGGACGCTGCGCTCGGACAGCTCGATGGCCCGCTCGATGGCCCGCCTCATGAACTCGTCATGCATCGCGACGCTCGTTTCGCCGGGGCGTGTGCGTTCGACTCCGGCCCGTCGCCGCGCGGCGGTCGACGCCCGGAGCTGTCCCGGAATATACTCAGCCCGTCCCATCCCCGGTTTCCCGCCGGGGCCGCCGTCTCCCCATACGTCACGGCGTACGCGATTGACGAACTCGAAGGGTGGCCGCCCGTCCCGACCGCGTCCGCGCGATCTCACGGTGGACCTCGGACTCCTGCTCACCGCGATCATCTGGGGCATCAACTTCTCCGTCGTGAAGATCGTCCTGCGATGGGTCGATCCGCTGGCCTTCAACGCCGTGCGCTTCCCGTTCGCGGCGCTGGCCGTCTGGTTCCTCCTCCGGGCCACGGGACGCCCCGTCTTCCCGCCGCGTAGCGAGTGGCCGCGGATCGTGGGACTCGCGGTCGTGGGACACGTAATCTTCCAGGCCGCTTTCATCTACGGGATCGACCTGACGCTGACCGGGAACGCCGCCCTGCTCCTCTCCACGAGCCCCGTGTGGGTGCTCCTGATCGCGTCCGTGCTCGGGCGGGAGCGGTTCAGCCTCGCCATCCTCCTGGGTGTCGTCGCCACGCTCGCCGGCATGGCGATCCTCGTTACCGGGGGCACGGAGGAAGTCGGAGGTGCGGGCCTCGGCGACCTGCTCGTCCTCGGGGCCGCGCTCTCCTGGGCGTCCTTCACCGTCTTCGGACGGCGCATCACGAAGCGACGCGGGGCGCTGGAGGTGACGGCGTGGACCCTCTGGGCCGCCCTTCCCGTCATCGTCGTCATGGGGATTCCGGATCTGATGCGCGTCGACTGGGGCTCGATCCCGACGGGGATCTGGTTCGCGTCGGCCTACACGGGGGTCTTCGGGATCGCCATCGCCTACCTGCTCTGGTCGCGGGGCATGAAGACGATCGGACAGAGCCGGACGGCGGTGTACCAGAACCTCGTCCCGGTGATCGCGCTCGCAACGGCGTGGATGTGGCTGGGGGAGACGCCCACGCCGCAGCAACTGGCGGGCGCCGCCGTCATCCTCTCGGGCATCGCCGTGGCGCGCGGCCTCGCCGGGCGACGGCGCCGCCGCGCGCCGTGAACCGAATCACAGGGAGTGACCCGAACGGATGAAGACGCGAGCCACGACCGCCGAACTCGTCGCCGCCATGCGCGCCCGGCATCAGCGAGACCGGGTCCGCCTCGTGGAGGATCCCTACGCCCTCGGCCTGTGCGGCTGGCACCTGCGCCTTCTCGTCAGGCTCCGGCCCATCTCCTGGTTCCTGATCAACCATGCTCTGCGGGACCTGCGCCCCAGCATGCTGGGCGTGCTGATCCGGGCGCGGTACGCGGAGCATGCGCTGGAGGCGGCCATCCGTGACGGGATCACGCAGTATGTGATCATCGGAGCCGGCCTGGACGCCTTTGCGTTTCGCCGGCCCGACCTCATGGAGCACCTGCAGGTGTTCGAGATCGATCTGCCCGAGATGCAGGCGATCAAGCGGGAGCGGCTGCGGAAGATGGGCGTGGAGCGACCACCGGGACTCCACTTCGTCGCGGCGGATCTCGGAGAGGTGCCCGTGATGGAGGCGCTCGCGATGTCCTCGTTCGACTCCGGCCAGCGAGCGTTCCTCTCCCTGCTCGGGGTCACCTATTACCTGCCCACGGACGTCATCGCGGCGACCGCCCGTTCGATCGCCTCAGGGGTCGCGCCCGGTTCCCGCTTCGTGCTCGACCACATGCTCGACGACGGCAGCGCGTGGCCCGAGCACCGTGAGAAGCGGGCAGCCCTCAAGGCGTACGTGGCGAAGCGGGGCGAACCGATGCACGCCGACTACAGTCCGGAGGAGATGAGCGAACTGATGGCCGGGGCGGGCTTCCGCACGCTGGAGGCCATCACGATGATGGACCTCGGCGACCGGTTCACGAGAGAACTGGGGCCGCTGCCGTTCGAGATACCGGGCATCTTCGCCTGCGGCCTCTACGAGGCGTAGAGGCCGGACTCGCGACGGCCTCCGGCGGCGGTCTACCTTGGAGCGCATGTCCGTCGAATGCAGTGTAGCGGGGATCGTGCTGGCCGCCGGGTCGTCGACCCGCATGGGGCGCAACAAGCTCCTGCTGGCCGTCGGCGGCGAGACGCTCGTGCGCCGCGCCGCGCGCCTCGCGGGTGAAGCCGGCCTGGACCCCGTCATCCTCGTCACCGGGCGTTTCCGGGAGGCCGTCGCGCGGGAGGTCGAGGATCTCGCCTGCACACCGGTGTTCAATCCGGACCACGAAACGGGCATCCAGACCTCCGTGGCCTGCGGGGTCGCCGCGGTGCCGGCGGCGTGCGGGGCGGCTGTCGTGGTGCTGCCGGACATGCCCTTCGTGACCGCGCGCATGGTGCGCACGCTCGTGGAACGCCGCGCGGAGACCGGCGCGCCGCTCGTCGTGTCCCGCTACGGAGGCGAGGTCAACGCGCCGCCGATCCTCTACGACCGCAGCCTGTTCGGCGAGATCTCCCGCATGCGGGCGGGCTGCGGGCGGGAAGTCGTCCGACGGCACCACGAGCGGGCGGTCCTCGTGGAGTGGCCGGCCGACCGCCTGCGCGATCTCGACCGCCCCGACGAGTACGAGTCCCTGCGGCGGGAACTCGCGGGAGCCGGCTCCCGCTCCGGCTCCGGGGATCTCCCGTGAATCGCGACCTGCTCGACTTCGCGGCGCGGCTGACCTCGGAGCGCCAGCCGTACGCGCTCGCCACGGTCGTGCGGAGCGAGCGCCCCACGAGCGGGAAGCCGGGCAACATGGCGCTGATCTCAGCGGACGGCGTCATGCACGGCTGGATCGGCGGCAGTTGCACCCGGTCGGAGGTCATCCGCCACGCGCTGGAGACCCTGGACCAGGGGGAGCCCAGGCTCCTCGCCTTCGGGTCGAGTCCCGGGCGTCCGGACGACCTGGTGCCCGTACCCATGTCCTGCAGCAGCGGAGGGAAGGTGGAGGTACACGTGAATCCGGTTCTGCCGGCCCCCGTCCTGATCGTGGCGGGCCGCTCGCCCGTCGCCCGCGCGCTGGTGCGCCTCGGCGGGGCGATGGGATACGCAACCGTGGCCGAGGCCTCCGAAGACGAGGCGCTGGCCGCAGCGGCCGACGAGGTCGCGGAGGATCTGGCGGAGACGGCGGCGCGCTACGCCGAACGCCCGCGCGGCTGGAGGCTGTACGGAGTCGTCGCCACCATGGGACGGCGAGACGAGCGGGCGCTCGCGGAGTTGGCGGCGGCAGCCCCGGACTACCTGGGCGTGATCGCCTCGCCCACCCGCATGGAGGAAGTGCGCCGCGTCCTGGCCGCCCAGGGACTCGACGCGGAGCAGATCGCGCGAGTGCGCGGCCCCGCCGGGCTCGACATCGGCGCCGAGAGCCCCGAGGAGATCGCCGTCAGCATCCTGGCGGAGATCGTCCAACGGGTGGCGCAGCCTCGGGAACCGGAGACCGTCGACGCCGATGACGCGTTGGCGGACGAAGCGACGGACGAGCCGGCGTCCGCGACGCGGGCGACCGACCCCGTGTGCGGTATGAGTGTCTCGATCTCGGGGTCTCCGTCCTCGGTATTCGAGGGGGAACCCGTCTACTTCTGCTGCGAGGGCTGCCGAACCCGATTCGACGCATCGCCGGAGGCGTATCTCCGGGAGCAGGTCACCAGGGGGTGACAGGGGGTGATGTTGAAAACCGCATTGAGAGTTGCCGTGCACGTCGCGGTGATCGCATTGCTCTACCTGATGTTCTCGTTCTCGTTGTTCCTTGGACTGCAGGTCAGCACGACCTGGGGGAACGTCGGCATGGTCGTCTCCATCGGCGCCCTCATCGCCTACGTCCTGCTGGTCCTGCGCAGACGCGCCGTGCGGGTGGCAATGGAGGATAGAGACCCATGAGAATCGAGGAAGGGTTCACGATCGACGCGCCCGCCGCCGACGTGTGGGCGATCCTCTCCGACCCGCGGCAGCTGTCGGAACTGTTGCCCGGGGCGGAAATCACGGAGCAGATCGACGACACGACGTGGGAGGGCGGCATGACCGTCAAGGTGGGACCCCTCGTCGCCGCCTATACCGGGACCGTATCGTTCCTGCTGAACCAGGAGGAGCGGTCCGCGGTGATCCGCGCCCGGGGCCAGGGCAAGGCCGGCATGGGCACCGCCGACATGACGATGAACAGCCGGGTGGCGGCGCTGCCCGACGGGGGTTCCGAGGTGACGATGGACTCGGATGTGACCGTCACCGGGATCCTCGCGCAGCTCGGCCGCGGCATGACGCAGGTCGTCTCCAAACGGATGCTGCAGGAGTTCGTCAGGAGACTGACGAGCGCCATTGAGAACGAGGCGAAGGAGGCAGGGCCATGATCCCCCCGCAGTTCGATTACCACGCGCCGGCAGAACTGGAAGACGCGGTCGACCTCCTCGGCGAACTCGACGACGCGAAGGTGATGTCGGGCGGCCAGAGCCTCCTCCCGATGATGAAGCTTCGGCTCGCCTCTCCCGCGCACATCATCGACATCGGCCGCATTCCCGGGCTCGACACGATCGAGGAACGGGACGGCTACCTGCGGATCGGCGCGCTCGTGACCGAGACGCAGCTCGAGGAATCCCCGGCGGTGGCGGAGCGCTACCCGATCCTGCTCGACACGGCCCGCGTGATCGCCGACCCGCTCGTGCGCAACCGCGCCACCGTGTGCGGCAACATCGCCCACGGCGACCCGGCGAACGACCACCCGGCGACGATGCTCGCCCTGCGCGCCCGTGTCGTCGCGACCGGGCCGAACGGCGAGCGCACCATCGACATCGACGACTTCTTCCACGGCCTCTTCATGACGGCGCTCGGGGAAGACGAGATCCTCACGGAGATCCATATCCCGGTCCCCTCCGGCGCCAGCGGCGGCGCGTACGTCAAGCTGGAGCGCAAGGTGGGCGACTACGCCGTCGCCGGCGCCGCCGTGCAGCTCACGCTGGACGAGGACGGCAAGGTGACGCAGGCGGGAGTCGGGCTCACGAACCTGGGCTTCGCGCCCATCCGCGCGACCGCCGCCGAAGAGACGCTGCTCGGCGCGGACTTCGTGCCGGCGGGCGGGCTGCGCGGCGCCATCGAGCGGGTCCGCGACGCGATCACGAAGGCGCCCGACGCCGAAGAGATCATCGCCGCCGCCGCCCAGGCCGCGGCCGATATGACCGAGCCCGTCGAGGACCGGCGCGGCTCCGTCGAATACAAGAGGAACATGGCCCGCGTGCTGACGGCGAGGGCCATACGCCAGGCGCTGGCGCGCGCCGGGGCCGGAGGGTAGAGCGATGGCGACAATTCCGATCAGCGTCACCGTGAACGGCGAGACGCACGAGATGGAGGTCGAGTCGCGCCTGCTGCTCGTCCACCTGATCCGCGACGAACTGCGGCTCACCGGTACCCATATCGGCTGCGACACGACCCACTGCGGCGCCTGTACCGTGCTGCTCGACGGCAAGCCGACGAAGTCGTGCACCGTCCTCGCCGTGCAGGCGGACGGGGCCGAGATCGGGACCGTGGAAGGGCTCGCCGGGGCCGACGGCATGCACGCGCTCCAGGAGGGCTTCTGGGAGAAGCACGGCCTCCAGTGCGGCTTCTGCACGCCCGGCATGCTGATGACCGGCGCCGCCCTCCTCAAGGCGAACCCGAACCCGAGCGAGGCGGAGATCCGCGAGGCGATCTCCGGCAATCTCTGCCGCTGCACCGGCTACGTGAACATCGTGAAGGCGGTGCAGTACGCCGCCGAGAAGATGGGCGCCGCCGCCGAAACCGCGAACGCCGCGACCGACGGGGAGGACAGCTGATGGCACCGAAGACTTCCGCCGACATCTGCGGCATGGGGCACTCCATGAAGCGCAAGGAGGATCCGCGCTTCCTGCAGGGCAAAGGCAACTACATCGACGACATCGTCCTCCCCGGCATGCTGTGGCTCGACATCGTCCGCAGCCCGATCGCCTACGGGAAGATCAACGGCATCGACTCGAGCAAGGCGCTGGAGGTGCCCGGCGTGCTCGCCGTCCTCACCGGCAAGGACCTCGAGGCGTACAACCTGCACTGGATGCCGACGCTGATGTCGGACACGCAGATGGTGCTCCCCACGGACACCATCATGTACCAGTCGCAGGAGGTCGCCGCCGTCATCGCCACCTCGCGCTACGCCGCCGCCGACGGGGTGGCCGCGGTCGAGGTCGACTACGAGCCCATGAAGCCCGTCATCGACCCCTTCAAGGCGCTCGAGGAGGACGCGCCCGTCCTCCGCACCGACAAGGAGGGCCAGACCGACAACCGCATCTGGCACTGGGAGGCCGGCGACAAGGCGGCCACCGACAAGGTGTTCGAGGAGGCGGACGTCGTCGTGCGCGAGAGCATGCACGTGCCGCGCATCCACGTGGCCTCCATCGAGACGTGCGGCTGCGTGGCCGACTTCAACGCCGTCGAGGGCCACCTCACCGTCTACATGACGAGCCAGGCCCCCCACGCGATCCGCACCGTGCTCGCGCTGGTGGCCGGACACGTCGGGCTCTCCGAGGAGAAGATCCGCGTCGTGTCGCCCGACATCGGGGGCGGCTTCGGCGGCAAGGTGCCGGTCTACCCCGGCTACGTGATCGCGATCGCGGCCTCCGTCGTGCTGGGCAAGCCGGTCAAGTGGATCGAGGACCGGATGGAGAACCTCCAGGCCGACTCCTTCGCGCGCGACTACCACATGGACGCCGAACTCGCCGCCGACGCCGACGGGAAGATCCGCGGGCTCCGCATCAAGACGCTCGCGGACCACGGCTACTCCGACGCCCAGGCCGCGCCCTCCAAGTTCCCCGCCGGGCTCTTCTCCATCTGCACCGGCTCGTACGACATGGAGCAGGCCTACGCCGAGGTGGACGCCGTCTACACGAACAAGCCGCCCGGCGGCGTCGCCTACCGCTGCTCCTTCCGCGTGACCGAGGCCGTGCACTGCATGGAGCGCGTCGTCGACACGCTGGCCCACAAGATCGGTAAGGATCCGGCGCAACTGCGCGAGGAGAACTTCATCCCGAAGGAGGCCTTCCCCTACCAGTCGCCCCTGGGCTGGGAGTACGACAGCGGCGATTACCAGGCCGCGATGGACAAGGCCAAGGAGATGATCGGCTACGACGACCTGCGCCGCGAGCAGGCCGAGAAGCGCGCCCGCGGCGAACTGATGGGGATCGGCGTATGCAGCTTCACCGAGGTGCTGGGCGCGGGGCCGTCCAAGGACTTCGACATCCTCGGCATCAAGATGTTCGACTCCGCCGAGGTGCGCGTACACCCCACCGGCAAAGCGATCGCCCGCTTCGGCACCAAGTCGCAGGGCCAGGGCCACGAGACCACCTACGCGCAGATCATCGCCGAGGAACTCGGCCTCCCCGCCGCACACGTCCAGGTCGAGGAGGGCGACACCGACACCGCCCCGTACGGCCTGGGCACCTACGCCAGCCGCTCGACCCCGACCGCCGGCGCCGCGGGCGCGATGGCCGCACGCCAGATCCGCGCCAAGGCCGCGAAGATCGCCGCCCACCTGATGGAGGTGAGCGAGGAGGACCTCGAGTGGGAGCCCGGGAAGTTCTCCGTGAAGGGCGCCCCCGACCGGTTCGTGACGATCCAGGACTGCGCCTTCGCCGCCTACACGAACCTCCCCGAGGGAATGGAGCCGGGGATGGAGGCGACGAACTACTACGACCCGCCCAACCTCACCTTCCCCTTCGGCACGTACATCTGCGTGGTCGACATCGACCGCGGCACCGGCGAGGTGACGGTGCGCCGCTTCGTGGCCGTGGACGACTGCGGCAATATCATCAACCCCATGATCGTGCAGGGCCAGATCCACGGCGGCCTCACCCAGGGCATCGGTCCCGCGCTGTTCGAGGAGATCCCCTACGACGAGGACGGCAACAACCTCGCCGGCTCGTTCATGGACTACCTCGTCCCCACCTCCATGGAGACCCCCGCCTGGGAGACCGGCCACACCGTCACGCCGTCACCCCACCACCCCCTCGGCGCCAAGGGCGTCGGCGAGTCCGCCACCGTGGGCGCGCCACCGGCGATCGCGAACGCCGTCGTGGACGCGCTCGCGCACCTGGGCGTGACGCACCTCGACATCCCCATCACCCCCGACAAGGTGTGGGCGGTCCTCCACAGAAAAGGACTCACCGAGTGAAGATTGCCAAGCTGCTTCCAACCTATCGGTCCCACCGGCTCGACCCTTGCTCCTCCTTTTCTTCCCCCAACGTACTCCTGCGCAGAAAGGATACCGATGCCTGATACTAACTATGTCGCAAATTATGCGGCACGCATTACCCGCATTCTCCCCACAGAATTTGTCGGTGCCTATCTCACCGTAACCCAAGTCGTCCGGCATAACCTTGACTTCCGCCAGCCCGCACTGTTGTTGTCACTGTTTGTTTGTTTATTCCTCATCCCTACGTTCCTTACTCGGATCAAGGGGATCAACAATCGGCAACATCACCGCGTCGTCCAGATCTCCTTTCTCGTCTGGGTCTACGCACTCGGAGACTTGTTTCAGCCCGGACGACTGCTCCCTTATGACCTGTATCATCCAGAACTTGGCACAGTCCTTCTTGTCCTTTGGGGCCTCGTTCCCCTCGTATTGCACATTGAACCCCATGCGGAGGTACAAGACAATGGTAGCTAACCGTCCACTCCCGTGCTGCCGTATCGTGATGGCCGCGATCATGCTTTCGATCGCACCAAGTGGATCCTATGCTCAAATAGATGTGTATCCGAAGCTTGACCCCTATCACTCGAAACGTCTCTTTTTTGAAACGAGTCCGTTCGGCACGCTCGCCCTTATGCCCAATGTGAGGTCTCCATCTCAAGCGAAGCTCGAACACCAATATATGGCATTCCCAAAGAGCGGATCATATGACATTCCAGCGCGTTCCGAGTGGTGGTTTGTCGTCAATCATAGAAAAAGCGTGGCCGCAACAGATGACTATACATATGTCGGTGTTTTTATAGCCAGGTTGTTGTCGGCAGAACAGATAGAGCCGCTAAAACTACAGCGCAACGAGGGTTGGTACAGCGGACAAGATCTCGATGCCATGGATGAGGACTTTATCTCGTGGAGCAATTTCTTCGTACTTCAAGATTCTGACGCGGAAGAAGCTTTTCGACAGGAGTATGGCGAATGGCACGCTCTCCCTGATTCGGAGGCAAGGAATTCTTCTTGGTTTCATCGCGACAGGTGGCTTAGTGACGATAGTATCAATAGTTGCTTTGGGGATGTTATTGGTCAAGAGCCCGACTCGTCTTTCATCTCATATCGCGCCCATCTCATTCGATTTCAGGTCACGTCAGGAGTGAACACGCAAAGACCTGTGGCGTGGAACGTCGCTGAACTGAACATGGCTCGTGGTATATTTGTAAAGACGTTTTCGCCGGAAGGCGTTGGGCTAAATCTGGAGTACTGTTTGGCTCTCCGATAGCCAATTGTCAGCTTGGTGCAGAAACTGTCGATCGATTCGGTCCCTTACGATGAACTGAAGGGCCGTTCGGGCGGTCTCGGATTGGAGTTGCCCCGCTCTCACGGACACCTTTCCATTGGGCCAACCAAGGAAATGTGTCGTGGCGGCAGGAGCGGGGCGGTACCCGCCGGAGTACCGGGAGCGGCTGGTCGAGCTTGCGCGGTCCGGTCGTAGCGCGCGCTCGGGAGTTCGATCCCTTCGGAGTAGACGATCCGCAACTGGGTCAAGCAGGCGGAGCTGGACGAGGGGGAACGGAGTGACGGGCTGACGGCGGAAGCGCGGAGCGAGATGTCGCATCTGCGTCGTGAGAACGGGCGGCTCCGGACGGAGCGGGACATCCCAAAAAATGGCCGTGGCCTGGTTCGCGAAGGAGAGCGGATCGATCCCCGGCGGGGGTACACGTTCATGAAGGCGCACCGGGCCGAGTTCTCGCTCCGCGCCATGTGCCGGGTGCTGGGTCTCTCCTCCAGTGGGTACTACATCGTGGACCTCATGGACGGCGACCGCGGCGCCTATTGGGAAGGGGGGGGGGGGGGGGTCGCCCAAGCGCTTGACAAACCAGTCGGATACATCATGCACCAAGCAGCCTTCGATGAGACCGAGGCGCACTTCGACACGAACCACTAACACGATCGTTTTTGGGGGGCCGGGAAAGACAGATGATCAGTTCGTAGAAGAACTCATCGCCACGCTTCGGCGATACCCTAGTCGGCTGGACCTTTGGGATATCCTCAGGAGGTAGATGGTAAGAGGCAAACGGGTCAGCGTGGGTCGGCCTCTACTGCTGCTGCGAAACGACCAATCCAACGCTCAATAAAGCTCCCATCCTCCCCTTGGTCGATCGTAACCGGGGACTTTGCCAGCTCAATCCTATGAAGCCCTCCGCGCAGCGCCCACTGAGCATTCTCACTCGCGGGAGGAAGCGAGAATGGGTTCACACGGGCTCTCTCAGCGAACAGCGCGCCAATCCTGAAGGCAAGCTCATACCATCGACAGCCACTGTCACTTCGCTGTACATACCACAGGGAATGAGACTGGCCTTCATGTCCATCTCGATCACGAGGAATACTCAACGTTATTGCCGTAGATGCTACCACGGTGCCCTCCAAACGACCGTGTTCAGGCAGCATTGCGTTCTCGCTCTTGATTGGCTCCACGTCGAGAGTCGCGCTCCCCAGCGTAAACCGCCACCCTGAGACCTCATCGCCACTTACTTCAGAGGCTGATGCAAGAGAGCAAATCCGCCGTTCAAGTAGTTCAATCATACGTTTCAAAGATGCTTTCGCGGCTACTCGCAGTTGTTCCCTACGCTCTCGGTCAGACCGATCGCGCGACGCAGTCCTAGCGCGCTCCATCCGCTGACGAACCACTCCCAAGTTCGCCTCCTGAAGACGTTGCGCGGCCTCCGATTCCGGCTGAGCTAACTGCTGCAGTCTCGCCAACACATTGGTGGCAGACGGGCGCGCACGTGGCTCCTTGTACAAGCACTCCTCGACCATCGATGCCACCCTAGGAGGAATATCGGCGATCGGCTTGGGTGAGTCGTGGAGATGTTGTTGACGGAAATCGTTCCGGTCTGGTCCTCGAAACGGAAGCGTCCCAGCCAGCAACTCATAGGCAACGACGCCAAACGAATAGATGTCTGTGGCGCTCGACGCAGTCTCGCCCCGCCACTGCTCCGGTGCCGCATACGCGGGCGTCCAGACGAACTTCCGCGTTTCGGTGACCGTGGTGGCGTCGGCATACTTAGAGATACCGAAGTCTGCAAGACGCCAACAGGCATTGAGCTCGAGTATGTTGGCAGGTTTGACGTCCCGGTGGATAATGCGGCCATCCATGGAAGCGAGGGCCTCCGCGATATCGACGAGAATTCCCTTGGCGTCATCTACTGAGAGTGGCGTAGTCGGACTCGAGAGGAAGGCAGCCAAGGTTCGTTCGGCCCTCGGCATCAGAATGACCCAGTAATCATTCCACTCTCCGCGATCCAACACAGGTATCACGTTCCGGAGATCTGCAAGGTCCGGAAATAAGAGTTCGCGATCAGCTCCGGGGTCCTTGGGAATGAACTTGGCGACATGGGGTTCGGCGCCAGCGGATTCCACTAGGAACACTCTGCCAAATCCGCCTGAGCCTATCTGTTCTCTCACGGACCAATCTTGCCCAAGGCGCACCGTCCGTGGTGGCTGGAAGTTGAACACTGGAATGGTAGGTCCTTTCTGGTCGATCAAGCCGCGGCACGGGTTGGCGCATAGGTGAGCTGGTGGGAACCACTGGTTACTCAGCCCTCCCGGGAAGTTGTCAATCCCCTGCTGCCTTGCAGATTCTTAGGCAGCTGTCCGAACCGAGTGCGAGTGTATTGGCGCGTGTCCTCAGACGACAGTTTCACGGTTCCTGGGCCGCTGCGGACGAAGAAGTCCCCATCTTCGGTGTTGTCGAATCCCTTCCACCGGAGGTAGACGGGCTCAGGGCTTCGTTGGCAGCTCACGACGCAGACCGAGCCGCCGTCCAGGATCTGAGTTCTTGGATCGATGCATGTCCCGGCGCGGTCGCCCAGTGCGTTTCGCACGATCTGGGTTAGATGGAGCATGAACTTGTCGTCGGTGTCGAAGCCGTCCCGCTCGATGCCGACGACTGATCCATCGTCGGCGACGCCGAGGAGGAGGTCGCCGCCTTCCGTGTTCTGGAAGGCCGCGATTGTCTTCAGGGCGGCGTGGGTTATGCGGTTGTCCTTGCGGTCCTCCTTGAGGTTCCAGCGTAACGTGGACTTGAATTCCAGCGTCTTCGACTCGCCACGCTTGATCAGTTCCTCGGCGTTCCGGTGGCCGCGCAGGTACTGGTCGAAGAGGAGCGTCTTCACGAGTTCGCCGAACGCGCGGTCGTCGGTGATGCGCTTGTAGAGGTCGAAGTTCGAGTCGACGATGCCCTGGATCACCTCCTCGACCTTGTGATCGAAGGTGAGGCGCACGTTCTCGCGGGTGTTCACGCGGGCGGCCGCGGCGAGCGCCGTGTCGTCCTCGAGCTTGTCCATCATCTGGTTGAGGGTCACGCGGTGTTCCGGCCCGAGGTTTAGGCCGAAGCGATCGTTCAGCTCCGCGATGATCCGTGAGAGGGCCTCGATCTCCTCCTGCGCCACTCCCGGTTGTAGGCCGGTCTTACGGGGTTCGATGGTGCCGGAGCCCCGTGACAGCTCGATTCCCCCCTTCCCCGTCTGCTGGATCCGGTACGACTCCATGTCGATCTTCTGCTGTACTTCCCGCGGGAGTTCGTTCCCGTCCGCCGGGAGGAGTTGCCGGAGGTAGCGGGTGAAGACGTGCAGCTTCTCGAGGTCCGCGTCCTTGAAGGTCAGGATCTGCGCCAGGAACGAGTAGAGGCGCGTGTACTTCCGCAGCCCGCCGCGGAACTCCGAGCGCGCGTCGGGTTCCAGATCGCGGAAACGCCCCACGGGGTCGGCGAGCGCGGCGTACAACTGATCCTGCGTAGCGTCGCTCCCGAAGTAGACCCGCGCGAAGGCGTCCACCTCCGCCTCGGTGTATACGTGGAAGCCGAGAAGCTCGCCTTGGAGATCGTAGAGGAGGTTCGGATCCGTCGCCTCTGAGAGGATCGTCGTCTCGTAGTACGGTTCGAACGCCTCGCGGATGTGGTCGGCTTCGTTGGCGAAATCGAGGACGGCCGTCTCGTCCTTGCCGGGATGAGTCCGGTTCAGGCGCGAGAGAGTCTGCACCGCGTTCACGCCGCCCAGCTTCTTGTCGACGTACATGGTGTGGAGGAGGGGCTGGTCGAACCCCGTCTGGAACTTGCTCGCCACGACCAGGAACCGGTACTCGGGCTTGGCGAATTCGGCCGCCGTCTGCTGCTCTCCGATCAGGTGCGGTCCCCCGGCCGAGTTCATGCCGGGTTCGGTGTATTCTTTCCCCTCGTCGTTCACCTTCCCGGAGAAGGCGACCAGGCACTTCCAGGGATACCTCTTCTCCTCCAGGTAGGCGTCCACGGCGAGCTTGTAGCGCACGGCGTGGAGGCGGGAGCGGGTGACGATCATGGCCTTGGCCCTGCCGCCGATCCTGTCCTGCACCTGCTCGGCGAAGTGCTCGACCATGATCCGCACCTTCCGCCCGATCGCGTGCGGGTGCAGTTCCACGAAGGACTTGAGCAGGTATGCAGCCTTGCCCTTCTCGTACCTCGGGTCGTCCTCGATCGTCTTGAAGAGCCGCCAGTAGGCCGAGTACGTCGTGTAGTTGGCGAGGACGTCGAGGATGAAGCCCTCCTCGATTGCCTGCCGCATGCTGTACAGGTGGAACGGCTCGAACCCGCCATCGGCCTGCCTGACGCCGAACAACTCAAGCGTCTTCGCCTTGGGCGTCGCCGTGAACGCGAAGGTGGAGAGGTTCGGCAGGGGGCCGCGTTTCTCCATCTCGGCGAGGACGGCCTCCTCCAGTTCCTCTTCCGGCGTCGCGGCTTTGGCTTCCTCCTCCTCGGCGGCAGAGAGGCTTCCAGCGGCGAGTACGGCCTTGAGGCTCTTCGAACTCTCGCCGGACTGGGAGGAGTGAGCCTCGTCGACGATCACCGCAAACCGCTGCCCGGGAAGCGATCCGATCTGCTCAGCGATCACCGGGAACTTCTGGAGCGTCGTGACGATGATCCGCTTGCCGGATTCCAGCGCCTCGCGGAGCTGCTTCGAATCCTTGTCGATCTTCTCGACCACCCCGAGCGTCTGCTCGAACTGGGTGATGGCGCGCTGAAGCTGGCGGTCCAGCACACGGCGGTCGGTGACGACGACGATGGAGTCGAACACCGAGCGATCATCGGCATCGTGGAGCGTGGAGAGCTGGTGCGCGAGCCAGGCGATCGTGTAGCTCTTGCCGCTCCCGGCCGAGTGCTGGATGAGATAGCGCTCACCTGCCCCGTGGTTCCGGGCGTGAGACACCATGCGCCGTACCGCATCGAGCTGCTGGTAGCGGGGGAAGATCAGGCGTTTCGTCTTCCGGCCCGCGTCGTCTTCTTCCTCCACCTCGTGGATGAACTGCCGGACGAGATCGAGAACGCTGTCCCGGGCCCAGACTTCTTCCCAGAGGTAATCCGTGGAGTACCCGCTTTGGGTCGGGGAGACCGGAGGATTTCCGGCGCCGCCGAATCTGCCGCGGTTGAAGGGCAGGAACCGCGTCTTCGCTCCTTCGAGTCGCGTGGTGACATACACTAGCTCCGGATCCACCGCGAAGTGCGCGAGGCAGCGTCCGTGCGCGAGGAGCGGTTCGCGAGGATCGCGATCATGCCGGTACTGGCGGATCGCATCTTCGACGTTCTGCCCGGTGAACGGATTCTTGAGTTCGACCGTGAAGAACGGGATGCCGTTCAGGAACAGCACCAGGTCGAGGCTCTGTTCCGTCTTGCTGCTGTAGCGGAGCTGGCGGACCACGGAGGAGATGTTCGCCGCGTGGAGGCGCCGCGTCTCCTCGTTGAGGCCGCTGGCGGGGCGGAAATAGGCCAATTGGAACTTGCACCCCGAGTCCTTGATGCCTTTGCGGAACACGTCGAGGGCACCGCGCCGCTCAAGCTCCTTCGATAATCTCCTCAGGAATCGATCCCGAACTTCGGCTCCATGATGCTCTTTCAGCTGCGCCCAGGTGCGCGGTTGAGTGGCGACGAGGAAGTCGATGACATCTTGCGGTAGGAGACCTAGGCCACGGTCGTAGTCGGCCTCTGAACCCCGGCGGCGGTAGCCGACGGGCGCGAAGCCATCGCCGTACGGGACCGACAGGGCCTCGTGGACGGCGCCGCCGCTCTCAGCACGTGCACCAAGGCCCCCGCAAAGCAAAGCGGACTCGATCGCATCCTCGAGCGCTCGCTCGGAGATGTCCACAGCTGTCATCTCTCAGCCGTCGTGTATGCCACGCGCCTCCGCGCCTTCCCAGCGGTTCCTCACATCTATCCCTCCGGTGACCGCAGCTGAGATAAGCGCCGCCCGGTACTCATCCAAACGCCGGACAACGCTCTTCGTCTTCGCGATAGCTGCGTCAAGCCTCGCGCTTTCGCGCTCCACGTGCACAAGAATCGCATCTTGCTCGGCAAGCGGCGGTACGACAACCGGAAAATTCTGCAACATCGGAAGCCGCAGGGAGTCAACCGTCGACTTGGCAGTGCCCCGCATGGTCTCGAACCGTAGCGATGCCCCGAAGTAGTGATAGAAGAACTTCCCGACAACTTCTTCGAAGCCGCTGAACTTGTATACGCGCTGATGGAAATCAAATTTTCCGTTCACGTAGTGAAATACTTTGGCGACGCCAACGCCATCGCCCGCCGTCAGCACGGCTTCGCCATCAAACGACCAAGTGTCTATTCGTTCCACGGTCGGCGAGCGAACAAAAAACGGGTATTCCCCTCCTTCTTGTCGATCTACTGTGTCGCGCCCACCCGTCGTGATGTTCGCCAGCGTCCTAAGTCGCTGCAGCCCCCAATGCGCCGGAATCTCACCCAGCCACTCAACGCCGGACTCCTTCATCGGTACGTTCGGGTCGAGGCCGAGGGTGACGGCACGGGTGATGAGGGCAGTGCGTTTCTCTTGCAGCAAGTCGATGAGTCGCTCCTGCCTCGCGAGCAGTTCGTCGATCTTGGCAGTTTCGCGGTCCAAGAAATCAAGGATGACTTCCTGTTCGGTTCGCGGAGGGATTGCCAACGGTAGGGCAAGCCAGCGATCCGTGGGCAAGCGTCGACTACCGTGGCCCGCCACATCCACGAGTGACAAGAGGGCCTCCTGTGTTGCCGCCAGGGCTCGGCCCAAGAACCGCTCGTTGACTCCGCGTAGCGGTCGCAACGCTTTCATGTCCTGATTGATGGTGACCCGACATGTGGTCCAAGCGACCGGAACGGCCTTGGCCAAGATCATGCCGCGGACGACCATGAGTACCGCTCCGCTGTCCACAACTGTGAGCGATGTCTCGTGGACGGCGGCTTCCGTCACCCGGATGGCCGAGTCATCGATGGCTTCGACCTTCATGTCCTTGGGCGTAACCCAAGGGATAGAGCCATTCCAATACGCCTCAACTGCCATGCTTGGGGTCATGCCGCCGGTGACTGCCACGCATCGCTTTAGCTTCTTTACGTTCCAATGTGCCGGGATCTCCCCCAACCACTCGACGCCGGAGTCCTTGTATTCCGGATACGGCCGGGGAGTACGGTTCGCCACGTCAGCGGGCGCGGTCGTAGAGCAGCGGTTCCACCAAGTAGCGCGCACGGCAGGCCTCTGCGGCGCGCCAAATCTCATCCGGCGTCGCTTTGCGTTCAAGCAGGACGTCGTCGAAGGCCTCCAGGGCGGCCTCGAGACCCACGCGGCGCCTGAAACGGAAGCAGTCCACTACCGTGCGCGCCGGCGTTGTGATCTTGGCGGGCACGCCCTCAAACTCCGTGTCCACCACGCCGTACCGGAGAGATGGGCCGGAGAATCGCGTCACATGGAGCTTGACCGAGTCCATGCTGGGCGCCCGCTCGCCGTGTGGGACGGCGATCCAGACGCCGTATCCGAGTTGCGTGCCGATGTCGTGAACCGTCAGGGCCGTGATGAGGGAGACGATCGCGTGCGGCGCCCGCGCGCAGACGGCCGCCACGCTGTGGTGTTGTGTGATGTCCGCATCCGTCCGCCAGTAGAGCCCCCACCCTTCGCGCTCAACCAGCCCCGCCGCCTCCATGCGCCGTAGATTGTCATACGACACCCCGGCCGCCTCCGCGTCCTGGGGACGGAAAAAGGCGGGGAGACCGGCATCGCGCAGGCGCTGGGCGTTGGTGGTCGTTGTGCGAAACAAACGTTCACGCTGTTTGCATAAAACGTCACATCTACAAGCAGATGTGACATTTTTCTGCATGAACCCGAGCCTGTCAAGAGGCGCACGTAAGCCCCGTACTCTGAGTGCCGCCACCCCCAACCCTCAACCACTTCAGGGCCGTAGGGCCGAAAGGCAGCAGAACTTCAGCTTCTCACCTGACCCGCAGGGGCACGGGTCGTAGGGATTCCACCTGCCTACCCTCCGAAGCTCATCCAGCCGAGCGCGGCTTTTCCTCCGCCAGCCAGCCATTCGTTCGTCGCCGTTTCGAAGATCACCCCATACGGCAGGTCGCAGAATCGGACCAGAGATTCGTGGCATGAACAGCCCTGAGAGTTCATCATGAGCCTGCTGTAGCACGGCTGCTGGGATCGCTTCACGCAGTCCGGCGTTGACGGCTGCGACCGTTTGGCCGCCTTCGTTCGTAGCTAGTCGCGCCGCCAACTCGCGGCGAAAGCTGTGCCCGCCATTCGACTCCCTGAAGCGCAACACGCCGCCAAGAAGCGCTGGCTGATGTTCGATCACCGCGCCCAGATCCGAATTGAATCGCCCGGTCAAGGCGTAGCTTGCCGCCTGATCCGCCCACGCGCGACCGCTTGAAGCGGCGAAAGCCACGCTCGCCAGCGTCTCACTGCCCAGCAGCATTCGCGTGGCGGTGGCCCCGACGTGCTGACAAATCACTCCTTGTCGTATCACTCCTGCAAGACGGATTACAGGGTAGGCCAGCCACCGCGGAACGGCGTCCAACGGTGTTCCGCCACTCATGCCTAAGAGCCGACGAACGGATGGATTAACCAACAGACTACGCGTCATCTGTTCCAACTCATCGCTCGTCATGGCCTGCGTCAGATCTATGCTCGCCGACGCGAGCCTCTCCATCTGCCTCGCGGCTCCATCCTCCTTGCCAGGTACCGCGGTCAACTGCCGGCCGATTCTCTCCGCGATCGTTCGCTCCTTGAACGACTCTGCTGTGCTGGACTCGCCCCCCACCGCGAATGCCTTTATCTCTCCGGTCAGTGCACCGGGCTCCGGGAACATCACAAGCGGTTCGTGCGGCGGTGCAATCAGTCGTATCGCCTCCGCCTCAACGAACCTCCAAAACCAGGACGATCCGAGCAGATTGTGCAACCGTCCCAAATGATCGATGGAAAGGCACGTAACGTCGAAGCAGATGAGTCCAACGACCACATCGTGTAGGGCGGAATAGCCGTCAAGCACGACCTCGCCATCGACATACCCTTCGCCGACGAAGCACTCCTCCGTTCCCGCGCTGCTCTCGACAGTGATCACTTGCGAGGTCGTGTGTTTCCCCCACGGCAGCAAGGCTCCCATGAAGTAGACGCTCTCCCGGCTCCGTTGCTCCTCACCGTTCCACGCAGTCGAGGTGGCCGAGCTCCGCAAGGCCTGCATGTTGGCAACGGCCTCGAGGCTCATGATTGCGCTGCGGTGGTCGGCCGGATCGACCCGATACCTGATGTGCTTCACGCCCTCCCGTGCCGGTGACGATCCTTCCGGCACCACCATGAAGTGGGGACCCGCGCCGAACAGCCGATGAGTTGATGCGCCGCGCCGCAGCGCTTCGATTACATGTTCGTCCCTAAGACCGTAGCCCAAGAATAGGACGCTGCACTCCGCGAAGATCGAGTGGAGTGCGTCAACGAAACGCACGTCGTCCAGCACGGCGTCGTAGTCCCGCGCGGAGAACACCATCGTCTCCACGGCGCTGACCGACCCATGCACCTTGCAGATGAAGGCCCTGCGTTCGCCCAGCAGCCGCGGCAACCGTTCGATATCGGACCTCTGGACCGTCTCCGGTCCCGGCAGGTGCCGCTCCAGCGACTCGTCTACGTTGGTCGTCAGGAGGTACGTCGGCCTGATCGTTCGAAGAGCACGCAACATTCGCTCGTAGACGGGGGTCGGTTGCCGGTATGCGAAGGCGTCAGTGAGCAGAGAGAAATAGAGCGCCGAGTCGCTTGTCTTCATCTCCTCGAAGACCTTGGGATAGGCCCCTTCTGCCAAGAGCGAAGAAGCGGCCTCTTTGGTGTACGTGCCCACTTCCCTTGCGAATCGCCCGTGCATCTCGTCGGCTAGCTCCTCCCACAGCGGATAGCCCGCCCACTTGCTGGCCCCGGCCCCGAACCAAACCACCAACGGACGCGGGCGGCTCAGAATCAGCGATTCAAGAGCGCTTAGCGCCTGCTTCGTCTCCAGGTCGTCACTGAACACGATTGGCTCCCCTTGAAGTCAGTCTTCGGCGTCATCGTGGTTGCTGAAGGTATTGGATGGATGCACTCCCGCGGAGCGAGAACAACGCGCCTCGCACGCTCCCCGAACTAGGGATCCAACGAACGACGGGGGTCCACATCCCGGGTTCCCCGGAACGTGTCGGCGCCCCGCACGACAAACAGGGTCGCACCCTTCAGCGTGAATAGGTCGGACGCGGGCGACCGGCCCATCCGGTAAAGGAATCGCTCAGCCGCGTAGGACTGGAGGAGGAAGTTCAGTTGCGTCCCCTGGTCGCGCGCCACGTTCAGCGGGCGGGCATGGACTGACGCAAGGACGTTCGTGATCGGCCTGCGCCGCATCAGTACGCCCGCATCCTCAGGGCCGGCCCCAGAAGTGAACGGGCGCCGCACACGTCTGCGGCCCGCCAGATCTGATCGGGCGTTGCCTTGCCGTCGTCGAGCACCTCCTGCAGCGCTTCGAGAGCAGGTTCGAGTCCGATCTTGCTTCGGAACCGAAAGCAGTCCACCACGGTTCGCGCTGGCGTGGTGATCTTCGTGGGCACACCGTCGAATTCCGTGTCCACGACGCCATACGTGAGGGACGCCGCGCTGAAGCGCGTGATGCGAACCGGTAGCCTCTCAAGGGCCGGGGGCCGGGACTTGTGGGGGATCGCGATCCAGACCTGGTGCGGCTTCTGCGTGCCGATGTCGTAGACTTCCAGCGCTGTGAGCAGGCAAACGACGGCCTGCCGCGCCCGCGCGCACACGGCCGCAATCGTGTGATGGCTCGTGACGTCGGCACGCGTTTGCCGGTAGAGGCCCCAACCTTCACGCTCGACTAGACCGAGGCCCTCCAGGCGCCGAAGCTCGTGGTAGCCGATTCCGGCCGCCTCCGCATCGCAAGGACGGAAGAACGTACCGAGACCTGTCTCGGAGAGCCGCTCGTCGTTGAGGGATTCCTGAATCATCGCGTACCCAAGCTTGTTCTATAAACGTCGGCAATTGCAATTCAATGCCGACAATTTCTTGGCACACGAGCTTTGAGTCAAGCGAGCGCAAGCCACGTTCGTCAACAGATCTGTTGCCAACAATTCTGTTGACAACGGTGCGGATCAGGACTCCGATCCGTAGGGAATCCGCGCCACTTCCCGGAGCATATCCACGATCTCGGCCCCGATGGCCCCGATGTCGGCTTCGATCTCCTCAAGCGGGCGGGGCGGCTTGAAGCGGTAGAAGTAGCGGTTGAAGTTGATCTCGTATCCCACGAGACCGACGTCGCCGTCGCGTCGGTCGCGCTTCGTCGTATCGATCCAGGCGTCGTCCGCGTGCGGCTGGACCTCGCGCGCGAAGAACTCTCGCACGCTTTCCGGGACGCCGTCGTCGTCCACAGGGTCGTCACCGTCGGGCAACGGCACGCGCTCTGTGTCCCGCAGTTCCGGATCGGGCTCGGGATGGCCGTGGGCGTCGCGGCAGATCTCCGCCGTCTCGTCCCGTTCCGAGAGCGCCTTGAGGATCGCCTTCCGTACCGGAACGCGCAGGTTGATCTCCGCCTCCTCCATGGCTGCATCCAGTACGACGGCGAACGCGTCGCGATCCTTGGGGAGATCGTCCGGCATCGCCTCAAGCGCCGTCTTGATCGCTGCCTGTAGCGCCCGGCCTTCCTCCTGCTCGCGCTCCCCGGCCTCACCCCGTTTCCGCGACTTGGCCAGGTTCGCGAACGCCGTCTGCTCCTCCAGACGTGCCATGCGCTCCTCGCTCGCCTGGAAGTTGAGTCGCAGTGGACGTTCCACCGTGATCTTCCGGAACCCGAACCGGGTCGTGGGGAATACGCGGCTGACCGGCACGTCCTCCTCACCGTCGGCGCCGACCACGGGCCGGGTCTCGCCATCCCGGAAGCCGCGGACGAGCGCCAGAATGTCCGCCGCCTTCTCCGCTGGAATGTCGCGCCGCTTGTCCCCGAGGCTCTTCTTGCGCGGCGTCCAGAAGGAGGTGGCGTCGATGAGTTGGACCTTGCCCGCCCGCCCCGGCGCCTTGCGGTTCGTGAGGAGCCAGATGTAGGTGCCGATGCCGGTGTTGTAGAAGAGCTGTTCCGGGAGCGCGATCAGCGCCTCAAGCAGGTCGTTCTCCAGGATGTGGCGGCGAATCTCGCTCTCGCCGCTCCCCGCGTCGCCGGTGAAGAGCGGCGATCCGTTCATGATGATCGCGATGCGCGTGCCACCCTCCTCCGGCGTCCTCGCGCGCGCGAGCATATGAAGAAGGAAGAGCGTCTGCCCGTCGCTGATCCTCGGGAGGCCGGGACCGAAGCGGCCGGCCGCCCCGCGCTCGTGCTCGGCCTTGACCGCGTCCTTGTCCCGTTTCCAGTCCTTCCCGTACGGCGGGTTGGCGATCAGGTAGTCGAAGTGTTTGTCCGCGTGCCGGTCGTTGGAGAGGACGCTCCCGAACGCGATGTTCCTTGCGTCATGTCCCTTCGGATCCTTCATGAAGAAGTCCGACTTCGACACGGCCCACGTCTCGGGGTTCACCTCCTGCCCGAACAGGTGGACCTCCGCGTCGCGGTTGATCGCGGGCCGCAGGAGTTCGCCGTCCTCTTCCCTTCCCTCGAGGATGCGCTGCTTGGCGATCATCAGCATGCCGCCGGAGCCGCAGCAAGGGTCGTACACGCTGCGCACGGTCCCCACCCGCGAGAGTTCCTCCTCGTCGCCGGCCAGCATCAACTCGACCATGAGGTGCACCACGTCCCGCGGTGTGAAGTGCTCGCCGGGGTTCTCGTCGAGGGCCTCGTTGAACTTCCGGATCAGCTCCTCGAAGATCGTCCCCATGGTGGGGTTGTCGACGACGTCGGGATGGAGGTCGAGCGTCCCGAACCGCTCCACGACCTGGTACAGCAACTGCGACTCGTCGAGCTTGCTGATCGTGTTGTCGAAGTCGAACCGCTCGATGACCTCCCGCATCTCGTCGCTGAACCCGACGATGTAGTTGCGCAGGTTCGCGGCCAGCGCGGGCGCGTCGCCGAGAAGGCGCTCGAAGTCGTACCGGGACGTGTTGTAGAACGCGAACCCCGACGCCTTCTTTAGCTGCGCGTCCATGTCCTCAAGACCCATCCCGCGCAACTCCGCCTTCCGCGCCAGCACCTTCTCCTTCGTCGGCGCCAGCACGCAGTCGAGCCGTCGCAGGACGGTCAGCGGCAGCATCACATCCTGGTACTTCCCCCGCTTGAAGGTGTCCCGAATCAGGTTCGCGACATCCCAAATGAAGCTGACGATCTCCGTGTGGGTCATAGGCTCGAATCCGGGGACGTTGGTCCGGTGCCCCCCGCGGCGATCGCGCGTCAAACACTCGTTCCGTTGAAGGTGGCCCGCCCGTTTCGTATCACTTATCGACATTTGTGTAATGCAAATCTTGTAGCACCAAAACGGCTACCACACAACCGTGTCGCGCTCGACGATGTCGAGAAGGGGCTCGAACGCATACAGGGCTGGCCGGCGTCCGCTTGCCTTCTCCACCACGTCGATGACGTCGCCCTCGCTTAGCAACTTGAGCGCTCGATGGGCAGTAGCGTTCGTTACGCCCGTGTCCTCAATGAACTCGGTCGTCGTGAAGATGGGCTCGCTGAAGATCGCATCCAGGAAACGAACGGTGTACGGCGATCTCGTGAGCCCTTCCACATGGGCCTTCATGTCGTCGTATAGGCCCAGGATCTCGCGGACCCGTTTGTATTGTCCTCGGCCTGCGCCTGGAGCGCTCGTAGGAAAAAGCAGGACCACTCCGTCCAATCGTCGTCGCGAGACACCGCTCTGAGCCGCTCGTAATACTCTGCGCGATGGGAATCCAAGTAGTAGCTGATGTAGAAGACGGGCCTGCGGATGAGGTCATGCTGCCACATGAAGAGCGGTACAAACAGTCTTCCGAGGCGCCCGTTCCCATCCTGGAACGGATGGAGAGCTTCGAACTCCGCGTGGAGGATCGCGAGCTGCACCAATTGATCGAGGGGCGAGGGATCGTGCATGTACTTTTCCCACGCCGACATGGCATCCGGCAGCAGATTCGCCGGAGGCGGGACAAACCACGCCTCGTCGATCGTACACCCCGGCGGGCCAATCCAGTTTGGTCCCGCCCGGAACTCGCCGGGGTTCCGGTTACGGCCGCGTACGCCCGCCAGGAGTCTCTCGTGAGCCTGCCGAAGCACGCGCAAGCAAAGAGGCAGGTCGTTCAGCAACCGACTCGCGTCGTACATCGCGGTCCGGTAGTTGAGCACCTCCTCGAAATCGTACTGCCGATGCTCCGACCCCTCGCGCCTTCCCGCCCTGAACTGAAGAACCTCCTCCATCGTCGTTCGGGTGCCTTCGATCCTGTTGGAAAACACCGCTTCCTGTGTCGCCATGGGAGCGAGGAGAACATCCGGATCCAAGATCGCTGCAAGCATACCGTCGTATCTCGCAACCGCTGCAGAAGCCGGACCCAGGAGAGGGATAATCCGAGACCAGTCAAGAAGGCCGTCCGGAGGGAACTTCCCGATGTGGTATTGTACCGGACTCAACCGGGACCTCCTACGTCTTTCTCGAGACACCCGCCGTCGCCGTCGCCCACGGCCTCTCCGGACAGATCCAAGGTAACGATATCGCGGCCGCTTCGGGAAAGCTCGCGGCCGATGTGGCCGAGGCCCGACCGACATGGAAGTTGCCCCTCGACGCATCCTCCGACATCTTCTCGCGCCATGATTTGCGCGCCTGACATCCGACCTCTCCGCGCCCGCGGAGCGAGCTGCGCCTGCGGCACCCCTGCCTGCGGCACCTGCGCCTGTATGTGTTCGTGTCCCCACGACGCGTGGATCCGGGTGTGTTGATGCGCTGAGCTCCAAGCTCAAACCGTTTTTCGAGCCGCCCCGGTCTGCCGACCCGGGCGGCTTTTTTCGTGCCCCGTCCAACCGGACTCAACCCGAGAGAAACCGATGACTCGTCCCGTTTTACCGCAGATACATGTCCTGTACGAAAACCCGGCCTGGATTCCGCCCCTTGAGGAGGCGCTCGCGAGGGAGGGCTTCCGGGTCCGCCTCGTGCACGTGAACGAGGGGCTCGTCGATCCGTCGGCCCCTCCGCCCGAGGGCGTCTGGATCAACCGCATCAGCCCGTCGTCGCACACGCGCGGCCACGTCCACACGGTGGAACTGGCCCGGCAGTTCCTGTACTGGCTGGAGTCGCACGGCCGCCGGGTGATCAACGGGCTCGGCGCCTTCGAGCTTGAGATGAGCAAGCTCCGGCAGGATCTCGTCCTGCGGCGGCACGGGATCCGCACGCCGCGCACCGTGCTGGCCGTGGGGAGAAGGCACCTGCTCCGAGCGGCCGCCACTTTCGATGGCCCGTTCATCACGAAGCACGACCAGGGCGGCAAGGGCCTCGGGATCCGCCTCTTCCACGACGCGCGGGAACTCGAGCGGCACCTCGACGGCGACGGCTTCGACGCGGGACCCGGCGCCCGCATGATCCTCCAGCAGTACATCGACGCGCCGGAGCCGTTCATCACGCGGGTGGAGATCGTCGGCGGCCGCTTCCTGTTCGCCATGCGGAGTTCCACGGCGGACGGATTCGAACTCTGCCCCTCGGATGCGTGCAACCCGATGCCCTCCGAGGGCAACGCACCCTCCGGGAGAGACGCGCCCTCCGGGACGGACGAGGAGGCGGCGCTCGAGGAAGCGACGCTCGAGGTGTGCCCGGCCGGCCCCGGCCTCTTCAGCCCCTCGCCGGTCAGGGAGGACGACCCGCTCGTGCAACGGTACATTCGGCTCTGCAACGAGGAGCGGATCGAGATCGCCGGCATAGAATTCGTGCGGGACGCGTGGGGCCACCGCTACACGTACGACATCAACGGCACGACGAACTACAACCAGACGCTCGGCGCCCGGATCGGCGTCGACGGCATGGGCGAGGTGGCGCGCTACGTACGCCGGACGGCGACCCCGGCCCGACGGCGCCAGCGCATCGCGAGTTGAGCGGTGTCCACCGGTCAGACGCCGGGCATCGCCCTGATGTCGGGACACTCCAGCAGCGACGCGTCCGCCGTGACGAGCGTGAGATCGTGTACCATGGCGGTCGCCGCGATGAAGCGATCGGCCGGGTCACCATGGTCGAGGCGGATGCTGCGGCTGCCGAACGCGACCTCGAACGTCAATGGGACTTCGTGCACCGGCCGCACGGTCAGCGCTGTCCGGATCCAACTCCAGGGATCGGGATTGAGGAGCACGCGCCCCTTCTCGGCGAGCACCAATACCTCCCAGACGCTGACGGGCGACAGCGCGAGGGTATTCTCCGGCGCGGCCAGCGCCGAGCGGGCCCGGCCGGAGATCCGGTCGGGCTCCAGCAGGCTCCAGAGCCAGACGTGCGTATCGAGGAGCAGCTTCACCGGGTCCGGTCGTCGCCCGGATCGGCGGTCTCCGAACGCAATGCCGCCCACTCGGAGGGGTCCGCCGCCGGCGAGACGATGTCGCCGACGATCTCACCGGTGTCGCTCATCGCCCCCATCCAGCCGCTGCCGCCGATCTGGACCTCGGCCGCATCGGTTGCGGTGCCGGAGACGTTCGGGGTCGCCGTGTAGCCGGCGGCCAGCCGGGCCCGCTCGCGCACGACGCCGAACATGGGCTGCGGGAGCGCATGGCGGCTCAGCAAGTAGCGCAATTCGCCTTCCAGGGAACGATGATTCGCCTTCGCCCGTCTCTTGAGCGCGGCGATCAGGTCGTCGTCCACGTTCCGAATCGTGAGCACTCCCAAGTGTCCTCCCCTTGCATCAGCCCGGCCTGGTCGTGCAGGTGATGTCGTAGTGTAGTGAAACCGGTTTCATTATGCCATCTTCTTTCGGGGCGCGAAGACGTTCCCGCGGGAACGTCAAGGGCGAGGCTTCGAGCGTGGACACGATGTCAGCACTGGGCACGGTGTGGAGGAAACGAACCGGATGAACGGCGGGCGGCGCCGGCGGGCCACGGCGCAGGGCGGGCTGTGGAAGGGGCTGAATCCCGGGATGGCGCTGGCCGCCAAGGGGGTCGTGCTCGTCTTCGTCCTCGCCACGGTCTGGGACGTGGAGGCCGCCGGCGCCGTGTTCGGCCGCGTCCGCGCCTGGATCGAGGGCACGCTCGACTGGTTCTACGTGCTGACCGTCTGCGCCACCCTGTTCACCTGCCTGTTCCTGGTCTGCAGCCGGTTCGGCCGCATCCGGCTCGGCGACGAGGACTCCTCGCCCGAGTTCAGCCGCTTCTCCTGGCTCGCCATGCTGTTCTCGGCCGCCGTCGGGATCGGATTGCTCTTCTTCTCCATCGCCGAGCCGATCTTCTACTTCGACAACAGCCAGGCCGCGGGTTACCCCAACAACCCGATCGCCGACCTCGCGGGCGCCGCGACGCTGGACGAACGGCGGGCCACCCACGCCCTGCGCGCCACCTACTTCCACTGGGGCCTGCACGGTTGGTCCGCGTACGTCCTGGTCGGGCTTTGCCTGGCCTACTTCGGGTTCCGCAAGAAGCTGCCGCTGACGCTGCGCTCCGCGCTGTACCCCCTCATCGGCGATCGGATCTACGGCCCGCTCGGGGACCTGGTGGACCTGCTGGCGGTGTTCGGCGGGGTGTTCGGCATCGCGACCTCCCTCGGCCTCGGGGCGAGCCAGATGGCCGCCGGCCTCAACGTGCTGTTCGGCGTCGATCCGGGTCTCCTCACGCAGGTTGCGCTCATCGCCGTCATCTCGGTGGCGGCCACGTTGTCGGTGGTATCCGGCGTGAAGCGCGGGATCCGCCGCCTGTCCGAGTGGAACATCGGCGTGAGCGTGGTCCTGCTGGGGTGCTTCCTGTTCCTGGGTCCCATCCCGTGGCTCGTCAGTTTTGTGGCCACATCCGCCGCCGAGTACCTGTGGCGCGTGCTACCCATGGGGTTCTGGATCGCCGACGATCCGGGGGAGGCCGCCTGGCAGAACGCCTGGACGATCTTCTACTGGGGCTGGTGGATTTCCTGGGCTCCCTTCGTCGGCACGTTCATCGCCCGCATCTCGCGCGGGCGCACGCTGCGGGAGTTCATCCTCGGCGTGCTCATCGTTCCGACCGGCCTGGCGCTGGTGTGGTTCGGCATCTTCGGCGGCAACGCCATCCACCTGGAACTCACCGCCCCGGGCGGGGTCGGGACGGCGGGAATCATGGACCTGGTGCGGAGCGGGAACTACGAGGCCGCGCTCTACGCGACGATCGACCGGATGAGCGACACCGACTGGCTCGCGTGGGCCATGTCCGCCATGGCCACCCTCCTCGTGGCGACGTGGTTCGTCACATCTTCGGACTCGGGCACCCTGGTCATCACCACCTTCCTGAGCATGGGCGAACCTCACCCGCCGCGGCGTTTCCGCATCGTGTGGGGTCTTGGCGTGGGAGCGGTGGCCGCCGTGCTGCTGCTCGCCGACGGCCTCCAGGCCCTGCAGACCGCGGCCATAGCCGCCGCCCTGCCTGTGAGCGTCGTGCTGCTGTTCATGATCGCCGGGCTGCTCCGATCCCTGGCCCGCGACCCGTAGCGGAGAGTACCTGCCGTCGGTCAGGCACCGGGCAGTGCCTTGATGTCGGGGCACTCGAGCAGCGACGCGTCCGCCGTGACCAGGGTGAGATCGTGCACCATGGCGGTGGCCGCGATGAAACGATCGGCCGGATCACCGTGTCCGAGGCGGATGCTGCGGCTGCCGAACGCGACCTCGAACGTCAGCGGGATTTCGTGCATCGGCCGAACGGTCAGGGCCGTACGGGTCCAGGTCCAGGGATCGGGCTGGAGGATTACACGTCCCTTCTCGGCGAGCACCAGGGCCTCCCAGACGCTCACGGGCGACAACCCCAGGGTGTTCGCCGAGGCAGTCAGTTCGCGGCGGGCCCGGCGGGAGAGACGATCCGGATCCAGCAGGCTCCAGAGCCAGATGTGGGTATCGAGGAGCAGCTTCACCGCGTGCGACCGTCGCTCGGATCGACGGCCTCCGGGCGAAGTGCCGTCCACTCGGAGGGATCGACCGCCGGAGAGACGATGTCGCCGACGATCTCACCCACGTCGCTCATGGCTCCCAGCCACGTTCCGCCGCCGGTCCGGGGATCCGCCGCCTGGGGGGCGGTGTTCGGGTCGTTCGGCGTCACCTCGTAACCAGCGGCCATCCGGGCACGCTCGCGCACGACGCCGAGCGTGGGCTTCGGGACCGCGTGGCAGGCAAGCAGGTGGCGCAGTTCGCCCTCCAGAGAACGATGGTTGGCCTTCGCCCGCCTCTTGAGCGCGGCGATCACGTCGTCGTCCACGTTCCGAATCGTGAGTACCCCCACCTGTGCACCTCCGGCGTCAACTTCTCCATGAAGGCGTAATGTATGGAAATCGGCTTCATTATGACAGCGCACGCCTCATCGCCAGAGACGGGACTCTGCAACCTCCCCCGCTCCTCCTGTCCTCACGCCATCCCCCGACGTACGATCCGTTCGATAGGCTCGCAGATGCTCCCCCGCCTCGTCGCCGAAGGTGATCCGTTGCGTTTATGGGCGTTGTCCGACCTGCACGTCTCCCATCCGGAAAACCGGGAGGCACTCGCGCGTCTGCCCGCCCGTCCCGACGACTGGCTGATCCTCGCCGGCGACGTCTCCCACGGTGCGCAGCGACTCGAGCAGTGCTTCGCCCAATTGACCCCGAAGTTCCGGCAGGTCGTCTGGGTCCCCGGAAACCACGAGCTGTGGACGATTCCGGACGCGGCTCCCGGGCTCCGTGGCGTGGCCCTCTACGAGCACCTGGTCGCGGTCGCCCGCACCCACGGCGTGCTCACGCCGGAGGACCCCCATCCGGTGGTGGAACTGCCGGACGGACCGGTGCTGATCGCGCCGCTCTTCCTGCTCTACGACTACAGCTTTCGGCCCGGGCACGTACGGCGTGATGGGGTGGTGCGGTGGGCCCGGGAAACCCGCGCGGTCTGCTCCGACGAAGTGATGCTGCACCCCGACCCGTTTCCGGACCGGGACTCGTGGTGCGCCGCACGCTGCGAGGACGCCGCCGCCCGGCTCGCGTCGGCTCCGGCCGACCTTCCCAAGCTCCTGGTCAATCACTATCCGCTCGAGGAGCGACACGCCGTGCTGCCGCGGATCCCCCGCTTCACGCCCTGGTGCGGGACCCGCCGGACGCGGGGTTGGCACCGGCGGTTCAACGCGTGCGCGGTGGTGTACGGTCACCTCCACATCCGGGACACCCACTGGCTCGATGGCGTGCCCTTCCAGGAGGTCTCGCTGGGGTATCCGGGACAGTGGGACCGCACGCGGGGGATCGGCGCCTACCTGCGGGAAGTCACCCTGGCGCCCCGGGGCGCAACCGTCCGATGACGAGCGCCATGCGGCACCGGGCGGAAGAAGGATGGGTCGAGGTCGTCGCCGGCGTCATGTTCAGCGGCAAGTCCGAGGAGCTGATCCGGCGCGTGCGGCGCGCCCTCATCGCCGGCCGGCGGGTCCAGCTCTTCAAATCCCACCTCGACGACCGCTACGGCGGCCGGTTTCACATCTCGTCCCACGACGGGCGGGAGATCGACGCCGAGCCCGTGTCCAGTTCCGTGGAGGTGGCCGAGAAGGTCCGCCCTTCCACGCAGGTCGTCGCGATCGACGAGGCCCAGTTCCTGGACGACGGGATCTGCGAGGTCGTGGACGCGCTGGCCGATGCGGGGATGCGCGTCATCGCGGTCGGGACCGACATGGACTTCCGCGGCGAGCCCTTCGGCCCCATGGGTCTGCTCCTGGCGCGGGCGGAGCGGATCGACAAGCTGACCGCGATCTGCGTCGTGTGCGGCGACGCGGCGACGAGGAACCAGCGCCTCATCGACGGGAAGCCGGCGCCCGCCGAGGGCCCGACGATCCAGGTGGGGGGCGCCGAATCCTACGAGGCGCGCTGCCGCCGGTGCCACGACGTACCGCAGCGGGATCGCAGCCAGACGGAGCTGTCGCTGCGGCGCAAAACAGAGGGCTGGGAAGGCGTTTAGCAGCCCACCGTAAGAGCCCTGCGTCGGCCCGTCAGCCGCCGGGGATGCGGAGGATGGGATACGGCTCGCCGGGGCGCAGCCGGTCCGCGAGGAAGCCCCAGTTCGCGAAGCCGTCGTCCGACTGCGGCTCGAGCAGGCTGAAGAGCAGGCGTCCGAGCGGCCGGTCGGTCCGCGCCAGCATGTCTCCGGGGGCCGGTGTGACGCGCGCCGGCTCGTAGCTCCCGAAGAGCGTCTGCTCGTTGCGGCCCTGGAACGGCCGCTCGGCCGTCCGCACCGAGTCGATGCGGAAGGCTTCCACCTCCCACGGCGTCCCGCCCGCCGGCTCGAGCGCGATCCCGTGCGCGGCAAGCCGGATCAGGACATCTCCCAGCTCCGCGGGAATCAGGTAGGCCGCCGGCACGCGCTCGCGCAGCGTCGGCTCGAACGTCCCGTACTCGTACATCGTCTCCACGTACTGGGTATCGGCGCGCAGGAGCAGCGGCCTTCCGGTGAGGGGGTGCGCTTCCTCGATGGTGGCGCCCATGAGGATGTCGACCGGGGCGGCCGAGCGTTCGGGGACGGCGCGCAGCGCGAGCGAGTCGCCGGTCACTCCGGCGGCGTCGGCGGCCGCCACGATGCGCCGCACCTCCTCCGCGTGCTCATGGACGTAGTCGAGGATCTCCTCCACGAAGTACAGCGTCGCGAGCACGCGCTCCTCGAAAGACGCGTACGAGTAGGCCTCGCTCAGGATCGCGATCCGGTTGCGGAGGCCGATGTAGTTGTTGTTGAAGCGCGGGCGGTGGTCGAAGGTGTACCAGCCCGGCGCCTCCCCGCCGCGGGCGAACGCGTTCCCGTAGTAGTAGTACTCCCAGCCGTACTTCTCCCGGATCTCCCCGGTCACGTGGGGGAAGAGCCCCTCCCGCAGGAAACCGTCGATCTCCGCCGGCGTGTTGGGGTGGAGCGGCGGAGAGTACGTGAGGTGATACGCGTGCCGGGTCCCGTTCGTCGTGTGCAGGTCGACGGCGACGTGCGGATCGTATTCGCGGAACAGCCGCGCCACCGACCGCGCCTCCGGCGAGTCGAGCTTCATGTGGTCGCGGTTGAGGTCGTAGCCCTGGGCGTTCGGCCGCTGGCCCATCCCGCCGACCGGCCCGTGCTGACGGCCGCGGTTCGTGAGGAGCACCCGCTCGTTGCCGTCCGCGTTGTAGATCGGCGCGATGAGCAGGACCATCGACTCCCGCCATGCCCGGTGGCGACCGGCGAGGAGGTCGCGCAGCAGCATCTGGAGCGCCTCCTTCCCGCACACCTCGCCGGCGTGGATGTTGCCCTGCAGGTAGACGACCGTCTTGCCCGAAGCCTTCACGGCCTCCGGACTCGCGTCTTCGACGTCGCCCACCACGGCCATGGGGATCGGCCGCCCCTCGTTCGTATAGCCGTACGTCGTGTAGTGGACCGACGCATCGCTCGCCGCGGCGCGCTCCAGGAAGTCCACCACCTCGGCGTACGAACTGGTTTCCCGATATGCCGTCCGCTCCGCGCGGGTCAGAAACCCCTCGCCCGCCGGCGCCGACCCCCCGCACCCCGCCACCGCAACCGCCACCGACCCGAGTAGGAGGTATTTTCGCGCCATTGCCCTGTACCGGGGATCGTCGCGGTTCGCGGCTCGAAACTGCCCTCTCCATCGCGCCGAGAAGGGAGCATCCTCAGCCTGAATCATCTCCTTCAGCGACGCCTCGACGAGCGATGAAACGGAGACCCCCCGTCTGCGCGCGTATCGCTTGGCAGTTCGTGCTACCTCGGAGTTGACCGTGACCGTGAGTCTGATCTTCATTCCTCACCTTCCAGAGGCATGTATACGTGCCGTTGATAACTAGACGTATATCCGAGGAAGGACGAAAGGAGCCGGCCTCCATCGGAATGGCTCAAGGCAGGATGCAGTCTTCGAGGCCGGCACCGATAGGCAACTCGATTGCCCCCAATGCGGCACTGCCGCACATTGCCAATGCGAATCCATACTACGCGAACCTACGAACGCGCCGTGCGAAAGCTCTTGTCGAAGGCGGACCGGCAGGCGATGGAAGCAGCTATCGTCGCCGACCCGGTGGCTGCACCCGTTGTCCAGGGAACCGGAGGACTTCGCAAGTTGCGCTGGGCAGGCTCGGGGAGGGGCAAGCGGGGGGGCATCCGCACGATCTATTTCCGTCAAGCAGGTCCGGAAGCAATCTACCTGTTGACCGCCTACGCGAAGGCGGACCGGGAAGATCTGAGTCGAGCGGACAAGAAGGTGCTGACACGGATCGTTGCCGCGATCAAGGAGGAGGAACGACACCGATGACGAACCGGCGAACCGACTTGGGACGGGAGGTGGAGGCGGCGCTTGAAGAAGTGCTCGCCCATGTCCGCGGCCAAACGCGGCTTCCCTGTCGCATCGTCGACGACCCCGCCGCCGAGCACATCGTGGCGCTACGCAAGCGCATGAAGTTGAGCCGCAAGAAGTTTGCGGACAGCTTCGGTCTGGATGCCCGCGCGGTACAGGAGTGGGAACAGGGGCGACGGGTCCCGGACCGCGCCGCTCGCGTCCTGCTCACAGTAATCGACCGCGATCCCGAGGCGGTGATACGCGCCCTCGGTAGGTAGGGGTGTAACCTCCTGCTATTCCTCCTGACCGAGCCGGTCGGCCCAGGCGACCGCGCTCGCGGCCATCTCATCGGCGACCTCCTCGTTCGTGCGGGGGCTGCGCTTGAGGACGCGGAAGGAGTGGTCGGCGCCCTCGAGCTGCTGGAGCGTGGCGCGCGGGCCGAGCGCGTCGCACGTCTGTTCGATCAGGTCCCAGCGGGCGAGCGCGTCGCGCGTCCCCTGCTGAAAGAGCATCGGCACCGTGACGTCGCTCAGGTGGGCCGCCCGCTCGGCGGCGCGCTCCGGACGGCCGGGCGCGTGGAGGGGGAAGCCGAAGAAGACGAGACCGCGCACGCCCGGCAGCGGTGCCTCGGAGGCGGCCGTCGACGTCATGCGGCCGCCCATCGACTTGCCGCCCGCCAGGAGCGGCAGTCCATCGGCCAGACGCCCGGCCCTCGCGACCGCGGCCCGCACCGTGTCGACGAGGATGTGCGGCCGGTCGGGGGGACGGCGGCGGCCCGAGAGAGCGCGCGCCTCCATGTAGGGGAAGTGGTAGCGAAAGGTCGCGATCCCCTGCCCCGCCAGGCGCTGCGCCATGTCGGACATGAACGGGTGCTCGATCCCCGCCCCGGCCCCGTGCGCGAAGGCGAGCATGGCACGCGGCTCGGGCGGGCGCACGAGCAGCGCGGACACTTCGCTCACGCGGAGGGAAACGAACTGGGCCTGCTCGGGAAAGCGGTGCGTCTCGCCGACCTCGCCCGCCGCGCGGGGAGCAGGCCGACTCACGGAGACTTCGTGTCCGGCTGATCCCGCGGCTCGTGCGCCGCGACCGGGCCCGTCCAGCGGTCGGTGGGGTCGAGTTTTTCCTCCGCCGTGGGATCGCGCGGCGCCGGAATCCGGAGCGCCAGCCACAGGGCGATGGCGGAAGCCGCGGCCCCGACGAGGAACGGGCTCTCGATCGTGTACAGTTCGAACAGCCAACCCGCCGCCAGCGGCGCCAGCACGCGGCCCAACCCCCCGGCGAGCTGGCTTCCCCCGAGCACGGAACCCTGCGAGTGCTCGTCCGTGTTTCGGGAGATCAGGGCGTGAAGCGATGGGAAGATGAGCCCCGTCGCCGCCGCCCAGCTCGGCACAAGGAGCCAGAGTTGCCAGCGGTCGACCAGGAACGGGATGGCGCCGACGCCCAGGGCGAGCAGCGCGCACCCGGCGCGCACGGTGTTCGGTTCGCCGAAGCGCTTCACGATCCGACCCACGAGCCCGCCGCGCACGATCACCGTGACGCCCCCCGCGAGCGTGAACACGAGACCCATGTCCGCCGCCGTCATCGCGAACACGCGCTCGGTGTAGAGGGCCAGGACCGACGTCATCGAGGTGAAGCAGGCGAGCGTCAGGAAATACACCGCCAGGAGCAGCCACAGGGGAAACCGCGTCAGGGAGCCCAGCCACATGCCGACGGTCGCGGCCTCCCCCTTTGACGCGTCGGCCCGGCCGGAGCGGAAGTGTCGCGACTCCGGCAGCAGCACCATCGCTGCCATCAGGTTCAGCAGGCACAGCCCTCCGGCGACGTAGCCCGGCGCCCCCAGCCCGAAGCGGCTGAAGAAGCCCCCGATCGCCGGGCCGAGCATGATCCCGAGGCCGGACGCGGCCCCGATGAAGCCGAGCCCCCGGGCCCGTTCCTCGCCCTCCGTCGAGTCCGCGACGTACGCCTGCGCGATCCCGAGCGTCCCGCCGGCGGCGCCCGCCGTCGCGCGCGAGACGAGCAGCAGCCACAGGTTGTCGGCGAGCGCGAACAGTAGATACGAGAGCGCCGACGCCAGAAGCCCGATGAGGAGGAGCCGGCGGCGTCCCACGCGGTCGGAGAACCTGCCCCATATCGGCGCCGAAACGAGTTGTGTGATGGAGAACGAGGCGATGATGAGGGTGACCCAGCGCGGGGAAGCCCCAAGTTCCTCGGCGTAGAACGGGAGCAGCGGGAGCACGATGCCGAAGCCCATCATGTCCACCATCACCGTCCCGAACAGGACGCCGAGCCCGGAGCGTCTCAGCATGCGGTTGCGGCGGTCATCCCGTGCTTCAAGCCGAACTCCTCCCTGCTCGGACCGTGCCCGGACCGGGTCGGCCGCGGGCGCGAGGCGCGGCGCGGATTCGGCCGCGTCGACGCTGTGCTCACGACACCCCGGACGATCCCCGCGTTGCGCTTCCGGCAGCGGAGGCCGCGGCGCAAAAACTCACTGTCCGTCGGGTGGGAGCGGGGATAGTTTGCCCCTCCACCGGCCGCCGGGGACAGCCCCGGGTCCCGGAACGCCCGTGGGACGGCCGCCGGCAATCTTCAGACTCCATCTTCAGAACGGTTTTCAAGGGGAAGGGATTCATGGCTGACACGCTGATTCGATTTGCGGCCGAGGACGGCGTCGCGGTCTTCACGATCGACGACCCGCCCGCGAACACATACACGTACGAGATGATGCGCGACCTGGACGACGCGATCCTGCGCGCGCGCTTCGACGAAAACGTCCACGTCATCGTCATCCGGGGCGAGGGGGACAGGTTCTTCTCCGCCGGGGCGAACATCAAGATGCTCCAGACCTCGGACCCCTACTTCAAGTACTTCTTCTGCCTGCACGCGAACGAGACGCTGACCCGCCTCGAGCACACGCCGAAGCTCGTCATCGGCGCCTTGAACGGGCACACGGTCGGGGGCGGCCTCGAGATCGCGCTCGCCTGCGACATCCGGATCGCCCGCCGGGACGCGGGGAAGATCGGGCTGCCGGAGGTGAACCTCGGCGTCCTCCCGGGGACCGGCGGGACGCAGCGGCTCGGCCGGCTGCTCGGGAAGCCGAAGGCCATCGAGTTGATGGCGGAGGGCCGCACGTTCGGATTCGAGGAAGCGCTGGAACTCGGGCTCGTGAACAAGGTGTTCGACGGGGATGACGAGGAGTTCGACGCGCAGGTGATGGAGTACGCGCGACAGTTCACGCCGCCCCACAAGGCGTCGCGCGCGGTGGGGCGCATCAAGCGGTCGGTGTGCAGCGGCGTCGAGGTGCCCTTCTCCGAAGGCCTCGCGATCGAGCGCGAGCTGCAGCAACTCCTCTTCCAGGGGGACGACGCGCGCGAGGGTCTCGCGGCCTACGTCGAGCGGCGCGCGCCGGAGTTCGCGGGCCGCTAGGGCACGGCGGATCGGGCCGGGACGGCGGGCACCGGGAGGAGCGCGATGAGAAGCGCGATGAGCGAGGCCGACCGCACTCCGGTCATCATCGACGCCGTGCGCACGCCGGTGGGGCGCGCGGGCGGCGCGCTCTCGTCGATCCGCGCCGACGACCTCCTGGCGCACGCGATCCGCGCCCTCGTCGAGCGGACGGGCGTGCCGGCCGGCCGCGTCGAGGACGTGATCGCCGGGTGCACGAACCAGGCCGGCGAGGACAACCGCAACGTGGCCCGGATGGCCGGGCTGCTGGCCGGACTTCCCGTCGAGGTCGCGGGCCAGACCGTGAACCGGCTCTGCGGCTCGGGGCTGCAGGCGGTCGTCACGGCGGCGCACGCGATCCGGGCCGGCGAAGGCGACGTGTTCATCGCGGGCGGGGTCGAGAGCATGTCCCGGGCGCCGTGGGTCATGCTGAAGACGGACCGGGCCTTCTCGCGCGTGCCGCCGCGCCTCGCGGACACGACCGTCGGGTGGCGCTTCGCGAACCCCGCCATGCCGGAGCCGTGGACGATCCCGCTCGCCGAGACCGCGGAGGTCGTGGCGGAGGACCACGGCGTCGGGCGCGGGGCGCAGGACGCGTTCGCGGTGGAGAGCCAGCGCCGCGCCGCGGCCGCGCTCGAGGCGGACCGGTTCGCGGACGAGATCGTGCCGGTCGAGGTCCCCCGCCGGAAGGGCGACCCGCTGCGGGTGGGGGGCGATGAGCACCCGCGCCCCGGCACGACCGTTGAACAGCTCGCCCGCCTGCGCGCCGCCTTCCGGGCGGACGGCACCGTGACGGCGGGGAACGCCTCCGGCATCAACGACGGGGCCGCCGCCGTCCTCATTGCGAGCCGAGCCGCCGCAAACGAACTCGGCCTCGAGCCGCTGGCAACCGTGGGGGCCTCGGCGGTCGCCGGCGTGGAGCCGCAGCGAATGGGCATCGGGCCCGTTCCCGCCACCCGCAAAGCGCTGGCGAGAGCGGAACTTACGGTCGATGACCTCGACCTGATTGAACTCAACGAGGCGTTCGCCGCACAGGCGCTGCCCTGCATCGCCGAACTCGGACTCGATCCGGCGCGCGTGAACGTGAACGGAGGCGCGATCGCGCTCGGCCACCCCCTCGGCTGTACCGGCGCCAAGATCCTCACGACGCTCGTCCACGAGATGCGGCGGCGGGACGCGTCCCACGGGCTCGTCACGATGTGCATCGGCGTCGGCCAGGGCATCGCGCTGCTCGTGCACCGCGACGGGGAGGCGGCGTGAGCGAGGCGCGCGTCCTGATCGAGGTCGAGGACGGCGTCGGGACGCTCACGCTGAACCGGCCGGCCAAGCTCAACGCGTTCATCGGCGAGATGCGGAGCGAGATCGCCGGCGGGATCGAGGCGCTCGGCGCGGACGACGACGTGCGCGCGGTCATCATCACCGGGGCCGGGCGGGCGTTCTGCGCCGGCGCCGACGTCAAGTACCTCACCCGGCTCATCGAAACGCGGGCCATCGACGAAGCCGTCTCCCTCGTGGAGGCGGGACGCCGGGTGGCGGCGGCCATCCGGGGGATGCCCAAGCCCGTGATCGCCGCGATCAACGGGCCGGCGGCGGGCGGCGGCGCGAACCTCGCCCTCGCCTGCGATCTCCGGCTCGCCGCCGAGACGGCGTCGATCGGCCAGACGTTCAACCGCATCGGCCTCCACCCGGACTGGAGCGGGACCTACGCAGTGCCCCGTCTCGTGGGTCCGGCGCGCGCGGCGGAACTCTTCTTCTTCGCGGAGATGGTTCCGGCCGCCGAGTGCGAGCGCATCGGCCTCGTGAACCGCGTCGTGCCCGCGGGCGAACTCATGCCGCTGGCCCGGGAGTGGGGGCGCACGCTGGCGCGGAAGCCGGCGCTGCCCCTCCGACTCGCGAAGGAGGCGGTGCAGCGCTCCCTGTCGTCCAGCTTCGAGGAGATGCTCGACTACGAGGTGGCGGCGCAGAAGGCCTGCTTCGAGTCCGCGGACGCGCTCGAAGGGGTCCGGGCCTTCGTCGAGAAGCGCGCGCCGCGGTTCGGACGCAGAGGCAACGACGAAAACCCGGAAGCGACGGAGGCGGATACACGTGTCTGAGACCGTCACGGTACGACCGGCACGGGTGGGCGACATCGATGAACTCGTCGCGATGTGGACCCGGTACATGCGGATTCACGCCCTCAACCCCGCCTACCGGCGGCTGCGCACGGATGCAATCGAGACGCGCGCGGGCATGTTCCGCCGTCACATCGAAGAGGCCACGAGCGTCGTGTTCGTGCTTGAGGCGGACGACGGCGGCCTCGACGGCATGCTCGTTTGCTTCGTGGAGGAGAACGAACCCCTGTTCGATCCGCCGCGCTACGTGCGCATCCAGACCCCGTTCGTACGGCGGGAGGAGCGGCGCAAGGGGAACCTGCGGCGCCTGCTGCGCGCGGCCTTCGAGTGGGCGGCGGACTGGGACATCCACGAGGTGCGCCTGTTCACCGGGGCGGACAACCTGATCGCGAACGCGCTCGCCGATGACCTCGGCTTCGAGGCCATCGAGGTCGTGCGCCGCTGCTCGCTCCGCCCCGAACCGGAAATGAACCCGGAGGACTGGCTCGAATGACGGCGCGTCCGGCGCTGGCCGTGCTCGGGGCCGGCACGATGGGACACGGGATCGCCCAGGTCGCGGCGATGTCCGGCTACGAAACCCGTCTCTTCGACGCTATGCCCGAGGCGCTGGAGACGGCGCGCGAGCGCATCGAGGCCAACCTCCGCAAGGGGATCCAGCGCGGGAAGGTCACGCCCGAGGCGCGCGACCGCGCGCTCGACGGGTTGTCCTACAGCCGGTACCTGGGCGAAGCCGCCGACGGGGTCGGGCTCGCGATCGAAGCCGTGCCCGAGAAGCTCGATCTCAAGCAGAAGGTCCTCGCGCGGTGCGGGGAGGCGGCCGCCGACGGCGCCCTGCTCGCCACCAACACTTCTTCGCTCTCCATCACCGCCATCGCGGAGGGACTCCCGTCGCCCGGCCGCGTGATCGGGATGCACTTCTTCAACCCCGTCCACATCATGGCGCTCGTCGAGATCGTGCGCGGGGCGGAGACGTCCGACGACACGGTGGCGAGGGCGCGCGAAGTCGCCGAACGCTTCGGGAAGACGCCGATCATCATCGCCGACTCGCCCGGGTTCGCCTCCTCGCGGCTCGGACTCGCGCTCGGGCTGGAGGCGATCCGCATGCTCGAGGAAGGCGTGGCGAGCGCGGAGGACATCGACACCGCGATGATGCTCGGCTACCGGCACCCCATGGGACCCCTGAAACTGGGAGATCTCGTCGGACTCGACGTCCGGCTCGACATCGCCCGCTACCTGCACGGGGCGCTGGGATCGCCGGTGTTCGAGCCCCCCGCCCTGCTCGAGCGGATGGTGGCGGCGGGCCGCCTCGGCCGGAAGAGCGGACGGGGTTTCTACCGCTGGGACTGACGCCTGGAACGAGGAGACATTCGTGAGCAACGTACAGACCGCCCCGCAGACATCCTCGACGCCCGCCGCCGGCCCGGCGCCCGCGGCGGAATCCCGCGCGCGGACGCTGACCGCGGCGCAGAGCGACTATCTCTATCCGTGGGTCCGTCCCTACTACGGCGAGCCACTCGCGCTCGCCCGGGGCGAGGGCGTCTGGCTCACCGACGTGGACGGCGGCGAGTACCTGGACCTGTTCGCGGGCATCCTCACGACGTCGGTCGGCCACTGTAACCCGGCGGTCGTGGAGGCGGCGCGCGCGCAGATGGAGCGGCTCGGGCACACCTCGGCCCTCTACGTGACCGAAGGCCAGATCGAGGGCGCGCGCGCGCTGGCGGAGATCGCGCCGGGCGCCCTCCGCACGACGTGTTTCACGAACAGCGGCACGGAAGCGGTGGAATCAGCGGTCGCCACGGCGCGGCTGTACACGGGGCGGCACGAGATCGTCGCGCTGCGGCTCTCCTATTCGGGACGGAGCACGCTCACGAGCCACATGACGGCGCAGGGCGCCTGGCGTCTGCCCGGCGGGGGCGTCGACGGCATCGTTCATGCCCGGTCGCCGTACCTCTACCGCTCACCGGTCGGCGCCGGCCCCGAGGCGACGGACTTTTTCATCGACGACCTCGTCGAGGTCATCGAGACGACGACGGGCGGGAAGCCGGCCGCCTTCTTCGCAGAGACGATCCAGGGCGTGGCGGGCGTGATCGTGCCGCCTCCCGACTACTTCCGGCGGGCGGCGGAGGTGATCCGGAGCTACGGCGGCCTGTTCATCATCGACGAGGTGCAGGCCGGGTTCGGACGGACGGGAGACCGCTGGTTCGGGATCGAACACTGGGGCGTCGAGCCGGACATCATGGTGATGGCGAAGGGGATCGCGAACGGTTTCCCCGTGGGGGCAACCGTCACGCGGCCCGAGATCGCCGAGGCCTGGCAGGGGCCGTCGATCTCCACCTACGGGGGCAACTCGATCTCGATGGCGGCGATGCGCGCCACGCTGGGCGTGATGCAGAGCGAGAACGTGCCGGCCCGCGCCGCCGAGCGCGGCGCGCAGCTTCGCGCCGGACTCGAAGAGTTGAGGGGCGCGCACGACTGGATCGGCGAGGTGCGCGGCATGGGGTTGATGCAGGGCATCGAGATGGTCGAGGACCGCGACGGGAAGGCGCCGGACGGCGAGCGGGCCGGCGCGCTGCTCGAGGCGGCCCGCGAGGAGCGCCTGCTCATCGGACGCGGCGGGCTGAACGGGCACGTGATCCGGATCGGACCGTCGCTCCTCATCACGGAGGACGAGATGGCGGAGGGCATCCGCCGCCTCGCGGCCGCCTGCCGGCGGATCGACGGCTGACCCAACGAACCGCGCGCCACGGCATCCGGGCGTGAGTCGGCTGGCCGGACGCGTGGCGATTGTGACGGGCGCCGGCCGCGGCATCGGCCGGGCCCACGCGCTCGCCCTGGCGGCCGGCGGGGCGAGCGTCGTCGTCAACGACCTCGGCACGGGCGTCGGCGGCGACGGCGCCGATGCCGGCCCCGCCGAATCCGTCTGCGCCAAGATCCGGGCCGGCGGCGGCCGGGCCGTGGCCAGCCGCCACGACGTCTCCGACTGGACCGCCGCCCACGACCTCATCGCCCTCGCGGTCGAATCGTTCGGCGGACTCGACATCCTGGTGAACAATGCCGGCATCCTCCGCGATCGGGCCCTGTTCAACATGTCCGAGGACGAGTGGGACGCGGTCGTCGACGTCCACCTCAAGGGCCACGCCGCCCCCAGCCGTCACGCGCTCGCCTGGTGGCGGGCGGAGGCCAAGGCCGGCCGGCCCCGCGCCGCCTCCGTCATCCACACAACCTCTTCCTCCGGACTGTGCGGCAACTTCGGCCAGGGGAACTACGGCGCCGCGAAGATGGGCATCATCGGCCTCTCGAAGGTGCTCTCCATCGAAGGCGCGCCGTACGGCGTCCGCTCGAACGTGATCTCGCCCTCGGCGCGGACGCGGATGGTGGCCGGGATGACTGGCGCCGATCAGCTGGGCGAGCCGGACGAGACCGGATACGACCCGTTCGGGCCGGAGCACGTCGCCGCTCTCGCGGCGTGGCTGGCCGAGGCCGACTGCCCGGCCCGCAACCAGATCTTCCATGTCTCCGGCCGGCGCATCCGCGTGCTGGAGGTACCCCGGATCGCCTTCGAGGCCCGCTCCGACCGCGACCTGACGCCTCCCGGGCTCGCCGAGGCTCTGAAGGGAAAACTGGTCACGCCGCTCGACGCGTTCGACCTCATCCTCGACCCCGAATCCCACCTGGCTCCTTGACGATTCCGGGCGGACGATAAAGTATCCGGCCCGGGCGCGAGACGAACGTGCGCGTCGACAATCCGAACAGCCGCACCCACCTTCTACGGAAAGGGTCATGACCATGTCGTGTGAAGCTCGCCTTGGAGAACTCGTCGCGGAACACCTCGATCTGGGCCGTGAGCCCCAGTGGGATGGCGGACTCGCGGATTCGGGCGTCTCCTCGCTCGACGCTGTCGCCTTCAAGAAGGTCGTCGAGCAGGAGTTCAGCGTCACGGTCCCCCCGGAGTGCTTTGACACGCTCCGCAAGCTGGCCGCGTACATCGACTCGCAGGCCGGCTGATCCCACCTCACCGGCTTTGACTGCGTCCCCCCGGGCCGACCGGTTCGGGGGGGCGGCATGACATGACTTCCGGCGCCGTTTGGGAAGTACCGGAACCGCTCTCGGTGGACGATGTCCGGCACGACGACGGCAGCGTCACCAGAGTGCGGCGACATGGGCAGCCCGGCGGCCGCCGTCTGCTCGTGGGCCACGGCAACGGGCTCGCGGTCGACCTGTACTATCCGTTCTGGTCGCGGTTCCTGGACGACTTCGACGTGTTCGTCTACGACCTGAGGAACCACGGGTGGAACGCCATCGGTCCGCGCGACGAGCACAATGTCCCCAACATGATCCGGGACCAGGAGCAGGTCGTCGAGGCCGTCGCCGCCCGTCACGGTTCGGCGCCCACGATCGGCGTCTTCCACTCCCTGTCGGCGCTGACCGCGCTCCTCTCGGATTCGCTCGGGACCGGCCGCACGGGCGATCTCTCCGCCTGGATCCTCTTCGATCCGCCCCTCTACAAACCGAGGATGGGCGAGGCCGATTTCGACAAGTCGGCCGACCGGTCGGCGGAACTCGCGCGGCGCCGGACCGACCGGTTCCAGGAGGCGTCCGAGTTCGCGGAACTCCTCCACCACCTCGTGCTGACGCGCGCCGTCCCGGGGGCCGCGGACCTGATGGCCAGCACCGTGCTCCGCCAATCCGCGGAAGGGGGCGTCGAGCTCCGGTGCCCACGGGAATACGAGGCGCAGATCTTCGCGTACGCGCGCACCTACGCCTTCCTCGTGGACCTGGGGAACCTTCCGTGTCCGACCAAGGTGATCGGATCGGACCCGACGCTTACGTTCTCGTACATGCCGTCGTTCAACCTCAGTCACATCAACACGGTCGACTACGACTTCATACCGGAATCCACCCATTTCCTCCAGGTGGAGCAACCCGCGGAGTGCGTCGACCTGATGTGCGAGTTTCTCGAGGGACACAACTTGCTCTAGGCCCCGGCGGGTCCTTCTCCCGGAACCGCCGCTACGCGCCCCTGCCCTGTGTGGGCGAGACGACGACCCGGACGGTGACGATGTCCGTGTCGTAGTACTGCCGGTGCTGAACCGACGAAGCGAGGTGTCGCAGGAGGCGCAGCGACACTTCGCTCTCCGCCGAGGTCTCCTTCACCTCTCCGCTGAGCAGCGCGAGCCGATCCTGAAGGTTCTCGTCCCGCGGCGCCACCACGAATTCGAGCGCCACGTCACCGGCGTCGCGCCGGGCGGCCATGAGGAGTCGGCGCCGGGAAGGGTCGCCTGCGGGTGTCTGCGGCCGCGTCAGCGAGAGCAGCGCCTCCTCGGCGGCGGCGTCCAGGCGGTCCGCAATCTCCGCGTCCAGGCCGGTCTTCGCGGCGAACGTCCCGAGGAATTCGCGGATCTGCGGCAGCGCGGACGGACTGAACTCCGTCTCGATGCGGGCCCGGCGGGGTTCGGTCAGGCGCAGGAAGAGGGTCAGCAGGATCGCCGTGAAACCGCCGGCGTTCATCCCGTTGGCCAGCAGTCCGCCGGCGAAGGCGGACACCCGGTCGGGGAGGACGAGCCCGTACTGGAAGCTGACGCCGGTGAGGAAGGCGAGGCCGACGACGATGCCGTTGCGAACGTCGAGCCCGCCCTGCAGAACGATCTTGAGGCCGATCGCGAACAGCATCGCGAGCAGGACGGCCAGGTATGCCGCGAAGACCGGATCCGGGATCGCGAGCACGACGGCGAAGGCCCTGGGAAGAAAGGCGAAGGCGATGAAGGCGGCGCCGGCCGCCAGTCCCACACCCTGCGCCGCCACCCCGGTGAGTTGCGTGAGCGGCACGCTGGTCGTGGTCGCGCTCCCCGGCACCGTGCCGGCGCACCCCGCCACGAGGTTGGCCACGCCGTCCACAGCCACCGCTCCCTGCACGGCCCGGAAATCCGTCGGGCGACCGGACCGCCGCCACGACACCCGCTGGACGGCGACGGCGCTGCTCATCGTCCGGATGGCCGCGATCACGGCCACGAGCAGGAACGAGGGCAGGAGCGTCCAGAAGGCCGGCCCGAATTCGAGGTCGAAACCCGGCGGGCGCGGGCGCGGAAGCGCGATCCAGGCCGCGCTCGCGATCCGCTCCAGGTCGTAGAGGCCGTGGTACCCGGCGACCGCGGTCCCCACGGTCACGCCGATGACCGGAGCCCACAGGCGGAGCGCCCCGGTGCCGCGCAGGGCGATGCATCCGATCAGGAGCACGGTGACGCCGAAGCTGAGGGCGGCCCCCGGCGGCGTGCCGGCGGCGGATCCGGTCCCAAGCAGCCCGGATACGAAGGGGAGGACGGTCACGGGAATCAGCATGATGACCGTGCCGGAAACGGAGGGCGTCAGGATCCGCTGGAGGAGGGACAGCCGCCAGGAGAGAAGAAGCGGGACGAACGCGGCGACGACGACGAGTGTGGCGAGAAGGGCCGGGCCGCCCTCGGTGAGCGCCATGATGCTCGCCGGGATGAAAGCACCGGAGGTGCCCATCAGGAGGACGTGTCCGGCCCCGAAGCGCCCCGCCCGGACGGCCTGCAGCATCGTCGCCAGGCCGCAGACCGTGACGGACGCCAGCACGGCCCACGACAGATACTCCTCGTCAACGGCGGCGGCGCGCATCACGACCAGCGGGATCAGCACGATCGCCGCGATGTTCAGCACGGCAAGCTGAAGTCCGACGCCGAGCGCCAGGGGCGTCGGGGGCTTCTCGTCGGGCTGGTAGCGGACGCCGGCCCGGCCGTCCGCCGCGGTGGCGTTCAAGCCCTTGTCTCGATCCAGTGGCGTCTGCGCTGGAACGGATAGCCGGGCAGCGCGATCCGGCGCCTCGTCTCACCCGCGAACAGCCCCGCGAAGGAGATGGGAAGCCCGGCCTCGTACGCCGTCGCCACCGCGGCCGCGAACGGTTCCTCCGCGCGTCCATCGGAGTCCGGCCAGTCGCGAAGCGCCATCGGGCCCGCGGACGAAGCCGTGCCGATGTCCATGACGAGGTCCACACCGAGTTCCGCAAGCGCCGCGGATGTACGGTCCGGATCCTCCTGCGCGCGCGCCTGTTCGCGCCAGTACGCTCCGTCCGGCACGCCGGCGGGATCCATCCTGTGGCCCGTCACCAGGCTGACGAGGGCCACGGCGGGCGGGGAAAACTCCATCCCCTGCGCCGCGGCTTCCAGGTCGTCGAGCGGATCGTGCGCGGATTCGCCCGCCTCCCCGTCGGGCACGGCGGCCGCCAGGCGCTGTTTCGGTCGGGCCATGGCGGCGCCCCTCGCCGCGGCGAGCCGCAGCCCGTCCGCCAGGCTGAAGACACCGGCCGCCCAGCCCGCCGCCAGCTCGCCGACGCCGTGGCCCGCCACCGCGCCGGGGCGGATGCCCACGCTTGCCCACAGCGCCGCGAGCGCGCAACCGAGAGCGTACGCGGCCGGCTGCGCCCACTCGGGGTCCCGCAACGTGCCCTGCCCTCCCGCGCGACCGTACAGCACCGCGAGGAGCGATGCACCGTCGCGTTCTTCCCGCAGCACCGCGTCGCAGCGATCGAGGATGGCACGGACGACCGGCTCCCGGTCGTACAGATCCTGGCTCGGTCCGTCCTGGACGCTCGCTTCGCCGGCGAAGACGAAGGCCACCTTCGGAGCGGTGCCCGGTCCGGCGTCGCGGCGCCACTCGTCGTCGACCGCCCGCTCGGCGAGAGCGCCAAGTTCATCACGCAGCGACGTCGCGTCCTGGAACGGGAGGCCCGCGCGGTGGGCCAGGTGAGTCCGGCCGACACCCGCCGTCCACGCCACGTCCGCGAGCACCGAGGGGTCGGTGCCCCCCTCTGCGCCCCCCTCCTCCACTGTCTCGCTGCCGTGGCCCTCCAGCCACTCGAGGTACAGCCGCGCCAGGTCGCGCAACGCCCCGGGCGATTTCGCCGAGAGAGGCAGGAGGCGAGTCTCCCGGGGAGCGACGGAAGCGGCGACCGGCGGCGATCCCTCCGACTCGGGCACGAGAACTGGAACCGTGACCGCCGGGCCCGCGGGCATCCGGGCGCCGTTCAGCATCGAAGCGCGGTCCGGCCCGTCGTTCCCCTCGACGACGACGTGCGCGTTCGTCCCCGAAATCCCGAACGAACTCACCCCCGCCCGGGGAGGTCGGTCGCCGTTCGGTGGCCACGCCACAGCCTCGTCCGTAACCCGCACCGGGAGGTCCTCCCAGGCCAGGTGGGGGTTCGGCTTGCGGAAGTGCAGCTGCTTCGGGATCCGCCCCTCGTTCAGGGCGAGGACGGCCTTGATCAGGCTCGCGATCCCGGCCGCGCATTCGAGGTGGCCAATGTTCGTCTTCACCGAACCGATGAGGAGCGGCCGCTCCTCGTCGCGTTCCCGGCCGTACACGGCCGCGGCCGCCTGCACCTCGATCGGGTCGCCGAGATCGGATCCCACTCCGTTCGCTTCGAGGTAGTCCACCGACGCCGGCGGGACGCCCGCCTGCGCGAGCGCCTTCTCGATCACGCGTTCCTGGGCCGGCCCGTTCGGGACCGTGAGCCCCGCGCTGGTCCCGTTTTGGTTGACGGCGGAGCCGCGGATCACGCCCCAGATCCGGTCGCCGTCGGCCTTCGCGTCGGCGAGCCGCTTGAGGACGACCATACCGCAGCCCTCTCCGCGCACGAACCCATCCGCCGCCGCATCGAAACTGTGGCAGCGTCCGCTCGCCGAGAGCAGCCCGACCTCCTTCATGAAGGTGGCCGTCTCGGGCCACAGGATCGCGTTGACGCCGCCGACGAGGGCCAGTTCCACTTCGCCCTGCCGGACCGCGGCGGCGGCCTGGTGGACGGCCACAAGCGAGGAAGCGCACGCCATGTCGAGCGGGACCGCGGGACCGGTGAGACCGAGCGCGAAGGAGATCCGGCCCGCCGTCACGCTCATCGTCGTCCCCAGGTATCCGTGTCCGTGGCCCATGGCCGCGGCGAGATCCCGGTAGTCTCCCGTGGTGACTCCGGCGTAGACCCCGGTGTTCGTGCCCTTGAGTGGCGCGGGATCCAGGCCCGCATCCTCCAGCGCGTGCCACGTGGTCTCGAGCAGGAGGCGCTGGCGGGGGTCCATCATGCGCGCCTCGATCGGAGTGATCCCGAAGAAGCGCGCGTCGAACTTGTCGATGTCCTCCAGAAAGGCGCCGCGGCGCGCATCGTCATCCTCCGAGGCGGGATCTCCGGCCACGCCGTTCCAGGGGCCCGCGTCCCGGCGCCCGTCCGTGACCGCATCCGTCCCGGCTTCGAGTTGGCGCCAGAAGGCGGCGAGGTCCGGCGCGCCGGGGAAGCGGCACGCCATGCCCACGATCGCCACACCATCGTCCATCACGCCGACGTCCGGGTCACGCTCCGATATCTGAACCCGGCCCTCGGGCGCGGGCTCCAGCACGGGCTCCGTGGCCGGCGCCTCGCCCCCATCCCCGAGCTCCTCGGCGAGGTGCGTGGCGAGTTCCGCGATGTTGGGATAGTCGAACACGAGCGTGTTCGGCGCCGTGTACGTTCCGGAGAACGCTCGGTTCAGCCGGTTGCGCAACTCCACGGCCATCAGCGAGTCCATCCCGAGGTCGAAGAACCCCACGGTGGGGGCCGGTGCCGACGACAGGCGCAACACGGCCTGGACCTCCCCCTGCACGAACGACACCAGGAGGTCCTCGCGTTCCGCCGCCAGCGTCCCCCGAAGCCGGGTGAGGACATCCTCGGAGGAGGCGTCGTCGCCCGCGCGGGCCTCGGACGCGGCGGAGAGCAGATCCTCGAGCATGGGCGGAGGATCCTCGACGGCCTCCTCGAACACATCCCAGTCCATCGACATGACGACGGAGGTCGTCGCGTCCTGTCGCACGAGCCGGTCGAAGGCTCGCATGCCCTGCTGCGGCGTGAACCAGCGGCCCCCGAGGGCCGACCGCTGCCGGTCGATCCGGTCGCGCTGCTCCGCCGCCTCGCCGATGTCCGACCAGGCGCCCCAGGCGATGGCCTGCCCCGGGAGCCCCAGCGCGCGGCGGTGGCCGGCGAGCTGGTCGAGGAAGGCGTTGGCCGAGGCGTGGTTCGTCTGGCCCGGATTGCCCATGACGCCGACCCGGCTCGAGAAGAGCGTGAAGAAGTCCAGATCGCGGTCCATCGTCGCGCGGTGCAGGTGCCAGGCGCCGAGGACCTTGGGCCACAGCACCCTCTCGAACCGCTCCCAGCTCTGGTTGGGGAGCGCGCCGTCCGACAGCACGCCCACGCTGTGGATCACGCCTCCGAGCGGCGGCAGATCGCGCTCGATGCGCGCCAGCATGCCATCGATGGCCCCCTGGTCCGTCATGTCGGCCAGTTCGACCCGGACCGTCGCGCCGCGCTGCCGGAGCGCCCGAATGGCTTCTTCGGCTTCGGGGTCCGGATCCCGGCGCCCGTTCAGCACGATCGCCCCGGCGCCCCGCGCGGCGAGCCACTCGGCCACCGCGATCCCGATCCCGCCCAGGCCGCCCGTCACCAGGTAGCTCCGGTCTCCGCGCAGCCCGCCCCGCACGAGGGGAGGCGTCGTCACGACGATCTTCCCCAGGTGGCGGGCCGAGCGCATGAACGACAGCGCGGCGCCCGCTTCGGCCAGCGGCCATCGGCTGTGGATGATGGGCTCGAGTTCTCCGGCCGCGAGACGGGCCATCAGGCCCCGCAGCACCCGCCCCACCCATGCCGGGTCCGTCTTCTTGAGCACGTCCAGTTCGAGGATCCAGTAGCCCACGTCCGGACGCACGGCCGCCATCTCCGTTTCGGTGAGGATGTCGCGCCGCGCCATCTCGACGAAGCGTCCCCCCTGCCGGAGACAGGCGAGGCTCGCATCGATGAAGCCCTCGCTCGTGAGGCTGTTCAGGACCACGTCCACGCCCTCGCCGTCCGTCGCCTCGAGGATCTCATCTCCGAAGTCGGTCGTGCGGCTGTCGAACACGTGCTCGACGCCCAGCGAGCGCAGATACGCCTGTTTGGGGGCGCTGGCCGTTGCGAAGACCTCTGCGCCGGCCGCCTGCACGAGCTGGATCGCGGCCAGCCCGACGCCGCCCGCGCCGGCGTGCACGAGCACCCGCTCCCCGGCTTCCAGCCCGGACAGTTCGAAGGACAGCGCCGCCGACACGAACGCGCTCGGCACCGTCGCGAGTCCGCTCACGGAGAAGTCCGGCGGCGCGGGGGCGACGAGTTCCTCGTGGGTGATCATCTGCGGCCCGAAGGCGCCGAATCCAAGCCCCACGATGTGATCGCCGACCGACACGGAAGAGACGTCGGAGCCCGTCTCGAGGATGCGGCCGCTCATCTCCCGTCCGAGCAGACCCTCCTCGATGAAGCCGAGCGACCGGAATACATCCCAGAAGTTCAGGCCGGAGGCCTCGACCGCGACGCGGACTTCCTGCGGCTCGAGCGGACGCGCCGGCAGGGGCTGCACGTGCGGCCGGTCGAACACGCCCCCCGGGTCCGGCGCCAGCACCCATTCCGTCTCTTCCGGGAACTCCAGGCGCTCCGCGCCGGAGCCCATCCTCACGAGGCGCGCCACCCGACGGCTCCCCCGTCGGTAGGCGATGTGGTTCTCGGGATCCGGGTAGAGGAGTTCGTTCACGAGGTCCGGTTCCGGCGCCATCGAGCCGGGGTCGAGATCGAGCATCCGCGTCTGCAGGTGCGCCGCTTCCCGGGCCACGCCCTTGCCGAAGCCCCACACGGCGGCGCCGGCGAGTTCCCCACCCCGCTCGCGCTCGAGGATCTGGCCCCCCCGGGTGATGAACCACACGCCCTTCTCGGGGGTCAGATCCGAGTCGCCCACGCCCTGCACGAGCGCGAGCGCGCTCGCCACCGCGCCCTCGACGTCCTTCGCCATTTCATCGGTCGTGGCGCGCTCCCCGTGGCCATCCAGCGCCGCGAGATGCACGGCGCCGTGGAACGGAACCTCCTCGGGCAGGCTCTCGATCAGCGACCGCCACGTCTCGCGGTTGCCGGTGTCCCGGGCGTCCCCGGCGTCCCCGGTGTTCGCGAGGACGACGGTCTGGTTCCGCGATCTCATCTCGGCGGCCAGCCTCTCCGCCACGCCGCCCTCGTCCGCCGCGACAACCCAGGCGCCCGCCGGCTCCGTCACCGTCGCCGGGCCCTGCGCCACGATCACGCCCTTGTCGAGTTTCATGTCGGGGTCCGACTCGTCGACGCCGAGGACTTCCACGGCCTCGAAGCCCGCGTCGCCGAGGGCCCGCCGCCATACGGGGGGACCGGCGAGCGCGTGGTGCGGACGGTAGTCGTCGGCGAAGCGCCACCAGCCGTCGAGCTGCCCGAACGTGAGGTCCATCCAGCCCAGGCCGGTGAGGTTCTCGAGCGCGACCAGTTGCCCGGACGGCGCCATGAGGTCCCGGCAGTGTCCGAGCGTTTCCTCCAGGTATCGCGTCGCGTGCAGCACGTTCGAGGCGATCATGAGGTCGTAGCCGTGGGCGTCGAAGCCCTGGGCGATGGGTTCCTTCTCGATGTCGAGCGGACGGTATTCGATGCACCCGCCGCCGTCGCCGAAGCGCGCCTCGGCCTCCGCGAAGAAGCCGGCGGAGATGTCGGTGTACACGTAGTCGAACCGCCCCTGCGGAAGCTCGGGCAGGACGGACGCGGTCGCCGACCCGGTTCCCGCGCCGACCTCGATCACCCGCAGCCGACGGCCATCGGGGAGCGAGGCCACCAGCGCCCGCACGGCCTCCGCCAGCATCTCGTTCGCCGCGCGCGCGACCGGGGCCTTCAGATACAGGTCGGCCGCCGTCGGCTCCCCGCTGCTGAACAGGAGCGTGAGGGGATCCGCCTCGCCGCGGAGCGCGTCGGCCAGCGCCTCGCCGGAGCGCCGGAAGAGGCCGACCTCCGTGAGCCCGTGGGCGTAGCGGCCGGCCATCCCGGTCGCGAACTCGTCGAGATCCCGAGGCAGCTGCTCCGGCAACGGGTCGTCCGGCCCTGCGAGGATGCGAAAGCCGTCGGCCGTCTCTTCCGCCACGCCGGACCAGGCGAGCATCTCGAACATGCGGCGGAAGAGGCGCCCGTGTTCCGGGAGCACGTCCAGCTCCTGCCGGAGTTGCTCCGGGTCTACCGTCTCCTCCGCCGTTCTCCGCCAGCCCAGTTCCTCGAGGGTCGCCAGGGCGCGGGCGTGCGACCAGCGCTCGAGATCGGCCAGCATGGCGTTTCGATCATCCGGATCGACGCCCGCGTCCTTCAGGTAGCCGCCGAACGACTGCGCGCCCTCCGCGACGGCGGCGGGGCTCGGGAAGAAGTCCGCGGGAGCGACGCCCAACGGGAGTTCGCGCTCGCGCCATACGACCTCGTACAGCAGGTCCTTGATCCCCTCGACCGCCGAGAGGAGCGCCTGTCGCGTGGCCCGCTTCACCGTGTAGCCGCTCAGCCGGCCCAGCGGCGCGCCGTCAGGATCGTAGATGCGCAGTTCGCCGCTCAGCACCTCCGCGGGCTCGCCCCCTTCGGCTTCAGCTTCGCGCGATGCCTCGCTCAGGCGCACGTGGCACACCACCCGGTCGGGCAGCGGTCCGGCCAGCCACAGCCGCTCCCAGCCAAACGGGAGGTAGGTGGCGCCGCCCTCCGTTCCCGACACGTTGCGGGCCACGCCCACGGCCTGGAAGCAGCCGTCCAGAACGAGCGGATGCACGTCGAGGCCGTGGCCGGCCATCGCCTCCGGCAGCGACACCTCTGCCACCGCCTCTCCGGGACCGGACCAGGCTCTCCCCAGCGTGCGGAAGGACGGTCCGAGATCGACCCCCGTGTTCGCGCGGTGGCGGTAGTAGTCCGCCACCTCCACGGGTGAGAGATCGGCCTTCAGGCTCTCGATGTCGACGCGGTCGCTGTCTTCAGGGTCGGACACGCCGGCCGCCAGGCGGCCTTCCACGTGCACCGTCCACACGCCCTCGCGCCCACGGCTGTAGATCTGAACGGCGCGCGGCGCCGCCGGGTCCGGAGCATCGAGCACGACCTGCAGCGTCCGCCCCTCCGCACCCGTTTCGTCCCCACCCTCGTCCTCGTCCTCATCGAAGACGAGCGGGTTGTGCAACTGCATCTCCTCCACGACGACCGCTCCGCCCTCCTCGAGGAGAGAGGCCGCGATCGTCATGGCCCCGTACAGGGCGCCGGGCGCCACGACGCGGCCGAACACCCGGTGGTCGTCCATCCAGGAGGGATCCGCGGGGAACACGTCCGTCTCGAAGGCGATCTCTCCGCGGGCGGACTCGTGACGGGCGCCCAGCAGCGGGTGACCGGCGCTTCCACGACGGCGTTTCGGCGGCGCGAGCCAGTGGCGGACGCGCTGGAACGGATAGCTGGGAAGCGAGATGCGCCTCCGCGTCTCCCCGGCGAAGAGCCCGGCGAAGCGAATCGGAAGGCCCGCCTCGTACGCCGCGGCGACCGCCCCGACAAAACCGTCCACGTCTTCGGAATCGGACGTATCGGGCGCACGTGGCGCATCGACTGGCGGCGCGGCGAGGCTCGACAGGACCGCCGGGGCCGGCGCCTGCGGCGATTCCGGCCAGGCGGAGGCCGCCATCGGGGCCAGCAGCGACCGGGGACCGACCTCCAGCACCAGGTCGACGCCGAGGTCCGCCAACGTCTCGACGCCCTGGGCAAAGGCCACCGGCTCACGCGCGTGTCGCCTCCAGTAGGCCCCGTCCAGCAACTGTCCGGCTTCCACGGCCCGGCCCGTGAGGTTGCTGACGACGGTGAGGGCCGGAGGTTCGATCGCGATCCCGTCGAGCGACGCCGCGAGTTCGTCCAGGATGGGATCGACGAGGGCGCTGTGGAACGCCCGCTTCGTGTTCAGACGCCGCACCCGGACACCGTCCGCCTCGAATCGCTTCGAGACGGCCTCGATGTCCGCGGCGGGCCCGCTGACCACCTGGTGACTCCCGTTGTAGCCCGAGATACTCAGCCCGGCGCCGGACGAGGCCGCGTTCACGGTCTCGACCGCCGACGCCACCGGCTCCGGCGGCGCGAACACCGCCGCCATGCCGCCGTCCTCCATGCGCGACATCAGCGCCCCGCGGGCGGCGGCGAAACGCATCCCGTCCTCGAGGGAGAGGACGCCCGCCGCCTGCGACGCGGCGAGTTCGCCGATACTGTGCCCGATCACGACGTCGGGGCGGACACCGAGGCTCGCCCACAGCGCCGTCAGCGCGCATTCCAGCGCGTAGAGCGCCGGCTGCTCCCACGCCGTGTCCCCGAGGTCCCCGGTTCCTCCGGGCCGGCCGAACATGACGTCGAGCAGCGAGGCGCCTCTCTCCTCGATGAAGGCCGCCTCGCAGCGGTCCAGAACGGCCCGCGCCACCGGCTCGCTCTCGTGGAGCGCCTCTCCCATGCCGGCCCATTGGCTCCCCTGCCCCGTGTAAGCGAAAGCCACCCGGGCCGGAGCCGCGGCCGCCGTCGCCGCCGCCGTCCCCGCTTGCGCGTCCCCGCCCGCCTCGGCCAGCGCGAGAAGTCGCTCCCGCAGCGACGCCGCGTCCCCGAAGACGACGCCCGCGCGGTGGTCGAAATGGGCCCGTCCCACTCCCGCCGTCCACGCCATGTCCGAGAGGAGCGGACCGGAGGCGAGGTCCCCGGACGGAGATCCCCCGGCATGCTCATCCAGCCACGACACGTACCGCCCGGCGAGGTCGCGGAGCGCGCCGTCCGATTTGCCCGACAGCGGAAGCAGGCGCGTCGCGCGCGGCTCGACGCCCTCCGGAACCGGCACATCCGCCACCGTCGCCGGCATCGAAGCCGCCACCGGCAGCCCGGCGCCCGCCGCCCAGGCCCCGTCGGCCGGGGCTGCGTCGGGGGCTGCATCCGGGGCGCGGTATTCCTCCATCACGAGATGGGCGTTCGTCCCGGAGATCCCGAACGAGTTGACCCCCGCGCGTCGCGGGCCCTCCGTACGGCGCGGCCACTCCACCATCGACGAGGTCACCCGCAGCGGGAGACGATCCCAGTCGAGGCTCGGGTTGGGATCGTGGAAATGGAGGTGCTTCGGGATCACGCCCCGGTGCAGGACCAGCGCCGCCTTGATCACGCCCGCCACGCCCGCGGCCGATTCCAGGTGCCCGATGTTCGTCTTCACCGAGCCCATGAGAAGGGGATGGTCGGCGTCCCGTCCCTTCCCGTAGACCGCGACCACCGCGTTGGCCTCGATCGGGTCGCCCACCGTGGTGCCCGTCCCGTGGGCCTCCAGGTAGTCGACCTCCAGCGGAGAGACGCCCGCGTCCGCGAGCGCGGTCTGCATCACCTCTTCCAGCGCCGGCGTGTGCGGCACCGTGAGCCCCGTGCTGGCCCCGCCGTGGTTCACCGCCGAGCCGCGAATCACGGCCCAGATCCGGTCGCCGTCCGCCGCCGCCTCGCTGAGCCGCTTGAGGACGACGACCCCGCAGCCCTCGCCCCGCACGTATCCGTTGGCCGACGCGTCGAAGGTCTTACACTGCCCGTCTGGCGACAGCATCATCGCGTCTGCGCGGAGTTCGTAGATGCGCCCGTTGAGGATCGCCTGCACGCCGCCCGCGATCGCGAGGTCCGCCCTGCCCTGCTGCAGGTCCGCCACCGCGTCGTGCACCGAGACCATGGAGGACGCGCACGCGGCGTCGACCGCCTTCGCCGGCCCCCGAAGCCCGAGCACGAAGGAGACCCGGCCGCTCGTGCCGTTCAGATTCGTGCCGCTGAGCGCGTAGAGACAGCTGGCGGGTTCGGCGGGCTTGCTCGAATCGACGACAAGCATCCGGTACTCGTCGTTGCTGATCCCCGTGTAGACGCCGGTGAGCGTCTCCCTCAGTCCATCGGGATCGATCCCCGCGTCCTCGAGCGCCTCCCAGGTCGTCTCGAGCATCATGCGCTGCTGCGGATCCAGCAGCTCCGCCTCGACCGGCGAGATCCGGAAGAAGGCGTCGTCGAACAGGTCGATGTCGTCCACGAAGGCGCCGAAACGGCAGCCGTCGCTCGTGACGGCGTTGTCCCCGAAGATCTGGCCCCAGCGTCCTGCGCCGGAACCCGGGACCCCCTCCTGGACGGAGTTCCCGCCCTCCTCCAGCAAGCGCCAGAACGCCGGAATGCTCGACGCGCCGGGAAACCGGCACGCCATGCCGATGATGGCGACCGGCTCTGAGCGCCGCCCGTTTCGATCTGCCATTGGTTTATGGTCCCCTTGCCGGCCGGCTTCCCCGCACCGGACATTTGTTCGGCCGCGTGTCACCCGAAAGCAGTGTCACCCGAAATATGACGTGAAATACCACGCGGTTGTAGTCCGGCCAAACCGGCCCGGCTCCGCCCCGGCCGATTCCGGTCCGGCGCGAGGAAACAGGAGGAGAACCATGTCGCATGTCCGTTCGACGTTGACCGCCCTGATCGCCGTGCTGGCGATCCCGCTCGCGGTCCCGGCCGGAGCCACGGCCCAGAACCGGGAGATGACGCCGGAGGAGCGCGCCCGTCTCATGGCGGAGTACGAGGCCCGGATCGACGCCGAACTCGTCTCGGAGCGCCCGATCGAGATGTTCGACTCCATCTGGATCGAGGAACTCACGTGGATGGAAGTCCGCGACATGATGGCCGATGGCTACAACGTCGCGATCATCTCCACGGGCGGGATCGAGCAGAACGGGCCCTACGTCGCCACGGGCAAGCACAACTACGTGCTGCAGGGGACGTGCGAGGCGATCGCCCGGGAACTGGGCGGGGCGCTCTGCGCGCCGATCGTGAAGCTCGTTCCCGAGGGAGACATCGACGAACCCTCCGGACACATGCGCTACCCCGGCACGATCTCCCTCCGCCAGGAGACCTTCGAAGCAGTGCTGGATGACGTCGCCTCCAGCCTCCGCGCACACGGCTTCGAGCACATCGTCTTCATCGGCGACAGCGGCGGGAACGTGCAGGGGATGGCGAACGTCGCGGCGCGCCTCAACGAGCGCTGGGACGACGCCCACGCCCATCACATTCCGGAGTACTACCGCTACGGAGGCGGGGACTTCCTCGAATCCGAGCTGGGGATCGTGGAGACGGAGAACGACGGCATCCACGACAGCTTCGGCATCACGAGCCTGATGATGACCGTCGACCCCACCGTGGTCCGCTACGATCAGCGCGTGAAAGCGGGGCTCGCGAAGATCAACGGCGTCCCGATCGCCCCCAGGGAGAAGACGATCGAGATCGGCCTGAAGCTCCAGGCCTACCGCACCGCACTCACAGTCGAGAAGATCCGCGCGTCCATCGCCAACGCCGGCATGTAGCGCGCGCAGCCTCGCCGATCCGGCCCGCGCGGCGCACGGTCCGCGCGGGCGCGCTGAATCTCACCGCCCCCCGCGAGGCGTAACACTCCCTTTCGGCCGGCCCCCAGGAGAGAAGGACGAGTGGCGAGTCCCCAACCGAGTTCCCCCATCCCGGCGCGAAGCAAGCTCATCGTCGGCGCGCTCGCGTTCGGTGGCCTCACCGCGCTGGGGCTCGTGGCGCTCGTCCGGTGGCGCCCTCCTTCGGAACTCGACAGCATCCTCGCCCGCATCACGCCGGGGTTCGCCTTCGCCCTGCTGGCGCTGCTCGCGGTCGACTTCGCGCTGGGCGGCCTCCGATATCGGCTGCTCCTCGACGGCCGCGTCTTCTCGCGCGTTTCGCTGTGGCACTGCGTCCGGGCGAACTGGGCGAACATGCTGCTGGGGGCGATCACGCCGGCGCAGACGGGCGGCGGCGCCGCGCAGCTCTACGTGCTGTGCCGGCGCGGGGCGCGGCTGTCCGAAGCGATTCTCTGCTCGCTGCTGACGTTCGTCGCCACGCTGCTCTTCTTTGCGCTGGGCGGCCTCGCGGCGCTGGCGTTCCTGCCAGGCGGGACACTGTCCCGCGGCGTGCTGATTGCGCTCGTAATCGCGGTGGCGGTCATTGCGGCGCTGGCCGGGCTGCTGATCTCGGCCGTCGCGGCCCGGCGGCGAACCGTTCGGGTGCTGCGACGCCTCCTCAATGCGGGATCGAGACGGGGGACGCGGATCCGGCGCTGGGCGGCAGCCCTCCGGCGTCTTCTGAGCCGTGAGATCGAACGGCTGGCCGCGGGCGTCCGGGCGGTCGCGTCGCGCGGCAAGGTGACGCTCGTCTGGGTTTGCGCCGCGACCGCCGTCCTCTACCTCAACAAGTATTTCATGGGCTACGTCCTCGCGGCGTCGCTCCAGGGACCGGTCGACCTCTCCTTCATCGGACTCCAGCTTCTGCAGCACATCCTCCTCTACTTCTCGCCGACGCCGGGCGCCTCGGGCGTCGCGGAGGCATCGACGGGGCTGTTGATGAACCGGGTGCTGCTGGCCGAGATAACGGTGCTGTGGGTCGTGGGCTGGCGGCTGCTCACGACGTTCTTCGGGACGATCCTGGGGGCGTTCGTGCTGCTCGCCGAGGCGCGGCGACACGTCGGCGACGTCCGCGCCGGGGAGCGGGCCGGGGAAACGGAGGCGGCGGCGTGAGCGGGACCGGCGCGTGGACGCCCGCGACGGATGCGAGGACTCCGCCGGCGCATCGGCCCGCGCCCGCTTCGATGCGACTCTGTCTCGGCGGGGCCGAGTACTGGACGCACCTCGAACGCGACATCCGCGGGGCGCGCGACCATGTCTACATACAGACGCTCTCGTTCGAGGGCGACGCGGCCGGGCTGGGCCTGGCGGAAGCCGTCCTGGCCTCCGAAGCGCCGCGGAAGCGCATCGTCGCCGACGCCGTGACGAAGTACCTGATCAACGATCGGTTCATCGGCCTGCCGCGCGCGCGCCGCGACCCGGTCCTGCAGCGCGAGGTCGCGGCCACCGGCGAGATGTGCGACCGGCTGGAGCGCGGCGGGGTGCCCGTCCGGTTCACCTGGCCCGTGGGACGCCGGTTTCATCGGCTCATCGTCCGCAACCACAAGAAGCTGGTAGCGATCGACGACCGGATCGCCTACCTGGGCGGCATCAACTTCAGCGAGCACAACTTCGCCTGGCACGACTTCATGGTGCGGATCGAGAGCCCGGGGATCGCGGCCTTCCTGCGCCAGGACTTCGAGCACACGTGGCGGGGGCACGACCGGGCGGCGGCCGCGGAGATCGACGGCGACGAGATCGTGGTCGGCGAAGGCCGGGGCAACGCCGGGCTGCGCGACGCCGTCTCGCGGGCACTCGACCGGGCCACCCGCCGGATCATCGTCCAGTGCCCGTACATCAGCGAGCCGTTCTGGAGCGCCCTCGGCCGGGCGCACCGCCGCGGCGTGCACGTCACGGTGATGATGCCGGAGGATCACAACCGGGCCGTCATGAAATGGGGCACGCTCGACGCTTCGCGACGCGAGGGCTTCGAGGTCCTCATGCTGCCCGGCCCCATGACGCACGCGAAGGTGATGCGGATCGACGACTCGGTCGTCCTGGGCTCGGCGAACTTCGACTACGTGAGCTTCCGCATGCAGCCGGAAGTCGTCCTCATTACGAGCGCGCCCGGTCTCGTCCGCGAGATCGGAGAACGCATACTGGAGCCCGATCTCGCGCGCTGCCGGCAACCGGCGGAGGAGCGCCGCCACCGCTGGCGCGAGCGCCTCGGCGGCATCTCGATGCGCCTGCTCGAGTTGCTGTCCTCCTCCGTACGCGAACGCCGCCCAAGCCCGATCCCGCTCGCAACCTGGCGCGACGGCCCCGCAAACCGGTACCGGGGACCGGCTGGCCCATGACTTCGTGGTTTCGGCGGTATCTGCTGCCGGGGTTCGTTTTCCAGTCCATCATCATCGCGGGCGGGTACGGGACCGGGCGCGAACTCGTGGAATTCTTCCTCCGCTTCGGTCCGCTGGGCGGACTGCTGGGGATGCTCCTCCCATCCACGATCCTCGTCAGCATCACCGCCATGGCCTCGTTCGAGTTCGTACGCGTCTTCGGGACGTACGACTACCGAACCTTCTTCCAGCGTCTGCTGGGGCGCGGCTGGTTCGTCTACGAGATCGGGTATCTTGCGGCCGTCCTCCTCATCCTGGCCGTGATCGGCTCCGCGGTGGGGACGTTCCTGCTCGAGACGTTCGGGCTGCCGTACGTCGCCGGCGTCGTCGGGCTCCTCGTCACCGTCGGCTTCCTCGTCTTCAAGGGGACGGATGCGATCGAGCGCTTCCTTTCGGGCTGGTCGTTCGTCCTTTACGGCGTCTACGTGGTGTTCTTCGCGTGGTCCATCGGTGCGTTCGGGGATGCGATCGGCGCGGCGTTCGCGTCGGGCGAGGCGCGGGAGGGATGGGCGCTCTCCGGGTTCCGCTACGGGGTGCTGCAGGTGTCGCTCGTGCCCGCGATGCTGTTCGCGACGCGCCACATCCGGCGTCGGCGGGAGGCGCTGTGGGCAGGCGCCCTCACCGGGCCGATCGCGATCATCCCCGGCGTCCTCTTCCTCGTGGCGATGGCGGGGCAGTACCCCGGCATCGTGGACCGCCCCGTACCCGCCAACTACCTCCTCGAACTGCTCGGGTCGCGGGGATTCCAGATCGCCTTCCAGGTCGTCCTCTTCGGCACCCTCATCGAATCCGGCACCGGCGTGATCCACGCGTTCAACGAGCGGGTGGCCGGCGTATTCGCGGCGCGCAGGGCCCGCATGCCGTCCGCGCTGCGGCCCGCGGTGGCGGTTCTGCTCCTCATCCTCGCCGCGCTCCTCTCGAGGTTCGGGATCATCGACCTCATCGCGACCGGCTACGGCGCCCTGAGCTGGGCTTTCCTCTTCATCTTCGTGCTTCCGCTGCTCACCATCGGGATGTACAAGCTGTACCAACGCGGAGCCGGGGGGCGCGGAGGATCCGCGTAGGGCGAAATCGGGTCGGCGTCCCTATATTGAAGGGTTAGGCAGGAGAAGGGTTCGGAGAGCCAGATCGCACCGCCGGTGGCGGAGGATGAGCGATTCATGAAGAAACTCGCGATTGCGCTGTCCTGCATCGCGCTTTGGGGGTTGATTTCCACGCTTCCCGGCGGCTCGTCCCTCTCCGCCCCGCTCCCCGCGCAGGCCCATGAATTCAGCCCGGACACGATCCCGCAGACGATCGTGAACCAGGTGTGTACGAACTGCCACAACGACACGCGGGTGCTGGGGAATCTCTCGCTGGAGCGGTTCGAGGTGGAGACGGCGCACCTCGAGGCGGAGACCGCGGAGAAGATGATCCGCAAGCTGCGGGCCGGGATGATGCCGCCGCCGGGGATCCGGCGCCCGCCGCCCGAGGACCTGCTCGAACTCGCCGCGACGCTCGAGGCGCGGGTCGATGCCGCGGCGGCCGACCGCCCCGACCCGGGCGTCCGCTCATTCCAGCGGCTGAACCGGGCCGAGTACGAGCGCTCGATCCGGGCGCTCCTCGGGCTCGACATCGACGCTTCCGCCTACCTGCCGAACGAGACGATCAGCGCCGGCTTCGACAACATCGCGGACGTCCAGAACCTCTCCGCCACGCTGCTCGAGGGATACCTGACCGCGGCGAGCGAGATCAGCCGCCTCGCGCTCGGAGACCCGACCGTGACGCCGAGCGAGACCGAGTACGAGGTGTCGCGCTACGCCGAGCAGCGGCAGCACGTGCCGGGCACGCCGATCGGCACGCGCGGCGGGATCTCCGTCGTGCACAACTTCACCGCGGACGGGGACTACGTCTTCCGGCTCGCCTTCCAGCACGAGTCGACCGGGAACTTCTTCGGGCAGACGACGCCCTTTGACGAGCAGGTCGAACTCTCCGTGGACGGGGAACGGCGGGCGCTCATCGACATCGACCGCTGGATGCACCGGCAGGATCCCGACGGGGTTCAGGTCGAGACGGAGCCGATTCACGTGACGGCGGGGCCACACCGCGTGTCCGCCGCCTTCATCAAGCGCTTCGACGGACCGATCGAAGACCTGGTGTCGCCGCACGAGTGGAGCCTCGCGGACAAGAAGATCGGCTATTCGCACGGGATCACGGTCGTCGCCCACCTCCGCGACCTCACCATCCGCGGGCCGTTCGGCGTGTCGGGCGTGTCGGAGACGCCAACCCGGGCGCGCGTGCTGACGTGCCGGCCCGAAACCGGGGATGAAACCGAGGGTGAGAGCGGGGACGAGGCGGAGGTGCGCGCCTGTGCGCGGGAGATCGTGGAGCGGCTGGCGGCGCAGGCCTACCGGCGGCCGGTGGACGAGGCGGACGTCGACCCGCTCCTCGCCCTGTACGACGCCGGGGCGGAGGAGGGCGGCTTCGAGGTCGGCGTCCGGACGGCGCTCCAGGGCATCCTCGCGAGCCCGGACTTCATCTTCCGCTTCGAGGAACCGCCCGCCGGGGCCGAGACGGAGGGACCGTACCGCATTGCGCCGCTCGATCTCGCGTCGCGGCTCGCCTTCTTCCTGTGGGGGATGCCGCCGGACGAAGCGCTCATCGAGGCGGCGCGGACGGGCGGGCTCGATGACGCGGACGGCGTCGAGACCCAGGTCCGCCGCATGCTCGCGCACGCGAACGCCGAGGGGTTGGCGATCCGATTCGCCGCGCAATGGCTGCGGCTGCAGGACCTTGACAACGTCCATCCGGATGCGCTCCGCTTCCCCGACTTCTACGAGCAGCTCGCCCGCGACATGCGCCGCGAGACGGAGCTCCTGTTCGAGCACCTCGTGCGGGAGGACCGCAGCTTCTTCGAGTTGCTGACGGCGGACTACACGTTCGTCAACGAGCGGCTCGCGCGGCACTACGGGTTCTCCGGCGTGGCCGGGACCCACTTCCGGAAAGTCGGCTATCCCGACGACGTCCGGCGCGGCGTGCTGGCGCACGGGAGCATCCTCACCTCGACCTCGCACGCGAACCGGACCTCGCCCGTGCTGCGGGGCAAGTGGATCATGGAGGTCCTGTTCGGGACGCCGCCGCCCCCGCCGCCGCCGGACGTGCCGGACCTGGAGGCGATCGACGAGGCCGAGGAGGGCCGCTTCCTGACGGTGCGCGAACGGCTGGAGATGCACCGCGCGAGCCCGGCCTGCCGCTCGTGCCACCGCGTCATCGATCCGCTCGGCCTCGCGCTCGAGAACTTCGACGTCACGGGCGCGTACCGGATCAACGACCAGGGACGCACGGTCGACCCCAGCGGCGATCTGTACGACGGGACGCCGCTCTCCGGGCCGGCCGACCTGCGGACCGCCCTGCTCACGCGGCGCGAGTCGCTGGCGCGGGCGTTCACCGAGAGCCTCATGGCCTACGCGCTCGGGCGCCGCGTCGAGTACTTCGACATGCCGACCGTGCGCCGTATCGTGCGCCGCGCGGAGGCAGAGGACTACCGCATGTCCGCCTTCATCCTCGGGGTGGCGGAGAGCCCGGCCTTCCTCATGAGCCGTGGCGGCGCCATCGTCGAACAGGGTGGCGAACAGGGGGTCGAACAGGGGGTCGAACAGGGGGAAGAGGCCGGCAGCTAGAGCCGGGGGACGGACCGGGAGACAGGCCAGGCGACGGACCGGGCAACCGACCGGGGCACCAACCAGGGGACGTGACGCAGATGGACATCATCACCGGAAAGCACATTCCGCGCCGCACCTTCCTCCGCGGGGTCGGGGCCACGGTGGCGCTCCCAATGCTGGACGCCATGGTTCCCGCCGGACGGCTCTGGGGGTCGATCCGCCCCGCGGATCCGACGCGGCTGATCGCGATCGAGATGGTGCACGGCGCGGCGGGCTCGACCGCCTACGGCGCGTCGCGCGGCTACTGGTCGCCGCTGCAGACCGGCCGTGACTTCGACCTCAGCACCGGGGCGCTCGCCTCTCTCGAACCGTTCCGCGACCGGCTCACGATCATCAGCGACACGGACATCGAGTCGGCGGAGGCGAGGATCCCCAAGGAGATCGGCGGCGACCATTTCCGGTCCAGCGCGACCTTCCTGACCCAGTCCCACCCCCGGCAGACGGAGGGCTCGGACATCCTGGCCGGGACGTCGATGGATCAGCTCTACGCCCAGCGCTTCGGGCAGGATACGCCGATCCCCTCCATGCAGCTCTGCATCGAGAATGTGGACCAGTCCGGCGGGTGCGCGTACGGCTACGCCTGCGTGTACACCGACACGATCAGCTGGGCGTCGCCGACGGAACCGCTGCCCATGATCCGTGATCCGCGGGTCGCCTTCGACCAGTTGTTCGGCGCCGGCGGCAGCGCGGAGGAACGCGCCGCCCGCCGCCGGGCGAACCGGAGCGTGCTCGACTTCATCGCGGGCCGCATCGGCGAACTCCGCCGCGAGCTGGGACCCGTCGACGTGCGCCGGCTCGACCGCTACCTCGACAACGTGCGCGAGATCGAGCGGCGCATCGAGCGGGTGGAGACGCAGAACCGGAGCGGCGAGGAGCGGGCGCTGCCCGAGGCGCCGGCCGGCGTGCCCGACTCGTTCGTCGAGCACGTGCAGCTGATGTTCGATCTCCAGGCGCTCGCCTTCGAGTCCGACATGACGCGCGTGTTCTCATTCAAGCTGGGGCGCGACTCCTCGGCCCGCGTCTTCCCCGAGAGCGGCGTCGACAAGCCGTTCCACCCGGCCTCGCACCACGGCGCCGACGAGGGGAACATCGACGACTTCGCGCAGATCAACCGCTTCCACGTGTCGATGGTCCCGTACCTGCTCGAACGGCTGCGGAACACGATGGACGGCGAGACGGACCTGCTCGAGAAGACGATGGTCATCTACGGCTCGCCGATGGGCGATCCCAACGTGCACAACCACAAGCGCTGCCCCCTGTTCGTGGCGGGCGGGGCGAACGGGAAGCTGGACGGCGGGCTGCACGTGCGGGCCGCGCCGGGTACGCCGATGGCCAACGCCCTCCTCTCGCTGATGCATACGCTCGGGCTGGAGGACGTCGAGCAGTTCGGGGACAGCACCGGCACCCTGTCGCTCGACGCCCCCGACACAAGCGCGGCCGGCTCGTGAAGCGGTACGGTCGCCCCCGGGTCGCCGCGCCCCGGGTCGCCGCGGCCGTGAAGCCGCCGGCGGTCGCGCTGCTGGCGGTACTTCTGAGCGGCGCGCTGTCCCCGGATTCGCCGGTCGCCGACGCGGCGATGACGGGCGACGTCGCCGCCGTGCGGGCGCTCCTCTCCGACGGGGCGGACGTGAACGCGCCGCAGGGCGACGGCATGACCGCACTCCACTGGGCGGCCCGCGCCGCGAACGCCGACCTGGCCGGGCTGCTCCTCGAGGCCGGCGCGAATGTCGGCGCCAGCACCCGCATCGGCGCCTATACGCCGCTGCACCTCGCGAGCGAAGTCGGTAGCGCGCCGGTCGTGCGCCTCCTGCTCGACGGCGGCGCGGCGCAGACCGCCACCACCGACGACGTGGGCGGCGCCACTCCGCTGCACCTCGCCGCCGCCGCGGGCAGCGCGGACGCCGTTCGCCTGCTCCTCGAGCGCGGCGGCGACGCCGACGGCCGCGAGGCGCGCTGGGGCCAGACGCCCCTCATGTACGCGGCCGGCGGCGGCCGGGAAGCCGCGGTGCGCGCGCTGCTCGACGGCGGCGCGGATCCCGCCCTCGCCACCTGGGTGACCGACATCACGGCCGTGACCGAGTGGTCGCAGGCCGACCGCCGCGCTCGCGCGGCCCGGATGCGTGGCGAGCCCGAGCCCCCCGTGCCGCCCCGCCCCGCCCCGTCCGACAAACCCCTGGTCGCCGGCCCGGAGGTCTCGGGCGCGCGTCCTGTCGTGGAGGATGAAGAGGGGTACGAGCGTCCGATCGAGGAGCCCGAGCCGCTCGGCTACGGCGACCTGATCGGCGGCCACGGCGGCATGACCGCCCTGCTTCACGCCGCCCGCGAGGGGCACGCCGGCTCCGTGCGCGCGCTCATCGAGGGCGGGGCGGACGTCGACCAGGTGAGCGGCGGCGACCGCACGAGCCCCATGCTCATCGCGATGATCAACGGCCACTTCGACCTCGCCATGGAACTGTTCGAGGCAGGAGCCGATCCCCGACTCGCCTCTGCCGCCGGCGCGACCCCGCTCTTCGCCGCCCTCAACGCCCACTGGGCGCCGAAGTCGCGTTACCCGCAGCAGCACGCCTACGGGCAGCAGCGACACAGCTATCTGGACGTCATGCGGCGCCTGCTCGACGCCGGCGTGGATCCCAACGCCCGCCTCGAGAAGCACCTGTGGTGGGTGTCGTACAACTTCGACCTCCTGCAGATCGACCTGAAGGGCGCGACCCCCTTCTGGCGCGCCGCCTACTCGCTGGACGTGGAGGCGATGAAGCTCCTGGTCGAGTACGGCGCCGACCCCCACCTCGCCACGATCAAGGTGCCCCCGCGGCGGCTCCCGGCCTGGGACCGCGAGAAGCGCGACCTGTCCGGCGTTCCCCCGGTGCCCGTGGGCGGCCCCGCCGACTACCCGATCCACGCCGCGACCGGCATCGGGTACGGCCAGGGCTTCCCCAGCAACGCCCACCGGTACGTCCCGGACGGCTGGCTGCCCGCCGTCCGCTATCTCGTCGAGGAACTCGGCGCCGACGTGAACCAGCGCGACGACGAGGGCTACACGCCGCTCCACAACGCGGCCTCGCGCGGCGACCTCGAGGTCATCCGCTTCCTCGTCGAGCACGGCGCGGACCCGACCGCCGTGAGCCGCGTGGGCCAGACCACCGCGGACATGGCCAACGGCCCCTACCAGCGCACCCAGCCCTTCCCGGAGGCCGTCGCCCTGCTCGAGAGCCTCGGCTCGAAGAACAATCACAACTGCGTGTCCTGCTGAGCCGCAGCCCGCCCGCATCAGTCCAGCCATGATCACCGTCTCAGGCCTCGGGAAGGCGTTCGGCGGCCAGGTTCTCTTCCGCGACGCGACCTTCCTCCTCAACCCCGGCGCGTGCTACGGCCTCGTGGGCGCGAACGGATCCGGCAAGACCACGCTTCTCAACATCCTCGGCGGCACCGAGGACCCGACGGAGGGATCCGTCACCATCCCGAAACGCCTCCAGGTCGGCGTCCTGCGCCAGGACCACTTCCTCCACGATGACGAGGAGATCCTCGGCGCCACGCTCATGGGGAACCCCGACCTGTGGCGCGCCATGGTCGAGCGGGAGGCGCTCGTCGAGGCGGAGGATGGAGACTTCGACGCCGACCGCTTCTCCGAACTCGAGGAGATCTTCCAGCGCCACGACGGCTACACGGCGGAGGCCCGTGCGGGCGAGATCCTCGAGGGCCTCGGCTTCCCCAGCGACATCCACCGCCGTCCGCTCTCCACCCTCTCGGGCGGGTTCAAGCTCCGGGTGCTGCTCGCCCAGGCGCTCGCCGGGGCGCCCGACGTCCTCCTCCTCGACGAGCCCACGAACCACCTCGACATCCTCTCCATCCGCTGGCTCGAGAAGTTCCTGCGGGAGTTCAAGGGGGCGATCGTCGTCATCTCCCACGACCACCGCTTTCTCGACAATATCGCCACGCACATCCTCGACATCGACTACGAGACGGTCACGACATACAGGGGCAACTATGACGACTACCTGGGCCGAAAGAAGGAGGACCAGGAGAGACGGGAGAAGGAACTCGCGAACCGCGAGCGCGAGATCGCCCACCACCGACAGTTCGTCGACCGCTTCCGGGCCAAGGCGAGCAAGGCGCGACAGGCCCAGAGCAAGCTGCGTCTCATAGAGAAGAAGGCGGAGGCGCTGCAGCCGCTCCCGGCCTCCTCGCGCCGCTATCCGAACTTCCGCTTCGAGTCGCGCCGCCCGAGCGGGCGCACGGTCCTCGGAGTCGAGGGCGTGAAGAAGGCGTTCGGCGACGGCGAAGAACTGAACGAAGTCCTCCACGGCGTCGACCTGGCCCTCGAGCGCGGCGACCGCATGGCGATCATGGGCCCCAACGGGATCGGCAAGTCCACCCTGCTCAAGATCGTCATGGGCGAACTCGCCTCCGACGCCGGCCGCGTGACATGGGGCTACGAGACGCACCCGAGCTATTTCGCGCAGGACCAGGAGGCCCGCTTCGACTCGCCGGGGCAGACCGCCGAAGACTGGATCGCGGGTTTCTGCCCCGGCCGGACCCTCGGGTTCGTGCGCGGCGAGATGGGGCGTGTGCTCTTCTCCGGCGACGACGCCAAGAAACGGGTCGGCAACCTTTCCGGCGGCGAGGCCGCCCGCCTCGCCTTCTGCCGCATGGCGATCGAGCGGCCCAACGTCCTCGTCCTCGACGAGCCCACGAACCACCTCGACCTTGAGTCCATCGAGTCCCTCGTCGAGGCCCTCCGGAGCTACGACGGCACGCTCATCCTCGTCTCGCACGACCGCTGGTTCGTCTCGCAGCTCGCGACCCGCATCGTCGAGATCTCCGAGGACGGGATCCGCGACTTCCGGGGAAGCTACGAGGAATACGTCCACTACTGCGGAGACGACCACCTCGACGTCGACACCGTCGTCCTCAAGGCCCGGAAGGAGAAGCGCGCCGCCCGAGCCGCCGCCGAGACTCGCGATGCCGGCACCCAGTCCGCCCGGGGGAACTCACGCCGCGGTGCCGACGCGGGAATCGCGCGGGGCAACCGGAACCGTTACAGGGGCGGCTCGCTGCGGAAGAAGCTGAACGACACCACCCGGCGGATCGAAGCGGCCGAGACCCGCCTCGCCGAAATCGACGCGATCTTCGCCGGCCCCGCCTTCTACGCCGAGACCCCAGTCGAGGAAGTCCGCGCACTCGAGGCCGAGCGTGCCTCCCGCCAGCAGGAACTCGACGAACTCATCGCCGCCTGGGAACGCATCGAGACCGAGCTCGCCCACCTCGACTGAAGGCATCCGACGGGGACCCGGACCGTCGGTCGCGCGTGGCCGCCGCTACAGCGGCCAGACGATGGGGAGGAAGAAGACGGCCATCAGCAGCATGAGCACGAAGAGCGGCGCGCCGACCTTCGTGTAGTCCACGACCTTGTAGCCGCCCACACCCATCACGAGCAGGTTCACCGGGTGGCCGAAGGGGCTGAGGAAGGCGCAGGAGGAGCCCACCGCCACGACCATGAGCAGCGCCCGCGCCGAGAGGTCCAGCTCGGACGCGGCACTGAGCGCGATCGGCGCCACGAGCACCGCGACCGCCGAGGTAGGGACGAACTGCGCCGCGAGCGCGCAGATGAGGAAGATGCTCGCGATGAGGATCCGCGGTCCCATCTCCGCCGCCCGCCCCACGACTTCGCGCGCGATGAGTTCCGCCGTGCCGGAGTCCTCCATGGCGAGACCCAGCGCCAGCATCCCGCCCAGGAGCATGACGACCCGCCACTCGACGAACGTGTAGACCTCGTTCCCCTTCACGCACCCTGTACACACCATCAGAAGCGCGCCGAGCAGCGCCGCGATGTACACGGGGAGCAGGTTGAGGGACGCCGCCAGGATGAAGCCCACCATGATCGCGCTGGCGATCCACGCCTTGTGGACGCGGAACACCTCGTGGAGTTGCCCGTGGAGGACGAGGAAGCGCGGATCGCGGGCGAGGAGCGCGATCTTCTTCCGGTGGCCGTAGACGAGGAGCGCGTCCCCGAACTCGAGCGCCGTGCGCGAGATGCGGATGTTCGAGTGGAAGGCCCGCCCGCCCCGGAAGATCGAGAGCAGGTTCAGTCCGTAGGATTCGCGGAAGAGGATATCGCGCAGCGTCTTACCGACCAAGTCGGAACTCGGAGCCAGCGTCACCTCCGCGAACCCTGTGTCCTCCGACTCCAGCTCGCCGACCGAGGGCCGTTCGTCCGCCGGGACCAGCGCCTGCAGCGCCTCCAGCACGGCGAAGCAGGCCGGGGCCCCCTCCACGATGAGGCGGTCGCCGGCCCGCATCCTCTCCGACGCGTGCGGGAGGGCGATGTCGCCGTCCTCGCGCTCGATCTCCAGCACCGTGAGATCGAAGGCGCGCCGCAGGCGGGACGCGGCGAGCGTCTGCCCGTCCAGCCAGGACCCATCCGGGACATGGAGCCGCATCAGCCGTCGGTACAGCTCGTACTCCTCGGTCGCGGAACCGATATCCGTCCAGCCGATCGATGAGAATTCCGTCGCGTAGCGGAGTTGCTGGAGCTGGTCCTCGCGGCCCAGGAGGAGGAGCGCGTCCCCGGCCTCGAGCCGCACGGTCGGGGACAACCCCCTCAGGACCCGGCCGCCGCGCCGAATGGCGACGACGTGCGCCTGGAACCGGTTGCGGAAATCGATGCTTCGCACCGTGCTGTCGACGAGGCCCGACTGCTCGGCGATCTCGACTTCGGCGAGCACCGTCGTGTCCTTCACGAGACGTCCCAGGGCATCGTTCGATTCCCTGTGCCTGACGAGGTGACCCCAGGCGCGCAGGCGGTCGAGCGCTTCGATCCGCCCCTCGAGGATGAGCACGTCGTCGCTCCGAAGCCGGAAACCGCGCTCCGGCGCCCGCACCAGGTGCCCCCGGCGGCGCACGGCCAGAAGATCGTACCCCAGCGCCTGTCCGAGCCGCGCCTCGACGAGCGAACACCCGTCGAGCGCGGAACCCGATGGAATCCGGAGCGCGAGCAGCGACTCCCCGAGATGGTAGCGGCCGGTGAGGTCGATCTCATCTCCCCCTTCGTCGCCCCTTTCGTCGTCCCCGGTGGAACGGTCCGGAAGGAAGTGCCTGCCGGCGAGGACCACGTACAGGACCCCCAGCGCGAGCGCCGTCGCACCGACGGGCGTGAAGGCGAAGAAACCGAATCCCCCCTGCCCCATGCGTTCGAGTATGCTCGAGAGGAGGATGTTGGGCCCCGTGCCGATGAGCGTCGTCATGCCGCCGAGGAGCGCGGCGAAGGAAAGCGGGATCAGGAGTCGGGAGGGGCGCATGCCGAGCCGGCGGGAGATCTCGATCACGACCGGGATGAGGAGCGCGACCGCCGCCGTGTTGTTCATCACCCCCGACATCAATCCCGAGGTGAGCATCAGCAGCGCCGTGACCCGCACGGGTGAATCCCCCGCCAGCCGCAACACCTGGGCGCCGACGACGTTCGCGACGCCGGTCTTGTAGAGCCCGCCGCTGAGCACGAGCACGGCCGCGATCGTGACCACGGCGGGGTTGGCGAACCCTTCGATGGCGCGCGCCATCGGGATGACGCCGGAGATCGCCAGGGAGAGGAGCACCATGAGCGCCACGCCGTCGTAGCGGACCCATTCCGTGACGAAGAGGACGACCGCCACCGCGACGATGGCAAGGACGATGACGACGTCGGCCGTCACGGCCCCGGCCCCTGTCCCGGCCGCTGTCCCGGCCGCTGCATCGTCGACACCGCCTGCGCGAGCCCGCGGGCGGCGCGCGTCCCGGCGTGGCGCCGTCGGCCGAGGAGGATGAGGGGCACGTCCGTCCTCCGGGCCACCTCGAGGGCCAAGGCGCCGATCTCGGGCTCGCCTCGGGCGCGGCGTTCCATTCCCATCACCACGAGATCGCTCTCCTGCCCCAGGCGCACCACCGGTTCGACGGGGTCGTCGGTGTATTCGAAGCTCACCTCATGCGGCCCCGCGGCCTCGTCTCGGGCGAGTCGGCGGATGCCGCGCTCGACCCGCCGACGCCGGTCGGGCGGCAAGTCGGATGGGAGCGAACGCAGGAACGTGACCCACGGCTCCGAGGAACGCGACAGGCTGCCGAGCAGGCGGGCGCGCAGTTCGCTGTGGTCGCGCCGTCCTCTCACCGGGACAAGAACGCGCCTCGTCTCCGCGATCCGCCAGCCGGGCGGCGCGCGAAGGATGGCGACATCCGCGTCGATCTCCGAGACGAGACGTTCGAGATGCGCTTCGACCCGCGGCTCCGTGAGCCGGGTCAAGCCCAGGAGTACCGTGTCGCAGCGGTGGCTGTTGGCCACCCGGGCGATTTCCCTCCACACGTCGGACGCAACCGTGAACAGCGCCTCCGGGTTGACCGAGCCTTCGAGTCCCTGCCTCACGGACTCTCCGAGGATGTCCTTGGCATCCTGCACGACCGCGTCGAGGGAGACGGCGGGACGCCCCTCGCGGGGAATCACCGACAACAGCAGGACCCGCCCGACACCCGGCGCGCGCACGGTGGCGGCCACGTCCGCCAGACTCGCCGCACTTGCGGGATTCGCGATCGGCATCAGGACCAGGGGGCTGCGGCCGCGCAGCCGCGCCAGGTCGGGGTCCCGGGCCTGGGCGCTCGCGTCGGCAAGGCGGGCGCCCGGCGCGAGGAACGTGAGGTAGAGCACCGCCCCGAGCCCGAGCCACACCGCGACGACGCGCCCCGCCTCCGGCACCGCGATGGCCTGGAAGATCGCCAGTCCCAGGCAGAGGGCCGCACCCACCACCGGGAGCGTGGCCGGCCGCGGGTGCCCCGAGCGCAGGCGGGCCAGCATCGCGGCCCAGTGCACCATGGCGAACGTGATGAGAAAAATCAGGCTCGATGCGGCGCCGGCCGCGGCGACGTTTCCCACCGCGACGGCGATGAGCATCATCATCGCGCCCGTCGCGGCCACGGCGACCGCGGGCGTCCCCGTGCGTGCCCGCACCTCGCCCACGTGATGCGGCAGCGTCCGGTCCCGCGCCATCGAGAACGCGACGCGCGAGGCTCCGAACAGGTTCGCGTGCAGCGCCGACAGCATCGACAGGAGCCCCGCCCCGATCACCAGCCAGTACCCGGCCGCACCCATGAAGCGCTCCGCCGCCACGGCCACGAGTTCCTCCGGGTGCGCCTCCGCCGCGGCCTGGATCCCCTCGGGCGGCGCGCCGACCGTCGCGACCACGATCAGGAGCGGGATGTAGACGACGAGCGCAATCCCGAGCGACAGGTACATCGCCCGCGGCACGGTGCGCTCCGGATCCCGGACCTCCCCTCCCACGGCGGCGATGAGGTCGAAGCCCTGCAGGGCGATGAAGGTATAGCCCATGGCCTGCAGCAGGCCGAGCGAGCCTTCCGGGGCGAACGGGCTCAGGCGCCCCAGCGCCTCGGCGGGAGCACCGGCCGAGCCGACGAGCCAGGCGACGAAGCCCCCGGCAATGAGCACGGCGAACACGACGACCTTGCCGATCGTGGCCGCGTTGCCTCCGCCGGCGGTGCGCTGCACGAGGAGGATCGAGTAGCCGACGACCGCCGCGATCGCGAGCCCGATCCGCGTCCCGCCGTGTCCGAGCCAGTCCGCGGACCCCCCGAGCGACGGCGCCAGGCGCTGCAGGCCTTCGACCAGGAACGCCGCGAAACCCAGCGCGTAGAGCACGCCCGCGACGATGGAGGCGAACCAGACCACCCACCCCACGATGAAGGCGACTTCGATGGAGAGCACCTTCTTCGCGTATGTGTAGATGCCGCCCGATTCCGGGAAGCGGCGCGCGAGGCGGGCGAAGCTCAGCGCGGTGAGGAACGCGATCCCCCCGTTGAGGCCGAAGGCGAGCATGGCGGCCGGACCCGCGGTCGCGAACGCGACGCCCGCGAGCGCGAGGACCCCGCCGCCCACGATCGCGCCGACGCCGAGCGCCGTCGCGCCGTAGAGCCCCATGTGCCGTTCGCTCATCCCCGAGCCCCTGAAGGTGGAGGCCGTCGTACCGGCCCTTGCCGGTAACCGCGCCGCTGGCGGCGCCCGTTGTTTCCGCCGGAAGGCCCGCTAATCTTGGGGTCCGCCCCGACAATGTCACCCCGACCGCGACGCGGAGCCCGCGTGAACGCCCCAGCCCTCTTCTCGACACGGTCCCTCGAACTCCAGGCCCGCGTGCGCGAGTTCATGGAGACACATGTTCACCCCAACGAGGAGACCTTCCATCGGGAACTCGACGGGGCGGAGAACCGGTTTTCCACGCCTCCGATCCTCGAAACGCTGAAGGCGCGGGCGCGGGAGGAGGGGCTGTGGAACCTCTTCCTCCCCCCCGACGCGGAGCCGGGAGACGGCCGGGACACGAATCCGGATCCCCGCTCCGGCGCGGGGTTGTCGAACCTCGAGTACGCGCTCATCTGCGAGGTCATGGGACGCGTGGAATGGGCGCCCGAGGTCTTCAACTGCAACGCACCGGACACGGGCAACATGGAGACGCTGGCCCGCTACGGGACGCCGGCACAGCGAAAGGAGTGGCTCGAGCCGCTGCTGGCCGGAGAGATCCGCTCGTCGTTCGCCATGACGGAGCCGGACGTCGCGTCGTCGGACGCGACGAACATCCGCTCCTCCATCGTCCGCGACGGCGACGAGTGGGTCATCAACGGCCACAAGTGGTGGGCGACGCAGGCCCCCCGGGCGGAGTGCCGGCTGTTCATCTTCATGGGCAAGACGGACCCCGGCGCGCCGCGCCACCGGCAGCAGTCGATGGTGCTCGTACCGCGCGCCGCCGCCGGCATCGAGGTCGTGCGGCCGCTCGGCGTGTTCGGCTACGACAGCGCCCCGGTCGGCCACGGCGAGGTGCGCTTCACCGACGTCCGCGTGCCCGCCGGCAACATGCTCCTCGGCCCGGGCCGTGGGTTCGAGATCGCGCAGGGCCGCCTCGGCCCCGGCCGCATCCACCACTGCATGCGGCTCATCGGCGTCGCCGAGCGCGCGATCGAGGACATGGCCGAACGCGCGCGGACCCGCGTCGCCTTCTCCGGCCCCCTCGCCGAGAAGGGCGCCCTCCGCCACGCGCTCGCCGAGTGCCGCATCGCCGTGGACCAGGCCCGGCTCCTCACCCTGCACGCCGCCCACATGATGGACACCGTCGGCAACAAGGCGGCGCGCCGCGAGATCGCCATGATCAAGGTCGTCGCGCCCCGCATGGCCTGCCGCGTCCTCGACCAGGCGATCCAGGTCCACGGCGCCCTCGGCGTGAGTCCCGACACGTGGCTCGCCGCGGCCTACGCGCACTCCCGCACCCTGCGCCTCGCCGACGGCCCCGACGAGGTCCACCTGGAGGCGCTCGCGAAGCTGGAACTGCGCGGGTCATAGCGACCGCGCGGGACCGGCGGAAGCGAGTCTCCGGGCTCAGGCGCGGCGGGCGAAGCTCCAGCCGGCGTCGGCCAGCATGGGCGCCTTGGCGCCGACCTCCAGCGCGTTCCGCGAACTCGCGTTGCCCTGGAGCGCCCGCGCGTACACGCCCTGGCAGATCGAGGCGAGCCGGAAGAGGCCGAAGGCCATGAAGAACTCCCAGTCCGGCACCCCGTCCCGCCCCGTCCTGCGGCAGTACGCGGCCACGTACTCCTCCTCCGGCGGAATCCCCAGCGCCTCGCAGTCGATCTCCCCCAGCCCCTTCCACAGGGGCCCCTCGGGCAGGTGGTACGTCATGCAGTTGTAGGCGAGGTCGGCCAGCGGATGGCCCAGCGTCGACAACTCCCAGTCCACGATCGCCAGCACCCGCGGCTCCGTCGGGTGCAGTATCATGTTGTCGAGCCGGTAGTCGCCGTGCGCGATCGTCGTCTCCTCTTCCGACGCGTCGCTGCCGGGGACGTGCGCGGGGAGCCACTCGACGAGCGCCTCCATGGCCGGAATCGGGTCCGTCCGGGCCGCTTCGTACTGCCTCGTCCAGAGGGAGATCTGCCGCGCGAGGTAGTGCGACGGTTTTCCGTAGTCCCCCAGGCCGACGGCCGCCCAGTCCACCGCATGGAGCCGCGCCAGAGACTCGTTCATCGCGTCGTAGATCGCCGCCCGTTCCGCCGGAGAATCGACCTCGGGCAGCCCCGGAGCCGACGGCACCCGCCCTTCCACGTGCTCCATGACGAAGAACGCCTGCCCGATCACGCCGGGGTCCTCGCACAGGTGGATCATGGCCGGCACGGGCACGCCGGTGTCCGCGAGCGCCTTCATCACCCGGTACTCGCGCTCGATGAGATGGGCGGAAGGGAGAAGATCGCCCGGCGGCTTCTTCCTCAGCACGAAGTACCGCCCGCCCGCTTCGAGCCGATAGGTGGGATTCGACTGCCCGCCCTGGTACTGAAGCGCCGTCAGCCCGCTTCCGAACTCCCGCAGCCCGCAAGCGCACAGGTAGTCCGCGAGCCGCTGCTCGTCGAAACGGTGCGTCTCCGTAACAGGTCCCAACGTGGCCAACGTGTGTCTCCGTCCGGACGGGCCGATTCAGAGGATGATGCTCACCGCTCCGTGCCAGGCGAGGTCTTCGAGGTCGAGCACCGCGCGCCGGTACGCGATCCTCAAATCTCCGCCATCCCTCCGGAGGAGGTACTCGATGGCGCCGACGTAGGGCGCCCCCTCGCCGCTCCGGAACCGGTAGACCAGGAAGTTCGCCGAAACCCGGAGTTCACCGTCGACGGCCTCCTCGACCCTCACGTTCGAGACGAACCGGCGCGTCCGCGACCGCGGAGACTCGCGGTGGGAATGTCGGCTGTTCAGCCGAGCCACCCGGGCACGCAGGCGGATGATGTCGTCGTCGATGAAGACGAGGTCGCGTTCGGGATCGCCTTCCGGCAGGTCCGTGGAGGGCACCACGTACCGGGCGTCGTCCGTGAACAGGTCGAGCCACTCCTCCAGCCTCCATTCGTCCAGGAGTGCCGCCTCCCGGAACAGGAACGCCTCCACCTCATTCCGCAGGCTACCGGTCCTGGACATTGGTCCGGTCCCGGCCCTGCATGTGGGCGTGCCACTGCCGCCAGAATCCCCGCATTTGCAGTTCGTCCGACGTGCCCGGGCAGGGGTTCAGCATGCCCCGCGAGATGTCGGACCACTCGGCTTCCGTGGCGCGGAAACCGGCCTGACACGATTCGAGGACCTCCACGTCGTCCGGCGTGGCGAAGCCGCCCGGTCCGAGGAAGGTCAGGTAACTGTCGAGCCGGGTTGCCAGCGCGGGGCCCGACTCCTCCCTGGGCACGAGATGCCAGGCGGTGACCTCCATGCTGTCCGGCGCCACCGGTTCGATATACCGGATGCTGATGGCCACGAAGTCCATGATCAGCAGGTTGGGATAGATGAGGAGGTTTCGAGACGTGTCGGCCATCCGGTAGGTGCGCTCTTCGCCGTACTTCTGCACCAGCCGCCGGCGCACCCGCGAAATGCGCTCCCTCGCCTCCTCGCCGAAGATGGGGTGCCAGCGGGCGATGGGACGGCCGTTCCGGGATATGTTCTCCGACACGCAGTGGCCGCCGCCCAGGGCCTTCGCGACGCCGGGCGGACGGGCGGACACGGTGTCTCCACTGTCGTCCGTCCCGAAGCCGGCGATGTAGTCCACGTAGGTTCGATGGGTCGGGACGAGGTGGTATCCGTCGAGGCTGTTCTCGGCCAGCAGCTTCCAGTTGGCCTTGATCGTGTACCTGTTGGAACCGGGAACGACCCGCATGCCCTCCTCGGCCTGGTCGACGACCAGATCGAGGTAGTCTCTGGCCCCCGCCAGGTAGGTGACCAGATCTTCGACGTTCGGGTTGAAGCTCACGAAATGGAAGCCCCGGTAGCTGTCGACTCTGGGTGGCTCCTTCAGGCAGAACTCTGTCCGGTCGAAGTCGGGGCCGTAGGCATCTTCCCCGGGGACGCCGATCAGATCGCCCTTCGTATTGAAGGACCAGGCGTGATAGAAGCACTGCAGCACGCCGGCATTCCCGGCGTCGCGGCGGCAGATCTGAGCGCCCCGATGCGGACAGGAGTTGAGGAACACGCGAATCTGATCGTCTTTGCCGCGGATGAAGAACAGCGGCCGACCGGCCACCGTGCGGCGGCGGTAGTCTCCGGGGGCCTCCACTTCCGATTCGTGCCCCAGGTAGATCCAGCAGCGATCGAGAATTCGTTCCCGTTCCCGCCGGAACAGATCGGCGGACGTCATGCACGACCGGTGAACCCTGAAAACCCCGCGGTCCCGGTCGTCGACGATCAGGTCCTTGATGTCCACCGACAGTTCGCTAGCGGGGATGCCTCGCTAGCGGGGACATCCCGTCGTCCAGTCCCACGCGTGAACGTGGCATTCGGCGAATACGTCCGCCCTGGCAAAGGGGCTGTCGTCCAGGAACGCGCGCGCCGCCTCGACCGAGGGAGCCTCCATCACGATCAGCCGCCCGACGATGCTCTCGCCGTCGTCCCCGAGCGTCGGCCCGCCGTGATGCACGACGACATCCGGATGGGCCGGATGGCTGCGGAGATACTCCATGAATGCTCCGCGCGTGTCGTCCCGCGCTTGCGACACCCCTGACTTATCGGTGATGAATGCAGCGACGTACATGGACGCACCTCTCTCGCCTGTGTCCCATTACGGTTGGTATCCCACCTCACAGGCCGTCAAGCTGCGGTCCCGGTTGGGGTCACGCAACGCTCCGGGAGCGGCGACCCTTACTGGCTTCGGTACTGGCTTCGGAGGGCCTCGATGCGGCGCGCGACGCCCTCTTCGTAGCCGGATTCGACGAAACCCCCGCGCTTGAACTGAATGAACCCCGCCTGATCCAGGTAGAACGTCGTCGGGTAGCCGAGGACCTCGTAATCGAGGGCGAGGCCCTGTTCGTCGAACAGGACCGGGAACGTGAAGCCGCCTTCCTCGATCTGGGCGGCGACCTCGTCCCGCGGCGACCCCGCCGTGGCGACGGTGAGGAACACCACATCCTCGTCGTCCTCGTACGTCTTCAGGAGCTCGACGAAGTGCGGGAACTCCTCGATGCAGGGGCCGCACCACGTCGCCCAGAACTTGAGCACGACGATCTTCCCCTCGAGGTCGCTCAGCCGCCACTCGAACCCGTTCTGGTCCGCGATCGCGAACTCCGGCGCCTCGCGCTCGATGCGCTCGCCGAGTTCGCGCCGTTCCAACTCCTCCTCCACGACGGGGCGCCGCGCCGCGAGCCGCTCCTCGACCGTCTCGGGGGACAGGTCAGCCGCCGCGGCCGCTTCGTCCGCCAGGGCGCGGAACGCGGACCCGCCGAACGCGATCGCCTCGACGAAGACATCCAGCGCCTCCGCCGGCCGGTCCGTGCGGAGGAGATGGCGCCCGTACGCGCCCAGCGTGGTGGCGTCCCTCGACTCGTGCACGACCTGTTCCAGAAGCTCGCCCGCCGCCTCGATCTCCCCGAGCTGCGTGAGCGCGCGAGCCTGGAGGATGCGGGCGATGTCGATCCCGTCCTGCCGCGACCTCTCCCGCGCATCGCCCTGGAGGCCGGGGTACAGGTATCCGGGGCTGTGGGCGCGGAGGTTCTCCTCCATCGTGAGCGCCTCCTCGAGAACGGCCTGCGGCTCGATCCCGAAGTAGAGCAGACCACGGAGCGTCGAGAACACGCTCTCCCGCCAGCGGACCGCGTCCATCGAGGCATCGAACAGCTGTCCGGCCACCTCCGGTTCGAGTGGCGAATGCGGTGGTTCGGCCGCAACGGTCGCCGCCCTCCACACCGTCCGGCTGCTCGGCGCATCACCCGTGATTGAAGCGAGCGCCTGCTGCGTCACGACTGAGTGGTTTCGGTTCACCCACGCGCCGCGGCGCCCGAGATCCCGTGACTTCAGCCCTTCGGCGACGAGGCGCGACGGCTCGGCCGTATCGTCTTCGTCGGCATCGCCGTACAAGGCCTCCTGGAAGTCGAAGACCAGGTCCCAGTACCGGGGGTCGTCCGCCAGGTCGCCGCGGTCGGGCGCGGCTTCGAGACGTTCGAGCCAGCGGTCCGCCTCGTCTTCCCGCCGCAGCATGCCGAAGTCGTACCCCGCCGCGAGCCGGTACAGAACCGGCGCCGCGACATCCGGATCGCCTTCGACCTCGGCGGCGAGCGCGTCGAGGACGGTGCCGATCGAGTCCCTCACGGCCTCGGCCCGGTCGCCCTCCTCCTGCTCGGCGAGTGCGATGCGGAGCGCCCCCACGGCGTGCAGCAGGATGTGACTGTCCGGCCGCATGGCCTCGACCTCGGCCAGGATCGCGCTGTATGCGTCGAGTTGTCCGAGGTCCGCCGCCGCCTCCTGCGCCTCGTCGTAGATGACCGGACGGTCCGGAGCGTTGCGGAGCGTTTCCGGGAGGATCTGCAGGATCTTCTCCGCGTACCTCCGGTCCGTCTCGAAGATGCCGGCCCAGCGAAGATCGTGGATGTAGCCTTCCCAGGCGGCCGAATCGCCGGGTTCGAGTTCGAGCACGCGCTCCCACGCCTGCGCGGCTTCCGCGTGCAGGCTGAAGTAGCTGGCCAGCTTCGCGTACTGCCGGTGGGCCTCGGCGTCGTCCGGAGCCCTCGTACGCGCAGAATCGTAGCGAACCATGGCCCGTTCCAGCCGGATGGCCTCCACGTCCGCGGCCGCGTCCGTCATCAGATCCGCGTGCGGGCGCGCGTCGCCGCACCCCGCGAGAACCGCAGGAACCGCAAGAACCGCGAGACCGGCCCGGGAGAGCGTCATATTCACCTCAAAGCATCGGTTGCGCGCATCCGGGACCCGCGCGGATCCCGCGCCGCCAACGTACCGCCGCCGCGCGCATCGCCGACACACTGCCGACACCGAATCCTCGGCTGATGGTTGTCAGCGGCCCGTCGGTGGCGGAAGGTAGCAGCCCGTGGCAAGACCCCGGAACTCAACGCGAACGGAGGCGTGAATGCCCTCTCCCGTGATCATCGGCGTCGTGGTCGTCTACCTCCTCTTCCTCCTCGTCATCGGCGTGTGGGGCGGGAAGGAATCGCACGACGTTAAGGGCTACTACGCGGCCGGGAAGAAGCTCCCCTCGTGGGTCCTCGCCTTCTCCTCCAACGCGACCGGAGAGAGCGCGTGGCTCCTGCTCGGACTCACGGGGATCGGGTATGCGCTCGGCATGCACGCGCTGTGGGTCGTCCTCGGCGAGGTGCTGGGCGTCGCGCTCGCGTGGGCCTTCGTGGCGCGGCCCTTCAAGGCGTTCACCGACCGCTACGGTTCGATCACCGTCCCCGACTACCTCGAGGACCGCTTCCGGGACAAGACGCACAGCTTCCGCATCGTCGGAGCGGTCATCGTTCTCTCCATGGTCGCGTTCTACGTGGGCGCGCAGCTCACGGCGACCGGCAAGGCGTTCGACTCCTTCCTCGGCACCGGCTACGGCGTGGGCGTCGGGCTCGGCCTCGCGGTGGTCCTCTTCTACACCGTCGTGGGCGGATTCAAGGCGGTCGCATACTCGGACTTCGCCCAGGGCGTGCTCATGTTCGCGTGCCTCCTCGTCCTGCCCTTCGTCGGCATCGGCGCGGTGGGCGGCTGGGGCGCGCTCATGGACGGGCTGCGGGCGGCCGAGCCGCTCGCCGCCTTCGGGGGACTCCAGGCGTCCGGCGCGGACCTGCTGCGGCTCGGCGGCGGGCTGGGGCTCACGCCGCTCGGGATCGCGAGCGCGGCCGGGTTCGTGGGCGTCGGCCTCGCCTTCCTCGGCGCCCCGCAACTCCTGGCGCGCTTCCTCGCGGCGCGCGACCAGCGCGAGATCCGCAAGGCGGGGCCGGTCGCCGTCGGCTGCATCATCGTGTTCGACATGGGGGCGGTGTTCACCGGGATGGCCGCCCGCGTCCTCTACCCGGCCCTCGCCGACCCCGAGACGGCGCTCCCCACCATGGCCGCGGGACTCCTGCCCGACCTGTTCACGGGCCTCGTCCTCGTCGTCGTCCTCGCCGCCATCATGTCGACCGCCGATTCCCTGCTCATCCTCGCCTCCTCCGCGGCGGTGCGGGACGTCTATCAGAAGATCTTCCGCCCCGACGCCCGGCAGCGGGCGCTCTCCGTGCTCGGCAAGGCGGTGACGGTCGTGCTCGGCGTGACCGGCCTGCTGCTCGCGCTCACCGCCGAGCGGGCGATCTTCTGGTTCGTCCTCTTCGCCTGGTCCGGCCTCGCGGCGGCCTTCGCCCCCGTCGTGCTGTGCTCGCTCTTCTGGGCCCGGACCACCCGCGCGGGCGCCCTCGCCGGGATGATCGCCGGCTTCCTCGTGACGATGCTGTGGGTCGTCCTCTTCAAGGAGGGCTTCTACGACCTGTACGAGATGCTCCCGGGCTTCGCGGCCGGCTTCGCCGTCACGATCGGCGTGAGCCTCTTCACCCGGCCGCCCGACGGCGCCGCCGAAGAACTCGCCGCCATCCGCCAGGAGATCAGCTAGAAACTTGCCATCCGTATCGCGTTATGCGACACTTTACGGAACACGGTTTTGAGATTCCCCTCGGAGGACGTCAACCAGTGACCAAGTCGCCCCCCCGTCACCCAGGGGGATTTGTCAGGACCGAGATCATCGAGCCGCGCAACCTGACTGTGGTCGAGACCGCAGCCGCACTCGGCGTCTCTCGTCCTGCTTTGTCGGCCTTCCTCAACGGTCGGTCGGATCTGTCAGGCACGATGGCGCTGCGTATCGAGAGGGCATTCGGTGTGAAGATGGAGATCCTGATGGAGATGCAGACGGCCTATGATATCGCCCGGATTCGGAGCGCCGGGGGCGAGACCGGGATCGAAGCTTCCAGGAGACAGGCAGTGCGGGAAACAGGGGTGCCGTACACGGGAGGGGCCCCAGACATCGACGCCTCACTGATGCAACGCCTGCGTGAAGAGGCCGCGCGGCGGCAGACCACCGTATCCGAACTTGTGGAGGCGGGAATCAGACGCACGCTGGCTGACCCCGCCGCGGCCGACGCCGATTCTGACGCGCTGGAGCCCCTTCCGACTTGGCGTGGTGGCGAGCCTCTGGTCGACATTTCCGATCGCGACGCGCTGTACCGCGTGATGGAAGAGGAGTGAAACGCTGGTCTTCGATACCAATGTGCTTGTGTACGCCGCGAGCGAGACCTCGGAATTCCACATCCCCTGCCGGCGGCAGCTGGACGAAGCGCGCTGCGGGCCATCACCGGCCTTCCTCACATGGAGCGTCTGCTACGAGTTCCTGCGCGTGACCACTCACCAGCGTGTGATGCCGTCACCTTGGCGACCCGCAGAGGCCGAGCGCTTTCTTTCGAAGCTTCTGACGTCGATGGGGATCCGCCTGTTGACCGCGACGCCGCGTCACGCGGCGATCCTCGCGCGAACGGTCGAGGAGCTTCCGGAAATCCGCGGCAACCAGATGCACGATCTGCACACGGCCGTTCTGATGCGCGAGCACGGCATCAGCCGCATATGCACGCGCGATGCGGGTTTTCGCCGCTTTCCGTTCCTTACGGTGATCGACCCTGCGGCGTGAACGCCGAGAGAAGCTGCGCGCCGGTGCCGACGCTACACGCGGCTGGCGATCACTCCGAGGAGGCGGTCGACGTCGGCGCGGTTGTTGAACATCGCGACGGCGGCGCGGAGGAGTTCCCCGCCCTCCTGGTAGCTGAAGAACACGCCCTCCTCGCGCAGGGCGTCGCCGAGTTCGTCCGGGTCCATCCCGTGGTAGAAGCTCACGATCGGTGACGGGTTGGCCGGCGGCGTGAACAGTTTCATCCCCAGCTTCGCAGCTCCCTCGCGAAGTTCGCCGGCGAGCGCCTGCGTGTGTTCGGCGATCCGCGCCAGCCCTACCTCGTCGATGAAGCCGAGGGCGGCGTCCATGGCCGCGACCGGGCCGAAGGCGAGGCTCCCGTGCTCGAACTTCCGCGCGTCCGTCCTCAGCCGGTACTGGTGTTCCGGGAGCGTCTCGGCCACCTGGCCGTGGCCGAAGCGGTCGGGCTGCATCCAGTCGTGGTGCTCGCGCCGCGCGTACAGGATCGAGCATCCGAAGTCGGCATGGAGCCACTTGTACCCGTTGCCGCAGGCGAAATCGACGTTCTCGGCGTGCAGGTTCGTCGGGAAGGTACCGAACGCCTGGATCCCATCGGCGAACAGATACCCGCCCCTGGCGTGCGCGATCTCGGCCAGCGCCGGCAGGTCGTACCGGAATCCGTTTCGATTCGAGACCCACGCCACGCTGATGAGCCGCGTGCGGTCGTCGGTATAGGCGTCATAGTCCTCGGGGTGGGCGCGGCCCTCGCGCGAGGGGATGATCCGGAGTTCGACGCCCTCCCGCTTCTCGAGTTCCCGGTAGACGACGAAGGCGGTGACAAAGTGGAGTTCGTCGATGACGACGTTGTCGCCCGGCCGCCAGTCGATCGAGTTGGCCACGATGTTCTCGCCGTCGCTCGTGTTGAAGAGGAAGGCGATCTCCTCCTCGTCCGCGCCGAACAGGCTGGCGAAGCGGCTCCGCGCGCGGTCCACGGCGCGCCTGCGGCTCCCGGGATCCCGATACGTCATCTTCTCGTCCGCGTAGGCGACGAGCGCCTCGCGGACCGGAAGCGGAAGCGGACCCGTGGAAGCCGTGTTCAGGTAGGCGGATTCCTCGGCGACCGGAAACTGGCCCCGGATCCCGAGCGGATCATCGTCCGAGCGTGAACGTGAGCCGGGGACCGGCCCGGCGTCGTCACCGCCTTCGGGCGCCCCGACGGCGTGCGCAAGGGCGGGCGCGGCGGGGAGCGCGAGCCCCGCGGCGGCGGCCGTCCTGACGAAGTTACGGCGGCTCCACTCGGTCATCCGTCCCTCCTGATCCCTCTCGTGTACGGTCTGTCGCAAACCCTTGAAACGATCCCCGGCACGACCCTCGAAACGTACGTCCGAAACCCGTTCGCGGGACAGCGGCGCGCCCTGAGACGTTCCCGCGGGAACGCGTGCCAACCCACGAGCCGCGGGCCGACCCGTGGACCGGGACCCTCGGCCGTGCTTAGTGTCGTGGGCCGTCTCATCTCTCCATGAATCGAAACGGGAGCGGGATCATGTCGAAGCTCATCGTCGCCGCCCTCGCGGCGGGCATCCTCTGGAGCGCGGCGCCGGGGGATCGCCCGGACAATCCGCCGGCCACCTACATCTCCGCGGCCGACATCCTCGCCACGATCGCGAACGCGCCGGAGGGCCGGGTCAGTGACCAGCAGATCCGCCACATCGACGCGGGCGGACACAACGCCGGCGTCGGCGTCGTCCAGCGCCCGCCGACCACGTCGATCGGGGCGATCCAGCACCACAAGCAGACCGAGGTCTACTACGTCGTCTCCGGCCGCGGCACGCTGGTGACCGGAGGCGAACTGTCGAACGCACGAGAACTGGATCCGGGGGGACAGACGGTGCGGACGCTCACCGGCCCCAGTGCCGTGGGCGGGATCACGGGCGGCGAGAGCCAGGAGATCGGCCCGGGCGACATGCTCATCATTCCCGCGGGTTCCCCGCACGGCTTCAGCGAGATCACCGAGACAATCACCTACATCGTCGTGCGCGTGGACCCCGAGCAACTCGTCGAGCTAAAGTAGCGAGGAGATCCGAAGGTTCGGAGGAACACGGTCGGAGAAACACAGTCGGAGAAACACAGTCGGAGGCACGGCATGAGGGACACGGTATGAGCGACTTCACCCGGCGCGATTTCATGGCGATCTCCGGCCTCGCGGCGGGCGGCGCGGCGCTGGCCGGCTGCGGCCCCGGAGGCACCGGAGGCCCCGGAGGCGGATCCCGCGTCGGCTCCGGCGCCGCGGCGGGCGGCCACGCGGACCTCGTCGTCCGCGACGCGACCGTCCACACCGTGGATGACGACCTGCCCCGAGCCGAGGGGTTCGCCGTCAAGAGCGGCCGCTTCCTCGCCGTGGGCTCGAGCGACGACATCTCGAACCTCATCGGCCCCGGCACCGACGTCATCGACGCCGCCGGCCACACCGTCGTGCCCGGCTTCATCGACGCGCACAACCATCCCTTCTACTCCGGCACGAAGCACCTCAAGCAGGTGAGCCTCGACGTGCGCTCGATCGAGGGCATCAAGAGCGCGCTGAGCGAGCGCGCCCAGAACACGCCGCCGGACCAGTGGGTGCAGGGCTTCCTCTACGACGACACGAAGCTCGAGGACGGGCGTCCGCTGACCCGCGCGGACATCGACGACGCCGTCCCGGACCACCCCGTCTCCGTCACCCATCGCGGCGGCCACACCGGCGTCTACAACTCCCGGGCGTTCGAACTCGCCGGCATCACGGCCGACACCCCCGACCCGCCCGGCGGCAAGTACTACAGGGAGAACGGCGAACTCACCGGGCGCGTGGCGGAACACGCCAAGGACCCGCTCGAGAGTCTCATCCCCGCCGGGACGACGCGCGCCGAGCGCCAGGAGAGCATCCGCCTCATCGGCGAGCGCATGGCCGCGGCCGGCCTCACCTCCGTGCACGAGACCGGCGCCGGCAACGACTTCGTGAGCTACCAGGACGCCCACGAAGCGGGCGAACTCCACTTCCGCGCCTACGTCTTCCCCAACGCGGGCGACCCCTCCGGCCTCTTCGACGCCCTCAAGACGGCGGGCATCCGCACCGGCTTCGGAGATGAGTGGGTGAAACTGGGCGGGATCAAGTACGGGGCCGACGGCTCCGCCTCCGAGCGCACGATGGCCATGTCCACGCCCTACGTCGGCCGCCCGGACGACTTCGGCATCCTCACGATGGACCAGGAGGAGATCCACCACGCGGTGGACGACGCGGTGCGGAACGGCTGGCAGATCGGCATCCACGCGAACGGCGACCTCGCGATCGACATGTGCCTCACCGCCTTCGAGCGCGCGCAGCGGGAGATGCCGCAGGCCGATCCCCGCTTCCGCCTCGAGCACTGCTCGCTCGTGAACGACGATCTCCTGCGCAGGATCCGGGACGTGGGCGCGATCCCCACGCCCTTCTACACCTATGTCCACTTCCACGGCAACAAGTGGGGCGAGTACGGCGCCGAGAAGATGGAATGGATGTTCGCGCACCGCCGGTTCATCGACTACGGGATCCCCGTGGCGGGCGCCTCCGACTATCCGCCGGGGCCCTTCGAGACGCTGATGGGCATCCAGAGCATGGTCACGCGCACCGACATGCAGGGACGCGAGTGGGGCCCGAGCCAGAAGATCACGGTCGAGGAGGCGCTCCGCGTGTGCACGATCAACGGAGCCCACGCCGCGTTCGAGGAAGGAATCAAGGGATCGATCACCGCCGGCAAGCTGGCGGACTTCGTGATTCTCGCCGACGACCCGCACACGGCCGATCCCTTCGCGATCAAGGAGATCGAGATCCTGCGCACCGTCGTCGGCGGGCGCGCGACGTACGAAGCCTGAGGGAGACGAAGATGAGCGAGGTCAATCGCCGGGAGTTCATGGCCCTCTCAGGGCTCGCGGCCGGGGGCGCGGCCCTCGCGGGCTGCGGGACGCAGGGCGGGAGCGGCGGCCAGGCCGGCGCCGGCGACGCCCGGCACGCCGACCAGGTCGTCACCAACGCCACCGTCTACACCGTCGATGACGCGAACCCCCGGGCGGAGGCGCTCGCCGTGAAGAGCGGCCGCTTCCTCGCCGTCGGCTCGAACGACGACATCGCGAACCTCATCGGACCGCGCACCGAGCGCATCGACGCGGGTGGCGGCACCGTCGTCCCCGGCTTCATCGACGCGCACAACCATCCCTCCTCGGCCGGCATGCGCCACCTCACGCAGGTGGACATGAACATCCGCACGATCGAGGGGATGAAGTCCGCGCTCCGCGAGCGCGCGCAGAACACGCCTCCCGGCGAGTGGGTCGTCGGCTTCCTCTACGACGACACCAAGATCGAGGAGGGGCGTCCGCTCAACCGGCGCGACATCGACGAGGCCGTCCCCGACCACCCCGTCCAGGTCACGCACCGGGGCGGGCACACGAGCGTCTACAACTCGAAGGCGTTCGAACTGGCCGGGATCACCGTCGACACGCCCGACCCGCCCGGCGGGCACTTCTACCGCGAGGACGGCGAACTCACGGGCAAGGTCGCCTCGCTCGCGCGCCGCCCCCTGCAGCGCCTCGTCCCCGGCGGGAGCACGCGGGATGACCGCCAGGCCGGCGTCGCCCTCATCGGCGAACTGATGTCCGCCGCCGGCATCACGTCCGTGCACGAGACGGGTGGCAACAGCCAGGGGCTGACCGCGCTGCAGGACGCCTACGACGCCGGCGACCTCCGCTTCCGCATGTACTACTTCCCCTCCGGGGGCAGCCTGCTGTTCTCGGCGCTCAAGCAGGCGGGGGTGCGCACCGGTTTCGGCGACGAGAACCTGCGCATCGGCGCGGTCAAGTACAGCGCGGACGGCTCCGCCTCGGAGCGCACGATGGCGATGCGCACCCCGTACGTCGGGCGCCCGGACGACTACGGCATCAGCACGATGACCCAGGAGGACATCGACCGGGCGGTGGACGACGCCGTCCGCGCCGGTTTCCAGATCGCGATCCACGCGAACGGCGACAAGACGATCGACATGTGCCTCAGCGCGTACGAGCGGGCGCAGCGCGAGATGCCGCAGGCCGACCCCCGCTTCCGTCTCGAGCACTGCTCGCTCGTCGACGACCCCCTCCTCCGCCGCATCAAGGACGTCGGCGCCATCCCCACCCCCTTCTACACCTACATCCACTTCCACGGCAACAAGTGGGGCGAGTACGGGGCGGAGAAGATGGAATGGATGTTCGCGCACCGCCGCTTCCTCGACTACGACATCCCCGTGGCGGGCGCCTCCGACTATCCGCCGGGGCCGTTCGAGGCGCTGATGGCGATCCAGAGCATGGTCACCCGCACCGACATGCAGGGACGCGAATGGGGCCCGAGCCAGAAGATCTCCGTCCCCGAGGCGCTCCGCATCTGCACCATCAACGGGGCCCACGCCTCCTTCGAGGAGCACATCAAGGGCTCGATCACCGAGGGGAAGCTGGCGGACTACGTCATCCTGGGCGACGATCCCCACACGGCCGACCCCTACGCGATCAAGGAGATCGAAGTCGTCCGCACCGTCGTCGGCGGCCGCACCACCCACGAAGCCTGAGACGAATTCGTTCCGTAGCCGCCACGGATCGTCGGCGGTGTGCACGATTATTCAGATTTTCTTACTTTTCAAATATTCGGATTCGGTTGCCGGGCGAATCGGGCGAATCGAAGGAGCAAGCGATGGAAGTTTCCAGGATCACGGCCCGCGGGCAGACGACGATCCCGAAGAGGATCCGCGAACGGGCAAACCTCTCGGAGGGCGATCTCCTGTCGTTCGAGATCGAGGACGACCACCTGGTGGTCCACAAGATTTCGCCCGATCGGGACGGCTACCTGGACGCCGTATCCGAAGGACTGAACGAATGGGTCTCCCGTGAGGATGAGGACGCATGGCGTGACCTTTGAGCCGTACGACGTCGTCGTCGTTCCCTTCCCCTTCACAGACAGACTCGCGTCCCGGCGGAGGCCGGCGCTCATCGTCTCGTCGGAGCGTTTCCAGGCGGATCACGAGCAGTCGATCCTGGCGATGATCACGACGACCCGCTCGGAGTGGCCGAGCGACGTGTCGATCCGACGCTGGCGGGAAGCCGGCCTTCATGTCCCGTGCAGCGTTCGCTTCAAGCTCTTCACCCTCGACAACTCCCTGATCCTCCGGAGAGTCGGCAGGCTGGCCGAGCGTGACCGCGAGGCAGCGCGCAAGGCCCTGACCCGCGTGCTTGCGAGCTGAGCCGGGGAGGGACCGGCTCGGGTGGTATCGGATGATTCCGCATGATAGCGTTTGACCCGGGGCGCGCTCCACACAGCGGGGCTCGCTGGACCGCCCCAACCGGAACCTGCCAACCTGTAGCCTGGAGTCGTGATGAGTGACGTTCTTCTCGTCGAGAAGCTCGACGGACATATCGCCAAGCTCACGGTCAACCGGCCGGAGAAGCTCAACGCGCTGAACGGCGCCGTGCGCTGCGCCATCTTCGGCGCGCTCGACCGCCTCGCGGCCGACGACGATGTGCGCGTCGTCGTCATCACGGGGGCGGGGGACCGCTCGTTCATCGCGGGCGCCGACATCTCGGAGTTCAAGGACGCGCGACCCGTCGAGCAATACCGCAGCATGACGCGCGGCGACATGTACAGCGCGATCGAGTCCTTCCCCAAGCCCGTCATCGCCATGATCAACGGCTTCTGCCTCGGCGGCGGCTGCGAACTCGCCATGTCGTGCGACATGCGCGTGGCCTCGACCGCGGCCCGCATCGGCCAGCCGGAGATCAACCTCGGACTCATCCCCGGCGCCGGCGGCACGCAGCGGCTCCCGCGCCTGGTCGGCGAGGGCTGGGCGATGCGGCTCGTGATGAGCGGCGAACTGATCCCGGGGGAGAAGGCGGAGCAGATCGGCCTCGTGGAAGCGGCCGTCGCGCCCGAGGCACTCGAGGGTCACGTGATGGAACTCGCCTCGAGCATCGCGAGCCGCAGCCCGGTCGCGCTTCAGGCCGCCAAGGAGTCGATCCTCGCCGCGCGGCGGATGCCGCTGGATGAGGGGTTGAAGTTCGAGCGAAGCTGGTTCTCGCTCCTCTTCTCGACCGACGACATGGCGGAGGGCGTGGGCGCCTTCCTGGAGAAGCGGAAGCCCGAGTTCAAGGGCTCCTGAGGGAGCTCCTGAGGGGGACGGCCCGGCGCGGCTGCAGCCGGTGGCGGTGCGGCTGCGAGCGCGCGGCGGGCCGGTGTCGCAACGCTAGTGCGGCGCCACGACGCTAGTGCGGCGTAACGACGCTGACGAAGCGGCGGCCTCGCCGGCGGTGAAATTCGACCTGTCCATCGGCGAGCGCGAACAGCGTGTCGTCCTTCCCGCGGCCGACGTTGCGGCCCGGGTGGAAGGGCGTGCCCCGCTGCCGGATGAGGATGTTGCCCGCGATCACGTGCTCGCCGCCGTATTTCTTGACGCCGAGATACTGCGGGTTCGAATCGCGTCCGTTGCGGCTGGAGCCGACACCTTTCTTGTGCGCCATCAGTCGCCTTCCTTCGCCGCAATGGCCTTGTCCACGTCGCTCTTGAGGATGCGGCCGTCCTTGCCCGTCCCCTCGATCGCGCCCAGGTCGAGTCCGTGCTCCTCCGCCAGCTTCCGCGCGACCGGCGTGATGTCCACCGGCGCCGGCTCGGCCGCCTCGGGCTCGGGAGCCGCTTCGGCTTCCGGAGCAGCCTCGGCCTTCGGGGCGGCCTTGGGAGCAGCCTTGGCCTTCGGCGCGGCCTTGGGCTTCGGAGCGGCCTTGGGCTTCGGAGCGGCTTCCGGCTCCGGCGCCGCGGCCGCCGGCTTCGCCGCCGCTTCCAGCGGCTCGTCGGGCAGATCGATGCCGACGATGCGGATCTCCGTGTAGCCCTGGCGGTGCCCCTGCTTCCGCCGGTAGCCCTTCCGCCGCTTCATCTTGTAGACGATGATCTTTTCGCCGCGCCCGTGGCTCACGACCTCGGCCGCGACCGAGGCGCCAGCCACGCACGGGGCTCCGACGTGAACATCCCCGTCGTGCTCGGCGAGCAGCACGTCGTCGAACTTGACCGTGTCCCCGGGCTCGGCCTCGAGGGAAGGGATGCGGAGTACCGCGTCCTCCACCGCTCGAAACTGCTTCCCCTGGGCCTTGAAAATCGCGTACATATCGTCAGATCACCACTGGAATTCCACGAATTGCGAGCCGCTGAGACTACCCGCGGCGGGCGGATGTGTCAAACAAAACCGCGCGCATCCGACCATCGTGACGGCCGGCGACGGCCGGCTTCACGAGAGACCGCACTCAGCTCGAAATGTACTTCTTCGTGACGTCGGTGTCGGCGGGATGGGCGAGGAGCCGGAACTCGTCGAGGCCGAGCAGCGGGTCATCGCGCAGATCGAGCGCGATCCCGCCGCTGCTTCTCATTCGGCCCAGGAATTCGCGCTCGCGCTCCAGCAGGTGGAGAGCGATCACCGGGTGCGTGAGGATCGTGATCCCGTTCTCCCGGCCGGCCGCGGCGACCCGGTCCAGCGCCCGCTCCAGCCGGCGCACCACCGTCTCGGAGGCGAGGATTCTCCCCGCGCCCTCGCAGTACGGACACGGTTCCATCATCCGCTGGTGCAGGCTGGGGCTCACGCGTTGCCGGCTGAGCTGCAGCAGTCCGAGTTCGGAGAGCCCGAATGCCTTCGTGCGTGCGCGGTCGTGGCCCAGCAGCGTCCTCATCTGCTGCACGACCCTGTTGCGCGACTCCTCCTCGTTCATGTCGATGAAGTCGATGACGATGATCCCGCCCACGTCGCGCAGGCGGAGCTGGCGCGCAATCTCTCCCGCCGCCTCGAGGTTCGTCTTGAGGATGGTCTTCGCCGGGTCGCGACGGCCCGTGTAGCGCCCCGTGTTCACGTCGATCGAGACGAGGGCCTCGGTCTGCTCGATCACGACGTGGCCGCCCGATTTCAGGTGCACGGTGCGGCGGAACGCGCGCCGGATCTCCTCCTCGATTCCGAACTCGTCGAAGATGGGCGCGGCGCCGTCGTACCGGCTCACCCGCTCGAGCAGATCCGGGTCCACCTGTCCCAGGTAGGAGCGGATCTCGTGGTACAGCTCCGCCGAATCCACCGTGAGCAGGTCGATCCGGTCGCTGAACAGGTCGCGGATGATGCCGGACGTCAGCCGCGCGTCCTGGTACACCAGCGCCGGCGCCTTCATCCCGTTCTGCCGGCGCCGCACCTTCCGCCACGTCTTGCGCAGCGACTTGAGTTCCCGCTCGCAGGCTTCCTTCGTCATCTCCTCGCCCACGGTCCGGACGATGACGCCGCCGTCGTCGCCGAGGACGTCCCGCACCATGCGCCGCAGGCGGACGCGCGTCTCCCGGTCGCCGATCTTGCGGCTGACGCCGACATGGGAGGAGTCGGGGATGTACACGAGGAAGCGGCCGGGGAGGGAGACCTGCGTCGTGACGCGGGCCCCCTTCGTGCCGATGGGTTCCTTCACGACCTGCACGAGGAGCGTCTGATCCTTGCGGATCGCCTCCTCGATGCGGGGAGCGTTCTCGTTGCGCGCCCGCCGGCGCCCGCCGTTCCGTTCCCGTCCCCCGTTCCCCTCGCCGTCGGGATCTTCGTCGGGCTGTAGATCGGAGGCGTGCAGGAAGGCGGACTTCTCGGCGCCGATGTCGACGAAGGCGGCTTGAAGTCCGGGCACGATCGCCTCGACCGCACCGAGATAGATGTCGCCGGCGATGCGGCGCTCGTCGGGCCGTTCGTACATCAGTTCGACGAGCTTGCGGTCTTCTACGATCGCGACCCGTTTCTCGCGGGTCGTGGCGTTTACGACGATCTCGCGGCGCACGTCAGCGCGCACACGGGTTCGCCGCGCCCGATTGTGCTACCAGAGGGCTGGCATCCTGTAAGACTCGATTCTTCGCTGCGAACCGCCGGCCGCTACCCGGGGGTTCGTGTATCTCTTCGTTACTTCCCGGTTTCCCTGCGTTACTGCTCCGGCTTCCCCTGCCCGGTCTCCGCTGACGGCCGTGACGTACGACCGAACGGCTACCTCAAACTAATCGAGGGAGCCCGCTTCGCGCAGCATCTCCCTTGAAATCACGATCTTCAGAATCTCGCTCGTTCCCTCGCCGATCTCCGTGATCTTCGCGTCCCGCATCATCCGTTCGACGGGGTACTCGCGCGAATAGCCGTACCCGCCGTGCAGTTGCACCGCCATCGTGGTCACGTCCATCGCCGTCTCCGAGGCGAAGAGCTTGGCCATTGCGGCCTCCTTCTTGTGCCTCGTCCCCGCCATCCGGAGGCGCGCGGCGTGGTGCATCATGAGCCGCGCCGCGTGAATGCGCGTCTGCGCTTCGGCCAGCATGAAACGGACGCCCTGGAAGTCGTGGATCTTCTTCTTGAACTGCTTCCGCTCGCCCGTGTAGCGGACCGTCTGGTCCAGCGCCCCCTGCGCGATCCCGATCGCGTGGGCGGCGATCCCGACCCGTCCGCCGTCAAGGGTGTCGAGGAAGATGGGGAAGCCCCGGTCCACCTCGCCGAGCACGTTTTCCTCCGGCACCTCCACGTCCTCCAGGGTGAGCTCGCGCGTGTCGGACGCGTTCCAGCCCAGCTTGCGCAGCTTCTCTCCGGCGCTGAACCCCGGCATCGGGTCGAGGTCGGCGGAGTGGCCGAAGCCGACGCGCGCGGCGTCTTCGAGGTCGCACGTCTCCTTGGTGAGGACGAACGCCGTGATGCCGCGCGAGCCCTTCTCGGGCGACGTGAGGGCGCCGACGACGAACACCTCGCCCACCCCCCCGTGCGTGATCCACGTCTTGCGGCCGTTGAGGATCCACCGGTCGCCGGCCTTCCGGGCCGTCGTCCGCATGCCGCCCGCGTCGGAACCCGAACCCGGCTCCGTGAGCCCGAATCCCCCGAGCACGCGGCCGCTCGCCAGCGGCCGGAGGAAGCGTTCCTTCTGGGCCTCCGTCCCCCAGCGCGCGATCGGGGTCGCGGCCAGGCTCGTGTGCGCCCCGATCATGATTGAATGACTCGCGTCCACGCGGGCGAGTTCCTCCACGGCGATCGACGCGGCGAGCAGGTCCATGCCGGCGCCGCCGATCCCCTCCTCGAAGGGAATCCCGAACAGCCCCAGCTCGGACATGAGGGCGCCGGTATCCCACGGAAAATCCTCCGATTCATCGTAGCGGGCGGCGACGGGAGCGATCTCCGCTTCGGCGAACTCCCGCACCATCTCGCGCATCATCTCGTGGTGGTCTTCCAGGTAGAAACTCGGGTCTCCCATTCACTCCTCGGTTCGGTGCGTACGGCCGGCGTCGGAATCGCGACTGCTCGCGCGCCGGGGTCGTGTGCGTGGCCCGGCGGCGGGCGGGCTGTGACTTCGGGACGCCGCGCGCCTAACGTACCGGCGGCGGGCCTTCCGCCCAAACGTTTGGCAGAAACGGCAGAAACGGAAGGGCCGGACGCGTCACGATCGGGCTCCGGCAGGCGTTGACCCTATGGATGGCAAGGGTGCAAGCCCGCGGCGCTCTTCGCGTACCGGCAACGGTGTGGAGGGGAGAACCGTGGACTTCGAGGCGGCATACAAGAGCCACTGGACGCCACTGCTCCGGTATGTCGACCGGATGGTGGGTGACGCCGACCTTGCGGCGGACGTCGTACAGGAAGCGTTCATTCGGCTGTTGGAACAGGCTCTTCCGGACGAGGAGGTGCGGCGCTGGCTGTTCACGGTGGCGACGAACCTGGTGCGGGACGACGCTCGCATGAGCTCGCGGCGGCGGCGGTTGCTGGCGGAGCGCTACGAGCAGATGGACCTCGCACCCGATCCGGCGGAGTCGCCGGACGAACCGGTCTTGCGGGCTGAGCGGGTCGCGGCGGTGCGCGCCGCGCTGGCGGAGATGCCCGAACGGGATCGTCAGTTGCTGTTGATGAGAGAGGAAGGATTCCGGTACGCCGAGATCGCCGAGGCGATCGAAGTCGCGCCGGGGTCGGTGGGAACGCTGCTTGCGCGGGCACTGCGCCGGTTCACCGAGGCGCTGGATCCGCGGATCGTGGAGGACGAGACCGGTCGGGGCCGGTGAGGGGGGGACGATGGGTGACCGGTCGGGATGCGACTGGAAATCTGCGTTGAAAATAGTGAGGATTGAGTATGTCTACGCGTGAACAGCCACAGGTCGACGACGGAGCGCTGCTCGCTCTGCTCGACGGTGAGCTGACCACAGCAGAACGGAGATCCGTCGAAAAGCGCGTGGCGGCGTGCCCGGATTCGCGGGCGCGCCTCGACGAAATGCGCTTTGCGATGCGGCGCGCGACGGCAGCGCTCGACCTGCTTTCGCTGCCGGAATCGCCGCTCGAGATGCCGGCGGCGTTGCGGGAAGCCGCGCACGGCGCGCCGGCATCTCTCGCGAGCGCGAGGGCCCGGCGCTGGGCACGGCTGAGCCGCCGCTCCGTCGCGGTGGCCGCGGGGATTACGCTTTTCGTCGCCGCGGGCGCCTGGGCGGTGCCGGGATCGCCGGTCAGGGGCTGGGTCGACGGCGGGATCGATGCGGTGGCGGCCTGGATCGCGGGCGATCCCCAGGTCGCCGGGGACGCCGGACCTTCCCGGGTGTCGGTGGCTCCCCACGACGGCGCGGTACGCATCATGGTCGTCGGCGGGCGCGAAGACGCGCGGTTGACGGTCGAACTGTCCGACGAGGAGACGGCCACGGTCGCGGCCCGTGACGCGAGCTTCCACGTGGAGCCGGGCGTCATCGAGGTTACGGGAGCGGCGGACGAGATCCGCGTGACCTTGCCGCGGAACGCCGCGATCGGTTCTGTAGTCATCGATGAGAGCGAGGTCGTCCGCCTCGAGGATGGTGAGTTGCGGCGCACGGATTCGTCGGCTGCAAGTCGCGTGGAGATCTTTCTCGGCACCGACGGGTAGCAGCGCAGGTCACGGACGCCGCCATGGCGGACGACGGTGACCTGACGGACGCCTAACGTCGAGGGGTGGATCCCGGGATGACGAAGCCCATGTACCGAAGGTCGGGGCCCGTCTCCCATCCGTGGCGATTCGCGATCCTCCTCGCCTCGGTTGCGACCTGCCTGTTCGCGCCGCCGGCTCTCGCTCAGGATCCCCCGCCGCTCCCGCCTTCGGAAGACGCGCCGGTCGTCGGCGCCGTCTTCGGCCGCGTACTGCGCGCCGAGTCCCAGACGCCGATCGCGGCCGCTTCGGTGGAGATCCGCTTTCCCGCGTTTTCCTGGTTCCTCGTTACGGACGACGACGGCTTCTACCGGGCGGAAGGGCTTCCGGCGGGACCCATCCATCTCGTCGCGCGGGCACTGGATCGGGATCCGCTCGCCGCCAGCATCGTGGTGCCCGCGGGCGGTGACGTGCCGCTCGACCTGGCGCTGGAGCGGCGGCCCGTCGCGATGCCGAGCCTGTTCGCCCACATCCTCGCCCGGCGCCTGCCCGCTCCGGGCCTCACCCGCGCCGGGTTCCGGGAGGAGGGGGAAACGGAACTCCGCGCGCTGGATTCGTCTCCGGGCGTGGCGGAGGCGGGTCTGACGCTGGACGAGACCGGCATCGATCCCTCGGATCCGACCAGCGTGCTCTACGTGCGGGGCGCCGCGTCGGACCTCAAGCTCGTGCTGCTCGATGGCGCGCCGGTCTACGCGCCGTTCCACCTCAGCGGACTCCTCGACGCGTTCCCGGACGGCGTGCTCGACGAAGCGTCCCTGTACATCGGTGGCACGCCGGCCCGCTACGACGGGGGACTCTCCTACGTCCTCGACCTCAAGATTCGAGAGGGAGACGCCGAGGCGTTCCACGTCGCCGGCGCGGCGGACCTTCTGGGCGGCACGCTGCGGGCGGAGGGCCCGATCGGCCCCGATGGGCGGGTTCTCCTCAGCGGACGAGCGCTTCACGGACTCGGGTATCCGGTCATCGCGAGCGAGGAGGAGATGCCGTACGGGTACGGCGACCTCCTGGGCCGGCTCGACTATCGCCTGGGGCCCGGAAAGTTCACGGCCACCGGATTCTGGAACCGCGAATCCGTGCTGCTCGACATCGGCCGGCTGGAGGACGCCGGGGCCGTGGAGTCGGCCTACTGGGGCAACCTGGCGGGGTCGGCGAGCTATCGCGTCCCGCTGGCCGACGGCACGTTCACGCTGAGGGGCGCCCACGGACGGTTCGGCACGGGCCTGCCGTTGCCGCGCGACAAGGAGCTGGATTTCGAGGTCTCCTTCGCCGACGTCATCGCACGGACCGTGCGAACCCGCGCCGAGGCGCTGTTCGAGTCGGGAGGGCGCGAGATTCGCTGGGCCGCGGGCGGCGGATTCGACTCGTACGAGACCGTGGTGGACCGGCGGACCGTACTCGGCGGCCGAACTGCACACGACCTGACCCACGCGGTGCGACGCGCCGACGTCGTGGCCGGCTGGGGCGAGGCCATCTGGGAAGTCGCCCCCGAGGTCGAGGTGAGGGGGGGATTCCGAACGAGCTATTTCGCCCCTTCCCGCCGCGCGAAGTTCGCGCCGCGGGGCACCGTCACCTGGCACCTCACGGAAGCGGCGGACCTCCGCCTCTCCGCCGGGAGGTTCTACCAGGTCGTGCGCGGACCCGAATCGATCCTCTCGGGGGACCTCACCGGACCCACCATCGGCGGCGTCCTGCCCAGGCTCGATCCCGACCATATCCCGTTGACGACGCCGGGGTCGAGTATCGCGGGCGCCTCCCACCTGGTGGTCGGATTCGAGAACGCGCTCGAGAACGGCGTCGACGTCGGCATCGAAGCCTACCTCAAGTCCTTCGACGATCTCCCGGACGCCAATCAACTCTACTCGTGGGGCGGGGACCTCTGGGTGCAGGCGAAGGAGGGTCCGGTGCGGGGCTGGGTCGGCTACTCGATCGCCTTCGTGTGGACGACCGACCCGGCAGAAGAGACGCCGTTCGTGGGCCGGCAGCTCCTGAGCGGCGGACTCTCCTCGGCGGTCCGCGAGTTCGACTTCGGGATCCGGCTCGCCTACGGAGCCGGTCTGTCCTTCGCGTCCGTGACCGGCGGAAGCGAGGAGAAGGGCGCTCCGACCGGTGATGATCCGCTGCCGGTGCTCTCCGGCGCGCCGGAGGACTCGTATCTCCGGGTCGACGCGGAGATTTCGCGACGCTGGGTCGCGAGCATCGGCCGCTCGTCCGTCGTGATCGCCCCGTACGTGCGCGTGCTCAACGCGCTGGATCGCCGGGACGCGCTCTTCTATCAGACCACGTCGGACCAGCCGCTCACGCGTCCGGCCCCGCTCGCTTCCCTCCCCGTGATCGCCATCTTCGGCGTGTCGTGGTCGTTCTGACGCTCCGGCCGCGGGCGCGCACGGGCGCGGCCCGGGCGCGATCGCAGTTGTCGCAGCCGTCGCAGACCGGAGCGCGTTCGCCGAAGTAGGCGGCGATGGCCGCCCGGCGGCAGGCGGCGGTCGCGATGTAGGCCTGCATGGCGGCGTGCCGTTCGGCGTGGGCGGCGGCCCGGGCCGAGCCGGGCGGCGGGCTGCCCGGCCGGGGGCGCTCGCGCCGGCCGAACGGAAGGGCGCGGCGGCGCTTCCCGCGGATCGCGACCATCGCGCAGCGCGCCGGTTCGCCGTCACGGCCGGCGCGACCCGCTTCCTGGACGTACTCCTCCAGCGACCCCGGGGCGCCGAGATGCGCGACGAGGCGCACGTGCGGGTGGTCGATCCCCATGCCGAAGGCGGTCGTGGCGCAGACCACGCGAATGCTCCCGTCCAGGAAGGCCCGCTGCGTCGCCTGGCGGCGCTCGATCGGCAGACGCGCATGGTACGGCGCGCTGGGCACCCCGGTCCGCGAGAGTGCGATCGCGAGCTGCGCGCTCAGCCCACGAGTGCGCGCGTAGACGATCGCCGACGCCCCCCGGCAAGCCATCACCTCGCGCCGCACGCGCCGATACGCCTCGCGCGTATCCCGGGCCATCTCCACCGAGTAGCGCAAGTTCGGGCGGTTGGCGGGCACGAAGATGCGGATCGCCCCCTCCATCCGCAGGAACCGCTCGATCTCGCGCCGCGTTCGCCACGTGGCGGTGGCGGTGAGCGCCGTCAGCGGCGGGCTCCCCAGCCTCTCCCTCGCACGCCCGATCCGCAGGTAGGAGGGACGGAAGTCGTGCCCCCACTGCGAGACGCAGTGCGCCTCGTCCACCGCGATGCCCGCCACGCCGATGTCGCGCAGCCGCTCGCACACGGCCCGGTTTTCGAGGCGCTCGGGCGCGAGGTACAGGAGGTCGAGTTCGCCGCGGCGGGCGCGCGCGAGCGCCCGGCTTACCTCCTCCCGCGGCGTGGCGCTCGTCCAGCCGAGCACGCGCATGCCCCGGCGCGCGGCCCCGGCGACCTGGTCCTCGATGAGCGAGATGAGCGGCGAAACGACGAGCGTCGCCCGCGGATGCAGCAGCGCGGGGATCTGGAAGCAGACCGATTTGCCGAAGCCCGTCGGCAGCACCGCGAGGGTGTCCCGGCCGCTGAGCACGGCCTCCACCACGCGCGACTGCGCCGGACGGAAGTCGTCGTAGCCGAATCGGTCCCTCAGCAGGGCGCGCGCGTCATCGAGAGTGGCCGCCGGGCGGCCCGCGCCGCTGCAGTCGTCGGTATGCACACCCCTCGATGCGCCGCGCGATCAACGCGGGATCAACAGGGGGCGGCGAACGCCTCCGATGGCGCCCCCTGGCCGGGTCAGGCCTTGGTGCGCCCCAGGCGGAGGACGACGGCGGCGACGAGGAGGCCGCAGCCGGTGCCGGCCACGAAATCCTGCTCCGTGAACGCGCCGGTGAACCAGGTGGCGCCCCCGGCCAGGCCGAGACCGATCTGCAGCCGCAGCCACCAGTCGCGGCCCGCCGTCGCCGCCCCCGTCCGGTCGTCCAAGCCGCGGTCGGCGGTCACTCGTCGATCGGGCGGGCGACGGGCGTCTCGTCGCCCGCTTCTCCCCAGCCCAGCGTCGCGCCGGCGATCGTCCCCCACAGCACGTTGACCGCGAGGATGGAGAAGACGGCGAACACGCCCCGCCCCACGTAGAGCGCCAGCGCGGATATGAGCGGGAGGTCCCCTCTCGCGAAGTCCAGCGCGGGCTCGCCGAGGCCGAGCCGGATGACGACGTAGAGGGTCGGCGCCAGCGCGAAGGTCGCGCCGCGGGCGGCCGGCGAGCCGGACAGGTAGGTGTAGAGCACGCCGAGCATGAGGCCCCACACCGCGCCGCTTCCGAGGTGCGACAGGAACTCCGCCCCCGTCCACCCCGATGTCAGGCCCATGCTCACCGCTCCGATCGAGCCGAACGTGGCCACGACCGTGCGCGCCGCGGCGGAAACCGCGGCGCCGAGGAGTCCGCCGAGCAGCCCGAGCCCGAGGCGGGCGCTCAGGTCGAGTGGGCCCTCGACCGCGGCGCCGTGCGCGCCGCCGCCCAGGAGCACGCCCGCCGCGGCGAGCGCCGCGATGAGCAGGAGGACGGCGAGCGTGAGCGGCGCCCCGTCCGTCACGAGGAGGAAAATGCCCGAGGCGCCGGCGCCCAGCGCCCCGACCCGCCACAGCAAGCCCGACCGTGCCGCCGAAGCCACGCCGCTCTCGCTCATGCTCTCTCCCCCTTCAGGAACCGGCGGATTCCCGCCTGGCAGTCGTCCGTCATGCGGGCCAGCGCGTTCACGCGGGCGCCGGTCGCGATCGCCGCCTCGAAGCTCTGTCCTTCCGTGCCGTACAGCAGCTTCTTCGTGAGCGCGAGCGCGGACGCGCTCCGCCCCGCGAGTTCGGCCAGGAAGGCGGCACTCTCCGCCTCGAACTCCGCGTCCGCGTAGATTCGGTTCACGAGGCCGAGCCGCGATGCCTCCGCCGCGTCGATCGTGTCCCCGAGCGACATCAACTCGAAGGCGCGCTTCTCGCCCAGGTTCCGGCGCAGGATCGCCGTCACCATCGCGGGCACGAAACCGAGCCGCACCTCCGGGTAGCCGAAGCGGGCGCTCTCGGCCGCGAGCACGAGGTCGCACGCCGTCGCGAGACCGCACCCGCCCGCCAGCGCCCGGCCGTGCACGATGGCGACGACCGGCTTCGAGAGCTTCCGCAGGAGCGTGAACAGTTCGCCCAGCACCTCCGCCTCGCGCAGGCTGGCCATGATCCCTTCCTCGACCGAGGCCTGCACCTCCGCCAGGTCCGCGCCCGCGCAGAAGTCCGGCCCGCGCCCTCCGATCCCCACCACGCGCACGCGGGCGTCCGCCTCGGCGAGCGCGAGCGCCTCCTTCATCTCCGCGACGAGCGCCCCGCTCAGCGCGTTGCGGCGCTCCGCGCGGTCGAGACGGATCCGGTTCACGCCGGTCCGTTCGTCGATCTCGATCTCGAGGTATTCGAACATGGGCCTCCCGGGTGCCCGAACCGCGTCTCAGTCGGCCCGGTTCAGGAGATGGTCCGGCACGTCGATCTCCATCCTCAGCAGGGCGGTGGCGAACGTCTTTCCCTGGGCGTCGAGCATGAGCGATACGGTCCCGCCGCCTCCCAGCGACCGGTGGAGCAGGAAGTTGAGCGCCCGCAGGTTGGGAAGCTCGAAGCGCTCGACCTCGCCTTCGCAGATTCCCTTGAAGTGATACTTCACACGTTCCGCCGTAACTTCCTTCACCAATATCGGATAAATAGACGACCGGAAAGCGATGAGACCCACGTTCGCCGTGTCTCCCTTGTCGCCCGAGCGGGCGAACGCGATCTCCCTCAGCTGCACTTTCACAGCTCCATCGTCTCCACTTTCACGTTGCCCTCCACGACCCCGCGGTCGATGAGCGCGGGCCAGTAGGCCACGACCTCCTGCACGCGGGGACGGCCGCCCGCGAAGCCGGTCACGGTGGGCGGGCCCGCGAGGATGAGGGGCGCGACTTCCCGGCTGAAGCGCGACACGGCGTGGCGGTCCGGGCTGCGGACGCCGACCCGCAGCGTGACCTCGGGCAGGTCGTCGGAAGGGGCGCCGGCCAGCGGCCCGTGACAGGCGCCGGCCCCGACGATCTCCGTCCGGATCTCGTCGAACTCGAGCCCCAGGTGCCGCAGGCGGGCCCGGAGGATCTCGTCCGCGCGCCGCGCCTTGTCCACGGCGTCAGGCCAGGCGTAGGTCAGCGCGCCCACCGCCTTGAAGCCATCGTGGTACGCGATGGAGACCTTGAGCTTGTCCGTGCGCGAGCGGCCGGCCACGCCTTCGACCCGGACCCGGTCCCGGCCCAGGTCGCGGAGGCGGATGGTCGAGAAGTCCGCGATCACGTCCGGCGTGATGTACTCGCCGGGGTCGCCGAGTTCGTACACGATCTGCTCCGCCACGGTCGCCCACGTCACCCGCCCGCCGAGGTCCGGGTGCTTCGTCACCACGAAGGTTCCGTCCTCCTCCGCATCGATGATGGGATAGCCCGGCAGCGCGAGGTCGATTTCGCGCCAGTCGACGAGCGAGTTTCCGCCGGAAGCCTGGCAGCCGCATTCGTTGATGTGTCCGGCGACGACCCCGTGCGCGAGCCGGTCCCAGTCGTCGGCCGGCCAGGAGAACTCGTGCATCAGGGGCCCGTAGGTGAGCGCCGTGTCCGTCGAGCGCCCGGCCACGACGATGTCGGCCTCCTGCCGCAGCGCTTCGATGATCGGTTCGGCGCCGAGGTACGCGTTCGCGGCGGCCACCCGGTCGCGCACGGCGGAGAGCGGCTCGCCCGTCTCCATGTGGCGGAGTTCGTGTCCCGCCGCGAGGAGGTCGTCGAGCGAATCCATCAGGTCGTCGCCCGTGATCACCGCCACGCGCGGCCGGCGCGGCAGCGACTCGTCCGCGAACGCGAACCCGAGTTCGGCCCGGCACCCCTCCGGGTTCACGCCGCCCGCGTTCGAGACCACGCGAATCTCGTTCTCGAGGAGATCGCGGATGAGGTCGTCCATCAGGGGCACGAAGTCGCGCGCGTAGCCGGCGGCCGGGTTCCGGTCCCGCTGCTTCTGCATGATCGACATCGTGATCTCGGCGAGGTAGTCGAGCATCAGGTAGTCGATCGATCCGCGCCGCACCTGCAGCTTGGGCGCCTCCTGCCAGTCTCCCCAGAACCCCTGCCCGGAGGCGACGCGCACCCGGCGGCCGCCGTTGCGCCCGATGCGGGCCGGGCGCGGCCGTTCCTCGAGGCCCACCGCGGCCGGCGCCTCTTCGAGCAGGGCTTCCGGCGCCCCGGGCTGCGCGTTCACAGGCTGTCCGGGAGGGTGAAGGGTCCGAGATGAGGGCCCGGGTTGCCGAGCGAGCACCGGAGCGCGAGCGACAGCACCGCCCGCGTGTCCTCCGGGGTCACGATCGCGTCCACGTAGCCGCGCGCCGCCGCGTATTTCGCATCGAGCTGCTCCTCGTAGTTCTCCCGCGTCCGTTCGATCGCCGCCGCCGTCTCCTCATCCATCTCTCCGCCCGCCGCTTCCTCGAGCTTGCGCCCGAACGCGGCCTGCACGGCGGCCTCCCCCTCCATCACCCCCATCCGTCCCGTCGGCCAGGTGAAGATGAAGTCGGGGTCGAACCCCTGCGCCGCCATCGCGTAGTACCCCGCCCCGCTCGCGTGGTTGACCGTGAGCACGATCTTGGGCACGCGGGCCGTCGCCATGGACTCGACCATGCGCGCGCCCGCCCGGATGATCCCGGACTGCTCCGCCTTCGGCCCGACCATGAACCCGCTCACGTCCTGCACGAAGAGGAGCGGCGTGTCGTGCCGGTCGCACAGCTCCATGAAGTACGCCACCTTCTCCGCGCTCTCCGTGTACACGATGCCGCCGAACTTCGGCGGCTCGCCGGCCTCGCCCCGGAACATGCCCCGCCGGTTCGCGATCACCCCCACGCGGTAGCCATCGAGGTGCCCCGTTCCCGTGAGCATCTCCGGCGCGCGGTCCGCCTGGAACTCCTCGAACGGACCCTCGTCGAGGATGGTATCGAGGACCGCTTCCATGTCGAAGGGCTGGCGGTGGTCGCCCGGCAGGAGCGCGTAGGCCTCCTCCGCGGCGCGGGCCGCGTCCCGCGCTTCGGCGGCCGGGTCCGGGCGCAGGCCGACGGGGAGGCCGGCGACGAGCGCGCGGACCTTCTCGATGCACGCGCGGTCGTCCTCCACCCGGTAGTGCGCCACGCCGCTCACGCGGTTGTGCATGAGCGCCCCGCCGAGTTCCTCGGCCTCGACCTCCTGCCCCGTCGCCCCCTTCACCAGGTTCGGCCCCCCGAGACCCATGAAGCTCGTCCCCTCGACCATCACGATCACGTCCGACAGGGCGGGCAGGTAGGCGCCCCCCGCGATGCACTGGCCCATCACGGCGGAGATCTGCGGCACCTCGAGGTAGTGTCGCATGATCGAGTTGTAGTAGAAGATGCGGCTGGCGCCGTACTGTCCCGGGAAGACGCCGCCCTGATACGGCAGGTTCACGCCGGCCGAATCCACGAGATAGACGATGGGCACGCGGCACCGCATCGCGACCTCCTGCGCCCGCAGGATCTTCGTGATCGTCTCGGGCCACCAGCTCCCGGCCTTGACGGTCTGGTCGTTGGCGACGATGACGACCTCGCGCCCGCAGACCTCCCCCACTCCGGTGACCACGCCGGCGGCCGGCGCCTGGCCGTCGTACCGGTCGTGCGCGATGAGGAGGCCGATCTCGAGGAAACCGCCGCCCTCGTCGATGAGGAGGTCGACCCGCTCGCGGGCCGTGAGCTTGCCCTGGGCGTGCTGCCGGGCCACGCGCGCTTCCCCGCCGCCGCGCTGGATCCGGGCTTCGAGCTCGCGCAGTTCGGCGACGAGCGCGCCCATCCGGCTGTCGTCGTTGTCGCTCACGATTCGCGCCCGTGCTCCTCGAACCAGGCGCGGATGTAGTCGACGGCGTCGGAGGTGGCGGTCCCGGGACCGAAGAGGCGGCCGACGCCGAGGTCGTGCAGCGCCTCCATGTCCTCGGCGGGGATGATCCCTCCGCCGGTGAGCAGCACCCCGTCCATCCCCTGGCCTTCGAGGAGCGACTTCACGCGCGGGAAGAGCGTCATGTGCGCCCCCGACAGGATCGAGAGCGCCACGACGTCCACGTCCTCCTGGAGCGCGGTGGCGGCAATCATCTCCGGCGTCTGGTGGAGGCCCGTGTAGATGACCTCCATCCCCGCATCCTGGAGGGCGGCCGCCATCACCTTCGCGCCGCGGTCGTGGCCGTCGAGGCCCGGTTTGGCCACAAGCACACGGATCTTCGGTTCGATCAAGCGCTTCTTCCCGGCAGTTCGTTTCGGGAGTTCATCCCGGAAGTTCTCGGTCACGAGGGGACGGTCGAAAGTATCCGGGGAAAGGCGCGCACTGCAACGACGATCCGGCGCCCATGCGGTCTGTCTCCGGGGTTGCCCCGACCCGCTCCGCTCCGCACCCTCGTCTCATGCGCGACGACGCGACACGAGTACACCGGACCCTTCTGAACCTGGCGGCCTTCGTCATCATCGTGGCCGGCATGCGGGCCGCGTCCGCGCTTGTCGTCTCGTTCGTGCTCGCCCTCTTTCTCACCATCCTGTGCTCGACGCCGCTGCGCTGGCTGACGGACCACCGGATCCCCAAGTCCGTCGCGGTCCTCGCCCTGGTGCTCGTCATCCTCGCCCTCGGAACGGTGGCGGGGAGCCTGCTCGCGACCCCCGTCGTCGAACTCGGACGCTCGGAAGCGCAACTCGACCGCCTCTTCGCGGAGCAGATCGAGGCGGTGGAGGCCACGCTGAGCGACTACATGGTGCGTTTCGGGCTCCAGTCCCCCCTGCTCGACACCAACGAACTCATCTCGATCTCGCCGAGCTGGATGCTCGGCCTGATGCGGCAGCTCGTCGAGAACCTGGGGTTCATCCTCGCCAACGGGCTCCTGATCATCCTCACGATGGTCTTCATGCTGCTCGAGGTGTCGAGCTTCCCCACCAAGGTGCGGGTCGCCCTCGGCGAGGCCGAAGCGACGGAGGCACGGGAGAACTGGGAGAAGGTCGGGAGCGCGATCCGGCGCTACGTCGTGCTCAAGACGATCGTCAGCCTGGGGACCGGCCTCTGCGTCGCGGGCCTCATGGCGCTCCTGGGCGTCAACTACCCGATGCTGTGGGGCGGGCTCGCGTTCCTGCTGAACTACGTGCCCAACATCGGGTCCTTCATCGCCGCCATACCGGCCGTGCTCGTCGCGTGGCTCACGGTCGGGGTCGGAACGGCGGTCGCCGCCGCCGCCGGGTTCCTCGTCGTCAACATCGTCTGGGGCAACCTCATCGAGCCCAAGGTCATGGGGTACAGCGTGGGCCTCTCCACGCTCGTCGTGTTCGCTTCGCTCGTCTTCTGGGGCTGGGTCCTGGGACCCGTGGGGATGCTGCTGTCGGTGCCGCTCACGGTGATGTTCCGCATCGTGCTGGGGACGAACGAGTCCACCCGCTGGATCGCGGTCCTGCTGGGCTCGGAACGCTCCGACGAGATCACGGCCGCGATCGAGGCCGAAGTCGCCGGCGCGCTCGGGATGGAGGGCCAGGCGGGCACGCCCTGAGCGGCGGGACGGGCTGCTAGGCCGCCGCCGCGCGGAAGATGTCCAGTGCTCCCGCCACATCGTCATCCGTCGTGTGGAGGTGGGGGATGACGCGCAGGTCGCGCCGGCTGTAGGCGTTGAGCAGGACACCGTTCTCGCGGCAGCGGGCCGCGAACTCCGGCGCGTCGACCGCCGTCGTCCGGAAGCGCACGATGTTCGTCTCCACGCCGTCGACGTCCACCTCGAGGCCGGGGATTTCGGCGAGTCCACGGGCCAGCCGCCTCGCCCGGGCGTGATCCTGCGCGAGCCGCTCGCGGTGGTGCCCGAGCGCGTACAGGGCGCCGGCGGCGACGATCCCCGCCTGCCGGAAGCCTCCGCCGTAGAGCTGCTTGAAGCGGCGGGCGCGCTCGATGAGGCCGGCCGGGCCGGCGAGGGCGGAACCCAGCGGGGCACCGAGCGCCTTGGAGAAGCAGACGTTCACCGTGTCGAAGCCCGCCGCGAACTCGGCCTCGGGGATGCCGGTGGCGGCGGTCGCGTTCCACAGCCGGGCGCCGTCGAGGTGGGTCGCGAGGCCGGCCTCGCGCGCGGCGGCGAGCATCTCGCGCAGGAGGTCCGGCGGCCACACCGCGCCGCCCGCCCCGTTGTGCGTGTTCTCGGCGCAGACGAGGCGCACGGGCGACTGCATGCGCGCGCGCACGGTTCCCATTTCGAGGTTGAGCGCCGCGCGCAGCGTCGCCGCGCCGAACATGCCGCGTTCGCCTTCGAGCGGCCGGATGACGACCCCGGAGATCGGCGACGGCGCGCCCCCCTCGCCGAACCAGATGTGCGCTCCCGGGCCGATGAGGACGGCGTCGCCCGGCTCCGTGTGCGCGCGCAGGGCGAGCTGGTTGCTCATCGTCCCGGTCGGCACGTACATGGCGGCTTCCTTGCCGAGGATCTCCGCCGTCCGCCGCTCGAGTTCGAGCACCGTCGGGTCGTCCCCGTAGCAGTCGTCGCCCACGGGCGCCGCGGCCATCGCCGCCCGCATCGCCTCCGTCGGGCGCGTCACCGTGTCGCTGCGGAGGTCAATCATCTTCCCCGCCCCGTGCGCGGCTCCGTGCGCAGCCTCGTTTCCGGGCGCGGGGCTCACGAGGCGAACTGCGGCGGTCGCCGCAGGTGGTGCTCCGTCGCGTCCTGCACCGCCTTCGCGAGCCGCAGCGCCTCCGCGTCGCCGAACAGCTTCCCGACGAACGAAATGCTCGTCGGCGTCCCGTCTTCCGAGCGGTATCCGTTGGGGATCACGACCTGCGGGTGGCCGGTGAGGTTCGTGAGCAGGAGCATCGACCCCCCGAAGCTCGGCGTGACGACGACATCGATCCCCTCCATCGTCCGCGCGAAACGGTGCATGGCGATCGTGCGCAGCCGGTTCGCCTGGATGTACTCGGACGCGGGGATCATGCGACCGGTGCGCATGATGTTGGGGCGCGCGTTCTCCCCCTGCAGCACGAGTTCATCCTCGCGCCCGCTCAGGATCAGGTCGTCGAACGCCGCCCCCTGCTCCGCGCTGAGGATGATCCGCATCGCGTCGTAGGGGAGGTCGTCCGGCAGTTCCAGCGGCACCGGATCGATCCCGAGCCCGCGCACGACCTCGAGCGACGCCTCATCGAACGCCCTCCACTCCGCGTCCTCCCGCTCCGCCTCGAAGGCCGAGGGCACCCAGGCGACCCGCAGGTCCGAGAGGGGTCGCGCCGGGTCCCAGTCGAAGGCCACGTCGCGCGCGGTCGGATCCTGGTCGTCGGACCCCTGGATCGCATCGAGCACGATCGCGCAGTCCTCCACGCTGCGGCAGATCGGCCCCAGCTTGTCCATCGACCACGAGAGGGCCATCGCCCCCGCCCGGCTCACGCGCCCGAAGGTGGGCCGGAGCCCCGAGGCGCCGCAGCGCGTGGACGGAGAAACGATCGAACCCAGCGTCTCGCTCCCGATCGCGAACCCGACGAGCCCCGCCACGACCGCCGCCGTGGACCCGGCGGAGGACCCGCTCGACCCCTGCTCGAGGTTCCACGGGTTCCGCGTCAGCCCCCCGTACCACACATCCCCGCGCGCCAGCGCCCCCAGCGTGAGCTTCGCGACGAGCACCGCGCCCGCCTCCTCGAGCTTCCGGCCCACGGTGGAGTCTTCCGGGATGTACTGGTCTTCGTAGGGCTTGGCGCCCCACGTCGTGAGGGTCTCGTCCTCGGAGAGAAGGTCCTTCGCCCCCCAGGGGATCCCGTGCAGCGGCCCCCGGTAGTATCCCCGCGCGATCTCGGCGTCGGCGCGCGCCGCCTGTCGCATGGCGAGGTCCTCCGTAAGCGTGATCACGGCCAGCAGCGTATCGCCGTGGGCGCGCAGCCTGCCCAGGTACATCTCGGTGAGTTCGGTCGACGTCACCTGCCGGGAGCGGACCAGCTGGGCGAGGTCGGTCACCGGCCGGAACGCGAGTTCCTCGAGGTTTGCGGGCCGCTCGAGGCCCCGGGGACGCGTGTAACGGAAGACGGTCGACGCGGATGGGGCGGGATAGGAAGTCCCCGGAAGCACGGGATTGAAGTGGAGAGCGGGGACGACGGCGTTCGGCATCCCCATCGTGCGGAGTTGCGCGTACCGCTCCCGCATCGCGTTCACTTCCTCCACCATGAGTTCGACCTCGTCCTCGCTGAAGTCGAGCCCGGCGACGCGCACGGCAGCGCTGATGTCAGCCCGGGTGACAGCCTCCTGCCCCTGGTTGGTGCGCGCCCACAGCGCGGCCGGCAGCGCCGTCCCCCCCAACCCGAGCGCCGACAGCGACGCCATGAACGCCCGCCGATCCAAGCGTCCAGCGTACAGGGGTCGAGATTCTCTTCGCTGGTCGTGGGACATGATCATCACCCTTCGCGGCGGCGCTCGTCCAGTTGATCTGAGGAATGTTGTCGGCAGGTGGGGTGCGACCAGACCGGCCGCCGCAGGGCGGCTACGGCAGTTTGCTATGCCGGCACGTCGACCGACGCAACCGAAGTCTGCGGCTCCGGGATGGGGTCGCCGAGCTCTCGAAGGGATTCAACATGGAGGGCGACCGCATCGCGGAGCAGTTTCTCCGTCTCCTCGCATGAGTCTCCGGCGGCGACACACCCGGGCAAGTCAGGCACATAACCGGAGTAACCATTCGTGGTCTTCTCGATGACGGCCGCGTATTTCAATGCAACCTCCCCTGTCCAATTCCCGCTTGTTTCAGGATACTCCGCCACGTTCCAAGGGCCAAGTCTTTGCTGCCCACCTCTATCAACGGGCCTCAAGACTGGCAGCGAGGACGCCTTCGGACGACCTCCGGGCGTTGTCCCCTGATCCGTCTTCCCGCCCAGTCCCGCGCGGCCTCCGCGACGCGGTCGATGTCGGACTTGTCGTTGTAGACGCCGATGGAGAAGCGGAGCATGCCGGTGCGGATCGCGAGGCGGATGCCGGCCGCGGTCAGGTGGTCATGGAGCGCGTTCATGGCGGGGTCGTCGGCCGTGTAGTGGCGTCCGCCGCCGCTTTCGCCGACCGAGACTATGTGGGCGAGATGGGGACCGGGCCGCCCGCCGACGACCGGGAGGCCGAGGTCGAGCAGCCGGCTCGCCAGGTCGGCCGCCAGGCCGCGTACGTGCGTCTCGACGCGCTCGACGCCCCAGTCGGAAAGCAGGTCCAGCGCCGCGTCCGTCGCCGCCGCCCCGAGGTAGTTGTAGTTGCCCACGTCGAAGCGGAGCGCGCCCGGGCGGAAGCGGAGTTCGTCATCCGAGTACGCCGTCTCGTGCGCGTCGAGTTCGATCCCGAACCGAGCCACGTGGACCGGCGTCAGCGTCTCGGCCACCTCGCGCCGCACATACAGGAAGCCGAATCCGTACACCGACAGCAGGGCCTTCTGCGCCGCGACGGCCAGCGCGTCCACCCCGAGTTCTTCGACGTCCGTCCGGTGGGCGCCGACCGACTGCGCCGCGTCCACCAGCGTCAGCGCCCCGACGCTCCGGGCCGCCGCCGCGATCGCCTTCATGTCCGTCACGAACCCGGGGGCGAACGTGATGCTCGGGATCGTCACGAGCCGCGTGCGTTCGTCCATCGCCGCGGCCATCGCTTCCACCGGAACGTGCCCGTCCTCCGGCGCGACCGGCCGCACCTCGATCCCGTGCGTGCGGACGAGGCTGTACCAGAGGTAGATGTTGTTCGGGTGCTCCAGCGCCGGACACAGGACCACGTTGTCGCCCGCCCGCCACGGGAGGCTGGCGCCGAACAGGTTGAGGCCGTCGGAGACGTTCTTCGTGATCGCGACCTCGTCGGGACTCGCGCCGATGAGGGACGCGAAGGAGGCCCGCGCGCGATTGACCGTGGCCACCATCGCCGTCTTGTCGCCCCGCCCCGAGGTTCTCGCCCCGAGGTGGCGCTCGATCGCCGCCCGCACCGGCTCGGCCATCAGCGAGTTCGCGGAGATGTCGAAGTAGGGCTGCTCGCCCGCGCCGGGGAAGAGCGCCCTCACATCCGGGTTCACGCTCGCCTCGCTTCGGAGCGGGCGACGAGCGCCGCGCCGACCATGTCGCCCATGATGTTCACCGTCGTGTTGCTCAGGTCCACCAGCCGGTAGATCCCGCCCACGATCGCCGCGACCTCGATCGGCAGGTTCAGCGCCTGCACGTAGATGAGCGCGACCACGAACCCGCCGCCGGGAACTCCGCCCGTCCCGTGCGAGAGCAGCATGCCCAGGAGCAGGATCGTGACGAAGTCCGCCGGAGAGAAGGTGACGCCGGCCGCCTGCGCCGTGAAGAGGAGGACCGCAGCAAGCATGACCGAGGTCCCGTCCTTGTTGAGTTGCGCCCCGAGGGGGAGGACGAAGGAGTAGACGCGCCGCGGGAGGTCGAGCCGCCCGGCCGTCTCCAGTCCGACCGAGAGCGAGGCGAGGCTGGACGTCGTGGCGGCCGTCGTCGCCCACAGCGATCCCGTGGCGCGCAGGAAGCGGGCCGGCCGGAAGTCGCTGAAGAACCCGAGCAGGAGCATGTACCCGGTCACGATGACGATCTGCGCCCCCCAGAGTCCCGCGAGAAACCGGGCCATCGGGCCGATCAGGTCGGCCCCGTAGCGGCCCACCGTGACGGCGACGAGGGCCCCGATCCCCACCGGGGCGATCCACAGGATCATGTGGACGAGCCGCCGGAAGAGCCCCGCCAGGTCCTCGAACAGGGTGGCGAGGCGCGCGCGCGGCCCGTCCCCCAGCGCCATGGTCGCGATCCCCAGCACCAGCGCGAGGATGACGATTTGCACCACGTTCCCATCGGCGAACGCGCGGAAGACGTTCGTCGGGATCATGTCGAGGAGGACATCGCCCACGGACGGCGCCTCGCCCACGGTCCCCGAGACCGGCTCCGAGACCGGCTCCGTGCCCGGCCCCGTGACCGTCTCCGTGGCCGTCTCCGTCAGCCGCAGGCCGACGCCGGGACGCAGGAGCGCCATGGCGCCCAGCCCGAGCGAGAGCGCGACGAGTTCCGTCGTGAGGAAGAACCCGACCGTCTTGCCCGCGAGCCGTCCCAGCGTCCGCAGGTCCGTGAGCGAGGTCAGACCCGCGAGGAGATTGAAGAAGACGAGGGGCGCGGCGGCCAGAATCAACAGGGTGATGAAGAGGTCGCCCAGCGGCTGGATCGCGGTGACGCGCTCGCCGAGGACCGCCCCCAGGACGACGCCGGCGAGCATCCCGATCAGGATCCGCCCCCCCGGCCCCACCTTCATCGGCGGCGAGTCACGGCTTGCGTTCGAAGCGGACGCGGGCTGCGCGCTCCACGCCGAGTTCGTCGGTGGTGATGCCGTAGAGCGCCGTTTCCGTGGCCCAGGGCACTGATCCCGGATCCACGCGGCGCGGCCAGCGGTAGCGGGCTACGAGGGTCGCCCCCTCGTAGACGTCCGCCTCGGCCATCTCCGCGCCGTCGGCCGCGGCCTTCTCGACCCACAGCCGGCCCGCCTGGTCGAAGAAGATGTCGGCGACGGGCCCCTTCCTCTCGGGAATTTCGAACGCGGGCCCGTCGAGATTCCCCCGCTCCATGTCGCGCTCCAGGCGGCTCCGGGCGTTTTCCCGCTCCTCCGGGCTGAGGGGCGGGCCCGGGTCGGGCGGACCGATGATCTCGGTCACGGAACCGTCGGCGGCGTGAAGCTCGACCGCGTAGAGGGAACGCGAGCCGCTGGCCCAGGCGCCACCGGGCCCGTGGGCCCGCAGCCACAGGGGCCCGTACGGCTGGTAGAGGTACAACTGGGCGGTGCCGCTGAAACCTTCCGCGAACCCGCTCATGTCGACGACCACGGTCCGGTGCCCTTCCGCCGCGGCTTCCGGCTCCCGCAGGACGACCGTGTCCGGGCTCCCGTCCGCGTTCACATGGACGCGACCGTGGACGAACGCCTCGCCGGAACTCCGGAGCGAACCGATGTCGACGAGCCTCCCTTGGGCGTCGAACGTGACGGGGGCGGCCCCTCCCTGCCCGCCGAACGGCCGCTGCTGGACACGCAGGTAGGTGGCGGCCGCGTCGCCCAGTTCGAAGGCCGTGTAGCGCGCCTCCTGGCGCACCCACAGTTCGCCCTCCGGCGAGAACCCGAGGCAACAGGGACCCCTGAACTCCTCGGGTCCGTCCCCTTCCCCGCCGAGGCCGAAGAGGAACGAGCCGTGCGGATCGAAGACACGGACCTCGCTCGCCCCCCGGTCGACGACCAGGATCCTCCCCAGCGGATCCTCGGCCACCGAGGCGATGCGACTGAACAGATACGCCTCGTCCCCGTCGAGTTCCCCGATCTCCAGGTCTACGGTTCCTTCAAACGTGGGGACATCGACCTCCGGCTCCGGGGCGTCGCCATCGGTGCAGGCGCTGACCGAGATTAGAATGGCCGCGCACAGGGGAACGGCGACCCATGGGACGGATCCGCGCGCCCATCGTGGCTTCGGGGAGGGAAACGATGCATCCGGCATGACAAGACTCCGTTCAGGGCGCCACCGCCCGGCAGCCCGTGTGCGTGATCGCGACCGGCGCGCCGGAAGCGTCGATCCCATCCAGGCAGGTCCGCTCACCGCTGTGGCTGAGGTCCACCAGCGTCCGCGTGGCGTTGAGTTCGGCAACCACTTCCCGCCCGAAGTCCGTGAGCCCGCCGTTCTCCGGCACCATCGACCCATGCCCGAGCTGGTTGACGGCGACCCGCCCCGCGTCGTCCCCCATCATGGCCCGGCGGGCGATGAGCGTGGGGCTCGCAGTTTCCATGTTCTCTACAGTAGGAAGACGGAGACGCCGGAGCACGCCTGTAGGGTCGCGTCACGGCCATTGGGACATGCGCCGCTTGGGCCTGGGCGCCTGGCGTTGGCGGCGGCGGTCCGGGGCCCTAAGTCGTGGCGGGGATTCGCGTTCTTCCGTCCATGAACGCCGCTACGAGCGGCACCATGAGGGTCACGGCCGCAACCGCCGCGGCCGCCAGCAGGTCGCCGCACATGGTTTCGCAGAGGCCCAGGTCGCGGGTCGGAGGCACAAGAAGATGGATGACGACCAACATGTAACAGACACCGATCCGGATGCGCAGCCACGCTTCCAGGCGCCCGCCGTCCGAGGCGAACGATAGTGTTTCGCCGACGATGCGGTGTTCTTTCGCGAGCCCCTCGTCCGCGGCCGTCGCGATGGTCCGGTATCGATGATACAGGACTTCCCGGACTACCAGCATCATCGCCATGCAGATCACCGCCGGGCCGATGGTCCGCGAGTTGTAGACGTAGAGGGGAATGGAGCTTCCCCAGGCGAACGCCCCGATCGCGGTGCGTCGGTCCGCTCGACACCACCGCAGCAGGGTCCCGCCCAGCACGTACACGATGGCGAGCAGGAGAAACAGCGCCAGCGCCGCGGCCGCAGGACCGCGTTCCGCAAGCGCGGCAGCGACCGATGGGGCGTTCGTCATCGCGATGGCGAACGCCATGACCGAGGTTGCGGCGCCGACGGCGAGGGCCTGGCCGACCCCCCTGTTGCGGAGGACCCGGATTCCGTCCCGCAGGCCGGCGACCACGGAGCCGATGTCCCTGCGTTCGCCCGTTTCCTGGCTCTCGAGAAGCAGAAGTCGCTCGTCGATGAACGCTTTGCGATTGCGCCTCCGAATCGTTTCCACGTCGTCGAGATACCTGCGTCGAGTGAGCCTCACCCGCACGACCAGCCACAGTCGCGCGAAGAACCGGTTGAATGCGGCGCCGACGCCCCGTGCCGAGGCGTCGCGCGCCGCCGCCAGCTTCTCCGTGGCTGTGTAGCTGAGCTTCAGCCATGACTCGAGTCTGACGCTCGTCCGCCGAACATTGGACAGGCGTGTCGCGGAGTTGACGAAGATCGCGACGGCGGCCATACCGATCATCAGCACGGGCAGTACGATGCCGAGGATCCGATATGGATCGCCTCCGGCGAGCCAGTCCTGCGGTTCGAACGCCACGTCGCCGACTCCCGGCCCGAGCCCCGTGTCAGTCCCCGGCGTCAGGCGGCGGCGCGTCGAGAAGCGGGGCGAAGTGCTCCAGGGCGAAGGCGGAGAGGAGTTGGTGCGGCGGGATGCGTTCAAGCTCGATGAGATTGCAGCCGAGCCACCTCGTCGCCTTGCGGCGGAGGGTTTCTCGCGGAAGTCCGAGTTGCGCGCTCACGTCCTTCCACTTCGAGCCGGTGGCTCGCAACTGCTGCGCCCTGAGGAGGACGAGCGCGCCGAGGAAGCGGTTGAGCGTCGTCCGGCCGCGGGCGCGGGCCTGAAACTGCTGAAACAGCGTCACGGGAGAGCAGTCCACCGCCGCCGCGAGTTCCTGCACGTTGCGCACGGGAGTGCGGCGGGCCTCCCGGAGGCCGTGTGACAGGGCGGAGCGGAGGGCCGGCGGCGCCGTCGACCGCCGGATCCTGTCCGCCATTTGCAGCAGGGCCGACCCGCTGCATGCGGATTCGATACGCGAGGCGAGCTGACGCTCGACATCCTCGAACCAGACGAGATCCGCCACCTGCACTCTGGTCAGAAGGCGCGCGATGGAGATTGTCCGATCCGTCACGAGGATCACCGGAACCCACGGGATTTTCCGCTCGACCTCGCGCAGGAGCGAGATCCTCTCCGGCAGAAGCTCGCTGCGGCTGCTGAACACCAGGCACTCGATGTCGAGGTCGGCTGCCGTGAGGTCGGCTGCCGCGTGGATCACGCGCACGCCGCCGGCGACACCCCGTCGCATGAGTTCCGCATCGTGTGGCGTGTCCGCCAGGATGCCGATCATTCCACGATCCCGGTTACGCCAGCGATCGTCTGGGCGATCGTCCGGGCGATTCCCCGGGCGATTCTCTCAGCGGGGGCGAGATCCACTCGCGGCCGCGCAGCCACAGGGCAGCCGACACGAGCGCGAAGGAGGCCGACCACGTCCAGTAGGAGGGACCCAGGTGACCGTACGCGACGAGTTCGGCATCGACGGGGATCGGGATGGGCCGGAGCAGGTTGAACGCTCCCAGTCCGAGGGCTGTCGCGGCGATGACCCCAACCGCGCCTCCCACCCACGCGTCGACCGAGCGCCGGACACGCCCCAACGCCAGGGACGTGGACATCATGACCAGGGCCGAGAACGCCCCGAGGACCCAGACGGAGATCGGCGCGGGCGCCAGAAGCTCCCGCCACGAGACCGACATCCTGAAGTCCGGGTGCAACGGCTCGAACGCCACGCTGCCGAAATCGGACAGGAACAACGACAACGCGTACAGACCCCACCCCGCCAGGAGGAGATTCCGCCACGCCGGAGCGTCCTGCTTCGCGAACTCACGGGAGAGTGCGGTCGGATCGCCGAGTTCTTCACGGGCGGCGGCCTCGACCGCGGAGGGGGAGGCCGGCGTGGCATCCCGCGCCGGTTCGTCGGCCGCGTGGGCCCGCAGGTGGTCCTCGAGTTCGGCCAGTTCGCGTCGCGAGAACCGCCCGCCGGCCTCCAGACCCCTGCGCCACGCCCGGATCCCGTCATCCAGCCGGGACATCGCCGCCACGCCAGGAAAGTTCCAGCACTCCGTACATGGCCCGCCAGCTCTTCCGGTCGGTGGCCAGCTGCCGCCGCCCGCGGGTCGTCAGGCTGTAGTACTTGCGCGGCCGCCCTTCGTCGGTGGGTTCCCAGTAGCCTTCAACGAGGCCGTCCTTCTCCAGCCGGTGCAGGAGGGGATAGAGCATCCCGCCCGACCACTCCAGGTCGCCGCCGGAGAGCCGCTTCACCTGCTTGATGATCTCGTAACCGTACGTGTCGCCGGCTGCGAGGATCGAGAGCACCAGGGGGCGCGACGAAGCCGCCACCAGCTCCTTGTAGATCGACTTCTTCATCCGCCCTTCGATATGTATAGATGTACGATGTAGATTGTATCACTACATATCATGGGAGACGCGAGATGGCAACCGTCGCCGGCGCTTTCTCCGGAGTCGTGCGACCAGGTATCCCAGCAGGCCGAGGATGAGGGTCGCCACGGCACTTCTCGTCGTCAGGGACTGAAGGAACCGCGCCCGTACCGCCTCCCGGCGCGCTTCCTCTTCCCGCAACATCGCGGCCAGGCGCGCGTCCCTGGCGCGTGCCGTGGGGGTAAGGCCACCCTCGGTCTCCGCGGAAAGGTCGGCGCCGTGCCTGATCAGCACGTCCACGACGGCCGGATTCGGGTCTCCCATGGAGCCGTCCCGGATCCTTCTGGCAGCGTCGTGCAGCGGCGTCCCCTCGGTGTGCGTGCGGACGTTGATGTCGGTCACGCCGGCGAGTACCTCCACGACGACCGGGTTCTCGTTGTACAGGGCGGCCAGGTGAAGGGGTGTGCGTCCGTGCCGGGTCGCGGCGTAGACGTTCGCACCGTATTCCAGCAGCGCCCTTACCACCGCCGGGTTCCGGTTGTACCGGGCCGCCCAGTGCATGGGCGTCCGACGCGCGCGGGTCGGGGCCTCCAGGTCGGCCCCGGCCTCGACGAGCACCCCGATCACGTCGGGATCATCGCTGGACCGCGCCGCCCAGTGCAGGGGGGTCCGCTCGCCGGGGGAGGACACAGCGTCGACGCTGTATCCGGCGGCGAGGCATGCCCTCACGGTCGTCGGATCCGCCGTCTCCCAGAACGGTCCCGTCAACCAGCCCTCGCACGGGGCCTGGACCGGCGCGACGGCAGCCGAGGCCAGAACCGGAAGCGCAAGAAGCGCCGACGTCAGCGACGGCTCCGTCATTCGGCGCCCTTGCCGCCGGCGTCGACGGGTCCGGCCGCGAGGGCCGCCTCGAGATCGAGCCAGAACGGCTCCCAGATGTGCCCGTCCGGGTCCGAGAAGGCGCGCGCATACATGAAGCCGTAGTCCATCGGTTCCCGCGGTTCATCCGCCCCGTGCGCAAGCGCCGTCTCCATGAAGCCGTCCACTTCGTCGCGACTCTCCAACTGGAGCGAGACCAGGACCTCCGTCGTCTCGCGCGCATCCGCGAGGGGCCGCGGCGTGAACGTCCCGAACCTCTCATGCGTCACGAGCATGCAGTAGCAACTCCCGTCGATCTTCATCCCGAGCGTCGCCTCGTCGCTGAAGTCGTCGTCGAAGGCGAAGCCGAGGGCCGCGAAAAAGGCCCGCGAGCGAGCGAGATCTTCCACCGGGAGGTTGATGTAGACGTTCATGGGAGGTTCCTTAACGACCTGAGCGAGGCCGGAACGTAGAGATTTCATGGTGTCCGCATCCGAAGGCTAGCCGAACGTGGCGAAAAACCGCAATCCTCCGGCTTGCTTCACGATGCGGGCCGCGATTAACTGACTGCCGGACGGCAGCTCGCGCTCCCCCGTGAGCGCCGGCCCGACCAACCCGAAGCAGCGACCCGGAGCGATTGATGAACGCAGCCCAGTTGCAGCACTACAAGCAGAAACTGGCCTTCGAGACGGACTCGTGGGACCTGTTCGAGATGCTGGGCCGGGACGATCCCGTCGTCGTGGTCGACGGCCGGTCCGCGGCGGCCTACGCCCGCGAGCACATCCCGGGCGCCGTCAACCTCCCGCACCGTGAGATCGGCCCCGAGACGACGGCGTCGCTCGATCGGTCCATGCTCTACGCCTGCTACTGCGACGGGATCGCCTGCGGCTGCTGAGCCCGCCTCGACGTTCCCGCGGGAACGCGGCGCGGGAGTCCGCGGACTACGATCTCGTCGTGGTGGGGGCCGGGTTCGCGGGGCTCGCCTGCGCGCGGCGGGCGGCGGAGCGCGGGCTCTCCGTGCTCGTCCTGGAGCGGCAGTCCGAGCCGGGGGAGCGCATCCACACGACCGGGATCCTCGTCAAGGAAGCGTGGGAGGAGTGGGCCGCCCCGGCGTCGCTCGTGCGCCGAATCCAGCGCGTCCGGGTCTACGATCCGGGCCACCGTTTCGTCGAACTCGAGCGGGACTCCTATTTCTTCATGGCGACGGACACGGCGGGGCTTCTCCGCCACCTCGCCGACGAGACGCGCCGCGCGGGGGCCGAGATCCGGTTCGGCGCTCCCTTCGAGGGCGTGGCTTCCGGCCCGACCTGCCGTTTTCTGGTCGGGGCCGATGGGGCGCGCTCCAGGGTGGCCGAGAGTTTCGGGCTGGACCGCAACCGCCGGCTCCTCAAGGGTGTGGAGTGGGAGTACGAGCCCCGCGGCGGCGACGGAGACTGCCTGCACTGCTTCATCGATCCCGAGTGCGCGCCGGGCTACATCGGGTGGGTCGTGCCGGGCGTCGGGGCCACGCAGGTGGGGCTGGCGCTCCACCGCGATCGGCGCGCGGACCTGCGCCGCTTCAGCGAGAAGCTCGACGGCCTGTTCGGGTTGTCCGGGAGACGGGTGCTGGAGAAGCGCGGCGGCGTCATCCCGATCGGCGGCCTGCTGCATAACTTTTATGCGGATCGGGTTCTGCTCGTCGGAGACGCGGCCGGCATGGTGTCGCCGCTCACCGCCGGCGGCATTCACCAGGCCTACCGCTTCGGCAAGCTCGCCGCCGACGCGATCGCGGATCACCTGGACGGCGGCCTCCATCCGGGCCCGATCCTCCGCCGCGCGTATCCGAACCACGCCCTGAAACGCGCCGCGCGCTGGGGGTTCGACCACCTCCCGGTGGCGCGCGCGCTGCAGGCCGGACTCCTGAGCTGGAACGTGTTCAGGCGGCTGGCCGAGACCGTATTCTTCCACCGTTCCCGGTAGGCTTCCGACACGCCCGACAGGATGGAGCCGCGCATGACACGTTCCCGCGGGAACGTCCGACGATGAGAAAGCTGTTTCTGAAGACGGCGTTGTTCTCCCTCGTGGTTCCCGGGACCGTCTCCGTCGTTCTCCCGCTGCTCATTGTTCGCGGGCGCCCGGCCGCCAGCGGCGTGACGTTTGGCCTGGCCCTCCTCCTGCTCGGATTCGGGGCCGCGATTTTTCTGCGCTGTGCATGGGATTTCGTCGTAGCCGGCAGCGGGACGCCGGCGCCGATCGATCGAACGAAGCGGCTCGTGATCCGGGGACTCTACCGCTACTCGCGAAACCCCATGTACCTGGGCGTGCTGAGCGTCATCGCGGGGTGGGCCGTCCTCTTCGGAGCCGGAATCCTCGCGGCGTACGCGGCCGCCTGGTTCGTCATCTTCTCTCTCTTCGTGCGGTTCCACGAGGAGCCGTACCTCGCGCGCGAGTTCGGCGACGAATACGTGGCGTACAGGAAACGCGTCGGCCGCTGGCTCCCGCGGCGTTCCCGCTGAGCTGTGACGTTCCCGCGGGAACGCCTGTCAATGAGATGGGGGGTGAGATGGGGTGGCGGGGACAACGGAGGGGCGAAGGACAGCGGGGGCTTCGCAAGGAGCCGCCGGGAACCGGGAGGTGATTCTGATGGACGACACCGGCATGCGGCTCACCGCGAACGACAGGTTCAAGCGCGCCAGTACGAACTTCACACGGATCGGTTTGCTGGTCGCGGTCTTTCTTCACCTGGGGCTCTTCGTCCTCGTGCGGCCCTTCGAGGCCGCGGACATGGGGTCCGTCACGACCGAGATCGAGTCGATCCGACTCCCGCCGGAGGTGAGGATACCGCCCCCGCCGGAAGCGATCGCGCGTCCCGCGAGGCCGAGGGTCTCCGCCGTCGAGATTTCGCCGGACATCACGATCGCGCCCACGACCCCGGACCGGGTCCCGAGGGGTCTGCCCCCGCGCCCCCGGGCCCCCGACCCCTCCGAGCGTCCGATCCTCATCCCCTACGACACGCCCCCGGTGCTGCTGAACCCGGGGGAGGTACTGCAGGTGCTGGAGCGGGAATACCCGCGGGCGCTGATGGAGGCCGGGATCGAAGGGCGCGTCGAACTGTGGATCTACCTGTCGGAGGAGGGCCGGGTCGAGAGGTCCGAGATCAAGACATCCTCCGGCAACCCGCTGCTCGACGAGGCGGCGGGCAGGGTGATCCCGGCGATGCGGTTCAGTCCGGCGAAGAACCGCGACCGGATCACCGCGGTCTGGGTCTCGCAGTGGGTGACGTTCCGGGTGAACTAGAATAAGATTCGGCCCATGTCGACCCACTGGGCCATCGATCTCGGTACGTCCAACACCACCATCTGCGAAGACCGGTCCGGCCGGCCGCACATCGTGAACCTGCCGGACCTCGCCAAGCTGGAGCCCGTCACGCAGACCCCGGTCATGCCGTCGTGCGTGTGCGTCATGGACCGGGACGGCGAGGACGTCCTCATCGGGCAGGCCGCCGTCACCTACAACTGGGACGGGCAGGCCACGGGGTTCGCGCGCGGCTTCAAGCGCTACCTCGGCACGGAGAGCGGCCGGGCCCTGGCGCGCGCCGGCGGGAGAGCGTTCACCGCCCAGGATGTGGCGGCGCTCTTCCTGCGGGAGGTCATCGGCGCCCTCGAGGCGCGCTTCGGGGAAGAAGTCACCGACATCACGATCGCCACGCCGAGCGGCTTCTACGAGACGTACCGCGCCGAGCTGCAGGCGATCATCCGGCGCCTGAAGCGCCGCGGCTGGTGGGCGCGCGTGTGGGCGCGGCTGCGGCGGAAGCCGGCCGGGATCGTGTTCCGGACGCTCGACGAGCCCGTCGCGGCCGCGCTCGGCTACGGCGTGGATGTCGGGCGCCCCACCACCCTCGTCGCCTTCGACTTCGGCGGCGGATCCATGGAGGCCGCCGTCGTGAGGACCCACGGCGCGCAGACCGTGGAGAGCGGGCGCGCGGAGGTGCTGGCCAAGCAGGCGGTGGACCTCGGCGGGGACGACGTCGACGGCTGGATTCTGGAGCGGTTCGTCCCCACGGCGCTGCACGACTGGCCCGAATGGGAGGTCGCGCTCCGCTGGGAGGCCGAGCGCGTGAAGCTCCTCGCGAGCGCCGGGAACGAGGGGGACTTCACCTTCCGCAACGAATCGTACGGGAAGCTGGACTATCCCGTCCTGAACGACATTCTCGCCGCGAACGGCCTCTACGTGCGGATCCGGGAACTGCTCGACGCGCTGCTCACGGAGCTGCGGACCCGGCACGGGGTCCTCGCCGACGGCATCGACGACGTGATCCTCGAGGGCGGGTCGACGCTGCTGCCCGAGGTGCGGAACGTCGTGGGCGACGTGCTCGGCCGGGAGAAGGTGCGGGAATGGCTCCCCTTCGCGGCCGTGGCGCGCGGCGCGTGCATCTTCGCCGGCGGCGCGCACGTCGAAGACTTCATCTACCACGACTACGCGCTGCGCGTCCTGCCCGAAGACGATGCCGACGCCGAGTACGAGCTGCTCATCCCCGGCGGCACGTGCTTCCCCACGGTCGACAACTTCGCGACGCGCTACTACGCCCCCGGCCGCGATGGCCAGCGGCACATCAACCTCTTCATCTGCGAGGTCGGACGGGTGGCCGGACGCCCCATCGACTGGAGCGAGCGCAGCAACGGCTCCAGCTACTTCGTGCCGCGGAGCGCCGGCGAGCGGGCGTTCTGCCTGTGCCTCAACGAGGCGGACCCCGCCCTGCCGCTGGATCCCCCCGGCAGGGGCACGGCGCCCCGGCTGCGCGTCACGTACTCGGTGGACGAAAACCGCTGGCTGTGTGTAACCGTACATGACCTGCACCGGAAGACGGACCTGAAAGTCAAGCACCCAGTGGTGAGATTGCGGTGAGATTGCGGTGAGATTGCGGTGAGATTGCGATGAGCTTCCTCCAGTCGCTGTTCGGACCGAGCCGGAAGGAGATCTGGCGCCAGCTCTCCCGCGAGCTGGACGGGCAGTTCCATGACGGGGGCCTTTTCGGCCACTCCGCCGTCCAGGCCCGCAGCGGCGACTGGACCCTCACGCTCGACACCTTCACATCCGGCGACGGCAAGACGAACCAGACGTTCACGAGACTCCGCGCCCCCTACTTCAATCCCGAGGGGTTCCGGTTCGACATCTACCGGGCGGGCGTCTTCAGCGGGTTCGGGAAGGCGCTGGGCATGCAGGACGTCGAGGTCGGCCAGCCGCGCTTCGACCGGGACTTCGTGATCAAGGGCAACGCGCCGCGGCGCCTGCGGCGGCTCTTCGGCAACGCTGCCGTCCGTCGGCTCATCCATGCCCAGCCCAAGATCCAGCTTTCGGTGAAGGGCCGCGACGGGTGGTTCGGCCGTTACCCGGACGGGATGGACGAACTCCACTTCCAGGCGCATGGGGCGATCAAGGACCTCGTGCGGCTGCGGAACCTGTTCGACCTGTTCACGGAGGTCCTGTGGCAGGTCTGTCACGGGGGGAGGACGGACGGGGACGACGTCCGGTTCCACGTCCGTCGCCTGAGCGCGCCCGGGGGCCGAATCACCAACAAGTACGTCCTCTGGGAAGGAGACAGCCCGCGCCGCCACGCCGCCGCCGCACTCGGACGGCTCGGGGACCCCGCGGCGATCCCGGCCCTGGCCGATGTTCTCTGGGACGACGACGCCGTGCTCCGGCTGCGGGCGGTCGAAGCGCTCGCCGAGATTCGGCACCGCGACGCGATCGGGCCGCTCGTCCCGCTGCTGGGCGACGCGCGGAAGGCCGCCGGCCTGCGATTCCGCGACGGCGTCGCCGAGGCGTTGCGGCAACTGGGCAAGGCGGAGCTGGTCGTCACCGTGGGCGCGGCGCTCGGCGGCGACTTCGACGGTCTCAAGGCCTACGACGGCAGCTACCGGGCGGAGATCATCGCGGCGCTCGGCCACGCGCTCGAGGGATCCTCCGGCGCACACGCGGCGCACGCCCTCGCCGAGATCCACGCCGTGGAAGCGCTCCCCCGCCTGCGCGAGGTGCGGAGGAGCATCGGGTCACGGGACGCCACGGGTGAGGCGGTTTCCGCCGCGATCGGCAAGCTCGAAGCCCGGGCCGCCCTTCCACGCGCCGCAGCAGCAGCCGACGTCGAAGTCGACACCCTCCCCCGGTCCGCCCAGGCACCGGGCCCCGACACCGGCACCCTCCCCCGCAGCTCCCAGACCCCCTAGACGGCGTTCCCGCGGGAACGTGTGGGCGTTGATCTCGCGCCCTTGACCCTGACGTTACAACGCTCCCTGGCGTTTCCGCTCGAAGATCGACACCCTCATGGTCAGGATCTTCTGTCCGACGTAGCCGGCGACCGGCGTACCGGACATGCGCGCGTCGATGTCGCGGCGGTACACCGCCGCCTTACCCTCTAGCGTCGCGCACTCCTTGAGCACGATCCGCGTCCCGTAGGTGACGAAGCTGTCTCTCGGGAGCACCCCTCCCTCCCCCACGATCCACTCCGGCCTGCCGAGGCCATCGATCGGCCCTTCGGACCGGGGCACGCCTATCTGAGAGAACATCTGCTCGACCTTCACCGTGAGGGGGAGGTCCAGGGGCTCGCTCCATCGGTTGAGAAAGTCCACGCTCACATCGAAGCTGCAGGAGGCGGCGTCGAAGGTGCTCCTGTTGACGAGAACCGCGACCGAGTCGGTAACGTTGCGTCCGAGATCCGCGTTCCACTCGGCCCGGGTCCTGGCCGTCCCGGAGACCTCCACGGGTGCGGTATACAGCTGCGCGACCCCGGTCCGGTTGTCGACCCATACGGGGTGGAATCGACCGTCTGCCGCAACCATCATTCCGACGTAGTCTCCCACCTCCTCGTAGGTGCGGTGCGCTCCGCCCGTGATGATCGCGATCCAGCTGCTGCCGTCCCTGGGTCCGGGGACGGCGCCCAGGCCCGCATACCCCTCCCGTTCTCCCTCCCCTCGCGCGTAGGTGTGTGCGGCTTCGCTCACCGCAACGCTGGGCAGCACGCTTTCGCCCCCGTCCAGAGAGGCCGTGAATCGCTGGCGGAACTCCTGATTGAAGGGGTCTTCACGACGGTCGAGCCAGGTGATCCCAACGACCCCGTCGCGGTTGACCGCGATGTCGGGCATGAACGCGTTCGGGCCTGCGGAATCGAGGGGGATGCGGGGGTCGTCGACCGGAAGGGGGCTGGCCCATTCCTCACCGTCGTCCGACCAGCTCAACATGATCTGACAGCGTCCGTACGTGTGGTCCGCGAACGCCAGGTAGGCCCGCCCGTGGAATGGACCGTCGGAATGATCGACCGCGATCTCCGGAGGACCGCCATAGGGCGTACACGGCGTGGTCTTTGCGACGTGGTGCGGTTGGTGGATGGCCCTCCCACCTTCGGTGACCGTCACGACGGAGGCGAAGTTCTTCGTGGCCGTGTCTCGGGGGGCTTCCCACCAGGGGGGGTCCCACCAGGGCGTCGGCGAAGGAGCGGGGGGTGTGGGCTGAAACGGGGGGCGGACATCGACGGGAACGAGGACCCACCCATCCGGGTGCACGGCCGGTGCACCGACCTGGCCCTGATACCAGTCCTTCGGGATCAACATGTCGACGGGACCCGCGTAGCTCCGGCCGGAGTCGGCCGAGACCACGAGCGACACATGCCGCCGCGGAAGCTCGCCCTCCTCCTCCTCGACCCGCACGCCCACGGCGTAGACGTGCCCGTGATACGGCCCGCCCGTCCAGTCGACGACGAGATCCGCGTTGTCCACGAACGGTCCGAGCACGGGTTCGCTCCACGTGCGGCCACCGTCCGTCGAGCGGAAGAAGTGAGTGATGACGTGTGACTCGTACGCGATCCTCGGGTCCCCGCGGGCCGGTAGCGACGCGAAGTAGACCATGCCTCCCGGCCCGAAGGCGCAGGCGGGGTCCCATGTCGTGCCCCACCGCGAGATCGTGTCGTTCAACGCGATGCCCCAGGTCGCCCCCGCGTCATGGGACACATAGATGCCCGTCGACAGCCGGCTTCGGGTGGGGTCGACGATCATCGAGCACACCGCCATGCGGGTCGAGTCCGAGGGATCGGCATGGGCGAAGTACTCCGAGTGCGCCGCAGCCGCATGATCGCCGCTGACGAGCACATTCCGCCCCACCTGGATCAAGGAGCGCCCATGGCGGGGCTGTTCAGGCGGCGCGCACGCCGGGGTCGTGAGGATGAATACGGAGACGAGGGCGAACACGGCCTCCAGGCGGGGTGCCGTCACCAACCGCCGGACCCCTCTTCGGCGACCGTGCTCCCGGCGGGGAGCGCGACGACCTCGATGGCAGCCTCGCGCATCGTCACCGCGAGCGTACGTCCGTCGGGGCTCACGCTCGGCTGGAGTGCGCCGAGCACGCCGGTCGTAACCTGTTCGGTCGCGCCGGTGGGGATGTCCACCCGCCAGACCTGGAAGGGCCCGAAGCCGTCGTTGCGCGAGTAGAAGAGCGATGCGCCGTCGGCGCTCCATTCGGGCGCGCTGTACGGTTCGCCATTGGCAAAGGAGACAACGGGGGTAGGGGTTCCACCCGCGGCCGGCACAGTGTAGACGGTGACGCGTCCGTCCTCGAACGAGCGTCCGTAGAAAGCCAGCCGCTCGCCGTCCGGCGAGAAACGGGCGCCCATGGCATAGCCCCGGAACCCGTCGAGCGGGACTCGGACAGGGTCGGCGACCGCGAACCCCGTAGCGGGATCGACGGCGACCGAGTACACGGACCCCGGGTTCCCCTCGAGCGGCGGGCCGTGACTGCTGAAGGCGAGCGTCCGCCCGTCCGGACTCCAATCCGGCTCACCGGTGTCCGCGCCCGGTCCGAAGTGCGTGAGACGTGTGGGTCGCTCGCTCCCGCCGGCCGGGACGAGCCAAATGTCATCGCTCTCCCCAAGGTGCGAGTGGAACGCGAGCCACCGGCCGTCGGGCGACCACGCGGCTCCGTAGTCTTCGCCCTCCTCCGAGAGGAGCGTCCGGACCGTGCCGGTCGGGGCGCCCTCCGCATCGAGGTCAAGGACGCCCAGGTCGAAGTCGATGGGCATGCGGACGCGTCGCCAGGAGAACGTGATGAACCCCAGCGCCTCCCCGTCGGGGTGCCAGGAAGGCAGGAAGGCGCTCGTGGAGCCTGCCGTTGTCACATCGGTGGGTTCCCCTCCTGTCACGGGAACGAGGCCCACCGCCGTGCGCGTGTGGTAAACACTGAGAGCGACTCGCCCGTCGGCGAGCGGAGTGGCCGCGAGCACGTCACGGCCGTTGTGCTCCAGCCGTGCGGCCGGGCCTCCGTCCAGCGGCACGCGCCAGGCGACAAAGAGCGAGTCGTGGATCCCCGCTGCAGCCAGATGGAGCGCGCGGCCCGTGGAGGACCACTCCACGCGGCGGTCCCATCCGAGCTGGAGATCGGCGGCGAGCGTCCGCGTCTCGCCCGACGCGATCTCCGTAACGGCCAGGTCCGCGCGTCCGCCCGCGACGCGAAGGTATGCGACGACGCGGCCGTCGGGAGATCGCACGGGTGCGACCCATCCCCCGGCGCCATCGACGACGACGGATGCCACGCTGCCCGGTCCCGGCGCATACGCGACCCACGCGGTGTCGGCCCCCGCGTACCGAAGCGCGGTCACGGTCCCGTCGGGCAGCAGTCGCGGATAGTCGATGCGTGCGTCCCCCGGATCCACGATGCGCGACTCCCGGCCGGTGGTCGGGTCCAGGGTCCAGACCCCGTGACGATCGGAATGGCGGTCGACGTAAACGACGCGCGAACCGTCGGGCGACCATGTCACTCGCGATCGTCCCCCCTGCGTCCTCGTCAGCACGCGGCCGACTCCGGTCGCTACGTCGTAGACCGTCAGCGATCTCCTGTCCGCGGCATAATCGGCGAATACGACCTGATCGCCGGCAGGCGACGGAATGCCCGGATAGGCGTCGTACAAGTCCGTGTGGACGTGTCGTGCGAGCACGACGTCCGAGACATCTTCAACATCGTTTCCGCACGCCGCCGCCATGAGGAGGGGCACTGCTACGAGGCCGCGGGACGCAACCGACCGCAAACGCGGCCCACTGAGGATGAGGCTCAGCTGACTCATAATGATAAATAACTCTCATTACGGTAAGGCGTCAATCGGGATGTCGTGCCCGGACGATTCCTTGCCTTGATTGGAGGAGTTCGACCACGAGCAGTACCAGGAGGAGGTCGAGCGCTGGAGGAACCGTGCGCGTGACAGGGGCCGATAAGGCGTTATCATTATCGTCCAACGGCGGTCCAACCGTGGTCCAACGGTGCGGAGGCGACCTTCGATGCAGCGAGATACTCGACAACGCCGGGCGATCCGCCGCGTGTTCATGAGCGCGGGACGCCCGCTCACGCTCGACGAGATCCTCGAGTCCGGCCAGCGGATCGTGCCGTCGCTCGGCGTGGCGACCGTCTACCGGAACGTGAAGGCCCTGGTCCGCGAGGGGTGGCTGTCGCGCGTGAAGCTCCCCGGCGCCGGACTTCGGTACGAGTTGGCCGACCGTCCGCACCACCATCATTTCCTCTGCCACTCCTGCGATCAGGCGTTCGACGTCCACCGGTGCCCGGACGAAGTCGAGACGCTGGCGCCGGACGGCTTCGACGTCGACAGCCACGAGCTGGTTCTCTTCGGTCGCTGCGCGGCCTGCGCGTGACGGACGCCTGACCCGGCCGTGCGCGTGACGAGCCGCTGACCCGGCCGCTTCCCGCGGCCCCGGGGCGGCCTGATCGGCGATCGTCGGCCCCGACCCTTGCCCCTTATCGATAATAAGTTATCATTACGGCCACGCGCAGGCATATCTCACGTCCCACTCGCACGCGGCCCCCCATGACGATTCCCAGACGCTCCATTCCCAGACGCTCTTCCGTCATCTTCCTCCTCCTCGGGATCACCCTGGCGGGCGTGCCGGCGCGCGCCGCGGGCTCGACCCCGGCCTTGCAGGAGGCTGAACAGGAGGCCGAGCAGCAGGCCGCGGACACCGTCGAGGTGGCGTCCGAGGTCACCGCCATCACCCTGCCGGACATCGTCGTCACGGCCGTCCTGCGTCCCACGGCCGTGAGCGAGGCGATCCGGCCTTCCGCCGTCTTCTCGGGCGAAACGCTGCAGCGGCAGCTCGCGGGAACCCTCGCACAGACGGTGGAATCGGTCCCGGGGGTCACCGTGACCAGCATGGGGCCGGGCACGTCCCAGCCCGTCATCCGTGGCCTGAGCGGAGACCGCATTCTCGTGCTCGAAGATGGCCAGCGGGTGGGGGACGTCCTCAGCAGCGGCCCGGACCACGCCTCGGCGCTCGCCCCCTCCTCGGCCCGGCGGATCGACGTGATTCGCGGACCGAGCGCGATTCTATACGGCAGCAACGCGCTCGGCGGCGTGATCAACGTCATTCGGGAAGAGGTTCCGCAGGCGGTGCCTCGCCGCGCGACCGGGTTCACCTCGCTCCAGGGGGAGGGGGCGACCCGCGGCATCGGGGGGAGCAGCCAGCTCACCATCGGCATCACCGAGAACATCCCGCTTCGCGTCGAGGTCTCGAAGCGCGAGGGAGGAGATCTGCGCACGCCCATCGGGAGGCTGCCGGGGACCCAGACCGACGTGCGGAGCGTGGGGGCCGGAACCTCGTGGGTGGACGACTGGGGTTACGCGGGCGGTTCGTTCCGCTACTTCGCGAACGACTACGGGATCCCCGGCGGCTTCGTCGGCGGCCACACGAACGCGGTGCGCACCGAGCAGGAGAGAGCCGCAGGCCGGTTTCGCAGCGTCATCCGGCCCGGGCGAGGGCTGGAGGCGATTGAATTCGATGCCGGCTACACCTGGTACCGGCACCACGAGATGGAACCCCCGGACATCCTGGGCGCCCAATACGATCGCGAGATCGTGAGCGGAGAGGCCCGGGCGCGGCACGCGGGATGGGGGCCGTTCGCATCGGGGGCCATCGGGGCCAGAGTCTCGTGGGAGGACTTCGGATTCGCGGGCGCGCTGCACACCCCGAACTCCCGGCGCAGGACGCAGGCGGCGTATGTCCTCGAGCAGATCCAACTCGATCCGGTCACGGTCGAGGCCGGGCTCCGCTACGACCGGGTCGAACTTGAACCGGACCGGGAAGACGCGTCCTCCGACATCGGACACATCCGCGCGCGGTCCTTCGATGCCGTCTCGGGATCGCTGGGTGCGTTGCTGCCGGTGACGGGGCAGTTCACCCTCGGCGCGAGCGTGGCGCGTGCCTTTCGCACGCCGGATGTACACGAACTCTACTCGGAGGGGCCGCACCTGGCGGCCAATTCATACGACGTCGGCAATCCCTCGCTCGGGACGGAAACGGGACTCGGCATCGACGTGTTCGGGCGCGTCACGGGAGAGCGCCTGAGCGCCGAGGCGACGTGGTTCAGGAACACGATCGCGGGCTACATCTTTCCGCAGGCGACCGGTGAACTCAGCCGCGTGCGGCTCCCCATCTACCAGTTCGTGGGAGAGGACGCCGTGCTGACCGGCATCGAGAGCCAGCTCGTGTGGTCGGTGCCGGCCGGACTCAGGCTGGAGGCGGCCGCGTCGTACGTGCGCGGCACGATCCGCGCCAGCGACGAACCCCTCCCCTTCATGCCTCCCCTCCAGGGTCGCGTCGCGATCGGCTATTCGCCGGTGAACTGGTTCGTGGAGGCCGAGACGCGGCTGGCCGCGAGCCAGGAACGGACGGGGCGGTTCGAGGCACCCACCGACGGATACGCGATCCTCGGCCTCTCCGGCGGCGTGCGTTTCACCTTCGCCGGACGGCCGCACGTCCTGACGCTCCACCTCGACAACCTCGGCAACACCGAGTACAGGCGTCACCTGTCGCGGGTGAAGGAGATCATGCCCGAGGCCGGGAGGAGCCTGAGCCTGACCTACCGCGTCGTGTACTAGCGCGACCCGCGGGCGCCGCCCATCCGGCACGGCGTTCGCGCACCCCCGTTTCCGGGCCTCCTCCGGGCCTCCGTACGCAAATCCGATCGGACCCGCTATTCTGAAGCGCGAATGCGCTGAGGGTCTCGACCGGTGCGGGGGACATGACGGTTTTCGAGGACCATAGAGACGGCTTCGCGCGGGCGGAGGCGTTCTGCGGCCGGGTGGCGGCGGCGTTCGCCGTGGCCGGCGGGGTCGCGGTCGCGGTGCTGCTGGGGATCACGGTGGCCGAGGTCTTCTGGCGCTACGTCCTCAACGATTCCCTGCTCTGGATCGAGGACGTGTCGACGATGTCGCTCGCCGTCGTCGTGGCGGCGGCGGTGGCCTACGGCGCGCGCGAGGGCTCGCACGTGTGCGTGAACCTGCTCGCGCGCCTCGCCGGCCGCCGCGTCACCCGGGTCACGGACGCCATCGCCCGGCTGCTCGGCGTGGGCGCCACCGCCGCGGCCGCCTACGCCCTGTTCGCGCACGGCAGTTGCGGCCTTCCCTGCGGCGCCGTCACCGGCAGCGTGTCGATCCCGCACCTGCCGTTCTACTACGCGCTCGGCGCGTCGCTCGCCGCCTACGGCCTGCTGCTCGCCTCCCAACTTCTCCTGGGGTTCGCCGTGTGGAACGCGGAAGACCCCAACGAGCCGGCCGAGTGAGCGGGCGGGGCGCGTGAGCGGGTGGGGCGCGTGAGCGGGTGGGGCGCGTGAGCGGGCGGGGCGCGTGATGGACGGGACCGGCATCGCCCTCGCGGGCTTTCTCGCCCTCTTCGTCCTGCTCTTCATCCGGGTGCCGGTGGGGCTGGCGATGCTCGTCGTCGGCGTGGGCGGCATCGCGGCGGTCCGTCCGGGCGCCGTCACGGCCGTGCTGGCGGGCGAGATCTTCGCCGTCGCCTCCCGCTATCCCCTCACCATCCTGCCGCTGTTCATGCTGATGGGGAACCTGGCCGTGGCCTCCGGGATGAGCCAGGACCTGTACCGCGCGGCCCACAGTTGGCTCGGCCGCTTCCGGGGCAGCCTCGCCTCCGCGTCGATCGTCGCCTGCGCCGGATTCTCGGCCCTTTCCGGCTCGTCGCTGGCCGCCGCGCTCACCATGGGCCGCGTGTCGCTGCCCGAGATGCGGCGGTTCAGGTACGACGACTCGCTGGCGACCGGGGCCATCGCCGCCGGCGGCACGCTCGGCTTCCTCATCCCGCCCTCCGCGGGACTCGTCATCTACGGGATCGTCACCGAAGAGAGCATCGGCCGACTCTTCATGGCCGGCGTCGTGCCCGGGATCGTGCTCACGCTGCTCTTCGTGCTCACCGTCTGGATCGTCGTCCGGCGCGACCCCGACAAAGCGCCCCACGCCCGGACGCCCGTTCCGTGGCGGGAGCGCCTGCGCGCCACCGCGAGCGCGGCGTGGATCCTGGGCATCGTCATCGTGACCATCGGCGGCATCTACGCCGGCATCTTCTCCGCCATCGAGGCGGCCGGCGTCGGCGCGTGCCTCACGCTCGTCGCGGCCTGCGCGCGGCGGGCGCTGAACCGGCGGACCGTTGTCGAGATCGTCAACGGCACGCTGAAGGCGAGCGGCACCGCCTTCCTGATCCTGTTCGGCGCGTTCGTGTTCAAGGTCTTCCTCGGACTTACCGGGATCGCGTTCGTCGCGGCGGAGTGGGTCGGCGAGCAGGGGTTCTCCGGCGCCCAGGTCGTGGTGCTCGTGCTGCTCGTGTTCATCGTGCTCGGGACGTTCCTGGACGGGTTCGCGATGCTCGTGCTGACCGTGCCCCTCGTGCAGCCGATCCTCGAGTCACTGGGCGTCGACATGATCTGGTTCGGCGTGATGATCGTGGTCACGCTCGAGATGGGACTGATCTCGCCCCCCGTGGGGCTGAACATCTTCGTGGTCAAGGGCGTCGCCCCGGACGTGCCGGTGCGCACGATGTTCCGCGGCATCCTGCCGTTCTGGCTCGCGATGCTGGCGGCGCTGACCCTGATCGCGCTCTTCCCCCGCATCGCCACCTTCCTCCCGAACGCGATGTATGGATGAGGGTGTACGGATGAGGGTGTACGGATGAGCGCGGCCGGGGGTCTCCGATACGAGGTGGAGGACCGGGTTCCGGGGCCGGTCGCGCTGGGTCTCGGCCTGCAGCTCGCCGCGATGGGGGTTAACGGGGCCGTGCTGATACCCACGATCGTGTTCCAGGCGGGGGGTGCCGAGGAACTCGTGTTGTGGGCGGTGTTCGCCTCGGTCCTGGCGTGCAGCGTCGCCACCATCCTCCAGGGCTGGCGCGTGGGGCGGATCGGGGCGGGGTACGCGCTGCCGCACGTCAGCTCGGCGATCTTCATCGGCGTGTGCGCGGAGGCGCTGATCCAGGGAGGAGCGGGGCTGCTCGCCACCCTGGTCGTCATCTCCGCGCTCGCCCAGGCGGCCTTTTCCGCGCGGCTCTCGCTCCTGCACCGGGTGCTCACGCCCGTCGTCACGGGGACGGTGGTCATGCTCCTCCCCGTCACCGTGATGCCGATCCTCTTCGGCATGCTCAACGAGTTGCCGCCGGGCGCCCCCGTGCCGGCCGCGCCGCTGAGCGCCGCCATGACACTCGTCGCCACCCTCGGGATCGCGCTCCGGACGGGAGGGACCCTGCGCCTGTGGGCTCCGGCCATCGGCATCCTCGCGGGCTCCCTGACCGGGGCCGCCTTCGGCATCTACGACACCGGCCTCGTGGCCGACGCCCGGTGGATCGGCTTCCCGGTCGGCGGGCTGCCCGCGCTGGACGTCGGCTTCGGCCCGGCGTTCTGGGGATTGCTGCCCGCGTTCCTGTTCGTGGCGCTCGTCGGCACGACCAAGTCGGTCGCCGTCGCGGTCGCCGCCCAGCGCTTGTCGTGGCGCCGGCCGCGGGCGGTCGATTTTCGCGCCGTGCAGCGTGCCGTGGCCGCGAAGGGCGCCGGGAACCTGCTCGCGGGCCTCGCGGGAACGATGCCGAACACGCTCAACGTGAACGCCGTGGCCGCCATCGAAGTCACGGGCGTCGCGGCGCGCCGGGTCGGCGTCGCGGCCGGACTCGTCTTCTTCGTCCTCGCCTTCGTCCCCAAGGCGCTCGCCCTCATTCTCGCCATTCCCGGAGCCGTCGTGGCCGCCTCCATGGCCGTGATCATGGCGACGCTGTTCACGGTCGGGATGCGCGAAGTCGCGCGGAGCATCGGCTCGAACCCCCGCAACGGCCTCATCGCGGGCGTCTCGTTCTGGACGGGCGTCGCCTGCGAGTTCGACATGGTCTTTCCCGCGTTCTTCGCCGAGTTCGCGGGCGGGCTGTTGAGCAGCGGGCTCACGGCGGGGGGCCTGGTGGCGCTGCTGCTCACGGGGCTCACGGCGCGGCGGAAGCGCCGGCTCAGGGGTACACTCGACATGGCCGAACTGCCGCGGATCCGGGAGTTCATCCAGGCGTTCTCGGCCCGGCACGGGCTGGCGCCCGTCCTGGACCGGCTCGAAGCCGCGAGCGAGGAGGCGCTGCTGACGCTTCTGGAGTCGCGCGAGGACCCGGAGGGGGCGGAGGGGGCGGAGGGGGCGGAAGAAGCACCGGCCCCGGGGAGACGTGAGCTTCTTCTGACGGCGAGCGAGGAGGACGACGAGGCCGTGCTGGAATTCAGGGTCGGCGCCGCGGGCAGCGAGGAACTCAACCTCCAGGACCGCCTGGCGTGGCTCGAGGCGGACACCCGGGCGGCCGACGTGGAGCAGGAGATCTCGCTCCGGCTGCTCCGGCACCTCGCCTCCTCCGTGCGGCACCGGCAGTTTCACGACGTGGACATACTCACCCTGCGCGTCTCCGCCGTCCCCGAGCGGGAGTCCTGATGGCCAACGCGAGGCGGCTGCTCGCTGTCGGCCTGCTCGTTGTCGGCCTGCTCGTCGCGGGCGGATGCGGGGATGCCTCCGACGCAAGCCGTACCCGGGAGTTGTCGCTGGCGCACTTCCTGCCGGCGGATCACGTCCTCACCGGGGACATGTTCACGCCGCTGGCGGAGAAGCTCTCGGAGCTTTCGAGCGGCAGACTCACCGTGAGACAGTTCCCCGCCGGGGCCCTGAACTCGTCGGCGCCGGCGCAGTACTCGATCCTGCGGAGCGGCGTGGCCGACATCGCCCTCGCGATTCCCGCCTACACCGCCGACATCTTTCCGAAGACCGACCTCATCGGCTTTCCCGGCATCTGCAAGACCGCGGTGGAGTGCACCGAGGCCATGCGGCACGCCCGGTCCGTGCTGGAGGCGGAGTACGACGCGAAGGTCCTGGGACTGTGGTCCAACGACGCCCCGGTGCTGATCACGCGCGAGACACCCGTGCGGACGCTCGAGGACATGCGCGGGCTCAAGATCCGCGTGTCGACGCGGAGCCTCATCCCCTTCATCGAGGCGCTGGGCGCCAGCGCGGTCATGCAGCCCGGCACCGTGGTCCATCAGAGCCTGACCACCGGCGTCATCGACGGCGTCGCCATCTCCCCGTCGGGAATCGTGGCCTTCCAGCTGCACGAACCCGCCGCCTACCTGACCACCTGGCTCCCCGCGTCCGGACTTCCGTTCGTCCTGCTGATGAACCGGGGGGTCTACGAGGCCCTCTCGCCCGAGGAACAGGGCTGGATCGACGAAGCCGCCGACGCCTCGCTGTCGATGGCGGGGGCCACCGCCTACGCGCGCGCCGGCGCCGACGGCCTGCGGATGGCGGAGGAAGCCGGCGTCGAGATCATCGACCTTCCCGAGAGCGAGATCCGCCGCTTCGAACAGGCCATCGCCTCCGTCCGCGAGGCCGGCCTCGCCCGCCAGGTAGGCGACATGACCGCCGCCGACGTGATCCGCCTCTTCCGCCCGGCCCCGTAAGCGACCGCCGGACGGGCCGAGTGCCAATGGCCGTGCCTTCATGACGCTGGGACAACTTCTTGCGTTCAACGTCGCCTTGTTGTTCGCGATCGCGAGCCCGGGACCCGCCCTGCTGGTGGCCGTCCAGACCGCGCTTCGCTCCGGACGTGCGGCCGGAATCGCCATCGGGGCCGGTCTCGGTGCGATGGCCGCGACGTGGACGCTGCTCGCCGCGGGCGGGCTGGGACTGGTCTTCGAGAGGCTGCCGTGGCTGTACGGGTCCATGCGGGCCGCCGGGGCGCTCTATCTGTTCTATCTCGCGTACCGGATGTGGACGAGCGCCGCGAAACCCCCGCCAGCCCGCTCCGCCCCCCAACGGCAGGCCTTCCTCCGGGGGATGATCATCAACCTCTCGAATCCCAAGTCGGTCCTCTTCGCGGCCTCGTGATCGTCGCCAACCACTTGCTCGTCGAGATCGTGTTCTACACCACACTCGTCTTCTGCATGAGCACACAGGCGGTCGCCGCCCGGTACATGCGGGCGAGACTCTACATCGATCGCGCCGCAGCCTCGATCCTCGGCGCCCTCGGGCTCTGGATCGCGATTTCGGCCCTCGCGTAGCGCCGATTGCCACCCTCACGCCGCCATCGGTCACGCCGCCATCGGCCTGGTCTCGTACTGTCCCCAGAGGACCCAGAGCGCCCAGTCGATGTCCAGCGGGTCGCCCATCCAGAGGCTGGTCGCCGTCCAGGGGTCGATCCCCTCCTGACGGTGCCAGTTCCCGAGTCCCGCATCGGCGGTTCGGGGCGCCCTGACGTCCTCGCGTACCGGGGGCACCGCCGGTACCACGCGCCCGGCCGGATCGCGGAAGCGCGCCGCGCCCGCCTCCCCCATCTCGACGCGCCAGCCGCCCTCGTGCACGGCCCTGTGATGGAACCGGCACAGGAGGATCAGGTTGTCGAGCTTCGTCTCGCCCCCCTCGGACCAGGGGATGGCGTGATGGGCCTGCGTGTAACGCGAGCCGCAGCCCGGGAAACGGCAGCCCCCGTCCCGGACGTCGAGCGCCTTGCGCAGCCGCCACCCGACGGTGCGCTGGCGGCGGCCCACGTCCAGCACCGAGCCGTCCCGCCCGCGCTTCACCTCCACGGTCTCCGCGTCGCAGGCCAGGCGCCGGGACGTTCCCGCGGGAACGTGTGAGCCGTCCTCCGTGGCCAGGATCTCGGGGCCGCCGGCCACGGTGTGGACCACCAGTTGAGCCCTCGCCTCGGCGCGCTCCTCGAGCCACGCTCCGAGCGCGTCGTGGCGCCGCTCCGTCTGACTCGGCCGGAGCCCGGGCGTCGGCGTCGGCTGGGGCCCGGCCATCGGCCCGGCCGGCGGCGGGTCCGGCTCCCCCGTGGCGGCATCGGCCTCGCGCTCCATGGCGGCGTCGGCCTCACGCTCCATGGCGCACTCCTGCCGGTGGAGTTCGTCCACGGTGACGTCCAGCGTCTCCACGAGCAGGGCGCCCACCTCGGGCATGAGCAGGCCACGGACCTCGTACATCCCGTCGGCCGTCATCCGGACCGTCAGGTGACGGCGGGCCGCCATCTCCGACGTCCCGTCCGGCGCCGCCATGGCGGCCTCCGCGCTCTTCGCCGCCCGCACGAAACGCTCCACCTGGCTCGCCGTGTGGTGGAGGGCGAACTCGACCAGCCGCGCCTCGTTCTCGGCCGTGGCCATGCGCGTGAGCGCCCGGACCTTGGACCAGGAGAGCCGCCCCTTCTCCATCTCGGCGGAGGTCAGCGGCAGGTCGGCGAGGCGGCGGGCCGCCCGCAGCCGCTCGCGGGCCGCGCCGAGGGAGATGCCGGCGCGCCAGTTCAGCCAGTGGGCGCAGGAGCGCCACCCGCTCCAGCGTTCCTCCTCATCGTAGCGGCGCAACAGCGTCAGGAGCCGATACTGGGCCGCGTCGATGTGGGCGCAGAGTTCGGCGATCTCGTCGCCCACGGGGTCGCCGGCCAAGGCAGCAGGGTGCGAGTCGGCGGAAGGGTCAGGCGTCTCATGCATGGCGTTCTCATCCGAATCTCAGGGTTCAAAGGGGTACGCACTCATACCCCGATCTTCGGTAAATGTTCGGGTTCCGTCTCAACCAGGTCTCAACGTCGGTCTCAGCGTCGGTCTCAGCGTCCGGGACGTTCCCGCGGGAACGCCGGAGGCCAGTCAACCGGTGCTGCCGCCCCGCGGGCGTCGCCGAATCCAGTTGCCGAATCCAGTTGCCGAATCCAGGCGCCGCGCTCGAACGTAGAGTCCTCATCGACCTCACCTTTCCGGAATCCGAGGACGTGAGCGCCATGGGCAAGTGGTCGCGCAGGTGGTCGCCGAAGCACTGGCCGAGACGGTATCGCATCGCGCTGAGCTGCTGCGGGGCCGGGGTGGTGGTCGGTGGAGTGCTGGCCTGGTTCGGGCAGGGCTGGGGGCGTTACGTGGCGCTCGCGGGCGTCATCCTTTGCGTCCTCAGCCTCATGGCCCTCGAAAGCCTGTTGGAAGACGGCCCCGACAGCCTGTCCGGCGGCGACTGACTCAGTCGGCGCGCCAGCCGACCTCCCTTGCCCATTCGTCGCGGGCGCTGGCGTACGCATCGTAGTCGGCCGGCGGGCGCTCTTCCTCGGAGGCCGCGCGGCTCCGCGCTTCCTTCATCTGCTCGGCCAGCGGCGGGAGTCCGACGGCCTGGCGGCGCTCCTCCAGCCTCTGCGGGTCCTCCACGGCGCCCGGCGAGAGATTCCCCTCGGCGTCCCAATCGAACTGCGTCCCGTAGCGTTGCGGCCGGCCCTCGAAGAACCGGATCCGGTCCTCGAGCAGCGCCGCGTGCCGCGGAGACGCCCTCCCTTCGCGCGCGGCATCCTCGAGGAGGGGGAGCGCGCGCCGGAGCAGGTCGGGCTGCGCGATCGCGTGCTGCAGGATGATCCACGCCGCGTCCGCCCCCTCGGGACCGACGAGGTCCGTTCCCGGCCACCCGACCGACTCGATGATCCGGCGAAGACGCCGCGCATTCCGCTCGTGAACGCGGGCCATCCGGGGCTCGTAGCCGCCGAAGAGTTCGCCCGAGTCCACGAGTTCGGCGCGCACCTCCTGGTCCCGACGCACCATCTCCAGCAGTTCGTCCCTGAGCGTGTCGTTCATCCGTAGCGTCCGGGGGATCCGCGCTATCCCCGTCGAAACGTTCCCGCGGGAACGTCCTCAGGGGGCTCTGCATGCGGTGGCGGTCAGGAATCGTCGGGGGGCCGCGCGTTCCTGGCCAGTGTGCGGAGGTGGTCGGCGATGGCCTGCTCGCTCAGCGCCTCGCGCCGCCGGCACTCGCTCGTCCAACTGAAACCCTTGTAGGCGGAGACACCCCAGGCGGCAGCCGGAAGCCCGAGTATTACGGACACCACCTCCTCACCGTCGTGCTCCACCTCGTCCGTGGCGACGTGAACAATGGTCGAAACCATGAGCGCGCTCATTGCGGCATCCAGCACGGGCGCCAGGGCCGATGTCGCACAGGTTCCTTCGGGCAGCGGGCCGTCCCCCAGCGGAGGCCGGCTCATGAACAGCGCCGAACACCCGCTCGCGAGAACGGCCGACGCCAGGACCAGGCATGTACGGGCCGCAGGAACGCTCCTCATTCGTCTCTCCCTTCGCGAAACAGCACTGGGGCCACGGAACAGCCACCGGTGCGCGGAGAATATCCGGCTGAATGGAGAACACCGCCACCCGGGCCGGCTCCCAGGCAGGCAGCCGGGCAGGCACCCAGACAGACGGTAGGCAGGTTCTTGTGGCGGGTGATATGATGGGCGGCGATGAGACACGACACGGTGCCGGACACGACCTTCGATCGCGCGGTGGCCGACAGGCTCGAGATGTCTCCCGAGGCCATGCTCGAGCTGGCGCGGGAGGCGGCGGAGATCCTCGTGCGGCGGCGGGAGGAGCTGGCCGGGGAGGACGCCTGGGACGGGGAGTTCCGGGAGGCGCTCGAAGCGCGGCTCATGGAGGATCCGCCCGAGGAGGGACAACCGGCGTCCGACGTCATGGACCGGGCCGTCCACGATGTCCTGAAGCTCGCCCTCCGCCTCGATCATCCCGGCTGCTTCGGCTTCATCCCCTCCTCCCCGACGTGGCCCGGCGTCGTCGCCGACTTCCTCGCCTCCGGGTACAACCTCAACGCGTGCAACTGGCTGGTCGGGAGCGGGCCCAGCCAGCTCGAGTGCGTCGTCATCGAGTGGTTCCGGCGCTGGCTCGGCATGCCGGAGACGGCGGGCGGGCTGCTCACGAGCGGGGGGTCCGCGGCGAGTCTGGACGCGCTCGTGGCGGCGCGGGAGGCCCAGGGCTACCCGGAGCGCGCCACCGTGTACATGAGCGACCAGAGCCACCCCGCCCACGTCAGGGCCGTGAAGATCGCGGGCATCCGGCCCGATCGCGCCCGCATCGTGCCGAGCGACAGCCGTTCCCGCATCGACCTCGACGCGCTCGCCCGCATGGTGGCGGAGGACCGCGCCGCCGGGCGGAACCCCATCGCCGTGTGCGCGAACGCCGGCGCCACCGCGACCGGCGCCATCGATCCCCTGCCGGAGCTGGCCGATTTCTGCGCGGCGGAGGGCATCTGGTTCCACGTGGACGCCGCGTACGGCGGGTTCGCCGTTGTCACGGAACGCGGCCGCAAGCTCCTGAGCGGCATCGAGCGGGCGGACTCCATCGGGCTCGACGCGCACAAGTGGTTCTTCCAGCCCTACGAGGTCGGCTGCCTGCTCGTGCGCGACGTGTCCACGCTCGAGGAGCCGTTCGGGGTGCAGCCGACCTTCCTCCAGGACTCCCTGTGGGGATCGGGCCACCCCAACCTGACCGACCGTGGACTGCAGATGAGCCGCTCCGCCCGCGCGCTCAAGATCTGGATGTCGGTGCAGACGTTCGGGATGGCCGCGTTCCGGGAGAGCATCGCGCACGGGCTGGACTGCGCGGCCCGCGCCGAGGCCTACATCGACGCGAGCCCCATGCTCGAGTGCCTGAGCCCGGCGACGCTGAGCATCGTCTGCTTCCGGGTGCGACCGGCCGGCGCGGAGATGACCGAGGAAGCCCTGGACGAACTGAACCGCGAGGTGCTGGCCCGCCTGTTCTGGGAGGACCCCGCCTTCGTGTCCTCCGCCGTCGTGTCCGGCAAGTTCGCGCTCCGGCTCTGCATCGTGAACTACAACACGACGTGGGACGACGTGCGGGCCGCGCTGGAGGCCACGGAGCGCTTCGGGCGGGAAGCGCTCTCCTAGTCCTGCAGGCGGCGGGCCAGCGGGGCGATCAGCGGGCCGATCAGCGGGGCGGTCTCCGCGGCCTGCGCTCGACGAAGATGCGCGGCTCGCCCAGCACGATGTCCCGGCGGATGTCCCGGCTGACCTCTGCGACCGCCGTTCGGGCGGCGGCGCCGGAACCCCGCGGCCAGGGCAGCGCCTTCGATAGGTCCACCGTGTAGCCTGCGTCCACCAGGGCGCCCAGGGAGATCGAATTGGCATCCCAACCGCCGAAGGGACCCATGAGTTCGTAATCCACGATGTCCTCGTGCCAATGCGACCCGCAGTTTGTTTGAATGGGTACGCCGGGCAGGTCGGGATCGCCTCCCCCGGCACGGAACGCCTCCACCGCTTGCGGACCTGTGAAGTACTCGCAGTCCGAGGTCGCGAGACCCTCCTCCGACCGCCAGGAAACCAACCCGAGGAGGTGGCCGATCTCGTGGCGTGCCAGCCCCTGGCTGGGGAACCCACCCATCACCACGTACCCGCCGCCGGGGTCGAGCGCCGGAGCGTCTCGACCGCCCCCAGCCGGGAAGAAGCAACCATCGGCGTAGCCCGAACTCCCCGTGAGCTCTTCAATGCGGGTGGCGACAAGGATTTCGTCCGCCAGGGCCCTCACCTTGCCGCCGAACGGGTCCCCATTCGGGCAGCCGGCCTCGCGGTCCGGCCACTCGGTTCCGTCGAGAATGTCGGACCACCAGTCCGCAGCCTCTGTCATGGCCCGGCCGTAGCCGAACGGCACGGGCTGGTCGACGACGATGTCGATGCCGAACGTCCCCACGGCGTCGCGCACCTCGACGTACGCGACCGCGCTGTCCCCTCCGGCCGCCGGGAGAATCGTCACGTCGGCGGATCCGCTTCCCAGGGGCGACAGCGTAAGCCAGCCATCGGCCGACGAAGCGGCCACAACCGAAGAGTCCGAGATGATCACCGCCGCAGGGGTGCGGAGGTCGTCCGGGAGCGCGAGCGACAAGCCGTTCCCGTCCTCCCGCATCAGCGCGCTTGGCAACAGTCGCAGGGTGGGATCAGGGCAGGGGGTCAGGTCGGTCTCCAAGGCCTCGAGCCTCGCGCGGATGCCGGTATCGGCCGGGGCGCAGAATCCGGCCCCCAGAAAGAGGCGCATCAGGTCGGGAAGCTCCAGAAGGAAGGCAGGGAACGCGCCCGTAAGGTCGTTGCCGACCAGGTACAGCTCGGTCAGTTCGGCAAGGTTGCGCAACTCTGTTGGGATCGGGCCCGTCAGGCGATTTGCGCTGAGGTCCAGGAATTCCAGGTTGGCGAGACCGCCGAGTTCGGGCGGGATCGGACCCGTGAGACGATTCGCGCCGAGGCCGAGCTGTTCCAGGTTCGAGAGATTCGCGAGTTCGCGGGGAATCGGATCGGTCAACTCGTTCCGACTGAGGACCAGTTCGGTAAGGTTCGGGAGGTTGCCGAGCTCGGGCGGAATCGGACCCGTGAGGTCGTTCCAGTCGAGCCGCAGGAGTTGGAGGTTGGTCATGTTCCCGAGTTCGGGCGGAATCGGACCGGACAGGCCGCTGTTTATCAGCTGGAGGTACCAGAGGTTGGTGAGGTTGCCGAGTTCGGGCGGGATCGAGCCCGAAAGGGTGTTCCCCCAGAGCGACAAGATGCCGAGGCTGGCGAGGTTGCCCAGTTCGGGCGGAATCGGACCCGTGAGATCGTTTCCGTCGAGGACCAGCGAGTAAAGGTTGGGCAGACCGCCGAGTTCAGGCGGAATCGGACCCGTGAGGTCATTCAATCTGAGGTCCAACTTGTTGAGGTGGGTGAGGCTGCCCAGTTCGGGCGGGATTGTGCCCGACAGATTGTTCTTGATAAGAGTCAGTCCCCACACGTTACCGTCCGTACTCGCAACTCCGTACCATTCGTTCAAGGGCGCGTCGGACAACCAGTTCGTGGCATCGATCCAGTTGGGCCCGTCCGTCGCCTCGTACAGCGCCAGCAGTGCCGCGCGGTCCGGCTGATCCACCGTGATCTCCGAGTTCCCGGTAGCGGAGCCGGCGGTCGCCGAGATCGTGGCGGTGCCGTCGCCCACCGCCGTGACCAGTCCGGAGGCATCCACCGTCGCAACGGCGGGGCTGCCGGTTGACCAGGTGACCGTCACTCCGGTCATCACCTGGCCGTTCTGGTCGCGCACCTGGGCCGCGAGCTGCAGGGTCTCGCCCAGAGTCGTGAGTGCAGCCCTGGGCGGGCTGACGAACACCGCCGTCGCCCGGGGCGGCTCCGGGGGCGAGGGGGGCGGGACCGGATCGGTGGAACCGTCACCGCAAGCTGCGATCCAGGCTACACACGCCCCGATGATCGCCGAGATGAGAATCCGCGGCCGGCTCAAATGTGACTCCTTCACGCTCGGAAGACGCGGGACGACGACAAGCGTCAAGCTACGCCCTGCCGAGATGGCAGGACAGACCCTAAGTATATGACTGGAAGGCATATCGGACGACGGAGACACATTGTGGATGCACCGTGGATGCACCGTGGATGCCGGCCGAACGCTTGACGATGGACTCGACGTGAGCTATTGACGCGCTGCGAAGTTCGCGCCCCTTACGCCAGGAGATCCGCAAGATGCTGCCAGCGTCCCTCGCCCCCGCTCGCGCGGCCGCCCCGCTGCTGTTCGCCGTCGTAACCGTCGTACTTGCGGCCGGCCCCGCCCAGGCGCCCGCGCAGGAATCCGCCCAGGAGCCTACGCTGACCGGCTTCACCGCGGCCCGCGCCGTCACGCAGCTCGCCTGCGAGGCCCGGTTCCTGGATCTGCCGCGCTCCGAGTCGTTCCGCGAGCACCTGCGCACGGTCACCGAGAATCCGCACCCGGCGGGGTCCGAGGCCCAGGTGCGGGTCGGCGACTACCTCGTCCAGGCCATGGAGCAGGCGGGGCTGGCGGTGACGCGCCACGCCTACGACGTCTACCTCCCGGAGCTGACCGACGACGTCGAGGTGCACATCGTGACCCCGGTCGCGATGCAGCTCTCCAACCGCGAGCCCGCCCTGGCCGAGGACCGCTTCTCCGGCCACCCCGACCTCCTCAACGGGTGGAACGCCTTCTCCGGCTCGGGCGACGTCACCGGCGAGGTCGTCTACGCCAACTACGGCCGCCGCGAGGACTACCTGGCGCTGGACGAGATGGGCGTTTCCCTGGCCGGGAAGGTCGTGATCGCCCGCTACGGCGGGAACTTCCGCGGCTACAAGGTGAAGTTCGCCGAGGAGCGCGGGGCCGTGGGCGTCATCATGTTCAACGACCCCGGGTTCTCGGGACTCGCCGCCTACCCCGAAGGCCCGATGATGAACGGGGAGACGATCCAGCGCGGCTCCGTCCTCACCCTCCCCTGGACCGGCGACCCGCTCACCCCGTTCGAACCCGCGCTGCCCGTCGACGGCACGGCCGGCGACCGGAACGGCGGCCGGCCGGTGGAGCGCCTCGACCCCAGCGAAGTGGAGCTGCACAGCATCCCCGTCCTGCCCATCGGCTACGAGGCCGCCACCGAGGTCCTGTCCCGCATGACCGGCCCCGAGGTCCCGCCCGGCTGGGCGGCGGGGATGGAGGTGGACTACCGCGTCGAGGGCGGCCCCGACCTCACGGTGCGCGTGCGCGTCAACCAGCCCATGAAGCTCACCCGCGCGACCAACGTCGTGGGCACCGTGCGCGGCAGCGAGTTCCCGGACGAGTGGTTCATCCTCGGCGCGCACTACGACCCGTGGGGCTTCGGCGCCATCGACCCCAACGGCGGCACCGCGATGCTGCTGACCCTCGCCGAGGCGCTGGGCGAGCTGGCGCGCGACGACGAGTGCCGGCCGCGCCGCTCGATCATGATCGCGCACTGGGACGCGGAGGAGTACGGCATCATCGGGTCGACCGAGTGGGTCGAGGAGTTCCGCGAGGCGCTGGAGGCGAACGCGATCGCCTACATCAACGCCGACGCCGCGGTGTCGGGCGCCAACTTCGGCAGCTCCTCCTCTCCGTCGCTCAAGGGACAGATCATCGAGGCCACGAAGGCCGTGACGTACCCCGGCACCGGCGAACCGCTGTACGACTGGTGGCTGGAGCGCGCGGGCGAGGGGGCGGCGGAACCCGGCCTCGGCAACCTCGGCGGCGGCTCCGACCATGTCGGTTTCTACACCCACGCGGGCGTGCCGTCGGGCTCGCTCTCCTCCGGCAACCCCGGCGGCGTCTACCACTCCAACTACGACAACTTCGCGTGGTACGAGCGCTTCGGTGACAGCACCTTCGCCCACGGGCCGATGATCGCCCGGGCCGACGGGCTCCTCGCGCTCCGCTTCGCCAACGCCGACGTGCTCCCCTACGACGTGGTCCGCTACGCGACCGACACCCGCACCCATGTCGAGACGCTGTACGACGTCGCGGCCGAGCGCGGCCTGAAGGTCGACCTGTCGCGCCTCGTCGAGAGCACGCGGGAGCTGGACGACGCCTCCGCGGCGCTGGTGGCGGCGCGCGATGGCTGGCTCGGTTCGGGCGAGGTGGACGCGGCGCAGGCCGAGGCCGTGAACCGGGCCCTGATCGGCCTCGAGAAGGCCTGGCTGAACGACCGGGGCCTGCAGGGCCGGCCCTGGAGCCGCTCGATCTACGTCTCGCCCGATCCCTTCAGCGGCTACGCCTCGTGGATGCTGCCGGGCCTCCGCTATGAGATCGAGACGGACGACCGCGCCGACCTGCCCGGCTGGGAGCGCGTCTACATCGGCGCCGTCCGGAACCTGGCCGAGCGCATGCGGGCCGTGGCCGAGATGATGCCGTAGGAGGCTCGGCGACGCGGGGATCGCCGACCTCAGAAATCGTAGCGCAGCCTCACCAGGGCCAACCGCCCCATCTCCGGCGCCCCGACGAACTCCCGGTGCCGATTGTCGAGCAGGTTGTACACCGTCAGCTCCAGGCGTGCGTTGGGCTGGAAGGGAAGCTGATACGAGGTCGTCACGTCCAGGACGTGGTAGGCGTCCACGGGCCCGGCGAACACGCCCGACCGCATGTCGAACCCATCCGAGAAGCGCCAGCGCCCGTCGAGCAGGAATCCCCGGGCGCGGTCGGTGAACGCGAACCCCAGCGAGCCCTTGTGGCTCGGGGCATTGAGCGCCAGGTCGTCGCTTCCGGGGCAGTCCCCGTCCTCGTCGAAGTCGAAGCACTCCCTGCTCTGGAAGGAGTAGCCCGCGGTCAGGCTGACCCGGTCGGAGACGATGTACTGGGTGGAGAAGTCGGCGCCCCAGTAGCTGGCCGAGCCGAAGTTGCGCGAGGCCATCAGCAGGTCCGGCGCGTCGAACTGGTCCGGAGTGACGGCGCCGACCGGAACCGACGCCAGGCCTTCGGCCAGTTCCGCGATCTGTTCGGCCGTGACCGCGCCGGCCTCGACGAGCGGCCCGAGACGGCTCGCCAGGAACGCGCCCGTGGAGGCCGGGTCGAGGAAGACGTTGGGCGATTCGACCTTCAGCGCGCCGACGAAATTCTCGACGTTGGCGAAGTACACGTCGACGGCCAGCCGCAGGCGGTTCCGGATCAGTCCCTTGTAGCCCGCCTCGATGCTGTTGAAGACGGTCGGCAGGAGTTCGGGCAGCTCGAGGGGACCCGAGGCGAGCGGGAACGCCTCTCCACCGGCCGGTCCGAGCGCGTCCGTATTGAGACGCCGGAAGACCGTACCGAGCGCGGGATCGGTGGGCCGCGCTCCGGGTGCCAGCAGGAAGGACCGCAGCGTCGCGGGGGCGAACTGCTCGACCAGCGCGTCCCAGAACAGCCCGGCGTTGGCGGGGAGCTGGCCCGGGAGGAACGGGGAGCGCATGCAGTGGCCCATGAATCCCCCCTGGCACCGGTCCGAGAAGGTGAGTCCCCCGGAAGGAACGCCGCGCGCGCGCAGCGTGTATGCGACGCCCGGCGCGATCGGGACCCGGCCGGTCGGGATGTCCAGGAACAGGGCAGACGTCGAGGGCGTCGCGTACGCCTGGTTGTAGGTCAGCCGCAGGTTGTGGCCCTCTGCGGGACGAAACACGAGCGCGGCCCGCGGCGAGAGGTTGAGTTCCGCCAGGCGGTTGTGGTGGTCGACGCGCAATGCGGTCACCAGGTCGAACCGGTCGCCGAGACGCGTCTCGGAGTGCAGGTAGGCGCCGGTCTCGACCAGCAGATCGTCGTCCTCGTTGCGGCCGTAGATCGTGCCCTCGGACCGCGGCTCGGTGCGCTGCCAGTCGAACCCGTAGGTGAAGCGCTGCCGCGGGCCCCAGTCGAACCCGTGCTGCAACTGGGCCGCCATGGCGCGCGACCGGTCGACGATCAGGTCCCCGGTGCGCAGCAGGTAGCTGTTGTCCCCCGAGTGCGTCTGGTTCACGAAGAACTGCGCGAACAGCCGGCCTTTGAGCACCCGCGCCTGCCCGTAGCGGTACTGCCAGTCGTGCGTCTGCGCGGACCCGACGCTGGTCAGGTTGATGCTGCTCAGCGAGTTGTTGAGACCCCCCGACAGGATGAATTCACCGTCGTCGGAGAACCGGAAGTCGGTGCGGACGTCGGCGAAGTAACGCTCGTTGACCGGGTCGCGCACACCGATGCGCGGCTGGCCGGGGCTTGCCTCGCGCGCCGCCACCTCCCACGGGTCCACGTACTCCCAGTCGTTCCCCCGCAGGTACTGGCCGGAGACCTTCAGCCCGAAGCGCTCGGACGCGGCGTGCGCGCTCCGGAAGAGAAGCTGGAAGACGGACCGCTCCCCGCCGCCCATCGAGACCGTCGTGCCCGGCCTGTCGATCGGCGAGGCCGTGATGATGTGCATGACGCCCTCGGCCGCGTTGGGGCCGTAGAGGGCGGCCCCCGGTCCGCGCGCCAGCTCGATCCTCTCGATGTCCATGTCGGTGGTGGGGATCATGTTGATGGCGTTGATCCTCAGCGCCGGGATGCGCGCATAACGGTTATCCACGATGCTGAGCAGCCGTCCGGACGAGACGTTGTTGAATCCCCGCACCACCACGTAGCTCTGCGTCAGTCCCGTCGCGGCGAGGTCGACCCCGGGCAGGGTCTTGATGTGGTCCGCCGGCGTGCGCGCGATGATCCTGGACAGTTGCTCGCCCGTCAGGGTCGAGATGGATGCCGGAGCGTCGAGTTCCTTCTCCTCGCGGCGCGACACCGTGACGACGAGCTGGTTGAGGGCCAGGGCCCGGGAGCGGAGTTCGATGGCCACCGACACCGTGTCTCCCGCCCCGACGCGCACTCCGTCCGTGCGCGACGTCTCGTAGCCGATCCGGGTCACGAGGACGGAATGCGTGCCCGGCGGCACCGAGAGGCGGAAGGCGCCCGATTCGTCGGTGGCGACCCGCCCGTCCGACAGCCCGAGCACCCGGACGGCGGCGGCGCTCACCGGGCTGCCCGTCTCGAGGTCGGTCACCCGCCCCGCAATGCCGGCCTGCTGGGCGAGGAGGTTCAGAGGGCTGAGTACCGCCAGCGCCGCGAGCACGACGAGCGCGTTCCCGCGCGCTCTCAGCGTCTCCCGACCGCCCGTGTGGTGCTGGTCTCCACGCGTCATGGCCAACTCCCTGGCCGCGGCTGCGACCGGTTGATGCCGCCGGGGCCGTTTCGGCGGGCGGCGCGTTCGTCTTCCAGGGCGCGCGTCATGCCGCTGGCGATCAGGCCGGCGGGGACCGCGACGATTCCCATGCCGCAGATGAGGACAAGGAACGTGAAGATCCTGCCTCCCAGGGTGATCGGGTAGGCGTCGCCGTATCCCACCGTCGTGAGGGTCACGACTGCCCACCAGAGGCTGTGGAACGCGGACTTGAACTTCTCCGGCTGGGCCTCGTACTCGAAGTAGTGGATGCCCATGGCCGCGATGTAGAGAAGGACGAGGGTCGCGAACAGGAAGACCAGCGCTTCGTCGCGCGCGTGCTGGACGGCCTTGCCCAGTCGAACCATCGCGGTGCTGTACTGCACCACCCTGAACACGCGGAAGACGCGCAGCAGGCGAAGGCCCCGTACCGGGCGGAGATCGATCATGGCGGGCCACAGCAGCGTGACGAAGAACGGGACCACGGCCAGCAGATCCACCACGCCGTAGAAGCTTCTGACGTAGCCCCACCTGTCTTCCGCCGTCCAGATCCGGAGCGCGTACTCGATCGTGAAGAGGACGATGATCACCGTCTCGACCGTGGCGAGAATCGTCCTCCACGGGGGCGGCAGGTCGGGGAACGTCGACAGCGACAGCGATACCAGCGAGGCCAGGATCAGCACCAGCACGCACTTGTCGAACAGCCGGCCGGCCGCCGTATCGGAGTCCTGCACGATGCTTCGGATGTTCACGGGCGAACCTCCCTTCGGACCTATCGGGACGGAAGCTCGAGTCCGGCGCAAGCAGAATCTAGCGTGGCGTGCGACCTTGCAGCATGGCTACCAGGCAAACACGAAACATCTCGCTTCCACCGCAGCACCGAAGGCTGCTCGAGAATTGGCTCTATGAAGGCCTCAGCGACGAGGAGAGGGACCGGGTCCCGCCCGCGCTACTGGAGCGCGTCAGAGCGCACTTCCGCCAACTTGCCGAAACCGCCCTCCGCGAGGTCGAGGACGGCCGCGTGACGGACGGGCCCGCAGCCATGCAGCGGTTGAGAGAGCGAATCGATCACTGACCCGGATCGAACCACTACACGTGCTTGAGCTCAGCCTGAAACGCCGACCTCGGCGAGGCCGGGTGTCAGGTGAATACCGTATCAGAACATCCTCAGGCACTAATGCCGGCGCGACTGGCTGTCGAGCAATTGCCTTACATTTACATTCCGTTTCATAGTACGATCCCAGACCGTCCCCTGCCCACATCACCTCTCGATAGCAATCTCACTTCCGTTGTCTTGACACCTTTATCGTTCCGTCCTTCCCCTTGCCTTCTTCTTCGTTTGTATCGGCAGTTTTCCTCTGAAACATCGTACGAAAGCCTGGACCACGCACCCAACTGAATGTGGCCCCTACGAGCGCACTCGCCACTGCAGCTACCGACGTCGCTAACAATATTGTGGAATCGAAGCTGTCTCTAGCAACTGCATCTCCTACTCCGCCTAGTTCGCTACTGACGATGGCAACGGTGCCGGCGACCATCGATACTAATCCCGCCGCTGTTACAAGTCGCAAACGCTGAATCCTCGCTCTACGTTCTTCGTATCTCTTTAGTTGGTTGACCCAGCGCTGGGCCGCAGCACGTTGCGTTTCCTTTCCAAGTATCAGCGCGATCGATTGGAGTCGGTCCGGAGGTGTGTAGTCGTACATATCGATGTGAAACATGTTACTCGCCATATCCCAGCGCTTCTCTTCCGCATATGACCGCAGACTGTGTAGCGCCGAGATTACGGCCGTCTTTGGCAATCCGAGTTTCAGCTTTGCTAGCTCATCTCTAAGGATTAGCAGACTAACCTGAAACTCGGGATCGTCATCTCGATCTTGCTCCAACAGATCCACACATTTATTCAGGAGTCCATGGAGGCGCGTAAATCGGTGACTCTTAGAGATGTACCTCATCCACAGAATATATGATGCTCTTACAATTCCAACGATTGCAGTCGCTTCAATGGCAACAACAACGTTTACAGGACCGTCTCGCCATAAACCTAATGTTAGAATATATATTGACGCCAACAACCACGAGACGGCGCGTATGCCGCGGTCCAGTTTCTCGTCGATCAGACCCGAAAAGTAGTGTTCAAGGAGACTCATCGGCAAACCTCGTCCGTGTGTGCTTTGAGGGAATCCGCATGCGATGTTGACTTCATAGTTTCCACTCAGGATGGCGAATTGAATCATAGAACTCCACGCATGGAGCCGCGGGAGGGCAAAGCCCCAGTCGCTGCCGCCCACCATCCAATAGGGACGCCAGCTCGTCATAATACTGCCCTTCGCCGTCCCACGCTTCCGTCGCGTCGGCGGCCAGCAACTCAAGGCGTCGACGATAGGCGTACGAGACCGTGTCTGCTACCTGGATGATTGGAGAATGCTCAGATTTGATCGGGAACGGCGTGTTTATGATCTGATTGAAACGGTCGTTGGTGCTCCACTCCTTCCATACCCGTACGTTGCGGCCCTTACGTCGTCTTGTGATCCTTTTCTGGTACAGGCCGTCGAACCATGGATCGCCTGCGTAAATGGCGTCCGAGAACGCTGGCATAAGGCGTTTGTTGTCGTCCATCACGACCACGGTGTGCCCCTTGTTGCGAGTGAGGAGTTGCATCTTTTTTTGTACAAGAGACATGGTGAACATAGCAGCTAGGAGCCAAGGATCTTTGTTCACCGCGGGGAAGTCGGTCGAACAGTCAAGAGCTTCCCGCGTGGCGTCGAAAGACAGTCCAATCCCGAACACCTTGCCACCGTCCGCGACCGCTAACCCGCAGATGTCCTGAAGGAATTCCTTGCGATCAACCGCAGATATTCTCCCCCAGGCGCCGCGGCCGTTGATGAACTGACTGGTCTTGAGTTCGCTCCGTCGATATCCTGGATACCGTGCCAGCATCTCCCGTATCATTTCGCGGACGATGTGCGTCCGGAGGCGCAATTTGGTAGCATCCACCATCACTCCACACATGACGAACACGTCACTCTGATCGGTTTGGCCACTCTCATCGACATATAGGAACTTCATCCCCTCCGAACCCTCCTCACTCGGTAGCCAGTCCGATCTCGCACAGCGAGCGTGCCGGCAGTTCGAGAGGACTCGCTCCGCCCTTCACGCCGCGGGTCGTCGAGCGACCCCAAGCCTCGCCCTTCGCACCCACAGCATGGCACCCCTGCGACTCGTCCTTCACCTTCCCTCCAGTTCCAGCGCTTGTCGCACCAGTCTCAACGCCGGCCCGACATCTTCTTTACGTCGCAGGTCGACCAACACACCTCCATCGTACCTCGATCCCACGAGGAATTTCCAACGCCTCGCATCCCGTGCGATCCCGTCATCATCTTCGATCTCGTTGACCTCTGGCGCCATTAGCAGCAACAGCCTCCCCACTCGCGGCAGCACCTCCACAAAGAACTCTTGAGCATGATAGCTGATCGACTGACCCTCCGCGATTTCCACGATCACCGAATCCAACTGTTTGATCTCCTCTCTCACCACACCAAGCAGTTCTCGAGCGTGGCTATTCATCTTTACCTTCTCGACGCTCCCTCGCTTCGACCGCCTGACGAGATCCTCATACTTCGCCTTCTCCAGCAGCTCCGGTGCCACCGCCAGGCGCGGCCAAATCGCCAAGGTGCGGCGACACAACGTCACACCCCGCTCTCGCATTTGAGCCGCAGTCCACACGTTCTGCTCCCTCACAAACCGATTCAAACGGACCGCACTCTCTGCGAAGCCACCCTTGATTGTCTTTTTCTCCTCGAAGGATCGATCCGACATCTCACTGTTATACCCAGTCAATGTCAGGTTCCCGAGCCGGTGCAGCCATTCCTCCTGTATCACCTTCCAATCTGATCCGAGCATCGCTTGCCAAGCAGTGGGGAGTCGCGCGTTCTGTGGCATAATATGTTCAATCGAATACTCACTCGTATCGGTTACTTCCTTGACATTATGATTCTCCAACCGCTCCAAGAGGACGCGACAGACTCTCTTCCCGTAGATGTTCTGTTCAAGCAGCTGCGTTTCGAACTCCTGATTTTGCGGAAATCTGTAGTTCTTTGACTGGCGTGCCAATCCGACCTTGAGGCTGTCCAATGGCCCCGTGTCCTGAATCTGGTGCGCCAATCTAGCGAAGGTACTCCAATAACCTCGGGTCTGGAGTCCGCAGATTGCACGGCGAAACACATAGCTTTCCAGCAGATCCAAAGCTTCGATGAACTCCTCAGTTCGCAGTGTCTTGAGTCTCTCGTGACAATCGTAGAGGCGCATTACCAGGATCGCAGGAACGTCAACCAACCTCCGGAGCCGACGCAGGGCTGGGCGGAGGTTTTTGTCGATAACGCCTCTACTGAGACTGAAAGCCGCGTAATACCGGGCATATCGAAGCATCTCCACCAGCGCCTCCTCCAAGTCGCCAGCTTCTGCGCATAGCGTATCGAAGGCGCGGCGGAACGCATGATAGATCTCGTCGGCTCGACCCTGTTTCGCCGCCTCAGTCTTAAGGGCCACGTAGTCTCGGAAGAAGCTATTCGATCGGTCGCCATGCCCCTGAAATAGCAATTCGATCTTGTGCCAGTACTGTTCATACAGTTTCGTTTGCTCTCGCTCCGGGAGCCCCATGAGAACGAAGTTTCGTATTAGATCAGAGGGGCTGAGGTCGACGCCCGTTGAATTCAAGCTCTCGAATATCGCTTGCGGGTCATCATGCGAGTGCAATCGCACATCCACCACGTCAAGACGCTTGATGCCCCTATAGATTCTCTGTGGATCCACTTCCGCCATGCGGCCCTGAAAGTAGCTGTAGTTTTCTCGAATGCGTGCGGACTCGGTTGAGGGGGGTTCGGTCTCATCAAGGATGGCGGTCAAGGTCTCGTGGTCGTGGCGCCGGAGGACGAGTTTTGGGCGGTCGGGATCCGGCAGTGTGGGGTTACGCAGGAACTGCCTGTCCAGATTATCTCCCGTCAGGTAAGCGTCCTCATACTCGGACCGCGTTACGAGGTCCCGGAGGGCAGCCGCCATAAGGACCACGGTGGTGAAGCGCTGCTGGCCGTCGATGAGCAGCCATCGTTGAAGGGACGCCTCGGCGTCGTGCGAAGGAGCGTATACGATCGAGCCAAGAAAATGCCGTGCGTCGGAGGGAGCGTCAGCAACGGCCAAGACATCCTGCCAGAGTTGTTCGCATTGCTCCGCAGTCCAGCTGTAGTCGCGCTGGAAGACGGGGATGAGGTATTGCCGCTGGCCGTCGATTAGCCTGATCAGAGGGTTATCAGTGGCTTGCATGAGGGCTCCGGTCGTTGCAGTGCATTAGCGGGCCGAAGGAAAGGCCGTTGCCATGCTAGGTTGGGGTTCGCCGGTATGCGAGGGCAAACACAGTATCGCCGAGCCAGCGCTTGAAGTCGGTGTTGTCTACGAACTGCTTGAACAGCTCGGTGTCGTCCTTCATGATGCTCGTCATCACGCGGGCGAGAGCGCGGTCGTGCTCGATTCGGGCGTTCTCGCGGTCCGAGTTCTCCCGGGCGTTCTTGAAGGCCGGGTCCTGCGCCACCTTGGCCGGGATCGTCTCGGTGATCATCTCTTGGACGCGGTCATCGTGCTCCCACTCGATCGCGCCGAACAGGTCGTTGAACTCGTCGATGATCCGGGACAGGCGGTCGATCTCGGGGTCGGGGCGCCCTCCCCCGTTGACGCCGGGCACCGGCTCGATTTCGGCGTCCTCGTCGGGGAGGATGATCTTCTGCATCGCTTTCTTCTCGACGCGGTAGCTGTCCATGTCGATCGTTTCGAGGATGCCCTTCGAGAGGTCCTCCTCCGCGGGCGCCGGCAGCTTCGGGATCAGGAAGTTCAGGAAGATCGAGCGCTCTTCCCAGCCGGGGTTGCTGTAGGGGAGGATCGAAGACAGGAAGCCGTAGGTCCGCACGAAGCCGCGGGCCTTGCTCTTGAACGCGACCTGTTCGTCTTCGTCCAGGTCCTCGATGTACACGGCGACGCACTGGTCCAGGATGGGATCGAGTTGGTCGCGGTCCGCTCCGTCCAGATAGCCCTTCACGAACGCCGTGACCTGCTCCAGCCGGTACACGTGGGCGGCGTCCAGATCCGCCTGGAGGTCGTGGAGCTTGTTGGGGTCCGTCTCGTCGGCCAGGACCGTCGCGCGGTAGTAGTCGGCGAAGGCCTCGGTGATCGTGTCCGTGTCGTTCAGGAAGTCCAGCACGAACACGTCGTGCTTCTTGGGGTGCGACCGGTTGAGTCGCGACAGGGTCTGGACCGCCTTGATCCCGGAGAGCGTCTTGTCGACGTACATGGTGTGGAGCAGCGGCTCGTCGTAGCCGGTCTGGAACTTGTCCGCGCAGATGAGGAAGCGGTACGGGTCCTCCTGGAAGGTCTCGGCGATCTTGCTCGGCGGGAAGCCGTTCAGCGTGGCCTCGCTCACCTTTTTCCCGCCGTACTCGTGTTCGCCCGAGAAGGCGACGATCGCCCCGTAGCGGCTCTTCCGCTCCTCCAGGTAGTCGCGGATGGCGTGGAAATACTGGATCGCGCGCTCGATCCCGTTGGTCACGACCATCGCGCGCGCCTTGCCGTCGATCTTGTGCTGGGCCAGCACCTGTTCGTGGAAGTGGTCGACCATGATCTCGGCCTTGAGGCGGATCGCATGGTCGTGTCCCTCGACGTAGCGGCGGAGCTTCTTGCGGGCCTTCCGGACGTCGAACTCCGGGTCGTCCTCCACCGTCTTGGCGAGCTTGTAGTAGCTCTTGACCGGCGTGTAGTGCCGGAGCACGTCCAGGATGAAGCCCTCCTCGATCGCCTGCTTCATGCTGTAGGTGTGGAAGGCGCGGTGCCGGACGGTCCCGTCGCTCTGCGGATCCGGCTCGCCGAAGATCTCGAGCGTCTTGTTCTTCGGCGTGGCGGTGAAGGCGAAGTAGCTGGCGTTGGGGAGCAGCTTCCGCGACTCGATCAGACGGTTGATCTGGTCCTCGTACGTCTCCTCCTCCTCCGCTTCGCCCGCCTCGCCCAGCGCGCTCGCCATGGCTGCGCTGGTCTTCCCTCCCTGACTCGAGTGCGCCTCGTCGATGATGATCGCGAAGGTGCGCCCGCGCTGCTCGTTGCCGATCTCGTCGAGAATGAAGGGGAACTTCTGGATCGTCGAGATGATGATCTTCTTCCCCTGCTCGATGAACGTGCGCAGATCGCCCGACTTCTCGGCGTGCCCCACCGTCGAGCTCACCTGCGCGTACTTCCTGATCGTGTCGCGGATCTGCCGGTCGAGGATGCGGCGGTCGGTGACGACGATGATCGAGTCGAACACGGGCGCGCCGTCCTTCTCCAGCCGGATCATCTGGTGCGCCAGCCAGGCGATCGAGAAGCTCTTGCCGCTGCCGGCGGAGTGCTGGATCAGGTAGCGGCTTCCCGCCCCGTGCTCGCCGGCGTGGGCCAGCAGTTGGCGCACGACGTCGAGCTGGTGGTAGCGCGGCCAGATCTGGACTCGCTTCTTCCTCCCCGTCTTTCGGTCCTTTGACGCCACGACCTGCGCATAGTTTTCAAGCATGTTGGTCAGGCTCTCCCGGGCCAGCACCCGACGCCACAGGTAGTCCGTGGCGAGCCCGTGGGGGTTGGGAGGATTCCCCGCCCCGTCGTTCCAGCCGCGGTTGAACGACAGGAACCAGGAGGCCTTCCCCTTCAGGTGCGTGCAGAAGTGGATCTCGTTCTCGTCGACCGCGAAGTGCGCCAAGCAGCGCCCCAACCGGAACAGCGGCTCGCGCTGACTACGGTCCCGCCGGTACTGCCGCATCGCGTCGCTGACCGTTTGTTTCGTCAGGCGGTTCTTGAGTTCGAACGTGAAGACCGGGAGGCCGTTGATGAAGAGTCCGATGTCGAGAGACCGCTGGGTCTCGTCGCGGCTGTACCGAAGCTGGCGCGTGACCGTGAAGCGGTTCTGCTCGAAGCGCTGCCTGGCCTTGACGTTTTCGGCCGAGGGCGTGCCGTAGAAGAGGTCGAGGTCGTGCGGGCCGTGCTTGATGCCGTTGCGGAGGACATCGATGGTGCCGCGCTTGTTGATCTCGCCTTGGAGCCGGGCAAGGAACTTGCGGCGGGTGGGGCCGTCTTCCGTGAGACGGAGGGCGGCGGCGGCTTCAGGTTGCGTGATGTAGAGGAAAGTGCGGAGTTGAACGAGGTCGACGCAGTACTCGCGGTTGTAGTCGTGATGGTTACCTTGAGACCAACCTACGCCGCCATGGCGTGCGGGCGGTTCTCGTACGGTCGGTCCTGACGGAGGATCGCAGGGGTCTCCAGTCAGAGCCTTGCAAATCAACCGCTCGAAGCTCCGTTCATTCATATCGGTTGTCATGAGTGGGTATGGTTGAGAGCCGGAGCGGGATCCGACTCTTCCCAGTCCTCGGCAAGAGTCGCCTTGGCATCTCGGTGGAGATCGCCTTCGAGGCTGTGGCGTCGGGGCAGCGAAGCCGCGGCCTCTCGCACGTCGAGCTTGCCGGTGACGACATCGGCGATCAGGCGGCTGCGGTATTCTCGCAGCAACTCAACCTGTCGTTCCGCGCGGGACAAAGCCACATCCAAGTCCTGCTTCCTTCGGTGTATCTCTGTAACGAGCCTCTGCTGTTCGGCGAAAGGGGGCTTGAGCACCCGTAGCGCTCCGATGTCTTCCATGTTAAAGTGACCCACAGTAGTTCCTTGTGTCGCTAACCGGACATGGTCTCTGGGTGGTCCCGCGTAGATCATGTAAACGAGTAGATTTGGATCATATTCGCCTCGCCTCGACCGCATTAGTACCGTGCGCTGCCCTAGGCAAACGTTTGCATCCTTGGGCACAACACATGCTTCGCCAACAGGAGCTTCTCGCGTGAAGATCACGTCACCAGGCTCCGGCTTGGTTCGCCTTGTCCACGCCTGAAACGCCTCCTTGCTGGTGCAGTAGGTGCCTTCCCATCGGAGGCTCCCTCCCCGAACAGCCGTCGTTCGCACGACTCGATACTCGCTATCGTCAACCTCAGGCGCTGTCCTGTGCTCGCAGTCCACCAACCGGTCAAGAACCCACTTCAGGGCAACCACATCCCAATGCTCAGGTACTTTCCCCATCCACTCCACACCGGAGTCCTTGTAAGCCGGGTACGGCTGGCCGGTTCGGGCATCGATCTGGCCTGTGACGGCTTGATGGATGATGGCCCGCTTCTGTTCCTCCAGGAGTTCGATCAACCGTTCCTTTGCGCTGACGTAGCGTCGGATGCGCCAGTCAACGTGGTCGAGGAAGCGGACGATCGCTGCTTGCTCCGAACTCGGCGGTACGGGAACCAGTTGGTCCCCGAAGGCCGCAAAGCGGAAGTCGGTCGATCGCTCCCGAACACCCCGAGAGAGAGCCGAGATCCATTGGCTCCGAGCCATCTCGCGGATGCATGACGCGTAGTAGTGCGAGTTCGTAGCGCCGTGTCTCGGCGCACAAACCGAATACACCGGTGTGCACTTACCATCCGAGTCGGAGACGCCGCAGGCACCGGCAAAAGCGTCCATCGTGTGGATCACGAGATCACCACGGCGAACTCCCTGATAACCAATCTCCTTCAGTGACTCCGTGAAGCCTGAAGTTCGGCGGTTCTTTCGAAGCGTCACTGTGCCATCGCGAAAACACGTGACTACGTCGTCACTCGAGGTGACCGGTCGATCCAGCTTTGCAAACAACGACTTCGACCGCATCACTGACCAATGCTCTGGCACCGTGCCAAGCCATTCCACACCGGAATCCCGGAGGGAATCGTAGGGTCTCGCTCCGCTATCAATCACTGCCCGTACGCACGATCTCTTGGAGCAATCCTGCGGTTTCCCCCTCCACCGCCAGAATATCCGCCCGAATCTCTTCCAGCATCCGCATCGGTTCGGGCTTGTAAAAATAGCGGTTGAAGCTGATCTCGTAGCCGGTCTTTATGCTCTTCGCCACATACCAAGCGTCCTCGGCGTACGGAAACACCTCGCGTCGCAGGAATCCCTCGATCCCGCCCACCTCCTGCAACGGGATCTGTTCCGTATCCCGCAGTTCGGAATCAGGCTCGCACTCCACTACACGCTTCTGGGAGCCATCGCCAACTTCGTGCAGGCCTCGAATCGGGTCAGCCACCGTACCGTGCGGATGCGTCTTTTTGATCACCGCTTCCGCCGCTTCATCCCGATCAGTCAACGATGCTTGCAGCAGCTTCTTCCGCTTCGCGGTCATCTTGACCCGATGGAGCGGCATCTCTCCTTTCACCGCTTCCAGGAAGTGGTTGAAGTCGAGGTGGGGACCCGGCCCAAGGCGCGGCGTCAGCGACTTGATGACGTTCCCCAGTTGTTCCTCGCCAGCTTCGAGGCAGGCATCGAAGAACTCGTCTCTCCTTTGCTCGGACAGGTCCACCGCCAACCGCAGAGGCCGCTCCACCGTCACCTTCCAGTAGCCGAACGCCTCGTTGTCGAAAATCTTGCTCTCCTCGGTCTCCTCGAAGTCGAGGAACGTCCGGCAGATCCTCGCGATGTCCTCGGGCCCGAGTTCGCAGTTCTTCTTCCCCAGGTTCTTCCGGAGGGGCTGGAACCACCTTGTGGCGTCGATCAGCTGCACCTTGCCCTTCCGGCGGTCGGGCTTCCGGTTCGTGAGTACCCAGACGTAGGTGGCGATGCCCGTGTTGTAGAACATGTTGAGCGGCAGGGCGACAATCGCCTCCAGCCAATCGTTCTCGATGATCCAGCGGCGGATGTTGCTCTCGCCCTGCCCTGCGGACCCGGTGAAGAGCGAGCTGCCGTTGTGGACCTCGGCGATGCGGCTCCCGAGCCTGGTCCCCTGCTTCATCTTGGAGAGCTTGTTGGCCAGGAAGAGCATCTGGCCGTCGCTGGAGCGGGTGACCAGGGAGTATTCGGGATCGTCCGCATGCTCGATCACGAACCGGTGATCGTGCATCTCCTTCTTGCCGCCCATGCGCTCGAGGTCGGTCTTCCAGCTCTTCCCGTACGGCGGGTTGGAGAGCATGAAGTCGAACTCGCGCGTGGGGAAGGCGTCGTTGGAGAGCGTGGAGTACTCCGGTCCGCCGAAGATGTTGTCGGCCGCCTCCCCGTCCCCCTTGAGCAGGAGGTCGGCTTTGCAGATGGCGTAAGTCTCGGCGTTGATCTCCTGGCCGAAGAGGTGCGTGGACACGCGCTTGTCTCGCTCCTCCGCGAGCTGCTGCAGCACGTCCTCGCCCACGGTCAGCATGCCGCCGGTCCCGCAGGCGCCGTCGTAGAGCAGGTAGGTGCCGTCGTCGATCTCGTCGGCGATCGGGAGGAAGACGAGCTTCGCCATGAGCTCCACGGCGTCGCGCGGGGTGAAGTGCTCGCCCGCCTCCTCGTTGTTCTCCTCGTTGAAGCGCCGGATCAACTCCTCGAAGATCGTCCCCATGCCGTGGTTGTCGAGCCCGGGATGCCGCACCGTGCCGTCGGTGTTCATGACGGGATCCGGACCCAGGTTGATTTCCGGCGACGTGAGCTTCTCGATCAGCGTGCCCAGGGCGTCGGCCTTCGAGAGTCGCGGGATCTGATTCCGGAACTCGAAGTGCTCGAGGATGTCCTGCACGGACGGAGAGAACCCGTCGAGGTAGTCCTCGAAGTCGGCCCTGAGCTGCTGCCGGTTGGCCCGGGCCCGCAAGTCGTGCAGGGTGAACTTCGACGTGTTGTAGAACGCCTGGCCGGCCGCCTGGCGGAGCGCCACCTTCTGGTCGGCGATCCCGATCTCGTCGAGGCTGTCCTTCATGTCCAGCACGGCCTGCTTGGTGGGCTCGAGCACCGCGTCGAGCCGACGCAGCACGGTCATTGGGAGGATGACGTCGCGGTACTTGCCGCGGACGTAGACGTCGCGGAGCACGTCGTCCGCGATCCCCCAGATGTAGTTCGTGATCCAGCCCAGATCGCCGTTCGTCATGTTTCCCCTGGTGGCTCCTTGGAATCGTCAAGTATGCTTGAGCGTTGCAGATCTCACCACGACCACTCAAGGATCCGTTGGCAGATGCAGGTACGGCAGGGAATGCACCTACGGCAAGTGCCCCCCAAAAAACGGGGGGGCTGACAAGCGCCTCGTACGCGAACCAGCCCGCAGGCGAGGTTCCCATTCTCTTCTGCAAGGCAGCACAGCCCGCCAGTCCCAAACCCATCTGAAGCGCTGACCTCGGCGTCAACCAATGCCGTACTTGTACACCTAGCTAGGAGCCGCTGTTGACAACCTGCGTGGAATCCGCTTTCATGTGTGCTTCCGACGACCACCGATTCCATTCTCGACGCCATGAACACCTTTAAGCCCAAGAGTCTAGCTGAATTCGTCGACAACGTGAACGAGCTCGATCAGTCGATTGACGGCCCTCTTTGGTATAGAGGTGCGTCGAAGTTATCGTACCGCCTCCTACCGAGCCTGTATCGTCCCCGTCCCACGAGCACTCCTCCGCTTAGCCTTTCCGAGCTCGAACAGCGACTCGTCGACCGCTTTCGCGAGCGTAGCATCCCCTATCACGCACACCCTCTAGATCCTGACGATCTCGAGATCCTGTTTCTAATGCAGCACTTCGGCGTCCCGACTCGTTTGCTGGATTGGACCGAAAATCCATTCTTTGCACTCTTCTTCGCGCTTCGGCACGTGTCCTTCCGCCGGGGCACGCACGGCGACATGTTCTGCACGCACGACGCCACCGTCTGGGTGCTTGACGCTGCCGCCTGGAACCGCGCAGCCCTGAAACACCTTAGCTATGATGTCGGACCACTTGACCCTAGTCACGAGAGTGTAATCCCTTACCGTTCCATCGGGAGCATCCACGAGCTCCCGTCACCTCCCGTAGCCTTATACGGTGCCCACACAAGTTCTCGGATCGTTGCCCAACAGGGAACCTTTGTGCTATTTGGGAAAGAAACGCGGCCCATGGAAACGATAGCAGCCCGCTCCATGTTCCCAACGGAATGTCTAGTCCGCCTCGTTCTCACTCGCGGCGTGATTCGAGAACTCCGTCGTGCCCTCTTCCGTCACGGCATCACCGAAGCCGCGCTGTTTCCTGACTTGGAAGGTCTGGCGCGTGACCTCAAACACACTTTTGGGTTTTCGCTATGATTTCACCGCCTCGATTTAAGATTCGGCAACATGATGCAAGGACTCTCTCTTGGTGGCGGCATCGCCGCGATCAGATTGATATGAACCCACCATATCAACGGCGCGGTCGGTTATGGTCTTCGGCCGATAAGGCGTATCTTGTGGACTCGATTCTAAACGAATTCGATATTCCAAAGTTCTATGTCGCCGATTTCACGTGGGGCAACTCACAGTTGAACGAAGCTCAGCTTCCTTATGCCATCATCGATGGCAAACAACGATTCGAAGCCATCTTTGATTTCTACGATGGCAAGATTCAACTGCAAGATGATTTTGAGTATCGATCGAACCCTAAACACAAGCTGGGCGGGCTGAGCTATCGCGACCTGCGCGACAACTACGCGGATGTAGCGGAAGTATTCGACAATTTCGTCCCACATGTCATGGGAGTGTACGCTGAGGAGGAAGGCAAAATCAACGATTTGTTTGTCCGCCTGAATCGTAGTAAGCCGCTGACCGGCGCCGAGATCCGAAACGCCATGGGAGGACCAGTACCAGCGATCCTACGTGAATTGGCGAACCATGAGTTTTTTGCAGAGATTATACGATTTAACGTGAAGCGCGGCCAAGACCTAAACGCCGTAGCTAAGATATTGTTGTTTGAATTCTATCATGAACTGCGAGATACAAAGAAACGCAACTTGGACGAGTTCGTGGAGAGCGTCGGGGCGGATAAACAAGAGCGATTGGAATTGGCGGGACGGAAGATCGTCGATGTTCTCGATGATATGCGTGATGTGTTTTTGCCGCGAGATCGGTTGTTGTCGTCATCGGGTATCGTGCCGGTGTACTATTGGTTTATGCGCGAACGAACACGTAATGAACTGCCCCGAGTTCGACGATTTATTGTTGGCTTTGAAGAAAAGCGGAAAGAGCACCGCCGAAGACTTCGCGACCAGCCCGGGATGGAGGAGGTGGATCACGAACTGACGGAGTACGATAACTACAACCGAAGCACGAATGACGTGTCAAGCCACCGCGGGCGAGTTAGGATCCTCACGCGGCGTTTCAAGAAGTCACCCTAATACGTTGCTGTCGCTATGCGCGAGGTTCCCGAGCCACACGTGGCCTTGTGCGCTTCGGGGCATTGATGGGCTCGCCGCGCTTCGGTGAGCGAGATTACGCTGAAGGAGGCATGGTTGATGGATGATGAACGGAGTGATGCGCAAGTGCTGGCGTCGGACCACGGTAGGATTCAGGCTCTCTTGACATTGAATGAACTTCTCCTGTACAGAATGCCCAAGGACGATTTGCGCGCTGTACGACAGCTTGTAGACGGTTTGCGGATGGACTAGCGCATGCTCGCAACGAACTCGGAAGGGGTCCTTGAGGCACCCGAGTTCCCCCGCCACTATTATGAGGGGTACACGGAGCAGTTTGACCGCTTTATTGACCGAGTCAGCCGCTAGCATGTTCCTGACCCGGAGTCGGTGCGACAGATTCACCGTCCTGACTACACCTTGTTGGCGCCGGTGACCTCCATCGGCGTCCGGCCGCGAGTCCAGCGTCCGGTGTGGGCGCGGTCCTCGTTGTAGTAGCGAAGGTATCTCTCCAGATCGCGGCGGAGACCCAGGAGGCCGGGTACGAGGTACTGGGCGAAGGCGGGCTTCCAGCACTCCTCGAGGATCGTGCCGTGCACCCGCTCCACACAGCCGTTGGTCTGGGGCCGTCCGCTGCGGATGAACCGGTGTTCCGCGCCGAGGCTCGCCACCGTGTCCCGGAACGCCTGCGCCCGGAACTCGTTCCCGTTGTCGGTCAGCACCGCGCCCAGCTCCCGGCCGAACCGCTTCAGATCTCCGGCCACCCGCCGCGCCAGACGGGAGGCGTAGCGGGCGGCCGGGTTGTGCGGTGTCACATGCAACTCGGCCCACGTATACGCGCTCCCCACGTCGATCGCCGTGTACTGCCACACCACCCCCCGGGTGCCCCTGAGCTTGCCGACCCGGAAACAGTCCAACTGCACCAGCTCCCCGGGCTCGTCCACCTCCAGACACCACCCGCTGCTCCACCAAGGCCGGCGTGGCGTTCGGCATCCGCAGGTGCCGTCGCTCCCGTGGCCTCAGCGCCTCCGGCCCGTAACGCTCCAGATCCCGACGCCACCGGTAGAACGTCGCGGGGTGGATCCCCGAGACCTGGCACGCCTGCCGCACGTTGCCCAACCGCTCGGCCAGCGCCATCGTCCCCAATCGATACCGGTGAAGCATGTCCTCCTAGGTCATGGTGTTGCTCCTGTGGTTCTGAAATCCTTGATCAAACTTCAAACCACCGGATGCCATCACCGCACAGGGGGATGCGCCTGTGTCGCTCCATCTCGGAATCAGGACATGCTAGGTCTTCGAGAGAAGGGGACCCGGAAGCCTAGGAGGAGCCGGAAGAAGTCAACCCGGAAGGAAATGAAGACGACAGCCTGGACCGCTGCCCGCGGCGAGGCCGCCGGGTGTCAGGCGACTACCGTATGTGGACGCCCGGAAATGGGCGAGTACGGATTCGGAACCGAGTCGGTGGCAGTCGGGTCAGGTACTGTCGTATGTCCGGCCTCTTGCTGCAGCCCCTTTTTGGGCCGCGGGCCCGTATGGTGTTCGTGAGATCGGATCCAGATCGTACTTGCGGGCTCTCAGGCCCTCCGGTAATCATTGGTTCTTCCGACCCCGTCTTGCTGACTGTGTGCCCTTACCCGTTTCTCGCGTCCTGCTGTCCACCCCTCCCTCCAGCGCCTTTGCTTTCGCTGTTTCTCTCGCCGCCCGCTCAGGCGACAACTCGAACTCGGTAAGCCTCCTTTCGTGTGGCCAGCGCCCAGACCCTCCGCGCCGTCCTGTTGGCGACCGCCACCGCGACCACTTTCTTCGGCTTCCGCGCCAATACCCCGGCCAGCCACGGATCCGTGATCTCGCCGCGTCGGCTCGCGTGGCTGAACGACCGCCATGGCTTCCCGTGACCAGGAGCCGTCTCAGGTCTCTTTGGCCCATCTTCGATATCCTGCCAAGCCTCGGCTTGCCGCCGGTGGTGTGCTGCCGCGGCAGGTCACCGCGATGGCGTTGCAGGCCTTCGCACCGCCCATGAAGAGCTTCCGGCGCTGCCGAGCGCCACGACCTCACGGCCCCATTAGTGGGCGCCGGCGCACGCCTCCATCGCCACCGTACACGGCGGCTGTGAGCCGAGCAAGCCCAGCAGCTTCCCCCGGCCCAACTTCCTGCGGAACGCAACCGATCCGTCGGCCCTCGCCCCGTGCACCTGAAAGCTGCGCTTTGCCAGATCGATCCCGATGATCGTAACCTCTTCCACGTGGATGCCTCCTCCCTCGGATGGTCGACTGAATCGCTTCAGCACCATCTTGGCACATCGCGATGCCGTCGGGAGAGGGCGTCCACTCCATCGTACTTGTACACCTTGTCCACTCACGGCACCGTCCGATATCATCTGGATGCCACGCACTGTATCAGTTTTTTGTAGTCAATCGCGTTCGATGTCGTTACACAACGGGATTCAAACGTTGGGAAAAGGAGCTTTGTGATCCATGACCATCACGCAAGATTCATATATTGAAGTCCGTAAACGTCTCGTTGAACTCGGATGTGCTTCGCCGCGCAGCGTTGCAATTCTACCGATGAACTTTGACAAGGTCTCGTCCGTTGATGAGTTCCGTTTCCCGTTTACAATGCTCACAACGACGAAGCTGCTACAAGCTGTCGGTTTATCAATCGACGATATCATGCCGCATGATTCATCACGACGTTATACGAAGAATCGTGCTGACGATTGGATTCTGCCTACTCTATTCCTTACTTATTACTGGCTAGCTCAGCAACCGGCCGGCCTCGAGATAATCATAACAGCAATATTAGAATACGCCGAACGGTTCTATGGTGCGATGCCGACACCACGAGTCTCGATGTCAATTGTAAGGGAACATCCAGATGGCGTGTGCGAGAAGATATCGTATGATGGACCCGTGAAGGGGCTCCGGGATCTCACGCAAGTGGTCCAATCAACATCCTTCCTAGGACGAGGAGATGATCTCGATGGATAGGAGTTTCATAGAAAAAATGAACGAATCAGTTCGCGAATTTGAACGATTCTTGTATATAACGCGATGCTCGAATCTTCAACATAACGCGATAAGCGCAATCGCGCAAACAAACGATGAGATTGCAAGAGAAAAAGAACATGCAGTAGATCAACACGATGAAGAATATGCCAACATTCTACTTGGATTTCATTGTGTAATGGGCGCACTGGCCGCCGAATTATCGATGTATTTGGCGCTCAAGGAACAGAAGCCCGATGCAGCTTGGGATCACCTTGTGGAGGCTCAGGGGGCGCTAGCCGCGGCAGGCCGAGCCTCGTCAGGTTTCCGACACTTGAGAGTTCGCTATGACAGGCTAATTGCGATCGAAAAGATTGTATTCCCACCGCAAGTGTTCTTGAGTGCTGGCATGACTGTAGTGCAGGCAGAATGTTCAATCTGCAATAATGACTACACTGATTGCAATCACGTTACTGGATTCCCATATATGGGTAAGTTCTGCAATACGGTAATCACAGAGGTTGACCTTGATCACGTGGCGATCGTTGAAGAACCAGCGGACAAGAGGTGCCGCGTTACGACGCACAGCTCCGACGACGAGGGACGGAACTGGATGACGCTTCGAATGGAATAGATCGATTGTCACGGCGGCAGAACTGTACGGTTTCCACCCGAGCCTCGGCCGCGCTGACGCAGGGACGGCTGCTGCGGTTTTCGCGCCGTATTCCGGGACAGAGATGAGGGACGAAGGATCGAATCATGCCGCAACTGGCGTTTTTTCCATGGATCAACCTTGAGCGCGATATCGAGGTCGGCGCGTACTCGCTGACACCGTCGGTGCGGGGAGCCCGGCCGGGGTCGGATGTCGAGCGGTAATTCACGCTCGATTCCGTCCTTGCTCCATACCGTAACCGTCGGGACGAGCCGGTCCAGACTGCAGTGATCCTAGCGGCGCGTGACCGACGGCTGACGGACGATCTGTCCGGGAGGGATAGGGCTGATCTGTTTCTGTTTGCCGAGTTGTTCGCCTTCGCCGCCTTGTCAGCGCGTGAATTCTTTACTTGGGACTACTTCAACCGCGACCAACTACGGCTTGTGATCGAAGCGTTCAAGGAGCCGGGCGGCGGCGTGGTTGTGGAGACGCGCCGACGCGATGGACGCGTATCGTCGTGGATCGCCGGCGAGGACTATAAGGTCCAGATGCCGGCGCACGTAAGCTTGGAAGGCCAGGCAATCCAGCCCGACCGCGCCTTGCTCGACGCGCTGCTGGCGTTGCGAGAGCGAGAGCCGGAGGCGTGGACGGGACTGCACCGCGGTATTGTCCTCTTCAACCAAGCCAATACCGACGCACTGGATATGTCACTGGAGATCGAACTGGTGCTTACGTACGCGGCGATGGAGCAAGTACTCGGAATCAGGTCGCGGAGGGACCAAAGGCGGTTCGCTACTAAGTTCGCCGAAGCGTGGTGGCCGAGCCGGGAGGTACCTCGGTGCGAATGGCGACCCCAGCCGAGGGGCAGGCCCTGGCCGAAAGGCAGCCTCCGGGCCTGCTGGGCTTCGGACCTGCAGGACTGTCGCGGGAACCTCGCGCACGGGCACAGGGAGGACCTAAAGCCGTCGCGGTGGACGGTTCGGCAACACCTGTTGCTGACCTCCTTCGCCATCCCCCGGCTCGTCAAGCAAATCCTGTCTCAACTGGACCTCTACGACCCGACGGACGAGGACCACCGCGACATCAACGCCCTTGAACCTCTCCTAAACCTGCCGGACGTGTTCGCGCCGCCCGATTTCGACGACGACGAGCATGGCTTCTTGGGCGAAGATTATGCGTGGCTGCGGGTGCTGCGATGCGAGGGGGATCGCCGGGTCCGTCAATGGATCGAGCGGAGGGCGGAAGAGTTGCTTCTTCGACACGAAGATGGTGACGATTCCCCGGCTGACGACCCACTGTTGAACGAGTCTGAGATACCCGAGCCGTGAACAGCGCGAGGCACGCCCTTCGTCGAGACGGTGCGCGTGAGCTGGAGCGACGTCAGAGGCGTGTGGACCCCGAGCGGCATCGATACACGTCCTGAGCGGCTCCGAAACCGTTCGGCGCGCGGCCGCATGGAGGTGCGAAGGCCATATCGGATCATCGACGCACCGATCCCGGGAGCCGGAAAAAGTCAACCGGAAAGGAGGTGAAGACCGCAGCCCGAAGCGGCTGACCTCGGCCGAGGCCGGGTGTCAGGTGAATACCGCACCTGTACACTCTACACTCGGGGCCACCCGCAGCAGTGACCTTAGCGAGGGTACATATCATTATCATACCGACACACCGAGTCCAATCTCCACCCAAGCATCCTCCAACTCACTGCCTCCATTGTCAGTGTAGTGGCACGACTCATGCACCCTCGCTTCGATCTCTTCCCATCCGACTCAGTATACCTCTTACAGTTATATCCATCTGTGAATCTTTCTTATAGTCCGCAGGAGCTACGAAGTCGACCCGTCGGTCGGCAATCAGATGATGGATTTTGTTGAGATCTTTATCACTACGCTCGGGATCGTATACTGCGATCGCCCAACCACCTTGTTGCGTCGTCATCTTCATCGCCGGAATGTCCGTCTCACCATCGCCTATAAAAATCATTCGCTTGAACGGAATGGGGCGTTCGCGGTCAGACATATAGCGGTTGATTTCTTTGTTGTCATAATGGTTTTCTATTCCCTTGTTGATGCGGAACAGATATTGTGTTTTAGTCGTATAATTGATGGCTACGCCGGGCCATCGCACATGTGCTCCATCGTAGATGAACTTGGAAGCAAATATATATCTGAATTCATCGTGGATAGGACAACCTCTAATCATCTCATCAATACCTGACGATATGATATAGTGATCGACAAGCAGGCCACAGTTTCTACCATGTTCGTTTATTCGCCTAAACCAACTTCCATCAACCAGACCCGGAAAGAGTTCAGCTTTGGCGCCGTGCTGTCGCAACATCTCTTCCGTAACGTCGACCTTTTGTTCTTTTGCTTTCGCGATCATCTCGCACATATATATGAGAATCTCGTCAACATTTGCTTGCTTTGCGATGGCTTTGACTCCATCCCAGAAAGGACCATTCTCCATCTGTAGCACTTCGGGAATAAAGGTCTGTTCTTGTAGATTCCCTCTGGCGAGTGTACCGTCAAAATCATAGATAAGCGCAGCTCGTTGATAGGTTCCAATCATTGTGAGTCCCCTTTCTGTGTGTGGCAGTTTTTCTCGAAGAAGACGTACAAGTTCGGCAATCACCTGACGCCCGGTTTAGCCGACGTCAGAGTCGCGGACTGCTGTCTTCATTTCGCCCTTGGTTGATTTCTCCCCAACCCTTCGGTTCCGGATCCCATCCTTGAGACCCTGATGCCATGTTGGCCGCGCCATGCTGGGACCGCAGTGCAGACGGGATCCGTACAGTGGCAGTCCACTTGCGCCGCGTCGGTGGCCGCTTCCGGGGAATCCCGTACATGTCGACGTAGCTGTGTTTGCTCGGCCGATTCATCGGAACGGATTCATCAAGGGTGTGCAGGATGATGTGGTCGGCGGTCTCCTCGGGCCGACTCCAGAGTTGCGACGAACATCCCAGGTTGATGCCCAGATCCTGTAGGATGCGGCTGGGCTGGTCGTCCTCGCCACCCTCCCGGCGCAGCGACGTGTACGGCTCGATGTAGCACAGCTCCTTCATTGGCCGATTCGCATCGATTGCCGTGCGGGGGAACAGGCACTGGGGGAAGCGGTTGCGTCCGCGGCAAGCTCCGGTTGCCGTTCCGGTTGAGCGCCGGGCAATCGAGGTTGGAGTTGGGTTCGAAGGATAGGATCAGCCGCGAGCGGTTCTTTCAGTCGCCCGGCCACTTCTGGGACCGACTCGAAACGGCGTCCACGGCTGCCGCGAGAGCATCGATGCCGCCCGGTGATGTCAGATCCTGAAGGGCCGTCAGCCCAATCGACTTCTGCGCGGGGAGATCGCGCTCGGCAACGACATAGAACTCCCAGCTCCCGGCGTCCCGTTGGTCGGCCGTGTCCCCGTCGGCTCCGTGCCACGCGAACACGTAGAGGTGCGCGTGGCGTCCGGGCTTCGCGACCCAGTCTCCTTCCTTGTCCCAATACCCCGTCCGGGGGGCGATATCGTATCGAGCGGGGCTCTGTCGCTCGGGGCTCTTCCAGGCCTGGGCTGCCGCGGACTGCTTGACCTCGAGCCTGATTCCCGACTTGTGCTCGAAGTCCCACGAGTCCCATGGCGTCGTGCGCGCCCAGCCGCTGGCCTTGAGCGTGAGCGCCACGATCGCCTCGACGTACTCGGAACGGTGGACGTTGTTCATCACCGGCTCCTTGTACGGCCGGATGACGTCCTCAAGCACGATGGCGTCCGACTGCCACGGCTCCGCCAGCTCGTCCAGGATCCCGACGATGCGCTCGAGCGCGGCCGCATACCGGTCGGGTCCCTTGCCTCCCTCCGGGATGACCGGAACCCACAACTGCTCGCCGACCTCGTGGAGTCTCGACCCCATGCGAGCCTCGAGTATTGCCTTGACACCGGGGTTCCAGCCCTGGCCGTCGGCGAAGACCCAATCCACACACACCATCCAGAGTGGCGTCGAGGCGAACTCCTGATACAGACGTGAGTTGATCCCCAACCAAACACCGAGCTTGTAGCGGCGATCGATGCGCGCGTATCGGCCGTAGCCGTAGCCACGCGGCGCTACCTGGTAGCTGCCACGACCCGACATGGTCCTGGTCGCCAGCCAGCCGGCCGCCTTCCCGATCTCGGTAACCGTATCGACCATCTCCTTTCCCGGGAGCGTAGCCTTGCTCTCCTTTGCCTCGGCGAACCGCACGAGTCCTCGGAGTTGCCGGAGGTCCGCCCGACCGAACTCGTCACCCTCCAGCGGTTCCTTCATGCTGTCCAACAAGGTGGTCCAGTCGATGATGCAGAGGTGCTTCTCCGTCCCATCGATCCGGACGCAGCGCGGATGCTCGAGACCGGTATACGGGAGTCCCTTCCTTTCGAGCCGGCCGAGCAGCCGCGGCCAGAGCTCCTCCACTCGCCGGGTTGGAACCAGGAACATGAGCACCGAGACACCGGCCGACGGCAACTGCTCCAGGTAGGAAACGGGCTGAGCCCGCATGAGCGGCGCATCGAACTTGGCCTCGATGAGGAACCGCTGCTCCCCGTTGTCTCCCTTCTGCAGCACGTCCGGGCGCCCCAACTCCGGATCGGGAGTCTCCGTCTCGAAGTCCATGCCGGACAACCGCATGCCCGGGACGATTCGCGCCAGCAGCTCGTTCAACCCCTCTCGCGAGCCGGGATGGCTGTTGAGGATGTACTCGAGCACGGAGCAGGCGAGCACCTCCATCGGTGGATGAAACCGCCAGCTCAGGTGAGTCAGCAGCGGCTTTGACGTCTCAGTATCACTCACGAATCAGTTCCTCCACCTGACGACATCGGACCGCGTCGGACGAGCGGCACCAGAGTCGGGCCAGATGCGTTCGCCCGTCAAGGCTCCGACTCTCCCGAGTCCCGGTATCGATTGACCAACAACCATTTGTGGAACATCGTAGGGACTACGGTGAAGTTCTTTTCTCCCCGTTGGCGAGCACGAGGGGGTGACATGCGGAAGTGGTTCGGCGACATGATGGCCGACGACGAAGGACGGCCCTCATCCATGCGGGTCACGATGCTGATCGGCATGGTCGGCGGGATGGGGGTATTGGTCGGGACCGCGTTCGGCGTCGGGGACTGTTCGACAGACTACAGTACGACGCTCACGTTCTTGTTCGGAGGAATCCTCGGCGCGAAGGCGTGGCAGAAGCACTCCGAGACCAAGAGCTAGAGTTCGGCCTTCAGATCAGCATTTCCCCGAGGTCACCAGGTCGTACTTCGTCAATGGCTTCCCGCATATCGGCGTCTGAATCGATGGTCACGCTTGGAGTCGACCTCGCCTCGCAGCCGAAGCGGACGGCCACCTGCCTGATTCGGTGGGATCGCGGGTCGGCGCGCGTGGAGACCCTCTCGCTGGGCGCGACGGACGCCGACCTGCATGAGTTGTTCAGGCGCGCGGACAGGATCGGCATCGACGCCCCCTTCGGCTGGCCCGCGCCGTTCACCCGAGCCGTCGCCGCCTATTCGACAGAGACGGTCTGGCCTTCCACCGCCGTTCCACAGCTTCGGTTTCGACGAACCGATGAGTTCGTGAGGGAGAGACTGGGTCGATGGCCGCTCAGCGTCTCGTCGGATCTGATCGCGGTGCCGGCGATGCGCGCCGTCCGCCTGCTCGCGGAGGCGTCGGCCGCCGGTGAAGCCATCGACCGGAGCGGCGGCGGCCGCTTCGTCGAGGTCTACCCCGCAGCCGCCCTCCACGTATGGGGCTTCCCCTCGCGCGGCTACAAGCGTGCCAAGGGGGCGACGGTTCGAGCCCGGCTCGTAAGCGATCTTGCCGAGCGAACCGTGGACTGGCTCACCCTCTCCGAGGAGGACCGGGCTCGGTGCACGGCTTCGGACGACATGCTCGATGCGCTCGTCGCGGCCCTGGTCGCCCGAGCGGCCACCACGGGCCGTTGCGAGCCGATTCCTCCCGAAGATCGCGAGCTGGCTCGGGAGGAGGGTTGGATCGCCCTACCGCAGTCCCGAAGTCTCAACCAACTCGCGTGAATCGTGGCGATCTCGCGGATCGACGACGTCCCCCGCGCCTCAGCATTAGCCCCGTTCGTCAGCCTTCGCTTGCCCCCACTTGCGTTCGACTTCATCAATGACGGGGATCGCATTGACCGCTAGGTCCATGATGCTATCGACGTAGTAGTCCGTGATGGGCCCATGGCCATCCTTCCATTCTCGGTACAAGTCCGCGAGGAGGGAATCCCATCTGGTCATTTCGTCGCGAGCTTGGCGGACATAGGGCCACCAGAGCAGGGTTCCACCGGGATCGAGGTCACGCCGAAGCCTGTCCTCCAATGCTCCACGCCGCTCTCTATCCGCAGCGGTCATGTTGTTCTTGTCTAGCGGATGCAGCACACCCCACCTCCATTGATTCGGTCCCGGCCCAACCGATTGCAGTACAACACCCGTGCACCCCTCAAGTGGAGGATGGTCCTTCTTCTTCCTTTCCCACGGAGGCCACCCCACGCGGTACAGCCAGAGGAAGTTCGACCATTTTGCTTCTCCGCCGTACCTGCACTCGACACGAAGGTCCGGAGCGAGATCGGGCAGTTGCTCCTGTACCCGCCGGTGGACCTCAGCGCGCAGGTGTTCCAGAAAGCCCCCGCACAGCTCCGCCTTCAGCTTCGGCCAGACATCCGAGACGGTCTGCGCGGTTGAAAGCTGATTCGGGTTGGCGAAGAGGTAATCCTGGATTGCCCGCGTGTCGCTGTCCGTCGCCATCGAATGTCCTCCAAATTGTTGTCGGCAGAATGCTTCGGCATCCCGCAGGAACCACCGGAGCCGGTCGGCGTGGCACTGGGTCCGACAGGCGGCGAACCAATCGGCCAGGGAGAACCGAGTCCGGAAATCGGCGAACACATCGTCCGCGAGAGCTTGCTCATCGCTGGGCGCGTCGTCCGCCTCGCCCCCAGCCGCCTCGGTGTACTCGGCGGCCCGATCGGCGCTCCCAGGGACCCCCCAATAGGGCATGACGGCGAGCCGCCCCCGCCAACGAGGGAGTTCCTCCTTCGGCAGGCTATGAGGCGTCGGTCCTTCCCCCCGCGGCGAAAGATAGATGAGCAGAAAACGCTCCTCGTACTTCCCCTTGAGGTACTTCAGGTAGTCCCGCACCTGGTGCCGCTGATCATCCGCGAAGGGCTTGTTCTCGATGGCCAGGCACCACGGCCCGGCGCCGGTCTCGACGTCCACCGTGATGTCGATGCGACGCCTCTTGGGGATCACGCGCTCCAACTGCACACGTACCGGCTTCGAGAAGTCCGGCCTCGGCTTTGATGTGCCGCCTTCCGCGAACAACTGTTCCAGGAGGATCCCGAGCAGGGACGTGCCCTGGCCGTGTCGGGCCGCGGGGTTGAGCAGGTCGCCGATGATTCTCGAAAGCAGCACTTCGCTCGGGCGATCCTCGCCCATGTAGTCGAACACGTTGAAGCGATGCGCGAGATGCCGGTCAAGCTCCCGCTCCAGCTTCCGGGCCGCCTCCAGCACGGGATTCAGCTCGACGAAGAGCTGCTCAAGCCGGCGTCGGTCGGCTTGCCGTGCCTCATCCATCCGCGCCTCCAGCCCCGCGAAGAATGCAGGGATCCCCGCAGCGCGCTCCGTCACGCAACATCTCCCTGCGTCGTCTCGACCATGCTGGCGAACTTCACGCCTCCCTGCCCTCCGCCTCCCCCAGGAGGAAAGCTCGCAGTAGGTGTTCCCGTTCTTCGATGAGCACGGGGTGAAGGTCGAGACGGTCCTGAGCGACAACGGGCGCGAGTACTGCGGCCGCGAGGATCGGCACCCCTGCGAGCAGAAGGGGAGCCGGAAGCCGAGGAGCCGGAAGAAGTCAACGGGAAAGAGGCTGAAGACGGCGGCCTGAAGCGCTGATCTCGGCGAGGCCGGGTGTCAGGTGATTCACATGCGTTCCTTTCCGCCGTCAACCCGGAATCAACTGCGCGTTCGATCTGGCCGGCGGTCCTCGTTTCGCTACGGGTCCACCTGCCGATGGAATCTCTTCACGCCGTCCTCGATGGTCATGATGACGGCGCTCTTGGTCGGGTGGCGGGCGTCGTTGTAGTGGGAGATGCGCGTGGCTCCGGCGTATTGTCGGGTGGCCAGCATCTCCCGGCGGACGGCATCGGCGTCGAGACTGCCCGCCCGCGCCGCAGCCTCCAGAAACAACCGGACCGCATCATAGCTCACCGCGTCGCCGCCCGTCGGCATGATGCCGTACCGAGTCCGGTAGGTGTCGACGAACGCCCGCGCCGTCGGCTCGTCTGTGTCCGGTGAGAAGTGACCCGTGAAGAAGCTGCCATCCACGGCGGCGCTCCGGTTGTCGAGCAGCGCGGGGTTGTCCCAGGCATCGGCCCCGAGCAGCAAGACCGGTTCTCCGGCGGCGTCGAGCACCGGCAGAGCCCTTGCCTGCGCGCTCAGGAGGGCCACCTCCTCAGCCCGGCCCGGCACGAACACTGCGCGGGGAGTCACAGCCGCGATGCGCGCCAGTTGCGCGGAGAAATCCGTCGCGCCACGCTCGTACGAATCCTCGGCCACGATCGCGCCGCCGGAGCTGAGGAAATGATCGACGAAGAACTCCCCGATCCCCTCGCTGTATACGTCCCCCCGCTGGGTCAGAACGGCGGCGGTCGTCACTCCGAGCGCCCCCGCGGCGAACTCCGCCATGACGCGCCCCTGGAACTGGTCGGTGAACGCGGCCATGAAGACAAGGTCGCCAGCCGAGGTCACGCCCGGATTGGTGGCCGCCGTCGTGATCATCGGCACGCCGCGGCGCTGGGCGACGGCCCCCACCTCGATAGCGTGCGAAGAGCGGTTGGGGCCGATGACGGCGACGACCTGGTCACTGTCGATCAAGACCTCCGCGGCCTCGACCGCAGCCGCCGCTTCCTCGAGCCCCTCCCGGACGACGAGCTCGACGGTACGGCCCAACAGGCCCCCGCGGCCGTTGGTTTCGTCCACCGCGATCATCGCTCCGTTCGGATAGGTCCGGACACCCGAGACGAGGAAGCCGACTCTCACCGGGGCATCGTCGGCGTCCCCACCGGCTGTCGGCGACGTCCCATCGCCGCAGGCCGTCAGGAAGAGGGCCGCGACGCAGGCAGCATGAAGCAGTCTCATGGAGATAAACCTAATCGTTTTCTTGTGGACAATACATGTACTGCCGGCATGTTTTCGTGTCGATCTGATGTGTAGCGGTCGAGCGGGTCCCGGAGATCCGGTGTCCAGCTTCTGGCGGAGGTCGAGGGCTGCCGCACGCCCCTCCCCCGACAGGGGGTTGCCAACATCGCGGACGGGAAGAGTATGTCGCGTTCCCACGATCCGTCGCGGCCGTCGGAGGGGCCGCGGATCGAGCCGATACAGGAGGAGTAGAGCATGAACAGGTACGTCGGACGAATCTTCCTGGGGGTGCTTGGCGTGGCGGTGGCCGGCGCCGTCCTTGCGCTGGGTGATGCCTGGACGGCGGTCGGCGTGGCCGAAGGGGTGAACCCGTTCCGCGCCGCACTCAGCCAGCTTGGGGTCTTGTACATCGTTGCGATGTTCGTCGAACGGTCGCTCGAGGTGCTCCTCAAGGCATGGCGGCAGGGCGGGAAGATCCGCCTCGAGGAAGAGGCGCGTTCAGCCGGAGAGGACGCAGCTGGAGAGGACGGCAGGGCCGCAGCCGAGGCGAAGCTCCGGCAATACAGGCTGGGGACGCAGCGGCGGGCGCTTCTCTTCGGTTTGACGCTCGGCATCATGGTGTCGCTCGGTGGCGTGCGGCTGCTTGGCTCGATCTTCGAGTTCGGCACCGGAACCGCGCCCTTCCAGCGAGATCTGTTCCGGTTCACCGACGTCATCGTGACGGCCGGCCTGATCGCCGGGGGATCCGCTACCATCCACAAGCTGATGGCGTTCATCGAAGACCTGCTGAAGGCCAACCGAACCGCTCGATAACGGCGACACGCATGCATGATCCAAATGGCCCGCCCCCGGCGGCTGGCAACGGACGGGACGCCACCGGCGCCGCGGCGCACGGACCGGACTCGCTGGTCTTCAAGTCGGACCGGCCGTGGCCCAACGCCCGCCTGCGCGTGGGGGCGATCATCGGGCACGCCACATCGGATTCGGTGCGGTTGTGGCTGCGCACGGGGAGGCCGGGACGCTTCACGCTGCTGCTCTACGATTGCGGCGAGGCGATGGGGTCGTCGTCGGTGCGGGCGGAACTGCGGGCCGCGCTCGGCCGGGTGCCGGTGTCGGCGGAGGAGACTGCCGACGCCCTGGCCGCGTTGCGCGCCGTGCCGTTCGAGGTGGCCGGCTACGCCGACGACACGACGCGCGTGCTGGACCTCGCGGATCTGCGGCCGGACACGCGCTACGGCTACGCGCTGCACTCGGAGGACGACGGCGGCAAGGTGATCCTGGGACACAACCGCCTGCGCAGCTTTCGCACGCCTCCCGCCGAGGACGAGCGGCGCCCGTTCCATGTCGCGCTCTTCTCCTGTCACATGCCGTACCGCGTGAGCGGGCTGTTCCGGAAGCGGACGGATGTGGGCGACATCGATACGTGGGACTTCCTCGCCGCGACGCTCGCCCGGCACCGCGACAACGTCGACGTGGTGATCGCCGGCGGCGACCAGTGCTACAGCGACGGGGTGGCGACGCTGGACATCTGGAAGCTGCTGAACCGCAGCATGCGCCGCGAGGGGGGCGAGTTGCTGCCCGACGAGCGCTCCATGCGCAGCTGGTACCGCGACATCTACCGGGGATACTGGGGCTTCGAGGGCGTGCGCCGCGTCCTCGACGCCTACCCGACCTACATGATCTGGGACGACCACGAGATCGGCGACGGCTGGGGATCGCACTATCTCACGGACGATCCCCCGTACGACGCCCCGTACGACAGCCTCGCACACATTCTTCCGGATCTCGAAGACCGGGGGCTGACCCGCGACGAGGGGCGGCGCCTGGTCCGCCGCATGTTCCGCGCGGCGTGCCACGTGTACCGGGAATACCAGCACAGCCACAATCCCCCGACGGAGGCCGTTGCGGAGGCCAGCGGGGATGCGCACGACGTGTGGGACTACTCCTTCGCCAGGGGCGGGGCGGCGTTCTACGTCCTGGATGGCCGCGGCCACCGCGACATCGAGCGCGACGGCTTCCGGATCCTGGGCGAGGCCCAGTTTCGGCGCTTCGAGGCGTGGGCGGACGCGCTCGAGCCGGAGGAGACGCCGTTCATGTTCGTGGTCTCGGCGGTGCCCGTGCTCCACGCGAGGTCGGCCCTGGCGAACGCGGATCTCGAGTTCCCGCTCCGCGCGGCGGGCCTCGGCGACGATCTGCGCGATTCGTGGGAGCACAGCCTCCACGACGAGGAGCGGGCCGCCCTCATGGAGGTGCTGTTCCGGGCGGCGCGGCGCGGCGTGCGTCCCCTCGTCCTGAGCGGCGACGTGCACTGCTCGGCCGTCTTCAGCCTCAACGACGACGACGGGCACCGCGTCTGGCAACTCACCTCGAGCGCCGTGACCTACCACGTGCCGCGCGCGCTGGGCTGGGCGCTCCGCTTCGGCGCGGCCGACGACGGCGAGACCCCGGAGGGATACGGATTCAGGCGGCTCGCCCTCTACACGGGCACGTCCTACGCCCTCATCGAGGTCAATCCCGGCGCGGGAGAGGCCTGGTTCAAGCTGTACGGAAACCAGGTCGTCGAGGAACCGACCCCGGACCCGGGCCGGCGCGCCGTACCGCTAAGCCACTCGGTCGCCAAAATCAAACTCTTCTGACGACGCCGGCCGGCGTGTCCGGCCCCCGCCCCTCGTACTATCCGCCCAACTGGGCGTCGACGATTATCGCGGACAGCAGTGCGAGGCCTGCCCCCACCGCGAACCCGAGCGCGAGCCATGCCAGGTTGACCATCTGCTTGCCGGTCGTGTCGCCAATCGCCGCCAGCCGCGACATCAGGGCGGTCTCGGCCTGCGGATCTCCACCCTCCTCACCCTCCTCACCCTCTTCCACAGACTCCGAATCTGTGCTCATCCCGCTCGCCAGGGCCCGGCGAACGCTCCTGTTGACGCGTCCGCCCATCAGGAGGGCGAGCATGAAAAGCAGCAATGCGAACCAACCCACCGCGTCCGACACGACGATCACGGTCATGCCGGCGATCCCGACGAGGACGCCCACCGCGAACACGAGTCGGAAACGCCCCGGGAGTCCGTCCGACGCCTCGCTTTGGGCGTCCAGGTAGCTCCTCACTTCCAGCTGGGAGATCTGGCTGGCGAGGGCGCCCATCAGGAGGCCGAAGAGAATGATCCAGAGCGCCGCGGCTCCGGCGGTCGCCATGGCCATTGTGAAGAATGTGGCAAGCCCGAGGCCGAAGACCGGCAGGACCAGCGACGGGATGCGCTTCGAACCTTCGGTCATGGATCCCCCCTCAGTACAGGCCGCTCGCCTTCAGATAATCCAGGGTCGCGGCCGCGCTCGCCTCCGGCTGCTCCAGCTGCAGGAGGTGCGTTCCTCCGGGCAGGTAGGCGTAGTCCACGGTCGGAATGTGATGGAGTTCGGTGGTCGGAAAATAGGTGTGCGGGATGGCGGGGTCGGCCCCCATGACCATCGTCGGACAGGCGAGAGCCCCGAAGTCGATCAACGCCGCGTACTGTCCGCCGTACCTGTAGATCTGGGCCTCGTATTCGCGGGGACAACGGAGAATGTAGCCGTCCCCGTCCGGGCTTCGGCGCAGCGTCGTCCGGGCCATGAGACGGCGGACGCCGGGGACCACATGCTGGAAGGCGGGCATGTGACGAAGCACCTCCGCGAAGTCCGCGCGGGTCGGATACCGGTCCGCGCGCGCAAGCGTCATCGTGGCCGCCCGCCTCGCCACGTCGGGACACTCCTCCCGGGCGGGGCCGAACTCGCACAGCGGCGGATCGAAAAGCACGCGGGCCGTGAACTCCCCCCCTCGCGTCGGGGACAGCAGGGAGACCAGCCCGGAGAGCGAATGGAACACGCCGGCCTGCGGCTTCTTCCCGAATCCCCGCTCGATGGCGTCCTGGATGCGCAGGTGGTCATCGATGAGTGTGGGCACATGGTGGCTGCGCAGCGGCCCGGGAGTGTTCCAGCCGTGGTTCCTGAGGTCGTAGAGCACGAGATCGAAGGCGTCCGCGAACTGCGACCAGAACGGGTAATAGAGGTCGATCGCGAGGCTGTTGCCGTGGCTGAGCACGATGCGCGGGCCGGAGGGATTCCCGTGACGCCGGAGCGTGATCACGGCGCCGTCGCCCAGGCGCACGTCATGCACGGCAAGGGGCTCGGGCACCTGCCAGACCTGCGTGCGTTCAGGGTCACTCATGGCGGAGCCGGGCGAGGGTTGACGGTCGGCGCGATCACGGCGCAAGCCGCGGGGGCCGCGGAGTCCGCGGGGGGCCGGAGAACGCATAGGGTCGAACGCGATGCCCCGGCATGTCAACCCGCGGGCGACCCACGATCGGCGAGACGGTTGCCGGCCGGCATCCGTCGCAATCGGTGGCCGGAAGGCGTTCTACATGAGTCCCCTGCGCGCCACGCGCGGCGGGCTCAACTGACGCGATTCCGTGTTCCGGCCGGTTCAGAAAGCGAGTGTAGCCATGAGGACCCGTTCCGCCCTGCTGGGCCTCCTGACGTTGGTCGTGGGCGGGTGCGCGAGCATCCCGAGCGAGGCGCCGGAGCTGTCGCAAACCCTCGGTCAGCGGATCAAGGCTCTGGAGAACGCCAACGTCACGCTCCTGGAGCGGTACTTCGACCTCAAGCGCCGTGAGATCGACCGTTTTCTCGCCGAGAAATGGGTGCCGCGGTTCGCCCGGAACATCTTCGGCAACCCGCAGGTGGCCGCGGAGTGGCGCCGCATCGTCGAGGACGGGAGCGACGCGGACCGCCTCCAGTTTCTGGTCGATGCCGGCCCCGCCCTTCAGATGCAGATCAACGACAAGCGTCTGGAGCTGGTGGCGCCGCTCGACGCGCTGGAGCGTCAGATCGGCCGGAGCATCAAACGGGCGTATGACGAAGCGGCGGCGATCAACAACACGCTCACCAGCTTCCTCTGGTCCGCGGCCGAGGTCGCCGAGAACCGCGATCGCTTTCTCGAGGCGGGCGGCGTGACGGAGGACCGGGTGTCCAGCGTGATCGACGGGGTCGACAGCGCCGTGTCGCGCCTGGTTTCGGGCGCTGGCGAGGCCAACGAGTACCTGGAAAAGCTCGAAGAGATCAAGACGACGATCGCGGGCAGCTGACGCACGGGAGAGGAGAACGACCCATGGGCCTGGACTGGAGCAAGATCGCCGCGGAGGCTGCGGAGGAGACCGACCGTCAGCTGGCCGGCGATATCTCGTCACTCACCACGATGACCGACCGCGAGATCGATGAGCTGTTCCCCACCCACGACGACAAGCGGCGCCTGGCCGAGCTGATGGAGATCGTGAACGGCGCGGACCAGCGGAACGAGAAGATCAACCGGATCGTCGCCAATATCGACGACCTCGCCGGCACGGTCCTCAAGATCGCCCAAAAGCTGGGCTAGCTGTAGATGCCACGATGGTTGTTCACTGGATCGACGCCCGCCGCGCGTGAGTAGCGGCTGACTCGCCGCGGACGTTCCCGCGGGAACGTCCCGCACGCTGAGACCCCGTTGAAACCGCGCTTGAGTCGCGCTGAGACGGCAACCTCGATCTCGCGGATCACCATGCCCGGCCTTATTTCAGCCGACGGGGACGATCGCGCCGGCCTGGATCGCCACGAACCTCGTCGTCTGGTCCGAAAACGACGTCAATCCGTGGTAGTAGATGGCTTCCACGCCGAGACTCAACCGGCTCGAGAGTGCGGCCTCTACGCCCCCGCCGACCGCGACACCCGCGTCGGGCGTGTCGGGGTCGATGCCGGCGCAGGTCGTATTTTGCCTGCCGTCCGCGTCGCACCACAGCCGGAGCGCCACCCACGGGCCGGCCAGGAGGCGCACCGACAGCGGGCCGAGCGACCTGTCGCGGATGCGAGCGCCCAGAAACGATGAGAGCTGAAAGTAGCCCGCGGAAAGTCTGCCGCTGATGGGGTCGGGGTTCGCTCCGTGTTCAAACCCGGCGCCCCCCTTTACGGCGTACGAACCGCCGATGCGGACTTCGTACGGATCGACCGCGAGGGGCACCGTCAGGTCGGCTCCGAAGGTGAAGCTGCCCGCCGGGTCGTTCGGGAAGCCCGGGCAGGTCACGCCCGGCGGGCATGGCGCGAAGTAGACATCGTCTCGCAGATCCATGCGCGCGATCCCCACTCCGGCGCGCACCCCAAGCGTCGTCTGCGCGGCGGCAGGCAACGGAACGGACAGCAGGATTCATCCCGCCAACACTGACGTCCGTATTCGCACATCCCCCCCTTGGTCAAAGGCATGATAACGCCGGTCCGTCCTCCCGTTCCTACCGATCCGAGCACCGTATGGTCCTCCGCGCGAAGTATGGGTGGCCGGACAAAGTGTACCGGGGTACGGCATGTCGTATCTTGGCGGCGACACGAGACCGGGGTGCCGCCCCGGCCGACGCGCGACGAAACCGAAACCTGGGCTTCGGAGGCCCGCAAGCCGTGAGCATCGACACCACCTTCCTGCGCCGCTGCATCGCTTCGCTGGAGCGGGCGGTCGAGGGTTTCGAAGGGCAGGAGGACCGCGAGGATGTCATGTACGACATCTACCGCGCCGCCTGCGTCAAGGGGTTCGAACTCGTGCTCGAGCAGAGCGGCAAGCTGCTTCGCAAACGGCTCGCCGCCTGGTTCGCCAGCAACCGCCAGGCGGATCGTCTGCACTTCAAGGACCTGTTCCGCCATGCGGCCCGCCACGACCTCATCGACTGCGAAGCGGCCGAGCGGTGGCTGCGCTACCGCGACAACCGGAACGAGACGGCGCACAACTACGGCGAGGACTTCGCCGAAGCCACCCTGAAGCTGCTGCCGGACTTCATCGGCGACGCCCGGGCGCTCGCCGACATGATCGACCGGGCGGACGATGCCTGACCGCGTTCACCTGCCCGCCCGGCATCGGCGGGTTCTCGAGGCGCTGCTCCGGGAACACCTGCCGGATGTCGAGGTGTGGGCCTACGGAAGCCGGGTGAGTGGCCTCGGCCACGACGGAAGCGACCTCGATCTGGTGCTGCGGGGGCCGAAACTTGAAGAGATCCCCGTCGATCGACTGATGGACTTCGAGGAGGCCGTGCGGGAGTCCACGATTCCGTTCCTCGTCGAGGCGCGGGACTGGGCGCGGCTCCCGGAGCGGTTCCATCGCGAGATCGAACGGGAGTACGTGGTGGTCGCAGCGGGAGGCCCCTGGAGCGCTTGACCGCCGAGGAAGTGTTTGCAGGTGCGGCGGTTCAGAGCACTCTGAACCCCTCGCGGCGCGCGGCGGCCGAGAGACGATCGTCGCTGCTGACCAGGTCCAGCCGCTGCGGATCTTCGCCGGCGGCCGTCAGCGCCGCGGCCAACTGCAACGCGTCGGCCGCGCGCAGCGGATGAAGCCGAAGCAGTCTGATCGCGCGCTTGCGAACCTGCTCCAGAGGCTCGATCTCGATCCAACTCCCGGCCAACAGCCCAAGCTGGTCGAGGGACCGGTCGAGCCCGTCTCCCTCGAAACGGCCGTCGCGCTCCAGGCGGTTCAGAGCCGATGCGCATTCGATCCGGCTTCCCCACCACGTCACGATCACCGGATCCCGGCGGATCGTCGCTCGGCGCTCGGCACTTCGCGGTTGGTCCAGCACGAGCGCGACCAGAGCTGAGGAGTCCCAGTACTTCAATCGCGCGCGCTGCGCTCGGCCACGATGATCTCGCTGGCCGTGTCGCCCTCGCTCGCGCGAACGAGGGGGGCATCCAGGAAGCGATCGACATCGAGAGGGGCGCGCGGCGGGACCGCAACGCCCCGCCGCAGGAGTTCGACCACGGCCTGCTCGGCGCCGGGGCCGTCGACCTGGCAGGGCTCGATCCGCGCGACGGGCCGTCCGCGGTGCGTGATCAGTACCGCCTCTCCACGCCGAACTTCGCTCAGCAACCCACTGAGTCCGTTCTTCGCCTCGCTGACGCTGGCTCGTTTCATCTGGCTATAATGGCCATATGGATATGGTCCGTCAAGCGTTCCTGGACACGACCCCTCTGCACTGCCCGAGTTACCTCACCCGATGGCGAACACGAGGCCGCCCTGGAAGGCTACGTGGGCGGTCTTTCGCCCTTCATCGTCGATGTTGGAGAGGCCCCTGGCGTAGATGACCTCGAACCCCAGGCCCATCGAATCGGTCAGTCGCACCTCGAACCCGCCGCCGACGGCGAGTCCGAAGTCGGTGGACTTGACCGCGCTCACGCCGCCCTCCCCGCAGGCCACCGCCGCGTCCTCCGCGCTCGCCGTCCGTCCCGCGCCCCCGGTTCCTCCCGCGCTGACGCGGCTGGGAATCCCCGGCGGAACCTCGGGGCGGAGGGGCCCGGGATCGACGGACGACACCGCCACCTGGCACGAGAGGTTGAAGGCTACGTAGGGCCCGGCGAGCAGGCCAAAGCTGAGACCGCCCCCTTCGGCGTCGGTGCCCGCCCGGAAGAGCGCGGAGAGCTGCAGGTAGTCCATCTCGGCCTTCGACTCGGAGAGCAGGCGGCTCGCGACGATCGAGGGCGGCACCTCCGCGGCGCCACCCTTCTGGAGCAGTCCCAGGCCGAGGCGCACGCCCAGGCCGCCGCTCAGCGGCATCCCCGCGTCCACCCCCGCCACGATCCCGCCCCTGGGTTCGTCGAACGCGGATGCGCCTCGCGTGTCCCGGTCACCCGCGGACAGGGATGCGGAACCGAGGCCGACCCTCACGCCGATGGTCGTCTGCGCCGCGAGCGGCAGGGCGAGCGGTGCGGCCGCCAGCGCGAAACCCAGGGCCAGAGCGTGGATGGCGGCTTGCGCGGAACTACGTCCTGCGGACATGGCGTCTCCCCCCATGCGAATTGTGTACGCTGGCAGCCACCCACCAACCCCGCGGCGGCGACCCCTCCCCGCCCCATTCTCCGCCGTTGGGCTCCGATCATCAACCGGCGCGCTGTTGAGGTGTCTTCCTGCCTTTGTATTATGTGTGACGGTCGTGTGACGGCCGCTTGAAATCCATGCGACCGCATCCTTCACTCTCACACATCCCAGGTCTCCGACCCATGATCGATATCAACGAAATCGGTGCGACCGCCTTCGTCATCGCGTCCATCCGGGCGCTGGAACCCGAGAAGCCGCGGCCGCTGTTCAACGATCCCTACGCGCCGTGGTTCTCGAACGACCGGGCGCGCACGGCGGCGCGGCAACTGGACGCGGCGTTCCCGCCCTCGACCACGATGGTCCGCTTCCGCACCCGCTTCTTCAACCGGTTCGTCGAGCGCGGGATCGTGGACGGGGCCCGGCAGGTCGTGCTGCTCGGGGGCGGCTTCGACATGCGCGCCCACTTCTACCGCGGCACGGGCGCGACCTTCTACGAGGTGGACCAGAAGGCGGTCCTCGAGTTCAAGCGCCACATCCTGTCGGACAACGGGGTCGAACAGCCGCCGTCGCTCTTCGCCAACTACCTGGAGGCGGACGTTCCGGGCGGTCTGGCCGACCTCGGCTTCGACCCCGCGGCGCCCACGCTGATGGTGTGGGAGGGCAACACGATGTACCTGCCCCCCGAGAGCATCATGCCGTTCCTGAACCGGCTCGGGAGCGCGATGCCGTCGCTCCGCATCGCCTTCGACTACTTCTCGGTCGACCTGCAGCGCCGCGAATTCGACAACGAAGAGGACCGCAGGCGACTCGAGGGCGTGGAGCGCGCGATGAACGCCTCGTTCCCCACCGGCTTCCCCGACCTCACGGTGTTCGAGAAGCAGGCGCCGTTCGAGGTGGCGGAGTCCGGCACGTTCGCCGAACTGGCCGAGGAATACGGCCTGGGCGAGATGGTGGCCGAATACCCCGAGGACTGGCGCGAAACCCTGAAACTCTACCGCTACTGCGTACTGAAACGGCGGTAGTCTATCTGCTTGGTTCGGACCGCACGATCACACTTCGACTTCTCTGAACTGACCTTGTTGCATCTCGTTCACGGCCGAGCGGACCTTGTCGATTCGCGCTCGAATCCGCGGCCAAGCGGTCGATCGCAGAACCAGCACCGCCACTCCCCGCGCCTCGAGGTCCTGCTGGTGTCGCAGACTCTGATCGGTCGTGATCAGAAGTTCGTAGTCGTGCTCCTCAGCTTTGTCCAGCAAGGCACTGTTTCGAAGCTCGGACCACCCGCGCTCATAGGCCGTATCCACGTGGTGGCCCTCAAGATGCCGTCGGAGCGGCACAGGGGTCCCCTGGTCGAACAGGATCTTCACTGACCACCGACGCCCGCCAGCGCTTCCACTTCGTGGTCGAGGACGGACTCGACCTGCCAGCGCTCCACGCCCTGAAACCAGTCGAGAAACTGCTCAATCGAGGCGCCCGCCCGCAGGTTCTCGAACAGGGCGCTCAGCGGAACCCGTGTGCCCGCAAATACCCAAACTCCGCTGACCTTCCGCGGATCACGCTCCACGGCGTCACATTCCTTCCAATTCGGCATTAGGGCACCTCGCTTCCGAGCCCAAGGCCCGACTCCACGACACGCGATCCTGTCAAGGTAGCATCGCCACCCGCCGGAATCGCCAGCGTCGGGGTCGCGGGTTGTATACCCCCCGAGAGCCATGGGCCTCCTGACCGCATCAGTCGCGGTTTCCGTGGCGGTCGAAGAATTCGTCGGTGCGCGCGGGGAGGAGGAGACGGTCGGCGATGGCCGCAATCTCTTCCGCCTCCTTCCACGCCTGTTCCAGGATCCAGAGTTCGCCCTCGAGCGCGCGGCGTTCCTGCTCTTCGTGAAGGGACATTTCCAGAGCGAGGCGCGTGGGCTGGGACATGCTGCGGATGCGTCCCTTCTGACGCAGCGCTCCGACGCGGTCCCGGTTGGCCACATCGGCAAGAAAACGACGGGGGTGGCCGCTGGATTCGATTTCAGCCACGGCCCGCTGGACGGCGGAGCGGGAACCACCCCACCCGTTCAGGTGCGGGACGACGGCCGCCGCCACGCGCCGGGCGTCTTCGCCTGCGAACCAGGCCTTCTGCAGCGACCGTCTGATCTCGACGCCGAATCCGAGGTCGCCATCGTCGGGCAAGATGCGAATAGACCCCAGGTCGAGGAATCTGAACTTCGCGACGTTTTCCGCAGTGACGGGGCCATCCTCGCGTGCCTTGCCACCGACACGAACCTTGGCCATCGGGCGGAGGTAGACCCATCCCAGCAGGGACCATGTGGCAACCATACCAAGGGCGGCCGTGACCCCCAGACCGGTTAGCACCCACCCGCCTCCCAAGCCGGCAGCGACCCCGAGCCCCGTGCGGCGCATCCGCCTCCCGAACTGGTCGCCGTAGCGCCAGGCGGCGAACTCGGGCCGGGGCGGCTTCCCGATCCGCACCAGGTCCAGCCCTTCCTTGTGGCGCGCGATCCCGATGTTCTCGGTCGAGGCCCGGGTGCGCGTGTCGCGGAAGATGCGCTCGCAGGTCTCGATCGCCTCCCAGCGCTCCTCAAGCGGGGTCAGGTTCCACCGGTGGCACTTTCTGCAGACTACCCAGAGCCTCCCCTTCGCCGCGTCGAACGCGAGCCTCCGTCCAACGGGGAACTCCTCCACCACCTCGTTGGAGTCGAGGGGTTTCTTGCAGAAGATGCAGGTCTTGTACACAACACTCCTCTTCGGCCGCCACCACGCTGAAGTTGCTACGAGACGTTCCCGCGGGAACGTCCGTCAAGCGTCCACAAGATTTGATCAGCGGCGGAATGACGGGCTTCACGGAAAAGTCGTATGACCCCTCTTCTTGTCACCGTCCAGTTGGGTCGCCGATCATGATCCGGTAGGCGGACGGTCCCGTTCACCCCTGGCGAGGGAGCGAATCGATGGTTTCCGTGTTCAGCCTGTGGCTGCCGATCCTGGTCTCCGGCGTGCTCGTGTTTCTCGCGAGTTGCGTCATTCACATGGTCCTCAACTACCACCGGCACGACTACCGGGCGCTCGCGGACGAGGACGGCGTGATGGACGCCCTCCGCGACTTCGACATCCCCGGCGGCACCTACGCCGTCCCGCACGCCGCGTCCCGCGAAGTCCTGATGAGCGAGGCGTTCCAGGAGAAGGTGAAGCGGGGCCCGGTCGCGTTCATGACGGTGCTGCCCCCCGGCCATCCCCTCATGCGGAGCAGCCAGCTCGTGCAGTGGTTCGTCTACTGCCTCGTCGTGAGCCTGCTCGCGGCGTACGTCACCGGCCTCGGGCTCGGACCGGGCGCGGAGTACATGTCGGTCTTCAAGATCGCCTCGACGGCCGCGGTGATGGGATACGCGCTCGCCCACGCCCAGGACGCGATCTGGACGTTCCAGGGCTGGCCGGCGACGGCCCGCAGCATGTTCGACGGCGTCGTCTACGGCCTCCTGACCGGCGGCGCCTTCGGCTGGCTCTGGCCCTGACTCAGCCCTGAGACTGCGCGCAGGTGGTCGCGGATCGCCTGCTCGCTGAGCGTGTTGCGGCGCCGGCACTCCATGGTCCACAGGGCGCCGTGGACCTGGGAGACGATGAACGACCCCGCAATGATGGCGGAACCGACGCGGTATCCGTCGTAGGCGTCATCCGAATCGAACGCGTCGCGCGACTCTCCCCAGACGCCCACGGCCTGTCCGAGGTGCCCCCAGCCGACGACGCCATCGATGACCGGAGCTACGAGGCTGCGGGTGCAGTCGCCGCGCGCCACCGGGCCCTCGCCCTTGGGCGGCCTGCGCATAAAAAGCATGGAGCACCCGCTCGAGAGCAGTGCGATGGCGAGGACCACCGGGACCGCGAAACGACGTTCAGCCGACAACGAACACGAGCCCGCTCTGCAGGGCCAGGTGACGGTTTCTGGTTCCGTCGTCATCGATCCGGGAGAGGCCCGTCGCGTAGATCAGATCGAACGCGAGGCGCAGCGAATCGTTCAGCCTTGCCTCGACACCCGCTCCAACGGCCAACCCGAAGTCGGTCGACCTGAAGTCGGCGCCCTCGGCCTCGGTGCATGACATCGCGGCGCCCTCGGAGGGGCGGACGAGAAAGGTGATCGCTCCGAGTTGTCTTTCGCTGCCCCGCACATCGAGACCGCATGAAAGGTTGAAAGCCATGTAGGGACCGGCGAGCAGGCCTATGTTGACGAGTCCCCGCTCGGTGTCCGTACCAGCGCGGAGGAGCGTGGAGAACTGCAGATAGTTCAGCTCGGCCATCGCATCGTAGAACGACCTGCCCGCACCGATCGTCGGCGGCACATCGATGCTGCCGCCCTTCTGTGCCAGCGCCACGCCGACACGTGCGTCCAGGAAGCCGGGCAGCGGGATCCCCACGTCGAGCCCCGCCGCGACCCCGAGTATGGCCCCGCTTTCCACGTGCCGCGCTTCGTCGGTCAGGGACGCGGTGCTGACTCCGCCCTTGAGACCGATCGTCGTCTGCGCGGCGAGTGGCGCGGCCGCCAGCGACGCGAGCATGGTTGCGGCGAGGGCCTTCGTCGGGGCGGACATCAGGACTCCCGGAGTCTGAAGCGCTGGATTTTTCCGGTCGCGGTCTTGGGGAGTTCGGCCGCGAAGCGGATCCAGCGCGGATACATGTAGCGCGGGAGGCCCGCCTGGCAATGTGCGACGAGTTCGGCCCGCAGCGTGTCGGCGGCCGGGGGCGCGCCCGCCGTCTCCCGGAGCGGCTCCGACAGTACGACGTGCGCCTCCGGCTTCACGAGGCCGTGGTCGTCTTCGCGGCCCACGACCGCCGCCTCCAGCACGGAGGGATGTTCCATGAGGCGGGCCTCGATGTCGAACGGGGAGCACCAGATCCCGCCCACTTTCATCATGTCGTCGGCGCGGCCCTGGTAGTGAAACCAGCCCTCCGCTTCGCGCACGTACTGGTCGCCGGTGCGGAGCCAGCCGTCGACGATCGTCCGTCCCTCGAGTTCCGGACGGTTCCAGTAGCCGGGGGTCGTCGAGTCGCCGCGGATCTCCAGTTGTCCCGCCTCGCCCGGCGCGGCCACAGCGCCGCCTTCAGCGCCGTCCTCGCCCACGATCCGCGCCTCGTAGCCGGGGACGACGCGGCCGGTGCTCCCGGGTTTCACCTCTCCCGGTGCGTTGGAGATGAAGATGTGAAGCGCCTCGGTCGAGCCGATCCCGTCCAGGATCTCGAGCCCCGTCGCCGCCTCCCAGCGGCGGAAGAGGTCCGGGGGCAGCGCCTCGCCGGCGGAGACGCACAGCCGCAGCGAACTCAGATCCGGACCGCCAGCCGCCGCCTGGTCGAGTGCCTGCAGCTGGGCGGCGTAGAGCGTCGGCACCCCGAAATACGCTGTCGGCCGTAGCGTCTCGATCGTCTCGAAGGTCGTCGCGGGCGTCGGCCGCCGCTCATCGAGGATCGCGGTACCTCCCACCCACAGCGGGAAGGTCATCGCGTTCCCGAGTCCGTACGCGAAGAAGAGCTTGGCCGCCGAGTAGCAGCGGTCGTCCTCTCCCAACCCCAGGATCCCCACGGCGTAGTGCTCGCAGGTGGCGGGCATATCGCGGTGGCGGTGCGGCACCCCCTTGGGACGGCCCGTGGTGCCCGAGGAGTAGAGCCAGAACGCGATGTCGTCCGGCTGGGCGGTCGCGGCCTCCAGCTCCGGAGCGGCCGCGGCGACGTCGTCCAGCACCCCGCCCTCCGCCTCGAGCGCGAGCCCGCGGGCGCCCGTGCGCACCGCCGCCAGCGCCGGCACGACCTCGGACGCGAACTCCGGCGAGTACACGACGGCCCGGCACTCGGAGTCGGCGATGATGAACGCGAGGTCCCGCGCCCGCATGAGGTAGCTCACCGGCACCGGCACGATCCCCGCCTTGATCGCCCCCCAGAAGAAAAAGAAGAACTCCGGACAGTCCTTCACGACCATCAGCACGCGGTCGCCCGGCGCGAGCCCGAGCCCGAGGAGCGCGTTCCCGGCCCGCGCCACCCTCCCGGCCAGCTCCGCGTACGTGACCGTCGTTGCGGCCTGCGCGATGGCGACCCTGCCGCCCCGCCCCTCGGCCACATGCCGGTCGATGTACCACGAGGCCGCGTTGAACGTCTCCCCATACCGAAGACGCGCCGGGCGGGTGGAGCGGTCGATCGTGAGTTCCATCCGAATCATGGTCATGAGTCCGGCTTCCGGTGCGCTGGCCCCTCCCGGTTCACCGGAAGGTGCCGCGTCCCGCACACCGTGAACTCCCATTCGCCGCGGCGCATGCGGTAGGGTTCCCGGACCGCCGGGACGACCACGTAGTTGCGGCCCAGGGGATAGCGCCGCCTCAGGGCTTCGACGGCGGTCTTCTCGACTTCGTCCGCGTTGACCTTGCACTCGAACGCATCCAGGCGGCCGTCCCCGCGGCGCACGACGAAGTCCACTTCCCTGCCCGACTTGTCTCGCCAATAGAAGATGTCGTCGCCCAGGTGGCGGAACCGCAGCGAGTCCAGCACCAGGTGCTCCCATAGCACTCCGCGGTCATCATCGCGGATGCGACTCCAGCCCCGCTCGAAGGCGACGAAGCCCGTGTCGAAGGCGTAGCACTTGGGGCGGCTGACGATCTCCCCGCCCCCGCCGCCGCGAAAGGGACGAAGGAGGTGGACGGCGTGCGCGATTTCCAGGGCCTCGACGTAGGTCTTGACGGTCGGCCGGCTGAGCTCCGTCAGCCGAGAGAGACGGCTGTAATCGACCTGCCCGCCGCTCCATCTCAGCAGAAGCCGAAACAGCGACAGAAACCCTTGGCGGTTCCGGACGCGGAACAGTTCCAGGATGCCCCGCGCGTAGAAGCTGTCGATCCACTCCGAGAACGACGGCGCCGACTTCGTTTCCGCCAGCAGCGGCTCCGGCAGCCCGCCGTGAAGCAGCCGGTGATCGAAACCCGCGCGTCCGAACGGTTCGGCACATTCCTCCCACAGCACCGGACACAGGTGGACCGCGACCTTCCGGCCTGCCAGCGAATCGCGGAACTTTCCCGTGGCCGCCAGCGTGGACGATCCGGTGGCCAGGATCCTGAGCGCCGGGTATTCGTCGGCCGCGATCTTGAGGAGAAGACTGGGATCCGGCAGACGGTGTACCTCGTCCACGACAAGCACGGTTCCCGGTGCGAGGCCGCCGAGAAAGAGTTCGGGGTCGTCGAGTCTCCGGGCGGTGGACGGAAGATCGCAGTTCAGGTAGACGGCATCCGGCAACATCCGGGCGAGGGTCGTCTTCCCCACCCGCCGCACGCCGGACAGCCACACCACGGGCCTCTCGGCCCACGCCCGCCGGATTCTCTCCAGCCACATCGGACGCCGAATCATAACCGTATTTTACATTTGGTCGACCCAGATGACAAATACGATAGCAGCTTGGGCGCCGAGATCGCAGGCTCAAGGTGCGGCCACCGACGTCGTGCAGGCGTCGCTCACGACATTAGCCTCCCTCGACATTAGCCTCCCTCGACGGCTGCGGCGAAGGCTTCGACCTCGCGGGGGGATGTGAGGCGCACGAGCCGGATGTGCGCCCAGCGTGGGTCCGATATGCACGCGGCCATGTTTCGTCGCTTCCGCCTGTGCTGCGTGATGATCCAGCCCAGCAGCGAGTCGTGCCGCCAGACCAGGAGGTGGCGCCAGAACCGCTCCCGGTTCGTCCCCCACACCAGTTCCCCGGACCGCGACCGCCGCCACGAGCGGCGGAGGAAGCGCCACACGAGCAAGGACAGCGGCAGGTCGAGCCAAACGACGGTATCGAGACGCGGCCACAGGATCCGCCGGGAGAACCTCTCATACGAACCCGCGGCGACCCACCGCTCCCCGCGCGTCGCCTTTCGAATTCGGCGCTCGAACCTGTCGGGGTCCGTCTGGTTCAGCCCGACCCAGCCCGGCAGCCAGTTGAGCGCATCCAGTTCCACGAATGGCGCATCCAGCGCCTCCGCCAGCCGCGCCGCGAGCGTGCTCTTCCCCGCCCCGCTGTTGCCCATCACCTGAATCCGGTCTCCGATCACAGCGTCCGTCGCGATTCGGCTCTCATGAACTCGGCGGATCATGGTCGGCAGTCTACGCTGGAGCATGCCGGGCCGCTTGCCGCTCGGTCGGGGCGGGGGGCACAATGGCGGCCGACGTCCGAATCCAATGCTCGATTCCGAACTCCAGTCCCGGGAGTCACTTCAGATGCGCGACGCAGACCGAATCGATACCACGCGGCCACGTTGGCCGACGTTCCGCCACCGTCGGACCCCGCTTTCGCTCGGCGCGGCGCTGGCGCTTCTGCTGTTCGTCTGCGGCTGCCAGCCGGGCGAGGCGGGGGGCGGCTCCGAGGGCGGCGTCGAGGCCGGCTCCGAGGCTGGCGCCGAGGCCGGTGTCGCGAGCGGCACGGCCAGCGCGTTCATCGAGGCGGGGGGCGCTTTCCCCGAGGGGTGGCCGTTTGCGGCCGAAGACGCGCCCGTGACGGCCACCGAGGGCATGGTCGTCTCGACGGACGAGTACGCGTCGCGCGTCGGCATCGAGATCCTCGCGGCCGGGGGCAACGCGGTGGACGCGGCGGTCGCCACGGGGCTGGCGCTCGCCGTCGTGAACCCGGAGGCCGGCAACCTGGGCGGGGGCGGGTTCATGATGATCCGTCTCGCCGACGGCACCGTCTTCGCGCAGGACCACCGGGAGAAGGCGCCGCTCGCCGCCACCCGCGACATGTATCTCGACGAGGACGGGAACGTGACCGACCTCTCCGTGCGGGGACACCTCGCGGCGGGCGTGCCCGGGACCGTCTCCGGCCTGTGGGAGGCGCACCGGCGCTTCGGGGCGCTCGAGTGGACCGACGTGGTGCAACCGTCCATCGACCTCGCGCACGGGTTCGAGGTCACGACGCGGCTGGTGTCCACGCTCGACGCGGCGCAGGAGGGGATCCGCGCCTTCCCGCACAGCGCGCGCATCTTCCTCCCCGGCGACGCCGTCCCCGGCATCGGCGACACGTTCGCGCAGCCGGATCTCGCCGCGGTCCTCACGCGCCTCCGCGACCAGGGGCCGGATGACTTCTACCGCGGTGAGACGGCCGCCCTGATCGTGGCGGAGATGGAGCGCGGCGGCGGCATCATCACGCTGGAGGACCTCGACCGCTACGAGACGGTGTGGCGCGAGCCGGTCGCCTTCGACTACCGCGGCTACACGGTGCACTCGATGCCGCCGCCGTCCTCGGGCGGCCTCACGATGGCGGCCATCGCCAACATCCTCGAGCGCTGGGACCTGGGCGCGATGGGGTGGAACAGCCCCGAGACGATCCATGTCATGGCGGAGTCCTTCCGGCGCGCCTACGCCGACCGCAACGAGTACCTTGCGGATCCGGACTTCGTCGAACTCCCCGCCGGCGAGTTCCTCTCGGAGGCCTACGCGGACAGCCGCGCGGCGACGATCTCCACGGAGCGCGCGACGCCCTCCGCCGAGGTCAACCCCGGGATCGACGCCTTCCTCGACGAGAGCCACACGACCCACTACGCGGTCGTCGACTCGGAGGGGAACGCGGTCGCGGTCACGACCAGCATCAACTCGTGGTACGGCGGCAAGGTCGTGGTGGACGGCGCGGGGTTCTTCCTCAACAACACGATGGACGACTTCGCGGCCAAGCCGGGCACGCCCAACCAGTTCGGCCTCGTGCAGGGCGAGCGCAACGCGATCGGCTCCGGGAAGCGCATGCTGTCGGCCATGAGCCCCACGATCGTCGAGGACGCGGACGGCGACCTCTTCCTCGTCACCGGCACCCCCGGCGGCGCCACGATCATCACGACGGTGCTGCAATCGATCTTCAACGTCGTCGACCACGGGATGAACGTCGTGCAGGCGGTCCACGCCCCTCGGGTGCACCACCAGCATCTCCCGGACCTCGTCTTCCACGAGTACGGAGGATTGGGAGGAACCACGGCGAGCGCGCTGGAGGCGCTGGGGCACACCGTCCTCGAGCGCGACCCGGGCCCGCCCGACGCCTACTTCACGGGCGGCATGTCGGGCGACCTGCAACTGATCATGGCGCTGCCGGACGGATCGTGGACGGGCTGGTCGGACCCCCGCCGCGGCGGAAGGACGCTGGGCCGTTAGCTCCGGAGCTGGATCTCGCGTCCGTTGAGCGGCTGCACGGGGCGCGCGTTCATCGGGTAGAGCGCCGCGAAGGCGTCGATCTGCGCCTGTGAGACGGAGATCGAGTCCGTCATCACGACCCAGCTGACCACCTCCGAGCAGGGCGGCGTGGTCAGCGAGCCCTGGTAGCGGTAGTAGGCGCGCCCCCCGGGAAGCAGCGTGCCGGGATCGAGCGCGCCGACGGCGGCCGGCGACTCGTCGACGCCGGGAATCGCGTCCCACAGACCCTGGATCGTCGCGTCGGCGTCGCCCGCCTCCATGAGGACGCCGATCACGGCGAGATCTCCCTCCTCGGCCCCGTGCACGAAGTGCACCTCCATCGCGGAGGCGGTCCCGTCGACGGTGTGTTCGCTCGGCAGGTGGAAGTGGAACTGCACGAGCGAGAACTCGCGGCCCTCGAGGACGATCGAACTCCCCTCAGCCACGTTGATCTGGATGGTGTGGCCGTTGTCCACGACCTCCGCCTCCGTGGCCTGCCACCGGATGTCGAGGCCGCCGCCCTCCGCCGCGTCCCCCGGAACCGCGCCCGCCAGGTCCACCGGAGACTGCTCGATGCCGACGTCGCACACCGCGAACGACGCGTCGAGCCCGCCCCACAGCTCCGGCGCCGTGTCGCCCTCGTACCCCCAGTGGACTTCCGCCTCCATCTCCCCCTCCGCCTCCGCGTGATCCTCGGCTTCCGGCCCACACCCCTGCTGCGCCCCCATGAGCAAGAGCAGCACCAGGCCGACGAATGTCCCGGGAATACGCGTCGCTGCTCGCATTGGTTCCTCCATTGGGCACGAGGGGCTGGACCCGACTCCCCGCAAATCTGCCTGCCTCCCCCAACCCGTCAAGAGGATCGGCGCCGGCCCGGGGTCTTGCCGAGGACTGAAGGGCCTGTCGTATCTCTTCTTCATCTTGAGAGAACAGGAGCTGACGTCCATGTACCAGGTATCAGTCCCCCGCAGCCGTCCTTCGTTCAGCGCGCTCACCCCCCTGGCGGCGCGGTCGCTTCTGCCCGTGGCGCTGTTTCTTCTGCCGGCGGCGGCGCAGGCGCAGGATCGGGAGGTGCGGGTCACCGTCTCCGAGGGGACGAACATGGCGGCGGCGGTCTCGCCGGACGGGAGCCGGATCGTGCTCGACCTGCAGGGGACGCTGTGGGTGATGGACGCCGGGGGCGGCGAGGCGCGCGCGATCACGGACATGTACTACGACGCGCGGCAGCCGCAGTGGGCGCCGGACGGGAGCCGGATCGTGTTCCAGTCGTTTCGGGACGGGCGCTGGCACATCTGGTCGATCGCGCCCGACGGCTCCGACCCGGCGCAGCACACCTTCGGTCCCTACGACGAGCGGGAGCCGGCCTACTCCCCCGATGGCGGCGCGATCGCCTTCGCGTCGGATCGTTCCGGCACCTACGACATCTGGACGCTCGACATCTCGGGCGGGCCCGGCGACGGCCGAATCCAGCGGGTGACGGACGCGCCCACGCACGAGTTCACGCCGCAGTGGTCGCCGGATGGGGAATCCCTGGCCTACGCCTCGGACCGCGGCCTCGGGGCGATCATCGTCCGCGAGAGCGGCGGCTCGACCCGGGTCGTGGCGCGGAACGCGGGCGCGATTTCGCCGGCGTGGAGCCCGGACGGAAGCCGGATCGCGTACTCGGCCGTCGTCCGGGGCCAGACGGGGCTCTGGGTGGCCGACGCCGGCGCGGGCGGCAGCGGGGGCGGAGGCGGGGGCGCTGCCACGCCGACGCGCCTCACCGAGGAGGGGGCGGACGTCTTCCCCTTCCGTCCCATGTGGATGGGAGCCCGAACGGGGGACGGGACTGACGCAGGGACTGACGCCGCGGAGATCGCCTACACGGGCGACGGCCGCATCCGGCGCGTGTCGGCGGACGGCGCGCCGGGGGCGGACATCCCCTTCGAGGCCACGTTCGCGTTTACGCGGCGCGACTACGAGCGCGCGCCGCGTTCGTTCGAGGCGGGAGAACCGGAGCCCGTGCAGGGGATCGTCGCCCCGGCGGTCTCCCCCGACGGTCGCCACATCGCCTTCACCGCCCTCGGCGACCTGTGGCTGCTCGACATCGCGGCGGACGGAGCGGACGGAGCGGACAGCGCAACGCCCCGGCAGCTCACGGACGACCCCTTCGTCGACCTGATGCCGGCGTGGTCGCGCGACGGCTCGCGGCTTGCCTACGCCTCGGATCGGGCGGGCTCGCTCGACATCTGGGTGCGCGACATGGCCACCGGCGCCGAGACGCGCGTCACCACCGCGCCGGGCGGCGAGGTGGGCCCCGTGTTCTCTCCCGCCGGAGACCGGATCGTCTTCACCTCCGTCATGGGACTGGAGGCCGCCGTGCAGGTCGTGAACCTCGCGACGGGCGAACTCACCACGATCCGCAACGATCTCTTCGCCCCCAGCCGGCCGTCGTTCTCCCCGGATGGGCGGACGATCGCGATGTCCGTCCTCTCGCAGTACTCGTCGCGCTTCCGCGAGGGGCGGAACGAGATCCTCCTGCAGCCGCTGGACGGGGGCGAGACGCGCCGGGTCACGGCGGCCGATCACGAGAACATGGGGGTGCGGGCGCTCGACGGGCCGGTGTGGTCGCCGGACGGGCGGCGCATGGCGTACGCCAGCGAGGGCGTGCTGTGGATGGTCGAGGTCGACGGGGAGGGCGCGCCCAGCGGGCCGCCGATCCGTCTCTCCAACCACCACGCGGACGCGATCTCGTGGACGGGCGACTCACGGTCCATCGTCTATCAGTCGACGCGCGGCCTTCGCCGCCACCACCTCGACGACGGCCACTCCGAGGAGATTCCGCTGCGGCTGGAGTGGCGACGCCCCGCGCGCGAGGGTGCCGTGGTCGTACGGGCGGCGCGCGTGTGGGACGGCGTCTCGGACGACATCTCCCGCGACATGGACATTATCGTCGAGGGCAACCGGATCGTCTCCGTCGTCCCGCGCGGCGACGCGCGTGCCGCCGCGGTCATCGACGCGGGGGGCGAGGTCGTGGACGCGGGCGACCACACCGTCCTTCCGGGCCTCGTCGACATGCACTCGCACATGGGCTACGGGATGGGCGAGGCGCTGGGCCGCGCCTTTCTCGCCTACGGGGTGACGACGATCCGCGATCCCACCTCCGACCCGTACGAGATCGCCGAACGCCGGGAGTCCATCGACTCGGGCCGCCGCATCGGACCGCGGGAGTTCGCCACCGGCCGCACGATGGACGGCAACCGGATCTACTACTCGGGCGCCGGCTCCCTCGGCCCCAACGGCAACCTCGAGCTGGAGCTGGACCGCGCCGAGCACGTGGGCTACTCCCTCATCAAGACCTACGTCCGCATGCCGGACCTCATCCAGCGCCGCATCATCGAGTTCGCGCACGGGATCGGGATTCCGGTGGCGAGTCACGAAATCTATCCCGCCGTCGCGCACGGCCAGGACCACGTCGAACACATCTCGGGCACGAGCCGCCGCGGCTATTCGCCGAAGGTGACGGCGATGTACCGGACGTACGACGACGTGATCCAGCTCCTTACCGCCTCCGGCATGACGATCACGCCGACGATGGCCCTTATGGGCGGCTGGTGGAAGTCCGTCGGCGACGACCCGTCGTGGACGACCGACGCCCGCTTCGAGGCCCTGTTCCCCGAGGGGATGGCCGAAGCCATGACCGCACGCGCCCTCACGAGGGGCCGGGCCGGCGGCATCGACGAGCTGCTCGCCGACGCCGGCCGCACCGTGACCCGCGTCGTGCGCGGCGGCGGCAAGGTGGTGGCGGGCACCGACTCCCCCATCATCCCCTACGGCGCCGCCCTCATCGCCGAGGTCGAGAACTACGTCTGGGGCGGCCTCACCGAGGTCGAGGCCCTGCGCACGGCGACGTCGGTCGCCGCCGAGGCGCTGGCCATGGAAGGGGAGATCGGCACCCTGTCCGCCGGCGCCCTCGCCGACATCCTCATCGTCGAGGGCAACCCGCTGGAGGACATCACGGACCTCCGCCGCGCCCGCATCGTCCTCAAGGACGGCGAGATCTTCCGCCTCGAGGACCTCATGCAGCCGCCCCGCGCGCTCGTGCCCTGACCCGGCCGGTTTTCGACCGTCCAGGCGAAAGCGCGGCGGGGTTCGTCAGCCTCCGACCGGAAACACGAACCCGGCCTGAAGCGCCAGGTGCCGCGTCTTGATGGCCTGCAGTGACGTGTCGTCGACGTTCGCGAGTCCCAGCGAGTAAATCAGGTCGACACCCAGCCGCAGACGGTCGGAAATCGCCAGTTCCACCCCGGCGCCCGCCGCGACGCCGTAATCGATCGGTTTCGTCGTAGCGTCGCACGACCCGGATTCGCTCATCGATCCCAGTTCGCCAAGGTCGAAGTCCAGGCTCGCGTCGCAGAAAAGGAGGGACGCCGCCCACGGGCCCAGCAACAGTCCGACGGACGCTGCGCGGTCTCGCGGTGTACCGATTCGCACGAGCGCCGACGCCTGTAACCAGTTCGCCTCGATGCTGGCCGATCCCCCGATGCCTTCCGAGGGGAGGTTCGCGGACCAGACCGTACCCTTCTGCGCATACGCTCCGCCGATCCGAAGGTCGACCGAGCTTCCGACCGGAAACGTGACGTCGAAGCTCGCGACCACACCCCGCCGCCCGTCCTGATCCGGCGTTCCCTCCACATCCGAGGAGATGGTGGCCTCGCTCAGCCCGCCACGAAATCCGAGCGTCGTTTGCCCCATCAGCGGGGCGGCGATCAGGAGGGGAAGGAGCGACGCGACGACTCTGCGCATGTGGAACCGACCTTTCTGGAGGAGACTCGTTGCGATGAACACTACCGTGACGCCGTGCGCTTCGTCAGCGGCCGATCGGGATCACGACACCGGCCTGGACCGCCAGGCTTCGGTGCTTTGGGGCGGCCGGGTCGTCATCGATCCGTGAGAGTCCGATCGAGTACACCACATCCAGCCCCAGGCTGAGGCCGTCCGAGACCGCCAGTTCCACACCGCCCCCGGCCGCCACGCCGAAATCGGTCTTGCTTCCCTCTTCCGAGCACGATCCCGACTCGCTGATCGAGCCGAATTCCCCGAGATCGACTGCGGTGCTCGCATCGCAGAAAAGGCGATAGGCCATCCACGGGCCCAGCAGGACGCCCACCGATAGTGGGCCGTCTCGCGACGACCCGACGCGCGCCAGGGTGGAGAACTGAAGGTAGTCCATCTCGAAACCGGTCGATCCGCTGCCGCCGACTCCGGAAACGCTCAGGCTGTACCCCTTCTGCGCGTACGCGCCCCCGACGCGAAGTTCGATCCCCCGTGCCAGCGGGAAGGCGACATCGATCCCCGCGACCGCTCCCATGCGTGGATCTTCGCTCGCGGCGACCCCGAACTCCTCGAGTTCCACCAACTCGTCCTCGACGAACTCCGAGAACGTGGCCCGGTTCAGCCCGGCCCTGAATCCCACCATCGTCTGCGCCATGAGTGGAGCGGCAACGAGCAGCGGGAGGAGTGATACGACGATTCTGCGTAGCATTGGAGCCTCTCTCGTGTCCGGGTCATGTCCGGGTCATGTCCAGGTGTCGTCTCCGTACCGGTGGATCAGCGGGATGACGAGCGGAGACCGCGGCTGGTCACTCTGCCGGGCGCCGGCGCCACGGCTCGTCGTTTCAGAAAACGTTCATGAAGATGAACACGACCGCGACGGCGCTCAGGGCCCAGATCACGCGGTCGCTGCGCTGCAGGAGGACGTGCTTGTTGAGGATCGCCCCGATCGGGGCGGCGAAGGCGTAGGTGGCGAAGAACGTCTGGAAGTAGTCCATCATCAGGGAGCCGGGGTTGAAGCCTCCAGGGCCGCCAAGGCCCGCCTCGATGAGATCGAAGACGGTGAAGATGATCGTGAACCAGACGCCGAACTGCAGGTAGAGCTTGGCCTCGGCCCGCCGCCGCCTGCGGAGGATGGCGAACGCCGCCAGCACCTGCCGGAAGGCGAGCGACAGCGCTCCGCCGGGATCGTTGGTGTAGTAGAACAGCCGCAGCCGGTGCGCCCAGCGGTCGAATCCGCGCAGGATGGGCAGGTTGGAGAGGGCGGCCCAGCGGGTTCCCAGCAGCGTGATCGCGATGAGCGCGAGCACGGCGATGATCGGCTCGTAGATCCCGAATCCGCGCGCGAAGGCGCCCATCGACCCGCCCGCCAGCATCATCACGATGGCGTCGGCCACGAGGCGCACGCGCGTCCGCCGCTTGGCGGCCCAGTGCGGCTCCGGCGGGAGCGTCTCGCCCTTGGCCGGCATGAAGGCGAGCTGGCGGGGCGGCAGGCCCAGGAACCGCCGCCGCGCCTGGTCTTCGTTGAACTTCCGCACCATGCGCGGGATGAGCAGGACGTCCGCGACCCACCACAGCCCCGCCCCCCCGACGGTGAGCAGCATGAGGAAGCCGGTGCCGGGACGGTCGAGATAGAAGCGGTGGCCGCCGAAGATCCCCGTCAGGAGCCACAGCGGATAGGCGATGCCTTCGCGCTTCGGCCGGTAGCTGTACAGCTGGTCGAGCACGGCGCGCGAGAAGTCGAGGTCGCCCCTGCCGGGCACCTGGGGAGGGCCCTGATGCAGCGCGGAGAGCCCGAAGAGCGTGTCGTCGGAGGTCCCGGGGCGTGGCGGATCCCCGGACATCTAGAAGGCCACGGGCTCCTTGAAGCGGCCGTACACCTTCTCGAGCACGATCCGGATCTCGCCCAGCGTCGCGTAGGCCCGCACCGCGTCGAGCAGGGGCGGCAGCAGGTTCTCGTCTTCGCGCGCGGCCCGCCCCAGCGTCTCGAGCGCCTGCTCGACGGCACCGGAATCGCGGCGCGCGCGGAGATCCGCCAGCCGCGCCTCCTGCTTCGCCGCGGCCTCCTCGCCGATCCTCAGAATCTCGATCGGGGGCTCCTCCGCATCCTCGAACCGGTTCACGCCCACGATCGTCTGCGTCCCCTTCTCCACCTCATCCTGGAACCGGCGCGCGGAAGCCGCGATCTGCGCCTGGAAATAGCCGGACTCGATCCCGTACACGACCCCGCCGATGTCGTCGATCTCGCGGAAGATCTCCTCCGCCTCCGCCTCGAGTGCGTCCGTCAGCGACTCGACGTAGTAGGAACCCGCGAGGGGATCGATCGTGTTCGGGACGCCGGTCTCGTAGGCGAGGATCTGCTGCGTGCGCAGGGCGATCTTCGCCGCCTCCTCGGTGGGGAGCGCGAGGGTCTCGTCCATCGCGTTCGTGTGCAGCGACTGCGTGCCGCCGAGCGCCGCCGCCATCGCCTGGTACGCGACCCGCACGATGTTGTTGTGCGGCTGCTGCGCGGTGAGGGAGACGCCGGCCGTCTGGGCGTGCGTCCGCAGCCGCAGGCTCCGGGGATCGCGGGCGCCGTACGCGTCGCGCATGTGCCGGGCCCAGATGCGGCGGCCGGCCCGGAACTTCGCGATTTCCTCGAAGAAGTCGTTGTGAACGTCCCAGAAGAAGGAGAGCCGCGGCGCGAAGCTGTCCACGTCGAGCCCGCGTTCGATGCCCCGCTCCACGTAGGTGAAGCCGTTCTTCAGCGTGTAGGCGAGTTCCTGCGCGGCGGTCGCCCCCGCCTCCCGGATGTGGTAACCGGAGATGGAGATCGTGTTGAAGCGCGGCGCGGCGTCCGCCGACCACTCGAAGATGTCGGCGATGATCTTGAGCGCGGGCTCGGGCGGGAAGATCCAGGCGTGCTGGGCCTGGTATTCCTTGAGGATGTCGTTCTGGATCGTCCCGCGGACCCGGTCGAGCGGCACCCCCTGGTTCTCCGCCGTTACGAGGAGGAAGGCGTACAGCATGAGGGCGGGCCCGTTGATCGTCATCGACACGGACACCTGGTCGAGCGGGATCCCGTCGAAGAGCGTCTCCATGTCGGCGAGGCTCGAGATCGCGACGCCGCACTTCCCCACTTCTCCCTCGGAGCGGCGGTCGTCGGAGTCGTACCCCATGAGGGTGGGGAAGTCGAAGGCGACGGAGAGTCCCGTCTGTCCGCGCCGGAGGAGGTACTTGTAGCGCTCGTTCGTCTCGTGCGCGGTGGCGAAGCCGGAGAAGAGCCGCATCGTCCACAGCTTCGTGCGGTACATCGAATGGTACGGGCCGCGCGTGAACGGGAACTCGCCGGGCGTGCCGAGCCGGTCCAGGTAGCCCCCCGGGCCGGTGTCGCCGGCGTCGAGGGGGGTGTAGAGCGGCTTGATCTCCCGCCCGGAGATGCTCCGGAAGCTGGTGTCGTCGCGCTGCGGCGCCTGGCGGAAGACCGCCTCCCAAAGCTCGAGCTGATCGCTCAGCGCACCGTGCTTGCTCATGCCCCGTCCCGTATCGTCCGGCTCGTCGGCGCCGGGTCCATGCCGCGGAGGCTGCCGGCTCCCGGCTACCGGCTCCCAAAGTAGGGGACAAAGTAGGGAACGGACGTTCCCGCGGGAACGTGCCGGCCGCGAATACCGTGAGAGGGGCAGCACACAGGGGCAGCACGAGACACACGCAGAGGCACACGCAGAGGCAAACGCAGAGGCAAACAATGCGCGGACGATGGATGGTTCGGGCCCTCGGGATCGGGGCGCTCTTTGTGATGGCGGCCGGTGTGACGCCGGCCGGGGCCGCGCACGGGCAGCGGGGACCGCTCGTGGCGGACCGGCCGGACTTCACCGAGGCGGCGGCAACGGTGGGGCGCGGCGTGTTCCAGCTCGAGTTCGGCTACACCTACGAGCATGACCGGCCGGAGGGCGGCCGCGGTGGCGTGTGGACGCACTCGCTGGGCGAACCCCTCCTGCGGCTCGGCGTGCTCGGCGAGGGACTGGAACTTCGGCTGGGCCTGAGTCCCGTGTCCGAGGGTGCGGGGACGGACGGGCGGAACATCACCGAGACGGGGATGGAAGATCTCTACCTGGGAGTCAAGCTGGTCCTGACCGAACAGGAGGGGCTGCGGCCGGCGATGGCGGTCCTTCCCCAGGTGACGGTCCCCGCGGGAAGCGACGCCTTCACGAGCGATCGCACGCTGCCGGGGGTGAACTTCATCTACGGCTGGGACGTCACGGAGGACGTCGCGCTGTCGGGAAGCACGCAGATGAACCGGGCCCTGAGCGATGCCGGCGGCGGGGCGGGCCGTGAGGGAGAGGCGGAGTACGCCGAGTGGGCGCAGTCGGCGGTGGCCGGGTTCTCGGTGGGCGCGCGGGCCGGGGTCTACGCCGAGTGGTTCGCCTTCTTCCACGCGGAAGCGGAGGGGACGCGCGCGGAGCACTACGCCAACGGCGGCTTCACGTGGAGCTTCAGCGACGATCTCCAGTGGGACATCCGCGCCGGCGTGGGGCTGAACGAGTCCGCGACGGGCTTTTTCGCGGGGACGGGACTCGTCGTCAGGTTCCCCTGAGACCTTCCCTGAACTCGTCGTACAGCCGGCGCGCGATCGCGTAGGGGGAAGCCCCGGAATCCAGCGTTGCGGGGGAGGCGGCGCGCCAGATCCGCTCGGCGTCGCGGCTGGAGCGGCGGAGGAGCGCGTCGTGCGCGCGGCGCAGGCGGGCGGCGCGGCGGTTCGCCTCGAGCCGCCCCGTCGACCGCAGCCAGTCGAAGTGCCGGTCGAGGTGCGCCGCGAACTCCTCGATCCCCCGGGCCTCCGACGCGACGGTCTGCGTGATCGGCATGCGCCAGGGGGCGTCGGCGCCGTCGCTGCTGTCTCCGCCGTCGCCGCCGTCACCCGGGCCGGCCGCGGGGCGGTTCGCGAAGCGGATCGACATGATGATCGCGATCTCCTTCTCCAGCCGGTCCGCGCCGGGCCGGTCCGACTTGTTGATGACGAAGAGGTCCGCCACCTCCATGAGCCCGGCCTTCATCGCCTGCACCCCATCGCCCGATTCCGGGACGAGGACGACGGCGGTCGTGTCGGCGGAGACGGCGATGTCGAGTTCCGCCTGGCCCACGCCGAGCGTCTCGAGGATCACGCGGTCGTAACCGGCCGCGTCCATGAGATCGGCCGCTTCCCGCGTGGCGGTCGCGAGGCCGCCGAGCGAGCCGCGGCTCGCCATCGAACGGATGAAGACGCCGGGCTCGGTGGAGAGTTCTCCCATGCGGATGCGGTCGCCGAGCAGGGCTCCGCCGGTGAACGGACTCGTCGGGTCCACGGCGACGATCCCGACCTTGAGAGACTGGTTGAGATAATGCCGCGTAAGTGCCTCCGTCAGCGTCGACTTGCCGGCACCGGGCGGCCCCGTGATGCCAATGCGCCGCGCGCGTCCGGTGCGCCCGTCCAGCCGCTCGAGAAGCGCCTCGAAGCCGTCGCTCTCGTTCTCGACGTGCGAGATCCCCCGGGCCAGCGCCAGCGGCTCGCCGCCCGCAATGCGGCCGGCGAGCCGCCCCGCATCGAACGCCGGACTCACCCCGCGTCCCCCGCCCTCACAGGAGGAACCGGGTCGCGAGCCCCAGCAGCAGGACGAACCCGAACAGGTCCGTGAAGGTCGTGACGAAGACCGACGAGGCGACCGCCGGATCCACGCCGGACCGCTCGAGCAGGATCGGGAAGAACGCGCCCAGCGCCGAGGCCACGGCGAGGTTCCCCCACATCGCGATCATCACGACGAGCCCGAAGATGGCCTCGGTGTTCGGGAGCAGCAGCGAGACGAGCGCCACGAGCAGCCCGATCGCGAGCCCGTTCACGAGGCCCACGACGAGTTCCTTGACCACGGCGGACCAGCGCTCTTCCGGCAGTTCGTCGGCGAGCGCGATGCGGCGGATCGTGACCGCCAGCGCCTGCGTGCCCGCGTTTCCGCCCAGTCCCGCGATCACCGGCATCACGGCCGCGAGGATCGCCAACTGTTCGATCGTGTCCCGGTACAGCCACACCGCGACCGCCGCGACCGAAAGGGTGAGCGTGTTCACCGCGAGCCACGGCAGCCGGCTCCGGATCGCGCCGAGCGTCGTCCCGCGCAGCTGCTCCTCGTCCGACACCGCAGCGAAGCGCAGGATGTCCTCGGTGACCTCCGCCTCGACGACATCGATCACATCGTCGAAGGTGATCTGCCCCACCAGCCGGTCCTCGTCGTCGATGACCCCGATCGCAGCCAGGTTGTAACGGGACAGGACCTTCCCCACCTCCTCCTGGTCGAGATCCACCGAAACCACGGCCGGGGGTTCCTCGAGCAGGGCGGAGATCGGCGTCTCCGGCGCCGCGAGCACGAGATCCCGCAGCGTGACGACGCCGCGCAGCCGCCCCCGCCGCCCGACGACGAACACGGTGTAGAGGTCCTCGGTCTCCTCCGCCTGTGCCCGCAGCTCCTCGATCGCCGCCGCGGCCGTCGCCTCCGAGTCGACTGCGCACAGCTCGCGGGTCATGATCCCGCCCGCGGACTCCTCCGGATACTCGAGCAGTTCGCGGATCTCCCGCTCTTCCTCGTCCGGCATCGACTCGAAGACGCGGGCCCGCTCCTCCGGATCGAGTTCGCCGATGAGGTCGGCCGCGTCGTCGTCCGCGAGTTCCTCGACGATTTCGGCGATCCGCTCCGGCTCCATGCTCGCGAGCAGCTCGCCCGGCTTCTCCTCCTCCTCCATCTCGGCGAGGGAGTCCGAGGCGAGGGCGGCCGGGATGAGCTGGAGGAGAGCCAGGCGTTCGGCCTCCTCCATGTGCTCGAGCACGTCCGCCATGTCGCTCGGATGCAGCGGTTCCACGAACGCGAGGAGCGCGTCCACGTCGCCTGCCTCGAGGCAGGCGCGGGCCTCCTCGGTCAGGAGGTGGCGCTGCTCTTCCGGATGCTCGTGCATGCTCGCTCGGGAGCCGGCCCGCGGCGGCGGGCGGTTCGCGGATCAGGGCCTTCGGGAAGGCCGCGGAGGACGGGGAATGCTACGCGCGGCCACCGAACTCGGCCAGCAGCCGCGCGAGCAGCCGCTCCTGCAGTGCGAACATCGGAGAAGCGTAGCGCGCCTCGCCTTCCGGATGGTCGTGGCCGAGCAGGTGAAGGACGCCGTGGATGAGGAGGCGCAGGACTTCCTCGCCGGGATCGAGCCCCAGCTCGCGGGCCGAGGCCTCGGCGGCTTGCGGAGAGATGTAGATGTCACCGACCAGCGGGTCCTCGCCGAGCCCGAACGCGAGCACGTCGGTGAGGGCGTCGACCCCGTGGTAGTCCCGGTTCAGGACGCGCATGGCCGCCGCCGGAAGAAAGGTGACGGAAAGCTCGGCGCCCTCGCCCGCGACCCCACCCGCGCGAAGAGCCGCCCGCGCGGCCGCCTTCAGTTCCGCCTCGGAGGGGCCGCTCCAATCTTCGTCCTCGCCGGGGGGGGAGGCGATGCGGATCGTCGGCGGCACCGGCCGGGTCAATCCGTCCGCCCGCCGGCGACTCCTTCCGGCTCCGCGGCCGGCTCCGAGTCCGCGTCCGAGTCCGCGTCCGAGTCCGAGTCCGAGTCCGGGAGCGAATCCAGCGCGGGGATGGGGCCGGTGTCGCCCTGCGCGGCCTGCTCGAGGTCGATCGGGGCCGACGCGCCCTTCTCCCCCGCGGTCGCGGCCGCCTCCTCCACGCCGCTCTTCTCCGGCCCTCCACCGGTGGCCGTCCGGCCGGGACCGGCGGGCGTCTCGGCGGACGCCGTCGGCTTCGGATAGTCGATGCGGTGGTGATAGAGCCCCGTGAGGACGTGCGCGAACTCGCGCTTGACGATGCGGACGTCCCGGTACGTGAGCGGGCAGTCGTCGAGTTCGCCGTGGTCGATGCGGTCCTCCACGAGGCGGTCGATGAGCGCCCGGATGCGCTCGGGACTCGGGTTCGAGAGGACTCGGGACGCGGCTTCGACCGCATCCGCGAGCATCGCCACGCCCGTCTCCCTGGTCTGCGGCTTGGGGCCGGGGTAGGCGAAGTCGCTCGGGTCCACCTCCGCGACGCCGTCCTGCGCGCGCGCCTTCTCGAGGAAGTAGCGGATGAGCTGCGTCCCGTGGTGCTCGCGGATGAAGTCCTTCACGACCTCGGGCAGGCGCGCCTCCTCGGCCATGACGAGCCCGTGGCGCACGTGGTCGCGCAGGATCTCGGCGCTCTGCCACGGGGTGAGATGGTCGTGCGGGTTCAGCCCCCGCGGCTGGTTCTCGATGAAGTACTGCGGACGCTCGAGCTTCCCGATGTCGTGGTAGTAGACCCCCACGCGGCCCTGGACGGCGTCGGCCCCGATCGCCTCGCAGGCCGCCTCGACGAGGTTCGCGACGTTGATCGAGTGGGCGTAGGTGCCGGGCGCCTCGCGCGCCAGCCGCCTCAGCAGCGGCCGGTTCATGTCGGAGAGTTCGAGGAGCGACGCCTCCGTCGTCCGTCCGGTGAAGGTCTCGAGCAGCGGAAGGCCGACGCCGACGCCGAGTCCCGTACACACGGTGGCGTTGAGGAACCCGAGCGCCGCGGTCGAACCCAGCTCGCCCAGCGCGTAGTGGCCCGTGAGGACGAGCAGCAGGCCGGCCCCCACGTAAGCCGCCGTGATCAGCATCACGAGCACCCAGCTCTGCGAACGCGTGCGGATCGTGTGGACCGCGAAGGCCGCCGTGACCCCGCCCGCCACGGTCACCATGGGGGCCGCGAGTCCCGAGAAGTGCGGCTGGCCCATGAGGATCCCCGTGATCGTCGAAACGACGACGAGGCCGAGCAGGCTGTCGAACAGCGCCGCCGCGAGCAGGCCGGCCAGCGCGACCGGCACGAGCGCGGGCGAACCCTCGGTGGCGGCCACGGCGCCGGCCGCCGCCATCACGATGACGACGAGCCCGAGGAGGACGGTGAAGCTGGGAAGGTTCTCGTAGATGTCGCGGCGGAAGCGGAACGTCGCGAAGACGAGAATGCCGAGCATGCTCACGACGAGGAGGACCATGCCCACGTTGCGGAGAAAGTCCGACGTCGTCCGCGTCCCCCCGCGCTCCAGGATCTGGGCCTGGTAGGCGAGGAGTCGGCGGTACTCCTCCTCCGTCACCACCGTGTTTTCGGTGATGATGCGCTCCCCCTCGAGCACGAAGCCCTCCACCTGGGGGATCGCGGCCCGGGCCTGCTCCAGCGCCTGCCGGGTCGCGTCCTGGTCGATGCGCAGCGTCGGCTGCCCCAGGAGGAGGAGTTGCTGGAAGAGCGCCGCTCCCCCGGGCGGCAGCCGGTCTCCCACGCCCTCCCGGGCCGCCCGCGTGAAGTCGCCGAGCCGGACGAGGTCCCCGACGGCCCGCACCCGGTCATCGCCGGACGATCCCTCGCGCACGACGACGTTCGCGGCGCTGATGTCCGCGAGTTCGCTCTCGCGGATCACGCCCTCGCGCAGTCCCTCGAAGGCCGTCTCGAGTTCGTCGCGAAGCTGGGTGCGCGACGCGCCGTCGAGGAGGTAGTCGACCTGGAGCGAGTCGATCACCCCCTCGGCCGTGAGGTCGATCCCGATCCCGCCCGCGACCCGCCGGACCTCGTCCCGGACGAGTGCGGTGTCGGCCGCGGGGACGGCGGGGACGATGGAATCGAGTTGTGCGATGAAGGCGTTCACCCGCTCGACGATGCTGTCCGCGCGCGCGGGTTCGAAGCGCAGCCTCGGCGTCACGCCGGCCTCCGCGTCGTCCTGCTGCTCGCGGAGGCGGTCCGGGTCCTTGGGCACGTCGAAGTCGAAGTCCGCGTTGATCGTCTGCCGGGCGACGCTGCCGGGGTCGATGCCGTCGAACCGGCCCGGCGTGCTCTGCGGGAACATGAGGGGGACGGCGAGGGCGATGACGGCGACCATCCCGGCCCGGAATCCGTGGTGGACCCACTCGTCCCGGCGGCCGCCGGCCGGCGGCCGGTTCACGGGGCGGAGGTAGTCTCGGACGCGGCCGAAGAAACTCAACGCTCGGACTCCCGGTACGCGCGGATGATCTCCTTCACGAGTCGGTGCCGGACGACATCCGCGTCATCCAGATAAACGAAGTCGATCCCGACCACGTCGCGCAAGACGTCCTCGATCTCCAGGAGTCCCGAATCCTCGGGACGCGGGAGGTCGATCTGCGTCTTGTCCCCCGTGATCACGGTCCTGGAGTTCAGCCCCAGCCGGGTGAGAAACATCTTCATCTGGGCGGCCGTCGCGTTCTGCGCCTCGTCGAGGATGAGGAACGCGTCGGAGAGCGTCCGGCCGCGCATGTACGCGAGCGGGGCGACCTCGATCACGCGGTCCTCGATCGCGCGGCGGACGCGGTCGTGCGGCATCATGTCCTCGAGCGCGTCGTAGAGCGGGCGCAGGTAGGGGTCGACCTTCTCGCGGATGTCGCCGGGCAGGAAGCCGAGCGCCTCGCCGGCTTCGACCGCGGGCCGGGTAAGAATTATGCGGCGGATCCGCTTCCGGTTGAGCGCCTCGACCGCGGCGGCGACGGCGAGATAGGTCTTTCCGGTGCCGGCCGGGCCGATGCCGACGACGATGTCCCGCTCGCGAATCGCGGCCAGGTACTTGTCCTGTCCCGGGGACTTGGGCCGGATCGTCCGCCGGGCCCCGGCCAGCGCGACCTCCGATTGGCCGGAACCGCCGGAATTCCCGGCGGCGGCGGATTTCCGCGACCCGTCATCGCCGTCGGCCGGTGCTTCGAGAAAACGCTCGACATCCACCGCGCCGAAGGGACGCCGCAGCCGCGCGTAGCGGATCATGCGCCGCGCGGTGGGGGAGGCCCGATCCACGTCCGCCTGCGGTCCGGAGAGGATCATCTCGTCGCGCCGGAGGACGACGCGGATGTCGCAGTGGCGGGCCAGCGTCGTGAGGTTCGAGTCGTTCACGCCGGCCAGCAACTGCTGGTCGGCCCCTTCGATGGAGAGGCGCCGCTCCGTCGCCACGCTCAAGTCCCGTTGCCTCCGGTCCCTCCCGTCACGGAGATGCCGAGTTCCTCGAGTTCGGCCGGGGTCACGGACGATGGCGACCGCTCGAGCAGGCCTCTGGCCGCGGCCGTCTTCGGGAACGCGATGACGTCCCGGATCGACGCGCAGCCGACCATCTCGGCCACCAGGCGGTCCATGCCGACCGCGAACCCTCCGTGCGGCGGGACGCCGTAGCGGAACGCCTCGAGCAGGAAACCGAAGCGCGCCTCGACCTCCTCGGGCGTGAGCCCCGTCGCCTCGAGGATGACGCGCTGCACCTCGGGCAGGTGGCAGCGGATGCTTCCGCTGGCCAACTCGATCCCGTTGTAGACGAGGTCGTAGGCGACCGCGTTCACGGAGAGCGGGTCTTCGCGCAGCCGCTCGGGGTCGGGGTCGGCGGGCATCGTGAAGGCGTGCTGGGCCGGCACGGGAAGGCCGGTGTCCGGGTCCTGCGCGTAGAGGGGGAACTCCGTGATCCAGAGCCACGCTTCCCCGCTCTCGTTCACGGCGCCGAGTTCGCGGGCCACCGCGCGCCGCAGCCGGTCGAGGGCCGGCGAGCTCTCCGCGTCGCGGCCGGCGACGAAGAAGACGAGGTCGCCCTCCCGCACGCCGAACTCCGCCTCGAGCGCGCGCCCGACCTCCTCGCCGATGACCTTCGCGGGCGGACCGGACCAGCCGTCGGCGGTGCGCTTCAGCCACAGGGCGCCCCTCGCGCCGGCCTCCTGGGCAAGCTTGTCGTAGTGGGCGATCCGCGAGCGGGAGAGCGCCGCGCCGCCCGGCACGACGAGCCCGCGCACGCGGCCGCCGGCCCGCGCGGCGCCGTCGAAGATGCCGAACCCGATGCCGGTGAGCGCGTCCGTGAAATCCCGTATCTCCCAGGGGATGCGGAGGTCGGGCTTGTCCGTGCCGTAGCGCTCCAGCGCCTCGGCGTGGGGCAGGCGCCTGAAGGGGACGGCGAGGTCCCGCTCGAGTCCGTCCCGCCAGATGCGCGCGAACATCTTCTCCGCGGCGCGGAAGACGTCGTCCTGCTCGACGAACGCCATCTCCACGTCGATCTGCGTGAATTCGGGCTGTCGGTCCGCCCGCAGGTCCTCGTCCCGGAGACACTTCGCGATCTGGAAGTAGCGGTCGAAGCCGCCGCACATGAGAAGCTGCTTGTAGAGCTGCGGCGACTGCGGGAGGGCGAAGAACCGGCCCTGGTGGACCCGGCTGGGGACGAGATAGTCCCGCGCGCCCTCCGGCGTCTGCCGCGTGAGGAGCGGGGTCTCGATCTCGATGAATCCCTGCTCGGAAAGCGAGGCGCGCACCGCGTTCGTCGCCACGTGCCGCAGCCTCAAGTTGCGCTGCATCTCGGGACGGCGCAGGTCGAGGATGCGGTGCTTGAGGCGCAGTTCCTCCGAGGGCAGCTCTTCGTCCGGGGGCTGGTAGACGAGGATCGGGAGGGCGTCGGAGACGGACACGCGCCGCAGACTCGACACGCGAACCTCGACCTCGCCCGTGAGCATCTCCGGGTTGGGCTCGGGGCGCGGCGCGACGACGCCGGTCGCCTGCACGACATCCTCCGGGTTCAGCGCCGCCACGAGCGCGAGGCTGGCGCCATCCGACCACTCCGGGCCGAAGGACAGCTGGAGCAGGCCGGTCCGGTCGCGCAGGTCGACGAAGAAGAGTCCTCCGAGGTCCCGGCGGCGGTGCACCCACCCGATGACCCGGACTTCGCGTCCGGACCACGAGGCCTCGACCTGCCCGCAGCCGGCGTCGCGCAAGGCGGTCTCGAGGGAGGCCGGCTCACGCCGTTCGGTCGGTAGCGATAGTTTGGTCAGGAGAACTCGCGGCGTAAGGGATTCGGCTCGGAATCGGTCCCGAGAAGTGCGGAACGCCGCGAAAGATAGCCGATTTTCGGCAGCGCCAGCAAGAAGCGCCGACAAGAAGCGCCGACAAGAAGCGCCGGCAGGAAGCGCCGGCAGGAAGCGCCGGCGGGAAGCGGGGGATGACGGAAAGCACACGAGCGGAACTGCTCGCGGAGCCGGGAGACGGCGGGCGGGCGCGGCTGGCGGCGTTCTTCGCCGCGCGCGGAGAGCCGGCGTACCGGGCGCGGCAGGTGGAGAGGTGGGTCTGGGAGCGGGGCGCGCGTTCGTTCGACGAGATGACGAACGTCCCCGCCGGCCTGCGGGAAGCGCTGGGCGCGGCTTTCTCCCTCACTCCGATCAAACCGGACTACGTGGCCCGCTCGAAGGACGGGACGGTGAAGCACCTGTGGCGGCTCGACGACGGCGAGCGGGTCGAGTCCGTGCTCATCCCGACGCGCGACCGCCTCACGCTCTGTCTCTCGTCGCAGGCCGGCTGCGCGCTCGCGTGCCGCTTCTGCGCCACCGGCGACTTCGGGTTCCGGCGCCAGTTGAGGGCGGCGGAGATCGTGGCGCAGTACCGCGACTCCCTGCGACTCGCCCGCGAGGAGATGGGGCGCCCCGCGTCCAGTCCGATCTCCAACGTCGTGTACATGGGGATGGGAGAACCGCTGGCGAACCTCGATGGGGTCATCGGATCGCTCGCCTCCCTGCACGGCGGGTTCGGTCTCGGGGCGCGGCGGATCACCGTGTCGACGGTGGGACTCATCCCCGGGATCCTGGAACTCGCCCGGCGCCCGGAGCCGTTCGAACTCGCCGTCTCGCTGCACGCGCCGTCCCACGAACTGCGGCTCGAGCTGATGCCGATCGAGAAGCGCTACCCGCTGCCGGAGCTGTTCGAGGCCCTGCGCACGTATCAGGGCTACAAGAACCGGCGCATCAGCTTCGAGTACACGCTCATCCGGGGGGTGAACGACGACCCGGCGCTGGCGGAGCCGCTGGCGAGGCTGGCGCGGGGGCTCATCTGCTTCGTGAATCTCATCCCCTTCAACCCCATCCCGTCGCGTCCGGAGTGGGGTCCGAGTTCGGCCGAGGGGATCGCGCGTTTTTCGGAGGCGCTCGCCGCGCGGGGCGTGGGCAATGCGGTGAGGAGGCCGCGGGGACGGGACATCGCCGCCGCGTGCGGACAGCTGCGCCTGTCGCGGGAGAGCTAGCGCCTGCGGGCGCGCCTGCGGGGGCGCCCGGGGGGGAAGTGCCGCTCAGTCCTTGCCGAGGTTGACGAGCAGGCCCGCCCAGTCGCCCCCGACCACCACGCTCGCATCGAGATAGAGTTCGGGATTGATGGCGACGGCCAGCGAATCGGTGCTCAGCTCGCGGGCCACGGTGATCGCGGCGCCGAGACGGCCCGACCGATCCAGGACGTGCGTGACCCTGTGGTCGAAGTGCTCGGCGTTGCCGGTCGCGACGACGTCGAAGCCGAGGAGGCGGAGCCGGTCGGCGAACTGACGCGCGAGGCCCCGCTCTCCGGCCCCGTTGAGGACCTCGACCTTGATCCGGTCCGTCAGGTCCCCCCGCGCGGGAATCTCCCCCGTCGCGGAACCCGTCGCCGTGGAACCGTCGTCCGCCGCGGGCGCCGCGGTCGCGGCCGGTACGGGTGCGGCTCCGGCCAGGACCGCGAGTCGCACGGCTTTCCATTCCTCCCAGAAGAGACCGATGAAGGCGCCGGCGCCGATGAGGATCGCCGTCGTGATCAGTCCCCGGAAGGCGGAAGCCACTCGCTGGAAGGCGCCCTGCCGCCTGCGATAGCGGGTATGACCCTCGGGACCTCGTCGGGTTTCCCGCCTGGACCGCCGTCTGGACCTCGAAAGCACTTTGTCGCCTCCCGTCGTCCTCCCGTCCTCCCATCGACCGTGCTCGGCCGCCTCCTTGGCAATCTAATCAACCAATTCGCGATGTGCGAAAAACGGGCCGTCAGCGCGGGGTGGTGATCTCCTCCCAGAACCCGGCGGTCGCGGCGGATACGGGGATCTGGGCGTCGATGAGAATGCCGATCTTCGCGGTCGCGACGTCGAGGAGAACGGCGTGCCAGTCGTCCGGCATGCGGCCGCGCAGGCCGGCCCGTTCGGGGGCCGAGGCGAGGCGGCCGGGCTCCAGGAAATCGGCCATGTAGAGGGCGTGCCCGAGGGCGTCGAGATCCCGGTGTCCGGTGGTGTGGAAGGCGATGGCTCGCAGGAGCGGCTCGTCGTCGACGCCGGTCGCCCGCAGCCGGTTCGCGCACGCCGGACCGTGGAGTAGCGCGTCGGGCCACCCTTCCGACCCGTCAACGAGCGGACGCAGGGCGTCGACGCCTTCTTCCTTTAGCGCGTCGTGCAGAAGGCCTGCCGCGCGCCAGCGGATCCGCGTCTCCGCGTCGTGCCCGAGGGCGTCCGCCCAGTCCCGGAGCAACTGGCCGACCCGCCCGGCGTGGCGAATGCGGGCGGGGCTCATGACGGCCCAGTCCGGGAGACGCGCCTCGGCGCCGGCCGCGTGAATGATCGGGTGAAGCTTGTCCACGTGAGGTTCGTCTCGATCGGAGAGTTTGTCGGGATCGCGCGGGGCCCCGAATATAGTTTCAATGGGCATCCGATACGACTCCCTCCTCGCCCGGGCCCTCGCCCGGGATATCCTCGATCGCTGGCGGGGCGTCCGCATCGCCGGGCTTCGCATGGCGTCGGGGCGGCGCGCCGTGGAACTCGCTTTCGAGGACGAGTCGCGGCTCGTCGCGATGCTGCACCCGCTGCACGGGTACGTGCTGGCGCTGGGGCCCGATGCGCCGGCCTCGGGGGTGGAGGGGAAGGCGCTGCGCGTCGGACGCCTGTCGCTCGTGGACGCGCGGGCGCCGGCGGACGAGCGCGCTCTGCTCCTGACGCTCGGCGACCGGGCGGGGCGGCCCTGGGAGATGCTCGCGATCGAACTTCCGACCCGCCGCCGGAACGCCGTGCACTGCCGGCGGGCGGAGTCGGACGCGGAATCGGACGCGGCATGGCGCATCGAAGCGGCGCTCCTCGCGAGGGATGCGGGCGACCGCGCGCTGCGTCGCGGGACGGCGTACGTGCCGCCATCGTCGGCGCGGCAAGCCGTGGCCGCGCCGCCATCGGAGGCGGAATGGGCCGCCGTGCTGGCCGGCGACGAGGCCGACCGCCGCCGGGCCGTGCTGCGGACGTGGGCGTGGACGAGCGCGCTCAACGTCGACTGGATCCTGGCCGGCTCCGACCCGGCGGAGACGTACGCGCGATACCGGGCCCTGCACGCGCTCGCGGCGGCGCCCTCGGGGGGGCCGGCCGCATCCGATGCGCCGGGCACGCCGCCCCGGCCGGCCTTCGTGCTCGACCGCCCGTGGGGCCCCCAGCCCTATCCGCACCCCGCCGGGGCCGGCAGCGGGTCCGCCGCCGGACTGCTGACCGCGGCCGCGCAACTGCTCGGCCCCGGCGGCGGCCCCGCCCCCGCGCTTCAAGCCCTCCCCCAGGCGGCCGACGACGAGGATGCGGGGGACGAAGCCGCGCAGATCCGAAAACGCCTCCGAGCCCGCCGGAAGCGGCACGTGCGCCGGGCCGCCGCGCTCGAGCGGCAGTTGGCCGCGGCCGGTCCGCCGGACGAGCCGCGCCTCCTCGGCCAGATCCTCCTCGCCCGCAAGGACGAGGTGCCGAAGGGCGCCTCCGCTGTCACGCTGCCGGACTTCGACGGCGCGCCGCGCGAGATCGCGCTCGACCCCGCCCGCGACGTGGTCGCCAACGCGGAGGCTTTCTTCGACGAGGCCCGGCGCCGGGAGCGCGCGCTGGAGCGGCTACCCGGCGCGGTCGCGGCGGCCCGGGCGCGCGCGGCCGAGTTCGACGCCCACCTCGAGCGGCTCGCCGAGTCCGGCCCGTCGGCCGCCCTGTGGACCGCGGCCGGCGGGAAGCCGGTGCGCACCGGCGCGGGCGGCCGGCGGGCGGACCGTCCGGAACTCCGCGCGCCCTACTCGCGGCTCCGGTCCTCGGGCGGGCTGGAGATCCGGGTGGGGCGCGGCGCCCGCGACAATGACGACCTCACCTTCCGCCACTCCGCGCCGGACGACATCTGGCTGCACGCCTCCCAGGCCTCGGGCGCGCACGTGATTCTGCGCTGGGGGCGAAGGGACGAGAATCCGCCGCGGCGCGACCTGCTCGAAGCCGCGACCGTGGCGGCGGTCCACAGCGGCGCACGCCACAACCGCACGGCCCCGGTCGTCTGGACCCGCCGCAAGTACGTGCGCAAGCCGCGAAAATCCCCGCCGGGCACGGTAACCCCGGACCGCGTTCAGACGATCTTCGTCGAACCGGATTCGGACCTCGTGAAGGCGATGGTTCGGCGTACGGAGGAAGCATGAACGGGGCGGCGGACGTTCCCGCGGGAACGTCCCGCGGCGAGGACGCGAGGCTCGACCGCGCGCGCGGCTGCCTCGTCGGCCAGATCGCCGGCGATTCGCTCGGCGGCCTCGTCGAGTTCCAGTCCTCCGGGGACATCCGCAGCCTCTACCCCGACGGGGTCCGCGACCTCGAGGACGGCGGCACACTCGACACGCTGGCCGGACAGCCGACGGACGACTCCGAGATGGCGCTCGCGCTGGCCCGCACGCTGACCGCCCGCGGCGCGTACGACCCGGAGGCGGCGAACCGCGCCTACCGAGAGTGGCTGGACTCGGACCCGTTCGACTGCGGCCTCACGATCCGCGACGGCCTGCTCGGCAACCCGCGCCACGAGAGCCAGGCCAACGGGGCGCTGATGCGCATCGGCCCGCTGGGCATCTTCGGCGCCTCCCACCGACTCGACGCCGTCGCGCGCTGGGCGCGGGAAGATGCCCGCCTCACGCACCCGCATCGCGTCTGTCTCGACGCGAACGCGCTCTTCGCGATGGCGATCGCGTACGCCGTCGACCGCGGCCCGGCGCCGCACGAGCTGTACGAGCGGATTGCGGCGTGGGCGAGCGAGGAGGAGATCTGCCCGGAGGTGCGGGCGTGCGTCGCGGCGGCCGCCACCGGGCCCCCGGACGACTACATGACGCACATGGGCTGGGTTCTGATCGCGCTCCGCAACGCGCTGTGGCAACTGCGGCACGCCCCGTCGCTCGAGGAGGGTGTGATCGACAGCGTGATGAGGGGCGGCGACACCGACACGAACGCCGCGATCTGCGGGGCGCTCCTCGGCGCGGTCCACGGGCTGGCGGCGATCCCCGCGCGCTGGACGGAGCGAATCCTCCGCTGCCGCCCCGAAGCGGGCCGACCCGGCGTCAGACGCCCGCGCCCAACAGTCTACTGGCCGGTCGACGCCCTCGACCTCGCCGCGCAGCTCATACGTTCAGAACCACCAGCGAGCTGACGTTCGGCAGCAGTCCGTGGGCTCGGGACCGGCACCCCGTCCTCCCGCATCCCTTGGACTTGGCCCAAGGGCTACCTGTGTAGTGTCGACTACTCTGCGTGGGCCTCGTAGCACGCGCGCCCGCTTCGGGTCAGCGAGCCTCGAGGAGTGCTCGGATCGCGGCCACTTCCTCGCGGATCGCGTTCAACTGGCGGTCCTTCGCGTCCTCCCTTGGCCGGATCACCCAGGACACCAGCGTGGCGGTCAGCGTCCCGACGAGCGCCGCTCCGACCGTCATCAGGGCGAGGCCGATCGCGCGCCCTGCCGCGGTGACCGGGAACGGGTCGCCCTGCTGGCCTGTCATGACGGTGAAGAAGGACCACCACAGCGCAGCCGGACCCGAGCCGATCTCGCCCCCCACCGCCCGCTCGAGATAAAGCACCGCGATACTCGCGCCCACAACCGTCAGGATCGCGACGGACACGGCGACGAGCGCCGTGGTCTGCGCCCGCCGTCCCATCCAGAACGAGCCGACGACCCGCGCGGCGCGCGCCGCACGGAGGAACCTCAGTATCCGCAGTACGCGGCCGATCCGGAACGCCCGGAGTTCGGTGATCGCGGGCAGGCTGGAGAGGAGATCGATCCAGCCCCAGGTGAGCATGTACCGCTTGCGGTCCTCGGCTCGCGCGAGAGAGAGGATAAAATCCGCGAAGAAGACGACGCAGAAGGCCGTGTCCGCGTAGAAGAGGATGCGCAGGATCTCGGGATCCAGCGGCAGCGCTAGTTCCACGATGAGAGCGACGAGCACGAGCACGCAGCAGACCAGCATGAAGATCTGGTACGGTGATGCGGCCGCAGGTTTTCGATCTGCTTCGGTCATGCTTCCTCCCGAGAGTGTGTATCCGAAGTTTCGGTGCGCACTGCCACGCCCTAGAGGCCGATGGAGCCTTCGAGGCTGGATCGGGGGACGTCGAAGGCGTCGACGAGGGGGATGGCCTGGGGGCGGATTTCGGCGCAGAGCGCGGTCACGGTGCGGCGGATGGCTTTGCTCTTGGGCGGATCCAGGTAGCCCTGCTCGAGGAACCACGCGGCGTCGCGCTCGATCGTGGCGAGCGCGTAGAGGCAGCGCAGGCGCTCGAGCCATTCCGCGACGCCGGAACTCGGCGACCGTCCCTCGGCCGCGGTCATCGAGCGCAGGATCTCGCACTCGACGTGGGCCCGGGCGGCCGTGAGCGCGTGGTGCTGGCAGTCCGTGAGGGCGTCGAACGAGGTCATCCCGCCCGCGATGCGGTGCCGGACCCGCCGGGCCAGGGAAAGCACGAGGTCCGAGCGGCGGGCGTCGAGCACCGCGTCGTGGAACGCGGGATCGCGGAGGTGGGCTTCGCTCGTCTTCCTTGAGATGACCCAGTTGCGCTCGGCGATGGCACGGCGGGCGCGGGCGGCGGCGAAGCGCGCGACCCCGAGCGCGCCCAGATCCCCGAACCGCTGGCGGAAGCCCGTGAGGAGGTCCTTCGCCACGAGCTGCATGAGGACGGTGTTGTCGCCCTCGAAGGTCGTGAACACGTCGCTGTCCGCCTTGAGCGCCGCGAAGCGGTTGTTGGCGAGGTAACCCCGCCCCCCGCACGACTCCCGGCACGCCTGAATCGTGTCCGTCGCGTGCCACGTGGCGCAGGCCTTGAGCCCGGCCGCGGCCGCTTCGATGCGCCGCTGGTCGGCCACGCCCCCTCCCTCCGGTTCGCCGGAGGCCCCGGTCGCCGCTTCCGCGGTCACCGCGGCCACGTACTCCGCCTGCAGGTCGTGGATGGCGAAGTTGAGCGCGTACGTCGTGGCGAGGCGCGGGAGCAGCCGCCGCCGGTGGGCGGGATAGTCGAGCAGGATGCGCTCGGCCTCGCCGGGCGAACCGAACTGCCGGCGCCGCGCGCCATACCGGACCGCGATCGTGAGGGCGACCTTCGTCGCGCTGAGCGCCGCGCTCGCCACGGCCACGCGGCCGCTCACGAGGGTGCCGAGCATGGTGAAGAAGCGCCGGGCCGGGCTCGCGACCGGACTCCGGTAGGCGCCCTCGTCGTCGATGGAGGCGAAGCGGTCGAGGAGGTTCCCGCGCGGCACGCGCACGCGATTGAAATGGAGGCGTCCGTTGTCCACGCCGTTCAGGCCGAGCTTCTCGCCGCAGTCCTCGATCGTCACGCCGGGCAGCGGCTCCCCGCCCTCGCTGCGGATGGGGACGAGAATCGCGTGCACCCCGCGTCCTTCCCCCTCGACCTCGAGTTGCGCGAACACCGTGGCGAGCCGGCCGTCCCGCGCGGCGTTCCCGATGTAGTCCTTGCGCGCCCCCGGCACCGGCGTGTGGACCTCGATTTCCCGCGTCTCCGGGTCGTAGACCGCCATCGTCTGGATATCCTGGACATTGGACCCGTGCAGCGTCTCGCTCATCGCGAAGCACCCCGGCAGCGCCAGCGTGCCCGCGTCCCTCAGGAACTTCTCGTGGTGCCGCCGCGACCCGAGCTGGTGAATGCTGCCGCCGAAGAGCCCGAACTGGACACCGAACTTCGTGAGCAGGCTGAGGTCGAAGAAAGCGAGCGTCTCGAAGGTGGCGATGAAGGCCGCGGGATCGTCCCCGCCCCCGAATTCCGCGGGATAGCTGAGGGCCCCGAGCCCCTCGTCGGCGAGCGCCCGGCACCACTCCGAGACCCGGGCGCGGTAGTCGGCGATCGAAAGCCCGGCGACCGTCTCGAACCGGCCATCCGAAAGGAGCGCCCGCACGCGTTGCCGGGTCTCCGAAGCCGGACCGCCGAGCACGCCGGCCATCGCGCCGGGGTCGAACCTGGGCTGGACGTCGGGAAGCGGCGCGATCGGCCGCACGGGGTCGAAGAGCGTCGCCACCGCGTCCCGACCGCCCAGGCCCAGCGCCTCCTCGATGCGGAGGATGGCCGCGCGCTCCTCCCGCGTGGGGTGCTCTCCGTCGGCCTCCGCGATCGCGATGCCGAGTTCGGTGAGGGACCGCCGTCGCTCGGGCGAGATTTCCGCCGCCCGCCGCCGCACCTCATCGAGCAGATGGAGGAGCCGCTCCGCCGAGGGGGGCGCGCCGGGATCGAGCCACTCCGCGAGGGCTCCGTCGGGAAGCCCCGCCCCGCGCAGGTGTCCGCGCAGCATGGCGAGTTCTTCAGCCGCGAGCTCCCCGTCGGCCCACGCGACATAAAGGAGAGGATGGAAGGCGAGCGACCCCGGCTCGGCGGTCGGCCCCGGCTCGGCCACGCCCTAGAGGCCCTCCGCCTCGAAGCCCATCTCCTTGTGCGAGCCGTCGCAGAACGGCTTGTTGTTCGACGCGCCGCAGCGGCACAGCCAGGGCTGCCGGAAGCGGGCGGACCCCTCGTGCCCTTCCCCGCTGATCTCCACGACGCCGTCAAAGTGCAGCGGACCGTTCGCGTGCGCCGTGACGACGGCCTCCCCGACCGCTTCCCCGGCCTCCCCTCCGGGCGGCGCCTCCGCCTCAGATGTCGCCTCGGATGTCGCGCGGCTCGTGTCGATCGGGCCGGAGGCCCGGAATTCGATGTCGCGGTGCGCCCCGTCGCAGAACGGCTTGTTCGCGGACTGCCCGCAGCGGCACAGCGCGGCCTTCGGCTTCGCGATCCCGTCTTCCGCTCCCGCCGTGCGCACGCGCAGCGGGCTCCGAACGAGCAGCGGGCCGTCGCCGCCGCAGTGAATGATGCATCCGTTTGCCGTCATCCGATCTCCCGTCGCAGTGGGTTCAGTGCGTCCGCCGTCAGGGGACGAGTTCGGTTCGCCTCGGTTTGAGGAGGAAGACGCCTTCGAGCATGCTCGTCACGAGCACGGTCCCGCTCTCGAAGTAGGGAAAGGCGGTCCACGCGCCGTTGAAGCCGGGAGGATCGGCGCCGTACGGCGTGGTGTCGAAGTGCCCGACCTCCCGCAGGTTCTCCGGGTCGCTGATGTCGATGACGCGGAAGCCGGCCTGGTAATTGGCCTGGTACATCCGGTCGCCCTTCACGTAGAGGTTGTGGTCCGTCGCGTTGTTGGGTCCGTAGTAGTCCGCGATCACGACCGGGTCGTCGAGATCGGTCACGTCCCACACGATCGTCTTCGTCCGGTCCGTCGTGCCCACGAGTTCGTCGAGTTCGTCGTCCAGAAAGAAGTAGCGCCGGTCGTCGCTCAGCCATCCCTGGTGGATGTAGGCGACGCCGGGGTACGCGGCGGCCGAGATGGGGCGCGGGTTCGACTTGTCCGTGACGTCGACGATCCGGAGCGCGGTCTCGTTCGACGCGAAGCACAGTTCCCGGCCCTGGTAGTCCGTGTCGGGCCCGTCGTACACGAGGCACTGCGCGTCGTGCGTCCGCCCCTGGAAGATGAGCCCCTCCGTATCCGTGTAGCAGCCGGCGAACTCGGGCGCGAGCGGCTGGCGGATGTCGATCATCACGAGACCGCCGCCGCAGGTGTGCCCGTCACCGCTCGTGGAGACGGTGAAGGCGGTGCCCGCGCCGGTGTCGATGATGAGGTTGTGGGCGCTCCCGATTTCGTCCCAGCGGAGGTCGGGCGCGAACTCCACGGGGGGGCTCGCCACGTCGCGCAGCCGGGTGAGATCGAAGACGACGAGGCCGTGGGCGCCCGCCCCGTCCCCGGTGAAGAAGAGGTGGTCGGCGTACACCTTGAGATCGCGGGCGCCGCTGCGGTTCGCGGGGATGACGCCGAGGTAGACGGGGTTGACGGCATCGGTGACGTCGACGATCGCAGCCCCGCCCGAACGGCCGACGAGGCCGTATTCGCGGCCGGTCTCGGGGTCCGTCCAGCCCCACGCGTCGCTCACGCGCTCCCCGGGTTCGGCGCCGATGGAGGCGAGCGGGAGGTACGCCTGGAGGTCGACGTCCGCGCAGTCGAAGCCGGCCGCGCGGTCATCCTCGCAGCGCACCTCCGCCGATGTCACGGCGACGGGCGGAGTCCCCGGGCGCAGCCAGACCGGCCCCGACCAGGAGCCGTCCGCCGCCGCCTCGTAGACGGCCGCGAGCCCCGCGCTCCCCTCGGATGCCGGGCTGCCGACGACGGCGAGCCCGGGGCCAAGGGCGAGGGCGGTGCCGAAGCCCGCCACGAGGGGGGCGCCTTCGGGCGCGAAGGAACGGACGGTGCTCCATTCACGGTCCGCGTTCGCGCGGGTGAAGGCGTCGATCCTGCCCCGGCCGTCCTCCGCCCCCGGCGCGCCGACGAGCAGTTCGTCTCCGGCGGCGGCGAGCGCGGTCCCGAAGCGCTGGCCGGGTCCGGAAGCGCCCGGGACCAGCGTCGCCGCCCCGGCCCAGTCGCCCCCCGCCCCGCGGGCGAAGAGCACGACCCGGCCCGCCGACCCGTCGGCGGAAGGCGCGCCCACGGCGAGTTCATCGTCCCCGGTGAAGAGGACGCTGGAGCCCAGCCCGGCGCCCCCGCCCAGCGCTGGCGCCTCGAGCGCCGCCTCTCGGCTCCACGCACCGTCCGCCCCACGCGCAAACAGGTACACCGTGCCCGCACTTCCCTGCCCCGGCGCCCCGACCGCCGCCAGCCCGCCGCGCACCGCCAGCGCCGCCCCGTAGCGCGCGTTGGCCCGCAGGTCCCCGGCCTCCAACGAGCCCGCGGCGCTCCACGTTCCGTCCCCCCCGCGCGCGTAGGCCCGTACCTCGGTGCCGCCGCCCCGCCCGCCCGGCGCCGACACGAGCGCCACATCCCCGTCCGCCGCGACGACGCGCGCCGGCGGCTGCAGGATCGCCATCACCCGGCCCATGCTCATCTCTTCGGGGGCCGCGCGCGCCTCGGCCCGGAGCGGCAGGGAGCCCGACTCCGCCCACGCGCCATCGGCCCCGCGCGCGAACCCGTACGCGCCGATCATCACCTGCGGATCCCCGCTCGCCGCGAGAAAGCCGCCCTCCACCGCCGCCATCGTGCGGCCGAACGACTCCCCGAGGAGCGAGCCCGCCGACCACACTTCCTGGACCTGCGACCAGCCCGCATCGCCCTTCCTGAACACGAGCACCGAGGCGGCCCCCCGGCCGAACTCCGGCTTGAGGACGAGGATCTCGTCCGCCGCCGGCGCCCACACGGCCGCCCCGAACCCGTCCTGCGCCGCCAGGGGTCCGGTCACGGCGCACGCGAACAGCGCGACCACTGCGAGGTGCGGCGAGCGAGCCATGATTCTGCCTCTCTTCAAGAGTCGTTCTCGTGCACGGCGGCCGACAGGGCGGCGGACAGCTCCTGGAAGGCGGCCTCGCCGCGGCCGAGGGCGGCGATGAGCGCGGACCCGACGACGACCCCGTCGGCCATGCCCGCGACCGTCGCCGCCTGTTCCGGCGTCGAGATCCCGAACCCCACCGCCACCGGCAGCCGCACCGCTTTCCGAAGCCCTCTCACCTGGTCCTCAAGCGAAGCGTCCAGCGCCTTCCGCGCGCCCGTGACGCCGAGGCGAGAGATGTAGTAGAGGAACCCCGAGGCGTGGCCGAGGATGGTCTCGAGGCGCGCCCGCGGCGTGGTGGGGGCCGCGAGCGGGATGAGGTCAAGCGCACCGGCCGCCAGCCGCCGCTCCAGCTCCGGGTGCGAGCCCACGGGCAGGTCGGTCACGAGGAGCCCCGCCGCCCCCGCGGCCTCCGCCCGGGCCAGGAAACGCTCCACTCCCATGCGAAGAATCGGATTCAGGTAGGAGAAGAGGACGACGGGCGGCAGTTCGCCCGAGATCTCGGCCAGCTGGTCGAGCGTCGACTCGACCGTGACGCCCCGCTCCAGCGCGCGCCAGCTCGCGGCCTGGATCGTCGGCCCGTCGGCGAGCGGATCGCTGAACGGGATCCCGAGTTCGATGATGTCCGCGCCGTCCGCCGCCAGCCGCTCCAGCAAACGCGGCGTGTCCGCCGGCCGCGGGAAGCCGCTCGACAGAAAGGGGATGAACGCCGCCCCGTCCCGGCCTTCGAAGGCGCCCTCGATCCGCGATCCGACGTGCGTCGCGGCGGGCGCCGTACCGCCGGGGACGCTCAAGAGCCGTCGTCCTCCGCGTCCTCCTCCTCCGTCGTCACGGCCGGCCGGTGCGTCCCCCACTGCTCGAACCACTTCCTCAGGTAGAGCTGTGTGCGCAGGAAATTCGACGGACGCGAACTCGTCCCGTGCCACTCCCCCTGGAAGCGCACCATGACCGTCGGCACGCCCTCGTAGTGCAGCGCCTGGTAGAACTCCTCGGTCTGACCCATGGGCGTCCGCAGGTCCATCTCCCCGGTCATCAGCATCGTCGGCGTCGTCACGTTCCCGACGTAGAAGATGGACGAGCGGTCCATCCACTCCTCCGGGTCCTCCCAGAAGGGCTGCTCGAAGGTGCGCAGGTAGGCGATGGCATCCGACGTCCCCATCGCCGACATCCAGTTCACGATCGGACAGTTCGCCGACGCGGCCCGGAAGCGGTCCGTGTTCCCGACGATGTACGAGGTGAGGATGCCGCCGCCCGAGCACCCGTACACGAACAGGTTGTCCTCGTCCACGTAGCCGCGACGCAGCATCTCGTCGACCCCGCCCATGAGGTCGGGGAAGTCCGCGCCCGGATAGTCGTGGTTGATCGCGTTCGCGAACTCCGTCCCGTATCCCGTGCTCCCCCGCGGGTTCGTGTAGAGGACGACATAGTCGTTCGAGGCGTGCTCCTGGAAGGCGAAGTTGAACCCGCCGTTGTACATCGCGTGCGGCCCGCCGTGGATGGCGAGCATCAGCGGATACTCGCGGTTCGGGTCGAAGTCGGGCGGTTTCACGATCCAGCCCTGGATCCGGAAGCCGTCCGTCGACTCGTACCAGACCTCCTCCACCTCGCCCAGGGTCACGCCGTGGAGCACGTCCGCGTTCACCTCCGTGAGCCGCGTGGCGTCGCCCGGGTTCGAGAGGGAGAACCGGTAGATGTCCCCGGGTTCGTGGTCCGTCGAGATCGTGCCGACCGCCGTGCCGCCGTCGGAGAAGGAGGAGAGGGAGAAGAGATGCGCACCGTCGGTGAGCTGCGTGACGCCGCCGTCGACGGAGACGAAGTGGAGCTGCCGGTACCCTTCCCGGTTCACGTTGAAGTAGAGGCCGCTCCCGTCGGGCGCCCACTGGAAGCCGCCGGACTGCCGGTCATAGTCCCCGGAGATGAGCCGCGAGCCGGACCCGTCCCGGTTCATCACGTGGATGCGGTTGTTCCGGTAGGTGTCGCGGTGCTCGTCCCCCACGCTGTAGGCGATGAGGCGGCCGTCCGGCGAGGGCACGGGACCCGCGTCGGCGCCGCGCCGATCCGTGAGCTGGCGGATCGTGCCGGAGGCCAAGGAGACGGCGTAGATCTCCGACTCCTGCCAGTGCTCGGGCCGATCCCAGTCCGGGACGCGGTAGGAGGAGAAGTAGATCTCGCTCCCGTCGGGGCTCCAGGCGATCCCGCCGTGGTTCCAGTCCCCGGTCGTGAGCTGGCGGGCGGCGCCCCCGTCGGCCGGGACGACGAACACGTGGGTCCAGCCGGTGTCGACGTACCCCTGGCGGTCGCGCTTGTAGCCGGCGCGCTCGACGATCTTCGGCCCGGTGGTCCACGTCGCGCCATCCGGCCGCGAGGGAAGATCGACGCCGGCGAAGTCCGCGCGGTCGTTCACCCGGCTCGTGAAGGCGATCCACTCGCCGTCGGGCGACCAGCGGGGGGAGGAGGGGCCGTTCTCGAGGCGGGTGACCTGGGTCGTGGCGCCCTCCTCATCCATCCAGCGCACGAAGATCTGGCTCCCGGAGGGCTCGCCCGCCGCCGTGTACAGGATGCGCGTGCCGTCCGGCGACCAGCGCACCCCGCCGCCCTCGACGAGCGCCCGCTTCCGGCTGCCGTCCGCGTTCATCATGTAGAGGGACGACTCGCGCCGGTCGTTGACCTTGTCCACCCAGCCGCGGGTGTAGACGATCCTCGACCCGTCCGGCGAGATCCGCGGGTTGGAGACCGACTCCATGTCCATGTAGTGGTCGAGCGACAGCCGGCGGGTCTGGGCCGCCGCGTCCGCGGCGAGCGCTCCGCCGGCGATGGTCGCCAACAGCACGGCGCTTCCAAGCTTCGTCTTCATCCTTCACTCCTTCGCTTCATGACCGGCCCCCCGTCGAACCCGTCAGTATCGCGCTTGACCTCATCCCAGTCGAGTACGGGATCGCCGGGGTCGCCCAGCCGCTCCACGGCAACCTCCAGGTCGTCGAAATCTTCCAGATATCGCTCCAGCGCCTGCCGAACGATGTCGCCCCGGCTTCGCCCCAGTGTTGACGCCGCGGCATCCAAGGCTTCGATCATCGCGCCGGGGACGCGTGCAGTGATCTGACCCATATCCATCAACGGACCTCCATCACATCTCTAGAGGATTGCGGCGCCGAGGGCGGAGGCGATGAGGCCGACGCCGAGTTCGGCGGTCTGGTTGCGGTGGTCGAGGATGGGGTTGAGTTCGACGAGTTCGAGGCTCAGCAGCGTTCCCGAGTGCGCGGCCTTCTCGCACACGAGGTGTCCTTCGCGGTAGGTGAGGCCGCCGCGGACGGGCGTTCCCACGCCGGGGGCGATACGCGGGTCGAGCGCGTCGACGTCGAACGAGAGGTGGAACCCGCACGTGCCGGCGACGGCGCGCTCCACGGCCTCGTCCATGCAGGCTCCCACGCCGCGCTCGTCGATCTCGGACATCGTGAACACGCGGACGCCCAGCTCCCGGACGAGCCGCTTCTCGCCCGCATCCAGCGAGCGCGCGCCCAGGACGCTCACGTTTTCCGGCGCGACCCTCGGCGCCCCGCGGGTCAGTTGCGGCTCCCCGTGCCCCAGCAGCACGGCGAGCGACATCCCGTGAATGTTCCCGGTGGGCGTGGTGTCGGGGCGGTTCATGTCGGCGTGGGCGTCCACCCAGATGACCCCGATGGACGCCCCCCGGGACCGGTGGTGGTCGGCGACCGCCGCCACCGACCCGATCGAGAGCGAATGATCTCCACCGAGCACGAGCGGGGTGCAGTCCCGGTCGAATCCTGCGCGCACGAGCTTCCGCGTCTCCTCCGCGACGTGGACGATCTCGTCCAGGAAGCGCAGTTCGTGTTCGCCCGCGTCCGTGGTCTCCAGCCCGCCGGCCGTCACGGTGCCGAGTTCGACGATGTTGTGGCCGATGGCCTCGATCTCCCGGCTGATCCCGGCGATGCGGAGGGCGGAGGGACCCATGTCCACGCCCCGGCGTCCGGCGCCGAGGTCGATGGAGACGGAGATCAGCGCGATGTCCCGATGTTCGTTCAAGAATCGTTCCTCTTTGGTTGGTCGCTTTGGTTGGTCGCGGGTACCGGCCGACACTACTATAACGCTCGTACGTACTTCACCCTGTCCACAGAATAAGGGTTCAACGCCCGAACGGAGTCGGCGAATGTTCTCGTTCCACCATCGTCTGCGGCCGGTCGGCCTCTTGTGGCTCGCACCGCTCGTCATCTCGCTGGCCGCCCCATCGCCCGGCCTGAGCCAGGAGGAGGAGAAGAAGGATCCGGACCGGGGTCTCCCCCTCGAGCCGGCGCGCTGGGCCCGATTCACGACGAGCGAGGGGACCTGGATCTCGCTCGACGTGAGTCCGGACGGCGAGACGATCGTCTTCGACCTCCTGGGCGACCTCTACAGGATGCCCATCGCGGGCGGCGAGGCGACGCGGCTCACGAGCGGCCTGCCGCACGACATGCAGCCGCGCTTCAGCCCGGACGGGTCGCGGATCGTCTTCGTCTCCGACCGCAGCGGCGACGAGAACGTGTGGCTCATCGACGCGGAGGGGGGCGAGCCGACGCAGCTCAGCAAGGGGATCGGGAGCGTCTTCCTCTCGCCGGAATGGATGCCGGACGGCAAGTACGTCGTCGTCTCGCGCTCGCGGGCCTTCTTCGGACTGGAGAAGCTCTGGCTCTATCACGTGGACGGCGGCACCGGCCTCGAGATGGTCGGCGGGAGCGGGGCGCAGCGCATGCTGGGGGCGGCGGTCGACGCCGACGGGCGCTACGTCTGGTACGCACAGCGTCTCGGCACCTGGCAATACAACGCGATCTTCCCGCAGTACCAGCTCTGGGTCTACGACCGCCGGACCGGGACGCGCACGCCGATGACGAGCCGCTACGGCTCGGCGTTCCGGCCCGCCCTCTCGCCCGATGGAGAGTGGCTCGCCTACGCCAGCCGCGAGGACACGGAGACCGGGATCCGGCTCCGCGAACTCGACTCGGGCGAGGAGCGCTGGCTCGCCTATCCCGTGCAGCGGGATGACCAGGAGTCGACGGCCTCGATGGACGTGCACCCGGGCTACGCCTTCACGCCGGACTCCGAGGCGATCGTCATCTCCTACGGCGGCGGGATCTGGCGCGTTCCGGTCGACGGCAGCGACCCGGCGGAGATCCCGTTCACGGTCCACGCGGAGGTCGCGGTCGGCCCGGAGGTCGACTTCGAGTACCCGATCGAGGACACGCCGACTTTCGTCGTGAAGCAGATCCGCAACACGCGGCCGTCGCCCGACGGCTCGCGCGTCGCCTTTACGGCGCTGGACCGGCTCTACGTCGCGGACCTTGCCGACGGAACGCCGCGCCGCCTCACGGAGGACGAGGTCGGAGAGTATCACCCGGTGTGGTCTCCGGATGGGAGCTCGGTGGCCTACGTGACGTGGGATGATGACGCGGGCGAGGGCCACATCCGCCGCGTGTCCGCGGAGGGCGGCGCGAGCACGAACCTCACGCAGGAGCCCGCCTACTACCAGCAGCCCGCCTGGTCCCCCGACGGCGGGCGCATCGTGGCGATCCGCTCGTCGCGCCGGAACGTGCAGGAGGCGGTCGACCCCTTCATCGGCTTCGGGCTCGACTCCGAGTTCGTGTGGGTTCCGTCCGGGGGCGGGGACCTGACCCGCATCGGCCCCACCGGCGGCCGCCGGGAACCACACTTCACGTCGGACCCGGACCGCATCTACTACTACGGCCTGGCGCGCGCGGAGGCGGTGCCCGGGTCGCCGGTTCCGCCCACACCGACGACCGCGCTCTCCTCCGCCCGCTGGGACGACACGGACCGGCGGCAGCACCTGGCGGTGACGGCCCGTGCGAACCTGGAGGCGGGCGGCGTGCCGGCGGCGTATGAGCGGTACGAACGCTCGCCGCGGTCCGACCTCCCCATGCCGCGGACGCACGACGACGACCAGCCGCGGGAACTCATCCTGCGCCTGGGGGCCGGGTCGGTCGTCATGGCGCCTCAGGGCGACCTGGCGCTGGCCCACATCGGCGACGACCTGTACGCGGTGACGGTGCCGGACCTCGGCGCCACGCTGCCCCGGATCGACGTCGCCAAGCCGGACTCGGCGGGGGTGCCCGCGTGGAAGCTCAACGACCTCGGGGCGGAGTTCCCGGTATGGGGGGCCGACGGACGGACGGTCCACTGGTCGCTGGGCAACGCCCTCTTCACGTACGACCTGGACGCGGCCCTCGCGGACACGGCCTACACGCCCGCCGAACGGCGGATCGAGGTGACGGCCGAGCGCGACATCCCGCGCGGCACCGTGGTCCTCCGCGGCGGACGCGCGATCACCATGAACGGCGACGAGATCCTCGAGAACGCCGACATCGTCGTCACCGACAACCGGATCACGTCGGTGCGGGCGGGGCCGGGCGAGGTGCCCGAGGGCGCGCAGGTCATCGACATCGGCGGCAAGACCGTCGTCCCCGGGTTCGTGGACACCCACGCCCACATGTGGAACCTGTGGGACTTCCACTGGGCGCGGCCGTGGATCTACCAGGCCAACCTCGCCTACGGGGTGACGACGACCCGCGATCCGCAGACGGCGACGACCGACGTCCTCTCCTACGAGGACATGGTGCGGGCGGGCCGGATGGTGGGACCGCGCGTCTATCACACGGGACCCGGCGTCTTCCAGTTCGACTTCATCCGCAGCTACGAGCACGCGCTCGACGTCCTGCGGAAGTACAGCCGGTACTACGACACGAAGACGTTCAAGATGTACATGTCCGGCAACCGGCGTCAGCGTCAGTGGCTCATCATGGCGGCGCGCGAACTCGGCCTCATGCCCACGACGGAGGGCGGCCTCGAGTACCGCCTCAACATGACGCACGCCATGGACGGATACCCGGGGATCGAGCACTCGATGCCGATCGTGCCGGCGTACAACGACGTCGTCGAACTGTTCGCGACGTCGGGCACGGTGAACTCCCCCACCCTCCTCGTCTCCTACGGGGGGCCGTGGGCGGAGAACTACTTCTACACGCGCTGGGACATCTTCGGCGACGAGAAGCTCACGCACTTCACGCCCAAGCGGGAACTCGACATCAAGGCGCGGCGCCTGGGGCTCTTCACGGGGCCGGGGCCGGGCGGCTGGTTCCACGAGGACGAATACGCCTTCCCGAAGCACGCGGCGTGGCTCGCGGACCTGGTGGAGGGTGGCGGAAACACCGGCGTCGGGAGCCACGGCCAGCTGCAGGGCCTCGGCTACCACTGGGAGTTGTGGGCGCTGCAGAGCGGCGGCATGGACGAGCACGACGCGCTGCGCGCCGCGACGCTGATGGGGGCCGAGGCGATCGGCCTCGGCGGCGATCTGGGCTCCATCGAACCCGGCAAGCTCGCGGACCTCGTGATCCTCGACGCGGATCCGCTCGCGAACATCCGGAACACGAACGAGATCGACAAGGTGATGATGAACGGGCGACTCTACGACGGCGACACGCTCGACGAACTGTGGCCGAGACAACGGCCGGCCCCGAACGAACCGTGGCGGGACACCGCGCCCGCGGTAACGACCACCGTAAGTGTCGGCGACCGGGGAGGTGACCGATGAGCCCCCGCGAGAGGCTGGCACGGATCGGCAGGGCGGCGGCGCTGGCCGCGCTGGTCGCTTCGGTGGCCGGGGTTCCGGCGGCGGCCCAGGTGGTGTTGGGCCCCGGCGGTCCCGGAAACCGCAATCCGCTCCCCCTGCGCGGCGCCCGCAAGGCCACGTTCACGGCCACCGAGGGCACGTGGATGTCGCTCGACGTGAGTCCGGACGGCACGACGATCGTGTTCGACCTCCTGGGCGACCTCTACACGATGCCCATCGAGGGCGGATCGGCGTCGCCCCTCCTCACGGGGATGGCCTACGACACGCAGCCCCGCTTCAGCCCGGACGGCGAGTCGGTGGCCTTCATCTCCGACCGCAGCGGGGGCGACGCGCTGTGGAAGATGCGGCTCGATCTCACGGACACCACCCGGGTGGCCGGCGGCGGATCCAGCCTCATGCTGTCGCCCGAATGGAGCCCCGACGGCGTCTACATCGTGGCCAGCCGCTCGAGCGGGCTCGGCGGGGTGGCGCAGCTCGCCATGTACCACGCCGAGCGCGGGTCTCCCCTGCCGCTGCCGGGATCGCCCCTGCAGAAGCGGATCGGCGCGGCGTTCAGCCCGGACGGCCGCTACGTCTGGTACGCGGGGGGGTCCGGCGACTGGACGTACAACGCGGTGCTGCCGCTCTACCAGCTCTACCGCTACGACCGTGACACGGGCACGACGACGACCATGACGAACCGGTACGGGTCCGCGTTCCGCCCGGCGATCTCGCCCGACGGCCGCTGGCTCGTGTACGGCACCCGCTACAACGCGGACACGGGGCTCCGGAAGCGGGACCTCGAGACGGGCGAGGAGAGCTGGCTCGCCTACCCCGTGCAGCGCGACGAGCAGGAGTCGCGGGCGCCGCTCGACCTCCTGCCGGGCTACGCCTTCCTGCCGGACGGTTCGGCGATCGTCATCTCCTACGGGGGCAGGATCTGGAACGTTCCCATGGACGGGGGCGAACCGGCGGAAATCCCGTTCGAGGCGGAGGTCGAACTCGATGTCGGCCCGCGCGTGTCGTTCGAGTACCAGATCGACACCACGGCGATGGTCACGGCGAGCCAGATCCGGAGCCCCGTCGTCGGGCCCGATGGCGAGCAGGTGGTGTTCACGGCCTTCGACCGCCTCTGGATCCGCGACCTGCCCGATGGCGAGGCGCGCCGCCTCACGGAGGGCGATGCGGGCGAGTTCCACCCGCAGTGGTCGCCCGATGGCCGCTGGATCGCCTACACGACGTGGGACGACACCGACGGCGGCCACATCATGAAGGTGGCCGCGGAGGGCGGCGAACCGATCCGGCTCTCGGCCACGGCGGCCCTCTACTACAACGTGGCGTGGTCGCCGGATGGCGGGCGGATCGTCGCCTCGCGCGGCGCCGCGCGTCAGCTCAAGGAAGCGGCGGGCGCCTTCTTCGGGCCCATCGGCGGCGAGTTCGTGTGGGTGCCGGCGGCCGGGCCGGAGCCGGCGGAGGCGGAGGTCATCTCGCCCACCGGACTCCGCGACGTGCCGCACTTCGCGGCGGACGACCCGGACCGGATCTACGCCTACAGCCCGGTCGAGGGGCTCGTGTCCTTCCGCTGGGACGGCACGGACGTGAAGCGCCATCTGATCGTGCGCGGGCGCCAGGGCATCGCCGGCATCGGCGACCCCCACCCCAACGAGTGGGAGTTCCTGCCCCGGCGGGTCTTCCCGTGGCGGCAGGGCCCCGACCCCACCGACCCCGACCCCGCGGCCGAGCCCGGCGGACCGACGCCCGCGGGCCTGATCATGCTCTCTCCCGAGGCGGACCGCGCCTTCGTGCAGTTCGGACGCGACCTCTACGTCGTGGACATGGCCGAGATCGGAGAGCAGCCCCCGACGATCATGCTCATCACGCTGAACTCCGCCCCGCTGCCGATCCGCAAGGTCACGGACGTGGGCGGCGAGTTCCCCTCCTGGGCGCCGGACGGCGGCGCCCTGCACTGGTCTCTGGGGAACGTCCTGTTCACCTACGACCTGGACCACGTCGAGGCCGAGGAGGAGGAGGAGGAGGTCACCGCCCGGGGGCGCGCCCTCCTGCGCGTGAGAGCGGCGGCGATCACCGACACGCTCGCGGAGAAGCGGGCCGAGGTGGACAGCCTGGAGAACGCCGACGAGGAGGTGCCGGAGGAGCTGGAGGACGAGATCACGCGGCTCCAGGCCGACTCCGTGCAGGTCGTGGCCGACTCGCTGCTGGCCCGCGCCGACTCGATCCGGCAGGCGGCCGAGGAGGTGGCGGAGAAATCGGCCGCGGTGCGGGCGGGCGACGAGGAGGTCCTCGCCGACACGACGGAGACGTACGAGGCGCACGAGCGCCGGATCGAGGCGAAGCTGCCGCGCGACATCCCGCGCGGCACGGTCGCGCTCACGGGTGGGCGGATCATCACGATGACGGAGGTCCGCGACGAAGCCGCCAGCGACACGACGGGAGCCCCGGCCGATACCGCGGGCGCGGAGGAGGAGGAGGAACCGGAAGAGCCGGACGAGCCCGCCATGAAGCCGCGCATCATCGAGAACGGCGTGGTGCTCGTGACGGACAACCGCATCGTCGCCGTGGGCCCGGCGGATTCGGTCGAGGTGCCGGACAGCGCCACGGTGATCGATGTCTCCGGCAAGACACTCGTCCCCGGCTTCATCGACACCCACTACCATGCGCAGTGGCTCGTGCCGGAGGTCCATCCGGAGGAGGTGTGGCAGTACCTCGCGACGCTCTCCTACGGCGTGACGACGACGCGCGATCCCCAGACCGCCACGACGGACATCCTGAGCTACACCGACCGGGTGCGGACCGGCGGCATGACCGGCCCGCGCATCTACTCGACGGGACCCGGCGTGTTCGCGGGCGAGAACATCCGCGACGCGGACCACGCCAAGACCATCCTGCGACGCTACGCCGAGTACTTCGACACGAAGACGCTCAAGATGTACATGTCGGGCAACCGCCAGCAGCGCCAGTGGATCATCCAGGCGGCGCGCGACCTCGAGCTCATGCCCACGACCGAGGGCGGACTCGACTACAAGATCGACATCACGCACGCGATCGACGGATACCCCGGCATCGAGCACAACCTGCCGATCGCGCCGATCTACTCCGACGTGGTGGAGCTGTTCAAGACGTCGGAGACGACGAACAGCCCGACGCTGCTCGTTTCATACGGCGGTCCGTTCGGGGAGAACTACTTCTACACGCACGAGGACGTGCTGGGAGATGAGAAGCTCGCGACGTTCGTGCCCAAGGCGAACATCGACGCGCGGGCGCGGCGGCGCGGGCCCGGCGCCGGGGGGAGCCCCGGAGAAGGCGGCTGGTTCCTCGAAGAGGAGTACGTCTTCGCGCGCCACGGCGAGTTCGTGAAAACGATGCTCGAAGAGGACGCCCGCATGGCCGTCGGGAGCCACGGACAGATCCAGGGCGTCGGGTATCACTGGGAGCTGTGGGCGATGGCGGCCGGCGGCGCCTCGAACTTCGACATGCTCAGGGCGGCGACGATCCTCGGGGCCGAGGCGATCGGATTCGGGGATCAGCTCGGGAGCATCGAGCAGGGCAAGCTCGCGGACATCGTCGTCCTCAACTCGAACCCGCTCGACGACCTGCGGAACACGGTCGACATCCGCTACGTGATGAAGGACGGACGGCTGTACGACGGGATGACGCTGGACGAGATGCACCCCGAGGCGCGGACGCTCGAGCGGCAGCGGCCGGCGGAGGAAAACGCCGTCGGCGCCGCCGCCGGAATCCGCGGGAACCCGCGCAGGTAGCGAACTAGCGCATGTAGCCTAGCGCATGTAGCAAGGGGTGGCGTTGGCGGCGGCCCACGGGTGAACGATCCGGAGGGCCAGCCCGCCGGCGCCGTCGTCCTGCCACTGGACCTGCAACCCTTTGAGCCCGCGCTGGGCGCCGGCCTCCGCGTCGCCGATGGGGGAGACCTCGTACGGACCCGCGATGGTCCCGGTCCGGGCCGAGAACAGGAAGTCGCGGAGCGCGCCGCGGTTGGGTCCGCCCGTCCCGGACATCGTCTGGTCGAGCCCTTCGGCTACGAGTTCCACGGCCGCGAAGCCACCCGCCGCGTGGTACCCCGGCGTCGTGCCGTACGCCGCCTGGTAGCGGCCGACGAAGGTGGCGTTGTCCGCGATGAACCCGGCCGTCTCGAGGGCCGGGTGCCACGGCGAGTTGCCGGCGACGCACCGCGCGGCCTGCCGCACGTCTTCGACGAAGTGCTGCTGACCGGGCCCGATGATCAGGCTCATGAGGACCGGCCTGTAGCCCACGGCGGGCGCCGCGGCGGCGAAGCCGGCGGCATCGGCCGAGTAGCCGCCGCCGATGAAGAGGTCCGCACCGGCGTCGCGTGCCGCGGCGGCGATCGCTGTGTGGTCGGCCGCCCCGACGTCATAGGACCGGTCCAGCACGATCTCCAGTCCGTGGCGGCGGACCGCTTCGCGCACACCCTCGGCGACCGACGACGGAAACGGGGAGTTCTCGTACACGATCGCCGCGGTCCGGGCCCCGCCGAACAGGGCCACCTCCACGGAACCCTGCAGGTAGGCCGGTCCCGGCGTCAGCAACTGGACGCTCCATTGCCGCTGCCGCCCGGACCAGATCGAGGGCGCCGCCGCAGCCGGCGCGACCATCGGGACGCCGGCGGCCTCGTTCACGGCGAGGACGGTTTCCGTGATCGGGCTGCTGTAGGGCCCCAGCAGCGCCTCGACCGTGCCGGAGGCGATGAGTTCCGCGTACAGGCGCGCGCTCGTCTGGGCATCGCTCCCGTCGTCGCGAAGCTCCAGTTGCACCGGCCGGCCGCGAATCCCCCCCTTCTCGTTGAGGATCTCGACGGCGAGACGGTACCCGCGCACGACTTCGATCCCCTCCACGCCGTGCCGCCCGGTCTCGGAGATGGCCGCCGCCAGCGTGATCGGCGCCCCGTCCGAACCCGGCTCCGGCCCCGTGGGGTCCGCCGGGTCGTCCACGCACGCGGCCGCGACCAGAACCAGTGTCAGGAAGCCTGCGGCAAAACCGGCCGTGCGACCGGCGCGATGTACCCGGTATGTATCCGTACTGAGTCCCATGAATATCGCCTCGAAACTTGAGGACAGTTCTGTTAACGCAACGTCACTTCGTCACCGTCCAGGGTGCGGATCCCCGCCACGAGCGCGGGCTCCGGCCCCTCGTCCACTTCGAGCGCCAGGTCCAGCGACGCGAGGGTGGATCGTACCGCGGCGGGGTCCGGATGTTCAGCCCGGAACGAGATGAGCCGCCCGCCCGGCGGCGTCGCGCGGGCCGGGTGCGGCGTCGTTCCCCAGTCGATGAAGAAAGGTACGAGACCTTCGTGCAGGACGGCGGTGAAGGCCGTGATCTCCCAGCTCAGCTCGGTGCCGTCCGGCCGGAGCCGCGAGCCGGGCCGCACCGGGCCCAGCGGCACGCCTCGGCTCGACGCCCGTGCGGCGAGCGCCTCGAGGTCGGTTCCGCGGGCCGCCCACGTGACGAGCCGGGGCTCGGCGAGTCCCTCGATCCCGAACGGGAGCGGCTCGTCCCGCGGAGGCGCTTCGGGGTCCGGACCGAGGATCTCCAGGTAGATGTCGCCCCCGAGCGAGAGGAGATGGTTCGCGGTCCCGAGGTTCTCGTGGCGGCCGCCGAACGCGGCTTCGACGCCGAGCCGCTCGGCGACCCACGCCACCCCTTCCTCGAGGTCGGTGGTCCCCAGCAGCAGATGGTCGAGATTCGGCGGAACGGCCGGCGCGGCCGGCGCACCCGGTCCGCCCGGTGGCAGTGTCGGCGGGAGCATGGCCACTTCCGTCAGCCTCCCTCGTCTTCGAGTTCCAGGTCTTCGAGTTCGACGCCGAGCCCGTCGGCGATCCGGTTCACGAACGCATAGTAGGCGGTGACGGCGCAGATATCGTGGATCGCGCGATCATCGAACCCGTGCGCCTTCAATCCGTCGACCGCGGATCCGTGCTCGCCGCCCGGGTCGAGCGTCAGCCGCGCGGCGTAGTCGAGCATCGCCCGGTCGGCCTCGTCCAGTTCGGCCGTCCCATGGTCCGTCGCGAGGGCGGTGATGAGGCGTTCGTGCGCCTCGTTGGAGCCGCCGGCGCCGGTCGCGTCGGGCAGACGGTCGAGCAGGCGACGGAGACCCTCTCCGTGATGGACAATTCAGTAGCGGCAGGCGTTGAGCCCCGACACGACGACCGCAATCATCTCCCGCTGGATCCGGGTCAGCGGCCCCGGCCCGTACATGAGTTCGCGGTAGAGATCGTAGTGGAGCCGGATGACGCGGCTGTGGACGCCGTGGATACGGATGATGTTGTCGTCGTCCGCGACGCGGTCCTCCTCGGGGATCCCCGCCGGATCCGGGTAGTCGATGAAGGCCACGGTCAGTGCTCGTCCGAGTCGGGTTCGCGGCCGGCCGACAGGATGCGGGCGACTTCCTCCACGTCCTTGTCGCCCCGGCCGCTGAGACAGATGACGACGCGGCTCCCCGCCCAGCGCGCGGCTTCCCGCCGCAGGCCCGCCAGCGCGTGGGCGCTCTCGAGCGCCGGGATCAGCCCCTCGAGCCGGCAGAGGTCCCGGAACGCCGCGAGGGCCTCCTCATCCGTCACCGATTCGTAGCGGACCTGTCCCGTCTCCTTGAGCCACGAATGCTCCGGGCCGACGCCGGGATAGTCGAGGCCGGCGGACACGGAGTGGGCGGGAACGACCTGCCCGTCCTCGTCCTGGAGCAGGTAGCTGTAGTTGCCGTGAAGCACCCCGGGCTCGCCGGCCGTGAGCGAGGCGGAGTGCCGGCCCGTCTCGACGCCGTGCCCCGCCGCCTCCACGCCGACGAGGGCGACGCGCGCCCCCGCCGCGACCTCACGGTTGCGCTCGATGAAGGGGGTGAAGATGCCGATCGCGTTGGAGCCGCCGCCCACGCAGGCGAAGACCGCGTCCGGCTCCACGCCGCGGTCGGCGAGTTGCCCGACCGTCTCGTCGCCGATCACGCGCTGGAAGTCGCGCACAAGTTCCGGATAGGGCGCGGGGCCGACGACGGAGCCGATGATGTAGTGCGTCGTGTCCACGTTCGTGACCCAGTCGCGGATCGCCTCGTTCGTCGCGTCCTTGAGCGTCCGGCTCCCGCTCGACACCGGGATGACCTCGGCGCCCAGCATCTCCATGCGCTCGACGTTGAGCGCCTGCCGGCGCATGTCCTCCTCGCCCATGTAGACGGCGCACTCGAAGTCGAGCGCCGCGCAGGCCGTGGCCGTCGCCACGCCGTGCTGGCCCGCGCCCGTCTCGGCGATGATCCGGGCCTTGTTCATGCGTTTCGCGAGCAGCGCCTGGCCGATCGTGTTGTTGATCTTGTGGGCGCCCGTGTGGTTGAGATCCTCGCGCTTCAGCCACAGGTCGAGCCCGAGGTCCGCCCCCAGGCGCGGCGCCCGGTAGAGCGGCGTCGGCCGTCCCACGTAGTGCGCGAGGCTGGCATCGAGCGCCGCCCGGAAGGCGGGATCGTCGCGGGCTTCGGCCCATGCAGCGGTGAGTTCATCGAGCGCCGGGATCAACGTCTCGGGCACGAACTGCCCGCCGAAGTCGCCGAACCAGCCGGGGGCCGGGCTGCTCATTTCGCGGCCGCCAGGAATTCGAGGATGAGGTCGAGCGACTTCTCCCCCGGAGCCCGCTCGACGCCCGAGGAGACATCGACGATGTCCGGACGCACGTCCCGGATCGCGCGCGCCACGTTGTCCGCGTTCAGCCCGCCCGCGAGCGCGAGCCCGCACCCGTCCCGTTCCAGCTCCGCCAGCCACTCGTGGGGGAAGCCCGTCCCGGTGCCGCCGGGTCCGCGCGGCGAGAACCCCTCCACGAGGATCGCGTCCGCCGCCTCCCGGTACTCGTCCCACCCCCGGGCCAGCGCGTCGCTCGACGTGGGCCGGAGGCCCTTCCAGACGTCCAGCCCCTCGTCGCGCAGGCGGTCGCAGAGTTCGGGCGGCTCGGAGCCGGCGAGCTGCGCGACGTGGAACTCCGCGATGTCCCGTTTGACGAGGATCTCCGCCGGGCCCGCGTCCACGAACACCCCCACGGCGCGCGTGCCGCCTTCGAGCGCCTCCACGACCCCGGCGGCTTCCCCGGCCGTGATCTCCCGCACCCGGCCGGCGAACACCACGCCCACGTAGTCCGCGCCGGCGCGGGAGGTGGCCGTGGCGTGCCGGGGCTCCCGGAGACCGCAGATCTTCACCCTGGCCCGGCTCATGGCGCGCCGTCTCCGTCGGCCGCGGCGTCGGCGCCGGCCGGCTGCATCCGGCCGCTCCGGGGCCGCCGGGGATGGCCGACGAGCGCCTCGACCCCCGCCGCCGGATCGCCCGCCATCAGCCAGCCGCCGACCAGCACCGCGTCCGACCCCGCTGAGCCCGCCGCCGCCGCGTCCTCCGCGGACCGGATCCCGCTCTCCGCTACGGCCACGACATCCGCCGGAAGCGCCTCGATCAAGCTCAGCGAGCGCGCGAGGTCCACCTCGAAGGTCGCCAGGTCCCGCGCGTTCACGCCGACGATCCGGGCCCCGGCTTCGAGCGCCCTCCCGATCTCCTCCTCCTCGTGGGCCTCCACGAGCGCCGCGAGGCCGAGGTCGTCCGCGAGTTCGAGCAGTTCCCGCAGCCGGGCGTCGGCGAGCGCGCGCACGATGAGCAGGATCGCATCCGCGCCCGCGGCCCGCGCCTCGTACAACTGGACGGGATCTAGCGTGAAATCCTTGCGGAGGACGGGAACCCCCACGGCGTCCTTCGCCGACCTCAGATCGTCCAGCGAGCCGCCGAAGTAGCGTTCATCCGTGAGGACCGAAATCGCGGCCGCCCCCCCGGAGGCGTACACGCTCGCCACGCCCGCCGCCTGGGCGTACGGGTTGATGTCGCCGGCGGAGGGCGAACGGCGCTTGAACTCCGCGACGACGGAGACTTCCCCGGGTCGGCGCAGGGACGCCTCGAAACCGCGCGGGGGCGGGGCTCCCTCCGCCTGCGCGCGAATCGCGCTCCGGAACAACTGGAGCCGCGCGACCTCTTCCCGCTTCGCCGCGAGGATCTCGTCGAGAATCGTGTCGTGTGCCATGGGCGCCAAGCTGCGACCGCCGCTATCCCGCCGCAAAACCTCGGCGGCCGCGCCGGTTCGCGTGGAAGGTTGCGCTTCGGTGCATGTTCGGGTACATTCGGGTATCCTTCGGCCCGCCGCAAGCGTCTGGGCGGGCGCGGTGCGGAACCTGCGAGCGGAGTGAGAAACGATGGCGCTTACGAAGCGACAGCGGGAGATGCTGGACTTCCTCGAGGGCTTCATCCGGTTCCGCGGGTATTCCCCGAGCTTCGAGGAGATCGCGGAGGAGTTCGGCTACCGCTCGCTGGCGACGGTGCACGAACACCTTCAGAACCTGCAGGCGAAGGGGTATATCCGAAAGAACTACAATGAGAGTCGGTCGGTCGAACTGGTGGAGGGAAAGCTCCAGGTCGCCGCGGTCGAACTGCCGCTGTACGGCAACGTGGCGGCGGGTCAGCCCATAGAGGTCATCGAGGAGCAGGAGACGGTCTCCGTCCCCGAAGACATGATCGCGGGCTCCCTGAGCGAACACTATGTGCTTCGGGTGCGCGGCGATTCGATGATCGACGAACAGATCCGCGACGGCGACTACGTCATCGTCCAGTCGCGCGAAACGGCGCACAACGGCGAAATGGTGATCGCGCTCGTCGATGGCGAGAACGCCACCATGAAGAAGATCTACCTGGAGAAGGGCCGGATCCGGCTTCAGCCCGCGAACCCGGCGCTCACACCGATCTACCTGCACCCATCGCAGGTCACGGTCCAGGGCGTGGTGATCGGAGTCATCCGGCGCTACTGACGCCCTGGACGAAACAACTCACTGCAGTTGACGGAGGACCGCTCTCGACTCCCCGAGAGTTCCCGTCCCGACGGCCACCCACCTCCCACAATAACCGTCGGGGCGGAGGTTCCCGTCCCGCCAGGGCTAGTTTGTCGGTCGAAACGATTGCAGGGATTGGAGTTGCGCCTCGGCGGCGCCTGAATCGATGGATTGCTCCGCGGCGGCGACGCCGGCGGCGAGGGTGTCCACGGCGCCGGCGGCCCAGAAGGCGGCGGCGGCGTTGAGCACGACGGCGGCGCGGCCGGCTCCGGCTTCGCGGCCGTCGATGACGCGCCGGACCCGTTCCGCGTTCTCCTCCGGTTCGCCCCCCGCCAGGTCGGAAGGCGCGTACTCCGGCCAGCCGAAGTCGGAGGGCGCGACCTCGAACTCGGACAGCGTCCCGTTTTCGATGCGGAAGACCCGGGTCGGGCCGAGGGGGCTCAGTTCGTCCATGCCGGGCTCGCCGTGGACGACGAGGGCGCGCTCGTGGCCAAGTTCGAGGAGGGTGTCGGCGACGAGGCGCTGAAGGTCGGGGTGGGCGACGCCGACGACCTGCCGCCGGACGCCGGCCGGGTTCGCGAGCGGGCCGAGGAGGTTCATGATCGTGGTCACGCCGAGCGCGGCGCGGACGGGGGCCACGTGCCGCATGGCCGGGTGGTGGGCAGGCGCGAACATGAACACGAACCCGGTCTCCTCGAACATCCGCCTCTCGTCCGCGGGAGGGAGTTCGATGGCGACGCCGAGGATCTCGAGCACGTCGGCGCTACCGCACTTCGAGGTGAACGAACGGTTTCCGTGCTTCGCGATGCGGACGCCGCCGCCCGCGGCGACGATGGCGGCCGCGGTCGAGATGTTAAAGGTGGTCAGCGTGCCGCCGCCGGTGCCGCAGGTGTCGATGATGCGGTCGTCGTCCAGGGCGAGCGGGATCATAGCCTTCCGCAGCGCGCGGACCCCGCCGGCCACCTCGGCGGGCGTTTCCCCGCGCATCCTGAGCGCGGCGAGGAGCGCGGCCATCTCGGCCTGCGTGGCCTCGCCGCTCATGAAGCGGTCGAAGGCGGCCTCCGCCGCCGCGGCATTGAGCGTCTCGCCGGAGAGGACGCGCCGGATCGTGTTCGTCACCTGGTTTCCCCCTGGTTTCCTCTCGCCGGTTTCCCCTCGCAACCCGAAAATCGCTAGTCTTCGCGGATGTCGGATGCGACCGCCGCGACCGCCCGCTTCCGGGCCACGATCGAGTACGATGGGACCTCCTTCCACGGATCCCAACTACAGCCCGAGGCGCGCACCGTCCAGCGCGAGGTGGAGGAGGCGCTCGGGAAACTCTTCAATCGGCCGGTCCGCATCGACCTCGCCGGCCGCACGGACGCGGGGGTTCACGCGACGGCGCAGGAGATCGGGTTCGACGCGGCCCACGCCTGGAGTCCGGAGGAACTGGCCCGGGCGCTCGGGGCCACTCTCCCCGACGATGTCACCGTCCGGAAGGTCAGCCGCGCGGCGTCCGATTTCCATCCGCGCTTCGACGCCGAAGGGCGCCGGTATCGCTACGTGGTCGCGGAAGGCGGCCTGAGGCAGCCGTTCCTGCGCGACCGCGTCTGGATCCCGCGCTGGCCGCTCGACCGCGAGGCGCTCGCCCGGCTGGCGGCGGCCATCCCCGGGGAACGGTCGTTCGAGCGCTTCGCCCGCGCCGGGCAGCCGGAGCGGGGGACGCGCTGCCGGGTCGCGAGCGCCGCCTGGAGCTTCGACCGTCCGCCCTTCCTCTTCTTCGAGATCGTCGCCGACCGCTTCCTCCACCACATGGTGCGCTACCTCGTGGGGACCGCCGTGGAAATCGCCGCGGGGCGCCGTCCGTTCGAAGACTTCGAGCGATTGCTGGCGGGAGGCGCGGCATCGAGACCGGTCTTCCCTGCCCCGCCCGGCGGGCTCTACCTGACGGGCGTGCGCTACGGCGGCGAATGGAATGTCGGTCCCGGGGTCCCCTGGCTCCCGGCCGAAGGACATCGAACGTGAACCCTGCGGGGTGGTTCGGCGTACAGTTATCCTGTGGGCGGTCGCCGCGCGTGCCGGCGTGCCGCGCGGGCCTGAGGGTCTCACGAGGGACATGAGGTGGCGGAGTCCATGAACGAGGGAAATCGGGTCAGGAGAATGCTGGTGTCGGCCGCGCGCGTGTTCGTGGCGGCCACGGTCCTGATCTTCGCCGGCCTCGGCGTGGGGGCGCTCGTCACGACCCTTGGGGATGGGCCCCGGCAGCCGGAGGACGAGAGCCGGCCCGCGGACAACCCCTTTGCCCGCACCTCCCTGGCCGACCCCGCGAGTCGGCCCGCGAACCGGCCCACGCCCCAGTCGGTGGCCGAGATCTCGGGGGCCCGGCGGACGCCGACGGTCATCGCCGCGGTCCGCGTGCTCCCCTCGGTCGTGAGTCTCCGCACGGAGCGGACCGTTCAGTCGCAGGACATGTTCGCCCGCTTCTTCAACCGCGGCGGCCGTTCCCGGGTCGAGGCCGGCCTGGGTTCCGGCTTCGCCATCGACGACGCGGGCACGATCATCACGAACGCGCACGTCGTGAGCGGGGCGGACCGCATCGAGGTCGTGGACCGCGACGGGCAGAGGTTCGAGGCCGAGGTGGTCGGCTTCGACGAACTCACCGACCTCGCCGTCGTGCGGGTCCCGCCCGACCGGGTACCCGCGGCGCCGCTGGGCACGTCCTCGAACCTTCTCATCGGGGAGCCCGCGGTGGCGCTCGGGAATCCGTCCGGCTACGCCCTCCGCAACACCGAGGCGACGGTCACTTCGGGCGTGGTGAGCGGCGTGGGGCGCGACATCCAGGCGCCGGGCGGCCAGGAGGTGCTCTACGCCGACATGATCCAGACCGACGCGTCGATCAACCCGGGCAACTCGGGCGGGCCGCTGGCAAACGCGGACGGCGACGTCATCGGCGTGAACAGTTCGATCTTCTCCCGCTCCGGAGGATCGGAGGGGATGGGCTTCGCGATCCCCATCGACCGGGCGCTCGTCGTCGCCTCGGAACTCCTCCAGTTCGGGCGCGTGCGCCGGCCCTGGGCGGGACTGCAGGTGCTCACCGACCGGCCCGACCCCGAGTCCGTGTTCGGCCGGCCGCTCGTCGTCGAGGTCCTGGAGGGGACGCCGGCGGCCCACGCGGGGCTGCAGGCGGGCGACGAGATCGTGACCCTCAACGGGCGCGTCATCAACCACGACCTCGACTGGCAGGTGGGGCTGGTGGACTCCGGGGTGGGATCGACGGTGGACGTGACCTTCCAGAGGGGGGGACGGGAACTCCAGGCGCGCTTCCGGCTGGACGAGGTGCCGACGGGGCGGGCCGAGCGCATCGAGGTGCTCGCGGGGCTCCGGCTGATCACGGTCACGCCGCAGATCCAGCAGGAACTCAACCTCCGGGTCGACGCCGGCGCGCTCATCGCGTCCGTCGGGGAAGAGGCCCGCGGGACCCGGCTCCGCGAGGGGGACGTCATCCTCAGCATCAACCGCAACGAGGTGCGCTCCGCCGAGGACGCGGGCGAACTGTTCGAGTACTACGCGCGGTCCCGGGAAGGCTCGGTGCAGCTCTACATCGCGCGCGGAACGGAGATCGGATACCTCCAGCCCTTCCGCGTCCGCTGACCCGCCGGTTTCCGGGGCTTTTGCACAGGGCGGTCATGGGCTAGACTGCGACCTTACGGCGACCGAGGTCGCCCCGGGAGGGCCGCTGGCTGGATTGGACTGCGCCTCTGATGGCGGAACGTCACTACCCACATCCTCTCATCGACCGCTACGCCTCGAGCGAGATGGCGGCGGTTTTCTCCCCTCGCATGCAGGCGCTCGTCTGGCGCGATCTGTGGATTGCGCTCGCGGAGGAAGAACGGGCGCTCGGCGTCGAGATTCCCAACGACGCCATCGTCGCGATGCACGCGGCGCGGGAGCAGATCGACCTCGACCGGATCGCCGTCATCGAGCGCGATCTCCGTCACGACGTGATGGCGCACGTGCATCACTTCGGCGAGGTCGCCCCGGAGGCCCGGAAGTACATCCACCTTGGCGCGACGAGCGCCTTCGTGGGCGACAACCACGGCCTCATCCAGCACCAGCAGGGTCTCGACATCGTGCGCGACCGGCTGCTGGGAACGATCGAGGACCTCGCCGCCTTCGCCCGCGCCCAGGCCGCCGAGCCGACCCTCGGCTACACGCACCTCCAGCCCGCCCAGCCGACGACGATCGGGAAGCGCGCCTGCCTCTGGCTCCAGGACCTCCTCTTCGACCTCGAGCAGATCGAAGCCGTGCGGGCGGAACTCCGCTTCCGGGGCGCGCGCGGCACGACGGGGACGGAGGCGACGTTCCTCGAACTGTTCGACGGGGACGGCGGGAAGGTGGACCGGCTCAACGAGCGGCTCGCGGCGCGCTTCGGCTTCGCCGGCACGTACGACGTGATCGGCCAGACGTACCCGCGGAAGGTCGACCACCGGGCGCTCGCGGCGCTCGCCGGCATCGGCGCGTCAACGGCGCGCTTCGGGCACGACATCCGGATCCTGCAGGCGTTCGGCGAGATCGAGGAGCCGTTCGGGAAGCACCAGATCGGCTCGTCGGCGATGCCGTACAAGCGCAACCCCATGCGGAGCGAGCGGATCTGCGCGCTGGCTCGGCACCTCTGCACGCTGGAACTCGACGCGTCGTGGACCGCCTCCGTGCAGTGGTTCGAGCGCACGCTCGATGACTCCGCGAACCGCCGCATCTCGCTCCCGGAGGGCTACCTGTCGGCGGACGCGCTCCTCATCCTCGCGCGCAACGTGAGCGCGGGGCTCGTCGTCCACCCGGCCGTCGTGGCGCGCCGGCTGGGCCGGGCCCTCCCCTTCATGGTCACCGAGGAGATTTTGATCGCGGGCGTGAGGCGGGGCGGCGACCGGCAGGACCTGCACGAACGGGTGCGGGGGCACGCGCTCGCCGCGCGCGAACGGCTCGACGAGGGCGCGGAGGACAACGACTTCTTCGCGCGCATCGCCGCCGACGGCGCCTTCGGGCTCGGCATGGAGGAACTCCGCGCGCTCGCCGACCCGCACCGGCTCGTCGGCCGCTCCACCCACCAGGTGGAGCGCTTCCTGGCCAGGAGGATCGACCCGCTGTTCGAGGCCGCGGACGCGCCGCGGCCCGCCGAGGAGGTCCGCGTATGACCGAAAGAAAACTCGAAAGGACACCATGACCCAGACCACGCTCGGCGCGGACGCGCCGGCCGCGCTGCACGACATCGACCTCCCGCTGCCGCTTCTCCGCAAGGGGAAGGTGCGCTCGATGTACGACCTCGACGACCGCATCCTGATGGTCGCCAGCGACCGCATCAGCGCCTTCGACTGCGTGATCCCGAACCCCATCCCCCACAAGGGGGCCGTGCTCACCCAGCTTTCGGCGTTCTGGTTCGACCGCACGGCGGACATCGTGGGCAACCACCGCGTTGCAAGCGACCCGGCGGCCATCGCCGAGGCGGCGCCGGAACTCGCCGGCACGGCCGACACGTGGGGACACCGCGCCATGCTGGTCGAGAAGGCGCGGCCCCTGCCCGTCGAGTGCATCGTGCGGGGCTTCATCTCCGGCTCCGCGTGGAAGGAGTACAGCCGCCACGGGACGCTGGCGGGCGAACCCCTCCCGGAGGGACTGCGGGAGTCGGAGGAATATCCGGAACCGATCTTCTCGCCCTCGACGAAGGCCGAGGAGGGGCTTCACGACGAGAACATTACGTTCGGCCGCATGTGCGAGATCGTGGGGACGGAACTCGCGGAGGAACTGCGCGACATCAGCCTCGCGCTCTACGCCGCGGGCCGCGACACGCTCCGCGAGCGCGGCATCATCCTCGCCGACACGAAGTACGAGTTCGGGCGCGGGGCGGACGGGCGCCTCATCCTCATCGACGAGGTGATGACCCCCGACTCCTCCCGCTTCTGGCCCGCCGATTCGTACCGGATCGGAGGCGGCCAGCCCTCGCTCGACAAGCAGCCCGTGCGCGACCACCTGCAGGAGATCGTCGGGCGCGGGGAATGGGACAAGACGCCGCCGGCGCCGGCGCTCCCGGAGGAAGTCATCCGCACGACCTCGGAGCGCTACCTGGAGGCCTTCCGGCGCATTGCGGGCCACGAACTCTACGAGGCGCCCGCATGAGCCGGGTCTGGTCCGTGGATGTCCGGGTCACGCCGCGGGAGGGGATCCTCGATCCGGCGGGGGAGACGATCCGCCGGGCGCTCGGGAACCTCGGCTACGAGGGCGTACACTCGGTGCGCGCCGGACGGCTGATCCGTCTCGAGGTCGAAGCCGACGGGGCGGAGGCGGCCCGAGCCTCCACGGAAAAGATGTGCGAACAGCTGATCGCGAACCCGATCATCGAAGACTACGTCGTGCGCGTGCGGGAGGGGTGAGAGGGGTGAACGGATGACGGTGGGGATGGAGGCAGGGATGAAGGTCGGGATGAAGGTCGGAATCGTGCGGTTCCCGGGCTCGAACTGCGATGCGGACGTGTACCGGGCCGTGACGGAGGGGCTGGGGGAGCGCGCCACCTACCTGTGGCACAAGTCGACGGACCTCGAGGGCGTGGACGTCGTCGTGCTGCCGGGCGGGTTCTCGTACGGAGACTACCTGCGGGCGGGGGCGATCGCCCGCTTCAGCCCGATCATGGGCGAGGTGATCGACTTTGCGCGCGCCGGAGGGCTCACGCTCGGGATCTGCAACGGATTCCAGGTGCTGTGCGAGGCGCACCTCCTGCCGGGGGCCCTCGTCCGCAACCGGAACCTCCGCTTCCGCTGCCACGATGTGGGGCTCCGGGTGGAGAACGCCGGGACGCCGTTCACGTCGGCCTATGCCGAGGGCGACCTGATCCACATCCCGATCGCGCACGGCGAAGGCCAGTTCGTCGCGGAGGCTTCGACGCTCGATGAGCTCGAGGCGGAGGACCGGGTCGTGTTCCGCTACGTCGACCGGCGCGGGCGGGCGACGGACGCCGCCAACCCCAACGGCTCGGCGCGCAACATCGCCGGGATCGTGAACGCGGAGGGGAACATCCTGGGGCTCATGCCGCACCCGGAGCGCCACTCGCTCTCGGTCCTCGGCAGCACGGACGGGATCGGCGTGTTCCGATCGCTGCTCGCGGCGGTCTCCGGCGGGAGGGGACGCCAACGCGATCAACGCGACCCACGCGACGCTGCGCCGCCGGAAGCCCCGGAGTTCGCGGCCGGAGCGGTGGCGGGGGCGGGGGTGTCGTCATGACGCGGTCCGCGCTCGAACGCGTGGAGGCCCGGCCGGGCGATCCGGTGATGAGCGCCGCGCTCGTGGCGGAGCACGGGCTCAGTCCGGAGGAGTGGGAGAAGATCCTCGGCTTCATGGGGCGGGAACCCACCTTCACGGAACTCGGCGTGTTCAGCGCCATGTGGTCGGAGCACTGCGGGTACAAGAACTCCCGGCCCCTGTTGCGGACGCTGCCCACGGAGAGCGCCGCCGTCGTTCAGGGTCCGGGAGAGAACGCCGGGGTCATCGATGTCGGCGGCGGGTGGGGCGTCGCGTTCAAGATCGAGTCCCACAACCATCCCTCGGCCGTCGAACCCTACCAGGGCGCGGCGACGGGGTCGGGCGGGATCCTGCGCGACGTGTTCACGATGGGGGCGCGGCCGATCGCCATCTTCGACAGCCTCCACTTCGGATCGCTCGACTCGCCGCAGTCGCGCTACCTGTTCGACGGGGTGGTGCGCGGGGTCGGCGACTACGGCAACTGCGTCGGGGTCCCCACGGTGGGGGGCGAGGCGATCTTCGACCCGGCCTACGAGCGGAACCCGCTCATCAACGTGATGTGCATCGGCGTCCTCCCCCTCGAGCGCCTCATTCGGGGCGAGGCGGAAGGCGTGGGCAATCCGGTGATGGCGGTCGGCGCCCGCACGGGCCGGGACGGCATCCACGGGGCGACCTTCGCGTCGGAGGAACTCGACGAGGAGGCCGTCGACAGCCGGCCGCAGGTGCAGGTGGGCGATCCGTTCACCGAGAAGCTGCTGCTCGAGGCGAGCCTCGAACTCATCGAGCGGGACCTCCTCGTCGGGATCCAGGACATGGGGGCGGCGGGGCTGACCTCCAGCGGGACGGAGATGGCGGCGCGCTCGGGCTCCGGGATCGACATCGACGTGGCGTACCTCCCGGTGCGGGAGGAGGGGATGACGCCCTACGAGATGCTCCTCTCCGAGTCTCAGGAGCGGATGCTCCTCGTCGCGAAGCCCGAACACGAGGGGGCGGTGCGCGAGGTGCTGGAGCGGTGGGACCTGCAAGCGGCGACGATCGGGCAGGTGACGGACGACGGGATGTTCCGCGTGCGCGAAGACGGCGTCGTGCGGGTCGAGATTCCGGTGAAGCCGCTGGTGGACGATTGTCCGACGTACGTGCGCGAGGGGGTCATGGGTCCGGCGGTGGCCGAGGCCCGGTCCGCGGACCTCGAGGCGTACCTCTCCTTCGAGTCGGACGGGGAGGTGGACGCGGCGCTGCGGACGCTGCTCGATGCCCCTTCCATCGCCTCGCGGCGCTGGATCTACGAGCAGTACGACACGACGGTGCAGACGAACACGCTCGAGGGGCCGGGCTCCGACGCGGCCGTGCTGCGGCTGCCCGCCGAGGGGCGCGCGCTCGCGGCCTCGACGGACGGGAACGGGCGGCACACCTGGCTCGACCCGCGCACGGGGGGCCGGGCGGCGGTCGCCGAGGCGGCGCGGAACGTGGCCTGCTCGGGGGCGCGCCCGCTCGCCGTGACGAACTGCCTCAACTTCGGCAGCCCGGAGCGGCCGGAGGTGTACTTCCAGCTCGCCGGGGCCGTCGAGGGGATGGGGGAGGCGTGCCGCGCGCTCCACACGCCGGTGACGGGCGGCAACGTGTCGCTCTACAACGAGACGGGCGGCCAGCCGGTCTACCCCACGCCGGTCATCGGCATGCTGGGCGTCATCGAGGATCTCGAACGGCGCGTCCCGTCGGCGTTCCGGCGCGAAGGCGACGAGATCTGGGTCGCGGGCGCGACCCGCGACGAGATCGGCGGGTCCGAGTACCTCGCGGCGTGCCACGGCCGCGTCGCCGGCCTGCCGCCGGCCCTGGAACTGGAAGAGGCGGCGGCGCTGGTCGACTTTCTCGTCGAGGGAGCGGCGGACGGGGCGTTCGCGTCGGCGCACGATTGCGCTGACGGCGGGCTGGCGGTCGCGCTTGCGGAGTGCGCGGTGCGGGCGGAAGGCGGGCCGCTCGGCTGCACGGCCGATCTCGACGCGGCGCCCGCCGAGGCGGACGTGTCGGCCGCGGGGCGCTGGTTCGGCGAGTCGCACTCGCGCGTCGTGCTGACGTGCCGGCCCGGCGGGGGCGAGCGGATCGCCGCGCGCGGGCGGCGTCACGGCGTGCCCGTGGCGCGTGTCGGCACCGTGGACGGGCCCGACAGCCCGTGCCGGCTGACCGGCGCCGGCCACGCGATCGCCCCGCCGGCCCCCGAACTCGCGCGGATCTACGAGGAGGCGATCCCGCGCCGCATGAGCGAGGAGGCGGGAATCACGTCATGAAGAGACTCCCGACGAATGCCGCCCCGGACGCAGACGCAGGGCGCGGGGCGTCCGAGCTGGACAAGCCGCGGGAGGAGTGCGGCATCGTGGCGGTCAGCGGCTCGTCCGCCGCCGCCGAACTCGCGTTTCTCGCCATGTACGCGCTCCAGCACCGCGGACAGGAGTCCGCCGGGATCGTCACGGTCGACGGGTCCGGCATGTCGAGGGCCCACAAGGGTATGGGCCTCGTGGCGGACATCTTCGACGACGACGTGCTCGGCGGCCTCGAGGGGTCGCTCTCCGTCGGGCACGTCCGCTATTCGACGGCGGGAGGATCGAGCCTCCGCAACGCGCAGCCGCTCCTCGTGCAGTACGAGGACAAGCCGCTCGCGCTCGCGCACAACGGCAACCTCACGAACGCGAACCAGCTCAAGCGCTCGCTCGCCCGCGACGGCTCGATCTTCCAGACAGACGCGGACTCGGAGGTCATCGTCCACCTCATCGCCCGCTCCCGGCACCGCGACCTGGACGGCAAGATCGACGACGCCCTCTCGCAGCTCGTCGGCGCCTTCTCCCTCCTCCTCTGCATCGGCGACACGGTGTACGCGACGCGCGATGCGCGCGGCTTCCGCCCCATGGTGATGGGCCGACTGGGCGAGGCCGTCGTCTTCGCCTCCGAAACGTGCGCGCTCGACATCATCGGCGCCGCCTACGTGCGCGACGTAAAGCCGGGCGAGGTGCTGAAGGTTCGCGACGGCCACGTGGAATCGCTCCGGCCGCTGCCCCCCGCCGAGCCCAGCGCCTGCCTGTTCGAACTCGTGTACTTCGCGCGGCCCGATTCGCGCGTGTGGGGGTGCAGCGTGGACGAGGCGCGGCGGGCGTTCGGCCGCCAACTCGCCCGCGAGCACCCGGCGGAGGCCGACTGCGTGTTCGCGGTGCCGGACTCGTCGAACTCGGCGGCGCTCGGGTACTCCGAGGTCAGCGGCCTCCCGTTCGAACTCGCGCTCATCCGCAACCACTACGTGGGCCGAACCTTCATCCACCCGACGCAGAGGGGACGCGACTTCAAGGTGCGGGTGAAGTACAACCCCGTGCGCGAACTCGTCGACGGCAAGCGCATCGTCGTCGTGGACGACTCGCTCGTCCGCGGCACGACGAGCAGCGGCCTCGTCCGGCTCCTCCGGGACTCGGGGGCGCGGGAGGTGCATTTCCGGGTCGCTTCCCCGCCGGTGCGCTCCCCCTGCTACTACGGCATCGACATGCCGACGAAGGAGGAACTCATCGGCTCCAGCCACACGGTCGATGAGATCCGGCAACACCTGGGGGTCGAATCGCTCGGCTATCTCAGCATGGAAGGCATGCGCGACGCCGTCGCGGATCACGGTCCCTTCTGCGACGCCTGCTGGACCGGCAACTACGCGGCGCCGCTCGTGGACATGGAGCGGTCGCGGGCGTTGCAGACGGTCTGATGCCGCGCGGTCTCGCCACCCATTTCAAGCCTGCCGTCGCCGCCCTCGCCTGCGCCGGCATCGCGGCCTTCCCGGCCTGCGCCCCCGCGGACCCGGCGGCCTGCGCGCTGATCTTCTCCACGAACGACTCGCACGGACGGCTGTTGCCGGCGGAGCAGAACTGGTCGGAGGGGCGCCCGGTCGGCGGGGCCGCCGCGCTCGCCGCCTACGTGACGCGGGAGCGCTCCGCGACGCCCGAGTGTCCCCTCTTCGTCGCCTCCGGCGGCGACATCATGCAGGGCACGCCGATCTCGAACTTCACGGACGGGCGCTCGATGATCGAGGCCATGAACGGGATCGGCTACGACGCCGCCGCGATCGGGAACCACGAATTCGACTGGGGGGTCGACGTCCTCGTGGAGCGCATCGCCGACGCGGATTTCGCCATGCTCGGCGCGAACATCTACCTCAAGGGCACCGACCGGCACCCCGACTGGGTCCAACCCTGGACGATCGTCGAGCGGGACGGCGTCCGGGTCGGCTTCATCGGCGCGACGACGCGGTCCACGCCCGTCGTCGCCCGGCCCTCGCTCGTGGCGGACTTCGACTTCCGGTCGATCTCGGAGGCGCTCGACCGCTACATCCCGGAGGTGCGGGAGGCCGGCGCGGACTTCGTGGTCGCGGTCATGCACGAAGGCGCCTTCTGCGAAGTCGGCGCGGAGGATGCGGCGGACGGCGGGTGCCGGGGCGCGGCCCTGGAAGCGCTCGCCGCGACGACGGAGAGCTTCGACTACGCGGTCACCGGGCATACGCACTCGCGCGTGGAGACCGAGATTCGGGGCGTGCCCGTCGTCCAGTCGTACTCGAACACGATGGCGTACGGCCTCGGGCGCATCGACCGGAGCGCGGAGGGGGCCGTGAGCGCGGAGCGCCTCGGCGTTCGGCAGGCGTGGGCGGACGAGATCGCGCCCGACCCGGACGTCGAGCGGCTCGTCGCCTCCTACAGCGCCGAGATCGCGGCCATCGTCGACCGCATCATCGTGGACCTCCCGGAGGCGCTTTCCGCCCCGCGGGACGGGGACTTCCCCCTCGGCCGCATCGTGGCCGACGCGCAGCGCCACGCGAGCGGGGCCGATGTCGCGCTCATGAACAACGGCGGCATCCGGCGGTCGCTGCCGGCAGGCCCGGTCACCTTCGAAGATCTCTTCGAGCTGCAGCCGTTCAACAACATGCTCGTCCGCCACACGATGACCGGCGCGCAACTGTTGCGGACGCTCGAGCACTCGGCCCGCGACGGAGACGTAGACCTGCACGCGAGCGGCATCGTCGTCCGCTACGATCCGGCGGCGCCCCTGGGCGAGCGGATTCTCGACGTGACGTTCGACGACGGATCGCCGCTCCGGCCCGAAGGCCGCTACGTCGTCACCGCCAACGACTTCATCGCGACCGGGGGCGGCGGCTACACGACGTTCGCCGAAGCCGAGCTCATCGACGCGATGGAAGTCGCGGATCTGGAGGCGCTCGTCGCCTACCTGGAGGCACAGCCGCGGCCCCTTCCCATCCCCCGCGCCCCCCGCTGGATCGAATCTCCCACGCCCTGAGCCCGTAGCCACCGCTGATCCGGTCCGGCGGGGCGTCGTCGGACGAAACCAAACGCCGGTCGCTTGTGGGGGACGATCTCGATCGTCCTCCTGCTCGCCTTCGGACAGGGGCTCCGTAACCAGTTCTCCGTGGGGCTGCTCAACGCCGGCGAGCGCATCTTCATGGTCTACGGCGGCCAGACGAGCATGGAACACGAGGGGCTGTCGAAGGGACGGCGGATCCGGCTGCGGGAGGAAGATCTCGACCTGCTGCTGCGCGCGGTGCCGGAGTTCGAGATGGGCAGTCCCTCGTACGGCCGCGGCCGGACGCACCTGAAGGTGGAGGAGAACCAGACGACGACCTACATGGAGGGCGTGAACCCGGTCTTCTCCGAGTTGCGGCGCATGTTCCCCGCGCCGGGCGGCCGGTTCATCAACCAGCGCGACATCGACGAAAAGCGCCGCGTGCTCTTCCTCGGAGACGGGATCGCGGGACGGCTGTTCGGCGACGCGCCGCCGGTGGGGCGGACGGTGACGCTGGACGGGCTCCCGTTCCGCGTCATCGGCGTGATGGAGTCGAAGTTCCAGGACTCGAGCAACAACGGGCCGGACGAGGACCGGGCCGTGATCCCGGCCTCCACGTTCCGGAGCATCTACGGCCAGGAGTTCGTGAACCACCTGCTCCTGCGGCCCCGCGACGTGAAGGACGCGGCGGTCGCGAAGCAGGAGTTGTACCGGGTGCTGGGCGGGCGGTACCGGTTCGCGGCGGCGGACGAGCGGGCGCTGGCGATCTGGGACTTCATCGAGGACGAGAAGATCGTGGGCCAGATCGGGCTCGGGATTCAGATCTTCCTCGGACTCGTGGGCGCCTTCACGCTGATCGTGGCCGGCGTCGGGGTCGCGAACATCATGTACGTCGTGGTGCGAGAGCGGACGCGGGAGATCGGCGTCAAGCTCGCCGTCGGCGGGGGGCTCGCGGGGCTCGCCATCGCGGCGCTCCTCGTGACGGGCATCGATGCCCTCCCGATCGACGACCCCGCGCTGCAGTACATCGTGAACCCGAAGCTCTCCGTCCCCATCGCCGCCGTGTGCGCGGGGATCCTCATGGCGATCGGCCTGGTGGCCGGCATCCTGCCGGCCCGCAAGGCCGCCCGGCTCGATCCGGTGGAGTCGCTGAGGTACGAATAGCCACCCGTTTTTCCGTTCGCGAACCGTTACGCAAAACGCCCGTCACGGTTACATTTGTTGGCGACTCTTCGGAGGGTCGCAGGAGTACGTTTCGATAACGATGTGTCATGCGAAGCACCCATAAATCGGAGGATAGCCGATGTCACGCGGAATTCGTCTGAAGGCGCTCTGCGCCGCGCTCTTCATCCTCTCCGCCACCCATCTGGCCGCACAGGAGAGTGCGACCGTTACGGGCCGGGTGACCGATGACCTGGGGGCCGGCGTCGCCGGTGCCGCGGTGGTGGTTACGCACGATTTGACCGGGGTCCAGGCGGGCGCGCTGTCCGGGAGCGACGGCGCGTACCAGGTGGAGGGCGTTCGTCCCGGCGGGCCGTACACCGTCTCGGTGACCCTGATCGGATACGGACGCGAATCCGAGACCGAAGTCTCGCTGGAGGCCGGCCAGTCGCTGGCGCTGAACTTCAGCCTGAGCCAGGAGGCGATCGCCCTCGATGCCCTCGAGGTCTTCGCCACCCGGGCACAGGACCGGCAGACGCCGGTGGCGTTCACCAACGTGAGCAAGACGCAGATCCAGAACCAGCTGGGCTCGAGGGATCTTCCGCTGGTGCTGAACGTGACGCCGAGCGTCTACGCGACCCAGCAGGGGGGCGGCGCCGGCGACGCGCGCATCAACGTGCGCGGCTTCAACCAGCGCAACACCGCCGTGATGATCAACGGCGTGCCCGTCAACGACATGGAGAACGGGTGGGTCTACTGGTCCAACTGGGACGGCCTGGGCGATGCCGCAACCAGCATCCAGCTCCAGCGCGGCCTTTCGGCGGTCAACCTGGCCACGCCGTCGATCGGTGGCACGATCAACGTCATCACGGATCCCGCGGCCGAGGGTGCGGGTCTCACGTACAAGCAGGAGTTCGGGCTCGGCAGCCTGAACGAGGACGGCGGCTGGGGGCTCGGCGGCAACATGCTGAAGGAGACCGTGGTCGTGAACACGGGTCCCATGGGAGCGTTCGCCGCCACGGGTTCCGTCGTGCGCAAGACCGGCGGCGGCATGTACAGGGGCTTCGTGGGCGGCGACGCCACGTGGACCGACGCCTGGGCCTACTACCTGGCCACGTCGTTCCAGGTGAACGCCAACAACCGGCTCGAGGCCTACGCGGTCGGCGCGCCGCAGCGACACGGCCAGAACATCTACAAGCTCAACCTGGCCAGCCTCGACGCGGACTACGCGCGCTCGCTCGACGGATTCGACGCCGGGGCGTTCGAAAAGTTCCCCGAGGTGGGCAGGGGCCGGAGCCCGAACGTGGCCCCGGTGAGCAGCAGCTATGGCGGAACCCAGTACAACAGCACGGGCCCGGACTCGGGACGGAGAGACCGCTTCGCCGAGGGCTTCATCAACGAGCGCGAGAACTACTTCCACAAGCCGCAGGTCAACCTGAACTGGTACTCCTACTTCGGGGATGGACTGAGCCTGACCACCGTGGGGTATTTCTCCGGCGGCGCCGGAGGAGGTACGGGCACCCTCGGATCGCTGCGATGGAACTTCGATTACGGCCAGCGCATCCCGGATTGGGATGCCACCATCGCGAGGAATCGGGATGAAGCCGACGGATCCCGGGGGATCCTTCGCAACTCGGTGAACAACCAGTCGACCTGGGGCGCCATCTCCAAGCTGCGGAAGACCTTCGATGGGGGCCTGACCACCGAGGTCGGCGTCGACTGGCGCACGGCCAACATCGCGCACTACCGGGAGGTGCGCGACCTGCTGGGCGGCACCCATTACGAGTGTTCCAGCAGAAACCGATGCACCCCCTCCGACTTCTGGACGGAGGCCGAGCACAACCGCAACCTCGGCGACAAGATCCACTATCACAACGAGAACACGGTGAACTGGCTGGGCGCCTACGCACAGGCCGAGAAGACCTCCCGCGGGGGGTCACTCTACGGCATGCTCGGATGGGCCCAGAACTCCTACACCTTCGTGGACTTCTTCAAGTCCGACCCCACCGGATCGGGCCGCTACCTCGAACTCGAGAGCGGTAACCTCTCCGGCTACCAGATCAAGGGTGGCGCGGTTCGCAATCTCAGCGACGAGTGGTCCGTGTTCGGGAACGCGGGCATCGTTTCCAAGGTGCCCATCTTCGACGGCGTGATCGACGACAACAACGGCACGCTGCACGACGATCCTCAGAACGAGGATTTCCTCTCGTTCGAAGTGGGAACACAGTTTCGTTCCGCCACCCGGGCGGTCTCGCTGAACGTGAACCTCTACCACACCACCTGGAGGAATCGGACGGAGAGGGGCTTCGTCCGCGACCTCGGCGGCGTCGAGGGCGTGGATGGGCTGGTCACCCTGCTGGGAGTGGACGCGCGGCACATGGGCATGGAAGCCGAGGCGGCCTGGCAGCCGAGCAACTTCCTGCGCTTCGATGGCGCGCTCTCGGTCGGCAACTGGACGTATCTGGAGGACGCGACCGGTTTCTACCGCGCCGACGACCGAACCACCGAGTCGGTGTTCGTCGACTTCTACATCGAAGGTCTCAAGGTGGCCGATGCGCCTCAGCGGCAGCTGGCCCTCAGCGCGTCGGTCTATCCGTCGGACGGGGCCCACGTGTCGCTCGTGGGCAAGTTCTTCGGCAACCACTACGCGGCGTTCGATCACCTGAACCGCAGCAATCCGGGCGAGCGGGGCATCCAGTCCTGGCAGCCCCCGGGTTATTCGGTCCTCGACCTGCACCTCTCGTATGCGCTGGGCGACATCATCCCGGTGGCCGGCGGGGCTGGCGTGCGCATCTTCGCCAACGTGTACAACCTCCTGGACGCGACCTACATCCAGGACGCCACCGACGCGTCCCGGTTCAACAGCTACTTCGAGGACGGCGACGTTCACGATGCGGACTCCGCCGAAGTGTTCCTCGGCTATCCGCGCAACCTGAACGTGGGGTTCCAGGTCACCTTCTAGCGGAGGCGATCCGGAACTTCAACGCAGGAAGCAAACGCAGGAAGCAATATCGGCCCCGTCGGCAGCTGCCGGCGGGGCCGATCCCCATCGGGGTCAGTCCTCGGCCAGGTAGCGGCCCGCCAGCTCCACGAGGTCGGGGGTGCCGAGGAAGGTCGGCACGCGGTGGTGCAGCCCCTCGGGCTCGATGTCGAGGATGCGCCGCCGACCATCGGTGGCCCGGCCGCCCGCCTGCTCGCAGAGCATGGCCATGGGGGCCACCTCGTACAGCAGGCGCAGTTTCCCCTCCGGTTTCGCGACGGTCCCCGGGTACATGAAGATCCCCCCGCGGAGGAGCGTGCGGTGGAAGTCCGCGACCATGGACCCGACGTAGCGCGCGGAGAACGACGGCGCCTCGGGGGGAGGCTGCCGGAGCCGCTCAACGAGCCGCTGCTGACCCGGCGTCCACTTGTCGAAGTAGGCCTCGTTGATGCTGTAGATGTTCTTGCCGGGCGAGGGGATGCGCAGGTTCCGGTACGAGAGGAGGAACTCCCCGATCCCCGGGTCGAGCGTGAAGCCGTGGACGCCCGCCCCGGTCGTGAAGACGAGCATGGTGGAGGAGCCGTACAGGACGTATCCGGCCGCGACCTGCTCGGATCCCGGCTGCAGCAGGTCGCGCCGCCGCACCTTGCGTCCGTCGCTCCGCTTGCGGTAGACGGAGAAGATGGTCCCCACGGAGATGTTCACGTCGATGTTCGAACTCCCGTCGAGCGGGTCGAACGCGATGATGTACGGGCCGGGGTCGCGCGACTCGGGAACGTGAACGAACCCCTCCTCTTCCTCGGACACCATGCCGCTCAGGCTGCCGCAGCGCCTCAGCAGGTTCAGGAGGACATCGTTCGCGTATTCGTCGAGCTTCTGCACTTCCTCGTCGTGCACGTTCGTGCTTCCGATGGCGCCGAGAATGTCGATGAGGCCGGCGCGATTCACCGCGGCGGAGATGACCTTCGCGGCGAGGCTGATCTGGAGCAGGATGTCGGTGAGGGCGCCCGTGGCCTTGGGGTATTCGCGCTCCTGCTCGGCGATGAAGTGCTCTACGGTGACGATGGATCCGGTCAAGATGGCTCCGCGGAAGTCGGGGGTGGGTGGGCTGAGAGGTTACCGGGGGGCGGTTTTTCGCGTCAAGGCGCGTCCGCGATCCTCCAGCCGCGCGCGTCGACTTCGATGCACAGGGGGCCGTCCAGATCCGTCCGCCACACCCGCGCCACCCGGGCCGAGTCGAGTCGCGCGAGCGTCACGGCGTGCGGGTGCCCGTACCGGTTCCCGCGCCCCGCCGAGATCACGGCGATGTCCGGCCGCGTCGCCTCCAGCCACGCGACGGAACTGGAGGTCCGGCTGCCGTGGTGGCCGAGCTTGAGGAGATCCGCTTCGGGCCGGCGCGGCGCGAGGTGCTCCAGGATGTCGCGTTCGACATCGATGCCGGCGTCACCCGTGTTCACGTAGCGGAAGCCACCGACCGTGAGGCGGAAGGAGAGGGAACCCTCGTTCGCGTCCGAGCCGGCCGGGCCATCGGGCCAGAGGATCTCGAGTTCGACGTCATCGATGCGGAGGCGGTCTCCGGCGCGGGGCGCGTGCCAGGAGGCGCCCTCCACTTGAAGCCGTTCCAGGAAGGCAAGGTAGGAGGCGCTGGGCTCCGGGACGCCGGGATCGAACACGCGGCGGACCCGGAGGGCCTCGAACACCGCCGCCGTGCCGCCGTAGTGGTCGAGGTGGGGATGGGAGATGGCAAGCAGCTCCACGGTCCGGGCGCCCCTTCCGCGCAGGAAGGGCACGACGACGCGGCTTCCCGCGTCGGCCATCGGCGGGCCGGATGCCGTGCCGGCCGCCGCGAAGGACGAGCCCGGTCCGGCGTCGAAGACGAGCCATCGGCCGGCGCCGGTCCGCACGACGGCGGCGTCGCCCTGCCCCACGGCGAGGGTGCAGACGAGCGCCGTGCCCCGGTCGAGGCCGGCCCGGACGAGGGGCCAGGCGACGGTGAGTGCGAGCACGGCGCCGACCGAGAGGAGGCCGAGCCCGCGCCGCGCGCGCGTCCGATCGAGGGCGAGAGCGCCGAGCGCGGCCGCGACCGCCCACGCGCGGGGGCCGAGTCCGGGGCCCGTCCAGCTCAGCGGGAGCCCCGCGAAGAAGGCCGCGATCGCCGCGAGGCAGGCAAGCGCCGTATCGGCGGCGCCGGCGAACAGCATCCAGAGATCCCACGGCAGGATCAGCGTGAGCGCGAGGGCGGGAAGCGCGAGACTCACGACCCCGCCCGCCACCACGCTGGCCGGGATCGAGGCGATGACGATGCGGTCGAAGTGGAAGGCCGCGATGGGCGCGGTGACGAGGAACGCGCCGCAACTCACGGCGAGCGCCCGCGCGATCCCGCGCAGGCGTCGGGACGAGAGCGGGCGCGGCAACGGGAGGCGGCCCCCCAGCACGACGCCCGTGAACCCGGCGAACGACAGCTGAAAGCCGACGTTTGTCACGATGAGCGGGTCGGCCAGGATGGCGAGGATCGCCGCCAGCGCCGCCAGGTCGCCGACGCGGGCGGGGCGGGCCCGGCGGAACGCGAGCGCCCAGCCCCAGAACATCAGCGCCGCCCGCACGGCCGAAGGGGGCGCACCGATGAGGCACACGTACGCGCTCGTACAGCCGGCGGCGTAGAGCAGCCGCCGCGGCCCGCGCACGCGAAGGCCGATGAGCCAGGAGAGCGAGGCCCCGATCAGGCCGACGTGCAGGCCGGAGATCGCGAGCAGGTGTATGATCCCGGCCCCGACGAACGCCTCTCTCGTCGCGGGGTCCAGGGTGCTGCGGTCGGCGAGCAGCAGCGCCTTGCCGATCGCCCGGTGCTCGGGGGCGAGCCGGGCGTCGAGCCGGGCGAGCAGCCCGGCCCGCCATGCAATGACCCAGCGGCCGAGGCCGCGCAGGCCCACCGCGTCCGCGGGGACATCCAGCGGCTCCAGCGTCGCGCCGCCGATCCAGCCCAGCGTCGCGGGCGGGCGGGGCAGCCGCTTCCGCCCCGCGTCCGGGTCGGTCCCGCCCGCCGTGCGCCATGTGCCCCGGGCCAGCACCGCCGCGCCGGCTTCCCGTCCCGCGCCGGGCCGCACGAAGGCGCGCACCGCGCCCAGGCGGCAGATCCGCCCCTCCGACACGATGCGGACGTCGCGGATCGACACCCGGACCGGGCCGGCACCCCGGCCCGCCGGCCGCTCCGGCACCGCGTCGGCGAGCGTGCCGACCGCCGCGACCGGGGCGCCCGCCTCGAGCGTGGCGACACAGGCCCTCAGCGCCGCGGTGCCGCTCGGCAGCCCCGCCAGCAACCCGGCCACGGCGGCGAGCGCCAACGAGGGGCCCACCGTGGCGCGTGGAGGGATCCCGCCGGCCCGGCCGGCGGCGCGGAGCACGGCCCGGCCGACGATGACGCAGAGGAGCCCCGCCGCGATCGCCGCGGGAGCGTGAAGGGCGACGGCGTCGGCCCGGGCGAGCGCGAGCCCGGCCACATCCCCGGCGGCGAGCGCCAGGGCCGTCAGGAGCAGGGGCGACAGGGAACGGGACGTCGATCAGCCTCCGGGCGCAGGGTACACCCTACGCTCCGAGCGGGCGTCAACCGTCCATCAAACCGTTCAGCAAACGTCCATCAAAGGAGGGGACTCGGCTCCGACCGTTCCGGTGGGCTCGTGGGCTCCGGGGGAGCCGGGAACTCCGACGCGGGCGGCGGCTCGTACGCGAGCCGCGCCGATGCCGCGCGGTCCGCCAGGCGCCGGGCGCGGCGCTCGGCCCGCCACGCAAGCAGACCCGAGAGGCCCATCCCCCCAAGGATGGAGGCGAAGACGACGAGCGAGAGCGGCGCCCGGATGCGGAGGAAGGGCAGCACGACGTTCACGAGCTCGTTCCCGTTCCGCACCGAAAACCAGAACGCCGCGAGGATGACGACGACGAAGGCGAGGAGCCGCATCACGAAGCGCATCAGCAGGGCTGCCCCATGAAGGTCGCGCCCGTCGTCCCCGTGAGCCGAACCTGCGCGTACGTACCGATCCGGCAAGGGTCTCCGGGAAAGGCGACGACCTTGTTCTGCTCCGTCCTGCCCAGCACGTCGCCCGCCGAGCGCGCGGAGCGCTCGATCAGCACCTCGCGCCGCGAACCCACCTCGGACTCGTTGATGTCGCGCTGGATCGCGCGGTGCTCGCCGATCAGGCGTTCCAGCCGCTCCGAACCCACGTCGTCCGGCACAAAATCCGGGGCCGGGAAGCGCGTGGCCGGCGTCCCTTCGCGCAGCGAGTACTTGTACAGATACGCATCGTCGAACCGCACGTGCCGCATCAGCTCCAGCGTGGCCTCAAAATCCGCCTCTGCCTCCCCGGGGAAGCCGACGATCACATCCGTGGAGAGCGCGATGCCGGGCACCTCGTGGCGCGCGGCCTCGACCTTCTCGAGAAACCCCTCGCTCGTGTAGCGTCGGACCATGCGCTTGAGGATGCGATCGGAGCCCGACTGCACGGGCAGGTGGAGCTGGCGGCAGACGGTCGGCTCCGCCGCCATCACCTCGAGCAGTTCCGGCGTCACATCGTTGGGATGGGGAGAGGTGAAACGGACGCGCCGGATGCCGTCCACGCGGCTCACGGCCCGCAGCAGCGCCGCGAAGTTCCAGTCTCCAAACTCGTACGAGTTCACGGTCTGACCGAGCAGTACGACTTCGGTGAACCCCTCTTCCACGGCGCGCCGGGTCTCGGCGAGGACCGCCTCGGGCGTCCGGTTCTTCTCGGGTCCCCTCACATAGGGGACGATGCAGAAGGTGCAGCGATGATCGCAGCCGCGCTGGACCGTGATCCAGGCGCTTACGCCTTCTCGCCTCACGCTGTTCACGCCCTCGTAGTTCTCCTCCCCGTCGAGTCCGAGCAGCGTCTGGCCGCGCTCGATCGCATTCGTCCGGATCGAACCGATGAGTTCCGGGAGGGCGCGGTAGGCATCCGGTCCGGCCACAAGGTCCACGCCCGCCGACTCCTCGATGAGCCGCGGGCCCAGCCGCTGCGCCATGCACCCCGTCACGCCCAGCACGAGACCGGCATGCCGCTTGCGGTGCCGCTGCAGCTCGCCGATCCGGCCGCGAACGCGCCGTTCCGCGTGCTCGCGAATCGCGCAGGTGTTCACGAGGATGACATCGGCGCGCTCGGGCGCATCCACGCTCACGAAACCCTCGTCGACGAGCAGCCCCTCCATCAACTCGGTGTCGTTGATGTTCATCTGACACCCGTAGGTCTCGATGTAGACCCGCCCTCCGAGCGGGCGAGGGTCGCGCGGGCGATCCGCGCCGGGCGTCTTCAGGGTGACGAGCTTCGTCCTCTCCATCGGGGTTCACCGCTGCCGAAGGGAGAAGGAGAGGGTGACGCGCCGGAAGCTCTCCGCGAAGCCGGCCGTCGTGACGTCGCCGCGCGATCCGCTCTCGAAGGCGAGGTCGAAGACGGCCAGTCCCTGCTGGAACTCCCAGCCGAAGCCGCCAGTTAAGGCGGACTCCCTGAGCGCTTCGGCGCCTCGGCTGAAGGGGAGCCCGGTCGTCCGCCATCCGGCGCGAACCGGCAACCTCCCACCGAGCAGGGAGAGGGCGCCGTATTCGACGCCCCCGCCCAGCCATGCGACGTCGTGGGAGTGGAATGCGGAGCTGGCTGCGGCGGTGCGCGACCCCACGGCCGACCACCCGGCCCGGCCACCGCCGGCGGTGACGAGGAGTTGATCCGTCACGCGCACGCTGCCGCCGACTTCGATCGAGGTCGGCAGATCGAACTCCGCCTCGGGTTCTTCCGCCGCTTCCGGGGTCGCGTACAGCGTCCCTCCCGTCCCGAGCGCCACGCCCGCCACGACGCGGTCTCCGAGCCGAATCGACCCGCCCGCCCGGAAGCGCCAGGCTCGCCATGAGAGCTCCCTCGCCCCCGCGATGCCGCCGAGCGCCGGAGCTCCTCCCACCGGATCGTCGAACTGACGGAAGAACGACTGCCGGAGGGAGCCGGTCAGCCGCTGCGCCGAGATCCCGAGGCCCAGCGGCCCCAGGCGACGCGCCAGCGACGCGTCGATCGTACTGATCCCGCCGTTGTGTTCCCGCGTCTCCTCGTACGGAACCGAGCCATCGTTCAGGCGCAGCGTGTCCTGCAGGATGTTCGACCAGTCCTGATCGAACTCGCCGCCGAAAGCCAGGCTGAAGGCCCAGTCGTTGCTGGGGACGAGCGCGCGGATCGTCGTGAACCGTCCCCGGCCCGTGTCGAACGACCGGCTGTCGCTCTCCAGGGTCACGCCCTCGCTGGCCAGCGAGACGGAGAAGCCGGGTTCCGTATGGAGAAGAAGGTCGGCCGGGTTCGTGAGGCTGTAGGACCCGCCGAACAGGCCGGAGCCCGATCCGCCGAGCGCGGCCGACCGGCCATCCACGGGCGCGACCGGATAGCCGAGCCCGACCGCCGTGAACGGCGTCTGGGCGGAAAGAGCCACCGGCGGAGCCGCCAGCGCGGCGAGGGCGAACCCGGCCCGGACTCCCTCCCGGAACCTTCGGAAGGGCGCCATCACGGCACCCTGAAGTCAGGTGGGGAGCTGAACACGATGCGGAGCCGCGGCCGGAGTTCCGGCGGCGATTCGGCGGAACCGAACTCCCAGTAGCCCAGCGCCTGCGCATCCGGATCCGCCCGAAAGCCCATCCGGATGCGCCTCAGCGAATCCTGGACGGCCCGCGCCATCAGCAGCGTGATGTCGAGGCGCACCGGCTCACCCTCCCGGAGTCTCGCGGGGTCGAGCGTCGTCGTGGCCGCGTCTCCGCTCCCGATCGGGGTTTTCTCGCCGATCAGGAACGGGTCGCCGAGCAGGCTCACCTTTCGGGCCTGGATCGTGCGCTCCGCCGCGTACAGATCCGGCGCGGCCAGCGGATACAGGATGACTTCGGCCTGACTGACCGTAGCCCCCTCGAGCCCTGCTTCCCCGAGGAAACCGGGCGGCACGAACTCGAAGTAGATGCGCGAGGCGGGGAGGCCGCCGACGCGAAGCTCCGTGCCCGTCGGGGGCTGCGGCGGATCCAGGATGAACGCGCGATCGTCCCACAACTGGGTCTGCGGCACCGGGAGCGTCCGCCCGACGAGGGTCGGATCGTACCGGAGGACCATCTGCGTGACCCGGAGCTTCGTTTCGGGGCCGTCCAGCACGATGGCGAAACCGTTGCCCCCGTCCTCCCTCTGCCACGCCTTCATCAGCGAGTCCTCCGCCACGGCCGGCGTCATGTGGAGCGTATCCGAGACCGCCTCCAGCACGGCCGACGCGATCTCGACCCCGAGGCTGCCCCCCGGCTCCGTCCACGGAACCCCGGCGGCTGCCTCCCGCCACGTCGCGACATGAGGCTCGAAACGCTCCCCGAGCTGGACGAGTTTCACGGTGACGGGGAAGTCCGTGAACTCCGACCGGATCGTGTCGAAGCGGAGCTCGAACTCCACCTCCTCGAATCTTGCCACCGGCAGCGTGTCGACGAAGGTCCGAATCGTGTCGGGGACGTTGAAGCGCGCGAGCCCCCGACTCGACACATCCGTGCCGGCCGAGGCGTACACGAACGGCGCGGTGGAAGGCCCGGCGAAGCCGGTCAGCGTCGTATCCCGCCAGGTCGACAGTTCCGAAACGGAGATCGTGAAGTCTCGCGTCTCCACGCCGGCGCCCGGCACCTCCTCGGAGCCCAGGGAGAGCGGGTCCTCCGCGCACGCGCCCAGCAGCACCGCGAGGACCGCCGTAACGAGCGCCGCACGTCTCCGCCCGTTCACGGGGCCGTCTCCGCCGGCGCGGCCATCCGTTCGAGCGAGAAGCTCGCCGGCAGCAGATCGCGCAGCCGCCAGACGGCCGACTCCCCGTCCGTTCCCATGCTCATGACCTCGAGTTCCCGGCCGAACTCGGCGAGCGCCTGGCGGCACATGCCGCACGGAGGGGCCGGGACGGCGCCGCTCGTCACGATCGCGATGCGCGAGAAGGCCCGCGCTCCCGAGACCACCGCGTGCCCCAGCGCGACGCGTTCCGCGCACGTCCCGACGGGGTACGAGGCGTTCTCCACGTTGCAGCCGGCGAAGACCCGGCCGTCGTCGGCCTCGAGCGCGGCGCCGACCAGGAAACGGGAATACGGAGCGTATGCACGCTCGCGGGCGGCCCTCGCGCGCGCGGCGAGATCTTCCCACGAGAGCGGGGCTCCGGCTGTCACTCGAGTCTCGGTCATCGGCTTCCATCGGCGGCGTCGGCCGGCCCGCCCACGTAGTGTCGGGGCAAACGGCGTCCGATCGCCGTAAGCACCTCGTATTCGATCGTGCCGGCGGTGTCCGCAAAATCCGCCAGCGCGATCTCCTCCCCTCCGTCACGGCCCAGGAACGTGGCCACGTCCGCAGCTTCGACACCCGGCGCGCCGGAAACGTCTACCGACGTGACGTCCATGCAGACGCCGCCCCGGATCGGCACGCGGACTCCGCGGATGAGCGACTGTCCCCGGTTCGACAGGCGCCACGGCAGCCCATCCGCGTATCCCATCCCCACGGTGGCGAGACGTTCGCCGCGCTTCGTCGTGTAGGTGGCCCCGTAGCTGACGGTCGAGCCCGGCGCCAGGTCACGAACTTCCAGCACTCTCGCGCGTACCCGCGCCACACTCTCCGGGTCCGCCAGCGCGCCGGCGGCGCCCGCCCCCCGCCGTCCTCCGTACAGATAGATCCCCGGTCTGACGAGCCCCAGATGATACTGCGGATCCGCCATCACCGCATCGCTGTTCGCCGCGTGCAGGAAGGGGACCTCGACGCCGGCCTCCTCCAGGATCGATGCGGCTCGCCGCAAGCGGGTCAACTGAAGGGACGTCGCGGCGGGATCCGTGCCGGCGGAATGGAAATGGGTGTAGACGCTCGCCAGCGTCACGCCGCCCAGCGAGAGGATCGACGAGACTTCCGGGGTCCACGCCGCGGCGTCGGCCGCCGGGAGGCCCGCGCGACCCATGCCGGTGTCGACCTCCAGGTGGACGGGGATCCGGGTGGACGCCGCCCGCGCGCCGGCTTCGAGCGTCGCGAACGATGCCAGGCTCAGCGCCGCGCTCTCGAGCCGCGCCTCGAGGAGCTGGGAGATCTCGGCGGTGGCCGAGGGGGCGAAGACGATGATGCGGCGCCCGATCCCGCCCCGTCGGAGTTCGGCGCCTTCCGGCGGCGTCGCGACCCCGAAGGCGTAGGGCTCCAGCCGGTCCAGGACGCGGGCGACCTCGATCGCGCCGAGCCCGTACGCGTCCGCCTTGACCATGGGGACGAAGCGGGCGGGGGCCGCATGTTTCGCCACGCGCCGGGCATTCCGCGACAGCGCGGCCAGATCGACCTCGAGCCACGCTCGGTATGGGGGATCTTCGCGGCTGCGGGTCAAGCGTCGCCGGGGGTTCGGGGGTCGAATGCAGCGGCGTCCTGCCACGGGATGATACCTTCGCCGTCATGCAGGAGCCAACCGCCGCCGATCTCGAGACACTCCACGCGGAGGAAGCGCGCGAAGGGGACGATGCCCTCGCCCGCGCCCTCGCCCTCGTCCGCTTCCTGCGCCTCCGCTGTCCCTGGGACGCGAAGCAGACGCCGCAGACGCTCCGTCCGTATCTCCTCGAGGAGGCGCACGAGGTCGCGGACGCGATCCGGGCCGGAGACGACGCCGACCTGCGGGGAGAACTCGGCGACCTGCTCCTGAATGTCGCCTTCCAGATCGTGCTCGCCGAAGAGCGCGGCGCCTTCGCGGCCGACGACGTCGTCGAAGCGCTGGAGGCGAAGATGGAGGCCCGCCACCCGCACGTGTACGGCGATGCCGACGCCCCGCCCGACTGGGAGTCGCTCAAGGCGGCGGAGCGCGAGTCTCCGGACGATCCCTTCCACGGGGTCTCGGCCGGACTCGACCCGCTCAGCCGCTCGGCGCGCGTGCAGGAGCGGATGGCCGGGTTCGGGTTCGACTGGCCCGATCTCGCCGGACCCGTGGAGAAGGTGCGCGAGGAGACGGCGGAACTCGAGCGCGCGGCTGCCGAAAGCGCAGCCGGGCCTCCCGAACCGGGGGCGCCGCCCCGGATCGGAGAAGCGAGCCCGGAGGTCGTCGAGGAGGTCGGAGATCTGCTCTTCGCGGTGGTGAACGCCTCGCGGTGGGCCGGCGTTCACCCGGCCAACGCGCTTCTCGGCGCGGTCGAGAAATTCGAGCGCCGCTGCCGGCGCATGATCGAGGTGGCGGAGAGCCGCGACATCGAGTGGAAGCACGCGGACCTCGCGACCCTCGACGCCGTGTGGGAGGAAGTGAAAGCCGACGAATAGCGGCCACGGCCTGCTCCCGCCGGGGCCGCCGCGGCAGGCTGTCGCTCAGGCGAGGTCCGTGAGTTCGTAGATGTTGCAGACCCGCCACGCGGTCTCAGTCCCGGCCCCGGTCCCTGACCGCTTCATCTCGACGGGGGCGAGGATCCTCCGGTAGGCCTCGCCCTCGAAGGCATCGAGCCGGTCCCACGCGTCGGGGAGCGCGAGACTCTCGAACACCTTCACCGCGACCCGGTCGCCGGAATCTCCGGGGACGAACCCGGGATAGCCCTGTCGCGCCGCCCAGCCGCGGTCGTGAAGCGTACCCGCGACCGTTCCCTCCACCCAGCTCCCGACGAGCGTCGCCACATGATGATGGTTGTTCTCGCCGGGGAGGAGGGACCCGTACGCGGCCAGACGCCGCTCCGGATGGTCGAGCAGGGCCTCGATCAGCCGTTCGAGGATCGGTTCGAGGTATTCCCGCAACGCCGCGGCGCCGGTGTCCGCGCCCGGCTCGGCCAGCAGCGTCTCGAGTTCCGCCAGCGCCGCCGCCGCGCCCGGCCGACGGTCCTCGGTCGGCGGAACGGCGGCCAGTTCCTCGAACCCCGACAGCAGGGCGGCGAGGCGGGCGGAACTGCGTTCGGGGGCGAGCCGCGCTTCGTTGAGGCGGGAGAGCGCGCCCCGCAGGAGCGCCGGGTCGCGGATCGCGTCCGGCGCCGGGCCGTCCGCGGTCACGGCCCGTCCCGCGACCGCTGCTGGAGGAAGGCGTGCACCCCGGGCCAGAACAGCGCCGGCTGCTCGATGAACGGGAAGTGTCCCGAACCGTCGACCCGAATCAGACGGCTGTCCGGCAGGGCGTCGTTCATCTCCTGCACCATTTCGATGGGGATGGGATCCCGCGCGCCGTGCACGATGAGCACCGGGACCTCGATCTGGCCGAGACGGTCCCAGAAGTCGAGCCCCTGGAGCGGCGCCATGAGCAGGCTCGCGACGAGCTGGCCCTGGCTCGCCGTCCGCTCGTGCAGGGAGAGGCGAAGCAGGCTGTCCGCCACGCCGGCGTCCGCGAACGTCCCGCGGAAGACGTGGAAGAAGACCTGGCTGATGGCCTCCGCCTCACGCGCCGCGAACTCCGGCGTCCCCCGAATCGAGTCGATGGCCGCGAGGTCGGCCGAATCCCGCCTGGCCAGCTGGTCCTCGTCGGTCTGTTCCCGATACCGGCTGCCCGGCTCGACGGGCGCGACGAGGATGAGCGCCGCCAGCCGCTCGGGGCGCTCCAGGGCGTAGAGGAGGGCCGGAATCGCTCCCCAGGAGTGCGCCAGCAGCGTGATCTTCTCGCGTTGCGCGACGCGTTCGCGGATTCGGTCGATGTCCGTCAGGTAGCGCTCCATCGAGAGGCTCGCCGCGTTCACGGCGGCCCTGGACGCCCCGAGGCCCCGCTGATCGTAGAAGACGACCTGGTGCGTCTCGGCCAGCGGTCCGAACCACGGACGAAGGTAGGAGTGGTCGAGGCCCGGGCCGCCGTGGACGACGACGATGGGCTCGCCGACCCCAACCGTCTGGTAGAAGAGTTCCGCCTCGAAGACGGAGAGGGAGCCCGCTCGGGTCGGCGGCCCCGCGTCGGAGGCGGGAGCATCGCACCCCGCCGTGAGAGCCGTGAGAGCCGTGAGAACGGCGAGGCCGGAGGCGGCGCGCGCGCGGGGGCCGGTCAGGATTCCCAGGCCACCGAGTCGCCGAGGGCGAGGGGGCCGCCCTCGAGGACCATCCCGTACGCGCCGCCGCGCCAGTCGGGCGCCAGCGCCGCCTTGAGCCCGGGCGCCGCATCCTCCATGCGTTCGCAGGGCAGCGTCTCGCCCCGGATGCGGATGCGGCAGCCCGCGATCCGCAGCACCCGGTTCGCCGTCTCCGAGAAGTCGACGCCCCGCACGAGCAGGTTGGCCCGGCGGGCGTCGGGGGCCAGGTCGACGCCGACCTCCCGTGTCGCCGTCTCCCAGGCGTCCGCGTCGAGGAGCGTCACCTGCCGGTAGCCGCCGCGGTCGACGTTCCCCTCCAGCCCCTTGCCCGCGACGAGGGTGGCTTCCGGGACCGGCTCCATGGGGCCCTTCCGCGCCGACTTGAGCCAGATCGCCTCGAGCCGCGCCCCTCCGGAGCCCGCCGACCCGGCGGTGGACTCAGCCATCGGTCACCTCCAGCGAGGAAAAGTGCAGGTTGAGGCCATGGTTGACCCTCAGCCCCACGACGCCGTCGACGTGCTGCCCCGCTCTCGCCGTCCGGAACACCTCCTGCTCGTTCACGCCGAAGATCACGTCCTCCCCTTCGGCCTCTACGAAGAGGACGTTCTTCGCCGTGGCCGCGTCCTCGCCCCGCGCCGCCCACGTGACGACCGCCTCGTGCTTCGTCCAGTCGAGGAGCGTGGACGTCTCGTCGCCATCGCGGCGCTTCACGATCACGCTCCCGTCCGCCCGGATGAGGAGGTAGGTGTAGGCCTGGCCGTCCCCCCGGAGGTCCGCGCCGCCGATGAAGACGCCGAACCCTTCGTTCAGGCCTTCGGGGTCGAACAGGAAGACGGTCGACTCGACGCGAAAGTCGCCGTCGGCCCGGGTCCCGGGATCGTAGAAGATGCCGGCCGGCCCCGTGGTGACGTGCCAGCCGGGCGGCATCTCCTGGAGAGCCTCCACCCCGTCTCCCCCGTGGTCGGTGCGGGCGAGCCAGCCCTCGGGCGGGGGCAGCTTGTCTTCCTGGGCGGCGGCGGCGAGGGGAAGCAGGAACAGACTCGCGATGGCGAGTCGCCACGCGGCGCCCGCGGCGCGCTCCCCGCGGAAGCGCAGGTTCGAGCACGGGTTCGAGCGCAGGTTCGAATGAGACGGCATGTTCGGCGTCACTCCGGTTTCGGGTCCAAAAGCCCGCGTGGGCGGCATGATAGTCACTCCGGCGGCGACTCGCAGGACTCGCAGCGCGTGAGCCGGAGCGCGACGACTTCGGGCGGCACGAGGAAGCGCACGCCGAGCCGGCTCGTCCCCACGCCGGTCGTCACGAAGAGGTGCCGTCCGTCCTCCACCACGTGGCCCGCCGCGTACCGGTCGCCGAAACGGGAGGGGGTGATCCGGGGACCCACGAACGGGATGACCACCTGCCCGCCGTGCGTGTGCCCCGCGAGCGTCAAGGAGGCCCGCGCCGGCACCTCCGGGAAGATGTCCGGGTTGTGCGTGACGACGATCACGGGCTGTCCGGGACGGGCCCCATCGAGCGCGTCCTCGATCGACGGATGGCCGGTCCAGAAGTCCGCCACGCCCGCGATCCAGATGTCGTGGCCCCGCACGCGCGCCCGCCGGCCCTCGTTGTCGAGCACGGCGATGCCCGCGCCGGAGAGCGCCCGTTCCACGCGCTCGGTGGACAGCCAGCGGTCGTGGTTGCCGAGCACCGCGAACACCCCATGGCGGGCGTCGAGGGCGGCGAGATCCTCGGCGATCTCCTCGGGCGGCACGAAGCGGCCGCCCACGACGTTGTCGATCGTCAGATCGCCGGCGATGAGCACCAGGTCCGGGAGCGTCTCGTTCACCCGTCGCACGACGCGGCGCAGGTTGTCCCGACCGTTTCGGGGCGAGCCCACGTGCAGGTCGGCGATGAGCACGATGCGGGTCTCCTCCCCCTCGGGCCACCCCGGCACCTGGAGGTCGGCCCGGCGGAGGACGAGTCGGCCCGGCTCCCACCAGAACGCCCACGCGGCAAGCAGCACCGCGGTCGCAAGGAGAACGAGAAGCATCCAGCCCGTCCAGCCGGCGCGCGATCGCCGCGCCGCTATGACCCGTCGCCTGCGGGCGCGCTCCCGCCGATCCACGCATCGACCTGCCCTTCGAGCACGACCATGGGCACGGACCCGCTGCGGAGCACGACATCGTGGAAGCCGCGGAGGTCGAACCCATCGCCGAGCGCATCTTCGGCCCGGGCCCGCAGCTCGAGCAGCTTTCGCTTCCCCATCTGGTAGGCGAGCGCCTGCCCCGGCAGGTCCGTGGAATAGCGCAGCGACTCCGTCGCGATCTGGGTCTCCGATTCGAGCGTGTTCTCGCGCATGAACTCCCGCGCCTCCTCTCTCGTCCAGCCGAAATGGTTCATCCCCGGATCCACCACGAGCCGGGTCGCGAGAAAGCTCTCCAGGATGTAGAAGCCGTACTCGCTGTAAAGATCCTCGTACACACCGGCCTCGAACCCGAGGTAGGACGCGTAGGACCCCCATCCCTCGGTGTACGCGGTGTACGACGTGTTGCGCCTATAGTCCGGCAGCGTTTCGCTCTCGCGCTGGCCCGCGATCTGGAAGTGGTGGCCGGGAATCAGCTCGTGGAGCGAGATCGACGCGAGTCCGAGCCAGCTCCGCTGATCCAGGTTCGAGCCGTTGTAGTAGTAGATGCCGGTCGGTTCGGCCGCGGTGGGCGCGGAGTAGTAGCCGTACGTCATTGCCGGCTCGAGTTCGGGCGCCAGCCGCCTCGCATCCCACGGGGCTTCGGGGACGCCGGGGAAGTAGGCGTCGATGCGCTCGAGCATCCGGGTCGACGCGGCCAGCAGGCGCTCTCGCACCTCTTCCTGGGACGCCGGGAAGTAACGCGGGTCCGTCTTCAGGTGCTCGTGGAATTGCTCCGCGCTCCCCTCCCAGCCGAGGCGGGCGCGGATCTCGGCCATGCGCGCGCGAAACTCGGCGAGGAGTTCGTACCCGGCTGCCTGCACCTCCTCCGGCGTGACCTCCATCGTCGTATGGAGGCGGGTCAGATAGAGGTAGTACTCGCGACCCCCGGGATACTGCGAGAGGCCGACCCCGGCCGGCGCGCGCGCCGCGTACGGCCCTTCGAGGAAGGCGGCGAGTTCCTCGAGCGCCGGGTTGATGGAATCGCGCACGATCTCACCGATGCGGGCCCTCGCTTCCGCCACGCGGTCGGGGTCCAGCCCGGAGGCGCGACCCGCGGGGAGCGCGAAGGGGCCGTCCTCCGCCTCCCCCGCCGTCGCCCGCACGAGCTGGACGACGGGCGCCAGGTTCTGGCTCGACACGATGAAGTCGCGCTCGAACTGCCCCCGCACGTAGTCCTCGAGGTCCCGTACATGGGACGGCACCTGCTCCGCGAGCACCACGAAACGGTCGAGATCCTCGTCATCCGCAAGCGGGAGGAGCGGGAAAATCTGGCTGTAGCTGCGCAGGACGCTCGAATACGGGGTGAGGACGCTCCGGAGCCAGAAGTACCGGTGCCCCTCGACGGCCATCTCCGCCTGCCAGACGAGGGTCTCCAGCGTGACGCGCTCATCGGCCGAGAGGGCCGCCGCGTCGATGGAGAGGGCGCGCTCGAGCTGCCGCCGGGAGAACGCCGCCCTCTCCTCCGCGGCTTCGTAGCCGAGCGCCGGGAGCCGCTCCACGTCCAGCCCCTCCCGCAGCCGGATGAAGGGATTGGTCTCCAGATCCCGGACCCAGGCCGAGTCCAGCAGCGCCCCCAACTGCGCCGAGGCACCCGCGGACCGGCCCTCTCCCCCTGGCTCGTCGTCGGGGGCACCGCAAGAGGCCGTCCACGCAACCAGGAGGGCGAAGACAACAGGTGCATGCCGGACCCTCATCGAACCCTATCTTCCCTGATCAGAGCCGCACTGTCGGTCTGACGCGTGCCGTCCGTCGTCGCCGCCAACTCATCGGCCCGTGCGAAGAACTCCGCCGCGCGCCGAGGTCCCGACACTTCCTCCGGTTCATCCTCGCGGGGGCCGAAGCGGACGAGCAGGCCGCCCAGGAGCGAGGTGATCAGCCAGACGAAGAGGATCGCGGCGGTGACCTCGTCCGGGAAGAGGACATCCGTGGCGAGCGTGCCGGCCAGGGTGCCGAGCCATAGAGCGAAGTTCTGGAGCTGGAAGTCGAGTTGGTCTCCGCGCTTCATGCTCTGCACCGCACGTAACACGAGGTATAGCACGGCGCCGCCGAAACCCAGGAACGCCATCGACTCGGAGAACACCTGGATGAACCCCAACGCGACCCCGACGGCGCCGCCCGAGAGAATGCGCAGGGGCGATGGCGAACTCGACTTGCGGGGGCGCGTCCGGGGGACCGCCGGCACCTGGGGCACCGCCGGAGAGCCGGGTGCCGGAGCGGGAGCGGGCAGTTCCTCGGCAATGAATTCCGCGATCGCCGTTCGCGTCGCCCGCACGTCGATCCCCGCCTCGGCGGCGATCCGCTCCAGTTCCTCGACGCTGAGCGTGTCTCCGCGGGCATCGATCTCGGCCGCGCGCTGAAGAATGAGAGAGACCTGGGAAGTGGTGAGCTTCAGCGGTGGGTCGGTCATGCGTCAGCGGCCTCCGGACTCGATCTGTGGGAAGTCTTCCTCGGGCTCCTCTTCGCGGGGGCCGAAGCGGATGAGGAGGCCGCCGATGGCCGAGGTGAGGATCCAGCAGAGCAGGGTCAACATCAACCCCTCGGGCCCGAGTCCGGCGGCAATGATCAGCGTCGACACGAACCAGAGGGTGAAGTTCTGGAGTTGAAAGTCGAGCTGGCTGCCCCGCTTCATGGCCTGCACGGCGCGCAGTATGAGATAGATCGCCGTGGCGCCGGATCCCGCGATGGCGCCCCCGAGCGAGCTCGCGAAGAGGAACCCGAAGGCCACGCCCACCGCCCCACCCGTGATGATGCGTCCGGGAGCGGGAGAGGCCGGGTTTCCGGCGCGCTTCGCGGGGACCGCCGGAGGTTGCGGGGCGGGAACGGGAACCGGCATCTCCTCCGCGACCAGCTCCGCGATCGCCGCTCGCGTCGCGCGCGGGTCGATCCCCGCCTCGCCGGCGATGCGCTCCAGCTCCTCGACGGTCATCGAGTCGCCGCGCGCGTCGATCTCGGCCGCCCGCTTCAGTATCCGCGAGACCTGGGCGGCGGTGAGCGTCGCGGGCGTGTCGTGGACGGGCGGTTCGCGGGGGGGCGGCTCGCGGGGGGGCGGCGGCTCGGGCATGTCGCTCATGGCGTGTCGCCCGCGAGGATGGTGGCCAGGGTGGACGGATCCAGATTCCCTCCGGACACGATGCAGACAATTCTGTCCCCCTTCACCGCACCCGACAGGGCGGCCGCGACAGAGGAGGCGCCCGCCCCCTCGGCGACCACGCGGTTGCGGGTGGCGAGCAATCGGATCGCCGCCGCGGTGTCTTCGAGCGTGATCTCGGCCGAGCCGGCGAGCAGGTTCCGCGCCAACTCCCACATGGCGGGTTCCACGTGCGGCCCCCCGATGCCGTCGACGAACGAGGGGGTATAGGAGACCGAGACGGCCCGGCCCGCGCGGAGCGACTCGGCGAACGGGGCCTGACCCACGACCTCCGAGGCAAACACCGGAACGCCCGGCGCCGCGGCGCGCAGGCCGGCCGCGATCCCGCAGGCGAGTCCGCCTCCCCCGAAGGGGACGATGACGGCGTCCACGTCGGGCAGGTCCTCGACCAGTTCGAGCGCGATCGTGCCGTTCCCCGCCATCACGTCGCGGTCCATGAAGGCGTGGACGAACCGTCCGTCCATGCCGTCGAAGCGCTGCGTGCGGAACACCTCGAACCAGGAGGCGACGGAGGTCTTCACGGCGGTCGCGCCGAGCCGCGCGATCGCCTCCAGCTTGAGCCCCGGCGCCGTCTCCGGGACGACGACCGAGCACGGGACGCCGAGACGCCGCGCGTTCCAGGCGACGCCCTGCGCCATGTTCCCCGCGCTCGCCGTCCATACCCCGGCCGCCAGTTCCGCGGGCGGGATCAGGCCGATCGCGTTCGCGGCCCCCCGGATCTTGAACGAGCCGATCGGCTGCAGGTTCTCGAACTTGAGCCAGATCTCGGGTCCCTCGTCGACGCCGAGGCGGATGAGCGGCGAGCGGAGGGCCGCCGCGTAGACCCGCTCCCGCGCCGCCTCGATCTCCGGCAGGGCGGGGGGCTTCACGCGTTGAGGCCCGCGACCCCCGGGACGCCCGCGACCGCCCGCGGGAGGCTCGCCAGCGCCCGGTCGAAGTCGGCCGCGAGGTCCTCCGTCGCCTCCAGTCCGGTGGAGAAGCGGATGAGGGCGTCCCGGATGCCGGCCTTCGCGCGCTCCTCGGCGGACATGCCCGCGTGCACGGCGGCGGCGGGCCGCACGACGAGCGACTCCGGCCCCCCGAGGCTCGCCGCGACCATCGGGATCTCCAGCGCGGAGATGAAGGCCTCGGCCGCGTCGACCCCGCCCTCGAGTTCGAACGACATCATCCCGCCGAAACCGTCGAACAGGCGCGCGGCCCGCTCGTGCTGGGCGTGGCTCGCCAGTCCCGGATAGTGCACGACGGACACGGCGGGGTGCGCTTCGAGCCGCACGGCGAGCTGCCCGGCCGACGCGTTCTGCTCGCGGACGCGCACGCTCAGCGTCTTCAGCCCCCGCTCGAGCAGGAACGCCGCGTGCGGGTCGAGGGAGCCGCCGAGGTGGTCCTGCATCACCTTCACGCGGCGCACGAGGTCCGCCGGCCCGGCCACGCTCCCGGCCACGATGTCGCTGTGGCCGTTCATGTACTTCGTGCAGCTCTCGAGCACGAGATCGAAGCCGATCTCCGCCGGCCGGAAGTTGATCGGGCTCGCGAAGGTGTTGTCGATCAGCGTCACGAGCCCATGCTCGCGCGCGAACGCCACGACGGCCTCCAGGTCCGCCACCTGCACGAGCGGATTCGTGAGCGTCTCCACGTACATGGCGCGCGTGGTCGGTGTCAGCGCGGCCGCCCAACCCGACGGATCCTGCGGGTCGATGACCGTGTGCCCGATGCGGAACCGCGGCAGGTCCTGCTGCAGGAAGGCGGCGGTGCCGCCGTACAGCGTGTCCTGCACGAGCACATGGTCGCCGGCGGACAGCAGCGTGAGCAGCGACCCCGAGATCGCCGCCATACCGCTGCCGAGGGCGAGGGCCGCCTCGGTCCCCTCGAGCGCCGCGATGCGCTCCCCGAGCACGCGATGGTTCGGCGTCGTGCTGAGCCGGATGTACCCGATGTCGTGGTAGTCCTCGCCGCGCAGCTCGTAGTTCGCCGTCTGGTAGATCGGCGTGACGACGGCCCCCTCGGGCCTCGGCTCCTGTTCGCCCGCATGCACGGCGTCCGTGGACGCCGCCCTTCTCCCATCCCCAAGGTTCTTCATGTCTTTCCCGTCTTTCATCAGTCCCACATCACGCGGTGGATCCGCCACCCGGTTTCGAGCCGCTTCCACACCTCGAGAAACTTGCCGCCGAGTTCGGTATCATCGGGGCCGCGCACCCGGTACGTCCCGTTCGCGAACGCCAGGTTCCCGTCCACCTCGATGTCCTCGATCGTGAACCGGGCCGCGCGCAGCGGAGCGGAACCGGCCAGGGCGCGGACGATGGCGTCGTGCCCTCGAACCGCCGGCTCTCCGGACGGCAAGCGCACCGCGTCCGGCGTGAACACGTCGGCGACGGCGTCACCCGGCGCTCCCGCGATCAGCGAAGCTTCCCAACGCCGGGTGACGCGCTCGATCTCGGCTCGCACCGCCTCGACGTCGACCGCCCCTCCGGTCTCTCCCACCCCGGCCTCCCCCGCCTCCGGCGCCGGGCCCGAGCACGCCGCCGCGACCAGGCCGCCCGCCACCGCCGCGACCAGGCCGCCCGCCGCAAGGATGAGCCGAAACGTTCCGTCTGCGGGCCGTGTTCTCTTCATGGGTCGATATTGTATCGGAGGCCGCGTGCCGCGGCGACGCGCCCCGCTTTCGGGTTCGCGCGCGTCACGGTAGGATGCCCGGCGCGCCTAACAGGCTGTGTTGAGAATTGTTCCCCGCATCGCCGGCCGGCGATGCCGTGCTTGAACCTGCTTGGAGGTACGAATGAAGAAGATGTTCCGCGCCATCCCCTGTCTGGCGATCGCCCTCGGCGTCGCCCTTGCCTTCGCCACGGCTGCGGAGGCCCAGGACCGGCGCATGAGCCCGCGCGGAGAGGCCGCAACCCAGGTCGGCGGCTCGTTCAACGACGAAGGCGGCTACGAGGGCGGCTCCTGGGTCGTCGTGACGTACGGCCGCCCCATCCTGCGCGGCCGCGATCTGTTCGGCTCGGGCGATGAGTACGGCCAGCAGTTCCTGCGCGGGGCGCCGCTGTGGCGGGTCGGCGCGGACCAGTCCACGCGCTTCATGACCGAGACCGACCTCATGTTCGGCGGCGAGCGCCTGCCGGCCGGCGAGTACAGCGTGTTCGCGGAACTCACCGAGGCCGAGTGGACGCTGGTTTTTTCGAACTGGGGCGCGAAGGAGAACTTCCGTGAGGAGAATCCCGACGCGCTCTGGGGGTCCTACGGCTACACGCCCGACCGCGACGTGCTGCGCACGACCATGGATGTGGACACGATCATGATGTCGGCCGACCAGCTCACGATCTCGTTCATGGACATGACGCAGGAGGGCGGCGTGTTCACGATCTGGTGGGACGACCAGGTCGCGACCGTCCCCTTCCAGGTGGCCCGCTGACCCCTCCTTGAGACGCGGAGATTGTCGAATATCGGACGCCGGAAGTTCGATATTCGACAATCTCCGGCTCGAAACGGTCGCCAATCAGGACGTGGTGGCGGCGTAGCGGCGGAACCACTCCAGGGTCGACAGCATCTTTCCGATGTGGTGGCTCGGGCGGCGGCGGATGCCGTGCGGCTCGCCGGGGAAGCGCACGAGCGACGTCTCCACTCCGAGCAGCTTGAGCGCCTTGAAGTACTGCTCGGACTCCGACATCGGCGTGCGCCAGTCCTCCTCGCCCGTCACGATCCGCGTCGGCGTCGTCACGTTCTCGACCACGCTCAGGAGCGAGCGCGACTCGTAGTGCTCCACGTGGTCCCATGGGAGACCCGGGAACCAGTAGTTGACGCCGTAGGCGGCCATGTCCGCCGTGAGCACGAAGCTGTACCAGTTGATGACGGGATACCACGACACCGCGGCGCGGAAGCGGTCCGTCCGGCCCACGAGCCAGGCCGTGAGGACGCCGCCTCCGCTCCCGCCCACGACGTAGAGCTGTTCTTCATCCACATACCCCTGGTCGATGACCGCGTCGACGCCGGACATGAGGTCGTAGAAGTCGTCGCCGGGGTAGGCGTGGTGGATCAGGTTCCCGAACTCCTCGCCGTAGCTCGTGCTGCCGCGCGGGTTCGTGTAGAGGACGACGTAGCCCTGCGCCGCCATGAGCTGCTTCTCAAGGTCGAAGCGCGCCCCGTAGTTCGAGAACGGTCCCCCGTGGATCTCCAGGATGAGGGGGTACTCGCGCGACGGGTCGAAGCCGGGCGGCTTGATGATCCAGCCGTGGATCGGGCGTCCATCGTGCGACGACTCGTACCAGATCTCCTCGACCTCCCCGATCTCGCGCTTGGCCATCAGGTCGTCGTTGATCCCCGTGAGCACGCGGACATCGCTCCCGGGGCGACCCGTCGCGACCTCGGAGAGCACGGCGGGCGTCGTGTAGTTCATCGCGAAGCTGCCGTCGTCGGCCACGGAGTACGTCGCTCCGGCGTAGGCGCGGCCGACCCCGCCGACGTTGGCCGTCAGCACGCGGTGGCCGCTCCCGTCGTCGTCGAGGCGGAACAGGGCGAGCTTCGTCATGCCCTCGTCGTCGTACAGGGCGTAGAGGCCCGAACCATCGGGCGCCCACGTGGCCCCGTAGACCTCGCGGTCGAGTCCTTCCGAGAGCGAGCGCGGGTCGCTCCCGTCCCGGTTCATCACGTAGAGCCGTGTGAGCTGGTAGCCCTGGAAGCGGTCGTCCATGCCGAAGTAGGCGATGTGCCGGCCATCCGGAGAGACGATCGGCCCGTCGTCCGGCCCCCGGCGATCCGTGAGCTGCGTCGCCGCGCCGTCGGCGACCGAGACCTCGAACACCTCCGTGTCCGCCACGAACACGCTCTCCGTGTCGCCGCCCCGCGGGTCGCGCGACATGACGAGGCCCGCGCCATCGGGCGTCCACGAAAAGTGCGTGCCGCCGATCCCGTTCCCCGCCCAGTGGTTGTCTCCGCTGGTGATCTGGCGGGCCGTCCCTCCCTCCGCCGGGACGACGAAGACGTGCACGAAGCCGTGCGGGAGATCACCCAACTGGTCGAAGCGATACACGAGCCGCTCGACGACCTGCGCGGGCTCGGCCCACTCCGCGCCCTCCGGCGGGGTCGGCATGCCGCCGATCATCGGCGCCGGCTTCGGCACCAGCTTTCCGAACGCGATCTGCGACCCATCCGGCGACCATTCGAACGACCGGGGCGGCTCGGTCACGTTGGTGATCGTCGAGGTCTCCCCGGAGTCCATCCAGCGCACGTGGATCTGCGCGTCGCCGCTCCGGTTCGAGACAAAGGCCAGCCGCGTGCCGTCGGGCGACCAGCGCGGGGAACTGTCCGAATAGTCCCCCGTGGTGAGCGGCCGGTGCCCCGACCCGTCGGAGCCCACGATCCAGAGGTTCGAGAAGCGGCTGTCCGTCATGATATCGGCCCGCTGGCGGACGTAGACGATCCAGCGCCCGTCCGGCGAGATCTGCGGATCCCCCGCGATCTCGACCTCGAAGATGTCCTCCATGCGAAGCGGGCCGGACTCGGCCCCCGCCTGCGCGGCGGCCGGGGCGGCGAGGCACAGGAGGGCTGCGGCAGCAAGAAACGACAGGGAGATTCGGACACTGCTGAGCGGGGCGGTCATCTTGCACTCTCCGTGGATCGGACCTCGATGAGTTGCCGTCGGCGAAGCAACCTTGCGGATCATAGCCAAAAGCGACGATATCGGAACAGCGTCACCCGACCGTCGGATGTGACCCGAGGGCGGCATGCGCAGTCTTTGGTTGGAGCCTCGCGCGTGTCGTGAGACCGCCGATACCGCCCGAATAGCGCAAGACCGAACAGCGCGAAAGGAGAACGCCGTGTACGAGATCGCCCGTCAACGCCGGTGCGTCGGCATCATGCTTCTCGGCCTGGTCGCATGCGGTGACGGCGGCGATGGCGTCACGCAGGTGGACCCGAACCAGCCATCGATTACCGGTACGTGGAACGCGGTACTTCCGTCAGGACGGCTGACGCTCGAGCTGCGCGAGCGGACCGCCGGAGTCGTGACCGGCAGTTACAGCATGCCGGTCAACATCGGGTTTGCCATATCGGGCGCGATAGAGAGTGGCGATCACCGCCATCCCGACGTGGTCCTCCGCTGGTCGGCCCAACTTCCGGAGGCTACCGGCGTCGATGTCGTTTCGGACTGCACGATTGAAGGAACCGCGGGAGACAACGGGATCTGGATCAGAGGTCAGATCGTCTGTACCGAGGCTCAAGGCGTGCTCGAATCGCAACGCGGGCCGGTCACTGTCATCTTCGGGGGCTTCAACGCTCCGATCACGCTCAGCCGCCTTCGAATAGGCTGACGAACAGGCTGACAAAAAAAGGGCCGCCCGTCGCCGGGCGGCCCTTTGCAACTCACCGTTCGCCTCGTGGCGGTCGGCAAATCACGCGACGCGGGTCACGTTCTCCGCAGCCGGGCCCTTCGTCCCGTCCGTAACGTCGAACTCGACGGCCTCGCCCTCCTTCAGAGTGCGAAAGCCGTCCGCCTGAATCGCCGTGTGGTGTACGAAGCAGTCCTTACCGCCCTCTTCCGGGGTAATGAACCCGAAGCCCTTCTGGTCGTTGAACCACTTCACGGTACCTCTCGTACGCATTTCCTACTCCTTCGTTAGTCATGTCGGAGTTCGGGAAACCCGTCGCTGCCGACCGCTGACCTGTTCGACGCGGTCTCCCCCGCGCCAGGGTCGTGGCACTCGCCACGCAGAAAACTAAAGAAAAAGGGGCGACCCGTTGTTGAGAGGCCCCCCCGATCCTGCGATCCTGCCTTCTCAGTTCGACCGTACCCGGCGTCGCCGAGCCCGTCCGAACGCGCGCAATGATCGCCTCCCGGCCCTCAAACGTCAAGGGGCGCACCGACCTCAGCCGGTTTCCGTCCCCACGAGAGGGCTTCGCCGTTCGAGCAGAAGCACGTCGCGCCACCGCCCGCTGAGCCTCCCCAACCGCTCGCGCCGCCCCACGCGGCGGAAGCCGGCCCGCTCGTGGATGCGGAGGCTTGCGACGTTCTCCGGGAAGATCCCCGCCTGCAGCGTCCAGAGCCCGGCGCGCTCGGAGGATTCGACGAGCGCGGTCAGGAGTCTGAGGCCGACGCCGCCCCCGCGCGCGTCCGCGTCGACGTAGACGCTCACCTCCGCGACGCCGCCGTACACGCAGCGTCCCGAGACCGGAGCCAGGGCCGCCCATCCGACGATGCGTCCTCCCCGCTCCGCCACGAGCCGACAGCTGTCGAGATGGCTCGCGTCCCACGACTCCCAGCCGGGCGCTTCCGTCTCGAACGTCGCATCCCCCGTCTCGATCCCCTCCTCGTAGATCCTTCGCACCACATCCCAGTCCCCGTCACTGAGCGGACGGATCTCGAGGATGGCCGGGCTCGTCAACGCGCTCTCAACGCGCTACTGGGCCTCCGCGAGGACCCTCTCGACGAGCGCCGTCGTTTCTGGTTCGAAGGGATGGAAGCGGCCGCCCCAGTACGCCCGAATCAAACCCTCCGCGTCCACCAGCAGGGTGTGCGGCACCCCGGGGTAGAGGTCGAGCGCCTGGGTGAGTCCGGGACCATCGCCGAGGAAGTTCGGATACGTGATGTCGAACTCCTCCAGGAATCCCTCGACGAGCGCAACGTCGCCTTCGTCGATGGAAATCCCGACCACCTCGAGGGGGTCGGCCGCGTATTTCGCGTGCATCTGCTGCAACTCGGGCATCTCGTCGCGGCAGGGGATGCACCAAGTCGCCCACAGGTTCAGGACGACCACCTGGCCGCGGAACCGGTCGAGGTCCGCCGGCCGGCCGTCCAGGTGCGTCACCTCGAGCGGCGGGAGGGCGCGGTACGAGGCGGGCGAGCGCTCGGCCGGCTCCGGGGCCCGCGCGGCGTCTCCCGCGGCTCCCTCGCGCTCACCCCCGCCGCACCCGGCCGCGACAGCCGCCAGGGCCAGCGCCCCGAACGCCGCGCGCCTCACCGGTACAACTCCGGATTCTCCATCGCGCTATTCATCTCCGTCCTCATCTCCGTCCTCATCTCCCGTGTTCATCTCCCGTTCAAAACCCAGGTTCGTGGGTGTGGGGAAGACGCCGGGCGGGCGGGCGTACGGCTGGTCCGTGATGACGACCTCCGGCTCCGTCGTGAGCGGCACATCTTCGGCGACCGCCTCGAAGGAGAGGTCGTCCACCCACAGTTCTCCATCGCCCGTGAGCATCGCCCCGATGAGGATCGTAACCCCTTCAGGCGGGATGTCCACCACGATGTCGCGCGTCTCCCAGTCCTGCGTGCCCTCGACGCGCCGGTCCTCGCTGTTGTCCAGCGCGAGCATGGCGTACTTCCCCTCGAGGATGCCGTCCACCCGCACCCAGAGGCCGCCGGAATCGACGTCGTCGGCCCGCAGGTATCCGCGGAGGCGCATCCGCTTGCCGCGGTAGGAGGTGGCGTCGACGAGCTGCACGCTCGCGGCCCACTGGCTGCGGCGCCGGTTGCCCCGCGCCTCGAGCCGCATGCTGGAAGACCCGGAACGGGCGACTTCGGGGTCGAGCCGGAGGCGATAGTCCTCGGCATCCTGTCCGACGAGGACCCACGCGTCCGGCATCTGCGCCGCAAGTTCGCCGCCGGTCGCCGGAACCAGGGCGGCGAGCGCGAGGACGGCCCCCGCCGCCGATCTCCGGATCATCGCGGGATGAGCCAGAAATCGACCTGACGGCCGTCGATATACCACGTGCGCTCGCCGTCGAAGAACGCGTCCTCCTCGAGCATGATGCGCACCGCCTGTCCGCCCCATTCCGGGACCGGGACGGCCGCGTTGAGTTCGATCGAGTGCGCCGTGTTCGGGAAGAGCGGATAATCGCCGCGCCCCGGCACGCCGCCCTGGTTGTCCCAGAGACCGATCGTGGGTCCGGCGCCGTGGCCGTGGAAGCCGATCGGGTGGGTGTAGATCGTCGCGTCGATCCCCTCGGCCTTCGCCTGCTGGAGCGCGCCGGCGAGGATCTCGTTCCCCGAACGCCCCGCCGCGAAGTTCTCCGTGAGGATGTCCTGGAGACGGTTCCCGACCGCGAGCGCGTGGACGAGACCCGCGGGCGCGGCGTCCTCTCCCGGCTTCAGCACGTAGGCGTGCTGCTGCGTGTCGGTGTTCAGGCGCAGGTACTTGATCCCGAAGTCCACGTGCAGCAGGTCGCCCGGGCGGATCACGTTCTCGTCGGGAGGGGCGGAGAAATCCCCCTCCCCTTCCCTCGCGCCGCCCGCCTTCTCATGGCGCTGCACGGAGACGCTGGGCTGGAACCAGGTCGCGAGCTTGAGTTCGAGGATCCGTTCGCGGTACCACCACACGACATCCTCGGTCGTCGTCACGCCGGGCTGAATCACCTTCGCGCTGAAGCCTTCGGCGATGATCCGGTGCGCGATCCGCACGATCTGGGGATAGACCTCCATCTCCTCGGGCGTCCGCGTCTCCAGCCACCCGATCGCGAGGCGTTCGGTCCCGGCCACCCGTTCGCGGTACGTCGCCGGGAGCGCGGCCATCAGCGCGTCGTACTCCGTGCCGGTGAGCCCGTCCGCGAGCGCGAAGGTCGAGGAACGGTTCACGGCGATGCGCTGCGGGTCGCGCTCGGCGATGACCTCCGCCACGCGCCCCCACTGGTCCGGCTCGCTGTCCGGGTCCCACGCGCGCGGGAAGGGGCCGATGTCGTACCGGGCCACCGCGAGCCGTTCCAGCGGCTGTCCCGGCCCCCGGTCGTGGAGGATGAGGACGGTGCGCCGGCGGGCCGCCATGTACGTGGAGGGCAGCATCGTCTCGATCACCGGATCCTCGTTGTATTCGCGGGCGGCGACGATCCAGAGGTCGACCCCTTCGCGCCGCATGATCTCGGGCGCCACCGTCTCCAGCCGCCCCTCGAGCCAGCGGTCGATGACGGCGGCCCGCTCGCGCAGCGGGAGGATGACGGGCATCGCGCCATCCGTGCGCTGGGCGTCCGCGAACCCGCCGTCCGGCGGCATGGCCGCTTGCGCCGCCGCCGGCGATGGACCGGGCGCCGCGAACAGGACGAGGAGGAGACCGGCGGAGAGGAGACCGGCGGAGAGGAGACGGGCCGGCTGCACCCGTGCGCCCGGGGAGCGTGGTGTCGAAACGCGCATTTCGAATCTCCGTTGGAATGTCGAGCGGCCTGAACCTATCGAATCCCCCGAATCCCCCGCACCCGGGAGAGGGCTCGGAGAGGGCGGTGGCGGAAACGGCCCGCAGGCCGCCATCGTAGGATCTTCCAGCCCCGGACCGGAGGGATGCCTGATGAGGGATGCCTGATGAGGGACGCCTGATGAAGGACGTGGATTCGGATCTGCTGCCGGAACTCTACTCCCGGCAGGAAATGGACCAGAAACTGGACAAGGCCCGCCGGCGACACCGGATCGTCGGACGCATCGAGGGGATCGCAGCCACCGTCGTCGCGGGCACGATCTTCAGTTTCCTGGGCTGGATTCCGACCGTCCTCGTGCTCGGCGCCGCCGGCTACCTCATCTACCGCTTCGTCCTCAAGCCCCGGAAGTCATCGAGAGCGTCCGGTGCTGCCAAGGAGGATCTGACGTAGGTCCGGCCGGGGTCGTTGGGACTCGTGCCGACCTCGCGCACGAGTCCTCGTTCGACGAGCCGGGCCAGACGCGTCCGCGTGGACCGGGTGGAGAGGCCGATCGCCTCGGCAATCTCGCGGGTGGCGTAACCCCCGCCGCTTTCCAGCAGCGTGATGATCGTACTGTCCCGCTCGTCGATCCTCGCTGGCGCCACCTTCTCGGTACGCAGAGTCACGCGCACGGAGAACCCGATCTCTTCCCACACCGGGGCCGGAAGACCCGCGTCCCGGCAGGCCCCGATCATCCGCGGCACGCCGCTACCCCACTGTTCGACGAGCCCGAGTTCGTTGAAGACACGCCCGAGCACCCGGTTGCGGAGCTTCGAGACGCCGAGCGGCAGATCTTCGAGGGTGAGGCCGAACGGCAGCAGTCCCGGATTCTCGATCTCCAGACGATCGTCGAACATCGCGACGCGGATGGGCGCGCCCCGCTGTGAGTAGTCGGCGTGGACCACCGCGTTGACGAGCGCTTCCCGCACGGCCGCGGGCGGCAGACTCCAATGCTCCGTGCGCCGGAGATGGCCGATGGTGGCGCCGTGGAGCAGGTGTTTTTTCACGAACGAGACCGCTTCCTCGACCGCCTGCAGGGGCGGCATGTCGAGCCGCGTCTGGTCGACGATGACCGCTTTGCTCGCCCCGCCGAAGCGCCCCGCCTGGATCCACGCGTCGGGGAAGAGGTCGAGCCGGTCCCGGCCGAACAGCAGCATGCCGCCAACCGTTGGCACGAGACGGCCCTGGTGAGAAGCGAGGAGGCGGAGGGTTTCCAGGTCGCGGCGCCTCAGCCTTCGGACCGGCGCGAACGACTCTGAAGCGGCTCGGAAGTCCAACGCTTCCGAGTCGGCAGTCGGCAGCGGGCGCTCGTCGTAGGACTCGCCCGTCGCGAAGCGTCCCAGTTCCGCGATGAGTGGCGGGTCGGCCCGACGGTTGGTCGAACCCACGCGAACGTAGGTGCCCCCTTCGAGACCCGCCCTGGCGATGAAATGCGGCCGCGCCGGGCTCGGGTGGATCCGTACGGCCAGGGCCTGCTTGTTCCGGAACCTCAGGATCTCGAGGTCCGGAAGCAGCCGAGGTTGAATCGAGTCGGCGATCAGGTTGGCGGCTCGTTCCTCCAGGTCGAGCGGCCGCTCGACCCCCGCCACGTGGCCGGTCCGGTCTTCCACGCCGATGAGAACGGTGCCGCCCGCCGTGTTCGCGAACGCCACGACCGTGCGCAGGAATCCCGGCGGGGACGAGAGATCCCGTTTGAATTCGAGGGTTTTGCCCTCCGGCCGGAGGAGTAGCTCGCTCAGATCCATCACTCGGAAATCTACTCTGAAGTAGTATCGCCTGCAAAAGCTTCCGAGTTTCTACTTCCTCCTTCGGATCAACCGACCATCAATCGTCCGCGTTCAGGGCCAGACGGCGAGCACCACCGCCTGTCCGATGAGGGCGACGGCGTTGTAGCCGAGGCTCAGGAAGAAGATTCCGGGCTTGCGGTTCTCGTAGGCCACGCCCTGGTGTCCGACGTTGAGGACGAACCCGACCGTGACCAGCAGCCCGACATGGACCCCGATCATGGCGCCGGAGCCGCCCATCACGGCGATGAGCTGCGCCAGGACGTAGGCGGTAACGAGCGAGAGGACGAAGCTCGCCCCGTGCGTCTTCACCGGGTTGAAGTCCTTCTGGATCTCCTCCGCGGTGGTCTCCATGAGCGAGAGCCACTGCTTGCCGAAGATCGGGCCGTACCACAGGAAGCCGACGACCAGCGGAACGACTCCGGCGACCAGGATGGCGAGCCAGTTGACGTCTTGCACGGTTTATCTCCTTTGGAGCGGGAGGTGGATCGCCGACGGGCGGGCGGCGGCGTGATGAATCGTGTTCTCCGCCGGGACCATGCGCGTATGGCGCCCGAGAGGTTCGCCCGTGTTGGGGTTCACATCGAAGCGAGGGTAGTTGGAACTCGAGATCTCGAGCCGGATGCGGTGGCCGGCCCGGAACAGGTTGGCGGTGGGAAAGAGCCGGATCTCCATCTCGTAGACGTCTCCCGGCGTCATCAGCGTCTCGCGCTCGCGGGAATCCCGGTAGCGCGCGCGGAGGATCCCGTCCGTGATGTTGAGGTCGAACCCGTCCGGGTAGTCGTCGTTGGGAGGATAGACGTCGACGAGCTTGGCGGTGAAGTCGGTGTCGGGCGCGCTGGACGAGGTCCACAGCGTGACGGAGACCGGGCCGATGACCTCCAGGTCCTCCGCCAGGGGCGCGGTCTCGAACACGAGCACGTCGGGCCGGTCGGCGGTGCGGCGGCCATCGACCTCGGAGGCGAAGAAGCCGTTCTCCGATCCACCCTCCAGCGAGCGGAAGGTGCGCTCGCGCTGGTCATAGCCCCCCCGCTTGAGGGCGCCGGAGAAGGCCCCGCCGATCGTCGGGACCGGGTGCTCCGGATCGTAGGTATAGGCGGTCGATCCCTCACCGCGGTTCGGCGGCTCGCGCGTGAGCCCGCCGCCCGCGCGGAGGTGGAAGGGCGTCGCTTCGGTGTCTTCGAGCGGCCAGGTCTGCGCGGTGCGCCACTCGCCGCCGTGGAAGAGGCGGCCGTTCTCGTCCCGGCGGCCGTCGCCGCCTCCCATGACGAAGATCGTGACCGGGCCGGCGGCCTCGCCCGCCAGCCTGTCGTCGCTCTCGAACAGGTTGTTCGCGCGCTGCCCCCGGAGGTGCCGGTCGAACCAGCGCAGGTGAAACTCGCGCGAGAAGTCTTCCACCGCGGCCTCGGCCCCGAACTCGACGTCGCCCGCGTGGGAGCGGCTGTTCCCGCCGTGCGTCCACGGGCCCATGAGGAGCGTCATGGGCGACGACTTCCGCCGCGAGAGTTCGATGAAGCTCTGGATCGTGCCCGGGGCGTAGGAGTCGTACCAGCCACCGACGTGCAGCATCGGGACGTCCGACGTCTCGTCGTAGTACTCGACCCAGTTGCGGCCGATGCCCCGGAAATAGTCATCATAGTCGCCGTGGTTCTGCATCGTGAGGTAGTAGTCCTCGAAATTCGGCGCGGCGGCGAGCGGATTCTCCCCCTTTCGGAAGGGGGTGTCCGGGAACCAGTCCGATGGCGGCTCCTCGGCGAGGCGGAGGCGGATCTCGGGGTCGTCCGCGACCGCCGCGAGCTGGAGGTGGGCCCAGCCGAGCTGCTGGCCGAGTTCGAACGCGCCGTGGTTGCGCACCTTGTGCGTCCACGCATCGGAGAGACCTCCCATCGTGAGCGCGAGCGTCCCGAGCCCGGGCGGGTTCAGCTTGGCGGCGTCGGCCTGCGTGTGCGCGCCGTAGGAGGTGCCCCACATGCCCACGGAGGGTTCCGCGTAGTCGAGCCCCGTGATCCACTCGATGGTGTCGTAGCCGTCTGGCGCGTCGAACTCGTGGTACTTCTGGAAGGTGCCCTCGGAGGCGTAGAGCCCGCGCGTGTCCTGCAGCACGACGACGTAGCCGTGCGTCGCGAACCAGCGCGCCTGGTCCACGAGCCCGCGCGAGGTCTTGTCGTACGGGGTCCGGTGGAGGAGGACGGAAAACGGCCCAGCGACGGGTTCGTACTCGCGGGACGGACGGTAGACGTCGGTCGCGAGGCGGATGCCGTCGCGCATCTCCACCATGAGATCCGTCTCGACCTGGAGGGCGTCGTACGGTCCGCGCCCCGCCGCGTCGGCCGCTGCGTCCAGAGCTGCGTCCGTCCCCTCATCGGAGCGCGTCGCATCGCCGCAGGCCGCGAGCCACAGCGCTCCCAGCAGCATTGCCGGCAGCGTGCCCGGCAGCACCAGGGCGTCGGCGGCGCGCCTCATGCGGGGGCGCCTGCGGGGGCGCCTGCGGGGGCGCCTGCCGGGGCGTCCGCCTGGGCCGTCGAGAGGGCGTCCACGAGGTCGTCGATGTGCGCGAGTTCGTCCACGCGCTCGAGCCGGTCCAGCGCCGCTTCGATCCGCGCGTCGTCCATCACGAGGCTCGCGCAGTCGCGGAACTTGTCGTGCAGTTCGTCCCGGGTGAGGGGCCGCTCGGGCCCGCCGGGATACGTGTCCGCCTCGGTGTGAAGCTCGGTCCCGTCGCGAAGCCGCACGTCGATTGCGCTCCGCATGCGGTCGTACCCGCGGGCGTCGATCTCCTCGTCGAACCGGACCGTCACGCGCCCCATCATGTCCGCCGCCTCGTCGGAGAGGACGAAGTCATCGTGGAACTCGCGGATCCCGGCCCGGCGCCTGAGGACGATACTCGAGAGGACGAAGGGGATGCAGAACTTCGCCTCGAGTTCGTTGTTCGGGCGCGGATACCGGAGGGGGTTCAGGATGTTGTGTCCGGCGCGGAAGGTGATGTGCGCGACGTCGTCGGGCTGGAGGTCGTGCTCCGTGACGAGTTCGAGCATGGCGGCCATGCTGGGGTGCCCGAGGCTCCCGGAGGGGAACGGCTTCACGGAGACGCCGGGGTCGAGCAGCGTGTACGGGGAGCCCAGGGCGCCGATCAGCCGCTCGGGTTCGAAGCCGCCGCCGAAGACGCGGAAAAAGCCCCACGGCGCCTCCAGCGCATCGTGCCCGGCGGTGAAGCCGCGGGCGGCGAGGTCGACCGCCAGGATGCCGTTTTCCGCCGCCCGGCCCGCGTGCAGCGGCTTCGTCATCGTGCCGAACCCGAGCCGGATGCCCGCCGAGAGGCTGGCCGCGATCCCGAGCGCCATCGCGAGATCGGCCGCCTCCAGCCCGGCGAGCTTCGCGGCCGTGGCGCAGGCGCCGAGCGTGCCGATCGTCGCCGTCGAGTGGAATCCTTCCATGTAGTGCCGCGGGTCGATCGCCTCGGCGATCTTGCACTCCACCTCGAACCCGATGAGGAAGGCCTCCAGGAACTCGGCCCCCGTGGCGCCTTCCCTCTCGGCCACCGCGTACCCCGCCGCGAGAGGCGCCACCGTCGGGTGGGTGAGGAGTCCGAAGATGCGGTCGGGCGCGTTCGAGAGCTGCGTGTCGTCGAAGTCCATCGCGTGGCCCGCCGTTCCGTTGGCGCGCGCCGCGAGCGATGCGGGGGCGCGCGCGTCCGGCGGACCGATGATCGTCGCCTGCGCGTTGCCGCCCTGAACCGCGATCTGGTCCTGGACGATGCGGGAACAGCCGTCCGTGGACCCGGCGAGGATCACCCCCGTCCCATCGGTGACGCAGCGCCGTCCCTCGGACAGCAGCCGCGCCGGGAAGTCGTCCATCTTCGTCTCGAGTATGAAGTCGATGACCGCACGCGTCGCGCTCACTCGCGTTCCTCTCGCCGGGGTTCGTTGTCGTGTGTGTGGGGTCCGCCGTGTGTGTCGGGTCCAGGTCCGGGTTCGGGTCCGGGTTCGGGCGCTCGCGTCCTCCCGGATATCAGGCGGCTGCGTACCGCCGGGGCCGCGAAGCTCACCACCGCCAGCAGGAGCAGCACCAAACCGATCGGGCTCTCCAGGAAGATCGAGTGCGACCCGGACGACAGGCTCAACGCTCGCCGATAGTTCGTCTCGATCATGGGACCGAGGATGAGGCCGAGCACCGCCGGCGCCAGCGGGTAGCCGCCTCGCAGCATAGCGAAGCCGACCAGCCCGAAGAAGAGGGCGGCCCACGCATCCGCCGCGTTGCCGCGGAGCGAGAAGGTGCCCACGAGCGAAATCGCCACGACGAGCGGCATCAGGATCGACGGCCGCAGCCGGACCACCCGGGTCCAGAGGGGGATCCCGAGGCGCCCCACGGCCAGCATGAGCAGCACCGCCACCACGAATCCCGCGTACAGCGCGTAGACGAGTTCCGAGCGCTCGGTCATGAGCAGCGGTCCGGGCGCCACGCCCTGCACCGTGAGGCCCCCGAGGAGGACGGCGGCGCTGGCGGAACCGGGGATCCCGAGCGCGAGGAGCGGGATCATCGCCGCCCCCACGCACGAGTTGTTCGCCGCCTCCGGCGCCGCGATGCCCGCCGGCACGCCCGTCCCGAACCGCTCGGGCGTCTTCGAGACGCGACGTTCCTCGTTCCACGCGACGATGGAGGCGATCGTCGCCCCGGCCCCCGGGATGGCCCCGATCAGGCCCCCGATGGCGGATCCCCGCAGAATCGTGCGCCACAATCCGAACAGCTCGCGAGCCCCGGGGAGGGCGCCGGCGATGCCGCTTCCGGGGGGTGTCGACCTGCGGCGGCCGGTCACCGCCGCCAGCGCCTCCGCGATCGCAAAGAAGCCGATCAGCATCGGGACGAGCCCGAGACCGTCCATGAGCGCGGTCGTGCCGAACGTGAGGCGCGGGGCCCCTGTGAGCACGTCGAGCCCGACGATGAAGAAGAGGAGCCCGAGGAGCGCGCTCACAATCCCCTTGAACGGATCCTTTCCCACCAGGTTCGCGACGATGGAGAGCCCGAACACGCCGAGCCCGAAGTACTCCGCCGGCCCGAAGGCGATCGCCGCCCGCGAGAGCGGCCCCAGCGCGAGGACGAGGACGATGGTGCCGAGGAGCCCGCCGCTCATGCTGGAAAAGAGGGAGATCCCGAGGGCGCGTCCCGCTTCGCCGCGCCGGGTCATGGCGTAGCCATCGAAGGTCGTGGCGAGGGCGGGCGAACTCCCCGGCACGCCGATCGCGATCGCGGTGATCGAACCGCCGTACTCCGCCGCCATGTAGATCGAGACCATCATCAGGAGCGCCGGCGTCGGGTCGAGGGCGAACGTGACGGGGAGGACGAGCGCGAGTCCCACCGTCGAACTCAGCCCCGGCATCGCACCCGCGAACACGCCGAGGAGGCTCCCGGCGAGGAGCGCCGCGAGGTTCCCCGGCTGGAGCGCCGTCAGCAGGCCGTCGAAGAACGCGGACAACGGCGGGTCAGAACCCGGAGGGGAGCGGCACGCCGAGCGCCACCATGAACACGAGGTAGATGAAGGCGGCGAAGAGGAGCGGCACGGAGATGAGCACGAGCCGCGAGCGCTCGCCCGTCAGCCACATCAGCCCGGCCACGAGGAGCGGAACCGACACGACGGTCCCAAGCCGGGGCCAGATGAGGAGGAAGACGGCGATCCACGCCGCGCCCAGCCCGAGGCGCGCACCGCGGCCGGCTCCCGGGCTCCCGGCGACGTTCCCGCGGGAACGTCCGGCGTCCGACTCGTGCGGCTGTCGCGCGGCCCGGATCGCGAGCCAGGCCGCGCACACCATGAGCAGCACGGCGAGCAGCCGGGGGAAGAAGGCCGGGCCCGGCGCCCCCTCCGCCAGCGATCCCGGGTAGGAGCGCGAGTCCAGCAGGACCCCAGCCGCCACGACGGCGAGCAACCCGGCCTCCGCGAGCAGGCGCAGACGCACGGCCCCGCCCGCCGAGGGACTACTCATCCAGGATTCCCAGCCGCCGCAGCATGTCCCGGCTCGTCGCCACCTCCTCGGCCATCCAGACGCCGAACGCGTCCGCGTCCGCCATCGTCGCGTATTCCAGCGCGGCCCGCTCCATGTATTCGCGGAACCCCGGGTCCTCGATCGCGGCCATCAGCCGCGCCCGCAGCTCCGCGCGGATTTCCGGATCCAGCCCCGGCGGTCCCACGACTCCGCGCCAGTGGACCGGAGCCAGATCGTACCCCTGCTCCGCGTAGCCCGGCGTGTCCGGGAGCGCCTCGACGGGGAGCGCCACGCCCAGCACCCGCATCGTCCCCGCCCGCAGGTGCTCGCGCACGATGTTGTAGTTCGTGTGCGCCGCGTCCGTGTGCCCGCCGAGCGCCGCCACCACCGCGTCGGCCGACCCCTCGTACGCGATCCAGCGCACGTCCGGGTCCCCCGCCGCGGCCCTCAGGCGGGCGAAGCCGAGAAAGTGGGCCGACGCCGCCCCGAACCCCGACACCGAGACCTCGCCCGGCCGGGCGTGCGCCGCCTCGAACAGGTCGCCCAGCGTGTGGAAGGGGCTGTCGTCCCGCACCGCGATCAGGAAGGGGTCGATCTGGATGCGGAGGATGGGGGTGAAGTCCCCGGGAGAGAACGGGATCCGCCCGGTCGCCATGTTCACGGTGCCGCTCGCCGTGAAGACGCCGAGCACGTGGGGGTCGCCTTCCCGGCCCTGCAGGTACTGCATGCCGGCGGCGCCCGCCCCGCCCTGCCGGGTCATCACGTTGACGCGCCGCCCCTCGAAGTGCGGCGGCGCGGCGTCGGCGAGGGCCCGCGAGAGGAGGTCCGTCGGTCCGCCCGGCGTCGCCCACGAGACGATCTCGATGGACCGGCTCGGAAACGCCGCCCCCTCCCCGGAAGGCGAACAACCGGCCGCGGCGACCGACACCACGACCAGACCCGCTGCGGCCGCCGCGAGTCGACGTCCGGATGATGGAGCAGACCATCTTCGGGCATTCATGGGAGGAAATGTGACGCCTTCGTCTGAGACAGGCCACCGAGACAGGCCGCAGGGGCCACGGGGCGGCCGGAGGGCACGGCATTGCCCGTCGAATCGACGGGTTCGATTACATCGCTTCATCGAATCTCCTGGAGGCCGAGCTGCGATCCGCCTGCGCAAGGGAGGGCCGGCCCGTCCCGGAGCACCTTGTATCGGCCTTCCGCTGGGTACAGCCGACCCGGCCCCTGTCGACCGAACTGCGATCCGTGCTGCGGGCGGGGTACCTGAGAGGCGTGGATCTCTGGCATGTCGCCTGTGCCCTGTACGTGGTGGGGGAGGCGGAGGATGTGACGTTCATCACGCTTGATCAGCGCCAGACAGAGGTCGTGGCGGCCCTGGGGTTTCGGCTCGACTAGCCCAGCGCCATCCAGACCGGCGCCGCGCGGGCTGGTGGCGGCGGGCGGGCGTTCGGTAGACTCCCCGCATGAGCGAACCCGGAAGCGAAGCCGCAACGCCCACTACGGTCCCGATGGCGGTCCCGATGCCGACCGCCAGGACGGGGGCCGGCTGGCGGCGCGACGTGTGGCCGGGGGTCCACTGGATCCAGGAGTGCGGCGGGCACCGGGCCGGAATCGCGCGCGCGGTGCTGGAGAGCGGCGCGGACTGGTACAGGCCCGGGAACGAGCTTCACATCCCGCAGAACGCGTACCTCCTGACCGGCGAGCGGACGCTGCTCTGGGACACCCTCTCTCCGGCCTCGGGCCACATCCTTCTCCCGGCGCTCGAGGCACTGCTCGGCGATCGGCCGCTCGACTACCTCGCGCTCTCGCATCCCGACGTACCGCACGCGGGGAATACGATGCAGGTGCTGCGGCGCTATCCAGCCTGCCGGCTCGTGGCGCCGGCGACCGGCGAGACGCACGCGCTGTATCACCTCGACGATGCGATGAAGGTGGGGCCCGCGGCCGAGATCGATCTCGGCGGGCTCCGGGTCCGCTTCCCGGAAGCGACGTTTCTCGACGCCGCGATCCACACGTGGATGAGCGAGGAGACGACCCGCACGCTCTTCACGGTCGACTGGATGGGATTCCCCCACCAGACCGGCGAGTGCCTGCGGCGCACGGACGAGATCGACACGGCGGTGGACGTGGGGCGCCTCGAGGAGTTCCACAGCCGGGTCATGTTCTGGTTCCAGTACGTGGTTCCCGAGAAGGTGACGGCGGCGACGGACGCGCTCGCGGTGCAGTTCGCCGGCTACGGGTTCGCGCCCGCGCACGGACTCCCGATCCCCGGGGAGGACGCGGCCCCGTACTACGAGCGCCTGAACGAAGTCGTGCGGCGGGTGGCGGCGGGCGGACGCGGGGGCGTCCTGTGAGCCGGAGCATCCTGTGAGCCGGGGCGTCCCGTGAGCGCGATCACCCTGGGCGGCGGGGTCTCCTGGGTCCACGAGTGCTTCCCGGAAACCGACGGCCACATCCACGTCTCCGTCTACCTGGTCGAGGCGCCGGAAGGGGCGATCCTCATGGACTCCGGCTCCTTTCACCACCGGCAGCGCCTCTCCGACCGGATCGGCGACGCCACCGCGGGACGGGGCGTCGGCGCCATCATCCTCTCACACTCCGACTACCCTCACTCCGGGAACATTCCCGCTTTCCGCGGGGACTGGGGCGACTTCGAGATCGTCGCCTCCTGCGGGGACCCGGATCTCCAGGGCCTCCCGTACGCGCGCCGCACCAGGATCGGGGATGTGACCGATGTCCTCGGCCGGCGGTTCGTGGTGCTGGATCCCCCGCTCGCCGACCGCAACCACACCACGTGGGTGTACGACGAAGCCTCGCGCACCCTGTTCGTGGCGGACGGCTTCGGGACGCTCCACGCCCCCGGCGCGTGCGACATCGACTGGGGCCGAATCCCGGAGGACGGACGCGCGGAGGGCGTGCATGAATTCCATGCACAGACGCTGCCCTGGCTGCGCTATGCGGACCCGAACCGGGTCATGGACGCGCTGCACGCGATGCTGGAGCGGCATCCCCCGGCCTGGATCGCCCCGATCCACGGCCCGCCGATCGCCGAGGTGGACGTGGACCGCTACATGGCCGACCTGAGCGACGCCCTGACCCGCATCGCCGAACGGCACCACCGTTGACGACGCTCCCCGGACGACCGCGCGGATCCGGGACGCTCCAATCGCTCCTGGAGCTTCTTCCGGCGGGTCAAGATTCACCCAGACCGCCTCTCAGCGGTCGATCAACTTTTCGAGGTCGCCATCGGAGGCGGCGCCGACGTGCCTGGCGCTGCCTGACACGAAGGTCGGGGTGGCGGTGATCCGCCAGCGGTCGGCGAGCGCGGCGTCGCGGGCGAGGCGCTCGGTCGTCGCGGCCGAGTTCAGGCAGAGGGCGAAGGGCGTTCCCGCGGGAACGTCCGCCGCCACCGCGACCGACTCCCAGTCCACGTCTCCGGTCTCCCAGTCATCGTTCGTCATCAGGTAGTCGTGCATGCGCGGGAACGTTCCGTGCTTCTCGGCGCAGATCGCGGCGCGTGCCGCCTGGGCGGAGCGCTCCGAGAGGGGCACGTGTACGAGCACCACGCGGACTTCGCCCGAGGCGACCCACCCGTTTACTGTCTCGTGCGACGAACGGCAGAAGGGACACAGGTAGTCGCTGAACTCGAAGATCGTCTGCGGGGCAGCCCCGCTGCCGAGCGCACTTCGCCGAGCCGCGGCGGCCTGTCTCCATTCCTCGCGATACAGCGCGAGCACCTGCCGCTCGGCCTTCCACTCCCGCAGGCGGCCGCCGACGACCCCCGATGGGCGGAAGGCGATCACCGCCAGGAGGATGCAGCACACGGCGAGACCGATGTCCTGGATCCCGGGGCGCTTCATGTCCCCGGCGCCCTCGCGCCCGCGGGCAGCGGGACGATCAGGACGTGTTCGACATCGAATTCGTCCCGTACCACCCCCACCGCCTCCGTGTCGTCGGCCCACAGCAGGTCGAAGCCGCCGGGGAACCCGACGTTCACGGCGGGGCTTCCCGGCCCGGCGTACACGCTCCAGACCGAGACGTCGTCTTCACCGCGCGCGGCGTCCGGTCGCGGCCGGTAGCCCGTCACCCAGACGCGCCCGTCGGCGCCCGCAGTCACGGACCCCAGGGGCGGGAAGGAGTCGGGAAACGCCCACACATCGAGCGTGGCCGCGACACGGTCCCGCATCCCCGGCGGCAGAAGGCGGTTCATCTCGGCGCGGATGGGGACGAGCGCCATCTCCCGGTCGTCCGCGGTCACGGGCATCGATGGGAGGGAGAACTCGACCGGAGCCAGCGGGGTGCCGCCGGGCGTCACCCGCTCCGCGCGCGGACGTGCCGTGGACCCGAAGAGGACCACCGAATCGCGCGGCAGTACGAACGGCTGAGGCGAGAACGGAATGCGGCCCGAGATGTACGAGTCTCCGGGATAGTTGAAGACCCGGATGCCCGTGGTCTCGGCGATGGGGTCGAAGCCCGTGCCGTCGGCCGATGTCAGGAAGATGACGATCTGCAGGGGATGAGACTCGCCCATCTCGTCGACGGCCCGGTCGGGCCTCGGCACCGCCCACACCAGCCGACCGTCGTTCAGGGCGCCCCGCAGCCGCGGGGATTGCAGGGTGTCCCCCGGAGGGATCGCGACCCCGACGCGTCGCACATTTCCGCCGGTGTACGGCCAGATGGACGCGCCTCCCCCCGCCCCGTCGTATACGAGCACGGAATCGCCGCGGTATTCGAAGAGCGCCGTCAGTTCCCCGAGTTCACGCGGACCGCCGCCCACGCCGCCCCGCGTGTCGCGCCACGCCCCATCGAGCGTGAACGTGCGCAGCGTGGCGTCGCCGCGGTTCGCCACCACCAGCACACCGGCCGACCGGTCCACGATGACGCCGGCGATGTCATGGAAATCCGTCTGCCCATCCCCGGACGCCCCGGACGCGCTCCCGAGCCGCAGGCGGGGCGACCCCGCGCGAAGATGCGCGGGGCCCGCTCCGAGGTCCGTTCCGACATCCGTTCCGACATCCGTTCCGAGGTCCGCTCCCGGTTCCGCCGAAGCGACCGTATCGGTACGGCTGTCCCCCTCCAGGCATGCGGCAGCCACCATCGCCGCCGCGAATGTCGTCCAGTGCCGGGGCCGCATGCGGCCCCCCGTCGTCTTGAGCCTCATGTGATCACCATCACCGTTAGGGTAGATCGGGATCGGAAGGAGGGCCCCAGATGGGAAAGAGGCATCCCCGCACGCACTCGTTGACCTCGTAGTTGCAGCCCCATTCACCGTCCAGGACGCAGTCCGCCCATCCCCGATAACAGTCGCTCACGCAGTCGCCACCGCCGCGCGCGGACGCGGCCCGGCCGGGTTGCGCCAGGATGGCCGTGGCCAGCACGAGGTTGAAACCAAGGAGTACCCAGCGTCCCGCTTTCGTTCCCGCTCTCGGTCCCGCTTTCGTCGTCTTCATCGTCCCCTCCCTCTCCCGGGTTGTCGGAAGGCCGGGTCGCGGCCGCCAAGATCGTCGGCGCGCCCGTCGCGACCCTCCGGGACGGACCCTCCGTCCCATGCCTTCCGAGATTCACCTCCAGAATCCCCCGGGCTATCAACGGGCTATCAACTCCCGCACGGCCGGCGGGCAACCGGGCGGACGCCGGACAGGCGGGCGCACGCCGGGCGGCACTCGCCTGCCCTTCGCACGCCACGTATCGTCGGAACCTCACGGAACCTCGGGACGACAGGAGGGCCTGGATGGCGGATGTGCTTTGCATAGGCGGGACGGGGACCGTCGGGAGCCGGGTCGTCGAGGGCCTGGTGGCCCGCGGCGCATCGGTCCGTTGCCTGACGCGCTCGGCGGACGGCGCGCAGGCGTCGACGGAGGGAGTCGAATTCGTGCGAGGCGACCTGGAGCGGCCCGACACGCTCGCTCCGGCGCTCGAAGGCGTGTCGCGCCTGCACCTCCTCACCGCGCTCCACCCGCGGGAGGCGCAACTCGGGATCGGGGCGGTCGATGCGGCCGCGGAGGCCGGCGTCGAGCGGATCGTCTTCCATTCCGCGCACCGCGCGCACGCGGCGCCCCACATCCCCCACTTCGCGAGCAAGATGGAGATCCTCGCCGCGCTCGAGGCCTCCGGCGTCCCGTGGGCCACCATCGAACCGAACCACTATTTCCAGAACGACCTGTGGCTGCGGCGGTCGCTCGAAGCCGGGGTCTACCCCGCGCCGCTCGGGGGCGCGGGACTGCACCGGGTCGACGTCCGCGACATCGCCGACGCCACCGTGAACGCGCTCCTCGACGACGGCCACGAGGGGATCCGGCATCCGGTGGTGGGACCCGAACTCCTGACGAGCGCGGATGTCGTCGGCACCTGGAGCGAGCACCTCGGCCGCGAGATCGAGTACGTGGGCGACGACCTCGACGCGTGGGAGGCGCGCGCCGGTCGGCACCTGCCGGACTGGCTCGTGAGGGACCTGCGCGTCATGTCGGAGTATTTCCTCTCCGACGGGCTCATCGCGACGGAGGAGGACTTCGCGACGATGAGCCACGTGCTGGGCCACGCGCCGCGCGTGTTCGAGGACTTCGTGCGGGAGACGGTCGCGGCCTGGCGCTGAGGAGATCGACACATGTTCACGATATACATCTTCAGTCTTCTCGTGGGCGGCGGCTTCCTCGCCCTGTCCGTGTTCGGCGACTTCCTGGACGGCATGGACATCAGCATGGATGTCGACGTGGACGTCGATGTGGATATCGACGCGGACCTGGACGCGGGGGGCGCGGCCGACGTGGCGAGACTTCTCTCGCTGCGGACGATCGTCTACGCCATGTTCGGATTCGGCGCGACCGGCGCCATCCTGCACTGGTTCACGAGTCCCGCGGTCACGGCCGCCATCGCCGGCGTCACGGGACTGGCCTCCGGGGCGTTCATCGGCGCCGCCTTCCGCTACATCAAGCGCTCGGGCGCCGGCACCGCGCTCGGCGAGCGTTCGCTGGCCGGGTTGACGGGCGAAGTCACGATGGAAATAGCGTCGGACGGTGCGGGTACGGTGAAGGTGTCGCGCGGCGAGCGCCGGTTCAGCGTGCGGGCCCGCATGGATGCGACGTGCCCGGACGACCTGCCGCTGCGCGCCGGACAGTCGGTCGTCGTCGTGCGCATGACGGACGGCATCGCGGACGTCGTGCCCGTGGATCCCGAAGATATGCAACTGCTCGAGGAATGAGGTCGAAATGCAAGACTTTCTGAATCTCCTGGCCGCCCCGGTCGTGATGGCGGGCGTCTTCTTCGTCGTCGTACTCGTGGCGATCATCACCATCAAGAACCTGATCGTGATCGTTCCCCCCAACCGCGCGGCCGTGATCACGGGCCGGAACCGCATGCTGACCGACGGGCAGGCCGTCGGCTACCGCTCCATCTCGGGCGGGCGCACGCTCCGGATCCCGATCATCGAGACCGTCCAGCACATGAACCTCGAGACGATCCCCATCGAGGTCTTCGTCAACAACGCCTTCTCGAAGGGAAACATCCCGCTCAGCGTGGAGGCGATCGCGAACGTGAAGATCGCATCGGAGCCCGAGTGGGTGTTCAACAACTCGGTGGAGCGCCTGCTGGGGAAGACGGAGGAGGAGGTGCGGGAGCTGGCGCAGGACACCCTGACCGGGAACCTGCGGGGTGTGCTCGCCACGCTCACGCCGGAAGCCGTGAACGAGGACCGGCTGGGCTTCGCCAAGGCGCTGGCGGAGGACGCGGGGGAGGACCTCGCGTCGCTGGGCTTCCATCTCGACGTGCTCAAGATCCAGAACGTGAGCGACGAGCGCGGCTACCTCGACGCGATCGGGCGCGAGAAGTCGGCCGAGGCGATCCGGCAGGCGGAGATCGCCGAGGCGCAGGCGGAGGCCGACACGCGCGAGGCGCAGGCCGAGGCGAGGCGGCGCGCCGAGGTGCGGGAGGCCGCGGCCTCGATCAAGATCGCCGAGGCCCAGAACGAGTTGCGGGTGCGCAAGGCCGAACTGCACCGCGAGGGCGACACCGCCGAGAAGATCGCGCGCGTGAAGGCGCAGGAGGCCGAGGTCGAGGCCGAGAAGATCCTCGAGATGAAGCGCGTGGAGCGCGAGGAGCAGCGGCTGCGGGCGGACGTGATCGAGCCCGCCAAGGCCGAGAAGATGGCCGCGTTCGCGCGGGCCGAGGCCGAGGCGGCCCCGATCCTGGAGCGCGGAAAGGCCCAGGTCGAGGTCCTGAAGCGGCTCTACGCCGAGGTCCAGACCGGAGGCGAGGCCGCGTTCGCCGTGTTCATGGCCGAGAAGCTCCCCGAACTGCTCGAGATCGCCGTCGGCGCCGTGGAGGGCGTGGACATCGACCGCGTCGTCGTCATGGACGGTGGCCAGGGCAAGGGCGTATCCAACGCCCTCAACCAGCGCGTGCGCGGCGCCTACGGGACGATGGAGGGACTGGCGTCGGTGCTGGGCCTCGACATCCAGGAGGTCCTCCAGCGGGCGGTCGGTTCCGGAGACGCGGACGGCGGCGAGGGATCAGCCCCCGAGCTTCCCCCCGCCTAGCCCCGGAATCCTCACGAGGGGCGATCCGTGAGAGATGTCGAGCGCGTCAACCTGGCTTCTCCACGCGCACGCTGAGCTTTGCGATGCGCCACGGCGGGAAACTGCTGTTCTGGAGAAGATAGAGATGCCTGCCACCCCCCAGGACCCTCGAGTCCTCCGGCAACGGCACCTCCTCGTACAGCTTGCGGCCCGTGTGCCGGTCGTAGATGTCGAGGGATGAATGATACTCCCCGAAGGGTCCGCCGGACTCGGGGTAACCAAAACGACCATGCACCACGACGAGATGGGAATCCACAACTGCGATGTGCGAGATGGTGCCGCGCCCTCCGAGCAGTTCTGGCATCTGCGTGGGGTATGCGCCCGGGTTGAAGGCACCCGGCTCGAACACGGGGATCGGATCGAACGTGGAGGGAGGAACGCCGATCTGGCCGATCGAGTCGCCTGCGGCGTTCAGAATCGTCACCGGGTAGCGCAGGGAATACGCCATATAGATGGAGTCGCCCGCTACGTCGAATGAGAAGCGCACCAGCGACGCCCAGTACGGTCTCTCCACGGGAATGAACGGGAAGGTATAGCCGCTCCACGCTATCTCGTCAGCTGCCAGCCGATGCAGCAGTCGAGGCTGCTGCACGAACCGTGACACACCCTGAGTCGCCTCCGTGAAGAGCTTGATCCCCACCAGCAGATCGGAACCGATTTGTTCAATCCCTGACGGGATACCGGGGAGTTGTACGATGGTATCCGGCACGAGGTTCGCCGTGAGGTAGGTGAGGCGCGGCCCGGAGCCCAACACGGCGACCCGCCCCCTTGCGGTCTCGGTCAAGCCGTTGATCCTCCGGAACTCGAACGGGCCGTCGCCGAATCGACCAAAAGCCGCCTCGAGCCGCCCCTGTGCGTCGTAGCTGCGGACCCTGGGGAGCTGCCCCTCGCCAAGCAGGAAGCCACCATCGGCCCGCTCCTTAAAGATCCCCGGAGTCGCGATCGAATCCTGCGGATTCTCGCTGAGCGTGATAATGACTTCGGTCTCGAACGCCTCATCGAGCGCGGCCCGCAGTGGCGGCAACGGGTCGGGCGCCCTCCCGCACGCCAGGAGGGGCAAGACGGCCGCGCACGCCATCGTGCGGAGCGCACCGGCTCGTTCGCGGGCGAGCGTAACCACCGGCTATCGAACCACGATTTCCGGGATGCAGCACATCTCCAGCGCCGTGTAGCACGACCAGCCTCCGCATTGCCCGTCCCAGGGATCGCGGTGTTCCAGATCCACGCACGGGCTGCCGAGTTCGTCCTCCCACTCCTCGACGCACGGATCCGTGCCCTCCTGCCCATCCAGCGCCGCCGGACCGACGGTTGTGGATGCGACGGCGAGTATGAAGGCCACCGCCAGCGCGGTGGCGATACGTGTGAACAGTGCGAACTTGTCCATGTTGTCTGCTCCTTACGGATTCGAGGATTGGGTACGTATGAGGCCCGTCGTGAGCGTCCCTCGTAGCGCGCCCACTTGGGCTTCGAAGCTCCAGCCGCAGTCCGAGGCGGCGGTCCTGGAATCGGCCAGCACCACGACTCCGGCACCGTCAACGAGAAGCTTCGTGTTAGGGAGAAGCGGACCGAACACAGCTTCCAGATCTTGTCGCGACGCTAAGGTGAACGTCGTGCCGCGAAGCGCCCGTCGCGCCTCATCGGGCACGTCATGATCACCGAACACCACGACATGGCGCTTCAGCAAAGGATCGTCCCCAAGAGCATTCCACACGGCGACCCTGGCATTCAAGCAGGTCCGGCACCGCGCGAGATCGACGATCCAAAGCAGGTGAGCGTCCGCGGCGTCCGGTCTCTCGAGATCGAATGAAGACAGGGATACCGAGGTTCCGACCAGACGATCCCGGACGTTCGCCCGCTCGACCAGCGGGGTCGTCAACTGCAGCTTCGCCACAAGCTCGCGGTTGGATGAGGCCACGCTCCAAACCAAGACCGCTCCGCCGAGTACCAGCCCGAATACGGCCAAGTCCAAGAGCGGTCTAAGGGACTTTCCTACCACCACTAGCGTCTCCCCCTTGCGACGAAACCGGGTTTCTCCTCAGCCCCAGGTTGAGCTTCTCGGCAACTCGGCCACAAGGTCCCCAAATGGATGACATCTGACTGAACGTCATCCGATCAGGCGACATCCACCTGCGGCCCCTCGGTCCGGCCTCGGCGCAACCGACGCGGCCTCCCTAGCGCACGATTTCGTAGTGCACGACGTAGGGGATGTCGAGCGCGTCCACCTCCACCACCCAGGCTTCGTTCCGGTTCGCGTAGTCTATGTGCCACGTGGCGGGTAGCCGGAAGCGGCCGATGGAAGCCCCCGACGCATCGAGCACGAGCCACTCACGCTCGCCGTCTTCGTCCAGGCCGGCGATCCATGCGGTGCCGTCGCTGCCCACCACGACGTAGGCAACGGGAGGAAGATAGCGAGTTTGATCGAAGAACTCGCGTACGGCGTTCGTAAACGCACGCCGGCCAGCTACGACTTCAGACGTCTCCGGATAACCGAACATCTTCTCGATCTCGCCATCGTAGTAGCCGTCCGGGACGGGGCGCGGTGGATAGGCGAGGCGACGGTGGAACAGGGTGTCGCCGTTTGAACCCACCATTGTCACGCCGAACTCGGCGGGGCCTTCGCCTGCCCACGTCGCGCCGTCGACGACCACTGCGCGCGACCTGTCCGGCGCGAATCGCCATACGTCCCCTGTTTCAATGGGGTGACCCAGGCGCACCGTTCCATCTTCCACCAACCCGGCCGAAACCTCGACTGAAGTCGGCACCGACAGCAGCGCAAGCGTGTCGAGCAGGGCGCCCGCCGTGTCCAACACCACGATGGGTACGGTCGTGAGGATCCCTTGCTCGGGAGCCCCTTCGGAGGGCCGCCCGGCGGCCGCTGTGCGTGATCCGGACAGCGCGACGACCGGTACAAGTCGTGCCGTTCCGTGCGCGTCCGGTGAGTACGCATGGTAGGGGATCGTCCTCACCTCACCGGTGACAACATCATAGAACGTGAAGCGCCGCAGTTCTGCGTCCCCGATCGATAGGATCCCCGGTTCGATCCACCCCATCGTCGTCGGGCTTGCCAGTTCGCCGGGGCCCGACCCGCGGCGCCCGAGGTCGCGAACGAACTCGCCGTCACGAGTGAAGACCCGGATCATACCATCCCGTGCTAAGACGACGTACACATGGTCCTGGTCGGCCAACACCCCGCCGACGGCCCAGAGTCCCTGCACCGGATCATCCGAGCTTCCGATGGCGAGACCCCGCCGCAGGGTCCACTCCGGTATCTCGCCGATCCCCTCGTCCGACGCGGGGGCGGCGCAGGCGAGCGCCATGGTCGCAAGGAAGACACTCCCGGCAAGTCGTCGCGACGCACCCATGCGGGCGGAGGTCTTCGTCAACAGCTCTGCGCGGTCAGCAACCCCGCGCGGAACGCAAGAACGAGAACCGTGAGGCCTGGACCGCTACCGTGATTCACGAGTGCATGGAAGCTGCAGAGGGCCACCGATGGTTCAGCAGCTCCGGCGGGACACGTCGGCGTCGAGCCGCAGCGTCATCACGTAGTCGATGCCCAGGGGATCGGACGCCACGGCGTGGATGACGCCGGAGGGGCCGACCTCTGTTACCGCCACGGGATAGGGTACGGAGGCCGAACCGAGATACACGCCGCAGTGGTCCACCAGATCCCAGGTCGACCTATTGGGATCCGCCGCGCGTCTGGCCCAGATCCAGCCTTCGGGCGAGACATCCAGTTCCGCCGGATCCGGCTGCGGAATCTCGATGGTGCGGAGCGTATCGCCGGCGATGGTCAGTTCATGCAGCAGGGGTTCACCAGGGGGGGCCAGCCAAACCGTACCCTCCGGTGAAGCCGTCCAGGCGATCTGGGCACGCGTGGGCCTTATCATCGTGAGCGTAATTGTCCCGCGCGTGGACGCGCCCGCCGTTTCAACCGTGCGCCGCGTGCCGTCCGTGGCCATGGCACGCGCGTCGATTCTCAGTGTGTCGCCAGACAACGCATAGTCCTGCGTGATCCCGCCACGGGCCACGTAGCTGTACGTTGAGTCCCCGAAGACTCTGTACTGTTGTTCGTATACCCGGCCCTGTCTGTCGACGGCCATCACTACGGTGATCGGCTGAGTGGGGTTGCGGCGCAGGTCCGGCACCGTCGTGCTTCGCGCATGTTCCACGCCAAGCGAATCCAGGACCGACTGAAACACGCTATCGTCAATCCACAGCCGACCCCGACCCTCGTCCCAAGTCACGCGAGCGGGAAACTGGCGTCTGTGCCGCCGTTCGCCCGGCCCCTCGCCCTCGGGGGCAAGCCGACGAATGAACTCGCCGTCGCGGTCGAACAGGCGCACGTCCCTCCAGCCGGGATCGAGTACGTAGATGCGACCGGCTGAATCCACCGCGAGATCGTGGATGTCGCCGAACACATCGGGTCCCGACCCTTCGGCACGCCCGAGGCGCGACTCCTCGATCAGGTGGAATTCGCGAGTCTGGGCGGCAAGCGAGGACGCCGAAACCAGCAAGGCAAACGTGATGGCTGTCGCTGACTTCACCGAACTCCTCTTCGGGGCAGGAATCTCGACCTGGAACGGCACGATAAGGTATGGACCCGGCCGACGCTCGGAAGGTCACGAGGTTGGCGTGCGGCCAAGGCCGGACCTCTCTCGGCAGCGACGTCAGGCTACTTGGTCCAGACGACAACCACGCCGCATCGCGAATCGGACCCGCCGAATTCGGCCGGAAGCGACGCCGCCCCCCGGTACACCTCTACTCCGGCCACCTCGATGGGAAGCACCAAAGCGTCGAGGGAGGAACTCCCAACCTGGATGTTGTCCAGATACACAGCCATGGTGCAACCTGCACGAGCGTTGAACATCCCAGCCCGAACGCTGGGGAGTTCCTCTATCATATTCGAGATTCGCAGCGGTCTCCGACGCTCGATGTCCGCAGCCGTATAGAAGGTCCCGAGGCCGAGCAACTCTCCCCAGTGTTGCCGCTCGTAGAAGCCCTTGATCTCCAGACGTCGCGACCGCGTGGTCGACACCACCAGGGGCTCCAGTTCCATCGGCTCCCGCACAAGGCTGATCTCCAACTCCGTCGTGCGTCCGGTGGTCACGTCAACCGCGTGGCGAAGCGGCGCGTAGCCGAGCCGTCGAACCTGTAGCTCGTGCCGCCCCGCCGGCACGCCGGTCAGCCGGAACAAGCCCTGTCTGTCGCTTGCGACCTCCGTCGGCCGGCCGACGACGCTCACGGCCGCCGTCTCCACGGGACGCCCGGTCTCCGTGTCGACCAAGCGCCCGATCAGACGTCCCGACCGAACCGAACTCAGGATCCGCAGGCGGACCTCTCGCTCCTCCCCGGCTACGATGCCCTCCGGCGCCGCCTGCCCGCTCGAATGATCCCCGAATTCCGCCCACACGACCGCCTGACTCGCGTCGCGCGGAACGCACAACCGAAGGCGGCCGTTGGCATCCGTCGCCTCTCGCACCGGCATTCGTTCCGCATCGGTCCAGCGAAGAACTACCGTGGCGCCGGGCAGTACGATACTCCCGGATTCGTCCAGCACGGTGACAAGAAGCGAGGCCGACTGACCGCAAGCCGCCTGCTGGGCCGCGGTCGGGGCCGAGTTGGCCAGCAAAGCGGCTGAAGCAATAATCCCACATGTACTTAGAGGTCGGCACCTGGACGACCAAAGATTCATGTCTTTCCTCCCGTACACCCGGCCAACTCCGTCTCGATTAGATGCGGCACGACAACGTATGGACGTGGAGAGCGCCCGGCAGGTCACGAAGCCGAGAGGAAGTGATGGTGTCCTGATGCGGGGGGATCGCGAGGCCGAGCAACTCTCCCTAGCTGAGCGTGAGCTCGGGCCGACGTCGCGCTATCGGGTCCACACTACGATGGCACCGCACCGCGCGTCGGACCCGGCGAACTCCCCCGGGAGCGACGCCGCACCCTTGTACACTTCAACGGCGGCGACCTCCCTGAGCGAGATCGGTACGGGCATTCCTCTCAAATCAATCCCGTCGAGGTAGTACTTCATCGGGCACGGCCGACCGGAGAACCCTGCGCTCAAGCGTCGATTGCGCAGGTTCGAGGTTAATGCTGCATAGCTAGCAGACCTGTCTCACGACGTCCGTTTCGAGCCGTAGGCGCAGGATGTACTCGAAGTCCAAGGCCCCCGACGCCACGACATGGATGCGGCCGCCGGCACCCACCTTGGTCAGAGACACACGGTGCCGTACTGCTACGAAGCCACGGTACGCGCCGCAGTTGTCCAAGAGATCCCAGGTACTGGTTGCATCGGAGTCCGGCTGGCGCCTGATCCAGAACCAACCCTCCGGTGAGACGTCCAGTTCCGCCCACTCGGCGGCGCCCGCTATTCTCCCCGGCAAGATCGTGCGTAGCGTGTCACCCGCAAACGACAGCTGTTGCAGGCGTCTTTCGTTGATACTTCCCACCCACAACTCACCGCCGGGGGACACCGCCCCGACGGTCTTCGGAGCTTCCGTCCGCGTGACAACCACCGTCACTGAACCAGCGCCGGTAGTGCTGGTTCGTGGTACACCCTCACTATCGGCCGTCGCTTCGACCACGAGCATGGCGTCATGTGTGATCGCATACTCCGAATCGGCCGTACCGCGCGCGGCGTATCGGTACGTCGAATCCCGGTTCGGAGAGGGTCCCCACAGGAACTGGTACAGGCGACCCTGCGGATCCACTCCGACCACCGTCCCAAGGGGTGCCGTATTGGGCGGGACGAAACTCGGTGCCCGAACCTCGCGCGCATACTCGGTTCCGAGTGAATCGAGCACCAGGCGCTGCAGTCCATCATCGATCCACAGCCGATCCCTGTGCGCGTCCCATGTGACCCGAGTCGACCCGATGTTCCAGTATTGCCTTTCTCCGGGTCCCCCACCCTCGGGTGCGAGCCGTCTGACGAATCGCCCGTCGCGGTCGAAGAGCCGTACCTCCTTCCACCCCACGTCCGCTACGTAGATCCGGCCCTCAGGATCGACCGTGAGGTCATGGATGTCGGCAAACACGTCGGGGCCGGATCCTTGGATCCGGCCCAGCCGCAGCTCCTCCGCCAAGTGCATTTCGGCGTTCTGCGCGGTCAGCGACCCCGTGCAGAGCGCCGAAACGAGAACGGTGAGGCCTGTCGCTGACTTCACTGCGCCTCCTGTTCGGGGCGGGGGGTCTCGCCGGGTCTCCCGTGTGGCTCCGCTACTTCGTCCAGATCACCACGGCACCGCAGCGAGCGTCGGAGCCGGCGAACTCGGCGGGGAGGGAGGCCGGTCCGTCATACACTTCGATGCCCGCGATCTCCACCGGCAGGACCAGTTCGTCCAGCTGCCCGCTCGGCATTCTGATGCCATCAAGGTACACGTAGAGTTGGCAGCCTCCGGTCGAGAACCCCCCCGCCGACCTCCTCGTGCTTTCGAGTACGCAGCCACGGATGCCGCTTCCGCTGCAGCGCAGGCGCATTCCGGGGACATCGGCGATCATGCGCGTGATGCGGACGGGACGTCGGCGCTCGATATCATCGACCGTGAAGAAGGTGCCACCACCGGTCAGTTCGCCCCAGTGCCTGCGTTCGTAGAAGCCTCGGATCTCGAGATTGCGCGGCCTGATCACCGTCGCCACGATCGGCGGCAGCGCCATGGCGTCCGGCGAGAGGCCGAGTTCGACTTCCGTGGTGAACCCTTGTTGCACGGACACCGCGTGGGCGAGGGGTGCGTATCCGAGATGCCGCACCGACAGTTCGTGTTCGCCGACCGGGAGCCCGCTGAGGACGAACCGACCCCTCTGGTCCGTCTGTACAACCTGCGTCCGGCCGGACACGGAAATCGCAGCCGCGACCACCGTGCTCCGCTGGACGGACGCGGAGCGACGGCACGATACCGTATGGACATCGCGAGCGCTCGGAAGGTCACGAAGGCGGCGGAGCGCGATGCCGTCTCGATGCGGTGGATCGCTATTTCGTCCAGACGACCACCGCGCCGCACCTTGCGTCGGAGCCGGCAAACTCGGCTGGGAGCTGCGCGGGGCCCTGGTAGACTTCCACTCCGGCCACTTCAACGGGCAGCACGAATTCGTCCACCGCACCGCCCCGCAGCAGGACGCCATCCACGTAAGTGTTCATCGTGCAGCCTCCCGGAGAAAACCCCTGCGAGAATCGCGGATTCACCAGTTGACAGCTGTTGATCCCGCTGCCGCTGCACCGGAGTCGGATTCCGGGTGCGTCGGCAATCATGTGGCTGATGCGGAGTGGTCGTCGCCGATCAATGTCCTCTACCGTGAAGAACGTGCCACCGCTAACCAACTCGCCCCAAAACTTGCGCTCGTAGAACCCCACGATCTCCAGCCGTCGCGGTCGGATCACGGTTGCCACGAGCGGCTCCATCTCCAGAGGCTCTGCCGGCAGTGCGATCTCGAGTTCCGTGGTGAGTCCTGACGTCACCGACAGCGGATGCAGAAGGCGCGCATACCCTATCCGGCGTATCTCCAAGTGCTGTTGGCCGGCAAGTATACCGCTCAAGGCGAAGTGCCCTTGCCGATCGGTCTCGACAGCGGTGGCCCGGCCGACCAGTGACACGGCGACCGCGCTCAGCGGACGATTCGTCTGAGCGTCCACCACGCGCCCGACTACCCGGCCCGGCTCCACCGTACCAAAGAGCACCCGGAGTTCGACAGCGTGCGCGGCGGCGGGGTCCAACTGGACAACCGCTTGCTCGCTCGAATTGTCGCCAAGCTCGGCCCAGATCGTGGCGTGTCTGGCGTCCATGGGGACGCAGAGGAAGAGGCCCCCGTCCGCTCCCGCCGCTTCGCGCACCGGCCTACTTACGCCGTCCGTCCAGAGGAGAACCACGGTGGCCCCGGGTAGAGGGATCACACCGGACTGGTCGGTGACGGTTACCAGCAGGGAGGCCCGGTCGTCACACGTCTCGGGCTGCTGCGCCTCTGCCGCGACTGCACCGGACGCGAGTTGTACCGCAACCACGACCGCAACAACAATCGCAGGCATCCATTCCGGCGGTCCCCAGTGCAGGCGACCGATACGAACGCGCCGATCTCGTCGAGGTCGGGTGTCAGGTGATTGCCGCTTGGAGGTCACTTCGGATTGTGCCCCGTTTCACCGGGAGACCGCGGGCCGGCTGCGCCTGCGCCGCGGCGAGAGGGATCGCGGCGGCGCGGTCCGCTTGCTTCGGATAAATCTCTTCGAACAATCCATCCGGCGGCTTCGGCGTCGGGAGGCCCCGTAAACTCGAGCACCTCTCCGCTCGTGGTAAGCGGAACGGCAACCGGCCAGACGGTAGTCCCGATACCAGCCTCGACCAGCAGCCGGTGAAGAAGGACCGGTGAGCGGATTTCCCACTTGCGGACGAACCAGCGATCCGCCGCAAGCTGTTCGAAATCAAACCGGCCGCCGAATTGGGACTCCTTGATCTCGGTTCGGCGAAAACTGATGCGGCGATACCGGGATGACAGTTCCGCCCGCAACGACGGCTCCAAGTGCCGTCGCAGAAACGGACGCAAGGAAGTGTACTGGAACTCCAGTTCCTCCGGTCCTCCATCGACTCTGTTGATCCACAGCACGCCCTCGACATCAACAACTCGCCGATTCGGCTTCGGTTCGAACCCCAGTCCGAGCCTCCGTTCATTCTCGCTCGCGACCGGCCGCAGGCAATGCGTCGCCAAGAAGCCGGGTGACGCCAGCGCGCTTTCGTCCGGGGCGTAGAACGTCGTCAGAGAATCGCCGATCACTTCCGCGTATCCGTACACCTCAAGGTGATTCGGTGAAGCGTTGTCGAAGTACCGCTCCACGACGACAGTTGCCGTGTCCTGGGCGTAGTGGCGTCCGCCGCGCTTCCACACGACGGTTGGCCGTATGGTCCGCATCCGCAGTGACCCAAGATCCGTGGAGGCAATCGAGGTGAGGATCGGGAGGATCGACTCGTAGAGCGCGAAGGCCTGGGTCCGTTCTTGACGGGTCGTTGGACAGTCGTTTTGCGCCGACGCCGACAACTCCGGAAGCGGAATCGGTTTGATCGGGACACGTAGGAGTATCGTTCGTGACTCCGATATCGACGCGATATGGAGGGTATCCGATGCCCAGGACTGATAGCCGATGCGCGTTACCCGGACGCGATAAACGCCCGGTGGGGGAACCGGCAGGCTGAACGCCCCCCGTCCGTTCGAGAGCGTCTCGCCTGAGACAGCATCCTCCGAGTTGATCAATGCGACCACTGCGCCTTCAACTGGCAGGCCCTCGCCCTCCGCGACGAGAAACCCACTCAGGCGCGTACCTGCATCCTGAGCTGCGAGGAAAGACGCAGCCAGCATGAACCCGGCGCTCGTCGCCAGAACTGCACTCCCGAAGGCGCTTCGACGCCTCATTCGCCCGACCGTTGGACGCGGAACATGCGAATCGTCGGCAACCCGAAGGCGTCCCGCGACTCCGCCCACACCAGGTCGCCCCGAACGGCCAGCAGCCGAGCATCGTCGGGGAGGGACACATATGACACATCCCTTTCCCCCGCGACGACCAGCCAGTCGTTGGTGCGTCCAGACGTATCTGAGACATCGAACCACATCGCGACTCCGGAGTCGATCAGCACACCCCCCTCTCCGATTCCACGTCCGCGGTTCCGCACCGGCGGATAGTAGTCGGGTTCGTCAAGGGCATCAAGAACCGCGCTGATGCCCGCCGCGCGGCTCGGGAACACCCCCAACCCTACCATACGCTCCACCGCCCCGAGGTCCGCCGCCCATTTTCGTATCTCCGGTGTCTCAAGAGGGCGTGGCACATACGGGATGCTTATGGAGTCCGTACTCCGTTGGAGGACGCTGTGGCGTTCCACTACGAAAGAAGCCCGGGACCTGCTCGGCTTCGGCCGTCGAACGACTGCAACTGTTCGGCCGGACGGATCGAGCGAAAACATGTCACTGTGCGAGAAAGGGTTGCGAAGTTGCAAGCCGCCGCCACCGGCCGGCACGGCGACCGATAGTGATCGACCAGCAAGATTCAGCACAGTAACAGTCGTTGCTTCAACATCGGCCTGATGTCCAATCGCATCGTAGGCAAGGACCTCAAGAACCGCCCCCTCCCTTGCCCACCTTAGCGCGACGACCCGTCGATCCGCCAGTACCGCGAACGGTTGGAGTCGATTGCCTTCCGCGGTGGCCGCCCCCCATGTCGCCGGACCGATATCCGCGAGGAATGTTCCGGTAGTAGAATCATACAGATTGATCCGAGGTCGTCCCGCGTCAACGACCCAGAGGGTGTCTTGCCCCAGCAACCCGAGACGCCATGGCGAAAGGAACTCGCCAGGCCCTTCTCCCCACCGGCCAATCTGTCGACGGAATGTACCATCTGCGTCAAAAGCCAGTATTCCGTCTATCTGTACATCCAGGAGGAATATGGAACCATCGGCACCCGGGATCAAGTGTTCAACGTAAGTTAACGGGATGCTGTCCGGGACGGCCAGATTGGACATGTGGACAAGTGTGTCACGCCTATCCTGAGCTTTGGCCTCCTCCAGTGCGGCGAGGGTCAATACGACAACCGGCAGCACCCCACCGAGAGATCGCAGCTGTCCGGCCCACCAGCCGGGAATCACGGTCTTTTTCATCGTTACCTCCGCCTCGACCCCCGCGCGTTAGCAACCGGAGACCCTCGCCGGGCCTTCCAGGCCTCCGGTCGCCGACGCCTACTGGTCAAGCTAGATCGTGTTCGACTCGGTTCTTCGTCGCATGTCGGTACTCTCTTCCGAAGCGTACGATCTCGCTACGATGCGACCTTGGCAATCCCGAACGTACTTTGCGTCCGGGCCTTGCGCGGCGAACAGGTTAGTCACGCGCGCGCCGGAGACGAGCGCCACCTGCGCCTTCAGCTTGGGCGTGTACCGCCGCCGTGCCATGTCGACCTCCTTCCGGCCTGCCAGGTTCCACCCTGTGCAGCACCGTGCCCGGAGGTCAAACGTCACAAAGGGGAGGTGTCCAGGATATGGGGGTCATATCCCCACCTCACGGTCCATATCGTTTCTCCCGTTACGCCAAGGTACCATCGTTGATTGAGCAGCTCCGTCTCGGAACTGGAGTTTCGCCACCCGCCAAGGCGGAAAATCTATCGATGCGGGCGATCGTGTGGTATCCTGCGAGCGCATTCGAACTCCCTGTACTGTACTGGCCGGGCACCAGAGCGCCCTGCTCGAACACGGGCACCGGCTTGAACGTCCCGGGAGGCGCGCCGAGTTCGCCGACCGAATCGCCCTCGGCGTTGAGGATGGCCATGGGGTATCGGAGAGAAGACGCCAGGTAGATCGAGTCGCCCGCCACCGCGAACGGGAAGCCGATAATCGACATCCAGTAAGGTCTTTCGACGGGCACGAACGGCAGGGAGTGAGCGCTCCAGACAACGCTCTGTCGCTTCACGCGATGCAGCAACAGGGGCTGCCGGAAGAAGCGTGATGCGTCTTCGGTCCACTCGGTGAGCAGGTTCATTCGCACGAGCAGATCGTCGCCCAGCGATTCGACCCGCCGCGGAACGCCGGGAAGCGACACCAGAGTATCCGGCCGCAGGTCGCTCGTGAGGTAGGTCAGTCCGGCTTGACCACCGTCTGCCACGACGACGCGTCCTGCGGGCGTTTCGGTGACGCTTCCGATCCGCTGAAACTCGAACGGGCCCCGCCCGAATCGCCCGAACGCCGCTTCAAGTCGACCGTCCTCGTCATAGCTTCGGATTCTGGGGAGATGACCGTCACTCAGCAGGAAACCGCCACGGCGTCGCTCCTGCCAGATTCCCGGAATGGAAATGGAGTCCCGCGGATCCTCACCCAGCGTGATGACGGCTTCGGTCGCGAATACCTCCTCCAGCGTCGCCCGAACCGCGGGTCGACTAGAGGTGGCATCGGACGTACACGCAACACCCCGCAAGGCAGGTGAGGACAGCAAGAACCCGTAACGTTCGCCTGATTACGTTCAGCAACTTCGGCGGGACACGTCGGCCTCGAGCCGCAGCGTCATCACGTAGTCGATGCCCAGGGGATCGGACGCCACGGCGTGGATGACGCCGGAGGGGCCGACCTCCGTTACCGCCACGGGGTAGGGTACGGAGGCCGAAAGGTCGAACAGGCGCACGTCCTTCCAGCCGGGGTCGAGTACGTAGATTCGACCGGCTGAATCCACCGCGAGATCGTGGATGTCACCGAACACATCGGGTCCCGACCCCTCGGCACGCCCGAGGCGTGACTCCTCGACGAGTTGAAACTCGCCGGCCTGGGCGGCAAGCGAACGGCACGATAAGGTATGGACTCTGCCGACGCTCGGAAGGTCACGAGGTTGGCGTGCGGCCAAGGCCGGACCTCTCTCGGCAGCGACGTCAGGCTACTTGGTCCAGACGACAACCACGCCGCATTGCGAATCGGACCCGCCGAACTCGGCCGGTAGGGATGCCGCCCCCTTGTAGACCTGTAGCTCGTGCCGCCCCGCCGGCACGCCGGTCAGCCGGAAAAAGCCCTGCCTGTCGCTTCCGGCCTCCGTCGGCCGGCCGACGACGCTTACAGCCGCCGTCGGCACGGGACGACCGGTCTCCGTGTCGACCACGCGTCCGATCAGACGTCCCGACCGCACCGAACTCAGGATGCGCAGGCGGACCTCTCGCTCCTCCCCGGCTACGATGCCCTCCGGCGCCGCCTGTCCGCTCGAATGATCCCCGAATTCCGCCCACACGACCGCCTCACTCGCGTCGCGCGGAACGCAAACCCGAAGACGGCCATCTGCATCCGTCGCCTCCCGCACCGGCATGCGTTCCGCATCGGTCCAGCGAAGAACCACCGTGGCCCCAGGCAACGCGATGCTCCCGTACTCGTCCAGCACGGTGACGAGAAGCGAGGCCCTGTCACCGCAGTCTCCCTCCTGTCCGGCCGCCGCTTCGAAGCTCACTCCGATCAGCGTGATGAGGGTGACCACCCGCGCCACCCAGTACTGTTTCAGGTCAGGCATGTGCATCCTCGGTAGGCGGCATCGTCGAACGTTGCTCGTGCCGGCTCAAGGTCCCATATCGTTTCTCCCGTTACCGCCGAGCGGCTCCGTCTCGATGGGATGCGACGTGTCAACGTATGGACGCGGCAAACGACCGGCAGGTCACGAAAGTCAGCAAGGCGTGATGGCGTCCGGGTCGGGAGATCGCGGCGCACCCATTAGGGCGGAGGTCTTCGTCAACTCGGCAGCCCTCGACATTCGCGACCGGGTGCAGCGGCACCGTCGTTTCGTTCGAAGACGCTCACATAGGATTCGCCAAACGTTCCTACCGACGTGGTGAGAACGGACGAGCGGGTTGCGTGCAGGAAGCGATGACCCTCCGGAAGCTCCATCACGCGCGACGTTCCCTCCTGCGGCCGGACTGCGACCCACGACCTCGACCCCTCCTCGTCCCCGGCTTCCAGTTGCAACCACAGCTCGCCGGGAACCCCGCTCCTGATGCTCCGTACCGGAAGCAGGACATCCCGCGCGGGTACAGCCAGTGCTCTTTCCCGCAGTGTTTCAGACACCTGCGACAACAGTGGTGTGGTCGACTGCAGATAGTCGTACCGCTCGCTCCTCCTCCGTCGCTCCTTCTCTTCGATCCCGGCTGGCACCGGTGCGCCCTCCAGACCCAGGTGGATCCGCGTCGCTACCGTCCCATCTCCTCGCATACCGACTACAGATGCCTCAGCTGTGTCGACGAGATACAGAAGGTCGTCGTTCACCGTACCCAAGGTCGTCGCGCCGAACAGAACGCGCCCCGGTTGGATGCGGTCGCCGAGGTCCACGGAGTACATCTCGGCACCGGGCACGTGGGCAAGAAGCGACCAGTCACCTTGCGGGCTTCGGCGCAGGTACCGAATCGGCCTTCGCCAGATACCTCGGCGCTGGCGGTCCGAGAGCCGTCCCATTTGGGTCTGCGAAGCAACCACCGACCCGTCCTCCAGGAGCCCCAGGCCCAGCGGGGGTGGCGGATCGAGAGAGTGAAGCGTCCTGCTTTCCAGAAGCTCACCGCCCGGCGACAGCTCGGACATGCGCTGCAGCAGCACGTCCCACACCCAGATCGTCCCGTCGCCGCGCAAACCCATATGGGTTGCCTGTCGAAACTCACCGGGCCCTTCGCCATCTCTTCCGACGACTCTGATCTGTCGCCCATCCGGTCCGTAGATCAATAGTTCGGTCCACCCGGACAGCACAGCGAACCGCCCGGATTCCAGGAGCAGCCCGGCCTGAACGCTTCGCATGGGCTCACCGGTATCGTCATCGAGCCCGCCGACCGTGAGGACATGTGTCACGCCGATCCTCGGAAGGTTGCTCGCCGGTCGCGGGTCGTTGTACGTCCAGACGCCCTCGGCGTCCACCGAGCACTCACCGGACAGATCCGAGTATTGGTCCGACGCAGGCGCATCGCTGGAACACGCAGCAGCACCAATCGCCGCACACAGGGTTGGGACCAAAACGGAGGACGAGAAACTCTTCTTGCGCCGTGCCATGAGCTGATCACCAGGGGTGAGAGGCTGGATCGTTGCGTCGGTGAGCATAGCCTGAACCGATGCGACCCTCCGTGATCCATCCGCCGGCGAACCACGTTCCGTCCGAAGCGCGCACGAGCGCTCCGGCGATCGGACCGTTCAGCGGGACGGTTTCGGGGTTCACTTCCGCCCCGGCTTCGATCTCCGGCAGGGACAACCGCGTGAGGCGCTGATGGATGCCATCGAGGATCCAGACCTCGTCGGGCGATTCCGCAGCCCCGATGACGACCTGCTCCGGATCCTTGAACTCGCCCGGGCCGTCGCCCTGGCGGCCGTAGGAACCGAGGCGCCCCGGCGTCTCGAGATCGACGACGTGAACCGACGGCTCCAGCAGCGCGTCCAGCGCCACCACGCGGTCCCCAGCCAACGCGATCTCAACGATCCAGCCGAGCGAGTCGTCCGCGAAGACGGCGTCCGGCGTCAACTCGGCCGGGCTGCCGGCATCGACCGTGGCCGGTTCCGCCTGACGACAGGCGCCGACCGCCAGAACCGCGACGGCCGACAGCCCGATCGCTGACCGCCTCATCGCGACTCCACTAGGGCTCAACACAGCGCGGCAGCCGGTTTCGCTCCTGCATGTCCGGGCAGATGCAGTCCACCTTGGATATGCTGCCGCACCCCTCTTCCGTACACGACGCGGCGGAGAGCCTGAGACCGACGGGGGCATCCGCATCTGCGGTGACCGGAACAGCCGCCACGATTACCGCGAACGCTGCCGTGGCCAAGAAACGCTTGAAGCTCATCGTGTCCCTCCAGGTTCGAGTGTTGCCGGCTATCTGACCGGCGCCGGGAATCCCCCAGCAGAAGTGCAATACGTAGCGCGGGTGCGAGAGCCTCCCCGCGATATCGCAGAGTGCCGCCGCCGTCCACGACGAAGAACTGCACCTCCCGCCAGGCGCGCAGGGCTTCCCAGACTTCGGAATGCCTGTCATACAGGAACGGGGGCATCTCCGGAGTGCCGTTCTCGGCGGCGGTCCGATCCTCGCTCCCGGAATCGGGATTGACGGTGACCAGCAACGCTCGCGCACCCGCGGCCGCCAGTTTCGATTCATTAGCCCTGAGTAGATCCAGACTCTCCTCGGGGACGTAGCCCGGTCGAAGGGTCTGGATGATCAGCGTCACGTCGCCGCCGGTCACCTCGTGCAACGTCCTCTCTTCTCCAGAGGCAGTCTCGAGCCGGGCGCTTCCGTTGACCCACTCATCGAGCAGTGACGATGCCAGGTGCTCTCGCCATGCCGCGCGGGCTACGGCGCGAAGGGCTTCCGTCGGTGCGGTCGCCCAGTCTTCTCCCTCGGGCACGTAGGGCGCGAGCGGGATGACGGGGTCCGCCTGCGCGAGCGCCAGCAACTGGGCGGCGCGCGTCGATGACCCGGCCTCCGCGTGGAACCTCGCCAACTCCACGAACAAACGGGGATCCCAACTGAGTTCGCCGGCGCGCTCGAAGGCATCGAGCGCCCCCGCCCGGTCCCCGCGGTCCACCCGCAGCCGGCCGAGCAGCACGTGCAGGCGGGCCACACTCTCGGCAACCTCCGCCTCGAAGTTGGCTCGCGTGCCCGTCAGCGGCCGATCCGTGCCCAGCCAGTCCGGCTGCCCACTCAACTGCCGCAGGATCCACTCCTCGGCGATCGCCCCAAGAGCGGGCACCTCGGCCATGCGTTCCGTCACTTCGACATCGAGCCGGGAATCTCGAAACACGGGATTCGCGGCGTACCTCTCAAGCCAGATTCCGGTAAGGGCAGGATCGGCCACCTCTTGGGCGAGCTGCAGCCCGACCTGGGCCGCCGAGGGCATCGGCGCGAGCCTCCAGCTCCGGTCCAGCGCGTCCAGCTTTTCCGTGTGCGACGTTGACGACAGAAGGATCGACTCCAGCCGCACCTGCGACGCGTATTCGTGCCGTGGATGTTCGGCGGCGAGTTCGCTCCGCCAATAGGCCTCGATCTCCTCCCGGCCGAGGAGGCGGGCGTAGAGGCTCAGGGCGTACATTTCGCCCGGTTCGGAGTCTCCCTGCCGCGCCGTCGCGTCCATCCGCTCAAGACGCCGTAGATGCGCGTTCCGCGGGGTCTCTCCCGGGCCCCCGGGAGCCGCCCCCTCCTCGTACAGGAGGAGAGATGTCCATAGCTCGGGGCGCTCGGGGTACTCCGACAACCCGCGCTCGATCGTCTCAACGACCCGCCGGGGGTTCAAGCGCGAGGTGGCCAGCACCTGGTACAGGCGGGCGTCGAGCGTCGCTCGGCCCTCCGCGTCCGTCTCGAGGTACTCCCACGACCGGCCGAAATCGCTGTCAATGTAGTTTCCGTCCAGATCTTCGACGGCCGCGGCCGCGTACACGGTGCCGGGGGGCAGAGCGACCGTTCCGGAGAACACGCCGGGTTCCTCCCGGGAGAGTTCGACCACGCGGTATCCGGGTTCAGTCTGGGCGAAGCGGAGCGGGTCGGGCACCCAATAACGCAGCCGCGCCCGGAGGCCGGGCTCCACCGCCAGCGGCGAGACCGTCTCGTACTGGAGCGTGAGTGCGCCCGGTTCCTCACCGTGGAATCGCAGAGTGCTCGCACCGGCCATGGCCCGCTCGGGTCCAAGCGTCAACACGAGGACTGCCGCGATCCCTGCCACCACGAGGGCCCCTGCCGAGACGGCCAAGGGTCGGGAGGACGCAACCGGCTGCATCTGCGAAACCACCAAAGGGATCGTGGCGGTATTGCCCGCTTTCTTCGGGTAAATCTCTTCGAACAATCCATCCGGTGGCTTCAGCGTGGGAACGGCGCGGAGTGCCGCACTCAACTCGCGAATGAGCCGGACCTCGCGCCGGCAGACCGCACACGAACGAACGTGTAGCCGCACGGCAGTGGCCGACGGTTCGGGCAGCACCCGGTCCGCGTAGCGGTTCAGTGTCTGATCGTCGATCTGTGTGCAGGATTCCATCGTACAGCTCCCTACTGCTCGAACAGCTCGGCGCGAAGCAGCTTCCGCGCCTTGTGCAACCGCGACTCCGAGGTCGAGCGCGAGATCTGGAGAAGCTCGGCGATCTCCTCGTGCGACCACCCCTCGATCTCCTTGAGAACGACAACGGTCCGCAGTTCCTCCGTCAGCGAAGACAGCGCTCGCTCCACTGCGATCGAGTTCAAGACGGGGATTTCCGGCGACGTGACGACCTCCCCTCCATCGGGCGCCGCCGCCATCGCAGTCTCGTCTCGTCGCCGCTCCGACCGGACGTGTCGGAGGGCGACGCGAGCCGTCACGGAACGAAGCCAGGGGCCCAGCGACCGCTTGCCATCGAAGCGCCGAAGCATCTCGGGAAGGTCGCCAAAGACATCGTGTAGTACATCCCGAGCATCGGCAGACGACTCCGTCAAACGATACGCCACAGCGAACAACGGCTTCGCGTACTCCTCGTACAAGGACTGCAACGCACGGCGATCGCCGCGCGCCGCCCTACGCGACAATCGCCTCTCCCGGGCCGCGGTCATCAAACCGCGCGACCTCCCGCAACCAGGCGTGCCTTCTTGACTCTCTCCACGGAGAATCTCTTTCTCGTCGTCGGGCCCCTGCGCCGGAGCCGATGCTCCCGGCGTGGATCCTCCCTCTACAGTTAATTGCCCGCCCGAGGGCAAAACTTGCATCGCGTCCATCCGGCGTTTTTCGACGAAGATGGCCCTATGCGAAGGTTTTGCAATCGATAAGTATAGCGATGGCAACACGATAGGAGTGTGGAGGCTTCGGAAACAGTCATCGGAAATTGGACGGCGCTCGCTGCCGTTGGCACCTTGGCGACGCCGTCCTCGACCCGACGTGTCGGCAGCGTTCACCACCTGCCGGTGGGGCGACACGCGGCGGCCTGCCCCGAGCTACCGGGACAGGCCGTTCGTACGCTTCGAGTGGCTCCGCAGCGAGCTGTCTTGCGTGCGCGTCTAGCCGAGACGGATCACGCCGCGGCCGGGGTCGGGTCGCATGTTTTTCTCCTTTGAGGCATGTCGTTCGTCACCGAGAGCGCGCCAGAAAACGGCGCTCCCGATAACACAAACGCCTCCGGATCGAAAAACCTTACATCACGCCCTACTTCGTCCAGATCACGATGGCGCCGCAGCGTGTGTCGGAGCCGCCGAACTCGGCCGGAAGCGATGCCGGGCCCTTGTATACCTCGACTCCCGCGACCTCCACCGGAAGGACGAGAGTGTGGAGGGCGACGTTGCTCACATCGACGCTGTCGAGGAATGTCTTGATGTTGCAGCCGGCGCCTGAGAACCCGGCCGACAGTCTCGTGCTGTAGAACCTCCCGTCCCGTCCCAACCGGATTCCCGACATATCGGCGATCATGTGGCTGATGCGCTGCGGCCGCCGACGCTCGATGTCGGCGGCGGTGAAGAACGTGCCTCCGCTCACGAGTTCGCCCCACAGCTTCCGCTCGTAGAACCCCTTGATCTCCAGGCGGCGGGATCTCGTCACGGTCGCGACGAGCGGCTCCATTTCGACCGGCGTGGGCACCAGCCCGATCTCCACTTCCGTGGTGAGCCCGCGCGTCACCGTCACGGCGTGGCCAAGCGGGGCGTAGCCGATGTGTCTCACTTCCAGTTCGTGCTGCCCTTCGGGGACGGCGGACAGAACGAAGGCGCCGCGCCGGTTGCTTTGGGCCTGCCGGCCCCGACCCCGGACGGATACGGCGGCCGTGGCCACGGCATCGCCGGTCACGCCATCGTATACCCGGCCGATGATCCGCCCCGCACGGACCGTCCCGATGAGGACCCGGAGTTCCACCTCGCGTACCTCCCCGGGTTCGAAGACGACGACCGCCTGCTCGCTCGACCCGTCCCCCAACTCGGCCCACAGCGTCGCCTCCTGCGCGTCACGAGGGACGCAGAGGAAGAAGCGGCCCTGGGGATCGGCGGCTTCGCGCACTGGCCGCCGCCTCGCCCCGTTCCAGCGGAGCACCACGGTGGCCCCCGGCAGGGCGACCGTCCCGGATTCGTCCAGGACCGCGACGCGAAGCGAAGCCCGGTCGCCGCATTCATCCCCGTCCTGCCCGACCGCCGGAGTCACGGCGACCCCCAGCAGCGACACCACCGCGATCGTCATCGTCCGTATCACTCGCGTCATCTCCAGTGCATGGGCAAGGCGCTCCCCGTCTACTTCGTCCACACCACGACGGCGCCGCAGCGCGCGTCGGACCCGCCGAACTCCGCCGGGAGCGTGGCCGGCCCCTTGTACACTTCGACGCCGACGATCTCGAACCCCCGCAGGTTCCACCCGTCACGCCACTCGACCCCATCGACGAAAACCTTCACGCTGCACGTCAGGTTCAAGAAACCCGCGCTCATGCGCCGATTCCTCGGCGACCGCCAGGTGATCCCGGGGACGTTGTTTGCCACAAGGGAGCGGACGTCCCTGGGTCGCCACCGCTCGATGTACTCGGGTGAGAAGAAGTAGCCGTTGCCGGTCAGCTCGCCCCAGTACTTCCGTTCGTAGAACCCCTTGATCTCGAGCCGGCGCAGTCTCGCCACGGTCGCCACGATCGGCTCCATCTCCACGGGCGTCGGCACGAGGCCGATGTCCACCTCCGTCGTGACGCCCGGCGTTACGTCGATCCGATGGCGGAGCGGGGCGTAGCCGATGCGTCGCACCTCCAGGTGACGCACGCCGGGCCGCACGTCGCTGAGGATGAACCTGCCCTGTCGGTTGCTCGCAGCTTCCGGCGCGTGACCGGTCACGGATACCGCCGCCGTGGCCACGGGGTTTTCCGTCAGCGCATCGTACACGCGGCCGATGAGGCGCCCCCGGCGAACTTCGGACAGGAGCACCCGGAGTTCGACCTCCCGCACCTCTCCGGGCGCGAGGGCCACGGTCGCCTGTTCGCTCGAATCGTCGCCCAGTTCCGCCCACAGCACCGCTTCTTTCGCCTCCTCAGGGGCGCAGAGCAGGAAGCGCCCCTCCGGCCCGGCCGTTTCTCGCAGCGGCATCTCCTCGACGTCGGACCAGTGGACCACGAGCATGGCGCCGGGGATCGGGATGTTGCCCGACTCGTCGACGACCGTCACCTGAAGGGAAGGCCGGTCCCGGCAACCGTCGTCCTGCCCCAGGACCGGGCCGGTCGACGCCGCGAGGAGGAGGGAGAAGAAGAAGAAGAGGGAGATGATGCGGCAGGTTCGCCGCGGGCGGCGTGGTTCGTAACGGGGAACTCCGGGTTCGTTGCCCAAGGCCGTTCCTTTCGCTCTGTCCCGCGCGGGTGCGCCCGGGCAGGACACACGCCTCCAGGATACGACGCCGCCAGTGGGCCCGGCGTCACATCAGTGGTAGAAGACGTTGACCAGGGCGAGGGGGATCGCCGGCACGTACGTCACCAACAGCAGGACGGCGACGAGGACGGCGACGAAGCGGAGGTTGACCTTGCTCACCTCCCAGATGTCCGCCTTGGCGACGGAGCAGGCGGTCACGAGCACGCTCGCCACCGGCGGCGTCTGCTGGCCGATGCCGAGGTTGAGGGTGACGACGAGGCCGAAGTGCACCGGGTCGATCCCCGCCGCGCGCACGAGCGGCATCACGATGGGGACGACGAGGATGATCGCCGCGGCCGAGTGCAGGAAGAGGCCGATGACGAGGAAGAAGACGTTGAGCAGCGCGAGGATGAGCCACTTGTTCTCGGTGAGCCCCATGATCCCGGCCGCGACCTGCTGTGGGAGCCGCTGTTCGGTGAGGTAGTCGCCGAGCAGGGCGGAGGTGGCGACGAGGAGCATGACGACGGCCGTCTGCACGCCGCCTTCGAGCATCGCCTCGCGCAGGTGGGCGAGGTCGAGTTCCCGGTAGATGAGCCCGCCCACGACGAGCGACGCGACGACGGCGAGCCCGGCCCCCTCGGTCGCCGTCACCCAGCCGCTGAAGATCCCGCCGAGGATGATCGCGGGCAGGAGGAGGGCCCATCCCGCCTCGCGCGCCGTCGTCCACACGCGGCGGAGTTCGAACCGCCCTTCCACGGGGAAGTCGTGGCGGCGGGCGTAGAGCCACGCGACGAACATGAGCAGCAGTCCGCCGAGCACCCCGGGCACGATGCCGGCGACGAACAGCTCGACGACCGAGGCCTCGGCCATGACGCCGTACAGGATCATGGGGATGGACGGGGGGATGATGACGGCGAGCGTGGCCGAAGAGGACGTCACGGCCGCGGCGAACGGCGTCCGGTAGCCGCGTTTCTTCATGGCGGGGATGAGGATGGAGCCGAGCGCGGCGACATCGGCCACGGCGGAGCCCGAGATCTCCGCGAAGAAGAGCGAGGCGGAGATGCCGACCATCGCGAGGCCGCCGCGGATGAACCCGACGAGCGCGGAGGCGAAGGCGATGAGCCGGCGCGAGATCCCGGTCGCGTTCATGATCGCGCCCGCGAGGATGAAGAGCGGGATGGCGATGAGCGGAAACGAGGTCGCCCCGTCGAACAGCACGAGGCCGGCGTTGGGGAGCATGGCGACGCCGCCCGAGGCGACGATGGCGACGAGCGCCACGATGCCGAGCGCGATCGCGATGGGGATGCCGAGGGCGATGAGGAGCAGCAGGCCCACGAAGAGGACGAGAAGCGTCACGGCTCGCCCTCCCCCGCCGGCGGCGCCTCCGCGTCGCGGGCCTCCACCTCGGAGAGGGCGTCCCTCAGCCCCAGGAGCTGCGCGACGATGAAGAGGACGGCGCCGATGGGGATGACGGACTGTGCCAGCGCCGCAGGCACGGAGGGCAGGCTCACGAGCGTCGTCCCCTCGAGCACGCGGACGACCTGCCAGCCCGCCCACGCGACGGCGGCGAAGAAGGCGATGATGGCGCCCTCGGCCGCGAGCACGACGGCGACCCGCCAGCGCCCCGTCAGGCGCTCCGCCAGCGTGGGCACGCCGATATGCGCCCGGCGCAGCGCCGCGAGCGCCGCCCCGTAGTAGGTGAGCCAGGCGAGGAGGATCGACGCCACCTCGTCGTACCACACGAGCGCCGCCCCCGCCTTCCGGAAACCGACGCCCACCACGACGACCAGGGCGAGCGCCGCCAGGAGGACGAGCACCGCCCCCTCGAGGAAGCGCCGCACGCCCGTCCTCAGCATGGAGCCGCCGCGCGCGGCGCCACCCTGCCCCCGCGGCGAGCCGCTATGAGCCCGCCTCTCCGGAGCCGGCCTCTCCAGAGCCGGCCGCCCGCGCCCGGTCGATGAGGGACTGTCCCCCCTCGACGGTCGCCGCGAACTCGTCGTACACGGGCTCGCTGGCGGACTCGAAGCGGGCCGGCTCCGCCCCGTTGATCTCCATCTCCGTGGCCTCGAGCTCGGCGAGCAACTCCCCGTCCATGCGCGCCGCCGTCTCGTACACGAACGCCTGCATCTCCCGCGCGATCGCCTCCACCTCGGCGCGCACGTCCTCCGGGTGGCGCTCCCAGCGCCCGGCGCCCGTCGTGACGAAGGCGGGGCTGTACACGTGTCCCGTGAGGGAGAGGTAGTCCTGCACCTCGTGCAGCTTGGAACTCGTCACCTGCGTGAGCGGGTTCTCCTGTCCGTCCATCACCCCCGTCTGGAGCGCGACGAAGACCTCGGAGAAGGGCATCGGCGTCGGGTTCGCGCCCAGCGCCTGGAAGAGCTTCACGCGCCACACGCCGCGCGGCGTCCGCAGCTTGATCCCGTCCAGGTCCTCCGGCCCGTGGATGGGTCGGCGGGAGTTGGTGATGTGACGGAACCCGTTCTCCCACACCGCGAGGATCCGGTAACCGGCCTCCTCCGCGCGGGGCGCGAGTTCGGGCCACACGACGGCTTCCTCGATCCGCCGCATGTGCTCGCGGTCGCGGACGAGGTACGGCATCTCGAACAGGCCGAACGCGTCCACCATCGAGGACATGATCGTGGAAGGGATGGACATGTCGAGCGTGCCGAGCCGCAGCCGCTGCAGCATGGCGTCGTCGCCGCCGAGCTGGCTCGCGCCGTAGACGTGGAGTTCGGCCCGGCCGGCGAGCCGTTCGTTCACGCGGCGTGCGAACTCGTTGGCCGTCACGTCGTAGAGCGAACCGGGAGAGCCGACGTGGCCCAGGGAGAGTTCGACGACCCCGGTTTCCCCGCCCGCTCCACCGCACCCGAAGCCGGCGAGCGCCGCGGCGACCGACGCGGCGGCGAGCACCGGAGTCCGCATCCGAGTCCGCGCCAGAGTCCGTCCCGCGGGCCGCTTCATGCCCGGGCCAGAAAGTCGGCGGCGGCCGCCAGGCCGCCCGGTTCGTGCGCGATCCCGCTCGTCTTCAGTCCCATCTCCACCCCGGCCAGCGCTCCCATCAGCGTGAGTTCGTTGAGGTCCCCGAGGTGCCCGATCCGGAACACCTTCCCCCTGAGGGGCCCGAGACCCGTCCCCAGCGACATGTCGAAGCGCTCGAGCACGGCGAGACGGAACGCTTCGGCGTCCTCCCCGTCCCCGACCATCACGGTCGTCCCGGCGCTCGACACCGCCTTCGGATCCTGACAGTAGTTGCGCAGACCCCAAGCGGCGACGGCCCGGCGCGTGGCCTCGGCGTGGCGGGCGTGGCGGGCGAAGGTGGCGTCGGCCCCTTCCTCCCGCAGCATCGCGAGCGACGTCTCGAGCCCGTAGAGGAGCGTCGTGGGCGGCGTGTAGGGGAAGTAGCCGCCCTCGTTGTCCCGCAGCATCGCCGTCCAGTCAAAGTAGGCGCGCGGCGTCCCGGGGCCCGCGCGGTGGCGGGCGAGCGCCTTCTCGCTCACGGCGCAGAATCCCAGTCCCGGCGGGAGCATGAGCCCCTTCTGCGAGCCGCACACGGTGACGTCCACGCCCCATTCGGCCTGACGGAAGGGGGTGGCGGCGAGCGAGGAGACGGCGTCGACCAGGAGGAGCGCGGGATGGCCGGCCTCGTCCAGCGCGTTGCGCACGGCGGCGATGTTGCTGGTGACGCCGGTCGAGGTCTCGTTGTGGACGACGAGCACGGCGCAAGTGCCTCGCTTTCCGTCCTCCACATCCTCCGCCAGGTGCGCGGCGATGCGGGCGGGGTCCGCGGGGCGCCGCCAGTCTCCGTCGACGACCTCCACCCGCAGCCCGAGGGCCCGTCCCACCTCTCCCCACTTCGAGGCGAAGAACCCGTTGTTCCACAGGAGGACGCGGTCGCCGGGGGAAAGGACGTTGGCGAGGGCGCTCTCCCAGCAGCCGGTGGCGGAGGATGGGAAGATGAAGACGTGCGCGGGGTCCCCGAACACCCATTTCAACCCGTCGAACAACCCGAGCGTCATCTCCCCGAACTCGGGTCCGCGGTGGTCGATGACGGACCGGTTCATGGCCCGGAATACGCGTTCGGGCACCGGGGTCGGGCCCGGAAGCTGGAGGAAGTGTCTGCCGCTGCGGTAGGTCAAGGGTGGCTCGCTCTTGTCAGGTCGGGGCATCCGCCGATACAACTTGGCTCGTGACCCGCCCAATCTCTCACGACCGCGCCGGTTCGCAACGGCCCCGGCCCGGACCCGCCGCTCCGTCTGCGGCCCGGCTCGAAGCTCGACTTCGGACGGGCCTCGGGGGAGAGGTCCGGTTCGACCGCTTCACGCGCGGGCTGTACAGCACGGATGCGTCCATCTACCAGGTCGAGCCGCTGGGCGTGGTGTTCCCGGAATCCGCCGGCGACGTGCGGCGGGCGGTGGAACTCGCAGGCGAGCACGGGACTTCGGTCGTCGTGCGCGGGGCCGGGACGTCGCAGAGCGGCCAGTCGATCGGGCGGGGCGTGATCCTCGACACGAGCCGGGGGCTGGACGGGGTGCTCGACTTCGATCCGGCCGCCCGGCGCGTCGTGGTCGAGCCGGGGATCGTGCTGGACCGGCTGAACGCGTTCCTGCGGCCGCACGGGCTCTTCTTCCCGATCGACGTGGCGACGTCGAGCCGCGCCACGCTGGGGGGCATGGCCGGCAACAACAGCGCGGGATCGCGCTCGGTGCGGTACGGCCACATGGTCGAGCACGTCCGGGGCATCGAGGCGGTGCTTGCGGATGGCCGGCGGGCCGAGTTCCGCCGCGACGCCAGGCCGGGCGCGGCCCCCGGGGACAGCCGCGGAGACAGCCTCGGGGACCGGCTCGGAGACAGCCTCGGGGCCGACATGCGGGGGCTGTACCGGCGCGAGGCGGACGAACTGGCGCGGCGGGTGCCGGACGTCCCCCGCCACGTGGCCGGCTATGCGCTGCACCGCCTGGGCCGGGAGGGCGCCGGGCTGTCGGACCTTCTCGTGGGTTCGGAGGGAACGCTCGCGCTCTTCACCGCGCTCGAACTCGACGTTCAGCCCATTCCCTCGGTGCGCGCGCTCGGCGTGTGCCGCTTCGACGGGACCGGCGAGGCGCTGGCCGCGGTCCCGGCGATCGTCGCCCTCGAACCAACGGCGGTGGAACTGTTCGACGCGACCGTGCTCGGGCTGGCCGCGCAGATGCCGAGTTTCGAGCGGGTGCTGCGGCAACTCGGGGAGGACGGGAGCGGCCCGCCGCGCGACATCCTCGTCGTCGAGTTCGCAGGGGACGATCCGGAGCGCGTCTCCGCCTCCCTCTCGGCCCTCGAGTCCGCGCTGGGCGGGATCGCGGTGGGCGTCGTCCGCGCGGAATCCCCCGCCTTCCAGGCCCGCATCTGGGCGATGCGCAAGGCGGGGCTCAGCATCTCCATGTCCCAACCCGCCGATCGCAAGCCGCTCGCCTTCATCGAGGACTGCGCGATCCCGCTCGAGCGGCTGCCGGAGTGGTACCGCCGGCTCACGGAGATCATCGACCGCCACGCCACCCACGCCGTCTGGTACGCGCACGCATCCGTCGGCTGTCTCCACGTGCGGCCGGCGCTGGACCTGCGCGACGGGGACGATGTGGAGCGGCTGCGCGCGATCGCGGTCGACGCCTTCGCGCTCGCGGCCGAACTGGACGGATCCCATTCGGGCGAGCACGGGGACGGCTGGATCCGGTCCGAGTTCCTCGAACCGATGCTGGGCGCGCGCCTCGTCTCCGCCTTCGGCGAGATCAAGCGGCGCTTCGATCCGGGCGACCGCTTGAACCCCGGGAAGATCGTCGACCCGCCCCGCATGAACGATCCCTCACTGCTGCGGGCCCGATACGGACTGGAGACCCGAAAGCTCCCGACGGCGCTTGACTGGGGGAAGTGGGGAGGGTTCTCGCCGGCCGTCGACATGTGCAACAACAACGGGACCTGCCTCAAGCGGAGCCCCGGCGTGATGTGCCCGTCCTTCCGCGCCACGAGCGACGAACGGCATTCGACGCGCGGGCGCGCCAACGCCCTGCGGCTGGCGCTGTCGGGGCAGTTGGGGGACGACCCGTGGACATCGCCGGAGCTGTACGAGGCGATGGACCTGTGCCTGGGCTGCAAGGGGTGTCGCCGCGAGTGTCCGACGGGCGTGGACATGGCGCGCATGAAGGTGGAGTTCCTGCACCGGCTGCGCGCCGAGCAGCCGCTCTCGCCGCGGGACCGGGCGCTCGCCTATCTGCCCCGCTACGCGCCGCTGCTTTCGCGCATGGCTCCGCTCGTGAACCTGCGGAACCGAATCCCCGCGCTCGCCCGCCTCGGCGAGCAAGTGGCGGGTCTCGCGGCCGACCGGCCGCTCCCACGCTGGTCGTCGCAGCCGTTCTCCCTGCCGTCCCGGCTCTCCGCCCGGGAGAATGGCGGGTCGAGGGTCGCGCTCTTCGTCGACACCTTCACGCGCTATTTCGAGCCGGAGAACGCCCGCGCCGCCGTTCGGGTGCTGTCGAGGGCGGGCTATCGGGTGGAGGAGGCCGATACTGCGGGCCGGCCGCTCTGCTGCGGGCGCACCTTCCTCAACGCGGGCCTCGTCGAGGAGGCGCGTGTCGAACTCGACCGCACCGTCCGGGCGCTGAGCCGGTTCGTGGCGCGCGGGATCCCGGTGGTGGGACTCGAACCGTCATGCCTCCTCACGCTGCGCGACGAACTGCCCGCCCTGGACTCCGGGCCCGAGGCGGCCGAAGTCGCGGATCAAGCCCGGCTGCTGACCGAATGGCTCGTCGAAGCGGCGGCGCTCGACCGGCTTGACCTCGCTCCCCTCCCCGTCCGGCGCGTCCGCGTCCACGGGCACTGCCACGAGAAGGCGTTCGGCGCGGACGGCCCGACGCTGGAGGTCCTCCGCGCGATCCCCGACCTCGAGGTCGAACCGATCCCCGCCGGCTGCTGCGGGATGGCCGGTTCCTTCGGCTACGAGGCCGAACACGCGGAGGTCTCCCGCCGCGTCGCCGAACTCGAACTCCTCCCCGCCGTCCGAGAGTTGCGAGAGGACGAATGGCTCGTCGCCAACGGCACAAGCTGCCGCCACCAGGTCGCCGACCTCGCCAACGCAACGGCCCACCACGTCGTCACGGTGCTGTCGGACGCGCTCGCCGGTACGGCGCGCCACAACCAACCGCCCTCTTGACGCGTCCGTGTTCTTACCCTCCAGGCCGTGTGCTCATCCAGTCGCACTCCTCGTCCGAGACCAGGTACATCCGAATCCAGGTCTCAAGCATCTCCGAATCGTCGATTCGCCGGTCCAGGACGAATAGCGTATCGCCCCGGAAGGTTTCCATCGGTCGAATGTCGAAGTCGTGCGGCACGAGGGTGTCCACACACGCTTGTGAGAGGTCTGGCGAGAGGATCCCGACCCAGGTCTTGGCGGTGAGCACCGGCATCGGTTCCATCTTCAGTGCCGTCTGGTCGTGGTGGGTGAACAGGAAACCGCCGCCCGGCCGCGGGAAAAGTTGGCGCAGTCGCGAACTCTCCTCCAACTGCTCGCGGTACGGGATGCGCTCGATGTCGATGCGTTCCCTGAGGTCGGCCGGGACCCCCTTCCTCCTCGCCACCGGGATGTCCAGCGTGTCCACTGCCTCGCCCCGCAGGTTCAGGACGAACATCTCGTCCAGCCCGGACCAGCCCTGCACAAACCGTCCGTCGGCGTACGCAAGCGAACCGATCCGAAAAAGGCTCGCATAGGACCAGTTGTCGGTGCTGAGCGACGCGACGTATTCCCGGGGGAGTCCGCCCATGCTCGTGAATTCGTCCGTGGCCGGCCGCCAACGAGTCAGCGATGTTCCGCGCTGGAGCTCGAAATCCGTCATCCAGACGTCCTGGCCGATCACCACCGGGGGTGTGATTCCGCCCAGCGCGGGAAAGTCCACAACCCGAATCGTCTCTCCGGTGTTTCGGTCGAAGACGTTCACTCGCCGCGACCCTGTGGTCTGGGCGGCTACGGTCGAATCGTCGATGAGCATCGGAGTTCTGGGCCCGCCGCGAAACTCTCCCGGCCCCTCTCCCGGCCGTCCGTACACGAGCATCAGGCTGCCGTCTCTGCGGAACCTGAGGAGCCGTCCCGAGAAGATGTCCGGTATGTAGAAGGACCCGTCGAACGGGTCGATGACCGGAGTGTACGGATTGCCGATGTACAGCGTGTCGGCTTCCGGCAGCAGAATGCTGTCGACGGCAGTGAGGGTTGGCCCCGCCGCGTCCGCGGTCACGGGATCGCCGGACTCGGAGCCGCAGCCCGGGATCAGGAACATGCCACCGGCGAACAGCGCGACGCCGACACGACGGGACCAGCCCACTACCGTCCCCCGCGAATCTTCATTCCAACCGCGCGGACATCGCCCGGAGGTGCTCCCTGAGCGGCGGCGGGATCTCGATGCCCCGCCAGTTGCGGCTGCCGTGCTCGCGGCGGGCGCAGACGACGGTCCAGTCGCTGCGGGCGACGACTTCCCGCTCCCCGGAGCGGTCGACCGTGAACTCGGCGGCGTAGCGGATCGCCTTGCGGCGCACCTCGCGCACCCGAAGTCTCACGTCGACCTCGTCGCCGTAGTGGACGGCGCCCAGGTAGTCGCACGAGACGGAGACGCGCGGCATCCCGAACACGGAGTCTTCGCTCCAGCGGAAGCCGACGAGGTCGAACGACCGGTAGAGGGCGTGCTCGGCCTCCTCCATGAACTTCAGGAGCGCCGTGAAGTGGATGAGGTTCGCGGTGTCCGTATCCGCGAACTCCACGCGCCGCGTGTAGACGAACTCGGAAGCCATGCGGCAATCTATCACCCCTTCGAACCCTGGCAGCCCGCGACCTGGACACGACACTCGGGTCTGCGGGCCGGGAGGCGCTGTGTCGGTTGAACCGAGGCACATCACGATCGAGCGGCGGGTGCGCTTCGCCGTGCTCGACCCGCACGAGCGGCCGGCGACCGAGATCTGGTTCGCCCTGCACGGATACCACCAGCTCGCCCACCGTTTCCTGCGCTATTTACAGCCGATTCACCGGGGCGCCCGGGGCATCGTCGCCCCCGAGGGGCTGCACCGGCACTACGTCGACCACGAGTCGCGGAAGGTCGGCGCCTCCTGGATGACGAGCGAAGACCGCCTCACGGATATCGAGGACTACGTCGGCTACCTCGACCGGCTTCACGCGCACGTCCTGGCCGAGGAGTCACGGCAAACGCCAGGCGCCTCGACGCCGCCGAGGATCGTCGGACTCGGGTTCTCGCAGGGGGTGCACACGCTGTGCCGCTGGCTCGCGTTCGGCCGCGCCCGCATCGACCGGGCGATCCTGTGGGGCGCCACCGTCCCGCCCGACCTCGACCTGAGCGAGCACGGCGCCGCGCTCTCCGCCGCCGACCTCCACCTCGTCGTAGGCGACGAGGACGAGTACTACGACCGCGCCGCCATCGACGCCCATGAAGCGCGGTTACGCGCGGCCGGGATCGCCTTCACGTCCCACACCTATCCCGGCGGACACCGCCTCGACGCCGGACCCCTGCGGCGCCTCGCGGATCCCGGAGGAACGGGATAAAGGCTTCGGCGCTGCCGTTCCTAACGAAGCCGACGTAGTTCACCGAATGGGTTCACCTGGTTGCAAGTCGCGATCCCAACCGTGAATCCACTCGACATCGTACCAATCCACGCGGCGCTCCGGCACTACACCGCCGGCATCCCGCACGACGAGAACTGCGAGCGTGTCCCCGAGGACATCCATCCCCAAGACCTTGTCCGCCACCTGCAGCGTCAACGCGTACTCGGGACCTTTGTCGGTGAGTCGAAACATGTCGATGTAGCTGAGCGGGTGGACCACGTCGGTCCCGGCGTTCCAATGGGACACCGCCCAGAACCGCCGCTGGTCATCCACGACTCTCGGCCCGTACCACTCCTTCGGTCTGGCCCGGATCTCCTCCTCGTCGGGAGCCCAGGGCGCCGAGCGCAGAGTCCGTAGCTCCGACGCCACGTCCTCCGCGGTCGGGTATCGCTCCACATACGTCGGGGACCGCACGATCGCGGTGGGCCCCTCCGCGTCACGATCCGCATACCAGACGAGAACCTCGCCGTAGCAGGCCAGAAACAGGAGATCACCGCTTCCGTCCCCGTTCGCCAGCCGACGCATCCTCTGCAGAGGCGTCGAGCAACTCACGACCTCCGCTTCGTGCGGGAACGCTCGCGCCCACTGGACGCGACCTGTTGCCACGTCGATCTCCGCCTGCACGACCGGCCGGTCACCGTTTGAGTCAAGCCTCCTGTACCAACCAAGCACTGTCCCGTCCATCGCCTCGCGGCGGCTGGCGCTTAACCGGTCAGGGAGCCCACCCGTGGAAGCGAGGAACCCCCCCGACCCGGAGAACAGCGACAGGCGCTGCAGTCGCCGATCAATTACGCCAACGGTACCTGACGGGCCACGAAGTACGTCGCCCGGAAACGTGAACTCGCCTGGTCCCTCGCCTTCAGTACCAAACTCGACAGACTTGCCGCCGGGATCGATGCAGATCACGCGGTGCCAGTAGGACTCAATGACACATGCTGCACCGCCGCGCAGAAGCGTGAGCCCACTGCGTACGCTCAGCGGTGCCGGCGCGGAGGCAACCTGGTCGAGCTCGATTGGCTGAATTGCGATATCGGCCGGCTCGCCACACGCCGCGGCGACCAGCGTAGTGACGAGCGCGGCCTGACGACGATTATTGGTCACTAATACGGCCCCTCACAGCCCTCCATGCACTCGTCGAGGTGGGCCTGTGCCTCGGCCATGGCATCGTCGTGCGAAGCCCCTTGGATTTCCATCCAGTCGTTGTAAGTCCGGGAAGCCTCTAGAGAGCATCTTGCGTTGGTCAGCGATCCGGGTCGTGGTCCCCGCTGCGGCGACGGCGGCGGGCCTCGAGGCGGCGGCGGAGGAGGGGGCTCACGAGGCCCGACGTCGTGCCGCCGATGAGGGCGAGGATGCCGACGGGGCCGGGGTTCGAGAACATCGGGGCGCTGATCTGCGTGTTCATCCACATCCCGAGCGCCGCAAACACGACCGCGCCGACGACGAAGCCGAGCCAGGTGAGCCGGATCACGGGGCGGTGCGCCGAATCAGGGGGGCCGTGCGCCGGGCCGCTATGAGCCGCCGTCCCCGTTGCCGCCGCCGGGGAGGCCGACGGTGGCGATGCACTCGATCTCGACGCGCGCGTTCAGCACCAGGCCGCCGACCGCGAGCGCGCTGCGGGCGGGCCGGTGGTTGGGGAAGAACTCCATGTACGTGCGGCTCATGTCCCGGAAATCCGCGATGTCGGCCAGGAAGACGGTGCACTTCACGACCTCGTCCAGCGACGAGCCGTAGAGTTCGAGTGTTTCGGCGATGTTCCGCATCGTCTGCTGCGTCTCGGGGATGATCCCGCCCTCGACCAGTCCCTCGCCGGGCACGGTGCCGAGCTTGCCGGAGAGGTAGAGGACGTTCCCCACGCGGACGGCCTGGGAGAAGGGCGAGCCGGGCCGTCCGCCCAGGTACTCGACGGAGTGCATCATCTCGGCCATCTCGGCGTGTTCCTGCGCCGCGAGCGGCGTCGCGGGGGCGAGGGCGGTCGCGAGCAGCGCGAGAGCCGCGGCGAGCGCCAGAGCCGTGGCGGAAAGCTGTTTCCTTGTCATTTCTCCTCCTTCGATCATGGCGTGATGCGGGTCATCATGCGGGGGAACGCGATCGTCTCGCGCAGGTGGTCGATCCCGCACATCCACGTCACGGTGCGTTCGACGCCCAGTCCGAATCCGCTGTGTGTGAAGGTCCCGTATTTTCGGAGATCCAGGTACCAGTCGTAGGAAGCCTCCGGGAGCCCTTCCTCGCGGATGCGCGCGAGGAGCCTGTCGTGGTCGTCCTCCCGCTGGCTGCCGCCGATCACCTCGCCGTATCCCTCGGGCGCGAGCATGTCGTTGCACTTCACCGTGCGGGGATCCTCCGGGTTCTCCTTCATGTAGAAGGCCTTGACCCCCTTGGGATAGTCGAACACGAAGAGCGGCTTGTCCCGGCCCTCGACGAGCAGCGTCTCGGCCGTCGCGCCGAGGTCCGAACCCCATTCGATGTCGCTCCCCTTCGACTGCAGGAAGGCGACGGCGTCGGTGTAGCTCATGCGGTCGAACGGCGGCTGGATGGCCTCGAGTCTGGAGATGTCGCGGCCCAGCGCCTCGAGCTGATCGCGCTGGTTGTAGAGGACGCGCTTCACGATCCAGCAGACGAAGCGCTCCTGCAGCTCCATGTTCCCGTCGGAGTCGATCCAGGCGGCTTCGGGTTCCACCATCCAGAACTCGGTCAGGTGCCGGCGCGTCTTCGATTTCTCGGCCCGGAAGGTGGGGCCGAAGCAGTAGACCTTGCCGAGCGCCGCGGCCGCGGCCTCCACGTAGAGCTGCCCCGTCTGTGCGAGGTAGGCGGTGCCGAGATCGAAGTACTCCGTCTCGAACAGGGTGCCCGCCGACTCGCCGATGGCGCCGGTGAGGATGGGCGTGTCGACGTGAACGAAGCCCTCGTGGTGGAGGAAGTCGTGGATCGCGCGGATGACTTCGTCGCGGATGCGCATGATCGCGATCTGTCGGGCGCTCCTGAGCCAGAGGTGGCGGTTCTCGAGGAGGAAATCGACGCCGTGTTCCTTGGGCTGGATCGGGAAGTCGATCGACGGCCCCAGCACCTCGAAGCCCGACGCGGTGAGTTCGACGCCGGAGGGGGCGCGGGCATCGGCGCGCACCACTCCCGTCACGGCGACGCACGCCTCGTGCCCCACCGCGGTCAGCGGTTCCCACATCTCGGGCGGGACTTCGTTGCGGACGAAGACGCACTGGACCTCGTCCGTGCCGTCGCGCAGCACGAGAAAGGAGATCTTGCCGCTGGAGCGGAGGCGCCGGACCCAGCCGCGGAGACGGACTTCGTCCCCGATGCGGGCGGGCAGATCGCTTATGGTGACGGTGTGTTCGGACATGGCGGCGACAAGTTGCGGCTCGCTTCGGGACGGGGCAAACACGGCCGGGTCAGCCTACATGGTAGAGCGCCTCGCGCCGGGCGTAGCGGAGATCGAGTTCGTGGCGGAACCGGCGGTGGACCGGCTTCGAAAGCCCGGGGTCCGCGTCGACGATGGCGCGGGCCCGCCGGCGCGCGGCTTCCAGCAGGTCGAAGTCGCGGTCCAGCTGCGCGAACTTCAGGAGGACGGCGCCGTGCTGCTCCTTGCCGAAGAGGTCGCCCTGGCCGCGGATCCGGAGGTCTTCCTCGGCGAGTTCGAAGCCGTCGGTCTTCTGCTCGAAGGCGATGAGCCGCTCCGACGGTGTCTCGGAGGTGTGGAAGACGATGCAGTAGGACTGCTCGGCGCCCCGCCCGACGCGTCCCCGCAGCTGATGGAGCTGGGCGAGGCCGAAACGCTCGGCGTCCTCGATGATCATCACGGTCGCGTTGGGGACGTCGATGCCCACCTCGATGACGGTGGTCGCGACGAGGAGGCCGGTGTCGCCCGCGAGGAAGCTCCGCATCGTCTCGTCCTTCTCCGCGGAGGAGAGGCGGCCGTGCAGGAGCCGCACGGCGACGTCGGGGAAACGGGCCTCGAGCTGCTCGAACATGACCGTGGCGGCGCGCGCCTCGAGGGCCTCGGACTCCTCGACGAGAGGGTAGATGACGTACGCCTGGCGGCCCGCCGCGAGCTGGTCGCCGAGGAAGTCGAACGCGGCATCGCGGCTCTCGGGGCCGCGCACGGCGGTCCGGATCGGCCGGCGGCCGGGGGGCAGTTCGTCGATGATCGAGAGGTCGAGGTCGCCGTAGAGGACGAGGGCGAGGCTGCGCGGGATCGGCGTCGCCGACATCACGAGGGCGTCCGGGGCCTCGCCGCTCTCCCGGAGCCGGCGGCGCTGTTCGACGCCGAAGCGGTGCTGTTCGTCGATGACGACGAGCCCCGGGGCCGCGAAGTCGACGCCTGCCTGGATCAGGGCGTGCGTCCCGACGACGAGACGGGCGTCGCCGGCCGCGATCCCCTCCAGGGCCTGCCGTCGCGCCTTCCCGGTGACGGCGCCGGTCAGGAGCACGGGCTCCACGCCGAGCGGGCCGAGCATCTCCTCGAAGGTGCGGCGGTGCTGCTCCGCCAGCAGTTCCGTCGGGGCCATGATCGCCGCCTGCCTGCCCGCTTCGATCGCCTTGAGCATGGCGAGCGCGGCCACGACCGTCTTCCCGCTCCCGACATCCCCCTGCAGCAGTCGGTTCATCGGCGACGGCCGGGCCATGTCGGCCTCGATCTCGGACCAGGCGCGGCGCTGGGCCGCGGTGAGTTCGAAGGGGAGGGCCTTCAGGAGCGAGCGGGTGAGCGCGGGCGGGCTGTCGAAGGCGATGCCGCGGACCTCGTGGCGGAGACGCGCCCGGGCTCGGGCGTGGAGAAGCTGGAGGAAGAAGAGTTCCTCGAAGGCGAGGCGCCGCTGGCAGGGCTCCACCCGGGCGACGGCGGGGGGACGATGCAGCGTGCGCAGCGCCTCGGCGAGCGGGGGAAGGGAGAGTTCCCCGAGCCAGTCGTCCGGAATCGGATCCTCGTCCCCGAGGTCGGAGAGGAGACGGGCGAGGTTCAGGTGGATGACGGCGCGGATCTGCCGGTGCGTGAGCCCTTCGGTGGCCGGATAGACGGGGAACACGCGCCCCGCGGCGGGCCGCTCCCCGGAGGGCGCGGAGCGTTCGGCGGGCCTCTCTCCGGAGTCCCCTCGCTCGTCGGAGGCGCGGGACAGCACGATGTGCTCGCGCGGCTGGAGTTGCCGGCCGTGATAGAAGCGCACGGGACCCGAGGCGAGCAGCAGGTCGCCCTTGTCGATCGTGCGGTCGAGCCACGGGCGCCCCGGCCAGGCGCACTCGATGTGGCCGCTGTCGTCGCGGAGCACGGCCCGGAAGACGCGCAGCCGGCGGCGCGTGGGGATGACGCCCTTCGAGACGACGCGCCCAATGACCGTCGCGTCCTGGCCGACCTTCAACCCGGAGATCGCGTCGACCGTGGTCGCGTCTTCATACCGGTACGGAAGGTGGTAGAGCAGGTCCTGCCCCGTGTGAACGTCGAGTTTCGCGAAGCGCTCCGCCCGCCGGGGGCCCACGCCCTTCAGGTACTGCACGGATCCCCGCAGGATGGAGCGCCCCGCCGTCACCGGATCACGGCTCCGGGGCGAGAATCTTGTCGAGATACCGGTCGGGCGAGAACGCCTCGAGGTCCTCCGGTGACTCCCCCACGCCGAGGAAGCGAACCGGCACGGAGAGTTCGCGCACGACGGAGACGACGGTGCCGGCGCGCGCCGTGCTGTCGAACTTCGCGAGCACGAGGCCCGTGAGGTCGAGCGACGTCCCGAACTGTCGCGCCTGGTTCATCACGTTCTGTCCGGAGGTGGCATCGACGACCAGCAGCCGCTCGTACGGCGCGCCCTCGACCTGTCGGCCGAGCACTCGATCGATCTTGACCAGTTCGCGCATCAGATCGTCCTGCGTATGGAGCCGGCCGGCCGTGTCGACCAGCACCCAGGCGGCATCCCGCGCGCGCGCCGCGGCCACCGCGTCGAACGCCACCGAGGCCGGGTCCGCTCCGGGCGTTCCCCCGACGAAATCGGTCTGCAGCCGCTCCGCCCACGCCCGGAGCTGCTCCTGCGCCCCCGCCCGGAACGTGTCCGCCGCCGCGAGCAGCACGCGGTCGCCTCCGGCCTGCAGGCGCGCGGCGAGCTTCGCCGCGGTCGTCGTCTTCCCCACCCCGTTCACGCCCACGAGAAGGAGGACCCCCGGGACCCCCGGCCCGTCGCCGCGCGAAGGCGCGTCGGCGGACGACGACCCCGCGGCGGCCAGGGTCTCGGCGAGCCGGGCCCTCAGCGTGTCGCGCAGGTCGGCTTCCGTCGCGATGGCGCCGCGGCTCGCCGCCCGCTCCAGCGTCTCGACGAGTTCGAGCGTGGTGTCGACTCCGAAGTCCGCTTCGAGCAGGACCTCCTCCAGGCGCTCGATGGCGCCGCCGTCGAGCCCGCCGTCGACGAGCGTGTTCACGTCGGTCAGCGCGAAGTCGACGATCCGCCGCCACAGGCCGCGTTTCGGGCGGCGGAGCGTGCCGGTCACCGGAGTCCGATCCGGTGCCGCCACACCCACTCCCCGCACAGCAGCAGCACGGCGAGCAGGAACGGCCACACGGGCCGGGGTGACCGGACTTCGACCGGCGCTCGAGAGGAGGGCTGGGCACCGATGGCCAGCGGTTCGGACGGCGGCCCGGGGAGAAACTCGCGGGGATCGGGTTCGACATCGACGGGCCGGCGGAGTTCGACGGGTCCCTCGGGACCGGTCGCCGTCACGAGCACCTCGTAGCGGCCCGCGGGGAGACCGGCGCCCACGACCTCGGCCGGAGGATCCGCGATGGACTCGCTCCAGACCTCCGCGCCCGCCTCATCGAGCACCTGGATCGTGAGATCGGAAGATCCGGGACGGATGCGCCACACCGGCGGCTCACCGGGCGCCGGCGGCCGCACGAGCGAGGCGAGCCGGGGCGTCGCGTCCTCGACGAGCCAGCCGACGATGCCGCTGAACACGCCCTCGTAGACTCTGCGCGGCTCGTTCCCCCGCAGCGACCAGCGCCACCAGTCGGAGGCCGCGGCCAGCGCCCACCTGCGCGTCCCGTCTTCGCCCGCCGTGAGGAGCGGCCGTCCCTCTCCGCGCCGGTTCCGGCTCGCGTCGATCACCGACCACGTCCCCGCGGGCTCCACGGCGTAGAGTTCGCGAACGGGGGGCAGGAGATCCAGATCGGCCTCGGCGAGGAGCGCCGCCGAGGGGCTCGCGGGCACCGGCCCGCCGGGGTACCACTCGCCGGGCAGGGGACCCGTCAGGCGCATCCCCACGCCCGGCACATCACCCGGCCCTCCGGCGAAGAAGAGCGTCCGCGCGTGCGTCCTCAGCGCGCCGGCCAGCCAGGGCGGGAGGTCGTCCGGCGCGGCCTGGACCGCCAGCAGCCTCGCGCCCCGTACCGCTTCGCGTACCCGGGCGGCTTCGACCACGCGAGGACCCGCGCCCATCTCGAGAAAACGGTCGTCGGCCAGGCGCAGATAGCCGCGCGCGCCTCCCAGCACGAGCCGGTCGAGGGCAGGCACGAGGAAACGCGCTTCCCAGTCGGGCGCCAGCGACACGAGCACGGCCCCGGCGGAGGACTCCGAGACCTCGATCCAGGCGCCCGTCCGGCCGGAGACGCCGAACGGGTCCGGCGGATCGGTGAGCACCGCTTCGTAGCGTCGCCAAACGGGCCCGGCGCCTTCGTCGCGGGGCACGAAGGCGATTTGAGCGCGGCCCGTCCGCCCGGGAGCCGGGCGGGGCGCGCGCACGGTCGCGACGACCGTTCCTTCCCGCTCGAGCTCGAAGCTCACGCTGTCGGGCAGTCCGCCCCCGCCGCCCGGGCCCCCGCCAGCGTGAAACTCGAGGGTGGCGCGGACGGTATCGCCGGCCCGGGCCCGCTCCGGCGCCCGCAGCGCCGCGAGCGCTACGCGGGGTCCGATGGCGGCGACGCGGAGTTCGCGCACGCCGAGCCCCAGACCCGCAGCCGTCTCACGGGCGGCGTCGCGGTCCGTCCACTCACCGTCGGTGAGCACCCAGACGCTGTCGGCCCCGCCGAGCCGCGCGGCCTGCAGGGCCGGCTCGAGCCGGCTCGCATCGTGCGTCGCGCCGAGCGCGTCCAGCGCGTCGAGCGAATCGAGCCGGGCGGGGACGGGGCGGTCGCCGAACAGGTAGACCCGGTCGGGGGCGAGTCCGGGAAGAAGGGCCAGGGCGGAGTCGAGCCGCGTCGCCCGCGTCGCCCCACCGGCATCTCCGGCGCGGACCGGCAGCGTCATGCTGCGCGAGATGTCGAGGAGCACGACGCGTTCGGGCGCCCCGACGCCACTGTCGCGCAACGCGGGCAGCGCGAGCGCGCCGAGAATCAGGAAGACGGCCGTCGCACGAACGGCGGCGGGACCGGCGCGCCCCGCGACGCGCTCCTCGCGCGCGCCGTAGGCCCAGCCGGCGATCGCGACCGCGCCAAGCGCGACCAGAAACCAGAGGCCCGGGCTCAATCCTGGGTGCGGCGAGCGCGCTGCGTGGGATCGATCGGCATCGCAAGGCTTCGCAGCCGCGACAGCACGGCGTGCCGAAGCGTCGCAAACCGCTCGCGCAACTCGGCGGGGACCGGCTCGGCCCTGGGCAACTGCAGACGCGCCGGGTTCACCTGCGCGCCATTGCGGAGAAACTCGTAGTGAAGGTGAGGCGCGGTCGCGAGACCGGTGTCGCCCACGTACCCGATGACCTGCCCCTGTTCGACCTGCGTCCCGGCCGCGACGCCGCGCGCGACGTTGGTCAGGTGCGCATACCGCGTGCGGATATTGTTCGCATGGCGAATCTCGACGGCATTCCCGTAGTTCCCCCACCACCCTGCCCGGCTCACGCGTCCGGCGCCCGTCGCGCGCACGGGCGTGCCCCTCACCGCCCCGTAGTCGACGCCGAGGTGCGGTCGGGTACGCCGGAGCACCGGGTGGAACCGCCTGAGGTTGAAGCCGCTCGTCACGCGGACGATGTCCAGAGGCGCAAGCAGGAACTGGCCCCGGAGGGCTTCGCCCGCTTCGTCGTAGTACTCCACGCGCTCGGCCGCGGCATGCTCGAATCGCACCCCGGTGAGGACCCGCCGGTCGTTACGGAAGTCCGCGGCCAGTACCCTGGCGTCCCGCACGGATCCGTCCGGCCGCACTTCGCGCTCGATGAGAAGCCGGTATGCATCGTTCCGTCGCAGATCGCGCCAGAAGTCGATCTGCCATGCGAAGACCTGCGAGAGCCGGTACGCCACGTCGAAGCGTTCCGCGTCGCCCAGCGTCTCCACGTCGCCCGACAACTCCGCGTCGAACAGGTTCGACCGGATGAGGCCGGCGAGGAGGAGCGTGTCTCTTACGACCTGTACCGAATCCAGCCGGGCCGACCACAGCGGCGCGGCTTCGCCGTTGGACCAGAGATGGAGCATGCGGTCGGCGTCGAGGTCGACGCGGATGCGCGCCGGAGACTCGCCCGGCCTGCGCACGAAATGGATCGCGACGCCGGGCCGCAGCCGGCGCGGACTCTCGAATTCGCCCATCGCCTCCGCGATCGCGTGCGTCGCGGCGGGACCCAGGCCGTGGTCCTCGAACACATCCCCCAGCGTCTCGCCCCGCCGCAGACGATGCACGAGCGAGACGGGCGCCGGCGGCGTCGGCACGTCGACAACCTTGACGTCGGGCCGCTCGGCCCGGGAGCCGAACACGGCCCAGCCGAGGATCAGAATCCCGGCAAGGGCGAACCCAACCGCAATAGAGAGTCTTGTTCTCAAACGCTCAGTCCACCTGTCTCAGTCCACCTGTGTCAGTCCATCTGCCGCCGTATGAAGGTCGGGATCTCGAGATCCTCGAACTCGACGCGGTCATCGGTCCACGACTCGCTGTCCGGCACTTCCGGCTCCACGTCCGGCGTCACCTCTTCGTACACCGGCGGCTCGGCGGGTTCCGGCTCCGGTTCCTCGGCCAGTGCCGGCGCCGGTTCCGGCGCGGCTTCGCTTGCCGCCTCGGGCGCCGGCTCCGACACCGGCTCGGACGCCGGCTCCGACACCGGCTCGGACGCCGGTTCGGACGTCGACCCAGGCGTCGGTTCCTCCGCCGCCAGCGCCTCGAACGCGATGCCCGCCCGCTTCACTTCCGGGGGGGCCGCGGCGGGCTCGGGCTCCGGCGGCGCGACCGGAGCGGAGCGGTCGCCGACCACGCTCGGACCGCCGTACTTCGAGCCGATGACCACCGGGGTCACCGGGGTCGCGCGAGGCCGCGGCGGCGCCGTGCTCGCGGGAATCACCCTCTCGGCCACCGGCGCCGGCTCGTCTCCCTCCATGTCTCCAAAGCCGGTCGCGATCACGGTCACGCGGAGCTTGCCCTCGAGTTGAGGGTCGTGGACGACGCCGAAGATCATCTCGCCCTCGTCCCCCGCCGCCTCCTGAATGATCGAGTTGGCCGTCGTGACTTCATCGATCGTCAGGTCGGGACCGCCGCTGATGTTGATGAGGACACCCGTGGCGCCGTTGATGGATACGTTGTCGAGGAGGGGCGAGCAAATGGCCTGCTGCGCCGCCTCCACCGCGCGATCCTCGCCCGTTGCGGTGCCGGTTCCCATGAGGGCGGCCCCGCGGTTCGACATCACGGTACGCACGTCGGCGAAATCCACGTTCACTTCGCCGGTCACGGAGATCAGATCCGAGATTCCCTGGGTCGCCTGCAGGAGCACCTCGTCCGCTTTCTTGAGCGCCTGGCGGAAAGTCATCTCCTTCCCTACGACCGCGAGCAGGCGCTCGTTCGGTACGACGATCATCGTGTCCACGGCGCGCCGCAGCTCCCGCAACCCGATCTCCGCGTACCGCATCCGCTTCTTGCCCTCGAAGTGGAAGGGGCGGGTCACGATCGCGATGCAGAGCGACCCCATTTCCCGCGCCATGCCGCCGATGATCGGGGCCGCGCCCGTGCCGGTGCCTCCGCCCATTCCCGCCGTGACGAAGACGAGATCCGCGCCGGCGATCACGGATCGAATCTCGTCGGCACTCTCGGACATCGCCTGCCGTCCGATCTCGGGGCGGGCGCCGGCCCCGAGGCCTCGCGTGAGTTCCTTCCCGATCTGGACCCTCAGGTGGGCGCCGGATTCCTTCAACGCCTGCGCATCGGTGTTGACCGCGATGAACTCCACGCCTTCGAGTTCCTCATCGATCATGCGGTTGACCGCGTTGCCGCCGGCGCCACCCACGCCGACGACCTTCATTTTCGCGTTACGCACGCCGTTTTCGTCGAATGCAAAGACCATGTGTCCCCTCCTCCCGTCAGAAAAACTCCCGTAGCCACCCGCCGACCCTTGCGAAGGCGCGGGTCGCTCCCACCAACCCTCCGGCCGAGACCCGCGACGCACCGTACAGCACCAACCCCGTGGCGGTGCTGTAGGACGGACGCGCGAGGCCTTCCGCCATGCCCGTGAGGCCGAGTGAAGGAATGCCGGTGCGAACCGGCAGATTGAAGACCGAGCGCGCCAAGTCTTCCGTGTGGGCGAGCGACACGCCGCCGCCGCTCAACACGATTCCCGCCTCGAGTCCGCGTAGCGTTCCGCTCGTCTCCAGTTCCTCGTACACCAGTCCGAGAATCTCGTCCAGCCGTTGTTCGATAATGTGCAGCAGCAGCTCGCGCGACACACGTCGAGCGCGCCCGTGGCGAGCCCCGGAGACGTCGAGCAGCTCCTGCGAGTCGGCCCGGTCGCGCAGCGCTCCGCCGTGTCGCTCCTTGAGTTGCGCGGCCTCTTCTTCGTGCACGCCGAGGCCGCGCGCGATATCCCGCGTCACGATCGATCCGCCCCACGGCAGCGTCGCGGCGTGAAGCAGGCGGTGTCCTCCGTATACGAGCACGTCGGTCGTCGCACCCCCGATCTCGACCAGAGCCACGCCGGCTTCGCGCTCGTCATCCTCGAGCACGGCGAGCGCCGTGGCGAGCGGCGCCATGACCAGCTCGTCCGGCCGGTATCCCGCGCGGTCGACGACCTTCGCGAGATCGTGGCAGGTCGTCACTTCCGCCGTCACGATGCAGAGGTCCGCCTCGAGACGGGTGCCGGCCATGCCCTCGGGATCCCGGATCCCGTCACGATGGTCGACCGCGTACCGCTGGGACAGGGCGTGTATCAACTCGTGCCCGGGCGGGATCGGGACGGCCCGGCCCACCTCCTGCACGCGCCTGACGTCGGCGGCCGTGACCTCCGACCCGGCGACCTGGAGTACGCCCTTCGACCGGGATGTCCGGACGCTTCCGCTCGGCACGCTCACGTAGGCGGCCTCGACTTCGCGGCCGGCCGTGGCTTCCGCCTGTCTGACGGCGGTGCGAACGGCCTGGGTCGCCGCCTCGATATTCCCGATGCCCGGACCGTTCATGCCCTCGGAACGCGTGACGCCGAGGCCGATGATCTCGAGCGGGTCGGTGGGCTTGCGGCCCGGATGCACCGCGGCGACGACCGCACAGGTTTTGGTCGACCCCACATCCACCCCGACGATGCCCGCCCCCTGAATCATCGCTCCTCCACGCGCGTCAGTACAACTTGGCCCCTGAAACGCGCGTCCGCACGTGCGACGCGGCGATCCTCAATCTGCCCGAGCGCGATCGATACCCGGTCGAGGGCGCGCAGCGGCCGGTCGCGCGGCAGCAGAACGACATCCGCCCCCGCGCCGGGCAGGAGCAGGAACCGGTATCCACCCTCCGCCGCGGGCCCGACCTCGGAGACGAGGGACATGAAATCGCTCCGCGTGCGATCCATGCGCGAGAGAGCGAAGATGAGGTCCCGCATGGCCGCATCCGCCACGAAACCGCCCTCCGTCTCGACCGGACTCTGGACGATCGGCAGGTCGAGCGGCGCGGCGGACGGTTCAAGGGGCAGCACGTAGCCATCTCCGCTTACGGGACGCAGTTCGGGCGTCGCGACGAGCGCGACGGGACGCCGCTCCACGATGGCGATTTCGAGGGTGCGGAAGCTCTGTCGGCGCGCCGTGGCCTCGCGAACCATGGGATGGGCGCGGACGCGCTCCTCCCACCTCGCCGGGTCGTCCCACACCGATGCGTCCGGGGTCAGGGCGAGCGCCCGGATCTCCTCGGGCGGGATGTGATCGGTCCCGACCACGTGCAGTTCAGAAACCTGAAACGCGGGCAACGTCGTGAGGAGGCGCGGCACCCAGACCGGGACGGAGAGACCGATCGAAGCGACCATCAGGGCGAAGAGGAGCCTGCGGCGTCCTCGGCGCGTGATGCGCACCGGACGTGACGGCGTGCGCCGGATCATGCGACCCCCACCCGGGCGAGCTGCGCGGCGTCGAACCCCCACAGCTGGATCTCCGGCTCCAGCGCGACGCGGAGACGCGCCAGGGCGCGGCGGCGAGTTTCCGCCATGAGTCCGATCACGTCGGCGGCGCGCGCACCGCCCAGGTTCACGATGAAATTCGCATGTCGCTCGTGGATCCAGGCGCCTCCGATCCGGGCCCCTCTCATTCCCACCCGGTCGACGATCTCCCAGGCCGGGGGATGCGGCGGACCGGGGTTCTTCCATGTCGATCCGACCGAGGGCAGGTCGTACACCTGGTCCCGGACCTTTCGCTCCCGGAAGCTCAGGTGCGCTTCGCGGACGGCGTCCGCCTCGGCCGGCGTCCCGGCCGGCGCCGCGTCGACGCGCGCGCGTACGAACACCCAGTCGGCCGGCACGCTCACGTGGCGGTACGCGGGCCGCGCCTCCTCGGGCCGGACCCGCACGAGTTCGCCCTCCGGCGTCACGGCTTCCGCCCATTCGACGCGATCCCAGAGCCCCTCATCCCTCGACCCGGCGTTCATCCGCAGGCCTCCGCCGACGGTGCCGGGCACGGCCTCCAGGAAATGAAAGCCCGACCGTCCGTGGCGGCGCGCGGCCTGGGCAAGCGCGGGCAGACGGGCGCCGGCCCCGGCCTCGATCGCGGTCTCCCCGACGCGGACGGCCGCAAAATCTCCCTCCAGGACGAGGATGGGCTCCGCCACCCCGCCGTCCCCGATGAGGAGGTTCGCGCCGGTCCCCAGCACGCGGCAGCCCCGACCCGGCATCTCGCGCAGCGCGGCCTCCAGTTCCGCGATCGACCGCGGGCGCGCGAGCCGGGCGGCCGGCCCGCCGATCCGGTAGCGGACCAGGGGCGCGAGCGGAACATCACGCTCCCACCGCATCGCCCGCCCGCCGCTGGACCGCCGCGTGCGCGAGGTCGGTGACATCACCGGCGCCCATGAAGACCAGTACCGCCTCTCCGGCGCCGACTTCCGGCGGAACGAGGTCCAGTGCGCCCTCCCGGTCGATCGGCGCCGCGGTCGAGCCGGCCCCGCCGGTGATCAACTCCGAGGTCACGCCCGGGAGCGGCGCTTCGCGCGCGGGATAAACGGGAAGCACGCGCGCTTCGTCCGCGGTCGTCAGGGCGCGGGTGAACGCATCTGCAAAGTCGCGCGTCCGGGTGTACAGATGCGGCTGAAAGACCACCGTCAGCCGGGCGTCGGGGTACGCTCCCCGCACGGCGGCAAGCGACGCCGCCACCTCCGTCGGATGGTGCGCGTAGTCGTCGAAGACCGTGAGGTCGGGCCACGCCGCGATCATCTCGAGCCGGCGCGCCACGCCGCGGAACTCACCGAGCCCGCGCGCCGCCGCCTCCGGATCGCCGCCGAGCCGCACGGTGGCGAGGAAGGCCGCCGCGGCGTTGAGTTGGTTGTGGCGCCCCGGCACGCGGAGCCGGAGGTCGATCGTTCCGTCCGGCCAGGAGAGGCGCAGGGTGCGCCGGCCCGTCTCTTCGAGCCTGCAACGGGCCCCGTCCCCGAAGCCGTACCCGAGACCGTGCGCGAGACCGTGCTCGGAACCATGCCCGGAACCGTGCCCCGCGTCCGAGAATCCGCACGCCTTCGCGAGCCCGCGGGCGCCTTCGTCGTCGTGGCAGTAGATGAGACCGTCGGCGTGCCGGGCCCGCTCCGCAAACTCCGCGAACGCGGCGCGGAGGCGCTGCCAGTTGCCATAGGTGTCGAGGTGTTCGGGTTCGAGCGAACTGATCACGGCGAGCGTCGGCTGGAGTTCGAGGAAGGAACGATCGAACTCGTCGGCCTCCACGATGGCGGGGCCATCGCCCAGGCGTGTAAACCCGTTCCATGCGTCGACCCGGCCACCGACGAGGACGAGGGGATCGAGCCCGGCCGCGGCCGCGGCGTGTCCGGTCATTGCGGTGATCGTCGTCTTCCCGTGCGTCCCGGCGATCCCGACGAGCCGCTGTCCGTTGAGGAGGGTGCCGAGCGCCCGGGCCCTGCGCATCACCGGGACGCCGGCGAGTTCCGCGCCGAGGACCTCCGGCTCGTCCGCCGGCACGGCCGAGCTTCGAACCAGCAGATCGACCCCGGACGTGTGGGCCGGGGCGTGCTCCCGCTCGACCCGGATCTCGTTCGCGGCAAGGTCGCCGAGGGCGTCCGCCGGGGCGCGGTCACACCCGCTCACGACGTATCCGGCGCGGTCGAGGAGGAGGGCGAGCCCGCGCATGCCGGCGCCGCCGATCCCCATCAGGTGGATGTGCCCCCCGGGCGCCGGGAGATCCGCGGTTCCCGCCGGGCGGGGCGCCCCCACCGCCGCCCCGGTCACGCCGCGCCCCGGTGCAGCAGCGTGAGCATCTCGCGGGCGATGTCGAGCGCCGCATCGGGCCGGCCCCGGCTCGCGGCGGCCTCCGACATCCGGGCCAGGCGCCCGTCGTCGGTGAGGATGTCGCGGCAGAGCGACCACAACTCGCCCGCCTCGAGTCCTCCTTCTTCGCGAACCTCCGCGGCCCCGGCCTCCGCCAGCGCCCGCGCGTTCGTCAGTTGGTGCCCCCCGGCCGAGGTCGGGAGCGGCACGAGCACGGCGGGCCGGCCCGCGGCGCACAACTCGGCCAGCGACATCGCGCCCGATCGGCACAGCGCCAGCGTCACCCCATCCAGTTGCCGTCCGAGGTCGTCGATGTAGGGCACGACGCGCACCCGGTCCGCGAACGGAAGCTCCGACGTGCGCGCCGAGAGTTCGGCCGCGTGGGCCGGTCCGGCGATCCACACGACGGAGACGCCGTCCGGCCAGGCCGCGGCATCCCGGGCCGCCCATTCCAGATCTCGCAGAAAGGCGCGGTTGAGGCCGAGCGCGCCCTGGCTCCCGCCGAAGACGAGGAGGTTCCGGCCCCGCGGCCAATCGAAGCGGGTCCGCGCCGGCCCGGCCGACCCGTTGGGGCCCGCCGCGTCGTCCGGCCCGGGGGCGACGGGGTTCCCCAGGGCGCTCAAGCGCGTGCGGCGCCCGATCCGGAGCCGGGCCTCCGCCTCCGGGTATCCGAGGTGGATCTGATCGACGCCCGGCGCGAACAGGCGCGTCACGAGCCCGGGAGCCGCGTTCTGTTCCTGAATCGCGGCGGGGACTCCGTGCAACCTGGCTCCCGCCAGCGCGGGCCCCGCCACGTATCCCCCCGTGCCCACGACGAACCGCGGATCAAAATCCCGGAACGCGCGCCGCACGCCGGCGATGACGGTCGGAGCCGACGCGAACAGCCGCCAGTTTCGCCATGGCCGATGCCGGTACAGCGGTTGCAGCGGCAGGAGCCGGAACTCGTACCCGGCGTCGGGCAGCACGCGAGCCTCCAACCCGCGCCGTCCGCCCAGGAACACGCACTCGACATCCGGGGCCAGCCGGCCGAAGGCCGCGGCCAGGTTCAGGGCGGGATACAGGTGGCCGCCCGTGCCGCCTCCCGCGATGAGAATCCGAGGCGACGCCATGCGTCAACATCTCCGCCGCGAAGCCACGTTGAGCAGGATGCCCGTGACGCCGAGCGCGATGACGAGCCCCGTGCCGCCGGAACTGATGAAGGGGAGGCTCACTCCCGTGGTGGGCAGGAGCCCCATCGTGATCCCGATGTGTCCGAACGCCCCGATGGCGACGATCGCCGTGAGCCCGATCGCAATCAGGCGCCCGAACAGGTCCGGGGCGGACTTCGCGATCCGAAGTCCGAGGTGCGTCCACGCGAGGAAGAGGATGAGCATCGTCACCGCGCCCACGAACCCCCATTCCTCGGCAATAATCGGATAAATGAAATCGTTCTGCGCTTCCGGCAGGTAGTGGAGCTTCTGTGTGCTCTCACCGTAACCGGCGCCCAGGATCCCGCCCGAACCGATCGCGATCTGCGCCTGCTGCAACTGATAGCCCGCGCCGGACGTGTCCGCCTCCGGATTGAGAAACGCCAGGATCCGCGTGAGCTGGTAGCTGTTCGAGAGCACGAGCCACGCCACCCCCGCGCCGATGGGCAGCGCGAGGAGAAGGAAGTGCCGGATGCGCATTCCCGCCGCGAAGAGCACGGTGGCCGCCAGCGCGGCCGTGATCAGCGTCGCCGAGAGGTGCGGCTCCGCCACGATGAGGACGAGCAGCGGGCCGAGGACGAGGAGGAACGGGAGCACGCCGCTCCGGAAGCTGTCGAAGTCCCGCTGCTTGCGGACGGCGAGCGCGGCCGTCCAGAAGACGACCGCGACCTTGGCCAGTTCGGAGGGCTGGAAGGTCGCGGGCCCGAGCATCAGCCAGCGGCGGGACCCGTTCCGGACGGGCGCGATGTCCGTCGTGGCGGGGAGGATCATGACGACGAGCAGGGCCGCGACCACAAGGAGGATCGGCCACGCGAACCGCCGGTACCAGCGATAGTCGATGAAGGCGGCGACGATCAGCGCCACGAGACCGACGGCGGCGCGGGCCAGCTGGCTCATGAGCACGTGGTTCCCCGGCAGTCCGCTCTGCTGCGCCGCGAAGGAACTCGCCGAGTAGACCGAGAGAAGCCCGAACACGACGAGGACGAGGGTGATCCCGATGAGCGCATTCCGCACCCAGGCCGGCGAACCGGCGAACTCCTGAACGCGCGGGAGTTCCCGCGAAATTGCGTGGTCCGTCACGTCGCCCGCTCCGAGGCCGCGCCTTCGTACGATTCGCGGACGCACCGCTCGAACGTCCGGCCCCGCTTCCGGTAATCGGGGAACATGTCGTAGCTGGAGCAGGCCGGGGAGAAGAGGACGACGTCACCGGGCCGCGCGGCCTCGCGAGCGAGACGCACGAGCTGCCGGAATCCGCCGGCGACCTCGACCGGCGCCACGTCGCCCAGTTCCCGGACGATCTGCGGCGCGGCCTCTCCGAACGCGACCAGGGCCCGCGCGTTCTCGCTCAGCGCCGGCGCGAGCGACCGGTAGGACTCGCCCTTGTGCCGGCCTCCGAGAAGCGCCACGAGCGGCCGGTCGAACGCGTTGAGGGCGACGCGCGTCGCGGAGACGTTCGTTCCCTTGGAATCGTTGATCCACAGGACGCCCTCGAACTCGCCCACCCTCTGGAGCCGATGGGGGAGCCCCTGGAATGACGCGAGCCCGGCTCCGATCGCCGCGGCCTCGCAACCGGCGAGCGCCGCCCCCAGACCCGCCAGGAGCGCGTTCATGACATTGTGCACGCCGACCAGCGGCAGGTCGGCGGCCGCGATCCACGGCTGCGGCGCCTCGCCGGCTTCGAGACGCTGGACCATGTGCCCGGCCTCGTCCAGCCATGCCCCCGGTTCCTCGTGGGGCTCGATCGAAGCGAGGTAGCGGCACCCGGCGGCCGGTTCCGCCATGGCGAGCACGGCCTCGTCATCGCCGTTCAGGACCCAGCGGCTGTCGTCATCGGCGTTCGCGAACAGCCGCGCCTTGTCCTCGTAGTAGCGCTCGATGCTCGAATACCAGTCGAGGTGGTCCGCGGCGAGGTTCACGAGTATGCCGACCTCGGGCCGGAACGCCTGGAGATCGGCGAGCTGAAAGGAACTCAGTTCGACCACGAGCCAGTCGGGCTGCCGCTTCATCAGCGGAATCTCGGAAAGCGGGCGGCCGATGTTCCCCGCGGTGAGCGCGTCCACGCCGGCCTGCTGCAGCAGGTGCCCGCAGAGCGCCGTCGTCGTCGTCTTGCCGTTCGTGCCCGTGATGCCGATGACCCGCGAGCGGAGGTGGCGATAGGCGATCTCGATTTCGGCCACGGTGGGCACGCCGGCGTCCGCCACGGTCCGCCGGATCTCCGCGTTCGGCGAGATTCCCGGACTCGTCACGACGAGGTCGGCGTTCAGGATTCGCTCCACGTCGTGCCGTCCCACCTCCGCGTCGATGCCCTCGGCCGCGAGGGCCTTCACGGCCTCGCGCTGCCGGGGACCCTCGAACGCATCGCTCGCGTACACGTCCGCTCCGAGCGCGTGCAGGAGCCGCGCGGCGGCCGTCCCCGACACGCCGAGCCCAAGCACGGCCACGGGCTCGCCGGGTCTGAAGAGCGGAGGACGACGGTCGTCGGCCATCAGCGGATCTTGAGCGTCGCCAGGCCGATGAGCGCGCAGATGACGCCGACGATGTAGAAGCGCGTGACGACCTGCGTCTCGGGCCAGCCGAGTTTCTCGAAGTGGTGGTGGAGCGGGGCCATGCGGAGCAGGCGGCGGCCCTCGCCCCACCGCCGGCGGCTGAACTTGAACCATCCGGTCTGCAGGATCACGGACAATCCTTCGAGGACGAACACGCCCCCGACGATGACGAGGAGGAATTCCGACTTCAGGAGCACGGCGACGGCGCCGATCGCGCCTCCGAGCGCCAGGGACCCGGTGTCACCCATGAAAACCTGCGCGGGATGGGCGTTGAACCAGAGGAAGCCGATCGCCGCCCCGGCCAGCGCGGCACAGAACACCGACAGTTCCCCGGCTCCGTTGAGGTACAGGACGCCGAGATAGGCCGACGTGTCCACCCGGCCGATCGCGTAGGCGAAGGCGCCGAAGGTGAGGGCGGCGATCGCGGCGAGCCCCGTGGCCAGCCCGTCGAGACCATCCGTCAGGTTCACCGTGTTCGCGCTTCCGGCCACGACGATGGCGACGAACAGCGGGAAGATCGCCGGCGCGAGGACGACGGTCAGGTCCTTGAAGAACGGGAGCATCGTCTGCGTCGCCCCGTAGGCGGACAGGGGCTGCCAGAGGAGGAAGCCGCCGAGCGCCAGGCCGAGGACGAACTGCCAGATGAGCTTGTACCGCGCGATCAGGCCGCGCGAGTGCCGCCGCACGATCTTCAGATAGTCGTCCATGAAGCCGATCGCGCCCATCCAGGCCGTGACGACGACCGCCACCCACACGTAGGTGTTGTCCAGGCGGGCCCAGAGGAGGGTGGGCAGGAGACAGGCGGCGAGGATGATGATGCCGCCCATGGTCGGGGTCCCCGACTTCTCGAGGTGCGTGGCCGGCCCCTCGCCCCGCACGACCTGGCCGATGCCGTGCTTCCTTAGTCTGCGGATCACCCCCGGTCCGATGATGAACGCGGTCAGGAGGGCCGTCACCATGGCGCCGGCCGCGCGGAACGAGATGTACTGGAACACGTTGAACAGGATATGCTGGTCCGCGAGCGGGAAGAGGAAGCGGTAGAGCATCAGGCGTTCTCTCCGAAACGGGCTTCCAGTTCGTCGATGACCCGCTCGAGCCGGACGCCGCGCGACCCCTTTACGAGCACGACCTCATCTCCCGCCAGGGCGTCCGCGAACGGGCGCACGGCCGCTTCGGGATCCTCCGCCCGGATCAGGGCGGGACCGCGCAGGCCGTCGAACGGCGCGTCGCAGAAAAGGCCCGTGGCGGCGATGACATCGAACCCCGCGGCCCGTATCTCGTCGCCGATCTCCCGGTGCGCCGCCGCCTCCTGCGAACCGAGTTCGAGCATCGAGCCCGCGAAGACGGCGCGGCGCCGCCCGGGCAGCAGCCCGCGCGTCTGGGCGATCGCCGCGCGGAACGAATCCGGGTTGGCGTTATAGCAGTCGGCCAGCACCGTCAGGCGCCCGATCCGGCGCAGCGCGCCGCGCAGGCCCAGGGGTTCGTAGCGCGACAGCCCCCGGGCGGCCGCGTCGGACGGCACCTCCAGCGATGCCGCCAGCGCCGCCGCGATCAGCGCGTCCCGCAGGTGATGCTCGCCGCCCACGCCCAGGGCGACACGCATGCCGCCGCGGCGGAACTCGATCCGGTCCGCTTCGACCGTGTACGCCTCGGGTGCGAAGTCGGCCCCCGGTCCGAAGCCGGCCACGGTCGCGTCGGGCCGGTGGGCCCGGGCAGCCTCCGCGAGGAGGGCGGGTTCCTCTCCCACAATGAGCGCGCCGCGGCCCGTGGCGCCGTGCGCGAGCGCCATCTTCTCCCGCAGCACGCCATTCACGTCGCCGAAGCACTCGAGGTGCGCGGAGCCGACGGTCGTGATCACGACGTGGTCCGGGCGGGCGATCTCCGCCAAGCGGGCGATCTCCCCGGGCTCGCTCGCGCCCACTTCCAGCACCCAGGCGTCCGCATCCGGAGGAGCGCGCAGGATCGTGAGCGGGAGCCCCACCTGGCTGTTGTAGTTCCCTTCGGTGCGGTATACGCGGCGTGATTCGGAGAGGGCGCAGGCAATCATCTCCTTCACCGTCGTCTTGCCCGAACTGCCCGTGATCGCCACGACCGTGGCGCCGGACTCGCGCCGCGCCCGGGCCGCGAGATCGCCGAGCGCCCTCAGCGGATCGGCGACCGTAAAGTACTCGATCCCCAGTGCCGGGTCTTCGCGTCCCGCGCGCACGATCGCGCCCGGCGCGCCCCGGGCCGCCGCCTGGGGGAGGAAGTCGGCTGCATCGTGCCGAGCCCCGGCGAGCGCCACGAACAGCTCGCCGGGCTTCAGCGTCCTCGAATCGCACGAGACGCCCGTGTACGCGCCCGCTTCGAAGCCGCCGGCGCCCCCGGCACCCCCGGCACCCCCGGCGCCCCCTGCGCCCCCGGTGTCGAGGCCGAGGGCCGCCCGAATCCAGTCCGAGCGCAACGCCGGCGCCTGCGTGGCCGCCGTCACGCCGCCCCTCCGCGGAGCCCGGACGCGCCGGGAAGCGCCGGGAGGAGGTCCTCCACGATCCGGCGTTCGTCGAAAGGCAGCCGCTTCTCGCCGATGACCTGGTACGTCTCGTGGCCCTTGCCGAGGAGCGCGACCGCGTCGGCCGGCCCCGCCTCGGCGAGCCCGCGCGCGATCGCCGCCCGTCGGTCGACGACGATCTCGTAGCTGTCCGGCTGGAGCCCGGCGACCATCTGACGGCAGATCTCCGACGGGTCTTCCGACCGGGGATTGTCGCTCGTGACGATGGCGACATCCGCCAGGCGGGTCAGGATGCTCCCCATCTGCGCCCGTTTGCCCGGGTCCCGGTCGCCGCCGCAGCCCAGGAGGGCGATGACCCGGCCCGGCACGATCGCCCGCAATGAGGACAGCGCCCGCTCGCACGAATCCGGGTTGTGCGCGAAATCGCGGATCACGAGCACCGGCTCCCGCGAGAGCACTTCCATGCGCCCGGGCACGGGAGGCGCCGCCGAGAGTCGCGCGGCGATCCGTTCGAGCGGCATGCCGAGGCCCCACGCGATGGCGGCGGCCGCGAGGGCGTTCCGCACGTTGAAATCGGCGGGAAGCGGAAGCGACACGGCGGCGGCTTCACCGGGCGCGCGCAGCGTGAAGCGCGCCCCCCCGGGGTGGAGGGCGAGCCGATCCGGCCACACGTCGGCCGTCGACTCGAAACCATAGCGGAGCGTGGTGGCGTTCGGCGGCGCGATCCCCTTCCAGGCAGGTTCGTCGTCGTTCACCGCGCAGACCCCACCCGGCGCAAGCAGATCGAGCAGGCGCAGCTTGGCTTCCCGATACGCCTTGAGATCGGGGTGATACTCGAGGTGTTCGCGACTGAAACTCGTGAACGCCACGCCGTCGAACGAGCAACCATCGGCCCGGCGCTGGTCGAGCGCGTGCGAGGAAACCTCGAGCACCGCCGCCTCGGCGCCCTCCGTCCGCAGAGCGGCCAGTTCGAGGGCCAGATCGATCGGATCGGGCGTCGTCAGCCCCGGGTCCCCGATCTCGCCGTCGATGGATACGGTGCCCAGGGTGCCCAGCGCCGCGGCGGGTCCCACATCGTCCAGGATCCAGCGCGTGAGCCACGCGGTGGTCGACTTCCCGTTGGTTCCGGTGATGCCGATGAGACGGAGCGCGTCGCCGGGGTCGCCGGCGAAGAGGGCGGCGAGATGGGAGACGGCCGCCCGGGCGTCGCGGACGGCGAGTTGCGGCAGGTCGACATCGGCGGCGCGCTCGACGACGGCGGCGCCGGCCCCGGCACGGTGCGCGGCTTCGACGAACGCGTGGCCGTCAACGCGCGTCCCCGGGATCGCGCAGAAGAGGTCGCCGGCGCCGACCCGGCGGGAGTCCGAACGCAACGCGGGGAACGCCGCGGGAGGCACCCCTCTCCACCGCGGCTCGAGGCCCGCTTCGTCAAGCCTGCGCTCGACCTGTCGATTCGTCGTTGTCTGCTGCGGCAAAGTCCGGTGGTTAACCTCCCTCCAATCTTGTATTCCCGAGACCCGCCCCGGTTCACGCGAGGCTATCTCAGCACGACGGTCGCGCCCCGGGACACCGCGCTCCCGGGCGCGGGGTTCTGTCCCGCGACCCGCCCCTGGCCGCGCCATTCCACGCGGAGGCCGAGCGCGTGCAGGCGCGCGGCGGCCGCCCGGGCGGACAGTCCCGCCAGGTCCGGCAGCGCGATGGCGCTTCTGCCGCTCGTGTCGGCGCCGTCGGCCGTGCCGGCCGCGCCCGTCCCGCTGGAGGCGAAGATGACGGCTCCTTCCGGCGGGCCGTCCGCCGGTCCGCCGGACCACGGCCGGGGACGGGCGTCGGCGACGACCAGCCGCGGATCCACCTGCACGCCATCGGCCGCGAGCGCCGCCCTGAGGGTCGCCTGGCTGGTGGGCGCCGCGATCGCGCCCCCGTAGTACACGCCCCCCTTCGGGTCTTCGAGTCGCGTGAGGATGACGATCCTCGGGTCGTCCGCCGGCGCGAACCCGATGAAGGAGGCGCGGTAGCGTCCGGGTGCGTAACGGCCGTTCACCGCGAGGCGGGCCGTGCCCGTCTTCCCGGCCACCGCGAACTGCGCCATGCTCGCGAGCGTGCCCGTACCCTCCCGTACGACCTCCTCCAGCACGCCGCGCACCGCCGCCGCCACCTCCTCGGATATGACGCGCCGCACGGGACTGGGGTCGAAGCGCTGCACGAGGCGCCCCAACGGGTCGCGTATCTCCCGGACGAGCCGCGGCCGCATCAGCACGCCGCCGTTCGCGATGGCGCCGTAGGCAATGGCGAGCTGCAGCGACGTGGCGGAGATCTCGTACCCGATCGCGTGCGAAGCGGGGCTGAGCGAGGTCCACGACTCCGGCCGGCTGAGGCGTCCCGGCGACTCGGACAGATACCCCAGCTGCGTGCGCATGCCGAAACCGAAGTCCCGCAGGTAGCGGTGCTGAACCGCGGGCGTCAGACGGGCGGACAGCTTCGCGGCCCCCACGTTGCTCGACTTGGAGATGATCCCGCGCACGCTGAGCGTGTCGTAACCGTGGACGTCCGAGATCACCCTCGAGCCGATCCGCAGCCGGCCGTCCTCCACATCCACGATCTCTTCCAGATCGACGACACCCTCGCTGAGGAGGGACGCGAGCAGGAACGGCTTCAGCGTGGAGCCGGGTTCGTACGGATCGCCCAGGCCCGAAATCTGGTCGGCCGCCCCGTCGGCGCGTTCGCTCGCGAGCGCGAGAATCTCGCCGGTACGCGGGTCGAGAAGGACGATGTCGCCCCCGCCCGCCCCCGTCTTCGCGATCGCGCGCGCGAGCTCGTTCTCGGCGATCCGCTGCAGTTCGGCGTCGAGCGTGAGCACGACATCGTGGCCGGGCACCGCCTCGACGACCTGACCGCCGGGCGGGCGGTACGCGTTGCGATGGCCGTCGAGCCGGACCTCCGCACGGCCGGGCTCGCCGACCAGCCAGCTGTCGAGGTCGGCTTCGAGGCCCGTTCCGCCCCGGCCATCGGACCCCACGGCGCCGATGAGACGCCGGCCCATGCTGCGGGGGTATTCCCTCGCCGACCGGCTCTCGAAGTAGATGCCCCGTCCGATCGTCCGCTGCAGCCGTACACGCTCTTCGTCACTCACGTCGCTCGCGACGAGAGACCAGCCGCCCGCGGCCTCCGCTACGGCGCTCCGCCGCTCCGCCCCGACGGGGACGACCGAGGCGACGGCCTCGATGGCCTCGGCCCGGTCCACGCGCAGTTCGTCCACGGCGAGGAAAGCCTGGTATCGCGTGTCCGGCGCCGCGAGGACGCGGCCGTGGCGATCCAGAATCCGCCCGCGCACCGCGGGCAGCAGTTCCCACTCCGCGCTCTGCGCGACCTGTCTCGCGCGGTGCGCTTCGCTCTCGAGGATCTGGAGGTCGCCCAGGCGCACGGCATAGGCCAGCGCAACGACGGTGAACGCGATGCCCAGCGCGCGATGCCGGATGCGCTGCGTACGTGCGAGCGCCGCCTCCTGCGCATCGCCCGCCGCGCCTTCGAGCTGCGTCGTGCTGTGAATGCCGAAACGCGTCACCCGTCCCCTCCCCTGTCGGAGACCTCCGTCTCCTCTTCATCCGGCGCATATCCGGCGTCGACTCCGGCGTCGACCTGCAGCAGCTGCTCTTCGCCGGCCCGCTGCAGCCCGAGCGCCTCCGCCGCGAGTTCTATGCGCGCCGGCGCCGCGAGCGAATCGACGCTCGTCCGCGCCGCGTCGATCCGGTCCGTGACGATCCGGTCCTCCGCTTCGAGGCCGCGAAGCTCGGCCATCAGCCTCCGCCCTTCCTCGCCCCGGCGGACCACGCTCACCAGCGAAGCCGCCAGCGCGAGGACTGCCGCCGCGGCCGTCATCCACCGTACCAGGGTCCTGCGGCGGACCCTCCGTACGCTCCCGCTCCGTTGGTTCACGCGCTGGTTCATGCGCCGCCCGCCCGCTCGTCCGTCCCGCGCTTCTCCCACACTCGGAGTCGCGCGCTGCGCGCCCGCGAATTCCGGGCCACCTCCTCGGCCGAGGGGCGCAGGGGCCGGCGCGTCAGCGTCCGCCCCAGCGACGTTCCCCGACACCGGCACTCCGGGAGACCCGGAGGACAAAGGCAGTCGGCGGACCAGCTTCGGAACGCGTCCTTCACCAACCGGTCTTCGAGCGAGTGGTACGAGAGCACCGTCAACCGCCCGCCCGGAGCGAGCCGGCCTCGTATCCCTTCGAGACCCTCGCTCAGCGCCGCCAGCTCGTCGTTGACCGCGATCCGGAGCGCCTGGAACAGCCTGGCCTTCTGCTTCTCCTGCGCCGAACGACCCAGCACCGCCGACAGCGCGGCCACGAGGTCGTCGCTCGTGCTGAAGGGCCGGATCTTCCTCCTCCGCACCACCTCACGTGAGAGCGTCCGCCACCTACGCTCTTCCCCATCGCGGAAGACCCGGCCCAACTCGCGTTCGTCCGCCCGATTCAACAACTCGGCCGCGGACCCTGTCTCGCGCGCTGTCTTGTCCATCCGATCGTCCATCCGCATTCGCAGCGGCGTGCCCGGACGGAACGAAAACCCGCGCTCCTTCGTGTCGATCTGGTGCGACGAGACGCCCAGGTCCATCAGCGCTCCCGTCAGACCGTCCATCTCGGCGGCGAACTCCGGACGAGCCACGTCCCTGAAGTTCGCCTGTATCAGCTTCACCCGTTCGCCCGCCGAGGCGAGCCGCCGCTTCGCGGCCTCGATCGCCTCCGCATCCTGATCGATCCCGATCACGCGCACGGCCGATCCAGCCTCCAGCAGCCGGATCGCATGCCCCGCACCGCCGACCGTCGCATCCAGGAAAACGCCTCCACACTCCGGGCGAAGCCACCGCAGCACCTCATCCGGCATAACCGGCGTGTGCCGAAACGTCTCCTCTGTCACTCCGTCGGCTTCCTCGACTCCCCCCACCGTGCCGCGATCGGAAAACCCATCAGGCGAACACCGTCTCTATCAATCGATCGAAGTCCTCGTCCGTCGCACTCGTCACGCGCTCGAACGTCTCCGGCTTCCAGATCTGGACGTGGTTGATCGCGCCCACGACCAGAGCCTCGCTTCCGAGCGCGACCGCCTTTCTCATCCTCTCCGGGACCAGGATCCTTCCCTGCGCGTCCGGCGAGACCTGAACGGCGTCCGCCGTGACACGAAGCACCTGGGGGCGAAAGCGCGGTTCCCGTCTCGACATCTCCCGGAGTTCGTCCTGCACGTCTGCCCAGGCCTCTTCCGGATAGAGCGAAAGCGCGTCGGGTTGTGTTTGGAGGAGGACGAACGGCTCCCGCTCCCGGCCCCTTCGAAAAGGCGCCGGCAGGCTGACCCGACCCTGCGCGTCGAGTTGATGTCGATAACTCCCCAGAAACCCTGGCAAATCGTGCCTTCGACATTCTTCAAGGGTGTCCCTCCCAGAACGACCCGTTTCCACCCACCGGATCCCACCTTACACACACTAGTGATGGGTGTCAACCCCTTTTCTCCCCATTCTTCCCCATCGCGAGGACAAAAAAAAGAAACCCGACCCGCAGCGAAGCGGGTCGGGTCCCCCGGAAATCATCGGCTGCAGGACGCCTCGATAATCGACTCCTGCCGGTACAGCTGGATATCGATCGACTCGCGGATCTGCTGCTGGCTCCCGGCCTGGTAGCTTCCCGCCTGTCCCAGGTGGCCACTCACGCGCTGAAAGGCGTTGAGCGCGCTGCGCGCCGGCGCGCACGCCTCGTCGGCCTCGTTCCGGCTATCGTACGCGCTTCCCTGCAGGTAGTAGCCGAACGCGCTGAAGAAGTGAATCTGCTCCGCCGTGGCCGGATCCTGGACGAACTCCGAGGCGACGGCGAACAGTTCGAGCGCCGTGGCGATCTCGCCCACATCGATGGAGGCCGGGTTCGACTGCGCGGCGCCGGACTGGGCCTCGAAGTAATTCGCGTACGACAGGCTGAAGATCGCCTGGGCGATCTGATTCGCGTCCGCCCCGTTCTCCACGGCGGCACGGAAATCGGCGATCGCCCCCTCGACGTCGCCGGTCTTCAGCTTGAGCTGCGCGAGGCGCTGCCGTCCGTTGGGCACGTTCGGGTTGTACGCGAGCGCCTGCTCCAGCTCCGCCACGCCCATCTCAGGATTCTCCATTCGATCGTGGATCGTGGCGCGAGAGGAGTGCACCTGGGCGAGCAGGTCCTCGCGGGACATCTCGCCTTCGCCGCTGCCGTCGGAACTCGAAATCGCCTCGAGCGCCTGATCCGAGAACGCCAGCGCGTCGGCGTACTCCTCGAGGAGCATGTACGCGTTCGTCGCGTTGGAGAGCGTCGAGGGGTTCACGGCGTCGCCCTGCAGCTCCACGAGCTTGCCCGAAGCATCGACGGCGACGCGAACCATGGCGGGATCGGTGACGGCCCCATCGGTCTGTCCGGCCTGCAGGGCCACGGCCGTCAGGTACTCGAGCAGACCCACGTTGTCCGGCGCGCGCTCCACCCCGTCCTGGAGGAGCTGCACCGTCTCGGTCCAGCGCTCGGCCTGCGTGAGCTCGTAGGCGATCCGCAGCCGCGTGTCCACGTCGTCCGGCCGGAAGTCGAGAAACCGCTGGTAGTAGCGCAGCGACGCGGCGCCGTCGCCCAGCTGCGCGTACGTGAACGCGAGGGATTCCAGGGCGTCGGTGTCCGACGGGTTGTTGTCGACAACGCGCTGCAGGTCCGCGGCGGCATCGCCCCACGCCTCGTTGAGCATGTGCGCGCGGCCGCGCAGGTAGTGTGCCCGGTCGCTGGCCGGGTTGAGCGCCAGGGCCGCGTTGCAGTTGGAGATCGCGTCCATGGGCTGTTCGGAGGCGAGGTAGTCGCCGCAGAACGCGAGCGAACGGAGGTACTCGACGCCCTGCCCGAGCTGTCCCATGATCTGGGTGCCCGCCTCCTCGTGGGAGTCGTCGTCTGCCACCGTGAACGCCACCATCGGGAGTTGGTCCCCGCTGTTGGGCTCGAGGAAGATGACATCGACCTCAACCCCGCCGGCGACCTCGACCGCCGTCCCGACCATGACGAGGGCGGCGTTCATCTGCATCCCCAACTGCTGCCACTCGATGCGGGTCATCGTTCGCTCATCGAGATCGTAATCGTCGATCAGGTCGCGGGCATCGTCGCGGTCGATGGCGATGTAGCCGGGGAAGATCTGGAGCCCATCCCGGATTTCTTCGGCGATGCGCTCCCCGAAACGGCGGTCGACCGGCTCGGTCACCGCGACGGGGGCGACCAGGATCAGCAGGTCGCTCGTCTGCGCTTCGAGCGCCCGCGGCGCCGCCGGAAGGGAGAGGACGGCGACCCCGGCCGCCACCCACGGGAGAATGTTCCGCGTGCTTCTCATGGAGTACCTCGGACCGTTCGTGCAACAGACGGCGCACGGATCACAGGGCCGCGCGCCACGCCAACACCGGTATCACTTCGAAACAAGGGGCTCAAGGTCGATTAATGCAAGCTGCCGCCGTGCGCAAGTCGCACGCCACGGCCACGCTCCGCCGATCACTGCGCCAGCTTCTCACGCACACATCCCGTGAAGCGGTTGAACATAACATTCGAGACCGATTGAATCACGCCGCCGCGCCCGAACGACGCGAGCCGCCCCGTCAGCGCGATGGACTGCGACACCCATATCCGGGTCCCGCCGCCACCCTCCTCTTCTACAGACTGGAGATGGCTCAACATCGTCATTCTCACGTTGCCGCTGCCCCGCCGATCCCGCCCCTCCCCCGTCATCTTCATGTGGTGGCGCCGCGCGTCGAGTTCGTCGAAGCGGATCTCGCCCAGGAAGCGCGTCCCGATGGGGCCGAGCTTCAGCCCGATCTCGCCCCGGTACGTGCGCTCGTCGACCGCTTCGAGGAGCGTCGCCCCCGGCAGGCACTCGACGATGCGCTCGGGATCCGTCAGAAAGCTCCAGACCTCGTCCACGGACTGCGGGACATCGAAACTCTTTTCTATCTCGATCGCCATCTTCGATCCTCGGGGGTTGGCGTGTGCCACGGAGTGGAGCCGGACGGGGACGGATCACCGATCGGCGGGCCGCGTCGGGCGTTGTCTCCGGGGGAGCGGTTATATTGCCGGGAGCGGCTCTACCGCGGATCGGCTTCCACCGGAAGCTGAGACGGCCGCGTCGCACCCGCAACCGGGAGGTCGCCGCCTTGCAACCCGACATCGCGAAGATCATCGAGGAGCTCGAAGCGGCGGGCTACATCGCCGACCGGGGGATCGCGACGGCGGTCCATCTCGGCCTCGCCATGGAGAAGCCCCTCCTCGTCGAGGGGGCCGCCGGCGTGGGCAAGACCGAGATCGCCAAGGCGGTCGCCACCTGGCTCGGAGCGGAGCTCATTCGCCTCCAGTGCTACGAGGGGCTCGACCTTCCCACGGCCCTGTACGAGTGGAACTACCAGAAGCAGCTCCTCCACATCCGCCTGCAGGACGGCGGCGGCGATGCGGAGGCGGTGCAGCGCACGATCTTCGGGCCGGACTTCCTTCTCGAGCGGCCGCTCCTGCGCGCGATTCGCTGCGAGGCGCGGCCGGTCCTTCTCATCGACGAGGTGGACCGGGCGGACGAGGAGTTCGAGGCCTTCCTGCTCGAGTTGCTGTCGGACTTCCAGGTCTCGATCCCGGAACTGGGCACGGTCGAGGCCCGGACGCGACCGGTCGTCGTGCTCACCTCGAACGGGACGCGCGAGCTGTCGGACGCGCTGCGGCGGCGCTGCCTCTACCTGTGGATCGACTATCCCGATGCGGCGCGGGAGGTCGAGATCCTGCGGCGGCGGCGCCCGGACATCGCCGCCGCCCGGGCGCGGGAGGCGGTGAAGCTGGCGCAGCGGCTGCGGCGCGAGCGGCTCGCGAAGCCCCCCGGCGTCGCGGAGACGCTGGATTTCGCGGCGGCCCTCGAACACCTGGGACCGGAGCCGCTGCGTGCGGCGGCCGCGCGCGACGCGATCGGGGCGCTCGTGAAGGACCCGAACGACCTTGCCGGGCTCACGGAGGAGCGGCTGGGCGAACTGCTCGCCTCGGCGGGGGACGGGGGGAGTTGACACCGGAGCGCACCCCGGAGCGCACCCCTGAGCGCATCGTCGACCTGGGCCGCCGACTGCGCGGCGAAGGATTGGCCTGCGCGCTCTCCGAGTCCACGGCGGCCGCCGCGGCGCTTCCGCACCTCGATACGGAGGACGTGGAGGACGTCAGAGCGGGCCTCCGCGCGACATTCTGCTCGAGCGCCGCCGATCTCGAGATCTTCGAGCGCTGCTTCCTCGCGTGGTGGCGGGAGGGGCGGCCGTCCTCCGCCGTCGACGACCTCCTGTCGAAGGCCGCGGCGGACCGGGGAGACCGGCCCGCGGCCGGCGCGCCTTCCGGACCGGACGGGCTCGCGGCGGCGCACGGCGACTTCGGAGCGCAAGAGCACGACGAGGCGGACGCCCGGGAACACCCGATCGGCGCCGTGTACAGCGCCGCCCACTCGCTCGCACGGCGCTCCTTCGCCTCGATCGGCGACGAGGAACTGCGCGAGGTCGACGCGTGGCTCGAACGGCTGATGGTGCGGCTGTCCTCGCGACGCAGCCGCCGACTCGAACCGGGCGGCCGGCGTGGGCCGATCGACGTGCGGAAGACGCTGCGGTCGCTCGTCGCCCACGAGGGCGAACTCGTCCGCCTGGCGCGGCGGCGGCGACGGCACGTGCCGCCGCAACTCGTCGTCCTCTGCGACGTGAGCGGCTCGATGGAGCGCTACAGCCGCTTCCTCCTCCGTTTCCTCCTGGGATGCGGGCGCGCGCGAGACATCCAGACGTTCGCGTTCAGCACGCGGCTCACGCACCTCACGCCCTGGCTGGCCGGCGAAGAGATCGATCCCGCGCTGGACCGCCTGCGGGCCCGCGGCTGGTCGAGCGGCACGCGGATCGGCGAGTGCCTGGAGACTTTCGTGACCCGGCACGGCCAGCGGATGCTCGGCCGGCGGACGCTCGTCATCATCCTCTCCGACGGACTCGACCAGGGCGAAGTCGAACCCCTCCGGCGCGCCATGGGCTGGATTCAGAGGCGCGCGCGGCGCGTGATCTGGTTGAATCCCCTGCTCGAGAGTTCGCGCTACGCGCCCGAAGCCCGGGGCATGCGCACCGCGCTCCCGTACGTGGACTACTTCCAGTCGGGACACAGCCTCGAAGCGCTGAGAACGCTCCCGGGGCTGCTCAGATTGTGACTGGAGAAGGAAGGGACGGAGTTGGAAGGCGGTCGCGAACGGGACCCGGGCGATTCCGGGTCCCGCCGCGCCATCGTGCTAGGCTCGAACGCGATCCTTGAGCCCCTTGCCCGCCTTGAACGTGGGGACGTTCATGGCCGCGATCTGAATCGACTCGCCGGTCTGCGGGTTCCGGCCCATGCGCGCCTTGCGGTGCCGGGTTCCGAACGTGCCGAAGCCGGTGACCGTGAAGTCGCGGCCGGCGTCAAGCTCGCCTGCAATGATGCCCGTGCCGGGATCCGTCGAGAAAATGCAGTCGATCACATCCCGCGCGCTCGCTTTGCTCAAGCCGGCCTGCGAGGCGAGCTTCGCCGCGAAATCGTCTTTGGTCATCCTGGGTTCTCCCTGTTGAAAGTAAGCTCCGACGAGCGATCCGGGCGCATAATTCGTGCACCATGACCGGATTGCAAGTGTGGCGCGGGATTTCGCCCGCGGAAGGGTGCGGCTAGTGGGCGTCCGCCGAGAAGATTTTCCGTGTCATCGTGACGCCCACGAGCTTGAAAACCACGTTCCCGATCCGGCCGAGCAGCATCGTGGGCAGGGCCGCCGGCACGACGAGTCCCCACACGGTGCTCATGAATCCGCTCTCTCCGCCGAGGCCGCCGAGGGCCAGCCGCAGCACCGAGAAGATGCAGAGGAACACGACGAGATTCAGCAGGAGCCCCAGCGCCTGGCGGCCGGGCGAGCCGGTCTCCGCGTCGTAGACGCCGCCGAAGAAGACCGCAGCCACAAGCCAGAAGATGCAGGTTGCGTAGAGCCAGTCCATCAATGGTGCCTCCGTGTCGGGAACGCGGGTCGGATCGGGGACGGGGGAACATACATGGCCTCCGGCGATCCTCGAAAGTAGCTTGCCCCCGCGGCTTTCGAACGCGGCTTCGTACGCTCCCCGGAGAGGGTTACATGAAAGCGCCTTCACTTACGCTCGGGATCGAAGAGGAATACCAGGTCGTCCACCCGGAGACCGGCGAACTCACGTCGTTCATCACCGAGATTCTCGAAGGGGATCCGGAGACGCGCGACCAGATTCACCCGGAGCTTCACCAGGCCTGCGTGGAGACGGCAAGCGAGGTCTGCCGGGATGTGGGGGAGGCGCGCGAGGAGGTGCTGCGCATGCGCCGCCTCGTCAGCGCCAGGGTCGCCGAGAAGGGACTCGCCATCGTGGCCGCGGGCACGCATCCCTTCTCGACCTGGGAGCAGCAGGACATCACGCCGCTCGACCGCTACGTCGGATTGCGGGAGGACCTGCAGCAGGTCGCCGAACGGAACCTGATCTTCGGCACCCACATCCACGTGGGCATCGAGGACCGCGACTTCATGGTCGACGCGATGAACGTGTCGCGGTATTTCCTCCCCCACCTGCTCGCGCTCTCCACGAGTTCCCCGTTCTGGGAAGGATCGAAGACGGGGCTGCACTCCTACCGCAGCATCATCTGGCGGAATTTCCCGCGCACCGGCATCCCGATGAGCTTCGGAAGCTGGAACGAGTACGAGCACTTCATCGAGACGATGGTCCGCTCGAATACCATCCCGGATTCGAGCAAGATCTGGTGGGACGTCCGTCCCAATCACAAGTTCCCGACGCTTGAATTCCGCGTATGCGACATGTGCACGCGCGTGGAGGAAGTCGTGTGCATCGCCGCCATCTTCCAGGGGATCGTGGCGAAGCTGTGGAAGCTGCGGCGGGACAACCTCACCTTCCGCCAGTACCCCGAGGTGCTGCTCGCCGAAAACAAGTGGCGCGCGGCCAGGTACGGGCTGACCGGCAAGCTCATCGATTTCGGGCGGCAGAGCGAGCACCCCGCGTCGGACCTGATCATCGAAATCGTCGAGTGGTTTCTCGACGACGTGGTCGACGAACTCGGCACCCGGGCGGAGGTGGAATACGCGCTCCGGATCATCCGGGAAGGGTCGAGTTCGCAGCGGCAAGTCGCCGTGTACGAGGAGACCGGCGACGTGCGGGCCGTGGTCCGGCACCTCATGGCGGAGACGCTCGAAGGCGTCTGAGGGCCGCGCTCGCGCGGCGGCGCGGGCGGCGCTCGGAGCTCAGCTACATCATGCCGAGCTCCCGCGCCGTGCGATCGATGCCCATGCGGGCCTTCGTCACGAGTTCGTCGATCTCGTCGCGGGTGATGGTGAGCGGCGGACTGGTGCAGATGACGTCGCGCATGGCGCGGAACACGACCCCCTCGTCGTAGAGGTGCTCGTGACAGAGGGCGCCCACCTCGCCCATGGGCTCGAACAGTTCCCGGTTCGCCTTGTCCTTCGAGAGTTCGACGCTGGCCACGAGTCCGACGCCCCGCACCTCGCCCACGAGCGGGTGATCGTTCAACTCCCTCAGCCGCGCCTGGAAGTAGGGTCCGGTGTCCTCCCTCACCCGGTCGACGACCCCCTCCTCTCTCATGATCCGGAGGTTCTCCAGGGCGACGGCCGCCGCGACGGGGTGGCCGGAATAGGTGTACCCGTGCGGGATCACGCCCCCTTCGGCCAGAACGCCGAACACCGCGCCGGTCATGAGCACGGCGGACATCGGGAGATAGCCGGAGGTGAGTCCCTTGGCGATCGTCATCAGGTCGGCCTCGATCCCGAACTTCTGCGCGCCGAACCACTCCCCCGTGCGGCCGAAGCCGGTGATCACTTCGTCGCAGACGATGAGCACGTCGTTCTCGCGGCAGATGCGCTGGATCTCGGGCCAGTAGTTGTCCGGCGGCACGATGACGCCTCCGGCGCCGATGACGGGCTCGCCGATGAACGCCGCCACGCGGTCCGCGCCGAGCTCCGCGATCTTCTCCTCCACGGCCCGCGCCGCCCGCGCGCCGGTCTCCTCCGGGGTCTCGTCGGGCGCCCCCATGGCGAACCAGTAGGGGGGCATGACGTGCTCGAAGCCGGGCAGCGGCAGGTCGCCCACCGCGTGCATGGCCTCGAAGCCGCCCAGGCTGGCGGCGGCCATCGTGCTGCCGTGATACGCGTAGGTGCGACTGATGAACGTCTTCTTTTCGGGCTTCCCGCGGAGATCCCAGTAGCGGCGGACGAGACGGACGATGGTGTCGTTCGCCTCGGAACCGGAACTCGAGAAGAAGGTGTGCGCGATCGGGCCCGGCGTGAGTTCCGCGAGGACGCGCGACAGCTCGATCGTGGCCGGGGGCGCGGAACGGAAGAACGTGTTGTAGTAGGGAAGCTCGACCATCTGGTCGTACGCGGCCCGCGCCAGTTCCTCCCGTCCGTAGCCGAGGTTGACGCACCACAGGCCGCCCATGCCGTCGAGGATGCGCCGGCCGTCGGAGTCGATCAGGTGGCGGCCCTGCGCGCCCACGATCACGCGCGTCCCCTTCTCGGCCACGACCCGGGGGTCGACGAAGGGGTGGACGTGATGGCGTCGGTCGAGGTCCTGCCATAGAGCCGTTGCGGTTCCGGCGGGGTTCGCCGTGGCGGGGTTCGTCGTGGCGGTCACGCGGCGCCTCCTGGTGTAGTGTCGCAAGAATCCCGCGGCCCTTCGAGCGGGGCGGACAACATATCAGCCGACGGTGGCTCGACGAGCCCGAGCGCCGCGTGGAGGAGGACGTTGGCGCCCGCCTCCGCCTGTGCCGGCGTGATGTTCTCCGCCTCGTTGTGGCTGATGCCGCCTTCGCAGGGGACGAAGATCATCCCCGTCGGGGCGACATCGTTGGTGTGCACGGAGTCATGTCCGGCGCCGGCTGCCATCTGCATGGCGGAATAGCCGCAGAGATCCGCCGCCGCGCCGACGGCGTCGATGCAGCGGCCGGAGAACCGCACCGGTGGAGAGCGCCACACGTCATCGAGCCGCCATGCCGCTCCGCGTTCGATACAGGCCTGCTTCGCCGCCTCGCGCAGGCACGCTTCCATGTCGTCGAGGGTCGAATCGTCGGGGTGGCGGAGGTCCACGCTGACCGTCACGCCTCCGGGCACGGTGTTCCGCGAGGCCGGCTCCGCCGCCAGGACGCCGAAGGTCAGGCGTCCGCGCGGCGCGAAGTCGCCTTCGATGCGGCGAAACGCGTCGACGAGAAACCGGCCGAGCACCGCCACCGGATCCGTCCGCCGCGACATCGGCGTCGACCCGGCGTGCGCTTCCTCTCCCTCGATCGCCAGGTCGAACCAGCGGGCGCCCTGCACCCCGGTCACGACGCCGATCTCGCATCCGTTCTCCTCCAGAATCGGGCCCTGCTCGATATGCAGCTCGAGCGCGGCGGCGAGCGGACGGCCTCCGACCGGGAGAGCGCCGCGATAGCCGATGCGGTCGATGGCGTCGGACACCGTCACGCCGTCCGCGTCCGTCGCGCCGAGTGCGTCGGCGAGATCGAAGCGGGCCGAAAACACGCCCGAGCCCATCATGGCGGGCGGAAACCGCGCGCCTTCCTCGTTCGTCCAGTTCACCACTTCGATCGGGCGAGCCGTCCGCACCCCGTGCTCCTCGAGCGTTTCCACGACCTCCAGCGCCGCGAGCACGCCGAGCGGCCCGTCGAACCGGCCCCCCGTGGGCTGGCTGTCGAGGTGGCTCCCGAGCACGAGAGGGGCTAGACGATCGGCGGCGGCATCCGTCCCGTCCCGCCGGGCGAACATGTTGCCGATCCCGTCGACCGACACCGCGAGGCCCAGCGACTCGGCCCACGCCCGGAAGAGATCGCGCGCCCGACGGTCCTCGTCGCTCAGGGCCAGCCGGTGGACGCCCCCGGCCGGAGTGGCCCCGATGCGCGCCATCTCCTCGAGGCGTCCCCACAGCCGGTCCCCGTTCACCCGGAGTTCCGAAATCGCGGTCACGGCCCGGGGTTCGCCAGCGAGCGTCTCATCAATGGGCCGGCGGTGGCGTACCGGTGAGGACGGCCGTGACGAGGAGGAGCAGACCCGCCGCGCCCAGTTCGACGGTGACCGTCGGTGGGAGACGGGGCGGATCTCCGGCGTCCGCGACCCGGCCGGGAGCGCGCCGCCAGTTGTAGGCGCCGCAGCCCGCGATGCCGAGGATGACGAGGAGCTTCAGGCTCAGCGTCCGGCCGTAGGGCTCGCTCCAGAGCGCCGAGACCGCCCCGAGGTGGAGCCACGCCGCGAAGAGTCCGGTGACCGCGATGACCGCCGCCGAGCCCAGCGCGAGCGGCGAGAAGGCCGAGATCCACTCGACGACGCGGCGCCTCGAGATCGAAGCTCCCCGGCGCCGGCCGAGCACCAGGACGGCGGCCATCACGGCCAGCGTGCCCAGCCACGCGCCGCCCGCCACCATGTGGAAGATGTCGGCGGTAATCGCCGGGGTGACGAAGTGTTCGGCGCCGGCCGCATGCCCGGCCAACGCCGGCGTGTACGCGAGGAGCGCCACCCCCGCCATGGCCGCGATCCAGCCGAATTCCGCCCGCGGGCCCCGCGCGGCGGCGAGGGCGAAGGCAAGCCCGGAGAGCACGACCGCCGTGACCTGAGCGAGCCACGCGCGACCCCAGGACGTCCCGGTCACGAGCAGGCGGACTTCCGCCCCCAGCGGCTCGAACGGATCGCGAAAGACGCTCACTTCCGCCGCGAGGCGACCCAGGGCGCCCGCCCCCGCGAGCAGTACGGCGAGACCGCCGATCCGCGCGGCCAGCCGCTCGGGCCCCACGCCGACGGCATCATCATCCTCCTCGGAGTCGAACCCGGGGAAGCGCCTGAGGACGACCAGCTTGAAGGCCACGGCCCCCACCGCGCCGAGCAAACCGGTGAACAGCGCCCAGCGCGAGAGCGTTCCGATCAGGAACCACAGTTCGGTAACCAAATGGGCGAAGAGGGATTCGAACCCCCGACCTCCTGCTTGTAAGGCAGGCGCTCTGAACCGGCTGAGCTATTCGCCCCGAATCGTGGCCGCCCGCACGGCGCAAGCCTCGGCCGGCCCGTCGCCATCGGCCCAGCCGGCCTCCGCGGAACTGTTGCTAGCCGAGCTTGCGCCAGCCGAGGATCAGTCCGGCGGGCAGGAACACCGCATAGCCCAGAATGAGCAGGAGCGGCGCGGCCGTCACGGACCCGCGGTCGAGCAGCACGTACCCGGCGGCGATCGACGTGAGGCCGAGCGCGAACGCCGCGTAGTTGGCCACTCCGAACTGGAGCCCCCGGGCGGGGGCGCTCCCGCTCCGCCGGTCGCGTCTTCCCTGGTTCATGCGGAAACGCTAGACGTCCCTCCGACATGCGTCAACCATCGCGGCGGCGCGTTTGCGGCGCCCCCGGTGCGCCTCACGAGGTCGCCCGGGCCCATTCCCCGGCCTCCAGGAGCGGCGGGGGCAGCGGCGAGGCGAAGGAGAGCGTCTCGCCGGTCCCGGGGTGCTCGAACGCGAGGTGCGCGGCGTGCAGGAAGAGTCGCCCCGCCCGGCGGCGAAGCGCCTCCGCCCAGCGCCCCCCCGCGCCGCCGAACCCCCGTTCCCAGTCCGGCCCGTAGACGGGGTCCGCGACGACCGGGTGTCCGAGCGACCGGAGGTGTACGCGAATCTGGTGCGTCCTCCCCGTGGCGAGCCGCACGGCAAGCAGTTCCGCGGCGTTCCAGCGTTCGAGGCGCTTGAAGTGCGTCACCGCGGGCCGGCCGGCCTCGTGCACGGCCATCCGCTTCCGGTCGCGCGGGTCGCGCCCGATCGGACGGTCCACCGTGAAGCGCTCCTCGTCGAGGTGTCCCCAGGCGGCGGCGACATACCCGCGCTCGATCTCACGGCTGCGGAGTGCCGCGGACAGTGCGCGATGCGCCTCGTCCCTCCGCGCAACGAGCATGAGCCCGCTCGTGTCCTTGTCCAGCCGGTGCACGATCCCGGGCCGGCGGTCCCCTCCGATGCTCGACAGGCCGCCGAGGTGGAAGAGGAGGGCGTTGACCAGCGTGCCGTCCGGATGGCCGGGCGCGGGGTGGACGACGAGTCCGGCCGGTTTCTCGACCACCGCCAGGTCGTCATCCGCGTATCGGATCTCTACCGGGATGTCTTCGGGCTCCAGCCGGGTGGAGACCGGGGGCGGCAGTTCGATTTCGATCCGGTCTCCCGCCCGCGGCCGATACCGCTTCCGCACCGCCCGCCCGCCGACGGTCACCCGGCCCTCGGAGATGAGTTGCGCGACCCGGGACCGGCTCAGCGAAAGGCGTTCGGCCAGTAGTCGGTCGAGCCGGCCGAGCCGGTCGAGGGCCGCGTCCTCGCCCTCGCCGATCTCGATGAGCCGCCGCTCCCCCGCGCCCTCCGCGCCGGATTCGGGCGGATTCACTTCACTCGGGGGCCGCCTCCGCCGCGGCGGCCGCCATCTCTCTCTCGCGCCGCCCCTCGAGCCAGAACGAGATCAGCAACAGCACGGCGCCGACCGTTACGGCGGAATCCGCGATGTTGAAGATGGGGAAACGGTGCGTGCCGATGCCGAAGTCGAGGAAGTCCACAACCCCTGCTTCCAGCCGGATGCGGTCCCAGATGTTGCCGAGCGCGCCGGCGGAGACGAGCGAGATGGCGAGGACGCGCAGCCGGTCGGAGGACGGCGTGCCGCGATAGAGGACGCCGAGCACGCCGAGCGCGACCAGGGAGAGGATGAGAAAGAAGATCCGGGAATGTTCGCCGATGTTGAGCCCGAACGCGGCGCCGCGGTTGTGCGTGTAGGTGAAGCGAAAGAAGTCGCCGATCACCGGCGTGCGCTCATACAACTCGAACGTGTTCATGACCCACGCCTTGGTCGCGATGTCCAGCGCGAGGATGACGACGATCGGAACGAGCGTCAGCCAGAGCCGGGCGGCCAGATCGCCGTTGCCCGGCAGGGCGGGCGGTTCGTGTTCGGGGGTGGCGCCGTCCCCGCCTCCGGAGGCTTCAGGCACCCGTCTCCTCCTTCTCCTTGCACCGGATGCAGAGCCGCGCGTGCGGGAGGGCGTCGAGCCGCTCGAAGCTGAGCTCGTCGCCGCAGTGCTCGCACTTCCCGAACTGCTCCGGGTTCCGATAGAGCCGCCGCAGCGCCTCGTCGATGTGGTAGAGCAGCCGACCTTCCTTGCTCGCGAACAGGAACGCCTTCTCGCGCTCCATGGCGTCCGTCCCCTGGTCCGCCATGTGGAAGCTGTACGCGGCCAGATCGCTGTCCGCCCCCTGTAGAGAACTCGTGAACTCGTCGTCGTACTGGCCGAGCTCCCGCGTCGCGCGCGACCGGGCCTCGAGCAGCCTCTTCTTGATGTGCTTTCGCTGTTCGGCGTTCATCCTTCTCTGGCGCGTTCGCCGACGCCGCCGATGCCGATGCGGACCTCGACGTCGTCGATCTTCACCACAGCTGTCGTCAGGCCGTCCCGCGGGGCCGACCCGGTCCGCACTTCCACGGCCAGCGTCTCGCCGGCGATGTAGTCCGCATGCGCCGACACGGCCCGCTCCAGCTCCCGCGGACCCGCCACGCCGAGGCGGATGCGGTCGGCGACCTCGAGCCCCGCATCGCGACGCAACCGCTGGACGCGGTTCACGATCTCCCGCGCGTAGCCTTCGGCGCGCAACGCATCATCGAGCTCGGTGTCCACGGCCGCGAGGTAGCCGCTTCCCGTTGCGACGGCGAGGTCGGTGAGCGTCTCCTCCTGGATCACCAGGTCTTCGGGCGTCACCTGAACCCGTTCGCCCCCGATCTCGATGTCGAGCCGTTCCCCGTCCCTGAGCTTCCTCAGGGCCGCCGCGTCCAGGTTCGCGATCCCGGCCGCGACCGCCGGCGTACGCGCGCCGTGTTTCGGACCCAGCGCCCCGAAGCGCGGCTTTGCGTATAGCCGGGTAAGATCTTCGCTGTCGCCCAGCGACACAACCTTCTTCACGTTGAGTTCTTCCATCGCCAGTGCCGCCATGGGGCCCGCGAGCGCCCGTCCCTCGGGCAGGACCGCGTGCAGGGCGCGCAGCGGCTGCCGAATCCGGACCCCCGCCTTTTCCCGCGCGGCGCGGCCCAGCGCCACCAGGCGCCGCACGTCTTCCATCGCCTGCTCGAGTTCGGGCGCCGAATGCCCCGCCGGCTCCGGAAAATCCGCCAGGTGGACGGACGTTTCGTCCGTGAGCGCCCGGTACAGCCAGTCGGACATGAACGGGGCGTACGGGGCGAGCAGCCGCGAGGTCGTGACGAGACATTCGTGCAGCGTCGAGAAAGCGTCGGCGCTCGCGGCCGCGGCCCCCGGTTGCGTCGCCCAGAAGCGGTCGCGGCTGCGGCGCACGTACCAGTTCGACACATCGTCGAGCACGAACTCCTGGATGGCGCGCGCGCCGGCCGTGAGGTCGAACGAGTCCAGCGCTTCGCCCACGAGCCGCACGACCCGGTCGAGGCGCGCGAGCACCCAGCGGTCGAGGTCGCTCCGGTCGGACACGGGGGCCGCCGCGGAGGCGGTGTGAGACCACTCCTCTTCGTTCGCGTAGAGGGCGAAGAAGCGATACGTGTGACGGAGGGTAGCGAACAGCTTGCGGTCGGTTTCGCGCAGCGCCGAGGGGTCCCACCGCTTCGGCACCCACGGGTTGGACCCCGAGAGGAAGTAGAAGCGCGTGACGTCCGCCCCGTAGGTGTCGAGCGCGTCGCGCGGGTCCACCGCGTTGCCCCGCGACTTCGACATCTTCCGCCCCTTCGCGTCGAGCACCTGGTCGTTGACGACGACGGCCCGGAAGGGTGCGCGGTCGAAGAGGATCGTGGAGAGCGCGAGGAGCGAGTAGAACCAGCCGCGCGTCTGGTCGACGCCCTCGGCGATGTAGTCGGCCGGGAAGTAGCGCTCGAAGGTGTCCCGGTTCTCGAACGGATAGTGCCACTGGGCGTAGGGCATGGAGCCGGAGTCGAACCAGGCATCGGCGACTTCCGGCACGCGCCGCATCGTGCCGCCGCACCCGTCCACGAGACAGCACCACTCGTACGCGTCGATCCCCGGCCGGTGGGGATCGAAATCCTCGGGGAGGCCGCCGACGCGGCGCCCCAGTTCGGCGAAGGACCCGAGTACCTCCCGGTGTCCGCCGTCCTCGGAGCAGAGCCAGATGGGGAGGGGGGTTCCCCAGTACCGCTCGCGCGACAGCGCCCAGTCGATGTTGTTCTGCAGCCACTCGCCCATGCGGCCGGATCCCGTCTCGGGCGGATGCCAGTCGATGGACGCGTTGTGCTCGAGCAGACGGGACTTCACGGCCGTCGTCCGGATGTACCAGGAATCGCGCGCCATGTAGAGGAGCGCGCTGTCGCAGCGCCAGCAGTGCGGATAGCTGTGTTCGTACATCTCGCGCAGGTACAGTTGGTCGTGCGCGACGGCCCAGTCGCGGAGCGCGCGTTCGGTCTCCCGATCCTTCACGTGCATCCCGGCGATCCCGCCCGGCACGGCGTCGAGGAAGCGCCCGTCCTCGCCGACCGTGTGCTGCATCGGCAGTCCCTCGGCCTCGCCCAGCCGGAAGTCGTCCTCCCCGTACATCACCGCGGTGTGGACGACGCCGGTCCCCTCGTCGACCGTGACGAAGTCCGCCTCGAGCACCGTCCACGCGGTCTCGGAACCGGCGCCGTCCACGGCGCCCGGGAAGAGGGGACGGTAGCTCCGTCCCGCGAGTTCGTCCGCGCGCATCGTGCCGACGATCTCATAGGGGTGCCGCAGCACCTCGGAGACGCGGTCGAGCGCCAGGATGAGCACCTCTCCGGGCGCAGCGCCGCCCGGTCCGTCGTGCGTCCGCGCGGGGGCCCTGGCGCCGTCGGTGGCGCCGTCGGTGGCGCCGTCCGCGGCTTCGGGGAGGACGCGGACCCGGGCATAGGGGATGTCGGGCCCCACGGCGAGGCCGAGGTTCCCGGGCAGCGTCCACGGGGTCGTGGTCCAGCTCAGGATCCGCGCGTCGTCCGGGTCGTCGACGAGGTGGAACTTGATGTAGACGGCGGGCTCGGTGACGTCCCGGTAGCCCTGCGCCACCTCGTGGCTCGAGAGGCCCGTGCCGCAGCGCGGACACGTCGGGATGACGCGGTACCCCCGGTACAGCAGGCCCCGCTTCTCGATCTCCGAGAGCGCCCACCAGCCCGACTCGATGAACTCCGGCGAGTACGTGACGTAGGGTGCGCCGTAGTCCAGCCAGTAGCCGATGTCCCGGGACAGCCGCTCCCAGGCGTCCTGGTAGCGGAACACGTTGTTCCGGCACCTGTCGTTGAATTCCCGGATCCCGTAACGCTCGATGTCCGGCTTGCCCGAGATGCCGAGCGACCGCTCGACCTCGAGTTCCACCGGCAGTCCGTGGGTATCCCAGCCGGCCTTCCGCGGCACGTGGTACCCGGACATGGTGCGGTACCGCGCCACCGCGTCCTTGATCGTGCGGGCCAGGATGTGATGGACGCCGGGCGCGGCGTTCGCGGTCGGCGGCCCCTCGTAGAACACGAAGTCCGGCGCATCCGCCCGGGCCGCGAGGCTCCGCTCGAAGGTCTTCTCTTCTTCCCAGCGTCCGAGGATTTCGGTTTCGAGCCCGCGTACGGACTCCGGCATTGGCCGATAGGCCATGAGGTACTCCGTCTGGCGATTCCTGGATGGCCGACGCAGTCGTCGGAACGGCGGGCGTGCGCAGCCGGGCGCTGCGGTCAGGTCGACGCGGCGCCCGAACCGCCGACGTCGACCCGGCTAATCGATGGAGGCGGAAGCTCGGCACCGGATCTCGGCGCCGTGGCCTCGACAGCGGCAACGTCGTCGGTCCCGGCGGCGGCCCCGGCGGCGGCCCCGGCGGCGGCCCCATCGCCGGCCCCGTCCCGGGCCGGCGCGACCGGATCCGAGCCGCCGCTCATCCCTCGGAGCCGTTCGATGAAGGTGTGGAGATCGCTCGATCCATCCCCGAACCGTTCATCCTCGAAGTCGAGGTACTCCTCGAAACGCTCGAACAGCTTCCGGAGGGAGGCGAGGAAGCGGCCCCGCGTCGCCTTCAGGTCTTCGACCTTGTCGTGGCAGAGGCGGACGGCCCGCTCGGCGTCGGCGAGCACGGCGTCGGCGCGCATCTCGGCCTCGCGGACCCGCACGGCCGCATCGCGCTCGGACTGCTGGCGGGCCTCCTCGCGCAACTCCTGTGCGGCCAGCAGCGCTTCGTTGAGGGCCCGCTCGCGGGCTCTGTAGCTCTCCAACTGGTGTTTCTGCTGCTCGATCCGGTCGCTGAGGACGACGTGCTCGCGGACGTGGCGCTCGAGGCAATCCGCCACGACCGCCAGGAACGCATCGACCTGCTGGGCGTCGTACCCGCGCACGGAACGCCTGAAATCGTCTTTCTTCTTGCGGACGTCGAGCGGCGTCAGATCGATCATCTCTCCCCCAGTAGCACCGTGCCGAGCCGCACCCGCGTGCTCCCCTCTTCGATCGCGATCTCGAAGTCGTTGCTCATCCCCATCGAGAGCGCCCGGCCCGCGAAGCCCGGAATCTCCGCCCGGCAGCGCTCCAGCAGCCGCGCGGCCCCGCGAAAGACGGGTCGGACGACGGCTTCGTCCGCCGTAAAGGGCGCCATCGTCATCAGTCCGGCCACGCGCAGACCGGGCAGTTCGCAGATCTCGGCCACGGCGTCGAGCGCCACCTCCGGGCCCAGGCCGGCTTTCGCGGCCTCTCCCGACGTGTTCACCTGCACGAGCACCTCGACCGGTTCGCGCTGCTCCTCCCCGACGATCCGGCTCAGCGTGCCCGCGAGCCGCAGGCTGTCCACGGACTCCACCACATCGAACAGCCGCACCGCGCGCCGCGCCTTGTTGCGCTGCAGGCGGCCGATCAGGTGCCACGCGACACCGGGCGTCGGCCCCAGCTCCGACCGCTTGGCCTCGGCCTCCGGCACCCGGTTCTCGCCGATCCGGCCCACGCCCAGGGCGTTCACGATCTCGATTCCCCGGGCCGGATGTCCCTTCGTCACGGGAAGGATCTCGACATCGCCCGCGCGCCGTCCGGCCCGCCTCGCCGCAGCCTCGATGCGCTCGGCCACCCTGGCCAGCCGGGCCTCGACCTGATCTTTCGTCACGCGGCACAGTCTACGAACCGGCGTCCGGCGATGCGAGCCACGCGCCGGAGTCCGGCGGCGCCCGCCGGAGCGGCCAAAAAAGAGCGCCCGGCGTCGCTCTGGCGTCGCCGGGCGCTTGCCGCCGCCTCAAATCCGCGGGACGGCGGGATGGTTCCGTGGGGCCGTTAGATCACGCTAGATCTCGCTAGATCACCTGGAACGTCACCCACTGCGAGACCCACACCGCGGTGACCTTGTCGCGGTTCTTCGCGGGCGTGAATCTCATCTGCTGCACAACCTTCCCCGCCGCTTCGTCGAGCAGGCCGTTATCGGAGGAGGTCTTCACCTCGAAGTTCTCGACGGCCCCGCCCTCGGTCACGTAGAGCCAGAGTTCGACGCGGCCGCCGATGCCGGCATCCTTCAGCGTGCGCGGATACTCCCGCTCCAGAATCTGCTGAATCTCACCCCCGTTCAGCAGCACGGGAGGCGTGTCGTACGCGATGAAGGACGGCCGGTCCGCCGGGCTCCCGGTCTCGGGAGGCGGGGGCAGCGCGTTATCCGTCGTGAACGACTCGAACGTCGTCTCCGCGATCGTAATGTCCTCGGAGATGTCGACCGACGCGACCCGCGGCGTGGCCGGACGGGCAATCTGCTCCGGCGGCGGCGGGATCTTCACCTCGGGCGGCAGCGCCACCGCTTCGATTTCATCGGCCACCATGCCGAGATCCGCGGCCTCGAACGGGCGCACGAGGACGAACAGCCCGAAGTGGAGCGTGACGGCCACCATGAGGCCGATCTGTGTCCAGTTGGTGCTCGCTCGCTTGAACTGATCGTTCGCGGTGAGCCGAATTCCGGTCTCTTCCATCGTTTCTCTCCCGGTCTCCAGAAACCCGTCGTGTGCCAGCGTGTGCCAGCGTGTGTCCGCGTGTGTCTGTTAGCGCCGCGCCCGCATCGCGCGCTGCTCGAGCCGCGTGGCGAAGGTGACGCGGACCGCGCCGGACGCCTGCAGTTCTTCCGTAATTGTATTGATCTGCTGATAGGGAACCTCGGAGTCGCCGCGAATCGCGATCACGAGTTCACGGTTCTCCGCGTAGATGGGCCGAACCGTTTCCGAGATGTCCTCGAACGGCGTCAGCACGTCGTTGATCCAGACCGAACCGTCGCGCTGGACCCAGAGATGGAGGATGTTCTGCCGCTTCTCGTCGATCTTCTCGGTGGCTTCGGCGGTCGTCCACTCGATCTGCCGGTTCCGGTCCTTCCGGAAGACGGTCGTCACCATGAAGAAGATGAGAAGGAGGAACGCGATGTCCGCCATGGACGACGTGGGGATCGACCCGTCCGACCCGGACTTTTTCTTGAAGCCGCTGTCCTTGATGGCCATCTAGTTCTCCATCTCCTGTAGCGAGATTCGCTCGGCGCCCGCCAGCTTCACCTCGTCGAGCACGTTCACCATGTGACGGTAGGGCGCGTTGGGGTGCGTCTGAATGGCGGCGATGAGATTCTCGTTGCCCGCCAGTTCGGTGCGGAGGATGTTCGCCACCTGCGTGTGCGCCACGACCTGTTCCTGCTCGCTCTCGCCCCGGCGCACGATGACGCGGCCGTCCGGCTGCACGATGAAGAAGATCAGGTTCCTTCCCGACACATCCTGCTCCTCGGCCTGTTCCGGGAGCACGATCGGCAGGCCCCGTTCCTCGTTGAATACCGTCGTCGTGAGGAAGAACACCAGGAGGAGGAACGCGATGTCCGCCATCGAAGAGGTCGGGATCTCGTCCGACACCTTCTGCTTGCGCTTCATGATCGCCATTGTGGACTTCTCCGTTTGTCGTCCCGAGGCAGGACTCGGGGCTCGTCGGCGCGCCCGCTAGGTGCGCCGGTCCTCGAGGTCCCAGATAAGCCCGAGCACCTCCTGCGCCCCTTCCTCCATGTCGAGGATGAGACGATCGATGCGGGTGACGAAAAAGTTGTAGCCGATGTTGACGGGGATCGCGATCGAGAGTCCGGTGGCGGTCGTGATGAGCGCCACCTTGATGCCGCCGGCGACGAGGCCCGGCTCCACCTGTCCGGCGATCTCGATGGCCTGGAAGGCGAGAATCATCCCGATCACGGTGCCGAGGAAGCCCAGCATGGGGGCGACGTTCGCGATCGTACCCAGGACCGTCAGGCCGCGCTCGAGGAAGTCGAGCTCGATCACGCCGGTCGTTGCGATCGCCTTCTGGATGTCCTTCCCGTCGGAGCGCGTATCGCCGCGGTCGCGGAGCCGGCGCAGACCGGCGAGGAGGATCGCGGCGACGGGCCCGCGCGTTTCCTCCGCCGTCGTGATCGCTTCACCGAGGCGGCCGCTCACGCCGAGGTCCTCGATCTCGTCGAGCAGTTTCCTGGAGTCGCGGTGGGCAATCCAGAGCGTCCACGCCTTGGCCAGCATCACGCCGATCGCGATCAGCGAGCAGAGGACAAGGGGGTACATCATGAACCCGCCATCGGTGAACAGCGTCAGCAACTCGTACTGATTGCCCATATCGCCTGCCCGTGAGGGATTTGCCGCCTGATCGTGGCCTGGTTGTAGCTCGCAAAAAGTTTAGGGGACGGACGGAGCCTCGTCAAACCGTTTGGGCCCGTCGCGCCGATCCGCCGACTCCGCGTCGCGATCGGCGCCGGGGCGGCCCAGTTCCGGCGCCGGGACGTCGGCGGCCAGGTGGTCGCGGAGTTGCTGCGACGCGAGGTTCCGGCGCAGGACGCCGCGGCGGGCCAGGGAAATCTGGCTCGTCTCCTCGGACACGACCACGACGTACGCGTCGGTCTCCTCCGAGAGCCCGAGCGTGGCCCGGTGCCGGGTGCCGAGCGTCCGGTCGCTGAGGGGATACTGCGTGAGCGGCAGGTGGACGCCGGCGGCGACGATCTGCCCGTCGCGCACGATGACCGCCCCATCGTGAAGGGGCGACTTGGGCGTGAACAGCGACACGAGCAGGCTGGACGACACATCCGCCCTGAGGCGCGTCCCCGTTTTCTCGATGTACTCCTCGAGGGACAGCTCCCGTTCGATCGCGATGATCGCCCCCGTCCGGGTGCGGGACAGTTCGGCCGCCGCTTTCGCGATTTCGTCCGCGACCGCCTCGCTGCGCTCCTGCAGCCGGGTCAGCGCGCTCAGTACGCGGCTGCGGCCGATCCGGGCGAGCGCGTTCCGCAACTCGGGGTGAAAGACGACGATGAGGGCGAAGGCACCGTAGGTGAAGGCCTGCGACAGGATCGACCGGATGAGGTCGAGGCTGAGCCACCCGGCCGCCGCGTACACCGCGACGAGGAGGACGAGGCCGAACAGCATCTGGAACGCCCGGGTGCCCGACCAGAGGATGAGCACCCGGTAGATGAGAACCGCGACGACCGTGATCTCGAAGACGTCCAGGAGATCGATCTGAAGCAGGCCCAGGTAGTTCCAGAGGGCGCCCATCAGCGGCGCTCCCCGGCCGCGCGCGGGCGGACCGGCGGACGGGCGTCGCGCACGCCGCCGTCGCGGCGGGCGATCGCCTGCTCGACGTCGAGCGCCTGGCGCGTTTCACGGACGTCGTGCACCCGCAGCACATCGGCGCCGCGCCGCGCCGCGGCCAGGCACGCGGCCACGGAGGCGGTGACGCGCTCGGCCGGCCCCAGATCGAGCAGCGCCCCGAGAAAGGACTTGCGCGACGGGCCGATCCACACCGGCGCGCCGAGCGACGCGATCTCGCCGAGCCGGGCCAGCAGTTCGAGGTTTCCGTCCACGGACTTGCCGAAGCCGAGCCCCGGGTCGAGCGCGATCTGCCCCGGCTCGCAACCCGCATCGAGCGCCGTCCGCCGCGCGTCGGCGAGGGCGCCGCGGACTTCGGCCGCGACGTCGCGGTAGGCGGTATCGCGCTGCATGGTTCGAGGCGTGCCGCGCATGTGCATGAGGACGAGCCCGACGCCGGTACGGGCCGCGAGCCCCGCCAGCGCCGGCTCGGCGCGCAGGGCGGTCACGTCGTTGATCGCCGCCGCTCCCGCGTCCACCGCCCGCTCCGCCACCTCGAGTTTGTGCGTATCCACGGAGATGGGGATCGGGAGGTCGCGAAGTCCGCGGAGCACGGGTTCGAGGCGGGCCCATTCCTCGTCCGCCGGCACCGGGCCGGCGCCGGGACGCGTGGACTCGGCCCCGATGTCGAGGATCGCCGCCCCCTCTTCCGCGATCTGCCGGCCTCGCGCGATCGCCCTCGCGGGCCGCTCGAACCGGCCCCCATCCGAGAACGAGTCAGGCGTGACGTTCAGGATGCCCGCGATCACCGGCGATTCGAGACAGATCTCCCGATCGCCTGTTCGCCAGGTGCGCGCCGCCCCCGCCGTCGAGAGCCCCGTCGAGAGCCCAGTCGAGGGCCCCGTCGAGAGCCCCGTCCGCGCAAGCCGGGGTTTCGCCATGGGCGGCTAGGCGGGAGCCGGGGCGGGCTCGCCCCCCGCGCCCTCCAGGGGACGCTCGCGCTGCGGCGCCGGTTCGATGGCCGCCGGCTGCGGCGCCGGCGGGGCGGGCTCCGGAACCGGGGCCGGCAACTCCCTGCCCTCCTCGAGCAGCTTGATATCGTCCACATCGAGCGTTTCACGCTCCAGCAGCGCCTTCGCGATCGCCTCCAGCAGGGGCTGATTCTCTTCGAGGACGACGCGCGTGGCGGCGTACGACTCGTCGAGGATGCGCTTGATCTCGCCGTCCACGAGTTCGGCCGTCTTCTCGCTGACCTCGCGGCGCTGGGAAAGATCCCGGCCCAGAAAGACCTCCTGCTCCCGGTCTCCTACGGACATCGCGCCCACGGCCGGCGACATCCCGAACTGCGTGACCATGCGGCGCGAGAGATCCGTCGCGCGCTCGATGTCGTTGCCGGCGCCGGTCGTGATCTTGCCGTCGCCGAACATCATCTCTTCGGCCACGCGCCCGCCGAACAGCATCTTGAGCTGGCCCTCGAGCCATTCCTTCGTGTAGTTGTGGCGGTCCTCCTCGGGGAGCGAGGCCGTAATCCCGAGGGCACGTCCGCGCGGGACGATCGTCACCTTGTGGAGCGGGTCCAGGCCCGGGACGCGGAGGGCGACCACGGCATGTCCGGCCTCGTGGTAGGCCGTCACGCGGCGCTCGTCCTCGGAGATCACCATGCTCCGCCGCTCGGTGCCGAGCATGACCTTGTCCTTGGCCCGCTCGAACTCCTCCATGTAGACGCGATCCTTGTCGTCCCGCGCCGCGATGAGCGCGGCCTCGTTCACGACGTTCTCGATGTCCGCGCCCGAGAGCCCCGGGGTCCCCTTCGCCAGCACCGCGAGGTCGACGTCGTCGGCGAGCGGGATGTCCTGCGTGTGGACCTGGAAGATCCCCTCGCGGCCCTTGATGTCGGGATTGTCGACCACGATCTGGCGGTCGAAGCGGCCCGGGCGCAGGAGGGCGGGATCGAGCACGTCCGGCCGGTTCGTCGCCGCAAGGAGGATCACCCCTTCGTTCGATTCGAACCCGTCCATCTCCACGAGCAACTGGTTCAGGGTCTGTTCCCGCTCGTCGTGGCCGCCCCCGAGACCGGCCCCGCGGTGGCGTCCGACCGCATCGATCTCGTCGATGAAGATGATGCAGGGCGCCTGGGCCTTCCCCTGTTCGAAGAGGTCGCGGACGCGGGAGGCGCCCACGCCGACGAACATCTCCACGAAGTCGGAGCCCGACATCGAGAAGAACGGCCGGCCGGCCTCCCCGGCGACGGCTCTCGCGAGGAGCGTCTTTCCGGTCCCCGGCGGGCCGACGAGCAGCGCGCCCTTCGGCAGACGCCCGCCCAGGCGCGAGAACTTCCGCGGGTCCTTGAGGAATTCGATGATCTCCTGCAGTTCGTCCTTCGCTTCATCGCATCCCGCGACATCGGCGAAGGTGATCTTCGGCGTGTCTCCGCTCAGGAGCCGAGCCTTCGATTTTCCGAAGCTGAACGCGCGCGATCCTCCGGCCTGCATCTGCCGGATGACGAAGAGCCAGAGCCCGATGATGAAGATCCAGGGAAGGATCGAGATGAATACGTTGAGCCAGTTGCTGCGCGCGGGGAGGGTTTCGATCGTGATGTCGGCCGCGAGCAGTTCGCTCATGAGGACGTCGCCGATCTCCCGCGTAGGCAGCAGGAGATGGAAGTTCGTGATTTCCGTCTCTTCGACGGTGATCGCGCTCCTGAGGCGCCCCTCCACTTCCCCGGTGCCGAGGCGCACCTGGATCTCCGCGATGTTCTGCTGCTCGATCTGTTCCTGGAACTGCGTATAGTTCAGCGTCTCCCGGCCCTCTCCGGCTCCGCCCATGAACTGGAGGAGGGCGACGGGGATCAGAATCAGCAGGGCCCAGAACGACGCCGTCCTGAGCCATCGCTGCATGCGCCCCGAAGGATCGCTGCCGTCCGGCTTCTGCTGCTGTTCTTGTCTCATGTTGATCTATTCCGACCTGTTCAGGCTCCGATATCTCGCCTGCGGTCCTCTCGTGTACGTCGTGTACGGTTCACGTACGGGGACACGCAATGAACGGAAGGTGGCGAAAATCCTCCCCGTGATCCAATCCATACCCCACAAGGAACTCATTTGGTGCATCGAAGCCAACCCACCGCGGCTCCCATTCGAGATCCGGCGCGATGCGCTTGTGGAGGAGCGCGCAGATCTCGAGAGAAGCGGGACCTCGGTCGGCGATCCCTCCGCACAACTGGTTCAGCGTGGTGCCGCTGTCGACGATGTCCTCGATGATGATGATGTGCCGGCCGGCCATCGGGGCCCGCGGGTCGTAGAGCAGCTCCACGTGGCCCGAACTCTTCGTGCCCTTGCCGTAGCTGGACGCGACGAGGAAGTCGACCTGCAGCGGACGCCGGATCTGGCGCACCAGATCGCCCAGGAACACGAACGATCCCTTGAGCAGTCCGAGCAGCAGGATGTCGGCGTCCGGCGGGTAGGCGGCGGCGATCTCCGTTCCCATGCGGGCGACGCGGGCCGCGATCTCCGATGCGGAGTAGACGATGCGCCCGAGGGACTCGCCCCCGGTGTATTCCGTGAACTCACGTTCCGCGGTCTTCATCGTCCCGGTCTCGACGCTCCGTGAATCCAATGGCGAACCACGCTCCTCCGGGGTCGGGCGGCTCCACCGCCGCCCTGGAGTGTCCGGCCACCCACAGCACTGTCCGGTCGGCGTCCACGACGACCGGCACGCCTGAACGATTCGAGGCCGGCACGCGGCGCTCCATCAGGAGCTTCGCGACCCTTCGCGACCCGGCCGGGGTGCGGATCCGGTCTCCGGGTTGCGGCCCCCGTACGCGGATCGGGAACCGGACCCTGTCGACGGGGAGCGCGGTGGCCCAGCGTTCCGTGCCCTCCAGGGCGCCCCAGCGCACCTCGTAGCCGCGCCCGCCGAGGCGAACCGGCTCCCGCCCCGCCCGGCGCGCACGCGACCGGTCGATATCGCACTCGCGGTCGGGCGGGGCCTCGCGCACGCGGCGTACGTGAATCCGGTCGAACTCCCGCTCGACCCGCAGACCCGCCGCGATGTCCACGCCGTGCCCGCTCTTCGCCGTGTCGATGAAGGATGCGCCCACCCGGGTTCCGCGCCGGGACACCAGGAAGCCCATGTCCCGGGCGACCCGGCGCAACATGCGGCCGCGAGCCGCCCGATCATACCCCAGCAACAGGGACCGGGCAATTTGCGCTCCGCCGGCGCTTTGCCGGTATCCGGCGGTGGAGAGGAGCCGCCGGACGCCCGCCTCCAGCCCGCCTTCGGCCACCCGGGCATGCCGTCCGAGTTCCGCCAGCTGTCGGCGGATGGCCGGCTCGCGTTCGGCCAGCGCCGGGAGCAGTCCGTACCGCATCCGCGAGCGCCGGTAGCGAGGATGCCGGTTTGCGGGGTCCCTCACCCACTCCCGTCCCGTGGCCCGCAGATAGCCGCTCAACTCGTCTCGCGCGAAGCCGAGCAGCGGACGCACGAAGGGGCCGCGGCGGGCGGGGATGCCGGCCAGTCCACGAAAGCCGGGACCGCGCAGGAGGTTGAGCAGCACCGTCTCCACGTGGTCGTCGCGCTGGTGCGCGAGGGCGACGCGATCCGCTCCGGCCCGTCGCCGCGCCTCGGAAAGGAACGCGTAGCGGGCGGCCCTCCACTCGGCGGGGCCGCCCGTGAGTCCGGCCGCGCGGTCCACCTCGCAGGGCACGTCGGCCCGGCGGCAGAGTTCCGCGGCGTCCGCGGCCCACGCGGCGCTGTCCGGCTGGAGTCCGTGGTCGAAATGGGCCGCGCTCAACTGAAGCGGCCAGGACTCGCTCAGCGCGCGGAGGAGGTGAAGGAGCGCGAGCGAGTCCGATCCGCCGGAGAAGGCCACGACGACGCGCGAGCCTCGCGGCAGAAGCTCGGGAGCCGCCTGAAGCGCACCCCGCAGGCGCGCCTCCACGCCGGCGCCGGCCGTCGGCGGGGCGACGGCGCCGGGCGTCAGGACTCTCCTTGCGGGGGGCGGTCGCGCCACGCCGCCGGGCCGCGGCGGAAGTCGAGTTTCCCGGCCACGGAGACGCCGAACCTCGGCCGTGCCGGCAACTCTCCGAACGCGATCTCCGCCGGGGCCTCGGGAGAGGCGTCCGGCGAGGCATCCGTCGAGGCGTCCGGCGAGGCGGTCCCGGATCGGCCGAACTTGCGACCGTGCTCCCATACGCGATCCCGCCCGGCTACGTATGCCCGCAGGGCGTCGGCGACACCTTTCGGTTCGCTTCTCGGTGCGCTCAAACCTCCATCACCTCCGCTTCCCTGCGCGCCAGCATCGCGTCGATCTTCTTCACGTATTCGTCGGTATTCGTCTGGACCTCGGCCATCGTGCGACGGCAGATGTCCTCTCCGACCTCGCCGTCCCGCTGCATCTTCAGCAGCCGGTCGCGCGCCTCGTGCCTCGCGTGCCGGATCGACACCCGCCCCTCCTCCGCCATCCGGTGGAGGATCTTGACGAATTCGAGGCGGCGCTCCTCGGTCAGCGGCGGGATGGGCACCCGGACAATCGCGCCGTCCACCGAAGGATTGAGCCCGAGGTCACCGCTCTGGATCGCGCGCGCCACGTCGCCGGCGATGTTCGGATCGTACGGCTGCACCAGGAGCATCGTCGGCTCGGGCGCGCTGACGTTCGCCACCTGCCGCAACTGCACGACGGAGCCGTACGCGTCGACCCGCACGCCATCGAGGATCGCCGTCGTCGCCTTGCCCGTACGAACGGTAGCGAATTCCCGCGCGATCGCCTCGAGCGCGCTTTCCATCGCCAGGACCGCATTCTCCAGCGTTTCCTCCGGCACCGTCCCCTCCGATCTTCACGCATCCGCCGGGACCCGCGTGCGGCGGCTGCTACCCGACGAGGGTCCCGATTCTCTCGCCTCGCAACGCTGCCAGGATTGCACCCGGCCGCTTGATGTTCAAGACGACGATGGGCAGCGAGTTGTCCTTGCACAGCGAGATCGCCGCCGCATCCATGACGCCGAGTTCACGGGTCATCACCTCGAGATAGCCGATCTCGTCGATGAGCGAAGCCTCCGGGTCGGTCTCCGGGTCCGCCGTGTACACGCCATCGACCCGCGTCGCCTTCATGATCACATCGGCTTCCATCTCGATCGCCCGGAGCACGGCCGCCGTATCGGTGGAAAAATACGGGTTTCCGGTACCTCCCGCGAAGATCACGACCCTTCGCTTCTCCAGGTGGCGCAGGGCGCGACGCCGGATGTAGGGCTCCGCGAGTTCCTCCATCCGGATGGCGGACATCACCCGCGTCTCCACGCCGCACTGCTCGAGCATGTCCTGAAGCGCCATCGCGTTGATCACGGTCGCGAGCATGCCCATGTAGTCCGCGCTCACCCGATCCATGCCGCGCGCGCTCGCCACGGTGCCGCGCATGATGTTCCCGCCGCCCACGACGAGCCCGAGGCTCACGCCACTTTCGTACACGCGGCGGATTTCGTGCGTGAGTTCCTCGATGACGGGCGGGTCGATGCCGAACCCCCGGTTTCCGGCGAGCGATTCGCCGGAGAGCTTCACGAGGGCGCGGCGATACTTCAGGTCGGCCGCGCCTCCGGGAAGGCGGTCCGCGGAACTCAGCCGCCCACCTCGAAGCGGACGAACCGCCGAACCGCCAGATCCTGTCCCGCAGCCTGTCCCGCCTTGCGCAGGACTTCCTTCACCGTGAGGTCCGGATCGCGCACGTAGGCCTGCCACAGCAGCGCGTTCTCCTCATAGAACTTGCGCATGCGGCCCTCGACAATCTTTTCGGTGATCGAGGCCGGCTTGCCCTGCTCCAGCGCCTGCTCGGTCAGCAGCTTGCGCTCGCGTTCGACCTCGGCCTCCGGAATGTCGTCCGGCGACACGCCCCGCGGGTTCGTGGCCGCGGCATGCATGGCGATGCCGCGGGCCGTCTCCAGCGCCGCGTCGCCCGAGTCCGAAACCTCCAGCAGCACGCCGATGCGATTCCCGAAGTGGACGTACGAGGCGAAGCCCCCGTTCGCGCCGAGGTCGTAGCGCACGGCGCGTCCCACCTGGACGTTCTCTCCGACCTGGACCCGCAGTTCGTTGAGGCGGCTCTCGATGGCGCTCCCGCCTTCGAGCCCGAGCATCGCATCGCCCTGCACCGTCTCCCCGTCCCGTACCGGGAGGTCGAACAGCCGGTCCGCCAGGTCGCGTGAGAAATCCTCGAACGCCTCGCTGCGCGCGACGAAGTCGGTTTCGCTCAGCACCTCGACCATCGAGGCGGATCCGTCGCGCATCGCCACGCGGATCGTCCCCTCCGACACCGTGCGCGCCTCGCGCTTCGCCGCCTTCGCCGCGCCCGCCTTCCTCAGCAGGTCGATGGCCCGCTCCGTATCTCCGTCCGACTCGATGAGCGCGCGCTTGCAGTCCATCATCCCGGCGCCTGTCCGGTCGCGGAGAGCCTTCACCGCCCCGGCCGTGATCTGCGTCATGGTCACCATGTCTCCTTCCCAAAAAAAAGGGCCACCGAAGTGGCCCCTTGTGGTCACTTCTCTTTCGACTCCACCTCTCCGACGACTGCCGCTTCGGCATCCTCCGATCCGGCATCCGCCGCGGGCTCCGGGTTGTCGGCCGCCTCGGCCTTCGCCTCGGGCTCCGGGCTGTCGGCCGCTTCGGCCTTCGCCTCGGGCTCCGGGCTGTCGGCCGCGCTGTCGGCCGCTTCGGCCTTCGCCTCGCTCTCGGCCGGCTCGGCGGCGCCGTCGGCGCTCTCTATCACGGCCGGATGGTGCAGTCGCTGCGCGATGACCTCGGGACGCGGCTTTCGCCTCGGCCTTCGGCGGCGCGAACCGCCGCCGGCGTCGGCGACCCCGCCGGCGTCGCTCGAATACGTGTACGCCTGCGACTCGGCCTCTTCGCGTCCCGCCTCCGGAATCTCGCGCCGCGACGCCTCCACGACATCCGCGATCGAGCGCGTGATGAGGGAAACGGAGCGAATCGCGTCATCGTTGCCCGCGATGGCGATCGTGAGGAGGTCCGGGTCCGCATTCGTGTCCGCGATCGCGACGACCGGGATGCCGAGGCGGTTCGCCTCGCGCACCGCGATATCCTCGCGGGTGGAATCCACCACGAACACGAGCCCCGGCAGCCGCGTCATCTCCTTGATGCCGGACAGGTAGCGGTCGAGCTTCTGGCGCTCCCGCTCGAGGAGCAGCCGCTCCTTCTTCGTGTAGTACTCGAACGCCCCTTCCTCGACGCCCCGCTCGAGTTCCTTCAGGCGGGCGATGTTCTTCTTGATCGTCTGGAAGTTGGTGAGCATCCCGCCGAGCCAGCGTTCCGTGACGTAGAAGGAACCGCACCGCTCGGCCTCGCCGCGCACGACGCGGGCGAGTTGGGACTTGGTGCACACGAAGAGCACGGATTTGCCCTCGACGATCGTCTGGCGCACGAGTTCGTGGGCCCGTTCGAGCTCCCGCTGCGTCTTCTTGAGATCGATGAGGTAGATCCCGCCGCACTCGGCGAAGATGTATTTCCGCATCTTCGGGTTCCAGCGATGTGTCTGGTGCCCGAAGTGTACGCCCGCCTTCAAGAGGTCCTGCAGCTCGACGCCCATGCGCTCGGCTTTCCGCCTTCCCGCTATCGTTTGGAGAACTGGAAGCGCTTGCGCGCCTTGGGACGACCCGGCTTCTTCCGCTCGACGATGCGGGGATCGCGGGTCAGCATGCCGTGAGACCGCAAGGTCCGCCGGCGGTCTTCATCCATTGCGAGGAGGGCGCGCGCGATGCCCAGGCGCGTGGCCTCCGCCTGCCCGGTGACTCCCCCACCGCGCACCCGGACGGCGATGTCGTACGATGTCCGCGTCCCGGTGACGTCGAGGGGCGCCGCGACGAGCGAACGGTGCCGCGGGATCGTGAAATACTCTTCGAACGCCCGACCATTCACGTTCACGACGCCCACACCACGTTTCATCGTGATGCGGGACACCGACCTCTTCCGGCGTCCGACCGACTGGACCTGTTCCGTTTCCGCCAACTCTCGTCTCCCTGGCAGCCCTGTGCGCGCTGCCGCTATTCCGCCGCTATGCCGAGATCGTGTCGAAGGGGCGGGGGTGCTGAGGCGCGTGCGGATGCTCCGGCCCCGCGTACACTCTCAGCTTTCCGAGCATCTGCCGGCCGAGCGTGTTCTTCGGCAGCATGCCCTTCACGGCCAGCTTGATCACCCGGTCGGGGTGCCGGTCGAGCAGGCGTCGGAAGGGGATGAAGCGCTCTCCGCCCATGTAGCCCGAATGTCGGAAGTATTCCTTCTGATCCGCCTTGTTCCCGGTCAGCCGCACGCGCTCCGCGTTCACGACGACCACGTAGTCGCCGGTGTCGAGGTGCGTGCTGTAGATCGGCTTGTGCTTGCCGCGAAGGACGGTCGCGATCCTCGTCGCGAGACGGCCGAGAACCTGATCCGCGGCGTCGACCACGTACCAGTCCCGTTCGATCTCCCCCGCCTTCACCGAGTACGTCTTCATCCGTTCTGCCCACCTGGAAAAACGTTCCGCCCACCTCAAAAAAACCGCCCGGCGGGACGGATGCCGAGCGCGTGAAAATGATAGCCCGTGAAGCTATTCAGCGCCTCGCATGAAGTCAATCGCGAGTGAACGTGCGTTGTCCCGGGCGGGACGGGAGGGCGGCGCGCCCCGGCGAGGGATGCTCCCGGCGCCGGGCGCCCCGTCGTTGACGAAGCGAACGAGTCCGGACCGTTCGGCGCCCGCGCGCAGCCGCGAAAGGCCGCGCTCCTTGAGTTGGCGCGTCCGCTCACGGGACAGGTCGAGGGCCGCCGAGATCTCGGCGGGCGTCTGCGGTCTCTCGTAGCCCAGGCCGAAATAGCGGCGCACGACCTCCGACTCGAGCGGCGGCAGGTCGGTCAGACTCGCCTCGATCGCGTTCCGCAGCCGCTCGCGAATCAGCTCGGCGCCGGGCTCGGGCGCCTGCTCGTCGGGCAGGAGTTCCTCGAAGGTACAGGAGCGCCCCGGGGCCATCTCGTCGAGCGAGAAGCGGTGCGCGGCGGGGCCGCCGGGACGCGGATGATCGACCTGGTCGGCGATGGCCTGCGTCATGGCCCGCCGCACCCAGTAGTGCGCGTAGCTGATGAAGCGGACGCCGCGCTCCGGATCGAAGCGGTCCGCGGCGCGCACGAGCCCCAGATTCCCCTCGTTCACGAGGTCGGCCAGCGGGACGCCGCGGCCGCGGTACCCGCGCGCGACGGATACGACGAAGCGGAGATTCGCGCTGACGAGCCGCACGCGCGCCGCCTCGTCGCCGGCCCGGCTCCGCCGCGCCAGTTCCGCTTCGGCTTCCGCGTCGAGCAGGCGCTCGCGACGGATGTCCGCCAGGTAGCGTTCGAATACGCGGACCATTGCGGGGCGCCCTCAGTCGACGCCGCGCAGAATCCGGCCCCAGCGGATCTCGGTGAGCCAGGACCAGGGGCCTCTCGGCTCGCGAGCGTACGAATAGTACACCAGGAAGGGCCTTCCCCGGATCGCATCGCGGGGAACGAAGCCCCAGTAGCGGGAATCCTCGGAATTCGACCGGTTGTCGCCCATGACGAAGTAGCTGTCGTCCGGCACGACGAGCGGCCCCCAGTTGTTCCGCGTCGTGATCGCGCCGGAGCGGCGCGCGCCATCGGTCAGGAAGCGGCGCTGCCACGCGAACTTCGGGCTCGGGGCGTCCGGGAAGTTCGACGCGGCCTTCACGTACGGTTCCTCGAACGGAACTCCGTTCAGGAAGAGCGTCGCCCGCCGCATGCGCAGCGTGTCTCCCGGCATCCCGACGATTCGCTTCACGTAGTTCGTGCGCGGCGGCTGTGCCGCGGACGCCGGTGGCTCGAACACGATGACGTCGCCGCGCGAAGGCTCGCCGAACGCGGGAAGCTCCAGGTCGGTACCGGGAATCTCGGCTCCGTACACCATCTTGTTGACGAGGAGAAAATCGCCGATAAGGAGCGTGTTCTCCATCGAGGCGGTCGGGATCTGGAAGGCCTCCACGACGAAGGTCCGGATGAAGAGAAACAGGACGAGGGCGACGAAAATGGATTTCGTCCATTCCCACATCCACCGGCCGACTGACGCGTCGCGACCCCGGCGCGCCCGGACCGTGGGAGCGCGAAACCTGCGGACGGTCTTCTCAGTCGGTTGTTTCTCCATCCCACCCATTCCCTGCACTCCCTGTTCCACGAGCCGGCGATTGGCCTTCACCACACCAAGATGTACGGTGGAACCTCAACGGGGTCTCACCGTCCGGCCTCACCAGTCGACATCGATCTGCGCGCGCTGCAGCGTGCCGCTGTAATCGACGTACGCCACCTTCGTTTCCGTGTAGAACTCGTAGACTTCCCAGCCCCCTTCACGGTGCCCGTTGCCCGTGTTTTTGACACCGCCGAAGGGGAGGTGCGCCTCCGCGCCGATGGTGGGCGCGTTCACGTACGTGATGCCGTTGTCGAGTTCTTCCACGGCGCGGAACGATGCGGTCACATCCTGCGTGTAGATCGACGACGAGAGTCCGTACGGAACTTCGTTGTTGATATCGAAGGCCTCCTCGATCGTGTCGAAGCGGATCACGGAGAGCACGGGCCCGAAAATCTCCTCGCGCGCGGCCCGGTGTTTCCGGTCGACGCCCGCGAGCACCGTCGGCTCGAAGAACCAGCCATCGCCGAGGCCGCTCTCGGCCGGCCGGCCGCCCCCCGTCGCGACCGTCGCCCCCTCCTCGCGGGCGATCGCGATGTAGCGCTCGCACTTCTCGCGGGCGGCCTCGTGGATGAGCGGACCCACGTCGACGCCGGCCTCCTGCCCGTCGCCGAGGCGGAGGGAGCGCGCTTCGTAGCACAGCCTCTCCACGAATTCGTCGTGGACCTTGCGCTGTACGAGGAGTCGGCTGGTCGCGGTGCAGCGCTGTCCCGTCGTGCCGAAGGCGCCCCACAGCACGCCCTCGAGGGCGAGGTCGAGGTCCGCGTCGGCCATGACGATCTGCGCGTTCTTGCCGCCCATCTCGAGGGAGAGGCGCTTGTGCATGCGCCCCGCGACCTCGCCGATGCGGCTGCCCGTCTCCGTGGATCCGGTGAAGGAGAGGCCGGGGACGCCGGGGTGTTCGACGATGGCGCGCCCGATCGTCTCGCCGCGGCCGTGCAGCAGCTGCACGCACTCGGGCGGCAGGCCGGCCTCGAGCAGGATTTCCACGAACCGGTGCGCGCTGTGCGGCACATCCTCCGAGGGCTTGTAGATGATGCTGTTCCCGCACAGCAGCGCGGGGAAGATCTTCCAGCTCGGGACCGCGACCGGGAAGTTGAAGGGGGTGATGATCCCGAACACGCCGATCGGACGCCGGAACGACATCGCCCACTTGCTCCGCAGCTCCGAAGGCGCCGTGCGTCCGAAGAGCCGCCGGCCCTCCACCGCCGCGTAGTAGGCCGTGTCGATGGCCTCCTGGACGTCGCCGCGCGTTTCGTCGAGCACCTTCCCCATTTCGCGCGTGGCCGTGCGCGCGAGGTCCTCCTTGTGCCGCGTGAGGAGGTCCCCCGCGTTCTTCAGCACGAGGCCCCGCTCGGGGGCCGGCGTCCTGGACCAGCGCTCGAAGCCGCGCTGCGCGGAGGCCACGGCCGCGTCCAGTTCGGACGGGCCGGTGTCCGGGAAAAGGCCGATGAGGTCCGACGTGCGCGCCGGGTTCCGGTTCTCGATGTATTCGCCGGTGGCGGGCACAGTCCACTCGCCCGCGATGTAATTCAGGAACTTCTCAGCCATGGCCGGAGAAACTCCGCTCTGGAGTTAGCGATTCATGAGGAGGACGATCTCCTCGTCTTCCACCCGGACGTCGACGACGGTCCCGGGGATGTCGAAGAGCACGGTTCGCCCGTCCGCACGCAACCCCAGTTGCTGCGCGGCCAGCCCCATCATCAGCGGGGGCACCGGGAGGATGCCGGCCTGGAGACTCACGACGTGGAGGCCTCCCTCGCCGCCCTCCGTCACCTGCGGGAGCACCTCTCCGGCGACCCGGGCGGAATCCCCGAGCGTGCGCGCCAGGTTCGCCGCCATGTCCGCTTCGATCGGGAGTTGCGTGAAGTTGAGCATGACGGAGAAGGCCACGGTCGAGTCGCGCAGTTCGACGGCGGGCTCTCCGACGCCGGCCGGCAGCCGGGGCATCAACTCGTAGCGAACGTAGCTCTGGAGGTCCGCCTCGCTGAATCGCGTCTCGGCCGCCCCGCCACCGGCCGCCAACTCCTGCAGCGCCGTTTCCACCTGCGCCGCCGCCTCGGGACCGAATTCGGGCGTGGACTCCGAGATGACGATTTCATCGGCGCCCGCGTTCGAGAGCCACGCTTCGATGTCTCCCCGGAAGATCCAGCCGGCGATCAGCAGAATCAGCAGGAAGATGAGAAAGCCCAGACCTTTGAAGAGCTTCCGGAAGATACCCATGTCGACCGCCTCCGACCGGAATCGGGGAAAGAGAAAAAACTAGTGCCGTGCGCGGCGGGCGTCATCGTCGCCGCCCGCCAACGGGCAGACGGCGACCTCCGTGTGCCGCGCGCCGCGGGGGAGAAGTTCGCTCCGCATCAGTGACACGCACCGAACGTCCACCGTGGCCTCGAAGCGGACACGCGCGACGGCCCCCGCCAAACCTACGGGGGGCGGGGGACGACGGATTCGTCCCACCGTCACGTGCGGGCGGAAGGGGCGCGGGTCGGGGGCCACGCCGGCGCGGACCACGGCCGCCTCCACGGAGCGCTGCAGCGCGGCGAGCGCGGGCGTCTCCTCGACGCCGACCCAGAGGACGCGCGCGCGCCGCTGGGAGGGAAACACGCCGGCGGCGCGCAGCCGCATCGGGAAGCCCGGCAGCTTCCCGGCCGCGGCGGCGATCTCGCGTGCGAGCGGAGTTTCGAGGCCGCGATCGACCTCGCCGATGAAGCGCAGCGTGAGGTGGAGTTGCTCGGCGCGCACCGGGCGCACGCCCTCCAGCGCCCGCAGGGCCCCGGTGGCGCGCGTGAGATCCGCGCGGACCGCGGCGGGGAGGAGGACGGCCGCGAAGAGTCTCGACCGGACGTCGGGGGGGACATATCCTGCGCCTGCCATGATCCTCCTCATCGACAACTACGATTCGTTCGCCTTCAACCTCGCGCGCTACCTGGAGGAACTTGGGGAGACCGTGCGGGTGCGGCGCAACGATGCCGTCGATCCCGGGACCCTGGGGGACGAAGGCCCGTCTCACATCGTGATCTCGCCCGGTCCCTGCACGCCCGCCGAAGCCGGCGCCTCCGTCGAGGTGATCCGGACCGTGGGCGCGGAGATCCCGATTCTGGGCGTCTGTCTCGGACACCAGTGTATCGCCGCGGCGACCGGGGGACGCGTCCTCCGGGCCGCCCGCCCGATGCACGGGCGCCTGTCCGCGATCCGGCACGAGGGGCGCGGGCTCTTCGCGGGCCTCCCCTCACCGCTCGAGGTCACCCGCTACCACTCGCTCGTCGTGGATCCCGGCGAACCGGGGGACGGCCTTCGGGTCACCGCCCGCACGGAGGAGGGCGAAGTCATGGCCCTCGAACACGTGTCGCGGCCCCTGTGGGGCGTGCAGTTCCATCCGGAGGCCGTGCTCACGGCGGGAGGACGCCGCCTGCTCCGGAATTTCCTCGCGCTCGGAAGGGGGGACGTCCCCGCCCCCGAGCCCGTTGCAGCCGGCCGCTGCCCCGAACTCCCGGCCGGCTCGCTGCCCTGATCGAGGCCCCGGGCGACCCTGCTCTGCCCGGGGACCCGTGCTGGGGACCCGTGCTAGTGCGGTCCGCGGAAACGAATCGCTTCGGCGACGTGGTCCTCGGATACGCGGCTCTCTCTCTCGAGGTCCGCGATCGTCCGGGCGACGCGAAGCGCGCGGTGGTAGCCACGGGCCGTGAGGCCGAGATGCGTGACGGCCTTCCTCATGAGCGAGCGGCCGCCGCGGTCGATCCGGCACGCCTCCTCGAGACGGACGGGAGGAATCCGCGCGTTCGTCGTGTCGTGGCGGCGGGCGGCGCGGGCGCGGGCCTGCGACACCCGGGCCCGCACGGCGGCGCTCGTCTCGCCGGGCGCCCCATCCGCGAGTTGCTCCCAGCGTACGGCGGGCACGTCGACCAGCATGTCGATCCGGTCGAGGAGGGGTCCGCTGACCCGGCGGCGGTAGCGCTGCACGGCTTCCTCCAGGCAGCGGCAGCGGCCCGGCACGCCCAGGAAGCCGCACGGACAGGGGTTCATCGCGGCCACGAGCGTGAACTCGGCGGGGAAGCAGGCCGACCCGGCCGCGCGGACGATCCGCACCTGCCCCTCCTCGATCGGCTGGCGGAGCGCCTCCAGCGTGCGGCGCCCGAACTCGGGGAGTTCATCGAGGAAGAGCACGCCGTGATGCGCGAGCGATGCCTCGCCCGGCCGCGGCCGCGTCCCGCCTCCGATGAGCCCGGCCTCGCTGATGGAATGGTGCGGCGCCCGGAAGGGTCGGGTGCGCTTGAGGCCCGAGCCATCGGCCACGAGGCCGGCGACGCTGTGGATCGCCGTCACGTCCACCGCCTCCTTGACGGCGAGGCTGGGGAGGAGGCCGGGGAGGCAGCGCGCGAGACTCGTCTTTCCGGCGCCCGGGCAGCCGGAAAGGAGGAGGTTGTGCCCCCCGGCGGCGGCGATCTCCAGCGCCCGCTTGGCGACCGGCTGCCCCTTCACGGCGGACAGGTCGAACCCGCCGTCGTCCGGGCCGCGGCCGCCCGTCGCCCGAGCGGAGGAGGAGAGCAGCGCCGCGGGCCCGCGCAGCCGCGCCTTGCCTCTCAGCGCGGCGAGGAGGTGGGTCAGCGACTCCGAGCCGCCCACGGCGATCCCTTCCGCCGCCGACGCTTCGCGGAGGTTCGCGGACGGCAGAAGGAGGCGAGCGACGTGCGGGTTCGCGGCCGCAAAGAGGGCGATCGGGAGGGCGCCCCGGACGGAACGCAGGGAGCCGTCGAGCCCGAGTTCGCCCACCGCCAGCGTCCCCTCGAGCGCGTCCTGGGGGAGGTCTCCCTTCGCGCACAGGATGCCGAGCATGATCGGCAGGTCCAGCGCGGCCCCGGTCTTGGGAAGGTCCGCCGGCGCCAGGTTCACGGTGATGCGCAGCCCGGGAACGTGAAGGCCCAGTTGCGCCGCGGCGGCCCGGATTCGCTCGCGGCCCTCGCGCACGGCGCTCTGCGCGAGACCGACGATCTGCATCAGCGGCGTCCCGTTGATCAGCGACACCTCGACACTCACCGGCCGCACGTCGAGCCCCATCACCGCCGCCGACATCACCGAGGCCGACCCCATCCACTTCGCCATTCTTCTTCGCTCCCGTCCGCGCAGCCTTGTAACTTCACCGTGAAGTCATGATCGGCGCCGGTATCAACCGGTTCTCAACCAGGCCGGGAACGAGCGCGGGAACGAGGCGGGAGAGTGGCAAAGAGCGTGAGATCGACGTGCAGCGCCGCTCGAACGCGGCGGGGCCTTTTGCACGGGCTGCCGGGAACGCTGCTTCTGGGCCCGCTACTCGCGGCCCTGCCGACCCCTCTTCCGTTGGGCGCGCAGGAACTGGACGCGGGCCACCTTTATCTCCACGAAGGGGGGCGCCGCGTGGGGACGGAGCGCTTCCGGATCTGGCGGACCGGATCGACGGTGAACGCCGCGGCGAGCGTCGAGATGGTGCAGCGGGCGGCCTGGCTGGTGCGGCTCCAGATGGACCCCGACCTGCTCCCGGTGAAATACGAGATTCGCGAAGGTGTATCGGCTCTTGTGAGCGGGGAGCGCTTCCCCGACCGGGTCCGCTTCCACTTCGCGACCGCCGAGGGCGAGCGCTGGAAGCAGTACCCGGTCCAGGATGCGGCAGCGATCCTGGAGCCGGGCGTCGCGCACCACTATCTCGTGCTCGTGCGTGCGCTCAGAGAGGCGCCGGAAGGGCGGTTGAAGGCGATCCTGCCCCTTGACGGCCGGACCGTGACCGTGCGCCTCGCCGCGCAGACGGAGGAAAGCGTTTCGCTCGGCGAAGAGTCGGTGGACGCGACCCGCTACGACGTGGACATGGAAGGCGCCCGGCACCGGGTGTGGCTCGACGCGGACGACCGGCTGCTCCGCGTCCTGGACGCCGAGGGCCGCGAGGCGCTGCGCGCCCCCGCCAGGGGCTGAGACAGACTGGAGGAGAAGATGGAACACCATCCGGAATCGTCCGAGGCACCCGCGGAGGAGCACGGGATCCCCTCCCTGCCCGTGCGCATCGCGCAGGTCTTCGTCTCGCCGGCGAAGCTGTTCGACGCCCTCCGCGACCAGCCCGCCTGGATGGGCGCCGTCCTGGGGCTGATCGGCCTCAGCATCGCGCTTCAGTTCCTCACACCGGTCATCGTCCCCGAAGAGGTCAGGCGGACGATGCTTGAGAGTCAATTCGTCGCTGGAGGCACCGATCCCGCGATCGCTGAGCAGCAGATCGAATTCTGGCTCCAGTGGTCCCCGGTTGTGTTCGGGGTCGGGGCGGTCGTAATGACGCCGGTCGCACTCAGCATCGTTTCGGGGCTCCTGCTGATCGCGTTCAACGTGCTTCTCGGCGGCGAGGGTACGTTCCGGCAACTCTTCAGCGCCAGCGCGCATGCCTTCTATGTCAACCTGGCCGGAGGAGTCGCCGTGCTGGTCCTCATGGTGCTCGGTGCCGAGAACCCCATTCTGACGCCGGGTCTCTTCCTGCCGGAGATCGAGGGATTCGTTGGCAGGTTCGTAAACGGAATGAACATCTTCGCTGTTTGGACGTGCGGGGTGCTCGGGGTCGCGGTCAGCCGCATCTATCCGGGGCGCTCCGTTGCGGCAGGCACGACGTACCTGCTCGTGCTCTATCTGCTGATGGTCGCTCTGGGCGCGGCCGCGGCAGGCCTGGGAGGTTGAGTGGCGGACCCTCGCACCTGAGCGTCGCCCAAAGGGAATGAAACCGGGCGGGCGGCACGGACGTACCCTTGGGCGCGCGAGTCGGGGTATCCCGGACGTCGCGCAGTTGCCCGCCGAGCCTCGAAATAAAGGTCCTTGTACAGGATGAAGAAAGCGATCATCGCGGTCGTCGCGGTTGGACTTCTCGCGACCATGGGATTCCTCGCCACGCAGCGGCAAGGGCGTGGCGCCGTTGAAGTTCGCGTGGAAGCCGTCGGCCTGCGGGATCTCGTCGACGACGTCTCCGCGACGGGCCACATAGAACCCAAGACGCACGTGGACATCACCACGGACGTCGCCGGGCGGATCATCGAGCTTCCAGTGGAGGAAGGTCAGGACGTGGAGGAGGGGGACCTCCTGCTCCAGATCGATCCGGCGCTGTTTCAGGCCGCCGTGCAGCGGGCCGAGGCGGCGCTGGCGCAGGCGAGCGCCAACCGCGCCCAGCAGGAGGCGGCGTACCGGCAGGCACAGCGGGACGCGGACCGCCTCACGGCGTTGCAGGCGCGAGGGACGGACTTCGTGACGGAGGCGGAAGTCGAGCAGGCGGTGACGAACGCCGATGTCCAGAATCGGCTCCTGGAGGCGACCGAGCATCAGGTCGACCAGGCCGAGGCGAGTTTGGACCAGGAACGGGACCGGCTCGGGAAGACGACGATCCGGGCGCCGATGTCCGGCCGGATCACGCGGCTCAACGTCGAGCGCGGCGAGACCGCGATCGTCGGGACGATGAACAATCCGGGCAGCCTGCTGCTCACCGTCGCGGACCTCTCCGTCATGGAGGCCGTGATCGAGGTGGACGAAACGGACGTGCCGGATATCACCATCGGCGACTCCGCCTACGTCGAGATCGACGCCTTTCCGAACCGGCGTTTCGTGGGGACCGTCACCGAGATCGGCAACAGCTCGATCGTCCCGTTGAATCCCGCCGCGTCCGGCGGTTCTGCCCAGGCGATCGATTTCGAGGTGCGCATCGAGCTTCGTGAGCCGCCCGAGGGGATCCGGCCGGACCTGTCGGCCACGGCCGACGTGATCACGGCCACCCGCGACGGCGTGCCCAGCATCCCCATCACGGCGCTCACGCTGATGGATGCGGATGAGTACGAGGAGATCCCGAACGAGAATCTGCCGAGCGCTCCACAATCCGACGCGGTGCGCGACATCGAGGGCGTCTTCGTCATTGAGGGCGACATCGTCCGCTTCCGGCCCGTCGAGATCGGGATCGCCGGCGAGAACTACTTCGAGGTCCTGTCCGGGATCGAAGTCGGCACGACCGTCGTCTCGGGCTCGTTCCAGGCGATCCGCGAACTCACCGACGGAAGCCGGATCCGGATCGACGCGCCGGCCGCCGGCGCCACCGCCAACGGCGAAGGCAGTAGCGGAGGAAGCGACGCCGCGGTCAACGGGGAGAACGGCCGATGAGCGGGAACGGGCAGATGAAGTCGATGATCGTCACGCGCGATCTGAGGAAGGAGTACGTGATGGGCACGGAGACGGTGCACGCGCTGGCGGGCGTGGACATCGAGATTCTCCGCAACGAGTACGTGTCGATCATGGGACCGTCGGGTTCGGGCAAGTCGACGCTGATGAACATGATCGGCTGCCTCGACTCACCGACGAGCGGGGAGTACGTCCTCAACGGGCAGGCGGTCCAGGACCTGAGCGACGACAACCTGGCCCGGATTCGAAACCGGGAGATCGGTTTCGTGTTCCAGACGTTCAACCTCCTGCCGAGGGCGACGGCGCTGCACAACGTGGAGCTGCCACTGATCTACGCGGGAGTGTCGAGCCGGGACCGGCAGCGGAAGGCGGCGCAGGCGCTCGAGATCGTTCAGCTGGCCGACCGGATGGACCACAAACCCAACGAGCTGTCCGGCGGTCAGCGCCAGCGCGTGGCCATCGCGAGGGCGCTCGTCAACGACCCCTCGATCCTCCTCGCGGACGAGCCGACAGGCAACCTCGACTCCTCGACGTCGGAGGAGATCATGGACGTCTTCGACACGCTCCACGAGAACGGGCAGACCATCATCATGGTCACGCACGAGTACGACATCGCGGCCCGCTCCCAGCGCGTGATCACGCTCGTCGACGGCAAGGTCGAGGCGCAGATGTCGGTGGATTACTACCTGGCGCGCGGCCTCCAGAAGCCCACGGCGGCTTCGGTCGCGACAGCTCCCGCGGCGAGCCCGGAGGCCGAGCCCGCTCCCGAGCCGGAGACCGCTCCCCGGCCGGAGACCGTTTCGGCGCCGGAGACCGCGCCGGAGCCGGAGACCGCGCCGGAGCCGGAGACCGCGCCGGAGCCGCCACCTACGGCTGCGCCGGTGGACCCGGTACGACCGCCGACCGCCGCCCCGGTGGAACCGGCGCCGCCTGAGGCGACCCCTCCGGCCCCGGGAACCCCACGCCCGATCTCGAATCCGTGGGCGCCCCCGCGCACGCCGCCGCTCGACGGTGGCCGCTAGCGGCCGCGCGACGCTCCGACGATGAGATTCTGGGAGGGCATCCGCCTTTCGCTGCAGCAGGTCCGCGCGCAGAAGCTGAAGTCGTTCTTCGCGCTCCTCGGCATCAGCATCGGCATCACCTTCCTCATGGCGGTGATCACGATCGTCGAGGGCATGAACAGCTATGTGCGCGACGACTTCGCGGGTTCCCTGTTCGGCGTGAACACCTTCACCGTCGTGCGGCGGCCGCAGATCCAGACCGGCCGCATCGATGAGGCCGAACGTCGCCGACAGCGCCGCAATCCCCAGCTCACCATGGAGGATGTGCAAGTCGTGCAGGACGCGGCGCCCGACGCCCTGTACCTGGCCTACTATGCGCGGGATTTTGCGGGCGCGGTCCGCTACGGGCAGTACGAGCGGCGCAATATCCTCATGGTCGGGGGCTCGCCGGAGTACGAAGCGGTCCAGGGGTGGAAGGTCGTGGATGGGCGGGGCCTGACGCCGATCGATGACCAGCAGGCGCTTCCCGTCGCGGTCATCGGCGCCCAGATCGCCGAACGGCTCTTCCCCACGACCTCGCCCATCGACAAGCGCATCCGGGCGGGCGGGCACGGGTTCAGGGTCGTCGGCGTGCTGGAGGCCCAGGGCGGCCTCGCCGGGAATCTGCGCGATGCGGCCGTACTCGTTCCCTTCGAGACGTTTCAGCGCACCGTGGCGCGCCGACGGCTGGAGGTCGACGGGATCACCGTCAAGATGGGGTCGCTCGACGAACTGGAGCCGGCCATGGCGGAAGTGGAGGGTGCGCTGCGGTCGAACCGGCGCCTGCGCCCCTCCGAGCCGAACAATTTCGGCATCGACACTTCGAGCGGACTGCTCGATGCGTGGGAGACGATCAACCGGGTGCTGATGACGGCGCTGCCCGGCCTGGTCGGAGTCTCGCTCGTGGTGGGCGGCATCGTGATCATGAACATCATGCTGCTCTCGGTCACGGACCGGACGCGTGAGATCGGGCTCCGCAAGTCTCTCGGAGCCCGGCGCCGTGACGTTCTGTTCCAGTTTCTGACCGAAGCCTCCACGCTCTCGATCGCGGGGGCGGCGCTAGGCATCGGGAGCGGATTCGGGCTGGCGTTCATCGTCGAGAGACTCTGGTCGCTCCCGGCGGCGGTCTCGGTTCCCGCCATGATCGTCTCGCTCATGCTCGGGCTCGGCGTCGGGATCGCCTCCGGACTCTACCCCGCCTATCGCGCGGCCCGGCTCGACCCCATCGAAGCCCTCAGGTTCGAGTGAGGTTGCGGTGAGCGCGGGCGGGCGGGGCACGCGAGGCATGGGGTTCATCGCGACGATCGCCGAGGGGATCGCCGTCGCCTTCGACTCGCTCGGGGCGAACAAGGTGCGGAGCGGTCTCACGATCCTCGGGGTGACGATCGGCGTGCTCGTCGTCATGGTCATGGCGGCGGTGATCACCGGGATCAACCGGAGCTTCTCGGAACTGATGGCCCCGGAGGGGATCACCACGTTCTGGGTGGCGCACTTCGACTTCTCCTCCATCCAGTTCAGCGGCCCGCTCGAGGAAGGGGAGGATGCCTTCTTCAGGAACCCACCGCTGGAGCCGGAATGGGCGAAGGATCTGGGGCGGATCGAGGGGATCCGGAGCGCGGCGCCCATCGTGGACCTGGCGGGATCGGGCTACGAAGCCTCCTCGGGCCCCGACCGGGTCGAGATCGGACTCTACGGGGTGGGCGCCGACTACATCGAGATCTCGGGCGGCGATATCATCTCCGGCCGCTGGTTCACGCAGTCGGAAGCCGACCGGCGCGCCGCGGTCACCGTGATCGACTCCGCCACGGCGGTGGAGTTGTTCGGGACCCGGGATCCGATCGGACGCGACATCCGCATCAGCCGAGGCAGCGAGAACGCGAGGGTGCGCGTGGTCGGCATCTACCGGGTGCCCGCCAACCTCTTCGCGGGCCTCGTCTCGCACTATGTGTGGATGCCCTTCGCGACGGCGGACAAGCTGCTGCGGGTGTGGGACCGGCAGATCAGTTTCGTCGTGCGGCCGGAACCGGAAACGGAGCTGCAGGCCGCACTCGACGCGACCCGCGCCCGCATGCGGCAACTGCGGGGATTGCAGGTCGGCGAGGAAGACGACTTCGCCATCATGACCCCGGACCAGATGATGGAGCTCTGGGGCCAGCTGACGAACGTGCTGTTCGCCGCGATGGTCGGCCTGTCGAGCATTGGGCTCATGGTCGGCGGCGTCGGGGTGATCGGCATCATGATGATCTCCGTCACGGAGCGGACCCGGGAGATCGGGCTGCGCAAGGCGATGGGCGGACGCCGCCGCGACATCATGTGGCAGTTCCTCGTCGAAGCGGCCACGCTCACGCTGCTGGGCGGTGCGACCGGCATGCTGCTCGGAGGCGGACTCGTGTGGGTCGTGAACCAGGCCACGCCGCTGACCGCCGTCGTGCCGCTGTGGTCCATCGTGGCCGCGCTCGCCGCCTCGATTCTGACCGGCGTTGGCTTCGGACTCTACCCGGCCTCCCGGGCCGCGGGTCTGGACCCCATCGACGCGTTGCGTTACGAGTAGTCGTCTCCCGCGGCAGGAAACGCGCGACCTGACTCCGGCAGGCGATCGACGCCGCGGGCGACGGGGAGGCGCGTATGAACGCTCGTGCACGAGGCGGCATGGGGTTCGTTGCGACGGTCACCGAAGGGATTGCCGTCGCGTTCGACTCGATCGGAGCCAACAAGGTTCGAAGCGGCCTCACGATCCTGGGCGTGACCATCGGGGTGCTCGTCGTCATGGTGATGGCGGCCGCGATTACCGGGATCAACAAGAGCTTCGAAGAGCTGATGTCTCCGAACGGCATCGCGACGTTCTACGTATCCCACTGGGATTTTACGTCGGCGGGCTTCGGTGGCGGACCTCTGAGCGAGGAGGAGCCGGACCTCCTGAGGAACAAGCCGCTCGATCCGCGGTGGGCCCGGGACCTCGGACGCATCCCGGGCATCCAGAGCGCGTCTCCGTTCGTCGAGATCACCGGCGATTTCGGCACGCCGGCCTTCGAGGCGAACGTCGGACCGGATCGTGTCGAGATCCTGTTCTACGGCGTGGGCGCCGACTACCTCGAGATCTACAGCGGCGACCTCATCTCGGGACGCTGGTTCACGCACCCCGAGGCCGAGCGGCGGGCGCCCGTCGCCGTGATCGATTCCACCGTGGCGGCCGACCTGTTCGGGTCGCTCGATCCGGTCGGCCGCGAGATCCGAATCGGCGAGGGCAGCCGCGGAGCCATGTTCCGCGTGATCGGCGTCTACCGGGTGCCGGCCAACCTGCTCGCCAGCCTCGCGTCGCACTTCGTGTGGGTGCCGTTCGCGAGCGCGGACAAGCTGCTCCCCATCTGGGACCGGGCCGTCAGCATCATCGTGCGACCGGAGCCCGAAGCCGACCTTCAGACGGCGCTCGACGCGACGCACGCGCGGATGCGGCAGCTCCGTCGACTGGAGCCGGGCGAGGAGGACGACTTCGCGGTGCTGGGCCAGGAACAACTGCTGAATCTCTGGGGTCAGCTGACGAATGTCCTGTTCGCGGCGATGCTCGGGTTGTCGAGCATCGGTCTCATGGTGGGGGGCGTCGGCGTGATCGGGATCATGATGATTTCCGTCACGGAGAGAACTCGGGAGATCGGGCTGCGGAAGGCGATGGGCGGGCGCCGCCGGGACATCATGTGGCAGTTCCTGGTCGAGGCGGCCACGCTCACGCTGCTCGGCGGGGCGACGGGGATGCTGATGGGCGGCGCGATCGTGTGGGTGGTGAACCAGTTGACGCCGCTGCCGGCGGTCGTGCCGCTGTGGTCGATCCTGGCTGCCCTTGCGGCATCCGTGCTGACCGGGATCGGTTTCGGGCTCTACCCGGCCTCGCGGGCCGCGGGGCTGGATCCGATCGACGCGCTGCGCTACGAGTAGGCGGCCTCAAAGCGAAGCGGCTGACCACCCGATGACCGAACCACCGCTGGACCTCCTTGCCATAGCGGCGCATCCCGACGATGCCGAACTCACCTGCGGCGGGACGCTGGCCCGGGCGGCGGAGCAGGGGCACCGGACGGGGATCCTGGACCTGACGCGGGGCGAGATGGCCTCCCAGGGGACCCCCGAGCTTCGGGCCGAGGAGGCGGCCCGGGCGGCGGCGGTGCTGGGCGTCGGGGTGCGGGTCAACGCCGGGCTCCCGGATGCGCGGCTCGAGAACTCGCTGGAGGCGCGGCGGATCGTCGTCGGACACCTGCGGGACCTCGCCCCGGCGACCGTGATTCTGCCCTGGCCGCGCGGCCGCCATCCGGATCACCGGGTCGCCTCCGAGCTCGCCCGCGATGCCTGTTTCCTCGCGGGACTGCGGGAGTACGAGGGCGGACCGGGGCGGCGGCCGGACAAGATCCTCTACGCGATGGCCTACCGGGAGGACGCGGTGAAGCCGACGTTCGTCGTCCCGCTCACGGAGGCGCAGTTCCAGCGCAAGGTCGAGGCGGCGCAGTGCTACGCGTCACAGTTCGAGGGCGCGACGGCGGCGGGCGAGATCTTTCCCACCGGACAGCTGCTCGCCGAACGCATCGAGACCGCGTCGCGACACTACGGCTCGCTGATCCGGGCTCCGCACGGGGAACCGTTCCATACCGAAGAGACGATGTGCGTGAGCGATGTCACGCGGCTTGGAGTCCGCTCGTTGTAGAAGGGCGCTGGAGCCGTCAGCCGCAGCGAACCTCGACGAGGAGGCGCTTCCAGCTCGGGACCGACTCGGCGCCCACCTTGATCACCTGTACGCGTGCCGCGCCGCCGCGCCGCATCCACGGGGCGAGCCAGGCGCCGATCTCCCGCGGGAGGTGGCCGACCGGATCGCCGTCTCGGATGTGGACCCAGACATCGTCGGGTTCGCCTCCGGGCGGGTCGGGGATGAGGAGGAGTTCCTCCTTCGGGTTTACGGCGTCGAGGTGGCGGGCGCGGTCTTCGAAAGCGAGTCCGTGAACGGTGGTGCGGAACACCGGGGCCCCGTGTGGCGGTATGCTCTTCTGGTCGGACGCGGGCCCGGCGGGGCCTGGCGCCGGGGGGGTCGGCCCCGGCGCGGAACGAGGTGGTTCCATGTACTCCATCCCGAGTTGCGGCGTCGTTTGAAGCTTCGACACAATAGACGCTCCTTGCTCGGCGGGCGAATCCGGACCGAAGAACGGCGATGATACAACCGGAAGAAGAGCGACTTTACCTCGACTACGCGGCGACCTGGCCCATGCGGCCGGAGGTGTGGGACGCCATGGGAGCGGAGCTGCGGCACGGCTTCAATCCCGCGAGCGCGCACGCCCCCGGCCGGCGCGCCCATCGCTGCCTCGAGGTCGCGCGCGGGCGGATTGCGGATCTGCTCGGGTGCCCGCGGTCATCCATCTACTTCACGGGCGGCGGCACGCAGTCGGACAACCTCGCGATCCTCGGCTTCGTCCGATCGAATCCGGGGCGGAGCCCGCGCGTGTTCGTGTCGGAGATCGAGCACAAGGCGTGCCTCGAGGCGGCGGACCGCGGGGCGGTGGAGGGGGCCCGCGTGGGGCGGATTCCGGTGGACCGCTCGGGGACGATCGATCTCGGGTGGCTGCGGCGGGAACTCGCGGCGGACCCGGACGCGCCGACGCTGATCTCGGTGATGTGGGCGAACAACGAGATCGGCACGGTCCAGGCGATGGACGACATCGTGGAGCTGGGCCACGAGTACGGGGCGCTCGTGCACACGGACGCCGTGCAGGCGCTGGGGAAGGTGGACTGCGACCTGGAGCGGACGCCGGTCGACCTCCTGTCGGCGACCGCGCACAAGCTGGGCGGGCCGGTGGGGATCGGCGTCCTCTACCGGCGGCCGGGGGTGGCCCTGGAGCCGCTGAGCTACGGCGGCGGCCAGGAGCGGTCCATGTGGCCGGGCACGCAGAATCCGATCGGCGCGACGGGCTTCGCCGCCGCGCTCGCGCTCGCGCTCGAGGACCGCGAGGCGGAGGTCGCGCGTTGGACGGGCCTGCGCGATCACCTCGAGGCGCGGATCCGTGCGGAGATTCCGGATGCCCGGATTCATGCGGGCGACGCGCCGCTGCGGATGCCGAATCTCGTCAGCGTCGGGATTCCGGGCTGCGACAGCGGAGCGGTGCTCGTGTCCCTCGACTTCGAGGGGATCGCGGTCTCGGGCGGATCGGCCTGCGGCTCCGATTCGAGCGTCGGCTCCGACGTGCTGGACGCGATCGGGATCACGAGCGATGTGCCGTACGCCGCGGTGCGCTTCAGTTTCGGCCACGACACGTCCCGGGCGGACATCGACGCGGCGGCGGACGCGCTCGCGCGGGTGGCCGCGCGGGTCGTCGCCATCACGGCCTGAGACCGCCCGCCCATGATCGCCCCCGGCCGCCTCGCGGACTCCGTGCTCGTCGCCATGTCGGGAGGCGTGGACTCGTCGCTCACGGCGGCGCTGCTCGCGCGCGCGGGCCGCCCGGTCATCGGCGTGACGATGAAGACGTTCTGCTACACCGGCAGCGAGGGCCCGACACGCACCTGTTGCGGCCTCGACGGGATCACGGACGCCAAGTCCGTCGCCGCCCAGCTCGACATGCCCCACCACGTGTTCGATGTGGAGGAGGAGTTCACGCGCGACGTGATCGACGACTTCGTGTCGGAGTACGCGGCCGGCCGCACGCCGATCCCGTGCGTCCGCTGCAACAGCTTCACGAAGTTCCGCGACCTTCTCGTGCGGGCGGACGCGCTGGACTGCCGGTGGCTGGCGACGGGGCACTACGCGCGCGTGGTCCGGCCCCGCTCCGGCCCTCCGGAACTCCGCCTCGGCGCGGACGACCACAAGGACCAGACGTACTTCCTGTGGGGGATGCCGCGGGAGGCGCTCGACCGCCTGCTCCTGCCGGTCGGCGAGCTCACGAAGCCGCAGGTGCGGGCGGAGGCGCGGCGGCTGGGCCTCGACACGGCGGACAAGCCCGAGTCGTTCGAGATCTGCTTCGTCCCCGACAACGACTACGCCGGGGTCCTGCGCCGGTACCTGCCGGAGGACCACCCTGCCCTCTCACCGGGCGCCATCCGCTTCGAGGACGGCTCGGACGCGGGCAGGCACGCCGGCTACGCGCACTACACGGTGGGACAGCGCAAGGGGCTGCCGGGCGGTCTTCCCGAGCCGATGTTCGTGCTCGAGATCCGGCCGGAGTCGCGCGACGTCATCATCGGGCCGCGGGCCTCGCTGGCCCGCTCGCGCATCGGCGCCCGGGGCGTGAACTGGCTGGCCGAGCCTCCCGCCGCCGGCGAGCGCATCGGCGTAAGGATTCGGCACGGGGCCGCGATCGTCGACGCGGATGTCCTCGAGGCGACGCCGACCGGCTTCTCGCTGGAGCTGCCCGCTCCGCAGTCAGCCATCACGCCCGGACAGAGCGCCGTGCTCTACCGGGACGATCTCGTCCTCGGCGGCGGCGTCATCGTCTCGAACTGACGGCGGGGCCTGACGGCCGGACCTGACGGCCGGGCCGCGGGTCAGTAGGAGAGGCCCTCCTCCTGCGCGAGGTCCTTCACCTTCTGCAGGCCCTCGCCGGAGAGGTCGGGCGTCTCCACGACCACCTTGACGAGCTGGTCGCCGCGGTTCTCGCCGCGTTGGATGCCTTGGCCGCGGATCCGGAACGTGGTGCCGCTCTGCGTACCCGGCGGGATCCGGAGCACGACCTTGTTCCCGCCGATCGTCCTCACCTTGACCTTCGAGCCGAGGATCGCCTGCGCGACGTTGATCGGCACCTCGCAGGCGAGGTCGAGCCCGTCCCGGGTGAAGAAGCGGTCGGGGTCGACCTGGAACTTGATGATGAGGTCGCCCGTCCGGCCGCCGCCCGGACCGCGCTCGCCCTTGCCGGAGATGCGGACGCGCGACCCGTTCTCGACTCCCGCGGGGACCTTGACGCTGAGCTTGCGCCGGGTGTTCACCTGGCCGCGCCCGGAGCAGCTCGAGCACGGCGTCTCCGGCACCATTCCGCGCCGCACGCAGACGGGACACGGGCGCCTGACGGAGAACCCGCCCTGCCCGAATGTGACTTCGCCGCGGCCCTCGCACTCGGGGCAGCGCTTCAGCGACGTGCCGGGCGCGGCGCCGTCCCCGTCGCACGTCGCGCATTCCTCGTTGATCGGCACGGTGACCGCGACCCGTCCGCCCCTCGCCGCCGCGCGGAGCGAAACCGTGACCAGGTATTCGACGTTGCGGCCCCGCTTCGGCCCCTCCTTCTCGGGCTTCGCCTTCTTCCCGAAATCGAAGATCGAGGAGAAGATGCCGCCGATGCCGCCCAGATCGGACAGGTCCTCGAACTTGAAGCTGCCGGCGCCCCCGGGGGCTCCGCCCGGCTGGCCGGGCCCGAACGCCCCGATGCCTCCGTACTTCCGCACGCGGTCGTACTTCTTGCGCTTGTCGGGATCCGAGAGGACGCCGTGGGCCTCCGACACCGCCTTGAACTTCTCCGTCGACCTCGGATCGCCCGCGTTCGCGTCCGGGTGGTGCTCCTTCGCGAGCTTGCGGTAGGCCTTCCGGATCTCATCCGCGCTCGCGTTCTCGGCGACCCCGAGAATCTTGTAGTAGTCCTTCGCCTGCGTTGCCATCGGATCAGGAAGCTTCGTCTTCGTGACGATAGACCGTGACGCGCGCGGGGCGGAGCAGCCGGTCGCCGAGCCGGTATCCGACGAGGACGACGTGCGACACGAGTTCGTCCTGCTCCGGGTCGTCGGTCGGGGTCATCATGAGCGCGTCGTGGAGGTTGGGGTCGAAGCGCTCCTCCACCGGGTTCACCGGTTCCACTCCGGCGTCGGAGAGGACCTTCGCGAACTTCCGGGCCACGAGCCCGATCCCCTCGTGCAGCGCCTCCGTCGTCGTGCCCTCCAGCGGCGTCTCGGCCACGCGCTGCAGGTCGTCCATCAGTTCGAGCAGCTTGGCGGCAAGATCCGCGCGCGCCCGCTCCCCTTCATCGCCCAGCTCGCGCCTCGTGCGGCGCCGGAAGTTGTCGAACTCGGCCGCAAGGCGAAGGTGGCGGTCCTGCAGCGCCGCGAGTTCACCCTCCGGCCCGGGGTCCTCGCCGGACTCGGGCGGGCGGACTTCGTCTACGTGCCCGGGCGTCTCCGAAGCTTCCTCGGGCACGTCCCGCTCGGCAGCGTCGGCGGAGGCCTCCGAGCCGGCATCCTCCGGACCGCCGTCCCCCGGCGCCGCGCTCTCCATCTCCTGCTCCAGATCCTTCTTTCCCATCGAATATCCTCAAGTAGGCTTGTCAGAGCCGTGAATCCAGCCAGCGCATCGCTTCGAGCGCGGCCGCTTCCCGGATCTCGTCCCGGCTCCCCCCGAAGCGGTGGCGCCGCGCGTCGCGCGAGGGTCCGTCGTGGGCGATCCACACCGTGCCCACGGGCTTGTCGGCGGATCCTCCCGAGGGGCCGGCGATCCCCGTGACGGCGATGGACCAGGTGCTCTCCGCCACGCGCCGCGCCCCGGCGGCCATCTCCTCCGCCACGGCCCGCGAGACGGCGCCGTGCCGGCGGAGCGACGCCTCCGACACCTTCAGCAGCGCCCGCTTGGCGGCGTCATCGTAGCTTATCAGCCCACCCCACAAAACCTCCGAAGCGCCGGGTACGGCGGTGAGGGCGGCGCCGATCAGGCCGCCGGTGCAACTCTCGGCAAGCACGAGGGTGTGCCCCCTCTCCCGCAGGCGTTCGATGAGCGTCGCGGCGGCCTCGAACAGCGACGCACCGCGCTTACGAATGGCGGCCCGCCATGACCCGCGAGAAGGTGCCCAGATAGGTCACGGCGGAGACCACGGTGAGCAGCACGGCGAGGGTGAGAAACGTCGTGGTGAACCAGCCGTGGAACGCGGAGAACCACTGCCACGCCCGCCCGACGGGGGCCACGAAGCCGGGGGTCAGGAACGCGACCCACAGGATCGCGGAGCCGATGAAGATGTTCTGGGCGAGCGCCTTTCTCTTGCCCAGGATCTGCGCCGCAACGATCCGGCCGCGCCGGGCGGCGAGGGAGCGGAGCAGCGTGATCAGCGCCTCGCGGCCCAGGAAGATGACGATGGCCCAGAGCGGGATGACGTGGAACAGGGGGAGAGAAGGCGTTCCCGCCTGCCCGAGATTGATGGCGTACACGGGGATGAGGGCGGCAACGAGCAGCAGCTTGTCGGCGAGCGGGTCGATGATCTTGCCGAAGGAGGTCACCTCGCCCCGGGCCCGGGCCAGGTGGCCGTCCCACAGATCCGAGAGCGCGGCGAAGACGAACACGACGAACGCGATCATGCGGGGCGTCGGGCGGGGCTGCAGGAGCAGCGCCGTCACGACGGGGGCCGCGAGGATCCTGCCCGTGGTAATCGCGTTCGGGAGATTCAGTGTGGGTCTCCGCTCTCCAGTGTAGCGTCGTCGCTCGCGAGCACGCTCTCGAGACTCTCCAGAACCGCCATGGCGCGCTTGCGGAGGAGCGGCCGCTCTTCCCACGCCAGATAATCTCTCAACAGCGGCAGATCGTCCACCGACGGGTGCGATTTCAGGTATCCGAGCGCCGCCAGGCGCCGGAGCGGGTGCGGACTGAACAGCTCGCGCCGGTGGCGCCGCATCTGGTCTCGCGCGAGATAGATCCCGAGGCCGACGGCGGCGGCGGCGCCCAGCAGGGCCGCAGCCGCGATCTTCCACCCCGTCGCGGAACGGCGATCCGCGTCCTCGTATTCGTTTCGAGTCGTCATCGGTTCGCTACATCTCCCGTCGGCCGGCGAAGGCTTCGGCGATCGTCACGCCGTCGGCGTACTCGAGGTCCCCTCCCACGGGCAGCCCGCGCGCGAGCCGCGTGACCGTGACGTCGGCGGCCGAGGCGAGCAGGCGCTGCAGGTACGTTGCCGTCGCTTCGCCTTCCACGCTCGCGTTCGTCGCGATGATCACCTCTCGGACCGGCGTGTCGAGACGCCGAAGCAGGGCCCGGATGTTCAGGTCGTCGGGTCCTACCCCATCGAGAGGGGACAACCGTCCGCCAAGTACATGATACAGACCTCCGAAGTTCCCCGAATTCTCGATCGCCGGGATGTCCGAGGCTTCCTCCACGACGCACACCTGCGCCGGATCGCGCCTCGGGCTCCGGCAGTATTCGCACGGCTCCATGTCGCTGAGGTTGCCGCAGTCGCCGCATACGCGGACCTCGGCCGCGACCCGTTCTATGGCCCGCGCCAGCCGCCGCGCATCGTCCTTCGAACTCTTGAGAAGGTGATAGGTGAGCCGCCGCGCGGTCTTGCGGCCGATCCCCGGGAGCCGGCCGAGCTCGCCCACGAGTGCTTCGATCGCGTTCACGGACGGCCGAGGAAGTTGCCCAGGCCCGGCAACGGCAGACCTCCCGCCGCCTCACGCATCTCGCTCTCCATGCGGTCCTTCGCTCGCCGTTGCGCGGCGGAGGCCGCGGCGACGATGAGGTCCTCGAGCATCTCGACCTCTGCCGGGTCCACCGCGGCCGGGTCGATGGAGACGCCCTTGATGTTGCCCTGGCCATCCACCGTCACCTCGACCATCCCGCCGCCCGAAGCCGCCGTCATTGTCTCGCGCTCGAGCTTCTCCTGCATCTCGCTCATACGCGACTGCATCTGTTGACTGAGTTGAATCAACTGCTGGATGTTCACGCCGTCCACTCGGATTCTCCTACTCCTTCAGGGTGAGGTCGAGTTCCTTCACGGCTTCCCGGAGCCGGGGGTTTCCGTCCAGCAGCCGTTCGACCCGCGATCGGGCCGCTTCCCCGGCGGTCATGCGGGCGCCCCGGTGGTCGACGATCGCGAATTTGACAGTCGGCAACCCGAGGCGTTCCGCGAGGTTCGCCCGAAGGGGGCCGGAACGCGACTCGTCCTTGAACAGTTTCTCCAGTTCCTCGCGCCACCCGGCCTGGACGCGGAGCCGAACCTCGTCCTCCACGAGGCCATCGACCTCGGTGCCGCGCAGGGCCAGTCCGGATACTCCGCCCAGCCTCGGCATCTCGGCGACGGCGGCGGTCCATGCGTCGCGGATCCGGGCGGCCGGCGCCCCGCCGGAGGGGCTCGCCGGCGCCTCGTCGGAGCGGCCTGCCGGAGGGGGCTCCGGCGGAGCGGCCCGCTCTTCTTCGGCTACGGGCGCCGAAGGGGGCGCCGGAGGGGGTTCCGGCGGGGGTTCCGGTGGGGGCGCCGGCGGCGTCGATGGGTTCGCGGGAGCGGCGGGGGGCACCGAAGGACGCTTCTCGCGCTGGCGGGGGGGCGGCCGCGGCGGCCGCGTGCGAGACGCGGGTTCGCCGGCGGGGGCGCCCAGGGCGGCCAGAAGTTCCTCGAGTTCGACGGTCGATTCCATGCGGACGAGACGAAGCAGCAGGACCTCGAGCTGAATGCGCGGCTGCGAGGACCGGTGGAGCATGCCGGAGGCCTCGAACTCGCTGAGCGCGGCCAGCATCCTGAGCAGGTCGGCGGGAACCAGGGCCCCGGCGGCGGCGAGGAAGCGCTCGCGGGACTCGGGCAGGAGTTCGACCGTCTCGGCCTCCGGATCGAGCCCGAGCACAAGGAGGGTTCGCAGCGCGTCGCCGAGTCCGCGCAGGAACTCCGCGGGGTCGTGCCCATCGTCGAGGAGATCCTGGACGAAGGCGAACACGCCCGCCCGATCCCCGTTCGCCGCGATCTCGAAGAACGCGAGATATCGATCCTCGTCGACGAGTCCCAGCATGCGGCGCACATCCGCCAGTTCGACCGCGTCTCCCCGGAAGGAGAGCACCTGGTCGAGCGAGGAGAGCGCGTCGCGGACGCCGCCTTCGGCCCGCCGCGCGATCGCCCGCAGCGCTCCCGGTTCGGCCGTGATCCCCTCCGCCTCGAGCACCGTCTCCATCCGGCTCGCGATGTCCTGCACGGAGACCCGCCGGAAATCGAATCGCTGGCACCGGGACATGACCGGAGCCGCGCCGCGCTCGATCTTCTGCGGCTCGGTGGTGGCGAAGGCGAAGATCACGCGGGGCGGCGGCTCCTCGAGGATCTTCAGGAGCGCGTTCCACGCGTCGCGCGTGAGCATGTGCGCTTCGTCGAGGATATAGATCTTGTAGCGCTCCTCGCTCGTGGGCGCGTACGCGGCCCGGCGGCGGAGGTCTCGGGCGTCCTCGACGCCCCGGTGGCTCGCCGCATCGATTTCGACGACGTCGAGCGAGGCGCCGCCGGACCAGATCCGCTCGCACGAGGAACACGCGCCGCACGGCTCGCCGGCGGAGCGGTCGGGGCAGTTCAGGGCCATCGCAAGGATGCGCGCGGTCGTCGTCTTCCCGACTCCGCGCGGGCCGCAGAAGAGATATGCGTGGCCGACCCGCCCGGACTCGATCGCGGCCTTCAGCGTGGGCGCGATGTGGTCCTGTCCGATCAGCTCCGAGAAGCCTCGGGGCCGGTAGGTTCTGGCCAGCGCGGTGCGGTACAAGGGCTCGTGAGCCATCTGGGTCCGGGTCTGAGGGCGCCCGCGCCCCGCGACGCGGAGCCGCCGCCGACATGGGGCCGCCGCCGACGTGGGGCGACGACCCCAGGCGGGCCGTGGCGACCGTCACACGCTTACCGCTGCTACCTTCACGGTCCTGACGGGATTCACGCGCTCCGGCCCCACGGGCCTGGGGCACCGTTATCTTATCGGCCGGCCGGGGCAGCGGCCAGAAAAAACCGTCATGTATCGTCGCCGTAGAAGGCTTCCGGGATGTGCCGCACCCGGCATCGTCCGCGGCGATCGACGTCCACCGCGACGACATCGAAGCGGGCTTCCGCGGCGGCGCCGGGATGCCGGCTGAGCCACGCGCCGGCCGCGCGGCGGATCCTTCCCCGCTGGGCGCGCGAGAGCGCCTCCTCGGGCGCCTGCACGCCGGGGCGGCGGGTCTTCACTTCGACGAAGGCCACCGTGTCTCCGGCCCGGACGACGAGATCGATCTCCAGCCGCCCGACGCGCCAGTTGCGGTCGAGGATCTCGTACCCCTCATCCGCCAGATGCCGCGCGGCGATTCGCTCGCCCAGGCCCCCGAGGCCGCGCTTCGTCCCGCTCCGGGGGCTCCGGGGGCTCCGGGTCGGGTCAGCCGTGGGCGGGGACGCGGGCGCGCGCGATCCGGCGGCCGATGGCGTTCGCGATGGGGTGAAGCTCGACCATCAGCGCATCGAACTGCTCGAGCGTGAGGGACTGCTGGCCGTCCGACGCCGCCGTCGCGGGATCGGGATGGACCTCGAGGATGAGCGCGTCCGCGCCCGCCGCGACCGCCGCCCGCGCCATCGGTCCGACCTTGGACCGGGCCCCCGTGCCGTGGCTTGGGTCCGCGACGATCGGGAGGTGCGACAGCTCGTGGATCGTCACGATGGCCGTGAGGTCGAAGAGGTTCCGCGCGTGCGTGTCGAAGTTGCGGACGCCGCGCTCGCACAGCATCACCCGCGATTCGCCCTCGGCGACGACATACTCCGCGGCGAGCAGCAACTCCTTGATCGTCGCGGCCAGCCCCCGCTTGAGGAGCACCGGCTTGCCGGCGCGGCCCGCCGCCCGCAGCAGCGAATAGTTCTGCATGTTCCGCGCGCCGATCTGGATGACATCGGTGTATTCCGCGACGAGGCCCATGCTCTCCGTGTCCAGCGCCTCGGTGACGATCGCGAGACCCGTCTCCTCCCGCGCGCGGGCGAGCAACTGCAGTCCCTCCTCCCCCAGCCCCTGGAAGGAGTAGGGCGAGGTCCGCGGCTTGAAGGCTCCGCCGCGCAGCACGGTCGCGCCGGCTTCCGCGACCCGGTGCGCCGTCTCCAGGATCTGTTCGCGCGATTCCACGGAGCACGGGCCGGCCATGACGACGACGTCCTCCTCCCCGATCCGCACGCCGTTGGACAGCTCGATGATCGTGTCCTCGGGGCACCATTCCCGGCTCACCTGCTTGTAAGGCGGCGACACGTGAATGACGCGGAGCACGCCGTCGATCCCCACGAGCCGGCTCTCTTCGACGCGTCCATCGTTGCCGACCAGGCCCACGGTCGTGCGCTGAGCGCCCGGCATGGGCCGGGCCCGGTATCCCATGTCCTCTATCGCGCGGACCACGTCCTGGACCTGCCCGTCCGTGGCGCCGTGCTTCATGACCACCAGCATCGTTCCCCCTGTGGGTGACGTTCGACCGTCGCGCGCGCGCCCGGCGCGGCAGGGCCGTGACCTCCGGTCCGCTCCCCGCGGCGCCGGCAGGAGCAGGATACTCCACTGGTGTCACCCGTTCGTCAACGAGACCCGGAGCCCTTCCCTCGCGAGGCACGCATCCCCGGCGTATCCGGCGTCGGCCACGAGACGGGCCACGTCGTGGTCTGTTCGGAAGTGCGGGTAGATGTGCGTGAGCACGAGAAGGCGCGGGCGCGCGGCGACCGCCAACTCGGCGACGCGGGCGGGCGACAGGTGGTTGTCCGTCGCCTGCGAGTCGTGGAGCGAGCACTCGCAGACGAGGGCGTTCACCCCGCGCATGAACGAGCCCAGCTCCGGGGACGGTCCCGAGTCTCCCGTGTACCCGAAGCTGAACGCTCCGCCTTCGAGCCGCCACGCGACGCTCTCCTCGGTGTGCGGCGTCTTGTGGGCTGCGAGCTGCGGACCTCCGCTCAGTTCGCGGGTTTCACCCGGCGCCAGTTCCTCGATGAGGACGGGGAAACCGGGATCCAGGACGAAGTCCCCGTAGGCGCCCGCAAGCTTCTCGAGGAACGCGCGGGTGCCCGCCGGCCCCCACACCGTGAGCGGCCGGCCCCGGGGTCGGGAGAGGCCGTGCCGCAGCGCGAAGAAAAGGCCCGGGAGCGCGCCGACGTGATCCGCGTGAAAGTGGGTGATCGCGAGGTCGGTGATCTCCCCCCAGGGCAGGCCGAGGCGGGCGAGCGCCTGCAGGGTTCCGGGACCGCAGTCGAACAGGGCGCGCGTCCGTGCCGCGGACCCCGTGCCCGGGGACGAGACCCAGTAGGAGGACGAAGCCCGGTCCGCTTCCGGGACGACGGTACCGCACCCGGCGACGATCAGCTCGGGTCCCGCGTTGCCGGCCGGCGCGTGCGCGGTGGGTTCCGTGGGTTCCGTGTCGCTCACGCCACCTGCGGGGCGGAGTTGAACTCCACGCCGACGATCGAGGAGACGCCCGCCTCCTGCATCGTCACGCCGTAGATCCAGTCGGCGTTCTCGATCGTCCGCGGATTGTGCGTGATGACGATGAACTGCGTCTCGTCCTTGAATTCCTTCAGCATGCGGACGAACCGCAGGATGTTCGTCTCGTCCAGCGGCGCGTCCACCTCGTCCAGCAGGCAGAACGGGCTGGGCTTCGCGAGGTAGATCGCGAACAGCAGGGCGAGCGCGGTCAGGGCCCGCTCACCGCCCGAAAGCAGGTGGATCCGCTGCGTCTTCTTGCCGCGGGGGCTGGCCGAGATCTCGATCGGGGAATCCAGGGCGTCGTCGGGATTCTCGAACCGGAGATCGCACTGCCCGCCCTCGAAGAGGGAGTCGAAGGTGCGGTGGAAGTTGGTCCTCACCTGCTCGAACGTCTCCAGGAGGGCGGAGGTCGCCTGCCGATTGATCCGGCGGATCGAGGTGCGGAGGTCGTCGCGTGCGCGCGTGAGGTCGTCGCGCTGGTCCGTGAGGAACTCGAGTCGCTTCTGTTCTTCCTCGTATTCCCGCTGTGCGAGGAGGTTGACCGGGCCGATGCGGGCGATCGAGCGCCGCACGCGCTCCAGCTCCGGTTCCCATTCGGCGGGCTCCGCATCGTCGACGGGGTCGACGCGTTCCCGGAGTTCCGCGAGCGGCGCATCCCACTCCGCTTCCACGCGGCCCCGGATCGCGGACTCGCTCGCCTCGAGTTGCGTGATTTCCAGTTCGAGCCGATGCCGGGCGTCGACGCGCTCGCGCTCGCGCCGCCGCGCCTCGCTCAGTTCCAACTCGAGTCTGTCCAGCTGTCCGCGGCGTTCGGCGATTCGCCGCTCCAACTCCGACAGATCCGCTTCACGCCGGGTCCTGGCTTCGAGCGCGGCCCCGATCGACGCCTCCAGTGCCTCCGCCTGCGCCTCGCTGTCCGCGATCACGTCGTGGAGCCCGTCCACTTCCCGCGCCAGCGCGCGCGACCGTTCCTCCGCGTCGTCCGCGGCCTCGGCGAGGCGGCTCTCCACTCCGCGTCGATTCTCGACCTCGGCTTCCCGCCTGGCCTGCGCCAACTCCTCCCGGTGAAGTTCCGCCTTCCCCGCCTCGGCGGCGGCGCGGGCGTCATCGGCCTTCTCCCGCACTGCCTCGTATGTGGAAGAGCACTCCGCGACCCTCCGGTCGAGTTGGGCGACGCGGGCGTCGTCGTCCGCCGAGAGCGACACCTCATCCTCGCTGAACGCCTCCAGCTGTTCGATGCGGCCGGCAAGTTCGCTGCACTCCCGGTCCAGCCGGACGAGCCTCGCCTCCGCCGAGGTCCGGTCGGCTTCGGCTTCGCGGCGGGCCGACTCGGCGTCGGACACCGCGCGCTCCAGGGCGTTCGCCCCTGCGAGCGCCTCCGAGGCGGCCGCCCCCAACGCCTTCATCGCCTCCCGCGAGCGCGCGCGATCCTCTTCCAGCGCCTCCGCTTCCTCGCGCAGGGCCTGGAGCTCGGCCCGCCGGCTCAGGAGCCCCTCCGAGGCGGCGCCCCCGACGTAGACGCCGCCCCACCGATCCTGGCGCCGTCCCTCGGGATCCACCCAGGCGTGCGGGCGCGGCGCCGGTTCGCCGCCGGAGGGGACCTCGACGCCCGCGAGCAGCGCCTCCACCCAGACCGCGCCAGCCCCCTTCGCGTCGACATGCCGCATGAGGGGCGCGTCCGCCTCGGGAGGTCCCGGGAGGGGGCCCGGATCGAGCGGGAGCACGAGGACGCTCTCCTCTCCGCCGCGCCCTTCGAGCCATGCCTCGACCGCCCGTACCGTGGACCAGTCGCGCACAACGACTCCGTGCAGGTACGGGCCGAGATGGGATTCGACCGCGGACGCCCACGGGGCGGCCACCTCCATGAACTCCGACAGCGCGCCGTGAAGCCCCGGGACCGCGCTCCGGTCCGCCAGCAGTTGGGCGACGGCCTCGGGGAGCAGCGCGCTCGACGCCACCAGGGATCCGAGACTCGAGGCGCGGGCCCGCGCGGCGGCGAGGCGGCCCTCGAGGTCGGCCGCTTCTTCGCGGGCCCGACGCAGCGCCGTGTCGGCGGAGGACGCGGCGTCACGCGCCGCCTTCAGCCGGCCGCGCGCATCCTCCAGCGTCCGGTCCGCCTGTGCCTCGCGTTCCGCCGCGCTCTCCGCCTCGACCCGCAGCCCGCGCTCCTGGGCGGCGAGCGCATCGAGGGCCGGCCGCCGACGCTCGAGTTCTTCGCGGCGGTCGCGCGCCCGACCCTCTCTCACTCCGAGTTCGAGCCTCCAGCGGTCCCGTTCCCGGCCAGCCTCCTCGAGCGCCTCCCGGGCGGCTGCGCGCTCGCGCGAGGCGGTGCGGGCCGTCTCGGTCAGAGCCTCCGCCCGAAGCGCGAGCTGAGCCGACGCGGTGGCGCCTTCGGCGGCGAGCGACTGCCCCTCCTTCAGGGCGGACCGCGCTTCCTCCACGCGCTCCCGGAGGTCCCCGCGCCGGCGCTCGTTCCGGCGCACCTCTTCCTCGAGGATCTCCAGCCGGTCGCGCGCGCTCGCACCCTTCGCCCCGGCGAGAAGGCGGGCACGCTCCTGCTCCTCCACGGCCCGCCGGGCCTCCTCCAGGCGCCGGGCCAGACCGGCCCGTTCCCGTTCCATGCCGGTGTGCTCCAGGCGAAGCGCCTCCGCCCGGGTCTCCGCCGTGCTCAGATCCGCGTCGTCCGGGCCCGTGTCCGGCTCGAGGCGCTCGAATTCGGCCCGCGCTTCGGCCAGCCGTCGAGTCGTGTCCTCCAGCTGGGCGTCGGCGACGGCGATCTCGAGTTGCAGGAGCCGGGTTCGCAGCTTCGCGTGGCGCTCGGCCCGTCCGCGCTGTTGCGCGAGCGAGCGGACCTTGGACGCCACCTCGACGAGCACGTCCTCGAGCCGCTGCAGATCGCCGTCCGCCTGCTCGAGCCGGCGGGTCGCGATCCGGCGACGGTCCTTGTAGCGCCCGATCCCGGCCGCCTCCTCGAACAGCGTCCGGCGCTCTTCGGCGCGGTCCGAGAGGATCGCGTCCACCATGCGGCCCTCGATCATCGCGTAGGCGTTCGAGCCCAGCCCGGTGTCCCGGCACAGGTCCAGGATGTCCTTGAGCCGGCACGCCGTTCCGTTGAGCGTGTATTCGCTCTCGCCTCCGCGGTAGACGGTGCGGCCGATCGCCACATCGGCGTAGGGCACGGGAAGCACGCCGTCCTCGTTCGAGAGTTCGAGCAGGACCTCGGCCCGGTGGATGGGCTGCCGCGCCTCCGTCCCTCCGAAGATCGCCTCCTCCATGCGGGATCCGCGGATCGCGGTGGGGCGCTGTTCTCCCAGCACCCAGCGCAGCGCGTCGGAGAGGTTGGACTTTCCGCAGCCGTTCGGTCCGACGACGGCCGTGATGCCCTGGTGCAGTTCGATCCGCGTCCGATCGGCGAACGACTTGAATCCGCGCAGCGTCAGGGCCTTGATCTTCAAGGGCGCTCAGGGGGTTGAGGGAACGGCGCCGCCACGTCTCGCAATGAGCGTCGCGGTTTCGCCGGCCGCTTCCAGGACGTCGCTCATGGGGGCCGCAGCCTCCTCGTTCTCGTACGCACCCCCGTACACTCTGAAGACCGGCATGCCGTCGAGCGTCGCCTCCAGGCTGTACGCGGGGATGCCGAGCGCCGCGAGTTCGGCGATGCGCGCCTCCATCTCCGGGCGATCCGCGAACACGCCGAAATCGTACGCAAATCTCACGGGACGGAGGAGCCACGGACTCGCGTCCTCGGCCACGCCGGCCGCCACGAGTTCGTCCATGAGGGCGGAAGCCTCCGCCTCGCTCGCGACGGCCCCGGCAAGAATCCGTTGATACCGGACCCCGCGGACCGTCGTGGGCGCCATGAAATACAGGACTTCTCCGTGCAGCGCGCGGATCTCCGCCACGCGCTCCGCCGCCTCGGCCGGATCCGTGAAGCTCCCGAGGAGCACGGAATACGGCCGCTCGGCGGCCGACTCGAACGCCGCGGCGACGGAGGCTTCATCCGGCGGCGCCGGCAGAATGTCGCTCGACGGAACGTCGTCCGACGGGATGTCCTCCAACGGGGTGTCGTCCGACGGGGTGTCCTCCGGCGGCTCCGCCGACGTGCCCGCAACATCGGCAGCCGAGCCGTCCTCCGCGGGCGCCGCGGGTGTTGCCGCCGTCGCCGGAGCCTCCTCCCGGGCCGCGACCAGCGATCCGACGCGCGAGATCGCGCGGTCGAACCAGCCGTTCCTGTACGCCCACCAATTCCCGACGGCCAGCGCCGCGATCACCAGCGCCGCGACAAGCGGCCCGCGCCTTCGGCGGCCCCGGACTTTTCCGGGCGCCGGCTCAGGCACCGGCTCGGGCGCCGGCTGCGAGTCCGCCGGGGCCGCGTCAGCCTCGGGCTCGTCCGCCTCGGACTCGTCCGCGGGTTCGGGCCGGGGCGCGGCGTCCACGCTCACCTCGTCCGACTCGCGCTCCGGCTCCGACTCGCGCTCCGATTCGCCCTCCGATTCACTCGACTCGAAGGGCACCTGACCGTAGCACTGCATACCGTGGTCTTCGGGGGGCATCCTTCCCACGGCGATGTAGCCGTCGAGCAGACCGAGCAGGCCGGCGGAGGGCCGCCCGCGATCGGACATGGCGATGAAGAGCGTCCCGCCCCCGTCCTTCACGCGGGACACGAAGCGCTCGAGCGCGGCGGATTCCAGCAGCCCGGCCACGCCTTCGGGCACCTGTCCCGCCGGCAGATACACGTAGGGGCAGTCCGCGCGCCGCACGGCGATCCCGGCAAGTCCGGACTGGCCTCCGAGGAATCCCGCCATCCCGCCCGAGTCGGCCCGCTCGGACGCGCCCGCCAGTTCATCGAGAGGCGACGGCCCGGATTCGGAGTTGAGGACGAGGGTCCGTCCTCGCCGGCGGGCGATGGAGGTGGCGATCGCGTCAACGGCCGTGGCGCTCCGCTCGGCGTCCGAACGCCGGAACACGAGCGCCACGATCCGCGCGGCGCCGGGCAGGTCCCAGGTGAACAGAGCCGGGTCGCGCCCGCTCACGGGTCTCGCCTCGCCGACGGATCTCCCGACGAATCTCCGGACGGATCTCCCGACGGATCCCTCCTCGTGAATCCACGCATCGATGCCGCGTTCCCGCTGCAACTCGAGCGCCGCCCCCTCGACATCCGGGCGCGTCTCGTACGGGCCCACGAGGAGTCGGTACCAGGTTTCCCCGGCTTCATCCATCCGACGCAACACGTGCGTCGAATAGCCGGCGCCGTCGAGGAGTTCGCGCATCTGTCCGAGCGCGGCGACCTGCCGCGAGGAATGCGCGACGACGTAGAACCCCGGCGCGGGATCATCGGAGGCTTCCGGGCTCCCGTCCGACAGCCTCTCCACCCTCCCCACCGTCAACAGCCCGATGCGGCCGGGCGAGACGCTGTCGGCGAGCGCGTCGAGCGCCTCTTCGGCATCTTCCAGCGTGTCCTCCGGCACGAGGGCGGCGGACGCGACGGGCAGACGGCGCCCCCATCGGAACGGGAGCCACCAGGCGTCGGCGGGACCTTCGACGGCGGCGACTTCGCCGTTCGGGCGCAGGAGGCCGGGACCGCTCTCCGTGGACACCAGAACCGCACCGCCGGGCAGCGGGAGCGGCAGATCCGCGCGCCACTCTCCGGGCACCGCGTTCAAACCGGCTTCGCCCGCCCGCGCGGACCACGCGTTCGAGCCATCCCAGGCCACGAGCCGGTCGCCCGTCATGCCGGGCCGCAACACCTCAAGCGGCGCCGCGAGCCGCGAGGATCCGACCTCGCGCCAGTCGTAGCGGTCGATGACCGTGAAACGCGGCCGGTCGAGCGACGCCGTGAACACGCGGTGCTGCGAGGGGGAGATGGCCAGGGCCGATGGCGCGCCGCCGATCTCCGTCCCCTCGGCCGGTTCGAGTTCCGGGATCGACCACTCCATGAGTCCCCCTCCATCCTCGGATGCGGTCACGACCGTTCGGCCCCAGCCCGCGAGCGCGACCGGGCCGCTCGTGCCGACGGTCCGCGTCGTCACGGGCTGTGATTCTCCGGCTTCCCATACCGTGAGTTCGGCTCCGCCCGCGCCCTCGACGAGGGCGACGACCCGGTCTCCGGCGGCGGGGGCCGCCCAGTGCACGGGGCCATCGGCGGCGACCTCCGCGGTGCGGGTGGGGGTGATGGCGAGAATCCGCTCCCCCGACACGAAGGCGCCCCCCGAGGGGGAGGCGATCCAGCGCGCGTCGGCGGGGGCATCGGGAAGCGGCGTCTCGGCTTCCACGGGCGAGGTCGTGTAGAGGCGAAGTTGCGGCCCCCGTCGCAGCACGACCGCCGAACCGAGCGAATGAGCCGCCGTGACGTTGCCGAGCGAAAGCCGTCCGGTCCAGCGCACGGTCGACGGGCTCTCGATCGAGCGGAACTGCGCCACTCCGCCGTCGCGCGGAATGACGAGAAGCCCGTACCGTTCGAGCGACGAGCCGGAGACGAGGGCCGGGCCTTCAAGCGGGTCTGGCTGATCTTCCGGGGGGCTTCCGCAGGCGCCGGAAACACCCCAGACCCCCGGCAGGAGAAGGAGCGCGGCCGACAATCTCGCACGATTCATGGCCCTCCAAGCTAGCGGCGCGCCCCCGGTCGCGGAACGGCCCCGGTCCCGCTTCACTCCAGTTCGAAGAGGGGGGCGTCGCCCCACAGCCGCTCGAGCTGATAGAACTCCCTGACTTCGCCCAGGAAGACGTGCACGATGAGGCCCACGTAGTCCATCAGCACCCAGCGGCCCGCGTTCAGCCCCTCCACGCCGACGGGACGGAAACCGTCCTCGCGCGTTCGATCGAGGATGTTCTCGCTGATCGCGCGTGCGTGCGTGTCGGAGTCGCCCGTCGCGATGAGGAAGAAGTCGGTGACGTCCGACAGCCCGCGCAGATCGAGGATCGTCGGGCGGCGCGCGTTCCTCTCGAGCGCGGCCTCCGCCACGCTGCGGAGTTCCGGGGAAGGGGCGCCCCGTTCCGAGAGCCGGCGCCAAACGTCTTCCAGCGGGAGCGGATCCGTCATCGGATCCATCGGATCGTGGGTCATCGGTGGCCGACCGCTAGCGCCGTGGACACGACACTATTCGTCACTATTCCTCACTATTCCTCGGCAACCACGGACACCTTGACTTTGGGCTCGACATCCACGTGGACCCGCACCGGGACCTCGTGTTCGCCGAGGTCCTTGATCGGATCCTCCAGCCGGATCGCGCGGCGGTCCACGGCGACGCCCTCCTTCTCCAGTTCGTCCGCGATGTCCCCGGCCGTCACCGAGCCGAACAGGCGTCCGCCTTCGCTCGCCCTGCGGACGAAGCTCACCGCTCTGCCCTCGAGTTCGCCCGCCAGTTCCTGGGCCGCCTCGCGTTCCCGCTCGGCGGACTGTTCGATCTGGCGCCGCTCCTCCTCGAACCGCCTCCGGTTTCCCTCCGTCGCCACGAGCGCGATCCCCTGCGGAACCAGGTAGTTGCGCGCATACCCCGGCCGCACGTTCACCATCTCGCCGGCGAGGCCGAGATCCGCGACGTCCTTTCTCAGAATCACTTCAACCATCGATCCCTCCAGTTTTCATCCACCGTCCGGTTTCACCCCCGGACGCGACCGCAGATCCAGCCACGTATCGCTGATTCCCATGACGAGGGCGGCACCGGCCGTCACCGGGTAGAGGACCAGCGCCGCGAGCACCCACGCGGCGATCGCCCAGCCCGAGCTTAGCACGGAAGCCCCCAGCCACACGAGCACCGCCAGGCCCCGGAGCAGATAGAGACCACCCATCACCGTCACCATGTTGCCGCCCGCGCGTTCCGCCCACGCTCCCGCGGGAAGGACCAGGAGCGCAAGCCCGAGCACGAGCACCCAGGCCAGGTGGTCGCCGAACCGGAACTCCCGCAGCGGCGGGAGCGGTCTCGGCTCTCCCCGGACCCGCCCGAGTATGTAGCCGGCGACGCCGAGGGCCGAGATCGAAGCCAGCGCGAGCATGGCGGGGTAAACCGCCGCCCACACGCTCACGATGCGACGCACCGTCGCTTCCACCGATCGGCCGCCCCACGCGTTGAAGTCGTACGCGGCCAGCGCCTGGCTGAACTGCGCCGTAATCCGCCAGTCCAGGTCCGCCGGAAGTTCGGGTCGCAGCAGCGCCACGACCGCGACTGTTGCTCCCGCGATCGCGACCGCCGCCAGCGACCGGTCGAACACGCGCCGGCCAGGCGCCAGCGCCGTGCTGAGGGCGAACCCGCCGGCCAGCAGCAGCGCCCAGCCGCGTTCCATGAACCACAGCGGTCCGGCCTCCCGAAACCCGAGCCCCGCGCCGGCCAGGAGCAGCAGCGCCAGGGCGGCCGACCCGGACCGGGGCGGTTCGAACGTCAGAATCGCCACGGCCGCCGGTACGCCGACGATGGCCATGAGCCCGAGCGGCGACGAACTCAGCGGCGACAACAGCATGACCAGCAGGAGGAGACCCGCGGCCGGCCAGAGACCGCTCCAGCGCTCCCTCAGCGGCCCCACGGCAAAGAGGACTAGTCGTGGTAGCCGCGGATGTATGGCAGGAGCGCGAGATACCTCGCCCGCTTGATCGCTGCCGCCACCGCCCGCTGGTGCCGCGCGCACGTCCCCGTGGCTCGGCGCGGCAGGATCTTGCCGCGATCCGAAATATAGCGGTCCAGCGTGCGCTCATCCTTGTAGTCCACGCCGGGCATCCGGGCTTCACAGAACCGGCACGCCTTTCGAAAGGCCATCTATTCCTCCTTCGCGTCGGCGGAATCTTCCGCCTCCGCGTCGTCCGCGGGCGCCTCCGCTTCGGCTTCGGGCTCGGGCTCAGCTTCGGGCTCGGCTTCGTCGGCCTCCTCTGCTGTTTCGTCGGCCTCCTCTGCCGCTTCTTCGGCCTCGTCCCCCTCCTCGCCGCCGTCGGCGTCCTCGGCCTCCCCGGTTTCGGACGCTTCCTCCGCGTCGGCTGTTTCCGCGTCGGCTTCGTCCGCATCGGCTTCGTCCGCATCGGCTTCCTTCGCGTCGTCGGCCTCTTCTGCGGGGGCCTCCTCGGCGGCGGGTTTCTCGGCCTCGGCTTCCTCCGCGGCGGGGGCCTCCGGCGCCGGGTCGGGAAGCGGCAGCGGATATTCCGCGATCACGATCAGGTATCGGAGGATGTCATCCTCGAGCTTCAGCACGCGCTCCAACTCCCGGAGCGGTTCGGGCGCCGAAGTGAACTGGGCGACGACGTAGTAGCCGTTCGGCTGCTTCTTGATGGGGTAGGCGAGTTGACGCTTGCCCCAGTGGACCGAGGCGGTGACCTCGCCCGGCCCATCGGTCGCAATGATGGCGTGGTAGCGCTCGAGCTTTGCCTCGATCTCCTCGGAGGTCAGGCTCGAACGGAAGATGTACACGATCTCGTAATCGCGCATGGAGAACTCCCTCGGTCTCGTCGGCCCCGACCCGCGCGGTCGGAGCAGGAGTCTGGATTTGCCGGCCCGCCGGACGACGGCGAACCGGTATGTGAAGGCGGCACTAGACTAGGTCATGCCGCCCCGCTGTCAAGTTGGCCGCCAGCCCGCGTCGGCCCGGTCCGGCGGCCCGCCAATGGCTAGAACAGTCCCAGAGCCTGCAGCGCGCCGCTGACGACGGCGAGGGCCGACTCCACGGCCTCCGGCGCGGCGGCCATCCCGTGCACATCCACGAACCAGGGCGCGAGGACGAGCGAGACGACGCTCATCAGCTTCACGACGATGTTCATCGACGGCCCGGACGTGTCCTTGAAGGGATCGCCCACCGTGTCGCCGACCACGGCCGCCTTGTGCGGCTCGGACCCCTTTCCGCCGTGGGCTCCGGTCTCGATGAACTTCTTGGCGTTGTCCCACGCGCCCCCGGAGTTCGCCATGAAGAGCGCGAGCAGCACGCCGCTCACGGTCGCGCCGGCCAGCGCGCCGCCGAGCGCCTCGACACCGAGGAAGCGGCCGACCATGATGGGGACGATGATCGCCACCAGCCCCGGCACGATCATCTCCCGGAGCGCCGCCTTCGTGGAAATGTCCACGCAGCGCGCCGAATCCGGCTTCGCCGTCCCCTCCATGATGCCGGGGATCTCGCGGAACTGCCGACGGACTTCCGCCACCATGCCCGCCGCCGCCCGGCCCACCGCCGTCATCGTGAGCGCGGCGATGAAGAAGGGCGTCACGCCGCCGATGAAGAGGCCCATCACGACGAGCGGGTCGATGAGATTGATCCCGGTCTCGCGCAGACCCACGGCGTTCGCATAGGCGGAGAACAGAGCGAGCGCCGTGAGCGCGGCGGAGCCGACCGCGAATCCCTTCCCGATCGCCGCCGTCGTGTTGCCGAGCGAGTCGAGCGAATCCGTCACCGATCGGACCTCGGGGCCCAGCTCCGCCATCTCCGAGATGCCGCCCGCGTTGTCCGCCACCGGGCCGTACGCGTCCACGGACATCGTCACGCCGACCGTGGCCAGCATCCCCACCGCGGCGATCCCGATCCCGTACAGGCCCGCGAAGTTGAAGGCGAGGAAGATGGCGGCGGAGATCAGGAGCATGGGAATCAGCGTGGATTCCATCCCGACGGCGAGCCCCGTGATGATGTTCGTCGCGGAGCCGGTCTCGGAGGCCGAGGCGATGCGCCGGATCGGCTTCTCCGCCGTGTAGTACTCCGTCACGAGGCCGATGGCGATGCCGACGAGCGAACCGAACAGCATGGCCCAGAAGGGACCGGCGTTCGGGTGGATGAAGATCCACTTGCCCTGCGCCGCGGCATCGAAGATCTGGAGGTTCACCGTGATCGCGTACGCCGCGATCCAGAAGATCACGGCCCCGATGATCGGCGCCCAGCGGAGGGCCGCCGCGGGGCTCATGCGCTCGAGGGCGCGGATGGCGAGGACGCCGACCGCGCTCGCGAGGAAGCCGGCCATGATGTAGAGGATCGGCAGCGCCACGGCCTGGAGCCGCGCCCCGTCGAGGATCATCGCGCTCGTCACGCCGATGACGATCGTGGCGATGACCGAGCCGACGTACGACTCGAAGATGTCCGCCCCCATCCCCGCCACGTCGCCCACGTTGTCGCCCACGTTGTCGGCGATCGTCGCCGGGTTGCGCGGGTCGTCCTCCGGGATGCCGGCCTCGACCTTGCCCACCAGGTCCGCGCCGACGTCGGCCGCCTTCGTGTAGATGCCGCCGCCCACGCGCGCGAAGAGCGCGATCGACGACGCGCCCATCGCGAAGCCCGAGATGATCTCGCCGAAGGGGCGGAAGCCGGTCGCCTGGGGGTCGTAGATCACGATTACGGCGCCGATCCCGAGCAGGCCGAGCGCCGCCACCGCGATGCCCATCACGGCGCCGCCGGAGAAGGCGACCCGGAGCGCCTTGGCCTGGCCTTCCGCGCGCGCCGCCTCGGAGGTCCGGACGTTGGCCGCCGTCGCCGCCTTCATCCCGAAGAAGCCGGCCAGGATGGAGCAGGCCGCGCCCAGCGCGTAGGCCACCGCCGTGTGCGGGCCCACGAGCCAGAACAGGAGGGCCGCGACGACGATGATGAACGGCAGCAGCACCGTGTACTCGCGCCGCAGAAACGCCATCGCGCCCGAGTGAATCGCCTCCGACAGCTCGGCCATCTTCTCGTTTCCGACGGGCTGCGACTTCACGTACATGAAGAGCCCGAAGGAGAAAAAGAGCCCGATCACGCCGAGCCAGACCGCAAAATCGATGTTCCCGACCACGTTTCCCTGCTCCCTCTGCTATCCTTCGATCAGCGGGGCTTCACCCCGGACGGTTGAAGCGGTTCATTGCCGCTTCCGAGCCATGGTCCAGCCAGTACTCCACCGCTTCGGCGGCACGGGGGAAGGCGCCGAGCGCCTCCTCCTCCTCCGCTCGCGGCATCCGTGACAACACCCAGGCCGCCAGATCGATGCGCTCGTCCCGCGGCCGTCCGACGCCGAGCCTGAGGCGCCCGTAGTCGTCGGATCCGAGGCTCGCCGATATCGAGGCGAGCCCGTTGTGCCCGCCCGGCGACCCTCTCGCCCTCAGGCGAAAGCGACCCGGCGGCAGCGCGACATCGTCAACGAGGACGAGCATGTCGGCCGCCGGGTCGAACTGCCGGCAATCCAGCAGCGCCGCCAGCGCTTCGCCACTCAGATTCATGTACGTCCGCGGCTTGTGGATCTCGACCCCGGGGCGCGCGGCCGCCGTCGTCCACGCGGTGAGCCCGTCCACGCGGAAGGCGTCTCCGCCCCACCGGCGCGCCAGGCGGTCGGCGAGCCACCAGCCGATGTTGTGCCGCGTGTCCCGATACTTTGCGCCGGGATTCCCCAGAGCCAGCAGCAGCCGCACGGTCCCCCGCGGATCGGTCCCCGGCCGTTCGGCTCAGCCCTCCTCCGCCTCGGCCTCCGGATCCTCGGCCTCGGCCTCGGCTTCGCCCTCTTCCGCCTCCTCCAGTTCTTCTTCCTCCTCCTCGACCTCCTCCGCGGCAGGCGGCACGACGGTGCAGATCGTCACCGCCTCGTCGTCGAGGACCTCGACCTCGCCCGTGTCCACATCCGAGACGTTAAGCGCGTCGCCGATCTCGAGCGCCGAGACATCGATGGTGAACTCGGACGGAATCTCGTTCGGCAGACACTCGACTTCGATTTCGTGCCGGAGCTGCTGAAGGATTCCGCCCACCTCCACGCCGGCGGGCGTCTCGAGCAGGTGGAGCGGGACCGATACGCGGATCTTCACGTCCGCGCGGATCTCGAAGAAATCCACGTGCAGAAGCTGGGGTCGGTACGGATGGCGCTGGATCTCGCGGATCAGGACCGGGCGCGGCTCGCCGCCGTCGACCTCGAGGTCGATCACCGTGGTGGCCGCGTGGATCCGGCTCAGCAGGCGCGAAAGCTCGTGCGTGTCCAGCGCCAGCGACTCGGTCTCGTCGCGGCGGCCATACACCACCGCGGGCAACTGGCCGCTCCGGCGAAGCTGTCTCGCCGCGCCTTTTCCGGAGGTGGTCCTCGCCCGCGCCGTCAATCTGGCGGATTCGTTCGTCATCTTTCTCTCTTACTTGAACAGTTTGCTCACAGAGGTGTTCGCGTGCGTGCTCTCGATGGCCTGCGCGAGAAGGCTCGCCACCGACAGCACGGTCAGGTTCGGCAGGGCCTCCTGCACGCCGGGAGCGAGCGGCACGGTGTCCGTCACCGTGATCTCCTTCACGTCGGCCGACGCGAGGCGCTCCACGGCCGGCCCCGAGATGAGCGGGTGCGTGGCGAGGACATAGATGTCCCGGGCGCCGCGCTCCTTCAACTCCCGGACGGCCGACACCATGGTCCCGGCCGTGTCGATCATGTCGTCGGGCACGATGCAGTGCTTCCCGTCGACTTCGCCCACGATGTTCGAGACCTCGGCCTCGTTCGGCGCCGGGCGCCGCTTGTCGATGATCGCGAGGTCCCCCCCCAGTCGTCGTGCGTAGCCGCGCGCCATCTTCGCCGCGCTCACGTCCGTCGCGACGACGACCAGGTTGTCGAGCTTCTTCATCTCGTAGTAGCGCCGGAAGACGGGGGCCGCGTAGAGGTGATCCACGGGGATGTCGAAGAAGCCCTGGATCTGGTGCTGGTGGAAGTCGATCGAGAGCACCCGGTCCGCGCCGGCGGCCGTCATCAGGTTCGCGAGCAGCTTGGCCGCGATCGACACGCGGGGCTGGTCCTTCCGGTCCGAGCGCCCGTACCCGTAGTAGGGGACGACCGCCGTGACCCTCGCCGCCGAGGCGCGCTTCGCCGCGTCAATGAGGATGAGGAGCTCGAGCACGTTCTCCGCAGGCGGGTTCGTGGGCTGGATGAGGAACACGTCTCGCCCGCGCACGTTCTCGTCGATGCGCACGAAGATCTCGCCGTCGGCGAAGCGCTTGATCGTGACGTCGCACAGCCGCTCTCCGAGCACGTCGGCGATCCCCTGCCCGAGGGCGGGATTCGCCGTACCCGAAAGCAGCAGGATCGGACTCGTATGGAACGAGAAGTCCGTGGTGTCCATGCGTGTCGACTGGCTCGCTGGTCTGGTTCCGGCGCTCGTCGCTCCGCGCCCGTGCCGCGCGCGGGGGCCCTGCCGGAATGGAAGAGAAACTGTGTGGGTCCCGAACCCATGTGCCGCGGGGCCGAACCCCGCGGCGACAGCCGCCCAGACTATCGATTCGCGCGGGTTTTTGTCAACGAGCCGCGGGAATCGTGTAAACGACCTGCGTCGGGTACGCGAACTCGACGCCGTGCCGGTCGAACCGTTCGTGGATCGCGAGCAGCACCGCCTGCTTCGCGTCCATGAACCGGGCGTACTCCGGGACGGTCATGTAGAAGATGGTGTCGAACTCGATCGCGGAGTCCGCGAAGCCCGACAGGTGGCAGCGGTCGAAGCGGGTCTCCTCCTGCGCCTCCACGATCTCCTCGATCCAGCCGGGGATCTGCGCCAGGAGGTCGCGCGGCGTGTCGTAGGTCACGCCGACCTTCAGCGCTCCGCGCCGGTCCGCCATGCGCCCGAGGTTCCGGATGCGGGTGTTGATGACGTCGCTGTTCCCGAGGATGAGTTGCTCGCCCCCGAGGCTGCGCAGCCGGGTCGTCTTGAGCCCGATGTGCTCCACCGACCCCTGGAACTCGCCGATGACGAGGAAGTCGCCGATGACGAAGGGTTTGTCGAGGATGATGGAGAGCGACGCGAGCAGGTCTCCGAGGACGTTCTGGGCCGCGAGGGCGACGGCGATACCGCCGATGCCGAGGCCCGCGAGCAGGGCGGCGACTTCGACCCCGAGGTTGTCGAGGATGAGGAGAAGGACGACGGACCACACGGCGAGCCGGCCCACGAAGGAGAGCGCCCCCACCATGGTCACGGCCTCTGCGTCCTCGCCCGCCGTCGCATCCACGAACCGCCGCACCCAGAAGGCGATCGCGGCGCTCGCCCAGATGCCGCCCTGGACGACGATGGCGATGACCGCGGCGCGGCGAATCACGAGCGCCACGACGGCGTCGAGTTCGAGTACGAGCGAGGCGGCGAAGAGCCCCACGAAGAGGATGAGGCCGAACTTCGTCTCGCCGAGCACGTCCGCGACGAGATCGTCGAGCGAGGTCCGGGTCTGGCTCGCGAAGCGCGCGAACGCCCGCAGCGCGTAGCGTTCGAGCAGCCACAGCGCGAGGGTCGTGACGGCGTAGATGCCGGCCGCGAGCAGCCAGGTTGAAAGCGTGTTTCCGTAGATCGTCTGGTCCAGGCCCATGCCTCGAACTCCAGTGTCGGTCGTGTAGCGATGTCTGTCGTCGGGAGGTCAGGCGAGTTGTTCCGTCATCTCCCGGATGTCGGTGGTCGGGCGTCGGCAGGCGAAGCCGGTGCAAACGTATGCCGTCGCCTTCCCGTCCAGCAGGTCGTGCGGCGCGGTGAAGGGCGCGATCTCCGCGAGCAGGTCGGCGGCGGGCCCGCCGGGCGCTTCGGACGGCGAGGCGGCCGGCTTGAAGAGGACGGCCGTACGGGGCGCGTAGCGGCCGGCGAGCGCGGCCAGCATGCGCCGCGTGCCGGGCTCGTCGGGGTCTCCCGTCACGACGACCTCATGCGCCGGCCCCAGCGCGAGATCGAGCGCGACGAGCGACATCGTGTGCGCGGAAGGGGCGCCGGCGACGGGGCCGGCGAGCGCCCCGCGCAGCGCCTCCGCCCGGTCCAGGAGCGCGTGGTCCCCCGTGAGCCGGCCGAGCCGGAGGAGCACGTACCACGTCGTCGCGTTGGCCGAGGGCGTGGCTCCGTCGTACAGCTCCTTCTGCCGGACGGGCACGTCGCGCTGCGCCGCGTCCACGTTGAACACGCCGAGCCGCTCAGCGTCCCAGAAGCCCTCCAGGAGGGCATCGAGCACCTCGCGCGCCGCCTGGAGCCACCGCGGGTCGAACGTCGCCCCGTACAGCTCGATCAACCCCCAGATGAAGCAGGCGTGGTCCGCCGCGCCCGCGGGGATGGCCGCGTCCCCATCCCGGTAGCGGTGGAGCAGCTGTCCCTCGCCGTCGCGCAGCCGCTCGAGGATGAAGTCCGCCGCCCGCGCCGCCGCCTCGACGAGCGCTTCGTCGCCGAACGCGAGGCCGCTCCGCGCCAGCGCCGCGATCATGAGCCCGTTCCAGTCCGTCAGGATCTTGTCGTCGAGCAGCGGCCTCTCCCGCGCGGCGCGACTTTCGAACAGGACGCGGCGCGCCACCTCGAGTCGTTTCTCGGCGCGGGCGGCGTCCTCCCCGAGCGCGGCCGCGATTTCGGCGGGCGTTTCTCGCGCGTGCAGGATGTTCTCGCCGGTCCGGAGCCCCGACGCCTCGTCGGCGAAGTTGCCGCGCTCCTCGACCCGGAAGGCGCGCCGTGCAAGGGTGGCCGTGTCCTCTCCGAGCGCCTTCGTAAGCACCTCGTCGAACTCGTCCCGGGTCCACACGTAGAACGCCCCTTCACGCCCCTCGCTGTCCGCGTCCTCCGCAGAATAGAAGCCGCCCTCCGCGTCCGTGAGGTCGCGCGCGACATACTCGTAGATTTCGAGGGCCACCGTCCGGTGCGCGTCGTCCCCCGTCACCTGCCACAGTTCCGTGTACGCCATGGCGAGCAGCGCCTGGTCGTACAGCATCTTCTCGAAGTGGGGGACGAGCCAGCGGGCGTCCGTCGAGTAGCGGTGGAAGCCGTACCCGACGTGGTCGAACACGCCTCCCCGCCTCATGGAAACGAGCGTCTTCTCCACCATCTCCACCCCGAGCCGGTCGCCCGTGCGGTCGCTCCAGCGCAGGAGAAAGAGGAGTTGGTGCGGCGCGGGGAACTTCGGAGCCCGGGAGAATCCTCCCTGGTGGGGATCGAAACGGGCCCGCAGGTCGCTGAAGCCGCGGCGGAGCGTCTCCTCGTCGAGCGCGCCCTCCCCGGAACCCAGTCCGCGCACCTCGACCTCCCGGATGGCCGCGAGCGCCGAGGCTCCGGCCGCCTCGACATCCGCCCGCCGCTCCCGCCACAGCGCGGCGAGCCGAGGCAGCAGGTCCAGCATCCCCGCACGCCCGGCCACGCTCTCGCGCGGGAAATAGGTTCCGGCGAAGAAGGGCTGCTTGTCCGGCGTCATCACGATCGTGAGCGGCCATCCCCCCTGCCCCGTCATGAGCTGGCACGCCGTCATGTAGACGCCATCGATGTCCGGCCGTTCCTCGCGGTCCACCTTGATCGGCACGAAGTCCCGATTGAGGAGGGCGGCCACGTCCGCGTCCTCGAAGGACTCGCGTTCCATCACGTGGCACCAGTGGCAGGTCGCGTACCCGATGGAGAGGAAGATCGGACGGTCCTCGGCCCGGGCGCGCGCGAAGGCTTCCTCCCCCCACGGAACCCAGTCCACGGGATTGAAGGCGTGCTGGAGAAGGTACGGACTCTTCTCCCGCGCAAGTCGGTTGGGGCGGGGGCCGGAATCAGGCATGGAAATTAGGCATGAGATTGGCCCCCCAGGGGTCGAACCTGGATCATCGGCTCCAAAGGCCGGTGTCTTGCCATTAGACGAGGGGCCAGAGGCGCCGAAGATGGCGCGATCCGGCGAGCGGCGTCAAACCGCGCCAGCGCCTCGGATGGGCTTCCGAGGGCGTCAGACGGGGAGTGAGGCGTCCAGGATTCGGAGGCCGTCGGCGCGTTCGGGGGTGGCGAGCGTTCGGCGGGCGCGGGCGCGCCCCGCCTCGTCGCGGAAGATGGCGAACAGCGTCGAACCCGATCCCGTCATAGCGGCCAGGGCCGGATCGTACGACCGCAGCCGGTCGAGGAGTTCGGACAACTCGGGGTGCCGGGCGAGGACGGGCGCCTCGAGGTCGTTTCGGGCCAGCCGCTCGAGAGAGTCCCACTCCGCCAGCCGCGTCGCGCCCGGCAGGACGGAGGCGGCGCCGGCGTCCTCGTCCGTGCGGCCGAGCCAGTCGTAGGCCACGGGCGTGGAGACGTGGATCGGCGGGCAGATGAGGAGCGCCGGACGGGGCCGGGGCGGGCTAAGCGGGAGGAGCCGGCGGCCGCGCTCCCAGCCCAGCGCCATCGGCACGCCGAGGAGCGCGAAGGGCACGTCGCTGCCGATCTCGCCGGCGAGTTCCACGAGTTCGCGCGTCTCCAGCCGGGGCCAGCGGCCCGCGAGCAGGCGCAGCGTCGCGCCCGCATCCGCGCTCCCTCCGCCGAGCCCGCTCCCCATGGGGATTCGTTTCGTGAGGCGGATGTGGACGGCGGGCCGCGGCCGCCTGCCGAAGGCCCGCTCGAAGAACCGCTCCGCCGCCCGCCGGCACAGGTTGTCGGGACCCTCCGGCACCCCTTTGGCGAGCGGTCCATCGACGGAGAGGGTGGCGCCCCCTCGCCGGCCGCGCGCGGGCGCGGGCGCGGAGAGGGAAACCGTGTCGGTCAGGCTCGTGCGGGCGAGCACCGTCTCGACGCCGTGGAAGCCCGTTTCGTCCCTCGCGAACACGCGCAGCCGGAGGTTGACCTTCGCGTGCGCTTCGGCCGTCCCGATCTCGCCAGCGCCCGCCACCCCTCCTGCAGCCGTCACGCCGGGGGCTCCGGGGCCGGGGGCTCGCTCCGTCCGAGTTCGCGGCGGCTGATCCCGAGGCGTCGCATGTACAAGATCCCGAGCACCGTGATGGGCAGGAAGGTGAGGATGTGGTAGCCCGCGGCGAAGCTGATGATTCGCGCCGGCTCGATATGGTGCAGTTCGAGCGCGACGCGGGCCGCCGTCTCGAACGGTCCGAAGAACCCCGGCGTCGACGGGATCGCGACCGCGAAACTGATCGTCGTCTGGAGGACGAGCGCGCCGAGGAACCCGGGCCCGACGATGCCGAAGGCGAGGAACCCGAGATAGAACGAGGCCGCGTTCCAGGCCCAGACGGCGAACGACCACAGCATCGCGCGGGCGAAGACGTGCGCGTGGCGCAGCGCCCCGAGGCCGTCCACGAACGCGGAGAGCACCTCCACGATGCGGCCGGCGACGCGGTCGGGCGCGACCCGGTGGGACCACTTGGCCGCCAGCCGGAGGAAGCGGTCCGGCGAGCGGACGAGGAGGGCGAGCGCAAGCAAGCTCGCGGAGACGAGGATGACCCCCAACGTGAACAGGTCCCGCAGCGTCCCGGAGGCGGCTTCGTCGACCCCGACGAGGAAGAAGGCGGGGACGAGGAACACCATGAGCACGATCGCGTCGAGCAGGCGCTCCACGACGAGCGAGGCCAGCGCGGCGGTCAGAGGCACGGGGGTGATCCGCGACAGCGAGTAGGCGCGGGCGAACTCTCCGAGTCGGCCGGGCAGGACGTTGTTCGCCATGAAGCCGATGCACACGGCCGCGTAGCGCGAACCGAACGGCAGGCTTCCGTTCGAGGCGCGGAGCAGGATCTCCCACCGTATCGCGCGGAGGTTGAAGGTGAGCGTGGCCACGACCGTCGCGGCGATGAGCAGCCAGACGTTCGCCTCGCCGAGGTGTCTCAGGAGTTCGGCCGCCGATACGCCCCGCAGCGCCCAGACGAGGAGCGCGACGGAGAAAAGGACGCCGATGAGGACTGTGAGGCGGCCTCTCACCCGCGCGCCTCGCGCACGAGTTCCGACATCTCGAGTACCGCGCGCTCGATCCCCACGAGCACGGAGCGGCTCACGATCGAGTGGCCGATGTTGAGCTCTTCGCACTCCGGGATCGCGGCCACCGGCTGGACGTTCTCGTAGGTGAGCCCGTGTCCGGCGTGCACGCCGAGGCCTGCGGCTGCCGCCCGGTCCGCCGCTTCCTCCAGCCGCCCGAGTTCGCGGTCGGCGCTCGCCCGGTCCGCCGCGTTGGCGTATTCGCCGGTGTGAAACTCGATCGCCGCCGCGCCCGCCTCGACCGAGGCGTCGACGGAGGCGGGATCGGGATCGATGAAGAGCGACGTGCGGATGCCGGCCTCCTGGAGCCGCGCCACGGCGGCGGCGATGCGCGCGGGATCCGCGGACAGGTCCAGCCCGCCTTCCGTCGTCAGTTCCTCCCTCTTCTCGGGGACGAGCGTCGCCTGCGCCGGCCGCCAGCGTTCGGCGAGGGCAAGCACCTCTTCCTCGGCCGCGAGTTCGAGGTTGACGAAGGTGCGGACGGTCGCCAGCAGGAGTTCCACGTCGCGGTCCTGGATGTGGCGGCGGTCTTCGCGGAGATGCACGGTGATCCCGTTCGCGCCCCCGAGTTCGGCGAGCACGGCGGCCCGCACCGGGTCGGGTTCATCCGTGCCGCGCGCCTGACGGACGGTCGCCACGTGATCGATGTTCACGCAGAGCCGGCAGTCGACCAGGTGCGAGAAGCTGCTGTTCGCCATGATGTGCTCCCGTTCCAGCCTCGACGGTTCACCGGTTCGCCGCGTCAGGCGGCGTCGGCTCGCTCCACGGCCAGGCCGCTCTCGCGCCAGCGGCCGGCCACCCCGGCGGGCACGCGGGCCACGATGACCACGCACCCGGCTTCGTACGCGCGCTCCAGCACCTCCCCCTCCCGGTACGCCTCGGCGAGTCGCGCGCCGTCGCTGGCGGGCAGGCTCACCCGCACTGTCTCGAGGCGGGCCCGCATCGCCGCCTGGAGCGCCTCGCGCAACGGCTGCAACCCGCCTCGCTCCACGATCGAGGTCAGCACGTGCGGCCGGCCTTCCGCCGCCGCCCGCTCGCGGAGCGCCCGCTCCTCCTCGTGCGTGAGCCGGTCGATCTTGTTGAAGACCTCGACCACCGGGCGGTCCGCCACGCCGGCCTCCGCCAGCACCCCCTCCACGGCCTCGCGCTGCGCGTCCCGGCTCGGCGATGAGGCGTCGATCACGTGCAGCAGGAGGTCGGCCTCGGCGAGTTCCTCCATCGTCGCGCGGAAGGATGCCACGAGATGATGCGGCAGCTTCCGGATGAACCCGACCGTGTCGGTGAGGAGGATCGGACCCGGACCTTCGAGATCGCAAACCCGGGTCGCCGAGTCCACCGTAGCGAACAGCCGGTCCTCGACGAAAACATCCGAGCCCGAGAGCGCGCGCAGGATGGAGGACTTCCCCGCGTTCGTGTAGCCCGTGAGCGCCACGGTGAACTGCTCGCTCCGCGCCCGGCGCTGGGTGACCCGCGCCCGTGCGATGTGGTCGAGCTTGCCCCGCAGCCGGGCCAGACGCCGGTCGATGAGCCGGCGGTCGGTCTCGATCTGCTGCTCGCCGGGCCCGCGCGCGCCGATGCCCCCGCCCTCCCGCGAGAGGTGGGTCCACATCCGCTTCAACCGCGTCCGCATGTACTGAAGCTGGGCGAGTTCGACCTGGAGCTTCGCTTCCGCCGTCCGGGCCCGGAGCGCGAAGATGTCGAGGATGAGCTCGGTCCGGTCCAGCGCCCGCACGCCGAGCGCCGCTTCGAGATTCGCCCCCTGCGCCGGCGTGAGTTCCTCGTCGAAGATGGCGAGCGTCGCGCCGTGCTCCCGGAGCGCCCGCCCCAGGCTTTCGACCTTCCCCTTGCCGATGAAGGTCGAGGCGTTCGGCCTGCGCAGCCGCTGCACGACCGCGCCCCGGACATCGGCGCCCGCCGTTCCCGCAAGGCGGGCGAGTTCCTCGAGGTGTTCGTCCACCGTCTCCTGGGGCATGTCCGTCGGCGGCGCCCCCACGAGCACCGCGCGCTCCGCCGCACCGTCCGACATCACTCTGTCGATCGATTCTCCTCCGTGGTCTCGCCGCCCGTTCCGGCGCCCGTTCCGGCGCCCGTTTCGGCCTCCGTTTCGGCCTCCGGGTCTCCCCGGGAGCCCGCTTCCTCTGCCGCCCGCGCCCGGCTGGCGCGAATCGCTTCGAGCCTGCGCCTCGCCTCCGCTTCCCAGCCGCGTCCCACCGGATCGTACCAGCGGCTTCCGCGCAGCGACTCCGGAAGGTAGGACTGGGCGGCCACGCCGTCTTCCTCGTCGTGATCGTAGCGATACCCCGATCCGTACCCGAGTTCCTTCATGAGCCGCGTGGGCGCGTTCCGGATATGGAACGGGACGGGCTCGGCGGGCGTTTCGCGCGCCGAGCGGGCCGCGGCGCCGAAGGCCCGGTAGACCGCGTTCGATTTCGGGGCGATGGCCAGATAGGTCACCGCCTGCGCCAGGGCCAGATCGCCCTCGGGGCTGCCGAGAAAGTGGTACGCGTCCCGCGCCGCGATCGTGACCGCCAGCGCGCCGGGATCCGCGAGTCCGACATCCTCGGCGGCCATGCGGACGATGCGCCGGGCCAGGTACATGGGATCCTCGCCGCCGTCCAGCATCCGTGCGAGCCAGTAGAGCGCGGCGTCCGCGTCCGAGCCGCGGACGGCCTTGTGCAGGGCGGAGATGAGGTTGAAGTGCTCCTCGCCCGACTTGTCGTAGCGCGCGAACCGCTTCTGCAGCGCCGCCGCCACGTGATCCTCGGAGATCGCGGGAACGCCGGCCACGCCGGCCAGATCCGCCGCCGTCTCGAGCGCGTTGAGGGCGCGGCGGGCGTCCCCGTCCGATTCGGTCCCGAGCCGGGCGAGGGCGTCGTCGTCGATGGAGAGGCCCGTGGCTCCGAGCCCGCGCTCCCGGTCCCGCAGCGCGCGGGCACAGATCTCCGAGACGTCGTCCGGCGCGAGCGGCTCGAGGACGAAGACGCGGGTGCGGGAGAGGAGCGGGCCGACGACCTCGAAGCTGGGGTTCTCCGTCGTGGCCCCGATGAGGGTGATGGCGCCGCACTCGACGTGCGGGAGGAGGGCATCCTGCTGCGCCCGGTTGAAGCGGTGGATCTCATCGACGAAGAGGACGGTGCCGCGGCCGGTGGCCGCGCGCCGCGCCTTCGCCTCCTCCAGGACGCGGCGGACGCGGGGGATCCCGTCGGTGACGGCGGAGAAGGGGACGAACGCGGCTTCCATCCGGCCGGCGAGCAGCCCGGCGAGGGTCGTCTTTCCGGTGCCCGGCGGACCCCAGAAGATGAGGCTCGGGACGCGTCCACTCTCGATGAGTTGGCGCAGGGGCCGGTCCGCGCCGACGAGTTTCGGCTGTCCGACGAACTCTTCCAGCGTCCGCGGCCGCATGCGGGCGGCGAGCGGCGAGTCGGCCAGGGCGGCATCCCGGGCCCGGGCGGCCCCCGGCTCGCCCGCGGGCGCGGGCTCGGCGGGCGGGGCGGCGCGCGCTTCCATGCCGGCGAACAGGCTCGGCTCGTCAGCCATCGGCGCCGGACGGCCCGTTACCGGCTGCACCGGTCGGGGGCGCATCGGGGGGGCGCGACGCCTCCGCGAGCGCGCCGATCTCGATCAGCCGGCGAGCCTCTTCGAGGAGGGGCTCGCGCTCGTTGCGGCCGGGGTCCTCGATGACCTGTTCGAGCAGCTCGTCCAGCAGCAGCCGAACGAGCGGACCCGGCGACATGCCGAGTGCGAGGAGGTCGTCCCCGTTGACCGCGAGACGCGCCAGATCGAGCACCGGGTCTTCTTCGCGCTCTTCCCGGACGCGCTCGAGGGTCGCCTCGAGGTAGCGCTCCGCCCGCGTCTCTCCGGCGGCGTGGGCGGCGGCGAAGTGCAGTTCGAACAGGTCCTCCCACGCGCCGCCGACCGCTGCGAGCCAGCGTCGATGCTCCGCCGCGGAGTCCAGCGGCCCGACGAAGGGGAGGTACAGCCGGACGAGCCGCGCGACGTAGCGCCGGTCCGCGTTGGAGAACTTGAGCCGCGAGAGCAGCGACTCGGCGGCTTCGGCCCGCCCGTCCGGTGTTTCGGACGCGGGCACGAGCAGGCTCGCAAGGCGCACGTTCGCGGCGTGCGCCGGGGCCGCATCGACGGCGCCGAGCGCGGACCGCCACGCGTCGCCGTCGGCCACGAGCCCGAGCAGCTCCGGGTACCAGTGGCCCAGCGCCCCGCAGTCCGCGTAGAGCTCCAGCGCGGCCGAAGGCTTCGGGTCCGCCAGGACCTTGAGCAGCTCCTCGCGCACGCGCTCGGCCGACAGCCCGGCCAGACCGCTCACGGCCTCCCGCATCGCTTCGTCGGTGCGCGCCTCCACCGCCCACTCGAATCGTCCCGCGAACCGGAAGCCGCGCAGCACGCGCAGGTAGTCCTCGCGGAAGCGCGCTTCGGGTTCGCCGACGGCGCGCAGGATCCCGTCTTCGATGTCCTCCGCGCCGTCCCACTCGTCGCGCACCTCGCCGGTGGCGGGCCGCCAGGCGATGGCGTTCGCCGTGAAATCCCGCCGGCTCAGATCCTCCTCGATGGAATCGGCGAAGGCGACCCGCGCGTGGCGGCCATCCGTCTCGACATCGCGCCGGAACGTCGTCACCTCGTAGGCGTGGTCCCCGTCGAGGACCGTCACGGTCCCGTGCGACACGCCGACCGGGACGGTCCGCGGAAAGAGCCGCATCACGTCCTCCGGCCGCGCAGCCGTCGTCAGGTCCCAGTCCGGCTCGGGCAGGTCGGGCGTCCCTCCGATCTGGGCGACGTAGGCGTCGCGGATCGAGCCGCCCACGGCCCAGGCCTCGAAACCCGCGGCCTCGAGCCGTTCCGCGGTACGGGAGAACCCGGGCGAGGGGGAGAATCGGCCCGGATCGATCGCGCTCACGACATTCTCAGCCGCGTTCTCAGCCGCACAACACGCTGCCGCCGTTCACGTTGAGGATTTCGCCCGTGATGTGCCGGGCCGCGTCGGAGAGAAGGAAGCAGATGGGCCCGGCGATGTCCTCGGCCGTGGCGACGCGCCCGAGCGGAATGAGGGCCAGCGCGGCGCGCCCGGCCTCCCCCTGAAGCGCAGGCGACGACATGTCCGTGTCGACCCAGCCGGGGGCGACGGCGTTCACGTTGATCGATCTCGGACCAAGTTCGGTCGCGACCGACTTGCAGAACGCGTTGATCGCTCCCTTGGACGCGGCGTAGTGGCTGTGCTCCGCCTCACCCCGCTGCGATGCCGTGGAGGACACGAGGACGATCCTCCCGTCCGCCCGCATGCGCACCGCCGCTTCCCGCGTGCTCGCGTAGATCGACGTGAGGTTCGTCTCGATCATGCGTCGCCACTCGTCCGCTTCGAGCGACTCGATGGGGCGCGCGTCCACGTTCCAGATGCCGGCGTTGCCCACGAACCCGTCCAGCCCGCCGAACTCGGCATCGGCGCGCTCGAACAGCTTCCGGCACTCCGCCGTGTCGGCGAGATCCGCGCCGGCGCACCAGTGGCGCCCGTCCGGGGCGAGCGCGTAGGCCTCTTCGACCGCCTGCCGCCCCTCTGCCTCCGCCCGGTGGTAGGCGACGCCGACGGATGCGCCGGACGCCGCGAGGCACCGCACGGTGGCTCGTCCGATCCCGCGCGACCCACCCGTTACGAGCACGCGCTTGCCCGCGAGACCGGGCAACCCCGGTACGCTCGATGTCATTCCGTCATCTCCTCCTTGTTTCCCCCTCGTTGAATCGTTCGCCGATCAGCCCGCGCGGACCCACCTCCTCGGCGAGTCGGCTTGCCCGCGCGGCGCTCCCCCCGAGAGCCGGATCCGCCGCCGCCTCGAGCGCGTAGGTGAGGATCGCGTCGGCGGCGAGCAGCGTCACCGCCTCCGAGCGGGTTGCTTCACCTTCCGCCGCGACCGCCAGCGCATCGAGCGCCGCGTGGACGAGTCCGACCTCGCCCTCCGCCAGACGTCCCTTGACCAGCGGCCACACCGCCTCCCCGAGCTCTGCCGGTGCGCTCTGGAGCCGCCCTGCGAGCCAGGTTTCGAGCGTGAGAGCGCCGGGTTCGGCCGGCACGTCAAGCACCCGACAGGGCGGGCACCCGCTCGGAAGCCCAGGCCCAGGCCGCTCCGAGTCCGTCTTCCGTTCGCGACGGGTCGCCCACGCCCCCCTGCGCGAAGCGCGCGCCCCCGCCGCCGCCGGAACCCGTCGCCCGGCTCGACACACGGACGAGGTCGCCCGCCTTCACGCCCAGCCGGATGAGGTCGTCCGACACGACGGAGATGAACGCATGGCGGTCCTCGTCCGGGAACACGACATGGACGACAGCGGCGCCCGACCCCATTCCGCCGCGCAGGCGATCGCCGAGCGCGCCGAGGTCCGTGCCCGCGGGCACCTCCAGGCGCCCCGACACGAAGCGCGCCCCGTTCGCGTCCGCCGCCCCCGTCGCTCCCGCTCCTGCGAGCAGCGTCTCCAGTTGTCGGTCCGCGGCAGCTCCCCTCCGCCCCCGAACTTCTTCGGCGAGCGCGTCGCGTTCTTCGAGGAGCCGGTCCATGCGCGCGGTCAGATCCGTCGGTTGGCAGCGCAGCCGCGCGGCCAGTTCGGCGAGCAGCCGGTCGCGCTCCAGTTCCCGCCGGTAGGCCCCCTGCCCCGTCACAGCCTCGATACGCCGGATCCCGGCCGCGACGCCCGTCTCGGCCACGATCCGGAACGTCCCGATCTGGCCCGTCGTGCGGACGTGCGTGCCGCCGCACAGCTCCAGGCTGAGGCCCGGAACCTCGATCACGCGCACGATGTCCCCGTACTTCTCTCCGAACAGGGCCATCGCCCCGGCCGCGATCGCCTCGTCGTAGTCCCGCTGCGACGCGTCGACGTCGTGGTTGCCGAGGATCGCTTCCGTCACCTCCGCTTCGATGTCCGCCCGTTCCTCCGGCGTCAGCGGTCCCCGGTGGCTGAAATCGAAGCGCAGCCGGTCCGGGGCGACGAGCGAGCCGGCCTGCTGCACGTGCTCGCCCAGCCGGTTGCGGAGCGCGGCGTGCAACAGGTGCGTCGCCGTGTGATTCCGCTCCGTCTCGTGCCGCGCCGGATCCACCTGCGCGAGCACCGTGTCCTCGACCCCCTCGGCTTCTCCCCCGGCTTCGGGCAGCGAGCCGTCAGCGAGCACCCCCGCGACCACGGTCCGGCCGTCGTCGTCCCAGACCTCGGAGATGTCCACCGCCCACCCGTCTCCCGCGACCCGGCCGGTGTCGGAGACCTGTCCCCCGCTCTCCAGGTAGAAGGGATTCCGTGCGAGCAGGAACGCGTGCCGCCCATCGCCGGACCAGCGCCGGCAGTCCGTTTCGACTTCGAGGTCCCCGTAGCCCACGAATTTCTGTGGTCGGGGGCCGAGGGAAGCGGTCGCCTGGATCGAACCGACGAGCCCGCCCGTAAGAGTCGCCACCGCGTCGATGGGCGCCACTTTGCCACCCTCGCGCGAACGGGCGCGCTGGGCTTCCAGGGCCTCGCCGAAGCCCTCCCAGTCCACGCCGTAGCCGCGTTCGCGGGCGATGAGGCCTGTGAGGTCCTCGGGGATGCCGTACGTGTCCTTGAGCTTGAACGCGACGTCGCCCGCGACCGTGCCCGAACCTCCCTCCGGCATCGCGCGGTCGATCTCGCGCATGCCGCCCTCGATGGTCGACAGGAAGAGTTCCTCCTCCGCCCGCGTCGTCGAGAGGAGGTGTTCCCGCCTCGCCTCCAGTTCGGGGAAGGTGGCCGACATGCGGTCCGCGACGACGCCCACGAGGTCGTGCAGGAGCGGGTCGCGCCGCCCGAGCAGCCAGTAGTGCCGCACCGCCCGGCGCAGGATCCGGCGCAGCACGTACCCCCGCTTCTCGTTCGAGGGGAAGACGCCGTCGGCGAGCAGGAACGCCACGGCCCGGGCGTGATCCGCCAGCACGCGGAAGGCGACGCCGTCCTCCCAGTCTTCCGGCGCTCTCGAGTACTCGATCCCGAGTCCCTCCTCCGCCGCCTCGATGATCGGGAGGAAAAGGTCCGTGTGGTAGTTCGTGCCCACGCCCTGCAGCAGCGCCGCGATCCGTTCGAGTCCGGCGCCGGTGTCGATCGAGGGCGCGGGGAGCGGCGTGTCCGTCCCGTCCGGTGCGCGGTCGAACTGCATGAACACGAGATTCCAGAACTCGATGATCGCGTCCGCCTCGCCCGCCGCCTCGAACTGCGCGTCGGTGATGCGGTCATCGCGCTCCGCGCGCAGGTCGTAGTGCAGTTCCGAGCACGGACCGCACGGACCGGTGTCGCCCATCTGCCAGAAGTTGTCCTTGTCCCCCATGCGCCGGATCCGCGATTCCGGGATCGAGGTCCGTTTCAGCCAGAGGTCGAAGGCGTCGTCGTCGTCGTGGTGGACCGTGGCCCACAGGCGTTCGGGCTCGAGGCCGAGGTCTCCGGTCACCCACTCCCAGGCGAAGTCGATCGCGTCGCGCTTGAAGTAGTCGCCGAAGGAGAAGTTCCCGAGCATCTCGAAGAAGGTGTGGTGGCGCGCGGTTCGCCCCACCTCCTCGAGGTCGTTGTGCTTGCCGCTGACGCGGAGACATTTCTGGGACGTGACGGCGCGAGGGGGGTGCGGGCGTTCCGTCTCTCCGGTGAAGATGCCCTTGAACTGCACCATCCCGGCGTTCGTGAACATGAGGGTCGGGTCATCCGCGGGGACGAGCGGGCCGCTGGGCCGATGCTCGTGCCCCTGCCGCTCGAAACAGGAGATGAAACTCCGCCGGAGTTCGTCCGCCTTCATCGTGTATCCGCCTCAGCCTGCCAGTTGACCTCGATCCACGCCCGAATGCGACTCGCGGCGAACCCGCGCCGGGCCAGGTAGTCGAACAGCCGCCGACGCGCCTTCGACGGGTCCGCGCCCGTCAGCCTCCGCGCCCGGGCCGTCGCGACGCGCTCGAGGAGCGCCTCTTCCGTCGCGCCCTCCTCCGCCATCGCTTCGCGGATGCCGCGATCCGCATCCTCCCGCGACACACCCCGGGCGAGAAGGTCGGACTGCATGCGTCGGGTTCCACAGGGCCGGAGCCGGATGCGGTCCCGCGCGAAGCTGGCGGCGAACTGCGCGTCGTCGAGATACCCCAGCGCCGCGAGACGTTCCAGTGCGTGTTGAATCGCGGCCCGGTCGATCCGGTCCCGCCGCAGCCGACGCTCCGTTTCCCGGCGACTCCTCGGGCGCACGGAAAGATAGCGCAGCCCGACGAACATCGCTTCGGCGCGCCCGCCCGCCGCCTGGACGGCTTCGAGCTCCGCGGACCGGAGCCGGAGTCCGACATCGAGCCGCAGTCGATGCACGTCCTCGTCCGGAAGCCGACAGAGGGAAGCGCCGTCCAACTGGATTTCGGTCCAGCCGGAGCGGCGCTTGACGGGGACGAGGCCGGTGATCTCCCCGGTTGTGAGGCGGTCGGGGCCGGAATTCAGCGCCCGGTGGCCTGCTTCGAGGACGGCCGGGAGTTCTTCGACGCTTCCGCGCCCGCTTCCGCCGCACCCTCGGCCCCGTCCGGCTTCGGAATCGTCATCCCGAGTTCATCGCGGATCCGGGCCTCGATCTCCTCCGCGATATCCGGGTTCTCGCGCAGGAAGGTCTTCGAGTTCTCGCGCCCCTGCCCGAGCCGCACATCTTCACCGTACGAGTACCAGGCACCCGCGCGGCTCACGATGCCGATGTTCTCGCCCATGTCCACAAGCAGACCCTCCCGGCTCACGCCCTGGTTGAACATGATGTCGAACTCGGCCTGCTTGAACGGCGGCGCGCACTTGTTCTTGACGACCTTCACGCGAGTCCGGCTCCCGACCAGGTTGTTCCCCTCCTTGATGGAGGCGATCCGGCGGATGTCGAGTCGGAGCGAGGAATAGAACTTCAGCGCCCGGCCACCCGTCGTGGTCTCGGGGTTCCCGTACATGACGCCGATCTTCTCGCGAATCTGGTTCGTGAAGATCACGGCGGTGTTCGAGCGCCCGATCGCGCCCGTGAGCTTGCGGAGGGCCTGGGACATCAGCCGCGCCTGAAGGCCGACGTGCGAATCCCCCATCTCGCCTTCGATCTCGGCCCGCGGCACGAGCGCGGCCACCGAGTCCACCACGATGACGTCGAGCGCGCCGGACCGGACGAGCACCTCGGCGATCTCGAGCGCCTGCTCGCCCGTATCGGGCTGCGACACGAGCAGGTTCTCGATGTCGACGCCCAGTCTCTGCGCGTATCCGACGTCGAGCGCGTGCTCGGCGTCGATGAACGCCGCGACGCCGCCATCCTTCTGCGCGTTCGCGATGACGTGGAGGGTGAGGGTGGTCTTTCCCGAGGACTCGGGACCGAAGATTTCGGTCACGCGCGACCTCGGAATGCCGCCGATCCCGGTGCTGTGGTCCAAGTTGATCGCCCCCGTCGAAATGGCCGGGATCCGCACCCGCGCCCCTTCGGTTCCGAGCCGCATGATGGCTCCCTTGCCGTGGGCCCGTTCGATCTGGTTGAGGGCCACGGACAACGCCTTCTTCTGTTCCCGATCCATCTCCACACCCATTTCACGCTCTCCCGATTTCCGAGGGGTCCGCCGGGCCGATGACGGGGAGTCGATCACCCGCCGCGGCGGAGGTTGACAATACCACGCCGGACGACCTTTCGCAATTTCTTCGGTTTTGCTCCGACCGTCGAATCCGGCCGTCCAGAATCAGGATGGAGCGACGCCTCAACGCGGCGTCAACGACCCTCGGGAGGGATGTGAGTCAGGAGTGGTCGCCGGGCTCGCTTGAGGCTGTGGGGGAGGCGCGTCAGGGGCCGGGGGCGAGGTCGATTCCGCAGGCGGGACAGAAGGCTTCGCCGCCGACCAGGACTTCGGGGCATGCCGGGCATGTCCGGGGGGATGCCGTGGGCTCCCGGGGCTCGGGGGCGGGAGCCTTCGTGGGTCCACGGGCGGCGGCGTCCCGGGCGTCGATGGCCGCGCGCTCAAGGCGGGCCCGCGTGGCCTGGTACTCCTCTTCCTGGAGCTTGCCCGTTCGGTACTCCAGCTCGAGATCGCGGAGCGCCTCGATGGCGGCGTCGCGGCGCTCCGCAGCGCCGAGCGACGCGCCCGTGTCTTCGCCGGACCGGATCGCGGCCCAGATGATCGTGGCCAGCAGCACCGCGAGGATGACGCCGAAGAGGATGAATCCGGTCACTCGTTCACCTCCCGTGGCGAACGCCGCTTCCGACGCGGACGCCCCTCCCGCCGATCCGCCGCGAGTTCGAGGGCCCGCGCCGCCGCCCCCGCCGCGTCCGCGGCCGCCTCGTCAACGACGCTTTCGGGCAGCGATGACGCGAGTCCGATTACGGGCACACCGAACTTCCGGCAGAACGCCGCCTCGCTGAGCGTGCCCCACTCGCCGGCGATCGCGACCACCGCCTCGGAGGCCCGCGCCACGATGACGTTCCGCGCCTCTCCGAGCCCGGTCGGGATCGGGATGTTGACCCCGTCCGCCGCCGCGCCCGGATCGCCGCCGGGCAGGATCCCCAGCACGGTCCCCCCTTCCGACGAGGCTCCGTCCGCCGCCGCCCGCATGACGCCGCCCATGCCGCCGCAGACGACGATGGCCCCGGCGCGGGCGAGGGCCGCCCCCACCGCGTGAGCCAGGCCCGCTTCCGCCGGTGCCGCGTCTCCCGAGCCGATGACGCCGATCCGCAGCGGCCGCAAGCTCACCGCTCCAGTTGGAGGGTGACGGGGCCGTCGTTGACCAGCTCCACCTCCATCATCGCGCCGAACTCCCCCTCGGCGACCTCGCCGCCCCTTCGGCACAGCTCCACGAAACGGCCGTAGAGCGCCCGGGCCGCCTCCGGCCGCGCCGCCCCCGTGAAGGAAGGGCGCCGTCCGCGCGACGCATCCCCGTACAGGGTGAACTGGGACACGACCAGAAGCGCCGCCCCGACCTCCCGCGCCGAGCGGTTCATGCGGCCTTCCGCGTCCGCGAACAGACGCAGGTTCCAGAGCTTGTCCGCCATCCACGCCATCTTCGCCTCGGAATCATCCGGCGCGAAACCCGCGAGGACGGCCAGCCCGGGGCCGATCGCTCCCACGACCTCGCCTCCGACCCGGACGCGGGCCTCACTGACTCGCTGAATCACGACTCGCAATTGCGTCGTCCCTTGCCGACCCCGGCCGCTCGCGGCTGACCGCTTTTTCCACAGCACGTCAAAATCGGTGAACGACGAAAAGATGCGACAGCGCTCGGTCCCGGGCGACTCCGCTGGCGACCGATCTGGCGGTCCGTTTCAAAATCCACGTTTTTTGGACAAAATACCCACAATTTATGGACATCATTTTTTTGAAAAAACGAGAAGCTTGATTCGAAGCGATGAGGCCTTCGGAGCGGCGTCATGCGCTGGCTGGGAATCGGATAGGACGAAGCGGATGAAGGGGAGCCAGCCCGCAGGCACCCGGCATCCTCGTCCGGGGCTCCGGCGGCGATCCACTTCAGGGGTCCGTCAACGATCCGCGATCCCGGCGAGGGGGCGCCCCCACGGGGCACTCTGGAAGATCGCGAACAGGCGAACAGGTATGGGTAGATGCACTCAGCCCCTGGCCACCCGAAGGTGTCAGGGGCTGAGCAAGGAAGCTTGTTTACGGCCAACTACCGCCCGGTCCTGGTAGCTTGCGCGGTCTTCCAGAACCTCTCCGCGAGCCTGGTACCGTCTGTCCGACCAGCTGTGCTCGATCCCTCTTCCCTCGGTCGCCTCGTTCCGTCGCCGGAACTCCGCTTCCTCAGGCCCGGGACTCGCGCCCCGGTTTCGCGATCTCGCGTCGGGCAACTCGCGGTGCGGTCATCGGCCTCGACCTCCGGTCGGTCGGTGCCGCCTCCCTTAGCACGCCCTGATTCTAAAAAGATTTTTTTGGGTCGTCAACCTCAAACAGCGGCGAGTCGTATTTTTTTCAAAAATTGATTGATTGAATGGCCATTCCCCGTGCCGATTCGCGGGAGAAAACCGGATTTTGTTCAGCGGCCGTGCCAGAGGTCGGTGGGGGCGGCGTCGATGCGCGAGCCGAATCGTTCGACGTGGGCGAGGAGGCGGTTGAGGAGGGCCTCCGGGGGCAGCGTTCGGCGGAGGCCGGCGACGGTCGCGATGATGACCAGGCGTTCGCGGGCCCGGGAGAGAGCGACGTTGAGCAGGCGGGGGAAGTCCCGGTTCCGGCGCTCGTCGAGGAACCAGCTGCGGCCGGGAGGCGCGTCCACGGTGTCGATGAGGACGAGGCGCTTCTCGCGCCCCTGGAAGCGGTGGATCGTGCTCACCTCCAGTTCGGCGGGGGCGGCGCGACCGAGCCTGCGGCGGACGAGGTCGTTCAGGTGACGGGTCTGGGCGCGGTAGGGAGAGACCACCGCGATGTCGTCGATTCCGTCGCGGGCCGCCGAGCCGAGAAAGTCCGCGACGGCCTCGGCGTGAGCCCGGTTGCGCCGCGATCCATCCACGCGTTCGACCCGCGGATCGAGTTCGCTCGTGTCGAGCACGGTGAGGGCGGCCCGCTCCGTGGCCCGGCCCGTGGCCCGGCCGGCCGCGCGCTCCGCGATCTCCGGTGCGTCCCGGAGCCGCCCGCCGTAGAAGAACTCACTCACCAGTTCGCGGATGTCGGGCGCCATCCGGTATTGGAGGTCGAGCATCGCGCACAGCCCGTCGTTGGGTGAGGGCAGCATGTCGTCGGCTTCACCCACCACGCCGGCTTCGCGGAACAGGTCGGTGCGCAGCCAGCGCATGGCCGCCGGGGCGGTGCTCGACACGACCGGGGGAAGCTGCTGGAAATCGCCGACGGCGATCGCGGGGCCCGCGACCCTCGAGGCAGCGAGCGCCACGTAGGGAAGCGGCGCCGTGCTCGCCTCGTCGATGAGCAGGGACTCGAACCTCAGCTCGCGGAGTTCCTCCCGAATCGAGAGCCGGGCGAAGGTGGTGAGGACGATGTGCGCCTCCTCCAGCGCGCGTTCCGCCTGGCGCGCGATCTCGAGCATGACGCGGCCCAGGGCGCGCGCGGACTCCGCATCGCCCCGCGAGCGCGCGAGCGAGAGCAGGCGTCCGGCCCGGGCGTAGGGGTTGAGGGCGGGAGCCCCCTCGCGCGTCGCGGCCGGCGGGCGGGTGCGCAGCCGCCCCTCATGCTCCGCGAGCGTCCGGTCCACGCCGCCGGCCCCGCCCTCGATCCGGCGCGCCAGCGCCGCGCCCAGGTCGATGCGCGAGTCGGGCGCGGCGCCGAGGTCGAACCCCACGCGAATGATCCGGTCGCTGTCGAGCATGGCCGGATCCGCGATGGAGGCGAGGCGGCGCGCGATCTCGTCCACGGCCCCGTTGGTCGTCGCCGCGACGAGCACCCGGCCGCGGAGCGCGAGTTCAAGCGCCGCGCGCGCCACGAGGCGGGACTTGCCGGTCCCGGGCGGACCCCAGACGAGTTGGGCGCTGCTGCCCAGCACCCGTTCCAGGGCGTCGCGCTGCGGCTCGTTCAGGTCAGCGGAAGAGTCGAGACGCGGGGACTCCCGGCCGAGGCGCGGCGGCAGGCGGCCGAAGGCACCGAGCACGGTGTCCGGGAAGAAGTCCCCCGGCTCGTGCCCCACCTCGGCCAGCCGCGTGGAGAGTTCGCGGAGGAGCCACGTGGGATCGAACTCGAGCTCGGCGCCGTCGAGGCGCTCTCCGAGCCACTCCGGGCTCACGGCCTGCAGGAGCCCGAGCGTGCGGTCGAAACGGTGGACGACACCGAGCGCGTCGCGCCCACCCGCGTGGATGCGCACGCGGTCCTCCGCGCGGATGTCGTATGTTCCCCCCGCGATCTGGAAGGCGTAGCGATAGCCGGTCCCCACCTCTCCCCGCAGGCGTCCGGAGAGCGCCGGGATCGGCCCGTCCAGACGGCGGCGGGAGAGGTCGGCCGCGACCGCCTCGATCTCCTCCTCGATCGCCACGCGGAGATCCGCCAACAGAAGCCACAACGACTCCCGGGAGTCAGGAGCTTGCATGCCGGACCACACCGACTGGAGCGGGGATACCTTGCGCGCAGCGCTCGGGCGCGCGGCGGAATGGACCGTCGACTACCGGAAGCGCGTCGAGGAACGACCGGTCCTCCCCGCCATCGCCCCCGGCGATGTGCGCCGCGCGCTCGCGAAGGGGCCGCCGCGCGCCCCGGAACCCTTCGAGCGCGTGCTGGCCGACTTCGACGAGCACATCGTTTCCGGTCTCACCCATTGGAATCATCCGGGCTTCCTCGCCTATTTTTCGAGTTCGACGCGGGCGCCGAGCATCGCGGCGGAGCTCCTCGTCGCCGCCGTCGGCGTGAACGCAATGTTGTGGCGAACCTCGCCCGCCGCGACCGAAGTCGAGCGCATCGCGGTGGACTGGCTGCGGCAGGCCACAGGCCTCCCGGAAGCCTACTCCGGGCTGATCTTCGATACGGCGTCGACCTCCACCTTCACGGCCCTTCTCGCGGCGCGCGAGCGGGCGGGCGCCGGAGTGCGCGACGACGGGCTCCCGGGGGGACCTGCCCTCGCGGTGTACACCTCCGAGCAGTCCCACTCCTCGGTGGAGAAATCCGCCATCGCGGCCGGACTCGGCCGGCGCTCGGTCCGGCGCATCGAGACCGACGCCGCGTTCCGGATGCGCCCGGAGGCGCTCGAAGCGGCCCTCGCCGACGACCTCGAGAGGGGGATTCGGCCGGCCATGGTGTGCGCGACGGTCGGCACGACGTCCACGGCGAGCGTCGACCCCGTCCCCGCCATCGCCGCCATCGCCGAACGGTACGGCGTCTGGCTCCACGTCGACGCCGCCTACGCGGGGCCGGCGGCCATGATCTCCGAACGGCGGCCCCTCTTCCGCGGCTGGGAGGCGGCGGACTCCATCGTCCTCAATCCCCACAAGTGGATGGGGACCTCGCTCGACTGTTCGGTGCTCCTGTACCGGGATGCGGACCCCTTCCGGGCCTCGCTCGCGCTGACGCCGACCTACCTCGAATCGGAGGACGACGAGACGAACCTCATGGACATCGGTCTCGCCCTCGGCCGCCGCTTCCGGGGGCTCAAGCTGTGGGTGCTGTTCCGCTGCGTGGGGACGGAGGGCCTCGCCGAGACCATGCGCCGGCACATCGCGATGGCCGAGAACGCCGCGGCCCGGCTCGTCGAGGGCGGGGTGTTCGAACTCGCGGCGCCGGTCTCCTTCAGCACCGTCTGCTTCCGTGCCGCGCGAGAAGGCGATCCAGCGGGCGAAGAGCGGTGGAACCGCGACATCGTCGCCCGCGTTAACGCCGGTGGACGCTCGTTTCTCTCGCACACCGAACTCGACGGGCGTTATACTGCGAGGTTGTCCGTCGGGAGCGTTCACACGGAGGAGCGCCACGTGGACGACGCGCTCGAGGCGCTCCATCGGGCCGCCGCCGACCTTTCACCGGGAGAACCGGGTTGAACGCCAGATTCCGTTTCGGACCCTTCGTAGCCGTCGCCGGCATCGTCTCCGGCATCGTCCTCACGGCCGGCTGCGCCGCGGAGGCCGGGAGCACGCAGGAGCGCTCCATCGTCCCACCCGATGCCCAGCTGGCGCGCGAGCGGGCGGACCGCAGCCGCATCAAGGGCGAGGAAGGCGCGCCCGTGAGGGTGGTGGAGATCTCCGACTTCCAGTGCCCCTACTGCCGTCAGTTCCACGAGCAGACGCTGACGAAGATCGACAGCGCCTACATCTCCAAGGGCAAGGTCAGCTACCTGTGGATCGCCTACGCGAATCCCGGGCATCCGGAGGCCTTCGTGTCCACCGAGGCGGCCTACTGCGCCGGAGCCACGGGCAAGTTCTGGCCCATGCACGACATCCTGTTCGAGCGCCAGGACGAGTGGAGCGGCGCCGCAGACCCCTATGCGCTCTTCGTCGGATACGCGGAGGAGATCGACATCGACCCCGAGTCGTTCGGCTCCTGCGTGCGGAACAGCACGCTCGCCCCGCTCGTGCTCCGCGACTACACCAGCGTCACCCAGGCCGGGATCTCGAGTACGCCCTATTTCATCCTGGGCGACAGCGTGGCCCTTCGGGGCGCGGCCGACTTCGGCACCTTCTCCTCGGCGATCGACACCCTGCTCGTGCTGAAGGGCGGCGACACCCCGTCGCAGTGACCGGGTCGCGCCCCGGGTCACGGACCGCCGAGGCGGATTCGGGGCCTTTCGAGCGCTTCGGCGATGCCGGTTCCCTCGCCGATGCGGTAGGCGCGGTCAAGCGCGAGGCCGGTGAGCCGGTCAACGGTGCCTGAACCCGGCCAGCGGATCTCGATGGACTCGATCCGGCTCGCCCGGCCCAGCCCGATCTCCTGGCGGAGCGGGTTCGAGCCGAAGCTCCCGCCCGTGCCGACCCGGCGATGGATCCGTCTCATCCCGTCCGGACCCTCGACCGTCACCGCGATGCGGGCGCCGATCCCGGGCCGGTTCGCCCGCTCGCCCACCAGCGTGAGCGCGATCCAACGATGGTCGAACCCCGGGTTCTCGTACAGGGCGTTCGGCGAGAGGTCGCCCTCCATGGCGCCGCCGAGCTGGATGTGGACGTCGGTGTCTCCGTCGTTGTCGATGTCCACGAAGGAGACGTCATGTCCCTTGTGCAGACTCCCGAATCCGCCCGCGCCGGTGATCTCCTCGAAGCGGTCGCCGAGGTTGCGGAACATCCGGTTCGGCATCAGTTGCCGGAGGTCGGGGTCGCCGGTCCCGACGAGGAAGTCGAGCCAGCCGTCGCCGTCGAGATCGCCGTAGTTCGATCCCATCGCATACATGATCCGGTCGAGGCCCTGCGCGGCCGTGACATCGGCGAAGGTGCCGTCCCCCAGGTTCCGGTACAGGCGCGGGAGGGCGGCGGAGTGCGGTTCGCCGGTCATCTCGCGCACGAGGTCCGCGGTCTGCGCGGCGTAGCCCGCGACGTAGATGTCGAGCCAGCCGTCGTTGTCGAAATCCCAGAACCAGGTCGGGAAGCTGGCCGGCGGCTCGCCCACGCCGGCCCGGTCGGTCGCATCCTCGAAGGCCCAGCCGCCGTCTTCGGTCGGACCCAGGTTCCGATACAGGCGATTGGAGGCATGGAGGATCGAGAGATAGAGGTCCGGACGGCCGTCGTTGTCGTAGTCCCCCCACGCGACGCCCTTCACGAAATCCGTCACGCGGAGGCCGACGGTCGCACCGACCTCCTCGAACGTGCCATCGCCCCGATTCCGGTAGAGTTCGCTGCGGTGGGCCAGACTGTCTCTCGATTCGTTCCCGATGAAGAGGTCGAGCCAGCCGTCGCCGTCGAAGTCCGCCCACGCGCCGGTCTGCGTCGGGTGCTCGGAATAGAGGCCGGCCTCGCGCGTCACGTCGGAGAAGACGCCGCCGTCGTTGCGCAGGAGCGAGTTGGGGAGCGGCTGGACGAGCCACCCGCCGCGGAGCACGAAGACATCCGCGTCGCCGTCGTTGTCGTAGTCCGCGTGGACGAGGTTGAGGCCGCCCAGGAGGCCCTGGAGCCCCGCCTCGGCCGTGCGGTCGACGAAGCGGCCCGCGCCGTCGCTCTCGAAGTAGCGGAGTTGGTGGAGCAGTCCGCGGGAAGACGTCATCACGTCCGGCAGGCCGTCGCCGTTGAGGTCGTCGACGATGGCGCCGCCGGAGAGGGAGACGGCATCCAGGCCGGCCCGCGCGGCCACGTCCTCGAACCGGGGGAAATCCCCTGCCCCGCCCACGGCCGCCGCCTCGATCCGGTACTCGGGCGGCACGCTGTCGGGCCACGTGCCGGCGGTCATGGCAGCGAGGTTCAGGACCCAGCGCGCCCGCAGGTCGTCGGGGCGCAACTGCAGGAGCGAGCGGTGCCAGCCGATCGCCGCGTTGAGGGCCGCGCGCGCCGAATCCGAGACCGGGCCGGGGGCGGTCGACGGGATCGCGGGCCAGCAGGGGGAGCGCGCGAGGGCCGGCTCGACGGTGCCCGCGGCGGGCCCCGCGGTGGGGCATGCGACCTCGGCGCCGAGGCGCAGGAAGGCGATCCCGATGAGTTCCTCGATGGAGCGGCGGAAGCCGGGGAAGGGCTCGGCCGGAGTGCCCTCCAGCGTCTGGTCGACGAAGATGAGCTGTTCGAGCGCGGGCTGGGTGTGCCCCGCGTTGAGGAGTTCGCGCGCGGCGTTCGCGACGCGGACGAGCATCTCCGCGCCGTCGGGCGACGGCGGCAGGTTCGTGAGGTAGCGGAGGCGCGCCGTGTTGAGTTGCTCATCGAGCAGGGGGTCGGCCGAATCGGCCAGGGCGAGCAGGCGGGCTGCCATCTCGCGCGTCCCGTCCGAGGGACCGGGACGGGCACCGGGGGGACCGTCGGCCGGCTCTCCGCAGCCGATGGGCAGCACCACGGCGACCAGCGCCACAGGGAGCAGCGCCGCCGCCGTCCGCCGTCGATCCGGCGAACTGCGGACCCGTGCAACGGCGCCCCGCGCGCCGGCAGCGGCGTTGGCGGCATTCATGAGCCTTCGCCTCTTCTCAGCGTAACCTCCGGTGCTCCGGACCCCGGCGTACCAGCCTCTACCACTCCGCCCTCCACCACCCCGGCCTCCACCGGGAACGTTTCCTCGATGCCGTCCGGCCAGCGGACCGTGAGGGCGCGGATGTCCGCCGCGCGCCCCAGCACCTGCACGAACCCGTGGAAAGACCAATACCCGCTCCCCAACTGGATCTCCCGCGCGGGACCGCTGCTTCCATCGGCGTATCGGGGGCGCAGCCTGGCGCCGGCGATGCCGGGAGACGCCCCGTCCGCGGACGCACCGCCTGCGGACGCGCCGCCCGGAAACGCCCCACCCATGGACAGCCGAACGCGCAGCCCGGGGGCTCCGCCCTGCCCCCGGAAGATGAGGGTCTCGGCGCCGTTCTGCCCGACGGCCAGGTCCCAGCGCCCATCGGCATCGAAGTCGGCCACGGCGGCCGCGCGGGCGTCCCCGTACACCTCGATTCCGCTCCGCGCCGCGTCGAGGACCGTGAACCCGCCCGCTCCGTCGCCGAGCAGCACGGCCCCGCGACCCGCGTCATGGCGTCCGAGACCGCGCGGCGTCGCGAAGTAGTTCTGCGCCAGAAAGAGATCCTCGCGACCGTCGCGGTCGAAGTCCGCCACGGCGACGCCGAAGGCGGGGGCGAGTTGGGCGGCCGCCGGCAGCGGGCGCGGCTCGAATCGACCGCCGACGTTGAGAAAGACGGTGTGGAGCAGCGTGACGGCGCTCGTCCGGTAGAGTCCCGTGCGCCCCGTTCCGAGGAGGTCGTCGACGGAACTCCGGGCGAAGGCTTCGAACGTGGGGGCCTCGCGCCGCAGGAAGGGGAGCGTCGTCCCGAGTGCGAGCAAGTCGCGCACGGGCCGGCGGACGCCGTCGGCCCCGGTCTCGAACTCGATGAGGTCGACGAGCCCGTTCCCGTCGAAATCTGACGCGACCACGCCGACCGGCCGCTCGGGGCTCGCGAAGCGCCCGGTGTTCGCTCCCCATGCCGTCACCGCCAGGTCCGGACGGCCATCGCCGTTGAAGTCCCCGGTCGCGATGCCGTTCCAGCGGCCGGTGTCCGCGCCCAGACCCCAGGCGTCCGTCGCGTCGCGGAAACGCCCTCCGTCGTTCTCCAGCAGCCGCACGGCCCCCCACTCCAGGGCGAGGAGAAGGTCGGGATCGCCGTCATCGTCGACATCGGAGAACACGGCGCCGGAGACAAGGCCGACCTGCCGCAGGGTCTCGGAGGCGTCCGCGTCGACAACCCAGTCGCCGCCCTCGGCCAGAAGCAGTCTCGAGTCGGCGGGCAGGGGGTAGGCGCCGGGGGTCGCGCGGGCGCCGGCGAAGAGGTCGAGGTCGCCGTCTCCGTCGACATCGGCGGCCGCCAGAGGCCCCGTCGCGTGGCGGCTTGGCGGGACGGCCGGCGCGGGGCCCGCATCGAGGCGGGCGAGGGGCGGAATCGCGTCGAGGTCGGCGGGCGAGAGGGCTTCCCAGGAGCTGACGCCCGCGATGATGACCGGGCGACCGGCCGTGGGGAGCGCGATGATGGATGTGTGGTCGCCGACGGCGGGGGCGCCGATGGGCACGGGGTCCATCAGCCGCCCGGCTTCGTTGACGGCGAGCTGGGCGCGCCCCCCCGCCCCCGCCCCGACGAGCAGATCGGGATCGCCGTCCGCATCGGCATCGATCCACGCCGCGCCCGGGCCGCCCCGGGACAGCTCGAGTGGCACGAGCGGCTGCCGGGCCAGCTCGTCGAAGGCCGATTCGCCATGCCGCCCGACCGCCTCCGAGCCCGCAAAAAGCGCCGCGCCGCTCCCCGGGCCGATGTCGGGGCCCGGGCCGCCATCCGCGGGCGGCCTCACCTCGTAGGCGTGGTTCGCGAGCACCCGGACCGTCCGGCTCCGTCCCGACGGCCAGGTGATCGTCGCTTCCGCCGCCTCGCCATCGCCGATCGCGAAGGTGAGCCCGGGATCCGAACCGGAGAGGTACATGCCGCCCGACGTCACCTGCCGCGTCTGGTCCGGCCTGACCGATCCCGCCGCGGCCGTACCCGCGAGCACGACGCGCGCCCCGATCGCCTGCGTGTTGCGGCCCTCCCCGAGTACGCGCAGGGCGACCCGCGCCCGGCCGGCGTCGTTGCGCAGCATGAGAGGCGGTTCGTCCAATCGCGTGATCACCACGTCGCGGTCGCCGTCGCGGTCGAAGTCCGCCGCCGCGATGCCGTGGCTCACGTCGGGCTCCGTGCCGTATCCCCACTCCCGGGTCATGGGGACGAAGGCGCCGTCGCCGAGATTGCGGAAGGCGAGGTTCCGCAGCCGGAGTGGCGGGAACACTCCGAGTTCCTCGCGCCAGTCGACCTGGATGCGGCGGGTCCGCAGCGCCTCCTGCGTGTCCCCGTCGAGCGGGTCCCATCCGTGTCCGTTCGTGATCAGCAGGTCCTCGTAACCGTCGAGGTCGACGTCGAGGAACATCGCCCCCCAGGTCCATTCCGAGGCGTCGAGCCCGGCGGCCCGCGCCGTCTCGGCCCACGTCCCGTCGCCGCGGTTGAGCTGCAGGGTGTTCCGGTCGGCCGACACCCGCGCCGCGTGGCCGCCGGGGGGCGTCCATGCGGCCGCGCCGAGGGCGACCTGCTCCCGTCTCCTCACGGAATCCAGCGAAAGCATTTCGGTGGTCACGAAGTCCGTGTCGCCGTCGCCATCGATGTCGGAGAAGTCGACCCCCATCGAGGAGGTGCTCTCGGTGCGGAAGGAGAGCCCCGACGCGGCCGTGAAGATGCCCCCATCGTTCAGCCAGAACCCGTCCCGGCTGCCCAGGTCGTTGGCGACGAAGAGGTCGGAATCCCCGTCGTCGTCCGCGTCGAAGAAGCGCGCGACGAGTCCCCACTCTCTCGGCACGTCCGTGACCGGCTCGCCGTCCGCATCCCGGAACGTGCCGCCTCCGGGGTCGACGGGCTCGAAGCGGCCCGACCCATCGTTGAGGTAGAATTCGTCCGGATCCGCGAGTTCGAAGCGCAGCACGCCTTCGCCCTCGCGCACGAGCCGGTAGTGCTCGTCGAACGGGGGGTGGATCACGAACCCATCGCCGACGGGTTCGGCGATCTCGCGCGGCCTTCGTTCCGCGGGGCTGAAGAGGTCGTCCCCCTGGACCGTCTTGTAGTTGGCGAAGTACGCGTCGAGGTCTTCATCCCCGTCGATGTCGGCGAGGGCGAGCGTGCTGCTCCCCCATTCCCCCTCGAACCCCGGCGCCGCTTCCTCGAAGACGCCGCTCCCGTCGTTCAGGAGGAGGGCGTTCGTCCCTCCGTGCACGGCTACGAAGAGGTCCAGGTCGCCGTCGCCGTCCGCATCGGCGAGGACGGCGCCCCGCGACAGCCGGTCGCCGAGCCCGGCCCCGGAACGCTCCGTCACGTCCTCGAAGCGCCAGCCCCCCAGATTGCGGTAGAGGACGTTGGGCCGGTCCAGCATGCAGAGGTAGAGGTCGACCCAGCCGTCACCGTCCACATCTCCGAGCGCCACGCCGACGCCGTGGATGAGCGTACGATTCGCCAGCCGGGCCGCGCGCGACACGGTGGGGACCGCCTCGATGCCCGTTCTCCGCGGCGCCAGCGAGGTGAAGCCGCCTCCGGACTCACCCTCGAACGACAGGAGGCGCGCGCGCGTTCCGTCCTCCTCGACCCAGTCGATCGAGATGGACGGGACAGAGGCATCGCAGGCGGCGAAGAGGCCGGCGGCGCAGGCTGCGGCGGAAAAAACGCGGAAGCGGGTTTTGCCGCGGGCGGCTATTCGCCGTCTCCGCGGAAGACGGACCGCATCCCCTCCACCGCGTCTCGGGCCCCTTCCGCCGCGCGCGCGAAGACCGCGGCGAGTTCCCGTTTCCCGGTGCCGACGAGCGGGATGTCGAAGGTGAAGTGGACGGCCACGCCGGCGGGGCGAACGTTCTCCTTCGGATCGGTCCACCCGCCGTCAGGGTCGAGGGCGCCCTCGATGTGCACCTCGACGGTGTCCGAGACCGCCCCCACCTCCTGCGCCACCTTGGAGAGCCGGGTGGCGAGCGCGTCGTTCCGTGAGGGGTTCGACTCCCGCTCGTCGAGCCAGAGGGCGGGGGGGGCGACATCGATGTGGACGTAACCCAGCATGACCTCGCCATCGAGTTGGAGCGCGTCGTGGCCCGGCACGTCCGACTCGGGCGAAGCCAGGTAGGTACCGAGCCCCTCGGTGCCGATGTTGGCGAGGCCGAGCGACATCTCATCAATGACGAGTTCGACCATGGCGGAGGGCGCGTGGAGCGTGTCCAGGGCGCCGGACTCCAGGATGTCGAGTTCCGACTGGTCGTAGGCGACGGCGCGGAAGAACCAGGAGAGCGGTTCCTGACGGCCCTCGAAGAGGTCCCGCGCCCCCAGTCCCCGGTCGCGGAGGGCGCTGAGGAGTAGTGCGCTCAACTGGTGTCGCGTGATTTCGGCCACGGTTCGTCCGACGCTTCCGGGTTCGCCTGATCGCCTAGGGGGTGATCATGACGTGGGCGTTCGCCGTGCCCGCCGCCATCAGCCAGGCGCCCCTCGTCGCCCGCGTGGGGAGGCCGAGGTCTTCGGCCGTCGCGAAGGGCGTGTAGATCACCGTCTGGTGCCGCTGCACCGCGTCCATGTCTCCGGACCAGCCCTCGGCCGCGTAGATCGCGTGCAGGAAGGCGTAACCCGGCATCTCCAGCGTGCCCGCCTCGATCTCGGCCATCCGCTGCTCGACGTTGGGGCGGCCGGTGGTCCCCTGCGCAGTGAGTTCGCGGCCGCGCGCCATGTAGGGCTCCAGCGACTCGTGGTAGCAGGCGGTGTGAAATCCGTCGGCGCCCGGGTCATCCGCGATGCAGATGAACGGTCCGGCGCCCTCGCGCAGCGTCACCCACTCGTCCCCCTGCTTCTGGATGACCTTCGCGGTCGCCTGCTCCGTCTCGGTGGGGATGGGCGCAACGGCGAGCGCGGTCGCGTCCTGCGCGGCCAGATTCGCGGGAACGACCGACAGCGCGGCAACCGACAGCGCGACGAGGGCCACGGCGAGGGCGGTGAACGAGCGACGAAACATGCGGTCCTCCTGGGGCTGGGACTTTCGGAGAATAGGCACTCGGCAGCGCCGCCGCGCAATCGAGAGCCCGCGCTGCGTTGCGCGCGGCCGTCACGCGGTCAAGATTCGCGGCGCCGCCGCACACGCGGCCGGACCGTGGACCAACACCGTGGATAATGGGAGTCGCCCTTGAGCGTTCGAATCTGTGTCCCGCGGGAGACCGCCGCCGGGGAGTCGCGGGTCGCCCTCACGCCGGACGGGGCCAGGCGCCTGCGCTCGGATGAGATTTCGATCGCCATCGAGGCGGGGGCGGGACGGGCGGCCGGCTTCCCCGACGCGGACTACGAGGAAGCGGGCGTGGAGATCGTGCCCGATGCCGGCCGGCTCCTGGGCGAGGCCGACATCGTATTCAAGGTCGCTCCTCCCTCGGAGACCGAGGCGGACGGACTCAGGGAGGGCGCGGTCCTCGCGTGCCTCCTGCGCCCGCACGAGAACGCGGCGCTGATCGAGCGGCTCGCCGGGGGCGGAGTCACGGCGCTCGCGCTGGAACTCGTGCCGAGAATCACGCGCGCGCAGTCGATGGACGCCCTCTCTTCGCAGAGCAACCTGGCGGGCTACAAGGCCGTCCTCCTCGGCGCGAACTCGCTCGGACGGATCTTCCCTCTCCTCATGACGGCGGCGGGGACGCTCTCCCCGGCGCGCGTGCTCGTGCTGGGGGCCGGGGTCGCAGGCTTGCAGGCGATCGCGACGGCGCGCCGGCTCGGCGCCGACACCTGGGGTTACGACATCCGGGCCGCCGTGCGCGAGGAGGTCGAGAGCCTCGGCGCGAAGTTCGTGGACCTCGACGAGGGCGCCGACGAAGCCAGTGCGGGCACGCCGGAGGACGCGGAGACCGAAGGCGGTTACGCGAAGGAGATCGAGGAGGCGGAGCAGGCCCGGCAGCGCGAACTGCTCGCGCAGCACGTCGCGCGAGCGGACGTCGTCATCACGACGGCCCTGGTGCCGGGGCGCCGCGCGCCCGTGCTGATCACCGACGAGATGGTGGACCGGATGAAGCCGGGCTCGGTGGTCGTCGACCTGGCCGGCGAGGCCGGCGGCAACTGCTCGCTGTCGGCGCCCGGGGAGACGGTCGTGGAGCGCGGCGTGACGATCCACGCACCGCTCAACGTGCCCGGTTCGCTGCCTTACCACGCCAGCCAGTTGCTCGGACGCAACCTCTCCGCGCTCGTGAAGCCGATGATCGGGGAGGAGGGCGTGTCGGTGGACCTGGAGGACGATGTGATCGGGCCCTGCTGCGTGACCCACGCGGGAGAGATCCGGTTCGGCGCGTGACGAAGCGCGTGCCGCGCGCATGACGACGGAGCCCGGAGCCGCGGCCGCGCGCCCCGGGCAACACTCAACGACGAGGCCTGGCCGATGGAAGGAACGCTCCTGATCGGACTGTATGTGTTCGTGCTCGCGATGTTCGTGGGCTTCGAACTCATCACGAAGGTGCCGCCCACGCTGCATACGCCGCTCATGTCGGGGTCCAACGCCATTTCCGGGATCTCGATCGTGGGCGCGCTGCTCGTGATCGGACGCGCCGGCGATGCGCTTCTCATGCGGTGGATCGGGCTGGCGGCGCTGATCCTCGCCACGATCAACGTCGTCGGCGGCTTTCTCGTCACCGACCGCATGCTCCAGATGTTCAAGAGCAAGGACGCGAGCTGAGCGATGGAAATGTCAGGATTCTCGACGGCCATCCCGCTCGCCTACCTGGCGTCCGCGGTTCTCTTCATCCTCGGGATCAAGCGGCTCAGCCACCCGGACACGGCGGCGGGCGGCAACAGGCTCGCCGCCATCGGCATGCTGCTCGCGGTAATCGCGACGCTGCTCGAGAGCGGCCTGGAGTACACCTGGATCATCGCCGGCGTCGCTATCGGGGGGCTGATCGGCGCCGTCATGGCCCGCACCGTGAAGATGACCGCCATGCCGGAGATGGTGGCGGTGTTCAACGGGTTCGGCGGGGCCGCCTCCGGGCTCGTCGCGGTCGGGGAGTACCTGCGCGTCGCCGGTGGTGCGGGCGGCGCGGAGACGCTCGCCATCGACTCCGGCGTGTCGATCATGGCGGGGACGCTGATCGGCGCCGTCACCTTCTCCGGCAGCATGATCGCGTTCGGGAAGCTGCAGGGGTTCGTGACGGGCAACGCGATCTCGAATCCGCTCGTGAAGTTCTCCGCCGGCCTCCTGCTGGGCTTCGCGGTGGTCCTGGCGGTCTACCTGGTCGGCTTCGAGTCGAACCTCGTCTTCTACTGGTGCCTGATCGCGGCCGCGCTCATCCTCGGCGTCCTGTTCGTGATCCCGATCGGGGGCGCGGACATGCCCGTGGTGGTGGCGCTGCTCAACTCCTATTCGGGGCTCGCGGCGGCGTCGGCCGGGTTCGTGCTCGGGAACAACGCGCTCATCATCTCGGGCGCGCTGGTGGGCGCCTCGGGGCTCATCCTCACCGGCATCATGTGCCGCGCGATGAACCGCTCGCTGGCGAACGTCCTGTTCAGCGCCTTCGGCACGGGATCGGCGGCGGCCGGGCGCGCGGCGGACGGTGACCGGGTGGCGACGCCGATCGAGGCCGAGGATTCCGCCATGGTCCTCGGCTACGCGTCGCAGGTCATCTTCGTCCCCGGCTACGGGCTCGCGGTGGCGCAGGCGCAGCACCGGGTGCGCGAACTCGCCGACCTGCTCACCGAGCGCGGCGTCTCCGTGCGCTACTGCGTGCACCCGGTGGCGGGGCGGATGCCCGGCCACATGAACGTCCTCCTCGCCGAGGCGAACGTGCCCTACGAGCAGCTCTGCGAGCCCGAGGACGTGAACCCGGACATGGAGAACATCGACGTCGCCGTGGTCGTGGGGGCGAACGACGTCGTGAACCCGCTCGCGCGCGACGACCCCTCGAGCCCCATCGGCGGCATGCCGATCATCGAGACGGACCGCGCGAAGACGTGCATCGTCATCAAGCGCTCGCTCTCCGTGGGCTACGCCGGCATCGACAACCCGCTCTTCTACCTGCGGAACAACCGCATGTTCTTCGGGGACGCCTCGGACGCCCTCGCCCGCATCACGGAGGAAGTGAAGCAACTCTGAAGGCTGGCGGGGTGAGTTGCGCAACCTCAAGCGCCCTGGCGTTGCTCGATATCCGCACGAAGCCCGATTCCGTGACAGGGCAGGTGGCCCGGGATAGCGACCCGCCCCGCCGTGATTGTCGCGGCACCCGTGGATAATCTAGGTTGGCGGGCCGCGGTCCGACCGGGCATGGCGTCCGGGAGATCCGCCGAAAACCGCAGCGAATCAAAAGCGAATCAAGTGTGCCGCCGTAACAGGAGCGAACGCCCCATGCGCAAGCTGGCCATCATCACGCCGACCACGCTCACCCTCGCCGCAGCGGTCTTCGTCGCGGCGAACCTTGCCGTCGCGCCCTCGGCGCTCGCCGCCCAGGAGGCGGTGGTGTTCGACTCCGCGGACGTCGCGGGTCTCAGCTTCCGGTCGATCGGGCCGCCCCGTGGCGGCCGCAGCACCGCCGTGGCCGGGATCACCGAGCAGCCGCTCACCTACTTCATGGGCGCGACCGGAGGCGGCGTGTGGCGCACGGACGACGCCGGCCTCAACTGGCGCAACATCTCCGATGGCTACATCGAGACCGGCTCGATCGGGGCGATCGACGTGGCGGACAGCGACGCGAACGTCATCTACGTGGGCACCGGCTCGGCCCCCATCCGCGGAAACGTGTCGAAGGGGATCGGCGTCTACCGCAGCACCGACGGCGGCGACTCGTGGACCCACATCGGGCTCCCGAACGCGGGGCAGATCGGCCGCATCGAGGTCCACCCGCACGATGCCGATGTCGCCTTCGTGGCCGCGCTCGGCGACCCGTTCGGGCCCAACCCGGAGCGCGGTGTCTTCCGCACGGCGGACGGCGGGGAGACGTGGGACCACGTGCTCGCGATCTCCGACTCCACCGGCGCGGTGGACCTCGCGATCAACCCGGTGAATCCGCGCATCATCTTCGCCACCGCGTGGCGGGGCGAGCGCAAGCCGTGGACCGCCATCTCCGGTTCGGAAGAGTCCGGCGTGTTCCGGTCGACCGATGGCGGAGACACGTGGAACCGGCTCGAGGGCGGACTCCCCACCGGACTCGTCGGCAAGGCGGCGGTCACCGTTTCCCGGGCCAACCCCGACCGGGTGTGGGTGCTCATGGAGGCGCCCAACGACCGGGGCGGCGTCTACCGCTCCGAAGACGGGGGCGACAGCTGGCGGCGGGTGAACGACGACCGCGGGCTGCAGCAGCGTGCCTGGTACTACACCCACATCTACGCGGATCCGGTGGACGAAAACACGGTGTACGCCCTCAACGTCGGCTACAACAAGTCCATCGACGGTGGCGCGACGTGGCAGGGGTACGGCGTGCCGCACGGGGATGTGCACGACCTGTGGATCAACTACGAGAACCCCGACTTCCAGGTCGTGGCGAACGATGGCGGCGGGCAGGTGACGACGACCGGGGCCGAGAGCTGGTCCACCTACTACAACCAGGTCACGGCCGAGATGTACCGCGTGTTCGTCGACAACCAGTTCCCCTACCGCGTGTACGGCTCGCAGCAGGACAACTCGACGATCATGGTGCCGAGCCGCGGCATGCCGGCGGTGCAGCAGGCGCAGCACTGGGCCGCGGTCGGGGGCTGCGAGAGCGGCCACATCGCGATCGACCCACGGAACCCCAACGTGACGTATGCGGGCTGCTACGGCGGCAGCATCAACCGGGTGGACCGGGGGACCGGCGACGTGAGGCAGATGCTCCTCTATCCGCAGCTCCAACTGGGACAGGCGCCGAAGACGATGCGGCACCGCTTCCAGTGGAACGCGCCCATCCGGATCTCCCCGCACGATCCCGACGTCATCTACCACACCTCGCAGTACGTGAACCGGACCTCGGACGCGGGATATTCGTGGGAGACGATCAGCCCCGACCTCACGCGGAACGACACGACGAAGATGGAGCACGCGGGCGGGCGCATCACCTGGGACAACACCGGGGTGGAGATGTACGGGACGATCTTCGCCTTCGAGGAATCGCCGCACGAGGCGGGCGTGCTGTGGGCGGGCTCCGACGACGGCCTCATCCACATCTCGCGGGATGACGGCGCGAGCTGGACGGACGTGACGCCCGGCGACCTGCCCGAGTTCTCGACCGTCAACGTGATCGACCTCTCGGCGCACGGCCCGGGGAGGGCGCACGTCGCCGTGTACCGCTACCGGATGCAGGACAATACGCCCTACATGTGGCGCACGGATGACTACGGGGAGAGCTGGACCCGCCTCTCGGCGGACGGGATCGAGCCCGGCCACTTCGTGCGCGTCGTGCGCGAAGACCCCGTGCGGGAGGGCCTCCTCTACGCGGGCACCGAGTTCGGCCTCTATGTGAGCTTCGACGGCGGCGCCAGCTGGCAGCGGTTCCAGCAGAACCTGCCGATCACGCCGATCACGGACATGCTCGTGCACGAGGGCGACCTTGTCATCGGCACGCAGGGCCGCTCGTTCTGGATCCTCGACGACGTGACGCCGCTCCGGACGATGTCCCCGGCCACGCTGGCGGCCGACGTCCACCTCTACGCGCCGCGCGATGCGGTGCGCGCGCAGGGCGTCTTCCCCAACGGGGCGTCGATTCACTTCGCGCTCGCCGAGGGGATGGAGGAGACGATCGACCTCGAGATCGTGGATGACGGTGGCGAGGTCGTGCGGGTCTACTCCTCGAACCCCGGTTCGTGGGACGATGAGGCGAAGGCGGCGATCGGCCGCGCTCCGAACTGGTCGCCGGACCGACTGCAGACGAGCACGGGTATGAACCGGATGATGTGGAACCTCCAGGGAGAAGGGCCCGACCTGGTCCAGGGCGCCCGCATCTGGGGTTTCACGGGCCGCGTGCCCGCCGTGCCCGGACGCTACGAGGTGCGGCTGACCGCGGGGGATGTGACGCAGACGCAGCCGCTGGCGGTCCACATCGACCCGCGGGTGGCCGACCAGGTCACGGTCGCCGACCTGCGGCAGCAGCACGACCTGATGGTCCGAGTGCGCGGTCTTCTCCAGCAGTCGCACGACGCGGTGCGCGAGGTGCGGTCGATCCGGTCGCAGATGAGCGAAATCGCGACGTCGGTGGAGGAAGCCGGCTACGGCGACGACTTCACGGAAATGGCGGACGCGGCGGGCGAGAAGCTCACGGATGTCGAGGAGGAGCTTTTTCAGACGCAGAACCGCTCGGGGCAGGACATGCTCAACTTCCCGCCCATGCTCGACAACGAGATCGCGAACCTGTACGGCTACATCGCGTCGACCTACGACCGTCCCAACGCGGTGGCGGCCGTTCGCGCCAACGAACTCGAAGCCGAACTCGGCGGGTGGCTGACCACGCTCCAGCAGATCATCGACACGGACGTCGCGGAGTTCAACAACCGCCTGCGCGAGGCCGGCGTCCCCGGCGTCATCGTGCGCACCCCGCCCCGCGCCACGAGCTGACTATGCCGGCGCCAACATGACAGGAGGCGGCATCCCTTGAGTGCCTCCGACGTCTCGATCGACGCCCTAGCTCGCCGTTGCTTCGAGCAGGAGGCGCGGGAGACGGTACGCCGCCTCGAGGCGGACGCGGTGGTCCGTGCGCGGACAAAGGCCGAAGAAGCAAAGTCGATCGCGAGTTGGGTCGTCCCACTTGTCATCGTGGGGTCGTGCTATGCGGGCGTTGTCAGCGGCGGGCCGGCGATGTTCTTCGTTCTTGGCGTCGCGGCCCTGGTTTGGGTGCTGAACGAACTCGGCAAAGCTCGTCCCTTCCGACAGAAGCGATCCGCCATTCGGAAGGCAGCCGAAGACGGGATCGCCGCTTATGGGGGCGGGGAACCCTGGGCCGTGCTTCGGGTTCATGAGTTTGCGGTAACCGAGTTCCGGGAGCGGATCCAGGCGCATCGCGACCGGACGCTTGGGAGGAGTTCGGAGTGGGGACGAGCCCGGTCGGAACTCGTCGGGGCGGCGGACGAGGCTCAGCGCTCGGCGGCGTACTGGCGCGAGCGCCTCCGAAGCGAACCCGACAGCGACCTTGCGGGCACGCAGGGCCGGATCGCGGACCGCTTGGAGGCGAAGCTCGCGGAAGCCCTCGAGAAGCTCGACCGTCGCGCGGCGGCTCTCCGCAAGTTCTACAACGATTGCGACGCGAGGCTGGCGGTCATGGACCGCTGCAACCGGGACCTTGAGGAGTCGCGGCGCCTCGAGGAGTTGTCGGGGCGGGCGGATGTCGTGATCGCGCGGGCGGAGGGGATGATCCAGACCATCGCGCAACAGTTCGTGGCCGAGGCCTGTACGATCGCGGAAGCGCTCGGAGGGGTCGCCACGGTGGGGATCAAGTCGCTGGCCGGGGAGGCGCCGGTGGACAACATCGAGTACTTCGCGGATCGCATCATCGAGAACTCCGACAGGGAGCGCTCTGCGATCGAGGATCTGGAGCGGCAGTTGTCGCACGTCGTGAGGTGAGCCGGCGGGGGAGAGGCTCGCCGACCGCGCCGGCGGGGCTGCTGGCGCTCGTCATCGTCGCGGCGGCGGCGTGCGGCGACGAGGCCACGGCGCCATCCACGGCCTCGCCAAACCGCCGGCCGACGCCGACGAGCACGATCCCGCCGCAGGAACTGGCGGCCGGGGACACGCTGACGGTGGACGCGTCGGCCTACTTCACGGATCCGGACGGGGACGCGCTCACGTTCTCGGTCGAGACATCCGACGCCGGCGTCGCTTCCGCCTCGCTGTCCGGCACCGCGGTCACGGTCGTCGCGGTCGCTCCGGGCGAGGCGCGGGTTACGATCCGGGCCCGCGATCCCCGCGCGCTGCAGGCCCGGCTGGACTTCACCGTCCTCGTACCCGAGCCCGTGACGGCGGACCACGTCGTACTCCAGGCGCTCTACGAGGCGACCGGCGGCGAGGGCTGGACGCACAACGACAACTGGCTGACCGGCCGCCCGCTCGACACGTGGTACGGCGTGCGCGTGGACGACGACGGACGGGTGACGGACCTCGGCCTCGACTTCAACGGGCTCCGCGGCCATCTCCCCCCCGAACTCGGCGACCTCGACCGCCTCGAGTCGCTCGTGCTGTCGCGAAACGAACTCGAGGGGAGCGTCCCGGCGGAGCTGGGCCGCCTGCCGATCCTCGTGCGACTGGATCTCGGCGACAATCGCTTCGACGGCGAGATTCCGCCGCTGATCGGCGACTTCGACTACCTGGACCAACTGGATCTCGGCGGCAACGAATTCGAGGGGCCGATCCCGGCCGCGCTGGGGGACCTCGGCGGGCTGCGCCGGCTGGACCTGAGCGACAACGATCTGGCGGGCCCCATCCCGCCTGAACTCGGGGACCTCGGCCGGCTCGAGACGCTGCTGCTCATGCGAAATGACCTCGAAGGGCCGGTGCCCGCGGCGTTCGGGCGCCTGGCGGCTCTCCGCGCCCTGAACCTGTCGGACAACGCGGGGCTGGCCGGCCCCCTGCCCGCCGAGTTGACGTCGATCCGGGGGCTGTCCCAGCTCCACCTGGGAGGCTCTGCGCTCTGCGCGCCGGATGAGCCGACCTTCCGGGGCTGGCTGGAGCGGCTGTACAGGTACCGGGTCGCCACCTGCGGCCAGGACGCGTCGGTCGTGCTCACGCAGGCCGTGCAGTCGTCACGGTTTCCCGTGCCGCTGGTCGCCGGCGATTCCGCGCTCCTGCGCGTGTTCCTGACGGCCCCGGAGGGTGCGTCCGTCAACTATCCGGTCGTCCGGGCCCGGTTCTACCTGGAGGGCGCGGAAACCCACGTCGTCGACATTCCCGCGCAGGCGAACCCCGTGCCGGCGGCGATCGAGGAAGGCGATCTCGCCGCATCGGCGAACGCCGTGATTCCCGGACGGGTCGTGCAGCCCGGGCTCGAAATCGTCGTCGAGACGGACCCCGACGGCACGCTCGACCCGGCCCTGGGGCTCACGCGGCGGATCCCCGACAGCGGCCGGCGCACGGTCGACGTCCGGAGGATGCCCACGTTCAAGCTCACGGTGATCCCGTTCGTGCTCGCGTCCGAACCGGACGCCTCGATCGTGAGCTACGTGAACAATCTGACCCCGGACCACGAACTCTTCTGGGACACGCACACGCTGCTTCCGATCGGCGCCATGACGGTCCGCGCGCACGAGGCCGTGATGGTATCCACCAACAGCCAGGGCGCGCTGTTGAGCCAGACGGCGGCCATCCGCGCCGCGGAGGGGAGCACCGGACACTACATGGGCACGATGACGAACAGCGACGGCGGGGGCCTGGCCTTTCTCGGCGGGTTCGCCAGCTTCTCCAGCCACGACCGGGCGGACATCGTCGCGCACGAATTCGGACACAACATGAGCCTCAGCCACGCCCCGTGCAGCGCGACCGGCCCCGATCCGTGGTATCCCGGGGGGACGGGGCTCATCGGCGCGTGGGGATACGATTTTCGCGATGGCGGGCAACTCGTGCCGCCGGACCGGCCCGACATCATGGGATACTGCGATCCGCACTGGATCGGAGACTATCACTTCTACAACGCGATGCGTTTCCGCCTCCGGACCGAGCCGCTCGATTCGGCCGCGAGCGGGGCCGGCGGCGGCGATGCCCGCACGCTGCTGCTCTGGGGCGGCGTGAGCGAAGAAGGCGTTCCCTACCTGGAGCCCGCGTTCGTCCTCGACGTGCCGCCGTCCCTTCCCGAGCGCGGCGGCGCCTATCGTATCCGCGGGCGGAATGCGTCCGGTGAAGAACTGTTCGCGCTGCGCTTCGACATGTGGCGCATCGATCATGGGAACGGGAGCCGGGGGTTCGCCTTCGCCGTGCCCGTCCGGCCCGGGTGGGCGACCGCGCTGGCGAGTCTCACGCTCTCGGGGCCCGGCGGATCCTTCACGCTGGACGGGGAGAGCCGCCTCCCCACCGCCATCGTGCGCGATCCCGCGACCCGCCAGGTGCGCGCCATCCTGCGGGATTCACTGCCGGCCGGACTCGCCGGGGCCGTGGCGGAGGCGCTGGCCCTGGATCCCGCCCTGGAGGCGATGGTCAGCCGCGGAATCCCCGACCCCGCGGACTGGGAGCGCTAGGGTAGCGTCGCGCCGGGACCGCTGAACGGTCGGGCTACCCGCCTTCGCGGTCGCGCAGGTCGGCGAGCGCGTCGGTGTCGATCGCGTCCCGAAGCGCGTGGAGTTCGTCGATCGTCAGGTTCCGCCCCTCCAGCGCGACGACGAAGCGATCCTCGATGAACCAGGTGAACTCCGCGCGGCCGCGGTCGCCCCGCGTGCGGCGGAACTCCTCGATGGCCGGATAGCCCTCGTAGTCGATCGTGCGCTCCCACCCCCGGTCGCTCTCCTGGTCGACCGAGAGATCGAGCCACTCCACGAAGCCCTCTGCGCCGATCAGCGGAATCGCGCCGATATCGGCGATGGAGACTTCGACTTCGGCCCCGCTTCTCCCCTCGTACTCGGCTTCGGCCACGGACAGGTGGAACCCCAGGACTCCGCCCGTCGTGCCCTCGCGCGAGACCCGTCGCAGGTCCCCCGCCCGTTCGGGGAGAAGATCGTAGAAGTCGCGGAAGGAGATCGGTCGATCGACCAGCGTCTCCGCATCCAGGTCCACGGCGAGGTCGGACAGGTGCTCGCCGATCTCCTCCACCGCGTCGCTGATGCCGGCGGCGATGTCGTCGGCGGCATCGCGCAGATCTTCCCGCACTTCCTCCGCCTCGTCCCGAGACTCGTTGTCGCCGACGAAGATGCAGCCCGCCGGCACGAGACCGCAGAACAGGACGCCCGCGAGGGCGATCCGCCCCGAAGGACGGCCGAGAGAGCGATGATTCCAGTACATCTCTTTCCTCCAGACGCTGAACGCAGGGTGTTACGGTGCCTGTGCGCGCTTTACGCGCCGCGCCGTGGGGAAGTGTCAGGCGGTGGACTGGCGACCCCGCGCGTCGGCGCCGGCCCCCCCGGGCCGTTGACCGGCGACCCGGGCGGTTCGATGGTGTTGCCATGAACCGCCGCCCGTCCCGTTCCGCCGTTTCGCCGAAGGCTCGCATCGCGGCGCTGGCTCGCGATGACAAGTGGTTCCTGGGCGGGTTGGACGGCGTCGTATGGGCGCCGCCGTTCCCGCGGTGGCTCCACCGGCCGGGGTTCTGGGATCCGGCTCACCTGCTGCAGCATGAAGTCGGCCCCGGGTTCTCGGTGGCCCTCGTAGCCTCGGACGGGCGAGAGAGCCCGCTCCGTCGAGCGGCGCCCGGTCGGGGCGGTGACGGGCCGGCGCCGGACAGGTGGCGGCCCGGACGGCTGGTCGCCATGTGGGCCGATGAGCGAGGCGTCCTCGCCGAAGAGCGCCGCCAGGTGCTGCCGGGCGGCATCCTGGAATCGGCCTGGCACCTCCCCCGCGACTTCGAGGGACACCTCGTCGGCTTCACCGCGCAACCGGCGGATGCGACGGACGGGGTGGCGTTCACGGCGGACGGCGTGGGCTGGACGCGGACCGTCTCGGACCGGCGCGGGCAGGAACTCGTCCTGCGCGTGGAACTCACGGGTTCCGTCCCGCCGGCGTGGCGGCGCATCGCACCGTCCGAGGGTCGCGTCGCGCCCGCATGGGTCCAGTCGCCCTTCGCGGAGGGTGTCGGAGGGGGTGCGGAGGACGCCGCGCGCCGTTCCGGGTGGATCTGGATCGCCGTCGCGCTTCCGATGCCGTCGATCAACGGCGGCTCAGCGGCGTTCCGGCTGACTCTCCGCCTTCCGGGCGCGGAACCCCGACGCCCGGATCCGGCGGCCTCGGCCTGGGAGTCCTTCTTCGGCGGTTTCCCGCATTTCGAGTGCGGCGACCTTTATCTCGACCGCACGTTCGACTACCGCATCTACGGGCTCGGCCTGAACCGCATCGAAGGTCCATGGGGCCCGGTGCGGCGCCCCGCCATCGCCGAGGGTCCGGAGTACTTTCACGTCCCGGTCGCCTACAGCGCGCAGTGCCACATGATGGAAATGCGCTGGCGGGAGGGCGGGCGCGAAGCCTGGGGCTCGCTCCTGAATTTCGTAGACAACCAGAAGCCCGACGGCTCCTTCCACGGGCGCCTCTACCCCGAGCGCCTCGAGGGAACCGACTTCTACCACGCCAACTGGGGCGACGCGCTGCTCGCGGTCGACGACGTGCATCCGGATCCGGCGGCGCTGGCCCGCTGCTACGAGGGGCTGTCGCGCTACGCCCGCTGGCTGACGGCGGAGCGCGACCCCGAGGCGTCGGGGATGTTCACCGTCACGAACCACTTCGAGACGGGACAGGAGTACATGTCGCGCTACATGGCCGTGGACGGGGAGGCGGACGTGGCGGGGTGGCGTCCGCGGCTCCGCCTCAAGGGGATCGACGTCACGGTGTACGCGCACCAGCTGTTCCGCGCCCTCGCCTCCGTGGCGCGCCGCCTCGAGCGCCCCGGCGACGAGGTCGAATGGCGCGGGCTCGAGGATCGCTGCAGGAGGGCGATCGACGAGCGCATGTGGTCGCCGGAGGCCCGGCTGTTCACGGACGTGGACGGGCGCACCGGCGAGCGGACCGGCGTGAAGGCGGCGGTGGGATTCTACCCGCTGCTCACCGGAGGGGTAGAGGGCGCGCGGCTCGATGCCCTGCTCGATCACCTCGAGGATCCGGGGACCTTCGGCACGCGCTTCCCCCTGCCTTCGTCCAGCGTAGACGATCCGCGATTCTCGGCGGAGGGCATCTGGCGCGGGAAGCGCCGTAACTGCCCGTGGAACGGACGCGCCTGGCCGATGACGACGAGCCACGTGATCGAAGGGCTCCTGCGCTGCTGGCGCGGCGGGAACGCGCGGGGGAACGCGCGGGCCGGCGCGCTGGCGGCCGACATGCTCCACCGCTTCGCGCGCATGCTGTTCACCGATGGCGATCCCTCGCGCCCCAACTGCTTCGAGCACTACAACCCGCACACGGGGCGGGCGTGCCACTACCGGGGGATTGACGACTACCAGCACTCGTGGATCCTCGACCTGCTGGCGCGCGGATTCGGCGGGCTTCACGTAGACGCGTCGGGCGTCGAAGTGCGGCCGCTGCCGAACGGTCCCGCGCGCGTGTCGCTGGGACCGGTGATCGCGCGGGGGCGCACCGTGTCCATCGAGGTGGCGCCCGAACGGGTGCGCGTCGAGGTGGACGGCGAGCGGCTCGACGGGCCGCGCGCCGAAGGCTTGCGGGTGCCGTGGGACTCGTGACGCGCGCGCCGCAGGGCGTGGAGCTGCGCGGCGTCGAGAAGCGATACGGCGAGATCGCGGCCGTCCGGGCGCTGGATCTGGAGGTCCGGCCGGGAGAGCTGGCGGTGCTGGTGGGGCCCTCGGGGTGCGGGAAGAGCACGCTGCTGCGCCTTATCGCCGGGCTCGTCGAACCCACCTCGGGAGAGGTGTGGATCGGGGGACGGCGCGTGGACGATGTCGAGCCGGGCGCTCGCGACGTGGCCATGGTGTTCCAGAGCTACGCGCTCTACCCGCATATGACCGTGGCCGCGAATCTGGGCTTCGGCCTGCGTGTGCGGGGCACGCCGCGCGACGAGCTCGAGCGGCGGGTGGAGGAGACCGCCGCCACGCTCGGCCTCTCCGACCTGCTGTCGCGGAGGCCGGGCGAGCTGTCCGGCGGACAGCGTCAGCGGGTGGCCCTGGGACGCGCCATGGTGCGCGATCCCGGCGTATTCCTCTTCGACGAACCGCTCTCGAACCTGGACGCGGAGCTGCGGCTGCGGACGCGCGACGAGATCGCGGCTCTGCACCGGCGCCTCGGCACGACGATGATCTTCGTGACGCACGACCAGGTGGAAGCGCTGTCCCTCGGCCAGCGGGTCGCGGTGATGGACCGTGGCCGACTCCAGCAGGTGGGTACGCCGGATGAGGTCTACCGCCGACCCGCCAACCTGTTTGTGGCGGGCTTCGTGGGGTCGCCGCCCATCAACCGCATCCCTCTGTCGCGCGACGAACGAGGGTGCCTCGCGGGCGGTCCGTTCACCCTGCGCGCGCCGTCGTACCTCGACCGGGCGACGCTGGGCGTGCGGCCGGAGGACCTCGCCATAGTCCCCGCGGGGGCGCAGGATTCAAGCGAGGCGGGCGACGCCACCGAAGCGGGCGACTTCCGGGCCGTCGTGCTCCGCGTGGAGGCGCTGGGCAGCGAGCAGCGCCTGCACCTGGACGGCCCCGGCGACGCGGCCTGGGTGGCGCGCGCGGGCCCCGTCCTTCGGATCGCCCCCGGGGACCGGGTGAACGCGTCGGTCGCGTGGGAGCGCAGCCACCTGTTCGGTCCGGATGGCCGCCGCGAGGAGGCCGCGCCGCGACCGATGGACCGGGCGGGCCCCCGATGACGCGCCCCCGGCCGGGCACCCGCAGATCCCTGCCGGCCACCACCGCTCGCGGCGTGGTCTGCGCCGCCCTCATCCTTGGGGCGGTCGGCTGCGCGCCCAGCGAATCGGACATCGTGCTGCGCGTGGCCCTTTGGGCCGGGGGGCACGAACTCGAGATCGAGCGGCAGGTGGCCGACCGCTACGAGGCGCAGCACCCCGGCGTCCGCATCGCGCTCGAATCAGCCCCCAACGGATACGAGGAGCGCCTGCTGACCTCGATCGCGGCGGGGCGTCCGCCGGACGTCTACCTCATGGACTCGCCGGACATCCCGACCTTCGTGGAGCGCGGGCTGGCGCTGGACCTCGCGCCGTACGAGGAGGCGCTCGGCTGGCGGCCGGACAGCGTGTTCAGGCAGGTGGCGGACGCGTTTCGCCGGGGCGCGTCGATGTTCGCGCTGCCGAAGGACTTTACGCCGATGGTCCTGTACGCGAACCGGACCGTGCTCGCCGCCGCCGGCGTCGAAGACCTTCTGCCCGCGGCGAACTGGACCTGGACGGACTTCCGGCAGGCCGCGGAGGCGGTCGTCGCGGACGCCGACGGCGACGGCCGCGACGACGTGTTCGGGTTCGACTTCCCGCGCAACCTGTACCAGTGGGTTCCATTCGTGTGGTCGGCGGGCGGCGACATCCTCGCGCCCGGCGGCGGCACGGCGGCAGGCTACCTGGACGGGCCGGAAGCGCTGCAGGCCTACCGCTTCCTCACGGCTCTGGCGGAGGACGGCCTCACGCCGGGCGCGCAGTTCGTGCAGCAGGGAGACCCCGCGCGGGAGGCGCGCTTCGCATCGGGCGGACAGGCGTTCCTGCTCTCGGGCCACTGGACGCTCCCCGTGTTCCGCGACCTGGTGGAAACGGGCGACCTGGACCTGGCCATCGTCCCCATCCCGCACCATCCCTCGCGGACAGCAGCGACCAGCGTGCTGTACGCGTCCGGGTGGGCCGTGCCGCCGAACGCGACGCACCTGCGCCGGGCCATCGACCTGGCCGGCTTCCTCGCCTCGCCCGACGCGCAGCGCATCCGGGCGCGGTCGGGACTCGCCATTCCGTCGCGGATGGATGTGGCGGCCGAGATCGCGGCGGCGGACGGCACGGGAGTGGAGCGTGCGTTCGTCGAGTTGGTCGAGGGCGCGCGGATGACGTGGGGCGCCCGCGTGCGCGACTTCTCCCGCATCGAGGCGCTGGCGGTGGAGATCATGGACCGCCGCCTGATTCGGGGAGAGCCCCTCGCAGCGAGCGCCGCGGACGTGGCCCGCCGCATCGACGCGGAGCTGGGGCGGTGAGCCGCGCGCGGCAACCGGCCCTCGCCGCCCTTGCCGCCGTCGTCCTGGCCGCCGGGCTGGCGCTGGTGCTGGCCGTCGGCGCCGGCCGCGGGCACAGCGTCCGCGTGGATTCGGCCGAAGCCGAAGCGCGCATGGCGGCCGCGCTGTGGGAGGAGGCGGGCGGCGCCCGGGCGGTCACCGCACTGCTCGGTGAACGAGCGACGATCCTCGGCGCGGGCGCCGGAGGCGACGGGGCGGGGGCATACGCGTACGAGGCCGGCACCCTCGAGCCCGCCGCCTGGATCGCGGTCGCGCCGCGCCGCGCGTACGGCCCGCTGGGGGCCCTCCCCGGCGCGGCCGGCGCCATCGCGCTGGCGGGCGCCGCGCTCATCGCCGGCTGGGCCGCGGGCCGGCGCCGCGGGCCGGCCCGTTCTCGCTACCCGGGGGGCATCGCGCTCCTCTCCATCGGCTGCGTCGCCCTGGCGGCGGCCGTCACCGGGCGGTGGGCGGACCGCGAACTCCGATCGCTGAGCGCCGCCACGGTGGCCCAGGGGGCACAAGCGGTCGAGCGGGCCCTGGCGAGCGGCGCGGAGCCGGCCCGCGCCGCCCGGGTCGCCCACCTCCCCTGGGCCGAGGACCACTCGCTGGAGGCCACCGGCGAGCAATGGACCATGCCGCCTGAAGTCGCGGCGGCCATCGCCGCCTCGCCCGACCGAGCCACGCAGCCCGCCGGCACGCCCGCGGGGACGCCGTACACGGTGGAAGCGGGCGGCGCCACGTGGCACGCGGCCCGCGCCGCCGACATCCACGTCGCGTTCCTCGGCTACGAGCGTACCGCCTCGCCCGCCCTCGCGCTGGCCGCCGCGGCCGCGCTCGCCACCCTGCTGGTCGCGCTGGCGCTCCACCTCGTGCAACTCGCGGCCCGTCCCCGCGTCCTGCGCCGAACCCTCGCGGCGTGGGGCCTCCTCGCGCCGGCCGCGGCCCTCATCCTCGCGTTCACGCTCGGGCCGCTCCTCTTCTCCCTCTGGATCTCGCTGCACGAGTGGCGCCTCATCGATCCCGCGCCGCTCTTCCTCGGATTCGACAACTACGCGGCGCTGCTCGGCGACGGCGAGTGGTGGTCGGCGATCGGGAACACGGCGCTGTTCACGCTGCACGTGCCCGCCGCGATGGCCGTCGCCCTCGCCCTCGCGCTCCTCACCCGGGGGTCGCGCCGCGCCGCGCGCTGGGCCCGGCTCGCCCTCTTCCTCCCCGGCATCACGAGCGTGGCGGCGATCGCCGTGGTGTGGAAGTGGCTGCTCAGCGACCGGTACGGGCTGCTGAACCGGGGCCTGGAGCGCATCGGGCTCGAGTCCGTCCCGTGGCTCAGCTCGCCCGACACCGCGCTGATCAGCCTGATGCTGATCGGCATCTGGATGGTGGTGGGCTACCAGATGGTCGTCTTCCAGGCGGGCCTCGCCGCGATCCCGCGCGACTGGTACGACGCGGCCCGGGTCGACGGCGCGGGGCCGTGGCAGCGCCTCCGCCACGTCACCCTGCCCGGCCTGCGCCACACGCTGTTCTTCGTGCTCGTCACGTCCGTCATCGGGTCCTTCCAGGTGTTCGGACTCGTCTACGTGATGACCGAGGGCGGCCCGCTGGGCGCCACTGACGTCGCCGTATATCACATCTACCGCGAGGCGTGGGAGTTCCTGCAGTTCGGCAACGCGGCGGCGATGAGCTGGATGCTGTTCGCCGTCGTGTTCGCCGCCACGTGGCTGCACTTCCGCTTCCTCGATACGCGGCGCGCCCATGGCTGACCGCGCGGTCGCGCCCCGGACGGCGCGGGGGCTCCTGCTCGCCGCGGCCTGCCTCGTCATGGCCGCGCCCTTCGCGTGGATGGCGCTCACGAGCCTCATGGGACAGCTCGAGGTGTTCGCCGGCGGGAGCCTCCTGCCGCGGCCGCCGCGGTGGTCCAACTATCCGGAGGCGCTGACGGTCCAGCCCTTCGGGCGCTACTTCCTGAATTCGGCCCTGTTCGCGACCGCGGTGGCGGCGGGCCAGGTCGCGACCTCGGCCACGGCCGGGTACGCCTTCGCCCGCCTCGACTTCCCGGGACGGGACGGGCTCTTCATGCTCTTCCTGTCGACGATGATGGTGCCCGCGGTCGTCGTCCTCATCCCCCGTTTCCTCGTCATCGAGGCCCTCGGCTGGATCGACACCTACCAGGGACTCATCTCCACGGAACTCGTCTCGGTGTGGGGCATATTTCTCATGCGCCAGTACTTCCGGACGGTGCCGCGCGAGCTGGAAGACGCCGCGCGCGTGGACGGCGCCGGGCGGGTGCGCATCTTCTGGAGCGTCGCCCTGCCGCTCGCGAAGCCCGCCGTGGCCACGCTCGCCCTGTTCGCGTTCGTCGACGCGTGGAAGAACCTGCTGTGGCCGCTCCTCGTGACCCGCTCCACGGAGATGCGGGTCGTCGAGGTGGGGATCGCCGCCTTCCATTCGACCTACGAGATCAACTGGCCCTACCAGATGGCGGCCGGCGTCGCCGCCGTGCTGCCCATCGCCCTCCTCTTCCTCTTCACCCAGCGGTACTTCGTGCGCGGCATCCAACTGGAAGGCATCCGCTAGCGTGATGCGGGTCGGGGCGCTCGAGGCGCGGCGCTGGGCCGGGCTCGTGTTTGCGGCCGGGCACGGCGAGGGGATCGGCCTCCGCCTCGTCTTCACCACACCTGACGGCGAGCGGCGGGAGTTGGAGGACTGGTACTGGATGGTCTCCCGTGTCGGTCCCCACGCGCCGGATGGATCCTACGCGCGCATGGAGTTCGACCTCGCCGCCGAGACGTCGGCGGACTCCCGCCCTGCGCGGAGCACGCTCATACTGGAGTGGTCGCGGCGCGAGAATGCCGTGGCATTGCGGGCGGTGGCGCGAGCGCCGGGCCGTGTGGCGTTGGTGGGGGACGATCCGTGGGGGTGGAAGACGACGTGGGAGAAAGCGTCCGAAGGCTGGCGGGCCGCGCTGGAAGGCATGGAGATCGCCGCCGCCTTCGCGCCTCGGGCGGGGGAACGCGCGGCCACGGTGGTCGCATGGGAGCCGCGAGGGGCGCCGTCCGGATCCACGGCCGCTCTGGACCGCGCCCAGCGCCTTCTCCCGGAGGTGGACCGCTGGATCGACGACGCGCGCGCCGACTGGGACCGTCGCCGTCCACGTGGGTCGGGGGCCGCGGAAGGACTCGTCGAAGCCGTTGCTGACCACGCGGTGTGGAATGTCCTCCTCCAGCCGGAAACCGGACGCCTGTACGCGCCGGCGGGTCGTCGCTGGATCTTCCCGAAGCCCCGGCGCGCTGTACGGGAAGAGCCGCCCGGGCCCGACGACTGGACGGTGTTCGGGTGGGATTCCTTCTTCAACGCGCTCGCGCTCGCCACCGCGTCGGGGCGGTTGGCGTGGGAGGTGCTCCTCGCCGGGCTCGAGTCGCGCTATCCGAACGGGAACGTGCCCAACTGGAGGAGCCGGCGCGGGGGCACGCCCGACCGCTCCCAGCCCCCGATCGGGTCGTTCGCCGCCTTGAAGCTGCACCTCACCTGCCCTGACGAGGACGCACTGGCGGCGGCCTGGACAGGGCTTCGCGCGTGGAACGACTGGTGGGTGGCGGACAAGGGCGGACGCCCGCGCCGCGAGGGCCTCACCCCGGGACTGCTGGCGTGGGGCTCGGATGCGGCGCTGATTCCGCCATGCAAACAGCTTCCGGAGTGGGAGGTGGGCGCCGGCGGCCACCAGCGCGCGGCGTGGGAGTCGGGCCAGGACGACCTGCCGCTGTGGGAGGAGGCGGAATGGGATCCGGAGCGGGAAGTCCTCGCCATGTCCGCCGTCGATCTGTGCAGCTACCGCGCGCTGGACCTCGAATGCCTGGCGCGGATCGCCGCCATCCTGGGCGACTCGGCGGAGGCGGAGCGGCTGGAGGCCGAGCGCCGCCGGCTGGTCGCGACGATGAACCGGGTGCTGTGGTCCGAAGCCGCCGGGCTCTACCTGGACGAGCTGCCTGCCGGTCGCTCTCCTCGTGTGGCGGCGTCGAACTTCCTTCCCCTGATCGCCGGCGTGCCGTCAACGCGGCGGGCGCGGCGCATGATCGGCGTGCTGCGCGACCCCGCGCGCTTCCGGGGACAGTGGATGCTGCCCACCATCTCGCGCGACGACCCGGCGTTCGAGGACCAGCAGTACTGGCGCGGCTCCATCTGGCCGCCCATGAATTACCTCGTGCTGCAGGGACTGCGGCGGTACAGGTTCGACGAACTCGCAAACGAACTGGCATGGAAGGGGGCGCTCATGTTCCTCGCCGACCTCCGGCGCACGGGGTTCTGCCGCGAGAACTTCGACGCGCGCAGCGGTCGGGGGCGGGGGCACCGCTTCCAGAGCTGGGGACCGCTGTTCGCGCTCGGCGCGATCGAGGAGACCGTCAACGGCTGTCCATGGCGCGGACGGTAGGGTCGTCCCGATGAGGCGTGTGGAGTCGGCCGACCGGTCGGAGCGGGCGACGCTGGTCATCCTCGCCGCTGGGCGATCCACGCGGTTCGGTCGCGCCAAGCAGCTCGAACCGATGGGGCCGGGCGGCGCGTCGCTGCTCGAGTACGCGGTGTACGACGCCCTGCGCGCGGGCTTCGAGCGTTTCGTGCTCGTGGTGCGCGAGAGCCAGCGCGACGAGTTCGAGGCGCGTCTGGCTCCACTGCGCGCGGCGGGGGTCTCTCTCTCCTTCGCTTGCCAGCGCCTGGTCCACCCCGACCTCGTCCCCCTCGCCCCACCCGGGCGCGTCCGGCCCTGGGGCACGGGATTCGCCGTGTTGGCCGCGGCGACGGCCCTGACCCATCGCGGCGCGTTTGCCGTCTGTAACGCGGACGACTTCTACGGGCGGGTCGCGTACGAGCGCCTGGCGCACGCGCTCGCGACGCCTCCCTCGGGTATCCGCGCCTTCGCGGTGACCTCCCCCTTGACCCACACCCTGTCGGCCTTTGGAGGCGTGTCGCGCGGCCTTTGCGAAGCGGGGCCCGACGGCACACTCCTCCGGATGACGGAAGGCCTGGATCTGCGCCTCGACGGCGACGCGCCCGGGGACGCTGCGCGGACGGGCGAAGGAGCCGAGCCCTCGGCCGGCCGCCCCTGCGTCGTCGGGCACACTCCCGCCGGCGCAGCGGTCCGGGTGGACGCGGACAGCCAGGTGTGCATGGGTCTGTGGGGATTCTTCCCCGACATCCTGCCCCTGCTGGAGGAACGCTTCCGGGATTTCGTCGCTGCCTCCCCGGGGACCGAGGACGAGTTCTACCTGTCGGAGACCATCGGCGATCTTGCGGCCGCCGAACGGACGCGCTGCGGCCTGGTGCCCGCGGGCCCGGGATGGATGGGCGTCACTTTCCCCGGAGACCGCGAGGGCGTCGCCGTGTCGCTTCGGCAACTGACCGAGGCCGGCGCCTATCCCGTCGATCTCTGGACGCCGCACGTTCACGCGAAGCCGGTCCGCGCGGCTCAGGCGTCGCTCTTCAGTCCGCCGCAGGCGCCGCCGAGTGGGGTGGCGACCGCTCCAGGGCGCATCAACCTGATCGGCGAGCACATCGACTACAACGGCCTGCCGGTGCTGCCGATGGCTCTCGACCGACACGTCCGGCTGGATTTCGAGGCGCTGCGGTACTCGACGGTCGAACTCGAAGGCGATTCCGCCCACGGTTCGTTCGCCTTCCGGCTGGACCGCACCACAGAATCCGCACCCCGGGGCCACTGGTCGAACTACGTGAGGGCCGCGGCCAGGGGATTGCTCGACCACGGCGTGGAACTGAAGCGAGGCATCAGGGGAACGGTCACGGGCACCGTGCCGGTGGCGGAGGGGCTGTCGTCCTCTTCCGCCCTTGTAGTGGCGTCCGCGCTGGCCCTGTTACACGCGAACGAAGCGGACGTAGAGGCCCTGGAACTGGCGGCGCTTCTCGCCCGGGCCGAGCGTTATGTCGGCGTGCAGGGCGGCGGGATGGACCAGGCCGCGTCGCTCTGCGGAAAGGAAGGGCACGCGCTGCGGATCGACTTCGGACCGCTGCGCGTGACACCCGTGCCGGTGCCGGAGGGGTGGCGCTGGGTCGTCGCCTCGTCGTTGACGCGCGCCGAGAAGGCGGGAGCGGTCCGCGAGTTGTACAACGAGCGGCGGGCCCAGTGCGCGGAGGCCCTCGAACGGGTGGGTCAGGCTTCCTGGCTGGAGGTCGTGGAAGCCGGCCGGGCCGAGTTCGAATCCATCCTGGCCGGGGCACAGAGGTCGCTGCCGCTCACGTTGTGGAGGCGCTTTCGCCACGTGGCCACCGAGGGTCGCCGGGTGATCGAGGCCGAGCGCGCGCTTCGCGACGGCAACATGGCGGCCTTCGGCCGGCTGATGAACGCATCGCACGCCAGCCTGCGCGATGACTTCGGCGTGAGCACGCAGGCGCTGGACGAGATCGTGGGCGTGGCCCTCGAGGCGGGGGCGGCCGGCGCGCGGCTCACGGGCGCGGGATTCGGCGGCTGCGTGGTCGCGCTCTGCCCCGCGAACGAGGCGAAGGGCGTGATCGAAGCCCTGCTCGATCGCTTCTACGCCCCCCGAGGAGGGGTCGACCGCCGTGCCCTCTTCGTCGCCGACGCCGCCGACGGCGCCACCGTAACGAGCGGTGGGCCGTTGGCCGTCTCGACAGGCGATAGCTAGAATGGCGGGGATGGATCAGGACAGGATTCTGCCGATGCAAACCTACACTGCCGTCGTGGAGCGCTGCCCCGACACGGGCCTGTATGTGGGCTATGTGCCCGGTTTCCAAGGTGCGCACAGCCAAGGCGAGACCCTTGAGGAACTCAACCGGAATCTCAAGGAAGTGATCGCCATGCTTCTCGAGGAGGGGACGCCCGCACTCGTTGGCGAGTACGTCGGGACCCAGACCGTCGTCCTGGCCTAGGCTCGGGTGCCGCCGGTCCCCGTCCTCAAGCCGCGCGAGGTCGTTTCAATCCTCCGTCGGCTCGGTTTCAAGGAAGTGCGACAGCGGGGGTCCCATAAGCGGTTCCGCCATCCTGATGGTCGCGCAACGACCGTACCCGTCCACGGCGGCCGGGACGTGTCACCCATACTGCTCCGAAGGATCGCCCGCGAAATCGGCCTGACGATTCACGAGTTCGTTGAGCAGCGGCGATAGGGAAACCATGAAGCACACCGGTAGCGGCGTAACCACGATGCAGGGCTCTGGGTCAAGCTGGAAGTCGGGAAACCAGCAACACCGTCTTCCATACGCGGCCATCCTGTGCGCCGCCTTGGCGGTAGTCTCGTGCGATGGCCCGGGGCCCCGCGCTCGGATCTCGGAGGAGGTGCGGGTGCTGGACACCTACCCGTTTTCGGATCCGAATCCCGTGCCGGTACTGGCCACCGACCGGCGGCTGTACCCCTACCATACGTTCGAGGGATACGCGGCGACGTCGGAGCCCCGGGAGTGGAAGGTCGTGACGATGGAGAACGACCTCATCGAGGTCTTCGTCCTCCCCGAGGTGGGCGGCAAGGTGTGGGGGGCCGTGGTGAAGGCGACCGGCCACGAGTTCATCTATCGGAACGAAGTGATGAAGTTCCGGGACATCGCGCTGCGCGGTCCGTGGACCTCGGGCGGTCTCGAGTTCAACTTCGGCGTCATCGGGCACACGCCGGCCACCGCCACGCCCGTCGACTACCTCCTGCGCGAGAACGCGGACGGCAGCGTGAGCACGATCGTCGGCGCCACCGACCTCCCATCGCGGACGCCGTGGCGGGTCGAAATCCGGCTTCCGCCGGACCGGGCCGCCTTCGAGACGCGCGTCCTGTGGTACAACCCGACCCCGCTGGAGCAGCCTTACTACAACTGGATGACGGCCGCGGCCTTCGCGCAGGACGACCTTGAACTGTTCGTGCCCGGCAACGCCTACCTGGAGCACTCCGGCCGGGCGCGCCCCTGGCCCGAGGACGAGGAGGGGCGCTTCCTCCCCCTCTACCGCAACAACGCGTTCGGGGGACACAAGTCCTACCACGTCGTCGGGGCCCTGAACGACTTCTTCGGCGGCTACTACCACGACGAGGACTACGGCTGGGGGCACTGGGCTCCGCACGAGGAGATGCCCGGGCGCAAGATGTGGCTGTGGGCGCTCTCCCGCGCCGGCGGCATCTGGGAGGATCTGCTCACCGACACGGACGGCCAGTACGTCGAGTTCCAGGCGGGGCGGCTGCATGCGCAGTACGCGCCCGGGGCGGACAGGAATCCGATCTCGCAGGCGGGGTTCGATCCGCTCTCGGCGAGCCGCTGGACGGAGTGGTGGTTCCCGCTGGAGGGAACGGGCGGCCTCACGGACGCCTCCCCGCACGGCGCCATGCACGTCGAGCGGGTGAGCGACGGCCTGCGGGTCGTGGTCCAGGCGTTCGGATCCGGGGTCGACACCGTGGCGGTATGGTCGGACGGTGAACAGATCGCCGCCCGGGCGGTGGCCTTCGAGGCCCTGGATCCGCTGACGGTCGAGTTCGACGTCGCGCCCGGGCGTCCGTGGCGTGTCTCGCTCCCGGGGCTCCGCCTGGAAGCCTGCTCGAGACCGGGCGCAACCGGTCTCGCCGGGGTGTGCGGATTCGGCGGAGAGCCCTCGGTGTCCCGACCGTTCGGGACGAACGCCGAGGCATGGGAGGCACTACCGGAAACGGACCGCCTGGTGTTCGAGGCGAGGGAGTTGGTGCGGGGCCGGCGCCATGCCGACGCGCGGACGCGGTACGACCGCGCGCTCGCCGCCGAGCCGTGGAACCGGGAGGCGCTGCTCGGTCTCGGCGCGCTGGCGTTGAGGTCGGCTCGCTACGAGGAGGGCCTCGCCCACGCCCGGCGGGCGCTCCAGCTCGACACCTACGATCCGGAAGCCAACTTCCTCGCCGGCAACCTGTATCTCGCCCTGGGGCGCCGGGCGGATGCGCTCGACTCGTTCGGCTGGGCCGCCCGGTCAGTGGAGTTCCGGGCCGCGGCGCGCACTCGGCTGGCGGAATTGGCGCTGGAGGCGGGGGACATGGCCGAAACACGCCGCCACGCCGCTCTGGCACTCGACCACGACCGCGTGAGTATTCCGGCCCGCGAGGCGCTGGCGATCGCGGCGCGGCTCGAGGGAGACGAAGCGGGTGCGGCGCGCGTGCAGGCGGAACTGCTGGAACTGGATCCGCTGAACCATTTCGTGCTGGCCGAGCGCTATCTCGCGGCGCGGGCCGCAGGATCCGTCAGCGCGGAGGCGGCGGACGGAGCCGAAGCAGCGCGCCTCACCGCCTCGATGCGGAGCGAGTATCCGGGACAGACGCTGCTGGAACTCGCCGTGGGGTACGCGAACCGCGGGCTGGACGCCGATGCCGCGCGCTTGCTGGAGTTGGCGGACGAGGTGGGCGGCGGCCCCGTCGCCGCGGCGTGGCTCGCCTTTCTGACGCAGGATCCGGACCTGCTGCGCGCGGGGGCCGATCCCGCCTTCGCCTTCCCCTACCGCCCCGAAACGCTGCCGGTCCTGCGCTGGGCGGCCGCCGAAGACGCGCACTGGGGCTGGCGTTACCTGCTGGGCCTGAACCTGTGGGCGCTCGATCGCGACGCCGAGGCGGCCGAGGTGCTGGGGACCCTGGGCGACGAACCCGACTACGGCCCCGCCTATGCGGCGCGCGCACACCTGACTGAAGCCATGGGCGGCGACCCGAGTCCCGATTTCCTGCGCGCCGTCGCGGTGGATCCCGGGAGCCGCCTCCTCCACATCTCCCTCATCCGGCATCTGCAGGAAACGGGACGGTGGGCGCAGGCGCGCGAGGCGTCCGGCCGGGGAACGGGACTCTTCCCGGACGACTTCAACCTCGCCCTCCTCCACGTGCGAGGGCTCATCCAGGCGGGCGAGTACCGCGAAGCCAACGGGATCCTTGCCGGCACCCGCGTACTACCCTCGGAGAACTCCGGCGAGGCCCACCGGCTGTACGAGTTCGCGCACGTCGGCGCCGCGCTGGACGAACTGGAGGCCGGGAACCGCCCGGCCGCCCGCCGTCACCTGGAGGCCGCGCTGCTGTGGCCGGAATCGCTCGGCCAGGGCCGTCCCTTCGACCCTGACGACCGGCTGGTGCGGTTCCTGTTCGACGCGGCGGCGGAAAACCCCGATGGCGTACCCCGGGCCTTCGAGACCGTCACCATCGCCTCGCTGCGCGCCCGCATCGATTCGCTCGGCGCCGCCCCGTCCCCGATCGCGACGATCGAGCAAGACCTCCTGCGCCGGGCCCTCTCCGCCGCCGCCCGCCTGGAACGCTAGCAGCCCGCAGGCGCTCCGTCGCGGCCGGCGGTCCCCTCCTCCGCCGCGAGCGCCACGCCCTCTTCCTCGTCCACCCGCAGCAGGAGCAGGAACCCCGCCGCGAGAAACACGAGGATGGAGGCGATGGCCCAGCGGTGGCTGCCCGTGGCGCCCAGGATGAGCCCGTAGGAGAGCGGCCCGGCCGCGGCGGACAGGCGGCCGGAGAAGGCGTAGAAGCCGAACAGTTCGCCCTGCTTGCTCTCGGGCACGAACGACCCGAGGAGGGCGCGGCTGCCCGCCTGGTTCGGGCCCACCATGAGCCCGAGGAGTATGGCCGCGGCCCAGAACATCGGGAGATCCCGCGCGGACCATGCCATGACGATCGCCACCATCAGCAGCACGAGGGTGATGGCGATGGTTCGCTTCCCGCCGATCCGGTCCTGGACGAAGCCGAAGCCGATCGCGCTCGCGCCGGCCGTCAGATTCACGACGATGCCGAGGATGAGGAGGTCGGCCGTCTCCATCCCGAACTCGACCCCCGCGAAGATCGCCGCCATGGCGAAGGCGGTCGCGAGCCCGTCGTTGTAAACGAGACGCGCCACGAGGAGGCGGACGGCCTGGCGATAGCGCCGCAGGTCCCGGGCCGTGTTCGCGATGCGCCCGAAGCCCATCCGCACGCAGGTGCCGAGCGGCGCGCGGCGGCGAGGCTGCCGCTCCCGAAGGAAGAGAAAGACCGGAATCGAGAACACGAGGAGCCAGCCGGCGGCGAGGAGGTTCGTGGACCGCACGTTCAGTCCCCCGTCCTCCGGCAGCCAGCCGCTGACCATGCCCAGCGCCAGCACGAGGCAGAGAAGGCCGCCGAAGTACCCGAGACCCCAGCCCAGCCCGGATATCCGTCCCATGTTCTCTCGCGTCGAGATCTCGGGCAGGAACGCGTTGGCGAGCGACTGCATCGACTCGTAGGCGACGCTGGCCCCGATGAAAACGAGGGCGGCGATCCACGCATCGCCCGGCCCCATGCCGAAGAGGCCCGCGGTGAGGGCGCCGCAGACCACAGTGGCGATGAGCAGGAACCGCTTCTTGAGGCCACCGTAATCCCCCATGGCGCCCACCACCGGCATGATGAGCGCGGTCGTGACCGCGGATACCGTGACCGCGCGCGTCCACCAGACGCCCCCCAGCACCTCGTCGGGAGCGATCGAGCGCGCGAACCAGGCGGAGAAGATGAACGTCACGACGATCGTCCCGAAGGCCGAGTGGGCGAAGTCGTACATCGCCCAGGAGACGATCTCCCGGCGCGCGACGGGCGGGGCTTGAGGGGTAGAGTTCACTCGCGACGGCCTTTCGAGTCCGGCGGGGCGCGTTTCGAGGGCTCAAGCGTATCACCGATACTCCGCGTGACGCGACCCGTCCGGCTGAGCGCGCCCGCCCCTACCGGCGGCCGGCACGCGACGCCGCCGGTTTGTCGCGAACGCATGGCGCGGGGTAGGTTTGCGGGAGGGTCGCCATCGAAACCGGCGTTCCCGGCGACGTTCCCATATGAAGCACACGAGACGGAAGATCCACATGTCTGAACATACTGCTGCGAACGCGGGATCCCACGTCAGCGAGGCCGAGGCGCGGAAGGTCGCCGAGGCCGCGCGCGAGACGGACTGGACGGGACGAACCTTCGTCCGGAACCTCTTCCTCGGGAAGCTCCGGCTCGACGCGATCCACCCCTATCCCGACCCGGACGACTTCATCTCCGACCGGGCCCGCGCGTGGACCGAGGAGCTGCGCATCTTCCTGCGCGACGAGGTGGATTCGGACGGCATCGACCGGGACGGCAAGATCCCGTCCGAGGTCGTCCGGGCGCTCGCCGAGCGCGGCGCCTTCGGCATCAAGGTGCCGGAGAAGTACGGCGGGCTCGGGTTCAACCAGACGGAGTACGCGAACGCGATGCGCGTCGTGGGTTCGATCGACGGCAACGTCGTCGCCCTGCTCTCCGCGCATCAGTCGATCGGCGTGGGGCAGCCGCTCAAGATGTTCGGCACCGAGGCGCAGAAGGAGGCCTACTTCCCCCGGCTCGCGAAGGGGGCCGTCAGCGCCTTCGCGCTCACCGAGAACGACGTGGGGTCGGATCCCGCCCGGCTCACGACGTCCGCCGAGCGCACGGAGGACGGGTCCGCCTTCATCCTGAACGGCGAGAAGCTGTGGTGCACGAACGGCACCCTGGCCGAACTCTACGTCGTCATGGCGCGCCACCCCGACACGGGCCGCATTTCCGCCTTCATCGTCGAGCGCGACTGGCCGGGCGTCGAAGTCGTGCGGCGCTGCCATTTCATGGGACTCAAGGCGCTCGAGAACGGGATCATCCGCTTCACCGATGTCCGCGTGCCGGCCGAGAACCTCCTCTGGAAGGAAGGGAGCGGACTCAAGCTCGCGCTCATGACGCTGAACACGGGCCGCCTGACGATTCCGGCCTCGTCGGTGGGCGGGGCGCAGGCCGCGCTCGAGGCGTGCCGGCGCTGGTGCGCGGAGCGCATCCAGTGGGGCGTGCCGGTCGGCAGGCACGAGACGATCGCGCACTACCTGACGTCGATCGCCTCCCGGACGTACGCCATGTCGGCGATCGCCGACCTCACGCAGTCGATGGCGGACCGGGGCGGCTACGACATCCGGCTCGAGGCCGCGATGGCGAAGCTCTGGAACACGGAAACGGGCTGGCAGCTCGTCGATGACGCCCTGCAGGTGCGGGGCGGGCGCGGCTACGAGACGGCGGACTCGCTCACGGCGCGCGGCGAGGAACCCGTCGCCGTCGAGCGCTGGCTGCGCGACTTCCGGATCAACCGGATCTTCGAGGGATCGAGCGAGATCCTGCGCCTGTTCATGGCCCGCGAGGCCGTCGACCGGCACCTCCAGATCGCGGGCGACCTCGTCGACCCCCGGCTCGGCCTCGGCGCGAAGCTCAAGGCCCTGCCGAAGGCCGCCTGGTTCTATGCGACCTGGTACCCGACGACATGGATCGGCTGGAGCCTGCCGCCACGCTTCGCGAGCCACGGGCGGCTGGCGAAGCACCTGCGCTACGTCGAGCGGAACAGCCGCAAGCTGGCGCGCACGATCTTCCACCTCATGCTGCGCCACGGGCCGAAGCTCGAGCGGCGCCAGGGTCTGCTCTTCCGCTGCATCGACATCGGCGCGGAGCTGTTCGCGATCGCGGCCGCCGTTACGAGGGCCGACATGCTGCGCCGCCGGGCAGGGGACGAGGCGCGCGACGAGGCCCGCGAGGCCGTCCGCCTCGCCGATTCGTTCGCGGCCGGGTCACGCCAGCGCATCGGCGAACTCTTCCGCCGCATCCGCTCGAACCACGACGTGGCGGACTACCGCATCGCCCAGGACATCATGGCCGGCAACTTCGAGTGGATGGAGCGCGACATCGTCGGCCTCCAGAAAGCCGCGCTCGAGGCTTGGCGGGGCGGTGCGGCGGACCTGCCGTCGGAGCATGGATCCGACGGGACTCCACCCGAACCCTTCGAGGAGCCCCGCTCGGATCTCCGTCCCGCGAGCGCCGGCGCCGAGGCCGTCTAGCGTCGCCCGGCCGGATCCAGAGTCGATCGGCCGGGACCGGTCAGCCGGTGTCGGTCAGCCGGACGGGTCGGTTACGCCCTCCACATCGAGGCGGGTCTCGTGGCCGCATAGCGTGCCGGCCAGGACGGCGGCCACGGACGGTTCCGTGCCGGAGGGGTCCAACCCCCCGCTCAGCGCCAAGTCGATGCTGCAGGATCCGGACCGCCCATCGGACTGCCAGTCCAGCGCTCCGGCCACCGAACCCTCCAGGGTGAACGCCTCGAACAAACCAATGAAGCTGGTGGTGGTCCGTTCGCGAACGCCGGGGCTGCCGTCCACGGTGAACCGCATCCCGCCGTTCGACACCTCGCAGCCGCTCGGTGAGGCCGTAAAATCGGTCGTCAGCCTCACCGTGTCGGCCACCGACTCGTCCATGATCGAGCTCGTGATGGTGATCTGTCCCCCCAGGGGGCACGCGACCACGAAGCTGTTCTCGGAGCCGCCGATGATCGTGGCGGCGGTGTCGCTCTGAATCGCCCGCATCGCCTCGAACAGCGCCACGGACTCGGCCGCGGAGAGCGGCTCTCCCGTGGTGGGCGGTTCCGTCGTTCCTTCGCTGCAGCCGGACACGAGGGCGCCGGCGAGGAGCACGGCGATCACGTTTCGTCGGTCGAACATCCCTTCCTCCCTTCCTCCCTGGCCGGATTCCGGCTTGCGCGGAGCCATGTCGGTTCCCCGGCGGCCCGGCACGTCATCCCGCTTGGAATATATGCAGGCGGGCCACGCGGCGCCGAGCGGATCAGGCGCGGGCGTAGCGGCGCACGTCCGCGCTGATCTTCATGGCGCAGAACTTCGGACCGCACATCGAGCAGAAGTGGGCGATCTTCGCGCCCTCCGCCGGCAGCGTCTCGTCGTGGAAGGCGCGCGCGGTCACCGGGTCGAGCGACAGGTTGAACTGGTCCTCCCACCGGAACTCGAAGCGCGCCTTCGAGATCGCGTCGTCCCACGCCTGCGCCCCCGGGTGGCCGCGCGCGAGGTCCGCCGCGTGCGCCGCGATCCGGTACGCGATGACGCCGGCCTTCACGTCGTCGCGGTCGGGGAGCCCGAGGTGCTCCCTGGGCGTCACGTAGCACAGCATCGCCGTGCCGTGCCAGCCGATCGTCGCCGCGCCGATGGCGCTCGTGATGTGGTCGTAGCCCGGCGCGATGTCCGTCGTCAGCGGCCCCAGCGTGTAGAAGGGCGCCTCGTCGCACCACTCGAGCTGCCGCTCCATGTTCTCGCGGATCAGGTGCATGGGGACGTGCCCCGGGCCTTCGTTCATCACCTGCACGTCGTATTCCCAGGCGATCCGGGTCAGTTCGCCCTGTGTGCGCAACTCGGCGAACTGCGCCTCGTCGTTGGCGTCGGCGATCGACCCGGGCCGCAGCCCGTCTCCCAGCGACAGCGACACGTCGTATTCGCGCACGATCTCGCACAGTTCGCGGAAGTGCGCGTAGAGGAAGTTCTCGCGGTGGTGGGCCATGCACCACTTGGCGATGATCGATCCGCCGCGGCTCACGATCCCCGTCACCCGCTCCGCCGTGAGCGGCACGTACCGGAGCAGCAGTCCGGCGTGCACGGTGAAGTAGTCCACCCCCTGCTCGCACTGTTCGATGAGGGTGTCCCGGTAGATCTCCCACGTGAGTTCCTCCGGGACGCCGCCCACCTTCTCCAGCGCCTGGTAGATGGGCACGGTGCCGATGGGGACCGGGGAATTGCGGAGGATCCACTCCCGCGTGGCGTGGATGTTCCTCCCCGTGGAGAGGTCCATCACCGTGTCGGCCCCCCACAGGGTGGCCCAGCGGAGCTTCTCCACCTCCTCCTCGATGGACGAGGTGACGGCCGAGTTCCCGATGTTGGCGTTGATCTTCACCTTGAAGCCGCGCCCGATGATCATCGGTTCGAGTTCGGGGTGGTTGATATTGGCGGGGATGATGGCCCGCCCGCGCGCCACCTCGTCACGGACGAAGGACGGGTCCATGCCCTCCCGCACGGCGATGAACGCCATCTCCGGCGTGATCTCGCCCCGGCGCGCGTAGTGCATCTGCGTGACGGGGCCGGTTCCCCGCCGCGTGTCGCGGACGAGGGTCGAGGGCAGTTCCATGGCGTCGTCCCGCGGCCCGCGGACGGCGGTGGCGGAGCGCCCGGTCGCCCGCACGTCGCGCGCCCGGATCCAGTCGTCGCGCAGAATAGGCAGGCCCTGGCGCACGTCGCACCCGCCCGGACCGCTGGTGTCGTAGACGCGCAGCGGCGGTTCGCCGCCGGAGAGCGCGATCTCCCGCATGGGGACGCGAAGGCCGCCGGGGCCATCCACGAAGACCCTCGTGGAGTTGGGAAAGGCTCCTTCGTACGGAACCGGCGGGTTGAGGGCGGGGCTGGGCGTGAGGGCGGGATCGGGCGCGAGGGCGGGGTCGGGCTCGGTCATGACGGGCATCGGTTTCCCCGGCACATCCGCGTCGTCGCCGGACGGGGAACGGTCGACGCCGGGCGGGAACCCTGCCCCGCGCGGGCCGCGCTCCCTACGCCGGTATGAGCCGGATCAGGTTCATGGGGTACGCTCTCAATCCCGACAGGTCGGGATGCCCCCGGCGACCGCCGGGAAGATAGGGGTCACGCGTCCGTCGCGCCCGCCGCGCCCGCCGCACGCAGGGCTCCGACGATCAATTCGCCCATCCGCGCCGTCGACACCGGCGGCCGGTCCCCGTCGGCGTGGAGATCCGCCGTGCCGTATCCGTCGTCGAGCACGCGGTTCACGGCGGCCCGCACGGCGTCCGCCTCCTCTGGCAGCGCGAACGCGAGTTCGAGCATCATGGCCACGGAGAGGATCGCGCCGATGGGGTTCGCGACCCCCCGCCCCGCGATGTCCGGCGCCGCGCCGTGAACGGGCTCGAAGAGGCCGATGTCGCCCCCCACGCTCGCCGACGGCAGCATGCCCAGGCTCCCGGCGAGCACCGCCGCCTCGTCGCTCAGAATGTCGCCGAACAGGTTGCTGGTCAGGAGGACGTCGAACTGGCGCGGATTGTGGATCAACTGCATCGCGCAGTTGTCCACGAGCATGCTGGAGAACTCGATGTCCGGATAGTCGCGGGATACTTCTTCGGCGATGCGGCGCCAGAAGATCGACGACTCCAGGACGTTCGCCTTGTCTATCGACGTCACCTTCCGCCGCCGCGCACGCGCGAGTTCGAACGCCGACACGGAGATCCGCCGGATTTCCTCCTCCGTATAGATCTCGGTATCGAATGCGACGCCGTCCCCGATTCCGCGCGGATGTCCGTAGTAGATGCCCCCGAGCAGTTCGCGGACGACGACGAGGTCCACGCCGCGGACGCACTCGGGACGCAGCGGAGATCGGTCCACGAGCGCCTCGGGCACGGAGACGGGCCGGATGTTCGCATGGTTTTCAAGCAGGCGCCGCAGATCCAGCAGCCCCCGGGAGGCGTCGACCCGCGCCCCGTCCACGGAGCGCACCGAGAGGCCGACCGCTCCCACGAGCACGGCGTCGACCTCCACGGCAAGCGCCCGCGTTTCCTCCGGCAGAGGATCTCCGAACCGCTCGAGCGCGCCATCACCGATGGTGGCCTCAACGATGTCGAACCGGTGGCCGTGGATCTCGCCGACGGCCTCCAGCACGCGTCGCGCCTCGAGGAGGACCTCGGGGCCGATGCCGTCGCCGGGCAGAAAGAGGACGCGCCCGCCCACGGAGCGTCTACTTCCGCTCGCGTCTTGCAAGGTCGCGGGGAGTCAGGACGTGAGTACCCTCGGGAGGGTTGTCGACGAGAAGGCGGTCGCCTGTAACGAGCCGGCTGCCTGCACGGCTGGCAAGCAGGGCCCAGAGGTGGTTGTCGCGGGCGTCCGGCGCCCCGCCGCCGGCCGCGGGTTCGCACCATATCGCGTTTGCGGTCAGTTCGGTGAGGAGTCCGTCAATCTCCTGCTCATTCAAGCCGTGCAGCCTCACGAGCGCGGGGCGGCGCAACACGGTCGCGTACTCCGCGATCAGATCCTCGGACATGAGATACAGGAGACCTCCATCGAGCATGGCGTCCAGGATCTCCGCGGTGGGACTCGTCGCATCCGACGTGATCAGCGCCGAGACGACCACGTTGGTGTCCACAACGAATACAGCCGGGGTCACGGCTCGAACCCGGCGCCCGCTACCGCCCCTCGCGGTGCAGCCCTGTCTCGCGGACCGCAACGGCCATGGCTTCGTCCGCTGCCAGTGCGGCGCGTCCACGGGCCTTGGCCACAATCTCCCTGGCCGTGTTGATCGGTCGGACGCCTCTCAACTCCAGGCTCTCCTCGATGATCGCACCCATCGAGCGACCCTGCCGAGCCGACGCTTCCTTCAGGGCGCGATGCGTGCGGGCGCTCAGGCTGATGGTGAGTCGGGGCATGTCGTGCGTCCTCGCGCTGTCGGGCTCTCCAGGTGGCCGGATGTCACCATAGCACCAAAGCACCAGAAAGGGCAATGAGGCCGAGCGAGTGGCGCCGGGCCGACACGCTAGCCGAAGCCACCGCCGAATCGCTCCACGAACGTGCGCTCGCGGTCGGTGAGGGCGGACCACCCCGCGGCCCTGAGCTTGTCAGCGATGCGCTCGTATTCGGCCCGGTTCACGGGATGAAGGGTGCTCGGCTCGATGCGGCCCCACTTCACGTTCAACTCCCGCTCTCCCATGCGGGCGCCGGGACTCTCGGCCTTCCTGCGGAACTGCGCCGCGGCGGAGCGCGTGGCCCGCCACCTCAGGTAGAGCCAGCCGCCGAGAAACCCGCCCAGGTGCGCGAAGTGCGCCACGCCCCCGCCGACGCCGCCCAGGCCCAGCCACAGGGAGAGCAGGGTGAAAAAGATGACGAGGAAGCGGACCTGCACCGGGATGACGAACCAGATCATCACCCGATCGCGCGGCCAGTAGCGCGCGTAGCCGAAGAGCACGCCGTACACGGCCGCCGAAGCGCCGACCATCGGCACGTAGAGGCTGCCCTGCGACATCGTGAGGACGGTCCAGAGGATGTGGACGAGGGCTCCCACGAGCCCGGCCAGCAGGTACATCCTGAGGAAACTCTTCGACCCGAGCAGCGCTTCGAGCTTCGGCCCGAAGAAGAAGAGCGCGAGCATGTTGAAGAAGATGTGGGACACGCCGCCGTGCAGGAACTGGTAGGTGAGGAGCGTCCACGGCCGCGTCAGGACCTGGGCCGGGACGAGCCACAACTCCGACATCATGGCCGGATTCATGCGCGTGAACACGTAGGCGACGACGTTGATCAGGAGGAGCTGGCCGACGACGCGGGTCATGCCGTCATCATCTCCGTGAACTGTCCGGCCAGCGCGGGTCCGACGCCGGCGTCTTCGTGCTTGAAGAAGGCGTAGACCCGGTCCCACCCCGACGCGCGCAGCCGCGCGGCCCAGGCCTCCAGCTCCTCCGTGGAGTACGCGCTGCGGCGCAGCCGGAGGTAACTCCAGTCCGCCGTCTCGACGAGGGGCGCATCGTCTCCGTCGTCCGTCTCCGCGAGGCAGAGGGCGGAGTTCCGGGCGCGGAGGATGTCGAACACCGCCTCGTCGAACCACGAGGCGTGCCGAAACTCGAAGGCCGAGGTGCCGGGGTTCGGAAGCTGGTCCACGAAACGCGCGAGCCGTTCATCGTCCCGTTTGAAGTTCGGTGGAAGCTGGTACAGGATGACGCCGGCGCGATCCGCCATCACCGACGCCGTCTGCACAAGATACTCCGTCTCCTCCTCCGCGTTCTGCAACCGCTTGAAGTGCGTGATGCGGCGCGACGCCTTGAGCGCGAAGCGGAAGCCGTCGGGCACGGCCCCGGCCCAGTTCTCGAGCACGCTCTCGCGCGGCATGCGGTAGAAGGTGTTGTTGATCTCGACGGCGCGAAGCCGGCTGCCGTAGAAGGACAACATCTCCCTGTTGGGGAGATCCTCCGGATAGAAGCTGCCTTTCCACGCGGGATAGCTGTAGCCGCTCGTGCCGATCCAGACCTGCATGGCCGGGATGATACGGTCCCGCGGCCGGTGGGCCAACGCACCGCGGTGGCGCCCGCGTTGTACATTGGCCGCCGGCGACTTCGGTTGCGAAGCGACGGATTCCGATCGTGAAGCGACGTACTTCGGCCGCGAAGCGGCCTGCGAGAAACGAGGGGACGGATCGTGGCGAGTGGAGATGGGACGCACGGGGGCGGCACGCTCCTGCTGGGCACGACGAAAGGCGCCTTCCTGGCGCGGCCGCGCGGCGGGGGCGGAGCGGTCGACGGCGGTGGAAACGGCGACGGGGACGGCGGGGGGTGGGAGCTGGACGGCCCCCACTTCCCGGGGGAAGAGGTCTACGCGATGGCGTACGACGACCGGGCCGGCCGGTCGCGCCTGTGGGCGGCGCCGCACAGTCCCTTCTGGGGGACGACGCTGCGCTTCTCGGACGACTTCGGGGCAAGCTGGTCCGGGAAGGCGGAGCGTCCGGTGCGGTTTCCCGAGGATTCCGGCCTGTCCCTCAAGCGCATCTGGCAGATCCAGCCGGGGTCGGCCCGCGAACCGGATGTGATCCGGCTGGGCGTGGAGCCCGCCTGCCTGTTCATCTCGCACGACGCGGGGGAGAAGTGGGAGGCGGTGGACGGGCTGCTGAACCACCCGCACCGCGAGCGGTGGCAGCCGGGGGCCGGCGGGCTCTGCCTGCATACCATCGTCACGGACGGCGAGCCGGGCGGGCGCGCGACGATCGCCATCTCCGCCGCGGGGGCGTACCGCAGCGACGATGGCGGGGCGAGCTGGGCGGCGCGCAACAAGGGGGTGCGCGCGGAGTTCCTGCCGGACAAGCACCCGGAGTTCGGCCAGTGCGTGCACAAGATCGTGCACCACCCGTCGAACCCGGACCGGCTCTTCCTGCAGAACCACTGGGGACTGTACCGCAGCGACGACTGGGGCGATTCGTGGACGGACATCGCCAACGGCGTCCCGTCCGACTTCGGCTTCGCGATGGCGATGCACCCGGCCGACGCCGACACGGTCTACATCGTCCCGCTCGAATCGGACGGCTTCCGTTGTACGCCCGAGGCGAAGCTGCGCGTCTACCGGACCCGGGACGGCGGCGCGAGCTGGGAGGCGCTGACCGAAGGACTTCCGCAGCGGAACGCGTACGAAACCGTGCTGCGCGACGCGCTCGCCACGCTGGCCCCCGGGCAGGTGTTCTTCGGCACCCGCAGCGGCAAGGTGTACGCCTCCCGCGACGACGGGACGACGTGGGGGCTGGTGTGCGAGGGCCTCCCGCCGGTGGTCTGCGTGAAGGCCTGCGCCCCCCGGCCCGCCTGATGCCCGCCGGGACGGCTGCCACCGGCCTGGTGCGCGTGACGCTGCCGGCCGCGCTGACGGAGTTCACGGGCGGGCGGTCCTCGGTCGACGTCCCCGGCGCACCCGCCCCGGTCGGCGACATCCTGGCCGCACTCGGGGCCGCCCACCCCGGCGTCCGCGACCGCCTGATCACGGAGCGGGGCCGCCTGCGGCCTCACGTGAACATCTTCGTGGACGGCGAGAACATCCGCTTCCTCAGCGGCCTCGACACCCCCGCCAAGGACGGCGCCGAAGTCGTCGTCCTCCCCGCCATAAGCGGCGGCTGACTACCGGCCGCGCCGAGCTTACCGATCGGCGTCGAACAGGGACTCGATCTCCCTCGCACCCATGCGGTCGAAGTCCGGCGGGACGGAGATTTGGCTGACCATGAATCCGGTCCGGCGAGCTGCGGCGGGTTCTGGCGTGTCAATCGACACCACCTCGACCAATGGCTCGCCGTCCCGCGTGATGACGAACGGGTCGCCGTCCACCGCCTCCTGAACGAGGCGGGAGAGGTGCTTCCGGGCTTCATGGATTTCGACCGTGCGCATCGATCCCCTCCGGGCTTGCCTGATACCGAATCATACAGAGGCGTGCGGACCGGACCAAACGGCATCGTCAGGGTGAGCGGCAACGTCCCGAAGGACTTAGTTTCGAGCAAACCGAGGGGAACACCCCCCTAAACCGATCACGGCCCCGCTCGACACCCGTCGATGAGGTGGAGATCTCATGAAACTCAAGATCGTCGTTCACCAGGCGGAGGAGGGCGGCTACTGGGCGGAAGTACCCGCCATCGCCGGATGCGTATCCCAGGGCGAGTCGTTCGACGAGTTGCTGCGAAACGTCCGCGAGGCGATTGAGGGTTGCCTGTCCGTAGACTTACTCGACATCCCCGTCTCGGACACAGACAGGGTTGTCGAGATTGCCGTGTGAAGACCCTCAGCGGTAAGGACTTTTGCAGACTGCTCGAGGCTCACGGATGGCGGCTGAGGCGGGTCAGGGGCAGTCATCACATCTACACGAAGGAGGGCGTTGCCGCCCGAGTCTCAGTCCCCGTCCACGGCAACGCCGACCTCAAGCGAGGGTTGCAAAGACACCTAATGAAGATCGCCGAAATCGATGAGTCGAATCGATAGGCGCGGATGGTAGCCAAGCCTTCGTTGCGTCACTTCCCGGTGTCGAGGAGGACTTTGCCGAAGGAACGGTTGGACTCGACGTAGCGGTGGGCTTCGGCGGCTTCGGCGAGGGGGAAGACGCGATCGATGACCGGGCGCAGGTGGGACGGGTCGGCGGCCTGGGCCGTGAAGCCGGGGAGGAAGCGGGTCGCGAACATCTCCGTGAGGTGCGCCTTTTCCGCTTTCGAGCGCGCGCGGAGGACGGTGCCGACGACGGTCGCGCGCTTCCCCATGAGGGTGCGCAGGTTGGCCTCGACCTTCATGCCGCCCATGACGCCGACGATGACGAGGCGGCCGAGGGTCGCGAGGCTGGCCATGTTCGCCTCCCAGTACGGGGCGCCGACGGTGTCGAGGATGACGTCGGCGCCGGCCCCGGCGGTGTGCTCTGCGACCGCGTCGGCGAAGGAGCCGGCCCGGCGGTCGACGGCGAGGTCGTGCGGCAGTCCGGCTTCGCGGATGCGGTCGAGCTTGGCCGCCGACGCCGTAGCGATGATCGCGCCCGCCCCGCTCGCGCGCGCCAGTTGCAGGGCGGCGGTCCCGACGCCGCCGCCGGCCGTGTGTACGAGCACGGTCTCGCCGGGGCGCAGACGGCCGCGCTCGATGAGGGCGTCCGCCGCGGTGAGGAAGACCTCGGGGATCGCTCCGGCCTCGGTCCAGTTAAGCGTCGGCGGGACGGGCAGGAGTTGCCCGGCCGGGACCGTTACCCGCTCGGCGTATCCGCCGCCGCCCAGGATGCCCATCGCGCGGTCGCCCTCGGACCAGCCCGTGACGCCGGGCCCGACTGCCTCGATTTCGCCGGCGAACTCGAGCCCCGGGATGTCCGGCGGGGCGTCCGCCGGCGCCGGATAGCGCCCCAGCCGCTGCAGGAGATCGGCCCGGTTGATCCCCGCGCAGCGTACGCGCACCCGGACCTCGCCGGCCCCGGCGGCCGGGTCGTCCCGCTCGACGAGTTCGAGGACGTCCGGGCCGCCGGGCTCCCGGATGCGGACCGCCTTCATGCGCCGACCGCCCCGAAGGCGCGCCGTGCGGCCTCGAGCCGCTCGGGCGTCCCGATGTCGTACCACGCCGCGCCCGTCGCGTCGAACACCCCGACGTGCTCCCCGTCCCCGATCCAGTCCATGTACGAATCCATGATCGAAAAGACGCCTCCTTCCGCGTAGCGTTCGAACACGCGCGGCGAGATCGCGTGGATGCCGCAGAAGCCGTATTCCCCGGCCTCGTCCGCGCTCGCCGGCTCGCGCGCGACGACTTCCCAGCCCTCCGTCCGGTTCGCGCGCCCGTACACGCCCCGGCCATCCACGAGGAGGGGCCGCGACGTCTCCCGCTCGGCGATCGCGAGCGTGGCCAGCCGCCCGTCCCGCGCCTCCCCCTCCAGGTGCGCGCGATACAGCGCGGCGAGGTCGACCTCGGTCACGACATCGCAGTTGTGGAGCAGGAAGGGTTCCCGCGCCTCGAACAGCGACCGCGCGTGGAAGAGCCCGCCGCTCGTGTCCAGGGGAGCCGGCGACTCCTCGTCTTCCCGCGACACGACCACCGGCACGCCCGGCGACGACGCTTCGGCCCACGCCGCCACCTGCCCGGCGAGATAGTGCGCGTTCACGATCAGGCGGTGCGCGCCCGCCGCGACGAGGTTCGCGGCGACGCGCTCCAGGAGCGGGACGCCGCCGAAGTCGACGAGCGCCTTGGGGGTCGCATCGGTCAGCGGCCGCAGGCGGCGTCCCCGGCCCGCCGCAAAGATCATCGCCTCCACGCGTCCGTCCCCGCCCTCCGGTTCAACTCGTCCGTGGCCACGGGCTCAGACCCGCGCGGGACGGCGCGGCCAGTCCGCCGACTCCCGGTGCGTGAGCTCCACGCGCACGTCGGGGAAGCGCACGCTCAGGTGCCGGCACAGCCGCTCCGCCATGTACACCGAGCGGTGCTGTCCTCCCGTACACCCGAAACTCACGCTCAGGCTGTTGAATCCTCGCTCCACGTAGTTCGCGATGTGCGCGTCCACGATCCCCCGCACCCGTTCCCAGAACTCCTGCGCCTCCGGCCGGGACGCGATGAAGGCGATCGTCTCCTCGTCGAGACCCGTGAGGTCGCGGTACGCCTCCTCCCGGCCCGGATTCGGGAGCCCGCGACAGTCGAACACGTATCCTCCGCCGTGACCCGACGTGTCCGCCGGGTATCCGCCCGGATAGCGAAAGCTCGAGACCGTCACTTCCAGCCCCCCCTCGACCGCCGACGGCGCCGCCCCGCGACTCCAGCGCTCGACGATCGCGCGCAGCGCCCCCTCGAGTTCGGGGATGTCCACGGGCAGGCCCGCCTCGAGCAACCCCCGCAGGTTCTCCGCCGCGTAGGGCACGCTCTGCAGAAAGCGCGGTTTCCGCTCGAAGAACCCCCGGTATCCGTAGGCCCCCAGCGCCTGCAGCAGGCGCACGAGGACGTACCCGGGCCAGAGTTCGAGGAATTCGCCGCGCCGCGCGACGCCGTGCGATTCGATGACGCCGATGTAGTGATCGAGCAGCGCCTCCCGGTGCCGGCGCGCGAGATTCGCCTTCGAGTCGTAGAGCAGCGACGCCACGTCGTACTGCAGCGCCCCGCGCCGTCCGCCCTGGTAGTCGATGAACCAGGGCTCCGGACCCTCCGGTCCCCGCCGCACCATTACGTTGCGGGACTGGAGGTCGCGGTACAGGAACCGCGACCGGTCGCCGGCGAGCAGGTGCCGCGCGAGCCGCGAGAAGTCGCGCTCCAGGTCCGCCTCGTTGAACGGGATGTGCGCGAGCTTCAGGAAGTGGTACTTGAAGTAGTTCAGGTCCCAGAGGATGGACTGCCGGTCGAACGCCGCCCGGGGATAGGCCCGGCCGAAGTCGATCCGCTTCCCTCCCTCGACCTGGAAGCGCGGCAGGATGTCGAGCACCCGCCGGTAGAGGGGGAGGACGGCGTCGGGGAAGGCGTCCGACCCCGGGTCGCACGCTTCCTTGATCGCATCGAAGAGGGTCGTGTCGCCGAGATCCTCGAGGAGCCACACGCCGGACTCCTCGTCCGCTCCGTACACCTCCGGCACGGGCAATCCGAGTTCGCGCAGCGTGCGGGAGTAGGAGAGGAAGGCCCGGTTCTCCATCGGGTCGGGCCCGTGGGCGCCGACCGCGGACACCCCATCCCCCGCCGTGAGGCGCCAGTAGCTGCGGGCGGAGCCGTCCGCGGCGACGGGCCGGATGTCCCGCGGCGGTTCGCCGTGCCACTCGACGAAGAGCGCCGACGCGAGGTCGACCAGGCCCTTGCCGGGACTCATCAGCCGGCCGGAATCGCGGGGCCGGCGGCGGGGCGGGTCTTGAGCGCGCCCACGAGGTCCTCGAGGCGCGCGACGCCGGTCGCCTCCAGGTATTCCGAGATCCCGGCGTGGACGTCCACCGCCGCGCCCGGATCGACGAACGAAGCCGTCCCGACCTGCACGAGACAGGCGCCGGCGAGGATGTACTGCAGCGCGTCCTCGGCGTTGCGGATGCCTCCGATGCCCATGATCGGCAGCCCGCACGTCTGCCGCGCCCGCCACGTCGCGTAGACGCCCATGGGGAGGATCGCGGGCCCGCTCACGCCCCCGGACCGGTTGCCGATCAGCGGTTCGCGGCGCCCGATGTCGACAACCATCCCGGGGAAGGTGTTGATCGCGCTCAGACCGTCGGCCCCCGCCTCCTCGCAGATGCGGGCGAAGTCGCCCACGTCGGGGACGTTGGGCGTGAGCTTGATCACGAGCGGCCGTTCCGTGCAGCCGCGGAGCCGCGCCACGAGGTCGGCCAGCGCCCGCTCGTCGGTGCCGAACATCGTGCCGCCCTTCACGTTCGGACAGGAGACGTTGATCTCGTACCCGAGGAAGCCGTCCTCCCCGTCGAGTCCGCGCACGACGGCGGCGAAGTCCTCCGCCGAGTGCCCGACCACGTTCACGAACACCTGCGCGCGGCGGAGGTGCTCCCGCAGCCAGGGGAGTTTCTCCGCGATGAAGCCCCGCAGCCCCGGGTTCTCGAGTCCGATCGCGTTGATCATCCCGCCGGGCGTCTCCGCGACGCGGTGGGGCGGGTTCCCGGGGCGGGGCTCGAGGCTCACCGCCTTCGTGACCAGCCCTCCGATCTCGTCGAGGGGGATGAGATCCGCGTATTCCTGCCCGTAGCCGCACGTGCCCGAGGCCAGGAGCACGGGACTCGGAAATTCCGCCCCGAACACGCGCTGGACGAGGCCCGGGGACGCCGCTGCCGAGGTCAGATCGCCCCCCAGTCGAGTTCCTCCGCGGGGAAGACGGAGCCCTCGATGCATGACTTCACCCAGCGTCCGTCCGCTCCGCGCACGACGCACCCCTGGCAGGTGCCGATCCCGCACCCCATGTGCTCCTCCACCGAGACCTGGAGCCGGCGGCCGTGTTCCCGCGCGAAGGCCGCGAGCGCCCGCAGGAGGGGCGTCGGGCCGCAGCCGAGCAGGAGCGCGCGCGACGCCGGATCGAGGCCGGCCGTCACGAGGCCCTTCCGGCCAGCGCTCCCGTCTTCCGTGAACAACTCCGGATCGTGATCCGTGAGCTGGGCGATGAGCGCCGGGTCGAAGACGGCGCCCGCATCCCGCTCTCCATAGATGAGCCGCACGCGCCGTCCCGCGGCCGCCTCGCGCGCCGCGAGGAAGATGAACGGGGCGAGCCCGACGCCGCCCGCAACGCACTCGACGTCCGCGCCCTCCGTGTCGAATGGGCGGCCCAGCGGGCCGAGCAGGAGGGCGGTCTGCCCGGTCTCCAGCGTGGCGAGCGCCTTGGTGCCCTGTCCGTAGGCGCGCAGCAGGATGCCCACCTCGCCGTCGGGGCCCGTCCAGCCGACGCTGAACGGACGCGGGAGGAGCCACGCCCCCGGCGCGTCGAGCCCGACGCCGAGCATGACGAACTGCCCGGGGAGCGCGGCGGCCGCGATGTCCGGGCAGTCGAACTCCTGCCACCACGTATCGCGGGCCACGAGGCGCGTCGAGAGCAGCGCCGCCCGCCGGCTCACGGGCGCCGCGCGCTCCACGGCCACACCGCCGGGGGCGCTCAGCAGCCCGGCTCCGGCGTCGGAGCGTACCGGCGCAACAGGTCTTCACGGTACGCCACGATCGCGTCCGCGATCGCCCGCGCGATCGCTTCCTGACCTTCCGCCCCGTTCAGGTAGCGCTCCTCTTCATCGTTCGAGAGAAAACCGACTTCGACGATCACCGACGGCATGCGCACGAGCGCCCCGAGGAGGACCCACCACGGACCCTGTATGACGCCGCGATCGGGGGACCCGCCGCGCCGGACCCTCCGGATCGAGTTCTGTACGAACCCGGCGAAGAGCCGCGACTCCTGAAGATTCTCCGTGCGGTCCAGCCCCGCGAGGATGAACTGGACATCGGACGGCGAACCCGCCGCGTCGTCCACTTCGGGACCCCGGTTCTCCCGCAGCGCGACCTCGCGCGCCTCCTCCGAGCGGGCCTGCCCGAGGAAGATGGTCTCGAACCCGCGCGCGCGCTCGTCTCCGGCGGCGTTGGCGTGGATCGAGACGAAGAGGTCTCCGGCCCGGTCCACCGCGAACTGGGAACGCTGGTCGAGGTCCACGTAGACGTCCGCCTCCCGGGTCAGGTGGGGCTCGAACATCTCGCACCCTTCGAGCTCGCCGTACAGCCGTCTCGCGATCGCGAGCACGATGTCCTTCTCGTAGCTCGCGTTGCCCAGCGTTCCCGGGTCCCGGCCTCCGTGGCCCGGGTCGATGATCACGCGCCACGGCGCCGTCGGGTCGACGCGGGCCGGCAGCGGGTCCGGCGGCGGCGGGGAGGACGGGGGCTCCGCGGATGACGCGGGCGCCTGCGACTCTACGGACGCGGCCGGCGCCGGCGGGGGTCCCTCCGACACCCATCGGGTGACGAACTCGGCCGGAAGCCAGAAGGCGCCGCCTTCCTCGTAGGGGGGATTCGCGAGCTGCACCACGCGCCCCCCGTGTCGGAGGAACGGAGATCCCGCCTCGAACGCAACCTCGTCGCCGCGGAGGCGGGCGCGAAGGAAGACCCCGTTCCGCGTGACGTCCTCGATGACGCTCTCCAGCGCGAGCGCGAGATCCGCCGCGTCCACGGCGGGGTAGGCCCGGTGCCGCGCGACGGGAAGGCTCACGGTGCGGCCCGAGACCTGCGCCTGAACCGTCTCGGGGGGCGCCTGCGCGGCGATGCCCGTCGTGGTCCCGGAGAGCACGGCCTGCGCGACGACGACGGCGGCTACCACGATCCGCCCTCCCCCGCCGACCCGGCCGCGATCGCCGCCCCGGTCACCCGCCACGCGCCGCCTCCCTCTTCGCCCGCTCGGCCTCCCGCTGCATCGTCTTCCTCTTCAGATCCTCGCGCCGGTCCCGGTGCTTCTTCCCCCGTGCCAACCCCAGCGTGACCTTGGCGAAGCCGCGCCGAAAATGGAGGTCCAGCGGCACGAGCGTCAGTCCGCCCTCCCGCGTCTTCGAGCGCAAGCGGTCGATCTCCCGTCGCTTGAGCAGGAGCTTTCGCCGACGCACCGGGTCGGGCGCGTCGAGGGTCGCCTTGTCGTACGGAGGAATGTGGAGATTATGGAGCCACGCCTCCCCATCGTCGATCCGCCCGTACGAGTCCGTGAAACTCGCCTTCCCGTCCCGGAGCGATTTCACCTCCGCGCCCCGCAGCACAAGTCCCGCCTCGAACTGCTCGAGCACCTCGTAGTCGTGGCGAGCCTTCCTGTTGCGGGCGATGACCCGGACCCCGTCGCGATCGCCCACGGCTCACTCCCGGGACGCCCCGCCGTCCGCGTCTCCGGCGCTCTCATCGGCCTCGGGCGCGGCGCCCGTTTCGTCTCCGGCTCCGTCTCCGGCTCCGGCTCCCGATCCGTCCCCGGATCCGTCCTCCGCCTGGTCCTCCGGGGCCTCGCCCTCCGCCAGCGCCGCGCGGTAGGTCTCCTTGGATTCGGCGACGCGCGCCTCGAGGTCGGAGCGGGCCTGCCGGGCCGCGTCCTTTCCCGCCTTGATCGCCTCTCCCGCCTTCTTCTGTTGGTCGGCGACGTTCTTGCGGAAAGCCCCCACGCGCGTGCCCACCTCGTCGCGCGTGCGGTCGTAGCGGTCTCCGAGCGTTTCCCGGAGGTCCGTGAGCCGCTCCCCCGTCCCCTCCTTCAACCGGCGAGCCCCTTCGCGCAGGTCGGCCTGCGTCTCCCGCCCGGACTTCGGCGCGAGGAGCAGCGCGACGCCCGCACCCACCAGGGCCCCGCAGAGGAATGCGACGACCCCGGACGCCCGGCGTTCCACGACCACGTACGGCTGTTGATCCTGCTCCGACATGTCACTCACTCTCCTGCTCGCGTCCCGGCGAGCCCTGCGGACCCGGCGAACCCTGGCGCCCGCCGCCCTCTACAACCCGCCGGTATGCGGCCGGATCCCATTCGGGCCGTTCGTCGGCGTCGGCGATCCGCTGCCCCAGATGAAAGATGAGCCGCGTGATGCGCGCCGTCTTGTCGTACAGAATCCGGTCCGGTTCGTCGTTGGGACCGTGATAGTCTTCGTGCGTGCCCGTGAAGAAGAAGAGAATGGGTACGCCCTTCCTGGCAAAACTGTAGTGGTCCGAGCGGAAATAGAAATTCTCCTCCGGCCACGGGTCGTCGATCATCTCGAGCCCGAGTTCCGGGTGCGCCCGCAGCGTCTGCCGAAGCGCCGTGCCGAGCGTCGACTCGTCGGCGCCGATCGCCACGACGGTGTCGCGCCAGTTCCGGCCGATCATGTCGATGTTCAGATTGGCGACCGTCGCCCCAAGGGGGAACAGCGGGTTCTCCGCATACCAGCCGGAGCCGAGGAGCCCACGTTCCTCCCCGCTCACGGTCATGAATACGAGCGAGCGGCGCGGCGGCGTTTCCAGCGACGCGAACGCCTGGGCGAGTTCCATGATCGCGGCGGTTCCCGAGGCGTCGTCGTCGGCGCCGTTGTAGATGGAGTCGCCGTCGACCGGCCGCCCCACGCCCACGTGATCCATGTGGGCCGTGAAGACGACGAACTCGCCGCGGAGGTCGGGGTCGGAGCCTTCGATCCAGCCGATCGTGTTGTACGCCCTCTCCTCGCGGAAGTCGGAGTGCGTGCGCACCCTCGCCTCGTAGGCGGTCGTGCCCGCCCCGGAAGCGAGGGCCGCGCGCAGCGCTTCGGGGAGCGCGCGCGTCCGGACGAGCGCCACCGGGGCGCCGAGTTCCTCCGGCACGCCGACGGACAACCGCTCCCGCTCGTAGAAGCGCCGGATGCCGGCGAAGTAGTCGTCCGGCGCGTCGACCGCGAGCAGAACGGCGACCGCGCCGCCATCGAGGACGCCGCGGACGGCTTCGAGACCTCGCCGCGTTTCCTCGGCCGTGACCGGCATGACGGCGACGGCGCCGGCGGGCGGGTCCGCGCCGCCGGGCATCACGACCGCGAGCGGACCCGCGGCCTCGCCGCGGCCTCCCGGAACGGAGAGGACGTCGGACGCGTCGATCGTCCCGCCGCCCGGACCGTCGATCTCAAGCGACTGCCGGCCGGGGGCGCCGGCTCGCGAAGCGGTCAGCGGATACTCCTGGAGATAGCTGTCGCCGTCGGCCGGCTGGAGGCCGAACTCTTCGAAACGACCGGCGATGTGCCGCGCCGCCTTGTCCAGTTCCGGACTGGGCGTCGCTCGGCCGCGCATCGAGTCGTGCGCCAGGGCGCCGATGCGGAGACGCAGGTCGTCCACGGTGATGGTCGCCGCCCCGACCGCGGCTTCGCCCTGCGCGGAGGCGCTCGCGGGGGAGGCCGCAAGGATCAGCACGGGCACCCATATCTTTTTCATTCGCTTCCTTCCCGGAGGGACGTTCGACCGAAGGCGAGTCCGCGACGTGTGGCGGGGCTCCGCCACACGGAGCTAGTCTTTTCCGATGAACGAAGGCACCGCAACTCTCACCCCCGCTCTCGAAGCCTCCCGGCAGCGTCTGGACCTCGCGAGTCCGCGCGAGATTGTGGGCCTTTCGCACCTCGAACTCGTGGCGCGCCACATCGTCGAGGGGTTTCTCATCGGGCTTCACGACTCGCCGAAGCGCGGCTTCTCCGCCGAGTTCGCCGAGGACCGCCCCTACAATCGCGGCGACGACATCAGGTACCTCGACTGGAAGGCCTACGCCAAGACGGATCGCCTCTTCATCAAGCAATACGAGGAGGAGACGAACCTGCGGGCCTACCTGCTCGTCGACGTGAGCGGCTCGATGGGCTGGGTGTCGGACGAGGAGCGCTTTCCGACCAAGCTCGCCTACGCGCGGCTGCTCGCGGCCTCGCTTTCGCTGCTCCTCGTACAGCAGGGAGACGCGACGGGACTCATCGCCTTCGATGACGCGCTGCGGGCGCACATCGCGCCGCGCACCACGCGCCGCCACTGGCGCCGGCTGCTGGGCGAACTCACGCGCCTCTCCGCCGATGGCCGGACCGATGCGGGTTCCGCGCTCAAGGAGATCGCCGGCCGGCTGCAGCGGCGGGGTCTCGTCGTGCTCATCTCGGACCTGCTGGTGGACCCGGATACGACGCGGATGTCCCTGCGCTATCTGCGGCACCGCGGCCACGAGGTGATCCTGTTCCACATCATGGACCCCGGCGAGCGGGAGCTGCCCGCCGAGGGGGAGGCGATCTTCTTCGACCCCGAGACCGGCGAGGAACTCGGCGCCAACTCCGCGGCGCTCCGCAGGCAGTACCGGGAGGCGGTCGAGGCGGCGGTCGACGGCTGGCGCAAGGAAGCGCTGCGCTGGGGGGCCGACTACGCGCTCCTCACGACGGACACTCCCCTCGGGCTCGCGCTGAGGCAGTTCATGCGCAGGCGGGCCGGCGGGTGACGGGAGCCGGGGTGGCTTGAGCTTCCTCTATCTGTCGGCGCTGGCCCTCGGGCTGAGCGTTGTCGTGCCGCTCATCCTCCACCTGCGGCGGCGCCAGACCGACCGGCGCGTGTCCTTTCCGGCGCTCCGCTACCTGAGCCGCGCGGAGGATGCGCGCTCGAGGTCGCTCGCGGCCTCGGACCTGCTGCTGCTCGCCGTGCGGCTCGGGCTCCTGATCGCACTCGCGCTCGCGGCGGCGGGTCCGCTCATCGGACGCGGCGGCGCCCGCGACCACGAGCCGACGGACCTCGCGCTCATCGTGGACAACTCGGCGAGCGTCGGGCGGCTGGACGAGAACCGCGTCCTGTTCGAGTCGCTCGTGGAGCTTGCCCGGTCGGCGCTCGCCGCGGCCCGCCCCGAGGACCGCGTGTGGCTCTTCCCCACCGTGGGGGAACCGCTCGCGACCGGCGTCTCCGCGGGCCGGGCCGCGCCGGCACTTGGGCAGTTCCGGCGAACCGACGGCGCGGCAGACCTGGCCGCCGTCGTGGCGCGGGCGGCCGCGGCGCTCCCCGCCGACGGCGAGCGGCGGCGCGAAATCCAGTTGCTGTCGGACCTCCAGGCGTCCGCGCTGCGGGCCGCCCCGGCGGCCGCAAGCGACGCCGCCCCCCTCGTGGCCTACGCGCCCCGGCCGCCGGCCGAGCCGAACGGCGCCCTCGTCGATATCGAACTCACGGGCGGGACGACCGTGCCCTCGGGCACCGGGCACGGCGTCATCGTGCGGAGCGCGCGCACCGGGCCGGCCGCCACGCCGGACCCACCGGCTTCCGCCGCGGCGGAAGCCGACATCAGGCTTGAACTCGACGGACGGCTCGCCGGCGCGGCCCGGGCTCCGTGGGGCGCGAGCGCCATCCTCGGCCTCCCCGAACTCGGGCCGGGGCTGCACGAGGGGCGAGTGGAAGTGGACCCCGCCGGCGCGCGAGCGGATGACCTGCGCTACTTCGCGATCCGGGTCGTACCTCCCCCCGCGGTCCGCCTCCACGGCGACGCGAACGGCTTCGTCGGGCTCGGGATCGAGACGCTCCGCGACGGAGGACGGCTGAGAGCGGGAGGAAACGGGGGCGTCGCGGTCGTGGATGGGGATGTGAGCGTAGGCGCGCCGTGGGAGGACGCCGAGACCGTGATCTTCGTTCCGCCCGCGGACCCGGTGGATCTGGCGGCGTTCAATCAGGGGCTGGCTTCGGTCGGGATCGCCTGGCAGGCAAGCGTCGATGCGGGATCGGGAGACCTCGGACTCGCGGAGCCCGAGGCCGCGTTCTCGCTCTCGGGGGTGCGGGTCCGGCAGCGCTATCTCCTTCGCGCGACCGGCGGCGGCTCGACCGCCGACACGGCGCTGCTGCGCACGGAAGACGGAGAACCGTGGCTCATCCGCACGGATTCGGACGGCCGCATGGCACTGGTCCTCGCCTCGCCGCTCAGCGCCACGGCCAGCGACCTCCCCGCGCATCCCGCCATGGTCCCCTTCCTCGAAGCGCTCCTCGTGCACTGGTCGCACCTGGCCACCTGGCCCTTCGCCGACTTCGGCGCCGGGCGGCCGCTGACCCTCCCGGAGTGGGCGAGCGAGGTCGAATCCCCCGACGGGACGGTGCGTGCCGTGGAGGGCGGAGCGCGGTTCACGCCGCTCAGGGCGGGGGTGTATGCGGTTCGAGGTACCGGCGGCGACGGGGCCGGCGCGGAAACGCACTTCGCGGCGAACGTGCCCGAGGAGGAGGCCGACCCGACGCCGATGGGGCGGCGCGAACTGGAGGAACTGTTCGCCGGCCGGCCGGTATTTACGGCGGGCCCCGACCCGAGCGCCTGGGCAGACGGTATCTTTCGCGCGCGGCGGGGCCGGGACATGGCCCCCTGGTTGATCGCGATCGCGCTCGTGCTGATCGGGATCGAACTGTACCTGGCGACGCCTGGCCGGTCGCGCCGCCCGAGCGCGGATGGTGAAGGGAGCGAGGCGACATCGGGCGCGTCGAACTGATTCGAACGTCGTTCCTCCAAACCGTGCGAGCCGCCGGAATCCCGGAGGCGCTCTCGCGGCGTGGCGCCCGTGCGTTCGTTCACCCGCTCCCGGGCGCGGGATCCGCCGCGCTTGCGCTCGCGCTCGACGACCTGGCCGCCGGCACGCCCATCGTCCTCGTGGCCGACACGCCCGAACGGGCCGAGGCGCTCCACGAGGATCTCCGCACGCTCGGGGCCGGCGGCGCCCGCTGCTATCCGCAGCGAGAGGCCCTCCCGTACGAGGATGCGGACCCTCACATCGAGATCGAGGCCCAGCGCGTGGACGCGATGGGGGCGCTGCTCGGCGGACGCTGCCGCATCCTCACGACGACGGCCCGGGCGCTCGCCGAGCGGGCGCCGATCCCGGTCGGCCCCGGCTCGAGCCTCGCCCTCACAATCCGCCGCGGGGCCGAGCACCCACTGGCCGAACTCGGCCGACGCCTCGAGGAGATGGGATTCGACCGCACCCACACGGTGCGCGAAGTCGGGGACTACGCGATCCGCGGCGGGATCGTGGACCTGTTCCCGTTCGGACATCCGGCGCCGCTGCGGATCGAACTCTGGGGCGACGAGGTGGAGTCGGTCCGCCGATTCGACGCGCTCACCCAGCGTTCGACCGAAACCCTGGAGAGCGTGGAAGTCCTTCCGGTCGCGCTGCGGGACTCGGCAGGGCCGGGCGACGTGGAGCGGCGGGCCCTGCTCGAGACGCTGCCTCCGACGGCGCTCGCGCTGATCCTCGACCCGGACGGGGGCGTCCGGGCCCGCGCGCGCCTGTGGGACGAGGTCCGGGACGCGAGGAAGCGCGTCGGCGCCGGCGCGGAGCCGGCCGAGTCTCTCGTTCTCCCGCCCCCCGAGGCCAAACGACGGCTCGACGTCTTCCGCCGCCTGGAGGTCACGGCGCCGGACGAGGCCCCGCCGGCCGCGATTCGGCTGCCCGTCGAGCCTCCGCCCTCGATAGACCGCGACATGAAGCGGCTCGTGGCGGAGATCGGCACGGCGCGGGACCGGGGCGAGCGACTCATCGTCTTCTGCGACAACGACGGCCAGGTCGAGCGGCTGGAGGAGATCCTCACCGAACGCGGGAGCGCGGCGCTCGCCCGCGAAGTCGCCCTCGCCATCGGGTCGCTCAGCGGCGGGTTCAGGGTCGGGGTCCCGGGCACCCTGCTCGTCCTCACGGATCACGAGGTGTTCCGGCGCCGGTATCGCCGCCACCGCGTCCGGTTGCGCGGCGCCGCCACCATCGAATCCATCGCGGCCATCGAACCCGGCGACTACGTGGTTCACATGGAGCACGGGATCGGCCGCTACATGGGCCTCGAGCGGGTCGAAGTGCGCGGCGAGACGGTCGAGACGATGGAGATCCGCTACGCCGACGGCGAGATCCTGAGACTCCCGCACTATCGGCTGGACCTCATCGAGCGGTGGAGCGCCGCCGGCTCCGACGCCCGGCCGCCCGCGGTCCACAAGCTCGGCCGGCGGAAGTGGAAACAGCTCCGGAACCGGACCGTCGCCGCGATCGAGGCCACGGCGGTCGAACTCCTCCAACTCTATGCGCGACGCAAGATGTCGCCCGGCCGCGCCTTCCCCGCCGAGACCGCCTGGCAGCGCGAGATGGAATCCGCCTTCCTCTACGATGAGACGCCGGATCAGCTCAGCGCCTGGGACGCCGTCCGGCGCGATCTCGAGGCGCCGGTCCCGATGGACCGCCTCGTGTGCGGGGACGTCGGCTTCGGAAAGACGGAGGTCGCGATCCGCGCGGCGTTCAAGGCGGTGCAGGACGGCGCGCAGGTGGCCGTCCTCGCCCCGACCACCATCCTCGCGGACCAGCACCTCGCCACCTTCCGGGAGCGCCTCGCGGGCTTCCCCGTGAATGTGGACGGGTTGTCCCGCTTCCGCACTCCCCGCGAGCAGCGCGAGGTCATCGCAGGGCTCGCCGCCGGGACCATCGACATCGTCATCGGCACGCACCGGCTCCTCTCGCCCGACGTCGGATTCCGCGACCTGGGCCTCCTCATCGTGGACGAGGAACAGCGGTTCGGCGTCCGCCAGAAGGAGCGGCTGAAGGAGTACCGCGAGACGGTGGATGTCCTCACGCTCACGGCGACGCCCATCCCCCGGACCCTGCACCTGGCGCTCGGCGGGCTGCGCGACCTCTCCACGATCCGCACGCCGCCGCGCAACCGCATGCCGATCATCACGCACGTGCTGTCCTGGGATGACGGGATCCTGGAGGAGGCCCTGCGGCGCGAGTTCGACCGCGGCGGCCAGGTGTTCTTCGTCCACGACCGCGTCGAGACGATCCACGTCGCCGCGAGCCGGGTCGAAAGGCTGATGCCCGAAGCGCGGGCCGCCATCGCGCACGGCCAGATGCCGGAGCGCGAACTCGAGGACGTCATGCACCGCTTCGTCGCCGGCGAGATCGACCTCCTCATCTGCACGTCCATCATCGAAAACGGACTCGACGTCCCGTCCGCAAACACGATGGTCGTCCACCGGGCCCACAACTTCGGCCTCGCCCAGCTCTACCAGTTGCGGGGACGGGTCGGCCGCTCTCACCGCCGCGCCTACTGCTATCTCGTCGTCCCCTCCGATGTCGCCCCGGATGCGGCCGAGCGGCTGCGCGTGCTCGAGCACCACACGGAGCTGGGCTCGGGGTACGAGGTCGCACTCAAGGACCTCGAGTTGCGCGGGGCGGGCAACCTCATGGGCGGAGAGCAGAGCGGCTTCGCCACCGCGGTCGGGATCGAAACGTGGCAGCGGCTTGTCGAGAGCACCCTCCGGCGGTTGAAGGGAGAATCCTCGGACCCCGCGCCCCGTGCCCGGGTCTCCGTGGACGGAGAGTCCTACCTTCCCGATGCCTACGTCGCCGGGTCTCCGGTGAAGATGCATCTCTATCGCCGTCTCTCGCGTCTCACGAAATGGGAAGAGGTGAAGGCGTTCCGCGCGGAACTCGAGGATCGCTTCGGCCGCCTTCCGCCCCCCGCGGCGCGACTCATCGCGGCGGCGGAACTCCGGATACTCGGGGCGGCGATCGGCGCGGACTGGATCCGGGCCTCCGACGACGACGCCCGAATCTCGTTCGAGGCGACGGCCTCGCCGCGGCTCAGGCTGCTCACGAACGCGCTCGCGGACCGCCAGTTGCACGTTGAAGTACGGCGGCTGGAACCGTTATCGTTGGTCCTGCGACGGGCGGGAACCGAGGCCCTCCTGCCGATGCTGGTGGAAGCCCTGGGGATCCTGGCGGCGCCGGGACGCACGGAGGCCAACACGGAGGCGAAGGACACGAGAGTTCCGGCGGCCGCCGGAGGAGTCTAGCGTGATCGATATCAATCGTGGAATGAAGGCGTTTCGAGCCGGGGCCTGTCTGCTCGCAGCGGCGCTCGCCCTCGGCACGCCGCTTTCCGGACTGCAGGCGAACGAACCCGCGGCGCCCGACACCGTGGAGGCCACGGGGTTCCCCGCCGGCGTGGAGTCGCTGGACCGGATCGTGGCCGTGGTCGGCGACACGGCAATCCTGATCTCCGATATCCAGATTACGCTCTACCAGCTGCAGGCCCGCGGCGCGCGCGTTCCGCCCGAAGGGACCGAGCGATGGGAGGCGTTCGCCCGCGAAGTGCTCGACGCGATGATCGACGACCTCATCTTCCTTCAGCAGGCGAGGAACGCCGGTGTCACGGTGCCCGAGGGCCGCGTGACCGAGATGGCCGACGCCTACTTCGCGGAAACGCGGGCCAACTTCTCCTCCGACGAGGAGATGATGCTGGCGGTGGAAGAGACGGGCATGAACATGCTCCAGTTCCGCCAGATGCAGCGCTCGCAGGCGCAGGCCGAGGGAATGCGGCAGGCCTACCGGATCGAACTCGAGCAGCGCTCCGACCTGCCGCCGGTCATCGTCAGCGAGGAGGAGGTCGAAGCCGCCTTTGACGAGTTCGCGCAGAACCAGCCGCCCCGCCCCGCGCTCGTCTCGTTCAACCGGCTCGTGGTCACGCCGAATCCGAGCGGGGCGGCCCGGGACACCGTCCTCGCGCGCACGATCCGCGTCCAGAACGATTTCGCGAACGAGGAGGAGTTTTCGGTCCTCGCCCGCCGCCATTCCGACGACGACGGGACGAGGGAGCAGGGCGGCGAGTTGGGCTGGATGAACCGCGACCTGCTCGTGAAGCCGTTCGGCGACGCCGCCTGGGGGGCACGCCCCGGCCAGACCGTGGGTCCGGTGCAGACCCAGTTCGGGCTCCACTTCATCAAGATCGAGCGCCAACGGGGGGCGGAGCGCTTTCTGCGTCACATCCTCCTGCGCCCCGAGATCTCGGAAGAGGACATCGAGGAGGCCCGGACGCTCGCGGTCCAGATCGCGGACAGTCTGCGGGCGGGCGCCGACCCGGAACGGCTCGTGGCCGTGTTCCGCGGGCAGGTGGCTGACGAGGCGATCCGTTTCGACGACGTCGCGCTCGGGAGTCTGCTCAGCCAGTTCACGGGCGGGGGCGCCGAATCCGGACTCACCGCTCCGACGCCCGGCACGGTGTACGGGCCGCTGCCGATGCAGCGCGGCGGTCCCACCGAGTTCGGGCTCGTGCACGTCCTGACGTTCCGTCCCGAGGGCCCGATCGAACTCAATGACGTGCGGGTTCAGATCCGGCAGAGCCTCCGTACCCGCAAGCAGATCGACATCATTCTCCAAGAGGTGCGTTCCAACACGTACATCGATGTGAGATTCTGAGGAGGATGACCCACATGCCGCGCCTCGGGATCACGCTGGGGGATCCGCGCGGGATCGGGCCGGAGGTGACCGCGGCGGCGCTCTCCTCGTTCTCGGGCGCCCACGGGATCGAAGCGGTCCTCGTGGGGCCGCGTTCGCTCGGCGAGGTGGAAGACCGCCTGGCAGGGGTGCCTCGGGAGGCGGTGGGAGACTGGAACCCGGCGGGCGGCGAGAGGCTCGCGGGCCTGCTGTCGGCGCGGGCCATCGAACGGGCCGTCGCGATGGCGCGGACGGGGGAGATCGACGGGATCGTGACGGCTCCGATCAGCAAGGCCGCCCTGCGGGCCGCGGGGTACGCGCACCCGGGGCATACGGAGTTCCTCCAGGAGTTGGCCGGAGCGCACGAGGTCACGATGATGATGTCCGCCGAGCGCACGCCCCTCGGCGGATCACTGCGCCTCGCGCTCCTCACCGCGCATCTTCCCTTGCGCGACGTACCCTCGGTGCTCGACGCGGGCCTCTTCGTGCGCCGGTCCGGGATCGCGATCGAAGCGCTGCGCGCCTGGTGGGGGATCGAGCGGCCGCGCGTCGCGTTCGCGGGGCTCAACCCCCACGCGGGCGAGGGGGGACTGTTCGGCGACGAGGAGATCGAGGTGTTCGCGCCGGCGCTCACCCGGCTCGCCTCCGACCCCGCGCTGGACATCCTCGGCGTCTTCCCCGGGGACACGGTCTTCCTGAAGGCGCTCTCGGGAGAGGCGGACCTCATCGTGACGCCCTACCACGACGTGGGCCTCGCGGTGCTGAAGACGATCGCCATGAACGAAGGCGTGAACGTGACGGCCGGGCTTCCCTTCCCGCGCACCTCTCCGGATCACGGCACGGCCATGGATATCGCGGGCCGCGGGGTCGCCGACCCGGGAGCGATGCGGGCCGCGATCGACCTCTGCGCCCGGTTCTGCGCGGCGCGGGCCCTCGCGACGTGATCTCGCTCAGAGACGTCTCGAAGGCCTACCCGCGCTCCGGAGACGCGCTGCGGGGGGTTTCGTTCCGTCTCCGGAAGGGGGAGTTCGCCTTCCTCACGGGACCGTCGGGGGCGGGCAAGTCGACGGTGCTCGAACTGATCCACTTTCAGACCCTGCCGACCGCGGGCGAGGTGCAGGTCTCGCGCTACAACTCGAGGCGGGTCCGCCGCCGGGACATCCCGGCGCTGCGCCGACGCGTGGGGTTCGTGTTTCAGGACTTCAAGCTGCTGGAACGGCTGACCGCGGCGGAGAACGTGGCCTTTGCGCTCGAGGTCATCGGGACGCCGCGACGCGAGGTCGCGGGGCGCGTGCAGCGGCTGCTGAGTCAGGTCGGGCTCGCCGCCCGCGCCAGCTCGAGACCGTCGGAACTGTCGGGCGGGGAGCGGCAGCGCGTCGCGGTGGCGCGCGCGCTTGCCACGGAGCCGCGGATCCTCCTCGCGGACGAGCCCACCGGCAACCTCGATCCCGACGCCGCCGGGGGGGTGTTCGAGTTGTTCCGGATGCTGAACCGCCTCGGCACGGCTGTGCTCATGGCCACGCACGACGCGGATTTCGTGCGCCGGCATCGCGGTGTTCGCCGCCTGGAGCTGCAAGGCGGACGGCTCGTCGGGGATTCCGCCGCGTGAGGGCCATGCGGGAGGCGCTCGCCGGCTTCCGACGCACCCCTCTGCTGTGCACCCTCTCCATCGGAGCGGTCGGGCTCAGCCTCGTGATCCTCGGGCTCTTCGGGCTCGTTGCGCACAACGTCGGCGGGGTGATCGGCGACGTGGAACGCCGCGTGGAGGTCGTCGGCTACCTGCTCGACGACGCGGGCCCGGAACAGGTGCGGACCGCCCGTCGGGAATTGGAGGCGCTCCCTGCGGTCGAATCGGTACGCTACGTTTCGAAGGAGGAGGCACTGGAGCGGGCCCGCCGCGATCTCGTCGAGTTCTCGGACGTTTACGGGGCACTGCGGGTGAACCCGCTTCCGGCCTCGTTTCACCTCAGGCTCCGGGAGGGGTTCCGCACTCCGGAAACGGTGTCGGAGACCGCGGGCGCGCTCGCGGCCTATCCGTTCATCGAGGAGGCGCGCTTCGGGGAGGAGTGGGTGGAGCGGCTGTTCGCCCTGCGGAGCGCGGCGGCGGGGATCGCCCTCGCCCTGGGCGGCGGGTTCGCGCTGGTCGCCGTGCTTCTCATCGTCACGACGGTGCGCATGGCCGTCCTCGCGCGCGGCGAAGAGATCGAGATCATGCAGATCGTGGGCGCGCGCGAAGGCTACATCCAGCGGCCCTTCCTCCTCGAAGGCGCGGTCACCGGGCTCGCGGGCGGGCTGCTCGCGCTCGGCGTCACGCGCCTCGCCTACGTCGTCTTCCCCGCGCGCTTCGCGGCCGTCGAATCTCTGGCGTGGCTGCCGCACCTGTGGACCGCGGCCGGCGTCGCCGCCGCCGCACTTCTCGGCCTCCTCGCCGCCGCCTTCTCCGTGCACCGTGAAATGGGACGGGCGTATGGCCCATCCTAGGCGACACTACACTGGTGGGGGAAGCGCACGACGCCGCGCGTGGGCGGCGTGGCTCGTTGCGTCCGTGAGCCTCGCCATCACGACGAGCCCGGCGTGGCCCGCCCACGCGATCGCGCAGGAATCGCCGGATGTGCGGCGCCGCCTCGACGAGAGCCAGGCACGGCTCGAAGTCATCCGCGAAGAACGGCAGCGGCTGCGCCGGGAGCTCGCGGGGATCGCCGGCCAGGTCAGCGGCGACTCGGCCGAACTCGTGAACATCGAACGCCAGATCGACGCCTCGGCGAGCGTCCTGGCCGAGTTCGACGTTCAACGGCTCGCGCTCTCCGATCGGCTCACGGCCATGACGCGCGAGATGCTGCTCACGCGCGACGCCCTCACCGCGCGCCGGGTCGTGCTCCGGGCGCGGCTCCGCGACATCTACAAGCGCGGCCCCCTCCGCGCGGTCGAGGTGCTCCTCTCCTCGCGGTCGTTCTCGGACCTGCTCAATCGCTACCGGTACCTCCGCGATGTGGCCGTCTTCGACCGCATGCTCCTCGAGGACGTAAGGGAACTCGAGGGCTCGCTCGCGGACCAGCGCAGCGGGTTGAGCCGGGAGAGTGATCGCATCGCGGGCGTACGGGCGGAGCGTTTCCGGGAGTACGGCGAGTTGGAGAGGCTGGAGCGGGAGCGGCAGGAACGGCTGCACCGCTTCGCCGACCGACGCGACGAGGCGCAGTCGACGCTGGCTCTGCTGGCGGCGGAGGAGGCCGAACTGCGCGCGCTCATCCGAGGCCTGGAGGAACGACGCCGATCGGCGGAACGCGCGGCCGGCACGGCATCGGTCTCGTCGCTCACGACCGGGGATCTCGGTCGCCTCGCCTGGCCCGTCGAGGGAGAGATCCTGTGGCGCTTCGGACCCGAGCGGGAAGGACGCACGACGATCCCGCGCGAAGGAATCGGGATCGCGGCGCCGCGCGGGACGCGCGTGAACGCGGTGGATCGCGGCACCGTCGCCTCCGTGGCGGCACGCGCCTCGGGGCAGACGGTGATCCTCGATCACGGGGCAGGCTTCTACTCGTCCTATCAGAAGCTCCGCGACGTCACGGTCCGCGAGGGACAGGCGGTCGACGAGGGAGAGGCGATCGGATACGTGGGCGGTGACGCCACCCGGCCGCACATCGAGTTCCAGATCTACGAGCCGGGCGCGGTGGGGCCCCGCGCCGTGGATCCGGTCCGGTGGCTGCGGGGCCGTCCGTGAGCGGCGAGCGCCCCTGGGGGCAGGAGGATCTCCTCGGGCGCCTGGCCGGCGCCGTCGCGGGCCGCAGACTGCCGCAGTCGCTCCTCGTCCATGGCCCGGAGGGCGTCGGCAAACGCTCGCTGGCCCTGTGGCTCGCGCGCGCGCTCCAGTGCGAGGCCGCGGAAACCGGGGATGTGCCCTGCGAGGCGTGCCGGAACTGCCGCATGGCGGCACGGCTGGAGCACCCGGACATCCACCTCCACTTCCCGATGCCGCGCCCGAAGCGGGCCTCCTCGCGGGCCAAGCTGCGAGAGGCCATCGAGGCGCAGCGCCACGAGCGTCTCGCTCTCCTGCGGGAGGATCTCCATGCGCGCCTGGACCGGGACGCGGTGACGGGGCTCTATGTGGCCGCCGTGGAGAACATCCGGGAGCAGGCGTCCCGGCGCCCGTCGATGGCGCGCCGGTCGGTGTTCGTGATCGAGGACGCGGAACGGATGGTGCCGCAGAGCGCCAGCCCCGAGGCGGCGAACGCCTTCCTCAAGCTCCTGGAGGAACCGCCGCCGTTCGCCTACATCGTGCTCACGAGCAGCCGGCCGGACGCCCTTCTGCCGACGATCCGGTCTCGCACGGTGCCGCTCCGCATGGCGCCGCTGCCCACCGAACGCGTGGCGGCCTACGTGGCGGAACACCTCGGCGTGGGGGACGGCGACCGGGCGCGGGGGGTAGCGCGGCGGGCCGGTGGCGCCGTCTACCGGGCCCGGTCGCTCGTCGACGCCGAAGCCGGCGAATCCGAGGCCGCCGCGGACGGTCTGCTGGCCGCCGCGCTCGACGGCACGCCGCAGGCGCGCTATCGCGCCGCGTCGCGCTACTCCGCGCGTGGCGCGCGAGGGGAGTTGGAGCCGGCGCTCGAGGCGCTGCGCCTCCGCCTGCGGGACATGCTCTGCGTCGCGGCGGGAGCCGCCGGCGCGGCACTCGACCCGGATCGCATGGCGAAGTCCGGCGGAGCGGGAAGCCGGGCTGCCCCCGGAGCGGGTGGAGGCCCCGCGGAAGGCGCGGTTCTCGAAGCCCTCGGGGCCGTCGATGCGGCGGTGGAAGGGGTGAGCCGCAACCTGAATCCGCAGGCGGCGACGGCCCTCCTGCTCGAGGAGATGAGCGCGGCGTTCGCCGGCCGCTCCACTGGCCGAACGGCGGGAACACCGCAGTTTGCGGGGGTACTGAGAGGTCTGTGACGGGAGGCAGCTTCGTGGACGGACTCACACATCTGGACCCGGAGGGGCGGGTGCGCATGGTCGACGTGGGCGAGAAACCGCTCACGCGACGCGTGGCCGTGGCCGAGGGCCGGATTCGCATGCGCCGCGCAACGCTCGATGCCATCCGGGCGGGCGAGATCGAGAAGGGAGAGGCGCTCGCCGTGGCCCGTCTCGCGGCGATCCAGGGGGCCAAGGCGGCGTCCACGCTCGTTCCGCTCTGCCATCCGGTGCCGCTCGACGCGGTCGACGTCGATCTCGAAGCCGAAGAGACGCCGCCCGCCTACCGGCTCAGCGTGCGGGCTTCGGCGGAGTGGCGCACGGGTGTCGAGATGGAGGCGATGGCCGGTGTCGCGGCCGGCCTGCTCGCCCTGTACGACATGTGCAAGGCCATCGACCGGGGCATGGCGCTGGGGCCGATTCGACTCCTCGAGAAGCGCGGCGGACGATCGGGCACGTGGACGGCGGACGCGGAGTGACGCGGATGCGGAGGACGCGGATGTGGAGGGCGCGGTGAACCACGGAGAGGCGCTCAGGAAGAAGATCGAGTCGGGGGCGGCCCGGGTGGGCGTGCTCGGGCTCGGCTACGTCGGTCTTCCCGTCGTTACCGCGTTCTCGGGCGCCGGCTTCCGGACGCTGGGGTTCGACATCGACGAACGCGTCGTGCGGCGGGTGAGGCGGGGGGACTCCCACATCGGCGATGTCCCGGCGCGGGACGTCGCCGCCGCCGTCGAGAGCGGCCTCCTCGATGCGACAACGGACTTCGGCCGGCTCCGCGAGATGGACGCCGTCATCATCTGCGTTCCCACGCCGCTCGGGAAGACCGGCGACCCCGACGTTTCCCACATTCTCGACGCGCTCGGGCACATCCGCGACGGTCTCCGGCCCGGCCAGCTCATCATCCTCGAGTCGACTACCTGGCCGGGTACGACACGGGAACTCCTGCAGCCGGAACTCGAACACGGCGGCCTCACCGCGGGGGAGGAGTTCTTCCTCGCCTTCAGCCCCGAGCGCGTCGATCCGGGGAATCCCACCTACACGTTCACGAACACGGCGAAGGTCGTGGGCGGACTCACCGCCTCCTGCCTCGCACTCGCCGCCCGTCTCTACGAGAGAGTCATCGACGAGGTCGTGAGCGTTTCGTCGCCCGAGGTCGCGGAACTCACGAAGCTGCTGGAGAACACCTTCCGCGCGGTGAACATCGGTCTCGTGAACGAGATGGCGGTCATCGCGGACCGCCTGGGGATCGATATCGGCGAGGCCGTCGAGGCCGCGGCGACGAAGCCGTACGGCTTCATGCGTTTCACGCCCGGCCCCGGCCTGGGCGGCCACTGCCTCCCGATCGACCCGCAATACCTCGCCTGGAAGATGCGGACGCTCCAGTACCGGACCCGTTTCATCGAACTCGCCGCCGAAGTCAACGCGGAGATGCCGCGCTATGTCGTGGACCGGGTCGGGCAGGCGCTCAACCGGCATCGACTGCCGCTGAACGGGAGCCGCGTGCTGCTGCTGGGCGTCGCCTACAAACCGGGCGTCGGCGATGTGCGCGAGAGTCCGGCGCTCGACGTCATCGAACTTCTGCGCCGGCAGGGCGCCGAGGTCTCATATCACGATCCGTTCGTACCGCGATTGGCGCTCGAGGGCGGAGATCTCGAATCGCAGCCGCTGACGGCGGAGCTCCTCGCATCGAGCCACGCGACGGTCGTCATCACGGATCACCCGCAGGTGGATTACGGTCTCGTGCTCGAGAAGGCGCCGATCATCGTCGATACGCGGAACGGCCTGCCGAAGGGGGCCGGCGAGCCGGGAGAGCGGGGCGGCGCGGTCCTCTATCCGCTCTCCGGCCCGCCGCGCGAAGGCTCAGCGCCGGATCTCAAGCCGATCGCCGGGGTGGATCCGGGTCGAGGAGAGGCGATTCCACTCGATGAGCTCGCGCGTCGATACCGAATGTCGGCGGGCGATCAGCCATAGCGAGTCGCCCGGCCGGACCACGATCGTCACAGGTCCGGCCCCGCCGCTCACGGACCCGGCGCCGGCCGGCCGCCCGGCGCCCGGAATCAGCAACTCCTGGCCGATCTGCAGGCGGCGCGGATTCACGTTGCCGTTCGCGGCCCGCAGCGCCGCCACCGACACGCCGTATCGCTGCGCGATCACGTCGAGCGTCTGCCCGCGCTGCACGGTGACGACGGTCGTTCCCTCGGCATTCGTCCTGGCGGCGATCGGGCTGGCGCTCGAACTCCGCGCGATCGATGCGCCGGAGGCCCGCGCCGACCGGGGGATCACGAGTTCCTGGCCGATCTGCAGGCGGCGCGGGTTCACGTTGCCGTTCGCCGCGCGCAGCGCCGCCACCGACACGCCGTACTGCTGGCCGATCCACCCCAGCGTGTGACCGCGCTGGACCGTGTGGAACGTCCACGTCACCCGTTCGTCCGCCGGCACGGCGGCATACCGCGCCGCGAACCGGGCGGCGCCCTCGACCGGCACCCGCACTTCGACTTCCCGGTTCGGCGGCGTCACATCGCGCGGAAACTCGGGGTTGAGGAGGTTGATCGTCTCCTCGTCGGTCCCGGCGACCTCGGCCAGGACGTCGAAGCTCGTCGCGTCGGGCACCCGCACCTTCGCGTACTCCGGGATCGTCTCCCTCTCCGGATCCGGGAACCCGTAGCGCGCGGGATCGTGTCCGATCATGGCCGCCGCGATGATCTTCGGCACGTAGTCCCGCGTCTCACGCAGCAGCAGCCGGCGGTCGGCGAGATCCCAGAAGGTCGCGCCCGGCACGGTGCGAAGGCCGCGACGGACCCGGTTCGGCCCTCCGTTGTAGCCCGCCGCCGCGAGATACCAGGAACCGAATTCGTCATACAGATCCTTGAGGTGCCGGACCGCGGCGTCCGTCGCCTTCTCCGGGTCCCTTCGCTCGTCGATCCAGTAGGAGATTTCGAGACCGTACTGGCGCCCGGTACCCGAGATGAACTGCCACAGGCCCACGGCGCTCGCGCGGCTGTAGGCGTTCGGGTTCATGCCGCTTTCGATGAGCGCGAGGTAGATGAGATCCTGCGGCAGCCCCGCCTCCCGCAGCTTCCGTCGAATCATGGGCTCGTAGCGGGTCTTGCGGCTGAGGTAGGTCGCGAAGCGCTCGCCGATGACGGTCTGGAAGTAGTGGACCCACGATCGGACGCGCTCGTTCACTTCGAGCCTGAAGACGCGCGGATCCTCGCCTTCGTGGACCAGTCCGAGGGGGTCGCCGCCGAGCATCTCGCGCACGGCGCGGTCGACCTCCGCCGCGGTCGGGCCGGCGCCCGTGCCGTCTACCGGACCCGGCACGGCGGGGTCCTCCGGCAGCAACTCGTCGCCGGGCGCCGGCGCGGCGGCGTCTCCCGGTTCCGGGGTCGCCGCGGGCGTGTTCTCCCCGCCGGCCTCGAGCGCTCTCGGCTCGACGTTCGCGGTCTCCGGGGCCGGGCCGATATCGGGTGTACGCTGCGTGAACGCGCAGCCGTGCAGCACGAGGGCCGCGAGCACCGGACCGGTCCAGCGAAGATGTGCGCGGAAGTGGGTCGTTGATGATCGAATGGTCATCGGGCGGTAAGATCCCCTCTCGGCACCACGACTTCGGTACTGCTATCCCCAGGCCCCTCCACCCCACCAGGGCGTCGCTCCGGAAGCGGGACCGGACAACACGCGAATGTATCGTACCGAACCCGATGTGCGGTGTCGAGATTCGACCCGGCGCCGGACGCCACGTCTCTAGACGTGGTAGTTGGGGGCTTCGCGCGTGATCACGACATCGTGCGGATGGGATTCGCGAAGTCCGCCGGAAGTGATGCGGAGGAAGCGGGAATCCCGGCGGAGTTCGTCGATGGTGGCGGCGCCGCAGTATCCCATGCCGCTGCGAAGACCGCCGACGAGCTGAAACACACTGTCCGACACCGGCCCCTTGTAGGGCACCCGGCCTTCGATCCCCTCGGGGACCAGTTTCTGGGCGGCCGACCCCTCCTGGAAGTACCGGTCCGCCGAGCCGGCCTGCATGGCCGCAAGCGAGCCCATGCCGCGGATCACCTTGAACCGCCGGCCTTCGAGGAGAAACGTCTCCCCGGGACTCTCGTCGGTGCCCGCGAACATCGACCCGAGCATGCACGTCTCCGCCCCCGCCGCGATCGCCTTCACGAGGTCGCCGGAGTACTTGATGCCGCCGTCCCCGATCACCGGCACCCGGCCTTCCGCCCCGGCCACGCTGTCCTCGATCGCCGTGATCTGAGGCACGCCGACCCCCGTGACGACGCGCGTCGTGCAGATGGATCCCGGCCCCACGCCGACCTTGACCGCGTCCACGCCCCGCTCGACGAGCGCCGCCGCCCCCTCGCGGGTCGCGACGTTGCCGGCAATGAGGTCGATGTCGGGGAGCGCCTCCCGGACCCGGGAGACGGCTGCGAGTACGCCCTCCGAGTGTCCATGCGCGGTGTCGACGACGACGACATCCACTCCGGCCTGCGCGAGTTCCCGCGCCCGCTCGAGTTCGTTCCGGCTCGCCCCCACGGCCGCCCCCACCCGGAGCCGCCCGTGGCCATCCTTCGTCGCGTTGGGAAACTGCCGCCGCTTGAAGATGTCCTTCACCGTGATGAGCCCGGCCAGCCGTCCATCCTCTCCCACGACGGGGAGTTTTTCGATCTTGTGGTGGCGGAGAATCTCCTCGGCCTCCTCGAGCGAGGTGCCGGCGGGCGCGGTCACGAGATTCTCGCTCGTCATCACATCCCGCACCGGCCGCGAGAGGTCGGTTTCGAACACGAGGTCGCGGTTGGTCAGAATCCCGACGAGCGCGCCGTCATCGCCCACGATCGGGACCCCGCTGATCGAGAACTCGCTCATTCGCCGGCGAGCTTCGCCGAGCGTGGCGTCGGGTCCGAGCGTGACGGGGTTCAGGATCATCCCGCTCTCGGACCGTTTCACCCGGTCGACCTGCTGGGCCTGGGCTGCGACCGACATGTTCTTGTGGATGATGCCGATCCCGCCCTCGCGGGCGAGAGCGATCGCCATGCGGTACTCCGTCACCGTATCCATGGCGGCGGAGAGCAGCGGAACCTGGAGTCGGATCCGTTGCGTCAGGCGGGTGGAAACATCGACATCCGCCGGATGGACGAGCGCGTGCCCGGGAGCGAGCAGAACGTCGTCAAAGGTGAGCGCTTCACGGCTGGAGCGCGGCACGGGAGCTTCCATGCGCCATCGTAGGCGACGGCCCGCGCGACGTCAAACTGGCAGCAGTCGACGACTGCTAGGGGTCGACGACGATCTCGCGCGTCTCGGGGGGCGGGCGATCTTCGCGGGGCTCCGGTTCCGGGCTGCCCGCTTCGAGTTCGGCGAGGAATCCGCGCCCGGCCTCGCGGAACGAGTCGATCACGCGGTCGGCCGCGCCGAGCACCTTCATCGTCCCCTTGACCGCGGTCGTCGAGGCCCGCGTCCTCCGCAGCCCCCGGTGGACGGATTCGGCGAAGTGCTGGAACGGGTCCGCGCCGGCCGCCGGCCGGGAGGCGTACTTCGAAGCGAGATAGTCGATGAAATCGACGACCTCGTACTGCTTGTCCTCGGGCAGGGCCTGGAGCTTCCTCCAGATCTTCTTCCTCAGAATCTCGTTCATGTCTTCTTCGGCCATGGCGCCTTTCCGACTCCGTGGTCGCACGAACCCGTCCGGCGTTCCTTCGCCGGTCCCTCTCATACTCCGCCCGACCCGGTGCAGGTTTCAAGGAGGGGTTCCGCGTTCCGCCGCCCGGGGGTTCCGCGTTCCGCCGCCTCAAGCATAACATGTTGCGCGTGAAAACCGCCTATGATCTCGCCTGCGAAGCACTCGCGGCGGCCCCTCGACGATGGCTGGTCACGGGGGGCGCCGGCTTCATCGGATCCCACCTCGTCGAGCGGCTCCTGACGCTGGGACAGGAGGTCGTGGCGCTCGACGACCTCTCGACCGGCCACCGCGGCAACATCGACGACGCCGTGGCGGCCTCGGGCGCCCCCGCGGACCGCTGCCGTTTCGTGGAGCGGGACATCGTCGACGCGGACGCCGCCGTCGAGGCATGCCGCGACATCGACATCGTGCTGCACCAGGCCGCGCTGGGGTCCGTGCCCCGGTCGGTCAAGGAGCCGCAGGAGGCGTATGCCCGCAACGTCGAGGGGTTCATCAACGTGCTGGACGCGGCCCGCGACGCCGGCGTCTCCCGCCTCGTCTACGCCTCCTCGAGCTCGGTGTACGGGGATTCGCCCTGCCTCCCGAAAGTGGAAGCTCGCATCGGGAACCCGGCATCCCCCTACGCGGCCACGAAGCGCGTCAACGAGTTGTACGCGGAGATGTACCGCCGCAGCTACAACCTCCAGATCGTCGGACTCCGTTATTTCAACGTCTTCGGCAAGAGGCAGGACCCCGAGGGGCCGTACGCGGCCGTCATACCACGCTGGACCCTGCGGATGCTGGCGGGAAAGTCGTGCCGGATCTACGGAGACGGGAAGACGACCCGGGACTACTGCTACATCGACAACGTGGTACAGGCGAACCTGCTCGCCGCCACGACGGGGGCGGAGACGGCGCTCGGCGTCTACAACGTCGCCGCGGGAGATCCGACGACGCTGAACGAGCTGTTCGACCTCATCCGGTCGGGGCTCGCGGAGGGGCGGCCGGATGTGGGAAGCGCGGAACCCGTCTACGAGGGCTTCCGGGCCGGGGACGTACGGCATTCGTACGCGGACATCTCGAAATCCCGGGAACGGCTGGGATACGAGCCCCGCTGGACGCTCTCCGAAGGCCTTCGGTCCACGCTCGACTGGTACGCCGCCCTCTGAACGGCGGGGACTGGCCTGCGCGCACACGTCCTCCGGGGCTACCGGGGTCCGGCCTTCACCTGTGGAGAATCGACCTCTCCGACCGTGGCGCGTCCGGCGGCCGCGCCCTCCTGAGTCCGGACGAACGGGCCCGGGCAGAACGACTCGTCAGCGCGGAGGCGCGCGCCCGGTTCCGCCGCGCCCGCATCGCCCTGCGACGGCTCCTCTCCGAGTACCTGCGCGTCCCGCCCGGCGAGCTGGCGCTGGAGTACGGAGAGCACGGAAAGCCCCGGCTGGTGCCGGCACAGGGCGAGGCCGGGGCCGGCGACGCTCCCCCGTTCTTCTTCAATCTCAGCCACTCGGGCGGCCTCGCGCTCTGCGCGGTGGGCCAGTCCGGCGAGATCGGCGTCGACATCGAACGCATCCGGCCGCTCAGCTACCCGGGGGCTCTCGCCCGCGACCACCTCTCCCCCGAAGAGTGGCGCCTCCGCTCCGACTGGGAGACCGCGGCGGCCAGACCGGAGTTCTTCCGGATCTGGGCCCGAAAGGAGTCGATTCTCAAGGCCGCCGGACTCGGTCTGTCGCGTCCGCTGAGCCGCGTCGACACGATTCGCGGAGAACTCGACGGGCGCTCCTGGTGGCTGATGGACCTCTCCCCCGGGAAGGGCTTCACGGGCGCCGTGGCCTGCTCCCGGGCGCCCGAATCCGTCCGGCAGTGGAGCTGGCTCCGGTAGTCGGCGGGAAAAGGCTCGCTGCGGTTCGAGCGGCAAGGTTGACGATGATCGATCCGCTCCCCATAGTGCCCCGCGACATTGCGGGTCGTGCCCGACCGCCAGCCGCGGAACCGGACCTACGAACCCTCCCCCAGTATGCCCTCAAGTGACCCGGAGGTCGCGCCATGTCCGACGCCGTTTTTGCGGCACCCAGTGAACACCCCTCGCACCTTCGATACGACGACTACGGGAGCGTCGTCGCCTCGGGCGATCGAGACGCGATCCTGAAGCTTTGCGAGGACCTGAACGTCCGCTTCCTTCGTCTCATCTTCATCGACATCAACGGTTTCGCGAAGAATGTCGAGGTCCCGGCCAGCAAGCTCGAAGACGGTTTTGACGCGAAGGTCATGTTCGACGGCTCGTCGATCGCGGGATATGTGCGCATCGAGGAAAGCGACATGCTCCTCCGGCCCGACCTGGACACGTTCCGGGTCTTGCCGTGGGGAAACCCGGACGCCCGGGTGGCCCAGATGTACTGCGACGTCCGGCGCCCGTACAACAAGCCGTTCGGCGGCTGCCCGCGCGCGGCGCTGAAGCGCGTCGTCGCCAGAGCGGAGTCGATGGGCTACACGATGTACTCCGCCGTCGAGGCCGAGTTCTTCCTCTTCAAGACGAACGAGGACGGTAGCTGCAATTTCGTCACGCACGACGATGGCGGGTACTTCGACCTCACGCCGTCGGACCTCGCCGAGCGGGCGCGGCGCGAGATGGTGACCGGCATGGAGGCGATGGGCCTCGATGTCGAGGCCGCCCACCACGAAGTCGCCGAGGGCCAGCACGAGATCGACTACAAGTACGGCGAAGCGCTGCGGACGGCCGACGACCTCATGACGTTCAAGTTCATCGTCCGCAACATCGCGCTCGCGCACGGGCTCCACGCGACGTTCATGCCGAAGCCCATCTTCGGCGCGAACGGCTCCGGCATGCACACGCACCAGTCGCTGTTCAAGGGTGGGAAGAACATCTTCCACGACGCGAATGCCGACTACGAGCTGGCCGATGTCATGCTCCACTACATCGGCGGCCTCAAGAAGCACGCGCGGGCGATCGCGGCGGTCACCAACCCGATCGTGAACAGCTACAAGCGGCTCGTACCCGGCTACGAGGCCCCGATCTCCATCGCGTGGTCGCAGCGGAACCGGTCGCCCATGATCCGCATTCCCGAGCAGCGGGGCGTCGGCACGCGGCTCGAGTTCCGCATGCCCGACCCGTCGTGCAACGGCTACCTGGCGACGGCCGTCCAGCTCGCCGCCGGTCTCGACGGCATCGAAAACGAGATCGATCCCGGCCCGCCGCTCGACACGAACGTGTGGCAGCTGTCCGACGAGGAGCGCGCGAAGATCGGGCTCGAGGTGCTGCCCGCGAACCTCGGCGAGGCCGTGGAGGAACTCGAGGGGAACGAAGTGATGAAGGACGCCCTCGGCGACCACATCTTCGAGCAGTTCGTGAGCCGCAAGAAGGCCGAGTGGAGCGACTACGTGGCGTCGGTCTCCGAGTGGGAACTCGAACAGTACATCAACTACTAGCGAGTCCCGGGCAGCCACCCGCGGCTGCCTGAGCGGCTGCCTGAGCCGATCAGCGGTCCGGGGGTTCCAGGATCCCCGGATCGCTGACGGCGTCCACGGCCACGACGAGCCCGGGGAGCCCCGCCCCGGCGCTCCGGACGTCGGCGATCACGTTCCGAATCCGGCTCAACCCCACCGCGTTCCGGCGCCGGAAGGATCGCATGGCCTCGTCCGTCGTCGACGCCTCGGCGCGGGCAATGATCTGCGCCGCCATGCGCGACCGCGCGAGTTCGAGTCGCGTGACGAGGATGCGCGCCGCCCTCTGATCCCACGGATCGTCCGCGGCCAGCGAGTAGACGCGGCTCCGCAGCCACGGAAAGTCGATCTCCTCGGCGAGACCGAAGTACACGGCGCCGACCTCGCGCGTGCCGGCGCCCGTTTCCCGGATAAGGCTGGCGATCGGCAGCAGTTCGTCCACGTAGCGGAACGTCGTGAGTCGCGCCGCGCCCTCCGGATCGAGCCCGTCCATCTCGTGCAGCGCGCAGGTGGACTCGAAACGTTCCAGCCGTTCCGCGGTGAGCAGTTCCGGCAGGGCCTCGCGGACCGCGCGCACGGGGTCGTGCAGCCACTCGATCGCCTCGCCGATCGGCGCCGCGGGGTCGGTCCGCTCCAGGAGCCACCGAGTCGCGCGCGTCAGCGCGTCCGCCATCGCGAGGTAGCACTCGTTCTGCGCCCCGCTCCGCATCCGGACGTCGGCGACGCGCAGCCGCTCGTACAGATCCTCGGAATCGGCGATCCGTGACGCGACGTACCAGGTGCGGGCGACGGTCGCGGCGGCGCGGTCGGTCTCCTCCATGAGCCGGATGTGGCTCGTGGCGCCCATGCGGTCCACGTAGCGGTTCGTCAGCAGCATGCTCGAGATGTTCGGGCGCAGCCGGTGCTCCTCGAGGTCCGCCGTCTCGACCTCCTTCAGCGCCCCGAACGGGAAGTAGTCCTCCACGAGTTCCATCATGGCCGGGTCGCGGGAAACGCTGGACTCCGTGAGCGCATGCTTGAGATGAAGCTTCGAGTACGCCATCACGGTGGCGAGTTCCGGCCTCGTGAGGTGCGCCCCGGCGTTTTCCCGCTCGATGAGTTCCTCCCCCGCCGGCAGGTATTCGAGGGCCGGATCCAGGATCCCCTCCCGCTCGAAACGCTGGATCACCTCGCGGAATGTCGCGGGCGCGCGCCGCGCCCGGATGTAGTCGAGGCTGATGGCGAGGCTCTGGCTGTACGTGTTGCGGAGGACCTTCCACGCGACCTCATTCGTGCATTCGCGCAGCAGGTCGTTTCGCGCCTCGTAGTCGATCCCTCCGCGCGACAGCGGCGCGCCCAGCAGGATCTTGAGGTTGACCTCGTGGTCGGACATGTCGACCCCGGCGGAGTTGTCCACGGCATCGGTGTTGATGCTCCCCCCGCGGAGCGCGTATTCCACCCGCGCGCGCTGCGTGAAGCCGAGATTGCCGCCCTCCCCCACGACCCGCGCCTGGATGGCCGTCGCATCGACCCGGGTGGGATCGCCGCTCGGGTCGCCGACATCGGCGTGGCGTTCCGAACTCGCCTTCACATACGTGCCGATGCCGCCGTTCCACAGGAGGTCCACGGGCGCCGACAGGATGGCGCGGATCAGCTCGTTCCCGTTCATCTCCTCGCGATCGACGGCGAGGCGCTCGCGGATCTGCGGCGAAAGGCGGATCTGCTTCTCCGTACGGTCGTAGACGCCGCCTCCCTCGCTCAGGAGTTCGGCGTCGTAGTCGGCCCACGACGAGGCCGGGAGCTCGAACAGCCGTTTCCGCTCCTCCCACGATGCCCCCGGATCCGGGTTCGGGTCGAGGAAGATGTCGCGGTGATCGAAGGCGGCGACGAGCTGGACCTGCTTGCTGAGCAGCATCCCGTTGCCGAACACGTCGCCGCTCATGTCGCCGATACCGACGGCCGTGAACGGTTCGTTCTCGTAGTCGATGTCCGCTTCCCGGAAGTGGCGCTTCACGCACTCCCACGCACCGCGGGCCGTGATCCCCTCCTTCTTGTGGTCGTAGCCCTGCGATCCGCCGGAGGCGAAGGCGTCATCGAGCCAGAAGCCCGCTTCCGCCGCCAGTTCGTTGGCCGTGTCCGAGTTCTTCGCCGTCCCCTTGTCCGCCGCTACGACGAGATACGGATCGGGTCCGTCGTGGATCACCATCGCCCGGGGTTGTGCGACCTCGCCATCGACGACGTCATCCGAGACTTCCAGCAAACCGCGAATGAAGTCCCGGTAGCTGTCCAGCCCCGCCGCGAGCCGTTCGTGGCGATCCTCCGGCAGGCCCTTCACGATGAAGGCGCCCTTCGCGCCGCCGGGCACGATGACGGCGTTCTTCACCCGTTGGGTCTTCACGAGCCCGAGCACTTCCACCCGGAAATCCCCGTAGCGGTCGCTCCACCTGATCCCGCCGCGCGCCACGTCGTCCATGCGCAGGTGGGCGGCCTCCGTGCGGGGGCCGCGCAGGTAGACCTCGTGCTTCGGCTTCGGCTCCGGGATGAAGTCGACGGAGCGGCTCGAGATCTTGAGCGCGAGAAGAGGCGAACCGCGCAACTCGCCCCGGTAGTGGTTCGTGCGCACGGTCGCGTGGACGAGCTCCATCATCCGCCGCAGCGTCCGGTCGTCCTCGATCCCGCGTACCGAAGCCAGCCCGCGCGTAAACTCGCGCTTCAGGCGTCGCATGGCGGCGGCCGCCCCCTCCTGCGCCTCCGGATCGAAGCGCGCCTCGAAGGCCCGGAAGATGCAGCGTGCGATGTCGGGGTACGCCGTGAGTGGAAACTGGCCGCCCGTGGGAGCGGCGACGGCGCCGATGCGGAACGTGTAGCCCGCGTAGGCCCGGAGGACGGATACCTCCTGCCATGTGAGACCGGCGGTCACGATGAGCTCGTTCAGCCGGTCATCTTCCGCCAGCCCCGCCCGGATGGCCCGCAGCATGTCGCCGATCCGGTCCTGTGCCGCCGCGATGTCGAGTTCGCCGGCGCGCATCGCCTCGGCTTCGAAGGACTGCACGCGCGCCGCGAACATCTCTTCCGCGGCGTCCGGCGTGTCATCCCTGAGCCGGATCGTGAAGCGGAGCGAATCGAGCACCCGGAGCCCCAGGTTCTCGAGCGTGGGGATCACGTCGCTCAGGACGTAGTGACCCTTCCGGGCGTACAGCCGCAGCTGATAGTGCCGCCCGTCGTCCTCTCCCGCGGACCGTTTGAGCAGTACCTGGCTCTCGCCCGTCTCCGCCAGCCGCGCGAGACAGGCCACATCCTCGACCGCGGTGTCGATGTCCATCGCCGCCTGGTAGCCGGTCGAGAAGCGCACGACGTGCGTGGCGAGTTCGTGGCCTCGCGTCGGACCGTGGACGGCATCGAGCGCGTCCTCGAGGCGTTCCTCCCACGTGCGGACGATCGAGCGGACCTTGGCCTGCACGGTGTCGAGGTCGACCGGTCCCACCTCGTCCGGGTCGTGGGCCAGGTAGAAGTGGAGGCGCGCCTGGTCGCCCTGGCCGAGCGCGAGATGATAGTTGAGGAGCGTCCCCCCGTAGGCCTCGATCAGCGCCGCCTGCAGTCGCCTCCGCACCTGCCCGGAGAAATGGGTCCTGGGGAGGATGACGAGAAGCTGGACGCCGCGGCCGAGCTGGTCGGGACGCGCCGTGACCCGCACGTCGTCCCCGCCTCCGGTCGCCATCACCGCGTCGATGACCGAGCGGATCTCCTCTACCGAGGCGAGGAACAGTTCCTCCTTCGGCATCGAGTTGAACGTCCCCAGGATCACGTTGTAGTCGTGGGATCCGGGGGGCGCGGCTTCCAGCTGCAGGATCTCGCGCAGCTTGCGGCGCAGGATCGGGATGGAGGAGGCCTCCTGCGAGAAAGCCTTCGCGGTGAACAGGCCGAGGAACCGGTGCTCGCCGTACACCGTCCCGTCCGGGCGCAGGCGTTTGATGCCCACGTAGTCCATGCGGACGTTGCGCCGAATCGGACTCTGGGCGTTGGTCTTGGAGATGATGAGAAGCGGGCCGCCCAGCACCCGGGCGCGGAGGTAGGCGGGGAGTTCGTCCAGGGGCCGGGGTTCGTGGTACTTCGATGTGTCGTCGTCCCTGAGGATGCCGAGCCCGCTCCCCTCCTCGACGCGGATCCAGTCGCGACCGGCGTCGTCCGTCTCGATGCGGTACGCGCGGTAGCCGAGGAAGACGAAGCCGGGGTCTGCGAGCCACCGGAGGAGGTCCTGGATCTCCTCGAACTCGGTGCTGCGCCACGGCGTCTCGGCGCGCTTGTCCTCGAGTTCGCCGACGAGCGCCTTCACCTGCTCGATCATGGGGGAGAAATCCCCGGTGACGGCGCGCACGAGTTCGAGGCGCCGCCTTACCTCGGCCTCCAGCGTCTCCCGAACCTCCGCGTGGTGGGCGTCGTCGAGCACGATGTGGACGACCGATACCCGCGTGCCGTCGGCCGAGTGGTCGCGGATGTCGAGCACGCGGCCCGACGCGTCCCGGTCCACCACCACGACGGGGTGGAGAAGGTGCGGTAGGTCGAGCCCCGCCGAGTGGAGATACTCGCGCAGCGTGTCGACGATGAAGGGTCGGTCCTCCATCACCGTCTGGAGCACGCCGCGCGACGGATCGTCCTCGTCCCAGGCGAGCCGGATCGCGATTTCGCCGTCGGCGGCGCCGGCCACGAGGCGGTAGAGCGCGGCGACATCGTCGGCCAGGGCGCGGACCGGGCGCCCGTCCGCGATGTGGGTGTAGCCGCGGCTGAAGAGACGGCGGGAGAGGTTGCGGACCGCCTCCCCGGGCGCGTCCGGGAGTCGCGATTCGATCTCGCGGATCAGCGGCCCGAGGTCCGACCGCTGCGCATGCTTGTTTTTCATGCCCGTAGATACCCCATTGTGCCGCACAGGGTCAACGGCAAACGTGCGGGACCCGGAATCGGAGCCTTCGAGGGCGCGCGCGCGACGCGCCGGCAGAACGGAGAACGAAGCGAGGAAAGGGACGGCGAGGATGCATATATCGATCGAATACTGCGTCGCTTGAGACTACGAACCGCAAGCCGCCAGTCTGGCGGCCACCCTCAGAGATCGGTTCGCGGATGTCGATATCGAGATGATCCCCTCCGGCGGCGGCCGCTTCGAGGTCGTGGCGGAGGGAAAGCTCATCTATTCGAAGGCCGCCACCGGCCGGCACCCCACCCACGAGGAGATCCTCGACGCGCTGGGTTAGCGGCCGGCGCGTCCGTAGCGGTCCTCGAGGCGCACCAGGTCGTCCAGCTCCGGCGTGCTCACCTCGAGGATGACGCTGTCCTCGAGCGCCTCCATGCGGTGCACATTCCCCGGCGGGATCGAGACGGTCTCGCCGGGGAGCCACTCGAAGACCGCTTCGCCGAGCGTAAAGCGCATGCGTCCGGACTGGAGGAGCATCGTCTCGTGCTTCACGAGGTGCTTCTGCAGCGAGAGGATGTGCCCCTTTTCGACTTCGAGGACCTTCCCCGCGTAGCGGTCCGTGCGGGCGTACCACACCTCACGCCCCCAGGGCTTGTCCACGATGCGGGGCTCGCCGCGGCGTGCCGGTTCCCGTTCCATGGCGGAACATGATACACGGGCGGGTCGGAGGCTGCCGAAATTGAGGGATGTGGTGTCCAGGAGCGTCAGGGGAGGGCTCGGGCCACGCGGAATCCGTAGTACATGTCCCGGCTGTCGGGGAGATTCCTGGACCGGTTCGCGGAGCGGAGGAACCACGCACCGATGAACCATGAGCCGCCGCGCAGGACACGGCGGTCGCAGTCTCCCGACTCGCGGGCGCTCCCATCCGCCGGAGCGCCCGAATGGCTGTCGTTCCAGCAGTCCTGCGTCCACTCCGACACGTTCCCCAGCACGTCGTACAATCCGAACGCGTTCGGCGCGAACGACCCCACCGGCGCCGTCCCCCGGTACTCGTCGTTGCACGGTGCAGCGGCCTCGATGCGGGACCCGCGGCTGAACCGGAGACCCCGGAACGACCGGGCCCTGGGCCCGCCCCCGGCCCCGTTCGCGTAGCGGCACAGCTCCGATACATCCTCCCCCCAGTACCGGGACGTCGCCGTGCCGGCCCGCGCCACGTATTCCCACTCGGCCTCGCTCAGAAGGCGGTACGGCTGCCCCGTCAGCCCGGACAGCCATGACACGTACGCCTGCGCGTCCTCCCAACTCACGTACAGCACCGGACGACGCTCCCGACCCCAGTGCCGGTCGGCCGGCGTGTAGCGGCAACCGCCCATTTCCACGCACGCGTCCCACTCCGCGAACGTGACCTCGTACACCCCGACGGCGAACGGAGCCCCGATCGTCACCGAGTGCTGCGGACCCTCGACGGCCGCCCGGAACTCCTCGGACTCCGGCGAGCCCATCGTGAACGTCCCCGGCGGCACGACGACCATCTGCGGACAAAAGGCGCAGTCGCGGAACGTCTCGAACACCTCGAACGTCTCTTCCGGGGGCCCGGCTGCCGTTCCGGGCGCCGCGCCGTCCTCCACGACGCCCCAGCTTTCCCGGGCCACGACTTCGTAACCGTCCCCGTCGTAGTACCTCGCGAAGTGATCGTTGCCGGTCGTTGCCTGCGCCTCGGCCGCCTCCGCGCTCGCCCCGAACCCGATGGCGAAGCGCCGGTACGCCGAGCCGTGCGGATCCGACGTCGGGGCGAGACGGACCGCCGACGTGTACCTGACGATCACCACGTAACGGTCGCCCCGGTTCGACCAGGCGCACGAAGTTTCCGCGTGGTCGCCGAGCTCCGAACGGAGCGCCCGTTCCACGCCCTGCCGGTCTTCGAGCGGGACGCCGACCCGGTAGGCCAGGGCCATGTCGGACCGATAGACCACGGTGATGCCCTCCCAGCCGAAACGGCGGTCGGGATCCGGAGTCCGGGGCGTGGACAGTTCGCTCCCCACGCACACCACCGCCCCCGGCGCGGACGGCGAGGCGTCGGACTGCGCGGCGTTGGATTGTGCGGCGGCGGGGAGGCTCCCCGAGAGCAGCGTGAGGCCCGCGACCGCGTGCGCCGGGGTGATGGCGACGAGGGTGCGTCGTGGCCCATTCATCCGGCGCCTCCCTGTAAGCAACGGTGTTCGGCCTCCCCCTGCATGATACACCGGTGGCGCGCGTTGGGCCGGACTTGACCCGGATCGAAGATGCGGACCTCTCGGCGCGCGGACGCGCGGAGGAGAACCCGTGAGCGGCTGACGGGTATGCTGACGGGTAGATCGGGGGTGAGCCGCCAGAGCCTGCAGGGGGTGGCCGCCGTGATGCCGAGGAGGCCTCCAATGCGCACCAGCAGATACGCTTTCTTCCTGCCGGCCCTGGCCGTCTTTCTGCCTGCCCTGGCCGTTGCCGGCTGTGGCAATGCCGTGGGGCGCGAGCCCAACTACCTCGAAGTCGTGGAGGTGACCGTCGGCCCCGCCCTGGCCAAGTGCTACGGGGTGGGCGTGCGGACGTGCATGGTGGTCAACGGCGGGTTGTTCTACGACGGAATCGAGGGCTTCGAGTACGAGGCCGGCTACGACTACCGACTCCGCATCGGCAAGTACGATCCCTGGGGCGGGAGCGAACCGCCGCAGGACGCCGGCCGGTATGCGTACCGTCTGCTGGAGCAACTGGAGAAGACGCCGGCGCCATCCACCCCCGCCACGCTGTCGGCAGGTCCGGCGCGGGTCGTATGCGCGCGGAGCGACGACTTCTGCATGGTCCTGGACGGCGCACCGTACGACGACATCATCACGAGCTTCGAGTATGAGGCGGGCTACCACTACGTGCTGGAAGCCGACAGGTATGCCGATGGCCGGTACGTGCTGGGCGAAGTCGTGTCGAGAACCCGGGCGGCGGGCACCGAAGAGGAGATCGCCATCGATCGCCACCGGGTCGAGTGCGACGACGGCTATCCCGGATACTGCAAGGTCGTTAACGGCGCCCCCTACCGCGGCGAGATCGTGGGCTTTCAGCCGCGGCACGAAGTCGACTACCGCCTGCGCGTCGAGAGGTTCGACATGTTCCCCGACGGCATGACCGGATCACCCAATGTGCCGGCCTACGGCTACCGCTGGCTCGAAACGCTCGAGGCCACCCCCGGCACCTGAGCCGGCCGATTGCGGCCTTCATCAACGGCAGCCGCCGCCGCGGCCCCAGCTCATGGTGGGGGGCGGATCGCGGCGGAGCGCCTCCAGGTACGCGAACGGGTCGGAGTCGGCGAGCCGATTGGCCGGCGCCGCGTCCTCCCTTTCGACGGCGCGGACCGTCTCGCGGCCCTGGCGGAGTGCGGGGCTCAGGCGGAGCGGGTGCACGCCCCCGGCGAGCACGTTGTACGTCGCGCCGTCCTTCTGGAGCGTGCCGTCGATGTAGAGGAAGGGTTCGAGGCGGATCGCGGCGCGGCATTCCCGGTACACCTCGGGCCTCACGATCGCGTTGACGGGCCCGAATTCGTCCTCCATGAGGATGAAGATGTAGCCGCCGGCCGTGTGCGGGCGCTGGCGGGCCACGACGATCCCGGCCACCCGCACCTCGCTCCCGGCCGGGAGATCGGGGAAGCGGGCCGATGAGACCGTGCGCTCGGGGAGGCGGTCGCCCACAAGCGCGAACGGGTGGTGCTGCGAGGCGGCGAAGGAGAGGATGCGGTACTCCGCGATCATCTTCTCCATGTCGTGCGTGCCCGCGAAGCGGAGATCCGCGTAGGGATCGTCCAGCGCGAGTTCGGTCTGTCCCTGGTCCGAGCGGTCGGTGCTCCGGCGGTCCCGTACGGGGGGCAGCGCGTCTCCGCCCAGTCCCGCGGCGCCCGTCGCCAGTTCGCGGCGGCGGCGTTCCGCTTCCGTTTCGGCTTCCGGACCCAGCCAGAGCCCCGTCTGCCACAGCAGATCGCGGCGTTCGATCCCCAGCGCGTCGAACCCGCCGACCCAGATCAGGCTCTCGATCGCGGCCCGCTTGAGCGTGGCCGGGGTGCGGCGCAGAAAATCGGGCAGCGACGCGAACGGCCCGCCCCGCTCGCGCTCCGCCACCACGAGTTCGGCCACCTCCGTCCCCCAGTCGCGGACCATGCCGAGACCGATGCGGACGTCGTCTCCCTCGGCGGTGCAGGCGACCTCGCTCGCGTTCAGATCCGGGAGCCGGACGCCGACCCCGTGCCGGCGCGCGTCGCGGCCGATCGCGTCGAGCGAGTAGAACCCCATCGGCTGGTTGTTGAAGAGCCCGACGTAGTACTCGGGCGGGTAGCGGTCGCGGAGCCAGGCGGACTGGTAGGCGAGGAGTCCGAACGCCACCGCGTGCGACTTCGGAAACCCGAACTCCGAGAACGCGACGACCTGTTCGAACACTTTCTTCGCGGTGGGACCGTCGACCCCCTTCGCCGCCGCGCCGTCCCGGAACGCCGTCCAGTACCCCAGCAGCGCCTCGCGCGAGCGTTTGCGGCTCATGGCGCGCCGCAGCCCCTCGGCCTGGCCGTCGCTGAAGCCCGCGAGCGCCCTGCACACCTGCAGCACCTGGTCCTGGAAGATGATCACGCCCAGCGTTTCGCCGAGCGCCTCCTCGAGCAGGGGATGGTCGTAGGGGACGACGTAGTCCGGGTTGTTGCGCAGCTTCTCGCGCCGCCGGACGTAGGGGTTGACCGCCCCGCCGACGATCGGGCCCGGGCGCACGATCGCGACCTGGACCGCGAGGTCGGCCAGGTTCCGGGGCCGCACCCGCCGCAGCATCTGGATCTGCGCGCGGCTCTCGACCTGGAACAGCCCCACCGTGTCTCCCGAACAGATGCGGTCGTAGATCCCCTCGTCCTCATAGTCGATGCGGGACAGATCGGGGATTTCCCCATGGCGCAGATGAATCGTCTCCACCGCCTCCTCGACGAGTGACAGCATCCCGAGCGCGAGGAAGTCGATCTTGATGAAGTGCGCGTCGTCGCAGGAGTCCTTGTCCCACTGGCAGAGGACGCGCCCCTCCCACGCGGCGGGCTCGAGCGGGACGATCTCCACCAGCGGCCGGCTCGAGATGATCATCCCGCCCACGTGCTGGGAGATGTGCCGCGGGAGCCCCTTGATCTCCTCGGCCAGTTCGGCGAAGACCCGCCAGATGCGTGAGTTGGCGCGCGCTTCGAGGCCGGGGATGCGCTCGAGTTCGGCCATGAACCCGTCCTCTCCCGGCTCGGCGAGTCTGGCCAGCTTCTCCACGTCGCCGGCCGGGAGGCTGAGCGCCTTGCCCAGTTCGCGCACGATCGAGCGCGTGCGGTAGGTGGGGAAGGTGCACACAAGCCCGACGTGGTCGTACCCGAAGCGCTCGTAGACGGCGAGGATCAGTTCCTCCCGGATATCGCGCGCAAAGTCGATGTCGATGTCCGGGACGCTTTCCATGGCGTCGTTCAGGAACCGGCCGAGGAAGAGGTTCGTCCGTACCGGGTCGACGTGGGAGAGCCCGATCAGGTAGCAGAGGATGGAGGAGACCGAGGACCCGCGTCCCCGCCCCGGCGGAAGCAGTTGCCGCGGCATCGAGTCGCCCCGCACGCGGTGCGCGACCTCCCGGGCCAGTTCGAGGATGTCGTGATAGACGAGGAAGAACCCGGCCAGGTCATGCCGGTCGACGAGCGCGAGTTCGGTGGCGAGCCGCTCCTCGGCTTCGCGGCGGTATCCGCTGCCGGGGGGATAACGGATCTCGAACGCCCGGCGACAGACCTGCTGGAGCACGCGCATGGCGGGGGCGGCGCCGCTTCCCCTGAAGTCGGGGAACCTGTAGCCGAGGTCGGCCGTGAGATCGAACGCCCGGCAGCGCTCGGCGATCGCGCGCGTGTTGCGGAGCGCGTCGGGCCGCGACGCGAAGCGCCACACCATCTCGCGGGGCGAGGCGAGGTGGAAGCAGGCGTTGGGGCGGCGCAGCGCGTGCGAATCGTCGACCGTCGTCCGGTTCCGGATCGCGACCAGGACATCCTGGAGACGGTGCCGGTCGGCGACGTGGTAGTGGACGTTGCCCGTGGCCACGACCGGGATGCGGAGCCGGTCGGCCAGCGCGCCCAGCGCCCGTCCGCGCGCGAGGTCGCCGTGGACGGCGTTGTGCTGGAGTTCGACGAAGAGGTTGCCGGGACCGAAGGCGTCGCGCAGGCGGACGGCCAGCCGCTCGGCCTCGTCTGTCCCCCGTTCGAGCGCCGCGAGGAGGGGGCTCCGGCGGCACCCGCTGAGGAGGATGAGCCCCTCGGGCCGCTCGAGGAGCGCGTCGAGGTCGAGCCGGGGCTCCCCGCGCGGACTCTCCATGTGCGCCCGGGTGATGAGCCGGCACAGGTTCGCGTACCCCGCCGCGTTCTCCGCCAGCACCGTGACGTGGCAGTCGGCCGGTTCCGCCGCCCGTCCCGTCGGCGCGCGGCCTGCGGACGTTCCCGCGGGAACGTCTCCGTCGGCGGCGAACGGCGCAGCGAGGGTGAGTTCGGCGCCGGTGATCGGCTGCAGCCCGTGGGCGCGGGCGAATTGCGCGAACCCCATCGAGCCGTACAGCCCGTCGTGGTCGGTGAGCGCGAGCGCGGGATAGCCCAGTTCGAGTGCGCGCGCCGCGAGTTCCTCGGGCCGCGACGCCCCATCGAGAAAGGAGTAGGCCGAGTGCGCGTGCAGTTCGACGTAGTCGGCCACGGGCGGCTATTCCGGCTGCAGGAACCAGCGATCCAGCATCAGATCGTGGTACGCGGTGAGGTGGGCGCCGTTCTCGAGCACGATCGAGAAGTAGGCGCGCGAGATCGGTTCCCTCCACCACTCGTCGTCGATCCGCCACTGGTCGGGCACGTCGCCGATCCGTCGCCAGCGTCCCCGGATCTCGAGACTCACGGGCACCCCGGCGCCCCCGAGCCGGACCCGCACCGGACGCGGCCGGTTGAGCGCACGCAGCTTCCCCGCGGGCGGCTTCGGCCTCGGCGGCCGGGGACCGGCCACACCCGCTACGCGATTTCCATGAGCGCGTGCCGGCGCTCGGGGATTCGGGAGTTCGGCTCGAGTTCGAGCACCCGGAACAGCGCCGCGCCTCCCACCCGCAACCGCAGCAGGCGCGCCGCGCGGCGGAACGCGGGCAGGAGTTCGCCATCCTTCGTCTCCAGCGAACCGAGGGCGCGGGCCGCGCCTTCCTTCGGGTCGAAGAGCCCGGCCTGCGCGCTCGCCGGGCCGAAGCGGAAGAGTTCGAGCCGCAGCGTCTCGACCGCGCGCCGGGGCCGGTCGAGCGCGATTCGCGAGCGGAGGAACGCCCCGAGCCGTTCGGGCTCGCTCGTGGGTTCCCGGGCAATCGCGCGAATGGACCAGGAGCCGCCGTCCTCGAGGCTCGCCGACACCCTGAGGCCGCGGACGCTCTTGCCTCGCCGCCGCGGATGATCGAGCGCGCGACCGATGAGCCGGTCGAGCGCGGCGTGCAGCAGTTCGAGCTGTCCGATCGGGCTCGGGAAGTCGAGCGCGACGCGAATCGGCCGGGCCGGCGCCTCCGGCCGCACACGGTCGATGCGCGTCCCCCGCGCCCAGGCGAGCGCCCGGCGCCCATCGGCCCCGAACTGCGACACGAGCGCCGGCTCGGGCATGCGCACGAGCTGTCCGAGCCGCCCGACCCCGAGCCGCCTCAGCCGCCCGACCGTGCGCGGCGACACCGGCAGCACATCGACCGGCTGCGGCGCCAGAAACGCGGCCAGGCCGGCCGGCGCCACGCAGACGGCCGCGCCCGCCGAGCCGGCCCCCTGCGACCCCGCCGGTTGAGCGGGCTCCGCGGCCCGCGCCGCGACCCAGGCCGCGAACTTGCCCGGCGCGCAGCCGATCCGCGCGCTCGACGCGAGCCACGGCGACAGCGCCTCGAGCCGTGCCCGGAGCCCCGCGATCTGCCGCCCGGGCGGGCCGTACAGGCGTTCGAGCCCATCGACCCCCACGAACATCCGGCCCCGCTCGGCCGAGCGCTCGACGACCGGGCTCCACCGGCGAAGAACCTCCAGCACCCGGTCGCGCGCCGCGTCGTGAAAATCCGGATCCGGCTCGCAGAGGACGAGCGACGGACAGAGCGCGATCGCCTGCGACACGACCATGCCCGGCTCGACCCCGAAGGAGGCCGCGAGCGCGCACCCCATCTCGATGCGGCGGCGGTCCCCCGGCGTCGGCAGCGCGAGCGGCTGGTCCGCGAGCGACGGCGTCCGGACCCGCTCCAGTTCCAGCTCGAACCCCGGCCACCAGAGGCAGAGCGCCATCCGGCTCCCGCGACCTGCGTCCATGCGACCCTTTCCAAACTCAAAAACCGAATAAAAACCGAAAATCGGACCGGCCAATCTAGGCGCTGCGAAACGGGATGCAAGAGCCCCGGGCTGCGTCGCCGACCGGGCCGGCGCCGGATACTTTCGACTCATGAACCGGGAACCCGACACGGGAGAGGTGCTCGCGCCGAGGAGCTGGGCCGCGTTCGTAGCGCGGACGATCCTCGGCCTCATCTTTTTCATGGCCGGGTTCTGGAAGGTGTTCGAACTCGGGGCCGTCCAGCATGCGCGCGGCCTGTTCGTGGAGGCCTACGCCGACACGTTCCTCCCCGCCTGGTCGCTGTGGGCCGCCGGGGTCGCGATCCCGTTCATCGAACTGGCCTGCGGGGCGCTGCTGGTGGTGGGCTGGCGGCGCCGGACCGCCGCGCTGGGGCTGGGCGGAGTCCTCATCCTCGTCACCTTCGGGCACCTGCTCGCCGAACCCCTCTACGTCTTCAGCGCACACGTCATCCCGCGCACGCTCCTGCTCGTCATCGCGCTCATCCTGTTCGAGGACGACCGCCTGAGCCTCGACGCCTGGCTCGCCCGCCGCACCGCCCCACGCTGACCGCCTCCGCCCCGTTGATACGGTGTTGACACGACGCAACATCGTGGGGCATGATCAGGCTCCGGAGGCACCCGAAGAAGGACATCGAGAAGGCGCTGACCGTCGCCCGAAAAGCCGGGTGGACGGTCATCCCGAAAACCTCCGGGCATAACTGGGGCGTGATGTACTGCCCGGGGACCGGAACGCGTGCCTGCCGCAAGTCCATCGCGTCCACGCCGCGGAACCCCGGCGATCATGCCAGAAGACTCCGACAGGCTGTGCGCCGATGTCATCACGGAGAGAGACGAGAAGTCGAGACATGACGACCCACAGCTTCACATTGGTCGTTGAAGGAGTCGACATCGATGACCCACAGGTCTTCGATGCCCTCTACGAAGCCGGATGCGATGATGCGACCATAGGAATCACAAACGGTATCCCGGTCATGGACTTCGACCGCAAGGCGGCGAGCCTCTATGAGGCGATTTCCTCGGCGATCGCGGATGCCGAATCGGTCGACGGTCTCCGGGTGGTGCGGATCGCGGACCTCGATCTCGTGTCGATGTCCGAAATCGCGGCCCGCGTCGGGCGCTCGCGCGAGTGCGTCCGGCTGTGGGTGCTCGGAAAGCGCGGACCGGGCGGATTTCCGGCGCCCCTCAACGATCCTCATGACCGGTATCGGTTCTGGCGCTGGTCCGACGTGGAAGGCTGGTTGATAGGAGTCCTCGGAGGCGAACCGTGGTCTTCCCAGGATCACCTGCGGGCCGCGATCAACGCAGCCCTCGAACTGCGCCACCACTTCCGCCAACTCGATCCGAAGGACCGCCCCGACCTGCGCACCCTCGCCGGCTCCGCCCTCGCCGGCTGACCCACCCTTCCCTCGGGGGAACCAGGAGACGGCTCGTCGGTCATATCCTTCGGGACCTTGACCGAGGAAGGGGAATAACCGGAACCGCACGAAGCACGAAAAGACTCCACACGAGAAGAACCCGGATCGCGCTCGCGTCAATTGCGATCGCGGGCCTGACGTTCGTCGCGACCGCCGACGCCCAGGAGCGGCCGGGGCGCGCCGGCGGGGTCACGACCCGGGAGACGCTGCCCTCGAGCATCGAGCGCGTCACGAGTATCCTTCCTGACGATCCGGTGCCGACCTGGACGCTCGTCGAGGACCTGCGCGTCGGGTCCCTGGACGGAGACGGCCCCGATGTCTTTGGCGAACTCAGGGGGCTGGTCGTGCTGCCGGACGGCGGATTCGCGGTCCTGGATTCACAGGCGCAGGAACTCCGCGTGTTCGCGGCGGACGGCTCCCACCGCGCCACCTACGGGGGCGAGGGAGAAGGCCCCGGGGAGTTCCGTGACGCGCACGGGCTCATGCTCGATCCGCAGGGTCGCCTCTGGGTCACAGACCCGTCCAACAGTCGCATGTCGGTGTTCGACCCGGACACCGGGTTCCTGGATTCCTTCCCCTATCGCTTCTCGTACTACAGCTACGTCTTCCAGGGAACGATGACGGCGGATGGCCACATCGTTCGCCCCACCCGCAGCAGGCGGGGCTTCGAGGTCTACGACCTGAACATGGAGCTTGTGGAGTCGTTCTCGGAGCCGGACGATGTGAGCAGGGGGATTTCGGCCCGGGCGGCCGCACAGCAACGGGACCGAGGCGGGCCTTCCGGCTTCGCCTGGCAGTCCGGCGACGGGCGCAGTTCCGGCTTCATGAGCGTCCCCTACTATCCGCGCAGTGTCCGGTACTACGACCGCGAGGGAACGGTCTGGGTCGGGACGCACGAGGTGGACCCGACGGGCTATCGCTTCACACGGCAACACCTGGCCGGAGACACGACGCTGATCGTGAAGGTCCGAAAATCTCACATCCCCGTCTCGCGTGCGGAGCGCGACGCCGCGATCGAGAGGATCCAGGAGCGACTACGGGAGCGGGGCGCGGACACCGACCGCGACTGGTCCAAGATCCCCGACTCGAAGCCCTCGGTCACCAACCTCTTCACGTCGGCGGAAGGCAATATCTGGGTCCGCACGCCGTCCACCCGCGGGGAAGCGGCGTGGGACGTCTTTGTGCCCGACGGGGCATACATCGGGACGGTAATCTCCACGGAGGTCAACGCCCTGCCCTTCATGCCACCCATCGTCCGTAGCGACGAATTCTGGGCCATCGTCACCGACGCGTTCGATGTCCAGCACGTGGTGCGCGCGAGGATCACGCCCGCCGGCTGAGGCGGCCTCGCCCACCGCGATGGTCGGCGGCCATGTCGCATCACGGTGGGGCGACCGTCACTTCGCGGGTGCCCGGGAGAACCTCGACGCGCTGGACGGCGGCGCCGGGCCACCGGACTTCGACGGCCACGGGGTCGCCCCACAGCCCCATGATCTGCACCGGGTCGTCGTGGGAGCCGGTCCCGGATCCGGCCCTCACTTCGCGCGCGGGGCCGAGGAGGCCGTCGGCGTACACGACGCGCAGGACGGCCCCGATTCCATGGCGGTTCTCCGCCGTCCCCGCGACGCGGACCCGCAGGCCGGGCGAGGTTCCGGCGCCGCGGAACAGTCGCGCCGCGCCGCCGTTGATCCCCAGCACGAAGTCGAGGCGGCCGTCGCCGTCGAGGTCCGCGGCCGCGGCGCCGCGCTGGTCGCCGTAGGCGGCGACCCCCGACTCCTGCCCCGGGACCGGGCGGAACCCGCCGCGCCCGTCGCCCTCGAGCCACAGCCCCCGCCCCGCGTCGTAGCGCGGCGTGTCCTCGTCCGTGGCGTAGAAGTTCTGGGACAGGAACAGGTCCTCGCGGCCGTCTCCGTTGGCGTCCGCCACCAGGACGCCGAGCGAGGGGGCCCGCTGCGCCTCGCGCGGCAGCGGCGCCGCCTCGAAGCGGTCGCCCCGGTTCAGGAACACCGTGTGCCGCAACTCCGCCGCCTCCAGCCGACCCTCCGGCCAGGCGCCGAGCGCCTCGCCGACGTCCGCCTCGGCGTAGGCCGCCCGCGTCGGCATGCGCCCGCCCACCGGGGGGATGTGCTCGGCGAGCCGGCCCAGCGCACCCAGCGGCGCCGACGCGCCGAGCCGCTCGTCCCGCTGCGCCTCGATCAGGTCGAGGGTGCCGTTGCGGTCCACGTCGCCGAAATGGAGTTCCAGCGGGGCCCCGGGCGTCGGGCGGTACTCGGTGTTGTCCCCCCACGAGACCGCGACCAGGTCCGGACGCCCATCACCGTCGAAGTCGCCCGCCGACACGCCGTTCCAGCGCCCGGGGTACTCGCCCAGCCCCATGGCTTCCGTGACGTCGGAGAACCGCCCCCGATCGTTTCGCAGCAGCCGGACGGGGCCCCACTCGATGGAGAGTGCGAGGTCCGGATCGCCGTCCGCGTCGTAGTCCGTGAACACGGCTCCGGTCACCATGCCCAGGCGCTCGAAGACCGCCGTGTCGCGCCGGTCCTCCTCGAAGCCGCCGCCGGGGCGGCCGCGGAAGACCCGGGAGGGCCCGGAGAGCGGGTAGCCGCCCGGCACGACCCGCGCGCCCGCGAAGAGGTCGAGCCGTCCGTCGAGGTCGTAGTCGGCGACGGCGAGCGGGCCCGCCGCGGCCGATGACCCCGGTGCGACGCCGCGGTTGAGCGGGGTCACCGCGACGCCCGCCATGGCGCCCGCGGGCCACGCCGCCGACACCACCGCCGGCACCTGCGTCACCTCGGCCGGCGGCGCCTCGTAGCTGGACAGCCCGAGCAGCACCCGGGCCGTGTCCGCCACCGGGAGCGGGATCACCGCCGTCTGGTCGACGGGCGCCCGCGGCCCGGCGAGCGTCACGCGAACCAGCCGGCCTCCGTCGTTCCGGAACAGGACGGGCGCCGCGTTCGCCCCCGACCCGATGAGCAGGTCGGGGTCCCCGTCGGAGTCCAGGTCGTGCCACGCCACGCTCGGCCCCATCCGGGACAGCCGCAGCGGGAGGAGCGGCTGCCGCGCCACCTCCGCGAACGGCGGCTCGTCGTGGATGGGCCCGAAGCTCTCGTCCGGCTCGAACCACGGCGTCGCGACCGGGGACGGGGCGGGCGTCGCACCCGCCGCCTCCGCCGACGACCCGGGGTCCGTGGCCACCACCTCGAACACCTCGTACAGCCGGTTCGGACCGTCGACGCGCACCACCGACCGGCCGCCGCCGCGCCACTCCACCCCCAGCGTGCCCTCGGCGGCGTCCCCCATCGCGAACGAGACGAGCGCCTCCGACCCGGAGAGGTAGCCGCCGCCCGCCGCGACCTCCTTCGTCTGGCGCGGCAGCCCCTCGACTTCGAGCCACACCGCGGCGCCGACCCCCGCCGTGTTGGGCGCCTCTCCCCGCAGGCGGACGGCCAGTCGGGGCGCCGCCGCATCGTTGCGCAGCAGCAGGGCCGGCCGGTCGAGCCGGTTCACGACCGCGTCCAGGTCCCCGTCCCCGTCGAAGTCCGCCAGCGCCGCCCCGTGCGACACGTCCGGCTCCGGCGCCACGCCCCACGCGCGCCCCACCTCCTCGAACCCGGCCCCGCCCAGGTTCCGGAAGGCCACGTTGTGCAATGGCAGCGGACGGTACAGGAGGGTGGACTCGCGCTCGCCCGAGAGACCCGCCTCGCGGATGGCGATCTGCGTGTCCGCATCCATGAGGTCCCGGATGTGGCCGTTCGGGATGAGGAGGTCCTCGAACCCGTCCAGATCCACGTCGAGGAAGAGCGCGGACCACGACCACCCGGACGCTTCGACACCCGCCTGGCGTCCGATCTCCGCCCAGGTGCCGTCTCCGCGGCTGGCGAGCAGGGTGTTGCGGTTCACCTGCTGCGCCCCGGCGGCCTCGCCGGGCGGCGTGTGCTCCACGCGCGACACCGGGTCCTGGGTTTTCCTCGCGCGCGCGTCGCGGGCCAGCATGTCGAGCACGAAGACGTCCGCATCTCCGTCCCGGTCGACATCCGAAAAGTCCACCGCCATGGAGGAGGCGCTCGTCGTGGGCAGCGCGTGGGGCGGCGGCGGGCGGAAGGTCCCGTCCCCCCGGTTGATCCACAGCCGGTCGGGGCTGTGCAGGTCGTTCGCCACGTAGAGATCCGGGTCCCCGTCACCGTCCAGGTCCCCGAAGCGGGCCGCCAGCCCCCATTCGGTCGGGGCGGTTCTCAGCGACGCGCCGTCGGCATCGAGGAAGGCGCCGGAGGAGAACGGGACGTGCCGGAAGCCGCCGCCTCCGCCGCTGTCGCCGCCGTCCTCTTCGTTGAACTCGTTCAGGTAGAGTTCGTCGGCCTCCCCCCTTTCGAGCCGCACGACGCCGTCCGCCCGCCACGCCAGCTCGTAGTGGTCGGCGAAGCGCTCCACGACCTCGAACCCCTGACCGGTGCGCCGCACGGTGTTGGGGAAGGCAACCTCGTCCCCGGGAAAAAGATCCAGCACGGAGCGGCGCTTGTACCGCGTCAGGTAAAGGTCGAGATCCCCGTCCCCGTCGATGTCGGCCAGCGCGCTCGACATCCCCCCGCGCGAGTCCAGGAGTCCGGCCGCCGGCGCCTCCGTGAACCGCCCCGTCCCGTCGTTGAGGAAGAGAGAGTTCGAACCCTCGATGGAGGTGAGCAGGAGGTCGAGGTCGCCATCTCCATCCACGTCCACCAACGTGGCGCCGGTCGAGAAACGGTCCCCCGCGGCGACCCCGCTCTGCGCGGCCGTCTCGCGGAACCGCCAGTCTCCCAGGTTGATGTAGAGGGCGTTCGGGCCCTCGAGGCGGGCCAGGTAGATGTCGGGCCGCCCGTCTCCGTTCACGTCGCCCGCCGCCACCCCCGAGCCGTTGCCCCGCATCTGGTTCTCGAGGAAGCTCGCGTCCGAGAGCGCGTTGGCGAAGTCCACGCCCGACCACGAAGGCGAAACCGGCGTGAACCCCGCATCGCCTCCCGCGACCGCGAGGGACCGCCAGCGGGCGCCCCGCGCCTCCGTCCACACCACCGGCTGCGCGGGACCGTAGAATTCGATCGAACCGCAGGCGGCGACGACGGCCGGCAGAGCCCAGGCGGCCCGACGAGCCCAGGCCGCCGGCCGCACGCAGGCGCGGACGCGTGAGAGGCGCTCAGAATCCGGAGAGGATGGCATCCGCGCGGCCGACGAGGGCCCGGTTCAGGGACAGCCACGTTTCCACCGTGGCGGGGTCCGCCCAGCCGGAGGCGGCCGCCGCCGCGAGCCCTGAGCTTTCCGGCCAGGGCCGGCCCTCAGCGAAGTCGAGCACGTCCTCGAAAGCCGACAACACGGTGGGGTCCACCTCGGCCCCGACCGAGGCGAGACGCTCGGCGACGGCTCGCCACTCCGCCCGCGTCGCCGCGTCCGCAGCCAACTGGGGCAGGCGCACCGCACCGGTCAGCGAGCCGCCCAGCGGGTCGCCGGAGCCCGCCGACGCGCCCGGTACGATCCAGGTCACGATCTGTCCCTCGAGCCCGAAGCGCCGGAACTCCTGCAGGCGGTAGAAGAGGGCGAGCGCGAGTTCGCGCTGCAGCCGGGCGGATTCGTCCGCCTCCTGCGTCAGCCGCCCGAGCCGTTCGTCCTGCCGCTCCGCCATCCCCGCCAGCAGGTCCGCGGCCGCGCCGTCATCGCCCGAAGCCGCGCCGAACTGCCCGCCCAGAGCCAGCCCCCCGAGCCCGCCCACAACCAGACCCAGCCCGAGACCCAGCGCCCCGGCGCGCGCCGGCTTCACGGCGAATCGGTCGTCGTGCGCGCGTCGTCCTTCCCGGCGCCCTTCACGTAGCGGTCGAACCAGCCGATCCAGCGGGCCCACATGTCGAGGTTGTTCTCGATCGCGCGCGGCGTGTGCGACTCGAAGGGATACTCGAACAGCGCCGCCGTCTTCCCGAGCCCGGTGAGCGCCTGGATCATGCGCCTCGACTGGATGGGATAGGTGCCCGAGTTGTTGTCGTCCGCCCCGTGGTACAGGAGGAGCGGCGTGTTGATCTGGTCCGCCTTGAAGAACGGCGACATCTCCATGTACACGTGGGGCGCTTCCCAGATGTCCCGCGGCTCGGCCTGGAACCCCATCGGCGTGAGCGAGCGGTTGTAGGCGCCGTCCCCCGCGATCCCCGCCTTGAAGAAGGGCGTGTGCGCGAGGAAGTTCGCGGTCGCGAAGGCGCCGTAGCTGTGCCCGCCGTGCCCGATCCGGTCCATGTCGACGACGCCGAGCGCGTCGACCGCGCGGATCGCGGCGTACATCCCGTCAACCATGTTCGAGATGTAGTAGTCGTTGTAGTTCTCGCCCACGATCGGGATGTCGGGATAGACGATGGCGTACCCCTGCGTGAGCCAGATGTCGGACCAGCGCAGCCACGTCAGGTTCGTGTACGCGTTGTGGTTGCGCGCGCGGATCGTCGCGTTGTCGAAGTCGTCCTCGCTCCGGTACTCGCGGGGATAGGTCCAGAAGACGGCGGGCACCCGCGTACCTTCGACGTAATCGACCGGCAGCGACACCCGTCCCTGGATCTCCAGCCCATCCCGGCGCGTGAACTCGAAGTCGACGCGGCGCGCCGCGGTGAGTTGCGGGAACGGATCCACGTTCCGCGTCAGGTTCTCCATCCCGCCGTCCCGGGTCCACAGGTAGCTGTCCGGGAACGTGTTCTTCCCTTCCCGGCTCACGACCATGCGCGCGAGATCGGCGTCGAGCGGCACGAGCGGCCGGTCGAAGCTGTCGCGCGACCCCTCGAACAGGCGCTCGGTGGCCCCGTCCGGGATCGAAAGCCGGTCGACGAAGGGCTGCGGCCGGAAATCCTCCTTCCACCCGTCGCCGCGCAGGTAGGCGCTCTCCCCGCCGGCGGACACCCATGCGTACTCGATCCCGTTCCCGGTGCGGGCCGTGAGCAGATCTCCGGGCAACTCGAGCGCGTCTCCCGGGTCGTGGAACGGCACGAGGGTGTGTCCCTCCGGGTCGCTACCGCCCAGCGCGTAGTGCACGATCGCGGCGTCGCCATCCCGCCGCACGTCGGCGAAGGCGTGGCGCCCGTCCGCGGAGTAGGTGACGCCCGAGATCCGGTCCTCGCTCGTCGCCACGACCTCCGCATCGCCGTCGCCGAACGGGGCGCGCAGCAGCATGATGCGGTCGGGGCGGTCCCCGCCTTCCCGGTCGGCCGCATCCCCGGTCTCGCCGGCGTCGCCGTCCCCGGCCCCGGCGCGGTGGAGGTACGAGATCCCGCTCCCGTCCGGACGCCACGTCCAGGCGCGCGGGTCGTCGCCCGCTCCTCCGCCTGGTCCGCCACCGCGCCCGCCCTCCCGCAGTTCGCGCTCCTCCAGCGTGGCGAGCACGTCGCCGCTCTCGACCTCGATGACCTCGGTCACGCGCGGGAAGCCGGTGTAGCTCGCGATGTAGGAGAAGGGACGCGTGAGGCGGGTGGCGATCACATGCCGCCCGTCGGGACTTGACGACAGCGACTCGTACATGCCCGGCTCGCCGACCGCGCGCGGGGCCCGGCCGGGCGCCAACTCGACGATCTGGCTGCGCGTATGGTACTCGAACAGGTCCGCGCCGTGCTCGTCCTCGAGCAGGAAGGGCATCGTGCGCGTCGGCGTGGCCTCCGCCCGCGTGTGACGGATCGTCGGGCCCGAAGGCAGCGCCGGAGCCGGCGGCGGCGATCCACGGTCGGCCGGCGCCGCGAGGGTGAGGACCGAACCCCGGGGCGTCCACTGCAGCATGCGCGAGGCGGCGGACCCCTGGCCGCGCGACGAGGTCCCGATGGAGCTGATCACGTGTACGTTACCGGCCGCCGTCACGCTGCCGTCGCTCGTGTCGGCGATCCAGACTTCCGTGCGCTCCTCGAGGTGCGCGAGAAAGGCGAGCCGGGACCCGTCCGGCGACCACATGAGGTCGCTCACGTAGATCCCGTCCGGGAAGTCCACATCGGTGAAGGCGCGCTCGCTCAGCGAGTAGAATCGAAAGCCGTACAGGCCGTAGATGTCGAGGTGCCACGGGCGGTCCGTGCGCGCCCGGACCTCCAGCATCCCGAGCCGCAGCGTTTCCTCTCCCACCTCCGCCAGCGTCGAAAGCTCCGTGGACAGCGGCACGACGAAGTGATCGCCATCCGGACTCACATGATCGAGCGTGGCGTAGTTCGGATCCGTCGAGAACAGTTCCTGCACCGTCGCATCGGGCAGGATGTACCCCCCCGGAATGTCGAGCTTGGGCTTCTCCTCCTCGGCCTGGGCGGCCAGCGGCGGAGACGCGGCGCCGGCCGACGCGAGAACCAGAGCGAAGAGGACGGGAAAGCTGCGGAAGATCCTCATCATCGAACTCCCGGGGACGAGGTGGGGATGGGCGAGGGTTCAAGCTGGACCCCCCCGACGATCCTCCGCAAGCGGGCATGCGCGGCCCGCCAGCCGCATTTACGTTGCGGCGGCCTGGAACCTCGGCCACACCATCGATTCACCCCGACACGGGAGGACAATTGAGCCTTCAGCCGCGCTCGCATCGCCGCCGCCTGCCGCCAGGCGCGTATCTGACCGGTCTCGCCATCTGGCTGGGCTCGGGATGCCAATCGGCCCCCGCACCGATGACGGAAGAACATGCCGCGGCGATCCGCGACAGCGTGACCGCGACGCTCGAGGAGTTCCGGGCCATGGGGATCGCCGGGGCGTGGGAGGCCGCGGGCGATTTCTATTCGGACTCCCCGTCGTTCCGCTTCTACGAGAACGGGGAACTGCGCTACGAGTCGGCCGAGAACGTGCGGGCCGCCCTCGCGGACCTCGGTTCGGAGACGCAGATCACGACGGAGTACTTGGATACGGACATCGAGCCCCTGGCACCCGGCCTCGCCCAGGTTCGGTCCCGGTTCGAGAGCACGCTTCTCGCAGGGGACGGATCCGAGGTCAGCTACGGAGGCGCGGTGACCATGCTGTGGGTCCACGAGACGGGAGGCTGGCGGATCCTGACCGGCCACTCCTCGGCTCCAGTCCCGCGCGGAGAATATGGCGGATAATAGATAGCGTGCCCGAACGCGTTCCACCGGAAACCCGCGCCGAGTCCCGGGACGCCGTCGAGGCGCTCATCCAGCGGGGGATGGCCGCGCGGCGGGAGGGTCGGCCGGACGAGGCGATGCGGCACATGAAGAGCGCCGTCGCGCTCGCCCGCTTCGGCGACGACCCGCTCGCGCTCGCCCGCGCCCTGCACGGGCAGGCGAACGTCGAGCGGGACAGGGGGGAAGCCCGGGCGGCCGTCGCGCTCTACCTCGAAGCCATCGCCCTCTGCCGCCGGGCGGACGATCCGCTCGTCCTGGCCCACATCACGCGTCACCTGGGGGATGTCCTGCGGGAGCTGGGCGAGCTCGGGAAGGCGGAACGGTGCTATGCGGAAGTGCTGGCCGTGTACCGGGCGGACCCAGCGGCCCCGCCGCTCGATGCCGCCAATGCCGCGCGGTCCGCGGCCATCCTGCGCGAGGCGCAGGACAACGCCGCCGAGGCCCGTCAGCTGTGGCTCGAGGCCCGAGACCTGTACCGCCGGGCCGGCGTCGAGGCCGGCGTGTCCGAGAGCGCGACCCGTCTCGAACGCCTCGGCTGACATCCCGCCGGGGGCGGCGCCCGACGCCCCTCCGTCTTGCCTGAGCGGGACGTTTCGACCACCCTGATTCGGATTGGCGGTCTCGATCCGCCGCGAGGAAAAGTTCCGAGGAGGGCGCGCAAATGCTGCGGAATCACGGTCTGAACCGTAGGGCGTTTCTGAAGAGCACGGGAGCCACCGCCGTTCTGGGCGCCGTGGGCGCGCGTTCGGCGCTCGCGAGCGAGGTGGCCGGGACCGATGTCACTCCGGTCGGGCTCGACGGCGCCCTCGAGGAATTCGACTTCGACGAGATCTACGACCGGCGCGGGAGCGACTGCGTCAAGTGGGACCGCGCCATCGAGCAGTTCGGCCCGGAGATCGAGGTCGGCATGGGCATCGCCGACATGGACTTCCGCGCCGCGCCGTGCATCACGCAGGCGATCGCCGAGCGCACCGCGCATGAGAACTGGGGCTACCAGCACCGCGACAGTTCGTTCACGGACGCGGTCGTGGCCTGGAACCAGCGCCGCTACGACCTCGATATCGACCCGTCGACGATCGTCTGGACCAGCGGCGTCCACCCCGGAATCATCGCGGGACTCCACACCTTCGCCCCTCCGGGCAGCCGGGTCCTGATGACGACCCCGACCTACAACGGCTTCTACTCGGACCTCCGCTTCGCGCGGAACGTCGCCGAGGACAGCGAGATGAAGGTGGTCGACGGGGTCTACGAGATCGACTGGGACGACTTCGAGCGCCGCGTGCAGCGGGTCCACGCCTTCATCCTCTGCAACCCGCAGAACCCGACCGGAAACTGCTGGTCGGCGGAGGACATGACGCGCATGGGCGAGATCTGTCTCGAGCACGGCGTGCCGGTGCTCTCCGACGAGATCCACTGCGATTTCGTGACGAAGGGACAGAAGTACATCCCGTTCGCCAGCCTCGATCCGAAGGTCGTCGACAACAGCGTCACCTTCAAATCCAACAGCAAGACCTTCAGCCTCGCCGCCAACAAGGTCGCCTGGTACTTCTCGACCAACCCCTCCTTCATGACCCGCCTGCGCCAGTACACGCGCGCGGACCTGAGCACGATCGGCATGGTCGCCGCCCGCGCCGCCAACAACGACGGGGACGAATGGCTCGACCAGCTGCTCGTCTACCTCGACGGCAACCACGACCTCACCGAATCCTACATTCGGGAGAACGTGCCGGGAGTGAGCTACACGAAGGCACAGGGCACCTTCCTCGCCTGGCTCGACATGGGCGGGCTGATGGACCGCATCGACGCGCAGGGGAAGGCGGACTACGAGAACCGGACCGCCGCGGATCCGGTGTCGCCCGAGAGCGTCCTGCAGCGCTGGCTCGCCGAGAACGCGCGCATCTATCTCAACAACGGGCCCAGCTACGGGACCGGGGGCGAGCGGCACATGCGGATGAACATCGCGACCTCGCGCACGCTCGTGAAGCGCGCCCTCGACAACCTCTCCCGGGCCGTCGCGGAGCTCTAGAGAGGACCCGGCGGCAACGGCGGCGGCCACAGAGAAGCCCGGCACGGCATGGCGCGCGCGGTCGCCTCCTTCGAGGTCACCGGATGGGACCAGGGGGCACCCGAGCCCGACGCCGGAGGCGCCGGAGGGCCGACCCTCTCGCACGCCACCGTCCTGAAGCGGTTCGGCGGGGACCTCGTGGCGGAGAGCGAGGCCCGGCTCCTCATGTGCCAGGCGGACGTGGCGGACATCACGGCGGGCGCGGGCTACATCGCCCGCGAGGTCGTTCGCGGAGCGCTCGGCGGACGGGAAGGGACGTTCGTCATGCAGCACTGGGGACTGAGCGCGGACGGCCGCGAACGGACGGGCGGACAGATCGTGCCGGGTTCGGCGACCGGCGATTTGAAGGGACTCACCGGCACCGTCGAGATCGCCGTCGATGGCGACGGAGCGCACACGCTGACGATCGACTACGAACTTCCGGACGCGTAACTTCAATGCAATGCCGGACGAGACGGGCCGGCGTTTCTTCCTGAGAGGGATAGTACGATGAAAAGATGGTTCCCGATGCTTCCGGCGTTCCTCCTCGGCGCGATGCTGTCGACGGTTCCCGCGCAGGTCGAGGCACAGTTCGACGAGGTCGGATCGATCACCTTCCCGACCTCCGCCACGGGCGAGGCCCAGCAGCACTTCCTCCGGGGCGTGGCGATCCTGCACAGCTTCGGCTGGAAGCAGGCGCGCGAGCAGTTCCACGCGGCGCAGGAACTGGACCCCGACTTCGCGATGGCCTACTGGGGCGAGTCGCTCGCCTACAATCACCCGCTCGTGTCCCAGATGGACCCGACCGATCCGCGCAAGGCGCTGGAAAGGCTGGGCGCGACACCGGCCGAGCGGCTCGCGAAGGCGCCGACGGATCGGGAGAAGGGCTTCCTGAAGGCGGTCGAGATCCTGTGGAGCGAAAGGGACCACGTCGACCGGCGCGTGGGGTACATGGAGGCGATGCGCGACCTGTACGAGGCCTATCCGGAGGACCCGGAGATCGCGGCCTTCTACGCCCTGTCCCTCCTCAGCGCGACGGCCGCCACGCGCGACCTGAGCAATCGCTGGAACGTGATGGCGGGCGCGATCGCGCTCCGGCTGTTCAATGACAATCCGCTGCACCCGGGCGCGGCGCACTACACGATCCACTCCTTCGACAACCCGATCATGGCCCCGCTCGCGCTGGACGCGGCCTACGCCTTCGCGGACATCGCGCCGGCCGTTTCGCACGCGCGCCACATGCCGACTCACATCTTCATTCAGCACGGGATGTGGGAACGCGTGTCCGGCAACAACCAGTCCGCCTACGACGTGGCGCAGGAACTGTGGCAGCCGGGCGACGCGGTGGGCGACGCCGTGCACTCGCTCGACTGGGGCCAGTACGGCGACCTCCAGCGCGGCGACTACGACAAGGCGCGGCTGTGGATGGACCGGCTCGCGGACATGGTCGACAACGAGGGCTTCGCGACGACGGGCGGGGCGCGGGGCGCGGCCGGCATCGCGCGGGCACAGAACGCGGTCTCGCTCCTCAAGGCGCGCTACATCGTCGAGACCGAGCAGTGGGACACGCAGCCGATCACGGAGGACTCCCCGGCGCACGAACTCCTGGCCACGGGACTCAGCGCCCACCGCATGGGTGACCAGGCGATCGTCACCGAGGCGGAGGTCGCCCTGAAGGAACTGTCGGACGGCGAGGGCTACACGCACGTCATGCACAAGCAGGTCGGAGCACTCCGCCACGCGGCGATGGGGCACCCCGACGTGGCCATCGGCCTCATGGACGAGGCGGAGGCGGAGGTCATGAGCATGGCGCCGCCGCGAGGCTCCGCCAGCCCGGTCAAGCCTCTGCACGAACTCTACGGCGAGTTGCTGCTCGAACTCGGGATGCCCGACAAGGCGGTCGAGAAGTTCGAGACGTCGCTTCTGCGGATGCCCAACCGGCCGCGCTCGCTCCTCGGCCTGGCCCGGGCGCACGCCGCCAACGGCGACGCGGTCCTCGCCGCCGAGGCGTACGCGAAGGTCGCCGACCTGTGGAGCGGCCTGGCGCACGCCGGCCTCATGGAGGCCGAAGCCTTCCTGAACGAGGCCGAGAGCGAGGGGAACCAGGGGAACCGGTAGCGAGAAGATCCAGTATGGGGACCCTCATTAGCGCCGACCGGCCCGTCCGGACCTTCGCGAGCACCTCGAGGGTCTGGAGGGGCCGGAGTTTTTCCGCGTCCGCCAGCAACTCCCGCGGGACGGCAATATAGACGAGGCCATCGCCTGGATCGGGCGCGCGCGCGAGCAGAAAGGGCTCCCCCTCGTAGAAGTCGATCCGCTCCGGTTCGGCTCGTTCCAGTGACAGGAACCGCACGGTCCAGCGCAGGCGCACCCCGGCGTACGCATCCGGGTTCGCGCGCAGGGCGGCGGCCGAAACATCCGCCAGGACACCGACCGTATCGCCGTCGACGACTTCGCGCGCCTGAGCGGCGGCGGGGGGCGGGGCGTGCGCACACGCGAGGACGACGGGCAGGAGAAGCCGGCGTCGCAAGCGACGGCGACGAGACGTTTTTCTGGTAAGGATCCGGTCCTCCACCTACATTCCTCGCGCCGCGACCCCGTCGTGAGACTCGTGCGACGGGCGGTTCCCGTTCGAGATCCGACTCACCCAAGATATGGAACTCGTGTCAACCCGGTGTCAAACAAGCTGATCTTCGTCGTCGGACTCGCCCTGCTCGCCGGAGTCCCGGCGACGCTCGAGGCGCAGGCCGAGCGCATCGACTCACCCTTTCGCTGGCGCGAAAAGGGCTTCCGCATCGGCCTGTTCGGGGGCCACCACGCGGGGAACCGGGGGCGGCTCGAGTTCGCGCAGGGACCCACCCCCGTGGCGGGCGCCAGAATGCGCGTCCGCGCTTCGAGTCCCCTCTCTCTTGAGCTCGGAGCCACCTACGGGGCGGCGGACCGGTGGACGCTGGATGTCCTCGACGAGGCCGGACCGATGGTGGTCGACACCGTCGCCGCGGGCTGGCTGCGGGCCGATCTCGGGGCGCAGATCGGCCTCACCGGAGCGCGCACGTGGAACGGGATCCACCCCTACGGGCTCATCGGCGGCGGCTTCGTGTTCGGGGTCGACGAGGGCGCCTCCGAGTTCCTCGCCGACCAGGCGCTCGAACCGTTCCGGTACGACATCTCCACCGCTCCGCACATCTTCGTGGGGCTGGGGTTCGAGGTCTTTCCATCGGAGACGATCGGGATCGGTTTCGAGGTCCGCGACTACCTGGTCCGCGTGACGTCGCCGGACGGGTTCCTCTTCGGCAGCACCCTTGAACTGATCGACGCCTCCGGAGGGCCGGCTCCGCAGAGTTCCGTGTGGGGCCACAACCCGGAGTTCAGCATCTCCATCTGGTACTACTTCTAGACTCCCGTGGCGAACCCCCGCAGCGGCCGAATATGAACGACGCGGACTGGATCTCTTTCGACGAGGCTCTCGCTCTCGTGCTGGACGCCGCGACGCCGCTGGGAACCGAACGGGTCCCGCTCTCCGCCGCCCTCGGCCGCTCCCTCGCGCGCGCCGTGCAGGCCGTCGCCCCGCACCCGCCGTGGGACAACAGCGCCATGGACGGATTCGCCGTGCGAATCGACGAGGTGCGCGGGGCGAGCCCGGAACGGCCCGTGGTCCTCCCGATCTCCGACGACATCCCGGCCGGCGCCTTTCCGCGCGGTCCGCTGGAGCCAGGCTCCGTGGCGCGCGTGATGACGGGGGCGCCGGTGCCGGAGGGCGCCACCGGCGTCGTCCGCGTGGAGCACACCGACGGGGGTCCGGACGGGCGCGTGAGCATATTCGACGACGCGGACGGGGAGCGGCATATCCGTTTCCTCGGGGAGGATGTGCGGGCGGGCGACACGATGGTGGAGCGTGGGGAGGAGCTCGGGGCGGCGGCGGTGGCGCTGCTCGCGACGGCCGGCCGCGAGCAGGTGGACGTGGGCCGACAACCCCGCGTAGGCGTGCTCGCGAACGGAGACGAACTCGCGGACTTCGATGAGTTCGAGGAGGTGCGGGCGGGGCGGCGGATCATGAACTCGAACGGGTACGCGCTGGCCGCCCAGCTCGCGGAATCCGGGGCGGAGCCGGTGCCGCTCGGCATCGCCCGCGACGACCCCGACGACCTGCACCGGTGTCTCGCGCGGGCCGAGTCCTGCGACGCGATCGTCTCCGCGGCCGGCGTGAGCGTCGGCGAACACGACTACGTGAAGCAGGTACTCGACGAACTCGGCTTCGAACGCTCCTTCTGGCGCCTCCGGATGCGCCCCGGCAGCGCGACCGTCTTCGGCCTGCTCGGCGGGCGGCCGTTCTGGGGCGTCCCGGGCAATCCGGCCTCGGCGCTCGTCACGTACGAGACGCTCGTACGGCCGGCGATCCGCAGGATGGCGGGGTTCGCGCGCCCCTGCCGGCGACCGCTGCGGTGCGCTGCGGCCCACGATCTGCGCGGGCCCCGGGACGTGCTCTCGTTCCTGCGCGTGCTCATCGGATCCGCCGAGTCGGGCGCCCTCACGGCCCGGCTGAGCGGCCCGCAGGGCTCGGGCAACCTGGGGTCCATGCTGGCCGACGGACTGCTCGCGATCCCGGTCGGGACCGACGCCATAGGCACCGGGGAGCCGGTCGACGTGATCCCGCTCCGGGAGTGGGCGAGTCCCGCCTGACGCGGGACATGAGGCCGGACCCGGGCCGGGCTCGGCGGCCCGTCAGATGCGGACGACCGCCGCCGCCATCGTGTAGCCACCCCCGATCGAGGTGAGGACGATCGTGGCGGGATCCGGCACCGGCCCGTGCTTCCCGCGGACGACCTCGTCGAGCGTCACGGCGACCGTCGAGGCGGACATGTTGCCGTAGTCGACGATGTTGTGGACGACGCGCCCTTTCGGCAGTTCCAGCCGCTGCTCGAGGCCCTGCGTGATCCGCGCGTTCGCCTGGTGAGGAATCACGAAGTCCACGTCGGACCAGTCGAGGCCCGCCTTGTGAAGCGCCTGTTCGCCCACTTCGGCCATCTTGACGATCGCGTTGCGGACGATCCGCGGCCCTCCCTCCATGTGGAGAATCGGGATCCGGTCCCCGTCGTCCCGCCAGCTCTGCCCGACAAGGAACAGCGGATCGCGCGCGAACCAGCCCGACGCCGCCAGCGGCCCGAGCACGCCGTGATCCGCTTCGCTCCGCTCGAGCACGACCGCTCCGGCCCCGTCGCCGAACAGCACAGCCGTCCGCACGTCCGTGTAGTCCACGAGCCGCGTGAGGGCGTCGCCCGAAACCACCAGAACCCGCTCCGCCATGCCGCTGACGATCGCCGACCAGGCCGCCCCCACGCCGTACACGAAGCCGGCGCAGGCCGCGTTGATCGCGAATCCCCCCAATCGCGGGTTGCCGATCTTCGTCGCCACGGTACAGGCGCTGTTCGGCACCTCGTCGGACGGCGAGACGGTCGCCACGTACAGCTGGTCGATCTCGTCCGGCTCGCGGCCGGCCGCCTCCAGCGCGGCGAGCCCCGCCCGGGCGCACATGTCCTCGGTCGTCAGTTCGCTGCCCGGCGGGATTCGCCGGCGCGACCTGATGCCGGTCAGCTGGTACGCCCACTGGTCGAAGACCTCGGGGACCGACAGCCCATTGACGCCCTCGACGCCCCTGAGCGCGGATCGCGCCTGCGCGGCGTCGAACGACTCGCGCAGCGTACCCATGCCGAGAAGCTGGAAGTTGTCGATGCTGTCAGGCGGCAGGTAGCTCCCGGTACCTGTGACCGCCGCGGTCACTCTGGCTGCCAAGGCCGTCTCCATCGTCCGTGGGCAATATCCGTGGGCAAGGCGTCGGCGGGCTCGCCCGCCGGAAAGTCCGAGAGTATACGGCAGAGGCCGGGAAGGTTGCCAGCCTGTCTAGCAGTCCGTCGATCGGATGGCAGGAAGCGTGGAGCGGGCGAGCAGGAGCCGTTCCGCGGCCGAGCGGGCCGCCTCGGCAAGCGTCCGGGTCGGGCACGGTCTGGTCGGCATCACGCGGGCGCACTCCCTCACGCTCGCCTGCGACCAGCAGGAGTCGGGCTGACCGTTGCCGCACTCCCGAATGAGCAGCTTCACGCTGGCGGGCAAGCGGAGCACCGCATCGCTGTCGAACTCCTCGGCCACCGCATAGCGCACGAGATCTTCGGCCAGACCCAGTGCCACGCCCGCGTCCAGCAACTCCTCGAGGGAGACGACGAGAAGCGGAAAGTCGGCTCGGTCGCGTCCCAGCCGCGTCAGAAGTTCGCGCCCCACGCCGCGGCGAAGAGCATCGGCAGCCTTCTCGAGCACGAGCGGATCCGCGCGCGAACCGACGACGGACGCCGCATCCCGCAGCTCCGCGGCGAAGGTGTCGACGGCCGCGAGCACGACTTCCGGCGACATCCCCTTCGCCACGCCCTCCATGGCCTTGTCGATGAGAAGACCTCGGGGCAATCCGTCCTGCACACCGGCCTCGATGACGGAAAGGGTACGCGCCGCATAGACCGCGCCCAGGTGACGGCTGAAGCGCGCGCGCGCGTCCTGGCCTGCAAGCGGCGGCCCGAGCCCGAGGAGCACGGCGGCGAGGAGCACGACCGCGGGAGACCGGTGCAGCAGGGCTGTCGTCACGGGCTGTCGGCTAGGGAGCGAGCGAGCGGGCGCCCGCACCGCCCGTGATGGCGATCACGGCATTCTGGTTGCCGTAACCGTCCTCCACGTACCGTTCCGCGTGCGGATCCGTGATCCAGGTCTGGCCGTCCACGAGGAACATGTACTTGTGCACGCCGGGCGGGAGCTTCACCCGCCCGGTCCACACGCCGGTCCCGTAGGGATCGGCCAGCGCGACCTCCGGCTGCCAGTCGTTGAAGTCGCCCGCCACGTGGACCGATGCCGCGCCGGGCGCCTCGAGGCGGAACTGCACGTAGTGGACCTCTTCGCCCACGAGCGCCGTCGCCGCCCCCGCCGGCTCGGTGACGACGTCCTCTCGCGGCAGGAGGAAGAACGTCGCAAGCACCGCGGCGGCCGCGAGTCCCAGCCACGGCCGGACGCGCACGGAGCGGGGATGCACCCACCAGTCGACGAGACCGGAAAGAGGCCGGCGCCCCTCCTGGCGAACCTCGGCCATCACCCTCGATTCGAGTCCGACCGGAGCGCTCCGCACCCCCGAATCCCGCACGTCCGAGAGGAGCGCATCCCACCGTTCGGCCTCCCTGCGAAGCTCTCGCGAGAGTTCCGAATGGTCGATTTCTCCATCCAGGTACAGCTTCAGATCGTCGTTCATCGGTAGTTCTCTAACAGCACCTGTAACTGATCCCGAGCCCGATGGACGCGCATCTTCAACGCGGACACCGAAGCTCCAAGTCTCTCGGCCATCTCTTCGTACGACCAGCCCTCGACGTGCTTGAGGACGAAGGCTTCACGCTGCTCGTCGCTCAGCGACTGCAGGGCCCGGTATATCTGCTCCCGTATTTCCGCCCGTTCGGCGCGGGCCTCGGGGAGACCCCGCGTCGCCGTCAGGGGGCCGGCCGCCTCCAGCGACACCTCCCGCCGTGCCCGCCCCTTCAACTGATCCTTGCACAGGTTGACGGCGATCCGAAACAACCAGCCTCCCACCCGTTCCCGGTCACGGCAGCGGTCGAGGCTCCGGAAACCGCGGATGAACGTGCGCTGTACGATATCCGCGGCGTCGTCCGCGCGCCCGGTCATGCGCTCCGCGTAGCGGTACAGCACATCCTTGTAGCGGCGCACGAGAACCCCGTACGCTTCGCGGTCGCCTTCCAGCACGGCGGTCACGACATCCGCGTCGCTCGGTTCATCGTCCGGAACCCGACCCTCCGGCCCGATCCGAAAGATCTTCTCTTCGTGAATAAGACGACCTCTACGGCTTTGCGGTCACTCGCAGCATCGGCCCGCGATCCAATTCGTTTCGTGCGCTCGGGATCGGCGGTTCCAACTTAGCGGAACGGCGACCCCCCAACTACCTTGAGGGCGTGAACGCCGGGAACGCTGCCCCTCGCGCGCCGGATCTGTTCGATCTCCGCACGCCGGCGCTTGTCCTCGATCTCGATGTCCTGGAGAACAACCTCCGGGTCATGCAGGAACGCACGGACGCCCTCGGCGTTCGGCTTCGCCCCCACGTGAAGACGCACAAGTGCGTGGAGATCGCCGAACTCCAGCGATCGGGCGGCGCGTCGGGCATCGCCGTTTCCACGCTCGCGGAGGCCCGCGTCTTCGCGGAGGCGGGCTTCGACGACATCCTGTGGGCCTTTCCGCTCAACCTCTCCCGGGTCGGCGAGGCGGCCGCGCTCGCCGGGCGCGTCGGGCTGGGTGTGACCGTCGACTCCCTCACGGCCGTCGAGGCCCTCGAAGCCGCGGGCGCCGCCTTCTCGGTATGGCTCGAAATCGATTGTGGGTACGGGCGTTCGGGCGTCCCGTACGACAGCGGCCGGGTCGTCGAGATCGCGAGGCGGATCGCGCGCGCGGGCCGGCTCTCGCTGGGCGGCTGCCTGACGCACGCCGGGCACACCTACGGCGCGGATTCGCCCGCCGCCATCGCCGCCCTGGCGGAGGAGGAGCGCCACGCGATGGTCGAAGCGGGGGGCGCGCTCCGCGCGGCGGGACTTGAGCCGGGGGTGCTCTCGCTCGGTTCGACGCCGGGGATGAGCCGGGTCGAGACGCTGGAGGGGGTCGACGAGGCCCGGCCGGGGAACTACGCGCTCTACGACTACACGCAGACGCGGCTGGGATCGTGCACGGTGCGCGACTGCGCCGTCACGGTGCTCGCGACGGTCGTCTCCGCGCGCGGCGGATCCGGCGGCGGACCCGGCGGGGCGATCGCGGATTGCGGCGCGCTCGCCCTGTCAAAGGATGTGGGGCCGGACGATCCGCCTCACTACGGCCGCCTTTTCCGCGACGCCGCCGGAGGAGAGCTGAGCGACCATCGCGTGACGTCGGTGAGCCAGGAGCACGGGCGCCTGTCCGGGCGGTTCGCCGTCGGCGAGAAGGTCCGCGTGCTTCCGAATCACGCCTGTCTCACGGTTGCGCACTTCGACCACTTCGAGGTCGTGCGGGGGCGGCGCGTGGTGGACCGCTGGAAGATCCGGCGCACGCGCGACTGATCCGGCGCCGCGCGACACCGCGCCGATGTCGCTGCGACACGACACCAGGGGGTTCTACTAGGGGGCTCTGCCGAGGGAGACGAGTTGCGCGAGGATGGAGACGGCGATCTGCGCGGGCGAGCGAGCGCCGATCCGCAGCCCGACCGGACCGTGGATGCGGTCGCATGCCGCCTCGTCCAGCCCGCGCGCGAGGAGCGCCTCTCGGCGTTGCCGCTGCGTCCGGCGGCCGCCGAGGAGACCCACGTAGCCGCAGCGGGAGGCAAGCGCGGTCTCGAGGGCGGGCTCGTCCAGCTTCTCGTCATGCGTGAGGATGACGACGCTCGTGCGAGGGTCGAGATCGAGCGCGGCCATCGCCTCGTCCGGCCAGCGCGAATCGAGCGACGACGCATCCGAAAACCGCTCCGGCCGCAGGAAGGCTTCCCGCGGATCCACGACCACGACCTCGAAGCCGGTCCGGTGCGCCATGGCGCACAGCGCATGCCCGATCGGGGTCGCCCCGACGATGACGAGCCGCGGGGGCGGCACGAAGGATTCGACGAAGACGAGGCTGTCCGGATCGCCCTGCACGAGTTCGACCACCTGGGCGTCCGACCGGCCGAGCCAATCGTCAACGCGGGAGCGGGCCGCCCGGTCGAGTTCGGCGGATCCGAGCGTCCCGAGCGACCGGTCCGGTTCGAGCAGGAGTTGCCGCGAGCGCGTGGGCGCCGCCGCGCCGGTGAGGAGGACGCCGGGGGCGCCGGCCTCGTGGAGCTGCCAGAGGCGATGCCAGACGGGGTCGCCGGGATCGTAGCGGTCGAGGAGGACGTCGATCTCCCCGCCGCAGGAGAGGCCCACGCCCGCGGCCATCTCGTCGGTGATCCCGTACGTGACGGAGGCCGGCGCGCCGCCGCCCAGCAGCGCGGAGAGCCGTTCGTGCAGGTCGCCTTCCACGCACCCGCTCGAGATCGAGCCGCTCAGCTCACCGGCGGCCGAGATCGCGAACCGCGCGCCCGGTGGCAGCGGGGCCGAACGGCGCACGGCGATGAGCGTTGCCATGGCGATCGGATCGCCCCGCTCCGCCCAACGCGCGACGTCCTCGCGCACGGCCCGGAGACTCATGCCGGCCGCTCCGGACTCAGTCGCCCTGGCGGGCTTCGCGGACCGCCTCGGTGAGCGCGGGCAGCACCTCGAACGCGTCCCCCACGAGCCCGTAGTCCGCCACTCCGAAGATCGGCGCATCCGCATCGCGGTTGATCGCCACGATGACCTTGGCCGTGCGCATCCCGGCCAGGTGCTGGATCGCTCCGCTGATCCCGACCGCGAAGTACAGGTTGGGCGACACCGTCTTGCCGGTCTGCCCGACCTGCTCGCCGTGCGGCCGCCAGCCCGCATCCACCACCGCCCGGCTCGCGCCGAGCGCCGCTTCGTCGCCCAGCGCCTCCACCAGCGCCTCGAGCAGCGGCCAGTGCTCCGGCCCCTGCATCCCGCGGCCGCCCGACACGATCGTCGTCGCCTCGCTCACGTCGAGGCGGTCGCGATCGCCCTGCTCCAGGGCGGTCGTCCGCGCCCGGCTTTCGAGGCCCTCGAGATCCAGCCTCGCAACCTCCCCCGCCCCGCCCTCTCCGGCCGGCGCGAAGACGTTGGCGCGGATCGTCATCACGGCCGGACCCGGGGTGAAGCGCAGGGTCGCGATCGCCTTCCCGGCGTACATGGGCCGACGGACGACGATGGCGCCGTCCTCCCGTCGGCACTCAATGACCTCCGAGGCCACGCTCCGCCCCAGCCGCGCCCCGACGCGGGGAGCGATGTCCCTCCCCTGAGCGGTGGCCGCGAAGATCACGGCGTCGTAGTCCCCGGCCTCGACGAGCCGGGCGATGGCCGCCGCGGCGACATCCGGCTGGCACAGGGCGAGCGCCTCCGACTCGCCGATCCAGCTGCGGTCGGCGCCGAACCCGGCGAGTTGCGCCGCCGCCTCCTCCGTTCCGGGAGGGCCGAGCGCGACGGCGTGCGTCTCTCCCCCGGCATCGGCGGCGATCCGCCGGGCGAGCCCGACCGCTTCCCGCGAGGCCCGACTCACCGCCCCGTCCCGGATTTCGGCGTACGCCAGCGCCCCGGGCATCAGAGCACCCCCGCTTCGTCGCGCAACGCCTGCACCAGGTCCGGCACGGCGTCCACCCCCTCTCCGACGATCCGGCCCTCGGCCGGCGCTGGCGGTTCGTCGAGGCGGACGAATTCGATGGTCGGCGCCTCGAGCGTCACTTCCCGCTCCTCGAGGGGCTTCCGCTTCGCCGCCATGATCCCCTTGAGGCTCGGATACCGCGGCTCGTTGAGCCCCTTCTGCGTCGACACGACGGCGGGCAGCGGGAACTCGACGACCTCGTGACCGCCTTCGACCTCGCGGCGGGCCGTCGCATCCCGTCCCGCGATCTCGAGGCCGACGACGACGGTCGCGCACGGGAGGCCCAGGAACTCGGCCACCATCTGCGGCACCTGCATGTTGTCGTCGTCGATCGCCTGCTTCCCGAACAGCACGAGGTCGACCTCGCGACCCCGAATCTCATCGGCCAGCGCCCGCGCCACCGAGAGCGCATCGTGCGAACCCTCGCACACGAGCAGGACGCCCTCATCCGCCCCCATCGCGAGCGCCTGGCGGATCGACTCGGCGGTCTGCGGAGGGCCGAGCGCGACGACCGTCACCTTCCCCTCCCCCGCCTCCTCCTTGCGGCGAATCGCATCCTCGAGCGCGAACTCGTCGTACGGGTTCACGACGTACTTGACGCCGGCCGGGTCCAGTCCCGCGCCGTCGGGCGTCACTCTCACCCGCGTGGCCGAGTCCGGCACGCGTTTCATGCAGACTATCGTATTCATCCGTCTTGTTCTTCGAATGGAGTCAGGCGTTCTGGTAGGTCTCGATCTCGTCGGAAGTCAGTGCGCACACGCGAAACGCGATGAGGTCGATGAGGGCATCGGTCACGTTCTTCTGGCGGAGGTTCCGCGCCCGCGCGTCCTCCGCGGAGGGCCGCGCCTCGCGCAGGGTCACGAGCCGGGCGGCCAGCCAGTCCAGGAAATCGTGCACGACTTCGCGGTGTTCGCGGTCGCGGTCCGGCTCGCCGTTCGGAGCCTTCGGAAGGAACGCGTCGATGAGCGCGAGCAGCCCGGGGAAGATCATCTCCGTGAGCTCCTCGTCGCCGATGAGTTCCTCTTCGGTGATCTCCTCCCAGCTCATCTCGTTCCAGTACAACTCGCACGCTTCCTCGAAGAGATGGCGCCGCACTTCCGGCGACGCCTTCCTGATGACGATGTCGCCGGGCGAGAGCCGTCGCCCCACGGTTTTCTGCATGCCGCGGATGCGTTCCTGGATGAGGGTGCGGCCGGCCAGAGCGTGGGCTCGGTCGGGCGTTTCGGCGGCGGCGGGCCGGGCTTGCGTTTCGTTGTTCACGGAGCCGAAGATGCGACGGCCACGGTGAAGGAACAAGCGCCGGGCCGAACGCCGACGGGCGCCGGTGCAACGGCCGGCTTCGAGGGCGTGTTACCCAAGCGATGGGGACGTCTTTGGCGGAGGAAACGCGAACCCGCAGCGGATCGCCGGGCGACGCGGCCGGTCCCGGTTCCGGACCTGTCGAGCCGCCGGATCCCGGCGCGGACGAGCCCGGACTCGTGGAAGCCGTGCAGGCCGGCGACTCGGAGGCGTTTTCCCTGTTCGTGACGAGATACACGGACCCGGCCTACGCGGTCGCGCTGTCGATTCTGCGCCACGAGCAGGACGCGGAGGACGCGGTGCAGGCCGCGTTCATTCGCGCACTCGAGCGGATCGGGCAGTTGCGGCCGGGTAGCCGCTTCGGTCCGTGGTTCTATCGTGTGCTGAGGAGCACGTGTCTGAACCTCCGGCGGCGCGAGTTGCTGCGGACCCATTCGGAGTTGAAGGACACGGCGGCGTCGCGGGACGATCCGCACCGGGAGTTCGAGCGGAGGTACGCCAGAGAGCGGGTGCTCGACGCGCTCGCGCAGCTGCCGGAACGACAGCGAACGGCGGTCATGATGTACGACCTCGAAGGATACGACCACGCGGAGATCGCTGCGATCCTCGGGATCGCGGTCGGGACTTCGAGGGCGAACCTTCATCACGGCAGGCACGCGCTGCGCCGCCTTCTCGGCGAAGCGCCGGCGTCCGGCGCCGGAGGAGCAGATGAGGATGAACATGAATAGGAGAGATCGGAGCCGGGACGGCGGGCGCGGGCCCGCGTGGGCGGAGTATCTCGAGCCCCTGCGGCCCGACGAACTCACGCGCGTGCGTCTGCGCCGGAATGTGATGGCCGCGGCGGAAGCGCTGTTCGACCGGCGGCCCCTCTCCTGGCTCGACGTGACGGCAAGCTGGTCCGCGGCGCTGGCGCCGCTGGCCGCGGGGCTGCTCGTCGCGGCCGGCGTCCTGCTGTATCGCATCTCCGTGCCGGACGCGCCGGAGTTCGCCGCCGAGCCGGAGACGGCGCCGGTCGGGCTCGTGCGCTCGCTGGCGCCGGATGCCGAAGCCCCGCCCGCGCTGCTCATCGACCTCGCCGAGCCGAGTCGCGACGCGGTGCTGACCGCCGCACTCGTCAATCCGTAGCCGGACACGACACGAACTGAAACGCGACACGAACCGGGTGCGTATGGACACTTCGAGATTTCGGGCGATCCTGCTTCTGACGCTGGTGTTCGCGGCGGGCGCCGCGATCGGCGTGGCGGCAGACCGTCTCGATCTTTTTGCCGACGCAACCGCGGCCGAACCGGCGGCGGAGACCGTGTCTCCCGAAACGCCGGACCGCGAGAGCGGGTCGCGGGGACGGCAGACGACGATCGAGCAATTCGCCGATGAGCTGGGCCTGACGGCCGACCAGCGGTCGCAGATCGAGGGCTTCCTCGATCACTACCGCGACGGCATGCGGACGTTGCGCGGGAACTATCGGGCCTTGATGGATTCGGTTCGGACGCAGATCGAGTCGGCGCTGACGGAGGAGCAGGGTGAGGACTATCGGGAGTTGCTGCGGCAGCGCTACGGGGGCGGGCGAGAGCGCGGCGGTGAACGGGGATCCCAGGAGCGTGACGACCGGCAGCGAAACAACGGATAACCGAGAGACGTCAATCGGCCCCTCGGGGGGCACTCGGGAGCAAGGGAAACGATGATCATTCGACATAGATGTGGGTGCGGAGACCGGCCGAGCGCCGGTCTTCGTCGATGGGGGTTCGTCCTGCTGCCGGCGGTTCTGCTCGCGGCGGTTTTGCCCCGGACGGCCGAGGCGCAGGTGCAGGCGGCGGACAACGTTCGCCAGATCACGGTCGATGAAGCGGTCGAGATCGCGCTGCGCCGCAATCCACGGCTGATCCAGGCCTACTCGACGATCGAGCTGGCCGAGCACAACCGGCTGAGCGCTTACGGGGCGCTCCTCCCGGGAGTGAACGCCTTTTTCAGCTACTCGAACTCGTCGACCGGCCGTCTCGACGCGCTCAGCCAGGGGATCGTCGCGACGAGTTACTCCACGCGGCTCCAGGCCAACTACACGCTGTTCGACGGCTGGGGCCGTTTCACGAACCTGAAGAGCGCCCGGCTCGGCGTGGTCGAGCAGAACGCGCGCTATCGCGAGGCCGAGTTCCAGGTCATTCAGCAGGTGAAGCAGGCCTACGCGGCGGCCGTGGCCACACGCGATCTCGTGGCCGTGGAAGAACGGCGCGTCCAGCGGCAGGCGGACCAGCTCGAGTTCGTCCGGCAGCAGCTGGAGTTGGGCCGGGCGACACGCTCGGACTCCCTCCGCTCGCAGGTCGACCTCAACAACGCCCAACTCGCGCTTCTGACCGCGCAGAACGACGCGCGCACGCGGACCTTCGAACTCACGGAGGTCATCGGCTCCGAGACCCTCGTGGGGCCGACCGCGGCGGCGGAACTCGCGATGGCCGCGATCCCCTTCACGCGCGACGAACTGTTCGCGATGGCCGATGTGACGGCCCCCGCCCTGGAGGCGGCCTCCCTGGCCGTCGAAGCCGCCGAGGCGGCGGTGTCCGGTGCGCGCTCCAGCTACCTGCCCACGATCTCGCTCGGCGCCGGCTACGGGTGGGCGAACCAGGAGTTCCCGCCCTCCAACCGCTCGTGGTCGATAGGGCTCTCCGGCAGCTACCCCCTCTTCAACGGCTTCCAGCGCGAGACGCAGTTGTTCCGCGCGCGGGCCTCGGCGGACCAGGCCCGGCAAGAGGAGCGGGCGGTGCGGCTGAACCTCAGCTCGCTGCTCGACGCGCGTTACGCGACGGCGCAGTCCGCGCTCGCCAGGCTGGATCTCGCCGAACGGAACGTCGAACTCAGCGAGGAGAGCCTCCGCGTCGTCCAGGCACGTTATCGAGAGGGGCTCGCCACGATTCTCGAACTCCAGGACGCGCAGATCACGCTCACGCAGACGGAGGTCGATCTCGTCAGTAGTCGCTTCCAATACGTGGCGGAGGTCGCGGGGATCGAAGCCCTTCTCGGCCGGAGGCTCGACCAGCCCTGACCGCTCGTACCGTATCGGCTATCCTGTTCAACGTCGGACCCGTGCGGGGTGTCCTCTCAGCCGTGCCATGACGGCGTGGTTTCGCCGACTCCGATAGTCCGGCGACCGGCGATGGACCCGACACGAGACGAGATTCCGATGTCCATATTCGAACGTTGCAGGCGTCGCTCTTCCCCCCGAGGCGGTCCCCCGGGCCGCGTCACGGTCTTCACGGCGCTCGGACTCGCAGCCGCCGGTTGCGCGACGGGCGAGGCCAACGAACCCGAGCAGACGCTCCAGACGCTGACCGCGGGACGCCAGACCATCGTGTCCAGCGTGGAGGCGACCGGGACGGTCGAACCGATCCGCGTGATCGAGGTGAAATCGCAGGCGGGCGGCGAGGTCCTCGAGCTGCCCGTCGAACTCGGGGACAACGTCGAACAGGGGACGCTCCTGGTGCGGATCGACCCGCGCGATGTGAACAACGCGTTCGCCCAGGCGCAGGCCGACCTCGATGTCGCCGAGGCGCAGAACGATGTCGCGGGGCGCCAGCTCGAGCGGGTCGAGGCGCTGCACGAATCCGACATCGTGACCTCGGAGGAACTGGAAAACGCGATCCTCTCCGCGGCGAACGCGCGGGCGTCTCTCGTGCGGGCGCAGACGAACCTCGAACTCGCCAGGGACAAGCTGGACGACGTGACGCTCCGGGCCCCGATCACCGGCACCGTCGTCGAACGGACGGTGGAGCAGGGGCAGGTCGTGACGGGAACGCGCGACCTCACGGGCGGCACCGTGCTGATGCGGATGGCCGACCTCACCGAGGTCCAGGTGCGCATGCTCGTCGACGAGACGGACATCGGCCGGCTCCAGCCGGGACTGCCGGCGGACATCACCGTGGAAGCGTATCCCACCCGGACCTTCCGGGGGTCCGTCCTCAAGATCGAACCGCAGGCCGTCGTCGAGCAGAACGTGACCATGTTCGCCGTGCTCACGCGCATATCGAACGAGGAGGATCTGCTGCGGCCCGGGATGAACGCGGACGTCGAGGTCGTGATCGGGCGCCAGGAGGACGTGCTGGCGGTGGCGAACAGCGGGATCAAGTCCCAGCAGGAGGCCGTCCAGATCGTCCGGGCTCTCGAGATCGACGCCGATGTCAACGCGTTGCTGCGCGACTTCCAGAGTCAGGATCGGCCGGAAGGGGCGGCGGAAGGAGATGGACCGGGGGAGGGCGAAGAGGAGCCGATGATCGGCGGGGTTCCGATGTCGGAGTTCCAGTCGATGTCGCAGCAGGAGCGGATGCGCGTCATCCAGAACCTGTCCGATGAGGAGCGGCGCCGGATGATGCAGCAGTTCCGCAACCAGGGAGGCGGCGGACCCGGAGGCGCCCGGGGCGGCCCGGCGCGGCGGCCGGACGAGCCGCGCCCGGCGTTCGTGTTCCGGTACGATGCGAGCGGCCTGCTCGATCTGAAGCCGGTCATGATCGGCCTCAGCGACTTCGACCACACGCAGATCATCCGCGGGCTGGAGGAAGGCGAGGAGATCGTCGCCGTCCCCACCTCCCTCATCGCGCAGCAGGAGTTCCTGGACCGGATCCGCAGCCGCACGTCGCTGCCGGGCATCGGCGGAAGGTGATGACGGTCCGATGATCTTCTTCGAGATTCTCCGGGTCGCGATGGATGCGATCCGCGCGAACAAGCTGCGCTCGTTCCTGACCATGCTCGGGATCGTGATCGGGGTCGGGGCCGTGATCACGATGGTCGCGCTCGGGGAGGGCGCCCAGCAGCAGGTCGAGAACCAGATCGAGTCGCTCGGGACCAACGTGCTCACGGTGCGGCCCGGGCAGGGGATGTTCCGCGGCGTGCGCGGCGGATCGAACGCCCGGTTGACGACCGAGGATGTCGAAGCGGTGCGGCGTGGGGCCCCGGCCCTGGTGGAAGTCGCCCCGGAGATGCAAGGGCAGTTGCAGGTCCAGTTCGGGCGCAACAACGCCAACGTGCGGATTCTCGGCACGACGCCGAATTACGTGGAGGTCGAGAACCACACGGTCCAGATCGGGCGCTTCTTCGACGAGTCGGAGAACCGCGGCCGGCGACGCGTCGCTGTGCTCGGGGGCGCGGTCCCGTCGGTCCTGAACACGGAGGCCGCCGAACTCGTCGGCCGGTCGATCTCCATCCGGAATATCTCGTTCGAAGTCGTGGGGGTGCTGGACGAGAAGGGCGGATCGGGCTGGTTCAACCAGGATGAGCAGATCTTCGTCCCGCTGGAGACGGCGCAGTTCCGGCTGCTCGGAACCGACCGCGTGAGCCAGTTCAAGGTCGTCGTCGAGAGTGAGGCGGCGATCCCCGTCGCGATGGTGCAGATCGAAGACGTCCTGCGCCGCGAGCACCGCCTCCCGCTGGGACGGGAGAACGACTTCTGGATCTCGGACAGCGTGCAGTTCCTGGAGATGGCGCAGGAGACTACGCAGACGTTCACGATGCTGCTCGCCGGGATCGCCGCGGTCAGCCTCCTCGTCGGGGGCATCGGGATCATGAACATCATGCTGGTGTCGGTCACGGAGCGGACGAAGGAGATCGGCGTGCGCAAGGCGCTCGGCGCCACGAGGAGCGCGATCCTGCTCCAGTTTCTCCTGGAAGCCACGACCCTGTGCATGACGGGCGGCATCCTCGGCGTCGCGTTCGCGTACGGCGCGGCGGAGATGCTGTCGCGGTCGGCGGGCTGGACGATGGCCATCGCACCGGAGGCCATCGGCCTCGCCGTGGTGTTCGCCGCCGCGGTGGGCATGTTCTTCGGCCTCTGGCCCGCCCGGCGCGCGGCCCGGCTCGATCCGATCGTCGCGCTGCGGTACGAATAGCCGGCCGCGGCAAAAACCCCCACGCCCGCCAGGCAGCACACGCGCGGGTTGGCGGGAGATGGCGGGCCGACGTATGGTCCCGGCATGAGTGTTCCGCTGACATCCCTTCCGGATTCCGCCCGCGTCTGGATCTACGGGGCGGATCGTCCGCTGACCCCCGAGGAGCGCGAGGCGCTGATGGTCGACCTGCGCGCCTTCGTCGATGTCTGGACCGCGCACGGGGCCGCGCTGCGGGCGGGCGTGGAATGGATCGAAGACCGGTTCGCGGTCGTCGCCGTCGACGAAGCGTCGGCGCCCGCGTCCGGGTGCTCGATCGACGCGATGGCCCGGCGGCTCGGGGCGCTCGAGGAACGCCTGGGTTGCTCGCTTCTCGACAGCACGCGCGTCTTCTACCGGGACCAGTCCGGCGCGATCGAAAGCTGCGCGCGGGCGGAGTTCCGGGCGCGGGCGACGACGGGAGCGGTCGGCGAGGCGACCCCCGTCTTCGATCCCACCATCGACACGCTGGCGGCGCTGCGGGCCGGCGAACTCGAGCGCCCGGTCGCCCGTTCGTGGCACCGCCAACTCCTGGGCCGCCCCGGCGGACGGTCCTGACGCGGAGACCGGCGTGACGGGGGCCCCGGGGAGCGGCGCTTCCGGCGCCGCGCGGGGGAAGCTGGCCTTCGCCCTCTCGGGCGGCGGCGCGAGGGCCGCCTACCAGACCGGCGTGCTGAGCTTCATCGGCCGGCGGCTGCCCGGGCTTCGGGTCCCCCTCCTTACCGGCGTCTCGGCAGGCGCGATCAACGTGGGCTTTCTCGCCGCCTACGACGGAAACCTGCGCGACGCGACGCAGGCGCTGAAGCGCCGCTGGCTCTCGCTCACGACCGAGGAAGTGCTGCGCACCAACCCCGCTTCCCTGCTCAGGGTGGGCGTACGACTCGGGGGATCGCTTCTGGGCGGCGGAACCGGGCTGAGCCCCCGTTTCCGGAGCCTCGTCGACACGTCGCCGCTGCGGGAGTTCATCGAACGCGACGTCGACCGCGGAGAGATCGGGGCCCGGATTGCGGCGGGGAACCTCGAGGCGGTGGGTCTCACGGCGATGTCGTACCAGACGGGGCGCACGGTCCTCTTCGTACAGGGAGACCCACAGTCGGCGCCCCGGCCCGCGAGTTCACACTACCGGCTCGTGCGGACGGACCTTTCGGTGGACCACATCCTGGCCTCCGCATCGATCCCGCTCGTGTTCCCGGCCGTCAAGCTAGGTCAGCAGTACTACGGAGACGGGAGCTTCCGGACCGCCGCCCCGCTGGCGCCCGCGATTCACATGGGGGCGGACCGCATCTTCACGATCTCGGCCCGCTACCGACGGTCCGAACTGGAGGCGCGGGCGCCGGACACGACCGGTTATCCGCCGCCGGCGAGGGTCCTGGGCCTGCTGCTGAACTCGGTCTTCCTCGACACGCTGGACTGGGATGCGGCCGCGCTGCGCCGGATCAATGTCCTCGTCGATAAGCTCCCCCCTGAAGTTTCCGCGCGGCAGGGTCTGCGCCACGTCGACCTGCTCATCCTGAGACCCTCCCGGGATATCGGGAAGCTGGCCCGCGACTTCGAGATCGAACTTCCGCCGGCGCTGAGGTTTCTCGTGCGAGGCCTGGGAACGCCGGACATCAAGACCGCCGACTTCGTGAGCTATCTCCTGTTCGAGAGCGAGTACATCCGGACGCTCGTGGAACTGGGAGCCTCCGATGCCGAAGCGAACTGGGACCGCATCGAGGCGTTCCTCACCTGACTGCGCAACGGACGATCGTCCACTTCGCCGACCTCCACCTCGACTCCCCGTTCGCGTGGTGCGAGGCCACGGGCGACATCGCGCGGAAACGGCGCGAGGCGCTTCGCGACGCCCTGCTTGCGATCGTGGACCTCGTGCGCTCGACCGGCGCGGACGCGCTCTTTTGCGGAGGCGACCTGTACGAGCACGATCGCGTCACGCTGGACACGGCGAACTTCCTGCGGCAGACGTTCGCCTCGCTCGATCCGGTGCCGGTGTACATCGCGCCCGGCAACCACGACTGGTACGGACCGACGAGCGTCTACGCGACAGAGGGCTGGAGCGACAACGTCCACATCTTTCGCGATGCGGCGCTGCGGGCGGTCTCCCTCGCGCCCGGCATCACGCTGTGGGGCGCCGCGCACTGCGCGCCCGCCAACACGGACAACTTCCTCGGCGACGGCTTCCGGGTCTCCGGTGAGGGGGCGCACGTGGCGCTCTTTCACGGGGCGGAACGGTCGTGGCTCGCGGCACAGGGTGAAGGGAAGGAGCCGCACGCCCCCTTCGAGACGGCGGACATCCCGGACAGCGGACTGCATCACGCGTTCCTCGGCCACTACCACCGGCCGGCGGACGCGGCGCATCACACCTACCCGGGCAATCCCGACCCGCTGCAGTTCGGAGAGGAAGGGGAGCGCGGGCCCGTCGTGGCGACGGTCGACGCGGCGGGTGAGGTGACGCGCGAACGCCGCGTCGTGGCGGTCACACCGGTTCACGACCTGCGTCTCGACGTCACGGGCCTCACAAGCCGGCAGCAGGTTCGGGACGCGCTGCGCGCGAAGGCGGAGAGCCTCGCGGGACTCGCGCGCCTCACGGTGTGCGGCGATCTGGAGCCGTCGCTCGACCTCCAGGAGGACACGATCCGCGAACAGCTGCTCGAAACGTTCGACGCCGTGCAGATCCGGAAATCCGAACTGCACCTCGCGTACGACCTCGAAGAGATCCGCGGGGAGCCCACGGTGCGGGGACGGTTCGTGGAGGATGTGCTGCGCGCGGAGTTGCCGGACGATGAGGAGCGCCGCGTCCTGCGGATGGGACTTCGGGCTCTCGACGGCCGCGACGATCTCGAGGTGCTGTAATGCGCTTCGAGTCCGTGACGGCCCACCGCTTCGGTCCCTTCCGGGATGAGACGCTCGAACTGGCGCCGGGAATGAACGTCGTCTTCGGCCGCAATGAGGCGGGGAAATCGTCCTGGCACGCTGCGCTGTACGCCGGGCTGTGCGGCATGCGGCGCGGCAAAGGGGCGATGCGGAAGGAGGAGAAGGCGTTCGCGGCACGCCACAAGCCATGGGACGGCGACGAGTGGGAGATCGGTGCCATCGTCGCGCTCGAGGACGGACGGAGCGTGGAGTTGCGGCACGACCTCGCGGGAAGGATCGAGAGTTCCGCGGAGGACACCGTCGCGGGACGGGATTACTCGCACCAGATCCTATTCGACGGGGCGCCGGACGGCTCGCGGTGGCTGGGTCTGAACCGCCGCTCGTTCCTCGCCACGGCCTGTGTGCGCCAGGCGGACATCCTCAAGGTCCGGGACGATCCCGAATCGCTGCAGGAGGACATGCAGCGCGCGGCGGCGACGGCGGGCGTGGACCAAACGGCGGCGGCCGCGCTGCAACGGCTCGAGGAGGTTCTCCGGGAACGCGTCGGGTCGACGCGGGCTCCGACGAAGCCGCTCATGACGACCGCGCGGTGGGTGGCGGAGGCGCGCGAGACTCTGGAGGCAGCCCGCGAGGCGCACCGCGATTTCCAGGAGCGTCGAGCCGAAGTCGAAACGCTGGAGCGAGCGGCGAGGGACGCCCGACGCCGCGTGGAGGCGGCGGAGGCCGGGCTCGCGAGCGTGGAGGCGGAGGCGCGCGCGGAGCGGCTGCGGGAGGCGCGGGCGCTGCACGAGGAGTTCCCGGAGGGGGCGCCTCACCCGGCCCCCGAGGGCGGCGGGCTGACGCGAGCGGTCACCGAAGCGCTCACGACGTGGCGCAATCTCCCCGCTCCGGTGGAGCTGACGGGGCCCTCGGCGCGCGAGATCGAGGAGAGAATCGAGGCGACCGATGCGGAGCTTGCGGCCGCACGGGCGGTCGTCGCGGAGGCGGCTGCCGTGGAAGCCGAGGCGCGCCTCGCCAGTGCGCGCGAGCTGCAGGCGCTCTTCCCGGAGGGCGGCCCCCGGGTCTCCGCGGAGGAGGACGCGCGCACGGGGGAGATCCGCGACGCCCTCCGTGCCTGGGAGTCGCTTCCGGAGGTCGAGGCGCCGGCCGGCCGGAGCGTGGAGGAACTCGAGAAGGAACTGGCCGAACTCGACCGGAGGCGGCGGGCCCCCGCCACGCAACGTACGCCCATGCGAACCACCGCTTGGCTCGCTGTTTCGGCGGTCGCGGCGGCCGGAGGCCTCGTGCTCGCGTTGCTGGCGCCCGACTCGCGCTCAACGGGACTAATCCTGTTCGTCGTCGGGGCGGGAGGCATCCTGTCGCACCGATTCGCGAGAACACGCGCCGACCGCTCGGAGATTTCGCTCGCCCTGGACGTGCGCCACGACAGCCTCGGGCGGGAACTCGCGTCGGCGCGCGCGGAACGGGAGCGGTACGAAGCCGGACTCCGGCATCGGCGCGAAGTGGTCGGGCGCATGCGCGAACTGGCCGATTCGGACGACGCGGAAGCGGCCGAATCCGAAACGATCGCCGAGTCGCTGCGCCGCCGGCTGGAGTCCCGGCAGGCCGGAAGAGAGAAGGCCGTGCAACTCGGCTCGCAGTGGGACGAGCTTCAAGGGCTGCTGGCCGGCTCATCTTTCGACACACTCGTCGCCGAGACGGATCGGCTGCGCGACGCGGCCGATGCCCTCTCCGCGGACGCGACCGAAAACGCGCTCTCGGACATGAGGGCCCAAGGCATCACGCACGGTGAGCTGAGCGAACTGGAACGGCGAACCGCAAACCGGCGCCGACAGTGGAGCGACGAGCGAGCCAAGCGTCTGGCGGCGGAGACGCGGCACGCACAGCGGTCGGAACGGGCTGCCGATGCCGCGAGCAAGCTGCGCGAAGCCGGCGCGCAGGTCGGGGTGACCGCCGAAAACCCCGAGGATCTGGCCGCCGCGCTGGAACAATGGCGCGCAGGCCGCGAGCGGGTGCTCGAGGAAGCCGGCGAACGCAGCAAATCCTGGGATCGCCTGCAGCAGTTGCTTGGCGAGCGGACGCTGGAGGAGTTCGCCGAGGACGTCGAGCGACGCCGTCTCCGGGCCGACCGACTCGTCGACCAACTCGGGGCGGACGTCTTCGACGAAGATCCGGCGGGGCGGCCGACCGAGGAGACGCTGGACGAGCTGAAGCGGGAGGCGGAGGCGGCGCGCGAGGAAATGCTGCGCGCGGGCGGCCAGCTCACCGAACGTGAGCACCACCTCCCCAGCGTCGCGGACGCGGAAGACGCGCTCGCGGCGGCCGAACGGGAACAGGCGAGGATCGCGCGGCTCAAGGACACGCTGGACTGCACGATCGGATTCCTCGAAGAGGCGCAGGAGCGGGTGCTGCGCGACATCGCGCCCATTCTGACGCAGACGGTGCTCGAGTGGCTGCCCGGGGTGACGGACGGCCGCTACGCCGGATGCCGAATCGACCCGGAAAACCTGCTCGTCCAGGTCCGGACGCCGGGGGGGCGCTGGCGTTCCGCCGAACTGCTCTCCCACGGCACGGCGGAGCAGATCTACCTGCTGCTCAGATTCGCGCTCTCACGGCATCTCACGCGCGAAGGCGAGAGCTGTCCCCTCATCCTCGATGATGTCGTCGGCGCTTCCGACGCCGTGCGGAAACAGGCGGTGCTGCAGACGCTGCACGCGCTCGCGCGCTCCACCCAGGTCATCCTGTTCACGCACGAGGACGATGTGCGGGACTGGGCAAGGGAGAACCTGACGGGATCCGACGGTCGCCTCATCGAACTCGCCGGGCGGCGGCGCGATGCCTAGCAGTCCCGGCTGTCAGGGTACCGGGCGAAGCGCGGCTACTTGAAGACCTTGTAGTCGGTCGAGTGGCCCGGGTTCACCTTCGCGGTCGGGTCGATGTGGTGGACCGCGTTGTTCACGGCGACCGCGGCCTCCCCGAAGCCGGTCGAGATCAACTCCAGCTTCCCATCGTAGGTGGCGATGTCCCCCGCCGCATAGACGCCGGGGATGTTGGTGCGCATGCGCGAGTCCACCACGATGCACCTCTTCTCCAGCTCGAGCCCCCATTCGGCGATCGGCCCGATATTCGGGACGAACCCGATCAGGGCGACGATCTCATCCACTTCGAGGCGTGTCGTCTCCTCCGTCTTCGTGTGTCGGATCGTCGCGGCCTCCACCCGCTCGCCGCCGTGAATCTCCGTCACGGCGTGGAAGGTTCGGAGGCGCAGTTCGCCCCGTTCATGCGCGCCCTCGACCTGGGCGATCGTGCTCTCGTGCGCCCGGTAGCGGTCGGTCCGGTGGATATGCGTGAGTTCGCCGGCGATGTTCCGCAGCGCCCAACTCCAGTCGAAGGCGGAGTCGCCTCCACCGACGAGGAGAACGCGTTTCCCGCGGTACATCTCGGGGTCTTTCACGTTCGTCTCGAGGCCCCGGTTCAGGAACTCATCCCACCCCGGCACGCGCAGCGTCCGGCTCTTGAAGGCGCCCTTGCCCCCCGCGATGACGACGGTACGCGTGGGGCGCGGCCCCTGGTCCGTGCGAAGATCGAAGTGGCCGTTTCCCGGATTGAGTTCGAGGACGCGCTCCTCGAGGCAGACCTCCGCGCCGAACTGCAGGCCCTGCGTGACGAGTTCCCGCGCCAGATCCTTGGCGAGCACGCGGGGGAAACCCGCGACGTCAAAGACGTCCTTCTCGGGGTACAGCGCCGTCAACTGACCGCCGAGTTCGGGCAGGACATCGATGATGCGGGCCGACACGCCGCGCATACCGGCGTAGAACGACCCGTACAGGCCGGTGGGACCGCCTCCGATGATGGTAATGTCGACTGTTTCTTTTTCCACGCCCAAGCCGTTCAAGCCGTCCAAGCCATCCGGGGATGATCAGGCGACGCTCTTCCATTTCCGCCGGAGGCAGTGTGTTCCGTAATCGATGATCGCCCAGGCCGACGTGACGCCGACGAGCAACACGAGTGCGGGAACATACCGAGGGTTGAAAATGAGGGCGAGGAGCGTGAGGAACTGCAGGCCCGTGGCGATTTTCCCCGGCCACCGCGGCTTGAAGGGGATGATGATGGAGACGAGCCGCGCCAGGAGATAGCACCCGGCCGTATAGAGATCCCGGAGGATCAGGATCACGAACGACACCCCGTCGAGGCCGCCCGCCGCCAGGAAGCCGGAGAGCGCGAGCAGGACGAAGAGCTTGTCGCAGAGCGGGTCGAGCAGGAGTCCGACCTGGGAGCGCGTCCCGCTGACGCGGGCGATGAATCCATCGAGGACATCCGTTGCACCCGCCGTGGCCACGAGCACCGCCATCATTCGGGGGTCCGAGACGACGATGAAGGCGAGGCCGAGCGGTATGCGGCTCAGGGACAGGAGATTCGACAGGGTCAGAAACCCCGGATCGTGTGTCTGTATCGGATTCCTCCGCTTCGACCTGGTCGACGGACCCGCCCCACGCACGGGAAGATGCACGTTCCTGGGGCGGGTCTCCAGTGCCCCGGCAAGCGTCGCCGAGGGTTCGCCGATGGCCGCGCGATGCACGGGATCTACTGCGGAAGCTCGGCGCTGGCGGTTGCGCTGTCCTCGCTGTCCGGCCGCGGATCGAGCATCACCATTTCCTCCACGACCACGTCCACGGTGGGAATCGCGATGCCATCGCGCTCGAACGACCCGTACTCGAGGTGGCCCTCGACGTAGAGGCGAGAGCCCTTGTGCACATACTCGCCGACCGTCTCCGCCTGGCGGCGCCAGAAGGTGAGCCGGTGCCAGTCCGTGCGACGCCGGGTCTCCCCGTTCTTGCGGAACACGCGGTTGGTCGCGAGCGACAGGTGTGCGACGGCGGTGCCGGTGGCGGTCTCGCGCACATCGGGGTCGCTGCCGGCGTTTCCGACGAGAATGACCCGGTTCACGGTTCTCGACATGATTCTCTCCTTTGTGATGGGTGAATGGGCGCGGCTAGCAGTCCGTGGCACGCGAATCTCCGGTTCGACGGGGGGGCTTCAAACCGCATCTCCTCCACGGCCGAAGCTGGCCGGTCCCGCCTTGACGCCGCGACCGGAACAGGGTCTGCTCAGGGGATGATCCGGACGGACCTCTCATCTGACGCCTCGCGCACCCGGGCCCGGCGGGGCCTGATCCTGATCGCTGTCGCCGTCGTCCTCTCGGGAACGATCTCCGTCATCGAGGTCATCGTCCGCGCGACGCTCGAAGGCCCGCGAATCACGGCGCTGGCCCATTCGGCGGAGGGGCTTGGGCCGGGTTCCGCCGTCTGGGTGGCCGGAAGATCCGTGGGGCGCGTGCTCTCGATTTCCTTCCAGCCTCCCGAAGCGAACCGCGACGATGGGTCGTTCGAGAGCCACGTGGTGATCGACGCCGTCATCGACCGGGTCGCCGAGCCCATCCTGCGGGCGGATGCCACCGCCGACGTTCGACCCTCGGATCTCGTGGCGCCCGTCGTGCTCTCCGTGAACCCCGGCACGGGCTCCGCGCCCCCCTGGAACTACTCGGACACGCTGCGGGCTTCCGGTCCGCCGATCGAACCGGAGACGGTCATGGCGCTGGCGGACTCGCTGTTGCGGGCGGTGCGCGCGCTCGAGGTCGACGCCTCCGAGGCGCAGGACGTGCTCGGCTCGGACCAGGGCTCGCTGGCCCGCTTTCGCGAGGATCCGGGCACGCTCGCCGGGTTGCGTAGCAGTCTCGAGTCGCTGGAGGCGCTGGTTGAACGGGACCTTCAGCGCTCCTCGCTCGTTCGGTTCGCAACGGACACGGTGGTGAGCGCGGCCGCGCGACGGGTGCGTGAGCGGTTCGCGGCCTGGGAGGCGTCGCCGGAACTTGCGAACGGCGTCGCCAATGTCGAATCGACGGCCGAGGCGCTGGACGCCGTCATGTCTCGGGTCGCCGCGATCATCGAGCGGCTGGAACGCGGCGAAGGGACCGCAGGCCGGGCGCTCGTGGATGGGGAGATCCGGCGCCAACTCGAGGCCCTGCGCACCGCGGCCGCCGAACTGGCGGAAGATCTCGGCTACAACCCGTCGCGCTGGCTACGCGTCCGCGTCTTCTAGCAGGCCGCGAACTGCCGGGCGGCTAGATCCTTCGCTTCGGAAGGCCGCCGTGGACGGCGAACTTGAGCAGTTCCGTCTTTCTGCCGCGCTTTCGCCGAATCCCGATGATGACGTGGTCGACCACCTGGTCGCGGTCTTCGATCGACACCGCCACATCGACGGATCCATCCGCGGCCGTGATCCGCGTCCGCACGGAGCGGCCGGGTTCCGCGTCCGCCGTACGTGCCGGATTGCGGCACAGCGTGCGGGAGGAGCGACGCCCGCCGGGCACCGGCCGCGACAGCTTCAACAGGCGGAACCAGTCGGGCTGATAGCTTATCCGCCACAGATTGCCGAGCTGGTCGAGTCCCCTTCCTTCGCGATTGTGTCTGGCCATCCGGCGCTCGAGGGTCGCAGTTGCGGTTGCGGCGCGGTCTCCTTGACCGTGCCCGGCGGCACCATTATGGTCGGTGGGTCCGCCTCGGACCACATCCCCCGGCCGCAAGCAGGAACACCTCACGAACCGACCGTGCCGCACGCGGCATGGCTGCAGCCCGGCTCACTCTCTTCCGGAGGAAGGCGATGGACATCGCCGAACTCAAGTCGAAGTCGATCGGCGAGCTCCACGACATGGCCGAAGAACTCGACATCCACAACTTCTCGGGCCTCCGAAAACAGGACCTGATCTTTCGGATCGAACAGAATCTCCTCGATTCCGACATCGTCCTCCGGGGCGAGGGCGTCCTCGAGATTCTGCCGGAGGGCTACGGCTTCCTGCGGAGTCAGGATTGGAACTACCTGTACGGCCCGGACGACATCTACGTCTCACCGTCGCAGATCAAGCGCTTCGACATGCGGACGGGAGACACGATCCAGGGACGCGTGCGGCCGCCGAAGGAGGGCGAACGATACCTCGCCCTGCTGAAGGTGGAGACGCTCAACGGGGTGGATCCGGACAAGGCGAAGCACCGGATCGCGTTCGACAACCTCCGGCCGCGCTACCCGGAAGAGCGACTCGTCCTCGAGCAGGAGGACGGCGACGTGTCGATGCGGATTCTCGACCTCATCGCGCCGATCGGTAAGGGGCAGCGGAGCCTCATCGTCTCCCCGCCCAAGGCCGGAAAGACGATTCTGCTGCAGAAGATCGCGAACGCCATCGTCGAGAACCAGCCGGACGCGAAGGTGATCGTACTCCTCATCGACGAGCGGCCCGAAGAGGTCACGGACATGGAGGAGAACGTTCCGGCCGAGATCATCTCATCCACGTTCGATGAACCGGCCGACCGCCACACGCAGGTGGCGGAGATGGTGATCGAGAAGGCCAAGCGACTGGTCGAATACCAGCACGATGTCGTGATCCTCCTCGATTCGATCACGCGGCTCGCGCGGGCCTACAACACGACGGTCCCCCACTCGGGCAAGATCCTCTCCGGCGGCGTGGACGCGAACGCGCTCCACCGGCCGAAGCGCTTCTTCGGCGCGGCGCGAAACATCGAGGAGGGAGGCAGCCTCACGATCATCGCGACGGCCCTCATCGAGACGGGCAGCCGGATGGACGAGGTCATCTTCGAGGAATTCAAGGGCACCGGGAACAGCGAAGTTCTGCTGGACCGCCAGATCTCCGACAAGCGGATCTACCCCGCGATCGACCTCAACCGTTCGAGCACGCGCAAGGAGGAACTCCTCCTGAACGAGGTCGAACTCAACCGGATGTACCTGCTGCGGAACTTCCTCTCCGACATGCCGCCGGCCGAGGCGATTCAGTTCATGATCGAGCGGCTGCAGCGAACAGACACGAACCAGGAGTTCCTCGACTCGATGGCGGGCGGATAACCCGTCTCAGGGCGCCTCCAGCCAGCGGTCTTCCAGTACCTCCAACAGCGCCGAGTGCGTCGCGTCCCCCACCGTCAGCGTCACGCGGTACGTGCCCGGGGACACGGGCAACCCGGCCCCGCCCTGACCCTGGAGGGCCGGGTTCGTGCGCAGATTCCAGGCCACCCGGTTGAGGCCCGACCGGGCGGTCCCCTCGAGTTCGCGCACGACCTTCCCGGTGGCGAGTTCCGAGATTTCAATCGACACATCGGCCGGAGAGCCCAGGTAGTACTGGATCATCGTACCTGCCGGGGCGCTCTCGCCCGTCCAGTTCTTGTCGCCCGTGACGGAGCGGCTGCGCCGGATGTCGTTCTTCCAGAGGACGGCGGGGCGCGGGTCGAAGAGGTGCGCATCGCTGGCCAGGATACTGTCGGTCACCGCCTGAAGGGCCGTGACGTCGTCGAGCACGTAGACGCTTCGGCCGTGTGTCGCGAGCACGAGGTCGTTCTCGCGCGGATGGACGAGCACGTCATCGATCCGGACCACGGGCAGACCCGGCATGAAATCGTGCCACGTGCCGCCCTCATTGAAGGAGACGTGGAAGCCGAACTCGGTGCCTGCGTAGAGCAGGCGGGGGTTCCGCGGATCCTGCCGCACCGTGTTCACGTTTCCGAACGAGGGCAGGTTCGACGTGATGTCCTCCCACGTCGCGCCGTAGTCGCGCGTCACGTACACGTAGGGGCGCAGGTCGTCGTTCTTGTGCCCATCGATCGATACGTACGCGGTCGCCGGGTCCGCGTGCGAGGCTTCCACCCGGGACACGTAGTGCCGTGTCGTACCCCCGGGGAGGTTGCGGCTGACCTCGGTCCATGTCGCGCCGCCGTCGCGGCTCACCTGGATGTTGCCGTCGTCGGTCCCCGCCCAGAGGAGGCCCGGGACGATGGACGACTCCGCGATGGAGGTCATGCTGCCCCACATCGAGACACCGTCGTTTCGCGACAGGGTGCACTCGGCCCCGCGCTCGAACCGGGAGCAGCGCGGGATGCCGTTGGCCACCCCCATCACGACCTCGGCGTCCCGATCCACGTCCTTGGTGAGGTCCGGGCCCATCGTCCACGTCTCTCCACGGTCGCGCGATGTGAAGAACCGGTTGCCGCCCGCGTGCAGGATGCGCGGGTTGTGAGGCGAGAGGAGGAACGGCGTGTTCCAGTTCCACCGGATCTCGGTGTCGGACGACGGAACCGGGACGATGTTCGTGTCCGTCGGATCCTCTTCATCCGGCGCCCGGGGCGTGATGGAGCGCGAGACGCCCTCGCGCAGATCCACGCGCCGGAGACGCCCGTTCTGGGATTCGACGAACACGATGGCCGGGTCCGTCGGGTCCACCTGCGTGTAGAACCCGTCCCCGCCGCCGACCCGGTACCAGTCCTGCGAGAGGATCGGCCCGGAGCGCACGGAACTCGGCCCGCACCAGCTCCCGTTGTCCTGAAGGCCCGTGCACACGTAGTAGGGGCGCCGCATGTCCACGGAGGCGTGATAGGGCTGCCCGACGGCCGAGGGGCGTAGCGCTTCCCAGGTCTCGCCCTGGTCCCAACTCACGTCGACCCCCCCGTCGTTGCCGATCACGAGGTGGTCGTGGTCGGCCGGATCGATCCAGAACGCGTGCTGGTCCACGTGGCCGTACCCGCTCAGCACCTCCCACGTGCGCCCGCCGTCGCGTGACTTCGACACCCGCTGGTCCACGGTATAGACGAGATCCGGATCCTCGGGGGAGACGCGGATCTGGCTGAAGTACATGGGGCGGCCGTTCTCGTTGCTCCGGAACTCCCATGTGCGGCCCTTGTCCGCCGACCGCCAGACCCCGGACCACTGCGGGTCGGGCGGGAGCGAATCGACTCTCGCGAGCCGGCGCCATTCGTCCTGCTCCTCTTCGGAGAGCGGCGACTCCCGGTCCGCGGCGACTTCGATCTGGGCGTAGACGACATCGGGATCGGCCGGCGTCATGGCGAGCGCAATGCGGCCCAGGGTGCCGGAGGGCAGTCCGGCTCCCTCGACGGGCGACCAGCTCTCGCCGCCGTCCCCGGAGCGCCAGATCCCGCTCCCCGGCCCTCCGCCCACGAAACAGCACACCGAGCGTCGCCGCTGATAGGTGGAGGCGAACAGGACATCGGGATTCGACGGGTCCATGACGAGGTCGGTCGCGCCGGTGTCCTCATCGACCGCGAGCACGTGGCGCCAGCTCTCCCCGCCATCGCTGGACTTGAACACGCCGCGCTCGGGGTTGGGGCCGAAGAGATGGCCGACCGCGGCCACCCACACGACATCCGGATTCGTGGGGTGGACGAGGACGCGCGCGATGCTCTGCGTCTCCCGGAGCCCCGTGTGCGCGAACGTGGCGCCGCCGTCGGTGCTCTTGTAGACGCCGTAGCCGAACGACGAACTCTGCCGGTTGTTCGCCTCGCCCGTGCCTGCGTAGAGGACATCGGGCTCGGAGGGCGCGAGCGCGAGCGCGCCGATGGAGTGTGTCTCGTAGCTGTCGAAGATCGACTCGAACGTCGTCCCGTTGTTGGTCGTCTTCCACAGACCGCCGGTCGCGAAGCCCACGTAGAAGATCCGCGTGTCCCCGGGGTGGACCGCGAGGTCATCCACGCGGCCGCCCTGCCCCGTCGGGCCGATGGACCGCCACCGGAACCCCTGGAGCAGCGGGTGTTCGGGCGCGTTGATGACCGCGTCTTCATCCGGCCCTCCGTCCTGGGCATGGACCGGCGGCGGCAGCGTGAGCAGGGCCGCAAACAGCGCGAGTACGATCATCGAGGGGGCGCAGGCGTGCGATGTGCGCGATGTGCGCGATGTGGATGTGTGCGATGTGTATGGCATGGGATCTTTCTCTCGGAACGGACCGGGGCGGCGACCCGGCATTATCCGACAGGCGGTCGGAGTCTGTCAAAGCTCGCCAGCCGCCAAACCGCGCCGAAGACCCGGAGAAACGGGCGGCGACTTGCCGGCGGGACCGCGAAAAAGCATGCTGCGGAGTGCCACGCGGAGTGCCACGCGACGGGAGGACCCATGCCGATATACGAGTACCGGTGCCGCGAGTGTTCGCACGAGTTCGAACTCCTCGTGCGGGGTCCGATGACGCCCGCGTGCGCTTCGTGCGGGAGCGCGGAGCTGGACCGTCTCATCTCCCTTCCACGCGTCCACTCCGATGCCCGCAGGGAACGGTCGCTCGCCGCAGCGAAGAAACGCGATGCGAAGCTCGGGAGTGAACGCACGCGAGCGCAACGGGAGTACGAACTGGCCCACAACGACTGATCCCCTGGCGGGTGCCACGGCCTGCCAGGGCGGGCGCGCCGGGACACGTGAACGCGGTGGATCCGTGAGACGGACGGGTGGGGCGAGGCGGACGGAGATGATGGGATGACGGAAACCTACGCGCAGGCGCTGGCCGAGCACGGGATCGAGGACGTACAACGCCTCTACCGACGACTCCTCCTGCGGCTGAAGACGCGCGATGACGGAGCCTACGAGCGTGCCGTCGCACGCTACCGGTCGCATGTGGAAGGCGTGACGGCAGGCGGCGAGGCGCTGGCGGCGTGGCTTTCCTATGGGGCGTGGCTGGCTTCCAGCCTGGAGCCCGGGGGACTCTTCACGATCTCGGAGGAAGGACTCGCGGCGCGCGCGCCGGACCCGTCCCCGGCGGGCGGCATGCTGATCCATCTGCCCGCGGCGGCGAACCGCCGGGGCTTCGTGATCGCCATGCCCGCGACCCCCTCCGAAGCGCAGCGCGCCACGGCCGAACTGCTGTGTGAGTAGGGGTCCCGCCGGCCGAGGCCGGCGCGGGATGATGATGACGAGGATGGCCGAGGTGGAAGAGGAGGCATGGCAGTGACGCAAGGCACCCTGCAGCACGAACGCATCGAACGCCGCGCGCTCGAGCAGGAAATGCGCGAGTCGTTCATCGACTACTCGATGAGCGTCATCGTGCAGCGCGCGCTTCCCGATGCCCGCGACGGCCTGAAGCCGGTTCACCGCCGCATCCTGTACGCGATGCTGGAGGAGGGGATGCGCCCCTCGCGGCCGCACAAGAAGAGCGCAACGGTGGTGGGCGACGTGCTGGGCCGGTATCACCCGCACGGAGATGGCGCGGTGTACGACACCATCGTCCGCATGGTGCAGGACTTCTCGCTGCGCTATCCGCTCATCGACGGCCAGGGCAACTTCGGTTCGATCGATGGCGATTCCGCCGCCGCCTACCGCTACACGGAAGTGCGGATGACGCCGGTCGCGATGGACCTCCTCGCCGACATCGAGCGCGACACGGTCGACACGCGGCCCAACTTCGACGGGCGCCTGAGGGAACCGGTGGTGCTGCCCTGCCGGCTGCCGCACCTCCTGCTGAACGGCAGCGACGGGATCGCGGTCGGCATGGCGACGAAGATCCCGCCGCACAACGCCGGGGAACTCCTCGCCGCGGTCGACCACCTCATAGCGCACCCGGATTGCGACAGCGAAGAGCTGCTCGCCCGCCTGCCCGGGCCGGACTTCCCGACGGGCGGATACATCCAGGGCCGGGCCGGCATCGAGTCCGCCTACCGGACCGGTCGCGGACGCCTCGACATGCGCGCCAGGGTCCACCTCGAGGAGGGCAGGTTCGGGAAGAGTTCGCTGATCGTCACGGAACTCCCCTACCAGGTGAACAAGACGCGCGTCATCGGACAGATCACGAAGCTCGTGCGCGCCGGGCGCGCCGACGCGATCACCGACCTGCGCGACGAGTCCGACCGCGACGGGATCCGGCTCGTGATTGAACTCAAGCGCGACGCGGAGCCGAAGAAGGTGCTCGCGACCCTGTTCAAGAAAACGCAGCTCCGGTACACGTTCGGCGTAATCATGCTCGCCCTTGTCGATGGCAAACCCGAGGAGCTGGATCTGAAGAGGGTCCTCGGCACGTGGATCGACCATCGCCTCTCCGTGATCCGCCGCGGCGCGGCGCACGACCTCGCCCGGGCCCGGGACCGCGCGCACGTCGTCGAGGGGTTGCGGACGGCGCTCGACGAAATCGACCGCGTCATCGACATCATCCGCGGCTCGAAGACGCCGCCGGACGCGCGAAAGAAGCTCCTCCAGGCGTTCGACCTCACGGAGCGCCAGGCGGACGCGATCCTCGCGATGCGGCTCGTGCAGCTGACGGGCCTGGAACGGGACAAGCTGGCGGAGGAACTGAGGACGCTGCGGGAGGAGATCGCGCGGCTGACCGCGCTGGTGGAGAACGAGGCGTCTCGGCGGGCGTTCCTGCGGGAGGAGATCCGGGATCTCGCGCGGCGCTACGACGACCCGCGGCGGACGGAGATCCTCGACGGCGACGCGGAGTTTCGGCTGTCGAAGGGCGGGGGCGGCGAGGCGCAGCTCGTGCTCGTGAGTCGCGGCGGCTACGTGAAGGCGCAGCCGGCCGCGACAGGCGGAGGCATGGCGGGCGCCGAAGTGCTGTCCGCCCGCGAAGGCGACTTCGCGCGCCACGCCTTCCTTGCTCGGGGTACGCACACGCTCCTCGCGATCACGGCCCGCGGCCATGCGCATGCGCTACCCGTCTCGGTGCTGCCGAGGGGCACGCGGAGTTCCCGGGGCCGCCACCTCGACGAGTTCATCGAGCTGGAGCTGGGAGATGAGATCGTCGCGCTGCTCGCGGCCGAGACCTTCGCCGATGACCGATTTCTCGTGGTGGCCACGAGACGGGGCCACGTGAAGCGCTCGGCGCTGTCGGAGTACGCGAACGCCCGGAGCGCGGGCATCATCGGGGCCGGGATCGCGCGCGGCGATGAGGTCGCGGCCGCGTTCGTCACCGAAGGTAGCAGCGACCTGCTGTTCGCGACGCGATCCGGCCAGGCGATCCGCTTCCCCGAGTCCGCGATTCGTCCGATGGGTCGCACGGCCCGCGGCGTGAAGGCCATCGACCTCGCGCCGGGCGACGTGGTGGTCGCCGCGGCGGCTCCGCGCGCGGATTCCGATCTTCTCGTGGCGACCGCCGCCGGGTACGGCAAGCGCATCCCGTTCACGGAATTCAAGGTCCAGCGGCGGGCGGGCAAGGGGTTCACCGTCCTCCCCGAGCGAGCGCGGACCGGCGGTCTCGTCGGGTTCACCGAAGCGCACGACGCGGACGAAGTGGCCTGGGAGCTGTCCGATGGATCCGTGGAAGCGACATCGGCGGCCAGCGTGATCCGTCGCTCTCCCCGCGAGGCGGGGCGCCCGGCCGTGCGGCTGCCGGCCGGCGTGGCGGTCGAGGCGGTGCACCCGATGCACTCGGGACGCCGTGCGCGCACCGGGTCTCCTCCCCCCGGAGAGACCGGCGAGCAGGCCCTCCTGGACACGCCCGGGGGCGGCGGGGATTCGCAGGCGGAGTTAGAGTTCGAAACGTAAGGCTGCTAGTGTTCTTCGTCCCTAACGCTCGTCCGGGAGAGTCCATGCGAAGACTCTGTACGATGTTGGCGGCGTCCGCGCTCGTCGGTTGCGGCAGCGGGGCGCCGGAAGACCGTGGCGGCGCCGCGGCGGCCACCGCGGCGCCGGGCGACACGGCGGCCATGCACGCCGCGCGCCTGGCCGAGAGTCTCGGCGGACGTGAGGCGTGGGATCGCACGCGATACCTGTCTTTCCGCTGGATCGTGGAACGCGACGGCGAGATCGTGGCGAACCGCGAACATTCGTGGGACCGGTACGACGGACGGTATCGGGTCGCCTATGAGGTCGATGGAACACCCCATCTGCTGCTCTTCAACGTGAACGAGATCGAGCCGCACCCCGAACTCGAAAAGGTCCCGGCAGGGCGTGCCTGGGTCGGCGGGGAGGAGTTGGCCGGCGCGGCGCGGGACTCCGCGCTCCGGCGCGGCTACGGCGCCTTCATCAACGACACGTACTGGGCGATCATGCCGTTCAAGTGGGACGACCCGGGCGTTCACCTCGCCTACGAGGGGACGCGTACGCTCTCCGACGGGAAGGCGTACGAGGCGATCCATCTCAGCTTCGACCAGGGCCTGGGAACCACGGAAGACCAGTACTGGGGTTTCCTGGACGAATCGGGACGCATGATGGCCTGGCAGTACCACCTGGGGCGGGGGGAAGCGCCGGGAGAGGTCATCTGGTGGTCCGACTGGCAGCCGGTCGGCAATATCCAGTTCGCCATGACGCGGATCCTCGATGACGGCGACCGTTTCATCTATTTCGAGGACGTGGCCGCGGGCGAGACCGTGCCCGACGGACGCTTCGATCCTCCGACGCCTTGACCGAGCAAGGATCGGGCTCGACGGCGCCGGACTCGATCTCCTCGAGCACCGAGGAGGGGCAGCAGTACCGCGGCGGCGTGTACCAGCCGCTCGACGAGAGCACGCTGCCCGACGCGCCGGACAGCGAGGCCTTCCCGGACCCCGGTCACGGCCCGCCGTTCAAGTTCGTCCGCCGCATGTCGCGGGTGCCCCGCCTCCGGCACATCATCGGCCCCTCCGTGATCGCGCTCGGCATGGGCCTGGGCAGCGGCGAGTTCCTCCTCTGGCCCAACCTCGTGGCGGCCAACGGGTTCTCGATCTGGTGGCTGTTCTGGATCGGGGTCGTGACCCAGTTCGTCGTGATTGGCGAGATCGAACGCTGGACCATCGCCACCGGTGAGTCGACGTTCGCCGGCATGGCGCGGCTCGACCGGCTGGGGTTCTGGCCCTGGCTGTTCCTGGTCGCGACGCTGGCCAGCTTCTTCTGGCCCGGGTGGGCGTCGCAGTCCGCCGAGTTCGTGGGTCAGATCGTCGTCCTCGTCGGCGGGCCGCAGATCCAGTGGCAGCCGATGGCGCTGCTCATGCTCGCCTGCATCTGGTTCGGGCTCGCGGTTTCCCGAATCGTCTACAACGTCCTGGAGCGCTGTGAAATCGCGCTGGTGGCGGGGTTCTTCCCTCTCCTCGCGATCACGCTCCTCGTGGTCGGTCTCGTCCCCTCCCACTTCCTCGAACTGGCGGTCGGCGCGGCCTCGTTCGGGAGCGCCCCCGCCGAACTGTTCACGGGGGATCAGTTTCCGACGTTGATCCTCGCGGTCGCGTATGCCGGCACGGGGGGCACGCTGCTCCTTGCACAGTCGCTCTGGCTGCGCGACAAGGGCTTCGGGATGGCGCGGTTTCAGGGACGGATCGCCGGCATCCGCGGGCGCAACGAGAACATCAGCACGACCGGGTTCGTCTTCGACACGAGCGACCCGACGCAACTCGGGCGTTTCCGGGGCTGGATGCGGGTCGTCCACCAGGAGCTGCTGGCCACCTTCGTGCTCCTGACGCTCCTGAGCGTCGTCATCACGTGCATGCTCGTCGCGGCGACGCTGGGAACGGACAGTCCGGAGATCGCGGGCGATCTGACCACGATGGTGACGCTGCAGGGCGAGGCGATCGAGCGCGTCGGCGGGCTGTGGCTCCGGGTCGCGTTCCTGCTCGGGGGATCGTTCGTCATCTTTTCGACCCAACTCGCGATCCTCGACACCGTCACCCGCATCACGGGCTGCATCTTCTTCGAGCGCTTCGGACACCGGACGCGCTTCTTCACCCAGAAGCGCACGTTCCTCGTGTTTCTGACGATCTTCGTGCTGGCGGCGATGGGGATCATCACCGCGTCGTGGATCGGCGGCGAGGCGCTGGACGTGCTCCAGCCCGATTTCCTGCTCCTCATCGCGGGGCCGTTCACGATGTCCAGCATGTTCCTGTTCACGCTCGTGATCGGCTACATGAACGTGCGCCGGCTGCCGGCCGAGCTGGGGCCTCCGACCTGGAAGCGGTGGAGTCTGCTGTGGGCCGCGGTCCTTTGGGGATGGTTCACGGCCGAGCAGTTGTCGCGGACGACGATGCTGGTCGCGGGCGTGGCGCCGGAGTTCCAGGAATCGCTCGCCCTCCACCCGATCCGCGTCGTGTTCTACGCGCTGTGGCTGGGGTCGCTGGCGTGGTTCGCCGCCCGCACCCTGCCGGGGCGCGCGACGCGCTAGGGCACCGCCTTCGCCATTTTTTCGGACATCTCCTCCGCGCTCTTCATCTGTGACAGGTCGAGCGCGAAGTCGGGTCGTTCGACGGGAGACAGCTTGTCCAGCAGCTCGCGGATCTCGCGGGGGGCCAGACCGGCGGCCCCGAGATCATCCTTCGTCGCGAGCCCATCCGCCTGGATCGACTCCGATTCGGCGTCCGGCCGCAACAGGCTTCGCAGGACCTCGAGTTCCGCCGCGCTCAGCCGCGCCCCCAACACCTCATAGTCGACCCAGGCCTCGTAGCTGAGCGGCGCGACGCGCTGGAGCATGCCGGCCATCACCCGCCCGTACTCCTGGATTTCCCACTGCGCGTGCGAGTCCACCCGCAGTCGAAGGAAGTGGAGGAGGTTGTGCAGGTCGATCTTCCAGTACCACTGCGTATAGGTGGAGAGGGGGAGGTCGATCCGCGCAAGTTCCCGGGCGACATCTTCGGACAGCAGCCAGTCGTAGGCATGGGCCGCGTCGTCCCGCAGTCTCTCCCACTGGTCGATCGCGCTGCGGTAGAGGTCGTCCGGGGCGGGATCCGTCTCGCGGCCCTGATTGTTCAGGCGGCTCTGGTAGGCGAACTGCTCGTGGTCCGGTTTGTAGAACAGCAGCGGCAGGAGACTGTAGCGGGCGCTGAGTTCGTTGACGGAGGCCGTGCGGTGTCGGATCCACTGTCGCGCCACGAACATCGGCATGGAGCAGTGGAACTTGAACTCCACCATCTCGCTCGGCGTCGTGTGCGCGTGGCGCCGAAGGTATCGCACGAGACCGCGCGTCTGGCTGACGCGGCGCGTGCCGGCCCCGTAGCTGACGCGAGCCGCCGCCTCCACGTCGGCGTCCGAGCCCATGTAGTCGACGAGCGCCACGAACCCGTGGTCAAGAACGGGAAAATACCCGCCGAGGATCTCCTCGGCCGCGGGGACCGTCGGCCTCCTGGTCGTCTCCATGAGCTACCCGTGCCGCTGCAGGGGGGTGTTGTCGGCCAGCATATCAGTTCGTGAGCACGCGGGCGACCGCGCGCCGCCATCCGGAATAGAGCGTTTCGCGCTCCTCCGCGTCCATGGCGGGCCGCCACGCGCGGTCGTGTCGCCACAGCGCCGCGACCTCCCGCAGATCCGCGAACACGCCGGCGCCGAGGCCACCCAGCATCGCCGCCCCCAGCGCGGTCGTCTCGGTCACGACCGGGCGCCGTATCTCGAGGTCGAGGATGTCGGCGAGAAACTGCATCGCCCAGTCGTTGCGCGTAAACCCGCCGTCCACGCGCAACGTGCCGGGGCGCGGCGCTCCGTCGGCCCGCATCGCGTCGATCAGTTCGCGTGACTGGTAGGCGACCGCCTCCAGCGCCGCCCGGGCGATCTCGGCCCGCCCCGTATCGCGCGTCATCCCCAGCAGGGCGGCGCGGGCGTCCGGATCCCAATGGATGCCGCCCAGCCCGACGAAGGCGGGGACCAGCACGACCCCGCCCGTCGAATCCACGGATCGGGCCAGCGCCTCCGTCTCGGCGGCGTCGGCGATGATCCCCAACCCATCGCGCAGCCACTGGACCGACGCGCCGGCGACGAAGATGCTGCCTTCGAGCGCGTACGTGCGTTCGCCGCCGAGCTGCCAGGCCACGGTCGTGAGCAGACCGTGCCCCGAGGCGAGCCGGTCTGCGCCGGTGTTCAGCAGCGCGAACGCTCCCGTCCCGTAGGTGAACTTCATCCCGCCCGGCTCGAACGCCGCCTGCCCGAACGTCGCCGCCTGCTGGTCGCCGGCCACGCCCCGCAACGGGATCGCGCGGCCCAACAGCTCGGCGGAGGTTTTGCCGAAGTCGCCGGCTGAGTCGCGAACCTCGGGCAGCACGGAGGCGGGCACACGCAGCAGTTCGAGCAGCTCCGGGTGCCAGCGGCCCTCGTCGATGTCGTAGAGGAGGGTCCGCGACGCGTTCGACGCATCCGTCGCGTGCACGCGCCCTCCGGTCAGACACCAGAGCAGCCACGTGTCGATCGTCCCGAAGGCGAGTTCGTCCCTCCCGGCCGCTTCGCGCGCGCCCGGAATATGGTCGAGGATCCACGCCAGCTTCGTGCCGGAGAAGTACGGATCGAGGCGGAGGCCGGTGCGGCGCTCGATCAACCCCCCGTGGCCCGCCCGGCGAAGTTCGGCACACTCCTTCGCGGTCCGCCGGTCCTGCCACACGATCGCCGGATGAATCGGCGTGCCGCTCGCGCGCTCCCAGACCACGGTCGTCTCACGCTGGTTCGTGATGCCGATCGCCGCCACGCGATGCCCGCGCGTCTCGGCGGCCTCGATGACCTCCCGCGTCACCTCGACCGCGTCGTCCCGGATGCGCTCCGGATCGTGCTCCACCCAGCCCGGAGCCGGATAGCTCTGAGGCAATTCGCGCTGCGCGCTGCCGACCGCCATCCCGTCGAAATTGAACGCGATGGCGCGCGTGGAGGTCGTGCCCTGATCGATCGCGACGACGACGGGCGCGGTCATGGATCCCGGGCTACAAGCCGGACCGGCGCGGCTTCAAGGCTCGCAGTCCACATGGGATTGACCACTGCCCGATCCAGTCCGTCGAGGTAGACGCCAGCTCCCTCCGCCCAAGTTCGATCGCGGTCGGCGGGGAAGGCCAGAGGGATGGCCTCAAGACGCTCCAAGTCAAGAACGAGACCCTTTGTAACCAGGCCATGCGCGTTCACTGTCGTGGTCCCGGCGAGCAGGCGACCATCGTCGAGCGGCATAAGCGTCGACACCATCGCCGCGCCGAGGACCCGGTTACGTCCGCCGAATGCTTCGACCATTTCTTCATTTCGCTTCAGTTTGCGAGCCCGCATCTCCTTGGGCAGGAAAACGATGCGCACGAGGCCGCCGTTGGGACGATAACTCACGAGCGCGAGCTGGTCCCCGTCGAGGACGTGAATGAGACCATCGGGCGTCACCGCGACCAAGTCCACGGGTAGCTGGAATGCGCCATCGTAATCGACGATCAACTCCCGTGGGATCGGCCCGAACGCCGTCTCTCCGGTCGACGTGGGGCGCGACAGGTAGTGATCCGGGAACGCATCGCCGGCAACGAGCAGCCCGAGTTCCGGATGCGCGGCGATGTCTCTGGCGTTGCCGCTAAACCGCTGACTGGCGACAAAACCGCCCTCCAGGGTCACGTACGCGACTCGCGCGTTTCCCGCGTCGAGGACCAGAACCTGATCGTCCGCCCGGACCAGGCGCCTTGGGAACCTGTATTCTCCCGGCCCCTCTCCCTCCGCGCCCCGGATCCGCACCGGATCGAGATTCCGGTCGAGGAACCCGATACGCGGATCGAGCCCGTCGGCGACCAAGTAGCCCGCCGGCGTGGCAAGTACCGCGGCGATAGAACCGAAGCTCACGCGTTCGTCCAACTGATCGAGGCGGGCGTCGGACGGGCCGATCTCGTAGACCTGGGTGGTGCTCTCGCTGAAGTAGACCCGTCCATCGCCGCCAGCCTCCGGGGCGTCTCCGCAGCCCGCAGGACCGAAGGCGCTCGCCAGGCCGAGGGCGACGGTGCGCGAGGCGATCCCCGGCCACCGAGCGGAACTCGGTGGCCGGGGACGGTTCGCAATCGAGACCCCGGGTTGCACGGGGCGCGACTCTGAACCGATGGCTCGGTGCGCACCGCTCACTGGATGTCCCACACCGTGTAGTTATCGCACCGAAGTTCGAGCGTTTCGTACCGGCCCACTTGGTAGACGCCCAGGTTGAAGCTCTGCGTGATGCTGCCGTTGACCCCGGCACCCAGGACCTTGCCATCGACGCCGATGTTGCCACCGATGGTGAGCGTGACGCGACTGGAGCCTATCAGGTGGCCGGACAGCGGATTGTTCGGACCTCCCGAGATGTACTCCGCGCACTCGCTCTGCGCCGCGGCCTCGGACGGCTGCGCCAGCGCGATCGCCAACGCCCCCGCGAAGGCCCAGGCCACGGCGAGCGACCGCGCCGCACGGCTGTTTCTCCTCGTCCTCATCATCATCCACCTCCCCTGATTGATCCCGGAGAGCGACGCCCTGCCGCCCTCTCTGACACGAGGATCGGGGCGGGCATCAACGGGCTATCAACCCGCGCGAACCGGCAACCCGCGGCGGATCGGGAGGGGGTTCAGACGTCGAGATTGCGTACGTAGCGGGCGTTCTGCTCGATGAAGTCGCGGCGCGGTTCGACGTTCTCTCCCATGAGGGTGTCGAACAGCCGGTCCGCCTCCGCGGCTTCGTCGATTCTCACCTGGAGCAGCGTGCGCTTCTCCGGGTTCATCGTGGTCTGCCACAGCTGATCGGCGTTCATCTCGCCCAATCCCTTGTACCGCTGCAGCGAGGGGCTCCCCTTGCCGTTGTCGAGTCTCGCCTGCGCGGTGACGCGCTCCGACTCGTCGTAGCAGTAGAATTCCGTCTTCCCCTTCCACACCCGATACAGCGGCGGCTGCGCGATGTAGATGTATCCCGCGTTGATGAGTTCCTTCATCTGCCGGAAGAAGAAGGTGAGGAGCAGCGTCCGGATATGGGCGCCGTCCACGTCGGCGTCCGTCATGATCACGACCTTCCGATACCGGGCCTGCGACAGATCGAACTCGTCGCCGATCCCGGTCCCGATGGCCGTGATCATGGCGCGAATCTCCTCGTTGGAGAGGATCCGGTCGATCCGCGCCTTCTCCACGTTGAGGATCTTGCCGCGCAGGGGGAGGATGGCCTGGTAGTTGCGGTCGCGCCCCATCTTCGCGCTCCCGCCCGCGCTGTCCCCCTCCACGAGGTAGAGTTCGGCGATCTCCGGGTCCGTGATCGAGCAGTCCGCCAGCTTCCCCGGCAGGATGCCGGTCTCCAGTGCCGACTTCTTGCGCGTCAGGTCCCGCGCCTTTCGCGCCGCCTCCCGCGCCCGGGAGGCCTGGATCGCCTTGTCGATAATCTGTCGAGACGGACCGGGGTTCTCCTCCAGCCACGTCCCCAGCCGGTCGTTGACGAGGCTCTCGACGATGCCGCGCACCTCGCTGTTCCCCAGCTTCGTCTTGGTCTGCCCCTCGAACTGCGGCTCCATGACCTTCACGGAGAGCACGGCGACGAGTCCTTCGCGCACGTCGTCGCCGCTCAGCGTGGGGTCGGCCTTCTTGAGGATGTTGTTCCGCTGCGCGTAGTTGTTGATGGTGCGCGTGAGGGCGCCCTTGAAACCCGACAGGTGCGTCCCGCCTTCGTGCGTGTTGATGTTGTTCACGAAGGTGAAGGTGTTTTCGCTGTAGGCGTCCGTGTACTGCATCGCGAGCTCGAACTCGGTGTCGTCCTGCGCGCCCGAGACGGAGATCACGTCCGCGTGAAGCGGCGTCTTGTTCCCCAGGAGATATTCGACGAACTGCGCGATTCCCCCCTCGAAGTGGAAGTCGCGGCGCAGGTCCTCCTTCCGCTCATCGACGATCGAAATCCGTACGCCCCGGTTCAGGTAGGCGAGTTCGCGGAGCCGGCTGGCTAGCGTCTCGAAACTGTATTCGAGTTGGTCGCCGAGCCCCGTGAAGACCTCGGGATCGGGCCGGAAGGTGACCGTGGTGCCGGTCTCCTTCGTCTTCCGCCCCTTCCTGAGCTTCCCCTGGCTGACCCCGCGCTCGTAGCGCTGCGTCCACTCGTGGCCGTCGCGACGAACCTCGACCCGCAGCCACTCGGAGAGCGCGTTCACGACGGAAACGCCCACGCCGTGCAGCCCGCCCGACACCTTGTAGCTCGACTTGTCGAATTTTCCGCCCGCGTGAAGCGTCGTGAGGGCGAGTTCGACCCCCGGCACCTTTTCCGTCGGGTGAAGGTCCACCGGGATGCCGCGCCCGTCATCCACGACCCGAATCGACTGGTCCGTGCCGATCGTGACCTCGATCCCGGAGCAGTGTCCGGCCATCGCTTCGTCGATCGAGTTGTCCACGACTTCGTAGACGAGGTGGTGCAACCCCCGTCCGGAGGTGGACCCGATGTACATGCCCGGGCGCTTCCGCACGGCCTCCAGCCCCTTGAGGACATGAATCTGCCGCGCGGTATAGTCCGAGTTGTCGTTGTTATTCTTCACGGGCTTTCCGCCCGCCGTCGACTTCGCCATCAACCCCTCCCCTTCTCGGTTCGGCCGGGGCCCGTCGCGGCCGGCAACGATTCCCCGGACTGCACGAACACGATCCGTTCGATCCGGCCGCGGGCGCGATCCCTGTTCAGGCGGCCCAGCAACTTTCGCCTCATCATGTTCAGTTCCGTCATCCAGGCCGCACCGGCCACCTCGATGAACACCGTCCCGCCCTTGATCCCGCCAACTCTCGTGACGCGCGCGATGTGCGGCCCCACGACCCACTCCCACCGCGCCGCCGTGGCGCTCCGCTCCACCCGCTCGCGGATCCCCAGGCGATCGAGCAGCTCCGCCAGCACGCCGCCGACCGGTTCGGGATGCCGCTCGCTCCCTCTCGCGTCGCGGCGGCGCGCCTTTCCGCGCATCGTCCCGGAGGCCGTGCGGTTCATGCGATGATCCGTCCGTTGCGCAGGCGCCAGCGCGCCAGCTTCCCGCCCATCAGCCCCACGTCACCGGACTTGGGCGCCGTGAGAATCACCTGCCCGCCCCGCTCGGACTCGAAGAGGCGAAACAGCCGGTCCGAGCGTCCCTCGTCGAGTTCCGCAAATACGTCGTCGAGCAGGTATAGCGGCTCGCGGCCGAGCCGCTCCCTGAGCCGGTCCGCTTCGAGCAGGCGCAGGGCGAGCGCGGCCGTGCGCTGCTGTCCGCTCGACCCGTAGCTCCGGAGATCGCGAGAGCCTTCCGGCGCCTCGACCTCGAACCGGATCTCGTCTCGGTGCGGGCCCACTACGGTCATGCCCCTGCGACGCTCGCGTTCCCCGGTCCTCTCCAGCGCATGCCGAAAGTGGTCCTCCCACGAGACGGCGCCGTCCGGACCCTCCGAACCCTCCGTCCCGTCGCCAGAAGCGATCGAAGCCGAATAGCGAAGCCCCGCCTTGTCTCCTCCCGAGATCCGCGCGTAGAAATCGGCGTATCGCTCCGCTCCCTCCGACACCCACGTCGCCCGCCCTTCCATGAGGACTCCACCCGCCTCGATCAGTCCCTCCGTCCACGCTTCGATCTCGTCGGCCGACCCGCCGCGCCGAAGCGCCTCGTTCCGTTGCGACAGAAGACTCCGGTACCGCTGCAGCGCCGGGAGGTAGCCCGGCACGCCCACCGAGAGCGCGATGTCGAGGAAGCGACGCCGCAGCGTCGGCCCTCCGCGCACGATCTCGGCGTCGTCGAGGCGAAACGCCGCGACCCCCACCGAGCCGATCCCCGCCGACACGCGCTCCACCTCGAGCGCGTCGACCTCGACCTTCTTGATCCGCTGCGACCGGTCGTAAGCCGCAGCCACGGACATCCCCCCCTCGACCTCGCCTTCCACCCGGAACACCGTCTGCCCGAACCGCACCAACTCGCGGTCCCGCACGCCTCGAAAAGACCGAAAAACCTCGAGATAGCAGATCGCCTCGAGGAGGTTCGTCTTGCCCGATCCGTTCGGCCCGATGATCGCGACGCCCGCCTCGGGGAACTCGCATTCGAGTCGTTCGAAGTTGCGGTAGTCGCGAAGGATCAGACGCCTGAGGAAAGGCGCGGAGGACGCCTCAGGCTGGCGGATAGACGGTGCCTCCGGTGTCTTCGTCACAGGCTTTGAAAATACGGCGAAAAGCCTTATGCCGCAAGGAAATTTGCCCGCCGGAGACCGCCTCCGGAACGCGCCGCCGAGCGGTTGCCGGAGAGCCTCCGGGCCGACAGCTTCGAAGACGTCCATGACACGCTTCGGCCACCGCGGCGCACGCCGCCTGATCGCGCGAAACAGAGCCCCGCGAGGAGTTGTCGCCACCCTCGGCGTCGCGTGGTGCCTGTTCCCGTTCCCCCTCGCCGCCCAGGCAGTCGAAACGCCTCCGGATTCGGAGATGCGGGGCGCAAGCCGGACCTGGCGGGACATCGCCGTCGCGGGGGGGGTCCTCGGCGGCGCCTTCCTCCTCGACGAGCCCGTCCGCGACCTGGCGCTGGACCATCAGGGAACGTTGGGACGCGACCTGGCCGAGGCCGGCCACACATACGGCGACTGGAAGCGGACCGCGCCCTTATTGGCCGGGGGCGGACTTCTGCTTGGCGTCGCGCTGGACGGGGAACGGGGAGTCCGGCGGGCGACGTCGGCCTTCTTCGGCGTCTTCGCCGGCTCGATGGCGAACACGGCCCTCAACTGGACCCTGGGACGAAGCCGTCCGAGAGACGAGAAAGGCGTCCTGCACTTCGATCCCTTCCGGGGCAACGCCTCGCTGGGGTCCGGCCACACGGCCTACGCCTTCGCCATCGCCGCCGCCGTCGACGAAGTGACCGAAGGCGGGTGGGCCATCCCCTTCTACGTAGCCGCCGCGGGTACGGGACTCGCCCGGATATACGGAGACCGCCACTGGTTGTCCGACGTGGTCGTCGGCGGCTTCATCGGCTGGTGGGTGGGCGGCCGGGCGACGGCCTCGGCCGAGAACTGGCTCGGGATCCGGCCGCTGATCGCCGGAGACGCGCTGGGCGTTCAGGTCCGCTTGCCGGAGTAGCCGCGAGGCGCCCCGCCGACCCCGGGGCGCCTTCGGCGGGCTCGCGCCGTCCTGAACCGGGCTACAGCACGAAGCTGGACACGACGGGTTCGTCTCCGCTGTAGTCGTAGAAGCCCTTCCCCGTCTTCCGGCCGTGGTATCCGGCGAGGTACATGCGTCGCAGGAGGGGGGGAGAGGCGAAGCGCGCCTCCTTGTACTCGTCGTACATGATGCCCGTGATGTGGTACAGCGTGTCGAGTCCCACGAAATCGCCCAGCGTGAAGGGGCCCATCGGGTATCCGCAGCCCAGGCGCAGCCCCTGGTCTATGTCGGGGATCGACGCGACCCCGGCCTCGTACGCGCGGATCGCGTCGAGCATGTACGGAACGAGCAGCCGGTTCACGACGAAACCGGTGTTGTCGCCGCAGGCGATCGGGCTCTTCCCGAGCGATGCCGCGAACGCGAAGGCGACCTCGAACGTTTCGTCCGCCGTCTGCCCGCAGCGGACGACCTCCACAAGCGGCATGACCGGGACGGGGCTGAAGAAGTGGAGACCGACGAAACGCTCCGGCCGATCCGTCTCCGCGGCAAGCTCCGTGATGGACAGGCTCGATGTGTTGGAGGCGAAGATGGTCTCCCCGGCGCACAGTCCCCCGAGCTCGCCGAACAGCGCGTGTTTCGCTCCGAGGTTCTCGGTGATCGCCTCGATGATAAGGTCGCACTCCGCAAGGTCTCCCAGTTCGAGCGTCGGGTGGAGGCGGGCCATCGTCGCGTCCCGATCCGCCGCCCCGAGCTTCTCCTTCTGGACGGCGCGGTCGAGGTTCCTCCCGATCCCGGCCATCCCCCGGTCGAGAAACCCCTGTTCCACGTCCCGCACGATCGTCTCATATCCGGCCGCCGCGCTCACCTGCGCGATTCCGCCCCCCATCAGTCCCGCTCCGACCACCCCGACCTTCCGAATCTCAGTCAATGTCCACTCCCTCCATGAATTCAGGTATCAGTTGTCGATCAGCTGTCGATCAGCTGTCGGCTGTTTGACAGCCGCTTGAGGTGCACACTTCTCAGCGCAGGAGTTTCCGGTGCCACGGTTCCTCCGCGCTGCGCAGGTTCTCTCCACGCTCGAGTCGGTCGAGAAGACCCTGAAGCGCGAGTTCCATCCGCTGTCTGACCTTCCGCATGTCGGCCCGCGCGGACACCGCCGCGATGCCCGTGAACCCGGAGAGGATCGCCAGTCCTCCCACGAGCGGCAGGACACCGCCCCCCGTCGCCATGAACAGCCCGAAGCCAGCGGCGGCCCCTCCCAGCCCCATTCCCGCGAACCAGCCGCCGAGCCGCTCCGCCCTCATGTTGCCGACGTCTGCCGTCAGCGTGACCAGCGACCAGCCACTCTCCAGGGCTTCCACGGCGACCTGGAGGTTGCGCGACTTCGCGAGCGTGTACCGTCGGCCGCCGACATCCATCGCGCGGCGCATCTGGCTGACGAGGCCGGTCCCCGGCTCCCAAAGCGATCCGCCGGGTCGAGAGCGCACCTGTCGGAGAAGCTCCTCTTCGCGCAGGTACGACTCGAGATTCGCTTCCACATCCGGCGGACTTCCGGGCACGACGCGGCTCGTGCTCACGATGGCGGGGCCGACGATGCGGCGCGCGAGCCCCTCGTCCGGGGGCGCATCGGGGATGAGCGAGGCGGCCTCCACCTCGGCCAGCGCCTGCCGGACGTAGCGCTCTTCGAGTCCGACTTCCGCACCGATCTGGACGACTTCGCCCGCCCCGAGTTCCCCGCCGATCGATGTGGAACTGCGGAACTGAAGATCCGACGCCCGCCGGATCACGCGCTCGAGTTGCTCCTGCGTAACCGTCCGGGGGAGCGACGGGCGGCGTGCCGGGGGACCGGACCTGCCTGAACCCTCGCGGCTTTCGTCAGCCGGCGGCATCGCGCTCCCTCGCCACCGCTTCCGGCTCGTCCGCCGTCTCCGTCACGTCCTCCGACGCCTCCGCGCGGGGCAGTTGCGGCGCGCCTTCCGAACCTTCGAGCACACGTTCGTCGACCGGAGCGGGGGTCGCGGCCTCGTCCCCGGCCGCCGTCGCAAGTCCCTTGAACAGACCCGTCATCGGCCCGAGTTCCACGGGAAGCGGGAAGAGCGTCGTCGAGTTGTTCTCCGCCGCGATCTCCGTCGCTGTCTGCAGGAAGCGCAGTTGCAGGGAGGCCGGGTATTCGCTCAACTGGCGCGCCGCGTCCCGCAGGTTCGACGCCGCCTGCAGTTCGCCCTGCGCGTTGATCACCTTGGCGCGCCGCTCGCGCTCCGCCTCCGCCTGCCGCGCGATCGCGCGCTTCATCTCGTTCGGCAGATCCACGTCCTTCACTTCGACGCCCGTGACGTCGATCCCCCAGGCGTCCGTTCCCTGGTCGATGATGTCGCGCAGGATCTGGTTGAACTTCTCGCGCTCCGCGAGGACCTCGTCCAGTTCCGCCTGCCCGATGACGGAGCGCAGCGTCGTCTGGGCAAGCTGCGAGGTGGCGAAGAGAAAGTCCTCGATCTCGAGGATGGCCCGTCGCGGGTTCGCGACCCGGAAGTAGAGGACCGCGTTGACCTTCACCGACACGTTGTCCCGCGTGATGACATCCTGCGGCGGGATGTCCATGGCGATGATCCGCAGGCTCACCCGCTCCATGCGCTCGACCCCGAACGGGACGAGGAAGATGAGTCCCGGCCCGCGGGTCGGACGCGCGCGGCCGAGCCGGAAGACGACGGCCCGCTCGTATTCCTTCAGGATGCGGAGACTCGTGGCCAGCGCCAGCGCGCCCGCCCCGGCGAGAATGAAGAATAGAGGATCCATGTTCGCTCCCTCCAACTGCTCGCGGCGCCCGGGACGGCGGCTCGCGGCGCTGACGCGGGGTTTTGCCGCGGGCTGCTAGGCGTCGACCTCCACGACGACGGCTGCGCCCTGTCCACCGCCGATGCATGCCGCGCCCAGACCCAGGCCGCCGCCCCGGCGCCGCAGTTCGTGCAGAAGATGGCCCGTGATCCGCGCCCCCGTCATGCCGAGCGGGTGGCTCAGCGCGATCGCCCCGCCGTCCACGTTCACCTTGTCGCGGTCGAGACCGAGTTCCCGCTCGACCGCCAGGTACTGCGGAGCGAAGGCCTCGTTCACTTCGACGAGATCGATGTCGTCGAGCGTGAGGCCGGCCTTCTCGAGGGCGGCGCGCGAGGCGGGCGCGGGTCCGATGCCCATGATGTGGGGCGGCACGCCCGCCACGGCGTAGGACACGAGGCGGCCGGCCGGCTCGAGGCCGTGCGCGGCCGCATAGTCCCCGCCCGCCAGCACGAGCGCCGCCGCCCCATCCCCGATCCCGCTCGCGTTGCCAGCGGTGACGAGGCCATCCTGCTTGAAGTACGGCCGGAGCTTCGCGAGCCCGTCGACCGTCGTATCCGGACGGAGGTGCTCGTCCCGCTCGAAGGATGTTTCCCTCCCCTTCCTTCCCACCATCATCGGCACGACCTCGTCCTCGTAGCGGCCGCCCTCCCAGGCCTCCGCCGCCAGCTGCTGGCTGCGCACCGCCACCTCGTCGGCCTCCGAGCGCGAGATCCCGTAGTCCTCCGCGAGGTTCTCCGCCGTCTGGGCCATCGAGAAGCCGCAATAGGGGTCGGTGAGGGCCTCCCACAGCGAATCCTCGAACTTCGGCGCCGGACCGAGGCGCAGACCCCAGCGGGCTCCGCGCACGATGTGCGGCGCCTGACTCATCGACTCGGCCCCGCCCACGAGACAGACGTCGCTTTCCCCGAGTTCGATTTCCTGCGAGCCATCGATCACGGCCTGAAAGCCCGAGCCGCACAGACGGTTCACGGTGACGGCCGGAGTCTCGATCGGCAGCCCCGCCCGCAACCCCACATGCCGCGCGAGATAGATCGCGTCGGCCGACGTCTGCATCACGTTCCCCATCACCACGTGCCCGAAGTCGCCGGGCTCGGCGCCCGAGCGCTCGATCGCCGCTTCCGAGGCGACGACGCCCAGGTCCACCGCCGAGTAGTCCTTCAGGCTGCCGCCGAACGCCCCCATGGCGGTCCGGGCCGCGGAGAGGAACACCGTCCCGTTACCGTTGCTGTCGCTCATTTCGCAGAATCCTTCCGTTCCCTTCCCGGCCGTGCGACCGGGGTCGTGTGATTCGGAGGTGATTTCGCCGGCGCCGTCCCGGCGGCGGCGCGCGCGGCCCGCCCTGCGGACCCGCACGGGGAACGTAGCGCGACGGATCAGGCTGCGCCCGAGGCCACCCGTTCCGCGAGCCAGCGGCCCACCTCCGAGGTCGTCGCGCTCCCCCCGAGGTCCGGTGTCCGGATCCGCGCAGCGAGGGCCGCATCCACGGCGGCCTCGATGGCCACCGCCGCTGCCTCCGAACCGTGATCTCGCAGGAGAAGTGCGGCGCTGAGCACCGCGGCCATCGGATTCGCCCGTCCCGTCCCGACGATGTCCGGCGCGCTGCCGTGCACGGGTTCGTACAGTCCATGCGCGCCCGGGTTCACGTTGGCGGAGGGGGCGAGGCCCGGCCCACCCACGATCTCGGCGCCCAGGTCGGAGAGAATGTCGCCGAGCAGGTTCGACGTGACGATGACCCCGAACCGCTCCGGCGCCCGGATCATTTCCATGGCGAGCGCATCCACGTAGCGCATCTCCGATTCGACCCCCGGATATCCGGCGGCGACCTCACCGAACACGCGGCGCCAGAGCCCGAACATGTGCGGCACGGCGTTCGCCTTGTCCGCGAGCGTCACGCGCAGCCCGCGGGGAGCGGCGTGCTCGAACGCGAACCGCACGATCCGTTCCACGCCGAACCGGGTCGCGACCGACTCCGATACCGCGACCTCGTCGGGCGTGCCCTCGTGCTCGACCCGCCCCACACCCACGTACAGGCCTTCGGTATTCTCCCGGAAGATCTCGAAGTCGATGGGTACCGAGTCCGCGGACCTCAGCGGCGACAGCTCCGGCGCGCGCAGCCGCAGCGGCCGGCGGTTCAGGAACAGGTCCAGCCGCACCCGCAGACCGAGGAGGAGGTCGCGCGCGTGACGGCCGTCGGGCACGCGCGGATCGCCCACGGCACCGAAGAGAATCGCGTCGAAGTCATCCCTCAGGGACTCGAACGTCCCCTGCGACAGCGTCTCCCCGGTGGCAAGATAATGGTCGGCGCCGTGCGGGAAGTGCGTGAGTTCGAGTTCGGACAGGCCCCGGGCGGCCACCGCCCGCAGCACCCGACACGCCTCGCGCGTGACCTCGGGGCCGATCCCGTCACCGCCGATGACGGCGATGCGCACCGGAGCCTGCGCCACCCGATGGCAGCTAGCGTTCGATTTCGAGCGCGCCGACCCGGGCCGAGTCCTCGAGGAAGGCGCGGGCCGTCTGCCAGGAGACGGCGATGCCGGTCAGCGCCTGGAGCCGCATCGCCTCGTTTCGCATGAAGTCCGCCAGCGAGACGCCGGGCTCCTCCGACCCGTTGCGCATGGCCCGCACGATCCCATCCCAGTCTCCCTCGTACACCACGCCGTTCGGGGCCCGCACGCGGTGCACCTCCACCGACGACGCGTCGGGCGGACGACCGAACAGGTCGAGCTGGCCCGTGCCCGGCCCCGCCGTCAACCCGTTCGCCCGGGCCTCGACCTCGGCCAGCAGGCGTTCCTCCGCGCTCGGCTCCGGCGCCAGTTCCTCCAGCGCCAGCAGGTAGGGCCGCAACTCCTCGGCGTCCGCCGGCAGGTCTTCGAGTCGCCGCTTGAGGTCGACCACACGCCACGCGACGATCGGATCGGCCAGGTCCGTTACCGGGATCGTCGCAAGTTGCGCGAGCGCCCCCCGGAAATCGCCGCGTTCGTAGAGCACGTTGCCGTAGAGCGCGCGGGCCTCCGCGAAGCGGGGATCCAGACGCACCGCCTCGCGGCTCCAGAACAGCGCGGCCTCGGTGTCGCCTTCCCGATAGAAGGTGAAGGCGAGATCCAGCGCGGCATCGGGGCTCTCGCGGTCGGCCGCCAGCGCGAGCCGGAAGAACCGCTCCGCCCGGCGCAGGAGACCCTCGCGCAGGAGGCTGCGCCCCACGCAGAGCATGAGTTCCACGTCGCGGTCGTACCCCAGCGCGATGAGGCCTTCGAAGATCTGGAAGGCCGCCGCGCGTTCCCCCAGCTTCAGCAGCACATCTCCGAGGCCGGCGAGCGCTTCCTCGTGTTCCGGATCGATCCGGAGGACCCTGTCGAAGGCCGCGCGCGCCCAGGCGTATTCCTCGCGGGCCAGACGCGTATAGCCCAGAGAGACGAGGAGTTCAACCGAGTCGGGATAACGGGTGAGAGCCTCCTTGAGGAGGCCAAGCGCCTGATCGAAGTCGCCGGCTTCGTAGAGCCGTTGCGCTTCGGCATCGAACTGCTCGTAGTTCCAGGAGTCGGAGAGGTTCAAATCCGGAACCTCAAGTCAGGAACCCTTCCGACCATGTTCGGCGACCCAGACGACCCAGAGCGGAGCCTTTCGTTCGAGGGGGCTGTTCCAACTTCGGGCGCGAAGCCCGCGCCAGCAAGTTCGGAGCTCGGCCGCGTTCACGATTCCGCGTTCACGATTCGAGGGCTTCGCATAGTCTCCCCACCGTCTCTTCGTCCACGCCGAGCAGGGTGAGCCGCGTGATCCGCCGTTCGACCAGCTCCGCGACCTCCAGCCACGCATTCCCCAGCGGGACCCGGTCGCCCGGCTCCGGGATTCGGCCCAGCTTGCCGATCACGTAGCCGGCCACGGTGTCGTACTCCTCCTCTTCCTCGAGGTCATCGAGCTCCAGGCCCTCGAGCAGATCCGCGAAGGAGACGCCCCCATCGAGTCCGACCGAACCATCGGAACCGACCTCCAGCCCCGCCTCCGCCTCGTCGTGCTCATCGTAGATTTCCCCCACGATCTCCTCGAGGAGATCCTCCAGCGTGGCGATGCCGTCCGTGCCGCCGAACTCGTCGACGACGACGGCGATATGCGTCTTCCGGGCCCGCATCTCCGCCAGCAGGTCGTCGACCGCCTTCGACTCGGGCACGAAGAGCGCCTCGCGCATCACATCCCGCGCCACGAGTCCCGTTGGACGCGCCGCGAGGATCTCCGTGAGCAGGTCCTTCACGACGATGATGCCGACGATGTCGTCCAGCGAATCTTCCGTGACGGGGAGACGCGAATGTCCCGACGCCGCCGCGACCTCCAGGATGACCTTGGCCGGATCCCCGGCCCCGACGGCGACGATGTCCAGCCGGGGCGTCATGACCTCCCGGACCACGGTATGGGTGAGGTCGAACACGCCTTCGATCATCGCCTGTTCGTCCTTCTCCACCATTCCTCCGCGCCGACTCTGCCGGACGAGCACCTCGATCTCGTCCGGACTGTGGGCATGTTCGACACCGTGCGCGTCGCCCACGGGGGCGCGGATCGCCCGCAGGAACAGCCGGGCCGAGCCGTCGAGCAGCCAGATCGCCGGCGTCGCGACGCGGTTGAAGGCGAGGAGGGGACCGGCGAGGTAGCGGCTCACGGTCTCGGGGCGCAGGAGCGCGACGGTCTTCGGCGCGAGCTCGCCGAGTACGATGTGGAGGTAGGTGATGAGGATGAAGGCGACGACGACGGCCGTCGTGTGGAGCGCCGCCGGCCCCGCGGCGAAGCCCAGCGCGCCGAACAGAGGCTCGATCGACCGCGCGAGCGCCGGCTCGCCGATCCAGCCCAGGCCGAGCGATGCGATCGTGATGCCGAGCTGCGTACCCGAGATGGCACGGTCGAGGTCATCCTGCGCCCGGCGGACGACGCGGGCCAGACGATCGCCGCCTTCGGCGAGTTCGTCGATGCGGGTGCGTCGCGCGCTGACGAGCGCAAACTCCGCCGCAACGAAGAACGCGTTCGCCGCTACGAGCGCGAGGACCGCGCCGAGCCTCAGAGCGAGTCCGAGGTCCATTCGGCGGTCCGACTAGCGGATGGTTTGGCCCCCGGTCTGTCCGGGGGCGGGGGTTCGTTCAGGCTACGTTACCTCGTCTACCTCGCCGGTGGTCCTGGGTCGGGCTAGATTTGGGCTTCCTGCTCTGACTGCCGGGCCGCGCCTCCGTGCGGGATCGCCGGGGCGCAGTACCGCTCGCCGATGGTGCGCAGGAGAGACAGCTCACCCGGCGTCAACTCCGGATATCGCTCTCCGAGGTACTGGATCGTATCGTCGAACCACTCCTGCCGCTGCTCTTCTTCCGCGTCGAGCACGCCACAGCGGCGGATGTGGCTGAACAACTCGTCGCGGGCCCGGTCACTCGATTTCGGCACATGATTCCCTTTGCTCAAGGCACCTCCTTGCTGGTCGTCGTCGCGCTACAGGCTTCCGGGAGCCCATGGCAAAGCTCTGCTGCGTCAACGCGGGGGTTTGCCACGGACCGTTCAGACTAACCTAGGACGCACCACCGCAAAAAGGGAGTGCCGCACCGCCACGGCGGCTCCATCGCCGGGGCCCGGTCCCGACGTCAGCGCCCGGTCGCCGCCTCGTTCAGCTCGAAGTCGCGAAGATACATGTCCACCCCGCCGATCTTCATGCGGCTCGTGATCTGCACGATGAGGCGGCGGTCATCGTCGGAGATGAAGACCTCGGCCCGTCCCTCCTCTCCGAACAGACCATCGGTCTGAATGGTCGGACGCAGGACGATCGTGTCGAACGTCCCGGCCGGCACGCGCACGCGCTCGCGGCGGAGGACCTCGACGACGACGGGATTGCCGTCCTCCTCGAAGTAGCGGTCGAACTCGTACGTCCGGCCGACCTCCAGCGGGAGCGTCCGGATCAGGTAGAGATAGGCGATCTCATCGAGCGCGCCCGGAGGCATCGGGAGGTCCCGCTGCCGGCGGTGCGGAAGATAGGCCTCCGCCTCCTCGTTCCAGTCCTGTCTCGTGGCGGCGAGAGCCTCGTGATCCAGCTCCCAGCGTCGCTGCCTGCGGTAGCCCCCCTGCCGGAGATTCTCCTCGAAGCGGAGCGACCGGTAGGGATCGGGCGCGAGCCAGCTCACCGTGCGGTCGTCCATGCTGTAGAAAGGGATCCTCCCCTTCATCTCCATCGAGATCCGGTACGCCGGCGTGCCGCGGATCGTGTCCTGCGCTTCGACCCGAAGGTGCATGCGCCCGAAGTTCACGGGCCCGAACAGCACGGCGTACTCCGAGGTCTCCCCGATCTCGAACGGCCAGCTCTCGGAGAAGAGGTCATCGGCCGTTTCGTCCGCGTTCCTCTGCCCGGCGAGGTCGGATGCACCCGGAATCCACGGGGCCAGAAGCGCCAGACACGCCACGGCGCCGCGGCGCAGGTTTCGTCTCCGCATGTCAGGCCGCTTCGGCCATCTGCCGGCCGATCTCCCGCAGCGCGCGGTCGCGGCCGGCGGCAAACAGCTGCCGGAGCTGCTCGCCGGCCCGGAAGCGGGGGTCGCGGTATCGGCGGAGGGGGTGCGGATCATGCGGAATCTCCTCGAATCTTCGTACAAACGGCCACACCTGCAGGAGCAGCGCGGCGTTGGCGGCCCAGCCTTCGTACCGCAGCAGCGGCCCGTCGCCGGCGGCGACGGCGCGTTCCAGAGCGAACAACCTATATAACCGAAGCGAAGCATAAGGGTCCGTCGCGGCTGGCGCCGACAGCAGGTGACGGGCGCAGAGCCGGCCCCCGGCCCGGGTCAGACGCCGGGTGAAGGGTTCGGGTTCGCCGCAGGCGACCGTGACGAGATCGGCGCCGCCGTCGAAGCGGCGAAGCATCTCCGGCAGCCGTTCGGGCGGATCGGAAAAATCGCCCTGCATGGAGACGAACGCATCGCGGCGAGGATAGCCCGAGCGGCGAAGCGTCGCCCGGATCAGACGGTCGAGGCTCGCGGCATAGCCCCGCCGCTCCTCGTTGCGGAACACGGTCAGCGGGAGCACCCGCGGATACCGCTCGAGCGCTTCGCCCGTCCCGTCGTCCGAGGCATCGTCGCAGACGAGCACGTGAAACTGCCGCCGCTCGCCGTAGAGCAGTTCGCGGATGCGCCACAGCAGCGGACCGATGGTCTCGCGTTCGTTGTGAACCGGAATCCCGATGTGAATCACGCGCCCTCTCCGTGTTGCGCGACCCTCTTCCAGCGCCGGTGGAACCAGAAGTACTGCTCCGGCCGCCGTTCGATCTCTCTCTCCAGCGCCCGAACCCATCCCTTCGTGACGTCGACCGGATCGCCATCGGCGCCGGATCGACCGCCGTCGATCTCTTCATGGACGATTCTGTACCCCGATGGGTCTCGAACGAGAGCCGCGAAGAAGAGAGGGACATCGGCCGCGAGACACAAACGCGCGGGAGCGAGCGACGTCCAGGCGGGGCGGCCCAGGAAGTCGATCGGGGCGCTGCCGCGCCGGGTGTGCTGGTCGGCCACCAGGGCCAGAATCCGGCCGGAGCGCAGCGCGTCGAGCGCCGGCCGCGCCGCCGCGTCGCGGTCGAGCACGTCCAGTCCGAACCGCGCGCGCAGGTCGCGCAGCCGACGGCCGAAGGCGCCTCGCTGGCGCTGCACGACCGCCGTCACGCGCACTCCGAGGGCTCGCACGGCGGCGCCGCCGAGCTCCCAGTTGCCGAGGTGCCCGGCGACGACCACGGCGCCGCCCCGCTCCGCGATCGCGCTGCGCAGGCGCGGGCCCAGGCCGGCCTCGTCGACAACGCGCGACAGGGTCCGCTCGACCCGGGGCGGCCCACCCATGAGGAGCGCGGCCTCCCGGCCGAAGTGGCGGTAGCAGGCGCGAGCCGTGTCGCGCACCCAGTGCGGCGTCGCGGCAGGGAAGCTCGCGGCGATCTGGGCGTCGACCACGCGGCGGCGCAGGCGGAGCGGGTCGCGGCACAGCGCCCCGAGCGCGCGTCCGGCCGCGAGCGCCACCGGTTCCGGCGCCGCCCGCAGCCCGAGATGCAGGCCGGTCACTCCACCGTCCACGAGCACATCCGCGAGCTGTCGACCGGCGCCCTGTCCGCCGGCCCGGCCGGCCCGGCCGGTCCGGCTCGCCTGGCCGTTCACGGTTGCGAGACGCGTTCGAGCTGGTGGCCGAAGAGCCGGCGGTACGGCCCGCCGCGAGAGACGAGCGCGTCATGGCGGCCGGCGTCCACAAGCCGCCCGCGCTCGAGGACGAAGATCCGGTCGGCCTCGCGCACCGTGGAGAGCCGGTGGGCGACCACGATCACCGTGCGGCCGCGAAAGCCCTCCGCCGCCGCCCTAAGCGCCGTCTCCGTCTCCGCGTCCACGGCCGACGTGGCTTCGTCCAGGATGAGGATCGGCGGATCGCGGAAGAGCGCGCGCGCAATCCCGATGCGCTGGCGCTGGCCCGTCGACAGGCGCACGCCGCGGTCGCCGAGTACCGTGTCGTAGCCGTCGGGCAGCGCCGCGATGAAGCCGTGCGCCCCGGCTGTCCGTGCCGCCGCTTCGACCGCCGCGCGGTCCGGCGCGTCCTCCCCGTAGGCGATGTTCGCCGCCGCCGTGTCGTGGAAGAGCACGGCCTCCTGCCCCACGAGACCGGTGAGCCGGCGGAGGGAGTCCACCGAGAACTCCCGGATGTCCGTCCCATCGATCGTGACCCGCCCCGCCTGCGGGTCCGCAAACCTCGGCAGCAGGTCGACCAGGGTGGATTTCCCGCTCCCCGACGCCCCGACGATGGCGACGACCGACCCACGCGGGATGACGAGGTCGACGCCTCGCAGCGCCGCCCGGCCCCGCTCGTACGCGAAGCTGACACCCTCGTAGCGGATCTCCCGTTCCGGACCCGCCGCGATCCGCGACCCCCCGGCCGGCTCAGGCTCCTGATCGAGGATCTCGAAGAAACGATCGGCCGCGGCGAGTCCCTGCGCGGCGATGGCCGGATACTGCGCAAACCCCTTCACGGGCGAGATGGCGCGCAGTGCAATGGTCACGAAGGCGACGAACTGCTCGGGCGCGATCGACCCGTCGCTCCCCACGAACGACGCCCCGATCCAGACGAGTCCGAGCGCCACGACGGACGCGAGCGTTTCGGACAGGGGCGAGGCGAGGTGCCGGGTCGTGGCCGCCGCGATCCGCCTGCGGCTGAAGGCATCCGAACGGCGCCGAAAGCGCTTCTCCTCGAAGTCCTCGGCCACGTTCGACTTCACGAGCCGCACCGCGCCCAGCGATTCCTGCAGCGCCGCGACAAGTTCGCCGTGGTCGTCCCACGTGCGGCGGAACCTCTCACGCAGCCGCCCGAGCAGCGGCCGCAGGCCGAGCCACACGAGCGGCACCAGGATGACGGCGATCAGCGCCAGCCTCCACGAGAGCGCGAACAGCGCCACGGCGTAGGCCGCGAGGGTCGCCGCCTGGCGCACGGCCTGCGCGAGCGCGTCCGTCACGACGGGCTTCGCCTCCCCCGCGTCCGCGATCACGCGCGCGATCAACTGTCCCGCCTTCCCGCGCTCGAAGAAGGCGAGCGGCAGACGCTGCAGGTGCGCGTGCACGGCGTCGCGCACGTCGCGGACGAGGAACTCCTGCGTGCGGATCGAGAGCGCCCGCCCCCCGACGACGCAGAGGTTCTTGAGGAGGAGGGCGGCCAGCACCAGCACGCACACGGCCCGCAACCCGTCCAGCCCCGCCTCCGGGCCGAGCCACCCCCCCGCGACGGCGTCGATGAAGCGCTCCGCCGCGTTCCGTCCGCCCTCGGGCAGCGGAGATCCCATGCCGAAGAGCGAGCGGAGGAACGGGATGAGCAGGAGGAGGCTGAACGCCTCGAGTCCGGCCGCGAGCACGCCGAGCGTCAGGCTCGCGAGGAAGGTCCAGCGATAGGGACGCAGGAACCGGAGCAGCCGCCGATACGACGAGGCGCCCCCCCCGTTCCGCCCCGGGCTCATCGGGTCACCGCGGCGTCAGCAGCGCGGCCGGAAGTACCATCTCGTCGGGGCTCACGCCGCCGTGCAGGAAACTGTCCCGGTACCGATTCTGGTATTCCCGCAGCCTCGTCGGATAGACGAAGAAGTAGTCCTCGCGGCAGAGGGCGAAGGTCTTGTTCATCCCGCCGGGAGGGAGCCGCCATTCGTCCGCGTCCGACGTCGACATGACGGCGGCCGGGTTCTCCACCTTCATGTCGTTGCCGATCTTGTAGCGCAGGCTCGTGGACGCGTCGCGTCCGGCGTAGATCGTGGCGGGCCGCCGGCAGTGAATCGAACCGTGGTCCGTCGTGAGGAGGACCCGGACCCCCCGCTGCGCGGCCAGCCGCAGCGCCTTCAGCGCCGGCGAACGCTCGAACCAGGTCACCGTGAGCGAGCGCAGCGCGCTGCTGTCCTGCGCCATCTCCCAGATCAGGCGCGACCGTGCCCTCCCGTGCGTGAGCATGTCCACGAACCCGAACACGAGCGCCGTGGCCGAGGGAGACGACAGGTAGCCGCCGAGCCGTGCCAGCATGGGCTCGCTCTCCTGGGCCGAGAAGATCTTCTCGTAGTGCACGGGGATCCGCGACGCGGTCAGTTGGTGGATATGCCGCTCGAAGAGTTCATCCTCGAAGGAGTTGTAGCCGATCTCGCTCCCCCGCTCCCACCACTCCGGACGACGCTCGGCGAGTTCGTCCGCGAAGATGCCTCCGAAGATGGCGTTGCGCGCGAACGGGGTCGCGGTGGGCAGCAGACCCGCGTAGAGCGCCTCCTCGATCTCGAAGTACTCGCTGACGATGGGGAGGACGGCCCGCCACTGGTCCAGCCGCATGCAGTCCATCACGACGAGCAGCGCCGCCGGATCCTCGTCGAGGATCGGTCTGAAGAAGCGGGACAGCACGTCCACCGAGAGGGTCGGCCCCCGCTCGCCGCCCTCGTGTACCCACTCTCCGTACCGGTCCGCCACGAGGTCGCAGAAACCGCGGCTCAGGTCGGTGTGCAGCCCGCCAAGGATCTCGCGCAGGCCCAATTCGCCGGCCTCCTCCAGCTTCAGGTCCCAGTCGACGAGTTCCGAGTACAGGTCGGCCCAGTCCCGCCACGAAGCCGCCGTGGAGACGCGTTCCCGCAACTCGCCGAAGCGGCGCGAGAAATCGCGCGTGATGTGCTCGTGGCGCAGGGCCGGGCCCGCGAGGAGCCGCGTCACGACCGACAGCACTTGCCGGGGGCTCGTCGGCTTGACGATGTAGTCGTCCGCTCGCCGCCCGATCGCCTCGTGCATGGTCGATTCTTCTTCGCTCTTCGTGACCATCACCACGGGGAGGCGCGGGGCGGAACTCCGGATGCGGTCGAGAACCTCGATCCCGCGCAGCCCCGGCATCCGCTCATCCAGCAGTACGAGATCGTAGGAAGCCGCGGTCAGGAGTTCCATCGCGTCCTGGCCGTTCATCACGGCATCGACGTGATATCCCGAGGACCGCAGCAGCATGAGGTGCGGACGCAGCAGGTCGACTTCGTCGTCCACCCACAGGATCCGGCCCGCCACGGTCTTCGTCCCTTCGGTCATGTGCCGCCTTTCAGGTGTTCAGGTACGAGCGGATGGCCCGCTCCAGCTTAAGCACGACGTCCTCGGCGCGGATCCTCGACATGCGTCCCCGCCGGGTGGCCCGGGACGGCATCCGCTCGCCATCGGAGCCGGCCGGGCCGTGAAACCGGTCCACCGTGAGATCCGCGAACCGTCCGTAGGGACCGCTGCGCCCGGGGTCCGTGAACCCGTACAGTCCGATGGTCGGCGTCCCCAGCGCCACCGCCATGTGCAGAGGACCCGTGTCCGGCGCCAGCACGAGATCGCTCGCCGAGAGCCGGCCCGCCAACTCCCTCAGCGTCCCACCCAGCGCGATGCGCGGCGGGCTCCCGCACAATCTCCCGAGGCGGCGGGCATCCCGCAGTTCGGCCTCGGAGTCTCCTCCCAGGAGAACGGGCTGCAGGCCCAGATCGCCGGCCGCCACATCGATTACCCGCGCCGTCCCCTCGAGGGTCCAGTTTCTCCGGGGGTTGGAACTCCGCGGTACGACCGCAAGCACCGGGCGCGAGAACGTCTCCCGCCACCGCGCCGCAACCCGCCGTTCGTCCCCGGTGAAATGAAACTGCCACTCCAGGCGCCGCGGGACGCCGAGATGATCGAGGAACTCGAACAGTTCGTCCTGAATGTGGGCCACGGGAGCCGGCGGGATGCGGCGGTTGGTGGCCATCCAGCTCAGGTCGCGGGCGCGCGCGCGATCGTGGCCGAGGCGCTCCGGAGCGCGCAGCAGGCGCGTGACCATCCCTCCCTTGAAGTTCGGCTGCAGACAGATGACGAGATCGAACGTTTCGGCCGCCACCTCGCGCCGAAAGCGGGAATAGGCGCGCGCGCCGAGCCGCCGGTGAAAGAGCAGGATCCGGTCCACATCCGGCCGGCCGGCCATCAGCCCGGCCGGGCCCGGCTGCAGCACCCAGGTGATGTGGGCGCCGGGCCACGCCCGCCGGAGGGACGCGACGATGGGCATCCCCTGGACGGTGCTCCCCACCGCGCTCATGAGCACGATGGCGACCCGGCGCGGCGGAGCGCCCGCGCCCGGCGGGGATCTATCGGGCGGCATCCCGGTACAGAAGTTGGCGGACCGCGACGAACCCGCGGGGCAGAACCGGCCTCAAAAAGACCCGCCCGGGCTGACAACGGCCCCAAAACACAGTAATCTCGGGGCGATGCGAACTCTCACCCGCTATATCCTGAGCCGTCACGCCGGGCCGTTCATCTTCGCCGTCATCGGCACCACGGTGCTGCTCCTCCTCGACCAGGTGAGCAAGCGCTTCAAGCATCTCATCGGCAAGGACCTCGAGTGGGCGGTGATCGCCGAGGTGTTCGTCTATTCGATCCCCTTCATCCTCGCCCAGACCCTGCCGATGGCCGTGCTCATCGCGGTCCTGTACGTGTTCAGCCGGATGGAGGGCGACTTCGAGATCACCGCCGTCAAGGCGAGCGGCATCCCCCTGTCGCGCGTGATGGCTCCGCTCCTCGTCTGCGCCGTCATTCTGGCGGGCGGAATGACCTGGTTCAACAACACGATCCTGCCGCAGTCGAATCATCACCTGCAGGTGCTGCTCACGGGGATCGGCCGCAAGAAGCCGACCTTCAACCTTCGGGAACATACGATCAACGCGGTGCTCCCGTCGTACGTCTATGTGCACCCCGGCATGATCGACCGGGAGGAGAGCGTGGTGCACGACGTCGCGATCTACGATGAGCGGAACGGCCAGGAGAGCCGCTCCATCTATGCGACCCGCGGGACGATGGGCTTCTCGGAGGAGGGCGAAGACCTCTACTTCGACCTCGAGGACGGCGTCGTCCAGGTGCGCATGAACGAGCGCCCGCACGCCTTCCGGCGCATCGCCTTCGAGCGGATGCTGCTCAAGATCCCGGATGTGGCGAACGGGCTCGAGCGCGATACCGCAGCCGATCGTGGCGACCGCGAGATGAACATCGCCGACATGCGCGTGGAGGCGGATCGCGGCGCGCAGATGGCGGACGCGGCGCGCTCGGAGAGCCTCGTGTACGCGCAGGCGATCACCCGCATGCTGCTCGACTTCGAGCAACCTCTCGCGGACGCGCCGGTTTCCAGGCCGGCCGACCGCGCCACCCCTCCGGGGGGCGACCCCCCCGACTGGCGGGATGACATCGCCGACCCGAAACGCGACGTCTTCGGCCGCAGAGACGATCTCCGCGACCGGCAAGACGATCTCCGCGACCGGCAAGACGGCCTCTCCGCGACACCGGGCGGGCCCGCGCGAGGCGAGATCGAGCCGGGACCCGCGCAGGAGGCCGCCGCGCCGGACTCCACGACGCAGGTCGCCGAGAGCGCGGCCCGCCGCTTCTACTCCGCCTCCGATGCGGCGAACCAGTTCCAGTCCTACGCCGAGCGCGAGGTCAGGGGCCTTCGCCGAATCAACCAGTACTGGGTCGAGATTCACAAGAAGGGGACGATCCCGGCCGCGTGCATCGTCTTCGTCCTCCTCGGCGCTCCGATCGCCGTCCGGTTCCCGCGCGGCGGCGTGGCGCTCGTCGTCGGGGTCAGCCTGGGCATCTTCGGAGCGTACTACGTCTCGCTCATCGGGGGCGAGCGACTCGCCGACCGCCTCTGGATCTCGCCGCTCTGGGCCATGTGGGCCCCGAACGTCATCTTCGGCGCTGCCGGGCTCGTGGCCCTGGCGCGCTCCACCAAGGTGATGCGCTGACGCCGTGAAGCTGCTCGACCGGTACGTCCTTTCCCAGTTCCTGAGGATCTTCGCGGCCTGTGCGCTCGGCGTGCCTTTCCTCTTCATGGTCATCGACATCGCCGACAACCTCGACCGCTTCCTCGACCAGGGGTCGACCTGGTCGCAGATCATCCTCCACTACATGTACGGGTTCCCATACCATTCGCTGCTCGGATTTCCGATCGCCGTCCTGCTCGGATCCGTGTTCACGGTGGCCTCCATGTCCCGGAACTTCGAGGTCGCGGCCGCCAAAGCGGGCGGCGTTTCCTTCTACCGGCTCGCCTTCCCGATTCTCTGCGGCGCCACGCTGCTCAGCTTCGTCGCGCTCGGTCTCACGGAACTCGTCGCCGTGACGACGCGGGAATCGGCGGAAGTCCTCGAGCAGGAGGAGGTCCGCAGCCAGACGATCCGGAACTCCTTCGTCTACCGGGGCGACGACGGCCTCGTGTACAAGGCGCGGCTGCTCGACACGCGCGAGGGCCGGATGGACGACGTGCAGATCGAGCGGAGGGGATCGGAACCCGACTTCCCCACCATCCACATCACGGCCAACGTCGCGCGGTACGACTCGGCGTCCGCTCGCTGGGTGCTCCAGCAGGGGTGGATGCGGGAGTTCCGTGGCCCGGAGGAGGAGACCGCCTTCGAGTTCGCCGAACTGTTCGTGCGGCAACTGGACGAAACGCCCGAGGAGTTGCAGGCCAGACCCAAGGAGCCGGACGAGATGCGCTACGCGGAACTTGGGCGCCTCATCGAGTCCGTCGAACGGTCGGGCGGCACGACGAACGGGCTCAGGACCTCCCGCGCGCAGCGCATCGCCTTCCCCTTCGCGTGCCTCGTGATCGCCGTGTTCGGGATACCGCTCGCGCAGAGCAACAAACGGGGTGGCGCGCCGACCTCGATCGGAATCGCGCTCGGGACGACGATCCTCTTCCTGACCCTGATCCGTATCGCCGAAGCGATGGGCGCCGGAGGGGCGCTGTCGCCGGTGGCGGCGGCCGGGCTGCCCAACGGCATCTTCTTCGGTGCCGGCCTCCTGCTCTTCGCGAAACTGCGTACGTAGCCTGCCGGCGCGGACCGGCAGTGGCTAGCGGGGCAGTGGCTAGCGGGGCAGTGGCTAGCGGGGCAGTGGCTAGCGGGGCGCGGCGTCGATCCGCTCGATGTCGCTTCGCACCATGAGGCGGATCATCTCCTCGAACGACATGCGGGGCTCCCAGCCCAGCTGCCGTTTCGCCTTCGATGGGTCGGCGCACAGCCGCTCGACCTCGGCCGGCCTCAGGAGCGCCGGGTCCTGCTCCACGTGCTCGCGCCAGTCGCGCCCGATCTCATCGAAGGCGATCTCGATCAGCCGTTGCACGGAGTGCGTCGCGCCGGTCCCGATCACGTAGTCGTCCGGCGTCTCCGCGCGCAGCATGAGCCACATCGCTTCTACGTAGTCGCCCGCGAATCCCCAGTCGCGCTCCGCCTCGAGGTTCCCGATCGACAGACGGTCGGCAAGCCCGCGGTGGATGCGGGCCGCCTCCCGGCTCACCTTGCGCGTGACGAACTCCCGGCCCCGCCGGGGACTCTCGTGGTTGAAGAGGATCCCGCTCGTCGCGAACAGGTCGTAGCTCTCCCGGTAGTTCACCGTGATGAAGTGGCCGTACACCTTCGCGACGCCGTACGGGCTGCGCGGATAGAAGGGGGTGTCCTCGTTCTGCGGGGTCTCGCGCACCTTCCCGAACATCTCCGAGGAGGAGGCCTGGTAGAAGCGGATCGCGGGGTCGACCGCGCGGATCGCCTCGAGCATGCGCGTAACGCCCAGCGCCGTGAACTCACCCGTCAGCAGCGGCTGATCCCAGGAGGTGGGGACGAAGGACTGCGCCGCGAGGTTGTACACTTCCCGGGGCTCCACGCGTTCGAGGACGCGAATGAGCGACAACTGGTCGAGCAGGTCCGCCTGGTGGAGCACGATCCTGTCCCGGAGATGCGAAATGCGGTCGTACTTCTCCACGGAGGAACGGCGCACGACGCCGTGCACCTCGTACCCCTTGTCGAGCAGGAACTCGGCCAGGTAGGAGCCATCCTGTCCGGTAATACCGGTGATGAGCGCGATCATGGCGGCCGAATATGCGCGGCCGGCGCGCTGCGGCCAAACGGCCGCGGTCCGCCCGAGGCCGGCGGCGCATCGCCGCTTGACCGAACATAACCCGAAGCCGACATTCCCCGTCCCGCCGCCGGCCGGGCCGCGGGAAACCGGAGGTTGACGGCTGTTCCGTTAGAGACAAGAGACAGAGGAGGTCTCCCGATTCCGCGCGCGACGCCGGTTCCGAAATGGGTGCCCGACCTTCCCGCGAGCCCGGGGGTCTATGTCTTCGTGGACGCGCACGGGCACCCCCTCTATGTGGGGAAGAGCGTGAACCTGCGGCGGCGCGTGCGGGGCTACTTCTACTCGGGGGGGCCATCGAACGAGCGCCTGGCCGAGATGCTGCGGATCGCCCGGGGCGTCGAGGCACACCCGACCGGGAGCGACCTCGAGGCGCGTCTCGTGGAAGCGGAGCGCATCCTCGGCCAGCGTCCGCCGTACAACAGGGCGCTCAAGCGGCGCGACGCCGGCTGGTATCTGGAACTGCGCCGGAACGAACCCTTCCCGCGGCTGCGCGTCGTGCGCCGGCCGCGCCGGGCCGAAGCCCGCTATATCGGCCCCTTCTGGAGTCGCCGGTCGCCCGAGCGCATCCGTCGCCTCGTCGAGAAGGTCGTCCGGTTGCGGAGTTGCGCCGAAGCCGTGCGCCCGGACCCGGCGCGGAGCCCGTGCATGCAGTTCGACATGGACCTCTGCACCGCGCCCTGCGCGCGCCGGGTGGGACTCAACGCCTATCGGCGGCAGGCGGAAGCGGCCGGGCGCCTGCTCGCCGACCCGGGCTATGCGTGGGAACTCCTGGACCGGTTCACCGAGGCGCGCGACGCCGCCTCCGGGCGGCTGGAGTTCGAGCGGGCCGCGGCGGCGCAACTTCGTCTCGACTGGATCGAGGAACTCGAGGAACTTCGCTTCCTCCTGGAGCCGGAAGCGGAACCGCACTCGTGGCTGATCGTGCTCCCCGCGCTGGACGAGGCGCACCGGACGCTTCAGCCCGTGGCGCGCGGGCAGGTGCTCCGGCGGCGGCGCGTGGCGTGGATCGAGGGCGCGTGGGAGGAGGCCGTGGAAAACGCCTGCTACGCCGTGCGGGTGGCGGAGTTGCGGGCGCCCACCGTGCTTTCTCCGCGGGAATCGGTGCCGAGCGCGATGGTCGGCCGCTGGCTCGAGGAGGGGGGCGACGGCGGACACGCGATCAACCTGACGGGCCTCGACGCCGCCGGCGCCATCGACCAGCTTCGGCGCCTCGCGTCCTGACGCCCGTCACGGAACCCGGTCAGGGCCAATGGGGTCATGCTTGCCATGCTCAGGAACTCAGATGTCGTCGCGGCGCGCGATCGGATCCGGTCGGGGGTGGCGCGGACCACCTGCCCCCAGTCCTTCGCCCTCGAGGCGCGGGCCGGTGGCCGCTTCCATCTCAAGACCGAGTTCCGGCAGCGCACCGGGTCATTCAAGGACCGGGGATCGCTCCACAAGCTCCTGCGCCTCGGCCCGGCCGCTCGCGAGGGGGGCGTCATCGCGGCCAGCGCCGGCAATCACGCCCAGGCTCTCGCGTATCACGCCGCGCGGCTGCAGATCGCGTGCACGATCGTGATGCCCACGCACGCGCCCCTCATCAAGGTCGTCCACACGCGCGGCTACGGGGCCCGCGTGATTCAGACCGGGGAGACGCTCTCCGACGGGATGGCGCTCGTCGACCGCCTGACCCGCGAGGAGGGGCTCGCGCCCGTCCACGCCTTCGACGACCTCGATGTGATGGCGGGCCAGGGGACGATCGGGCTGGAGGTTCTCGAACAGGTGCCGGACCTGACGACGGTCATCGTCCCCATCGGAGGGGGCGGGATGATCTCCGGCATCGCGACCGTGGTGAAGGCGCAGCGCCCGAATGTGCGTGTGATCGGCGTGGAGGCCGCGGCCTCGCCGGGGGCCCGGGAGTCGCTGGCCGCCGGAAAGCCGGTACACCTCGAGAACTCCGACACACTCGCGGACGGCATCGCCGTGAAGCGAATCGGCGACCTCGCCTTCCCTCACCTGGCGACGCTCGTGGACGATATCGTCCTCATCGACGAGGAACAGATCACGCGCGCGATCTTCTTCCTCCTCGAATCCGAAAAGTTCGTCGTGGAGGGCGGTGGCGCGGTGTCCGTGGCCGCCGTCCTCGAGGGAAAGGTCGACCTCGGCCCGACCGACGTCACCGTCTGCATCCTCTCCGGCGGCAACATCGACATGAACCTCGTGTCGCGGGTCATCGACCGCGCGCTGTGGGCCGATGGCCGGCTCGCGCGTCTCGCGGTCGTCGTTCGCGACCGCCCCGGCTACCTGAACGAAGTGACGGCGCTCGTCGCGATCGAGGGCGCGAACGTCCTCCACATCGAACACACGCGCGCCTTCGGCGACATCTCCGTCGGAAAGGTGGGAATCGAACTCACGATCGAGACGCGCGGCCGCGACCACATCGCAACGATCGTGGCCAGGCTCCGCGAACTCGGCCACCGCGTCCAAGAACTTTCCTGACGCCCTCGGCGGAGCGAGCTACCCGCCCCGACCGACGGAGCCTCAGGGGGCGGGTGTGTCTTCGACCTCGGCCAGCGCCTTCTGCAGTTCGCGCCGCGCCACGCGCGTCACGAGGACGACGACGGCGGCCGTGGCGGCGAGGCCCGCCACGAGCAGCGCGGTCTGTCCCCAGCTCGCCGCGCCGCCGGACGCCTCGGCCACCTCCGCCCCGGCCGCGCCGATGTACACGTACAGGAGCGTGCCCGGGAACATCCCCACGAGCGAGGCCGCGACGTACTGCGTGAAGGTCACGCCGGTGAGGCCGTAGAAGTAGTTCTGCGCGCTGAACGGAAACACCGGCGAGAGTCGGGTGAGGAAGACGATGCGCCAGCCCTGCGTTTCGACCGCCCGGTCGATCGCGCGCAGCGCCGGGCGGTTGGCGAGCAGTTTCTCGACGCGATCGCGCAGCACGTAGCGGGCGATGAGGAAGGCGAGCGCGGCCCCGATGTTCGCGCCCACGAACACGGTGAGGGTGCCGAGCGCGAGGCCGAACGTCACGCCTCCGGCGATGGTCAGCGCCGAACCCGGCACGAAGAGCACCACCGCGAGCGCGTAAAAGAGCCCAAAGAAGAAGGGACCCAGCCACCCCAGTTCCGCGGTGGTCTCGCGCAGCCAGGTGACGAGTCGCGCCAGGAAGCCCAGCTCCCCATCCGCCGCGGACTCCGAAGCTGCGGACTCGGAGGCCGGGGCGGACTGGACGGGGACCGGCGACGCGGCCACGAGGGCGGGGGGGCCGCCGAACTCGGGACCCGCCCGTGCCGACAGGGCATCGACCGCGCACTCGGCCGACCCCGGCACGAGCACGCCCAGGAGGAGAACGGCCCGGGCGACCACTACGGGCTCTCCAGTCGGTTATGCGCCGCGAGGATGCGCCGCACTTCGTCGTGCGGGAGTCCGGGCACCATGTTCCCGTCGCGCCCCACCATCGTCCGGCCCGCGACCATCGCGTTCGTGATCGCCTCCTCCGTTGCCTGGGCCGTCGCGAGCAGCAGCGGATCGATCTCGTTGTTCGATACCATCTCCACGGTCGTGTTCCCGCCCCGGCTCCACGCCCCGCCGTTCCCCGTCGAGAAGGCGATGAAAATGTCGCCGGAACTGTTGGTCCCGTAGCCGCCCATGCGTCCGATCCCGATCGGCACGCGGCGCGCGAGCCGCTTCAACTGGTGCGGGAGCAGCGGAGCGTCCGTCGCGACGACGACGATGATCGAACCGAGGCCATCGAACGCGCCCCCGTCCGCCGCACCGCCGGCGCCGCCGGGCGGCGTCCAGTCGAGAAGCTCCTGCCCGACCGGCACGCCCGCGATCAGCAACTGCGGCCGGCGCCCGTAGTTACACTGCACCAGCACGCCCACGGTGTAGTCCCCGGCGAGCCGGGACGAGGTCCCGATCCCGCCCTTGAACGAGTTGCAGACCATGCCCGTCCCGCCGCCGACCGATCCCTCGGTGACGGGGCCCGAGACGGCGCTCTCGATCGCGTGGAACACGTGCTCCTTCCGGACATGGAACCCGTTGATGTCGTTGAGCCGCCCGTCCCAGGTCTCCGCGACCAGCGGCAGGCTCCACCAGACCCCCGGGGCGACGGGATGGTTTGCGCCCGCGTCGCGCGACCACTCGATGACGGCCTGGTGGACGTCTCCCACGCTGTGCGTGTTGGTGATCATCACCGGACCCTCGAGGAAACCCGATTCCTCGACCCAGGTCGTCCCGGTCATCTCGCCGTTCCCGTTCAGCGAGTACCACCCGGCGAAGACGGGTTCGTAGCTCTCGGTACGCGGGAGCACGGCGGTCACGCCCGTGCGCACGGGGCCCTCGCCGACGACGAGCGCCCCCTCCCCTTCGATGATCGTCGCGTGCCCGACGCGGACGCCGGCCACATCGGTGATCGCGTTCCAGGCTCCGGGCTCCCCCGGGAAGGGGATCCCGAGGTCCCGCGCCCGCGGCGGGGTCTGGGCGCTGAGGGCGCCGGCGGCCAGCGCCGCGGCGGTGAGCACTCCGGCGGCGGCCCGCGTCGGCGCCACCGGGCACCGGCGGGCCGATCCCGTTCGTGGCAAGAAGAACATCGACACCTCCACGCGAGGGACTGTGTGGTTCCGTCTATTCTACCGTTATCTGAACGCCGTCATCTGAACGTGCCCTGGATTCCCAGCGTCCACAGGACGTCCGGCCGCAGACCGGCGGCCTGGATCGGGAGCAAGGCGTTCGTGGCGAGGATCATGTCGCGGCCGAGCACGTACTTGAGTCCCACCGCGAGGTCGATGAAGTGGCGACCGACATCCGGGAGCGATGACGACTCGACCGTGAGAGGCGGGGTGCCGACGAAGGTGACGGGGCCGGGCAGCGGATGCTCCGGATCTGCCAGTTCCCAGCGGGTGATGACGTCCGCGGCCACCGTGAGGACATCGGACGCGAGGGCATCGAAACCCACCGTCGCGAGCACCGCGTCCCGATCGAAGTTCCGGTCGCGCAGGTTGCCTTCGCGCAGGAGATACCCGGCGTTCACGTGGGGCGAGAATCTCCCGCGATTGAGGGAGAGAATCGCCACGGCGCGGCCCCGGCCCTCGCCCAGTCCGAGAAGATCTTCCTCCTGGCCCGTGGGGAAGGTCACGTCCGCCAGCAGCGCCATGCCCACGGGCGGCGGCGCGCGGCCCGCGGTCGTCCCGCTCGTGAGGTTGACCTTGATCCGGGCGGAGACATCGCCGATTCCCGTCGCCGACCCTCTCACGGAGTTGGTCGCCTCGAGGACCGGCGCGGCGGGCGTGCCGCCGAAACGGTGCGCGAGCGAGTTGCCGAGCGACAGGATCTGGGCGTGTGCCGTCCCCCTCAGGTTCGCCCGCACGACCGGCACCGCGAATCCCACATCGAGGAAGGACGCCAGGCCCGCGCTCAGGACCGCCGTAGCCACCGTGTAGTCGAGGTCGAGATTCGTGCGCACCCGGAGCACGTCGCGTTCGAAGAAGGGGAGACCGAGCCCGGGGTCCGGACCCAGGGCCACGTCCGAATCCTCGTGGAAGAAGTTCAGGACGAGGTTGTCCGCGGGCACGCCGCTGAAGTTCGTGACCTGGAAGGCGGTCGCTTCGAGCCCGAGGAAGAACCTCCCCATCCCGAGGGTTTCCGCCCGTTCCGCGAAGATCGGCCCGAACGACGCGCTCCGCTCTTCGGCCGACCAGATGCGGCCCCCGGACATCGCGGTCGGGGGAAGACTGCCGACCACCTCGGCGATCCCTCCCTGGAAGGAGAGGATGAGCGCGTCGTTCCGCGGGACCCGTTCGCGCAGGTAGTGCCGGCCGTGCTCCGTACCGAAAACCCCGGTCTCGTCGAAATCCGGATCGAGGCACAGAGGCACGCCGCACTGCCCGAACACGAACAGTTCCGACACGAGGTCCGTGAGCGACTGGGCCGCGGCCGGCCTGCCGGTCGCCGCCGCCAGCGCCACCATGACCATGAGCCCCGCGACGGCTCGTCCGTGCATCTCGCCTCCCATCGAGTTTCCGCTCCGGTGGCGCTGAAGGTTCGCACGCCGGTCGGACGCGGCAAGATGACCCGTTGACCTCCGACGCCCTCCGCGCTCATCGTCGGGCCATGCCTACATCACACCCGCGTCTGACAACAGCCGGCTCGGCGCCCGCGTTACGCCGGCGCCGCCAGGACGCCCACGACGTCATCATCGTCGGCTCCGGCGCGGGAGGCGGGATGGCCGCCTACGTGCTCGCCTGCCACGGCGTCCGGGTCCTGCTCCTCGAGGCGGGGCGGGACTACGATCCGGTGTCGGAGACGCCGATGTTCCAGCTCCCGGCCGACGCGCCGCTCCGGGCCGCGGGGACCGCCGACAAGCCGTTCGGCTTCTACGATGCGACGGTGGACGGCGGCTGGCGCGTCCCCGGCGAACCCTACACGAGCGCCGAAGGGGTCAACTTCATGTGGTGGCGGGCGCGCATGCTCGGGGGGCGGACAAACCACTGGGGCCGGATCTCGCTCCGCATGGGGCCCTACGACTTCAAGCCCTACAGCCGCGACGGGCTCGGCTTCGACTGGCCGATGACGTACGACGACCTCGCACCGTGGTACGACCGGACCGAGGCCTTCATCGGCGTCTACGGTTCGAGCGAAGGGCTCGAGAACACGCCCGATTCCTCCGCCGGGGTCCTCCAGCCGCCGCCCGCGCCGCGCGCCTATGAACTGCTCGCGAAGAAGGCGTGCGGGGGCCTGGGTATCCCGGTCGTGCCCGCGCACCTCGCGATCCTCACCGAAGCGCAGGACGCCGAAGGCCTGTCGCGGATGCTGTGGCCGGGCAACGCGCTGGCCCAGCGGGTGACGCGCGACGCCATGCGGGGCCGGGCCCCCTGCTACTGGGCGACGCCGTGCGGGCGGGGCTGCTCGATCAAGGCCAACTTCCAGTCGACGACCGTCTGCCTGCCACCGGCGCAGGCGACCGGCAACCTCACCACGATCACCGACGCCATGGTGCGCGAGGTGACGCTCGACGCGCGGGGGCGGGCGAACGGGGTCCGCTACATCGACAAGAGGGCGCGCGCCGACCGCCATGCCGCGGCCCCGGTCGTCATCCTCGCAGCCAGCGCCCTCGAATCGGCCCGCATCCTCCTCAACTCCCGCAGTTCGCTCTTCCCCGACGGCCTCGCCAACGGAAGCGGACTCGTCGGCAAGTACATCATGGACACGGTGGGCGCGGGCGTCTCCGGCCAGATTCCGGCGCTCGAGCACCTCCCCCGGCACGCGGAGGAGGGGGCCTCGGCGATGCACATGTACATGCCGTGGTGGCTGTACGGGGAACAGGCCGCGGGACGCCTCGATTTCGCCCGCGGCTACCACATCGAGTTCGGCGGCGGGCAGCGGATGCCCGGCTACGGCGCCTTCAGCGGCATCGAGCCGCTTACCGGGGGCGCCTACGGACAGCGCTTCAAGGAGGAATGCCGCCGCTACTACGGCTCGTTCATGTACTTCGACGGCCGCGGCGAGATGATCCCGAACGAGGACTGCTACTGCGAGATCGATCCCGAGGTCGTCGACCAGTGGGGCATCCCCGTGCTCCGGTTCCACTGGAAGTGGTCCGACCACGAACTCAACCAGGCCCGGCACATGCAGCAGACGTTTGCCGGGATCATCGAGGAGATGGGGGGGCGCGTGCTCTCGACGGTGCAGACGGACGGCGCCCGCGCGATCCTGGCGCCCGGCCAGATCATCCACGAGGTCGGCGGCGTCCGGATGGGAGACAGGCCCGGGAACTCCGTGCTCAACCAGTACTGCCAGTCGTGGGAGGTTCCGAACCTGTTCGTGATGGACGGCGGACCATTCGTGTCCAACGCGGACAAGAACCCGACGCTCTCCATCATGGCGATCGCCTGGCGGTCGTCGGAGTACCTCGTGGACCAGCTTCGGCAGGGGGCGCTCTGATGGCGGACCGCGAACGCGACCGGGCACCGACGCCGGAACGTGAAGGGGCGCGGGAGCGCGAACCGGGGGCGGCCGAGGGACTGACCCGCCGCCGGGCGCTCCAGGTGCTCGCGGCCGGGGCGGCGGGCGCGGCAGCGGTCTCGGCGGGGGCGTGCGCCGACGGCGGCGAATCCGGCCTCCCCGCCACCGAGGATGCGACCGCTCTCTCCGGCGCCACGAGCGGGGGCAATCCCCGGGCGGCGGGCACGCCGACGGACCCGGACCTCGTGTCGCCCGTCGTGTGGTGGGACCTGGTCCTGACCGAAGATGAACTCGCGACCCTCGCCCACCTGTGCGACGTCATCATCCCCGAAGACGAACACTCCCCCGGCGCGGCGGCGCTCGGGGCGCACGCCTTCATCGACGAATGGGTGAGCGCGCCGTACGACGGAAACCGGGAGGATCTGACGCTCGTCCGCGGCGGGCTCGTATGGCTGGACATCGAATCGGCGGACCGTTTCGGGGGCCGCTTCACCGAGCTGACGCTCGAGCAGAAGCACGCGATCTGCGACGACATCTGCTGGGCGGAGAACGCGGCGCCGGAGTACCGGGTCGCGGCCCGTTTCTTCGACCGCGTGCGGGATCTCACGTCGACCGCGTTCTGGACGACGGCGGAGGGGATGGCCGACCTCGGTTTCGTGGGGAACCGACCCATGCCGCGCTTCGATGGCCCGCCCCCGGAGGTGCTCGAACGCCTGGGTCTTGCTTAGTGTAGGCTTGGTACAAAACCAGTGGCCGTCGGCGCGAGACCGCGCGGGCGGGCTTCGATTGGCGACCTGTCCCGGAGTGAGGCGCAGCATGACGCTGAACAACAACTTCTCCCGGCGCGACTTCGTTCGGGCCTCGGGCGCGGCCGGCCTCGGCCTGAGCATCGTACCCGCGCATGTGCTGGGCGGGCCCCGGCATCGCGCGCCCAGCGATACGCTGAACGTGGCGCACATCGGCGTCGGCGGCATGGGGGGCGGCGACGTGCGCGGCATGGCGGGCGTCGGCGAGAACATCTACGCCCTCTGCGATGTGGACGAGCGCCAGGCGTCGGGCTCGTGGAGCGCCTTCCCGCGGGCCAAACGCTACCGCGACTTCCGCACGATGCTCTCGGAAGAGGCCGACAACATCGACGCGGTCGTGATCTCCACCCCGGACCACACGCACACCGCGGCCGGCATGATGTCGCTCTCGCTGGGCAAGCCCACCCGCATTCAGAAGCCGCTCGCGACCACGATCTGGGAGGTGCGCCAACTCGTCGCCGCGGCGGAGAGGGCGGGCGTCGCCACGCAGATGGGGAACCAGGGCCACGCCCAGGACGGGACGCGGGAGATCCGCGAGTGGTACGAGTCCGGGGCCATCGGCGAGATCCGGCGCGTGGAGTACTGGACGAACCGTCCCATCTGGCCGCAGGCGATCCTGCGACCGACGGAGGCGCACCACGCCCCGCCGTGGCTGGAGTGGGACCTGTGGCTCGGGCCTGCGGCCGACCGCCCCTACCACCCGGCCTACGCGCCGTTCAACTGGCGCGGCTGGTGGGACTTCGGGACCGGCGCGCTGGGCGACATCGGGTGCCACGCGATGGACGCCGCCTTCTGGACCTTCGACCTCGGCACGCCGGAACGGATTTCGGCGGAATCGACGACGCTCTTCCCGGAGACGGCGCCCGCGGCGTCGCGCATCGAGTACGACTTCCCCGCCCGGGGAGACCGGCCGGCCGTGAAGGTGGTGTGGCGCGACGGCAACCTCTCGCCGCCGCGGCCCGAGGAAGTGCGCGACGACGCGCGCTGGCCCTTCGAGTCGAGCGGGCAGCTGTGGATCGGGACCGACGGCAAGATGTTCGCGGGGATCTACGGCGAGAACCCGCGGCTGCTCGACGCCGGGCGGGACGCAGAGATCCGGGCCGACCCGCCGCCGGAGAAGTACCCGCGCACGGACGGCGTGTACGCGGAGTTCGCCGCCGCCTGCAAGGACGGGCCGCCCGCGGGTTCCAACTTCGTCGAACACGCGGGACCGCTGACGGAGATGGTGCTCCTCGGGAACCTCTCGGTGCGAAGCGGCCGGGAGGTGCGGCTCGATCCGGCGACCGGAGAGATCCGGAACGGCGTCTCGATCCCCGAACGCTACGTGAGGGCCGACTACCGTCCGGGCTGGGAGTGGTAGCAGCCCGCTGCTCGACCGCGGCGACCTCTGACGCACGCCGGCGGCGGCGGGTGATGCCGTGCAACTGAACGGCCTCGACTGGATCGTCCTGGCCGCGTACGGGACCGTGGCCCTGGGCGTCGGGCTCTGGTTCGCCCGGCGCGCAGGCTCCGGCACGAACGAGTTCTTCCTCGCGGGCCGGAAGCTCCCCTGGTGGCTGCTGGGGACCTCGATGGTCGCCACGACCTTCTCCACCGACACCCCGAACCTCGTCACCGACCTCGTCCGCAACGGCGGCGTGAGCCGGAACTGGGGCTGGTGGGCCTTCCTCGTCACGGCGATGTGCACGACGTTCTTCTACGCGAAGCTGTGGCGGCGATCCGGCGTTTTTACGGACATCGGCTTCTACGAACTCCGCTATTCCGGGCGCGCGGCCACCTTCCTGCGCGGCTTCCGGGCCCTCTATCTGGGCGTCTTCTTCAACGTCGTCATCATGGCGACCGTCACCCTCGCCGCGATCAAGATCTCGGGCGTCCTGCTCGGGGCGGACAAGTTCACCACGGTGCTCGTAGCCGGCACGGTGGCGGCGCTGTACTCCGCGACGTCCGGGCTGTGGGGCGTGGTCGTCACCGATCTCCTCCTGTTCGCGATCGCCATGATCGGGGCCGTCGCGGCGGCCTCCTACGCGCTCGCGCAGCCGGAGGTCGGGGGCCTGGCGGGGCTCGTCACGCACCCGGAGATCTCGCGGAATCTCTCGCTGCTGCCCGACTTCTCGGACTGGCGGACGGCGGCGATGGTGTTCGTCATCCCGATCGCGGTGCAGTGGTGGGCGAGCTGGTATCCCGGAGCGGAGCCGGGCGGAGGCGGGTACGCGGCGCAGCGGATGCTCGCGGCGCGGAACGAGCGCGACTCCATGCGCGCCACCCTGTGGTTCAACATCGCGCACTACTCGCTGCGGCCGTGGCCCTGGATTCTCGTCGCCCTCGCCTCGATCGCCGTCTATCCCACGCTCGACTCCATCGGAGCGGCCTTCCCCGACCTCGATCCGAGCCTTCTGGGACACGACCTCGCCTACCCGGCGATGCTCGTCTTCCTGCCGCACGGACTCCTCGGGCTCGTCGTCGCCTCGCTCGCGGCCGCCTACATGTCGACCATCTCCACGCACCTGAACTGGGGGTCGTCCTACGTCGTCGACGACTTCTATCGCCGCTTCGTGGCCCGGGACCGGGACGAGGCCCACTACGTGCGCGTGGCGCGGGTTTCCACCGGGGTGCTGATCGCCCTCTCCGCCGCGCTCGCGCTCTTCCTGGACAGCGCGAAACAGGCGTTCGAACTCATCCTGCTGCTGCACGCGGGAAGCGGTCTGATCTTCCTCCTGCGCTGGTTCTGGTGGCGGGTGAACGCGTGGTCGGAGATCTCGGGCATGGCGGCGTCCGCGACGGTGGCGCTGTGGTTCCCGCTCTTCCACGAGCGGGCGGGGTTCCCGGCGCTCGACCCGGCGGTCAGCCTGCTGCTGGGCGTCGGGCTGACGACGGCGGTGTGGCTCCTCGTGACGTTCCTCACCCGACCTACGGACACGGAGACGCTGCAGGGCTTCTACGACCGCATCCGCCCCTTCGCCCGCGGCTGGCGGAGGGCCGTGAACACGCAGCCGGACGCGCCCGGGAGCCTGGCCGCGGGTCTCGCCGCGTGGGGCCTCGGCTGCGTGACCGTGTACGCCGTGCTCTTCGGCACGGGGATGGCCCTGTACGGGAGGCCGGCCGCCGCGGCCGGGTTCGGGGTCGTGGCCGTCGCTGCCGCCGTGGGGCTGTTCCGGGCGCTCCCCCGGGTGGGCTTCGACTGACCGGATCCGGCGGTCCCCCGCGCGTGGGGGTCGCGGACCGTCAGGGGTCGATCTCGAGGTGGTCCAGGATGAGCACGTGGCCCGGCGGACCCCAGCCGTCGAGCGAGACGCGATCGACGCCGAGCGGAGCCTCGATGCGGACGCGTTCGACCCGGAAGGGCGAGCGCCCGCCCGGGCTGTAGGTCGCCGTGCCTGACGCCGGAGCTTCCTCGGAGGCGTAACGCATGTCCGGAGCATGGGTCCGGGCCGAGGCGGGCAGGCGTTCGCCGCCGCTCCAGGCGATCACCTCGAAGTCCTCGATCAGGTCCGGACCGAAGAGCGTGAACGTCACGCTCCGCGGGCGTCCGGGGAAATCGAGGTGGATGACGCCGACTTCCAGACCCTGCTCGCCGGCGAGCGGGAAGCTCAGCGCGTGCCTCGACGCGTTCGGGGGCAGGTAGCCGCGGGCGTCGAGCACGTGCGGCCGGGTAGCGTCCGCCGTGTAGGACTCGAACGACACCACGAGGCCCTGCTCCCGCCATTCATCCGCCACCGCGGAGTTGGAGACGACGGGCCGGCCATCGGCGTAGGTCTCGAACTCGATCCGCTCGTACCGTCCACGCGCGAGAGGCGGAGTGTCCGCCTCTTCGCGGTTTCCCGGTGTGTCCGCAGTGACCGGCGGTATCCTGGGCGGTGGAGCCTCGCGGACCGCGGGTGTTTCCACCGCGGGCGGCGGCAAGGGCTCAAGGTCCCACCGGAAACGGAACCCGGCGGAGCGCAACCCGGACCAGGCGGCCGCGCCGACGAGTCCGAGCGCGGCGAGGACGGCCAGGCCCCGTAGCACCCGCAGCGCGAAGGGCGGACGGCGCGTCCGCGCCTTCGTCAGGCCCGTACGACGCCGAGCGGCGGCCACGTCTCCCACCGGCCACGGGTGAAATCCGGGAAGTCGATCGGCCGGCTGCGCTCCGCCACGGACGCCTCGCTCACCGCGCACACGGCGGACAGCGCCGCCGCGTCGTACACATTCATGTCCGTGGGCAGTCCCTCGCGCAGGCACTTGATGAGCCGGTAGTCCTCGAGGTAGTCCATGCTGCCATGTCCGCGGCCCGCCCCGGCTCCGGCCATCTCGCGCCACAGCGGGTGCTCGAACTCCTCGAGGTAGTCCTCCGCCTCATCCCACCGGTGCCCCTCGCTGCGGCCCTCGACGTACACGCGCTCGGGATAGCCCTGGAAGAGGCCCCGCGTCCCCTGGACGAGGTGGATCCGCGAGTACGGGCGGGGGAGGTTGGTGTCGTGCGAGACGTAGATCGTGCGGCCGAGGGCGGTCTTGATGAGCGTGACGTTCACGTCGCCGAGCGCGAAGGTTTCGCGGCGTTCCGGCGCACCCTCCGGGAAGTGCTCGCGAGCGAAGTCCTGCAGCCCGCGCGACGGGCCGCTCATCGAGACCGCGTAGTCGAAGCGGTCACCGCGGTTGATTTCCATGCAGTTGGCGATCGGGCCCAACCCGTGCGTGGGATAGAGGTTGCCGTTTCTCGTCTTCGAGTGCTCGCGCCGCCACAGCCCCTCGCCGGTGTCGGCGAACTTTATGGCGCGCAGGTCGTGCAGGTATCCGCCCTCGCCGTGCAGGATCTCGCCGAACAGCCCGAGACGCGCCATGTGGAAGACGAGCATCTCCCAGCGGCCGTAGTTCACATTTTCCATCATCACGCAGTGCCGCCGCGTCGCCTCGGCCGTCTCCACGAGGCGCCAGCAGTCCTCCATCGTGTAGGCCGCCGGCACCTCCGTCGCCGCGTGCTTGCCGTGCTCCATGGCGGCCACGCAGACGGGCACGTGCCAGCGCCACGGCGTGGCCGTGTAGACGAGGTCGATATCCTCCGTCTCGCACATGCGGACGAAGTCCGTCTCGCCGCGCGTGTAGAGCGTCGGCTCCCGTCCCCCGGCTTCGAGCACCCAGTCGCGGGCACGCTCGGCGTGCTCGGGCCGGATGTCGCACAGCGCCGCGAGTTCCACGCCCTCCATGTCGAGGAGATTGCGGACGTGGACCGAACCCATGCCGCCGATCCCCACGAAACCGATCCGTACCGTCTCCAGCGGCGGGGCCGAGAAGAGCGCCTCGGGCGCCGGGTCGCCCCTCCGTGCCTCGGGGGCCGATCCGCCGGCCTCCGGCCCGCGGCAGCCGCCCAGGACGGCGGCTCCCGCCCCCATCGCCCCCAGCTTGAGCAGCGTCCGCCGGTCGACGCCCGCGGGAGTCATCTCGCCGGCTTCGTTCGATTCGCGCTTCGTCGGTTCCATCTGCACCATCCATCTCAGTGGTCCGGAGTTTGCCCCGGGCTGCCGGACGTGACATATGGAGTCCAACTTCGGAGCGACGGGGAGCGGATCGCAAACATGAGGCCGTACGGGACGAATCGAGCATCACGCGCGGCGATGGTGGCCGGCATCGCGGCCGTCCTGTGCCTGTCGTGCGAATCGGCGCCGACGGGCCGGGACCGGCTCCTCGATGCCGCCGCCGCCATCCGGCAGCTTTCGAGCCTCGCCTACGAGTATGCGTACGAGGGCACCGGGAGCGCCGCCGGATCCTATGCCGGGCGGGTGCGGCTGCTCAGCGCCGAGGGCGAGCCCCGGATCTACTGGGCCGAGCTTCGGCCGTCGCCGTCATGGATCCCCGCTCGACAGCCGGGCCAACCGCCGCCCGGCGATGCACCGGCGCTCATCCTGTCGGGGGGGGGCGACTACGTCGCGGCCCGCGACGAGGCGCTGGGCGGGTTCCGCCACGGGACGATCTCGGGGGGCTCCGGCCATCTCGTGGCCAACGCCCCCTTCGCCGTCCTCCCGGCGTTCACGGATCCGCAACCGTTCCAGGCGGAGCTGGCGAACGACATGGAACTCGTGAGCCGGGAGACGATCGGCGGCGTCCTGTGCGATGTGCTGCGCGGCAGGACCGACGAGTTCGGCCCCGCGCAGGTGTGGTGGCACATCGGAGTCGAGGACGACCTGCCCCGCGCCTTCCGCTGGGAGGCGGACGACGGGAGCGGGACCCTGGCGTTCGAGATCGGGAGCATGCTCGTCGATCCGTCGATCACGGCCGACCAACTCGCGATCCGCGTGGACCTCGACGGTCCCGACGGCGGCGAGGTCATCGACGAGGACGCGCGGCGGATCGAACCCGGCGTTCCGGCGCCCGACTGGACGCTCGAAACCGAGTCGGGGTCGTCCCTCAACCTCTCGGACCTGCGCGGAGACGTCGTCGTGCTGAGTTTCGGGGCGAGCTGGTGCGCCCTCTGCCGGGACCTCGCGGCCGCGTATGCCGCCCTCCCGGAGGAGGGGGCGTCGGAGCGGGTCCGGTTCCTCAACCTCAACGCGTGGGAGAGCCCCGAGGTCGATCCCGGCCCGATCATGCGCGAATGGGGACTCGATGCGCCTCTCCTCCTGCGCGCGGAGCGCATCGCCTTCGATTACAAGCTCGCCTCGGTTCCGGCACTCTTCGTGGTGGATGCCGCGGGAGATCTCGCACTGGTCCGGAACCCGACGCTCGCGGATCCCGTGGCTCAGGCCGGCGAACTCGAGCGGACGCTCCGGACGCTCCTCGACGCGGGCCCCTGACCGCCCCCTACTTGTCGATCGGCAGCCCGCTGGGCACCGTCGCCGGCGCCAGGTGCGACAGGTCGCGCGCCGCGTCGTCCGTCAACGACTCGAGGAAGGCGACGAGGTCGTCCGCCTCCGCGTCGTCGAAGGCGACCGGGATGAGAACCGTGTCCCGCGTGGCGAGGATCTCGTCGAAGTTGTTGAGCAGCGTGCCCCGCAGTTCCGGATCCACCTGAGACACGTCGTAGTCCCGGAGTCGGTTGTCGATGCTGTCGTAGTGGACGACGATCGCCTTCAGCGTGGCGAACTGGCCCGCGTGGCCGTACGGCCCCGTGAGTTCGACGTTCCGCATCGGCGGCGTCTTGAAGAGCCGGCGGTGCGCCGGGTCTCCCGTCACGCGCTCGCGGCCGAAGTCGTCGTTCCCGCCCGGCCCGTCGCCCAGTCCGGGTCCGATCTGCGGGATGGCCGCGTTGTGGTGCTCGTTGTTGCGATCGTCGAACTGGTCGGTTTCGTGGCACAGCATGCAGCGGATCGTCATGAAGCTCTTCGCGCCGCGTAGCGCCGCATCGCTGAGCTGGTCGTTGTCCCCCTTCAGGAACCGGTCCCACGGCGTGTCGATGAAGGTGAGTTCCGCCACGTAGAAGCCCGCGATCGCGTTCGCCGCGTGCGCGAACGACATCTCGTCGAAGGCCGTGCCGGGATACGCGGCCTCGAACATCGTCCGGTATGCCTCGATCTCCCCCAGCCGCGCCATGAGCGCCGCCCACACGCCGGTGAAGTCGTCATCCTCCAGCGCCGCCAGTTCGTTGTCGTCGTTGAAACCGCGCATCTCCTTGCGCCGCAGCACGGGGATCATGGGCTGCGCCGAGAGCGCCCCGAACTCGAACACCGCCTGCATCTCCGACGTCAGTTGATCTCCGGCCTCCGTCGAGATCGACCCGTCCTCCAGCTCCTCCACGAACCCGTCCCAGAAGAACTGCGTCGAGAGATGGAGGTTGAAGAGCGCGGGCGAGTTGCGCGGGATGAACTCGCCTTCCGGGTGCGTCCGGTTCGGGCCCAGCCCCCGTCCCCCGACGCCGATCGAGAGCGACCGGCCGTCCCCCATGGCGAAACTCGGGAGGTGGCAGGTCATGCAGGAGATATCCCGGTTCCCGCCCAGAATCCGGTCGAAAGCCAGCGCACGGCCCAACTCGACGAGTTCCGGCCGCACGGCGGGCGGCGGCTCGAGCGGGTCGAGGTTCCGGTGGTCCGCGAGCAGGCGCACCGTGTCGATGAGCATCGCCCGCACGACCTCGGGAGGGGGCGGCGGCGGCGGGGGCGGGGGTTCCGGCGGAGGCGCGGGGGGCGGCGGGGGCGGTACCGGCGGCGTGACGGACCCGTCCCCACAGGCGGCGAGGCCCAGGAAGAGTCCGGCGGCCACGAAGGCGAGCGCCTTCCGGGTGCGGTTCAACATGCGGGAGATATACACACCGGGGTCGCGGAGCGCTCCCGTCAGGGGCTCTCGACGATAATTCGCACGTCCATCATGTACTCGTGGTAGCGGCAGAAGAACACGTACTCGCCCTCAACCCTTGGACGGTAATCCCACACCGTACCCGGCCGCAGATCGTCGCTGTCCACCGCCGCCGCGCCTTCGGGGACCTTGCTGAACTCCACGCGGTGGATGTTCGTGCCGTTCTGCGTCCACGTGATGGTCGCGTGCCGCTCCACCGTCACCTGGGCTTCCTGGTCGTGATTCCCGTCGGGATCGACGAACGTGTCGTCGAGGATGTCGAAGTTCGCGTCCGACCCGAAGGGCACCTCGACTCGCGGCGGCGGGGGAGGCGGAGGCGGCGGGGGAGGCGGTGGCCCCACGGGCGGGGGCGGCGGCGGTGCCGGCGGAGGCGGCTCGATGGGCGTATCGACCGGGCCCGCGCCCGCACCTCCGCCCCCGCAGTTGAGGGCGATGCCCATCGCGAACAGCAGGGCTGGCCAACGACCCTTCATTCAAGACCCTCCTGGGGTACCGCGCCTACGATCCGACCTGAAAAAATGAAACGGCCCGCGTGCCTCAGGCAAGCTCTCGCGGTCTGAGGGCCCCGGCCGCTCTCCGGCGGCACGGCGTTGCTGCGGGACCCGATCCGTTCAAGATTCGCCGGCATGCGAACCTCACCCGATATCCGCCCGGTGACACCCGTCATCGGCGCCGAGGTCGGCGGCGTGGATCTCGCCGCCCTTGATGATGACAGTTTCGAGACCATCCGCGCTGCGCTGATGGCGCACTGCGTCCTCTTCTTCCGGGACCAGGACATCTCCATCGAGAGCCAGAAAGCGCTGGGCGCCCGGTTCGGGGAACTCGTCGTCCATCCGAACGACCCCGGGCTCGACGGACACCCGGAAGTCATGAGGATTCACGCGGACGAGCACTCGGTGCGGGCGACGGGTGAGCGCTGGCACTCGGACGTATCGTGCGACCCTGCGCCGCCGATGGGCTCGATCCTCCGCATGCACACGGTGCCGGCCGCCGGCGGCGACACGCTGTTCGCCAACATGTACGCCGCATACGAGGCGCTGTCCGTTCGGATGAAGGCGCTGCTGGACGGCCTCACCGCGATCCACGACGGGGGGCCGTACTACCGGGAAGTGAACCGGCTCATCGGACGCGACGACGGAGGCCGGTCGTACCCGTCGTCCGAGCACCCCGTCGTCCGCACGCACCCCGTGACGGGGCGGAAGGCGCTGTTCGTGAACGAGATGTTCACGGTTCGCATCGTGGACCTCCCGCGGGGCGAGAGCGCCGGGCTGCTCGACTTCCTCTTCCGGCACGTGCAGCGGCCGGATTTCCACTGCCGCTTCCGCTGGCGCCCGCATTCCGTCGCCTTCTGGGACAACCGCTGCACGCAGCATCACGCGATCTGGGACTACTTCCCCGCCGTGCGCTCCGGCTACCGCGTCACCATCCGCGGCGAACGCCCCGCCTAGTCGACCGTCGCGGATAGCGGCCAGTTGTCGGTTACGCTACCGTCCAATTGCTGGTTGGAGCGCCGTCCAATTGCTGTTCAGGAGTCCGGACCATGCTGAAACGCACCCCGATTTCGTTCCTCGTGCTCGCTGCGGCGGCGATCATCGGGGCCTGCGGCGGCGCCGACTCCGAAGTCTCGTCGGCGGATGGGACGGAGGCGGCGGCGTTCGCGATCGTGGGCGCGACCGTCATCGACGGCTCGGGAGCCGAACCCGTGCCCGACGCGACGGTCGTGGTCCGCGACGGGCGCATCGAAGCCGTGGGACCGTCGGTGGAGGTCGAAGCTCCGGCGGACGCCGAGGTTCTGGACGCGGCCGGGCAATACCTCGTTCCCGGCCTCATCAACGCGCACGGTCACGTGGGCGCGACCCTCGGCCTCGAGGGCGGGCACTACTCGCGGGACAACGTCCTGCGCCAGCTTCGGCTGTACGCGAGCTACGGCGTCACCACCGTCGTGAGCCTCGGCGGCGACGAACCCGCCGGCGTCGAGGTGCGCGACGAACAGGAGGTGCCGTCGCTCGAGCGGGCCCGGCTCTACGTGGCGGGTGCCGTGGTGGCGGGGATCACGCCGGGGGCCGCGCTCGAGATGGTGCACGGGAACGCGGTGATGGGGGTCGACTTCATAAAGATCCGGGTCGACGACAACCTCGGGAGCACGTACAAGATGACGCCGGACGTGTACGGGGCGGTGATCGAGGGGGCGCACGAACTCGGGCTTCCGGTCGCGGCGCACCTGTTCTACCTCGAGGACGCGCACGGGCTGCTCGACGCTGGAGCCGACTTCATCGTGCACAGCGTCCGCGACCGGGACGTGGACGACGCGCTCGCGACCCGGCTCATCGAAGCCGATGTCTGCTACTCGCCGACGCTGACGCGCGAGGTCTCGACCTTCGTGTACGAGAGCGAGCCGGAGTTCTTCTCGGATCCCTTCTTCCTCGCCTCCGCGGAGTCGGCGGTGCTCGAAGCCCTGCGCGCCCCGGAGAGCATGGCGCGCTACCGCGGCAGCGAGTCGGCCCAGCGCTACAAGGAGGCGCTCGCGCAGGCCCAGGAGAACCTCGGCGCGCTGTCCGATGCCGGCGTGACCATCGCCATGGGCACCGACACCGGCCCGCCCGCCCGCTTCCAGGGCTACTTCGAGCACATGGAACTCGCGCTCATGGCGGAGTCGGGCATGTCGCCGATGGAGATCCTCGTTGCTTCCACGGGCGACGCCGCACGCTGCGCGGGGCTCGAAGGCGTCGGCACGATCGAGGCCGGCAACTGGGCCGACCTCATCCTCCTCGACGCGGACCCGCTGGAGGGAGTCGAGAACCTGCGCGCCATCGAATCCGTCTGGATCGCCGGCAACGAAGTGCCGTCGGTGTCCGGCTAACCCGGGCTCCGTTCGCGCAGGTCGAGGATCGGGGGGGCGTCCTCGGGGATCGTGCCCGGTTCGACGGCGCGGACGTCCACGCGGAGGCGGGTCGTCTCCCGGAGGCGGGCGGCGAGTTCTTCCAGATCGGGCTGGCGGTGCCCCGTGGGTTCGACGGACACCGCCAACAGATCGCGATGCTCCTGCTCGGTGACCGCCGCCTGGTAGCGCCGCACGCCCGGAGCGCCGACGAGGGCCTCCGCCAGTTGCCGCGGATGGACGAACATGCCGCGCACCTTCACTCCCTCGCCGATCCGGCCCAGGAAGCCGGCCAGCCGGGGCGAGGTCCGTCCGCAGTCGCACCCGTCGGAACGGAACGCCGACAGGTCGCCCGTGCCGAAGCGGACGAGCGGGTAGACCGGGTTGGCGCTCGTGACGACGACCTCGCCGGGTTCGCCGGGCGCGCACGGCTCGCGCGTGCCGGGGTCCAGCACTTCGACGACGATGCCGGGCGCCACATGCCAGCCGTCCTTCGCTTCGCACTCGTAGCCGATGGCCCCGGCGTCGGCGGTCCCGTACGCCTGGAAGACCGAGACGCCGTGGCCCTCCTCCAGCAGCCTGCGGAGGTCGGGAGGCAGCGGCGCACCGCTGACGAGCGCGCGGCGCAGGGTCGCGGGGATTCCGTCTTCCCTCCCCCGCTCCAGCAGGGTCAGGAGAAACTGCGGCGTGCCCACGTATGCGGCGGCTCCGACCTGTGACGCGAAGGCGGCCTGGGCCGACGTGTTCCCCACCCCGCCCGCCACGACCACGCACCCCACGGCGCGCAACCCCGCATCCATCATGTGACCGCCCGGGGTCAGGTGATACGAGAAGGTGTTGAGCACCACGTCGCCGCGCTCGAACCCCGCCGCGCGGAAGGCCGGGGCCATGCGCCAGTAGTCCGCCCGCTGGCCCTCGGGATCGTTGATCGGGCCGGGGGAGCGGTGGATGCGCCGCAGCGCCCCCACATCCACGCCCAGCATCCCGCCGAAGGGCGGCTGGGCCGCCTGCAGATCCGGCAGGTCATCCTTCGCCAGCACCGCCACGTCCCGCAGCCCCGCCACGCCGCGCGGCTCGGGGTGCGCGACCCCGGCTTCCCGCAGGCGGACTCCGGCTTCTCCGCTGCGCTCGAGCGCCAGGCGGACGGCCTCGTCCGCGAGCGCATCCTGCGCCGCGCCCCAGTCGGGCGGCGCTTCCGCCGCGTCCAGGGGACGACGCCCCACCGCCCTCACGACAGCCACCGCTTGCGGCGGCGATAGTGCTTCACGTCGCGATACGAGCGGCGCCCGATCTCGCTCAGACCCAGGTAGAACTCGCGCACGTCCTCGTTCTTCCCCAGTTCCTCCGCGGAACCCTCCAGCACCACGCGGCCCGATTCCATGACGTAGCCGTAGTCCGCGATGGAGAGCGCGAGGCGCGCGTTCTGCTCGACGAGCAGGATGGTCGTCCCCTCCTCTTCTCTGATCCGCCGGATGATCTCGAAGATCTCCTGCACGAGGATCGGCGCGAGCCCCAGCGACGGCTCATCGAGCAGCATGAGCCGCGGGCGAGCCATGAGCGCGCGACCGAGGGCGAGCATCTGCTGCTCGCCGCCCGACAGGTAGCCCGCCCACTGGCGGCGGCGCTCGGCCAGCCGCGGAAAATACCCGTAGACCCGTTCGAGATCCGCCGGCACGCCTCCGCGGTCCCGGCGCGTGTGCGCCCCCGCGAGCAGGTTCTCGTGCACCGTGAGGTGCTCGAACACGTGCCGCCCCTCGACGACCTGGAAAACCCCCCGGCGCACGATGCGGTCGGCGGGCAGGCCGTGGATCTCGTGGCCGTCGAAGCGGATCGATCCGTCCGTGACCTCCCCGTCCTCGACCTTGAGCAGACCCGAGATCGCCTTGAGCGTCGTCGTCTTCCCGGCCCCGTTCGAGCCGAGGAGCGAGACGATGTGCCCCTCCGGCACCTCCAGCGACAGTCCACGCAGGACGAGGATCACGTCGTCGTAGAGGACCTCGACGCTGTTGAGTTCGAGCAGCGGGTTCGACCGGCTCACGGCGCCGTGAGGACTTCCGTCAGCGGGGTCCACCTTCCGTCTTCGGCGCGGAAGAGCCGGAGCCCCTTCGACCCCCGGTGGTCGCTCGGCGTGAAGGTGAGTGGCGGCCCGGCGCCGCCCGTGTCGAGCCCATCGATCGTCTCCAGCGCCCGCTTGATGTTCTCGCCGGTCACTTCCTGCCCCGCGTCGAGCACGCGCCGGATCCCCTCGACGAACACCCCCATCGTCCACCACCCCTGCGTGTACGCGTTCGTCTTCTCCGCGTAGTCGTCGCCCCGGGACTCGAGGTAGTCGCGGATGTCCCGAATCCCCGGCACATCGGCGGTGAGCGGCGCCCACGGGATCGCCCCGACCACCCCTTCGGCCGCGTCCTCCGCCAGCCTCCACAGGAGCGCATTGGCGCACCAGTTCAGGCACACGAAGGTGGCGTCGATCCCCAGCCCGCGCGCGTTCCGCAGGGCGACGGCCGCCGGCGCGGACGTGTTCTGGAACACCACGTAGGTCGCGCCCGACTGGCCGATGCGGGAGAACTCCGCCGTGTAGTCGGTCGCGCCGCGCGGCATCTCGTAGGGCGTGACGTCGACGCCGATCTCCCGCGCGTAGTCCTCGCCCCCCTGCACCCACGGCGACAGGCCGAACGGACTCGCGTTGTGCATGAACGCGACCCGCGCGTTCCCTTCTCCGCCGTTCGCCCGGTGGTCCTCCGCGATCCAGCGCAGCACGATCCGGAACTGGTCGCTGTAGCTCGTCGCCACGAGGAAGTTGTACGGCGACTCGTGCGCGTCTCCGAGCACGTGCGAGAGGGAGGCCGAGGAGAACGGGATGCGGTCCTCCGTGATCCGCAGCCGGAGCGCCTCCGTGTCGCCCGTCCCCCAGCCCATGAAGATGAGCGCGCCCTCCTGCACGAACTGCGTGTAGAGCTGTTCGGCCCGGTCAACCTGGTAGCCGTAGTCCTGGTAGATGAGCCGGATCGGCCGCCCCCCGACGCCGCCCCGCGCGTTGAGCCACTCGACGTGCCCCCTGACCGCCTCGGCGTAGTCGACCCCCACATCGGCCGTCGGCCCCGTGAGGTCGAAGATGGCCGCGATCAGGATCTCGTTCTCCGCCCTCTCCCCCGAGCCCCCGCAACCGGCGAGCGCGAGGGACAGGCTGAGACCGCCCCCGGCGATGGCGACGAAAACGGATCGGCTGGAGCGCATTTCCGGAGACCTCTTCATGTCGTGAAGCCTTACCGACTTCGGAGTCGATCAGCGGCCCTCGCCGCGGCGGTACGCGAAGGGCCAGACGTAGAAGTAGTCTTTCACGTTGCGCCACAGTTTGGACAGGCCCTCGGGCTCGAACACGAGGAAGAGGATGATGACGAGCCCGAACGCCGCCTGCTGCACGCTGGGCAGGAGGGCCGCGACCGCGGGCGCCGACCCCTGCAGTTCCCGCCCCACCGTCGCGATCATCGCGGGGAGCAGGGTGATGAGCGCCGCGCCGAACAGCGAGCCGCGGATCGTCCCCAGTCCTCCGACGATGATCATCGCCAGGTACAGGATGCTGGTCTCGAAGGTGAAGCGCTCCCACGAGATGATGTTGCGGTAGTACGCCGTGAGAGCGCCGGCCAGCCCCACGAAGAACGACGAGGTCGCGAAGGCGAGGAGCTTGGTCCCGAACACGTTCACGCCGATGACGCTGGCGGCGATGTCCTGGTCGCGCACGGCCACGAAGGAGCGGCCGATGCGCGAGCGGAAGAGGTTGGCGGTGAAGAGCGCCGTGGCGCCCGCCAGGGCGACGCCGAGCCAGTAGAAGCCGAAGTCCGTGTTCAGCCGCTGTCCGAAGAGCCGCGGGGCCGGGACGACGACGGCTTCGACGCCTCCCGTGAGCGCGGGCCAGTGCGTGACGACCCACTCGACGATCTCCTGCGCGGCCAGCGTGGAAATCGCGAGGTAGAGCCCCTTGAGGCGCAGCGAGGGGAGACCGAAGAAGACGCCTACCGCCGCCGTCGCGAAGCAGGCGGCGACGATGCTCACGCCCCACGGCAGGCCCAGCCGCAGCGTGAGCAGCGCGGAGGTGTACGCCCCGACGGCCATGAAGGCGCCCTGCCCCAGCGAGATCTGCCCCGTGTAGCCGACGAGGATGTTGAGCCCCAGCGCGCCGATGGTGGCGATCGCGATCTGGTTCGCGAGGTTGAGCCAGTACGGCGACGCGAGGAACGGGAAGACGAGGAGCGCGCACATGAACAGCCCGAGCCGCACGCGCTCCGCCGGCACGCGCCGGAGCCCCATGTCGGTCCGATAGTTCGTGTGAAAGACGCCGCTCTCCACGCGATGCTCCTGTTCGCCGGTCCGCGCGCCTACACGCGCTCGATGATTTCTCTGCCGAAGAGTCCGTACGGGCGGACCATGAGGACGATAATCAGCACGACGTACGGGACGATGAGGTTGAGCCCGTGGCCGATGTAACCGCCCGCATAGAATTCAAGCAGTCCGATGATCGCGCCTCCGACGACCGCCCCGCGGATCGAGTCGAGTCCCCCCAGGATCACGACCGGGAAGACGCGCAGGCCGATCTGCGCCACGTTCGGGGTCACGCCCACGATGTTGCCGAGCATGATTCCGCCGATGGCGGCCGTCACCGCCGCCAGCGCCCACGCGGTCGCGAACACGCGCGGGATGCTGATCCCCATGCTGAGCGCCGCCTGCTGGTCGTCGGCGATGGCCCGCATGGCGATCCCGCTTCGCGTGCGCCGGAAGAAGAGCGCCAGTCCCGCGAGCAGCGCGAGCGCGAGCGGGATCGCCACCAGCCGGTCCGCGCTCACCACGGCCGATCCCAGCATCACCTCGCCCTCGGGCAGGAAGGACGGGAAGGTGCGCGGCTGCGGCCCCCAGATCGCGTGCACGACCGCGCGCAGCACGCTCGAGAGGCCGATCGTGACCATGATCATCGAAACGATGGGCTCGCCGATCAGCGGCCGGAGCACGGCGCGCTCGATGGCGACGCCGATCCCCGCCGCCACGAGCATCGTCAGCAGGACGCCGGCCGTCCAAGGGAGCCCGATCTGGACGAGGGAGAAGAAGATGAGATAGGTCCCGAACAGGAGGAGGTCCCCCTGCGCGAAGTTGATGACGTCGCTCGCCTTGTAGATGACGACGAAGCCCACCGCGGCGAGCGCGTAGATCATGCCCGTGCCCAGGCCCGCCACCGTCAGTTGCAGGAACTGGTCCACGGCTACGCCCCTCCGTCCTGCCCGTCCAGGCGCTCGATCCGCAGGTCGTGCTTCACGCTGGCGGTGCGGCCGTCCTGGTAGGCGATCTCCATCTCCACCGCCACGGTATCCTCCTCCCCGTACAGCGCCTCGATCAGCGACTCGAAGCGCTCGGCGACGAAGCGGCGGCGCACCTTCCGGGTGCGCGTGAGTTCGGCATCGTCCGCGTGCAGTTCCTTGTGCAGGAGGAGGAAACGCCGTACGCGGGCCGCCTCGGGCACGTCCCCGTTCACCGACTCGACGTGCGCCCGCACCAGGTCGTAGACCTCGGGCTTCTGCGACAGGTCGGTGAACGTCGTGTAGGCGAGCTGCCGCCGCTCCGCCCACTGCCCCGCGTTCTCGAAGTCGATCGCGATGATCCCCGCCACGTAGGGGTGCTCGCCGCCGAACACCACCGCTTCGCTCACGTAGGGGCTGAACTTGAGCAGGTTCTCGATGAACTGCGGCGAGAACGTCGTCCCGTCCGCGAGCGACATCACGTCCTTCAGGCGGTCGACGACCACGAGGTGGCCCTCATCGTCGAAGTATCCCGCGTCGCCCGAGTGCAGCCAGCCGTCCACGAGCGTCTCGCGCGTCGCCTCCGGGTTCTCGAAGTATCCCTGGAAGACGGCCGGACCCCGCGTCAGGATCTCCCCATCGCCCGCCACCCGGACCTCCATCCCGGGCAGCGGCTCCCCGACCGTCTGGTAGCGGATGTCGCCGTCCCGGTGCAGCACCGAGATGCCGGCGACCTCCGTCTGCCCGTAGATCTGCTTCAGGTTCACGCCCAGCGCGTGGAAGAAACGGAACACGTCCGGCCCGAGCGCGGCCCCGCCCGTGTAGGCGTCGCGCAGGTGCCTCAGGCCGAGCTGGTTCTTGATCGGGCGCATGGCGACGACTTCCGCGATCCGGCGGCGGAGGCGCCGCCGGCCGTCGGGCGTCCGGCCCTCGAACGCGTCGTCGGCCGCCTCCCCGCCGACCTTCATGGCCCACGCCTGGATGCGGCGCTTCAGCGGCGTCGTGTCCTCCACCATCACCTGCACCTCGGAGACGAGGTTCTCCCAGATGCGGGGCGGCGAGAACATCACGCGCGGCCCGATCTCGCGCAGGTCCTGCCGCACGGTACCCGGCTCCTCGGGAAAATTCACGGGGAAGCCGACCAGCACGTGACGGGAGACCGTCATCATCTGCTCGCCGATCCAGGCGAGGGGGAGAAACGAGACGAACTCGTCCTCCGCTTCCATCGGGTCCACAGCCTGCAACTGTCCGGCCATGCTGAGCAGGTTCGTGTGCGAGAGCACGGCGAGCTTGGGCTTGCTCGTCGTCCCGGAGGTGGTGCACAGGAGCGCGGGATGGCCGGGCCGGACGGCGTCCAGGGCGGCGGCGTACTCGTGCGGCAGCGCGTGGTCGCGCTCGGCCCCCCGGCGCTCGACATCCGGGAACGCGAGCAGCCCGCGCGCCTCGTAGCGGCCCAGTCCGCGCGGATCGTAGTAGATGATGTGCTCCAGGCGGGGCAGCGTCTCCCGGATCTCGAGCACCTTGTCGACCTGTTCCTGGTCTTCCGCGATGACGACCCGCGCCCGCGAGGCCGCGAGCAGGTATTCGAGTTCCGTGGCCACCGCGTCCTGGTAGAGGCCGAGGGGCAGCGCGCCGAGCGACTGGGCCGCCAACTCGCCGATGACCCACTCGGGACGGTTGTCGCCCACGATCGCGATCCGGTCGCCGCGCTCGAGACCGAGTTCGCGGAGTCCCATCGCGAAATGGCGCACGCGCCGCGCGTATTCGGTCCACGTGAGACTCTGCCAGATCCCGAACTCCTTCTCGCGCATGGCCACGCGCTCGCCATGGTGCGCTGCCTGCAGGCGAAGGAGTCCGGGCAGGCTGCCGTCCACGAACCCGCTGTTCACGAGGTGCTCACCAAGCGTCCCCGAGGCGCGCGCGAAACGCTCACGAGACCGGTCCGGCGGCCGGTTCGCCGTGGCCGAGGTACGCCTCGATCACGCGGGGATTCGCGCGGACCTCGGCGGGTGTGCCTTCGGCGATGACCTGCCCGAACTCGAGCACGATCACGCGCTCGCAGATGTCCATGATGACGTCCATGTCGTGGTCGATGACGACCGGGGTCGTCCCCCATTCCTCGTGTACGTCGAGGATGAAGCGCGCCATCGACTCCTTCTCCTCCGAGTTCATGCCGGCCAGCGGCTCGTCGAGGAGCAGGATCTCGGGGTCGAGCGCCAGGGCGCGGCCGAGTTCGACGAGCTTCTGCTGTCCGTAGGGGAGGTTGCCGACGACGGCGCGGCGAATCGGCTCCAGGTTGAGGAAGTCGATCACCTCTTCGACCCGCACCCGGTGCCGGATCTCGCGGCGGCGCTGGAGACCCCAGAAGATCCCGCCCGACAGGACCCCGCCGCGCATGTGCACGTGGCGGCCCAGCATGATGTTGTCGAGCGCGGTCATGTGCTTGAAGAGTTCGATGCTCTGGAAGGTGCGAGCGACGCCGAGCCGGGCGATCCGGTGCGGCGGCAGGCGGTGGAGCGCGTGCGACTCGCCCACGGGGTCTCGCAGCGTGATGGTGCCCTCGGTCGGACGGTAGAGTCCCGAAATGCAGTTGAGGACGCTCGTCTTGCCCGCCCCGTTCGGGCCGATGAGCGCGAGGAGTTCGCCGCCGCGGATGTCGAGGCGCACGTTCTCGAGCGCCGTCACGCCCCCGAAGCGGAGGGTGACACCGTCCAGGTACACGCTGGCTCGGCCGTCGGGCTCGTTCATGTCTGCGCCTGCCGCGGCTCGGGACCGTTCGGGAAACCCCGGGGAAAACGGGAAGTAGTTGACGGGCGGGCCTCCGGCAATCCTTATGAACATATGTTGCGTCTCCGGCCGCCCCCCGCCCCGATCCTCGCCACCGCGCTGGCCGCCGTGCTCGCCGCCGCCGCCGTGGCGGGCATGACGGCGCGATCCGACCGGCCGCCGGACGCGATCGCCGGGGAAACCGCCGGGGAGGCCGCCGCGGAGGCGAGCGCCGCGACCCTCCGCGAGCGCGCGGCCGCGCGGGACCGGCTCCTCGAGCGCGAACCCGGACTGGCCCAGGCGCGGGCGGAATGGGGCCGGGACTTCTACTTCACGCGCGCCATCTACTCCGGTTCCCGCGGCTGGTGGGGGGGAGGACGGGGGCGCGGCACCTGGGCCACGGACTTCCCGAAGGCCGACCGCCAGTTTCTCTTCATCCTCCATCGCCTGCTCGCGATGCTGGACCTGCACGAGTGGGAGAACCCGGTCGCGCTCGACGACCCCGAACTGCGCCGCTTCCCCTTCCTCTACATGCTGGAAGTCGGCTACATGAATCTCTCCGAGCCCGAAATCGAGGGGCTCCGGGGCTACCTCGAGGCGGGCGGGTTCCTCGTGGTGGACGACTTCTGGGGAGAGGAGGCGTGGTACAACCTCGAGTACCACATGTCGCGCATCCTGCCCGGCCGCCCGATCGAGCCGATCCCGCTGGACCATCCGATCTTCCACCAGTTCTACGACATCGACGAACTCCTGACGGTGCCGAGCATCAACAGGGCCATGCGCGGGCGCTACGAGGAGTGCTGGGGCCCGTGCACGCCCACGGTCAGCGGGATCTTCAACGACCGCGGCGAGCTGATGGTCGTCATCAACCACAACACGGATCTGGGCGACGCGTGGGAGTGGTCCGAGAACCCGTACTACCCGATCGACCGGTCGACCTACGCCTACGAGCTGGCCATCAACTACATCATCTACGGCCTCAGCCACTGATGGGACCGATCTCCCGGCGGCGGTTCGGGGCGCTCGCCCTCGGCGCCGCGGGGGCGGTGGCCACCCCCTGGCCCCTCCGCTCGCTGCGGCGCCAGCGGCTGCTCGTGGACGGCGACCGGCTCAACCGCCGCCTCGGCGAACTCGCGGGCTTCAGCAGTGCCGCCGAAGGCACGACACGGCTCGCCTACAGCGACGAGGACCGCGCGGCCCGCGCCTGGCTCTCCGACATCATGTCCGATCTCGGCCTCGAGGTGCACGTGGACCGCGCCGCCAACCTGATCGGCCGCCGGCGCGGCACGGACCCCTCGCTCGCTCCGATCGTCCTCGGTTCCCACATCGATTCCGTGCCGGCGGGCGGCAGCTACGACGGCCAGGTCGGCTCGATGGGCGCGCTCGAGGCGGTGGCCACGCTGGTGGACGCGAGCCGCGACACCCGCCACCCGCTGGAACTCGTGATCTGGGCCAACGAGGAGGGCGGCAAGACGGGGAGCCGCGCGGTCGCGGGCGAGACGCTGCCCTGGGAAGTCGACATCGTCACCGCGAGCGGGTTCTCGATCGGCGAGGGCACGGAGCGCCTGGGCGGCGACCTCACGGACCTGGCCGCGGCCCGCCGGGAGGCCGGCAGCCTCGCGGCCTACCTCGAACTGCACATCGAGCAGGGGTTCGTGCTCGACCGGGGCGGGCTCGACATCGGCGTCGTGCAGGGGATCGTCGGCATCCGCCGCTGGTCCGTGACCGTCGACGGCTTCGCGAACCACGCCGGCACCACGCCCATGGACATGCGGCAGGACGCCATGGTGACCGCGGCGCGCATCATCGATGCCGTGCACGTGACCGCGCGGGAACTGCCCGGGCGGCACGTGGCCACGGTCGGCCGCCTCACCGCCGAACCCGGTGCGCCGAACGTCATTCCGGGCCGGGTCACCTTCAGCCTCGAGATCCGCGACCTCGCGATGACGGGAATCGACGCCGTCTTCCGGGCAATCCGTGGGCGCGCGGAGGAAATCGCCGGGGCGGACGGCACGACGGTCACCATCGAGCAGTTCTACGAGAGCCGCGCGGCGCCGACCGACCCGCGCCTCCGGGACATCATCGAGGCGGAGGCGCTCGATCTCGGCCTCACGGCGCTCCGCATGCCGAGCGGGGCGGGCCACGACGCGCAGAGCGTCGCCCTGCTGGGGCCGGTGGGGATGATCTTCGTGCCCAGCCGCGACGGCATCAGCCACTCGCCGCTCGAGTTCACCGAGCCGGATCAAATCACGGCGGGGGCGAACGTGCTGCTCGGCGCCCTCCTCGCCATCGACGCGCGCGGCCTCTGAGTCCCGGACGCGTGCGCCGACGCTCCGACGCTCCGCCGCCGGCCGTCAGTTGCCGATCACGTCCTTCGAGATGCGCATGGCGACGAGCATGTTCGGCACGTCCACGACCTCGGCGATCTTGAGGTCTCCCGCCATCGACGCCAGCTGGTAGGCCTCCTGGCGGGACAGGTCCCGCGCACGCACCAGGTAGTCGATCATCGCCTCGACGGCGTTCCGCGCCGCCTCGTCGATCGTCGGCGCGAAGCCGGTCACGGCGTAGAACTCGTCGGTCTCGTAGTGGGGCGACGGGATCGGTCCGATGCCCTTGACGACCTCCAGTTCGTAGACGACGCGCAGCGGCCCCTCGATCGCCGTGCCGCCGACCTCGCCGTCGCCCTGCGCGATGTGCGGGTCGCCCATCGAGAAGAGCGCGCCTTCCACGAGCACCGGGAAGTACACCGTCGTGCCCTCGACCAGGTCGCGGTCGTCCATGTTGCCGCCGTTCTGGCGGGGCGGGATCGTGACGAGCATCGAATCCGTGTCCGGCGCCACGCCCATCACGCCGGGGAACGGCCGCAGCGGAATCCGGATCCCGGGCGCGAAGTCGACGCTGGTATCCCCCGGTTCGAACTCGAAGGTCCTCAGATACGGCTCGGGGAACCGGTCGGCGAGGAACCCGAACCCGGGGACGTTCGCGACCCAGCCCCAGTCGCCGAGTTCGATCTCGTGCAGCGTGACGGCGAGGAGGTCGCCCGGCTCGGCCCCCTCCACGTACACGGGCCCGGTCAGGGGGTGGATGGGATCGAAGCTCAGCCTCGCCAGATCCTCGAACGTGGACTCCGGCGTCAGTTGCCCATCCGACGCCTCCTCGAGATACGCCTCGATGACGGCGCCCGACGCCACGGTGAGGATCGGCGGAATCGTCCGGCTCCAGCGGTTGTGCGTCTGGTCCGCCGTCAGCGTGTGCTGCGGCTCCGGCGCGGGCGGTCCTCCTCCTTCACCGCCCGGAACCGCGGCCTCGGAGCCGGTCCCGCCGGGCGCGCAGCCCGACGCGAGGACGAGCGAGAGGAGCGGAACCCCGGCGGCGGCCCTCCCCGCCGCCATCACTCTTCGCCGGCCAATCACTCGTCGTCGGCCAATCACTCTTCGTCGGCCAATCACTCTTCGTTGGCGACCGTGAAGTGGAGGGTGTCCACGACCGGCGGATCGAGCGGGATGTGCGCGGGGTTGGCCACGACGGCGATGAGGCGGTGCTCTCCGGGCGCGAGTCCCTCCAGCATGTACTCGGTGCTCCCATCCCCCATGTGGATGATCTGGGGGTCGTTCTGCGGGATCAGGTCGGTGAGCGGCGTGAGGTCCACGTCGACGTACAGGTGATGGTGGCCGGTGCCGACGACCGGTGGCGTGATGGAGACGATCTCGATCCCCTCCGTCTCCATGACGACCATGACATCCGGGCCCACCGTCGCGCCTTCTTCCGGCTGCGTGATGCGTACGGTGACGGCCGGCTCGGCGGGCATCTCTTCAGCCGCTGCCTCGGCCATCGCGTCTTCGGCCATCGCGGCGTCGTCGGCTTCGTCCCCTCCCCCGCAGGCGATGGCGAGCGAGAGCGGGGCGATGAAGGCAACCGGGATCCATCTCGGACGGGGGAAACGCATGAAACCTCCTGGACGAACGATCCGTCGATGCGACACGGCTTCGGGACTCGCAGATTAGGGAAACGGACCCGCCCGCGCGAGACGCGGGGGGCGATGCCGCGCCGGAAACGCCGCATACAACGTTTCCGTCCATCGCATGTTCTCAAACACAGAACGGGAGTTCACGAGGCGACAAGGCACGCGCATGTCCTTCAGTTCACGCCCGGAGCGCTGATGAATCCACTGACTCCACGCACGACCACTTTCCTTGCGCTGAGCACCTTTCTCCTTCTCGCGCCCGCGGGTCGGGCCGCGGCGCAGGAAACGCTGGCGCCGCCCGTTCCCGGCCCCCTTCCCATGGGGGCGGCGTGTGTCGTGCCGGATTCCATCGGGGAGGGACTCCGCCGGATCGCGCGACGGGTCGGCGACGCCGTCGGCGTCTCCGCACTGCACGTCGAGTCGGGCGCCCGGATCTCGCTGAACGGAGACCGGCCCTACCCGATGGCGAGCGTATCGAAGGTCCCCATGGCGCTCGAGTTCCTGCGGCGCGTCGACCTCGGGGAGATCGATCCCGCCGAGACGGTCGTCGTGACGGTGGAGGAGTTTCGCCCCGGGCACAGTCCGCTCGCCGCCTGGTCGGGGGCGCGGTCCGCGCGCCTCACCGTGGACAGCCTCTTCTCGCTCATGCTCGCCCAGTCGGACAACACGGCGACCGACGTCATCCTCAACATGTCGGGCGGACCCGAGGCCGCCACGCGCCACCTGCACCGGCTGGGCGTCGAGGGCGTGCGCGTCGACCGCTCCGAGGCCCGCACCTTCGCGGACCTGGTCGGCCTCCCGGATACGATCCCCGAGAGCGAACTGTATCGCTACCAGTATTTCCGGCTGCGCGATGCCCTGCCCGACGCGCACCGCCAGGCCGCGCGCGAGCGCTACGGCACGGACCCGCGGGACACGGCGACGCCGGACGGGATGACGGATCTCCTGCTTACGATCCACGAGGGCAGGGGACTCACGCCCGAATCGCGCGCCTGGATCCTCGACGTGCTGAACCGGTCGCGGTCAGGACGCGCGCGGATGCGGGGGCGGCTGCCGCAGTCCACCTTCGTCGCGCACAAGACGGGAACGATGGGCGGCGCGATCAACGACGTGGGGATCGTCAAGCTGCCGGATGGCGCGGGGCATCTCATCGTCTCGGTGTTCGTGAACACGCTGCGGCGGCCGACGTGGCGGCGGGAACGCACGATCGCGGAGATGACGCATCTGCTGTACGACTACTTTGGGGATGAATTCAGGGGGCGGGGCGCCGCGGTCGCGGTCGCGAGACGCTTCGGCGCCCCCTGCGTCGCCTGAGTGGCCTGAGTGGCGTGACCGGCCTGATCGGCCTGCTCAGGAACTCCGGTTTCCGTTGGCGAAGATGCGGTACAGCGCCGCCCAGCCCACGGCGATGTACACAAGCCGGGCGAGGGGGCCGAAGGCCGCGGCCACGAAGTTGAACCCGATGAGGCCGATCAATCCCCAGTTGAGGGCGCCGGCCAGCAGCAGCGCGTTCGCCACTCTGTTGCAACTCTTCCCGTTCATGTATCTCTCCCGACTGAACCTGGCTGCGGGGCCGGCTGCAGGTCCGGCTGCGGCGCGCGGAACCCCTCCCGGTGACCCGTCGCGGTACGACGACACGGTACGAAGACATGGTACGAAGACATAGTACGCACGAAGATCGATCGGGTTTCGCAAGACCCGAATGCACTCGGACAGGGGCCTCAGCGCCGAGATGATGCGGAGATGATCATTTGAGACGTCGCGACTTCGTTGCCGCCCTTTCCGGCGCGCTCGCCGTGGCCGCCTGCGGAGACGGCGCCGGGCCCGGGACGCCCCCACCCGAGCCGCCGCCCGCGCCACCGCCCCCGCCGCCCGGTCCGGTGCCGGGAGCGAACGTGACGGTGAACATCGAGGACAACGCCTTCGTCGACCCGGCGGGGCGCCGCAACGGCGACGCGGAGGTGACGATCCGGAGTGGCGAGACGGTGGGCTGGCGGCACGTCGGCGCGAACCCGCACACGGTGACGTCGACCGACGTTCCGTCCGGTGCGCAGGCCTTCGACAGCCGGACGATGAGCCACAACGACACCTTCACGGTCACGCCGAGCGTGGCGGGCACGTACGTGTACTACTGCGCCACGCACCCGAGCATCATGGTGGGAGCCCGCATCATCGTCACCTGACCGCTGCCGGATTCAACCCTGCCCGAGGCGCGCGTGTCGTCTATCTGAACCTCCTTCGAGCTTCGGTCGAGAGCGGACACGAGCGGACGCCAATACTCGGCCGTGAGCAGATGACGATCACCCGGAATCGACGCGGATACGGCAGACACCGAATGACACGCGCGCGACACGTGCGGCGGCTCCCGGGCCTTGCCCTTGCCCTGCTTCTTCTCCCCTGCGGAGTTCGCGCAGTCGGAGCCCAGGAAAGCGGGGGCTCGACCTCGACCATACAGGCCATGCGGCTGACCGCCGACGAGCGCATCGATCTGGACGGCCGCATCGAGGAATCGGTGTGGGGCCGCATCGAGGCGATCAGCGACTTCCGGCAGCGCGAGCCCGTCGAGGGCGGCACGCCGTCGCACCCCACCGAAGTCCGCGTCGCCTACGATCGCGACAATCTCTACATCGCGGCGATTCTGTTCGACGAGCCCGGCGAGATCCTCGCCCGCCAGCGCGCGCGAGACGCGTTTCTGTTCACGGACGACCGGTTCGCCTGGGTGCTCGACACGTTCGGGGACGGCCGCACCGGCTACCACTTCGAGACCAACGCGGCCGGCGCCCTCAGCGACGGGCTCATCACGGGCACCGGCGGACGCGGCGGCGGTGGAGGGGGCGGCGGGTTCGGCGGCGTCAACCGCTCGTGGGACGGGATCTGGGAGGTGCGCACCGCGCGCCGTCCCGACGGGTGGTCCGCGGAGATCCGGATCCCCTTCCGCACGCTGAACTTCGTCCCGAACGGCGAGAACTGGGGCATCAACTTCCTGCGCTCGATCCGGCGCAACAACGAAGAGATCCTGTGGCGCGGCTACGGGCGGAACGAGGGCCTGAACCGCCTCGTGTTCGCGGGCGAACTGGAGGGACTCGAAGGTCTCTCGCAGGGGATCGGCCTGGAGGCGGTGGCTTCGGGCATCGGCAGTTGGCGCAACACCCCCGGCAACGCGGACCCGACGACGTTCCCGCGCGACGTGAGCCTCGACCTCAACTACAGCGTGACGCCGAGTCTGCGCGCCTCCTTCAGCGTCAACACGGATTTCGCCGAGGTGGAGAGCGACCAGCGCCGCGTCAACCTCACGCGCTTCCCGCTCCGCTTCCCGGAGCGGCGCGACTTCTTTCTCGAGGGTTCGAGCGTGTTCACGTTCGCCCCCCGCAGCGGCCCGCAGCCCTTCTTCTCGCGGCGGATCGGGATCGAGGGCGGCCAGCAGGTCCCCATCGACTACGGGCTCCGCCTCACGGGCCAACTCAACGGCGTCGACCTCGGCTTCTACCAGATGGGCACGGGCACCCACTCGTACGCCCCCGAGGATGAACTCGGGAACGCGGCCGGACCGGACCCCGCGGACTTCATACGGTTCGAGCGGGAGGCGTTCACGGTGGCGCGCGCCCGGGTCCCCATCTTCGAGCAGTCGGCCATCGGCGCCATCTATACGCGCCGGAGCACGGCGGCCGACGCGGACGGCGTCCTGCCGGCGGACCGGCATACGCTCGGCGCGGACCTCGACTATCGGACCAACAGCCTGTTCGGGAACCAGAACTTCGAGGCCGAGGCGTTCATGGTCTGGAACTCGAATCCGGACCCGGCCGTGTCGCGGACCTTCCAGGATCTCTCCGCCTGGGGCGCCCGGATCAACTTCCCCAACGACCTGTGGTCGGGGCACGTCTCCTACCGGGAGTTCGGCGACGACTACAGTCCCGCGGTCGGGTTCGTGGCCCGGAACGACTTCCGCCGCGTGGAGCCGCGGATCGGGTTCTCCCCCCGCCCCGCCATCGACTGGATCCGGCAGGTGGAGGTCTCGGTCCAGTTGAGGAACCTGTGGGAAATGGGGTCCATGATCCTCGAGGAGCAGGAACTCCAGCTGAACTTCCTCGACATCGACTTCGAGAGCGGCGACAACCTGAGCTTCGAGGCGGTGCGGACGTACGAATTCCTCGACCGGCAGTTCGAGATCAGCGACGGCATCGACATCATGCCGGGCGACTACACGACGTGGGACTATCAGATCCGGGGCCGGACGACGAGCCGCCGTCCCGTTTCGGTCCGGGGCGGGGCCAACATCGGCGGCTTCTGGAACGGCGACCGGGTGCGGGTCGACCTCAACGCGAACTTCCGGCCGAACCCCGGGATCAACCTGGAGACGGGCTACGAGCGCAACGCCGTGTACCTGCCGCAGGGCGATTTCGTCACGAACCTCTATCGCCTCGAGGGTTCATGGGACCCGACCCCGTGGATCGGCGTGACGAACCAGTTCCAGTACGACGATGTGAGCCGCGTGCTGGGGCTGTTCATGCGCTTCCGCTGGATCCTGAAGCCGGGCAACGACCTCTTCCTCGTCTACACCCACAACTGGCGGAACCTGGAGTCCGGGCTGCTCGATGAACCCGACGATTCCGACCTGATGGGGTGGATGGACCTGAGAACCCTCTCGCGCGGCGCCTCGGTCAAGCTGAACTACACGTACCGCTTCTAGCTCGGCCGTCGCGCGGCCGGCGGTCCGCCCCTTCGCTTCCGGGCTACCGCCCGAACGCCTCGAAGAAGGCGAGTTCGTGGCGCATGGCCTCGGCGTAGACCTCCGCCGCCCGCTCCGGCATGTCGGCGGCCAGGTCGTCGAGCAACCCCTCGAGGTCCCGGGCGAGGCGTTCGAACTCCCGGGAGCCGTATGTGTCGATCCACTCCGCGTACGGGTTCTCCTCGTAGTCGGTCGCACGAAGCTGCTGCCCAAGCCAGGCGTACAACCGCATGCAAGGCGTCATCGCGGCCAGAGTCTCGCCCACATCCGCGTTCCAGGCCGTCTCCGCGAGGAAATCTGTGTAGTCCTTCGCGGCGGCGTTGGGCGTGACAGACTCGAGATCGATTCGGAGTTGCTCGGCGTAGACGCGATGAAGTTCGAGTTCCTTGAGGACCCCTGCCATCAGGAAGACCAGCCGGCGCGCGACGTTCATCCGGTCGGCGGTGCGCGCGGCGGCCAGCGCGTAGGCGCTGAAGAAGGCCCGCAGGAAGAAGGCGTCCTGGGCCACGTAGCGCCGGAACGCCTCCGGATCGAGCGTCCCGTCGGAGAGGCCGCGCACGAACTGGGAGCGGAGGCAGGCACCGGCGAGGCCGGCGTTCCGGGCCCAGAGCGCCTCGTGCAGCGGTCGATTCGTCATTCCGCCCCCGGCGCGTCCGTCAACTGAACAGCGTGCCCACGGCCTCGGGCGGGGCGGTGAAGTGGAAGCGCGGGACCGGGGCGCGGAAGACGGATCCGTCGCGGCGCCGGAAGTGGTAGAACCCCTCCATGTGACCCGTCGGACCCCGCAGGATGCAGAAACTGTTGTACCGGTGCGAATCCCCCGGTTCCAGCACCGGCGACTGCCCGACCACGCCCTCCCCCTCGACCTCGTGTCCCCCCGCCACGAGATCGTGGATCAGCCAGTGGCGCCAGAAGAGTTGCGCCGTCTCCGTTCCCACATTCTCGATCGTGATGTGGTAGACGAAGACGTAGCGCCAGGCCGCGGGATCCGAGTGTTCCGGCGCGTACTCCGGCCGCACGCGGATGGCCATCGCGTCCGGGACGATGGGGGGAACGCCGGCGTCGGGGGTCGTCTCATCAGGGGCCATGCGGGCGCAGGATACGCCGTGACCGTTGCGCGGGCCACGTCTCGCGCCGCAGAGTATCAGTGCATCGTTTTGTTCGGGCCGCACGCCCGGTTCGCGGACGACGGCCGGGCGACAGGAACTTTGAGGGAGCATGGAGGAAGCGATGGATTCCCAGCACACGTTCTCACGCCGGCACTTCGTGGGCGGCGCCGCCGCGGCCCTGGGCGTTGCGGGCCTGAACCCGTCGGCGGTCATCGGCGCCGGGCTCAAGCCTCCTCCGAAGGGCGTCGAGCCGCTCGACCCCTACGACGATCTCGCCAAGCTCTCCTCCAACGAGAACCCGTACGGGCCCTCGAAGAAGATGCTGGAGGCGATGAAAGGGGCCTGGAAGTACTCGAACCGGTACGGCTATCCGGATGGCGACATCCTCGAGAAGATCGCGGCGTCGCACGGGGTCCCCACCGATCACGTGATGATCAACGCGGGCTCCGGCGAGACGCTGCGCGTGGCGGGCCTCGCCTTCCTGCGCCATGAGGAGAAGGTCGTCGGCGTGTCGCCCACGTACCTGACCGTCTACCGGACCGCCTCCGGGATCGACGCGGACGTGATCGAGCGCCCGCTCCTGCCCGACTACACGCAGGACATCGACGACCTCATCGAGGTCACGAACCGCAACTATCGCGATGTGGGCATGGTCTACATCTGCAATCCCAACAACCCCACGGGCGTCATCGTCCCATCGGACGACATCCGCCGCCTGCTGGATGGGATTCCGGAAGACGTCCCCGTGCTCATCGACGAGGCGTACCACCACTTCATCGAGGACCCGCGCTACGAGACGGCCCTCCCCTACATCAAGGAAGGCCGCAAGGTGCTCGTGACGCGCACCTTCTCGAAGATCTACGGGCTGGCGGGCATGCGCCTCGGCTACGGGATCGCTCCGCCCGAGATGATCGACCAGATGCGGGACTACGCGACGGGGAGCGTGAATGCGCTCGTGAAGTGGGGCGGCGTCGCCGCGCTCGAGGACAAGGAGTACGAGGCCTGGATCAAGGAGACCTCGAACACGCTCCGTGACCAGACCGCCGACATCCTCAGGGGCCAGGGCTTCGACGTCCTCCCGTCGGAGACGAACTTCTTCATGGTCCGCACGGGCCGCCCGTCGTCCGAGGTCAGGGCCGAGTTCCGCAAGCACGACGTAGCCGTGGGCCGGGACTTCCCGCCCATGCTCGACTGGCTGCGCGTCTCCGTGGGGACGGAAGATGAGATGAAGCGCTTCATGACGGCGTGGAACGAGATCTTCCCCGACGGCATGACGGCCGCCGACAGCAACAGCCGCTCGTAGGGCGCCCGGCGCACTTCACATGCCAGGAACACGCCGGGGACTTCATGGGTCGCGCAGGCGCGGCATGGCGATGTGGCTCTCGCTTGCGGGCCTGATCCTGCATCTGGCCGTCGCGGCGCCGGCGCGGGCCCAGGTGGACCCGGACGCCATCATCGACCGGGTGGACCGGATGCTGCGGGGTGATTCCAGTCGGGGCGTCGCGACGATGGAGGTCGTGACCGAGCACTGGGAGCGGCGGATGACGATGGAGATCTGGTCGCTCGGCACGGATTATTCGCTCGTCCGCCTGCGGGAGCCGCGGAGGGAAGCCGGAACGGCGACCCTGAAGGCAGCCGAGGACATCTGGAACTACCTCCCCAAGGTCGACCGGACGATCAAGGTTCCCGCCTCGATGATGGGCGGATCGTGGATGGGGTCGCACTTCACGAACGACGACCTGGTCAAGGACAGCAGGCTCGTCGAGGACTACGACATCGAACTCGTGTTCGACGGACAGGATGCGGACGGCGTGGCGGTCTGGGACTTTCGCCTGACCCCGAAGCCGGAGGTGCCCGTCGTCTGGGGGCACATCGAGTACCGGATCCGGCAGTCCGATGACATGCCGATCCGGGCGGAGTTCTTCGACGAGGACGGCGAGCTGGCCAGGACCGTCGAGCACGGCGACTACACCGAGTTCAGCGGGCGGATCGTTCCCCGGGTCATGAACATGCACCCGGCGGACAAGCCGGACGAACGCACGACGATCCGCTACGAGGAACTGGAGTTCGACATCGACATCGAGCCGTCCTTCTTCTCACTCCGGACCCTGCAGCGCGGGAGGTAGCGGCGCGTGACGGGCCGATTGTGGCGAATCGGATGGCGCAACCTCGGCCGCAACCGGAAGCGAACAGTTCTTACCGCGCTCGGCCTCGGGGTCGGCTATTTCGCCGTGGTGTTCATGGTCGGATGGGCCGAGGGCGTCTCGACGGAACTCGTCGAGAACGCCACGTCGCTCGTCAGTGGACAGATCGAGATCCACGATGCCGACTACCGGCCCGAGCGCAGCCTGTACGAGACCATCGGCGGCCGCGAGGGGGCCGACGTGGGGGAGATCCTGCGCACCATCGAGGCCGATCCCTCGGTCGTGGCCGTCGCCCCGCGCGTGTACGCGAGCGGGCTCGTGAGTTCCGGCGAAGCGACATCGGCCGGCGCTCTGCTCGGCGTCGACCCCGAGCGCGAGGTGGCGCTGAGCCGTTTTCTGGATCCCCTCGTAGAGGGCCGCCTGCCTGCCACCGGCCGATACGAAGCGGTGGTGGGAGATGAGATGGCGCGGCAGCTCGAGCTGAGCGTCGGAGACGAACTCGTCGTCGTCGCCTCGGCGGCGGACGGCTCGATGGGCAACGACCTGTACACGGTCACCGGCATCTTCCGGACCGGCCTGCTCGAGTTCGATGCCGGCACCATGGTCCTGCCGGTCGCGGACCTGCAGACGCTCGTGGCCCTCGATCCGGGTCGGGTCCACGAAATCGCGGTCAGCACCGACGACCCGTCGCAAGCCGACCTGACCGCGACCCGCCTCGGCGCCGCCCTTGGAGCCCCCGAACGGGCGATGTCGGTCGCGCCATGGACGGAACTCAATCCGGTGCTTGCCCAGTATGTCGCTCTCGCCGATGCGACGTACTGGATCTTCATCGTCCTCATTTACTCGGTCGCCAGCTTCGGCATCGCCAACACGACGCTGATGGCCACCTTCGAACGCCGCCGCGAGTTCGCCGTCATGCTGGCGCTGGGTGCATCGCCGCGGTCCGTGGTGGGCACAGTGCTGTCCGAGGCGGTCGCGACCGGCGCCATGGGGCTGGGACTCGGGACCGCCGTCACGGTGCCGCTGCTGGTCTGGTTCTCGACGGCGCCGCCCGACCTCGGATGGCTCTACGGAAGTCTCACCGTGGAGGGCGTCCTGCTGACCCCCAGTCTCCGCGTGGGGACCAACGTGCCGGCATGGATCTGGGCGACGATCGGCCTGATCGTCACGGCACTCGTCTCCGCCCTCTACCCGGCACTCCGCGCGGCGCGGGTGCCGCCCGCCGACACTCTGTCGGGCCTGTAGCCGTGCGTCTGCGCGTCCTGGTCCGGCTCGCCCTCAGGAACCTGCGCCGTCATCTGCGGCGCACGGTGCTGACCGCTTCGGCGATGATCGTCGGCGGCGCCTTCCTGGTTTGGTCGATGACGGTCGACGACGGCAGCCACGAGCAGTGGGTCGATTCGGGTGTGCGCATGGGGAGCGGACACGTGACCGTCGAGCGGCCCGAGTACCGGCTGCGCCGTCAGATCGACAACCGCCTGACGACGGACGTCAGCCGCGCCGCGGAGCAGGCGCTGGCCTCTCCGGAGATCGCGCCGCATGTCGTGGCCACGTCCGCCAAGCTCGGCATCAACGGGCTGGCGAGTTCGGCGGCCGGGGCGCGCCCGGCGCAGATCGTGGGGGTCGACCCCGTCGCCGAAGCGGGCTTCGGCATGATCGACGACGGAGTGGTCGAAGGGCGCTACCTCGAGCCCGATGATCGGCTGGCGGCCTATGTCGGCGCCGATCTGGCCCGCAGCCTGGGACTCGAGATCGGATCGCGCTTCGTCGTGCAGGCGCAGGGCGCCGATGGCGAGATTGCGGGGCAACTGCTCCGCGTGGTAGGGATCTTCCGCAGCCGCGTGCCCGCCATCGACCAGGCGACGATCCACATCACGCTCGCGACGGCCGGCGAGTGGCTCGGTTCCGGGAGCGACGTGACCCACGTCGCGGTCGTCCTGCAGAGCAGCGATCGGACCCGACGGGTCTCGGACCACCTGGCGGTGGCGCTGGCGGAGCCGGTGGAACGCGGCGAGGCACGCGTCGTGGGGTGGCGCGAGGCGAACCCTGTCCTGGCGGCGGGGATCGCGATCGACGAGTTCGGGAATTACGTGATTCAGGGGTTCCTGTTCGTCATCATCGCGTTCGGGATCGTCAACACGGTGCTGATGTCGGTGATGCATCGCCAGCGCGAGTTCGGCGTGCTTCAGGCGCAGGGGCTGACGCCGGGCCAGACGGGCACCGTCGTGCTCATCGAGGGCCTCACGCTGTCCGCTGTCAGCGGGCTGGTCGGCGTCGTCCTGGGACTCCTGGGCACGTGGTATTTCTTCGGCGACGGGCTCGACACGTCGGTCTTCATGCAGGACATCGACGAGTTGACATTCTCGGGGGCCGCCGTTGACCCTATCATCGTCCCGATCTTCGGGGTACGACGCATCATCCAGATCGTCGGGTTCATCCTCGGCATTGGCATTGTCGCCTCGGTCTATCCGGCGCTGCGCGCTTCCCGGGTCGATGTTACCGAGGCGATGAAGTTCGATCGGTAGCCGCTCTCGTGCCGACCCCTTGCCGCGCAAGGAGAATCGAGGTGTGATGGCAGTGCGCGACACGGCAGCCGCCCGGACCGACGGCGTCTGGAAGGTCTTCCAGCAGGAAGCCGAATCTGTGCAGGCGGTCCGCGACGTCAGCCTGACCGTAGAACGTGGCGAGTTCACCGCGCTGGCGGGGCCGTCGGGGTCCGGCAAGACGACGCTGCTGAATCTGATCGGTGGTCTCACCCGCCCCACGCAGGGACGGGTCTGGGTCGCCGGGCGGGAGGTGAGCCGCATGTCGAACCAGGAGCTCGCGCGGCTCCGGCTCGAGGAGGTGGGCTTCGTCTTCCAGGCCTATAACCTGCTCCCCGTGCTCTCCGCGCTGGAGAATGCGGAATTCCCGATGCTGCTCCAGGGCGTGCCCGCGGAGGAGCGTCAGGCGCGGGTCCGCGAACTCTTTGCGCGGACGGGAATGGAAGGGCTCGAAGACCGGCGCCCGGGCAAGCTGTCCGGCGGCCAGCAGCAGCGCGTCGCCGTCGTGCGCGCGGTGGCCAGCCGTCCGGCCCTGGTGCTCGCGGACGAGCCGACGGCGAACCTCGACTCGGTCACGAGCGAAGCGCTCCTCGATGTCATGGGCGAGTTGAATCGCGACCTCGGGGTGACCTTCGTCTTCGCCACCCATGACGGCCGCGTCATGGAGCGGTCTCGGCGCCTGGTCCGCATGGTCGACGGCACCGTGCGTGACGACGAACGCCGATCCTAGAACCTGTCCCGGTCGCCTGTACGGCGTGCCACCCGCCTGGACACCGCACCGGTCATCGCCTGAGGCGCGAGCAATGGACATCCACGAAGCGATAGCGATCAGCCAGGAGCGATTGGCGGGGGAAGGCGCCACCATGCATGACCTGCTCGGGCCCCTGCGAGACAGAATCGCTCCCGTACTGATCGGGGAGCAGGAGTGGGAACACGTGCTGGCGCGGGCGGGAACCCTGCCGATCACCATGGGTGCCCAGCCGTTCGGTTTCGAGCTGCCGCTGCACGACCGTCGGCCGCGGGCGGATTTCGGCGTCTCGCTGGCGAGCGGCAACCGGTCGGGGGCGTTTTTCGAAGAGAAGGCGCGACGCGATCCATCGGATCGCACGGCGGCGGCGGTCCGTCGCCTGTTTCGCAGCATGGAGGCCGCGGACTCGCCCCTCCGCGCCATTGTCGGCCGCAAGCTGATGCTGGAATACGACATCGGGTCGGGGGGCGACGGCGATCCGCTGCCGGGGATGTTCCTGCGGCCCAACGAACGCACGATCGCCGGCGGCGCCGGGCAGCAGCACGATGTCGGCGTCGTGGTCGACGGACTCGTGGCCTGTCACGACCTGGAACCGAGCGCGGCGGAGCGGAGCAACGCCGAGCGGGTGTATCTGGCGCAACCGGAAGATACCCGCCTCGACTCCTTCGGCCTGTTTCCGTCACGCGCACGCACGATCCGCCTGGCGATCATGGGCTTTGCCGGGCAGCGGGATGTCTGTTCCTTTCTCGAGGAAATCGCCTGGCCCGGCAACATCGCGACCGTGGAGACGGTGCTTGCACGCTTCAGCGAGCGCGCGGACATCGTCAGGACCGGCGTGAACGTCGACGCGCAGGCGGATGGCATCGGTCCGGCGCTCGGCCTGACGCCCATAGTCAGGCAGAGATATGCGGCTGATTCCCGGGTCTGGATCGATGGTTTGACGGATTGGCAGCCGGTGCTGGAGGCCCTGCGCCACGAAGACCGTGTAGTGCCGGAGAAGGTCGCGGCGCTGGCCGGCTGGGTCTCGCAACCGACCCTTCTGTTTGGCAGAACCGGGCGGTTTGTACTGATGCGCGGAATTCACCATCTTAAGCTGGTCATCGCCGGAGACCGGGTTGAACAGATCAAGGCCTATGTCTACATGGTGCTTTCGGGTGCCCTCGCGCCCTGATGTCGGCCTCCCGGCGCGCCCGGGGAGGTCGCCACGGTGAAGGAACTCGGCAGCGGATCGTGCAGGAAGATTGCCGTCGTCGGACGCGGCACCGCGGGCGCGCTGGCCGCCGCCAGCGTATCGCGGTTGCAGCCGGAGCCCGAGCATGAGCTGCACCACATCTACGATTCACGCATTCCGATCATCGGCGTGGGCGAAGGAAGCTGGCCCGGCCTGGTCCGCGAGCTGCAGCACCTGCTGCAGTTGCCCCACGAGACGGTTCAGCAACGCCTGAACGGCACCCGCAAGTTCGGCAACCGCTTCGAGGGCTGGGGTCGACGCCGACAGGACTTCACTCACTACTTCACGCCGCAACAGGTGGCCTACGCCTACCACCTGTCGGCGGACCTGATGGCGGAGCTGCTGTGCGCGAGTACGCAGGCCCGCCACATCGACGCGAAGGTGACCGCGATCCGGCGAGTGAACGGAGGCGCACAGGTAGAGTTCGAGGACCGTGAGTCCGAGCGCTACGACCTGGTCTTCGATGCCCGCGGCTATCCACGGCAACTGGACCCGCAGAAGCACATCGACATTTCCTTCATCCCCACGAACTGCGCCGTCATTCGCCGCGCCCCCCCGGTCATCGAGGCGCCGCCGAACGCGCCGGTCCGGGAACCCACGTATACCCGTGCAGTGGCGCGTCCGCACGGATGGGTGTTCGTCATTCCGCTGACCGTGCACACATCCTACGGCTATGTCTTCAACAAGGACGTGTCCGGGCTCGATGCGGTCGAGGCGGACTTCGACGAGCTGCTTGCGGAGGAGGGTGTGTCGGACTTCGAGCAGCGCGCCGTCATTCCGTTTCCGAATTTCGTCCACCGCCGGATCTATGACGGCGCCGTGGCCCGCGTCGGGAATGCCGCCGCCTTCATGGAGCCGCTCGAAGCGACCGCCATCAGGTTGGCGCAACTGCAGGTCGCGCTGATTCTGCGCATGCGGTTCCACCGGCCAGCCGAATATGTGCAGCGCGACGCGCCCGTCATCAACCGCTTTCTGGTCACCGACGCGCTCCTGGCCGGCCTGTTCGTCGGTTGGCACTATTCCTGCGGTTCGAAGTACGACAGTGCGTTCTGGCGCAACGCCCGGGACCGCGTGTGGCCGAACCACCGCGACGCCGCCGATCCGCGGGCCGTGGACTGTTCCGCCTTGCGCAAATTCGACGAGATGATCGAACTGGTCGACGCGCAGGTCCCCGATCCGGCGGACTGGGAGCGGCAGTGCGCGTTCTTTCCCGTGAGCAGCTTCGCGCAGATAGCCCACGGCCTGGGCGTGCCATTGGAGTGGCAGCGCGACGCCCGGCCGACGTAGCCGGCCGGCGGCCGACGCCGCCGCCCCCGGGTCACCGCCGTGCCCCGGTCAGAAGTACCAGCTCAGGGAGAGATACACGAACAGGCCCGCCAAGCCGTACTCCGAAGGCAGCGGACGGGCGGCCGTGGCGTCGTCGTCACCCAGACCGAGGAATGCGCCCGTGACCACCGCCACATCGTTACTGGCTGAGTAGGCGACGCTCGGGCCCATCGTTGCGCTCCGGTCGTTCAGGTTCCAGAGCACGAGACTGCTCAGGCTCCAGAGCGGATGCACCTGGTAGGACGCCCGGACGACCGCCTCGTCCCGTCCGAGCACCTGATGTTCGCCGCGCAGGAATGTGGCCGATCCCAGGGTGGCCAGGTACGCGTCCGGTCCGTCCGCGCCCAGGCCGTCGCGCTGGTACTCGGCCGCGAGCGTCAGGTCCCTCCCGCCGACCTGGAGCTGCCGGTCGAGACCGAGCGTGCCGCGGAGAACGACCCGGTCCGGGAGTTTGCGCAGCACGGCCTCCCCTCGGACGGCCCAGCCTCCCAACGATCCGGCCGCGCCGAGGGCCCCCGCCGGATCCCCGTACACGATCCCGCCCCATGCCGAGACTTCCCAGTTCCGCACCGTCGTGAGACCGCGTATCAGCGCAGTCACCTCCTCCTCGCCGGCCAGCGACCGGGTCGGTCTCACGACGAGGTCGATCTCGCTCAGCGCGCTCGGAAAGAAACGGAGCCGGGCCGCGTCGACCCCGGCGCGGAACTCCCGGAACGGGTCCACCGGGTTGAAGGGCGTGTACGGATCGCTCGGCGTGAGAAAGAGCGCGGTGCCCCACGACACCGCCTGCCGCCCCACGGTGATCTCGAAGCGCTCACTCCCCCACTCGACGTACAGGCGATCGAACCGGTGCCGCCAGACGACATGGTCCCGCTCCGCCGCCGTCCACTGGAGTCGGAGCCACTCGCCGCCGCCGGGCACCGCGCCGAGGTGGAACTCGGGCGCCTGGGCGAGGCTCCGGAACGTCAGCAGATGCTCGTAGGCGGCGCCGAATCCAAAGGCTCCCGCGCCCCACTCTCCGAAGAGTCGCACCCGGTTGAACTCGCCCAACTGGCCTTCACGGGTCCCGACGAGAGGAATGGCCTGGACGTAGCCGTTCAGCTGCATGGCCTGACCGGATGAAGTGTCGCAGAGAGCCGAGAGCAGCACGGCCGCGCAGGCGGCCCCGGCGCGAAGCCTCACCGTCCCTGGAACCTCCGCTCCCACGGTCCATCGGTGAGCCTCGGCATCATCCTCCCCCCGTTCGCGCCCACGGTCACGCCGACACCGGCAATCTACATTCTCAGCGTAGTACCGAACACTCGGCGGCGATTCCGACACCTGCACTGCGTACTCGGACGTCCTATATTCCCCCGATTCTCCGCTCAATCCGAACGGGATTGTCCGTGCTCGATACCTGGTGGGGAGGCGAGGCAGGGTCGTGTTCAATAATCCGTTTGATTCGTTTCACGACACCGTTGCTGAAGCAAAGCAGGAACGGGAACAACTCGACCGGCTGCTGACGATTTCCACGCCCCGGGAGCGTCTGCTCGTCGCCGGCGTCGGGCTGTGGTTGTTGATCTTCGTGACGTGGCTCTTCTTCGGTAACGTAGCCCGCAGCCTCGCGGTGGACGGTGTGCTCGTCGACCCCGGCACAAACCTGTCCGAAGCCGGCCGGTCCGTGCAGGCGCTGGTCTGGATCGAGAACGACGTCGCGCCGCAGATCAGGGCAGGGATGCCGGCGGTGATGGAGCTGGGTGCGGCGGCTGGAGAAGCGGGCGCGATGAGCGCAGAAGTCGCGGCGATTTCCGCCGTTCGCTCGTCCGAGGTTCCCGCCGCCTTCGAGTCTGCGGTGCCGATGTCGTTGCACCGCCTCGATATCGCGCTGGACGAGAACCTCGACCTTGCCGCCATGGCGGGCAGGGAATGCCGGATCGTCATCGATATGGGCACGCAGTCTCCGGTCGCGTTCTTGCGGATGGGGCGGTCATGATATGGCGCTGACCGCCTTCGGGCGCGCTGGCGACAAGGCCGCACCGAGCGTCGAGACACGGCGGATCACCACGCCGATCCTGTTGCAGATGCACGCGTCGGAATGTGGCGCCGCCTGCCTCGGCAGCATCCTCGCCTACTTCGGACGCTGGGTTCCGCTGACGGAATTGCGGGAAAGATGCGAGGTGAGTCGGGACGGGAGCAGTGCGGCGAGCATCGCGCGCGCCGCCAGGCACTACGGCCTCGAATGCAGCGGACTCAGCCTGCGCGCCAGTCAGCTGAAGAAGTTGCAGTTGCCTCTGATCGTGTTCTGGCAGTTCAGCCATTTCGTTGTCCTCGAGGGGTTCGACAGTCGCCACTTCTATCTCAATGATCCGTCCACGGGGCGGCGCAGGCTTTCGGCGGAAGAGTTCGAAAAGGGCTACAGCGGGATTGCGCTGCGATTCAAGCGGGGCTCCGGTTTCAGACCCGGCGGCGAACAGCCCGGATTGTTCACGCAGTTGGGCACCCTGCTCGCCGGATCGCGGAGCGTGCTTGCCTGGGTGATTGCCTGCGGTCTCATGTTGACGCTGCTGGCCCTTGTCGTCCCCGCATCCCTCAGCGTGTTCGTGGACGATGTTCTGGAGAACCGGGGCCCCTGGGGCGGGCTCGTGGCTGCCCTGCTCGGCGGCGGCATCCTCGTGTACGTCCTGTCCCTGCTCAAGCATCGGTTCCTGAAGCGGTTCGCGGTTCGGATCTCGGTGATTGGCTACAGTCGAGGCCTGTCGCGGCTGCTGCGGCTGCCGGTGGAGTTTTTCGAACACCGTCTCGTAGGCGATCTGACGGATCGAGTCTCGTCCATCGACAGAATCGCCAGGAACCTGACGGAACAGTTCCTGGTGCTCGTTATCGACATGGGAATGAGCGCCGTGCTGCTCGTTGCCATGTTGGTCTACGATGTCCGGCTCACGCTGGTTGTGTTGCTTCTGGCCTTTCTGCACGGCGTGCTGGCGCACTTTCTCAACGGGCTCAGGGCGGTGCGAAGCCAGGCGATGAGGCGCGAACAGGGACTGTTGATCGGCGTCGGCATGCAGATGCTGAATCACGCCGACAATCTGCGCATGACGGGATCGGACGACCGTCTGTTTTCGCGCTGGAGCGGCCATCAGGCGCGCGAACTGGAGGCCCGCCGGCACTATTCCGCGCTCGGCTCGGTCAACACCGCGCTCCCGGGCATGATCGCCGCACTTCGCAGCGCGGCGGTCCTGGCCATCGGGGGAAGCCTGATCCTGGCCGGAGAGATGACCCTGGGCGCGCTGGTCGGGTTCTATATCCTGGCCGAGATGTTCCTGTCGCCGGTTGGGCGCTTCCTGGAGTTCGCCGGGCAGCGCCAGGCGCTCGAAACCGATCTGCAGCGACTCGAGGATATCTCGAAGGCCGCGGAAGACCCCGCCTTCAGCCGCCGGAGTCCGCAGTCGGAGTCGATTCCCACCTTCAAGGGCCGGTTCCAGCTCACCGGCCGGCTCGAGCTGCGAGACGTCAGCTTCGGCTTCAACAAGAGCCGGCCCGCTCTGATCAAGGACTTCAATCTCGTAATCATGCCGGGGCAGCGGGTTGCCGTGGTCGGTCCCAGCGGATCCGGCAAGTCGACCCTCGCGCGTCTGATTGGCGGTCTCTATCAGCCCTGGTCCGGCGAAATCCTGTTCGATGGCCACCCCCGGGATGAGATTCCCGAGGAGGTGCTGCGGCGGTCCATCTCCATGGTGGATCAGGAGGTCGTGCTCTTTTCCGCGTCCGTGCGCGACAACATCACCCTGTGGAACCCCGCCGTTCCGGATGAGGCCATCTTCGCGGCGACACGCGATGCCCAGATCCACGACGAAATCCTGCTGCGGCCGAACGGGTACTCGACCCGGGTCGAGGAAGGCGGCGTGAATTTCAGCGGCGGCCAGCGCCAGCGGCTGGAGATCGCCCGGGGGCTGCTGGGCAATCCGACGCTGCTCATTCTGGATGAGGCGACCAGCGCCCTCGACGCCGCGACGGAGGAATACGTCGATGACGCCCTGAGACGTCGCGGAGTCACCTGCCTGATCGTGGCGCACCGGCTGAGCACCGTGCGGGACTGCGACGAGATCATCGTGCTCGACAAGGGCGTCGAGGTGCAGCGCGGGACGCATGACGAGCTGATGGCGGACCAGGCCGGCACGTACTACAAGCTGGTCAGGTCCGGCTGATGCGGGACACGAGGCCGGGGTACACGTCCATCGCGGAACTCGCCGCCCGCTCCGGCGAGTCCGTGCCCTGCGCCGGCAACCTGCCGGTGAAGCTCGACGATCCGGACACTGTCTGGTTCATCGATCAGGGCGCCGTCAATCTGTTCCTGGTCGAATTCAAGGACGGGGTCGAGCAGGCGGCGCCGCAGCACCTGCTGCGCCGCGAATCGGGCTGGCTGCTGCCGGGCGTCGCGCCGGACGGACCAAACGATGAGGAAGACACCACGCTCAGCCTGATCGCCAAGGGATCGCCGGGCACCGTCCTGAAACGGCTGTCGGCCTCCGTGCTGTCCGAGGTCGATCCGGCGGAGATGGCGGAACAGACCGATACCTGGCTGACCGCGATCACGGACACACTCTCGCGTTTTGCGAGCCGCCTTCCGCGTCCGACGGTGCTGGCCAAGCCCGGTCCGATGCGGACCCCGGCTCCCTGTACGCTGTCCGTACAGCGCGGCGTCGTATGGGTGTCCGAACCGCCGCGCGGCACCAGCCTCTTCATGGACCTGGTCGACCAGGCGGAAATCGTCGAGGCGGACGGCTCACACGAAGCGGTGATACCGCTGACGCGAACAAGCTGGATCATCCTGTCCGACGAGGTGACACTCTCGGGCTGGTCGACGGAGACGCTGGCACAGCGGGGCGTCCTGCTCCCGGCGCTCGCATCCTTCCACGCGGTTGCCTTCGCCCTGGAGCGCCTCAACCGCCGACTGGCCGTGGTCGATGATGCGAACCTGGAGCGCGCGCGGACCACGAGCCGCCGCACGGTCGAGAGGGCCGCGCGGCAGCGGCTCTTCAATATCTATGATCTGCCGATCGACCGGGAGACCAGTGTCGAGGACACGTCGCTGGCGGACGCCCTGCAGGCGATCGGACGCCGTGAAGGAATCGATTTCAAGATCCCGGTGCGCTCGGATCCTTCCGGTCCTCCGGTCAGCCTCGTTGACGTTCTCGATGCTTCGGGCGTGCGCGCCCGGCGCGTGCGGTTCGGGGCCGAGGGCGCCTGGTGGCGCGGCGACAGCAACGCGATGCTGGCATTTCGCGCCGAAGACGGCCAACCCGTGGCGCTCCTGCCAGGATGGCTGGGCCGCTACCGGGAATTCGATCCGGTCAGCAAGCGCAGCGTTCGGATGACGGCGGATCGTGCCGCTGCGCTGGCGGATGGGGCCTGGGTGTTCTACCGGCCACTGCCGGTGGGGAACGTGCAACCGGCGGACCTGCTGAGGATCGCGCTGCATGGATCGGCGGCGGATCTGGCGCGGCTGGTGATGGCCGGGCTTCCGGGCGGCCTGATCAAGCTCGTGCCGGCGTTCGCGCTCGGGTTCGTTGCGAACCAGACGGCGGCGGGCGGAAGTGCCGGAGCGCTCTATGCCGTGGCCGTGGCGGTGGCGGGGTTCGGCCTGCTCGGCGCACTGCTGCACCTGTTTCAGGGCACGGTGATGATGCGGATCGAGGGTCGCTCTTCACGGGTCGAAGCGGCCTTCTGGGACCGTCTCATGCGCCTTCCGCCAAGCATGTTGCACGGCCGTCGGGCCGGCGATCTGGCCGTGTCGGGAATGACGTTCCAGAATCTTCGCGACGGGTTGCAGGGAGTCGCGGCCGACGGCCTGCTGTCGATCATTTTTCTGCTCCCGGTGCTTGGCGTCATCTTCCTCTACGATGCCACGCTGGGGACCGTTGCCCTCGCCTTCAGCCTGGCTTCGCTCCTGATCACCGTCGTCCTCGGGCTGCGCCAGATTCCGCCCTATGGCCGGATGATCCGCGCGGCGCGGCGCGTCTCCGGCCGGCTATTCCAGATCGTGGGCAGCATCGGCAAGCTGCGTGTGGAAAACGCGGAAGCGTCGGCTTTCGCCATCTGGGCGCAGGACTACCGGGAGCAGAAACGCACGGAACTCGAGCTGGGCGCGCTCGAGGGACATTCGCGGGCATTCGGTGCCGCGCTCCCCCTGCTTGCCGCCGGGGTCCTGCTGTTCGCGGCCGTAGCCGTGGACGGGCCCCTCCCGGTCGGCGATTTTCTCGTCGTCTACCTTGTCTTCATCGCCTTCCAGTCCGCCGTCGCCCGACTCGGCGAGTCCTTTGGCGCGGTCGCCGCCGTGCTCCCGGCGTTCGACCAGATGCGCCCGCTCCTGGCGGCGGTTCCCGAGGCCGAAGTCGAAGGAGCGCCGGTCGAGTATCTGGGCGGCGACATTTTCTTCGACCGCATTTCCTACCGGTACGACCCCGACGGCCCGTTGATCCTCGACGACGTCACGATTCATGCCCGCCCCGGGGAATTCGTCGCGATCGCGGGCGAGTCCGGCGCCGGCAAGAGCACCCTCTTCCGGTTGGCGCTTGGATTCGACCGGCCCACGTCCGGCGCCGTGTACTACGACGGACGTGACCTGAGGAACCTGAACCTGAAACAGGTGCGCCGCAGGATCGGCGTGGTGCCGCAATCCGTTGGACTCCATCCCCTGGATCTCTGGGACAACCTGGTCGGTCACCACGATGAGGTGGCGAGCGACGAGGTCTGGAGCGCGGCGCGCGTCGCCGATGTCGAAGCGGAGATCAAGGGCATGCCCATGGGCATGATGACCATGGTCGGCACGAGCGGGAATGTCCTGTCGGGCGGCGAGAGTCAGCGCGTTTCAATCGCCCGGTCGGTGATCGGCAGCCCGCGAATCATGCTCTTCGACGAGGCGACCAACTGGCTGGATAACGAGAGCCAGGCAAAGGTCATGCAAAACCTCACCGCCCTGACCTCCACCCGCGTCGTCATCGCGCACCGCCTGTCCACGCTGGAGCAGGCCGATCGCATCTACGTGTTGAAGGCGGGAAGAGTCGTGCAGAGCGGCTCCTTCAACGAACTCATGGAGGTCGACGGGGTGTTCAGAGACCTGGTCAAGAGGCAGGTCGCCTGAACCGAATCGGCAGACCGGAGCATTTCGAGACATCGATGAACGGACCCATGGACGCGGACGATCTCCTCGTATCAAGAGCTCTCGTATCAAGAGCTGATGAAGACGGCGACTTTCGCGAACGTCTTCTCCGAAAACCCAGGGAGACCATCGAGACGGAATTCGGCGTGACGCTGGCCGAGGACCATGAGATTCACGTGCACGAAGAGACGTATACCGCGACGCACGTGGTGCTCCCGCCGCGGAGCAAGCTCAGCGAGGCCGAACGAGAGGCGGCGAGGACCGGTGCGGCATCGCTCGAGTTTCTTCGAAGGACACTCCACGACCCCGCACCACCGCTCCGCCCTCCCGCAGGGCAGGAAGAGGGGGGCCGATGCAGCGGGGCCTCCCCGGAGGCGCTGGCCGGCGCGGCGAGGGAAGGGATCCGCCGCGGGCTCGCCTTCCTGGAATCCACGATCGACGAGAATGGGGCTTGGCACTGCATCCGGTTCAACGTGGCCGACCCGGAGATCCCCAGGCATTTCGAGAGGCCCCCCTTCGTGTCGGCTCTCTGCGTGCTTGCCCTTGAGAGCTCCGATGAGCCGCGGGCCAAGGCGATTTGCACCGCTACGAAGGCATATCTCATCGACACCATCGAATATCCCGGATTCTGGCGGTACTACCGCCACCTCCCGCCGGATCTCGATAGTACTGCACTCTGTTCGCTCGTCATCGGGACGCACCCCTGGATCTTGCTTGGAAGGAACGTTCCGGGGATGCTGGCGAATCGCGACGAGGAAGGCCGCTTCATGACCTGGGTGCTGGCGGAAGACGAACCCGACGTCGTGTCGCGCTTTCGCATCGAGGCCGACCCGGTCGTCAATGCGAATGTCCTCGCCTGCCTCGGCGACCATCCGGAAACGAGGGATGCCCAGCTCTGGCTGGAAGCCCTGGTAACCGAAGGCAACCTCGAGGGCTCGTCGAAGTGGTATCCCGACACGGTCACGATCTACCATGCGATCACACGCGCGATGGTCTGTGCGGAGCCCGTCCTCGATCGCCTGCGCCCGATACTCGCGGATCGTATCCTCGGCCTGCGTGACGAGAAGGGAGGATTCGGCAATGTCCTTCAGACCGCCCAGGCGGTGTCGGCGCTCTACAACATCGGAAGCCTCGAGCGCATCGACGCGAAGCGCGAGGTGGAGCGACTGATGAGCTCGCAGCGCGGGGACGGCAGCTGGCCGGAGCTGCTCGCGTTCGGCGACCAGTCGTTGAAATGGGGCGTGGTAGGGCAGATCGGGCATGGCTCCGAGGCCGTGACCTCCGCGTTCTGCATCGAGGCCCTGGAGCGGCTCGTCGAAGTGCTGGAGGCCTGAGCCAGATGACAGCGGAGGCGCACGCGCGCCCCCGGCACGGGATCCTGGCCCGAACGACTCGTGCGGACCGGGGCCTTGTCGAGCTTCCGGCTCTCACCCCGCACCTCCGATTCCACGGTATCGGCGAGGCGCAGGTCCTTCTCGTCTCCGAGTCGTTCAATACGCTGCTGCACGGCAAGCTGCACCGCGATCTGCTGCCGCTGCTCGACGGTCGGCACCCCCGGGACGAGATCGTCGCGGCCCTCGAGGGCGCCCATGCGGCGACCGATGTCCTGGCGGCCATCGCCGCGTTCGCGGCCAGGGGCTATCTGATCTCCGCCGATCACGGCATGGACCGGGGCCAGGCGGCCTACTGGTCGTCGCTTGGCGCGTCGCCGCGCTGGGTCGAAGAGCGGCTGGCGCAGTCGCGCGTCACGGTCGAAGGTGACGACGGCGGGCTCGTCCGGCACCTGGAGGCGAACGGCGCCAGGGTGGGAACCGGCGAACCGAAGCTCACCGTAGTGGTCTGCGGCGACTATCTCGAAGCCGATCTCGCGGAGGTGAATCGGCGCCACCTCGAGGCGGGAGCGCCGTGGACGCCGGTGCGGCCGAGCGGCATGGAGCCGCTCTTCGGGCCCGTCTTTCGGGCGGACGGGCAGGGACCCTGCTGGGATTGCCTCGCGTACCGCCTGCGCAGCCACCGGGAAGTCCATGGTTTCCTGCGCAACGTCGCCGGCGAGGAAGCCGCCTTCAGGCCGTTCGCGGCTCAGCCCGCAGTGCTGGAAGCGATGTACGGGCTGATCGCCGCGGAGATCGTCAAATGGCTGGCGCTGGGTGAGGCGGCCCCGATTCACGACCAGGCGATCGCGATGAATGTCGGCACGTTCGCAAGCTCGCACCATCGGGTCGTGCGTCGGCCGCAATGCCTGGCCTGCGGCGACGAAGCCTTGCACCGGCCGGATCGACCGCCGGTTCCGGTGTCTCTGAAGGCGAGCCCCAAGGCCCATCGCAACAGCGGCGGCGCGCGTGCCGTGGCGCCGGGAGCCACCCTGGCGAAGTACAGGCACCTGGTGAGCCCGATCAGCGGTGTCGTGACGTGGCTGTCGCGCACCACGGATGAGGCCGACTCCTGGCTGCACGTCTACTGGGCCGGGAGCAATCTCGGCATGAGAGGCCGGAGCCTGAGTTCGCTCAGGCGCAGCCTGCGCAGCAAGAGCGCCGGCAAGGGCAGCACACGACAGCAGTCAAAGGTCAGCGCCCTCTGCGAGGCGGTCGAGCGCTATTCGGGCGCCCGTCATGGCGACGAGATCCGTATCCGCAAGCGGTTCAGCGAGTTCGAGAGAGAAGAGGCGATCCACCCCAACGAGGTGCAGTTGTTCAGCGAGAGCCAGCTCGACGACGCGGGGAGCATCAACGCGAAAGGCCACCCCTACAACGTCGTACCGCCGCGTCTCGAGCCCGACGCCGAAATCGACTGGACGCCGGTGTGGTCGCTGACGCGGCAGCGGCACCGCTACCTGCCGACATCCATCCTCTACAGCATGCCGGCCGAGGAGCGCGGCCCCGCCGACCTGATCGCCGATTCGAACGGCTGCGCCGCGGGCAACACCCTGGAAGAGGCCATCCTGCAGGGCTTCTACGAACTGGCCGAGCGCGATGCGTTCGCCATCTGGTGGTACAACCGGTTGCGGGTGCCGGCAGTCGATCTTTCCAGCTTCGACGACGACTACGTCACCGCGGCCCCGGACTACTACGCCCGTCACGAGCGGGAGCTATGGATGCTCGACGTCACCTCCGATATCGGCATCCCCACCTTCGTCGCGCTCTCGCGCCGGCCGGACGCTCGGACCGAGGACATCATCTACGGTGCCGGGACTCACGCCGACCCGCGCATAGCAGCCCTGCGCGCGCTTTGCGAATTGAACCAGTGCCTTACCTGGCTGCCGCGTCCCGGGGCGGGGGACGGCCGGCCCATGATCGATGATCCGCTGGCCCTCTGGTGGTGGAAGACCGCCCGGCTCGCCGACTGTCCCTGGCTGGCGCCGGCGCCGGACGAACCGCCCCGCAAGGCCTCGCACTACCCGGTGACCGAATCGGCGGACACGCGCGAAGATGTGGAGCATTGCCGCGCGCTCGTCGAGGCCGGCGGCATGGAGTTCCTGGTGCTGGATCAGACGCGGCCCGATATCGGCATGCCCGTGGCGCGGGTCATCGTGCCGGGCATGCGCCACTTCTGGGCAAGGCTCGCGCCAGGGCGGCTGTACGACGTACCCGTCAGTATGGGCTACCGCGAATCCCCGCTCGCCGAAGCCGACCTGAACCCCGCGCCCGTGATCGCGTAAGGAGGGAGCCCCTCCCGTTCGACCTTGTTCAAGGAGGGGGACCCGGAAGCCGGGGAGCCGGAAGAAGTCAACCGGCGCCCCGGCTAACGGTGAGCTACCAGCAGCAGCAGAGCCCGGCCGAGATGGCTTCCATCTGCTCCTCGCTGATGTGCGGATCCGGCGGCAACGCGAGATGCACCGTCTGCATGTCGCTCTCATGGATCTGGATGTTCATCGAATCGGGAATCGTAATGCCCAACTCGCCGCTGATCGCAGTCTTCGGATCTGCGAGAAGCTGCTGCCTGAACCCCTCGTCCACGGTGGACTTCTCAACAATCTGCGCGAGCATTTCATCGCCGCTTCGCATGGCCATTCTCCTTCGTTCTACGTTACGAGCCTTCGTTCTACGTTACGAATCCCGGCACCAACCACACAGAATCGTGATTCCAAGATAAAGTCAAGTCTTGCGACTCCCTGCCGGTCGAGGTCTCTACTGCCGGGCGGCGGGGCGGTGCCGCTCATCCGCGAGCGCGACGATGTCCACGCCGGCCCGGGACCCGGTATCGACTTCGCCGGCGTCGGCTTCGCGCTTGCCGGCCAGCGGCGCCTCGCGGGCCGCACTCGGCGCCGGAGCGTCTCGCAACGCCTGCGCGAGCCGTTGCTCGATCTCGCCGTCGCCCGACACGAACACGCAGCGCGCCCCCGCAAGCGCATCAAGCTCGCGACTCCCACCGCGATTCGGCGGCTGTTCCCCGAACGCGGCGAGAGGATGGAGGCCGTCCAGCCCGCCGCGCGGGACGGGCGCCAGCAGCAGGTTGTTGCGCGACAGCGCTCGGAGCGCCTTGCGGAAGCGGCGGCACAGCGCTTCGTAGTACCTGGCCGGGCCACCGTCGTACACGAACCGGACATCGAGCTCCGCGCCCGGCAGCGCCTCCCCGTCTCCCAGCGGTCCCAGAACCGCGACCGCCACGCCACCGCTGGCCTGCGGAACGCCGCGATCGGCGAAGTCCTCCTCGACCGCGGACAGGACGAAGACGATGGAGGCTTCGGCAACGCGCGACAGCGCCGTCGTCGCTTCGCTCACGGACAGGCTGCCGCGCATCGCGTGCACGGCGATCTGGAAGACCTTGCCGTTCGACCACTCCAGCGCCGCCTCGACCGCCTCGCCGGCGTCCTGCACGGGAATGTCGTCGAGCTGGGCCCCCATCTCGGAGAGGCTGAGTTCGTGCGTCCAGTACAGACGCGCCAGCCCGCACCGGGCGATCGCCTCCGATTCCGAATCCGACAGGAATCCCTCCGGCAGCTCCAGGTCCGTGAACTCCCGCTCCCGCAGCGTGTCGAGCAGGACCGGCGAGCGGTTGATCCACTCGGCGAGGCCGGGGGCGGCGGCATGAATCTCCGCGATGACGTCGAACGCGTCTGGACGCGCCGCGAACGCACGGCTGTCGTAGGCGCTCCAGTCGTCGATCTCGGGATAGAACTGGGCGCGCTGACGATCGAGCAGCGGATCGATGGTCTCGAACCACCGCTTCGGAAAGAGCGCCATGCCGTTCATCTGGGCGTAGCTGCCCGGCAGCTGCGGGGAGGCGGCCTCGCCATGATGCTGCAACAGCGGATAACGATGGTTGGACGTATGGTGGTCGGCGTGGCGCTGCATGTTGTAGTACAGCCAGTTGGTGAACTTGTAGGCCGCGCTCCAGGCGTGCCTCGGCTTGACCGGCTCGTACCTGCCGGTGGGCATGCGGATGCGCCGCAGTCCGTAGTGCTGCACGTAGTTGCTGATCTTCATCGAGAAGACCACGCTGCCGCACAGGGCAAGGTAGAGCAGCAGAGCCCATGGGCCGCCCCACCAGAAGATCAGCCCGTACCAGAAGACGATCTGCACGGCGTAGCGCCAGAACGCGTTCGTGTAGTGCCACAGCGGCAGGTGGCGACGCGTCAGCCGGCGGCGTTCGAACCGCCAGGCCCCGACCAGGTTGTTCGCCACCTCGGCGGGCAGGTACTGCCAGAAGCTCAGGCCCTTCGGCGCGGACCCGGGGTCGAGCGGCGTACACACGCGGGGGTGATGGATGTAGACGTGCTCGGTCGCATAGTGCGGGTAGGAGACGGAGGCCAGCAGGAACTCGCCGAGCCGGCGTTCCCAGAGCGCGCGCCGATGCACCAGTTCGTGGCCCACGATGAACACCGTCTGCGCGACCAGGGTCAGGATGGCGGCCGTGACACCGATCTCCCAGAGGGAAAGGCGGCCGACGAACAGCATCTGCCAGAGCGCGAACACGAAAGCCACCGGCCAGAACGCCGCCCACAACCAGAGCGAGAGCTTGTACAGGAACAACTGGCTCTCGCGGGTCGTCGCGGGATCCATGTTCCGCTCCTCGAGGCCGAAGAGGTGGTCGAACCGGTCCGCGAGCATGAAGAAGACGAACGGCCCCGCAAGCCACCAGCCGCCAAACACGGCGGCGCAGACGACGAGCGGGAAGATGAGAAGGGGGACGAAATGCGGGAGCGCGTTCGCGACGGAGGGCTCGACGACCCGCCTGCCCGCCGTCATCGAGGCGCCGGAGCTATGTGCTTCCATCCTGGATATCCTCTACCTCGGTGAATCGTTGCGCGGCACCTGCCCCATCGAATCCATCATCATCAAAATCTAGCCTCAAGGGTAGCCCACGCCAGCAACGACGCGGCTTCACGGGACGAGGACGGGCTGGCGTTTTCTGAGCAGGAACAACCCCTCGTTCCAGCTCGACACGGCGATCACGCCGCTCTCGAAGTACGGGTAGTTGCTCCACGTGCCGCCGAAGGCCGTCGCGTCGTCGTCCGTCGGCACCGTGTCGAAGAAGGCCACCTCCACCGGGTTCTCCGGATCGCGGATGTCGAGGATGCGGAGCCCGCCCAGCAGGTTGGACTGGTAGAGGAAGTCGCCGCGCACGTACTGGTTGTGGTCGATCGCGCGCGTCTCGGCGAAGTACTCCGTCGCGAGCACCGGATCGTCGAGTTCCGCCACGTCCCACACGAGGGTGCGCGTGTTCGAGACGGTGCCGCCTTCCTCGTCGAGTTCGTCGCCGAGGAAGAAGTAGCGGTGGTCCTCCGTGAGCCATCCCTGGTGGGCGGCGACGGCGCCCGGGTAGTTGGCGCTCGCGAGCGCGACGGGGTTCTCCTTGTCGGTGATGTCGGAGATCCCGAGCGCGTCGATCGAGGCGTGGAAGCAGATCTCCCGTCCGACGTAGTCCTCGTCGGGTCCGTCGTAGATCACGCACTGGGCGTCGTGCGTGTAGCCGCCGCCGAGAAAGCCGCCGATGTCGGGGTCCGCGAAGCAGCCGGCGAAGCGGGGGTTCCGGGGATCGCGGATGTCGATCATGTGGAGGCCGCCGCCGCACGCCTCGCCCCCGCCGCTGCTGCCGACGGCATGCGCGAACCCGGTCTCCTCGTTGATCACGATGTTGTGAGAACTGAACACGCCGTCGTAGTGGGCCGTCTCCTCGAACAGCGCCGGCGGGTCGCGCACGTCGCGCAACTGGGTGAGGTCGAAGATCTGGACGCCGTGCGCCCCGGCGTTGTCCGCCACGATGAAGGCGTGGTCCGCGTAGGTCTTGATGTCGCGCCACAGGTTCTCGACGCCCCCTTCGGTGAGGGGAAGTTCGCCCACGTAGACCGGCGCGTTGGGGTCGGTGATGTCGACGAACGACGTGCCGTTGGATTTGCCGAGAAGGACGTACTCGCGACCGGTCTCGGAGTCGGTCCAGCCCCAGATGTCGTTCGCGATCGATGTGGGGCCGGCGCCGAGTTCGGCGAGCGGGAGGAAGGCCACGAGATCCACGTCGGTGCAGGCGTAGTCGAGCGCGGCCCCGTCCTGGCAACTCACCGTCTCGCCCGAAACGGCGGTCATGTTCGGCCGCTCCGGATCGCGCAGCGTGCCCGACAACTCCCAGGGAGCGGCGAGGGAGGCGCGTTCGAACACGGCCGCGGCGCCCAGTCGGAGGTCGGCCTGCCCCGCCCCGATCACGGCAAGATGGCCGGACGCGCCGAGGCTCGAGCCGAAAGCCCCGCCCGGCCCGAACGGCGACTCGTCAAGCGTCTGAACGTGTTGGAAGGATGCGGCATCGAAGGTGTAGACGGCACCGGCGGCCGACGCGGTCGCGGGCGCGCCGATCCACACGGTTCCGTCCGCGATCGTGAGGGCGGCTCCGAAGCCGGCGGCATCCGATCCTGTCGGAGGCGTCAGGGTTCGGGAGGGGGTCGAGGCACCCTCCGGATCGAACACCGCCACCGCGCCCGCGCCCTCCCGGCCGGGCGCGCCGGCAAACAGCGTCGTGCCATCGAACGCGAGCGCCGAGCCCAGCCGATCGCCGGGGACGCCGCCTTCGAGCATGAAGGATTCGACGTGCCGCCATTCGCCGCCGGAGGGCTCGTAGAGATGTACGGCGCCGCGATTGCCGTCCGCGCCCGGGGTGCCCACGAAGAGTCGATTCTCGGCCGCGGCCAAGGCGGTGCCGAAGCGGTCGGAGCCTTCGGGTTCGGGAGCGGTCAGACGGCCCAGGAACGGTCCCCCATCGTCCCGTGTCACCAGGTAGATCCCAACGGAGCCGGGCTGCGGAGGCGCCGGTTGCCCGAACCGGGGCAGGTCGCCGAGTCCGCCCGGAGCGCCCACGAACGCGACATCGCCAACCAGTGCGACGGCGCTCCCGAGACCGGCACGCGGCGCCCCGTCGGTGGAGACCATCGCGCGCTGGATCCAGGTGTCGCCGCTGCCTTCGCTCCGTTCGAAGACGTAGGCTACGCCGTTCGCCTCGTTCGTTCCGGGGGCCCCCATCACCACCCGGTCGCCCGAGCCGGCGATGCTGGCTCCGAACTGGTCTCCCACTTCTCCCGTGTCCATCAGCGGCTGAAGGACTTCGGCGATGGTCCACTCTCCCGACTCGTCCCGACGGAAGACGTAGACCGCGCCCGGCTGGGGATACGTGGCGAGCCGGAGTTCGGCGCCCGTGCGCGACACCAAGATGTCGTCCCCGACGAGCGTGACCGCGGCCGCGAAGCCGGAGGCCGGAAGGGCGGGCCTCTCTGCCGTTGGAGCGAGCGTCTGAGCCGCGGCCGCGTCGGGCACGGCGAGGAAGCCGGGGACGAGGAGTGGGATCCATCGGATCAATCGGTGTCGCATGTGACCTCCTTGTAACCGCCTACCGCGATCGCGCCAGCGGGTTTACGCCCGCCAGCGCCGCGCCGGCGAAGGGTAGCGCCAGCACCCACACCCGGAGGCCGAGCGGGCCGGCCCCGTCCGCCGCGATGCCGCCCAGGGCGAGGAGCGCCAGTCCGGCGCAGGCCATCGTCCCGCCGACCGCGAGCAGCCAGCCCGGGCGCGTTCGCTCGCCGGGGCCGCCACGCTCGAGCCGCCCGAACGCCAGCACGCACGGGACCAAGGCCACTGCGTACACGGCGAACCACAGCGGCCGGACGGCCCACCACGCTCCGGAGGCGGGGTCGACGCCGAGACCCACGCCACCCAGGAGGAGCGCCGCGCCGACGACCAGCGTCGCCGCCGTCAGGTGCCAGAGAAAGATCGTCATGATCATCCCGTTCACGAGCACCGTGGCCGTCCACGGCACGGCCCGGTCTAGCCAGCGCCGCATCGGACCCTCGATCGACAGCAGCAGCCCGGTGTGCACGAGCGCCAGCGCGAGCATGGGCAGCTTGGGTGGCAGCGAATTGCTGATCGCGTCGCCGGGGACGCTCACCATGCTGACCGGGTACGGCCCGAGCGTCACCATCCCGACCAACGCCGCCGCGCCCAGGGCGGCCCACGCCGCGCCCCTTCGCAGGCCGGCCGCGTACCCGTCGCGCCACGCGTACCCCAACTGGTGAACGGCGACCCAGATGAAGGCGTAGTTGGCCCAGCCCACGACGGTCAAATCGGCGGCGAGGAAGAGGACGTCGTCCGCGATCGCGGCCGCGACCAGCGCCCAGAACGACCACAGCCCGTACCGCCGCCAGACCGCGTACGTGAGCGGCACGATGAGCACGACCATGACGTAGACGGCGAGGAACCAGATCGGGATCAGCGCCATCTGCGACAGGTCGCCCACGAGGGTCGCGTCGACGCCTCCCAATCCCATGCCGACGCCGAGCAGCACCCACACGGCGAGGAGCGCGAGGACGGGGCCGAGCAGGCGCCGGAGCCGTGCCTCCAGCCACTCCGCATAGTTTTTATGCCGATCGCGGGCCGACCGCCACGACACGCCGTTCGAGTAGCCACCGACGAGGAAGAAGATCGGCATCACCTGAAAGGCCCATGTGAGCCACCCCGTCCATGACTGGTGTTCGAGCGCGCTCGAGAGCGCGATCTCCCCGCCGCCGGTGTACGGCGCCGCCTGTATCCAGTGGCCCACCACGACGGCGCCGATCGAGAGGGCGCGCAGGAAGTCCACGTATCGGTTGCGCGACGCCGGCGTCCGCGCGGCCACCCCCGCCGCCCGGGACCACAGGCCGCTCAAGCGTCGCCTCCGGCTGCGCGGCTCACGGCAGGCCCAGCGCCACGTACTCGGCCGGCTGCTCGCTCCCCCCGACCGCGACCACGATGTACTGCTTCCCCTGGTGCAGGTACGTCATGGGCCCGCCCGTCGTCCCCGAAGGGAGTTCCGTCTCCCACACGACCTCTCCCGTCGCCTTGTCGTAGGCCCGGAAGGTCGTCCCCCAGTGCGTGTCCGGCGTCCCGATGACCGCGTCGCTCCCCTCGCCGATGAAGAGCAGCGAGCCCGTGACGAGCGGCGCCGGCCGGTTCGCGTTGCCCAGCGGAGGAAGGTCGAGGCCCTCGAGGAGCGGATGTTCGTTGGGTCCGTCGCCGTTCGCCGCAATCCACAGGTGCTCGCCCCGGTTCATGTCGATCGCCGTGATCCGTCCCCACGGCGGCTTCACGAGCGGCAGGCCCTCGATCTCGGCCCGCGGCCAACCCCCCTGCGTGCCGAACTCCATCTCCCCGGGTTCGGAGTTCTCGGACAGGCTCCAGACGTTCGGAAGCGTGTGCGACACCGCGAAGTAGACGCCCGTCTCGGGATCGAACGCGCCGGTGTTCCAGTTCCCCGCCCCCCATGCGCCGGGGATGACGTACGTCCCGATCTTCCCTTCCACCGACTCCCGTTCCATGGGCGGCGTGAACAGCGGGCCCATGACGAGCGAGTCCGCCAGCGCGAGCGCCCGCTCACGGATCTCCGGCGTGAAGTCGATCACATCTTCGGGCGTCACGCCCTGGCGGTCGAAGGCGGGCGGGCGGCTCGGAATCGGCTGCGTCGGCGACGTGGCCTCGCCCGGCACGGTCGACTGCGGCACCTCCACCTCGTCGATCGGCCACACCGGCTCTCCCGTCCGGCGGTCGAAGGTGTAGAGGAAGGCCGTCTTGCTCGCCTGCATCACCGCGTCGATCGCGCGCCCGTCCACGTGGATGCGGCCCAGCACGGGCGGGCCCACGGTGTCGTATTCCCAGATGTCGTGGTGCACCATCTGGAAATGCCACACGCGCTCGCCCGTCGCGGCGTCGAGCGCCACGAGGCTGTTCGAGAACAGGTTGTCGCCGGGCCGGTGCCCCCCGTAGTAGGCCGAAGTCGGCGCCGAGAGCGGCACGTAGACGTAGCCCAGTTCGTCGTCCGCGCTCAGGCAGCACCACGAGCCGAGATCGCCGGACTCCGCGAGCGACCCGCCCCCCCAGGTGTCCGCCCCGAACTCCCCCTCCTCCGGGATCACGTGGAACGTCCACAGGAGACGGCCGGTGCGGGCGTCGAAGCCGCGGATGTCCTCCCGCACGCTCCCCCGCCACTCCGTGCCTCCGTCGCCGGCCCCGTCGACGGTCCCCGCGAGGACGATGACGTCCCCGACGACGATCGGCCCCGAACTCCAGCCGTACCGTCCCCCGGCCGGGAGTTGCAGATCCACGCGTCCGCCGTCTCCGAACGAGGCGACCGGTTCGCCCGTCGCCGCATCGAGCGCGTGCATCGAGGGTCCGCGCACCGAGATGATCCGCCCCGCGGAGTCCCCGTCACCGCCGTCGCCAGCGGCGCCTCCGCCCCCACCGCTCGTCCCGGAGCCGCGCCAGTAGGCGACGCCCCGGAAACTCCGGCCGCGCGCGTCCTCCTCCGACTCCGGCCGCTGGATCCAGCGCGTCTCCCCCGTACCCGGATCGAAGGCCTCGACAAGACCGACGGCGTTCGGCGCGTACAGCGTCCCTTCCACGAGGACGGGCGTCCCGCGCAGGTAGTTGTTGAAGCTGAGGTCCGGAAACTCGGCCGTCAGCGCGCCGTCGACGGCCGGCCGCCGCCACAGCACCTGCACCGCCGCCACGTTCTCACGGCCGATCTGCGTGAGCGGAGAATACCGGTTGAAGGAGTTCTGCCCGCCGTAGTACGTCCACTCATCACTCGGCGGCGGCAACCGGTCCGGATCCGCCCCGTCGCCGGTGCAGGCCACGACGGCGAACGCCGTCGCGATTCCTGCGAAGACCGTGCCCACCGCATGGAAATGACGCGTTTGTTGCGGATCACCCCTTCGTCGCCTCGCCGGCATGGACCCCTCCGGGCGTTTGCGTGTTGATACCCCGTTGCGCCGTGCGGGCATCCTGATCCTGCAAGATCGTTCGCGAACCGGCTGAGCGGGAGGGGGTAACTGGATTGGTCCACATGGGGAGATTATGGTACATGATACCTGTACCAGTACCTGAGAACAGGATGAGGGAGTCGAAGATGATTCGGGAGACGACCTACACCGGGGCCCGCAAGAACCTCGCCACGTTGATGGACCAGGTCACCGACACGCACGAACCGGTCCTGATTCGGCGCCGCGGCAAGGCGCCGGTCGCCCTGATCGCCGCAGAAGACCTCAGTTCATGGATGGAGACGGTATACGTGCTCCGCTCACCGAAGAACGCCCAGAGACTGCGGGAAGCGATCGCCTGGGTCGAAAGCGGGCAGGGAGAGCCTGTGGACCTCGACGAGCTCGCCCAACGGCTTGGCCTTGAAGGCGCCTGACGGAAAGAGCACGCGGGACGCCGTCCTCGCGCCTCAGTGTCTGCGGGATCTGGAGTATTGGACCCGGACGAAACCCAAGCGAGCTCGACGGGTGTTCAAGCTCGTTCGGTCGACGCTGCGAGATCCGTTCGACGGCCTCGGAAAGCCGGAACCGCTACGCGGAGAGTTCGCCGGTTCGTGGTCCCGCCGAATCGACGGCGAGCATCGCTTGATCTATCGGGTCACGGCCACGCGAGTCTACTTCCTGTCCGCCCGAGATCACTACTGAGCCGACGGTCAGGTTTTCCGGCGGATACCGCCACGAGAGGATGAGGATCAGATGAGGGAGATCAGCTTTTTTGGATCGTTACGGCGGCAGGTCACCGGAGTCCTCGCGGTCTGTCTGGGTTCGCCGGGCGCCGCTGTCGCCCAGAACGTCTTCGCCTCCACCCAGTCCGCGACCCTGCCGACCGCGGCCTCCTCGCGCGCGGGCGACCTGCACATCGAAATCTCCCACCGGTTCGGCTACGTGTCGGGCGGTGCGAGCGACCTTTGGGGCCTCGACGGATTCGTGCTGAATCGCCTCGGGCTGGCGTTCACGCCCCAGGACCACGTCACCATCGGCGTGCTTCGTTCCAACAGCCTGGACAACCTCGAGTTCAACGCCCGTTTCGCCGGGCTGCGGCTCGACGGCGCCACCGGTCCGGTCGAGTTCGCTGCGCAGACCGGAATGGCGTGGAACCTGCAAGTCGAGCCGGACGACAGCCACGCCGGTCACGAGCATGCGCTCGCACCCCGCGCCAGCGTGTATGGCGGCGGCCGTTACGACGGCATGGCCGCGGACAACGAGATGCAGGCCTACGTTCAGGTGATCGCCAACGCCAGGGTCGCGGATCGCGTCGCACTCGGTGTCGTGCCCACGCTTCTCTGGAATCCGCGAATCGAAGATCCCGACCGGGAGACCGCGGTCTCAGTCGGTGCGACCGGCCAGATCTACCTCAGCCGCATGTGGAGCGTCTTCGGCGAGTGGATCTTCAGCGGCGCGAGGGAGGATCAGGAGTACGACTCCGCCTCTTTCGGCGTCGAAATCCGCACGCCTGGACACTTCTTCAAGATCGTCGTCACGAATCAGCACCGGATGAATCCGACGCATACGCTCGCCGGCGCCGCCGAGGACTTCCTTGACACGAACTCGTGGCGCCTCGGCTTCAACATCCAGCGAAGACTCCGGCTGTAGCGGCTCGGCGTAGAAGGACACGAGCATCGTGTGGCCGGGGTGGTGGCGCTGCAGGCGGGTGCCCAGCGACATCCCTTCTACGGGATTGTAGCGCCAAAAAGCCGAACTTGAACGGGTCCCCCAGCGGGTCGGCCGCGAACCGCTCCATCCGCAGCCCGCTGAAGAACTCCGAATCGTCGGGATCGAAGATTGGCTGCCGGAGCCGTGCCGCGAGCACATGCACGATGGCGGGCTCGTCACGCGACCACCGCACGCGGGCCGTGCGTTCGCCGTGCAGCGAGGGACGATTGCGTTCGTAGGAGGGCACCTCGCCGCCGATCCGCTCGCGGAGCAGCGCGGTGTACGAGTCGATCGTCAGGCGCGCGGAGCCCTGGGGTTCAGAGCTTCCCGCACCGCTCCAGCAAGTGCTCGGCGTCGGCGATGGCTTCCCGCGCTGGCGCCCGGTCTCGATGCTCCCCGACCCTCGCGACCTTTACCTGGATCACGTTGTCCGGGTTGTCGTCCACCGTACTCGCGCTGATGTAGTTCACGACCAGCGCGTCAGTGATCAGACGGCCAGTCGGGAAGCTTTCGCGTGTACGCATGCGTTCCGCCCTCATGAACCCGAGTGAACGATCACCGGCGGTGATCATGTATCCGAGACGCTGCAACGTCACGCGAACGCAGTCGAGCCCATCAGCTTGCACACTTGCCGGACGTGTCATGATCAGGGGTTGTACTGCACAGGCCATCGTTGCCGTCACGGCGATGGACAGCGCAAGGCGTTTCATCGTTGCCTCCAGGAGTCGCGAACCCGGTTCCCTCCGAAGCCGGAGGTCTGCCCGTCATCCCGATGACGCGAGAACCTGCTGCACGGTCACATCGCCGGAAGAGATCGAAGGCTTTCAGAGACGCATCGGCGCCAAGCAATCGGCTTACCGGACCACGGGCTGGAGCTTGCCGCACTCGTACTCCGGCGGTGCCTCGGCACCGAGGAGGTGGCGACGAAGTAGTCCCAGCGGCGGCGCATCATGTAGGGCTCGTTGCCGAAGCCTTGGCCCCGGTTGCGGAGCAGCAGCGGGCCCGAACGAGCAGCGGAAGGGGCACTCTGGTCACGGGCCTATCGTTTCGGTCCACCGCTTGAATCCGTGGCCACACCACGACTAGTTTCTGACGAACCGGCACCATCGGAGCCGCGCGCGTCAACCGACGCTTGATCGGTGGGCTCTAGCGATCCAAGAGGGAGAACTCAAGGAGGTAGCGCGGTGCGGAATTCGAACGGTGCCATTCCGGCGATCAGCTTGTTCACCGGTGCGGGGGGCTTGGACCTTGGGTTCGCGAGGGCAGGTTTCGACATACGTGTCGCGGTCGAAACCGACCCGGCCGCGGTGGCTACACTTCGCCGCAACTGGCGAAGTACACCCGTAATCACGCGCGGGCTCGAAGAGGTATCAACCGGTACGCTACTCGACAAGGCCGATCTGAGCGTCGGGGAGGTGGGTATGGTCTTCGGCGGTCCTCCTTGCCAGTCCTTTTGCATCGCCGGAAACGGCCGCGGGCTTGAAGACCCGCGCGGGCAGCTGTTGCTTGAGTTTTGTCGCGTTGTCCGTGAAGCACGGCCCAGCGTGTTCCTGATCGAAAACGTGCCGGGACTGCTCCGCGTACCCCATATCGCTAGTGCAATCCATGACGCCGTGAACCGCAGCTCAGGATCGGACTACCACGTCTCACACGACATTCTCAACGCCGCGGAGTACGGCGTACCGCAGCACCGGAAGCGGGTCTTCTTTGTCGGCTGGAGGGAATCCGGCGACTTCTATTTTCCGAAGCCGACGCACTACGTGGAAGGCCGACGTCGCCACAGCGGACTCAAGCCCGCTGTCACTGTCGCGCAAGCTTTATGGGGGCTACCCGAGCCGGATCCGCCATCTGCAATAGCCTATCGTGTTGCAAAGACAATTCCCGATCGGAATCGGCAATGGTACGGAAAGTAACGAACCACCAAGCCACTGCCCACGCGGACACTACTCTCGAAAAGATCCGCCTCGTTCGTGAGGGCAAGCGGCTATCCGGTCGACACAGCGCCTTCGGAGCCGCCTACCGACTCCTAGACCCCGAAAAGCCTTCACCTACGGTAACACGTAGTGGTTTTCGAGATTTCATCCATCCTACTGAAGATCGACTCTGTACTGTTCGAGAGCTCGCGCGGCTCCAGACCTTCCCGGACAACTATGTGCTCGAAGGGCGTAGGTGCGACACCTACGCCGGCAGTCGCTATAGGCAACAAACCCAACACGAACAACTTGGCAATGCCGTACCCCCTCGACTCGCGTATGCACTCGCCGGAGCGATTAGGCGGCAGCTCTTCGACAGACGGGATCCTCCATCTCTCGTTCGCCCGATTTCCCCAACTGTGTTTCGCCAACTTGACTCCACATATCCGGACACGGATCTAGGGAACAAACTCAACCCTCTTGATGAACTCATCTATATCATCCTTTCAAGGCGAACCAAGGAGAATCAGTACCAAGAGGCGTATCGGAATTTGCGTCGTATATATCGCGGCTGGAGTCGTGTGCTCGAAGCTGATTTGGAGGAGGTCGAACAACTCTTGCAACCAGTCGGTCTCGCTCGCCAGAAGGCACGAGCGATCAAAGCGCTGCTTACTACTGTCCAAGCTGATATGGGTCGCGTGTCTTTAGCATCTCTAAAATCTGCTTCTGATTCCGCCGCTTATCATTACCTCCGGTCGCTACCCGGCGTGAGCGACAACACGGCCAAGTGTGTTATGCTGTACTCACTCGGCCGTGATGTTCTCCCCGTCGACACACACACATATCGCGTGTCACGACGTCTTGGCCTGATCCCACAATCCGTATCGTACTACCGGTCGCCGCGCTTACTAGCGAAAGCAGTACCACGCCCCTTGCGGCGACGATATCACATCGTGTCAATCCTACACGGCCGGAAGGTCTGCAGAGCTCACTCGCCACGCTGTGACGTCTGCCCGGTGACGAACAGTTGTCCGCACTCCACCCACCCCAAGCTCTAGTTATACGCCGGCGTTAGCGCCTCATGGGCAAGCTCAATGCACTCGGCCAGGCATTGGTATCGGAAGTCGTCATAGTCTACTGGGTCGACGGAATTGTCAGGACCCCAGCCAAGGTTCGGAAGTTCGTCCTGCAGCCGCCGGGCGACGAATGCCTCGCAGATTATCTCTGCGATTATAGCCCTAGCCTGTGGATCCTTTTGGCCCGGCCACTTTTCGCCTGTGCTCGGATCAAGATCCGGGCCGAGCACTCGTGCAAGAGTCGCATGTCTTGCCGCAATCTGCACCAAATATGAATCTGTCGCGTCCCACCTGAATCGACGACCCGGCGCGCCGAAGTGAGACACATCTTCAAACTTGAAGTTGATCCTAGGCTTGCCGCCGATCTCGCGAAACACGATGATCGCGTCGTCCTTGTGGTGCTCCAGCTGAGCCTTCAGCACGGCCTTTGCCTCGGTATCTGAGACCGCTCGCACTGACGCCGTAGCAACTCCAAGACGACCATCGAACTCTAGCGTGACGTGCGACCGATTCAATGAGACATCGCCGTGGCGAGGGGTTACATGAACCGTCGCCCCATCCAGCGAAGGATCGGCGTAGATCGTAATGTGCTTGTTTCGTCCGGGGATTGATGTATAGCGACGTTGTGAAAACTGAAGATCTTGATCCAAGTCGATGACGCCCTCGATTTGGTCGCGTACTGCCACTTTGAGGATGTGAACGGCGCTCTCGGCACAAATCTCGATCGTCGCGAGATCCGTCAACTGATCGCCGCTGACCTCGACGGAACCACGAAACACGCCAGGGTGCTCGTCCATCAGTTGAAGTTCGATTGTGTCGTGAGACACAAACAGATTACCCGCCGTCGCAGCGATCTCACACTCGACGACACGGTCTCCATCGGCCTCTTTCCGATAGTAGATTCCCAACCGCTTCGCTTTACCGATCTCAAGACGGAGAGTAGCTGGGATTACGGTTAGGCCCATCTGGAGCTCCGGCCCGGACCCTGGTCCTTCGGGTGTGTCGAGCTTTTCCGCCAACTGCTCGCCCAACCTATCTAGCGCCTGCCGGAGCTCAGAACCAACGCGTTGCTCGGTCGGCGGAGTTAGTTCCTTTTGAAGCTCGGATAACGCCTTCTCGATCACAGGACGGACTGCATCGTGAACCGCATGCACAAAAGGATGTTCGCCATTCAGCCCTAAGCGATCAGGATCGGTCACCTGTGTCGGATTGAAAGCATCGCGTTGTATGCTTGGGTCCGCCTCTCGAGCCCGCTCGAATTCGTCATACTGCAGCAGAAGTTCGGGGACGTGAGGGAGATACAACTCCCCGAACAGATGTTGGCCCGCTAGTGTGTCCGATCCTCGCGCACCCAGGAAGCCGATATCGTGCCCCGTCCTGCCGTCGACGATGAGGACCCCGCCCTCGCTTTTCCACAGGCGGGTGATCGAACGTCCGCCTAACCGCAATGTCTCTTCAGATCTCTGGAGCAATAGCCGAGCGCGTTGCCCGTCCGAATACGTAACGAACTCCGGCAGCTCCATATCTTCCTCCACCAGCACCGCGCCTACCGGCATGAACCCCTCTATAAAACGATCTCGACCGACCCTCCCCCCTCTCATCTCCCTCATCTGTAGCGGGATGAGCGGCAAACCCTGCGGGTGATATCGTATCTCAACGTGTCGCTCCAGGTCCCCGGCAAGCGTATCGAAACGTGGCTTCGTGATGTCGGCGAACGGCCTAAGCGTTACGACGGTCCCGTTCCCCGCGTGCAGCTCCAGACGCGCTCGCACGTCATCATCCGCCGCCGCCGAAATCACTACTTTCGATCGTCGTCCCTCAACCACCTTGCATGCGGAGTAACGATCGCCATGAATGCTCTCGAACAACACTTCCCCTAGCACGCCGACATCCTTGGCACCTCTCGCGTTGAGTCCTCGCACCGTCGCACTGTCGAAGCTACTCGCAGGATCGCCATACTGTAGGAGACGATCCTCCATAACCTCACGGCTCATCCCCTCGAATCGATCTCGAATGACAAGGCACTCCTGGCCTCGCGTCGTGTCGTAGTCAAGAACAATCGGCCGTGCGACCAATTCTCTCTCTTGTAGCTCACCCTTCTCAACCAGGCGGTACGCAGAATCTCGCGCATTGGTTATTAGCTCGACGAGTCCCCGGACAACGAATCCGCTCATAGCACGTGACGCGTTGCGTCTCAAATAACGTGCCGCGACTGGCAGGTCGATCATTTCGTCAGGCATGACGTAATCTCACGCGATAAGGTTAGAGGTCGAACTGCTTTCTACCTTCCTGAATGAAGCGTGTGAGCCTACGGCTCTCTTCTCGATCGGGCAACCCCTCGATTGTACGTTCGACACGGGCCAATCTCCCAGAGGCCACAAAAGGGGAGGCGTCGGGAAAGAGCTTAAGAGCAGCGAGAAACGCATCCCGACCAATCGCCTGCATCCTTCTTCCGGCTTGAAACTGTCCGAAGGCGTCGGAATCGACGATCGGCTGAATCAACCGTGAGTAATCCACCGGTCGCTTCGTCGCGGTTACGTTGTGTCGCTCGTGGACAGCTTTGAGTCCTCGGGCTCGTTCTATCCCCGGGCGCGTGAGAGCGAATCGTTTGATCCGACCCATTCGATCACCCGCTGTCTTCCGCATGTCCTGATCTGTCACTAACTTCCCTGCCCGCGACTTCTTCGCTTCAGAAAGGTGAACCCTAACAGCATCTTTGTCTGGAAAATCCGGGTAGCGGCGCCAACAGAAAAGGGCGGGAAACATCTCGTGAGCCTTTACCGCGATCGCCTCCAGGTCGCTCTCCCCGCCGAGTTCGTAGAGCGCCAGAACAACCAGTAACGTCTTGTTTACTTCTGCGTTGTCATTCACTATCTGAATCCTAGATTAGACGAGATCAAATTCAACCAGCGTTTGCTCCGGGTAGAATGTTGCGACCAGATAGTCGCCTTCCCGAACCCCAGCATTCCTCAGCTGGCGATACGTTCCCCAGAAGCTATTGCCCCGTATCGTCACAGGCACGACTTCGCCCGTGGGAAGGCTACAGCGCCACTCTTCTCTCTGCGTCGAGAGGGCTGACGGAAAGGCGAAAACACCGCTAAGGTTGAAGCGGCTCACGCGGTACGTTACGATGAAGCGCCCCGGACCTTCCCAGCCGGAAGTGATGATGTTCGTGGACCGTGAGCCAAGCCATTCGTTTCGGCGTTCCGAGAGCAGCTGGTTCGGGACGCGGCGTCCCCGCAAGGCGTAGACGGCAGTCGCAACTCTGGTAAGAATGGGGCTTCGGGTCAACACCGAGGCCATCGGCTCGGAGAAGCCGCGCCTCTTCATCCCGTCGACCATATCTTGGAGGAGAATGACCCCTTGGTGCTCTTCTATCAGTTCTACCAAGGCGTGCTCGGACTCCGACAGGATCTCGGCCTGCAGTGGCTTGCCTCGGAGTCGCGCTCGACCCGCGGTAACTTCGAACCCGGAATGCTGTCTTAGGACGAACTCGACCACGTCCCGTGGCGGCACCGGATCCAATCTGGGGTTGCGGAGAAGACCCGAGTGAAGTTGGACAATTGGCAAGGGAGCCGTAACGGCTAACACCTTCCGTGCTTGCCGGACCAGCGATGAATCCGGAGAGGGTTTGGGGACCAGATACCCGAGAACGCGATCAAGACTTGAGCCGCGCGGCGCAATAAGTGTGGCGGCGTGTCCCGCAGAGAAAGGCGAGAGTTCTTCGAGGGCTGATTCCTTCACTGCACCAACACGTCGAAGTTCAGCGCGTGCCTTACCCTTCAGCCTCTTTAGTGCCTCGCTGAGCTGTCCTGTCTCGACCCAAGCTGAGCGACCCTCCACACCAATCCATACGCGGGTTTCTGGATCCCAACTGATCTTCGGAATCAAGCCGACCTTAGACAACACGCTCAGGGGACTGACAGAAAGGTCGTCTCGTAGGACTTCCCCAACCGACAACCGTTCGACCAAGACTGTGGCGGAAGCAATTCCCCCTGCGAGATCGATCTCTCGAACCACTCGAGAACCGATCGGTAACCGTAGACCCGATTCGGCCAACTTTTTCAGATGTCGGGTTACGATCTGTCGGACCCTTTCGCGCGTGATTCCAGTTCTCTCGCCAAGTTCCTCGAATGTAAACTGCTCAGCGGAACGGTAGCGAAGACGCGCAAGTACCAGATCTCGATTGCGGGCCCCTAAGTTCGCACATAGAGCCTGAACCTCTTCGTCCAAGGTCCTGGCTGATGCAATCGACAGGAGAAGCTCGGCGCTCAAGGCCGGAACGCATATGTCGTCCTGTTTGGTTTCCCAGCTCATTTCAACGAGCTTTTCCATCGGAATCGTACCCAGAACGTCCACTAACTCACGGAGCTTTGCAAGCCGGGTCGGGCTGAGAACACCGGACAGGTCACAGTCAGACAGATCTCCGAGAGTATGGCAACCCTGTTGATAAAGCGCCTCCAGCGCACCTTTGTCGAGGGCGAGACTTGAGGTCGGAACACGGGCTAGGTACGAGGGCACGTCAGAGACGGTCGGCTTGTAGTCCGTGACGACCTCTTGGGTTGCCGTGATTGCCCCGAGACGCCGGAGAAAATCGACAATCTCAGTCACGGTTCCGGGGCCTATCTGATCAATCCGCAAGAGGTCTGCAGTCGATAGGCCATCCAGTGCCCCCACGGTCCTCAATCGATTGCGAAGCAGGAGGTTCCTTGTGCGACTCGAAAGATCCGTTCCGGCAATCGACATATGCTGAATGGCAACAGGTACCTGTACAACCTCGCGCACGATCTAGCTCCCTTCCTGGCGTCCCCGAAACTCGACACGGCGATTAGTCATGGCGAAGCACCTCGGGACAACGCTGGAGAGATCCCACTTGACCGTAGCGCCCTAAAACCGCGTAGTTGATCCAAAACAGTTACCGCTCGGGATTCGTTGAGCACGGGGCGGTTACGGCACCAGGGGCTGCAGCTTGCCGAACTCGTACTGCGGGGGCGGTTCGGCGCCGAGGAGGTGGCGGACGAAGTAGTCCCAGCGGCGGCGCATCATGTAGGGCTCGTTGCCGAAACCGTGGCCGCGGTTCGGGAAGAGGAGGAGGTCGAAGTCCTTGTTCGCGGCGATGAGGGCGTCAACGACCAGCATCGTGTTCGAGTGCGGGACGTTCGTGTCCATCGTGCCGTGGGCGATGAGGAGCTTGCCCACCAGGTTCTCCGCCACGAGCTGGTTTGCCTGGTTGTCGTAGTTCGTGGCGCCGTCGGCGTACTCCTCCAGCAGCCCCTGGTACTTCTCGCCCCAGTCGTCCTCGTAGTTGCGGTTGTCGTGGTTTCCGGCCTGCGAGACGGCAACCTTGTAGAAATCCGGGTAGCGCAGGATCCCCGAAGTGGAGGCGAAGCCGCCGCCGGAGTGGCCGTAGATCCCGACCCGGTCGATATCGATCCAGGGGTGGCGCTCGGCGAGTTGGCGGATGCCGGCGATCTGATCCGGGAGCCCGTTGTCTCCCATGTTTCCGTAGTAGGCGTCCTGGAACGTCTTCGAGCGCCTCGGCGTCCCCATCGCGTCGAGTTCGATGACGACGAACCCGAGTTCGGCCAGCGACTGCAGATCCCGGTGCGCCGCGCGGAAGTTCCGGCTCCCCACGCTCCCGCTCTGCGGCCCCGGGTAGAGGTAGTTGATCACGGGATACGTGGCGGCCGGGTCGAAGTTCGAGGGACGGAACATGAGCCCGTGCAGATCCGTCTCGCCGTCGCGCGCCTTCACCGTGAACGGGATCGGCGGCTGCCAGCCGGTCCGCTCCAGGCGTGAGATGTCGGCCCGTTCGACGGTCTGCAGCAGGTCGCCGTCCATGTCCCGGACGACGGTGACCGGCGGGATCGTGGGCGTGGAGTACTGGTCGACGAACGTCTCGCCATCCGGCGCGAGCCAGACGACGTGGTTCGCGCTGTCGGGCGTGAGGAGTTGGACGTCGCCCCCGTCGAGGCCGGCGCGGTACAGGTACATGAAGTAGGGGTCGCCGGGCTCCCGCCCGTTCCCCATGAAGAGGATCTCCCGAGCCTCCGCGTCGACCGCCACCACGTCCTCCACCTGCCACGCGCCCGAGGTCACCTGCCGCTTCGGTTCTCCGGTGTCCGCGTCGTAGAGGTAGAGGTGCCCCCAGTCGTCGCGCTGGGAGTACCAGAGGATCTCGTCGGACTCGGAGAGGTAGCGCCAGTTGGCGTGGGACTCGAAGAAGGTCTCCACGACCTCCTCGAACAGGTCGCGGACCTCGCCCGTGCGCGCATCGGCCATGCGGACGAGCGCCCGCTTGTGGTCGCGCGAACTCGACACGAAGACGAAGCGGGAGCCGTCGGCGCTCCACTCGACGTCGGAGAACGTCCCGCCGCAGGCCACGTGGTCGCAGACCGTGGAGCGGTGCTGGTCCGGGGGCATGTCCAGGCGGACGACGCGGCTCGCCGCCGGCGCCTCCGTGTCGATCACCACGCGGTGGATGCGGAAGATGACCGAGTCCTCCGGGAGCGGGTAGCGCCACGCCTCGAGTTCGGGGTGCCCGACCTCGGTCGTGACCATGTACATCATCCCCACGCCGCGGGCGTCGTGCTGGAAGGTGGCGATGCGCCGCGAGTCGGGAGACCACTTGAGCACGGGACGGTCGCTCTTCACCCAGCCCGCGTTGTTCGTCGCGTAGCCGAAGTCCGCGACGCCGTCCTCGGTGAGTTGGGTCTCCTCCCCCGTGGCCAGATCCCGGAGCCACAGGTTGTGGTCGCGGATGAAGGCCGCCCTGGTCCCGTCCGGTGACACGATGTCGAAGCGGCGGGCCGTCGTGCCCTCGGGCGCCGGGACCGCCTCGCAGCGGTCGGCGTCGAGCCCGCAGGCGTACGTCTCTCCCTCGACGTCGACTTCGAAGCGGATCCTCCCGCCCTCGAGCGCGAGATCCCCGAACGGGAGCGCGAAGGCAGTGTGCTCCTCGCCGGTTGCCGCGGTGAGCGCGGCGGCGATGCGGGCGTGGTCGAAGGCGCGCTCCCGCGTCCCCGCGGCCGGATCGATGAGGACGTACTCGTTGCCCCCCTCGAACCGGGTCCGATACCAGAACCGCCCGTCCTCCAGCCAGACCGGGATGACGGAAGCCCCGAGCACGAGCGGATTCACCTGGCTCGCGAGCCTCCCCTCCGCCCGCGCGTAGTCCGCCACCGTCAGCGCGTCGGGCGCCTCCTGGGCGAACGCACCCGGCGTCGGTGAGAGGTTGGCGGCGATCAGCAGCGTTGCGCTGGCTATCCGGCTCATGCTTGCGATCCTGTTGGACATCCTGGGTCCTCTGCGGCATGCGAAGTCGCAAGATGCCGACCGTCCCCCGCGCCGGCCACCGCGGTCTCGCGAGGTGTCCGGTGGCGCGCCGGGCGGGTATTTTGGAGAGGATGACTTCCGGCCGGAACGGCGTCCGGCGGGCCGTGCGTTGAGCGGGGCGAAGGAAGGCGGAAGGAGGGCACGTGTTGCAACCTCGGCTGGACGCTCGGAGAACGCGCTCCCTGCTCGACCTCGCGGCAACCAAGGTGCAGGTCGTACAGAGCCGGGCGAGCGCGAAGGACTACCTGGATGTGAACGCTCTGATTCACCTCGGGGGGATCGACCTTGGTCAGGCCCTGGGCGCGGCCACAGCGGTCCACGGCGATCGCTTCAATCCGATCCTGACGCTGAAGGCGCTGACCTTCTTTGACGATGGCGATCTGTCGGAGGTCCCGATCATGGTCCGCGACCGACTCGCGGCAGCCGTCCGGGGCGTCAACCTGGAAGGCCTGCCGAATTTCCCCGCTCGCCAAGGTCTTCTGGCGTCCCGAGGGTCGTCATGACGGATCCGCTGCGCGACCTTGAGCTTCTTCGCGTGGCCAAACGCATGGTGTGGTTCAAGCCGCCGGAGGACACGCTGCGCGACCCGGTGTTCTTCCTCAACCACGTCATGACCTGGGGCACGGTCGACGACATCCGGGTCGCCCGGTCTTGTTTCGACGAGGACGATTTCAGGACCGCCCTGAGACAGGCTCACCCCGGGATACTCGATCCTCGCTCATGGACCTACTGGCACCTGGTGCTGGGGATCGGCCCAGCTCCGCCGCTGCCGGAGCGCCGCCTGCCCGAATAGGGGTGCTTCAGTACGACTCAGTGCGGAGGGCGTCGATGCGGAGGGCGACGCCTTCTTCGTAGCCGGGCTCTTCGAAGCCCGCGCGCTTGAACTGGATGAACCCCGCCCCGTCCAGGTGTTGCGGGAAGCGTCGGTCACGAGGGATCGAGGCTCGGGGTCACGATCAGGATGAGCACGGGGTCTTCGGCGGAACGGCGAGCCGAGCCCAGCACCACCCTCTGGCCATCGCGAATCGTGACGGAGGCTTCGAGAAGGGGCCCGAGCACCTCCATCCGGAAGACCCCTCCCTCACGCTCCTGTAACCGCGAGGTGCCGGAAGTTTCTCCGGCGAGAGTCACCTTCGCACGGACATTCCTGGTGGCACGTCGTGCACTGATCTCTGCGTGGATCGTAAGCGGCGTTGCCGAATCACCGGCGACGATTCTCTGGGATCCGGTGCCGCCTACCCTGACGTTCGAGGTCCGCGCCAAGCCGACGTTCAGGATCGAAGTCGACAGGAGTCGGTACCCCTGGAAGTTGAACAGCCGCTTGAGTTCGCTCACGACATCGCTGATCTCCGGGTCGTCATCCGTGAAACCGTCCGCCTCGACCAGGTGGAAGACGAGCTGCACGTTCCGCACGGTCTCCACGGCATCCTCGCGCTCCTGCGCGCTCGCGGTGCCCGGGAGGTCCTGCGCCGACAGCCGCTCCACCGTGAACGGGAACTTCACCTGCGGCGTCTCGCCCACCACCCCCGTCACGACGATGTCCTGGCGGCGAAGGGCCGTCTGCTCCACGGCGAAGTCCGCCGTCGCCACCCGGCCCGACGCCACCGTCACCGTCTGCGACAGCTCGTGGTAGCCGATCAGGCGCACCGTCACGGTCTGCTCGCCCGCCGGCACCCCCTCCAGCCGGTACGTGCCTTCCGGACCCGACAGCGTACCGATCACCGTTGTTCCCGCGACAAACACCTGCGCGCCGGCCACCGGGGCCAGCGACTCCGCATCGGTCACCATCCCCGACACCGCTCCCTGAGCGAGCAGCGGGGCCGCGCCGATAAAGAGCGGAGGGAGGCCGAAGGCCAGCGACGCGATCAACGCGCCTCGGATATTCTGTCTCGCTCTCGCGTTCACCTTGCCGGTCATCAGTCACTCTCCTCCGGGTTGAGCAGCCATACGACGGCGATATCGGGGTCGTTCGTGGGGAAGACGACGAACGGCCGGTCGGCCTCCACGTCCATGTCGCTCACCATGCTCCGCGTGGGCGACGTGAGGGGGACGCCGCTCTCTTCGATGGCGCCGTCGGGCAACAGGAGCAGGGCCGCCACGACGGCGGCCGCCGCGAGCGGCGCCACCGTCCACCTGCGCCACGCGGGTCGCCGACCCACCCGCGCGGCGTGCGCTACGGCCGCGGCGTGCTCTGGCGGCGCGACGGGCAGGCCGTCGCTCACCTGGTTGGCCATCGCCGACAGGACGGCGTGCATGTTCCGCTCGTCGCGGGCGATGCGCTCCGCGTCCCGACGCCCCGGGGCGTCCCGTTCCGTCATCGTTTCCCCTCGGTTCCCCTCTCCACGGGTCGCGCCAGCATCTCCTTCCGCATCCGGCGCCGCGCGCGCATCAGGTGGACCCGCAGCGTGTTCGGGTTCATCTGCAGCAGCCGCGCCGCCTCCGCGGGCCTCAGTCCCTGCAGGTCCACCAGGTCGAAGACCTCCCGCTGCATCATGGGCAGTTCCGTCACGAGCGTTCGAATCAGGCGCAGCGTCCGTCTCATCTCGATCTCATCCAGCGGGTCCTCCAACTCGGGCGCCCACGACTCGGCGAGCCACTCCGCCTTCTCGGCCAACCGCTGCGCCTGCCGCCTCTCCCGCTGGCGATCCAGGCTGGCGTTCCGCGTGATCCGGTAGACCCAGCTCGTCACCCTGGAGCGCCCATCGAAGCTCGCGAGCGAGCTCAGCGTCTTCATCAGGACGACCTGTGCGACATCCTCCGCGTCATCCGGATCGCCGGTCATGACCAGGGCCCACCGGCATACCAGGGGACGGAGGGCGCCCGCCAGTCTCTCGCGCGCCCCTCGTTCTCCCTGCCTGGCCCCTTCGACCAGTTCCAGGATCTCTCGGTCGGAGAGCATGGCGCTCCCGGTCCCTTCCCCCTCGCGTGGTTTCGAGAGTGAGACGGAAAATGAAGGTAGAGCGTTTACCCGGCGCGCTGTTGCGGTCGTCTACGTCGTCATTACTCGCCGAATTCGACCAGGTCGTAGAGGGCGACGGTCGGGACGCCGAATTCGTCGCGCTGGCGCAGGAGCACCCAGTCGCGGCCCGCGTCGAGGACGACTCCGCTCGGCAACACAAGTCGCCGCAGCCATGCGCCGCTCGCGTCCAGGAGGTGCAGTTCCTCCCCTGGCGCCAGCCACCCGTGGGTTTTGACCCAGAAGGCGCCGTCCGGGAGCGCGATCAGGGCTTCGTACGCGGGGAAGCGCTCCGGAAGTTGATCGCGGCGGTCCGGCCAGGATTCCCGGTCGAAGCGCCGACGGCGCTCCGGGTCGTTGTATCGCGCCAGGAGAGCTTCCCGATACGCGTCGACGCGATCGTCCGTCACCGCGAGCCCGGGGCCGGCCCAGCGGGCGACCCGCGTGACCCGGCCCGTCCAGTCCACGTGCTCGAGTTCGTAGTCATCCGCCGTCCCGTACCACACGCCCGTGCCCACGGGCGCAAATACTGCGTCCTTCCCCCAATCGCGCGGACCGCTCGACCCAGGCTGGATGAAGAACCGTTCAGCGCCCGGAATCCCCGAGCGCAGGGTCGCGACGCTGTCCCCCTCGGCGGCCACGAGGGCCGTGCGCCACCGGTAGACGTCCCCCTCGGCCAGGCCCTCCTCGTAGCTCTCGCCCATGTCGTCGGGCCAGGGCGTGTACACGAGCCGGCCGTCGGGTGCGCAGGTGAGATCGCCGTAGGGACGAACGCCCGCCGCAACCAGCGAACGGGAGTCGAGCACGTTGCCATCGACATCCAGCTCGGTGATGCGGTCGAGGCTCCAGTCGAAGGCGGTGAGCGGCGCGCCGGGGCAGTTCCTGAGCAGCCGCAGCCCCGTGTACTCGCCCGGCCCCTCCCCCGAACGTCCGCTCGTCCACACGTGGCGTCCGTTCGGGTCGTAGCGGCGCAGGTTGGCGCTCTGCTCATCCGCGACGACGATGCTCCCGTCTTCGAGACGAACCCCGCCCGTCACATTGCCGAAGATGTACTCCAGCGAACCGTCCACGATGCCGATTCGCAGCAGCGGCTCGTCCGCCAGCGTCAGGTCGGGGTCGCGCGGCGCCGCGCTCTCGACCACTTCCTGGGCGTCGAGGGCCCGCCGCGGCACGAGGATCGAAACCGTGAAGAGTAGTACGGCGCCGGCTGGCGGCCCGAGTCTCGGTCGGTGCATTTGCGGCCCCCGGGGAGGTGTGGACAGGGAACGTCGATCTCGGACCGGAGACACAGGTTCGACGCAGGAAAGTTGTGTCGCGTTTATCTCACGCGCGACGGAGCTCGACTCGCGAGCGGAACCAGTCGGCGATCGCTTCCTCGTCGAGTTCGCCCGCGGCGAGGGCCCACATCTTCCCCGCGACCTCCTCCTCCGGCGCGACGAGATCCAGGCCATTGAGGCCGAGAAAGATGACCGCGGCGACGAACGAGATCCGCTTGTTTCCGTCCCGAAACGGGTGGCCGGAGCAGATGCCGAAGGCGTAGCAGGCAGCGAGGCGGGGCAGATCCGAGTTCGCATCGTAGGTCCACCTTTGGCGTGCCCGGGCCAGGGCGGCCTCGAGGGCATCCTCGTCGCGAAGGCCGAGCAAACCGCCGTGTTCGCGAACCTGGTCGAGTTGGACGGCCTCGACAACGACCCGGGGAACCCAGCGCGGCTCCAGCCGGGTCACTTCGCCAAGTCTCTCAATGCCCTCCGGTATCGCTTCTGGGCCTCGACCGCGATCGCGAGCCCGTCGTCCACATCCGGGTCGTAGGGGCTCAGCAGGATCCCGTTCGCCGTCTCGACCGCGAGCACTTCGTCACCCGCCTCGAGGTGGAGACGTTGCGCCATGTCTCTTGGCAGCGTAGCCCCGACGGACCCGCCCATGCGCCGCAGTTTCACGCTTCGAACCATGAACCCTCGTCCTTTCGTGTAGCACCTCAATGCTACGATATTCTGCACCTATCGTTCCGGCAAGTTGAAGGTCGTATGATGGGACGGAGTCCCGTTCACCCTTGGTATCGAGGTTCAGATGCGTTCCCTTCCCGTCGCCCTCGTTCTTCCCTTCGCCGCGCTTGCACTGCCGTTTGAGACGCCGCTCGCCGCGCAGGAGCGGCCGTTCACGTTCATGGATGTGCAGGAGATGAAACGCGCCGGTTCGTGGACGCCGAGTCCGGACGGGGCGTGGATGCTGTACACCGTGACGACGCCCGACTGGGAGGCGGCGGAGTCGCAGACGGACATCCACCTCGTGTCGCTGAGCGAGGGCGTCGCGTCGGACCGCCGGCTCACCTACACCGAGGACAAGGATGAGCGCAGCCCGACGTGGGCCCCGGACGGGTCGTTCTTCCTCTTCGCCTCCAACCGGGATGGGGACGACACCCAGCTCTACATGATGCGCCACGACGGGGGCGAAGCCCGGAAGATCACCGACGCGGCAGAGGGCGTGTCCGGCTTCGCGTTCAGCCCCGACGGACGCTGGCTCGTCTACCGCTCCGGGGAGAACGGCCGGGAACAACTCTATCGGCTGCCGGCCGACGACCTCGCCGGGGCCGATCCCGAGCAGCTCACCGACGGCGAGGCGGGCGTCGACCAGTGGGATTTCTCCCCCGACGGAAGCCGCGTCTACTTCGCGCGCCCCGATTCGTTCGACGAGGACGAGGTGAAGCGGCGCGAGGAGGGCTTCACGGTCGACGTGCGCAACGCGGTCACCCCGCTCTCGAGCCTGTGGAGCGTGGAGATCGAGACCGCCACGGAGCGCCGCGAGACGGACGATCCGTCGTACAGCGTGAACGGCTTCACGATCTCCGATGACGGACGCTGGATCGGGATCACGGGCGGCTCGACCAGGCGCTACGAGCGCAACATCACGGCGCAGCGCCTCTACGCGGACCTCTATCTGATGGAAGTCGCGACCGGCGAGATCGAGCGACTGACGGACAACTACGAGGTCGGCGAGGGCGGGCTCAGCTTCTCCCCGGACGGGCGCTGGGTCGCCTTCTCGGCGCCGGACGAGATGGAGCGCTACTCGATGACGGAGAGCCGCGTCTACATCCGCGAGGTGGACGACCGCGGGGGCGCGTTCCGGAAGCTGGGGGCGGAGTTCGACCAGAGTTCGAGCGTCGGGTTCTGGTCCGGGGATTCGAACACGATCTACTTCAACGCCGGCGTGAAGGTGACGACGCAGTTGCACGCGCTGGACGTGGAGACCGGCGCGGTGCGGCAACTCACCGAGGAGCGGGCCGCACTCTCCGTGTCCGAGGATGACGACACCGGCACGATCCTGATCAACTACAGCGACCCGAAGACGCCCCCCACCGTGTTCGCCGTCGCGAGCGTGGCCGACGTCCCGGACCGCTCGAAGTGGACGCAACTCGTCGACGTGAACCCGCAGTTGCGCGAGGTGGCGTTCGGCGACGAGGCCGAGGTCAACTGGCGCTCGTCGGACGGGAAGATGGTCGGCGGCGTCCTCGTCTACCCCGTTGGCTACGAGGAGGGGACGCGCTATCCGCTCATCGTCGCGATCCACGGGGGCCCGGCGTCGGCCGACATCCTGCGCTTCAACGGCGGCTACAACGCGCAGGTCTACGCGGGCGCGGGCTACGCCGTGCTCAAGCCCAACTACCGCGGCTCGCGCAACTACGGCAACGCGCACCGCACGGACATCGTCGGCGACTACTTCACGATGGGCTACGAGGACATCATGACGGGCGTCGACCACCTGATCGCCGAGGGGATCGTGGACGGCGACCGCATGGGCGCGCTGGGCTGGAGCGCCGGCGGCCACTGGTCCAACTGGATCCTCACGCAGACGGACCGCTTCAAGGCGATCAGTTCGGGCGCCGGGACGATGAACTGGATCAGCATGTACGCGCAGAGCGACGTGCAGCGGAACCGCCAGTTCTACGTCGGCGACGGCTTCCTGTACGAGGACTTCGACACCTACTTCGACCAGTCCCCGCTCAAGTACATCGCGAACGCGACGACGCCGACCATGATCCACGTGGTGGAGGGCGACCCGCGCGTGCCGAGCCCGCAGTCGGTGGAACTCCACATGGCGCTCAAGAAGCTGGACGTGCCGACGGAACTGTTCATGTATCCGGGGCGCAGCCACGGCATCCCGGATCCGCGCAACCGGCTCGTCAAGGCGGTGAGCGAGATGGCGTGGATGGACTACTACGTGCGCGGCATCGGCGAGAAGTTCCAGTGGCGCCAGGTCCTCGAAACCCTCGAAGGCGAGGAGGCCCCCACCGTCGTCTCGGAACGCTAGCCGAAGCCCGGGAGCGGGTGAGACCGTGAGCCGCCTGGTCTGGCGGGCGACCTGGGTTGCGGCCACCGTCGCGCTCGTGGTGGTGCCTTTCGGTTACGCGATCACCGAGGTCCACCGGGACGTCTTGATGGGAGCGGGCTGCGGGCTCGCCATCGGAGTGGGTATCGGTCTCCGGGGAGGCGCGCAGGCCGGCCCCTGGATGGGGATCCTGATCGGTTCGATTGTCGGGATCTTCACCGCGTTGGTCGCCGGCGTGGCCCCCTGGGACGGACTCGGGGTTCTTGTGCCACCCATTCTGGCCCTGGCGGTCGGCATGCATGATGGGCTCCGCGAGACTTCCTTCTCTCGCTATCGGGACATGAGCCGCGAGACGTTCATCGTGTCCGTCCTGCTCGGCCTGGGGTTCTTCCCCGGCCTGGTCGCGTCGGGAGAGTTGGAGGCCGCGGTGATGTTCACGATGGCTCCGCTCGCATGCATGCCCTGGATCGCGCTGATATCCGGCCTGCTCAGCCACCGCCGCGAGGGATGGCACGATACACGTCCCCCGCGACTGCTGGTCGTGAGTGCGGTGCTGCTGCTTGCTTTGCTGCTCTATCTGATGGTGGACGAGCAAATGAGGCTGGATCGTGTAGCCCAACGCACGGTCCCTGCCCTGCAATACGTCGGTATCATGGGGCTTGGGCTGGCCGCGGTCTCCGCCGGCGCGTTTCTGCTGGGGCGCGTCGTCATCATGTGGTTGCAGCCGCGGCTCCGGGTGTACGGCCGGCTTGCCGACTACCTGCGCATCATGTGGGTCCCCATCGGCGGGTTCGCGGTCGGCTACCTGATGATCATCGTGCTGTTCGCCGGCTTCTACGGAATGCTGGAGCGGTTCAGCCCCGGGGCGTTCGCCGACGCCGCCGTCGGGATCAAGGAATGGATCTTCTTCGCGTTCTACACCGGCCTCGCCCAGGACTACGCGACCGTCGTCCCCGTCTCGGACGGCGCCCGTTTGCTCGTCGGCGCCCACCTGATCCTCTCGGCGGGGTGGGTCGTCGTACTGTTCGCGGCGGTGATGTCGTTCATCGGCCCGAAACTGGAGAGGATCGCCAGACGCCACGCGGAGGAAGAATCGTGAACCGGTTGATCTCGCTGGGGGTCCGGATTGCGGCCGCCGTCGCCTTCATCGTCGCGACCTGCGGGTATGCGATCACGGGGAACCACACCGACGTCTTGCTGGGAGCGGGGTGTGCGGTCGCCATCGGCTTGGGCGTGGGTCTTCGCGGGGGATCGAGCGGGGGCCCGGGGGTCGGCATCCTGATCGGCTCGATCGTGGGGGTCGTCACGGCGTTCCTGGCCGGCGCGCTGAGCGTCGGTTGGGGCGTCATCATTCCGCCCCTCGGTCCATTGGCGGTCGGCTTGATCGGCGGGCTGGACCGGTCGTCCCTCTCCGGGTACCGGGATGTGAGCCGGGAGATGTTCGTCGTGGCGGTCCTGCTGAGCCTGGGGTTCATCCCCGCGCTGGTCGTGGGTGACGTTCCCCTGGCGCCGCTGGTGGCGGCGTTCCCGCTCGTGGCCGTGCCCTGGGGCGCACTGCTGATCGGTCTCATCAGCCGGCGGCGCGAGGGATGGGACAACGCCCGGCCTCCCCGGCTCCTGGTCCTCGGCGCGGTTGCGCTGCCCGTCCTGATGGGGCTCCTGTTCGGGTTCGGGGTGGTACGGGAAGACGTCGGGTTGTCGGGCATCGCCGAGGTTCTCTCGATTGTTCTCGTCATCATCATCCCGCTCGTCCTGCTCCCGCTGACCGCGTTTCTCAGCGGGCGCGCCGCCGCCACCTGGCTGCGTCCCCGGCTTGAAGTGTACGGCCAGCTCGCGGCGTACCTGCGGGTCATGTGGGTCCCGATCGGCGGGTTCGCGCTCGGATACCTGACGATCATCTTCCTCTTCGCGGGCTTCTACGGAACGCTCGAGCGCTTCCGCCCGGGCTCGTTCGCCGACGCCGGCACCGGGATCGCGGATTGGGTGTCCTTTGCCTTCTTTACCGCCCTCGCCCAGGATTACGCGGCCATCGTCCCCGTCTCGGCCAGCGCCCGGATGCTGGTCGGCTTACACTTGATCCTCTCGGTGGGCTGGGCGCTGGTGCTGTTCGCGGCGGTGATGACGTCCATCGAGCCGAAGCTGGCCCGGATCGCGCGGCGACACGCCGAGGAAGACGCCGACTGACGAACTGCCCACGGAACTGTGTTGGAGGATTCCCAATGACCAGGAGAAAGCAGGCGAGCGACTTCCCCCAGGAGGTGCTGGCCCTCTTCGATGGCTACGTGCATGGGTTCATTCGACGGCGGGACTTCCTGAAGGGAGCCGGGAAGGTGCTGGGCAGCAGCGCGGCCGCCGTCGCGGTCCTCGAGGCGCTTCGTCCCAACTACGCGTGGGCGCGGCAGGTGGCGACCGACGATGCCCGAATCCGGCAGGAGTACGTCACCTACCCTTCGCCGGACGGCTCGGGGACCATGCGCGGCTACATGGCCGTGCCCGTCGACGCGACGGAGCCCAGGCCTGCGGTCCTCGTCATCCACGAGAACCGCGGCTTGAACCCCTACATCGAAGACGTGGTCCGCAGGTTCGCCGCCGCGGACTTCGTGGCGCTGGGGCCGGACGCGCTTACCCCCCTGGGCGGCTATCCCGGCAACGACGACGAGGGCCGTGTGATGCAGCGGCAGCTCGACCGGGACACGATGATGGAGGACTGGGTGGCCGCGTTCCGGTTCCTCCGCGACCACGAGACGACCACCGGGCGAGTCGGGGCCGTCGGGTTCTGCTACGGCGGCGGAGTGGTGAATCAGCTCGCAGTCCGCCTTCCGGATCTGGGCGCGGGTGTGCCGTTCTACGGGTCGGCCGCGGCCGCGGAGGACGTGCCCTCCATACAGGCGCCCCTGATGATCCAGCTCGCGGGCCTGGATGAGCGGATCAACACCGCCTACCCGGCCTACCAGGAGGCGCTGGAGGCGCACGGAAAGTCCTTCGTGGTCCACGTCTACGACGGAGCCAACCACGGCTTCCACAACGACACCACGCCACGCTACGACCAGGAAGCCGCCAGCCTCGCACAGGAGCGGACCATCGCGTTCTTCAACGAGCACCTGCGGGGCTGAAGCCGCCGGTGTTCACGGCGCCGAGCGTGGACGCGCGCTGCGCCTCCACCACCGCGGCACGGCCGTCGCATGCACGTCGTAGAGGTGCCGCAGGTCGATGATGTCGCGCGGCGAGCCCAGGATCGTGAGGCGATCGCCCGTCTCCACGACGGTGTCGTCGTGGGGTACGATGAGCTGTCCGCGCCGCCGGATCATCGCGGCGAGCGTGGTCTCCGGTAGCGCCATCTCACGAATCGTCATCCCCGCCAGCGTGCTGCTCGCGCCCTCCGGAAGCACCTCCACGATGAGCATGCGCTCGTCGCGCAGCATGACCTCGCGCAGCTCCAGGTTGTCCTCCGCTTCGAGCCACTCGATCAGGAAGCTCTCGTCGTCCACGCGACCGGCGATCTGCGCCAGGATGCGCAGGTGGCGGCCGTGGTCGGCCGCGGGGCTCGCGAGGAAAAAGGCGGCCTGGATGAGTTCGTCTTCGGCCGGCGGCACGTCGGGCTCCCCCGTGTCGATCTCGATCCCGCCGCGAACGCGGGCGAGGACCATGCGCGGCCCGGGGATCTCGTCCAGGTGCAGGTGCGGCAGGACGACGCCCTCCGACATCGGCGTGAGGCCCGTGCCGGTGCCCTCGAGGAGTCCCCGCGCGACGCGGCCGGCGCTCACGCCCAACTGTTGCGAAAGGGCCTCCGACGCGCGGTCCACCAGCTTCGAGAAGGGAACCGCGCCCTCGTAGTCCAGCACATCCGAAGAGGCGATGAGTTCCTCGAAGGGGTCCGCGTCGCGCAGTCCCTTCTCCTTCAGGATCCCGCGCAACTCGCGCTCCAGCCCCTCGTTCCGCTGCTGGCCGAGCCGCTCGAACACGTGGTAGATCGCCCCCTCCCGGCGCACGTGGTCCCGGGCGTAGACGCGGTACCAGAGGAGGCCGAACGCGACGAACGCGACGCTGAACAGCGTCGCCATCCATCCCATCTGGACGATCAGCGGGAGCGGGATGACGATGCCGACGACCTGGACCCAGGGGTAGAACGGAGCACGGAAGCCGGGGTCGTACGGTGCGAGGCCGCTCTCGCGCATGACGATCACCGCGAGGCACGCGAGCGCGAACATGATGAGCTGGAAGGCGCTCGCCAGCTTCGCGATGCCCGATGGGTCGAAAAGCACCAGCCACAGGACGATCAGTCCCGCCGTCGCGAGGATCGCGACCCACGGCGTGCCCCAGCGGCTGATCCGGCGCATGGCCGCCGGCAGCACGTGGTCGCGGCTCATGGCCAGCGGGTAACGGCTCGCGGCAAGCACCCCGGCGTTGCCGACCAACGTGAAGGCCAGGATGGCGGCTACGGTCATGACGGCTTCACCCGTGGGACCCACGACGGCCCTCGCCATCGCCGCCGCCGGGGCCAGGTTGCCGCCATCGGCGGAGAGTGCCTCCACGCCGACCGCCCCCACCATCGCCCAGGTGCCGAGCACGTAGATGAGCAGCACCGTGACGAAGGCCAGCAGCATGCCCAGCGCCAGATTGCGGTCCGGGTTCTTCACCTCTTCCGACACCGAGGCCACATGGGTAATCCCCATGTAGGAAACGATCACCAGCCCCACGGTGGAGAAGAACGGCGAGGTCCCCAGGTCGAACGCTCCGGCGAAGGCATCGGGGTCCACGGCCGTCACGCCCGCCCCGATGAGCCAGCCCAGCATGGCCAGGAGGACCACCGTCAGGACCATCTGGATGGAGCTGGTCTTCTTGGCGCCGAAGAGGTTGATCGCGGCGAAACCCAGCGCGAAGGCGAAGGCGATGGGGCCGGAGGGGGCGTCGGGGAAGTAGACCTGCAGGTAGGCGCCGAGGCCCACGAGGGCGAAGGCGGACTTGAGCGTCAGCGTCGCCCAGGTGCCGAAGCCGCCGATCGCTCCCACCCGCTGGCCCATGCTGCGGTCCAGGAAGTAGTAGATGCCGCCGGCGCGCGGCATGGCGGTCGACAGCTCGGCCATGCTGAGGATGCCGGGCAGGAGCAGGAGCCCCGCCAGCAGGTAGGCGACGGGGATCGCGCCGCCGGCCTGCGCGGCGGCGAGACCGGGCAGCAGAAAGAAGCCCGAACTGAGCGTCGCGCCGGTCGCAATGGCGTACACGTCGAACAGCCCGAGTTCGCGCTTGAGTGTGCCCATGGCTGCAATGTGGCTCCCTGTCGCGGTCGTGATCGTCGGACCGGTCTACCCGGGTTCCGGGCATCCGGCCGGCCGGACTGGTGCCGGGACGTGCGGGCGGCGAACATCCTCACATGACGTTCGACATCGCATTCGTGCTCGCCCTGACCCTGGCGGCGCTCGTCCTGTTCGCCCTCGACCGGCTGCGGCTGGACCAGGTCGCCATGTCGGTGCCGGTGGTCCTCCTCCTGAGCGGCATCCTCACGCCGGCCGAAGCCGTATCGGGCCTGTCGAGCCGCGCGACCGTGACGGTGGGGTCGATGCTCGTGCTCGGCCTGGGGCTCCGCAAGACCGGTCTCGTGTCCGCCATCGGGGCCTGGGCGCGCACCGCGCCCCTCGGCGGCAAGTACTCCCGCATGTTCGTGCTCTGCCTCGTCTGCGCGCTCCTTTCACCCTTCCTCATGACTACCGCCGTCGTGATGGTGTTCCTGCCCGTCTTCGTCGCGCTCGCCGATCAGGCCGAGGAGCCAGCCTCGCGGTATCTCATGCCGCTCTCCTTCGTCTCGATTCTCGGGGGCACCGTCACCCTGATGGGGACCTCCACCAACCTGGTCGTGCACGGCGAAGCGATGCGGCGCGGGTTCGACGAACTCCACATGTTCTCGATCACTCCGCTCGGCCTGATCTGTCTCGCCGTGGGCCTGCTGTACCTCTTCACCGCCGGCCGGGTGCTCCTGCCGCGGCGCGCCCGGGCGCCGGACCTGTCCAGCAAGTACGACATCCGCCGCTTCGTCACGGAACTCCACGTCCCGGAGGATTCGCCGGCCAACGGCCGCTCGCTGGCCGAACTCAAGTGGGGCGAACGGTACGGCGTCACGGTGCTGGACATCGAACGGGGCGAACAGGAGATCACCGCGCCGCACGGAGACCGCCACATACGGCCGGGTGACGTCCTCTACGTGCAGGGGCCCGCCGAACGCCTCCTCGAACTCGCGCGACGGCAGCGACTCGAGACCCCGAGGGAGCGGAAGGAACAGGGACTCGACCTCGCGGGCGGCGGCGGACGGCTGGTCGAAGTCCTCGTGGCGCCCGGATCGAGCCTCGTAAGCCGGACGCTCCGCGATCTGAACTTCGCGCAGCGTTACGATGCGGCCGTGCTCGCGATCCAGCATCACGGCGTCACCGTGACGGAGCGGCTGGCGGAGGTTTCGTTCCACGTCGGCGACATGCTCCTGGTGCACGGGAGGGCGAGCGCGCTCGGGCGCCTCGTCGAAGATCCCGGGTTCGTGCCCGTGGGAGAAGTGAAGGCCCAGACGGGACGCAGACCGCGGGCCGGCGTGGCTGCCGCGATCATGGTCGGCGTCGTGCTCAGCGCCAGCCTCGGCCTCCTCGACATCATGACGGCCGCGCTCTCGGGCGTCGGCCTCATGGTGTTCACGCGCTGCGTGCGCGTCGAGGAGATCTACGCGGAGATGGAGTGGCTGGTCCTCTTCGTGCTGGCCGGCCTGATTCCGCTCGGGGTGGCGCTCGAGACCACCGGGGCGGCGGAGTTGCTCGCGCGCGGCGTCGTGGCGGCGACGGCGCCGCTGGGCGCGGCCGGACTCGTCGCGGCCTTCTACCTGGTGACCGTCGTCATGACCGCCATCGTGTCCAACGCGGCGACGGCCGTGATGCTCACGCCGGTCGCGATCCTCGCGGCCACGCAGGCCGGCGTGAACCCGTACGCGCTCCTCGTCGCCGTCATGTTCGGCGCATCGGCCTCGTTCGTCACGCCCTTCGGCTATCAGACCAACGTCATGATCTACGGGCCGGGCGGATACCGCTTCTCGGACTTCGTGAAGGTGGGCGGCCTGCTGAACCTCGTCCTCCTCATCACGGCCAGCCTCCTCATCCCCATCTTCTGGCCGAGCTAGCAGCCCGTGGAACGACGCCGGCGCCTGACCATCAGGCCTTTCTGAAGCGCCAGCCGTAGAGGATGCGGCCGTAGTAGTTGAACATCTTCCTCGCCTCGGGATCCTCGAAGGGGTAGTCGGCGCCGATCTGTCTCGCGGCGGCGAGTCCGGTGACAAAGGCCGTTTCCTGGCTGTTGATCAGCGTGTGGGCGCCGCAGTGCCAACTCCCTTTCTTCCCCTGAATGAAGCGGAAGAGGGGGACGAGCCACGCGACATGGCGCACGTCGTGCACGATGTGCTGGAACCACCGCCGCTCGATCACTTTCTCGTCGTCGATCTTGCTGATCGGGTTGTAGGTCACCAGACAGGGCCTGTCCGACCGCTTCGCCCACGGCTGCTGGTTGTGCATGATGTACGTGATCTCGTAGTTGTCCGGCCGGGCCCCGTACTGCTCGATATGGTTGCTCCGCGTTTCCAGCGCCTGCACCTCGTCATCCGGCAGGACCGAGGCGTCCGAGTGCACGACCGTATGGTTGTGGAGTTCGCTCTCGTAGCGGACCGACGAGAGGATGTAGCGCTCCAGGAACGTCGGCTCGTCCAGCATCATCAGCGTCTGGTTCGCGTTGCAGGCGAAGATCACGGCGTCGAACGTCTCCTCCACGCCGTCCTCGTCCTCGACCACGACGTGCGATGGTCCTCGAACCACTCTCCGGACGGGCCGGTTGAGGTAGACCTTGTCGCGGAAACCGGCGGAGAGCTTGTCGTAGATCCGGCGCGTTCCCTGGTCCCAGGTCTGCATGGTCGTCGCGGTCTCGATGTCGAAGAATTCGAGATACCTGGAGAACAGCGAGGCGGGCATGTCGAAGACGTTCGTCGCCATCAGGAAGTTGACGAACATCGGCTTCAGCACCTTGTACCGGAAGTCGCCGGAGAAGCCGGCCACGTTCAGCACCGTGCCCATGCTGATGTAGTTGAAGGGGTTGAGGCTGTTCACGAACTTCGACCGCGAATGGGTCAGCCGCCCGAACCGGTGCAGGAGCCGCAGGATGCGCTGGAACTTCCGGATCTCGAGCTGCAGCCGTTCCCTGATGTTCGAATCGAAGTCGTGGGCGTAGGTCTCCCCGCGGTACTTCACGCTGTAGCTGAACCTCGTGTCGATCAGCTCGATGCCGAACTGCTCCAGCAACACGACGAAGTGCTGATAGACGGAGGGGATGCAGGCGGTGACGGAGATGTCGAAGGGGATCGCGCCGCCGTCCTCCTGGGGCATGTCGACGGTCACGGCGTTCCCGCCGAGCTGTTCCCGGGCCTCGAACAGGCGGAAATCGAACCGGTCCGAATCGTGATGCAGCGCCCAGGCCGCCCCGAGGCCCGAGATGCCGCCGCCGATGATGGCGATGTTCTTCATCGGTCTCCCCTTCCTCTCCCCTTCCCGCGGGAGGTCGTGTCCTCCCGCTCCGGAAACGTCGCCGCGCCCGTGCGTGTTCTCCCATGCGGACGCCGCCGTTGCGCGAGGCAGTCGCCGCCGTTGGCGAACCTTGCTGTCGGGGGGGCACCCGCGACAGTTTTTTCAAGCTTCGCCAACCCATGTACCACGAGAAGACCCACGAGAATGAGCGACATGTTTTTCCCTGGAGACAAGATGATCAAGCGGACCCCACTGGCGATTTTCGCCGCCGGGCTTTTTCTGTCGACCGCGACTCCGGCGCTGGGCCAGGAGGTGATCCAGTCGGCGTACCACGACTACAGGCTCGTTCCCGTGGTGGAGGGGCTGGTTCGCCCGTGGTCGATCGCGTTCCTGCCGGATGGCGAAATGCTGGTCACGGAGAAGGCGGGCACGCTCCGCGTCGTGCGGGACGGGCTGCTCCTTCCCGACCCCGTGAAGGGCGTGCCGGAGGTAGTCTCGGCCGGCCAGGGCGGACTCCTCGATGTCGTGCCTCACCCCGATTTCGAAGACAACCGGCTCCTCTATCTCAGCTACTCCAAGCCCGACGAGACGGAGCGCGGGACGACCGCGGTCATCCGGGGACGCTACGAGAACGGGGCTCTGACCGACATCGAGGAGATCTTCCTCGCGGTATCGGAAGGGCGCGGGCACTACGGTTCCCGCCTCGTATTCGACGGACAGGGGCACATCTTCATCAGCGTCGGGGATCGCCAGGCCTCGACCCGCGGCGATCTCTACGCGCACCCGGCGCAGGATCCCTCGACCCATCACGGCACCGTCAGCCGCGTGTACGAGGACGGCGGGATTCCCGAGGACAACCCGTTCGTCGACGACCCGGATATTCAGCCGGAGATCTGGAGTTTCGGGCACCGCAACCAGCAGGGCATGGTCATGAACCCGGAGACGGGCGACCTGTGGGCGACGGAGCACGGGCCGCAGGGCGGTGACGAACTCAACCTGGTGCAGCCGGGGCTCAACTACGGCTGGCCCATCGTGGGCTACGGCGTCAACTACGGCTCGGGCACCGCGATCCACGAGGGCACGCACAAGGAGGGGATGGAGCAGCCGGCCCACGTCTGGGTGCCGTCGATCGCGACCTCCGGGCTGCTCTTCTACACCGGGGACCGCTTCCCGCACTGGAAGGGGAACCTGTTCGTGGGCGGGATGGCCGGGGAGCAGTTGGCGCGCCTCACGCTGGACGGGCAGGACGTCGTGCGGGAGGAGACGCTCGTACAGGGACTGGGCCGCATCCGCGACGTTCGGCAGGGTCCGGACGGGCTCATCTACCTGGCCATCGACGGCCGGCGCGGTGAGCCGACGGCGATCGTGCGGATGGAGCCGGTCACCACGCGTTAGCAGTCCGTGGCAAACTCTGCGTCAGCGCTCCGTCAGGCCCCCGCCTGTGCTTCGGGGGCCACGGCCCGGCGGTAGGCTTCCGACAGCGCCCGGGTAATCTCGCCCGGGCGTCCGCTTCCCACGGGCCGGCCGTCCAGTTCCACGGTCGGCCGCACCTCCGTCGTCGTCCCCGTGAAGAAGATCTCGTCCGCAGCCCGGAGTTCGTTCGCCGTGAAGGCGCGCTCGCGGGCGGGGATCCCCAGTCCCGCGCACAATTCGAGCGTGAAGGCGCGGGTGACGCCGTGCAGGATGTGGTTCGTGGCGGGGGCCGTCGTCACCTCTCCGCCGAGCACCGCGAACACGTTGTTGTGCGTCCCCTCCTGCACCATCCCCTCGCGGATGAAGATCGCGTCCTCCACGTCCGCCTCCACCGCGGCCTGCTGCGCGAGGACGTTGGGCAGGAGGCCGGTCGTCTTGATGTCGGCGCGGGCCCAGCGCTGGTCCGGCAGCGTGATGGCGCCGAAACCCCGCTCCCACCGCTCCGGCGTCGTGCGCACGAGTTGCTTCGCGAAGGCGTAGACGGTCGGCGGCACCGCCTCCTGCGGGAACGCGTGCGTGCGGGGGGCGGCGCCGCGCGTCACCTGCATGTAGAAGACGGAGAACTCCGCCGCGGCGAGATCGTTCCGCGCGATGAGTTCGTCGCCCACGCCGGCGAGGGGAGCCACGTCCGCCTCGATCCGCAGCGTCCGGAGGCCCCACGCGAGCCGGGCCAGGTGGCGTTCGGGCAGGAAACAGCGGCCCGCATAGGCCGGGATCGCCTCGTAGACCGCGTCCGCGAACAGGAAGCCCCGGTCGTTCACCGAGACCCGCGCCTCGCCAACGGGCAGGTAGTCTCCGTTCAGATAGACAATGATGGTCCGCAACCCCTCCGCTTTCGGGAATCGCCCGCGGGCCCGCCGCGGACCCTCCGTGCCTCGGCACTCTCGGCAGCTCGCGGGTTTCCGGGACACGACACTAGATGCCCGCATGCAGCCCGGAGGGGCAAGTTCGGCCCCCATCTGGTTCACCCTCGTGCGCCGCGTTAGCGTTCAGCGTTCAGCGCTCGGCGTTAGCGCTCCGCGCGTCGGTTCCGCTGTCGGCCCGCTTTCTTCTGCTTCCGGAGGACCGATGAAGGTTTCACGGCGAGTTCGCGGCATCCCTGCCACTCGATGGCTCTTCCTGGCGATCATCCTGCCCTCGACGATCCTCGCGGGCGCGACCCGGTTCACACCGGCGCTGTCGGCGCAGGAAGCGCGCACGCTCTCCTACGGCGAACCGGAGGAGGTCGGCATGTCCCGCGCCGTCCTCGAGGGCGCCCTCGGGCTGTACCACGAGGCGGTCGAGCGGGGCGACATCGTGGGCGCCGTCCTGCTGGTCGCCCGCAAGGGGAAGATCGTCCTCCACGAGGCCGTCGGCATGCGCGACAAGGAGCGCGGGCTGCCCATGGAGCGGAACTCGATGTTCCGCATGGCCTCGAACACGAAGCCCGTCGTGGCCACGGCCATCGCGCAACTCGTCGAAGAGGGCAAGCTCTCCTACGACGACCTCGTGCGGGAGTACATGCCCGAGTGGGACAACTACCGCGCGGGGTTCATCACGGTCGGCCACCTGCTGTCCCACAGCAGCGGGCTCCGCATCCCCACCCTCTTCCTGCAGCCGCTGGGCGACAATCCGACCCTGCAGAGCGAGTCGGCCCGCTTCGGCGCGATCGGGGCGGAGGTGACGCCGGGCGAGACGTACTCCTACAACAATCCGGGCTACAACACGCTCGGCGCGCTGGTCGAGATCGCCTCCGGCCAGCTCCTGGAGGACCGGCTCATGGAGACCGTCTACGGGCCGCTCGGGATGGCGGACAGCTACAACCACCACGCCGAGCACCCCGTCGGCGGCAAGGTCGACCGCATGGGCTCCGTCTACTACCAGCGTGGCCCCGACGGCGACTGGATGCCCGGCGGCACCCCGGGAGGCCCGGTGGCCTTCCCCTTCGCGCGCGCCTCGGGCGGGATGATCTCGTCGGCGTGGGACTACGCGGTCTTCGCCCAGACCTTCCTGAACGGGGGGACCTACGACGGCGCCGAAATCCTGACGCCGGAATCCGTCGAACTCATGACCTCGCCGAAGATCCACATTGCCGGCGAGGGGGACGAGGCGAGCTACTACGGATACGGCTGGCGGCTCGCCGACGGCACGTACGGCCACGGTGGGTCGGACGGCACGAACGCCTGGCTCGACCCCGACCGCGAGATCATCGGTCTCGTGTTCACGCAGACGCCGCGCGGCGACAACCGCGGCACCCGCCTCGAGCGCTTCCGCGAACTCGTGAACCTCTCGCTCGAAGGCAACTGACCGCGGCGATTCAGGCGGACGACCGGCGGCGCAGCCATTCGACCGTCAGCAGGAGCGCGAGCGCGAACACGACGAGGAAGGTGGCTACGGCGAGGATCGCGGGGCTGATCTGTTCCCGGATGCCGGCCCACATCTGTCGCGGGATCGTCCTCTGTTCCAGTCCGCCCATGAAGAGCACGACGACGACCTCGTCGAACGAGGTGGCGAAGGCGAACAGGGCCCCGGAGATCACGCCGGGCGCGATGAGCGGCAATTGCACCGTCCTGAAGGTGCGCACGGGCCCGGCGCCGAGGCTGGCCGCGGCCCGCGTGAGGTTGCGGTCGAAGCCCGACAGCGTGGCGACGACCGTGATGACGACGAAGGGCATGCCGAGCGTGGCGTGGGCCAGGATGAGCCCGAGGTGCGTCTGGGCGAGGCCGACGTTGGTATAGAAGAAGAACATCCCCGCCGCGGAGATGATCACGGGCGTGACCATCGGCGAGATGAGGAGTCCGGTGATGAAACGGCGGGCCGGCATGGCGGCGCTCGAGAGCCCGAGGGCGGCGAGCGTGCCCAGGGCGGTTGCGAGCACCGTGGCGGAGATCCCGATCACGAGGCTGTTCGCGAGGCCCCGCGTCCAGGCCTCGTTCTCGAGGACCTCCCGGTACCAGCGCAGCGACCACGCCTCGGGGTCGAGCCGGAGCATCCCCTCGGTGAAGGTGAAGTAGGGCTCCGCGTTGAAGCCCAGGGGCACGATCACGATGATCGGCGCCACGAGGAAGATGAAAACGAGGACGCAGAAGGCGAGGTGGGCGAACCGGCCGATGCGGGCTCCCGTCACGATTCTCTCCGCCACCCTCAGCCGAGGCTCATGCGCTCGACGCCCACGAGACGGTCGTAGAGCAGGTAGAGGACGAGCACGCCGGCGAGGAGGAGCGCGCCAAGCGCCGCCGCCAGCCCCCAGTTCAGCGACGTCTGCATGTGGTAGGCGACCATGTTCGAGATCAACTGGCCGCTGCTCCCTCCCACCAGCGCCGGGGTGATGTAGTAGCCGATCGCGAGGATGAAGACGAGGAGCGACCCGGCTCCGACGCCGGGCAGCGTCTGCGGCCAGTAGACCCGGCGGAACGCCTGCGCGGGCGTGGCGCCCATCGAGGCGGCGGCCCGCATGTGCAGCGGCGGAATCGAACGCATCACCGAGTACAGGGGCAGGACCATGAAGGGCAGCAGGACGTGCGTCATGGCCACGAGCGTGCCGGTCATGTTGTAGACCATGGAAAGCCGGCCGTCGTCTCCGACGAGCCCGACCGCCACCAGCAGATCGTTGATCACCCCCTGCGTCTGGAGGAGGACGATCCACGACGTGGTGCGAACGAGGAGCGACGTCCAGAAGGGCACGAGGACGAGGGCGAGCAGCAGGTTGCCCCGGCGCGGCGGCGCGTGCGCGATGAGGTGCGCGACCGGGTAGCCGAGGATGAGGCAGAACACGGTGATCGCCAGACTTACGAGCAGGGTCCGCCACAGCAGGGGCAGGTAGATGCGCCGTTCTTCCGGCTGGGGGGCGATCGAGCCGTCCGGCAGCCGCTGCATGTCGACGGCGTTGAGGTAGTGGCGAGCCGTGAAGCGCTCGCCCGCGGCGCGGATCGCATGCCAGGTGCCCGGGTCGACCCAGGCCGAGTCGATGCCCGCCATCGCCTCGCGCCAGGGCCCGCCGGCCACGTCCGCGAGGTCCCGGGCGGTGCGCGTGAACACGCTGCGCAGTCCGCTCTGCAGCCGGTTCACGCGGCCCGCGACCTGCCCCAGCGTTCTCGCCTCCCGCGCCGACCCGAGTTCCCGCGCCGCCGCCTCGTATGCCGCCTCGGGAGGCAGCCCTTCCCCCTCCCAGTCGCGCAGCTCCGCGAGGGTGGCGGGCAGCGCATCCGCGACCACCGGGTCGTGGACGCTCCGCAGCAGCATCGTCCCCAGCGGAGCCAGGAAGGTGACGCCGAGGAAGATCAGCAGCGGCAGCACGAGCCCCATGGCCCGCAGCCGCTCGCGGGGGGGCGGCCGGACTTTCAGCGTGCCAACCACGCGCTGAAGCGCTCGTTCAGCACGTCCTGATGGTCCACCCACCAGGCCCAGTCCCGCCGGAGCGCGCGCGCCAGGTTGGCGGGATGCGTGGGCAGGTGCGGCCCCATCTCCACGCCCGTCTCCAGGTGGGTGGTGATCAGCGGCGCGGCCGAGGCCCGCGCGGGGCCGTAGGATATTCGGCGGCCGAGGGCCGCGAGCGCCTCGGTGCTACTCGCGAAGCTCGCGAGTCGCATCGCCTCCTCCACCCGCGGCGTGCCGGCCACGATGGCCAACTGGTTGATGTCCAGGAGCTGCCCGTCCCACACGATCTCGAACGGCTGGTTCTCCAGCGCCTGGGCGTTGAAGATGCGCCCGTTGTAGGCCGTGCTCATGACGACCTCGCCGTCGGCCAGCATCTGGGGCGGTTGGGCGCCCGCCTCCCACCACACGACGTGATCCTTGATCGTATCGAGCTTTCGGAACGCCCGATCCAGGCCCTCCGGCGTGTCGAGCAGGGCGTACACCTCCTCCGTCGGCACGCCGTCCGCCAGGAGGGCGATCTCGAGGTTGAACATGGGAACGCGCCGCATGCCGCGGCGCCCGGGAAACTTCTCGAGGTCGAAGAAGTCGGCGATCGTCTCCGGCCTGGCGCCCGGGAAACGGCTCGCATCGAACGCGTAGATCGTGGACCAGACGACAACCCCGACCCCGCAGTCAGAAAGGGTCCCCGGGGCGAAGTCCTCCGCCGCCGGCGTCCCGTCCGCTCCCGGGGGCAGCAGCTCCGCATCGATGTACTCGAGCAGCCCCTCGTCACAGGCGAGCGTGACGTCCGACACGTTGAGGTCCACGACGTCCCAGTAGACGTTGCCCACTTCCACCTGGGCCCGGATCTGAGCCAGACCGCCGGTGAAGTCCTCGACGTCCACCCGGATCCCGGTGGCGGCGGCGAACGGTTCGAACCACGCCTCCGTGCTCGCCTTCTGATACGAGCCGCCGTAGGAGACGGCGGTAATCGACTGGGCCGCGGCGTGCCCGGCGAGACACGCGGCGAACAGGGCCGTGCATGCCGGCGCCCGCGCCAGAGCCGCCATCGCGCCCCCGTCAGTTCGCACGGGTCAGCCAGGCGCTGAAGCGCTCGTTCAGCGCGTCCTGGTTGTCCACCCAGAACTCCCAGTCGTTGCGCAGGGCGCGTGCGACGTTCTCGGGGCTCGTGGGCAGGTGGGGCGCCATCTCGACGCCGGTCGCGAGATGGGTCGTGACGAGCGGCTCCCCGGATCGGCGGGCCGGACCGTAGGAGATCCGGCGTGAGACCGCCGCCAGCGATTCCCCCGTCGTCGCGAAGGCGACGAAGCGAAGCGCGTGCTCCAGTCGCGGCGTCCCCGCCACGATGCTCAACTGGCCGTAATCGAGCACCTGGCCGTCCCACACGATGACGAACGGCTGCTCCTCCAGGATCTGGGCGTTGAAGATGCGGCCGTTGTAGGCCGTGCTCATCACGACTTCGCCGTCCGCCAGCATCTGCGGCGGCTGGGCGCCCGCCTCCCACCACACGACCTGGTCCTTGATCGTATCGAGCTTGTCGAAGGCGCGGTCGAGCCCTTCCGGCGTGGCGAGCGTGGCGTACACGTCGTCGAGCGGGACTCCGTCCGCGATGAGGGCAAATTCCAGGTTGACCTGCGGGACGCGGCGCATTCCGCGGCGCCCCGGGAACTTCTCGAGGTCGAAGAAGTCCGCCATCGTCGCGGGCTGCTCGTCCGGGAAGAGGTCGGCGTTGTACGCGTACACCGTGGAGTAGAAGAGCATCCCGGCCCCGCACTCCCCCTGCATCTCCGGATAGAAGTCCTCCCGCGCGGGCGTCCCGTCGGGCGCCGGCGGCAGCATGTCGATGTCGATCGGCTCCAGCAGGCCCTCGTCGCAGCCGCGCATCGCGTCCGCCATCTCCAGGTCCACGACATCCCAGTACACCGCGTCGACGTCGACCTGCGCGCGTATCTGGGCGAGGCCGCCGTTGTAGTCTTCCATGTCGACCCGAATCCCGGTCTCGTCCATGAACGGGACCTGGATGGCTCCGCGATACGCCCGGCCGTAGGAGCCTCCCCAGGAAACGGCCGTGATCGCCGGATCTTCCGGCGCCTGGGGCCCGCAGCCGAGCGTGAACGCGGCCGCGGCGGCGAGGACGACGAGCGTCGCGTCCCGTGATCCGCGGAGCGCCGATCTCTGCTTGGAATTCATGCGTTTCTCCAAATCTGTCCGCGTCATGCGCGGCTCCCCTCGTCCCCTTCGAAGTCCAGCGCGCGGCAGTCGTTGACGGTCCATCCGATGCGGACGGTGTCGCCCACCATCATGGCGCCGTGCCCCACGATGTTCGGGATCTTGGCCACGACATCCCGGCCCCCGCAGGCGGCCAGCCGGACGCGCAGGTGGTCGCCGAGAAAGGTCATGTCCTCGATGGCGGCCTCGACGACGTTGTGATAGAGACCCTCCTCGGGCTTGATCGCGATCCGCTCGGGGCGGATAGAGAGCGTGACCGTTTCGCCGACCCCGCACGGGGCGATCCGGAAGGCCCGGATCCGCTCGCCCCCCACGTCCACTTCGCACAGGTCCCCCTCCACGAGCGTCACCCGGCCGTGGAGCCGGTTGTTCTCGCCGATGAAGCGGGCCACGAACGCGCGTTCGGGCTCCTCGTAGAGCCCCTCCGCTCCGGCAATCTGCTCGATCCGGCCGCCGTTGAGGACGGCGATCCGATCCGACATCACCATCGCCTCCTGCTGGTCGTGGGTGACGTAGACGACGGTCACGCCCAGCCGCTGATGGATGGAGCGGATCTCGTACTGCATCTCCTCGCGCAGGCTGCGGTCCAGGGCGCCGAGCGGCTCGTCCATCAGCACGAGTTCGGGTTCGAACACGAGGGCCCGCGCGATGGCCACGCGCTGCTGCTGACCGCCGGAAAGCTGGCCCGGCCGCCGATCCTCGAGGCCGCCGAGGCGGACGAGGTCGAGCGCACGTTCGACGCGCTCGCGGCGCCGATCCTCCGCGATGCCGCGCACTTCCAGCGGAAACGCGAGGTTCGCGCCCACCGTCATGTGCGGAAAGAGCGCGTAGTTCTGGAACACCATCCCGATCCCGCGCTTGCGGGGCGGAAGATCCTGGACGGAGCGCCCGCCGATGCGGATCGTGCCCGACGTTGCGGTCTGAAAGCCCGCGAGCATCATCAGGATGGTCGTTTTCCCCGAACCGGAAGGACCGAGCAGGGTCACGAATTCGCCCCTGCCGATGCCGAGGTTCAGGTCGTCCACCACCAGCGTGCGGCCGTCGTAACTCTTGCTCACGCCCTCGAACTCCACGTGCGCGGTCGGGCTGTGACGGCCACTCTCCGCGCCGTTGCGACCCGCGATCATCTGGCGATCCTGCCTTGTTTTTCGGAATATGGGATGGTGGTCAGCCCCGATCGGGACCGACCAACTTGAAGCCGGCGGCGCCAATCCGCGAGTGCGCGTCGCCCTGGCCGTTTGGAGTGGAGGAGGAACGATGAAGATCAGGAACCGGAGGGCGGGAGGGGTCACGTGGGCCGCCTGCCTGCTCGTCCCCGTCGCCGCGTTCGCCCTGGCGACCGCGGGAGAACCGGACGCGAAGCTGGATTCGGTCTCCGCCGCGCAGGCCTTCATCTCCCTGCTCGACGAGGCGGGACGCGAGAAGGCGCTCTTCTCCCTGGAGGACGAGGAGCGCTTCAACTGGCACTTCGTCCCGAGGGCCCGGAACGGACTGCCGCTCGCCGACATGACGAGCGAGCAGCGCGGCGCCGCGCACGATCTCCTTCAGGCCGCCATGAGCAGCCAGGGCTTTCTGAAGGCCAGCGCGATCATCGAACTGGAGCGCATCCTGGGACTCCTGGAGGGGCGGCCCGAGCGCCGGGATCCGGAGAACTACTATGTCGCGATCTTCGGCGACCCGTCCGCGGACGGGCCGTGGGCGTGGCGGTTCGAGGGGCATCACCTCTCCCTCAACTTCTCATCGCCTTCCGATCTGCTCACGGTGACGGGGCCCGCGTTCATGGGCGCGAACCCGGCCCGCGTGCCGTCGGGCCCGAAGGCGGGCTGGCGGCCGCTGGGGCGGGAGGAAGACCTGGCCCGCGCGCTGATGCGGAGCTTCACGCCGGAGCAGCGCGAGCGGGCGACCATCGCGACCGAGGCTCCCAGCGACATCCTCACCGGGAACGACCGCGAGGCCCGGCTCGACGCGTTCGAGGGTCTGCCCGCCGACGCCATGACGGCGGAGCAGCGCGCGGTCCTGTTCGAGATCGTGCACGAGTACGCGGGGAACGCGACGACGGGCGCCGACTGGATGGCGCGGGTGGAGAACGAGATTCCGGCGAGCGACATCCACTTCGCCTGGGCGGGTCCGCTCGACCCCGGCGCGGGACACTACTACCGGGTCCACGCGCCGACCTTCCTCATCGAGTACGACAACACGCAGAACGACGCGAACCACGTGCACTCGGTGTGGCGGGATCTGGAGAACGACTTCGGGGGCGACGCGCTGGCGCGCCACTACGAGGAGTCCGACCACCACTGACGCCGCGCGGCCCGGCGAACCCGGTCCCGCGCGGACAGGTTTACCGCCCGATGAGCCTCAGGAAGCGGGGGTCCCGGCGCACGCGCTCGAAGTCGTCGGCGCCCGGCAGCGTCTGCCGTCGACCCGGATTGAGTTCGACCGCCCGCTCAAGGGCGTTGAAGGCGTCGTCTTCGCGCCCGTCGTCGAGCAGGAGCGCGGCCAGCGTCACCCACGCGTTGTCGTTCTCCGGCGACCTGTCCGCAGCGTCGCGCGCCAGCGCCAGGGCGCCCTGCAGGTCGCCGTCCCGCCGCAGCCGCGAGGCTTCGCGCAGCATCTGGCCCGAACGGTACATGTTGAGGACCCGGCGCAGTTCGGCGAGCGGTGCGTCGTGGTCGTCGACCCGGATGTCGACGACGCGGTCGCTGTAGCCGCCGTTGACGCGCGGCGCCACGACGAGGATGGCGCCGGACTGCATGCCGCGCGCGTCGCCGCCGGCCGCCTGAGCGGCGTCGAGCGCGTCCATGAGCCGTTCCGCGAGCGGTCCCGTGGAGGCTTCGAACGAGGCCGCCATCGCGTCGACGACCTCGGGCCCGGTGAGGATGTTCCCCTGCGCGCAGTAGTCCACGCCGCACCTGTGGCCCTTCCAGTCGCTCGCGCCGGTGCCGGTCCAGGCAGCCGTCCGTCCCTGCTGGTCGAGGATCGCAACCTGGCGCCGATCCCGGCCCTCGTCGCTTCCCACCATCATCTCGAGCGCCTCCTCGGGCGAGTAGCCGGCCTGCAGGAGCTCGATGCCGATCGCCCCGTACATGGGGTTCGCGGCGGCCTGGTGGGCGATGATCACGAGTCCGCCCTTCGCGTGCATGGCGCGGTTTCCGGCCCCGAACGCCTTCGACTGCACACCCATCCCCAGCTCGCCGGTCGCGGGGTCGCGCCCGATGATCGAGTACGTCCCGAGGTAGTTCGGGTCGTAGTTCGGGTCGACGAGGTCCGCCGCGCCCGATGTCGGAACCATGCGCGGCTCGGGGACCGCTTCGGGCGAAGCCCAGGCACCGCCCAGCGCCCGATGGACGGCCAGCCTCGCCAGGGCCAGGTCTCGCGTCGCGCCCGCCAGCGCCGCCTCGACGTTCAGGAGCGTGCGCAGGGCGTCGAGATAATCGGTGTAGCCCACGACCCCCGACTCGTATCGCTGCGACTGCAGCTCCATCGTCGCCTGCGCCTCCTCGCGCTGGGAGGCGAGGAACGCGTGCCGTCGCGTCTCGTTCTCCAGGCCGGCGAGTGCGGTTTCGACTTCGTTCACCGCCGTCACCACGGTCCGTCCGTACGCCGCGGCGGCTTCATCGAAAAGGCCCTCGGCCAACGCGAGATTGTTCCGGAGCCTACCGGCCTGGAAGATGGGCGCGGTCAGGTTCGTGATCAGGTTCGTGAACCACTGCTGTGCGTTGAAGAGTTCGCCGGCATCGGAGCTTGCGAGCCCGATGGAACCGGAGAGCGAGAGCGACGGAAGCAGCTGGGCCCGGCGTGCGCCGATACTGTAGCGGGCCGCGTCGAGCCGCTGGCCCGCCGCCCTCACGTCTGGCCGCTGGTACAGGAGATCCGCCGGAATCCCGGCGGGGACCGGGTCCGCCGCCAGTTGCGGCGCGAGAGAGTCGGGCAGGATCTCCTCGACGTCGTCCCGATAGCCGCCCAGCAGAACGGCCAGGCGGGCCTCGGCGCCCGTGAGCTGCGTTTCGAGCTGCGGCAGCCCCGCCTGCGTGTTCCTGAGATCCTGGCGAACCTGGGACAGCGTCCAGGAGTCGATCAGCCCGCGATCGTAGCTCGTTGACGCCAGCGACTCGCGTTCGAGCAGCACCTCCACCGTCTCGCGGGCCAGTCCGCTCTGCCGCCGCAGGCTGACGATGTCGAAGTACGTGGTGATGGTCTCGGCCAGGATGCCGATCCGCGCCGCATGGAAATCCGATTCCGAAGCCAGGTAGTGTGACCCCGCCGCCCGCGCGTCGTTGCGGGCGCGTCCCCAGAAGTCCAGCTCCCAGGCGAAATCCGCACTGACCGAATACGTCGTCAGCTCGATTCTTTCCGGAAACGCGAAACCCGCGACCGTATCTCCCGGACTGCCGAGCCCGAGAGCCTGTATCTGCGCCCCGATGCCGGCGTCCGTCGGCTGGTCGACGTCGTTGACGGCGCCGCTCGCCCCGACGCTCGGGAAGAGGTCGGCCCGCGCCATGCGCGCCCTCGCGCGAGCCTGACGGACGCGCGCGACGCCCGCGGCGAGGTCGAAGTTGGAGGCGAGCACGGAATCGACCACGGCGTCGAGCACCGGATCCCGGAACGTCGTCCACCACTGCAACGGCTCATATGTCCCCGGCGGCAACAGGGCCGTGAAGTCCTCCGGCATCTCCGCCACCGGCTCCGGCAGGGACGGCCCCGGGGCCAGCGAACAGGCGGAGAGCAGCAGGAGCGGGGCGAGCCGCAGCAGTCTCGTCACACGCGGTGCTTCCGTGCGCGCCATCGCCTGCTCAGGGCGCGATGCTGAAGCCGAACACCAGGTGCGCCCGGTCCTGGTCGGGATTCAGGATGTACGCGACGCTCACCGGCACGGCGAAGGTCTCCGTGATCGCGAGGTCCTTGCTCGCCGTGACCCCCAGGTTGACCACGGCCGCCTCGTCGGTGCCGTAGAAGTCGCTCTCGCCGCCCACGAAACCCAGGTGCAGCCCGACACCCACTCCCGACACCTCGAAGGGCACGCCGACCTCCCCGTACAGCACGCTGCTCTCGGTGAGCATGCCTCCGAAAAGGGAGATCGGGAAGGTCTCCGGACCCGAGAAGGCGAGCGACATCTCCACCGTGTGCGATGCGCCGGCCCCGAAGCCCGTGCGGGCGTCGGGCGAGGGGAAGTAGTAGTCCGTGATCCCGACCGCGACGGAGAGGCCCGACTCGGCCGTCACCGTGTAGGTCGCCCAGAGATCGTTCTCGTTGGCGGAGGCGCCCGAGGCGGAGATGGAGTACGAACCCCACGCACCGAACTCGAGCCCTCCGGCACCAAAGGTGATCGCCGGCTGCACGGCCATGGACTCGCCGAAGTCGACGCCGCGCCATACGTAGCGGCTGACGACGTCGGCTCCGATGGAGGCCGACTGGCCCCACACGGGGGCGGCGAAGGCGAAGAGGGCCACGACGGCAACAGCGAGCCGGAGGCCCCGGAACCGGAACGAATCAACGCGGATCACGGACACGATTCTTCTCCTCTCTCGATAGTGACCCGGGAGCGAAGCATGGACTCCGCCGAACCCCGGAAGACGCCGCGAGTGGGCGGAACATCCGCATAATCGCGGCCCACCGCGACCCGCACATGGCGCACATCGCATTGTGTATCGTTGGTCGGATCGAAGCCGACCCAGCCCATGCCGGGAAACCAGCTCTCGACCCAGGCATGGCTTTCGCCCCTCGTCACGCCACCGCCGTTCCCACCATCCGGACCCAGATAACCGGACACGTAACGGGTCGGGATCCCCCAACCCCGCAGGATCGAAGCCATGACATGCGCGTAGTCCTGGCACACACCCTCGCGGCTCTCCAGGATGCGCTCGATCGGCGAATCCACGGCGGTCGTACCTGGAATATAATCAAACGACTCGTGGAGCCGGCTCCGCAGGGCCGTGGCGGTCGCCAGCGGGTCGTCCCCGCGCTCGATGCCGCAGCTCGTGATGAAGTCGGCGAGGAGTGGCGAGGAGCGGACGAAACGGCTGGGCTGCAGCATCAGCCCGAGTTCGGGAGCGCTCGCCGCCGCGCCGAGCCGGGCCCATGCCTCTTCCCCGACCTCGACGGGCGTCTCCGGCATGGGACCCACCTCCACGGTCGAACGTCCGACGATCGAGAGACGGCGATGCGTCCCGGGGCGATCGAAGAAGTGGCCCCGATTGTGAAACGGCCCCTCGAACTCGAACACCGGGCCGGCCGGGTCGGTCTCGATCGCGAAACGGCGCACCACCTGTCTTCGATCCTGCACGGGGTGCAGATAGAGCGTCATGACCGACGCCCGAACCGGCGCGCTGTACACGAACTCGACCGCGTGTTCGATCGTGTAGCGCACGATCATGACGGGAGTCCCGCGGTCACCGGGTAGTCGACGTACGTGGCCTGCACCAGGTCGTGCAGGGTCCGGCTGTCGCGCGTCAGAGCACCGAAGGCCTTCCCGGGCCCGGCGTCGGGTACGGGTTCCGCCTCGCCCGGGTCGAGTTCGAGGGCCGCGGCGATCCGGAGCGCCAGGCGGTGCGGCGCGGCGAGCGGCGGCCGTCCGCCGGCCGGGTCGATGCCCCGCAGCGTGGATTCGATGCGGCCGGTGGCGTAGTGCAGCGAACGGGAAACCTGCGGGTTCCGCATCAGAAAGCCGAGCACGGAGCTGCGCCGCAGCGCGAGAGACCGGTCCCGGCGGTAGGGTTCGAAGGCGCCGCACACGCGCAGCAGATCGGCCCAGGAGAGGGCCAGGCCGTCGCCTTCCGGCCGGGCGATCCGATCCCATACTTCGAGCAGCACGATCTGCTGCTGCAGCCGTTCCACGTAGCGGCCGAGTTCGAGGAAGCGCCACGCATCGTCCCTGGCCATGCTGGCGTCCACGACCCCGGCGAGGAGGCGCAGCCGGTCGATCGCCTGGCTCACGAGAGCCGCCGGTCCTTCGCCCCATACTTCAGCGAACTCCGTCTCCTGGAGCCAGAGGAACCCCTGGTTCAGACACACCCACACCCGCAGGGGCAGCCGGGGCCGGATCTCCCTGGCGTTTTCCCGCGCCATCCCCCAGCACGAAATCATCGACGCCGGGTTCGTCGTGTCTTCGACGAGGCCGCCGGTCAACGTGTAGGCATCCGCGATGAGGAAGGCTTCGGCCTCGTCCACATCGGCCGGCGCCTGGGGCGGGGACTGACTCAGCGCCCGGTAGACGACGCGCCACCCGAGGGCGAGTTCATCGGCGTCCGTATCCACGAGACGGGTCAGCTGATACTCGAGCAGGCGGGCCGTGTTTTCGGTCCGTTCCGCGTAGCGGCCGAGCCAGTAGAAGTTCGCCGCCATCCGGGCTAGCATCGTCCGTCGCCTCTCACCCGTCCGCTACTCACGGAGGATCCAGAGATCCTTGCAGCCTCCGCCCTGGCTGGAGTTCACGACCAGGCTTCCCTTCCTCAGCGCAACGCGGCACAGCCCCCCGGGAACGACATGCTGCGTTTCGCTCCCCTGGAGAACGAAGGGGCGCAGGTCCACGTGGCGAGGCTCCAGCCGTCCGTCCACGAAACAGCCGGCCCGTGAGAGGGGCAGCACGGGCTGCGAGATGTAGTTGGCCGGGTCGCTCCGCAGGTGCTCCGCGAACGCTTTCCGCTCGGCTTTCGTCGCATGCGGACCCACAAGCATCCCGTAGCCGCCGCTCCCGCCGACTTCCTTGACGACGAGTTCCTCCAGGTTGTCCAGCGTGTAGGCGAGGCCGTCCGGCTCCCGGCAGAGATGGGTCTCGACGTTGGCCAGAATCGGCTCCTCATCCAGAAAATAGCGGATGATGCGGGGGACGTACGCGTACAGCGCCTTGTCGTCCGCCACGCCCGTGCCCGGCGCGTTGGCGAGCACCAGGTTGCCGGCGCGGTAGGCGTGGAAGAGGCCGGCGGCCCCCAGGACGGAGTCGTCCCGGAACGCGATCGGATCCAGAAAATCGTCATCGATCCGCCGATAGAGCACGTCGATCCGCCGCAGACCCGCGGCCGTGCGGGCGTACAGCGTCGCGTCGTGCACGACGAGATCCCGCCCCTCCACCAGATCCACGCCCATCTCGCCGGCCAGGAACGCGTGCTCGTAGTAGGCGGAGTTGTAGCGGCCCGGCGTCAGCACGGCCATGCGGGGCGTCTCCGCGGTCCGCGAGAGCGACGCGAGCGTCGAGTAGAGGCGCTCCGGGTAGTCCGCCACCTCGCGGACCCCGTACGCCCGATACAGGTAGGGGAAAGCCCACTTCATCGCCGTGCGGCAGGCGAGCATGTAGGAAACGCCCGACGGGACGCGGAGATTGTCCTCCAGCACCGCGAAGGTGTCGCCGGCGCGCACGATGTCCGTCCCGCACACGGCGACGTAGACATCGTGCGGCACCTTCATCTCCCGCATCTCGAGGCGGTACTGCGGACAGCTGAGCACGAGGTCGACCGGGACGATGCCGTCCCGCAGCGACTTCCCGTCGTGGTAGACATCGTGCAGGAACAGGTTGAGGGCGGCGAGGCGCTGCTTCAGCCCCCGCTCGATGTGATCCCACTCCTCGGCGGTGATGAGGCGCGGCACGCAGTCGATGGGGATGATCTGCTCCGAGACATCTTCGACGCCGAGGACCGTGAACGTGATCCCCTCATGGACGAAACGCCGGTACACCCCGTCCTGGAGCCGCTCCAGATCTTCGGGGGGGATCTTCGAGAGGGCGGCGCCGAGCCGGCGCGCCCGCGCCCTGGGCGTACCGTCCTCGTGGAACAACTCGTCGTGAAACGCGGCATCCAGCTCGTAGTGCCGGAAAGGCCCGGACCCCGCCGAGATCGCGGGGTCCGGGTCGGCATAGCCGTGATCGACGAACGTCACCGCCGACATTGAACGCTACCCGTCGCTACCCGTGGGCGGACGCTCAGTCCGCGTCGCGGTAGTCGTTGTCGTCGTCCGGATCCACCATGAGGACGAATTCGGGATAGGCATCGATCCCGAGTTCCGCCGCGTCCTGGCCGATGCTCTCGACGCTCCGCGACACGCGAACGCCCATCGTCCTGTCCAGCACCGTCCAGAAGATCCAGGAAACGGAGAAGACGAACGCGCCCACGGCCGCGACGCCGGTCAACTGCACCCAGACATCGCCGCCGGCCGCGATGGCGGTGGCGAGCGTGCCCCAGATTCCGGCGAACAGGTGTGCGGGCACGGCGCCGACCACGTCGTCGATCCGCCGCACCTCGAGCAGCTTCAGCCCGAACATGCACAGGAGCGAGCCGACGGCGCCGATCAGGATCGCCCACAGCGAGTTGGTGATGTTCGGTCCCGCGGTGATCGCCACCATGCCGGAGATCGCCCCGTTGAGTGTGGCGAAGAGGTCGACCCGGCCGAGTATGGACCGGGACAGGCAGAGCGCCGTGATGACGCCGGCCGCGGCGGCGAGGTTCGTGTTCACGAGGATGTTGCTCATGGAGACCGCGTTGACAACGCCCGAGAGGGCGAGTTCGGAGCCCCCGTTGAAGCCGAACCAGCCCATCCAGAGGATGAACACCCCCAGCGTGACGGCGGGGATGTTCGAGGGCGGGGTCAGCTTGATGGAGCCGTCCTTGCGGTACTTGCCCCAGCGCGGACCCACGACGAGTGCGCCGGCCAGCGCCGCCCAGCCGCCGGTCGAGTGCACGATCGTGGAGCCGGCGAAGTCCGTGAAGCCCATCTGTCCGAGCCAGCCGCCACCCCACGTCCACGCGCCGACGATGGGGTAGATGACCGCGGTGAGCCCGCCCACGAAGACGAAGAAGGTCCAGAGCTTGACCCGCTCGGCCAGCGCGCCGGAGACGATCGAGGCAGTCGTGGCGACGAAGACCATCTGGAAGAACCAGTCCGACATCACGGAGTAGCCGTTCTCCGCGACGGCGGCGGCCGCGCCTTCGTCCCCGCCGATGAGCGCGACCTCGTCGGCGGACGGGCCGTAGAGGAAGCTGATCGACCCGATCAGGCTCCCGACGTCCACGTACATGAGGTTGTAGCCGATGACGTAGTACATGAGACCCGCAATCGAGTACAGTCCGATGTTCTTCATGCAGATCATGGACGCGCTCTTGGACCGCACGGACCCGGCTTCGAGCATCGTGAAACCCGCGCACATCCACATCACGAGCACGCCCCAGACGAGGAACGAATACGTGTTGAGGACGAACCCGAGATCTCCGACAACGTCCTGCGCGGCGACGACGGCCGGCGCCAGGAGGAGGCCCGCGCCGGAGAGCAGCGCGGCGGTTGCGAGATTCCTTCCCGCCGCGAACCGGCGGGACCAGCGTACCTGATGGGTGCTCACGGCGGCTCCTTCTTCAACAGGTTCTGTCGGCTTGATCGTGCCCCTCCGCGACTCTCGATCTAGGTTGCGTCCCTGCTCGGCATCGCGCAACGGGTTCCCGGAGGGCCGGTAGCCGAACGGCGGCAGCCGCTTATCTTCGGGAGTGACCGGACTGCACCGGAATCTTCGACGAGAGGGCATATCATCATGTGGAAACGCTCCATCGGAGTGGTCGCCGCATTCGGGTTGGGGCTGGCGCTCCCTGCCGCACACCCCCTCCTTGCCCAGGAAATCCGGGCTCGTGGCGGCTCCACCGTCACCGTGGGCGCCCGGATCCAGGCACAATACGAGGCTTCGAGCGTCGACGAGACGCCTTCGTCCTTCTTCATCCGGCGCGCCTGGGTGACCATCGACGGGAGGCTCAACGATCTCGTCGCCGCCAGGGCGCAGTTCAACATCGACGGCGCATCGGTTCTCGAAGCGTACCTCGAACTCACACCCAGCGAGGCGCTGGAGATCCAGTTGGGGCAGTTCAAGAAGGGGATGTCGTACTTCTGGCTGGTGCCCAACGCCTGGCTCCCGATCATCGAACGAGACGCCAGGGTCACGGGAGTGGATCACTGCCCCGGGGTCGGGAGCGTCTGCACCTTCGGCCGTCTCACCGGCGCGCTGGGCCTGGACAACTACGAGCCCGGCATCCTCGCGCAGGGGCGCCCCAGCGACCACTTCGGCTACCGCTTCACGCTCACCAACGGCGAGGGGATCGGGAACAAGGACGTGAACACCGGGAAGTCGGCCTCGGGCCAGCTCTCGCTCTTCCCCACCGGAGGAAACACGCGCGTGTCCGCCTACTTCGCCCTGGACGAGACGCTCAACAGCCGGGACGAGACGATGGGAGTCCCCGCGATCGGGGCCGAGGTGGAATTCGGCACCTGGCTCGGCGGTCCCCACCTGATCGCCAACGTCCTGCAGGGCCGCAACTGGAAGCTGAACGATGACGCGAAGTTCTCCGCCTTCCAGTTCATGGCCTTCTGGTACGTTCCCACGGCCCCGGAGTCCGGGTTCTCGGGGATCGAGCCGATGCTGCGGGTAAGCTGGGTCGACTCCGGCGCGGAGCATCCGGAAAAGGTCACCGGGACGGTGGTCACGCCGGGCGTCATGGTGTACTTCGCGGGTCGAAACGGGATCTCCACGAACGTGGACTTCTACAGCTCGGGCGGCCGGTCGGACTGGTCCTGGAAGGTGCAGGCGTTCGCGTTCTTCTGATCGGGCCCGGACGGGCCGCGACGAATCAACGCATCAGGGGGGCGCGCTGGCGATCCGGCGCGCCCCCCGATCCGTTTCCCGGCCTTTTCTAGCTGAAGCTCGCCTGAGCTTCTTCGACCGTATCGAAGACCTTCGTCAGCCGCACGAAACCGCTGACCTCCAGCACTTCGAGGATATTCTCCGGGACCTGGCACAGGGCGAGCCCGCCGCCGGCCTGGTTGGTCTTGCGGATGGCGATCAGCAGCGCCCGCAACCCGGCACTGCTGATGTAGCGCAGGCTCCCGCAATCCAGGACCAGGTTGGTCGCTCCGCCATCGATGATGCCGGAGAGCTCCCCGTCGAAGTCCTTGGCGTTGCTGGAGTCTACGCGCCCGCTGACCACCCCTACGGCGGTATCTCCCGAATAGCTGGTCTCAATGTTCATCTGGCGATTCCTCGCTTCCGGCAGCCCCCAGCGGCTGCCTTAGGGTAAGGCAGTTGAAACCCTCGACCCGCTCGTACGCAAGCGTATCAATAAAAGACTTCGTAAGGTGGATGCCAAGCCCCCCGATGGGACGATCCTCTGCTGCAAGGCTTACGTCGGGAATCTCCGCGTCCTCAAGTGGGTTGAAGGCTCGGCCGTTGTCTCGAATCGTGATCTCAATGTCGGCGTCTCCGAGGCGAATGTCCACCGTGATGACCGGATCCTCCGTAATTCCCTCGAATCCGTAGGAGATGACGTTCGTCAGAAGTTCATCCAGCGAGAGCTGAAACCGGAAGATGATGTCCTGGGAAATCGCGCGCTCGACGCAGAAGCGTTCGACCTCGTCCACCACGCGACGTGGCTCGCTCGGGTCCGGTTTGACGGCGATCCGCACTCCCGCTCCGCTCCTGTTGGCTGGCTGTCTGCTCGCTGTCCCGGGCGCCCCCGGCGCCGTAACCACGCACGCGCCCGAGGTTCGACATATTGCGCGGCCGGTCCCCGGTTGTGGAGATTCCCGCACCGTGGCGGGGACCCCCGCGCGAAATCGACAGAGACGATGACGACTGGACGCGGTTTCGGACAAGGGCAGGGACCGATGACCGACGATTCACCTCAACCGAGGCCTCGATGCCGAAGATCCTGGTAGTAGACGACGAACCCGATCTGGAACTGCTGCTCCGGCAGAAGTTCCGGCGCCGGATCCGCTCGGGCGAATTCACGCTGGTCTTCGCCCAGAACGGGGTCGAAGCCCTCGCGGAACTCGACGAACACGATGACGTCGACGTCGTGCTCTCCGACATCAACATGCCCGAGATGGACGGCCTCACCCTCCTGGCGCAGCTCGGCGAGCTCGACCACGATCTCCGCGCCGTGATGGTGACGGCCTACGGCGACATGAAGAACATCCGCACCGCCATGAACCGCGGCGCCTTCGACTTCGTCACCAAGCCGATCGACTTCGGCGATCTCGAAACGACGATCGCCAAGACCCTGGAACACCTCGCCGTGATGCGGGCCGCGCTGCGCGACCGGGACGCGCTGGTGGCGCTGCGCCAGGAACTCGGCGTGGCGGCGAGGATGCAGGAGTCGATCCTGCCGACGAACTACCCCAACGACCCGCGCTACGAGCTTCACGCGTGGATGACGCCGGCCCGCGAAGTCGGAGGGGATTTCTACGATTTCTTCCGCCTCGAGGAAGACCACATGGCGATCGTCATGGCCGATGTCTCGGGCAAGGGCGTGCCGGCGGCCTTCTTCATGATGGTGAGCCGGACGCTGCTCAAGGGGACGGCGATCGGCGAGGCGGACCCCTCGATCTGTCTCGATGAGGTGAACCGGCTTCTCATCAACGAGAACGAGGAGTCCATGTTCGTGACCCTCTTCTACACCAAGTTCAATCCCGTGAACGGCCAGGCCACGTTCGCGAACGCGGGGCACAACCTTCCGTTCCTCATCAAGGCGTCGGGAGAGGTCGAGCAGATCGTCTCGGATCCGGGGCTCGTCCTCGGGATCATGTCGGGGGTGGACTTCCCCAAGGGGTCGATCACGCTCGAGCCGGGCGATGCCGTGTTCTTCTACACGGACGGCGTGACGGAGGCGATGAACGAGGAGGGCGTCGAACTCGGCGAAAAGGAGCTGGCCGAGGTGCTGGGCGAATGCCACGGCGCGTCCGCGGAAGACATCAACCGTCACGTGATCCGCGCGGTGCAGGAACATGCGGGAGAGGCGGACCAGTCGGACGACATCACGTGCCTGACGCTGCGGTACCTGGGGGCGCCGGCCTGATGCGGCGCCGGTCGTTCGCGCTCGCGGCCGTCGTGGCGGCCGGTACGCTGCCCGGCCCCATAATGTCGCAGCAGGGCGAAGCTCCGACCGAGGGCGTGTACGCCGATTCCATCGTCTTCGGCCAGTCCGCGGCCCTCGAAGGACCCGCGGGCGAACTGGGCCGCAACATGCACCTCGGCATCCGGGCCGCGTTCGAGGAGGCCAATCGGGAGGGCGGCGTGCACGGGCGGGCCCTCCGCCTCATCGTCCGCGACGACGGCTACGAGCCCGAACCCGCCGTCGCCAACACGCAGGCACTCATCGAACACGGCGTGTTCGGCCTCATCGGCGCCGTCGGCACGCCGACCTCCGCCGCCGCGGAACCCGGCGCGAGCGACCAGGGCGTCCCCTACATCGGGGCGTTCACGGGCGCCGGCCTGCTGAGGGGCCCGGACCAGCGTTACGTCGTCAACCTGCGCGCCTCCTACGACCAGGAGACGGAGGAGATGGTGGAGCGCCTCGTGGAGGATCTCGGCTTCGAGCGCATCGCGGTCTTCTACCAGGATGACAACTACGGGCTGGCCGGCCTGACGGGCGTCCGCCGCGCGATGGACGCGCTCGGCATGGCACTCGTCAGCGAGGCCCCCTACATGCGGAACACGCGGGCCGTGAAGCGCGGGCTCCTCGACATCCAGGCCGGCAACCCCCAGGCCGTCATCATCATCGGCGCGTACATCCCCGTGGCGCACTTCATCCGGTGGGCGCGGAAGATCGGCCTCGACGCCCTGTTCGTGAACATCTCCTTCGTCGGCAGCTACGCCCTCCTCGACGAGCTGGGCCGCGCCGGAGACGGCGTCGTGGTGACGCAGGTCGTGCCCTTCCCGCGCGACCCGAGCGTGCCCGTGGTGGCGCGCTACCAGGCCGCGCTGCGGGCGGTCGACCCTGCCGCCCGCCCAGGCTTCGTGTCGCTTGAGGGCTATCTGGCCGGACGGCTGGTCGTCGAGGCGCTGGCGGCCGGCGATCCGGAAGCCCGGCCGACGCGGGAGTCCTTCCTCCGCACGCTGACGGAATCCGGCCCCATCGACCTCGGCGGGTTCACGGTCGAATACGGGGTGGAAGACAACCAGGGTTCGGACCTCGTGTTCCTGACCGTGATTCGGGAGGGCGAGTTCGTTCCCGTGACCCGGCTCTCCCGGTGAGTACCGCGGGCCCTCCGGTGAAACAGAGCGACGAGCGCATCCACCGCGCCTTCGAGTGGGCCCTGGCCCGGCTTCCCGGCCGGATCGGGGCGCGGGCGCGGGACGCGACCGGCGGCCGGTTCGGCATCGGCAGCCAGATCGTCGTCGGGCTGGGGGGCGGCGTGCTCCTGACGATCAGCGCCATCCTGCTCGCGCTCATCCTGATGACCATCGTGGAGCGGGGACAGAGCGAGGTCACGCAGGAGCAGATCCCTTCGCTCCTCGCGGGCCACCGCGTGACGCAGCACAGCGAGGGGCTCCTGCGCGCATCCCCGCAGCTCCTGTCGGCCGCCGACCCCGCGACGCTGGCCGATGTCCGGGCCGCCGTCCTGCTGGAACAGGACAGCCTCCAGTACTGGGTCGGGGAGGTCGGCGGCGGCGCGGGCATGGATGCGGATGTCGCGGGCCTGGCCGAAGACCTCGTGGCGAACATCAACGAGATCTACGAGTCGGTCAACAACCGGATGACCTACAACGCCCAGCTCACCGAGATGGCGGCGGTCGTCGAGGAGACCGGACTCCGTCTCCAGTCGGTGCTCGAGGAGGCGATCGACGACCAGTACTTCTTCATGCGCACGGGGCTCCGCGAACTGACGGACGTGCCGGCGCCGGTGTCCCAGCGCCAGGCGTCCGACGAAATCGAGCAGCTTGACGGCCTCCTGAACTTCAAGGCGTCGCAGAACCAGGCGATCACGCTCATCCAGCAGGCCTTCACCGAGACCGAGGCGGAGCAGTTGCTCGCCAACCAGGGGCGCGTGGAGACCGCTCTTCGCGATGTGCGGGCGACGCTGCCCAGGATCCGCCCGCTCCTGAGGGAGACGCTGGCCGACGCGGTGAGCATCCCCAGCGAGCTGTACGGAGGTCCCGGCGGCATTTTCCAGACCCGGCGGCGGGAACTGGAGGAGATCGGCCTGGCCGAGGAGCTGCTCGAGCGCAACCGGCAGACGACGGCGGAACTCGACGTCGGGGTCCGGGCGCTCATGGAACGCGTCGAGGAGACCGCCCGGGACGCGGCCAGCCGCTCCGAGTTCCTCGTGCAGCTCGGGTTCTGGTTCCTCCTCGCCGTGATCCTGTTCACCATCGGCGCGGCCCGCGTCGCCTGGAAGACGTTCGGCCGCTCGCTCATCGTTCGGCTGAGCAGCCTGTTCGCAACCACGCGGCGCATGTCGGAGGGCGACCTCGAAGTGAAGGTGGAGGTCGAGGGCAACGACGAGGTCACCGACATGGCGCAGGCGCTCGAGGTGTTCCGGAAGCACGCCCTCGAGGTGCAGAGGCTGAACCTGGTCGAGAAGCTGGCGCAGGAGGTGCAGACGAAGAACGAGGCGCTGGAGCAGACGCTCGACGACCTCCGGCGTACGCAGGAACAGGTCATCACGCAGGAGAAGCTGGCCTCGCTGGGCGCCCTCACGGCGGGGGTCGCCCACGAGATCCGCAACCCGCTCAACTTCGTGAACAACTTCGCGGTGCTCTCGAAGGAACTGATCGAGGAACTGCAGGAGGAGATGAAAGAGGTCGCGGAGGGGAACGCGGAGCTGGATCGCGAGTTCATCGACGAGGTGCTCGGCGACCTGGACATGAACGTGACCAAGGTGCGGGAACACGGCGGCCGGGCCGACCGCATCGTGGAGGGAATGCTGGCTCATTCGCGGGACGAAGCCGGCGCCGCGGAGACCATCGACGTCAACCAGCTCATCGATGAGTACGCGAAGCTCGCCTACCACGGCCTGCGCGGCACGGACTCCTCGTTCAACGTGACGCTGGACCGGGACTTCGATGACGAAGCCGGCGAGATCACCGGTATCGCCCGCGACTTGAGCCGGGTCTTCCTGAACATCGTGACCAACGCCTGCCACGCGACGGCCGCCCGCAAGGAGGAAGAGGAGGACGCCGACTATTCTCCCACCGTCGCCCTCAAGACGAGGGGCTTCGAAGACCACGTCATCGTGTCGATTCGGGACAACGGCACCGGGATTCCGGACTCCATCGTCCGGAAGATCTTCGAACCGTTCTTCACGACGAAGTCGGGTACGCAGGGAACCGGGCTCGGGCTGTCGATCTCCCGCGACATCGTCGTCGGCCACGGAGGCCAGCTCGAGGTGGAGAGCGAGCCCGGCGAGTTCACCGAGTTCCGGGTCAAGCTGCTCCGCGAGAGCAACATTTCCGAAGTGGCGGCAGCCGTGACATGAGGGTTCGCCGCATGGATCATGATGGATCATGGAGGGATCACGGAGGGATCATGAGAACGAAAAAGTATTGTCGGCTCACGCTGGCGGCGGCCGGGGTCTTCCTCTTCGGCCTCTTCGGCGCGGGATCGCTGCTCGCGCAGGACGGACGCCCGGAAACGACTCCTCGCGGCGACGACGAGGGCGACGGCCCCTACGACCGTCTGATCCTCCGCGGCGTCACGATCATCGATGGTACGGGCGCGCCGCCTCAGGGCCCCGTGGACATCGTCATCGAGGGCGACCGCATCGCCTCCGTCAACACCGTCGGCTTCCCGGGACTCGACATCAACGAGGATCGGCGGCCCGACGTGGAAGTCGAGGATGATCCCGACGCGATCGTGCACGAGATCGACCTCTCCGGACACTTCGTCATGCCCGGCTTCGTCGACATGCACGCGCACACCGGCGGCTTCCCCAAGGCGCCGCAGCCCGAGTACGTCTACAAGCTGTGGATGGGGCACGGGATCACGACTTCCCGCGGCGTGGGCCACGGGCCGATGATGTGGTCGCTCGGAGAGAAGGCGAAGGCGGCCCGCAACGAGATCGTCGCCCCGCGCATGTACACCTACGTGCGGCCCGGCGAGGCCTGGGAACAGGGTCCGGTGAATTCGCCCGAGACGGCGCGCGAGTGGGTGCGCTGGGCCGCGGCGCAGGAGGTCGAGGGACAGAGGATCGACGGACTCAAGCTGGGCTCCTACGACCCGCCGATCATGGAGGCGCTCATCGACGAGGCCAAGCAACACGGGCTCGGCACCGTGGCCCACCTCGGCCAGATGGGCGTGGGGCGGATGACCGCGCTCGACGCGGCCGAGATCGGGCTCGACATGATGACCCACTACTACGGCCTGTTCGAGTCGATGCTGTCCGACTACAGCGTCCAGGACTGGCCGCTCGACTACAACTACCAGAACGAGCAGCACCGCTTCGGCAACGTGGCCCGGCTGTGGGATCAGGTCGACGGCCCCGGCTCGGAGAGTTGGAACGCGCTGCAGGAGCGCTTCCTTGAACTCGGGTTCGGGATCGATCCGACGATGACGATCTACGAGGCGAGCCGCGACGTGATGGCCGCCCGCAACGCGGACTGGCACGAGGAGTACACGCTCCCCAGCCAGTGGGACTTCTATCAGCCGAGCCGCGCCGCGCACGGCTCCTACTGGTTCTACTGGGGCACGGAGGAAGAGATCGCGTGGCGGAACTTCTACAAGGTGTGGATGCAGTTCCTCAACGAGTACAAGAACCGCGGCGGCCGGGTGACGACGGGCTCGGACTCGGGTTTCATCTACAAGCTGTACGGCTTCGACTACATCCGGGAATTCGAACTGCTGCGTGAGGCCGGATTCCACCCGGTGGAGGTCATCCGCTCGGCCACGCTGCACGGGGCGCAGGAGTTGAACGACCCCAGGGGACTCCCGCCCGACTTCGGGATGATCCGCCCCGGACTCAAGGCCGATTTCGTCGTCGTCGAGGAGAACCCGCTTCAGAACCTCAAGGTTCTGTACGGAAACGGCGCGGTGAAGCTCAACGACGAGACCGGCGAGACGGAGCGCGTCGGCGGCATCAAGTACACGATCAAGGACGGCATCGTCTACGACGCGAAACAGTTGCTGGCCGACGTGCGCGAGATGGTGCGGGCGGCGAAGGCCGAACTCGCGACGCAGGACGACGGTTGAAATATACGCGCGGGATCGGGCTGCTCCTGGCGCTGGCCGCGTGCCGCGGCGACGCGGGCGAGGGGGAGGCGCGGACCGTCCAGCCCGGCGCTCCCGGCGAGGCCACGCGCGTCCTGACGGTGGAGGAGGCGGCGTCCCTCGAGCACGTCACGCACACCGAGGCGGACGTGCGCTTCATGCAGGGGATGATCCCGCACCACGCCCAGGCGCTTGAAATGGCCGCGCTCATTCCGGAGCGGGCGGACCACGAAGGCCTGCACCTGCTCGGGCGCCGGATCGAGATCTCCCAGCGGGACGAGATCGCGTGGATGACGCGCTGGCTCGAGCGGCGCGGCGAGACGGCTCCGATGGTGGGGGCCGAACACGCGCACGGACTCGGCGAGGGCGAACTCATGCCGGGGATGCTGTCCCGCGAGGAGATGGACGCGCTCGCCGCGGCGCGGGGCTCCGCGTTCGACCGGCTCTTCCTCGAAGGCATGATCAAGCATCATCGGGGCGCGCTCATGATGGTGGCGGAACTGTTCGACAGTCCCGGCGGAGGTCAGGAGACCGAGATTTTTCGGTTCGCGGCGGATGTGGACGCGGACCAGGACATGGAGATCCTGCGCATGCGGGACCTGTTGAACACGATCCCATGACGGCTCATTTGGCGATTCACGGAGGCAGGAGGTAGGAAGATGTCACGCAGAGAGACCCTGACGGAGTGGCGGCGCATCGGCCGCCCGGCGGCGGTGTTCCCCGTGTTGGCGTTCGGCTGGCTGGCCGGCGCGGACGCCCTGGCGGCGCAGGACCCGCCGCCACCCCCTCCGGAGGCCGTCTGGGAATGGGATCCGGACGATCCGCGCATCGGGCTCGCCCCGGGCCTCCACGATGCCGGCATGGCGATCGGCAACCTGGAGCGGCTGGTCAGCCTCCCGAAGCCCGATCCGTTCCTCACCGACGAGGCCGGCGGGCGCGGGCCGACGAACTCGGACATCGCCTTCCAGGGAGATCTCGTCTTCCAGGGCAGCTATTGGGGCTTCCAGGTGTTCGACGCCTCGGATCCCGCCCAGCCCGAACTCGTCGTCGCGGTCGTGTGCCCCGGAGGACAGGGCGACGTCAGCGTGCACGAGAACCTTCTCTTCATGTCGGTCCAGCAGGCGTCGGCCCGGCTCGACTGCGGCACGGAAGGGGTCCAGGACAGCGTCAGCACCGTCCGCCTGCAGGGGATCCGGATCTTCGACATCTCCGACATCGGGAATCCGCGCCAGGTGAAGACGGTGCAGACGTGCCGCGGCTCCCACACGCACACGCTCGTTACCGACCCCGGCGACGACTCGCACGTCTACATCTACGTTTCGGGGACGGGACGCGTCCGCTCGGGCAGCGAACTCGAAGGCTGCTCCGGCCTGCCGGCCGATGAGGACGAGAACACGGCGCTGTTCCGGATCGAGATCATCGAGGTGCCGGTGGATGCGCCCGAGAATGCCGAAGTCGTCAACATGCCGCGCATCTTCGCCGACTCCGAGACGGGGGACATCGCGGGCCTGTGGGCGGGAGGCGACCACGGCGAAGGCACGCAGTCGTCCCGTCTCACGAACCAGTGCCACGACATCACGGTGCGCTCGGATCTCGGACTCGCCGCCGGGGCCTGCTCGGGGAACGGGATCCTGCTCGACATCTCCGACCCCGAGAACCCGGTCCGCATCGACCAGGTCGTCGATCCGAACTTCGCCTACTGGCATTCGGCGACCTTCAACAACGACGGCACGGCAATCGTGTTCACGGACGAGTGGGGCGGCGGCGGAGCGCCTCGCTGCCGCGGCTCCGACCCGGAGACGTGGGGCGCCAACGCGATCTTCACGATCCGTGACCGCAAGATGGAGCTGGCGGGCTACTACAAGCTGCCGGTGCCGCAGACGGAGCAGGAGAACTGCGTCGCCCACAACGGTTCCATGATCCCGGTGCCGGGCCGCGACATCATGGTGCAGGGCTGGTACCAGGGCGGCCTCTCGATTTTCGACTTCACGGATCCGGAGAATCCGTTCGAGATCGCCTATTTCGACCGCGGCCCGCTGGACGCGGTGGAGATGCTGAGCGGCGGCTACTGGTCGGCGTACTGGCACAACGGTGCGATCTACGGCGCGGAAATCGCGCGCGGCGTGGACGTGTTCCAGCTCGCGGCCAGCGAGCACCTGTCGCAGGCGGAGATCGACGCGGCGATGTCCGTGATGGTCGGCGACTCCAACGTGCAGAACCAGGAGCGGTTCGATTGGCCCGCGAGTTTCGCCGTCGCCCGGTCGTACCTGATCCAGATGCAGCGCAGCAGCGGCATCCGGGCCGAGCGCGGCGAGCAGGTGGCATCGCTGCTCGACCTGGCGGAGAGCCAGTCCGGCGCCGAGCGGAACGCCACGCTCGATGACCTGAACGCGGTGGCCGCCGAACTCGACGAGGACGCGCGTCTCGCCGCCAATGCGGCGGGGCCGGGGGATGCCCCGCGCCTGGCGCTGCTGGCCGACGCGATCCGCGACCTGACGGCCTCGCTGCGCTGAGCCTGGCCCTTCGCAGGATGCTCCGGGGGTCTCGTGCGGCCCCCGGAGCGACGGCGCGGAACCCGGAGCGACGGCGCGGAACCCGGAGCGCGGCGGGCCGTATGACGGTGTGACCACGTCGAGCCGAGCACATCCCGCGAAGTGAAACCGTGACGAGCCACGATACTCTGACAGATCCGACCCCCGCCGGTGAGTTGACCCGCGGCATCGTGCCCGGAGGCACCGTGCTCGCCGATTTCCTCTACCCCGAGCCGGCGGAGCGCCGCGTCGGCGCGATCATCGGCTGGTGGGAGAAACGCCGCCTCCCCTACAACCTCATCGTCGGCGGCACCGGACTCGTGACGATGACATTTGGCGCGGCGCTCACGGCGGTGGTCGCGACACTTCAACCGGTCGACATGGTCCGCGCGGCGATCTGGTGGGCCGTGTGGGCGAACGTGTGCTATTCGCTGGGTCCCGCGGTCGAGATCGCGCTCGAGAAGCTGTTCGGCCGGCGGCTTCTTCCGACCGGTCCCCTCCTCTTCCGGGCCGGCGTGACCATCGCCGTCGGCGTCACCCTCCTGCCCATCATCCCCCTCACGATCGGGTTCATCCTGAACTTCTTCGGGCTGCTCTGACGACCGCGAGATGGGGCCTGTGGCTCCTGTGGGTGTCGGCGAGCGGAGTCGGTGGAGCCGTGGGCGTGGTACCTGCGAGGATCGTCGGAACCACGATGGGCGAGGCCGTCCTCGGGGCCGTCGCGCTGGGCGGGATCCTCGGCGCGGTCGCGACGGGCCAGTGGCTCATCATGCGGCGACGCCTGTCCTGGGCTGCCCGGTGGGCGACGGCAACGGTGGCGGGAGGACTCGCCGGGGGGGCCGTCGCTCTTGGCGTGTTGGACGCTTTGTCCGCAAACGGGAGTGAGACCCTCGGCGCCGTCCTGGGGACGCTCGCGGGCCTGGGCGTGTTCGGCACTGTCCAGTGGATGATTCTCCGTCGGGTCGCGCGGGCCGGCTGGTGGGTGGCGGCAAGCGTCGCGGGCCTCGTCGCGGCAGGCCCCCTCGGTGTGGGCCTGCTGGGAATGCTCGTCGGAGACGGCGGAGGGTTCGGGGTCGTGTACGGAGCGATCACGGGGGTTCGGTTCACCTCCGTGATCTCGAAGCGCCCGGCTTCCGCGCCAGCCGTCTGAGGGAAGTCGGACGGGGCCGATCGCGCACAACGCGGCTCCGGGGGAACCCGCTGCGAGCTCGGCCGTATCATGTTGAGCACCGCCGGGTGGGGAGGCCGCCCACCAGCGCCACGACCGCGACGCAGGCCCGAGACGAGCCCGGAATGAATCCCGACGCCATAACCGAATCGACCTCTCGCTGCGGCGGACTCACGCAGAGTGCGGTCCCCGGAGGCACCTTCCTCGCGGACTTCTTCTATCCGGCTCCGGCGGAGCGTCGCGTCGGGGCGATCATCGGCTGGTGGGAGAAGCGCCGTCTTCCCTACAACCTCATCATCGGCGGAACCGGCCTCCTGTCTGCGACCGCCGTCTCCTTCTTCATGACATTGAACGGCGGACCCGGGCTGGTCGATTGGCTCCAGGTCGGTTTGTTCTGGCTGATCGCGGCCAATGCGTGCTACACGCTCGGACCCGCCGTCGAGATCGCGCTCCAGAAGTTCCTGGGCCGGGAGGCCCTTCCCGCCGGCCCTCTACTCTTCCGAGCCGGCCTGACCATCGCCCTCGGCGTCGCGCTGGCGCCCATCATCTTCGTCACGATCGCGCACCTGGCGACGGCGCTTGGCGTCGGCCCCTGACGGGTCGCAACCTCCACGTCGCGTTCCCGCGGGAACGTCCTTTCGTCAGTCGACGCCGAGCTCACGCCCCTCGAACGCAGCGGGGCTTTTTCCGCGGGCTGCTAGATCGTTTCGAGATCTCCGGCTCGTATCCAGCCCACCTTGCCGTCTTCCAGCACGATCTCGAGCCAGTCGCTCGATCTCCGGTCGATCCTCACGACGGCCCCCTCGTGAATCGTGAACAACCGCAGCGCGGGGTCGTCGGAGGGCGCGCTCTGAACGGCGGCCTCCGTCCGCAGGATTACCCCGCGCTCCGCGCGCCCGATACCGAATTCGCGGATCAGGAGGTTCGTGCCGACGACGACGGTGAGCGCGGCGGCGGCGACCGCGGCGTGGCGGGTCCAGACCGGCGGGGCGGTCGAGAGGAGCCGGTAGAGCAGGATGGATGCCAGCCCCAGGTAGCCCACAGCCAGGATCGCAATGAGCCACTCGCGCGGCACCAGTTGCACCGCCCACGTGACGACGCGGGGCACCCAGAACCCGGGGAGCGGCGTGATCTGGTCGGCGGTCAGCGAGCGCGCGAGTTCCAGGTTCGTGCGCACGCTCTCATCGCGGGGCAGCGCAACCCTGGCGCGCTCGTAGAAGAGGATCGACCTCCCGAGTTCGCCGAGCCTGAAGTAGGCGTTGCCGATGTTGTAATGGAGTTCGCCGCTCTCGAACCCGTCCTCGTACAGTCCGAGCCAGGCCTCGAGGGCGCCTTCATGATCTCCGGCCTGGTAGAGGCTGTTCCCCGCCTGGAACCGGTCTGCCGGAGCCGGGGCGGGCGTTGCGGCGGGTGCGGCCTCCTGCGCCTCGGAGAACCCGGTCGCCGAGGCCGGGGCGAGCGTTGGGGCGAGGGCGAGCGCCACGACCGGGAGCCCGGCGGTCGCCAGCCCGGCGGCCGCCGGTCCGTGTCGACGCCCGATGGCCCGGCGCGCGATCATCGGAGGTCTCGCGCGAGGGCGGACAGCACGGACTCGGCGCGGGCCAGGAACGCCTTGCGTTCTTCGATCTCGGCGCCGACCGGGGCGAACCGCTGCCGGTCGCAGTCTTCGAGTACGGCGAAGTACTCTTCGACGGTGGGCTCGCGGGCGCCGCGGCGGAGCAGGGCGGCGCGGAGGTCGTCGCGGATCATTCCGGCGGCGGAGGTGTCGAGCTTGTCGGCGACGAACCCCTCCAGCGCCTGGGCGGTCTCGGCGTGGAAGGCCCGCGCATCGTCGCCTCCCGCGAGCCCGGCGGCCCGGGCGAGGCGCTTCTTCGCCACGCGGGCGGCCCGGCGGTCGCGGGCGTACGCCTGGTCACCGGCGAGCCGGTCGCGGCGGCGGCGCAGCCCGGCCGCGCCCGCGACCATGCCGACGGGCGCCAGCGCGACGATCCAGAACCACGCCCGGTCGAACAGCGTCTCCCCCCGGCGGCGGAAGCGCGGCGTGTCGATCCGGATGAAGCGGATGTCCGAGCGCAGCGCCTCGACGGAACCGCGCGCGCGTGCCCCCGGCAGCGCGTCCTCGACCGCCCGGCCCGTGACCCGCAACTCGACCGGCGCCGCCGACGCGATCTCGTAGCGGTCCGCCGCGGCGTCGAAGTACCCCATGTCCACGCCGGGGATCGTCAGCACGCCCGGCGCCCGCGGGATGAGGACGTACTCCCAGGTCCGCATCCCCGAGACGCCCGCGTCGTCGGTTCGCAGCCGGTCCGACACCTCGGGCGGAAAGGCCTCCACGGTCGGCGGAAAGACGAGTTCCGGCGGCGCCAACGCCTTCAGGTTGCCGGAACCCGACACCTCCACGCGCAGCGTGACCGCCTCGTTCGCGGCCAGGCTGTCCCGGTCGACGGCACTCGCGACGGCCAGGTCCCCCACGAGGCCGGTGAAGCCCGCGGGCCGGCCCTCGGCGGGGAGGGGGAGCACCTCGATCTCGACCGGACGGGAGGCGGCGCCCACCGTCACGACGTCCCCGAACAGGGAACTTCGGTTGAAGAACCCCCCGAACACATCGTCGAACGGATCGCGCGACCGGCGCTGCAGGCGGGCCTGAGCCTCGATCGCGAGCGGTTCGAGCGTCTTCGTGCCCGGCCCCGTCGGGTACAGCGCCACCTTCCGGATCACCGCGGTGGCATACGCGACCCCGTCGCGCACGATCTGCTCGACCTGCGGCTGTTGCGGAAGCTCGAACTCCTCGACCCAGAAGCCCGCCGTGCCGGGGAGTCGCGTGACCCCGTACGAACTCACGTTGACGCGCGTGAAGAGTCGGTATTCGACGATGACCGGCTCGTTCTCCCGCACGCGGCGCTTGTTCGGCTCGGCGACGATGAAGAGGTCGTCCGAGCCGATGGTCCCCGCATCGGAAGGCTGCCCCGCGGGCGCTCCCCCCGCTCCCGGCGCCGGTTGGGGAGACGAGGACACGCGCAGGCTCAACGGCTCCGTGGTCAGCGTCTCCCCGCCCGCCTCGACCGTTACCGACCCGATCTCGAACGTCCCCTCCGCCGTCGCCTGGAACCGGTACTGCACCGTGAGCGAGACGGTCGTCTGGCCGTTCACGATGCGGACCGACGTCTGGGTCCCGCTGCTCAGGAAGGCGGCGAAGGCGCCCATGTCGGGAAGGGCCGGGTCCTGGTCGAAGCGCTGGACGCCTTCCAGGACGACGTTGAGCGTGAAGGTCTGCCCGACGCCGACCTCCCCGCGGTCGAGATGCGCGGAAGCCGTGATCTCCTGCCCCGAGAGCGCGCCCGGGGCGAGACAGCAACCGATGAGCCAGCCGAGCGCGACAACCGTGGCCGCGTGCCGCGGGCGGGCCGGGGGTCGAAGGCGTCGCATCACCAGTCCCTGCGCGGCCTCGTGCCGCGCGTCGGCGTGCGCGGCTGGCGGTTCACCTCGTCCTGATCTTCCCGGATCGCGTCCAGCAGCCGCTCCGCCTCCTCTCGCGTCATCTCGCCCGGCGGGGGCGTTCCCTCCTGCGGCTGCGGCTCCGATTCGTTCGGGTCCTGCTCCGGATCCTGCTCCGGATCCTGCGGGGGCTGATCCTGCGGCTCCTGTTCGGGGTCCTGGTCCTGCTCGCCGCCCTGCGGTGGCGGCTCGCCCTCTTCCTCGTTTTCCTCGTCGTTTTCCTCGTCGTTCTCGCCGTCGCTCTGCTGCTGTTGCTCCTGCATCTGTTCGAGCACGCGCTCGAGGTTGTGTTTGGCGTCGGCATCGGCCGGGTCGGCCCGCAGCGCCTGCTTGAAGGCCTCCAGGCTCTCGGGGAGCGCCCCCTGCCGGTAGAGCGTGTTCCCGAGGTTGTACCATGCGGCGGCCGCCAACTCCGGGTCTCCGCTCTCCACCGCGGCGCGGAAGGACTCAAGCGCGGACTCGTAGTCTTCGCCCCGGTAGAGCGCGTTCCCGTCGTTGAACCGGATGATGGGAGAGTCGGGGGCCTCGAGGAGCGCCTCCAGGTACTTCTCGTGCGCCTCGGCGAAACGTCCCTCCTCGTACAGGCGGTTCCCCTCGCGCGTCTCCGCGCGGCCCGCCTGCGCACGCGCCTCGGCGGGCGCCGCGGCCGCGAGGATCGCGATCACCATGGGCAGCCACAGCCGCCCGCTGCCGCCGCGCGTCGTACTCACGAAAACCTCCCTCTCCAGGCCCTCACCGTCTGCTTCCGGTCCGTCCAAAGGCCTTCCAGGAACAATAGGAGAATCGCCGCTCCGAGGAATATCTGGAACTGCTCCTCGTACTGGGTGACCTCGCGCGCGTCGATCTCCCGTCCGCCCAGCTGCGCCACCTCCTCGATGAGCGCGGTCAACTCGCTCGCTTCGGGGGTGCTGCGGTAGAGCTGACCACCCGTTCGCGCCGCGATCTCCCGCAGGGTCGCCTCGTCGAGCCGGGTCGTGACGACGGCCCCCGCCTCGTCGCGCTTGAAACCGGCCGGCCGGCCTGCCGCGTCGTACTCGGGAATCGGGACGCCGTCCGTCGACCCCACGCCGACCGTGTGGATCGTAACCCCGGACTCGAGCGCGCGATCCACGGCCGGCTCGATGCCCCCCTCGTGGTCCTCGCCATCGGTGACGACGATGATGATGCGTTCCTCCACCGGCGCATCGGAGAAGGCGTCGAGCGCAAGTTCGAGCGCCGCCCCGAGATCTGTCCCCTGCACGGGCACGAGATCCGTGTCCATCGCGTTGAGGAAGAGGCGCGCGGCTCCGTAGTCGGAGGTCAGCGGGCTCTGGACGAAGGCCTGGCCGGCGAAGGCGATGAGGCCGATGCGGTCCCCGTCCAGCCGTTCGACGAGGCGCTGGATCTCGAGCTTCGAGCGCTGCAGGCGGTTGGGGGCGAGGTCCTCCGCCAGCATCGACGTGGAGAGGTCGAGGGCGACGACGATGTCCATCCCCTCGCGGCGGACCGTCTCCACGCGCGAGCCGAACTGCGGGCGGGCGACGGCGACGACGGAGAGGCCGAGGACGGCAAGGAGTCCGACGGCCTTCCAGGCGCGGGCCCGCCGGTTCACGCTCCGGCTCAGCTGACGGACGAGCGCGAGGTCGCCGAAGCGGGCCAGCGCTCGGCGGCGGTGCGCCGCGCCGCGCCACATCAGTCCGGCGGCCAGCGGGATGAGCGCCAGCCCGAAGAGCGCCGTGACGAACCCGAAGCGGAACACGATCTCGCCTCCCCCCGCTACGGCAGTCGTCTCAGGACCGTCTGCGCGAGCCCGATCTCGAGCAGCAGCAGTCCGAGTCCCGCCGCGAGCGGGAAGTGGAAGAGTTCGCCGTACCGCGTGAAGCTCTGCACGTCGATCTCGGTCGTCTCGAGGGCGTCGATCTCCTCGTAGATGCGTTCGAGACTCTCGCGGTCCGTGGCCCGGAAGTAGCGGCCTCCGGTGACCTCGGCGACCTCCGTGAGAGTGGGTTCGTCGACATCCACCGGAATCGAGACGAGGCGCCGCCCGAAGACCGGATCGTCGACGGGGACCGGGGCCGTCCCCCGCGAACCGGCACCGATCGTATAGACCCTGACCCCGAGAGCGCGGGCCATTTGAGCGGCGGTCGCCGGATCGATCTCGCCGCGGTTGTTCCGGCCATCGGTGAGGAGCACGATGATCCGCGACTCGGTCTGGCTGGATTCGAGGCGCTTGAGCGCGGTCGCGAGTCCGAGTCCGACCGCGGTCCCGTCCTCGACCATTCCCACCTGCAGTTCCGCCATGACGGCGGAGACGGCCGGGTGGTCGATCGTGAGCGGGGCCTGGGTGAACGCCTGGCCCGCGAACACGACGAGTCCGATGCGGTCGTTGCGCCGGCGCTCGACGAAGTCCGCCGCGACCTCCTTGGCGGCCTCCAGCCGGTTGGGCGCGAGATCCTGCGCGAGCATGGAACTGGAGATGTCGAGGGCCATGACGATGTCGATGCCCTCCGTCGACACGTCTTCGCTCGTCGAGGCGGACTGGGGGCGGGCGAAGGCGACGATGAGCGCACTGAGGGCGAGAAGTCGCAGCGCCAGCGGCACATGGCGCAAGCGGCCGGTGCGCTCGGCTCCCGCGTGGCGGAGGAGCGCGAGGTCCGGGTAGCGCAGGGTGCCGGCCCTGCGCCCTCCCTTCGCCAGGTGCCGGTAGGCGAGCGCCGGGACGAGGAGAGGCAGGAGCAGGAGAAACGCGGGGTCCGCGAACCGGTGGATCATGGCGCGGCCGCCTCCGCCTCCGTCTCCGCGGCGGGCGGCGGCGGCACGAACTTCGTCTGCTCCACCAGCGTGCGCGCGTCGGCCAGGATGTTCCGGCATGCCGCGTCATCGGGCCGCCGTTTTGCGAACTTCACGAGGTCGCAGGCGTCCAGGAAGTGCTCGAAGGCCGTGCGAATCCCGGGGTCCACGCCGGCATGTCCCAGGCTCGAGATCACGTCCGGCGTGATCATCTCCAGGGCCCAGATCCGGTAGCGTCCCTCGACGTACGCGCGGATGATCCGGGACACCTCGACGTGGTACGGCTTGATCTCGCCCCGCTCCAGCAGAGGGGACGCTTCGAGCCGGTCCAACGCCTCGAGCGCGATCTCGTGCGCCGGCCTGGTGGGCACAGGCGGTCGGGCGTCGGTCCCGCCGGGGCCGCGACGCCGCCGGCGCCCCCACCAGTACCCGGCGCCGGCCAGGGCCGCGGCGAGCAGGAACCACGGCCACAGGAGCAGCCAGTTGCGCGCGATCGCGCGCGGGCCCTTGACCTCGCGGATGTCCCCGCCCTCGTCGAGCCCCACCGTGGTCACGCCGATCACCACCGGGTCGGTTGCGACGGTGGCCGTCCCATCGCCCCCGTCCGTGAGTTCGAGGGTAAAGGAGGGGATTTCGAGTTCCCCGAGTTCGAAGGCGGTCACGTGAAGCACCGCCGCCGTGCGGGCGCCGTCCGCCGAGACGTCGGACGGGCTCACTTCGAGCGCCAGCGCCTCGAAGGAACCCAGCGAGAGGGAATCGGGCCAGCGCACCGCGAGTTCCGCCGGGTGCTCGACGGTGAGCCGCAGCGCGAGCGGGTCGCCCACATGGATCTCGGTCGTGTCGGGCTCGATCGTGACCCGCGGCGCCTGCCCCCGCAGGTCTTCGCCCGCGCCGAGCGCCCCGCACGCCAGCAGGAGGCCGACGACCGCGGCCCACCGCTTCCCGCGCCCCGGTCCGCGGCTCATATGCGCCGTCCTCGTTCCTCGAAGAAGCGCATCAGCGGCCGCAGGTAGGGACGCCCGGGACTGAGGTCCACGACGTCGACCTTGCTGCGCCGGAAAGCCCGGTCCTGGCCCGCCCGCGCCTCCTCCCCGCGACGGGCGAACGCCGCGCGGAACTCCCGGTTCGAGGTGTCGACGACGAGCCGCTCTCCCGTCTCCGCGTCCTCGAGTTCGACGAGTCCGATCGGCGGCAGTTCCGACTCCCGCCGGTCCCTCACCCGGAGGGCGACGACGTCGTGCCGCCGCCCCGCAACCCCGAGCGCCTTCTCGAAGGGTTTCGAGACGAAGTCGGAAACGACGAAGACCACGGCCCGCCGCCGGATGATGCGCGACAGGTATTCGAGTGCCGCGCCGAGGTCCGTGGTCCGGCCCGCGGGCTCGTGGTAGAGCATCTCGCGCAGCACCCGCAGGACGTGCCGCCGGCCCTTCCGCGGGGGCACGAACTTCTCGACGCGGTCGCTGAAGATGATGAGCCCCACCTTGTCGTTGTTCTTGATCGCGCTGAAGGCGAGCAGCGAGCACACCTCGACGGCGAGGTCTCCCTTCATGCGCTCGCGGGTGCCGAAATCTCCGGACGCGCTCACGTCGACGAGGAGCATCACCGTGAGTTCGCGCTCTTCCTCGAAGATCTTGACGTGGGGCGTTCCGGTGCGGGCGGTGACGTTCCAGTCGATGGTGCGGATGTCATCGCCGTAGTCGTACTCGCGCACCTCCGCGAAGTTGATCCCGCGCCCCTTGAACACGGAGTGGTATTCGCCCGAGAACACCTGGTCCACGAGCCCCCGTGTCGTGATCTCGATGCGGCGGACTTTCCGGAGGATCTCCCGCGGAATCATCCCTCGATCCCTTCGCTTCCCCGAACGCCTACGGGACCTCGACGCTGTCGAGGATCCGGTTCACGACATCTTCGCTCGTGACTTCCTCGGCTTCGGCCTCGTAGGTGACGAGCACGCGGTGCCGCAGGACGTCGAGGGCGACGGAGCGCACATCCTCCGGCGTCACGTAGCCCCGGTGCCGCAGGAAGGCGTGTGCCCGCGCCGTGCGCGCCAGGCAGATGCTGGCCCTCGGCGACGCGCCGTAGGCGATGAGGTCGGCGAGGTCTTCGAGTCCGTGGTCGGCGGGCGCGCGGGAGGCGAACACCAGCTCCACGATGTACCGTTCGACCTGCCGGTCCATGTAGATGAGGTCGACCGCGCCGCGCGCCCGGAGGATCTCGTCCGGCGTGACGACCGTCTGCGGTTCGGGACCGGATCCGACGCCCATGCGCCGCATGATCTCCAGCTCTTCCTCCTTGTCGGGATACCCGACGGAGAGCTTGAGCATGAAGCGGTCGACCTGCGCCTCGGGGAGCGGGTACGTCCCCTCCTGCTCGATCGGGTTCTGCGTCGCGAGGACGAGGAACGGATCGTCGAGGGGGAAGGTCTCGTCCCCGATCGTGACCGTCCGTTCCTGCATCGCCTCGAGGAGCGCGGACTGGACCTTGGCGGGGGACCGGTTGATCTCGTCGGCGAGGATGATATTGGAGAAGATCGGACCCTTCCGGGTCTGGAACTCGCTCCGCTTGGGGTCGAAGATCAGCGTTCCGATGAGGTCGGCGGGAAGGAGGTCCGGCGTGAACTGGATCCTCTGGAAGCCGGTGTCGATCGCCCGCGCGAGCGTCCTCACCGTGAGGGTCTTCGCCAGCCCCGGCACGCCCTCCATGAGCACGTGCCCGTCGGCGAGCAGGCCGATGAGCAGCCGCTCGACCATGGTGCGCTGCCCCACGATGACGCGCCCCACCTCGTCCACCAGCCGCTCCACGAAGGCGCTCTGCTCGCGGATCTTCTCCTGTATCGCTTCGATGTCGTGACTCACCGCGGTGCGTTCCTCTCCTCTCGATTCGTCTCCAGCATGGTTTCGCGCGAAAGCCCGGCAGAGCGCGGTCGAACCGCCTCGGGCGCCGGGCGCCGACGGGGATCGGCGTTTGAGAGACATTTTATCGAATTTCGGCGTTGCCCGAAGGGCTTCCGCTCCCCCCGCGTTGACGGGGGCGGTGGCGACGGTCACCGTGAAACCGAACACCCAGTCGCGGAGTGCCAACCGGGAGGGCCGAATGTACGACACGCCGGAGCCGGGATCGGAATCGAAGGCCGTCCACCGTCGCGACCTCCTCCGCTGGCTCGCCGCCAGCCCCCTCCTGGGTGCGTTCGCGGGCTGCGACCTGGGCCTCGTCGGGCGCGCGATGGCGCAGGAGGCGCCGGCGCGGTCGCTCGACGACCCCGTCGGGTCCGCGCAGGAGGCCCTCGATGTGTTCGACCTCGAGAAGGTTGCCGCGCAGACCGTGCCCACGGCGCACTGGGGATACATCAAGACGGGCGTCGACGGGGAGGGGACGCAGGCGAACAACCGGGCCTCGCTGGAGCGGATCTACCTCCGCGCGCGCCGGCTGGTCGATGTCTCGAACCTCGACATGCGCGTCTCGATCTTCGGGCGGGAGTGGCCGACGCCGCTCATGATCGCCCCGGCGGGGAGCCAGGGCGGCTTCCACCGCGACGGCGAACTCGCGACCGCGCGGGCGGCCGCGGCCCGCAACCACCTGCAGACGCTCTCATCGGTGAGTTCCACGGGAGTCGAAGCGGTGAACGAGGCGCGGGGGGAGCCGGTGTGGTATCAGCTCTACGCGCCCCGCCACTGGAACGCGACCGTCGCCCTCGTGAACCGCGTCCGCGCAGCCGGCTGTCCCGTCATCGTGCTCACCGTCGACCTCCTCGGCGGAAGCAATCGCCTCACGCTGGAACGCTACCGGCGCATCGACGACCGCAACTGCGAGAGCTGTCACCGCAGCGGCGGCCGCGCGGACCCCGTCAAGCCGATGTACGAGGCGTTGCCACAGGGCCCCCCGGACAGCGGCGGCCCCACCATGACGTGGGACTACGTGCACCGCCTGCGCGACATCACGGACCAGCGGATCGTCGTGAAGGGGCTCGTGACCCGCGAGGACGCGGAACTGGCGCTGGAACACGGCGTGGACGGCATCTGGGTCTCGAACCACGGCGGCCGCGCGGAGGGGAGCGGCCGCGCCACGATCGACGCGCTTCCGGAGGTCGTGGAGGTGGCGGGCGGCGAGGTGCCGATCATCGTCGACGGAGGTTTCCGCCGCGGCACGGACATCTTCAAGGGCATCGCGCGGGGCGCCACCGCGGTGGCGATCGGGCGCCCCTACCTGTGGGGGCTCGGGGCCTTCGGCCAGGCGGGCGTCGAGCGGGTGCTCGAGATCCTGATCGAGGAACTGCGGATCACCATGGGCGCCGTCGGGACGCCGTCCCTCGCCGACATCGGCCCCCATTCCATCGGGGTCGACTGACGGAGGCGGGGTCGGCGGCTTGGCTGCCGACGGATCTGCTGACCGTAAGCGGTTCAGCAACACTACTTGAGGTAAGTCCCAGGAGTCAGCGCCATACGGGTGTACCGCGGGATCTAGCCCACGTCGCGCCGGCGCATTTCCGTCGTGTAGTACTCCCAGAGCAGCCGGGCCGCCACGCTCCGCCATGGTCGCCAGCGGCGGGCGATCTCGCGCAGTGCCCTCTCGTCGGGCCGCTGCTCGAGGCCGAGCGCATGTCGCGCCGCGCTTCGCAGGGCAAGGTCGCCCGCCGGGAAGACATCGCTGTGGCCGGCGCAGAAGAGGAGGTAGACCTCGGCCGTCCACACCCCGATCCCCTTGAGGGATGTCATGGCCGCGATGGACGCCTCGGCCGGCATGAGACACAGCGCCTGTGGATCGAGACGGCCGCTCCGCACCGCCTCGGCCGCGCCCTTCAGCGTCGCCTCCTTGGAACGGGACAGTCCGATCCGGCGGCACTGCGCATCGGAGAGCCCGGCCACCTGCGCGGGCTCGCAGCCCTCGGCCTCCTCGACGAGCCGCTCCCAGATCGCGGCGGCCGCCGCCTTCGAGACCATCTGCGCCACGATGGTCCGGGCGAGCCCCTCGAAGCCCGGCGCCCGTCGCCGCAGCGGCACGGGCCCCGCCTTTTCTACGACTTCGGCGAGCCGCCCGTCGATCCGCACCAACGCCTCGAGGCCCTCGGCGATATCGTCCGGCGTTTCTATCGTTCTTCCCTGCATTCTCCCCCTCCGCACGTTCCCGCGGGAACGTCTCGGCGCGCTCTCTGGCCGATCCCGGTGCTTGGCCTCAGTCTTATTGCGTGAAACGTCGAACGCTGATCAAGACCGTGGGCGCCGCGGCGCTGGGCTCGAGCTTCGGCGCGTGCTCCCCCGCGTGGCGCCGCCCTCCGCCGGGCCCCGCCGCCCCGAACCTCCCCCTCCTTCGCGTCGCGCCGGACCGCGTCATCCGAACCACCGTGGGTCTCCGACCCTTTCGTCCCGCCGGTTTCCGCGTAGCGACGGAGCGGCTGGGCGAGAAGACCGTCATCCACAACTACGGACACGGCGGCGCGGGGATCTCCCTCTCGTGGGGGACGGGACTGCTCGTCTCCGAACTGGCCGAACGTCACCCCTCGCGGCAAGCGGCCGTCATCGGAGCGGGCGCCGTCGGCCTCGCCACCGCGCGGCAGCTTCAGCGGCGCGGGTTCGACGTGACGATCCACGCGCGCGCCCTCCCGCCCGACACGACCTCGAACATGGCCTACGCCGGGTTCTCGCCGCTCTCCAACCTCGTGTCGGCGCCCGAACGCACTCCGGCCTTCGACACGCAGTTCGACCGGGCCGTCCGCGCCTCCTACGAGCAGATGCAACGGCTTGCCGGCGCCGGACGCGGCGTGTCGTGGATCACGACGTACACCTGGACGAACCGCCTCTCGGGCCGGCGGGTGGAAGATTCCGGACTCGATGAGACCGAGGATGAGACCGAGAGCGGCCTCGACCCGGGCCTCGACGTGGGCGCCACCGTGCTGCAGCCGGGAGCACATCCCTTCCCCGGCACCTATGCGCTCCGCCGGCCGACCCTCCGCATCGAGCCGTCGATCTACCTCGACCGGCTGATGGAGGAGTTCCTCCTCTTCGGCGGGCGCGTGCGGGTCCGCGACTTCGAGACGCGCCGCGACCTCATGTCGCTCGACGAACCGCTCATCGCCAACTGTACGGGCCTCGGCTCGCGCGCCCTGTTCGGCGACGAGACGATGAGCCCCATCAAGGGCCAACTCACCTTCCTCGCTCCGCAGCCGGAGATCGACTACAGCCTCGAAGGCAGCGCGCCGGGCGGCGGCCGCATCGGGGTCCTCCCGCGTGCGGACGGGATCGCGCTCGGACACGTGATGGAGCGCGGCGACTGGAGTCTCGAACCGATCGAGGACGCGATCGCGACCCGGCTCGATCGCGCGGGCCGGCTCATGGCGGCGATGGCGGACCACCCCTCGGGACTCGGCAGGGTCGCGACCGCCCCCCGCCTGTCCCCGATGCACGACTCCGCGATGCACGGCGCACTCGAAGTCGATCCCGTTCCGGCGACCCCGCCCCCCGTCGAGAGCTTCTTCAACATCCAGTCCTAGGGTCGTGGAAAACCCTGCGTCAGTCACCGGTGTCAGTCGCCGAACCGGTCCTCCAGCCGATCGCGAAGCCTGCGCCCGATTGCCTCGATCAAGGCGGCATCTTCGTCCGCGACACCGCGGATCGACAGCGCGACGCCGGGCGCAATCTCGATCCGCGCCCATCTTTCCACCTCGCCCAAGGGATCGGCGCCGCAGTCCGCCAGCTCCCGGAGCGCGACCAGCAACGCGGCCAACTCCGGATCGTCGGCGGGAGACGCCTGCGCCAATTGAGACCAGTGCGGTCCCTCCTCCCGCACCATCAGCCTGTCTTCGAGGGCGGCGTGCCGGTCGGCGACGGCGGCATGCCGCGCCGGCGGGGCGGAGAAGGCGGCCGGCGACTCGCGCCGTTCGGGCACGTCCGCCGTCTGTAGCGGCAAATCCGCGCCGGCGGACCCGGCGGCGAGGAGGTCGGCGGTCACGGCGATCCGTCCGTCCGCGACGCCCGCGATCAGTTCCGGCGACGATCCCTTGAACACCGCGCGGATCTCGCGGAGCGCGGTCGCGGGCACCCTCCCGGCCCCCTCCGCCTCGCGGACCCGCCGAATGAAGAGAAGGCGGTCCCGCACAAGCTGCGGATAACGCGTCTTCGGCCCCCTCCGGCCGACCCGCGGCAGCAGTCCGACCTGCACGTAGTAGGCGATCGTGCGCCGGCTGAAACCGGTTTCCTCTTCCAACTCCCGCGCCGTGTAACTGCGCATGACGTTCCGCCCTTCCATTACCGAAGTGACGTCTGCTGTCATTTACCGACGACAGCCGTTGACTTGTTCGAACCTCCCCATTACTGTCAACAGCGTATCAACACTGACAATATCAAGGAGGGGAGAGATGAACCAGATTACGACCGCCATCGCCGACCTCGAGCTCGGCGAGCCCACGTTCTGCGGCGGCCTCACGGTATTTCCCCTGCTTGCCCCGGAGACCTCGGATCTCGATTACGTGCTGCTGGGAGACGGGCTTCGCGAGGGCCGGGTCACCGTGCGCGAGGTGTCGATGGGGGGCAGCGTCCCCGACCTCGAGGTGGAGAACCGCGCCGACCGTCCCGTGCTGATCGTGGACGGCGAGGAACTCGTCGGCGCCAAGCAGAACCGGGTCGCCAATCTCACGCTGCTGCTCCCCGCCGGGAAGCCGACGATCATCCCGGTCTCCTGCGTCGAGCAGGGCCGCTGGTCCTACGACAGCCCCGGGTTCCAGGTGACGAACCGGATGCACTTCGCGAGCGGCCGCGCGGAGCGATACGCGAGCGTCCAGGAGTCGATGCGCAGCGAGGGGACGCGGCGCTCCGACCAGGGCCGGGTGTGGAGTTCGATCGACGACAAGGCCATGGCGATGGACGCCCCTTCGGAGACCGGCGCCATGAGCGAGATCTTCGAGCGCCACGCGACGGCGCTGGACGACTATGTGCGGGAGGTGGAGGCCGCTCCGAATCAGCTCGGGGCCATCTTCGCGGTGGCGGGCGGCAATTACGGACTGGACCTCTTCGACCGTCACGCCACCCTCGCCGCGTTCCTCCCGAGGCTGGTGCGGAGCTACGGCGTCGACGCGCTGGAACGGCGCGCGGAGGGGGACGCGGCGGCGCCGGCCTCCGCGGCGCGGAAGTTCCTCGACCGCGTGCGCGCGGGGACCTTCGATGACCACCCCGCAGTCGGCCTGGGGCGCGATGTGGGGATCGTCGCCGAACGCGCCATCGCGGGCGCGCTCGTCGTGGACGACACCATCGTGCACCTGACGGGGTTCTCCAGCCCCCGGGCCGGCCGCGGCGAGCGAGACGCCGAGCGGGTGTACGCAAACGTTCGCCAGCGGCGCGACGCCCTCCGCCGCCGGCACGCGAGCTAGTAGTTTATGCAGTCCGCCAGCGCGTTGGCGGCGTTCCGGCTACGAACGATCGCGTGGAGGACGGGTGAAAGCTCCGGGGCGGGGCCGCGAGGCGGCGATGGTCTTCATCTTCATCACCGTCTTCATCGACGTGCTGGGGATCGGGATCATCGTCCCCATCCTCCCCGAACTCATCAAGGAGTTCACGGGAGGCAGCACGGCGCGCGCGGGGCGCTGGTTCGGCGTGCTCGCCGCAACGTACGCCGTCGCCCAGTTCTTCTTCGCGCCCATCCTGGGGTCGCTCTCGGATCGGGTCGGACGGCGTCCCGTCATCCTGGTCGCTCTCTTCGGCCTCGGAGTCGACTACATCATCATGGGGCTCGCGCCCTCCATCGGCTGGCTCTTCGCGGGCCGCCTCATCGCGGGCGTGATGGGCGCGAGCATCACCACGGCGAACGCCTACGTCGCCGACGTGTCGGAACCCGAGAAACGGGCCCGGAACTTCGGACTCATCGGCGTCGCGTTCGGCCTCGGCTTCATCTTCGGCCCCGCCATCGGGGGCGTGCTGGGCGGCGTCGACCTCCGGCTGCCCTTCTTCGCGGCGGCGGGGCTCGCGCTCGTGAACGCGCTGTACGGCGTCTTCGTCCTCCCGGAATCGCTGCCACCCGAGAAACGCGACGCCTTCAGCTGGGCGAAGGCCAACCCGGTCGGGAGCCTGTTCGTGCTGCGCTCCTACCCGCTGGTGGCCGGCCTCGCCGTGTCCTTCGTGTTCATCATCCTGGCCCAGCGCGGCCTCGAGACCGTGTGGGTCCTCTACACCGGACACAAGTTCGGGTGGGACGAACTCGCGAACGGCCTGTCGCTGGCGCTGGTGGGGCTCATGGCGGCCCTGGTCCAGGGGGTACTGGTTCAGCCTGTGATCAAGCGCACCGGGGAGCGGCGGGCGATCCTCGGCGGGCTCGTGCTGGGCATGATCACCTACCTGGGCTACGGTCTCGCCACGCAGGGGTGGATGCTCATCGCGTTCATCATCTTCGGCTCGATCGGCGGCGTCGCGGGCCCCGCCCTGCAGAGCCTCGTGGCGGGAGCCGTGGAACCGCAGGACCAGGGGAAGGTCCAGGGAGCCCTCCAGTCGCTCATGAGCCTGACGAGCATCGCGAGCCCCCTGATCTTCACCACCCTCCTGTTCAGCTACTTCACGTCATCCGCCGCCCCGGTGGAATTGCCGGGCGCCCCCTTCCTCCTCGGCGCCGTCATGTACGCCACGGCATTCGTGGTCGTGTTCCGGCTCTTCCGCCGCATCCCGACCGCCGGATAGGCCTTCCGACAGCGTCACCGGTCGACACCGACACCGGGGAAACCCGGGCTACTGGTCGGGCGTGCCGAGTTGCTGGAGGAGGAAGGCGAGTTCCATGGCGGCGTTGCGGACGTTGCGGGTGAAGGAGCGGCCGCCGGCGTGGCCCGTGCGCGGGTCGTAGTCGAGGATCACCGGCAGGCCGGAACTCGAGGCGGCCTGCAGGCGCGCGGCCATCTTGCGGGCCTGCAGCGGGGGCACACGGGTGTCGAGGTCGCCCTGGGTGAGCATGACGGCGGGGTAGTCCACGCCATCGCGCACGTTCTGGTACGGGGAGAACGTCCGCAGCACCTCGAACTCCTCGGGCACCGCCGCGTTCCCGTACTCCAGGAGCGCCGGCATGTTGTTCGTGTCGGTGAACTGGTAGAAGCGGATCATGTCGAGGTCGGGGAGGCCGCAGTAGACGGCGCGGAAGAGGTCCGGCCGCTTCGTCAGCGAGGCGGCGACAAGCAGGCCGCCGTTGCTGCCGCCGCGGATCGCGAGCCGGTCGGGGTTCGTGTAGCCGTTCTCGACCAGCCACTCGGCCGCGGCGATGAAATCGGCGAACACGTTCGGCTTGTTCTCGAGCATGCCCGCCCGGTGCCACTCCTCGCCGAACTCGCCGCCGCCCCTCAGCGTCGCCATCGCGTACACGCCTCCCTGCTCCAGCCACGCGGCGGCGCGGGCGTCGAAACGGGGCAGCAGGTTCACGTTGAAGCCGCCGTATCCGTACAGGAGCGCGGGGCTGCGCCCGTCGAGCGCCAGTCCCCTGCGGTGCGCGACGTACATCGGGGCCCGCGTCCCGTCCTCCGAGGTATACCACACCTGCTTCAACTCGTACTCCAACCCGTCGAAGGGGACGGATGACGGCCGCCACTCCTCCGTCTCCATCGTTTCGAGGTCGAGCTTGAGGATGGTGGAGGGGGTGAGGAGCGAGGTCAGCGTGAGGAGGGCTTCGTTCCCGTCATCTCCATGCGAGCGCAGCGTCGCCACGTGGTGCGCCGGGATCGGGATCTCCCCCTTCACGGCGCCGTCGGGCCCGTAGCGCACGATCCGGCTGCTCACGTCGCGCAGGTAGTCGGCGTACAGGTCGTCGCCGATGAACCGGTATCCGGTGAGGAGATCCTCGCCTTCGGGCAGCACTTCCCGCCACCGCGCCGGATCCGGGTCCGGGTTCTCCAGGCTCACCGCGAGGATGCGGTTCCTGGGCGCGTCCAGATTTGTGAGCAGGTAGAGTTCGTCCTCGACGAAGCGGGTGCTGAAGCGGGCGGGCGCGCCGACGATGAGCGGCTCGGGGGCCGTCCCGGAGCGGAGGTCGTGCAGGTAGACGTCCGTCCGCGCCCAGCCGTGCTGTACGGTGTAGACGTGCCACCGGCCGTCGCCCCCCTGCGAGAAGCCGACGAAGCGCTCCGGGCCGTGCCCCTCGCCGAACAGTTCCTCGTCCTCTCCGGGGTCGGTCCCCAGCCGGTGGTAGCGGATCCGTGCCCCCGTCTCCCGCGACCGGCGGCTGTAGTAGAAGCCCTCGCCTTCCGGATCGAAGGAGACGTTGCCGTACAGGAACGTCGGCAGGCGGTCGGGCAGATCCTCGCCGCGCTCGAGGTCGCGGACGCGGTACTCGCGCTCGTCCCGTCCCCCGTCCCGGATGGCGTAGATCATGAGACGGCCGTCCGGCGAGAAGTCGATGATGCTCACGCTGGTCGTAGCGTCGTCGCGCAAGTCGAGCGGGTCGATGACGACCTCGAACTCGCCGTCCGGGTCCACGGGGCCTTCCCGCGGTTCTTCGGGCGCCGGCCGACGGTAGATGGCCCCCACCTCGCGGCCCGGCTTCCGGAACGAGAAGTACTCGTAGTCCCCCGCCCGGCGCGGGAAGATGGCTCCGGGCGCATCCATCAGCTCGCGCAGCCTGCCCTCGAGCGCCATCCGCAGCGGCGTGTCGCCGACGATGTGCTCCGCGTAGGCGTTCTGCTCGGCGATCCAGGCGCGCGTCTCCGGGCTCTCCTGGTCCTCCAGCCACCGGTAGTCGTCGGTGAACTCGACGCCGTGCAGGGTGTCGACGACCGGAATCCGGGCCGTCTCCGGCGGGGGCGGCCAAGCCTCGCACGCCGCCACGCAGACCGCGAGCGCAACGAGCCGCAGCGGCGGGAGCGCACGGACGGCGGGGCCGGCGATGGCGCGGGCGCGGGGTGTCGAGTCCGCCATGGCGCCTCCTGTCAGGCGGTCAGGGGGTGACGGTCACCCGGACGTAGGCGTTGCTCCAGCAGCACTGGTCGCCGCCGGCGCTGTCGTTCGCGTCCCAGTTGTCGGCGCGCGCGCGCAGCACGTACTCGCCCGGCTCGCTGAACGTCGCCGCGGTCGCTGTCTCGCCGGTCCCGCCCTCGACCGTGATCTGCCACGGCTCGAACGCCACCGGCGCAGCGGGCCCCTGGTGCTTGAACCAGGTCACCTCCACGTCGACCACCTGGTTCACGAGATCCTCGGGGTCGCGGACGGAGACCTCCTCGGTCCACAGCCGCAGCGTCAGAGGCTCGCCCACCCGAACCGTGCGCGGCTCGCCCCACACGCCCTGGACGTGCTGGCCCGCCTCCCCCTCGGGGTCGAAGCGGACGAGGGGCGGTATCGACCCCATGGCCCGCGGCCCGTAGTCGAGCTGCAGCGCCGGGGCGAAGACGCGCGCCGGTACCGGATACGTCACCCCGTTCGACGTGATCGTCCACACGACGCGCTGCTCCCCGTCACCGTACGACGCGGGCACCGTGACCGAGAACACGCCGCGATCCCGCCGCGGCCGCACCGGGAAATGCGTGGGCTGCGCCCCGTCGAACTCGGCCGGCTCGATGAAGTTGTCCGGGCCGATCGGGATTTCGATGACTTCCCGGGTGTTCAGGTTGAAGTAGCCGAACGAGAAGGTGAAGGTGCCGTCGTCGTTCCGGTACCAACCCTCGAAGAAGGGGGCCACCGGCTCCCCTTTCGGCGGGATCGGCGCGAGCGGCAACCGCTGCACCTGCTGGGCGTGAACGGGCGCCGCCCCCCCGACGAGGGCGACCGGCGCCACCTGGGCGGCGACCAGGACGGCCGCGACATGTACGCTGCGCATGGCTCGGCTCAGTTGTCGTCGTTGCTGCTGTCGCCGGCGTCGTCGTCGGTCGCGAGTTTCTTCTCCCGCTCTTCGACGAGCCGCTGGAAGCCCTCCTCCGTGAGGTGCGTCACGGCGAGCCACGCGTGCGACATCTCGTCCCCCGTGCGCGCGCCGCGCGCGTACCAGATCTCCGGGTCCGGGGTCAGTTCGTTCTCCGCCGTGTTGTCGTACCACCCGGTCATGACGAGGACCGTCCCGGGCGGGAGGAGCGGCGCCACGTCATCCTCGTAGATGTAGCTGTGGTGCCAGCGGGCGTCGAAGTCCGTGACCATGCTGATGAGTTCGAGCCTGCCGTCGGGGTAGAGCGCCTGGATCGACATGGCGTGCAGGTGCACATGCCCGTGCGGCTGGAAGCTGTCGAGCCTCACCGGGTGGTCCCAGCGGTAGAACCCCTGCGTCATCGCGGTCCCTCCCGGCGCCAGCGCGATATCTCCCCTGAGAGGGTAGAGCCGCAGATCCTGCTGGAACTCGGGCTCGTAGCCCTCCTCGTGGAACCAGATCCCGAGTTCGACCTGATCGCCGGGCACGTCGTATCCCATGGGATAGTAGTGCGCGTCCCACTCGATCATGTCGTTCACCTTCAGCATCCGCCCCGCGTCCGCAGGCACGATCTCCCCGACCTTGCCCATCGCGTACTCCGACAGGCTCTGGATGCGCTGGTACTCTCCTTCTTCGTTGAGTCTCAGCAGGCGCGGGATCGCGTGGTGCACGACCTGCCGCCCGGCGGGGAAGGATGGCCTCGTCTCGAACGCCATCACCCAGCGGTCCTCGTCGAGCCCCGTCGGCACCCGCGGCCGCCACCAGGTGTCGCCGCCCTCGGCCGGAACGTCGAACGGCTTCGACTTGATCACGTGATCGGGCGGGCCGAGGATGTCTTCGAGCTGCCACTTCTGCTCGTTCGGCCACTCGATCGGGGGCGGCATGTCGGCCGGATCGCCCTCCGGCGCCCCGGCGTCCGCCCACGCGACGATCGTCCCGATGTCCTCCTCGCTCAGCCGCCAGTCATCCTTGATGTCCTGGATGCCGACGCCCGTGTCGAGGTGGAACGGGGGCATGAGCCGCTTCGAGACCAGTTCCTTCATGCGCGAGGCCCAGCGGCGCGTGTCCCGGTAGTCGAGGAGCGGCATCGGCCCCACGGATCCCGGCCGGTGGCAGTTCTGGCAGTTTGCCTGAAGGATGGGGGCGACGTCCTTCGAGAACGTGACGTCCACCTCCGTCCCGGCCCCGTTCACCCCGTTCGCGGCCGGTCCCTGTCCCGCGAGATCCCGGAACGTGAGACCCAGAGCAAGGGGCGCGATGAAGACGGCCAGCGCCGTGGCGCGTGACCAGGCATGGCTCGAATGGCGATGCGATCCACGCATGAGACATCCTCCTCCAGATGGAACTGCTCCGCTGCCGCTCCCGGCGACTCCTCTTTAACTCCCTGATACAGTGCGAAGAAACGTCGCGTGCGTGCAAGGAGACGTTGCGTCCCGGGAAACGCGCGTCCACGATGGAGTGTTATCCTTGCAGCCCGCCCGACGGCGAACTGCGGAAGTGCGGAAGAGAGAACAGCGAGAGCGGACGGATGATGAAGAACCACTGGAGCTGGCGACCGAGCAGCGCCCTTCTTCTCCCCCTTCTCTTCGGAGCCATCTTCGGAGCCGTCGGGGGGACCCCCGCCGCGGCGCAGGGTCCCGGCGTCGAGGGGGCCGCGTGGACCTACCTGGGCGGCGACGCCTGGCACACCCGCTACACGCCGGCGACGCAGATCGACGCCTCCAACTTCGAGAGCCTCGAGGTCGCGTGGCGCTGGGACGCTTCGAGCTTCGGGCCGAGCACGGCGCGGGCCACGCCATCCTACGTCGACGGGAAGATGATGACGGTCACGGGCGAGAACCGGCACGTGATCGCCCTCGACCCCTCCACGGGAAGACTCCTGTGGAGCTTCGCCGAGCCGATGACCTGGCGGCACGAGTACTCGATGCGGAAGGCGTACGGGAAGGGCGTCGCCTACGCCGAGGTCGACGGACGCGGCGTCGTCTACATCATCAGTCCCGGGTTCTTCCTCTACGCGCTCGACGCCGACACGGGACGGCCGCTCGAGAACTGGGGCGAGGCGGTGCCGCTGCCGGGATTCCCGTCCTCGGGGACGGTGGACCTGGTGGCGGACCTCATCGAGGGGTGGGGGCCGTGGGAGAACCTGAACCAGGAGTACGACCCGGATCAGGGGATGCCGCTCGAGATCGGCTACATCACCGCGTCGTCCCCTCCCATCGTCGTGAACGGCGTGGTCGTCGTCGGCAACTCCGCGGAGCAGGGCTACAACCAGACCCGGAAGGAGATGGTCCCGGGCGACATTCTGGCCTATGACGCGCGCACCGGCGAGTTCAAGTGGAAGTTCCACGTCATCCCGCGGCCGGGCGAGTTCGGGCACGAGACGTGGGAGAACGACGCCTGGCAGTGGACGGGAGACGTGTCCCCGTGGGCGCCGCTCTCGGCGGACCCGGAACTCGGCCTCGTCTATCTCGTCACGAACAACGCCACGATCGACTATTACGGCGGCTTCCACCCCGGCGACAACCTGTTCGGCACCAGCATCGTCGCGCTCGACGTGGAGACGGGCGAGCGCCGCTGGCACTTCCAGTTCGTGCGCCACGACATCTGGAACTACGACACGCCGACCGCGCCGCTCCTCATGGACGTGGTCGTCGACGGCCGGCCGATCAAGGGCGTCTTTCAGGCCACGAAGCAGTCGTGGCTCTACGCGCTCGACCGCGAGACGGGCGAGCCGATCTGGCCCATCGAGGACCGGCCGGTACCGCAGTCGAAGGTGCCGGGCGAGAAGCTCGCCGAGACCCAGCCGCACCCGACGTGGCCCCTGCCCTACGACCTGCAGGGCCGCACGGAGCAGGACCTCATCGACTACACGCCCGAACTGCGCGAGCTGGCGCTGGAATACGCCCGGGAGAACGACCTCTTCGTGCCGCTCTTCAACCCGCCCACGCACGTCGGAAACCCCGATGGCGAGGGGCCGGCGCTCATCTGCCCCGGCGGGGGCGGGGGGGCGAACATCACGGGTCCGCCCGTCGCCGACCCCGTGAACGGGATCGTCTTCGTCACGTCGACCAGCGGGTGCTCGCCGGTGATGGTGGCGCCGGGCATCGACTCCGAACTCGATGGGCCGGAACAGACGGGCGTCACCCACTCCGAATTCTCCCGCGCGATCGGCGTCGTGACGGAGAGCACGGCGGACCAGGCGACGGTCGAGGGGCTGAGGATCTGGAAGGGGCCGGTCGGACGGATCACGGCGATCGACGTGAACACGGGCGAACACCTGTGGATGATCCCGCACGGCGACGCGCCGGAGCGGCAGCAGGCGGTGATCCGCGACCATCCGATGCTGCAGGGAGTGGACGTGAATCCGAACCAGGGCCGGCGCGGCCATTCGGCCATGGTTGCAACTCCGACGCTCCTTCTTGCGTCTGGACAGACGAGCGATGGGACGCCGCACCTGTTCGCGATCGACAAGCGGACCGGCGAGCGCGTGGGCCAGGTGGAGTTGCCCGGCAACACGCGTTACGGAATGTCGAGCTGGGTCCACGAGGGCAGGCAGTATGTGATCATCCAGTTGACCGATGGACTTGCGGCGCTGGCCCTGCCCTGACGGCCACTCCGGCCGGACGGGCTGAACCTTATCGAGAGCTTGAGAAAGAAGAAAAAAATGCTGCGTGAACATCTGAATTCCGGACGCGCGGGCGTCTGCGTCGCCGTGGCGTTGTCCGTACTCGTCGCCGGGGCGTGCATCGAGAGCGAGGACACGATGGAGCCCACGCCCGTGAACGAAGCACCGGTCGCGGTCGGCGTCGTGCCGCCGGTGACCGTTGCGGCCGGCAACCATGTGACGGTGGACGTGTCCGGCTTCTTCCAGGATCCGGACGGCGACCCGCTCCTGTACGGCGCGGGGACCTCGAACGCGCTCGTGGCCGGCGTCTCCGTCTCGGGCAGCATGATGACCGTGGTCGGGGTCGGGACGGGCCAGGCGGCCGGGTTGCTCTTCGCTCGCGATCAGGCTGGCGGTGAAGCCGTGCAGAACTTCCTGATCACCGTGCCGAACCAGCCGCCGGTGGCGGCGCAGTCCCTCCCGGCGCTGAGCCTGACCACGGGGCAGGTACACCAGATCGACCTGTCGCAGTACTTCAGCGATCCGGAGGGCGACGACCTGACGTACAGCGTCACGACCGGGAACACGCTTGTCGCGGTGGGAGCGGTGTCCGGCAGCACGCTCACGGTGGTCGGCGTGACGGTAGGGAGCACGACGATCACGGTCACGGCGCGGGACGCGGACGGCGGCGAGGTCCAGCAGGAAACGCCGGTGGTCGTGAGCAGCCGCTAGGGTCCGCGAGGGCCGCGCCGGGCCGGGGGCCGCAGCGGCGCCTGTCGAGCGGTGACGGGCAGTGACGGGCGGGGCTCGTTGAAGATGTGACCCGTCCGGGGATTGCTTCGTGTTAGGAGTGGCACACCGAAAACCCGGTTTGGCGCGAGCGATGAACGTTTCGCTCAGGCGCCTTGAAGGAGGCAACGTGAAGTACCGATTCAGACAGTCCTCGCTGGCGGCCGTCCTCGCCGTCATCGGGGGAGCCTGGGCGGCCGAAGCGCTCGCGGCGCAGGACTTTCTCTTCGGGCGTCCCTCCATCACGTTCGGCGCCCGAATCGGGTACGCGATACCCCGCGCGGACAGCGATATCTTCGATTTCACGCGCAGGGAACTGACGGTCGAGAAGAAGGATTTCAACGCCCTGGCGCTCGGCGCCGACCTCGGCATCCGGCTCTCCGATCGCATCGATCTTGCGCTGGGCCTCGGGTACGAGAACAGCGAAATCGACTCCGAGTCCCGGGAGTTCATCGGCACCGACGACCTGCCGATCGTGCAGACGACGGATTTCCGCCGGGTCCCGTTCACCATCGGCCTGAAGGCCTACCTCACGGAGCGGGGACGGAGGATCAGCAATCTCGCCTGGATTCCGGGCAAGTTCGCTCCCTTCGTCGGCGGCGGCATCGGCTTCATGTGGTACGAATTCGAGCAGGAAGGCGAATTCGTCGACTACGAGACGCTCGACATCTTCTACGACTACTTCTCGTCCCGTGACGGATCCGCGCTCGCCTACGCGACGGCCGGATTCGACTACTCGCTCGGGCTACGGTGGATTTTGACCGCCGAAGCCCGTTATTCTTGGGCCAGCGCGGATATGAGCCAGGGTTTCGTCGGGTTCGACAAGATCGACCTGACCGGACTTCGCGCCGCGTTCGGCATCTCGGTACGGCTGTAAACCTCGAGGTAGGGTCACATGATGGAACAGCGAACTGCTGGAATCGGCTCCGCTCTTTTTGTAGCGGCCGGCATGATGCTCGCGGCCGGACCGCTGTCGACCGCGGCGGCGCAGGAGATGGATGAACGCTGGCTCGCCTGGATGGGTTGCTGGCAGCCCGTTCGTACGGCAACGAGCGCGGACGCACCCGAATCGCTGCTCTGCTTCCGGCCGAGCGCGGAGGAGACCGGCGTCGAGATGATCGCGGTCGAAGACGGCGAGATCGCGGCCCGGGAAGTCGTGCGGGCGGACGGACAGCCCCGCGACGCGACCCTGGACGGCTGTAACGGATCCCGTCGCGCGGTCTTCGCCTCGCGTCCGGGCCGGGTGTTCATGGATGTGGACCAGGTCTGCGAGGGCGGCGTCGACCGATCGTCGAGCGGCATGTTCGCGATGATCTCATCCGACGCCTGGATCGACGCGCGAGTCGTCACGGTCGGCGGCGAGAAGCTGACGTGGGTGACGCGATACCGGCTGGCCACGCAGAGCCAGGCCGAGGCCGTCGGCCTGGGTGAGATCGCGGCCGACCGGAGCCTGGCCGTGCGCTCGTTGCGGCTCGCGGCGTCCGGAGGGTATTCGGTCGCGGACATCATCGAGGCTCAGGCTCATGTGGATCCCGAGGCCGTGGAGGCCTGGATCGTCGAACACGAGACGCCCCTCGCGGTCGACGCCGACCGGCTCGTCCAGCTCGCCAATGCCGGCGTGTCCGAGGGCGTCATCGACATGATGGTCGCGCGGAGCTATCCGGAGCGCTTCGCGGTGTCCACGGGCGGCGACGGCGTCGCACAGCCCTGGAGCGGCGCGGGCGGATACTACGACCCGTTCTACGGGGGTTACGGCTGGGGTTATCCCTACCGCCCCCGCTTCGGCTACCGGTACGGTTACGGCTACTCGCCCTTCGGTTACGGCGGCTACTCGCCCTTCGGTTATGGGTACGGGTACGGGTACGGCTATGGCTACGGTCCGACGATCATCCGCACGGAGCCCGCGAACAGCGGCGGCCGGGTGATCAACGGGCGGGGCTACAGCAGCGGAACGTCCAGAATCGGAACACGGCCGATGGGGTCCTCGCGGGGGACGGCGTCGATCGGTTCCTCCTCCTCGGGCTCGACAGGGCGGTCGACGGGACGGACCGCGCGGCGGCGTGGCGGCGGTTCCTGAGACCCACTGCCCGACCCAGCCGACAGCTTTCGAAAGGGCCCGGTCTTCCGGGCCCTTTCCCGTTTCACGTCTCGCGCCCGGAGGTCCGGAACCGCAGATTGGCGATGCGGTCGATTCCGATGCCGGCACCGAGGAGGAACGATGAACGTGAACCGACCCGCCGCGCGCCCCTTCACCTACGTCGCGATCGGCGTCCTCGGACTCGCTGCTGCTGCCGCGGTCCTCATTCAGCCCGACGCGGCCCGCACGCAGACCACGTCCGGCGGATGGGAGCCCCCGCTCACCGCGCACGGCCATCCCGACCTGCAGGGGAACTGGACCAACCAGACGCTGACGCCCTTCGAACGTCCGGAAGGCCAGGGACCCGTGCTGAGCCCGGACGAAGTCGCGACGATAGAGAGTGGACAGGCGCTGACCGTCGCCGAACGGACGGCACCCGTAGACCCGGACCGGCCGCTGCCGCCGGGGGGTGAGCACCGGGTCTGCATCGATGGGGCCACAACCTGTTACGACGAGTTCTACCGCGAGCCGGGCGAACGCGTGGCGATCGTGCACGGCGAGCCGCGCAGTTCCCTCGTCACCGACCCGCCGGACGGACGGATCCCGGACCTCACGCCGGAGGCCCGGCGGCGGCTGGAGGAGGCGGCGGAGTTCCGCGGCAGATTCGGCCAGTACGACCACCCGGAACTTCGGCCGCTCGCGGAACGCTGCATCGTATCGTTCGGATCCAGCGCCGGGCCGCCGATGCTCCCCAATTACTGGTATAACAACAGTTACACCATCGCGCAGAACGAGGACTTCGTCGTGATCATGGCGGAGATGGTGCACGACGCGCGGATCATCCCCATCCACGACCCGCGGGAGCCGCTCGAAAGCCGGCCCGAACCGGAGCACGTCACGCCGTGGTTCGGAAGTTCGGTCGGCTGGTGGGAGGACGGCACGCTCGTCGTCGAGACGACCAACCTGAACCCGGAACACGCGTTCCGGGGGGTGCCGCCCTCGAAGGACCGGAAGGTCGTCGAGCGCTTCACGCGCGTGGACGAGGAGACGATCCTCTACGAGTTCACGATCGACGATCCCGCGGTGTACACGAGCCCCTGGGGCGGACAGGTCCCCTTCAAGCGCTTCGACCATCTGCTCTACGAGTACGCGTGCCACGAGGGCAACTACGCCATGTTCAACGTGTTGAGCGGCGCGCGCTACCAGGAGCGGGTCGGGGGGAATCCGTAGCCCGCTCGCCGGGTCGCCTGTGCTCGCTCGCCGCCGCGCTGGCGGTCGCGGGCTGCGCCGCCGATCATCCGCCGGAGAGCGCGGCCGAAGCGGAGCGCGCCCCGGCCGGGGTGCTCGGCCTGCGTCCGGGCCCTTCGCCCGATCGATCCTCTCCTGACTGGGAGCCGCCCGTGAAAGTTGTCGTCGCCGATCTGTGGCCCGGCCGCACGGCCGAACTCGCGGAGGTCGCACCGGGCGTGGACCTCGTCGTCGTCGGAGACGGGCAGGCCGCGGCGGCCGAGGCGCACGACGCCGACGCGGTCCTCGGCGTGCTGAACGCGGACATCCTCGCCGCCGGCGACCGGCTCCGCTGGGTGCAGCTCGCCTCGGCGGGCGTCGAACGCTACCTCGCGCTGCCGGGGCTCTCCGACGCCGAGGATCTCGTCATCACGAACGCCCAGCGGATCTTCGCCCCCGGCGGCGCGGAGCACGCGCTCGGCATGGCGCTCATGCTGGCGCGACGGTTCCACACCGCGCTCGACCTGCAGCGTGAGCGGCGCTGGGACATCCGGCCGCTGACCGGACCCTCCCCCTACCGCGGCGAGGGGAGCGAACTGCTCGAACTCCGCCGCCGCACCATGCTCGTCATCGGACTCGGCGGGATCGGGACGGAAACCGCCCGCATCGCGCACGGGATCGGCATGCGGGTCATCGCCACGCGGAACAGCAGCCGGGAGGGACCGGACTTCGTGGAGAAGGTCGGGCTGGCGTCGGAACTCCTGGACCTGGTTCCCGAAGCCGACGTCATCGTGAACGCCCTGCCTCTGACGCCGGAGACGGAAGGGGTCATCGACGACGCCTTCTTCGCCGCGACGCGGCCGACCGCGCTCTACATCACGCTGGGACGCGGGCGCACGACGAACACGGGGGCGCTCGTGCGCGCGCTTAGGGAGGGCCGGATCGCGGGCGCGGGTCTCGACGTGGTGGACCCTGAGCCGCTCCCTCCGGAACACGTCCTCTGGTCGATGCCGAACGTGATCATCACGCCGCACCTGGGCGGCGACTCCGATGAGCACATGGAGCGGATGTGGACCCTCTTCCGCGAGAACCTGCGGCGTTTCGCGGCCGGCGACCGGCTCCTCGCGGTCGTCGACCGGCAGCGCGGCTACTAGCCTGGCCGGCGGGCCTCCCTGAAGCCGGATCCCGGGTGCGGTTTCCCGCTATCCGCCCCGGACCTGGAACGTGAGCGTGGCCCAGTTCGACTCGTAGTCGATATCCGCTTCCGACGGCGTCTCGACCATGTGAATCGTCCGGATGTACCACCGACCCCCGCCGACGAGCGGGATCGTCGCGACGCCATCGCCGTTCGTGCGAACCTCGACCGCCTCGTTGTGTGCACCGGTATCGTCGTGCGAATGGGGGTTGAATTCGTAGTTCGCGTAGAGGAGCGCGTCCTCGACCGGTTCGCCCGCGCGCAGGAAGCGCACATCGAGTTCGTCGCCGACGACGAGATCGTACGGATTCCGGAGCGGGATGATCTCCACCGGATAGCCGAGTTCCGTCGCCCACTCATCGCTCCGGTCGTCGCCTACCTGGACGATCGCCTTCACGTGTTTGCTGTAGCGCTCGGCCGCGTCGTCGTTCGACTTCCCGGCCGCCTCGCGCTCGGCGAGCTCGTCGACGAGGCCCTCGTGGACCAGGTATTCGTTGAACTCCGCCCCCGTGAGCGGGATCACGCGCGCCGCCGTCGACACGCCGATCGTGTAGGTCCCGGCCGAGCCCGTCTCGAAGGTCAGCAGCGCGGTGTCGACGCTGTCCGCGTGCCAGTGGAACATCGCCGTATCGCGCCACGCCTCCGTGGGCGGGTGCACGACGCCATCCGGTCCCACGATGCTCACGTCGAGCATCCGGTCGCGCGTGATGTGGTTCTCGCTCTCGTCGAAGTCTCCGTTGAAGAGCGCAACGATGTTCGTGGAGTTCGGCTCGAGGAAGAAGCTCTCGAGCTTCAGGAACATCGTGTGCGCCCGCGCCGTCGCGACGATGGCGACGGTGAGCAGGCCAGTCGTAAGCAGGACGCGGCGTCCGATCTTCATTCCGAACCCTCCGGGGTCTCACTTTCCATCTTCCAGCCACGTCAAGAGAAGATGTACGGACCGACGACGATTCGGCCATAGCCGATGTCCGTTGTCCCCGCAGCTGAAAGTGCCGATCATTGCCTCAGATCACGGCGGTCACGGCTCAACTCCGGGGGAACGAATGACGCTTCGCATCAATGACACGGCGCCAGACTTCACGGCGGATACGACGCAGGGCAGGATCCGCTTCCACGACTGGATCGGGGACGGATGGGTCCTTCTCTTCTCCCATCCGAAGGACTTCACGCCCGTGTGCACGACGGAACTGGGGGCGGTGGCCGCGCTGCAGGACGCGTTCGCGGCGCGCAACTGCAAGATCATCGGGATCAGCGTCGACGGGGTGAGCGACCACGAGGCCTGGTCGAAGGACATCGAGGCCTCGCAGGGGCACGCCGTCGGCTACCCGCTGATCGGCGACCCGAGACTCGAGATCGTCAAGGCGTACGACATGCTGCCGGCCGACGCGGGCGACACGTCCGCGGGCCGGACGCCGATGGACAACGCCACGGCGCGCTCGGTGTTCGTCATCGGCCCCGACAAGAAGATCAAGGCCACGCTCACCTACCCGATGAGCACGGGCCGCAACTTCGCCGAGATCCTCCGGCTGCTCGACTCGTGCCAGCTCACGGCCGAGAAGCAGCTCGCCACGCCGGCGAACTGGGAGCAGGGCGACGACGTGATCATCGCGCCAGCCGTCTCCGACGACGAGGCGCGGAAGCGGTTCCCGGCGGGCTGGGAGCAGCCGCTGCCCTACATCCGGATCGTCCCGCAGCCGCAGGACAGCTAGCCTTTGTCGCACGCCGTGACACAAACCGCTGCACGAGCCGGCGGGGGGCTTCTCCTCGCCGGCCTGCTCCTGTCGTCGTGCTCGCCCGGTTCCGACGCGGGCGACACAGTCTCGGAAGGCGGCCGGCTCCTGATCGACGGTGGCACGGTCGTCGTCATGGACGAGGCGGGCACCGTCCTCGAGCGCGGTGCGGTACTCGTGGAGGGGGACCGGATCTCCGCCGTCCTCGACGGTGACGCTCCCCGCCCCGCCGGCGTGCCGGTACTCGACGCGACGGGGCACCTCGTGATCCCCGGCCTCGTGAACACGCACGGCCACGCCGCCATGTCGCTCCTCCGAGGCCTCGCGGACGACATGCCGCTGATGACCTGGCTGAACGAGCACATCTTCCCCGCCGAGGCCGAACTGGTCGATTCCGAGTTCGTCTACTGGGGCACGCTGCTCTCGTCCATCGAGATGCTGAAGAGCGGGACGACGACGTTCGCGGACATGTACTACTTCCGGGATGACGCGGCGCGCGCGGTCGTCGATGCGGGCATCCGGGCCGTCATGGGCCCGCACGTCATCGGCTTCCCCGCCCCGGACTTCGCCTCGCCGGCGGCGACGCTGGCCGACGCGGCCGGGTTCATGGAGACGTATCGCGACCACCCCACGCTGGTTCCCGGAACGGCCGCCCACTCGCTGTACACGACATCCCTCGACGACGCGCGAGCCGCGCTGCGCTTGGCCCTCGACCACGATGCTCCGTTTCAGATCCACACGGCCGAGGACGCGAGCGAGTTCGCGACGGCGACGGAACGGACCGGGATGGGCGTGGTGGAGGCGCTCGAGTCCATCGGCGCGCTCCGCCCGGGGACGGTGCTCGCCCACGCCATCTACCTTTCGGACGAGGACATCGAACGCATCGCGGCCGGGGGCGCGGGGGTCTCGCACAACCCGCAGAGCAACCTCAAGCTGGGCATCCCGCAGGCGGCGCCGGTCGTGAGACTGCTCGCCGCGGGGATCCCCGTAGGGCTGGGAACCGACGGCCCGGCGAGCAACAACGACCTTGACCTGTTCGACGAGATGGACGCCGCCGCCAAGCTCCACAAGTTCACCAACGCCGACCCCACCGCGCTGCCGGCCGAGACCGTCTTCCGCATGGCCACAATGGGCGGCGCCCGCGTGCTCAACCTTCACGACCGCATCGGCTCGCTCGAGCCGGGAAAGCGCGCCGACATCGTGCTGCTCGACACCCGGCGCGCCGGACTCACACCCCTCTACAACGTCTATTCCCACCTCGTATACGCGGCGCGGGGGAGCGACGTCTCCACGGTCCTCGTGAACGGACGCGTCGTCGTCAGCGACGGTGAGGTGCTTACGGTGGACGAGGCGGAGGTCATGGGACGGGCACATACCTTCCGCGACCGGGTGCGGGCGGTCATCGCGCGGGTGGCCGAGGAGGCGCGATAACCTCTTCGGGCGGGGTACGGAAACCGGGAGTGGAGGCGAGCAGCCCGGGCTACGCTCCGCTCGCGTGTCCCGGCTGCGGCGGCGGCTCCCAGCCCGTCGCGGCGCGGCGCTCCTGCACGCAGCGCTTGAAGCGGAAGGCGTTCTCGGGCAGGGCGAAGTCCATCCCGTAATTGTCGGGACCCACGGCGTCGACGCGCGCCACGATCACGCCGAGGTCGTCCCGCTCCATCGCCTCGACGAACGCTTCCCCGAACGCCATCGGCGAGTCCACGGCCACCGCGTGCTCGATCCCGGCCCCGCGCGCGATCGCGGCGAGGTCCGTGACGCCGGACGTGGTGTGCGACTCGAACCCTCCCGTCGAGAGGAGGCTCCCGTTGTCGAAGATGATGTGGAGGAGGTTGCGGGGCCGGTAGCGCGCGAGCGTGGTGAAGGTGCCGAGGTTCATCAGCGCCGATCCGTCCCCGTCCAGCACGATCACCTTCTCGTGCGGCAGGTGGCTCGCGAGGCCGAGGCCGATCGACGAGGCGAGCCCCATCGCGTGCTGCAGGTAGAAGAAGTTCTCGCGGTGCCCAAGATCGTACAGCTCCTGGGCGCAGGCCCCCATAATCGTGACGACCAGCTTGTCCTCGATCTCGGGATAGATCAGCTCCAGGCAGTCCGCCCGCCGCATCAGGCCTCCATTTCCGGGCCGGATCCGCCGTCCCGCATCACACCTCCATGAGGTCGCGCGTCAGCAGCAGCGCGACCGGCGAGAGCGAGCTCTGCGACAGCGTGTACGCCTCGGCGATCTCCTTCGCGACGAGCGCCGGATCTCTCGCGTGGTGGTAGGGGATGTTGAGCGCCTGAAGCAGACCCTCCGTCACGATCCCGCCACGCGTGTGCCACGGGTACGGCTCGCCCCAGTGGCCCCGGACCGCGATGAGCATGCAGAGCGGGACGGAGTAGAGCTGGGCGAGGGAGATGATCCCGTTCATCGCCGCGAAGAAGCCGTGGTTCTGCATGAGCAGGATGTGCGGCTCGCCGGCGAAGTACGCCCCCGCCGCGACGCCGACCGCCTCCTCCTCCTTGGCGACCTGGATGAGATCGACCTCGGGATCAACCTCGGCGCGCTGCAGGAGGAGGCCGAGCCAGGTCTCCGGCAGGGCGGAGATGCTGCGGATGCCGGCGGCCTTGATCCCGTCGAACACGGCCTTCGAGTTCTCGTAGGAGACGGTCATGGGCCGAAGGGTGCGCGGACGGCTCGGGCCGCGCAATCCCGCCCGCGCGGCGACCCGTCGCGCCAAAACGGCGGGCAGGTTGCGCCACACAGCGGCCCGTGAACACCATGGACGCAACAAGGAGTGCGTATGGACGAATCGGAAGGGCGGCCGGTCGACCGGCGCGGATTCATCAAGGATGCGGCCGTGGGTGCGGCCGCGTTCGCCGCCCCGGGGAAGCTGATGGCCGAGCAGCCGGAGTCTCACGGGCACGACCACGGACACGGGCACGACCACGATCACGATCACGATCACGATCACGACCATCAGGACGTGCCGCCGGACATCGCGCTCCGGGTGCGGGCGCTGGAATCCGTCCTCGTGGAGAAGGGGATGGTGGATTCGGCGGCGCTGGACGAGATCGTCGACACGTACGAGAACCGGATCGGGCCGCGGAACGGGGCCGAGGTGGTCGCGCGCGCGTGGGTCGATCCCGCGTACCGCGAGCGCCTCCTCGCGGATGGGACCGCGGCGATCGGCGAACTCGGCTATCTGGGCGGCCAGGGCGAGCACATGAAGGTGGTGGCGAACACTCCGGACGTGCACAACCTCGTCGTCTGCACCCTGTGCTCGTGCTACCCGTGGCCGACGCTGGGCCTGCCCCCCGTGTGGTACAAGTCCGCCCCCTTCCGCGCGCGGGCGGTCATCGAGCCGCGCGCCGTCCTGAGCGAGTTCGGCCTCGACGTGCCCGAGGATGTCGAAATCCGCGTCTGGGACAGCACGGCGGAGATCCGTTATCTCGTGCTCCCGGAGCGGCCCGCCGGCACCGAGGAGATGAGCGAAGAGGAACTGGCGGGAATCGTCAGCCGCGACTCGATGATCGGCGTGGCCCGGGTCGAGGCGCCATCCGGAGGCGCGTCGGGAGGCGACCAGTGAATACGATCCACGACATGGGCGGCATGGACGGCTTCGGCCCGATCGAACCCGAGAAGAACGAACCCGTCTTCCACCACCGCTGGGAAGGCCGTGTGTACGCGCTCACCAGGGCGGTCGGCCCGTGGGGCCGGGGGCGCGAGTGGCCCTCCTTCCGCTACACGCTCGAGAGTATCCCGCCGGTCGAGTACCTGAGCATGTCCTACTACGAGCGCTGGTTCCGGATGATGACGACCCGGCTGCTCGTGAGCGGCCTCATCTCCGAGACCGAACTGGAGACGGGCTACCCGGATCCCGGCGCGCCGCGGCCGGAGCTTCTCCCGCCTTCGAACACCGGTGCGCTCGGGGCCGGGCTCCTCGACATGGACGTGCCCGCCCGGTTCTCACCGGACGACCGCGTGCGCGCGCGCAACCTCCACCCGCGCGGCCACACCCGGCAGCCCCGCTACGTCCGCGGACGACAGGGAACCGTGGTCGAGGACCACGGCGTGTACGCGCTGCAGGACACGGACGGGGACGGACGCCGCCCGCCCGACCGCCGTCCGCAGCACGTCTACTCGGTGCGCTTCGAGGCGCGGGAACTGTGGGGCGAGCGGGCCGCCGCGGGCGACGCGATCTACGCCGACCTGTGGGAAGACTACCTGGAGCCGGCGTGATGGCCGGGACCGAGCGGGACAGGACCGAACGCGTCGACGCGGAACGCCTCGCGGCGCTCCCTCCCCTGCCCGCCGATGAGGAGGGCCCGGTGTTCGAGGCCCCGTGGCAGGCGCAGGCCTTCGCGCTGGCCGTGAAGCTCTCCGAGGAAGGTCACTTCACCTGGAAGGAGTGGGCCGGGACGCTCGCCGACGAACTCGCCGAGGCGGAGGCGCGCGGAGAGCCGGACGACGGCACCCGGTACTACCACCACTGGGTCGCCGCCCTCGAACGGCTCGTCGTCGACCGCCGCCTGAGCACCTCCGCCGCTCTCGACCATCGCAAGGACGCCTGGGCGGACGCCTACCGCCACACCCCCCATGGCCAACCCGTGGAGTTGCGCCGGACAGACTGAGCACCACCACGCGTTCCCGCGGGAACGTCTTTTCCGGGGACTTCCTACCGCCGCCAGACCCCGACGCCGTTCTCGTACGTGATCTCCGTCCCGTAGGGGCGCGACAGTTCGGCCAGGTGCTCGATGATCCTGCGGCCCAGTTCCTCGGGCGCGATGCGCGGCGTGCCTCGCCTGCCGCGCGGCGCCTTCCAGCTGAGTTCGATCGGGTGGAAGATGATCTCGACCACCTCTTCGCCGTCGAAGGTCGCGACCGGAACCACGCTCTCGTACCACTCGGAGCCGATGGGGAAGCCCGTCGTGGGGTTGCCGTCCTCGTCCACCTGGAAGCGCGTGTCGTAGATCTCCGACGCGAGCCGGTCGAGCGGAATCCCGTAGCGGTCGCGCTGGTCGGAGGGCATGGGGTCGATCGTCTCGTTCTGGAAGATGAAGTTCGCGAGCGAGTAGAAGATCGGCCGTCCCCTGTAGATCTCCACGCCGCGGAGCTGGTGCGGCCCGTGGATGATGAACGTCTCCGCCCCCGCATCGATCGTCTGCCGCGCGAACTCCTCCATCCACGCCGGCGCCGTCACGAACGCGTTGCCGGGCTCGTGCGAATGGCTGTTCACGACGACGTAGTCGGCCTGATCCGTGGCGTTCCGCACCTCGTGCAGGACCCGTTCCCGGTCCTCTTCGTTGAGCGACACGGTCGCGCGGTCCTCATCCCCCGGGAACACGGTGGAACCGAACACGCGGACGTGCGCGTCGGGGTCGTCGGGCACGTCCGCTCCCTGCCGGCGCGCCACCTCCCGCAGCGCGGTCATCGTCTCCGGCGACCCCTCGTAGCGCGTGCTCAGCCGCAGCGGGTTCAGCCCCGGGCGTCCCTGCACGGTCGGCCCGGTCTTCCCGGCGCGGGACATCGGCGTGAAGGTGGACGCCATCCCGATGAGCGCGATCCGGCCCTTCGGCGTCTCCAGGTAGCCGGGGCGGCTGGCCCAGCCGAGGTTTTCGCCGGTCCCCGAGTGGATGAGGCCCCACTCGTCCATCAGCCGGTTCGTGAGGCGCATGCCCTCGACCCCGTAGTCCGTCGAGTGGTTGTTCGCCCGGTTGTAGAGGTTGAACCCCATGTCCACGAGGTCCTTCAGCGTCTCGGGCGAGCCCACCTCGTAGTTGCCGCCGTTCTCGGCCGCCGGCCAGCCGGTGAACTCCTGCAGCCGGAAGACCGACTGCTCGAGGTTCAGGAAGGCGGCATCCGTCGCCCGGATGATGTTGGCGAGGTCGTGAAAACCCGGGTCGCCGGGGTGATCGAACGGCGCCGTGCGACGATTCATGATCACATCCCCCACGGCGGACAGCGTCCACCGGGTCTCGGCGTCGATCGGCGAAAGGCTCTGCGCCTCCGCATCGGACCAGCCAGCGGGCGCAAAGGCGGTGAGGGATAGAACGAAGCAGAGAGCGAGACGAGCGGGGCGGCGCATAAGGGTCCTCCTGGTGACGTGCCGGGGCATCCATGCCTCTCGCCAACGTACGGAAAGCACCGATACGCGCGCATGCGGTGGCGGCCCGCAGAATGCTGCGAACGGAACAGCCGTGCTGCGCGAGTACTTCCCGGCGGCGGACGCGGCGTGTCGTGGATCACGCCATGACGAATCATTATTATGCGTCGTATACGGCGTGTTATATGCGTATGTGCCGCAAACGCGCCATATGTTGCGTAATGGACGCAGACGCGCTCTGTGCCTAGATTGGCTTCGTTCGAGCGCCACGGACACAGGTCGCGCTTGGCCATCGACCACGAATCGGACTGGAGCGCCCGCAAATGGGAACCATCGTCGCCACGAGCCGCACACCGGAGGTGATGCGGGAACTGGGCGCGCGGCTCAAGGCGTTGCGCCTCCGCCAGAACGTCCGCGTGAAGGATCTGGCCGCCCGTTCCGGCGTCGGAGCCCGAACGATCGACCGCCTGGAGGCCGGGCACAGCGTGGGCACCGACACGCTGGTGCGGATCATGCGCGGCCTTGGGCGACTCCAGGCGTTCGAGGCCCTTATCCCGCCTGTGGAGCCATCCCCCTATGAGATTGAGCAACTGAAGGGCAAGCTGCGCCAGCGTGCGTCCGGACGACCACCGCCGGAGCCGGCTTCGTGAACGGGTACTCAACGGTCCGCGTACAACTGAGGGGACGCGATGTCGGTCTCCTCCTCGAGTCCGAGCGAGGCGCCCGGATTACGTTCGAATACGACCCCGGATTCGCGGACTCGGGACTCGAGATTTCCCCGATCCATTTGCCGCTGGTTCGTTCCGGGCCGGTCTCCTTCCCCGAACTCGCCGGCAGGCCCGCCTTCCTGGGACTCCCTGGCGTGTTCGCCGATGCGCTGCCGGACCGTTTCGGCAACGCCGTGATCCGGCGCTATTTCGAGGCACGGGGACGCCCCGAGGACGCATTGTCGCCACTCCAGCGGTTGCTCTACGTGGGAGAGCGCGCGATGGGCGCGCTGGAGTTTCTCCCTCCGCACGATCCCGGCCCAGGCACCGAGGAGGCGCTGGAAGTGCAGGTGCTCGTCGACCAGGCGCGACGGGTCATCGACGGGGATGTCTCGATCGCGGTGCCGGAGATGATGCAGGTGGGAGGGAGCGCGGGCGGTGCCCGACCCAAGGCGCTGATTCTATGGGACCGTGAGACCGGACGCGTGCGATCGGGCTTCGCCAATCCGGATGCCGACGAAGAACTGTGGCTCATCAAGTTCGATGGCGTGAGTCGCGACGCTTCCGGGCTGGGCATGCACGCCCACCGGCACCCCGGTCCCTGGGGTCGCGTCGAATACGCCTATTCCCGCATGGCACGAGACGCCGGGATCCGGATGGCGAAGACCCACCTGCTGCGCGACGGCGATCTGGCCCACTTCATGACGCGGCGCTTCGACCGCACGGATGTCGGACGACTCCACCTGCACAGCCTCGGCGGCCTGCAGCACATCGACTTCAACGACCAGTTCGTGTTCAGCTACGAAGGCTGGTTCGACACGATCCGCACCCTGGAGATGGGGCAGGCTTCGGTGAACGAGGCGTTCCGGCGCATGGTGTTCAACGTGGCGACGGTCAACTTCGACGACCACGTCAAGAACTTCGCGTTTCTCATGGATCGCGCCGGCCGCTGGCAGCTGGCGCCCGCCTACGACCTGACCTACGCGGAGAACGACGCCTGGACGCGCCAGCACCAGATGTCGGTCAACGGGCGTTTCCGCGACATCAAGCGGGCGGATCTGCTGCGGGTGGGACGCACGTTCGACGTACCGGCCGCCGGAAGACGCATCATCGAGCAGGTGATGGAGGCGCTGGACGGCTGGTCGAGCTACGCCGATGCGGCAGGCGTCCCCGAGGACATGGCGGCCTTCCTCGAGGGCCGCTTCGAGCGGGAGATCGGCGTCAGCCGATCATGACGAGGGGGCGGCGGCGCGGGCGCGGTCGAGGAGGGCCTGGTAGCGGGCGTCGGCCTCCTGCACGCGCGGTTCGAGGCGGAGGCGCTGCTGCTCCCATTCCTCCTCGAGGAGACGGGTCGTCTCCCAGTATTCGAGATCGCCGGCGGGCCGGATGGGCTCGGTGAGCAGTTCCTGGAGCTTGGCGCGGTGGCGGGCGACGAGTTCGGGCACGGCCTCCAGCTTCCACCAGGGATCGTCCTCCACGACGACGAACACGGGGGCGCTGTGCGCGACCGTCATGTCCCGCGCCCCGTCGCGGTCGCCGAAGGCGCGGACGGCGACCCACAGGCTCTCGTCCGCCTCGATCTCCGTTTCGAGCCGCAGCCGGTCGCTGGCCGCGGACGTCCGGGTCGCGGTGGCGACGACCTCGCCGTGGACGACGAGTTCCAGCCGGTTCAGGCGGTCGATGTCGGGGTTCAGTGACGCCTCCGCCACGATCTCGAGGCTCTGCCCGCGCTCGGCACGAAGCTCGGAGCCCATCTCCCGCCCGTTCACGCGGAACTCGAGGAAGGGCCCGTTGCTCACGTAGGTGTGGCCGGAACGGTAGGCGTTGTACCACTCGTTCGGGGCGAACGGCCCGTCCAGCTTCACGTACGTGCGCTCGACGCCCGGCAGCGTGGGGCCGAAGTACGGATAGTCGGCGCCCGCGATGGGGCGGACATTGAAGCCGAGGTTGAGGAAGCTGTACCAGATGTCGTCGTACAGGCGGCCGCCCTGCAGGACCTCGATGAAGTCGACGAGGTCGAACGGCACGTCGAGCGCCAGCCCCCGCTCGCCGTTGAAGAGTTGGCCCATGTGCGCGTAGCCGGAGATCCCGCCCTGGGCGCGCGATTCCTCGAACACCCGGTGATAGAGGAAGTAGGATTCCGGGTCCGGACGGATGGGACGCTGCAGGTTGTGGTGGATCGTGTGTCCGCGCTGGACGGTACGCGGGTCCTCCTGCCCGGACACGAGCGCGTGGCCTTCGCGCACGTACTGTCCGGCCTCCCCCCACGCCGGCTGCTTGAAGTGCGTGACGGCGATGTTCCCCATCTCGAGCAGGTTCGCGACGTGGATGTCCTCGGCGGCGATCTGCGCCCACACGGCGTCGTCCTCGGTGTGCTCGCGCGCGATGTGCACGTGCGAATCGCCGGAGTACCAGCCCTCGGCGGGGAGGTCCGCGTAGCGCTCGAGCGAGACCGTGAGATCGGTCGTCTCATCCGCCCGCACCTCGATGGTCCGCCGGTAGCCGCGGTATTCGGGGCCCCGCGTCGCGACGAGTTCGTAGCTCCCGACGGGGAGGCGGGCCTCGTAATCGCCGTCAACGTAGAAGGCGAGGCGGTGCTCGGAGGGCCACCACGTGCGCGGGTTCACCCACAGGAGGCGCACCTCGTCGACGAAGCGGTGCACGAGGACGGAGCGCTCGGAGGGTAGCGGAGCGCGGCCCGTCTCGTCGTAGAGACCGAACCGGGCGGGGACCGGGCGCCCGCTCGCCGCATCCTCGACCGCCAGGCGCAGCGTGCCGTGGCCGGCCGGGACGGGCGTGGCGTGGCTCCGCACGACCTCGATGTCGCACAGGGCGATCCCCTCCGGGCCGCCGATGGCGAGGTCCGTGTCGCGGATTCCGTGCGCGGCGAACCTGGCGCGTTCGAGCCTCACGCGTGCGGTGGCGAAGGTCGAGCCTGACGCGGGGCCGGATCCCGGGCCGGCTGCCGGTCCGATGGTGGCGGACTCGCCGATCCCGTCGCCGCCGTTGTCGTTGAACCCCACGCTGAACGGGCCCGTGAGTTCCGGCGCGTAGGTGACCACGAGGTCGACGGGCTCATCGATGTCGAACGCGAACCCGTCGTCGATGTCGAGCGCGAAGAGGGGGCCGACGACGCACGTCCGGTCGCCGATGTCGCGCGTCTGGAACGGGTTGCCGCGGCCGTACATGCCGAGTTCCGAGCGGGCGACGCCGAGCGTGCGAGCGATGTTCTCGCGCGGCCACTCGAGTTCGACGACGAACCGGGCCTCGCTGCCGTGCGCCGGAGAAGGCGCGCCCTCCCCCGCCGGTCCCGCGGCTCCCGAGACGAGAAGGCCGGCCCCGGCGAGCAGGCAGATCCGGCGGGCGCGGGCGGTCACCGCTCGTACACGATCCGGCCGCCCACCACGGTCAGGTCGACTTCCATCGATTCCAGGCATGGATCCTCGCACTCCAGCACATGGTCCGCCGTCACGACGAGGTCGGCGGCCATCCCGACCTCGAGCGTTCCCTTCTCTTCTTCTTCGAAGGTGAGGTGCGCGTACGCGCTGGTCGCCGCGCGCAGCGCCTCCTCGCGGCTGATCGCCTGGGCCGGATCCAGCACCCCGGCGCTGATCGTGCCGCGCGTCGTGAAGTGGTGCAGCATCCACCACGGGTCCCAGGGGACGACGGGGGAGTCCGTGCCCAGCGACACCGGGATCCCGGCGTCGAGGTAGGCGCGCACGGGCGTGGTCCAGGCGGCGCGCTCCGCCCCCCAGTACTTCACGAGGCTCGGCGCCGCCACGTAGAGGTGGTTCTGCGCGGTCACGGAGAGGCCCAGCGCCCGCATGCGCGGGAAGTGGTCGTCTCGCGGGATGAATCCGTGTTCGACGACCCAGCGCAGGCCGTCGATCGGCGCATCGGCGTGCGCGGCCTCGTAGCCGTCCAGGACGAGGTCGATGGCGGCGTCGCCCACCGCGTGCGTCGCCACCCGCCAGCCCTGCCGGTGAAGTTCGCGGACGGTCTCGATGAAGCGCTCCGTCGGCACGGTCTGCAGGCCGTGGAAGGTGCCGCCCTCGCCCCACGGTTCCTCGTACGGCTCGCGCATGAGGCCGCCCTCGAAGCCGCCGTCCACGCCGAGCTTCACGCCCCCGACGCGGAGCCAGTCGTCGCCCTCGCCCATGGCGGGCCAGGTGGCGAGCGCGTCGGCGAGGGGCGGCGCCCCGGCGCCGCGCGGGGCGCGGAGGACGTAGTTCACGCGCAGGGTGAGCCGGCTCTGGTCCCTGAGGCGCTCGATTGCGCGGTATTGCTCCGGGGGGCCGCCGGGGTAGCGGATGCTCGTCAGTCCGCGGGCGTTGAGCGCGGCGTACTCCGCGGCCAGCGCGTCGAGGACGGCCGCGGGGTCGGGCGGCGCGGCGGCCGGCAGCGCCACGAGATCCTTGGCGCGATCGACGAGTTCGCCGTTCAGCCGCCCGTCCGGGTAGCGTCCGATGCGGCCGCCCGGCACCTCCGGCGTCGATTCGTCGATGCCCCAGCGCGCGAGCGCCGCGCTGTTCAGCACGTACTCGTGCCCGCCGCGGACGACGACGACCGGCTGCCCGGGCGCCGCGCCGTCGAGATCGTCACGGTAGGGCAGGCGGTGCTCGGCGAGCTGCCCCTCGTGCCAGTCGCGGTTCGTGACGATCAGCTCGCCCGGCGCCGTCTCGAGCGCGACGGCGGCGATCGCGTCGATCACGTCCGCCATCGATCGCGCGCCCGTCAGGTCGACGCCCGGGCCGCCCCCGATGCCGTGGTAGTGGTTGTCCGTGAGCCCGGGGATCACGGTCCGCCCGTCCAACTCCACGACGCGCGTGCCGGGCCCGGCCAGCCCGCGAATCTCATCCGACGTCCCTACCGCCAGCACCCGGCCGTCGCTCACCGCCAGCGCTTCCACGACGCCCGCAGCCCCGAGCGTGAGCACATCTCCGTCGACCAGCACGAGATCCGCCGCCTCGCGCGGGGGCGCCGCGCAGGCCGCGAGCCCCAGCAGCAGCACGAACCCCGGCGCCGCCAGCCCGAGGTCCTGCCGCGTCGAGACGGCCCGCGCAGGCCCGGTCTTCCTCATCGCGGGCTCGCTCCCGTCTCGCGGCGGAGGAGCCTGCCGGGCTGGACCTCCGTCAGCACGCCGTCATCGATCACCGGCACGCCGTTCACGAACACGAAGTCCATCCCCTCGGCATAGCGCATGGCGTCGCCGAAGCGGGCCATGTCCCGCACCTCCTCCGGATCGAAGATGACGAGGTCCGCCGCCATCCCCGGCGCGATCAAGCCCCGGTCCGCCAGCCCCAGGCGACGGGCGGCGAGCGACGTCATGCGCCGCACGGCATCCTCCAGACTCAGGATCCCGTCCTCTCTCACGTATTTCGCGATCACGCGCGGGAAGGCCCCGAACGCGCGCGGATGGGAACTCGCCGTAGTCGCGGGGTTCACCGGCGAGGCGTCCGTGTCGATCATCACGAACTCGGCCCGGAGCGCCTGCCACTTCTGCTCTTCGTTCATGCTCTCCGGGTTCACGCTCACGCCGCCGGCCTGAACGAGATCGAAGAACGCGTCCCACGGACCCGTCCCCAACACCTCCGCCGCCTCGGCGACCGAGAGGTTGATCACCCGCTCGTCCACCGCGTCGGAGGCGGAAACGATGAGGACCTTGTCCCAGTCCATCCCCACGTGGCGGTACCAGTTCTCCCAGTCCGAGGTCGTCTCGACCTCGCGGCGGAGTTCGGCCCGCACCGCGGGGTCGGAAAGGGTCTCCAGGAAGGGGGCCCTGCCGCCGGCGTAGTGCCGCGGATGGAGAAACGACCCGAGGCCGATCCCGTTCCGGATGTAGGGATAGATGTCCGCCGTCACATCGATCCCGGCCACCCTCGCCGAATCGATGAGGGCGAGGGCCTCGGCCATCAGCGGCCAGTTTTCCCGTCCCGCCGCCTTGAGGTGGTAGATGTGGACGGGGGTGCCGGCGCGCACGCCGATCTCGATCGCCTCGCGGATCGCCTCCAGCACCGAGTGGGACTCGTTCCGCATGTGCGTGAAGTAGGTGCCGCCGTACTCGCCCGCGACGCGCGTGAGTTCGACGAGTTCCTCCGTCGTCGCGTACACGGCCGGCGGATAGATGAGGGAGGTCGAGGTCCCGACGGCGCCGTCCTCCATCGCCTGCCGAACGAGCGCCTTCATCTCCTCCAGTTGCCCGGGCGTCGGCTGCACATCCTCCTCGCCCAGGACCACGCGCCGCACCTGCGTGAGTCCCACGTCGTGGACGACGTTGATCGGGATCCCGATGCGCTCGACGTGCGCGAAATACTCGGCGTACGTCCGCCAGCGCAGTTCCTCGCCGTTCACGACCGGGCCCCGGGGCTGCGTGGCGTCGCTCTGGGGCGCGGCCGACCCGCCCTCGCCGGAGAGGTAGGTCGTGATCCCCTGGCGGAGCTTGCTCTCGGCGCTGGGCGGATCCGTGACGAGGACGACGCTCGACTGGCCCATCATGTCGATGAAGCCGGGGCTGACCACGCGATCCGCCGCATCGATGGTGCGCGCCGCCGGGTGACCCGAGAGGTTTCCGACCGCCGCGATCCGGTCCCCGCGCAGGCCGACGTCGCCCCGTACCCAGGGGTTCCCCGCCCCGTCCACGATCCGCGCCCCCGTGATGAGTACGTCGAAGGAACCCGCCGACGTCGAACCCTCCCCCATCTCGCATCCGGGAAGAGCGGCTGCGAGGGCACAGGCTCCCAGCACAGGGAGCAGCGGAGCCCTTCTCGGAGCCCTTCTCGGAGCCTCCCTCGGAGTCCGCCACGGCCCGTCGCGTCTCGCGTTCGCTGATTTCATTGGCCAGTCCCGGGAATGGGCAAGTTGGGTGTCCCATCAAGGATCGACCGGGCGTCGTCTGGCGGCAACCGCACACGCCGGCCAGTGTTGGGGACCGAATCCTGGCTCTACCGTTCCGGAGGCTGACATGACGCCGACACTGCGCGCCCTTCGACTGTTCGGATTCCTCCTGATCGCCGGCGGCGGGTTCGTTGCGCCGCCGGTCGCGGGGCAGGACGACGTGGCCAGGTATCCGGGGCCATTCCCGGGCGGGTATCCGGCGATGAGCGGGATCGGCGGGTCGGGGAAGATGTACATGGAGAGCTACTTCCCGCCGCCCGTCACGGCGTCGCCCACCTATCCCGCCTTCTCGCCCGATGGCGCGTCGGTCGCCTTCGCCTACCAGGGGCGGATCTGGTCGGTGCCGGCCGAAGGGGGCGTGGCGCGGCAACTCACGTCCGGCGCCGGCTACCACTCGCAACCGACGTGGTCCCCGGACGGCCGCCACATCGCCTACGCGGCGGACATCGGCCTCAACCTCGACATCTTCCTGCTCGACCTCGAGAGCGGGGAATCCCGCCGGCTGACGGAAGATCCCGCCATCGACATGCGGCCGCGGTTCTCCCCCGACGGATCCAGGATCCTGTTCACGACCGGACGGGACGGGACGTTCGACCTGTGGGCCTACGACCTCGGGACGGAAGCGCTCGAGTCCGTCATCGCCCACCCGGGGGCGAACGACATGGCGGGCGACTGGATCGGCGACACGGGCGATATCGTCTTCGTCTCCAAGCGCGGCGAGGCGGCGCTCGGCTCGGGCTCCCTGTGGCGCTGGAGCGCGGACACCGGCGAGGCGGAACTCCTCATCCGCATCGAGACGAACTACCAGGCGTCGCCCGTCGTCGCCCCGCACGGCGGTTCCGTGGCCTACGTCACCGACGCCTCCGGGAACAACGACATCTACCAGGTCCCGACCTATCGCGCGGGGGCGGCGCAGGACCGGTCCAGCCCGGGTATCCAGCAGGTCCGGCTCACGCACACCCGCACCGACGAGTACTTCCCCTCGTGGTCGCCCGACGGAGAGCGCCTCGTCTACGCACGAAACGGCGGCCTGCACGGCCAGGAACGGACGATCGACGGCGGGATGGGATTCGGGCTCTACACGACGGGGCGCGGAGGCGGTGAACCGGTCCCGGTGCGCATCGAGGACTACGCGTGGTCCGAACCCACGGGCCGGGTGCAGGTCCGCATCAGCGACCCGAGCGGACGGCGGGTCCCCTCCCGCATCTACCTGGAGGCGTCGGACGGGCGGAGCTATTTCCCCGACGGGAGCTTCCCCCGCGTCCTGAGCGGCCCCGAGGACTACTACTTCCACACGGACGGGAGCTTCTCCGTCACCCTCCCGGTCGGGACGGCGGAACTGGAGGTATGGCGGGGTTTCGAGTACGAGCCCGTCGCGCAGACCGTCGACGTGCGAGCCGGCGAGTGGACGAACGTGGACGTCCGGCTCGAGCGCTGGATCGACATGGCGGCGGACGGCTGGTATTCCGGGGACAATCACATTCATCCGAACTATGGCGGCCACTATTTCGTCACCCCGCTCGACCTCGGAAACAAGGCGCTGGCCGAAGACCTGAACGTGGCGAACGGGATGATCGCCAACTACTGGGCGAACAGTCGCGTGGAGGACCTGGAGCATTTCCTCGGCCACCCGCATCCGCACCCGGACCCGCGCACGATCGTCTACTACAACGAGGAGTACCGGCCGAACTTCTTCGCCCACATGTCGCTGCTGAACCTCGTCGAGCTCATCACGCCGTTCTACATCGGCTACGAGGGGACGGCGTTCCGCGAACTCTATCCCGACAACGCGGCGGTGCTCAGGCGCGTGCACGAACAGGGCGGGATCGGCGGCTACGTGCACCCGTTCGGACTCAGCCACCGGGGGCCGGACCCGGCGCCCGGCGGGGCGCGCGAACTGCCCGTCGACGCGATCCTCGGGCTGGCCGACTTCGTGGACGTCTCCTGCATCTGGAGCGATGAACTGGGGACGGCCGCGATCTGGTACCGTCTGCTCAACACCGGCTCCCGGATCCCGGCCACGGCGGGGACGGACGCGATGACCGACATGTGGCGGCATCCGGCCGTGGGGACGACGCGCTCCTACGTCTACACGGGCGAAGAGGCGCTCGACTACGACGAGTGGGCGGACGCGATGGCCGCGGGCCACGCCTTCGTGACGAGCGGGCCCATCCTCACGCTCGACGTGGACGGCATGGGGATGGGCGAGGAACTGGCGGTCTCACGCGGGGAGAGCGTGACGGTCGCGGTCACCGCGCGCTCGCTGTTCGAGATGGAGCGGCTCGACATCATCCGGAACGGCGAAATCATCCACACGGTCGAGGCAAGCGGCGACGGCCGCACCCTCGAGGCCGAGATCGACGTCGGCATGGACGGGAGCGGCTGGATCGCCGCGCGGGTCCTCGGGCCGGCGCAGCACGGCGCCATGGACAGCTACCTGTTCGCCCACACGAACCCCGTGTTCGTCATCGCCGACGGAGAGCCGATCCGGTCGCGGGAGGACGCCGCCTTCTTCGTGCGCTGGATCGAGCGGACGCTCGCGGATCTTCATTCGATGGACCGCTGGGACGACCCGGCCCACAAGGCCGAAGTCATCGCGACCTTCGAGGAGGGCCTGCGGCTGTACGAGGCCCAGGCGAACGATGGTCGCTGAGAGCGGCGATCAGGGACGAACCGAGGACTCGGCGCCGGCCGCAGCCGAGGCATCCCCCAACTTCTTCGTCAACGCCGAAGTGCCGCTCGACGCCCTGCCCGACGCGGAGACGGTCGACTGGATCCCGCTTCACCCCCGTTTCGCGAGGCGTCTCCAGGTCGGGGCAATCATCCGATCCATCGTCTACGTCGCGGCGGCCGCGGGGTTCCAGGTGGCGGTGTCGCCGCGCAACCGAGCCGCCATCTCGGAGTCCCTGCCGTGGCTGCCGGCCCTCCTGTGGACGGCCCTGGGGGCCTTCTGCGTGTGCTCCATCGCCTGGCCGCTCATCGCCGTCCCGCGCCGGGGTTACGTCGTCCGCGAGAAGGATCTCCTGTACAAGTCCGGCGTCCTGTGGCGCTCGGTGAAGGCGTTCCCCTTCAACCGCGTGCAGCACACCAAGCTCCACAGCACGCCGCTGGACCGCCGGTTCGGGCTGGCCAGCCTGGCGGTCTTTCCGGCGGGGGGCGGCCTCGGCAACCACGTCCGCGGACTGGGACGGGAGACCGCCGAGCGGCTGCGCGTGTACATCTCGGAACGAATAGAATCGGCGGCGGCGCCCTCCACGGAGCCCGGCGAGCACTCGGAAGCCATGGCGAACGCCAGCCGGTGAGTCCGCCGAACGCCGGCGACTGGCAACGCTCCTCGCCCTTCGCCCTTCTCTACTTCGCCGGGAACATCGTCAGGATCCTGGCGCGGGCGATGATGGGCGCCCTGATCCCGCTGATCGCCATCGTACCCCTGGTGCGGGACGATCCCGGCGCCCTCCGCATCCTGCTCCTCGTGCTCGGCGCGGTGCTCCTGCTGCCATTCGTCGCGGGCGCGGTTCAGTGGGCGTGCTTCAGGTTCAGGATCGCCGGCGACCGACTCCTCATCCGTAAGGGCGTCTTCAAGAAGGCCGCGCTGGATCTCCCCTACGAGCGGGTACAGGGCATCAACGTTCGGCGGTCCCCGGTCGACCGCCTGTTCGGGCTGGTCACGGTCACCCTCGATACGTCGGGCTCGGTCCAGGCCGAGGGCAAGCTGCCGTCGATCAATACGGAGGTGGCCGACCGGCTGCAGCGCAGCGTGACGGCGCTTCGACCCGTGCTCGGGGGTTCCGCCGCGCATGACGGGGACTCGGGGGCGACAGGCGCGATCCGGTCGGCAGCGGAAGCGGAAGCGCGGTCCGCCATTGGACCGGACCGCGTGCTGCTGCAACTCGGCCCGGCCGACATGGTGCGCATCGGGCTCGCCAGCCGGAACTTCATCTTCGTGGCGGCGCTGGTCGGCGTGCTGACCGACCTGCTTCAGCCGGGCGATTCTCTGGATCCCGTTCTGGAGGTGCTCGCGGCCGGCGTCGACAGTGCCGCGAGCGCGTTCACCGGTCTCGGGGCGCTCGCCCAGGTGGGGCTCGCGGCCGCCCTGATCGCCTCCATCGCGGCGGTGGCGCTCCTCCTCACGGTCACCGCCGCCTTCCTGCGACACCACAACTTCACGCTCCGCCACGACGGCGGCCGGTTCCGTTCGCGCGCGGGCCTGCTCACGCAACGCGAGGTCGTGGTCGGGGCGCCGAAGATCCAGCAGCTGACCGTGAACCAGGGCCTCGTGCTGCGGTGGTTGCGGCGTTACCGGCTCTACGCCCTACCCGCCGCGGCCGCCTCCCCGGAAGCGGGCCGCGCCTCCGCGCTTGACGTGCCCGACGTGCTCGACGTGCCGCTCCTGGGCGCCCGGCTCGTCGACGACCTGCGGGCGGGCGTGTTCGCGCCGGAAGCGACGGCGATTCCCGTCCTTCCCGGGAGTACCGGATTCAAGCGGGTATCGCCCCACTACATTCGCGCGCTCGCCCTGCGCTACGCGCTCGTCCTGGCCGCCGTCTTCGGAACGCTCCTGCTACTGGCGTGGGCCGGAGTGTTTGGCCGCACCTCCACGATCCTCTCCTGGTGGGCCGCGTCCATCCCTGCCGCGGCGCTCGCCGCCTGGCAGCGGTGGCGCCGGCAGGGATTCGCGTACGACCGCGACGGGCTGGCGAGCCGCAGCGGGTTCCTGGGCAGCGAGGTCAAGGCATTCCTCCTGCGGAAGGTTCAGGCCGCGACCGTGAGGGAGTCGCCGCTGCAGCGCCGGAAGGGACTCGCCACGCTGCGGGTACAACTGGCATGCGGGAGAATCACGGTCCCGTACATCGACCGCCACGCGGCGTGCGCGCTGCGCGACTACATCCTGTACCGCGTGGAAACCTCACGCCGACGCTGGCACTGAACCGAGGCGTTGGTTCAGGGACTCCCTTCGCGGTAGCTCCGCAGGCGGGCGAGGTTCCGGATGTCGGCGGCCGCGCCGTCCTCTCCCTTCGGCGTCTCCAGGATCTTGGGGACGTGACGCAGGCGGGCGTCCCGCATCAACCGCCGGAAGGGGCCCTCGCCGAGGCTGCCCGCTCCGATCTCCTCATGGCGGTCCTTTCGCGAGTCGAAGGGGTGCTGCGAGTCGTTCATGTGGATGAGACCCAGGCGTTCGAGGCCCAGCACGCGATCGAACGCCTCCCAGACGCCATCGTAGTCGCCGACGAGATCGTAACCGGCCGAGTAGGCGTGGCACGTGTCGAAACAGATGCCCACGCGCCCCCGCCGGGACGCCGGGATCCGGTCGAGGATCGCACGGAGGTTCTCGAAGCCCGCCCCGACGGTCGTCCCGGCGCCGGCCGTGAGTTCGAGGAGGACGCGCGTCGGGCCCTCCACGGCCTCCAGCGATTCGGTCACGCCGCGGGCGTTGCGCGCGAGCCCCTCCTCGATGTCCCCGTCCGTCGCGTTCCCGGGATGGGTCACGAGGAAATCGAGGCCGAGGCGCGCGCAGCGCCGGAGTTCACTCTCGAAGCTGCGCTGCGACATCCGCCACAGCCGCCGGTCGGGGGAAGAGAGGTTGATGAGATAGGAGTCGTGGGCGCCGGCGACCGCGATCCCGTGCTCGGCGCGCGCTGCCTCGAACGCCGCCGCCGTCTCGTCATCGACCCGGGGCTCGGCCCACCGGTTGGGCTGCTTCGTGAAGAGCTGGAGGTTGGCCGCCCCGATCTCCGCCGCCCGCCGCGGCGCGGTCTGCACGCCGCCCGCCACGGAGACGTGGGCGCCGAGTTCGTCGGTCACGCCTTGCGCGGCGGTTGCGAGGGACGGAGTTCGACGCGGCTCACGTGGGCTTCCTTCGGATAGGAGAGCAGCTGCATGACCGCCGCCGCGCAGTCGTCCACGTGCAGGCGCCAGGTCCGCTCCGGCACCTGCTCCCGGCCGTTGAAGTACGTGTCCACGCTCCCCGGCATCACGATGCTCACCCGCACGTCGTCGTAACGCACGTCGAGCAGCATCGCCTCGGTGAGCCCGAGCAGGCCGTACTTGCTCGCGTTGTACCCGGTGCCGCCGTGGAAGGGATGGCGGCTGGCGAGCGAAGCGATGTTCACGATGAAGCCGTCGCCGCTCGCGCTCAGGTGCGGGAGCGCGGCCCGGGAGCAGTAGAAGACGCCGCCGAGGTTCACGTCGATCTGGAGCCGCCACTCCTCGACGCTCATCTCCCGCAGCGGTTTGAAGATCCCGAGTCCGGCGTTGTTCACGAGGATGTCGAGCCGGCCGAAGCGGGCCACGGTCGCCTCGACCATGCGCTCGCAGGCGCCCGCGTCCGCCACGTCGCACACGATGCCCAGCGCGCGCTCCCCCAGTTCGGCCTCGGCCGCCCGCACCTCCGCCCCGGTCCTCGCGCAGATGGCGACGGAGGCTCCCGCCGCGAGCAGGCGCTCCGCAATCGCGCGCCCGATCCCCTTCGTCCCGCCCGTCACGAGCGCGACCCTGCCCGTCATGTCCGGTCCCATTCCACTCCTCCCACTCCTACCACTCTCTCACTCCTCTCACGGCTGCGGCGCCTCCCTTCTCCTCAGATCGGGAGCCAGTAGGCGACCTTGAGCAGGAAGACGTGTTGCCCTCGCGCGCGCAGGCTGTCGACGAGGCGGCCGGGGTCCACGAGTTTGCCCGAAGTCCGCATGTCGGAGCGGTCCTGCTGCCACACGAGGAAGAGCGTGCTGCCCGGCTGCCACTCCCAGCGCAGGACGACGTTGCTCCTGAGAGAGAGGATGTTGAAGTCTCCGTCGGGGAGGGTAAACGACCGGCCGCCCTGGGACACGTCCCACGACCCGTCCACCCGGCGATTGATCCTCGATCCCGTTGCGCCGTACAGGAGGAGGTGTCGCTGGCCGGGTTCGAGGAGCTCGCCCAGTCCGTGGCGGCGCCCGCTCGCCGCGAACGGCTCGAAGTAGGCCTCGAGCGTGAGGTCCGGGCCGAAGGCGTAGGCGCCGCGGAGGCGGAGCGCGAGGGTGCTGCGGTCGATGGCGGAGAAGATGTAGCGCCGGTCGAAGGTGGCCCGCCGCCCGCCGGCCAGCGTCGTGAGGTACTGGCGCGATTCGGTTTCGCGCCGGTAGCTGGGCTGGATCTCCAGTTGCAGGGCGGACCCGGGGCGGAGCGTGAGGGCGCCGCCCACGTCGTACGCCCACCCGCCGATCTCATCCCGCCCGTAGGACCCCCTGAGCCGGAAGCCGGTCCGGAAGGAGCGGTCGGTGGCGAGCGCGAGGCCGGCCTGCCAGGCCGCGAGCGTCTCCATGAGGGGGCCGCCGCGCGTGAGGTGGTCGCTGAGCGCGCGCGGGTGGTATCCGCCTTCGAGCGTCGTGCGCAGGTAGTTGTGCCAGGTGGCGGTGGCGCGGGCCCCGAGCGCCGTCTCGGTGCGCACGCCGTCGAAGTTCCACGAACTCGCGGAGGTGAGGCCGACCTGCCAGGCGCGGGCGAACGCGGTCGGGATCGTCTCGCGGATCGCGATGTCGGCTTCGGCCGTGAGCCGGTCCGCGTTGAACATCTGGCCCACGTCGTTGATTTCGAAACCCGGCGAGACGGCTTCGCCTCGCACGCGCCACAGCCAGCGCCGACCCCCCACCTTCTGCATCCCGAGGGCCGCCGTATATCCGGAGAGCGCGGAACGCGACGGGTCCAGCAGCGCGGTCTCGCGGTCGGGACGCTGGAAGAAACGCGCGCTCGAGCGCTGCACGCGCAGGATCGCTTCGGAGTTGCCGCTGAGGTGCGAGAACCCCGCGTGTCCCGTGAGTTCGTACTCGCCCCCAGCGAAGCGCAGGTTCCAGTCCGTGCCGCCGGCGTAGGCGCGCCACGGGAGGAGCGCGGCGAGTTCGGGACGGCCCTCGCGGCTGAGCGTGGTCCCGGTGAAACCGAGCGTGGAACCCTCCTCCCCGAACTCCTGCTCCAGTCTCGCCACGGCGAAGGCGCTCAGGGGGGCGATCGGGACGGCGCTCTCGACCGTATCCGTCGCCGCCGGGCGCTGCGTGAAATGGAACGCCCGGGCATCCTCACGGCCGGTCACGGCGAACAGCGCACCCACCGAGGTCCCGCCCGAGAGTCGGCCCGTAACCTTCCCCGCCCCGAGAATCGTCGTCTGGTCGGGCGCGACCACGCTGTCGGCCACGGCCCTCCCCGCGGGCGGGGCCCCGATACGGCGCGAGTAGAAGTAGCGCGGACCCAGCCCCTCCATGAGTTGGCGGCCCTCGGTGAAGAAGGGTCGGCGCTCCTCGAAGACTTCCTCGAACGCGGTCAGGTTCACGACGGCGGGGTCCGCCTCGACCTGTCCGAAGTCCGGGTTCACGGTGGCGTCGAGTGTCAGGCTCGAACCGAGACCGACCTTGAAGTCCGCCCCCACCCGGGACTCGCTCCGCGTCACCACGCCCGCCATCGGACCGCCCGTCGGCGTGCGCAGATCGCCCGCCACGTAGGGGAGGAACTCGATCCCGCGGCTCCCCCGCACGCCCTCGAGTCCGGTCAGGTCGCCGAGGCGCGAGGCCCACCCCGGCTCGCTCCGCACCACGAGTTCCCACAGGAGGTTCTCCTGGATGTCGGGCATGTAGCGGTTGATGTTCACGCCCCATGCCGATTCGTCGCCGTTGAAGCGCAGTTGCGAGAACGGCATGCGCATCTCGGCCGTCCAGCCGAGCGAGTCGCGCTGCACGCGCGCCGACCACACGGGATCCCACGTGTAGTCGCGGTTCGTCACGTTGTCCTCCGGGTGGTACCAGTCCGTACGGCTCCCCGCCGCGTTCACCCCGAAGGAGACCGCCGTGCGCCGGTTCAGGTAGGGATCGAGCGAGACCAGCAGGCGCTCCGAACCGGTGTTCTGGTCGCGGCGCGTGCGATAGGCCTGGATGCCGTCGGGATCGTCCGTGAACATGCGCCCGGCGATCCACAGCGCGTCGTCGTCGAACGCGAACGCGACCTCGGTGCGCCGCGTGCCCGGCTCGCCTTCGTCGGGCTCGCGCTGCCAGAACGTCGTCGCGAATTCCGCCCGCGCCCAGACCGCGTCGTCGAGACGGCCATCCAGTTCGAGCGTCCCTTCCGTGTCGCGCGTGGCCCTGAGCTGCTGCCGGTCCGCCGGGCCCAGGCCCTGCGCGCTGAGCGCGGCGGCCGCGGGGAACAGGATCAGGATGACGGCGGCGACAGCCGGCGGGATCCGGCGCGGACCGTCAGCGCTCAAGGAAGATGTCCTTCGGGATGAAACCCGTCACGACCTGGGTCAGATCGACGACTTCGCTCACCCGGGAATCGACGGCGATGCTGGCAAGAGAAAGCGCTTTGTCGGGCGCCAGCCCCTTCTCCTCCACAAGGAACTCCACCACGAGCCGGGTCGCCTCGCGGGCGGCGCGGTCGAGGTCGAGGTCGATGCCCATGATCAGGTAGTGGGTCGGGGTCTCGGCGCGCGGCGCGGGGATCGTCACGCCCTGGTGCACCACGAACTGGAACACGCCGGTGAGCGACTGCTCGATCGCGGTGCCGCTCACCTCTCCGTCGCCCTGCGCGCCGTGCGGATCGCCCGCGTAGAAGAGCGCCCCAGGATGGAAGACGGGGAGGTACACCGTCGTCCCCGCCGTGAGGTCCTTCACGTCGAGGTTGCCGCCAAAGGCGCCCGGCGGGCGGGATCCCTGGACCCCGGGCACCGTCACGCCCGGCTCGCCTACGACCGGATCGGGTGCGACGGCCATGATCCCCATGAACGGCGCCAGCGGCACCTGGATGTCGGGCGAGAAGAAGGCCACTTCCCGCCCGTCCGCGTCACCCGTCCGGATCAGGTGCCGGCCGGCCGGGATGTCGAGCGGTTCGTCCCCCTCCCGGGCGCCCGGATAGCTCGGGGAGAAGACCCCGCCGCGGCCGCTTGTGGAGTTCACGCCCCACGGCACCCGTGTCTCGATGTCGAGGATCCGGATCTCGAGCATGTCGCCGGGCTCGGCGCCCTCGACGAGGATCGGGCCGGTGATCACGTGCCCGCTTCGCCCCTCGCGGGGACGGCCTTCGCGCGAGGCCCAGAAGTCGATGACGTCGTCGAGGACCTCCTCCCGCGGCACTCCGAGTCCCGTCAGAAACTCGACCGGGTGCTCGTCCTGCGTGGCCCCCACGTGGGTCAGCGTCTCGATCCGCACCGTCTCCCCGGACGCGATCCGCAGCACCGGCTCCTTGTCGATCGGGAACCAGCCCCAGTTGAGCGCCTCGGGCCGGGAGGGCAGGACGTGGTCGGCCTCGATCTCCCCTGCTTCGGCGACACTCGCTTCAGCGACACTCGCGTCGTCGTTCGCGGGCGGCGCGCACGCCAGCGTGAGGGCGCACCCCATGACCACCGGACCCGGCCTCATTTGACGCGACATGGAACGCTCTCCCACGCTGAGGGTGAGCGCTTACAGTGGATCTTCCCGTTCCGGGAGGCAACGATCCCGGACAGAACGCAGAGGGCAGCCATGAGAGACGGCATCCGGCGCGTGATCTTCCTCCTTCCGATCCTTCTTTCGGCGTGCTCGAACCCGGAACCGGGCGGCCCCGCCGAGAGTGGCGTGCCATCGTTCGCGGTGGACCCGGGCTGGCCGCGCGAGATGCCGAACCTCTGGATCATGGGATCCATCACGGGTGTGTTCGTCGACGCGCGCGACCACGTGTGGGTCACGCACATCCCGGAGTCGCTGACGCCGGAGGAGACGTCCGCCGTGCAGGACCCGCCGATCGGCACCTGCTGCGTCCCGGCCCCGGTCGTGACCGAGTTCGACCCCGAGGGGAATCTCGTCCAGGGGTGGGGCGACCCGGCCGCGCAGGACGTGTCGGAATTCCCGCGCAACGCGCACGGCATCTTCGTCGACCACAACGACTACGTGTGGGTGGGCACCTACCGGCACCACCGGGTGATGAAGTTCACGCGCTCCGGCGACCTCGTCATGACGATCGGCCGCTACGACGAGAACGGGGGGAGCGACGACCCGGAGCTTCTCGGCGGACCCGCCGGCATCTGGGTGGATCCCGAAGACAACGAAGTCTTCATCGCCGACGGCTACGAGTACGATTACGCGGGGCGGACGCCGGACTCGGAGCCGCCGCGCCAGTTCTCCACCGTGCACGGCCTCATCGGGTCGAACGACGGCCTCATCTACGTCGCGGACCGCCGCGGAAACCGGATCCAGGTGTTCGATCAGGACGGCGCGTTCCAGGCCGAGAAGATCGTGGCTCCGGCCACGCGCGCCTCGGGCTCGGCCTTCGTCATCGCCTTCTCACCCGACGAGGAGCAACGCTGGCTCTACCTGGCGGACGGCACCAACCACAAGATCTGGATTCTGCGCCGCTCCGACCTCGAGATCGTGGGCGAATTCGGCCGCGGCGGACGCCAACTCGGGCAATTCCTGCGCCCGCACGGGATGAGCGTCGACTCCCACGGCAACATCTACGTCGGCGAAGCCTCCACCGGTCGGCGAATCCAGCGCTTCACGCCTCGTTGAGGTCGTAGCTCGCGGATATCCGAGACACCCCTCGTGGCAGCCACGTCAGCCGCGGTTGCCCTCGCCCCATGCGGAGGTGAGCGGTTCGCCGTCGATGAAGCGGGCGGGGCGGAACGGTGAAAGGTCGATCGCCGGCGGCTCGTCGCAGATGACGTCGGCGAGCGCCTCGCCGATCGGGGGGCCGAGCTTGAACCCGTGGCCGCTTCCGCCGAAGAAGGCGTAGTAGCCCTCGAGACCTGGCTCGCGGCCGACGATCGGGTGCCAGTCGTCCGTGATCGTGTAGAGCGAGGCGTAGCCGCCGAGGTGCCGGGCGTTGGCCAGAGCCGGGATCCTCCGGAAGAGCGGACGCTCGATGCGTTCGCGCATCGCCGGATCGAGGGCCGGATCGCAGTCGTTCGGATCCACCGGCTCGATGTCCTTGGGCGCCCCGAGCCCGGCGATGATGCGATCTTCCCCGTGGGGTCGCAGGTAGATGCGCAGACCCGGATCCGAGACCACCGGGAGAGCGCCGAAGCTGGCCGGCTTCTCCACGAACAGGTCGCTCTCGCGGCTCCAGCGCAGCGAGTACTTCAGGCCGAGCCAGGAGCCGACCTGCCCCGCCCAGGGCCCCGCCGCGTTCACGACGACGTTCGTCGCGATCGTCCCGTCCTCGGTCTCGACCGCGACCACGCGGTCCCCGTGCAAACCAACGGCCGTGGCGGCGACTCCGGGGCGCGGCTCAAGCCCCCAGGGGCGGGCCGCCGCCACGAGGTTCTCCGTCGTCCGAGTCGGATCGGCGTAACCCGAGCGGGGCTCGAGGATGCCGTACGACACGCCGTCCAGGGAGAGGGGCGGCGCCAGGTGGGCGACGCCTTCCACCGTAAGCCGCTCGACGTGGAGGCCGTGACGCCGCTCCGACTCGAGAATGTGTTCCCCGGCGGCGCGCAGGCGCTCGCCGATCAGGAGCAGGAAGCCGATGGGCCGGAACCCGCAGTCACCGCCGAGCAGATCCCGGTCGTTCTCGAACATGTGAAGGGCCCGCTTCGCGAGTTCGAGCGTGATCGGGTTCGAGTAGTACGTGCGGACGATGGCGGCGGAATGTCCCGTGCTCACCCCCGCCAGGCGCCCCTTCTCCAGGAGCACGACGCGTCCGAACCCTCGCCTGGCGAGGAAGTGCGCGGCGCTGGCGCCCATGATCCCGCCACCGATGACCACGGCATCGGCGGTCTTCACACTCGCCGTCATCGTCCCGGCGACCGCCGGAGTCTCCGGGTCTCCGCGAGGTCGACGGCCCACTCCCCAGGCTTGATGGCCACGCCGTAGGTCTCCCGCGCCCGGGCGCGCGCGACCTTGCCTTCCCGCACGTCCCGCAGCACCGCCTCCGGATCGCGTTCGTGCGCCGGCCCGAACCCGCCACCGCCCGCCGTCTCGATCCGCACCCGGTCGCCCGTCCTGAGCTGCACCGTCGCCTTGGAGCCCAGGTCCCGCGCCTCGCCGCCCGAGATCAGCCTGTAGCTCGCGACCCTCCCATCGTCTCCCCCGTGCAGGCCGTGGGCCGGGAACCGCGCCCGGTCCGCCAGCGTCGTGAACGTCGGCTCGTGGCCCACGAACTCGTACTCGCGGCACAGCGCGAGACCGCCCCGCCGCCGGCCCGCCCCCTCCGAGTCCGGAACCAGGCTGTACTCGTGGATGCGCACGGGATAGTTGAGTTCGGTCTCCTCGATCGGTGCGTTCTGGGTGTTCTGGATGTGGGTCTGGACCGCGTCCGGGCCGTCGGCATCGTGCCGCCCGCCGTACCCGCCCGCGAGCGTCTCGAGGAAGCAGTAGTACTCCCCCGTCGCCGGGTCCTCGCCCCCGAATCCCACGTGGCAGATCATCCCCTTCGTTCCCGCGGGAACGCGTTCCGGCATGGGGTCGGCGAGCGCCCGGAACATGATGTCGCACAGCCGCATCGCGACCTCCCACCCGCCGACCACTCCCGCCGGCGGCCGCACGTTCACCGTCGACCCCTCCGGCGCCACCACCTCGATCGGGCGATAGAAGCCCTCGTTCAGCGGGATATCCGGGTCGACGAGGCACTTGAGCACGTAGACGCAGGCCGTGAAGCACTGCGTCAGGTTGCAGTTCATGGGCGCCGCGCGCTGCGGGTCGGTTCCCGTGAAGTCGAAGCGCGCCGTCGAACCGTCGAACCGAATCCGGACCTTGAGGCGAACCGGCTCCCCGGTGATCCCGTCGTCGTCGAGGCACCCCTCCGCCACGAACTCCCCTCGCGGAAGCTCCGCCAGTTCCGCCCGCAGCCGCCGCTCGCTGTACTCGACCATGCGGTCCATGTAGGAGCCCAGCATCTCCGAGCCGTAGCGCTCCCAGAGCGCGGACAGCCGGCGCAGCCCGATCTCGTTCGCCGCGTGCTGCGCGCGCAGGTCGCCCGCCACCTCCTTCTTCGCGCGCACGTTGGCGAGCATGAGTTTCAGCACGTCGCCCACGAGTTCGCCGCCGTCGAAGAGCTTCACGACGGGAAGGATGATCCCCTCCTGGTAGATCTCGCGGAACGCGCCGATGCTCGCCGGCGCCCCGCCGCCCACGTCCACGTGGTGGCAGCAGTTGGCGACGTATCCCGTGAGTTCCCCCTCGTGGAAGAAGGGCGCGATGAGAAAGACGTCGTTGAGGTGGCTCGCCTGCCGGTGCGGGTCGTTGACCAGCAGCCCGTCCCCCGGACCGAGCGTCCCCTCGCCGTGCTCCGCCTCGTACTCGGCCACGGCGCGCGGGACGAGGCGCCCGATCGTCACCAGGTGCGCGGGCTGGCAGAACGCCTGCGCGATCATGCGCCCGCCCGCGTCCACGAAGGCGCAGGAATAGTCGAGCCGCGTCTTGATGTTCGTCGAATAGGCGGTGCGCTGGAGCGTGACCGACATCTCCTCGGTCGCCTCCACGAGCGCGTTCCGGATGACTTCGAACAGGACCGGATCCACGGAGCTCGCGGTCCGGCTTTCAGGCTGCGGCATTTCGGCCCCCGGTTCGAGTTTCGAGACGCGCCCCGATCCACAGAATGAGGATTGTGAGCGGCAGTCCGACCAGGATCGGATCCAGCTCCCAGATGATGACGACGGCTCCCACCTCCCGGATCGCCCCGAACGTCTGCCATACGGCCTGCACCGCGGCGCCGACGAGCAGCGCCGCCATCACCGTGCGCGGCGCCTGCCGGAGCGAGGGGAAGAGGACGATCCCGACCAGCGCGGGGGCGACGGAGGCCCCCATGATCCGCCCCCCGATCCAGAACAGTTCGATGAGGAGGGGGAGCGCCAGGTAGAGTGCGGCCGCGAGCGCCCCCACGAGGAGGACGTTGAGGCGGTAGACCCAGAGCTGCCGGCCGGCGCTTGCCGTGGGCGCGATGAAGCGCGCATACAAATCAAGCGTGAAGTTGGAGGCGATCGTGTTGATGGTGCTGGAGAGCGTCGACATGCTCGCCGCGAGCACGCACACGACGACGAGGCTCGCGAGTTCGTTCCCCGCCGCTCCGAAGGCGAGCGTGACGAAAGCGTCCTCCGCCGCGAGGCCGGGCCCGTAGATCGTGCGGGCGACGATCCCGATCAAGGGCGGCGTCATGTACCAGATCGAGGCGATGACCCCTCCGTACAGGAATCCCTGCCGCGCCACGTCCGCGCTCTTCGCCGCGAAGCCGCGCTGGATGAGTCCCTGGTACGCGCCCGTGATCGCGAGGCCGATGACGATCCACGCCAGGACCTGGGTGACGCCCGCCCGCCCGAAGATGTCGATGAGGGCCGGATCGAGGTTGGCGCTCAGCCCGCCGAGCCCCCCGGCCGCGGCCAGCCCCGCCACCAGCACCGCGATCGAACCGGCCAGGATGATGAAGAACTGGATCGCGTCGGTCGCCATCACCGCCCACATGCCGCCCAGGAACACGTAGACGGACGTGACCCCGAGCCACAGGAGGAGCGATTCCGCCACCGAGATGCCGAGCACCGCCGTGGTGACGAGGGTCAGCGCCCCGATCGTCCCGGCCGTGACCCCCATGTCCCGGAGGATGACGAGGAGGAGGGAGACGATCCGGTGCCGCGGACCGAAGCAGCGGCCGAAGAGTTCGGGGATCGTGATGACGCCGGTCTCCCACAGCCGCGGGATGATGAAGTACGCGATCCAGATCGTCCCCAGCATGAAGGAGCCGCCGCTCCAGTAGGCGTCGAGGCCGAAGTCCGCGCCGAGCGCCGAGATCCCGATCAGGGTGGTGCCGTTGATCCAGGTGGCGGCGACGGAAAAGGCGATGAGCCACACGCCCGAGTGGCGCCCGGCCACCGCCATGTCCTCCACGGAGCGCACCCGCCGCCGGAACCACGCGCCGACTCCGAGCATGAGGGCGAGGTAGGCCCCGATGAGCCACCACGAGAGTTGAGCCCCCTGCATCCCCTCCATCCCCGGCTACCCTCGCATCAGCCAGCCCCAGAGCCCGATGTAGCCGAAGCCCAGGAGTACGAGGATGAGGAGCGCGAGCCACGGGTTGAGGCGCGGGAGGGCAATCCGGTCCATGCGGGCCGGGTCCGGGCGCGGGTCTCGTCGGCTCACGGGGCGCGTCCCGGGGAGATCAGGAGATTCCCGAACTCGTCCACCGCGGCACCGTATCCCGCGTGGAGGAGCGTGGTCGAGTCGACCTCCTCGATGACCGCCGGGCCGGCGACAACGTGGTCCGCCCCGAGGCGCGCCCGGTCGTAAATCGCCGTCTCGACGAAGCCGCCGTCCCCGTCGGAGAAAAACACCGGCCTTGTCCCCCGCCGGGCATCCGAGGCGCCCGTTCCGTTCGTGCCGATCTTCGGAAGCCGGGGGCGCGCGATCCTGCCGATGGCTGTGACCGTGAAGTTCACGAGTTCGACGGGTTGTTCGGGGTATCCGTGCCCGTAAGCTCGTTCGTGTTCGTCGTGGAAGCGGCGCACCGCGTCGGCCAGCGTCGCGGCAGCCTGCTCCCCGCTCGGGCCCGCGTCGATCTCCTCCCGCGGCAACGCCACGGGCACCTCTGACGACTGGCCGGCATACCGCATCTCGATCCCGCGCCGAAACTCCATGTCCTCCGGGGCCACGCCTTCCCGCCGCAGCGTGCGCCGGCCCTCCTTCTCCATCTTCTCGAAGAGCGACCCGATCTGCGCCACGTCCGCGGCATCGGCGGCCATGACCCGTGTGCGCGAGAACTCGTGGCGCAGGTCCGTGACGAGGAGGCCCAGGGCGGACGCCGTCCCCGGGCTTGGGGGGATCACGAGCGTGGGAATCTGCATCTCCATGCACAGCCGGTTCGCGTGCAGCGGCCCGGCCCCGCCGAAGGCGACCATCGTCAGTTCGCGCGGGTCGTTGCCCCGGCGCACGGTCACGAGCCGCAGCGCGTTGATCATCGTCGCGTTCGCGATCTCGACGATCCCGCTCGCCGCCTCGGTCGGGTCCAGCCCGAGCGGCTCGGCGCAGCGCTCGCGGATGCCCGCGGCGGCGGCCTCCACGTCGAGCGCCATCTCGCCGCCGAGAAAGTAGTCCGGGTTCAGGCGGCCGAGGACGAGGTTGGCATCGGTGATCGTCGGCTCGGTCCCGCCCTTCCCGTAGCAGATCGGCCCCGGGTCCGCGCCCGCGCTCCGGGGCCCCACGCGAAGCCCCCCTCCGGCGTCCACCCAGGCGAGGCTCCCCCCGCCCGCGCCCACCTCCACGAGGTCGATGACCGGTGTGCGGATCGGGTAGCCGGCGGCCCGCGTCATCCCCTGTCCCGGCTGGGCCTGCGCGCCGACCTCGTATTCCTTCGTGACCCGGGGGCGGCCGTCGAGAACGAGGCCCGCCTTGGCCGTCGTTCCCCCCATGTCGAACGAGATCAGATCCGCGTGGCCGAGTTGGCCCGCAATGAAATTGGCGGAGACCACGCCCGCCGCCGGACCCGACTCAACCATGAACACGGGCTTGCTCGCTGCCTGTTCCGCCGTCAGCACCCCGCCGTTCGACTGCATGACGAGAAGCTCCGCGTCGAGACCGGCCCGACTCAGCCCCTCCTCGATCCCGGCGAGATAGCGCGCCACGACGGGGACAATGCAGGCGTTGATCACGCACGTGCTGGCCCGGAAGTACTCCCGGAACTCGGGGCACACGCTCGATGAGAGGGAGATGAGAAGCCCTGCATCTTCTTCGCGAAGGATTTCGGCCACCCGCGCTTCGTGAACCGGGTTCGCGTAGCCGTGCAGGAGACAGACGGCCACGGACCGGACGTCTCTCGCCCGCAGCGCCGCGGCGATCTCCCGGACGGCGTCCTCATCGAGCGGCTTGAGCACGCCGCCCGCCGCGTCCAGCCGCTCCGGCACCTCGTAGCACAGGTCGCGCGGGACGAGCGGACGGAGCTTCTCGAAGTGGACGTCGTAGAGAGAGGGCCGGACCTGGCGGGCGATCTCGAGCATGTCGCCGAAGCCCTCGGTGGTCACGAAGGCCGTGCGCGGCGTCTTCCCCTCGATGAGCGAGTTCGTCGCGACCGTCGTCCCGTGGACCAGGTGTGCGATGGCACCCGGGTCGACCCCGCTCCCTTCTAGTGCACGCCCCACCGCCGCCATGAAGCCGATGGAGGGATCCGCGGGCGTGGACGGGACCTTCGCCGTGTCGATGCGCCCCGTCTCCTCACAGATCAGGACCGCGTCCGTGAAGGTGCCGCCCACGTCTATCCCGAGGTGGAACTGGTTGCCCGTCATCGCGCTCCAACCTTCGATGCGGCCGCTGCGCCGGACAAGGCGCGCCGCCGGGCACGATCGAACACCCCGCCGTGGCGGTCGGACGCTCCGCCCGCCACGTCTGGACGCTGTGGTCGACGTCCGTAGGTTGGGAATCGCGGGTCCGCCGCCGCCGATTTCCCCCCTCACGCGCACTGGAGGGCCGTATGGACCGCAGATCGTTCGTTCGAACCGGGCTGGCCGGAGCGGGTTTCGCCGGAATCGGCGCCGCCCTCGACCCCCGCGCCCTGGCGGGGGGTGTCGAGCCGGCGGATCGCGGGCTCTCGGCCGAGACCGATGGGGATGTCGTCATCGTGAAGGACGTGCCGGTCCCCATGCGCGACGGCCTCGAACTCATGACGGATCTCTACCTGCCCGCGGAAGACGGCGTCCCGCTGGAGGAGCCGCTCCCCGCCGTCCTCGCGCGGACCCCCTACGACAAGATGCGCCCGATCTCGATCGAGCACGCGATGTTCTTCGCGCGCAACGGATACGTCTCCGTCGTCCAGGACTGCCGGGGACGCTTCAACTCGCCGGGAGACTTCTTCCCCTTCGTGCAGGAACCGGAAGACGGCTACGACACGGTCGAATGGGTCGCCCAACACCCGTCCTGCGACGGCCAGGTGGGCACGTACGGCGTCTCGTACCAGGCGTGGGTCCAGTTCGAGACCGCGACGCTGAACCCGCCCGGCCTCAAGACGATGATCCCCTACCAGGGGCCGACGAACGCCTACACCTACAGCATGAAGTGCGGCGGCGCCCTCGGCCTGGGACTACTGCAATGGATCCTCTCCGTCGCGTCGAACGGGAACGAGGCGCGGGCGAACCCGCAGATCACCGAGGCGATCAACGAGATGCGGACCGGGCAGACCTTCCTCGACTGGGCCTCCCGCGTCCCGTGGCGGCGCGGGGAGACGCCGCTCAGCCTCGCGCCCACCTACGAGGAGGCCGCCCACCAGCTCTACTTCGACAACTACGACTACAGCGATTTCTGGCGGCAGCCGGGCCTGGGCATGGACGAGCACTTCGAGTCGTACCCGGACATGCCCACCCTCTGGGTCGTGGGCTGGTTCGACTGGTATCCCCGCACGATCAGCGACGGCTATCAGGCGATGGTTCGTATGGGGAGGGAGAACCAGCACATCCTCATCGGCCCCTGGACGCACAACAACTTCGCGTCATCGATCGGGGACGTGAACTTCGGCACCGAGGGCGCCCGGATCGTCACCTACGACGACTACCTGAACCTCGAACTGCGCTGGTTCGACCGCTGGCTCAAGGGTGACGAGAGCGCCGACGTGTGGGCGCCCGCCAAGTACTTCATCATGGGCGGCGGCGACGGCCGGAAGGCCGAGAACGGCCGCCTCAACCAGGGCGGGGAGTGGCGCTACGAGGGAAGCTGGCCCCCGGCGGCGTCCCGCCCCACCGAGTTCCATCTCCACGAGGGAGGGGCGCTCGCCCCCGAGGCGCCGTCCGCGCGAGGATCTTCAACGACCTACACGTACGACCCACGCAACTCGGTCTCCAGCAACGGCCGCTGCATCGTGGCCTACGGCCCCGCGCTCGAGTTCGGGTTCCAGGGGATGGGCCCGCGCGACCAGATCGAGATGGAGACGCTGCCCGGCCACGGGATCCCCGGCATGCCGATCGCCTCCCGCCCGGACGTGCTCGTCTTCCAGACGGACCCGCTGCCCGCCGACCTGACGATCGCCGGAGACATCACGGCGGTCCTCTTCGTCTCATCCGACGCGCCCGACACCGACTTCTACGTGAAGCTCCTCGACGTCCATCCGTCGAGCCCGGACTATCCGAGCGGCTACGCGTTCCCGGTCTCCGAGGGGATCCTCCGCGCGCGCTACCGGGACGGCTTCGAGCAGTCCGTACTCATGGAGGAGGGCGAGGTCTACCGGCTGGAGTTCCCGCTCGAACCCTCGGCGAACCTCTTCAAGGCGGGACATCGCATCCGCGTCGACGTCTACAGCAGCAGCTTCCCCAACTTCGACATCAACCGAAATACGGGAGATCCCCGCGACCGCAGGTGGCGCATCGCAAACAACACGGTCTACCACGAGGCGGGCCACGCCTCACACGTCCTGCTGCCCGTGATGCCCTAGCCACTCGCTCGAGGGCTCAGCGGGTTCCAACAATAGCTCCGACTGCCCGACAAGGGATCCGTCTGGGATCCTTTCTAATCGCTGTCCGCGGATTCAAGCGCGGCGAGCGCCGCCCCTCGAAGCGTGGCTTCGACCTCGGGTCCGCCGAACACCCCGGCGCTGAACATGGACAGAAGATCGATGGGGGCCGAACGGAGTGAACCGCCGGACTCCCGGCTCAAGGTCAACTCAAGTGATCTCTCGGTGACAATCGCGCCAACGCTGTTGACTCCTCTTGAGCGTAGTTCCGCGCACTCAGCCAGCCTCCTCAAGTATCCGGCATGTTGCCACCTTGCCTCCATGGCGAGTGGATTGGGTGGAGCCTCCTCCCAGTCTCGGTTCGCGAGGTCGTTTACGAGTTCGGACAGCACCCGCGTTACTAGCCCGCCAGCGAGGTCAACGATCCGCCTCGCTGCCGCCTCCACGGAGGTGTCCTTGCCGATGCCTGGAAGGCGCACCCGGGAGGTGAACCACTCCGGCACAGTGATCGTCAACTCGGAGGTTCCCCGGGTATACGACCGGCGGATCCACCCGCCGACTTCATCGCTGAAGTGGTGGATCAGTTCTGATCGATACCGCTCAAGGCGCTTCACGAGGGACCCGTTCGCTTGCTGCATTGCGGGCCATACCGGGCTCTCCTGCGCTAGCGACCGAACCTTGCCACAAGCTTTGCTCCATTTAATTGATCGTTCGCTCGGGCCTTCGATCACAAATCCTATGAGACAACCGACGTAATCGAATAGCGACATGACGTTGAAGACGAGATCATCGAATACGTATTGCTGTTGGGTTGCAACCGAACGAAGAAAACGGCGACCGGTGTGTGGCCGGGCTTGAACGTGATCGTTCGCACCGATCGCCGTTTGTTCAAGTAGATTCACGTGGAAAAGCAACGACTCGTAGCGGTATCGGATGCTCTCGATCAACGATCGGAGGTCCCGATCCGTTTCAGAATCATGAGTCAGCCACTCTCCTGTCCTTGCGGTCCACCAGATTCGGTACGCGGCTGCTACGTCCCTGGCAGTCTTACCGATACTCGGAGCTTCCATCACAGGTATTGGCTCGTCGGTAGCGCGGCGCGCTGCTACTGCCTCGGCGTGCCGGCGGCCCAGTCGAGGGCGATCGGGTTCGTAGGGAGGGCGTCGATGTCGACGATCCGGCCGCCCTTGATGACCGTTGAGAGCTGCCGGATGTTCGCGATATCGGCGAGCGGATCCGCGTCGAGGACGACGATGTCCGCCGCTTTCCCCGCCTCGAGCGTGCCGTACTCGTCGAGCGCCTTGCTCGCGATGGCGCCGTTCTTCGTCGCCGCGGTGATCGCCTCGAGCGGCGTTATACCGAGTTCGACCAGACCCTCGATCGCGAGGACCGTGCCGAGGCCGGGGAGCTGGTGCTCCATGTTCTCCGGTTCCTCGCGCAGGAAGTCCGCCGCGACGCCGCCGCGCCCGAACAGTGTATTGTCCGTGCCGACGGTCACGATGCAGCCGGCTTCGATGAGCTTCTTCGCGTTCGTGCGCTTCGTCGTCCAGCGTCCTTCCATCACCGACCCCGGCTGCGGGAGGCCGGTGTCCTGCACGCGACGCCGGATCTCCGCACTCGTCGGGGGGATGCGCCGCTGGCGCTCCCGGGCCTGGGCCTCGGCGAGGTCCTCCCGCGCGCGCTCCATGTTGCGGACGTGGAACTGCCAGCTGGGGCCCGTGAACTGGTTGATGAGCATCGAGCACACGATGTCGCGCTCCACGATCAGGTCGACGAGTTCATCGGTGATCGTGCGGTTCCCGACGTTGTCCGGGTGCTGGATGAGATCTATGCCCGCCAGGATCGAGAGGCGCAGGCCTTCGAGGCTCGTGGCGTGGGTCTCCGCGACAAGTCCCCGCTTGTGCGTCTCCTCCACGATCACCCGCTGGGCGCGCGGCGAGAAGGAGATGCCCGCCGGATAGTTGAAGTGGTGCGTGGCGCCGTACTTGATGAAGTCCGGCCCGTGGTCGAGGTAGGCGTTGATCGCGACCCGCAGTTCGTCGGGCGTCATGTGCATCATCTCTTCGCCGCTTCCGAGCGTGACCTCGTCGTTCATCCGCTCGGCGAAGAAGCTGATCTCCGACTCCGGGAGCCCGGCGAACGTCTCCGAGGCGGGGCCGCCCCAGCCTACGATGTTGCCGGCGAGGTACGTGCGCGGGCCGATCTCCTCCCCGGCATCGATCTTCTTCTTGACCCGCTGCATGGGACGCAGGACGCCGTAGCTGTCCCGGACGGTCGTCACCCCGTGCTTCAGGTGGAGCTGAAGCCCCTGGAGGATCAGCGCCTCGTGGTGCGCCCAGTACGCCGCGTGCTCTTCAACGCGCCCTCCCCGCCCGAAGGCGCCCCACCGCGAGCGACATGTGGACGTTCGTGTCCACGAACCCGGGCGTGACGAACTTGCCGCTCCCCTCGATGACCTCGGCACCCGCAGGCGGGGCCACGTCGGCGCTCGGCCCCACCGCGGTGATCCGGTCGCCCTCGATGACGATCGTCCCATCCGCGATGGGAGCACCCCCGTGTCCATCGATGATCGTCGCCCCGACGATCGCGAGCGGAGGAGAGGTGTCCTGCGCCGTTGCCGGACCCGGCTGGGACAGGAGGGAGAGAAAGGCGACCGTCGCGACAACCGATCGTGAGTCCATGGTCCCGACTCCGGAGAAGGACAACGACACCGAAGTGCTGCAGTTTGGAAAATCGGGGCGGCGAGATTTGAACTCGCGACCTCCTGAACCCCATTCAGGCGCGCTACCGGGCTGCGCCACGCCCCGATGTGGACGTGAAGCTAGCTTGTACCGTGATGGGGTCAAGCTGACGACCGAACGGACCGATCCGGAGCGAGGGAGGGGGGCGTAGTGCCAAATCACACGTTGGAGGTGGCGGTCTCCCCATCGTTGTACAACCGTCTGCGGGAGGCGGTGGGGCGATCGCACGTCGCGATGGAAGTATGGGTCCGCCGGGCGATCGAGGAACGCCTTGAGCGCGAGCCCGGCCACTCGCATGTGGGTGCGCTCGCGGCCCTGCGGAAGATCGAAGGTCCGACCGCCGACATAGATGACATGATCGCGGAGATCGCGGCGGGCCGGTCGTAGGGAGCGTGTAGCGCCGACATCGATGTATCCATATATTTGGATTTATGGATACGATAGCCACGCGGGCGCCAGCTCCGACTCGGGATCTTCTCTCCCGCTTCGAGTCCCTCGGGGACGAGAACCGGTTGCGGCTGCTCACGCTGCTGGACCGGAACGAGTTCACCGTCTCGGAACTGGTCTCCGTGCTCCAGCTTCCGCAATCCACCGTCTCGCGCCATCTGAAGGTGCTTGCCGATGACGGATGGGTGCGCCGGCGGCACGAGGGCAAGACCCGGTTCTACCGCATGGAGGGCGCCCTCGAACCCGGCGCGCGGGAGTTGTGGCAGGTAACCGCCGGGACGCTCACGGGCGCGCGCTGGGTCGCGGACGACGCCGAGCGGGCGCAGAGCGTGCTCGCCGAGCGCCGCGATCGGGCCGCGGCCTTCTTCTCGGAATCCGCCGCCGGCTGGGATGCCCTCCGGGACGACCTGTTTGGAAGCGACGCCCGGTTTGCGGCGTTGTTCGGCCTGCTCGATCCCGAGTGGGTCGTGGGAGATCTCGGCGCGGGCACCGGGACGCTCGCGAACATGATCGCGCCCTTCGTGACGCGGGTGGTCGCCGTCGACCGGTCGCCGGAAATGCTGCAAGCGGCCGCCGTGCGCCTGGGCGAACGCGACAACGTCGACGTCCGCGAGGGGGAACTGGAATCACTCCCGGTCGAGGACGGGGAACTCGACCTCGCCGTGCTCATGCTCGTCCTCCACTTCACGGTCGAACCCGACCGGGTGCTGGCCGAAGCGGCACGGGCACTCGCCCCGAACGGAAGGCTCCTTGTGCTCGACATGCGCGCGCACGAGCGAGAGGAGTATCGCGAGACCATGGGCCACTTGTGGCTCGGCTTCACGGAAGACCAGATGCGGGACTGGACGCGTCTCGCGGGCCTCGACGGATATCGTCACCTTCCGCTCGCCCCCGAACCCGAGGCGTCCGGGCCGGCGCTCTTCGCGGCCACCGCCAGGAAAGCCGTCTGCACACGGAAGACTGTTTGACACCGAAGACCGTCTGAACACCAGAGGAGATAGACGATGGAAGGCGCCGTACTTCACGAGATGACCGATACCGCACCCGAGGCGACCGCCACGGGCCGCCCGTCGTTCAAGGTCGCGGACCTGAGCCTGGCGGAGTGGGGCCGCAAGGAGATCCGGCTCGCCGAGCACGAGATGCCCGGCCTGATGTCGGTGCGGGCGGAATACCGCGACGCGAAGCCGCTCGCGGGCCGGAAGGTGATGGGCTCGCTGCACATGACCGTGCAGACGGCGGTCCTCATTGAGACGCTCGCCGATCTCGGCGCGGACGTGCGCTGGGTCTCCTGCAACATCTTCTCGACCCAGGATCACGCCGCCGCCGCCGTCGTGGTGGGCCCCGACGGCACGCCGGAGGACCCCCGCGGAATCCCGGTCTTCGCGTGGAAGGGGGAGACGCTCGAGGAATACTGGTGGTGCACGGAGCAGGCGCTCCTGTGGCCGGACGGTTCGGGCCCTGACCTCATCGTCGACGACGGGGGGGACGCGACGCTTCTCCTCCACCGCGGTCTCGAGTTCGAGCGGGCGGGACGGATCCCGGACTTCGATCCGGAGACGGAGCCGGAGGAGTGGGGCGTCATCCTCGAGACGCTGCGCCGGATCGCGGCGAAGGACCCGGGACGGTGGGAACGCACGGCGCCCGCCATCCAGGGAGTGTCGGAGGAGACGACGACCGGCGTCCACCGCCTGTACGAGATGGCGTCGGAGGGGACGCTTCTCTTCCCCGCCATCAACGTGAACGACTCGGTGACGAAGTCGAAGTTCGACAACATCTACGGGTGCCGTCACTCGGTCATCGACGGACTGAACCGCGCCTCGGACGTGATGATCTCGGGCAAGACCGCCGTCGTGTGCGGCTACGGCGAGGTCGGCAAGGGCTGCGCACAGGCGCTCAAGGGACAGGGGGCGCACGTCGTCGTGACGGAGATCGACCCGATCTGCGCGCTCCAGGCCGCGATGGAGGGCTTCCAGGTGCGGACGCTCGAGGACGTGGTGGAGACGGCCGACATCTTCATCACGGCGACGGGGAACCGGGACGTGATCACCTACGAGCACATGGCGCGCATGAAGGACAAGGCGATCGTCGGCAACATCGGCCACTTCGACAACGAGATCGACATGGCCGGACTCGCCAGGGGCGGCGTCACGCGGAACAACATCAAGCCGCAGTACGACGAGTTCGTGTTCGAGGACGGGCACTCGGTGCTCATCCTGTCCGAGGGACGGCTGCTGAACCTCGGGAACGCGACGGGGCACCCGAGCTTCGTGATGAGCGCGAGCTTCACGAACCAGGTGCTGGCGCAGATCGAACTCGCGCGGAACCGCGAAGCCTACGAGCGCCAGGTCTACATGCTCCCGAAGCACCTGGACGAGAAGGTGGCCCGGCTGCACCTCGACCACCTCGGGGCGCGCCTCACGGAACTGACGGAGACGCAGGCGGACTACATCGGCGTGCCGAAGGACGGCCCCTTCAAGCCGGACCACTACCGCTACTAAGAGGCACCCGTGGCGCCGAACCGATCCCGCGGTTCGAGCTTCCGCCTGCTACCGGCGCTGCTGCTCGCCGCGGCGTGCGGGGGTGGCGACAGCCCCGGCGTCATGCGGCCGCCGCCGACGCCCCCTCCGCCCCCGGCGCCGGTTCCCACGACCGTCACCGTTACGCCCTCCACCGCGACCCTCACGGCGCTGGGTCGCACGGTCGAGTTGACGGCCGAAGTGCGAGATCAGGCTGGCCAGGTGCTGGCCGGCGCGACGGTCGCGTGGTCGTCCTCCAACGCTTCCGTGGCGACGGTGGCCGCGGACGGGGTGGTGACCGCGGCCGGCCGCGGGATCGCGACGATCACGGCGGCGGCGGGAAACGCCACGGGCTCGGCGCGCGTGACCGTGGAGCAAGCCGCCGCGAGCGTCGCCGTCGAGCCGTCTTCACTGGACTTCACCGCGCTCGGCGACACGATGCGGGCGACGGCGATGGTTTCGGACGAAGGCGGGCACCCGATTCCGATGCCGGCCGTGACCTGGGTGTCGGACGACACGACGGTCGCGTCGGTGGACCCCACCGGGCTCGTAACCGCCACCGGCGAGGGTGCGGCGACGATCGAGGCCACCGTTGGAACGGCCATCGGCGCCACCCAAGTGGCGGTGCAGCAGGCACCCGATTCGATGGAGGTCACGAGTCCCGGCAGCGCCCTCGCGATCGGCGATTCGATGCAGTTCACGGCGACGGTGTTCGACCGCAACGGACACCCGGTGGGCGGCCTCACGGTCGCCTGGTCGTCGAGCGATCCCGCCGTGGCAACCGTCGACGAAGCGGGTCTTGTGACGGGGATCGCGGAAGGGTCGGTCGACATCAGTGCCGCGACGAACGGCCTCGACCCCGCCTCGAAGACCCTCGCCGTCCAGGGCGAGGCGGACCTCACGCGCGGGGCGCTCACCGCCCTCTACGAGAGCACGGGCGGTCCGAACTGGACGCGGAACGAGAACTGGCTCTCGGACGCGCCGCTCGCCGACTGGCATGGCGTCTCGACCGATGCCGAGGGTCGCGTGACCCAGGTGGCTCTCGTGGCCAACGGACTGCGCGGGGCGATCCCCCCGCAGATCGGGAACCTCAGGGCCCTCGAGAGACTCTGGCTCTATTCCAACGACCTGAGCGGGGAGATTCCGGCGGAACTCGGGAACCTGCAACGACTGGAATACCTGGGACTCTCATCGAACGGCCTCAGCGGCCCGATCCCGCCTGAACTCGGCCGGTTGACACAGTTGACCACGCTGTGGCTCAACTTCAACGATCTCAGCGGACCGATCCCGCCTGAACTCGGGAACCTCGCGAGCCTCGGGGCCGCGTGGCTCTACAACAACCGGCTGAGCGGACCGATCCCCCCGGAGATCGGGAAACTCCCGAGCCTCACGGATCTCCAGTTCCACGCGAACGACTTGAGCGGGCCGATCCCGGGCGAACTCGGAGATCTGACGGGCCTCACCAAATTGTACCTCTACCAGAATCGACTCGGCGGGGCGATTCCGGCGGAACTCGGCAAGCTGGCGAACCTCACCGAACTGCAGCTCCACGAGAATCTGCTGCGCGGACCGATACCGCCCGAACTCGGGAGACTCACGAAGCTCACGAAGCTGTATCTCAACGACAACGCCGGCCTGTCGGGGCTGCTGCCGCTGGAACTCGCGGAACTCGGCAGCCTGTCGGACCTGCTCCTCGAGGCGACGGCGTTGTGCGCGCCCAACGATCCCGGGTTCCGGGACTGGCTCGCGGGGCTGACCGTGGCGGAGGTCGCGCTCTGCCGGCAGGGGGGCGCGCCCTTCTATCTCATCCAGGCCGTCCAGTCGCTCGACAAGCCCGTGCCGCTCGTGGCGGGCGAGGATGCGCTGCTGCGCGTGTTCCCGATCGCGCTCCAGTCCACCGACGAACGGATTCCGCCGGTGCGCGTCACCTTCTACGACGACGGGTCGCTGAGCCATACGCTGGAGATTCCGGCGGGGTCGGCGGTGCTCCCGACGGAGTTCGCCGACAGTCCGCTCGAGCAATCGGCCAACGGTCTGGTCCCGGGCTCGGTGCTCCGGCCGGGCGTGGAGATGGTGATCGAAGTGGATCCCGACACGACGGTCACCCTCAGCCTCGGCGTCCACGAGCGGATTCCCGAGACGGGACGGTTCGCGCTCGAGGTGCTCGAGCTGGAGCCGCTGAAGCTGACGGTGGTGCCGTACCTGCAGCGCTCGGCGCCCGACACTGCGTTCGCGCGGCGGGTAGGCGAGTTGACGGCCGGTCACGATTCGTTGTGGGCGACCCGCCATCTTCTCCCGGTCGGCCAGTTCGAACTGGAAGTCCACGACCCCGTGTGGACGGATCTGGATCCGATCTACGACAACAGCCTGGCGCTGCTGCGGGAGGTCGATGCGTTGCGGCTCATGGAGGGGTCGTCGGCCTACTACATGGGGATGCTCCGTGACGGTGGTGGAAAGGCGCACATCGCGCGCAAGGCGAGCGTATCGGGAATCGATGGGCTCACGATGGCGCACGAGGTGGGGCATAACCTGTCCCTCCTCCATGCGCCGTGCGCCGTGAACGAGGCCCTCGACCCGCGGTATCCGTACGAGCGCGGGGTCATCGGGGGGCGCGGCTACGACAGCCGCGGCGGCACGCTCGTCGCGCCCGCCCTCGCGGACCTGATGGCCTACTGCCGACCGCGCTGGATCAGCGACTATCACTTCACGAAGGCGGCCGAGTACCGGCTGCGGGTGGCCGCGTCGGCGACCCGCGTGGCGGGCGGGGCGACGCGGAATCTGCTGCTGTGGGGCGGTGTCGAGGGGGGGCGGATGGTCCTCGATCCCTCCTTCGTGGTCGAGTCGGCGCCGCGGGTGCCCGAGGCGGGCGGCCCGTACCGGCTCGAGGGGCGGGACGCGAGCGGCGTGGCGCTGTTCACCCTCGACTTCGATATGGCCGAAGTGTCGGACGGGGACCCGGGGGATGGCGGGTTCGTGTTCGCGCTGCCGGTCGGTGCGGGCTGGGAGGCGCTGGCGAGCATCACCCTGAGCGGGCCCGAGGGCTCCGTGTCGCTGGACCGCGACTCCGGGCCCGCGATGGGGCTGCTGATCGATGACGCCTCGGGGGCGGCGCGGGGGTTCCTGCGCGACGTCGTGGCGGCGGACGGGGGGGCGGCGTTGCCTGAGCCGGGCCTGCGCGTGCAGGTCAGCCCGGGGGTGCCTCGGCGAGAGGCGTGGGAGCGGCGGTAACTCGCGTCGGCCGCGGCTTCATTCTGGTAGTCGAAAGCGGAAGGATACGACCGAGTGCACCTCGAAGGTCGGGTCCATGACCACGCCGACGATGGTGTCTTCGCCGAAGAACGGAGGCGGCTCCGCGAGCAGCGGGAGCGGGACGACGACGGTGCCCACATGGCGTCCGTCGTACTCCAGGACGTCGAAATGCCGCGACGAGGCCATGCCTTCCGGAGGCCAGCGCTCGACCCAGATGCGGTCGGCGGCGCCCGCGTTGATCGAGATGAAGGCCGGCAGCGAGTCCGGGATCTCGCCGCTGAGGATCTCCGGCGCGACGTGAACGACTTCGTCCAGCGGGACGGGAAGCGAATCGATGCGCGCCTCGAGCTTGCGGGGACGCGCGACGGTGTGTAATCCTTACACACTAGGCTGTCCGGGAAGGAGAACCACGTGGCTCGACGGGTCAACATCATGATGGACGAGGACTCGTGGCGGGTGCTACAGAGGCTGCCGCGCGGTACCCGCAGCCGCGCCGTCAACGAGGCCATCCGCGAGTGGTCGGGCGCTTCCAGGCAGCGGGACGCCTCCGCCCGGATGGACGCGTTGCGAGCGCGATTGCCCGCAGTCGAGACCGACCGGATCGTCCGCTGGATACGCGAAGAGCGGGAGCGACGGCTGCCGTGATCGTAACGCCGGACGCGTCGGTTATCCTCAAGTGGGTTCTTCCGGGCGACGACGAGCAGGACACGGACGCGGCGCTCGAGCTTCGGGACGAGGCTGTGGCGGGAACCCTCGACCTTGTCGCTCCCCAACTCTGGATCTACGAGGTGGGCAACACGCTGGCGAGGCGGTTTCCCGATGACGCCGACGCGCTCCTGGCCTCCCTGGCCGACTTCGGCCTGACGGAGGCGCGGCTGGACGCCAACTGGAGAAAGCGCGCCGTGGCTCTGTCCGTGACGTACGGAGTCGCGTTCCAAGACGCGGCGTACCACGCCGTGGCGCTTGGCCTCGGGGGCGTGTTTGTCACGGCCGACGAGCGATATGTGCGTCGCGCCTCGAGCGCCGGGAGGATCTCCTCGCTACGGCTTTGGCAAGCCCGCTGAGGACGACCCATTGGATGCGTCGGGAGTGGCCTGAACGCTGCCGAGCTTGACCGCGCGGAATCGCGGTCGATCAGGCCTTCCCTCTCGAACTCAAGGCGCCGAACGCCGAGACCCGCAGGGCCGCGGCCGAGGGAGCCACTTCAGGGACTGGCCGGAGAATTCGTCACCGCGAGGGCCATCACGGGGTAGAGCGTCCCGGTATAGGTGATGAAGTGCCACGTCTCGGTATTGAGCGACTTCGTCCACCAGCGGCCCGACTCTCTCTGGTTCCGCTTGAGCCACTCCACGCCTCGCTGCACGGCCGGGTGTGTGGGTGGCACCCCCGCGGACGACAGCACGACAACCGCCAGACCCGTTTGGTGGCCGTCGCTCGCGGGATCGCCGAAGTCCGCCTCGGATCGCAGGCGTTCCGCGCGGTTGCCGCGGCCCCACTCCTCGGGCTGAGCGAAAGAGCGAATCGACCATCCCCCGTCCGGGCGCTGACGGTCCAGGATCGTCCGGACGATGTCCTGCTTCTCGTCGGCGCTGATCACGCCCGGGAGGTACCGGTCCGCCCAGAGCAGGGCCACCCGAGCGTAGTCATGGGGAGGAGGGACCCGCCGCAGGTAGTCTCGCAGACTGGCGATCTGCCTCTGCAACTCGGGGGAGGTTGCCTGCTCGAGCCATCCCGGAGCCAGGCCCACACCCATGGCGGCAACCGTCGCGAGTTGAAACGCGTCGGACTCGAACGGTGGCCAGGTGTCCGGCGAGTGCCACGCCCCGTCGTCGCGCTGAAGGCTGAACATGAGTTGGAGAGCCTGCCCGGTCTCGGGAGACAGCCGCCCATCCACGTGCGCATCCCACGATGCCAGGGACGCGGCCAGGTGCACGACCTCCGCAGGGTTCACATCCTGCTGGAGCTCTTCGGGGTCCGTGGCGAGCCTGTCCTGAAGTCGCTCTTCGAGGAAGGCCCGGAAGGCGGCATCGGGCCGACCCAGGCTCTCGGCGAGTTGCGGACGAAGGATCCCGTACCAACCCGTGGTGTGACACGAGACGCAGCCGCGGTTGTTCGCCCAGGCCCAGGCCCCATCCTCCAGGTAGGCGACCGCCCGCTCGAGAGACAGGTTCTCCGCAATCGGCTCGTCCTCCGACGCCGGCGGAATGGAGATCTCTCCGAAGTGATACTGATACGCGCGGTGGTCGCCCCAATCCTGCCCGTGAAGCTCCGAGCCGAGAAGCGAGATCCCAACCGACAGTCCGAGTGCGGCGTGCGTGAGTCTCATAACCGGGCGCAATCCCAAGAGGTCCTCGTGCTGGGGGCCACAGCCATCGTAAACGCCGGTTTGCCGCCATGTAAAGGCACGCGCGCGAGTCTTGACGTTCCCGCAGGAACGTGCCTTGCGGCTGAACGAACCGCGACCGCCGGCGCCGTCGACGGGCACGGTCGGCAGCTATCGGTTCGGCCGTCAGGGGGGCGTTTCGATGCCGATCTCGGGTGCCGCAGCGGCGAAATGGCGGATGTTCCAGGTGACGATCGTCGAGGCGCGCGCTTTCAGCGCGCATGCCGCGATGAGCATGTCGTACGTCTGCCCGCTGATGACTCCTCTTCGCTGTGCTCTGCGTAGCGTGCGCCAGGTCTCGGCCGCCGTCAGGTGTATGGTGGGAGTGGCGCCCCAGTTCGCCTCCAGCAGCGCGATGGCGTCTCCGGACCGCAGGCGATGGGGTCCGGGCAGCCGTGTGAGGACCGCGTACGTTTCCGCCAGCGAATGAGCGGCAAGCACAAGCTCTTCGCCGGCGCTCTCGCGCCGCGTCATCTCGGCACGGGTGCGCGCGTGATGTTCGTGCCAGGAACAGACCGTCGCGACCAGAGCGCTTGTGTCGCAGAGGTAACGGGTCACCCGGCCCCTTGAATCCCGCTCGCCGAGGGTGCGCCGGAGCGGAGGCCGGCCATCGTTTTCTCGACTTCCGCCGCCGACAACACTGGCTGGCCCTCGCGCGGAACCGCGACCACGGCAGAGCCGTGCCGCTCGATCGAGACATCCAGCGGTACCGGCTCGATCTCGATGCAGCCGTCCCGGACGCGGAATCGGACGCGGGTTCCGGGGCGCAACCGGCTCGCTTCTCGAACCGCCTTGGGCACAACCAGGCGGCCAGCTTTGTCGATGGTAGTTTCCATGGTAATAATAATGCCATTTTGAGTGCCATCGATCAAGATGACCTCGTTGTGGCGAAGCGGGTTCCTAACGCCCGTGTGAGTGTGGGCCCGAGACGATGGTGACGGGATGTCAGCGCGGAGGAGTCACCCGTCGTCCTGCTTCCGCGTCGTGGCCTCGGCGCTGCTAACCTTTAGAAAGAGTTATGACGAGTTAGATACGTATAAGGGAAAACGACGTCTAATCACGCATAACTCTGTCAAGATGCTGTGGTCGCCCGCGTTGAACGCGCCGTGACGTTGGCTGGTATCCTCAGCGCAACAGCGCCAATCAACGCTGTTTCGAGCAACGTACCACTTGGTGGCGGGGGAGGTGAGATGGGTCGTGGGCACTGGATTGTCGTACCTTCGGGTACGATCCTCGGCTCGTACATGCAGTGCCGCGAGGACATCCCGGTGCCGGACACCACGGCGGGCGGGCGGGAGACGGTCGCGGTTCCGTTGGTCGTTGCGGCGAAGCTCGCCCTCTATACGGCCATGCGCGAGCAGGGACTTACGAAGGTCGGTCTGGCCCGGCGCCTGGGCTTGAGCGAGGGTGCGGTGCGGAAGCTCCTGAACCCGAATCACCGCTCCCACATCGGGCAGATCGAACGAGCGCTCGCGAAGGTGGGCCGGCGGCTCGTCGCGGAGGACGCGGCCGTTTAGCGGAGGCGGGCGGGCGGACCCGCCTATTCTTCGCCGGCTTCGTTGAGGTCCGCCAACAGCTCTTCCGCTTCGGCGTCATCCTCCTGCTGCTGCGCGGCAATATCCTCCTCAGTGGTGGCGTCCAGCACCGCGTAATCGACCCTGCCCTCGGGCAGGCTCTCAGGATCGGCCAGATCAATCGTGATGCGCGTCGTGCTCATGTTTCCGATCTCCCTTCCCATGCTTCTTGAACGTGCTGCGAGCCGCCTGGCGGGCGGTCGCCATTTCGCCCTCGACGCCGCTGACGGGGCGCAACTCTCCCCGGGCCTGCGGGTGCTGTAGGCCATTCGTCACAGCCCTTCGTTTCATGGGCGATGGCGCTCATTCATCCGAGGTCGCCTTCGGGAGTTCCAGCTGCTGCTCCTGGGGAATCCAGGCACCGATGTTCCCGGGCATTCGCCGGGTCGTGCAGGGCGGGCAGTCGCAGCCCCTTCCGCGATTGGGACCAAGGTGGACCAAGCCATGGATGACGCCCTCGCGCTGATCGAAGTAGCCTATGAGTCTTCGCGCCAGCGCGGGGTCTCGCCTCTCGTACAAGAGCCAGATTGCGTGTGCGATGAAGTCTGCTGCCTGGAGCAATCGCGATTCCCTCATCGGGGCGAAGTACGGAATGTCGGCGAGGTTGTTGATCGAACCCCACTGGGTCCCGCGGCGCCGAAACCCCCGCACCCAGAGCTTGGCGCGGGCATCAAACCGACCCTCGGAGAAGATCAGCAGCCCTCGTTGTGGATCTTGTCGCTCACGGTAGCGTCGCGTCAGGAAAGTATCGAAGCGCTGGCAGACCTGTTCGGTAGCAGCCTCAACGGCGTCCTCACCGTAGAGGTCGGAGTCCTTCTCGATTGCCGCAGCGTAGAGCTGTAGGCCACCGTAGTCGTCCGTGGCGGTGATCGCCGAAACCACGTCATCCAGAACTTCCTGTCGCTTTTCCTCGCCAACGCTACGCCAGAGTTTGCGGCCGGCTCGTATCGCCGATGCGTGAAATGGAACCGGTTGCTGGTTGGGAAAGTGCTTCTCTTGCACGCCTTCGAGACGCCGATTCAGGTGGTAGGTCTGGCGCTCGAAGAGAGCCAAGCCGGCCAACACGAAATAGCGATCGCCAGGATCGTTCTCGTTCCCCGACTCGTCGAGGTAGAGCAGGTACATGCGCGAGCTCCAGCGTTTGACGGGTCGCGCCACCCACCGGTAAGTTTCCTGTCAGCAGTCCTGCGACCGGCGTGGTTGCCTTAGCGATCCGATTGAACGGTTGCCTTGGGGGCGGCGGGTCTCTCATGCGGTGAGAGGCCGCCGCCCCTTTCGCGTCCTGATGTAGTGGATCCCTGGCGGGCGCCAAGGCCACTTCGACCACTCCGCGGGCTGGCTGGTCTCCCGTTTCGCGGATTTTGTCTCGGCCCTCAACCCGTCAAACGGTCTGGAGGGTATGGCGTCAAGCAGACGATCTGCCTTCGAACCCATCTCCGCAGATTTTCACGCCTTGGTCCGACTCTCCCGCGTGGGGCGACGCTCGCCCTCTACAAGCATCGTCGTGGCAAGCTCAAGCAGTTCGACCGCCTGATCCCGCGAGACCGTAGGGTAGTCGTTGAGGAAATCGTCGAGCCGGTCGCCCGCTTCGAGATGCTCCATCAGGATGTGCACCGGAACCCTCGTGCCCGCGAACACGGGAGTCCCGCTCACGATGTCGGGGTTCCTGTCGATAACCTTGTCCGTCATGCTAGTCCGAGCGCCGCTCCCTGTCCCTTGTCGCTTCGGCGTCATCCTCCCGCTGTTGCGAGGCGATATCCTCCTCGGTGGTGGCGTCCAGCACCGCGTAATCGACCCTTCCCTCGGGCCAGCTTCCGGGATCGTCCGGATCAACCGTGATGCGCGTCGTGCTCATGTTTCCGACCTCCCTTCCCGTGCTTCCGTGCCTCCTGCATCTGGTTGCGATACACCATGCTAGCGGGTTGTGTGCCCGGCCGCCCGAAGACGGTGAGGCAGTGGCTGTCGACGTGGTAGGCTACGCTGGAGGGAGGAAGGAGGATGATCATGAATGACGCAGACGGCGAGTCCGGGCGCTCGATGTTCCGCCCTCCGCACCTGGGGGAACTGATCCGCGAGAACTCGAGGAAGGGGCGATGACGGCGAGGGTGCGTTGGTTGCGGCGGATTGCGGAGGGGCTGGCGCGGCGGAAGCGGTCGCAGGTGGAGGCGTGGACCTGCACGCCGTCGGCGGGTCACCCCGGCGAGACCGTCAAGGACGGATGCGGGATACGGCATCGGTCACGCCAGGCGGCGGACCGCTGCGCCCGACGCTTCACGCGACGCATGCGGCGGCCGGTCCCCGGGTTCCGGCGCGGGGCGCGGGACGCGATCCTCCCAGCCGTCCCGGTGCGCATCGACCCCCAAACGCGGCGTCGCCTTCCGCCCTCAACACACGCCGCGCCCGAGGCAGAGGCGAGGGACGAGACCGCCGACGCCCTCGCGGCCATCGCGCGGCGCGCACGGCAGCAGCGGACGTGCGGGGAGTGTGGCCACGTCCGAGACGGGGCGCTGGGGGGACGGTGTCCAGCCTGCGGGACCGCCGTGAGCGGATTCGGGGTGGACCACCTGTGAGGGCGTGCCAGTCGAAACCGGAGACCGACGACCGATGTCGGTAGATCAGATCGTTTCCCGCCTAAAGCTGTTCGGGGCGGAGTCGATCAAGCGGGAGGATGGCGTTTCCGGCATCAACGTCGAGCCTGCCGCACGCGACCTCGTGAAGGACCTCGAGCGTTATCCGCCCGCGTTCGTGCTGGCCTGCATCGCGAATCGGCAAACGAAAGCCGACATTGCATGGAGTCTTCCACACGCGATCCGGAAGGCGGCCAGGGGTTTCGACGTCGACACGCTGCTGGGGCTTGAGAAGGATACGTGGACCTCCGTACTCGCGTCGTCCGGCCACCGGCTGGCCACCCAAATGGAGCAACTGCTACCTGCGGCCATCCGGCACATCCGGGACAAGTACGGCGGGGACGCCTCCCGTATCTGGGCCGACGGGAGCAGCGGCGCTGCCGTGGCCAGACGGTTCCTTGCCTTCGACGGTGTTGGCCCGAAGATCGCCAACATGGCCGTGAACATCCTGATTCGCGACTTCCGTATCCAGCTCACCAGGCCCATGCCCGACATCGCGGTCGATACCCACGTCCTGCGCGTGTTCGAGCGGCTGGGCCTTCTCGGCCGGCTGGAACACAGCCAGCTACGCTGGACCAAGGACAAGCAGGCACTCCGGCTCCAGCTGCGCGCTCGCGAACTCAATCCGGAGTGGCCCGGGGAACTCGACTGGCCCGCATGGATGGTCGGAAAAACATGGTGTCACGCCGGGCGCGCGCCGGAGTGCGACGGGTGCTGCATGAGATTGGTGTGCCCGAGGGATGGGGTGGCTGCGAACTCAACGACAGTAGCGTAAACTTGAGCGCGACCGGACGGTGGGCGGGACCTTACTTTACGCCCGCGCCGAACTCAGCGCCGGAGGCCTGATGTCTCTCTCCGAAGAGAACATGTTCGCGACGCGCCGCCATGTAGAGGCCGCTTGGGATCGTCTCTCGGCGTGCCCATCCCGGAAGCAGATACAGGAACTCAAGTCGGCCATCATCGCCGAGCGCGAAGCAACGGATCACTTCATCTACGACGTTCTTCTCGGAGACAGAGGTCGGAGAAAGAGCTCGGCGATAGCTCGGCGAGTACGATAGAGCATTGCGAAAGCAAACCCACGATAAGATACGGAAGCGTTACGAGGATGCACTGGGTTCCGAATTCGGTGGCTTGTTGTGGCACTTGTGGAACGACCTTGCCAACGCGCGGCTCGCTTGCGACGAGCTTACCTTTCTGTTCGGTAAAGAGCGCCATGCGGAAGAGCTATCCATTCTCGGAAACGTGTTTACGGCTGATATCTTCCGCACGTTCTCCGAGTCACTGGTCCTCCGTATTGCACGGCTGACGGATCCAGCAACCACTGGGCGACACCGCAACATCACGATCCGCGCGCTCCCACAGTACCTCGACAGCTACGAGCCTCTGAGGGGGAAAGTAAAAGTCCTCATTGCGGAGGCGCTGGATCGGACAGGATTTGCGCGGCAGCTGCGGAACAAGCACTTGGCACACCGTGACCTGTTATCCGCCGATTACCCCGAACGCATGAACCTTCTCGCCGAAATACTCCCCAAGAGCGATGCCGCGATAAAGTCGATCCACGCCGTCCCAGGTAGAGTTGCGGCGGACCTTCTTGACGAGGGTTGGGTGGACATGATTGCCGCACCTCCGCGAGCCGGGAGTCTCACCGCAAACGTCAGGATTCTCCGTGAGATTGCGCGGACCATTGAAGAGTATATCGAGCCATCGGGCGATGATATCTCAGGCTACCTTGAAGCTGCTTTCGCGGCCCTGGACCCACATGGGGTCCGTGAACGGAGTCAAATGCAGCGAATTGCTTTGAATCTGCGTAAGCTCAAGAAGTGGGGAAAGCTAGTAGAGAGAGATCGCGGAAGATAATCCCACAAATCGGGGATTGCGGGTCAACGACCGACGTTCCGTCGGCCTTGGGTTGGAGCGGCCGATTCAAAGTAGCATGCCGGTCATCGGAACGGCGGCTCTTCGACGCTCTCGATCTACTCGTCTGTCGCGGAGGCGATCGCATAGAATCGGGTGGCGATGTCCTCCGCACGGTCCTCCACCATCGCGTCGTGGATCAGCTTCCGCTTCGCGACAAGACGAACGCATAACCCGAGCCGGTCATCATACTTCACGAGCTGGTAGAGAACGGCTTCACCAAAATCGAGGTAGACCGGGCACTTGGCATCGAACCACGTCCGTCTTGGACGGATCCAGTGGAACTGATGATGGCCGCGGTAGTTGGCTTCGACTTGGTCTCGCACGTCATCTCCGTCATGACACAGGACAAGCCCGTCCGGTCGCATGACGGTCTCGATGTTCTCCCGCGTCAGGTCCGCGTAGCGCTTCCGTTCTTCGGAAATCCGCCAGAAAGGTGCAACTCTGTGAGTCCACTCCGAGGTATGCTTGAACGCGTCTCGCGGTTGGTGAAACCAGACGATGTCCTCAAACCCGACCGCGTTCGGGTCGGGCAACAACGATCCAACGTGGAATCGGTTCCGAAACGACCTTCCGTCCACGATCCAGAAGAGGTTCCCGTAGAAGGCCTCCCGCGATTCCCGCTCTTCATCGGTCATCGTCGAATGCTGGACTTCGATCACGATCCCAGTCGGGGTCTTGATGTCGGCTCGATGGACCTCGCCGTCCGGAGCCATATGCGTCACCTCCCGGCACTCCTCGGGAAAGTGGCCCTTCCATTCACGATGCCAAGTCGTTTCGTTCTCCCACCAGGGATCGCAGTTTCGTCGCCCCTTGTGAGCCCAATGGTGCATGACGCGAGGTCCACACTTCGCGACCATCGGGGAGCCGCAGAGGGGACAAGTGCCCCTTGCACCCTTCTGAGGAGCACTCTTCCGACCGTTCAGAAGAGCGTATTGCATGTCGGGAAACTAGTCAGGTGTCAACCGAAAGATTTCGCGCAAGCAGCTTGTGTAGCGCCTCGTCGTTGGTGATGTCGCTCGGCCAGCCGTAGGCGGCGGCGACAGCGGTATCGAGTTGGGCGTGCGCGTCGGCGAGCCATTGCGGTCGGACGTTGTAGAGGTTGGTCAGGGTCCGTTTCTTGAGCGCGGCCGCAGCCTTCTTGTCACGTGGCACCGGGCGGAGGGGATAGCCGGTCACGGGTTCATCGACCCATTCCACCCACTCGGGCGGATTGAGCCAGCGGTCGCGGAGTTCGACGAGCCGCCGTGCTGCCGAGGCGATCGCCTGCGCTCGTGGATCCGTGACGTAGTCGCTGGCGGACACGTCGGGTGAGAGTCTCTCCGGGAAGGGGAAGGTCTCGAAGGTTGTGGTCGGCGTGTAGCGGGGATCGTTCCCCTTGCCGAGCCAAGTGCCCATGCGGAGCGACCATACCTCGTGGAACCGGCTGTGCAGGATCCCGAACGTCGTGTCGTCCTCCCGCGCGATCACGATCAGCTGGTGGTCGGGGCAGATCCGGGTGTCGAGCCAAGCGAACAAGCGGTGCTTGGCGACGGTTGGCGTAACGATGTACCGCGACAGAGCATCAAGCTCTTGCCACATGTCTTGTCGCGGCCGGAGATGCCGCCACCACTGTCGGCGGTGAACTTCACTCCGGTTCCGCTGTCGCATCGGGTGGACGTGTTCCTGGGCGTGCTCGAAGGGAGCTTCGTACAGGGCGGCTTCCTCCTTAACCATCGTCCAGCCGAAATCGACGATCCACTTGTCAGCGGGACGTCGGGTGATTGCCATGCCGTTCATCCAAGGCGCGAGGACGTCGGAGTTGGGTCGGCCGTTGGGGTTCGTGGGCTCGCGAAGCCAATCCCGGGCGAGGTCGCCGGGAACGTCGAACGGGCCGCCCTTCGTGTCGCCCATGAAGGCCACTCCAGCGTTCCGGGCGAGGCGCCGCGCTTTCGTCAGATCGACCCCGGCCTCGCCGCGACGCGCCGTCAGGTCCGTGTAGATCTCGTCCACCGCCTCGCCGTCGAGCCGACGCTCGGGCGCGAGTTCGTCGTCCGCCTGCGAGAAGCACACCAGCGAGACGCGGACGGCCGCCCCATCGACCACCCACGGCTCATCGCTCCAAGCGTCGAAGATCGGGCTTTCTTCCGTTGCCCTCTCAAGCGCACGACGGTTGGCGCCGCCCCGGATGGAGTTGGTTGCGACCAGGCCAACTCGATTCGAGGCCCCTCCGCCCAGATGCTCTCCAGCCTTCACGAACCAGTAGCAGACCAAGTCTGCCTCGCGCGGCACCCGGTCCTTGTACGCGCCGAAGAGGGCCGAGACGTATTCCTCGCCAAGGTTGGTGATGAGCAGCTTGCCGCCCAGGAACGGCGGGTTGCCGATGATCACATCGGCCTCGGGCCACTCCGGCTCGCCGCCGTCGGGCGTCAGAATCGCATCTCGGCATTCGATCGTCTCGAGCGGATCGAGCACAGGCTGGCGCGAGCCGGGAAACCCGTTGCGCCGCATCCACTGGATCTCGCCGACCCACACTGAGACGCGGGCAAGTTCCGCCGCATACCCGTTCAACTCGATCCCCTTCACGTTAGCGGGGCCGACCGAGGGGAAGGCGCGCTGGAGCCCCATCGCCTCGGCTTCCAATTGCACGCGGTGCTCCAGGTCATGGAGGGCGTGGAGTGCCAGATAGAGGAAGTTGCCGGAGCCGCAGGCCGGGTCGAGCACCGTGAACTTTCGGAGCCGCTCGAGGAATGAGCCAAGCGAGTTCTCCGCCTGTCTGCGATGCCGCGTCGCCGCAGCCCGTGATTTGGCTGCGTTCGCGCGCTCGAGGCTGTCGGCGATCCCAGCCTTCGCGGTCTCCCACGCGGCCAACCACGGGCGAACGATCACGGGATCGATGATCCGCATGATCTTGTCTCGGTCCGTGTAGTGTGCGCCGAGCTGCGAGCGCTTGTCCGGATCGAGACCGCGCTCGAAAAGCGTGCCGAGGATCGAGGGGTCGATGTTGGACCAGTCGAGTTCGGACGCCTCCAGCGTCGTCTCGATCTGCTCCTTGTCCATGGGGAGGGTCGCGTCGTCCTCGAACAGCCCGCCGTTGAACCACTCCACGGTCTCGAACCCGACCCGGCCACCGACGGACATCGCACCGAAAAGATCCCGCGCCAGTGTGGCGAACTCCTCAGGCTCTCGGCGCGCGTGCTGGAGCATGCGGGTGAACATCTCGCCGGGGAGCAGCCCCACGTCTTCCGCGAACATGCAGAACACGAGGCGGTTGACGAAGTGCGCCACCTCCTGCGGAGCGTGTCCGTCTTCGCGGAGCGACTGCGCGAGCTGCGCGAACGTCTGCGCGGCGCGTTCGGTGAGCGTCTGCCGCGTTTCCCCCGGCCGCAGCCGCTCGGGGTCGGACATCGCCCACTTGAGCTTGTCCCGCACTGCGGCGTCGGCGAGATCGTCCAGCCCGAACTCCAGCGTCTTGCTCACGGAGTTCGTCCAGTTCGTCCGGATCCGGAACCGGCGCATGTCCGAGACGATCAGAAGCGGCGGGTTCTCGAGCGCGAGCGCGTACTGCCTTAGCTGGTCGAACGCTGCGTCGAGGTCGGCGTGCTTCCCCTTGTACTCCCAGGCGAAGCAGTGCCGCTTCCACACGTCCGCCCAGCCTTCCCCGCCGGAATCCTTCCGCGCCCCCCGCTCGAAGCAGTAGTGCTCACCCTTGGGGTCGGCTTCGGCCGGCGTGGGCTCTCCGAGCAGCCGGCACAGGTCGATGAAGTGCTCCTGCGCCGCGGAGCGCTCCTTCAATTCCGACGCCTGCCACTTCGCAATAAACTCGTTCGGCGTCAAGGCGTCCCCTCGTCCTCCGAGAACAGATCGGTTTGACCCAGCCCCGGTGGCAACTCCAGATCGCGGGTCCGTACGACGGGAATTCCAGCCACCTCACCCAATCGATATAAGCCTCGATCGTCCGAGTATATCGTCGTGGCTCCGCGCGCCTTCGCGATGGCTACGATCTGACGGTCGAACTTCAACTTCGCCCAGGTCGCAGGCCCCTCCCGCGGCGGCGTTGGCACCATTAGCGCCAGCTCGATTGCGGCCCGCTGGTCGAAGGGTTCGATGCTGAAAACCGCGCGTCGATTCAGGAGGTTCACGATACGCCGCGCATCCGTCGGATCCCTCTTCATGAGCACTTCCGAGAGGACGGGCGTTGGTATCGCGATGGTCTCGCGGGGCTTCGCGTCCAGCCTCTCGATCAGGTACTCCACGCGCTCTCGGGCGTGAGGAAGGGGTTTCCCTTCCGCGTCGGTCGGCCCCGGAGTGTCGGGCTGGAGGAACAGGAGCAGCGTGGTGGCGTCAATCACCACCATTTTGTTCCGGCCCTTGTCGGATGCGTTCCAGATCCCGGTAATCGTCTTCGGTCCAGTCTCCGGCTACCGCCCGAAGTTCCCGGAGAGCTTCGGACACCTTCGTACTCTCGACCGGCTCGAACGCGTCGATGCTGAAGCGTTGCACGTTCCAGCGGCCTTTGGCATCGCGCAGCCAGGAACCCTTCCCCACCAAACGGACGGGCTCGAAGAGATGGTGCGCCAGCATCTTCGCGACGTCCCTACTCGCGCTGCATCCGGCGATGGGTTCGCCATCGGACTCGATGAGGATGGGAATCCTGTCGCCGGTTCCGCCCACTCGAATGACGATACCGGAGATTCGCCCGCGCTCGCGCACCAACGGGTAGGGGTCCTCCGCGTCATCGGCACCCGGGAATTCGAGGACCTTGTGATCGTTGTCTCGTTCCCTCAACTCGGCGCTAGCCCGGTCCTCTCGCAGATAGCCGTCCAGACTCCGATAGGCTTCCTGAGCATCGCGCGGCGCTTCGCCACGGCCGACGGCTTGCAAACGGGAACGGACGTTCCGCACGGCCGTTGGCTCGATCTCATGCACGAGCGCAGTGCTACTCTCCTCAATGCCCACCAGATGGACGCGGTTTCGCTCTCCGAGGATGTCCGCGAGCTTCGCCAGGTACTGGGCCAGGCGCGCCATCGGTAGGGTACGCGGCGTGAACGCGTCGATCGTGAACCGATACTCCGCGCGCTCGCGGCTCGGCTTTTGTTCCTCGCGTTCCGGCGTTTCCGGGTTCACGCTCGCCTCATGTTTGCACGTTACGTTTGCTGAGAATACGGCAGCATCGGGTCAGAGTATACGAAAAAGACGAAGATCGGGTCCAGAAATGCCGGCACCCGCTGCGACGGGAGGTGGCGGCGCGTTCCTGCGGGAACGTTTCTGCGCGGCATGTGGATCCGTGGCCGCTGGCGCGGCCGACGAGGGAGCATGCAACTGCCGCATGTTGACAGGGCCGGGGCGCCCGGATTTCGCTACGACCGCCTTCGGCGGCCCGCGTAATCCTGGGGGGCAGCTTGGACGACCAGGCAGACTTAACAGTACGCCCAGCCAACATGACTGGGCGGGCGGAATCGGGGCGCCCGGATTTGAACCGGGGACCTCTGCGTCCCGAACGCAGCGCTCTACCGGACTGAGCCACGCCCCGAGGGGTACTGCGGACCGCGCGTTGGGCGCGGGGGCCGGGCTCGCGAACGAGATGGCGAGCCGGCGACGAAGAGCGGGTGACCGGATTCGAACCGGCGACCTCAACCTTGGCAAGGTTGCGCTCTACCAACTGAGCTACACCCGCGTGTGCTGCTCCCTCCAGGCCTGCGGCCCGTTGGGCCGGCCGAGCCGGAGGGGTCCTTCAGAGCCACCGGTCGGATTTGAACCGACGACCGCCGCATTACGAATGCGGTGCTCTACCCCTGAGCTACGGTGGCGAGCCGTCGGCCGCTACCCGTGGCGGCCCTGGCGAGAAGGCTCGCCGGGGCTGCGGGGGTGGACGCGACGGGAGTGGAGCCGGCGGGATTTGAACCCGCGACCTCTTGAGTGCGATTCAAGCGCTCTCCCAAACTGAGCTACGGCCCCTCGCTCGACACGCTTTTCGGAACGGGGCTGACGGGATTTGAACCCGCGACCTCCGGTGTGACAGACCGGCACTCTAACCAGACTGAGCTACAGCCCCCTGCGGCGGCGTTTCGATGGGGCCTACTGGACTCGAACCAGTGACCTCTACGATGTCAACGTAGCGCTCTAGCCATCTGAGCTAAGGCCCCTCCGAAAGACACGACGAGCGGGCCCCGGGTGGGAGCCCGCTCGGACGGACATATGCTAAAGGAACGGCCCGAATCGGTCAACCTTGGCGGGCGCCGGATCGGCGGTCCCGGGGGACGGTTGCATCCACCGGAGCGGGCTTTACCTTGTTCGCGACCCGCGCCTCCGCCGGCGGAGGCTGTCGGGCGACTCACATCGTCGATTCCCCCTCAGAGAGGCGGATGAAGATAAGCTCTCGCGCGGTCGCGGGCGTCCTTGCCGCGGCCCTCGGCGCCACCGCTCTGGCGCTGTACCGGCCTTCAACCGGCGAACTCGAGCTCGCGGCCGCGAGCCTCGATCCGTCCTCCTTCCTTCACATCCAGGAGAGCGCGGATCCGCAGGCGGCGGGCGAGGGCGAGACGGCTGCCGCATCGGCCCAGTTCGCCGAGGAGCAGGATCTCGCGACGATGCCCGCCCAGTGGCGCGCGATCTACGATCACGAGAACGCGAGCCGCGGGCCCGAGCAGCCCATCCCGTTCAACCACCGCTTCCACGTCACGGATCTCCAGATCGACTGCATGTACTGCCATGTCGGGACGGAGCGGTCGGTGTCGGGCGTCGTGCCGTCGCTCGAGGTGTGCATGGGGTGCCACCGCATCGCGGGCACGGGGCTGCCGCCGGTCGAGGAATTGCGTCAGTACGAAGCGCGCGGCGAGCCCATCGAGTGGGAGTGGGTGTACAAGCTGCCGGAGTTCGTGCAGTTCAGCCACAAGGCCCACGTGCGGAACCTCGAGTGCCAGGATTGCCACGGCCCGGTGGAGGAGATGGATCGGGTCTACCAGTGGGCGCCGCTGACGATGGGCTGGTGCCTCGAATGCCACCGGCAGGCTCCCTTCGACGGCGATGTCGCGACCGACCACACGCTGGCGCGGGACAACCCGCCGCCGCAGGCGCCGGCGCCTCGTCAGCCGGAAGGGTTCTACCCGAGGGACATCGACACGGACTACGGGCGGACCCGGGCTCCCACGGATTGCGCGGCATGTCACTACTAAACGGGGGCAACGGCGGCTGCGGCTGCGAGGGGAGTTGCTCCGGCGGCGCCGCCCCTGAAGCCGACGCGCTGAACGGCGCCGCCGCGAACGGGACGGGGACCTCCCGCCGCCGCTTCCTCAAGGTGCTGGGGACTTCCGGGGCCGGGGCCGCGACGCTGGCGGCGTGCGGCCCGCCGGACTTCGGGGACAAGCTCATCCCCAGTCTCGTCGAGGAAGAGGGGATCACGCCGGGCGTTTCCGACACCTACGCGACCGTGTTGGCGGATGCGGGGCCGGAACCGGTCGCCGTCCATGCGCAGGTGCGCGACGGCCGCGTCCTCGGCCTGAGCCCCAACAACCGGTTCGGCGGAGGCACGAGCGGCCTGTCCTCGCTCACGCACTCGACGCTGCAGGACCTCTACGATCCGGATCGCGTGAGCCAGCCGCTGCAGCGCAATCCGTCCACGGAGGAGGGGGCGCCTCCCTTCCAGTTCGCGAACTGGGACGATGCGACGGCCGCGCTGACCAATGCGGTGCGCGTCGGCGGCGGGGTGCTCCTGACGGGCCGGGTCACGGGCACCACGGGCCGGTTCATCGCCGACTGGGCGCGCGTGATGGGAGTCGAACACATCGCGTGGGAACCGTTCTCGAACGGCGCGCTGGCGGGCGGGACCGCGGACGTGAGCGGGGGCGCGGGCATGCCGCGCTACGACCTCTCCTCGGCCGACCGGATCGCCTGCTTCGGGGCCGACTTCCTGGGCACCTGGCTCGCCCCGACGCAGTTGTCGGCGGGCTTCGCGGCGGCGCGCGACATCGAGGCCCACCACCACGCGAAGTTCACCTTCGTCGGCCCGAGGCTCTCCCTGACGGGCGCCAACGCGGACGAATGGATCGAAGCGCGGGCCGGGACCGAGGGCGCCGTGGCGCTGGCCGTCGCCGGCGTCGTTGCGGCGGCGAGGGGCGTCGCGCTTCCGGCCGGCATGTCCGCCGTGTCGCCGGAGTCGGCCGCGGAGGCGGCGGGCGTCCCGGCCGACGCGATCCGTGCGCTGGGTGAGGAACTGGCCGCCGCCGAGAACGCGGTCGCAGTCCCGCCGGGGCTCGAGTCGCAGGGAGCCGCCGCGCGGCAGGCGCATCAGGCGGTCGCGGCGCTCAACGAGGTGCTGGGAGCCGTGGGCACCCGGGTGTTCCCGGGGGGCGGCGCGCCCGAAGGCGCAGCGGCCAGCTTCGCGGACATGCAGGCGCTGATCGGTCGCATGCGGGCCGGCCAGGTGCGGACGCTCATCGTATCCGGCTGCAACCCCGCCTACGCGCTCCCCGCCGCCGCGGGGTTCGACGAGGCCCTGGCCAACGTGACGAACACCGTCGCGATCACACCGCACCTCGACGAGACGGCGTCGGCCTGCGGCTGGGTGCTGCCCTGCCACCACGCGCTCGAGTCGTGGTGCGACGCGGACCTGGCGGACGGCGCGATGGCGCTCGGACAGCCGCTCATGCACCCGGTGTTCGACACGCGCCAGCGCGAGGACCTGCTGCTGGACGTCGCAAACGCGGCGGGACAGGGCGGCGCCTTCAGCGGGACGGACTACGCGACCGTGCTGCGGAACACCTGGACCGAGCGGCTCGGCGACCACGCCGCATGGCTCGACGCGCTCCGGCGCGGCGGCGCCTCGGCGGCCGCCTGGGGGGACGACGACGGTGCGGAGGCCGGCGAGGACGGTGCGCCCGCGGGCGGCGCCGGCGGCTTCGCGCTTCCGCAGGCGCCCTCCGGCACGCAGCTCGTCGTCTACCCGACGGCCCAGTTCTACGATGGCCGGGGCGCGAACCGCTCCTGGATGCAGGAACAGCCCGACGCGATCACGAAGGTCGTGTGGAACTCGTGGGTCGAGATGCACCGCGACATGGCGGACGAACTCGGCGTGGAGCGCGGCGACATCGTCCGCGTCGAGTCCGCCCACGGCGCCATCGAGGCGCCGGTCTACGTCTACCGCGGCATCCGCCCGGATACGGTGGCGATCCCGCTCGGACAGGGACACACGGAGTACGGCCGCTACGCGCGGAACCGCGGCGTGAACCCGCTGAACCTCCTCGCGGCGGACGCGGACCCCGGCTCCGGCGCGCTGGCCTACGCCGGGACGGCGGTCACCGTCGCGGCCACCGGGGAGACCGCCCGGCTCGTCGTCACGCAGGGGTCCACCGACGACCTCGACCGCGAGATCGTCCACGCCATGAACGTCGAGGACGCGCTGCACGAGATCGAGGCGCACGAGATCGACCTCGTCGAGATGGTCGAGGCCGCGTGGGACTCCGATCCGAACAGCCCGTACCGCTGGGGCATGACCATCGACCTCAACGCCTGCACCGGCTGCGGCGCCTGCGTCACCTCCTGCTACTCCGAGAACAACATCCCCACCGTGGGCGAGGAGCAGGCGGCGCTCCGGCGGGAGATGTCGTGGATGCGGATCCACCGCTTCGAGGAGGAGACGGAAGACGGCGGCTTCCAGACGGTGCAGCAGCCGATGCTGTGCCAGCACTGCGGCGACGCGCCGTGCGAGCCGGTGTGCCCGGTCTACGCGACGTACCACAGCCCCGAGGGGCTCAACGTCCAGGTCTACAACCGCTGCGTCGGCACGCGGTACTGCGCGAACAACTGCCCCTACAAGGTCCGCCGCTTCAACTGGTTCAACCATGACGCGCGCGGCCGTGGCGACGGAGGAGCCTTCGCCTGGCCCCTGAACCTCCAGCTCAACCCGGACATCACCGTCCGCGAGGTGGGGGTGATGGAGAAGTGCACGATGTGCGTGCACCGGATCAACAAGGCGAAGATCGACGCCAAGGACGAAGGGCGGATGGTGAGAGACGGCGAGGTGATGACGGCCTGCCAGTCCAGCTGCCCGTCGAACGCGATCACCTTCGGCAACCTCAAGGATCCGGAGAGCGAGGTCTCCCGCAAGGCCAAGAGCGCCCGCGGCTACCACGCGCTCGGAGAACTCGGCGTGCGCCCCGCGATCACCTACCTCGAGGACGTCACGCACAAGCACATGGCGGCCGGCGGGCACGGCGAACCGGCGGCGGCCGGGGAAGGCGAAGAGGCGCACTGATGGCGACCGCAGAGGCGAAGGTGCCCGCCACGCCGACGCTGGCCGACGCGAACCGCGACATCACGCGGCCCATCGCGATGCCCGAGAAGCGCTTCTACCTCGTGCTCGGGGTCGCGGCCGCGGGTCTCGCCCTCATGTTCGGCGCCTGGTTCTACCAGATCGGGGCCGGCATCGGCGTCGCGGGCATCACGCACCCGGTCTTCTGGGGCGTGTACATCACGACCTTCGTCTTCTGGGTCGGGATCGCCCACTCCGGGACGCTGATCTCGGCGATTCTCTACCTCTTCCGCTCCGGCTGGCGCACGACGATCAACCGGACCGCGGAGGCGATGACGATCTTCGCGGTGATGACGGCGGGGCTCTTCCCTCTCATCCACCTGGGTCGCGTCTGGTACTTCTACTACCTGATGCCGTATCCGTCGCAGCGGCAGATCTGGCCCGACTTCCGGTCGCCGCTCGTGATGGACGTGTTCGCGGTGTCGACGTACCTCACGATCTCCGCGCTCTTCTGGTACACCGGCCTCATCCCCGATTTCGCGATCCTGCGCGACCGGGCCAAGGGCTGGATGTACAAGATCTACGGCGCTTTCTCGCTCGGATGGCAGGGGACGGTGAGCGAGTGGCGGCACTACCGCCGCATCTACCTCTACATGGCGGGGATCGCGACGCCGCTGGTGCTCTCGGTGCACTCCGTGGTTTCGTGGGACTTCGCCCTCTCGATCGTGCCGGGGTGGCACTCGACGATCTTCGCCCCGTACTTCGTGGCCGGAGCGATCTTCAGCGGGGTCGCCCTCGTGATCACGATCATGATCCCGCTGCGGTGGGCGTTCGGGCTCGAGGCGTACATCACCGAGAACCACTTCGAGAACATGGCGAAGCTGGTCCTCCTCACGTCGCTCATCGTGGGCTTCTCGTACGGGACGGAGTTCTTCCTCGCCTACTACTCGGCGGACCCGATCGAGATCGAGAGCTTCCGCTGGCGGGCCATGGGGGCCTACGCGCTCCCCTTCTGGGTCATGGTGTTCTGCAACGTGGTCGTGCCGCAGGCGCTGTGGTTCAAGAAGGTGCGCACGAGCCTGCCGGCGCTGTTCGCGCTCACGATCTTCGTCAACATCGGGATGTGGTACGAGCGGTTCGTGATCATCGTCACGTCGCTCGCCCACGAGTACGAGCCGGGCGGATGGGGCCTGTACACGCCGAGCTGGGTGGAGATGTCGATTCTCGTCGGCAGCTTCTGCTGGTTCTTCTTCTGGTTCCTCCTCTTCTCGCGCAGCCTGCCGGTGATCTCGATCGCCGAGGTGAAGGAACATCTCGCGCACGAGCACGCGCACGGGAGCGACGGAAACGACGGAGAAAACGGGGATGGCCATGAGTAGCGGCGTCCTCGGGCAGTACGACACGCTGCACGGCACGCTCGACGCCATTGCGCGCCTGCGGGAGGCGGGACACCGGGACATCGAGGTCTTCTCGCCGATCCCGTCGCCGGAGATCGAGGAGGCGATGGACATCCACTCCTCGCCGGTGCGCGTGTGGGCGCTGACGGGCGCGATCACCGGGTGTACGCTCGGGGTGCTGCTCACGGCGGGCACGTCGCTGGCCTACCCGCTCGTCACGCAGGGCAAGCCGCTCGTGTCGCTGCCTCCGTTCGTCGTGTTCATGTTCGAACTCACGGTGCTGCTCACGGGAATCTTCGGGCTGGTCGCGCTGCTCGTGCACACGAAACGGCCGGTGATCAACCTCGACCCGGCGTATCGGACGTCGTTCTCGGTCGACCGCTGGGGGATCTTCGTGCCGGTCAACGGCGAGGGACACGCCGCCGCCGAGGCGCTCGTGCGGGAGACCGCCGCCGTGGACGTGGAGGTGCAGGGATGACCGCCCGCGCCGCCCGGACCGCCCGCGCCGCCGCGACCGTGGTCCTCGCCGCCTTCGCGCTGGGCGGCTGCGACGACCAGATCAAGCATCTGGATCAGCGGACGCCGTTCTTCAACACGATGTCCTGGCAGCCCTCGGTGGAGGCCTTCGAGGAGCGGGCGCGGGCGCCGGTGCCGGGCACGATGCCGATCGACGGCGAGCGCACGTACGACCTGATGGCGGCCGACACGATGCTGGTCAGCCCGATCTCCGGCACCGAGGCCGACCTGGCCCGGGGAGCGGAGCTGTACAGCCAGTTCTGCATCGTCTGTCACGGCGTGACGGGGGCCGGCGACGGCTCCGTGGTGGGGCAGAACCGGATTCCCGACATCCCGCTCCTCAACATCCGGGGCGAACTCACGCGCGGATACACGGACGGATACATCTGGGGCATGATCGGGAACGGACGCGGGCTGATGCCGCCCTACCGGCGCATCCCGGCCATGGACCGCTGGTACCTGGTCGCGTACGTGCGGCAACTGCAGGCCGAGGCGATGGCCGAGGAAGCGGCGGCGGCCGAGGCTGCGGCGGCTGAGGCGGCAGCGGCCGAAGCGGCGGCGGAGTCCGAGACGGGCGAGACGGGCGAAACGGGCGAGGTCCCCGGGACGGGAGGAGGACTGTGAGCGGCGGCGGCGACCGTCCGGCGCTCACCACGGGCGAGGCGCTGCAGACGATCAGCGGCCGCATTCCGACGGTGTGGCTGGCCGTCTGGCTGGCGGCGGTCGCGATCGGGGCCGTGGGCTTTGCGACCACGGTCGGCGGCGACGCCCAGCGCGCCTGGATGAGCGTGTGGTCGAACTTCCTCTTCTGGACGGCGATCTCGATGGCCGGGGTCGTCTTCGGGGCCGTCCTCCAGGTCGCGAAGGGGCACTGGGGCAAGAGCTTCCGCCGGCTGGCGGAGGCCGCGGGCGCCTTCCTCCCCATCTCCTTCGCCCTCTTCTTCGCGCTCCGGCTCGGCGCCGAACACGTCTTCCCCTGGATCGGGCCCGTGGAGACGGAACACCTGAACCGCGACTGGCTGACGCTCGAGGGCGTCTTCATGCGGAACGGGGTCCTGCTCGCGGTGCTCTATCTGCTCGGCTTCGTGTGGCTCTTCTACTCGATCCGGGCCGACGCGCCGCTGGTCGCCGCGGAGAGCCGGGGCTGGCGCAAGGCCGTCGTGTCCCTCTTCGCCCGGGGCTGGCGCGGCGACGACGTGGAGGTCGAGCGCTGCCGGGCCCGCATCGGGCGGCTGTCCGCCGTGCTGATCCTGAGTTGGGCCGTCATCTTCTCGCTCCTGTCGTTCGATTTCGGGATGTCGCTCACGCCGGGCTTCATGAGCATGGTGTGGGGGCCGTACTACTTCATCGGCGGCTGGCTCGGCATGCTCGCGCTCGTCGCGGTCATGGCCCACCGCTTCAACGGGCAGGCCGACGGCATCCGGCTGTGGGGCAAGTACGACTTCCACGATCTCGGCAAGCTGACGTTCGCCTTCGTGGCGTTCTGGACCTACCTCTGGTTCGCCCAGTATCTCGTGATCTGGTACGGCAACATCCCGCGCGAGACGAACTTCTTCATGCCGCGCTCGACGGGCGGCTTCGGGCGCATGTTCTGGCTCCAGATGGTGCTCATCTTCGCCCTCCCCTTCCCCTTCCTCCTGGGGCGGAGCCCGAAGATGAGTTCGCGCTGGCTGGCGTTCGTCGGGCTGCTGATCCTGGTCGGTTTCTGGGTCGAGCGCTGGAACATGGTGGCGCCGTCGATCTGGCACGGGGAAGGACTGCCGCTCGGCGTGCCGGAGGCGATGATCTCGATCGGTTTCGTCGGCCTGTTCGCCCTCGCCTACGGCGCCTATTCGACGACCTTCCCGAAGGTTCCGATGCGCGAGACGATCGCGCTGGGGAGTCCCGGCCGCGGCCCGTAGGCGGCCGCCGATTTCGGGCCGACGGACGACGGGGGTGCCCCGGCTGCCCTCCGGCCTCTACTTTCAAGGTCGGCCGTATGACGTGACGGTGCGGACCATGCCGATGTGGCGTGGCCTCGTGCCGCGAAGTTCTTGACCGAGGCGGTTTGGATGGAGCTTTCCGACAACTACGAGCAGTTGCTGCAGCGAACGACCGCGACGGTCGAGAAGTACCGCGAGGGGGCCGAGGAGCTGAGGGTGAAGCTCCGCGAGGCCCGCGCCGGCCGAAAGGTTCAGATCATGGCCATGATCGACCGGCTGGAGCGCAAGTACGACGGGGCGAAGACGCGCCTCGAGGAGCTTTCGGACTCCGAGGAAGACGGCAACAGCCAGGCCCTCGGCGTCCTCCACCAGAAGGTGGTCTCCGAACTCTCGGACATGAAGCGGACGATCCAGACCCGCATCCGCTGACCTCGTCCTCTCGAGTCGTCCCGATGCGAAAGATCGATGGCGAAGCGGTCGACCGCAGTTCGGATTCCGAGTCGCCGAGTTGCCTCGAACTTGCCGGGGATCTCGCCGGTTGCTTCGAGAGCGGTCGTGCCGATGCGGCGACGGATCCGCGCTTGCTCGAGGAGGCCATGCTCCTTGACGCCCGACCATCGGCCCCTGCGCTCGAGCAGGCGGGGGCTGACTAGGCCGAATCCGTGCCGGTATCCGGCAGTGGGATGCCCAGGACACTGCCCTCGATTCTGGCCACCGCCATGCGCGTCCGAGTCAACTCTGTGGCGACCCCGTCGATCCGGCCCCCGAGTTCCGTTCGCACACCCTTGATCTCGCCGCGAAGCTCCGTGCGCATGCTCGTCATCTCGCCGCGCACCCCTTTGATCTCGCTCCGAAGCTCGTCGCGCAAACTGCTGATATCGCTCCGAAGCTCGTCGCGGAGGCCCGTGATGCCGCCCTGAAGCTCCCCGCGCAGACCCTTGATGTCTCCCTTGAACTCCCCGCGCAGGCCGTCGAGCTTCTCGTCGAGCTTGCGCATAAAGCGGCCCAGCGTCAGGCCCACGCCGATGATTGCCAACGTAATGGTGACGAGTCCGATGATCACGTCCAACCCCATCTCTACCGGCTCCCGTTGAAGGCTCCGTGCGACGCCCGGCCTACCGGCCGCGACCCCGATCTGCACGAACCTCCACGTCCCGATCAAGGTGGTATCAAACGGCGAACACCTCAAGCCGAAGGACCGGAAACGGGGTCGTCGTCAGTCCAGGCGCAGGGCGGTTCTGAGGAGCCTGCGCTGGCGGTGGACGTGTTTGCCGAAGTAGCCCTCCGCCGGGCTGGCGCGCTCCGGGCGGCCCACGTAGACCGGTTCGCGGCCGATGAGTGCTCGCAGGTGCGGGCGCATGAACGTCCAGGCGCCCATGTTCTCCGGCTCCTCCTGCACCCAGCAGATCTCCGCCTCGCGGGGATAGGGGGCCAGGGCCGCAGCCAGTTCCAGGGCCGGGAAGGGATACGGCTGTTCCACGCGCAGGATCGGGATGTCGTGGGCCTCGGGAGCTTCCGCCAGCAGGTCGAAGTAGACCTTTCCGCTGCACACGATGACCCGGCTCACGCTCGACGGGTCGGCGCGGAAGTCGGGGTCCGGGAGGACGGGGCGAAAGGGGCCGCCGGTGAGGTCGCCGATGGACGAGCGGGCGCGCGGGTGGCGCAGCAGGCTCTTCGGCGTCATCACGATCAGGGGACGGCACGTGGCGCGCAGCGCCTGCCAGCGCACGGCGTGGAAGTACTGCGCGGGCGTCGTGCAGTTCACGACGCGGATGTTGCCTTCGGCGGCGAGTTGCAGGAAGCGCTCCAGCCGGGCGCTCGAGTGTTCCGGGCCCTGGCCCTCGTAGCCGTGGGGGAGGAGCAGGACGAGCCGCGACTCCAGACCCCACTTCGTGCGGCCCGACACGATGAACTGGTCGATGATCGCCTGCCCGACGTTGGCGAAATCGCCGAACTGCGCTTCCCACATCACGAGCGCGTTGGCGGCGATCGTGGAGAAGCCGTACTCGAAGCCGAGCGTGGCGATCTCGGACAGGGGGCTGTTGGCGATGCGGAACGCCGCCTGCCCCTCCTCGAGGTGGGCCATGGGCGTGTACGGACGCCCGTCCTCGGCGTCGTGCAGCACGAGGTGGCGGTGGCTGAACGTGCCGCGCTCGGTGTCCTCGCCGGTGAGACGCACGGGGACGCCCTCCGTGAGCAGGCCCGCCAGTGCGAGCGCCTCGGCATGCCCCCAGTCGATCCCGTCGTCCAGCGCCGCGCGACGCCGTTCCAGTTGCCGCCCGAGCTTGTGGAAGGGCTTGAAGTCGTCGGGCCAGCGGTGGACCGCCTCGTTGAGTTCCCGCAGCCGCGCCTCCGGAATGCCGGTCGGCCGCTCCGGCTCCGCCGGGTCCAGCAGCCGCTTCGGGTCCGGCGCCGCTCCCGTCTGTGCGTCCGCCTCCTTGTGCGCGGCGATCGCCCCCCTCGCCGCTTCGAGTTCCGCGTCCACATCCGCGACCATGGCGTCGACTTCGTCGTGGGAGAGAAGCCCCCGCTCGACGACGCTGTTCGCGAACTGCGCGCGCACCCTCGGGTGCGAGGCGACCCGCTCGTACATCATGGGCTGGGTGTAGGAGGGTTCGTCCCCCTCGTTGTGCCCGTAGCGCCGGTAGCCCACGAGGTCGATGACCAGGTCTTCTCCGAACTCGAACCGGTAGTCGACGGCGAGCCGCACCGCGGCCATGCACGCCTCGGGGTCGTCCGCGTTCACGTGCACGACGGGTAGCCGGAAGCCGAGCGCGAGGTCGCTCGCGTACCGGGTCGAGCGGCTGTCGCCGGGCAGGGTCGTGAAGCCCAGCTGGTTGTTGGTGATGATGTGGAGCGTGCCGCCCGTCTCGTAGGCGCGCAGCCGGCACAGGTTCAGCGTTTCCGCCACGACGCCCTGCCCCGCGAAGGAGGCGTCGCCGTGGATGAGGATGGGGAGGATGGCCGACGAGTCGGAGGCTTCGCCGGTGAAGCGGGCGGCCCGGGCCATGCCGAGGACGACGGGGTTCACGTGCTCGAGGTGGCTCGGGTTGGGGGCGAGCCGGACGTCCAGTTCCACTTCGTCCTCCGCGACCTGGGATCTGCCGCCCACGTGGTACTTGACGTCGCCGGATCCGTGCTCCGGGAGCGCGGTCATGATGCCGCGCGCGGCCTGTTCCTCGAACTCGGCCACGATCGACTCGTAGGAAAGCCCCATAACGTGGGCCAGCACATTCAGGCGCCCGCGGTGCGCCATCCCCAGGAACACCTGCCGCGCCCCGCGCCGCCCCGCGCTACCGATGATCCCCCGCAGCATGGGCACGAGCATGTCGAGGCCCTCGACGGAGAACCGCTTCTTCCCGAGGTAGGTGCGGTGCAGGAACGTCTCGAGCCCTTCCACGCGGGTCAGCCACTCGAGGCACGCCTTCGCCCGTTCGCGGCTCATGAGGAGCCGGTGGCGGTGCGACTCGATGTAGTCCACGAGCCAGTCGCGCTGGGTCGGGTTCTCCATCTGGTCGAGTTCGTAGCCGATCGGGCCGCAGTAGATCTCCTCGAGGCGGTCCACGACCTCGGCCGCGTTGTCGCCCAGGTGCTTGAGCCAGACGGCGGAGGCGGGCACGCGCGCGAGTTCCTCGCGGCGGATGCCGTGGTATTCCGGTTCGAGCACCGGGTGCCTCGGAGGTTCGGAGCCGAGCGGGTCGATGCGCGCCCCCAGGTGTCCGTACGCGCGGTAGTCCTCGACGAGGGCCCCGGCGATGGCGGCAAGCCGCAGGTCCTCCGTCGCCACCACCTCCGCCTCGGCAGGCACAGGCAGGGGGACGGGAGGAGCCGCGGGAGGAGCCGCAGGAGGAACCGCTTCGACAGTTGCGTCTGCCGATGGATCCCAACCCGCCAGCGGCGGCGGAATCACGCCCCGGTCGCGCAGCGTCCGTTCGACGAGCCCCTCGGCGTATCCCGCGTTATAACCGTCGGCGACCCAGCCGCGGTCGTCGGCCGAGCGGCTTCCGTCCTCGCTCACCCGGGAGTCGCTCACCTAGGGGTGACCGTGGCTGTGGCTGGAGCCGTGGCCGTGGCTGGGGCCGTGGCCGTGTTCGACGTTCCCGGCGCCCGCCGCGCCCGAAAGGCTGCGGTGCACGGTGTCGAGCCAGCGTTCCGTCGAGATGAACCCGGCGCCCCAGTCCGCCCACTCCTCGGCGACGCCCTCGCCCTGGATCTGTTCGCTGCTCAGCCCCGCTTCGATCTTGCCGCGGACCATCGCGATCGTCTCGGTGATCATGCGGTGGTACGTCCGCAGGTCGTCCACGGTGGAGAGCGGACCGTGCCCGGGGATGATCCGGATGTCGGCCGGCACGTTGGCCAGCACCTGCGAGATCCCGTTCGCGAGCCCCTCCACGTTCCCGCCACTGTCGATGTCGACGAAGGGGAAGCGGCCGGCGAAGAAGTCGTCTCCCATGTGGAGGACGTTCGAGCCCGTGAAATGGATGAGCGCGTCCCCGTCGGTGTGTCCGTGCGGGATGTGGAACGCCCGGATCTCCTCGCCGTTGAAGTGGATGGAGACGGCGTCGTCGAAGGTGACGACGGGCAGGGCCACGTCGGGCGATCCGCCCGCCTGGAGCCTCGTGCGCACGTTCGTGTGCGCGACGATCGTGGAGGCCTCCCCGAACTCGGCGTTGCCTCCCGTGTGGTCGCCGTGAAAATGCGTGTTGATGAGGAACTGCGGCTCCGCAGCCGCCTCCGACTGTCCCACTTCCCGCAGTGCGTCCCGGATCTTGTCCGCCAGCGGCGCGAACTGGTCGTCGACCATCACGACGCCGTCGGGGCCCGAGGACACGCCGATGTTGCCGCCGCTCCCGACCAGCATCCAGACGTTGCCGGCGACGTGCGTCGCCTCGATCTGGACGGCCGCGAAGTCACGCTGCGAGAATGCGGGGGTGGAGAAGAGACCCGCGCAAAGGGTCGCGAGAAAAAGCGATCGAACTTTCATGGAAAGAAACTCCTGAATACGGGCGCCGCGTGGCGCCGAACGCGTATCTCCGGGCACGTACCGCCGGGCGCCCGAAGATGGGGCAGGGCGCGGGCCAATGCCACCTTTGGCCGCCGCCGGCCGAAGCGCCGGAACTCTTGACCACCCGAGGATCCCCGAAGCACACTGCGCAAAATGCGCAGCTATGTCGTTTTTCTCCTGCTCTTTTCGGTCAAGGTCGCGGCAAAGGCGCTCTGCCGGGTGCGGCTGGAGTGGCTCCGCGAAGCCGACGATCCCTGGGCGGGGCTGCGCGTGCTCGCCCTGCTCAACCACACGAGTCTCTTCGAACCGGTATTCCTCGCCGCGGTCCCCAGCCGCGTGCTGTGGCAACTCGCGACGCACGGCGTCGTGCCGCTCGCGGACAAGACCGCGGCCCGACCGATCCTGGGTCGGCTCTTCCTGCTCTTCGCCAAACACGTGGTGCCGGTGACGCGCGAGAAGGATGACACGTGGGAGGAAGTGCTCCGGCAGGTCCGGGATCCGGAGGCCGTACTCCTCATCCTGCCGGAAGGGCGGATGATGCGGCGCACGGGGCTGGACGTTCAGGGGAATCCCATGACGATCCGCGGGGGAATCGCGGATATCCTCCGGGCGATGCCGGACGGTCGGCTGTTCATCGCCTACAGCGGCGGGCTTCATCACATCCAGGCCCCCGGGGAACGGTTCCCGCGACCCTTCCGGAGCGCCTGGCTGGGCGCCGAGGTCGTGGATATCGAGGAATACTGCGGAGAACTGGGCGGCACGGAGTGCGCGGAGACCTTCAAGGTGGCCGTGATCGAGGACCTGACGCGCCGGCGCGACGCGTACTGCTACGGCAACCGGAAGTAAGCCGGAGGGGCGCCCCGTCAGTTGAAGCGGGCGCGCCTCCAGTCGCCCTCCCGGTCGAAGGTCCACGCATCCCCGTCGATCACGACGAACGAGATGCGGCGCGCGTTCCGGATGTCGGCAAGGGGGTTCGCCTCCAGGACGACGAAGTCGGCACGCTTCCCGATCTCGATCGTCCCCCGCTCGTGCAATTGGCCGAGCGCGATCGCGCCGTTCCTCGTGGCCATGCCGAGGACTTCGAGGGGCGGGATGCCGGCCGCCACGAGCAACTGCATCTCACTGTGGAAACCCTCACCCCACGGCGTCGTGCGCGGAGCGTCGGATCCCACGAGCAGGCGGACGCCGTGGCCGTGAAAAGTCCGGACCAGCGCCTCGGCCTTGGGCCACACCGCCTCGAGCGCCGTCCGGTCGTCGTTGGACAGCGGAGCGCAGGTGGCGACGCCGGCCGGACAATCGAGGGAGGCGGACGCGCTGGCGAGCATTGGCAGGAGGGCCGAGTCGTTCGAGAGGAGCGCGGTGACGGCGCGGTCGACGTCGGGCCCCTGCGGCTCCAGCCGCTCGAGCCAGGCGACCTGGGCCGGAACCTGCCCCGCCTCGGCCAGCGCCTCGAAGGGTCCGCGTTCTCCCTCGGGAAGCAGCTCGGCGTCGCCGGAGACGAGCGGACCCGCGACGGTGGAGCCCGCACGGAGGGCCAGCAGCCACCCGCCATCGCGGCGATCGGCCCACAGCGGCACTTCCGCGCGGCGCGCGGCCCGCGCGATCCCCACCAGCCACGACGGAGGCACGCCGGAAGCGACGGAGACGAAGCCGGCCCCATCCGCCGCCTGCCGCTCCACCTCCGCGACGGCGGCGGCTTCCGACTCCAGCGCGACGCCGCGCGTAGCGCTCCCGGCATCGAGGACGGGCCCGCCGACGTAGACGGAAGGAACGGGATCATCGCCGAACCCTCCGCGGCCCCGCTCCTCGAAGGCGGCCAGGGATGTGGCTCCGTCGCGCACGCCCGTGATTCCGGCGGCCAGCAACGCGCGCAGTTCTTCCGTGGTTTGGGGCGAGGCGTGCGCATCGATGAACCCGGGCATGAGGTACGAGCCCGAGAGGTCCACGACGACGGTGCCCTCCGGGGCGGCCACGGAACCCTGGGCGCCGATGTCCCGGATTCGGCCGCCCCACACGAGGACGGCCGAGGAAGGCCTGGGCGGCCCGCCGCGGCCGTCGATCACGGTCACGTTGGTGAACAACTCGGATTGCGGCGTGATGAACGTGTCCTGGCCGACGCCCGCCAAACCGCCGGGGAGGCCCAGCCCCGCCAGGATCGCGGAGGCGGCGAGGCGCGGCCGGCGTCTCATCGTCGCGGCGCGTCGCAACTCAGACGCCGTCCGCCGCTGGTCCATCCGCTGGTCCATCCGCCGGTCCATCCGCCGGTCCATCCGCGGACCGGATGAAGAGTTCCCGCTTCGGGTAGGGGATCTCCACGCCGGCCTCCGCGAAGGCGCGGAGCGCCCCCTCGCTGATGTCGTCCGCGATGCGCCGTCGCGCCCTCGCCTCCACGATCCAGACGCGCAGTTGGAGGTTGACCTCGGAGGGGCCGAAGCTGCGGGCGATGACGATCGGCGTGGGATCATCCTTGACCCCCTCGACGCCCAGGGCGATGTCCACCAGCAGCGACTTCGCCCGCTCGATGTCCGATTCGTACGCGACCGAGAAGGGGATGCGAAGCCGGATGTCCTGGCCGGACATCGTGTAGTTGACGATGTCGCGCAGCATGAGCTGACTGTTGGGGACGACGATGACGAGATTGTCGGGATTGCGGATCTTCGTGGCCCGGAGACCGATCTCGATCACGTCGCCCCAGGACCCCGTCTCGTTGGGCGCGGTCCACAGTTCGATTCGGTCCCCGACCTGGAAGGGGCGATCGACGATGAGGAGCACTCCCGCGATCACGTTGGAGAGCGTGTCTTTGGCGGCGAGCGACAGGGCGAGACCCATGACGCCGGCCCCGGCGAGGAGAGGCGCGATGTTGATGCCCAGTTCCGCGAGCGCGAGGACGATGCCGAGGGCGATGACCGCGAAGCGGATCGCCTTGTTGATCATCGGGAGCGCCGTCTTGTCGAGCGGTGTCGACGTGCGCGAGACGACCTCGGTTTCGAGCGCCGTCAGGAGATCTCCGATGAAGCGGCTCAACGGGAAGAAGAGGACGCCGATCCAGATCGCGTAGACCCACTGGGCCGCGGTCGCCAGAGTCCAGATGTCCAGCAGACGCCAGACCGCCCACGCCCCGCTCGACAGCAGCAGGGCCTGGCGGAGCAGCCGCACGGCCAGATCGTCGACCTGCGTCGCGGTTCGCGTGACCCACTGCTTCTGGGCACGGCCCAGGACCATCAGGGCCACGAGGTAGACGAGGCCGGCGACCACGATGTGGATCAGGCTGGGCAGCCAGCGCGGAGCCATGAAGGCGACCGCTTCGCTCCACAGTTGTGACAGTGTCTCCATCGGGCCTCGCCTCTCTCAAGCTATTGCAGCCACGCGCCGGGCTCTCGCACCCGCGGGGCACCTGCACCCCTGCGCGCGGGTGCCGCACGATGCCGCGCAGAATCGTATCGTAATGGTACCGTGGCAGCCTTCTTGCGGATAACTTGGGGGATCGAGCGGCAGGAATCGAACCGGGAGCGGTGATGTTGAACGGAAAGTTCGGAAATGCGGTTGTCGGAGCGGCCTTCCTCGGGTTGGCGATGCTCGTCAGCGCGTGCGCGCCGGAAGCAGCGGGGGAGAGCGGGCGCACGGCGGCCGCGGTCTCGTCAACGGCCGCGGCCTCGTCGACGGCCATGGTCGATGCGACGCTGGCCGCGACCATCGCGGAGACGCCGACGATCAAGGTCTACAAGTCTCCCACCTGCGGGTGCTGCGCCCTCTGGGTAGACCACATGCGGGAGGCGGGGTTCGAACTTGACGTCCTCGACGTGGACGATGCGGAACTGGTCCGCGTGAAGCTCGACGGGGACGTACCGCTGCGGATGCAGACCTGCCACACGGCGTTCGTGGGCGACTACGTGTTCGAGGGTCACATCCCCGCGGACGTCATCGCCCGGTTCCTCGCCGAGAAGCCCTCCGCGCGCGGACTCGCGGTGCCCGGGATGCCGATCGGGTCCCCGGGCATGGAGTTCGGCGATCGCGTCGACCCGTACGACGTGATCCGCTTCGACGACGCCGGCAACACGTCGATCTACGAGAGCCGCTGACTGCCGTGATCCGATGGTCCCTTGACTACCGATCTCGAATCGTACTTTTTCGGGAAGGCAGGGCTGTCGGCGCGCGCAGGGGGGGCGGTAGCTTTTCCGCTGCGGCAGCCAGTCCCACCAACCATCTCGGATGGCGGTGGTTTCCATGAGCTCCAGCGATGGTCACGGACACGATCATGACCACGATCATGGGCATGATCACGACCACGCGCATGATCACGACGATGATCACGACCATGATCACCACCACCACGGGCATGATCACGACCACCATCACCACCACGGTATTTTCGGCGCCCACGATCATTCGGACGAACTGAGGAACGCCAGCAAGCGCGACCTGACGGTCGCCCTGCTGATCATCGCCAGCTTCATGTTCGTAGAGGTGGTCGGGGGCATCCTGTCCGGAAGTCTGGCGCTCATCGCCGACGCGGGGCACATGCTCACCGACGCGGCTTCCATCGGCCTCGCGCTGTTCGCCGTGCACTTCGCGACGCGTGCCGCCTCGGTGGAGCGCACGTTCGGCTACCACCGGCTTGAGATCCTCGCCGCCCTCATCAACGCCCTCACGCTGTGGCTGATCTCGGCCTGGGTGATCTTCGAGGCGTACCACCGCTTCCAGGATATCCCGGAGGTCGAGGGCGGCCTGATGCTGATCGTGGGGACCCTCGGGCTGCTCGCCAATCTCGCCGCGGCCTGGGTGCTGCACCGGTCGGCGAAGCACAGCGTGAACGTCGAAGGCGCCCTGGCCCACGTGATCGCCGACATCCTCGGGTCGGTGGCAGTCATCGTGTCCGGCGTGCTCGTATGGGCCTTCGGCTGGTACATCTCGGATCCGATCCTCAGCGTCCTCATCGGGATACTGATCCTGCTCAGCACATGGCGCCTGCTGGCCAAGGTTGTACACGTGCTGCTCGAGGGGACGCCGGATCACGTCGACGTGTACAAGCTCTGCCACCAGATCGAGGATCTTGAGGGGGTCACGGTGATTCACGATGTCCATGTGTGGACGCTCGCACCGGGCTACGACGCGCTCACGGCGCATGTCCTGGTGGATCCGGAGCACGGGGGCGATACGACGAAGCTCCTCGACAGGATCCGGGAGATCGCCTACGACGACTTCAACCTGCAGCACGTCACGGTCCAGGTGGAGACCAGTGCCGCGCAGTGCAACGAAGACCACCACGTCGACCATTTGGTCGCAACGGCGCGACCTCACTCTCACTAGTCAAGGAGAACGCAAATGGGCGGCCACGACCACAACTGCGAGGGTCACGACAGCAGCCATAAGCACGGTGACGGTTGCGGCCACGAAGCCGTGGAGCATGATGGCCATACGGACTACGTCGTCGATGGCCACCTGCACCATGTGCACGGAGATCACTGCGACGACCACGGCCCGGCCGAGGGTCATGGCCACGATTGCGATGGGCACGCCAGCGACCACACGCACGGCGACGGCTGCGGCCACGAGGCCGTGGAGCACGATGGCCACACGGATTATGTCGTCGATGGCCGCTTGCACCACGTGCACGCCGGGCACTGCGACGATCACGGTCCGGCTTAGCGGTCCGTCAGCTTTTTTCGGGAGCAGCCGTCGGCCGGGGTCGGAGGCGGCTCCTCCCGATCCACCTCCGCCGCGAGCTTCCGGCGCGGGACGCCACCTGACAGGTTCTGAATGACCCCGTTCATCCTTGCGCTGTTGGCGCCGGTTGCCGGAGTGCTTCTTTACGTCTGGCTACACAACCGCCCTCACACCATGCGGATGATCGACACGATCGTCTTCGTGGCGCTGCCGCTGCTGGTCGCGTGGCAAATCTTCCCGCACGTCTGGCTGGAACGTCAGATCACGCCCCTCCTCGCCGTGATCGCGGGGGGCGGCGTCCTCTATCTCATCGAGAAGATCTCCCACAGAATGGCGCAGCACACGGACAACCTCACGATTCTACTTGGCGTGGCGTCGATGGTGCTGCACGCGTTGCTGGAGGGCGGCGCCCTGACGCCCGCCCTGGCGAGCACTCCTTTCGCCTTCGCCGTCATCGTGCATCGGGTCGCCGTGGGGCTGCTCATCTGGTGGCTGCTCGAGCCTCGGCATGGTGTCATCGTGGCCATTGGCGGGGTCGGCGCCATCCTCCTGGCGACGATGATCGGCTTCGCGGCGGGGACGGAGATACTCCCGGATGAGCACGCGGCCATCGAACTCTACCAGGCCTTTATCGCGGGGTCTCTGCTACACGTCGTGTTTCACCAGGGGCGCCACGACCACGTTCACGACTAGCAGGCCCGGCCGCCGGGCCGGCTCACCGCCTCGGCGAGGTGCGCCACGGACTTCCTCGTCGCCAGCCTCGGACCGGGTAGCCGCACGAAGCCTCGGGCGCCGTGCCCGCGAGGAAGAGTTCGGGCTGGCCCCGACATCCCCACCCGGCGCGCAGGCCGGTCCGGGGCTCGACTTCGACCCATTCCACGCCTGCCGGGAATCGGAAGTCGCTTCCGCCGTCGCGTCCGAGGACCCGGATGAGGAAGTCCGTGAAGATCGGCTGGGCGGCGCGCGACCCGGAGAGGCCCAGACGCGTCCCGTCGTCGAAGCCGACCCAGACGCCGATGGCCAGTTCCGGCGTGTAACCGACGAACCAGGCATCGCGCGAGCCGTTCGTGGTCCCGGACTTTGCCGCGAGGGGACCCCTGTACCCGGCCGCGCGCACGCCGCTCCCGGTGCCGCGCTCCACCACGCCGCCTAGCGCGGACGTCACGAGGTACGCCTCCGCCGGGCTGATGACGGCCTCGCGATGAAGCTCGGCCGGTCGGATGGGCTCGCCCTCTCGACCCAGAACCGCGCGGGCGGCGCGCGGAGGCGCCCGTCTTCCCTCCGCCGCGAACACCGCGTAGGCCGCCGTCAGCTCGAGCAGCGTCACCTCCGAGGCGCCGAGGGCAAGACTCGGATATGGGGCCAGGGGACTCTCGACACCCAGCCGTTGCGCTGTTTCCACGATCCGCTCGGGACCGACGGCGAGTCCCAGCCGGGCGAACGGCACGTTGCGAGACCCTTCGAGCGCGTCGCGCAGCCGTACGGGACCGAGGAACTCGCGATCCGCGTTGGCGGGCCGCCACATCCCGGCCGGCGTCTCGAGCGCCAGCGGTTCGTCCCGCAGCGTGGAAGCCAGGGTGAACGGGACGTCCGCCCGCGGATCCAGCGCGGCCAGCGCCACGATCGGCTTGAAGGCGCTTCCCGGCTGACGCAGCGCGTCCGCGGCGCGGTTGAACTGCGACGTGCCGTAGGAACGTCCGCCGACCATCGCGAGGATGTCGCCGCTCCGCGGATCGAGGGCGACGAGGGCCGCCTGGAGAGGCCCCGCCTGCTCGCTGAGGCGGGGACGGATGCGCTCGAGCCTCCGGATGCCGTCCGACACGGCCAGCTCCGCCGCCCGCTGAATCTCCGGCTCCAGTGACGACACGACGGTCAGGCCCGCGCCCTCCAGGCTCAGCGGCCGCGCTCCGGACCCCAGCTCTCGCCGCAGGAAGTCCAGGTACCAGCGGGCATCGGCGCTCCGCTCCCGCGGGGAACGGAGCGTCAGACTCGCTTCGAGTTCGGCGTCCAGCCGGTCCGCGTCGATGTGCCCGAGCGCGTGCATCTGCCGCAGGACCACGTCCCGCCGGGCCCGGGCGCGCTCCGGGTGCCGGTGCGGCGCATACATGCTGGGACCTCGAATGATCCCCACGAGCATGGCGGACTGCCCCAGCGTCAACCCGGACACGTCGCGGTCGAAGAAGAACGGCGCGGCGCGGCCAACGCCGTGAATCGCCACGCCTCGATCCTGCCCGAGGTAGATGTGGTTCACATACGCTTCGAGGAGACGCCGCTTCGAGAACCGCCTCTCCAGGGCCACGGCGATGGCCGCCTCGCGCGCCTTCCGGAGCAGCGTGCGATCGGTCGACAGGAAGAGCGTGCGCGCGAGCTGCTGGGTGAGCGTGCTGCCGCCTTCAGCGATCCGCCCCTGACGCAGGTTCGAGAGCATGGCGCCGGCGATGCGGCGGGGATCCAGCGCGCCGTGTTCGTAGAAACGGCGATCCTCCACGGTCAGGAGCGCGTCGATGAGATGGTCGGGCACTTCCTCGAGCCTCACCGGGATGCGGTCGCGGCCGTGCTCGCCGGGCACGGCGCCGATGACCTCGGGATCCAGGATGAGCGTCTCGATGTGTTGCCCGTCCGCGTCACGAATCGATGCCACGCGACCCGCCCCGGCGTACCCGCGGAACCGGACGCGCACCAACCCGCCGGGATCCATGTAGCCGCCCAGCCGCAGCGCCCGCCGGCCGAGCCTCAGTTCTCCGCCGCGCCACGCGAACTCTCCGCGGTCGGGTGCGCGCTTCGAAACGGACCGATAGCCGGCTCGCGTCAGATGGCCTGCGACCTGCCGGGGCTCCGCGCGGTCGCCCGGACGGAGGACCAGCGGCCGAGCGACGACGCGGGTCGGGGAGACCCCATCGATCGCCTCGAAGTCGCGCACAACCTTTGCCTCGAAACCGAGATACCCGAGCCAGCCCGCCGCGACGACGCCGGCCAGGATCCCCAGCCTCCGCCAGATTCTGCGCCGGCCTTTCCTGCCTCTCTTGCGTTTCACATCGTCTAGGACGCTCCGGGTCGAAAAAAGGTTCCGGATCAGTCGGCCGCTCGCATGTGTGTCGCGAACGTGTCCAGATCGATGTTCGAGCCGGAGAGGACGAGGCCGACGCGACGGCCTTCCAGCCTCTCCCGGAGGGGACCGCACGCGGCGGCCAGCGGAGCGGCGGACGCGGGTTCGGCGACCAGTTTCGCGTCGAGGAACAGCGCTTTAAGGGCGGCGCGGATCGCGTCGTCATCGACGAGCACGACGTCGTCCACGTAGCGCTGCACGAGTCCGAAGCTGTACGGGGCCGCGTGGGGGGCGCCGAGGCTGTCCGCGATGGTGTCGATGCGATCGAGCGCCACCGGCTCGCCCGCAGCGAGGCTGCGTCGCATGGAGTCGGCGCCGACGGGCTCCACGCCGTAGACCCTGCACGCGGGCGCAAGCTGTTTCACGATGCTCGACGTGCCGGAGATGAGACCGCCGCCTCCGATGGGGACGACGAGCGCGTCGAGGTCGGGAAGCTGTTCCGCGACCTCGAGACCTACGGTCGACGTGCCGAGAACCGTCGCCTCCCCCTCGAACGGGTGGATCGCGAGCCGGCCCTCTTCCCGGGCAATCTCCTCCATGCGCGCAAAGCCGCTCGCCCCGTCTGCGGCGAACTCGATCTCCGCCCCGAAGTTCCGGCAGCGGGCGACGCGGGCCGGGTTGGCGGAGGAGAGCATGACGACCCTGGCGGTCGTGCCGCCGGCCCGAGCGGCGTAAGCCACGGAAATGGCATGGTTCCCGGCGCTCACGGCCGTGACGCCCCGCCGCAGCGTCTCCGTCTCCGCGCAGAGCACGTTGTTCAGGGCGCCCCGGACCTTGTAGGAACCCGTGCGCTGGAAGAGTTCCAGCTTGAGAAAGAGCTCGACACCTTCGGGCAGGAAAGCGACGCCGCGGTCGGGAACCCAGCGCCTCACCGGCGTGCGTTCGATCCATTGCGCGACGCGCGCGCGTGTCTCCCGGCTCTGTGTCGGCGTCGGGGGCCGGGGGCTGGCGGCCGGAGGTTCGGTCATGGTTTCCCCGGGGTTGAGGTGGAGCTGGGCGCGGGCCGGCGCCGGTCGACGGCGCAGGGCCCCGCCGGGTCGCCGGCTTGACAAGCTAACGGCGCGATGCGATCCTCCGCGCCCATGACGAACACCCATCCGTTTTTCGGCCATTATTGCTACCACCGCGTGCGCGGAGGCCGGTGATCGTCTAACTGTATCCCGAACACAGATTGCGAACGATCGAAGCCGGCCCGGGGTGGCCGGCTTTTTTTGTCGCTGCCTCCCCTCCGGCCTCGGCCTTCCCGGGCCCAGGACATGAACCACAAAACGACAAGACTCGCCCTGCCCAAGGGGCGGATGCAGTCCGGCGTACTCGAACTGCTGACCGCCGCCGGCGTGCGCGTGGATCTCGGGGAGCGCCGCTACCGCCCGGTCATCTCGGTCCCCGGCTTCGGCGCCAAGCTGCTAAAGCCGCAGAACGTCGTGGAGATGCTGCATGCGGGATCCCGCGACCTGGGATTCGCGGGCGCCGACTGGGTGGCGGAACTGAACGGATCGCTGGTCGAACTGCTGGACACGGGGCTCGACCCGGTGCGCGTCGTGGCGGCCGCTCCGACGCAGATCGCCGGGGCGGGACTGCGCGCCGCCGGCCGTCGTCTCACCGTCGCGTCCGAATACGCGCGGCTTTCCGCGCGCTGGATCGACGAGCGGGGACTCGACGCGACGCTCGTGCGGTCGTACGGGGCGACGGAGGTGTTTCCGCCGGAGGACGCCGACGTGATCGTCGACAACACCGCGACGGGCGCGACGCTCGACGCCAACGGGCTTGAGATCGTCGACGAACTCATGGCCTCCTCGACCCGCCTCTACGCGAACCCGCGGGCGCTCGAGGACCCGCGGCACCGCGAGCGAATCGAGAACCTGGTCGTCGTGCTAAAGTCGGTCGTGGAAGCCCGTCAGCGGGTCATGCTGGAAGTCAACGTGGACGCGGCGCGGCTGGATGACCTGGTGGCCGTGCTCCCCTGCATGCGCAAGCCGACGGTTTCGCGCCTGCACGGTGAAGGGGGCTACGCCATCCGGGTCGCCGTGCTGCGCGAAGCCCTCCCGGGCCTGATCCCGCGCGTGAAGGCGCGGGGCGGGACCGATCTCGTCGTGACGACGCCGGGACAGATCGTCGCATGAGCGGGATGGCGGTGGCCGCACCACCGGGCGAACGGCTCCGGCTCGATCACAACGAGCGCCTGTTTCCGGCGCCGGAACTCGTCCGTCTCCTCGCGCGCGTCCCGGCGAGCGCCCTGACGCGGTATCCGGAGACGGCCGCCCTGGAAGAGTCCCTCGGTGCGGTTTTGGGGCTGGACGCCGACCGCGTCCTGGTCACGGCGGGGGCGGATGACGCGATCGACCGCGTGTGCCGCCGCTACCTGTCCGGCGGACGCGAGCTGATCACCGTGACCCCCACATTCGAGATGATCCCGGCTTTCGCGTCGCTCGCGGGCGGCCGCGTGCGGTCGATCCCCACGCTGAACGACCCCGCTCCCCTCGGACCCATACGCGACCGTATCGGGGGACGGACGGGGCTGGTCGCCGTGATCTCGCCGCACAACCCCACGGGAGAGGCGGTCCCGGCCGCGCGAATCCTCGAGATCGCCGACAGCCTGCCGGACGGCGCGGCCCTGCTCGCGGATCTCGCCTACGTCGAGTTCGCCGACCGCGATCCGACGGCGGAACTGCTGGGGCGCGACAACGTCCTCGTCGCGCGGACGCTGTCCAAGGCCTGGGGCCTCGCGGGGCTTCGGGTGGGGTTCGTGCTGGGCCCGCCCTCGGCGATCGCGGACCTCCGCACCGGCGGTGCGCCCTTCCCTCTTGCGGCCCCCTCCATCTGGCTGGCGGAGCAGGCGCTGGCGTTGGGCGACCGGGTCACCTCGACGTACGTCGCCGCCGTGCGCCGCGAGCGCGAGAGGCTCGTCTCGGCGCTGCGCGCGGCGGGGGCGGAGCCCTTCGAGTCGCAGGCGAACTTCGTGCTCGCCTCCACCGACCGGGCCGCCGCCCTGTACCGCGGCTTTCGGCAGCGGGGCGTCGCGATCCGGCGCTTTCCGAACTTCCCGGACCTGGTCCGGATCACGCTTCCGGGGGACGAGGCGACGTTCCGCCTCCTCCTCCGGGTGCTCGACACGACGGTTGGACACTTCTCGTGAAGGGGATTCCCATGAATGCGAATTCCGAAGACAGTCGCTCGGCCGGCGGACGGGTGGGAGAACGGTCCCGGCGGACGCTCGAGACCCGCATCGAAGCCGGGCTTGATCTGGACTGCCGCGGGCGCAGCCGCATCGACACGGGGCTCGCGTTTCTCGATCACATGATCGGCGCCTCGGTGTTTCACGCCGGCATGACGCTGGATCTGCGCGCGCAGGGCGACCTCGACATCGACGATCACCACACGGTGGAAGACTGCGGACTCGTGTTCGGGTCGGTCATCCGCGACGCACTCGGGGACCGGCAGGGGATTCGCCGCTTCGGGTACGCCTACGCGCCGCTCGACGAAGCGCTCGCCCGCGCGGTCGTCGACCTCTCCGGGCGTCCCTTCGCCGAGGTGGACCTCGGCCTCCGGCGCGAGATGCTGGGGGCCGTGGCGACCGAGAACCTCAGCCATTTCTTCGCCTCGCTCGCGACGGCGGGAGGTCTCACGCTGCACGTCGATGTCATCCGCGGAGACAACGACCACCACAGGGCGGAAGCCGCCTTCAAGGCGTTCGGTCTCGCCCTCGCCGAAGCGGTAGCCGAACGCTCCGCGGCCGGAGTTCCGAGCACGAAAGGGGTGCTCGGATCGGGCGACGTGCCCGCAGGCGACGTGCCCGCAGGCGACATGGAAGAGGACTCGGGGGCGGAGACCCTCGAGAGGGTGTCTCGATGAGCGCCGCGCGGGTGGCCACGGGCCCGGAAGACGTGGGGATCGTTCCGACCGGAGTGGCGAACCTGGAGGCGGTGGCGGCCGCCTTCCGGCGGTTGGGGAAGACCCCGCGGCTGCTGGACTCCGCCGCCGGAATATCGCGCGCCGACTACGTCGTCCTCCCCGGCGTGGGGTCTTTCGCCGGAGGCATGGCGGAGCTGCGCCGGCGCGGATGGGCGGAGGCCGTCTGCGGGCGCGTGGAGGAGGGACGGCCGACGCTCGCCATCTGCCTCGGACTGCAGCTTCTGTGCGAGGAGAGCGAGGAAGCTCCGGGCACCGCCGGGCTTGGGTGTGTGCCGGGCCGCGTGGTCCGGCTGGCGGAGAGTTGCCGGGTTCCCCAGTTGGGCTGGAACCGCGTCGCGGCTCCGGGCGGGACCGCGTTCCTGCGGTCTTCTGTCGTCTACTTCGCCAACTCCTACGGGCTCGAAGCGGGTCCCGCCGGCTGGACGGCCGCGATGGGACGGCACGGGAGCCGCTTCGTGGCGGGGCTGGAGCGCGGCGGCGTCCTCGCCTGCCAGTTCCACCCGGAGTTGTCGGGGAAGGTCGGCGCGGGCCTTCTGAAGCGATGGCTCGAAGAGTCGCCGGGCGCGGCGGAGGCGTTCGAACGGCGCGCGCAATGGCCCACGCTCGCGGCGGCATGCTGAACGTTCGGGTCATTCCGTGCCTGGACGTGAGGGACGGCAGGGTCGTGAAGGGCGTCCGGTTCGACAACCTCGCGGATCAGGGCGACCCCGCCCGGCTCGCGCGACGCTACGAGCGCGAGGGGGCGGACGAACTCGTGATCCTCGATGTCTCGGCCACGGCGGAGGGAAGAGTGGCCCGGTTCGAAACGGTGGGCCGCGTGCGTGACGAGATTTCGATTCCGCTCACGGTCGGCGGCGGCGTGCGGACGGCGGAAGACGCGGGCGCCCTGCTGGAGGCGGGGGCGGACCGGGTCGCGGTGAACACGGCGGCGGTCGAGCGACCTGAACTCCTGTCGGAGATCGCGAGCCGTTTCGGCGCCCAGTGCGCGGTCCTGGCGCTGGACGCCGGCGCGGCGGCCGACGAGGGGGACGCCGGCGCGGCCAGCGGGGCGTGTCCGAGCGGCTTCGAGGTTCTGACCCACTCCGGAAGCCGACGCACGGGCCTCGATGCCGCGGAGTGGGGCCGCCGCGCGGCGGAGCTGGGCGCGGGCGAGATCCTCCTCACGAGCTTCGACCGCGACGGCACGCGGAGCGGCTACGACCTGGCCCTGGTCGGCGTCATCCGCGAGGCCGTGCCGGTGCCGATCGTGGCTTCCGGCGGGGGAGCCCATGCGGGTCACATGTGCGCGGCGGTCGAGGCCGGCGCCGACGCGGTCCTGGCGGCGTCGATTTTCCATCAGGGCGACTGGTCGATCGGCCGACTCAAGGATCGACTGCAGCAGCTCGGCGTCGCGGTGCGTCGATGATCGTCCCATCCATCGACCTGATGGGCGGCCGGGCCGTGCAGCTTCGGCAGGGCTCGACGCTCGAAATCGACGCCGGCGACCCGCGGCCTCTCGCCGAACGGTTCGCCGTCGCGGGAGAAGTCGCGGTCATCGATCTCGACGCGGCGCTCGGCCGCGGAGACAACGCCGCCGTCATCCGGGAACTGCTCCGGCTCGCCCCGTGTCGGGTGGGAGGCGGCATCCGGTCCCGCGAGGCGGCGCTCGACTGGCTCGACGCGGGAGCGCGGCGCGTGATCCTGGGCACGGCGGCGAATCCCGACATCCTGAGCGGACTCCCTGCGGAACGGGTGATCGCGGCGCTCGACGCGCGCGATGGCGAGGTCGTCGTGGAGGGCTGGCAACGCGGGACGGGCCGTGACGTCCTCGGGCGGATGGCGGAACTCGACGGCCTCGCGGGCGGCTACCTGGTCACCTTCGTGGAGGTCGAAGGGACGCTGGAGGGGATCCCGCTGGATCGCGTCGCCGCCCTCGTCGCGGCCGCGGGATCCGCGCGGGTGACGGTGGCGGGAGGTGTCCGCGAGGTGTCGGAGATCGCGGCGCTGGACCGGATGGGCGCCGACGCGCAGGTGGGGATGGCGATCTACAGCGGGCGCATGGACCTCGCCGACGCCTTCTCCGCTCCGCTGCGGTCCGACCGGGCCGACGGGTTGTGGGCGACGCTGGTCGAGGACACGGCCGGTCGCGCGCTCGGGCTCGCGTGGTCGAGCGCGGAGAGCCTCCGCACCGCCGTCAGTGAACGGCGCGGCGTCTACCAGAGCCGCTCGCGGGGACTCTGGAGGAAGGGCGAGACCTCCGGCGCCACGCAGGAACTCGTCCGCGTGGCGGCGGACTGCGACCGCGACACGCTGCGCTTCACGGTGCGGCAGCACGGGACCGGCTTCTGCCACACCGGCGCCGCGACGTGTTTCGACGCCGCGCCGTCGCGGATGTCGGCGGCGCTGCCGTCCCTGTCGGGCATGGGACTGTCCGACCTTGAAACCCGCCTCCGCGATCGGCTCGCCGACGCGGAGGCGGGCTCGCTGACCGCGCGGCTCGCGGGGGACCCCGAACTGCTGCGGGGGAAACTCGTCGAGGAAGCGCAGGAACTGGCGGAAGCCGGATCGAAGGCGGAAGCGGTGGCGGAGTTCGCGGACCTGCACTACTTCGCCCTAACGCGGCTCGTGAACGCCGGCGGCTCACTCGAAGACGTACGCCGCGAACTCGAGCGGCGCGCCCTCAAGGTGCGCCGACGGGCCCCGCGGCTGCCGGGAGGGCAGACGGGGCGGGCGGCGGCGCCCGCTCCGGCCGCGGCGGGCGCCGCGGGCGCGGTCCTGCCGCCGATCGGCCTCGAGGAGGCCGTGCGGGCGGTGCGCTCGCCGGCGCTCGATCCCGCGGCCCTCGAGGTCGCGCGGACGATCCTCGACGATGTCGAGCGGCGGGGAGAGCCGGCGCTCCGCGAGCACGCCGAGCGGCTGGGCGACATCGAGCCGGACGACGACCTACTCCTCGACCGGGCGGCTCTCAAGCGCGCGGCAGAGGCACTGCACGCCGACGACCGCGCGTTGCTGCGCCGCGTGGCCGACCGGATCCGCGCGTTCGCGGAGGCCCAGCGGGCATCCGCGGATGACCTCGACACGCCGGTCGCCGGCGGCCGCGGCGGCCATCGCCTCGTACCCGTCGGAGCGGCCGGCTGCTACGCGCCCGGGGGGCGCTTCCCCCTCCCATCCTCGGTGCTCATGACCGCCATTCCGGCGCGGGTGGCGGGCGTGGCCGGCGTCTGGGCGGCATCGCCGCGCCCGACCGCGGCGGTCCAGGCCGCGGCGTTCATGGCGGGGGCGGACGGCCTGCTCGCCATCGGCGGCGCGCAGGCGATCGGCGCGCTCGCCTTCGGCGTCGGCGGCGTCTCCCGCTGCGAGAAGATCGTGGGGCCGGGCAACCGGTTCGTCACCGGGGCCAAGCGCCTCCTCTACGGCCGGGTAGGCCTCGACACCATCGCCGGCCCGTCCGAGTTGCTCGTCGTCGCCTCGCCGGATGCGTCACCGACGCGCGTCGCGGCCGACCTGCTCGCCCAGGCCGAGCACGACCCCGACGCCGTCCCGCTTCTGTGCGTCTTCGACGAAGCGACCGTCGAGGCCGTCCGCGAAGAGGCCGGGCGGCAGTTGGCCGCGCTCCCGACCGCGCCGATCGCGCGTCAGGCCCTGGCGGCCGGCGGCACCCTCCTCGCGGCCAGCCCCGACGAGGCCGCCGCCATCTGCGACGCGTTGGCGCCGGAGCACCTGCACCTGCACGGGGAGCGGGCCGAGGCCCTCGCCCCCCGCGTCCACCGCTACGGATCGCTCTTCCTGGGCGCGGCCACGCCCGAGGCGGCGGGCGACTACGGAGCGGGACCGAACCACACGCTGCCCACATCGGGCGCGGCGGCGTTCGACGCGGGACTCTCGGTGTTTTCGTTCCTGCGCCGACCGACGTGGCTGTCGCTGTCGTCCGACGAGGACGGTTACGAGGAGCTGCTGCGCGACACCGCCGCGCTCGCCCGGCTGGAGGGACTGGAAGCCCACGCGCTTTCAGCGGAACTGCGGCTCACGGTAGCGGCCCGGGAGGGTCCCGGTCGGACGGCCCGCGCTTCGTGAGGTGGTCGAGGGCACGGTCCACGGCGTCCTTCGTCGAGGCCGTCATCCCGCCCCGCTCGTACTCCTGCACCGCCAGCCGCTCCAGGCGGTCGACGAGCGCATCGACGCCGGGCCGCGGGGACGACGGCAGGGCGCGGACGTGATCCGTGGCGCCGAAGAGGTTGATCCAGTACTCCGTCCGGCGCCCCCACTCCAGCAACCCGTAGAACTGCCGGCCCGCCCGGGGCCCGACGCCGAGCACATCGAGCAGGGCGACGAAGAGCGAGATCGGCAGCAGCAACGCATCCCTCAGGCCATCGAGAATGAGCTTCAGCTGAAAGACGGCCACGTCGCGGATGAGCGTCCAGCGCGAGGGCACGATTTCGGGATGCAGGGTTGCTCTGGCCGGAAACTCGTTCATCCTGTGTCTCGATTCCTTGATCCGCAAAATAAACTCCGCGGCTTCGTGTAACCCTCACGTAGCACACAGCCACCACAGATCTACGCCGGTGCCCGCGACCATGGGAGCCATCATTGAACAGCTCGGAGGCAACCGACCGCATGCTCGTTCTTCGCGCGCAGGACGGCGAGCGTGCGGCCTTCGGCGAACTCGTCACGCGATACATGCAACGTGCCTACTATACCGCGCTCGGCCTCGTCGGGAACCACGACGATGCGCTGGACCTCTCCCAGGAGGCCTTCGCCAGGGCGTTCCGCGCCCGCGCCAGGATCGACCCCGAACGTCCCTTCTTCCCCTGGCTGTACCAGATCATCCGACGACTCTGTTTCAACCATACGCGGGACCAGCGCTTGCACCGCCTGAAACTCGAGACGGCGGGCAGCTGGCTCACGGACACGACGATGGGGCGGCGCCCGCTCAGCCCCGATCAGGCGGTGTTGCGTTCCGAGTTGCGCGAACAAGTCGGCGCGGCCATCGAACGTCTGCCGGAGCGGGAGCGGGAGACTCTCGTCCTGCGAGAGTTCGAGGAACTGCGTTACCGGGAGATCGCCGAGTTGCTGGGCATCCCCATCGGCACGGTGATGTCGCGCCTCTATCGGGCGCGGCGGTCTCTCGCACGCGAGATGGAGGCGGCGGGAACACGCCCCGACCAGGGGGGAGGTGCCGGCGATGAGTGAGAGAAACGTGCATCCGCCCGGCGACGAGCGGGTGCGCCAGTTGATGATGGCCGAACTGGACCGGGAGATTTCGGGAGAGGGACGGCGAGAACTCGAGTCCGCACTCGACGAGAACCCGGGTCTTCGCGACGAACTGGCGACATACCAGCGCCTGAAGGAGGTCACCGACACCATGACTCCGCTGAAGCCGCCGGAGGAAACCTGGGACAGCTACTGGGAACACGTCTATCGCCGGCTCGAACGCCGCATCGGCTGGGTCCTGGTATCGCTGGGAACGATCATCGTGGGGACATGGGCGCTGTGGACCGCCGTGAGTGAGCTGATTCGGGACACGACGCTGCCCGCGTACATTCGCTGGAGCATGCTCGCGCTGGTCGCGGGCTTCGTGATCCTCTTCGTGTCCGTGGTGCGCGAGCGCCTGTTCATGCAGAAGAAAGACCCCTACAAGGACGTGGTCCGATGATCATCACCTCCCGAAACGACCTCGCCGGACACCGGATCGTCGAGGAATTCGGCCTCGTCCGCGGCAGCACGATCCGGGCGCGCCACCTGGGCCGCGACATTCTCGCCGGCCTGAAGACCATCGTGGGTGGCGAAATCCAGGAGTACACGAAGATGATGGCCGAGGCGCGGGAGCAGGCGGTCGACCGGATGGAGGCCGAGGCGGCCGCGGCCGGCGCCAACGCGATCCTCTGCGTCCGCTTCTCCACCTCCTACATCCTGGGAGGGACCGCCGAAATCGTGGTCTACGGCTCCGCCGTCAAGGTCGAGGAGGCCTGACCGTGGTCCTGAGAATGATGGTCGCGGCCGGATGTGCGCTCGCCTCTCCGGTGCTGGCGCAGGAGCCGGATCCGGACCCCGAGGGAAGCGGCGGAGGCGTCGAGGGCAGGTGGGCGGGGTCCGTCGTTCTCCCCACGGGCGAGCTGCCCTTCTCGGTCACCTTCGAGCGCACGGATGGAGCGAATAACGTGTTCTCCGCCACGATGGACATCCCGGCGCAGGGCGCGATGGGGCTACCCCTCACGGCCGTGTCCCACGAGGACGGCCGCGTGCATTTCGAACTCGATACGCCGATCGGTCTCGCCGTGTGGGACGGAGCCCTCGCGGGGGACACGATCGAGGGCGAGTTCACCCAGGGGGCCGCGGCCGGCACGTTCTCCGTGTCGCGGGCCGACCTTCCGGAAGCGGAGGCGGAAGAACCGCCACCGTACCGGGAGGAAGAGGTCTCGTTCGAGAATGGTGACGTGCATCTCGAGGGGACGTTGACGCTGCCGGAGGGGACGGGACCGTTCCCGGGCGTCGTCCTGATCACGGGCTCGGGACCCCAGGACCGGGACGAGGTCGTGGCCGGTTTCGCCGTCTTCCGCCTTCTCTCCGACCACCTCACCCGGCAGGGCATCGCCGTCCTCCGCTACGACGACCGCGGCGTGGGCGGCTCGACGGGCAGCGTCTCCGGCTCCACCTCGTCCGACTTCGCGGGCGACGCGCTGGCGGGGATCGCCCGACTCTCGGAGCACCCGGACGTCGACCCCGCGCGTGTCGGCCTCGTGGGACACAGCGAGGGAGCCATCGTGGCGCCCATTGCGGCCTCGCGGTCGGACGCCGTCCGCTTCGCCGTGCTGCTGGCCGGCTCGACCGTGCCCGGCACCGAGATCCTGTACGAGCAGTCGGCGGCCATCCAGCGCGCGAGCGGCGTGCCCGAGGATCGCATCGAATGGAACACCGACTTCCAGCGCCGGCTGTTCGCGGCCCTCGACGCGGGGGAGGATATCGAGGCGTATCGCGAGGAGCTCGGGGCCGCAATCCGCGAGGGCATCGAGACCCTGCCCGAGGCGCAGCGGGCGGCGATCTCCGACGTCGACGCCTACGTACAGGCCCAGATCGACGCGCAGATCGACCGCGTCGAGACGCCCTGGTTCCGCTATTTTCTCACGTACGACCCGACCGAAGGTCTCCGGGGCACGCGGGTGCCGGTGCTCGCGCTCTTCGGCGGGCTCGACCTGCAGGTGCTCGCCGACCAGAACCGTCCTCCGCTGGAGGAGGCGCTGGCCGGGAACCCGGACGTGACGGTCGAGGTGCTCCCGGGCGCCAATCACCTCTTCCAGGCCGCCACGACCGGGTCCCCGGCCGAATACGCGCTGCTCGAGAAGCGCTTCGTCGACGGCTTCCTCGAAACGATCTCCGACTGGATCCTCGCCCGCTTCGGGGGCTGACGGTTCGGAGCTACTGCCGTCGCAACCCGTTCACCCGCCGGGCCAGAGGGCGGCCCGCTGCCGGAAGACGGACGGGTTGGCGAGCCACTCCGCAAACCCGGTGCGGCGTTCGTCGGTCAGCCAGTCGATTCGGGCATCGATGCAGGCCAACAGGTCACGGTCGTCCGCATCCAGCGTGAAGCCTCCGAACTCGACGAGAGAGTCCTGGGCGGCCACGACGAACGCTCCGCCTGAGCTGTGCGCGGCCTCGCCGCCACGGATCTCCCCGCTGGCCACGGCGTCGATGCGTCCGTCGCGCAGGGCGTCGAACAATTCCGTCTCGCCCGACTCCCGGCCGAGGTACACCACCTCGGGCATGTCATCGGATGGGGGGTGAAGGCGGGTCCGGCCCTCCAGGACGGACGATGCCATCGCGGGCGTGATCGTATACGTGCCCGTACCGTCCGCCACGACGGTGCCGGCGGGCGTCTCCACGCGCGTCCCCGCTCGGAGCACGCCGGAACCGTCCACGATTCCCGTGATCTGGAGCAACCGTGCCTCTCCGGTGCTCCCCGGAAGGACGCCCACGCGCACCGCGCTCGTGAGCGCGTCGTAGGAGGAGAGCCGCGCGGCGTCCCCGCTTCGTACGAGGAGCGACTGGCGGAACGTGATGTGGCCGGACGTGAACGCGACCGCCGGCGCGCCGGCATCGTCAACCGTCCGCGACTCGAGAATCGTGATGCCGCCGCCGGCCATGTCGAAGCTGGACGTGGCGGGCAGGAGCCAGATTCCGGGCCAGTCGGCGATCGGGCGGCGCACGAAGGAGAGCCCCGTGCCGGGCATGGCTTCGAGCGCGCTGAGGAGGTCGGCCTCGTAGCCCATGTGCAGACTGAACCCGGGCGAGTTCGGGTCCTCGTCCGCGCTGTAGCTGACGGGGGGGTAATATGCGTAGAACGCCACCGTAAGCCGAGCATCGCCGCACGCCGCCGACGGCTGCGGCTCCACGGCGTCCCCACAGCCCGCACCGACGAGAGCGAGCCCGGCCAGAAGGGGCCGCACGATCGACTCTGTCACCTTGAACTTCACCTCGGCACCGCTCCCAGCGGTCGGTCCTCAGCGGGCCCGCGTTTTCGACATGTGTTCGGAAACGGTATTCTTGACGAGCAGGCTCCCGCCAGAGACCGGCATCCCGTGCCCCTGGCGGCCGACGACCGCCCAAGAGACCTGACGCCAGGAGACTCAGCCGCCATGTACGCCCGATATGCCCGGACCATCACCGGATTCATCGTCCCCGCCCTCTTCGGCATGGCCGTCGGCGGGGGTGCCCCGGCTGTAGCGAAGGCCCAGTCTCCGGGTGACGACGTGCGGCGCCTCGCCGAGCATCCCGCGGTGCGGAGCGCCTTCGAGATCATCGAGGAACTCGAGCCGAGGACGATCCGCGAACTCATCGAGCTCACGGAAGTTCCGGCGCCCCCCTTCATGGAAGACGAGCGCGGCCGGATCTACGCAGAGTGGCTCCGCGAGGCCGGGGCCGACTCCGTGTTCATCGACGAGGAGGGCAACGCGGTCGGGATCCGGTACGGGCGGGGAGGCGCGCGGGGATCGACGCCGGAGGGGGAGCGGCGGACGGTGGCGCTGTCGGGACACCTCGACACGGTCTTCCCGGCGGACGTCGACGTGACGGTCACGCAGCGCGGCGACACGCTCTTCGCGCCCGGCATCGGCGACGACACGCGCGGCCTCATCGCGGTCCTCACCGTGCTGCGGGCGCTCGAGGCCGCCGGCATCGAGACGGAGGCGGACGTTCGGTTCATCGGGACGGTCGGGGAGGAAGGGCTCGGCGACCTGCGCGGGATGAAGTACCTGTTTCGCGAGGGCGCGGACCCCATCCACACATGGATCGACATCGATGGCACGGGGCTGGGGAGGATCGTGAACAAGGGGCTCGGCTCCCACCGTTTCCGCGTGACGTTCCGGGGCCCCGGCGGGCACTCCTGGGGCGCCTTCGGGATGGCCAGCCCCGCCCATGCGCTGGGCCGCGGGATCCGTCATTTCCAGGACGTGGCCGACACGCTCACGCGATCGGGGCCGCGCACGAGCTACAACGTGGGGCGGCTCGGCGGCGGCACCTCGGTCAACTCGATTCCGTTCGAGGCGTGGATGGAAGTGGACATGCGCTCCGAGAGCGAGGAGAGCCTCGGGCGCATCGACGCCGCCTTCCGGGACGCGATGCGCCGGGCGCTGGCGGAGGAGAACACCCTGCGTCGGACAGGACCGGAGATCGAACTCGAACTGGACCAGATCGGAGACCGTCCCTCGGGAGAGGTCGCGGACGACCATCCCCTTGTCGAGCGCGCCATCGCGGTCATGCCCCTGTTCGGGGCGGTGCCCGCGCTGACCCGTTCGTCGACGGACTCGAACATCCCGATCTCGCTGGGCATCCCGGCGGTGACGATCGGGAGCGGCGGCATCGGGAGCGGGGCCCACTCGCCCGGCGAGTGGTGGATCAACCGTGACGGCCACCTCGGGATCCAGGCGAACCTCCTCCTGCTGGTGAGCGAGGCGGGCCTGGCCGAGCCCATCCCCTGAAGACTCTACTCCGCTGAAGACTCCAAGGGCCGGGTTCGGGCTCCACACGGCGGCGGCGGTGGTCGTCGCCAACATGATCGGGACCGGCGTCTTCACCAGCCTCGGGTTTCAACTCGAGTCTCTGAGATCCGGGTTCTCGCTGCTCATGCTGTGGGTCGTGGGCGGCGTCGCGGCCGTGTGCGGCGCCCTCACGTACGCCGAACTGGGATCGACGATCCGGCGCTCGGGCGGCGAATACACCTTCCTCTCCCACATCTACCACCCCGCCGCCGGCTTCGTGTCGGGCTGGATCTCGGCCACGATCGGGTTCGCGGCCCCCACGGCGCTGGCAGCGATCACGTTCGGGACGTACCTGTCGTCCGTCTTTCCAGTGCTTCCGGCCCGGTGGCTCGCGGTGGGGCTCGTCGTGCTGCTTTCGGTCGTCCATGGCCGCACCCACCGCACCTCGGGCGGCTTTCAGCGCTGGTCGACGACGGCCAAGGTGGTCCTGATCGTCGCCTTCGTCGCGGCCGGGCTGGCCCTCGTCGGGGAACCCCGGGACGTCGGCGTGCTCCCCTCGGCGGACGGCGTCTCGAACGTGTTCTCCGCCGGGTTCGCCGTGTCGCTCATCTTCGTGTCGTACTCGTATTCGGGCTGGAACGCCGCGACGTACGTGACGGGCGAACTCCGCGACCCGCGGCGGACGCTCCCCCGCGCGCTGGCGGCCGGGACGCTGCTCGTGATGCTGCTCTACGTCGGCCTCAACTACGTCTTCCTGCGCGCCGCCCCCGCCGAGGAAATGGCGGGACGGCTCGAGGTCGGATACATCGCGGCGGGGTACATCTTCGGGCCGGTGGGGGCCGACCTGATGGGGATCACGCTCGCGCTCCTCCTCGTCTCCACCGTGAGCGCCATGGTGCTCGCGGGTCCGCGCGTCCTTCACGCGATCGGCGAGGACTACCCGACGTTCCGGTTCCTGAGTTCGATCAACGCGCGCGGTACGCCCGGCGTGGCCATCTTCACGCAGGCCGCGATCAGCCTCCTCTTCATCCTCACGGAATCGTTCGAGACGATCCTCGTCTTCTCGGGCTTCACGATGGGCCTCAACACGTTCCTGGCGGCGGGCGGGGTGTTCCTCCTGCGACGGCGGCAGGCGTCGGGCCGGACCGTGGGCGGGACCCCGGACCACGACGCCGACGGCCGGGGGGACGGGGTCGGGGGTCCCGAGGCGGGCGAACCGTACCGGGCGTGGGGATACCCGGTGACACCCCTGATCTTCCTGGCGGTCACGGGCTGGACGCTGGCCTACATCCTGCGCGACCGGCCGCTCGAAGCGGGGCTGGGACTGGGGCTCATCGCGGTCGGTCTCGCCATCTACGCCGTCACGCGGGCGCGCGACCGACGGACAGACGGCCGACGGACCCGCACTTGACCACCCGCACCACAGCCGCCGGATCCACAGCCGCCACCAGGGATCTGCTGCTGGCGTTTGCCGCCGTGTACCTCGTGTGGGGATCGACCTACCTCGCGATCCGCTTCGGCGTCGAGACGATTCCGCCCTTCCTCCTCGGGGGAACGCGCTTCCTGGCGGCGGGCGTGATTCTCGCCGTCGTGTCCCGCCGTCGGGGCGCGCCGGTCCCGAAGCCGTCCGAGTGGAGGGCCGCCACCGTCTCGGGCGTGTTCATGGTCGCGGGCGGCAACGGACTCGTGTGCTGGGCGGCGCAGTACGTGCCTTCCGGGCTCACGGCCCTGCTTGTGGCCACGGTGCCGCTGTGGCTGGTCGCGATCGCGCGCCTCGGACCGGACCGCGAGACGACGAGCCCGCTGGAGGTCGCGGGCCTCGTGCTGGGGCTGGGCGGCGTCGTGCTCCTCGTGAGCAGTTCCGGGGCGGACATCGGGATCGGCGGGGCGAGCGCGAACCAGGTGGTGGCGGGGGCCCTCGTCGTCGTGGGGGCGTCGATCAGCTGGGCGATCGGCTCCATGTACAACCGGCGGGCCGCGTTGCCGCAACCGCCGCTTTATGGCACCGCGCTCACGATGGCCGCCGGGGGCCTGATCCTCGTGCTGATCGGAGCGGCGACGGGAGAGTTCGGCCGCCTGTCGCTCGGCGACGTGTCCCTGCGGTCGTGGCTGTCGCTGATCTACCTGGCCGCCATGGGGTCGATCGTGGCCTTCTCGGCCTACATGTGGCTCCTGCGCAACGTCCGGCCCGCGGCGGCCGGGACGTACGCGTACGTCAATCCGGTCGTGGCGCTGTTCCTGGGCTGGTGGCTGGCGGACGAGGCGTTCACGCTGCCGATGCTGGCGGGCACCGTGATCATCGTGGCGGGCGTCGTGCTGGTACAGCGGGGGCGGGCGCCGAAGGGCGGCCCGAGGCCGGCGACCGTGCGGGCACCGGCCTCGAGGTAGCCGCCCCGCGCGGTCAGAGGGAGAGCGGAGGCCGGCGCCGCTGCCGCAACTCGGCCACATACTCCCGGTACTTCTCCATCTGCTCGTCGCTCAGCACTTCGGCGAGCCTGGTCTCCGTCTCCTGCTGGAGTTCCTGCATGAGCTGCATCATGGCGTTCCGGTCCCCCGACCCGCGCGCGCCCTGAAGACGCTCGCGCCGGCTCTCCGCCTGGGTCTCGAGGATCCCGCGGACCTGCACGACCTGCTCCTCGTCGAGCGTGAGCCGTTCCGTGAGGGCCGTCACCTGGTCGTCGAGGCTCATGCCGACACCGCGGCCACCCCGCTGAGCCTGAGCCTCCACCGGCGCCGCGGCGGCGAGTGCGACCATTACGAGAGCGAATGCCCCGATCATCTTTCTCATCGATATCCTCCGTTTCCTGCGTTCTATTCTGCCCGTTCCCCTGCCTGTTCCCCTGCCTGCTGCTCTGCCTGCTGCTCTGCCTGCTCCCCTGCCCACTTCCCCCGACTTCAGGCGCGGGTTCCTCAGTGGAAACGACACGGGGCCCGCCGGAAACGTTATGGACCCTTGCGCCGGACGCTTCGGATGCGCTCAGCTAGTGTCGTGTCCCGGAAGTACGCGAGCTACCGAGAGTGCCGAGGCGCACGTTCGGCCGCCGCAACAAGGCCTGGGGATTCGCACGGGGGTTCGCATGAAGATGCTGCTGGGGATTTGTCATCGGTTCCGGATCCGTGCGGCGACGGGAGGCGTCCTGGTGGTCGCTGCGTGCGTCACCGGGTGCAGGGAACCGCAAACCGTGGCCGAGGACGACGGGGCGGCCCACGAGCGCTCGCACATCGCGGGCATGGCGGCACACCACATCTGCTCGGGCGTGTTCGTCGTGGGGCGCGACTACGAGCGTTCCGTCGAGGAGGTCGTGGCGCAGGACATCCGGCGCTTCGAACTGTTCAACTGGCAGGACGACTTCGAGTACGCGGTGAACTTCGAGACGGGCACCGCCTCCGTTTCGGGAGAGGACTTCGGCACGCGCTCCGCCGAGTACAACGGGGACCAGGGCTGCACGATCCTGCCGGCCGATCTCGACGACGTGACGTACGAGCCGCGGGTCGTCGAGCGGCTCAGCCCCGACCCGGCCGTCACGCCGTGGCCGACGGGCGATGTCGGCGCGTACCACGACCCACCGCCGCCGGAGGTCGACATGGCGGCGCTCGAGGCGGCCCTCGATTGGACGATGGCGCAGACCGAGCACAACACGCGCGCGCTCGTCGTCATCTACGCCGGCAAGATCCTCGGCGAGCGCTATGCGCCCGGCTTCACGCGCAACACGCCCCAGATCTCGTGGTCCCAGGGGAAGAGCATCGCGAGCGCGCTCGTCGGCGCGGCGATCCAGGCCGGTCACCTCGACGCCGGACTCGACGATCCCGTGCCCGTGCCAGAATGGCAGGGAGAGGGCGACCCGCGTCGGGAGATCCGCATCCGGGACATCCTGAACATGAGTTCGGGGCTCGACTTCCTGAACCTGGGCCTGACGGACTCGCTGTCGTGGACGCACACGAACGAACACTTCCGGATCTACTTCGAGGGGATCGATGTGTTCGAGCATGCGATCGACCAGCCGATGGACACGCTGCCCGGCGCCATCTTCCGCTACCGGAACTCCGACCCGCTGACGGCGAACCACATCGTGCGGGAGGCGGTCGAGGCGCGCGGCGAAGACTGGCTCACATACCCCCAGCGCATCCTGTTCGACCGCATCGGGGCGCGGAACTACGTCCTCGAGACGGACGCCTGGGGCAACTTCATCATCACCGGCTACGACTACGGGAGCGCGTGGGACTGGGCGAGGTTCGGCCTCCTCCACCTGTGGGACGGCGTGTGGCCGACGCCCGATGGCGGCAGCGACCGCATCCTGCCGGAGGGCTGGGCGGAGTTCGTCAGCACCCCCGCGCCGGGCGCCGAAGCCCTCGAGTACGGTGGGCTGTTCTGGCTCAACCGCGGCGGCTCCCTGCCCCGCGCGCCGGAGGACGCCTACTGGGCGGCGGGATTCATGGGACAGTACACGGCCATCATCCCGTCCCGCGATCTGGTGATCGTCCGCCTCGGGCCGAGCCCCGGGAACACCGGCGCCTATCTCTCGGACATCATCGGCGAGGTGACGGCGGCAATCGACCGGTAGTGTCGTGTCGTTGTAATGTGTTGTCCCTTTCCCTCGGCGCCCCCGGGGGAAGTCGTCCGGTTCCTGTCGGCAGGAGGCGTCTGTGTACCCCGTGACCCGTTTCCGACTGCGGCTTATCGCGTTTCTCCTCGTCCTCAGCCCCGCGGCGGCGACCGCGCAGGGCTCCGGGGGCGAACTCCCCTCCATCGAGGAGAAGACGGCCTCGATGCGGGCCATCGACGGCTTCATCCCCATGTACTGGGAAGCTTCGAGCGGCAAGCTGTGGCTCGAGATCTCACGCTGGGATTCGGACATCCTTCACATGACGGGGCTCGCCTCGGGGCTGGGGTCGAACGACATCGGGCTCGACCGCGGAGCGCTCTCGGGCTCCCGCCTCGTGCGCTTCCACCGGGTGGGGCCGAAGGTGCTGATGATCCAGCCCAACCTCGACTTCCGGGCGAGCAGCACGAACCCGCGCGAGGTGCGGGCGGTGACGGACGCGTTCGCCCCCTCCACGCTGTGGGGCTTCACGGCGGCGGCGGAGACGGACGGGCGGGTGCTCGTCGACGCGACGGACTTCGTGGTCCGGGACATGATCAACTGGGCGCAGCGGCTGCGGCCGGGGACGTACCGGTTCGACGCGAGCCGGAGCGCGGTGCACCTGCCGATGACGATGGGGTTTCCCGAGAACACGGAGATCGAGGCGTCGCTCACCTTCGTCCGTCAGCCGGGCGGCGGGGGCGGCGGCTTCGGCGGGTTCGGAGGCGGCAGCGGGACGTTCGAAGGCGTCGGGAACGTGGCCTCGACCGGCGAGGCGGCCACGATCCGTCTCCATCACTCCTTCGTGCAACTGCCGGAATTGGGGGAGTACACGCCGCGGGCCTTCGATCCCAGGGCCGGCTACGGAGCCATGAGCTTCGCCGACTACTCGGCACCGCTGGGCGAGGACATGCGGCAGCGGTTCATCCGGCGGCACCGGCTCGAGAAGCGGGACCCGTCGGCGGCCATGAGCGAGCCGGTCGAACCCATCGTCTACTACCTGGATCCGGGGGCGCCGGAGCCGATCCGGACGGCGCTGCTCGAGGGGGCGCGCTGGTGGAACCAGGCGTTCGAGGCGGCGGGGTTCCGGGACGGGTTCCGCGTGGAGATGCTGCCGGACGGCGTGAGTTCGCACGACGTGCGCTACAACGTGATCAACTGGGTGCACCGCTCGACGCGCGGCTGGAGCACGGGCGGCTCCGTCACCGACCCGCGCACGGGCGAGATCCTCAAGGGGGTGGTCACGCTCGGCTCGCTCCGGTGGCGGCAGGACTACCTGATCGCCGAGGGCCTCCTCTCGCCCTACGCCAACGGCGACGAGGTGCCGGCGGATCTGGCGGAATGGGCGCTGGCCCGGATCCGGCAGCTGTCCGCGCACGAGGTCGGGCACACGCTGGGCCTGGGCCACAACTACTACGACAGCAGCCGCGGCCGGATCTCGGTCCTGGACTATCCCCACCCGCTCGTGACGCTGGGTGACGACGGACGGCTCGACTACTCCGAGGTCTACGACGTGGACATCGGGGAGTGGGACAAGGTCGCGATCGTGTACGGGTATTCGGACTTCCCGGAGGGGACGGACGAAACCGCCGAGCTGCAGCGGATCCTCGACGAGGCCTGGGACGAGGACCTCATCTACTTTACGAATCAGGACATCAACATCCACGCGCGCGCCGACCAGTGGTCGAACGGGGTGGACGCGGCGGCGGAACTCGAGCGGATGATGGACGTGCGGCGGCACGCGCTGGACCGCTTCGGGGCGGGCGCGATCCGGGCCGGGCGGCCGATCGTGACGGTGGAGGAGGCGCTGGTGCCGCTGTACATGCACCACCGCTACCAGGTGGACGCGGCCGCCTCGCTGCTCGGGGGCCAGGAGTACGTCTACGCCTTCCGCGGCGACGGGCGGACGCCCATGAAGCGCGTCGCCGGCGAGTGGCAGCGCGCGGCGCTGGGCGCGCTGGCGCGGACGATGCGGCCGGCGGAGCTGGAGGTCCCGGCTGGTGTGCTTGAACTGCTGCCGCCTCGGCCCCCGGGCTTCGGGCGCTCGCGCGAGATGTTCCCGCGCTACACCGGGCCGGCCTTCGATGCGGTCACGCCGGCGGTCGTGGCGGCGGACCACACGGTGTCGCGCGTCCTCGAACCGTCGCGGGCCGCGCGGCTCGTGCAGCAGCACGCGCTCGATCCGAGCCTGCCGGGCCTCGCCGAGGTACTGACCGCGCTGGTCGATGCGGTCCGCCCTGAACCCGACGAAACGCTCTATCGCACCGAACTGCGGCTCGCGACCTACCGCGTGCTCGTGGACCGGATCATGGCACTCGCCGATCAGGCCTCCATGCCGCACGTGCGGGCCCTGGCCACCCGGAAGCTGGTGGACCTGAGAGCCGAGATGGCGGCGAATCCCCCGCCGGAGCGCGACGCAGCCTTCGTGCAGCTGGTCGACCGGGACATCGAGCGCTTCCTCGAGAAGCCCTCGGCCCCCTACGAGATGCCGGGGACGCCGAACGCGCCGCCGGGCGCGCCGATCGGGGAGCCCGCGCTGGACTGGCTGGCGCGCGACACAGGGACCGCCGGCAGCGCCTGGATCGCCGCCGGCCCGGCTGGCTGGGCGACGGGCTGGCTCGGGACTTCGCCGGCCTGTTCGGCCGACCGCCGGAACTTCTGACTCGGACGTTCCCGCGGGAACGTGGTGAGGGTCAGCTGTAGCCGACGGCGAGGGCGATGACGAGGGCGATGGCGCCGAGCGCCATCAGCATGAGGTAGCGCGGGATGACGAAGCGCAGCCACGACTCGTAGCGGACGCCGCTCGCCGCGAGGATCGCCATCAGCGCGCCGTTGGTGGGCGTGATCAGTTCGCACAGCCCGGCGCCGTACTGGTAGGCGAGGATCGTGATCTGCCGCGAGAGTCCGAGCAGGTCCGAGAGCGGGACGAGAACCGGCAGCGTCAGCACCGCCTGACCGCTCACGCTGGGCACGGCGAAGTGCAGGACGCCCTGCGCGGCGGACATGCCGATGGCCGAGAGCGCGAGCGGCAGGTCGGCGAGCGGGATGAAGAGCCCGCGCACGATCGTGTCAATGATCCGCGCGTCATCCATGACCACGTAGATCGCGTTGGCGAAGCCGATGAGCAGCGCGGCGTACCCCATCGACCGGAAGCCCTCCGCGTAGGCCTGGGCCGTCCCGGTCACGCCGAGCCGGCCGATGATCCCCACCACGACGCCCATGATGAAGAAGAGGGCCGACATGTGGTCGAACTCCCATTCCCAACGGAGCAGCCCCAACACGAGGATGGCGAAGGTCGATGCGACGATCGCGAAGATGGTCACGTCCCGAAATCCGAGTGCCCCATCCGGCTCCGACACGTCCGTCGTCTCCTCCGTCTCCTCCGTCTCGGGCCCCGCTCGGGTGCGGGCGGCATACCGCATCGTCCACCAGATCCAGAGACCGACGGCGATGGCCAGGAACACCAGTCGGAACGCCCAGCCCGAGAGCAGCGCCACGTCGGACACCTTCTGGGCGATCTGGACCTGGAACGGATTGATGGGACTGAACGCCGACCCCACGAAGGCGGAGCCCGCGCTGACGGCCACCCCCACCATCGGCGAGTAGCCGAGCCGCTTCGTGAGCAGCATGAGCGCGGGAACGAGGGGGATGATCTCCTCCTGCATGTTCTCGGTCACGCCTCCCGCCGCGAAGGCGAGACAGACGACCGGGATCGCCAGGATCTCGCGCCCCTCGAGCCCCCGCACGAGCCAAGCCACCCCGCGCCGGAGCGCCCCCGTCGCATCGAACACGGCGAATGCCCCGCCGATGAGAAAGATGAGGAACACGACATCCGCGCGATCCGCCATCCCCCGCGGGATCGCGACGATCGCCTCGAACGCGCCGATGCGGTTGGGTTCCACCTCGTGGAAGGTCCCCGGCACCACCACGCTGCGCCCCGTTACGGGATCGTCCCGCCGCTCGTACTCCCCCGCCGGCAGCACGTACGACAGCGCCGCGGCCGCCAGGATCGCGACCGTGAGTAGCGTCAACGGATGCGGAAACCGCAACGATCGGAGCCGGGGCCTCACGCGCTTCCCGGTCCTTGTCGCGTGAACCTGCCGTCGCTTACGAGCGGCATGCCTCAGCGGTGACGGCGGTGCCGCTCGCACTCTCAAGATGCAGGCGGAGCACGTAGCTGATGTCGAGGGCGTCGCGGGCGATTCCGTGAACGATGCCCCGCAGACCGACGTCCATGGGGACGAGGGGGCCGCGCGGGTACGAGTAGGCCTGGAGGCGCGCCGGTGTCGACACCTCGCCACGGAAGCGACCACAGTTGTCGAACAGGTTCCAGACCGGATCGTCGTCAACATCTTCGGGATGCCGCCGCACCCACAGCCAGCCCTCCGGCGACACTTCCAGGCCCGCGATTAGGGGCTTGAACTCCGATTCGTCGGAATCGTCGGGCGGGGGTGGCGGAGGACTACCGAGCTCGACCGTGCGGACGGTGTCCCCGGCGAAGGTGACCTCGTGGAAGCGCTGGACCGCCCTGTTCGCCACCCAGACGGTTTCGCCGCCCGCGAACGCCCAGACTCGCCTCGGAACGGGGACCCTGAAGGTACCGCTGACGGTGACGTTCCCGCCGCTGCCCGATCGAGTCTGTACCGTACTCGTGGAGATCTGGCTGTCGAGCACGACAGAGTCGCGCGGCAGAACCGGGTTGGGATGCTCCGGGTATACGGGCAGGCGCACGCCATGAGTGCGGCTGTGAGAAACAGTCTGATCTCCCGAAGTCGTGCGGTCGCTGACCCTCACCTGCTGATAGGCGAATCCGTCGGCGTCGGCGGCGACGATTCTGCTCCGCGGGCCGCGGAACCCCCTACTTACCCGACTCAGTTCGTTCCCCAGCGAATCGAAGCTCAGCTGCTGGGAGCCGTCGCCGATCCAAAGCCGGTTCGGCGGCTGGAACACGATTCTCTGCTCCGAAGAGAAATCTCGGTAGCGCACCTCGCCGGGACCCTCGCCCCCGCGCGCGATGTTTCGGAGATGCCGGCCTTCGCGGTCGAAGACGCGGACCTCCTTCGAGCCAACATCCAGGACGTAGATGTTGCCGCGCTCGTCCACGGCGACGTCGTGCACGTTCCCGAACACTTCCGGCCCGGGGCCGTCCACCTCGCCGAGCCGGAGTTCCTCGACGAGGCGCCACTCGTCGGGTCCGCCGCCACGTCCCGGGGCGGGGTTCCTTACGAGGATGCGCCCGCCCTCGAGGGTGTCGACGGTCGCCTCCTGCCGGGGGTGCGGAGGCCCTGCACCCTGCGCGGACTCTGGCGTCAGGCGGAGCGCGAGACCGATGGCGATGGCGGCTCCGGTCGGACGGACGGCACAACGAAACGCCTCGGGCAACGTCCGTCGGCCCCTACCCACCGCTGCCGCCGCGCCGGCTGGAGACGCCGCCTTCTTCGGAGACTGGCTTGCCGATGAGTTCGAGGCCGAGGTCGCGGCCCTTCACGACGGCCGGGACGCCCTCCTCCATCCAGCGCGGCGCCGGGGCGTCGATGAGGTAGTGGTCGAAGAACTGCTGCATGCGGATCGCCCAGTCCTCCTGGTTCGCCTGGCGCCCGAGCCCGTGTCCCTCGCCGTTGTAGTTCAGCATGAACACCGGCAGCTCCAGCCGCCGCATGGCGACGAACATCTCGATCCCCTGGTACCACGGCACCGCGCCGTCCTCGTCGTTGTGGAGCATGAGGAGCGGCGTCCGGATCTTGTCGGCGAAGAAGACGGGCGAGTTGTGGATGTAGCGGTCGCGCTCGTCCCACAGCGTCCCGCCGATTCGGCTCTGCGTGCGCTCGTACTGGAACATGCGGCTCATCCCGCTCTGCCAGCGGATGCCGCCGTACGCGCTCGTCATGTTCGACACGGGGGCACCGGCCTCGGCGGCGGCGAACACGTTCGTCTTCGTGATCATGTAGGCGATCTGATATCCGCCCCACGAGTGGCCCTGCACGCCGACCCGGTCCGGGTCGATGAACCCCTGCGCGATGAGCGCCTGCACGCCGGGCACGACGGCGTCGAGCGCGCTTTCGCCCGGATAGCCGATCTCGTACGGGATGTCGGGGACGAACACGACGTAGCCGCGGCTCGCGTAGAAGGAGAAGCGCACCGACGCCCGGTTCGGCAGGGGCGGCTGGTAGCTGTGCAACCCGTCGGACATGCGCTCGTAGAAGTAGACCATGAGCGGATACTGCTGCGAGGGGTCGAAGCCGTCCGGCTTGATCAGGATGCCGTCGAGCGGCGTGCGGTCGTTGGACATCCAGTGGACCAGTTCGGCGCTCCCCCAGCGGTACTCCGCCTGCTGCGGGTTCGCGTCGCTCACCTTGCGCGCGTTCCCGAAGTCGGCGTCGCCGACCCACAGGTCCGGGAACTCGACGAACGTCTGGCGCGTCCACACGTAGCGCTCGGCGTCCTCGGCCTTCGTCGGCGCCGCATAGCGCACGTCGCCCATGATCAGTTCTTCGACCCGGCCCGCCTCGTCCGTCCGGCCGCGCGCGAACCCGGACGCCTTCGTGCCCATGTCGAACACCGAGAACAGGACCTCGCCCTCCTCGATGCCCTCGCCCGCGCCGCCGCCGAAGCCGAACCCGAAGAAGTTCCCGCCCCCGCCCTCGGCCACGCGCTGCACACGGTAGCGGAGGTCGGCCTCCCTTCCCTCCGTCAGACGCACGGCGGGGTCATCGCCGCCCGGGTCGACGCGCCACACGTCGTTGCGGTCGTACACGAGCATCGCGGCGTCCCCCTCGACCCAGGTCGCGCCGCCGTAGGGGGGCGGTCCCTGCGGGTGGTCGTCGAGTTCGTTGTAGAAGGCGACGGGAAGACTCCCGGTCAGGCTGCGCGCCGGTCCGGAGCCGTCCATCGGCGCCGCCTTCCAGTCCCGGTCCGTCTCGTCCCACCAGTAGGCGTAGGTCCCGTCCGGCGAGAGGCTGGCGCCCCCGAAGCCGCGCACGGCCTCCACGATCGTGCGGCGTTCGCCGGTCAGAACGTCCACGGCGTAGGCGTCCTCGTAGCGGCCGTCCCACGAGATCTTCTGGCGGTGCGGCACGTCGCTCGTGGCGAGGACGTAGTCGCTCATGCCGGTCTCGGGGCGCGACACGTCCGGGATGCTCGCGCTGCCCAGCTGCACGACGGCGTCCCGGCCCTCGTGCGCCACGGCCAGGTACGACCGGTTGCGTTCGCGGTTCGCCTGCACGAGCTGCATGGGCTGCAGGTACGGGTCGCGCCAGTTCCAGATGTCGAGCGTCACGCGATCCGCGTCGAGGATCTCCTCGTCCGGCTCGGGTTCGGGACGCGGCGCGGTGCCGAAGAAGAGGCGGTCCCCGTCCTCGCTGAAGGAGACGGAACCGTGCTCGCTGATCCACCAGCCCGCGGGCACGCCGACCGTCTCGTGGTCCGCCACCTTCTCCGCCGCCCCGCCGTTGGACCGGTAGAGCGCGAAGGACGGCTGGTCCATCTCCCACTCGTCCACGTTGCTCAGGAAGGCGAGGCGTTCGCCCGATTCGTCGAAGGCGACCCGCTCGTAGTGGCCCTCCCCGGCGAGAACCTCCACGCTCTCGCCGCTCGCCGGATCCACCAAGTGGATCCCGTCCCCACCGTCGTCCTCGGTCGAGGCCACGTACGCGAGCCCGTTCCCCGCATCGGCGACGGTGTAGGAGACGACGTCGGCGAAGCTGTGCTCCTCCCCCGTGTCGAGATTCAGGAGCACGAGCGGTGTCCCATCTTCCTTCTCGTGCCGCTTCTCGTATTCCGCGGAGCGCTCTTCTTCCTCCTCTGCGGCTTCCTCGCCCTCTTCCTCGCCCTCTTCCTCGGTCTCGGTCTCTTCTTCCTCCTCTTCCCCTTCTTCCTCCGCCTCTTCTTCCTCCTCGGGATTCTCGGACAGGAGGTAGGCGACAAAAGCGCCGCCGTCCTCCGGGACCCGGAAGGAGTCGATGGGGCCGGCGCGCCGGACCCCGCCGTTATCTCCAGCGCCGTCGGCGAATGCGTCGGCCAGGTTCACGACGGCGAGCGAGTCGCCGGGCAGATCGTCCCCGCGCTTCCCCTCGAGGCGCAGCGAGTCGACCACGGCCTTCACCGGCGGCACGCGGAAGGCGAGGTGCCGCGAGTCCCGCGTGAAGGAGGGCGAGCGGCCCCGGAAGCGGCGTTCCGCCGAGCCGTCGCTGCGGGTGATCACGAGCGTGGGGTCGCCGTCCCAGGGCGTCAGGACGTAGGCGAGCCAGGCCCCGTCCGCCGAGATCGCGCGGCCGCCGATGGAGTTCCAGCGGTACGTGTCCTCGTGATCCAGCGCCGGCTTGACTTCCTGCGCGGCCAGGTGCGCGGCCGGAGCGGCGGGTACGAGGAGGAGGGCGGCCGCGGCGGCAAGCCAGCGCCGACGGAAGGAAGGACGGGACGGATCAGGGACCGGAAGCATCCGACGCTCCTGTTTCGTGAGTTTCGTGAGTTGTTGCCGGTTTCATGAGATCAACGCTTGAAATAGACGGGTTCGGTCGGCAGCGCGTCGACATCGACGATCCTGCCGGCGGCCATGACGACCGACTGTTTCCTGATGTTCGCGATGTCGGCGAGCGGATCGGCGTCGAGCACGAGGAGGTCGGCGAGCTTGCCGGCTTCGATCGTGCCGAACTCGTCGAGCGCGCCCGCCGCGATGGCGCCGTTGCGCGTGGCGGCGACGATCGCCTCGCCCGGCGTCATCCCCAGTTCGACGAGACCCTCGATGGCGAGGATCGTCCCGATGCCGGGCTCCTGCCAGATGGGCTTCGGCGTGCGTCCGTATTCCGGCGCCACGCCCGCATAGTTGTCCGTGCCGAGCGTGGTGATGCATCCGCCGTCGATCAGCTTCCGGGCGTTCAGGCGGCGCATCTCCGTCCCGTATCCCAGCGCCCGCTGCTCACGGCGAATCTGGTAGCTCGTCTTCTCACGCTCCACGGGACGCCGCAGCCGCCCCCACTCGCGGGCGCGGGCCCCCTCCGCCTCGCGGGCCAGGCGTTCCTCGGCCGCCGCCTTGTTCGCCAGGTGGTTCTCCCAGGCGGGACCGGTGATCGTGTTCACGAGCATCGAGCACACGATGCCGCGGTCCACGATCTGCTGGACGAGAGCGTCCGACATCTCGCGGTTCGCAAGCACCTCCGGGTGCTGGATGAGATCGATCCCCGCCTCGACGGAGAGCCTGAGCCCCTCCGGGTTCGTGGAGTGGGTCTCCGCCACCAGGCCCCGCGCGTGCGTCTCCTCGACGATCACGCGCTGCGCCGCCGGCGAGAATCCGATCAGTGTGGGGAACGCCCAGTGACTCGTCCCGCCGTACTTGAGGAAGTCCACCCCCTTGTCGAGGTACTCGCGGATCCGCACCCGCAGTTCCTCGGGATACAGGTCCATCAGGTCCTCGCCCGCCCCCTGGGCGATGTGATCGGAGAACTGTTCCTCGTAGAGCGAGAGGTCGTCCTCCGGGATGAGGGCGAAGGTGATCGAATAGGGCCCGCCCCAGCCGACGATGTTTCCGGCGATCTGGAGCCGCGGCCCGATCGCCTTGCCCGAGGCGATCGCGTCCCGCACCTGCTGGAGTTCCGGGAGCGCGCCGTAGCTGTCCCGGAGGTGGGTAACGCCGAACTTGAGGTGCATCTGCGCGGCCTCGAGCGTGAGTTCGGGCCCCATCGAGCGGTAGAAGACGGAACTCTCCTTCCGGTCCTTGTTCCCGCCGCCGTACAGGGAGATGTGGACGTTCGTGTCGACGAAGCCGGGCGTGACGAACTTGCCGGCGCCGTCGATGACGCGCGCGCCATCCGGCACCTCGACATCCGCGCGCGGGCCGGCGGCCGTGATGCGGTCCCCTTCCACGACGACGGTGGCATCGGCGAGGGGACGTCCGCCGTTCCCGTCGATGAGGGTCGCGCCGACGATCGCGGTCGCCTGGCCCAGCAGCGGACCGCCGCCCGGGACGAGGAAGACGAGGAAGGCCAGCGTGGCGGGGACGGGGAGAGCGCGGCGGGTGGCGCGAAACATGCGGGAACCTCCTCGTTTCAGCGGAGCTTGCGTAAATTGAGACTAACAGCTTGCTCGGCTCGCGAGTAGCCGCCCGCTCCAGCGGGGACGGCGGCGGTTGGCAGGGCGTGACAGTCCGCGTTAGGCTGTCGCATCCTGCTCATCCCGAACTCCGCACAGGGCGTGACGCGGGCATGACGCCAAGGCATGACGCGGCATCGCCGGGCAGGCCGACGACGACCGATTACCGACAAGCGACTACAGGCGAGAGATAATGGCGACGATCACCACGAGATTCCCCCTCAGACACGTCGAGCGTTCGCGGCTCGAATCCGTCGACTTCGACAACCTTCCGTTCGGCTCGATCTGGTCGGACCACATGTTCGTGGCCGACAACATCGACGGCGAGTGGACGGACGCGGAGATCCGGCCCTACGGCCCGATGCCGATCTACCCGAGTTCGAAAGGGCTCCAGTACGCCGTCTCGATGTTCGAGGGGTTCAAGGCGCACATGACGCCCGAGGGCGACCTCGCGGTCTTCCGGCCGGACATGAACCAGAAGCGGTTCAACCGCACGGCGGCCCGGTTCGTGATGCCGGAGCTCCCGAAGGAGCTGTTCCTCGACGCATTGCGGGAGCTGCTCGACGTGGACCGCGGCTGGCTTCCCACCGCCGAGCAGGGTGCGCTCTACATCCGCCCGAGCTACTTCAGCACGGATCCGACGCTCAGCGTCGTGTCGGGCCGCTCGTTCCGGTTCGTCCTGATGACGGCGCCCGTCGGACTCTACTTCACCGGATCGGAGACGGTGAGCCTCGTGGCGACGCGCAAGTTCGTGCGGGCCTTCCCCGGCGGTACCGGCGGCCACAAGCCCGCGGCCAACTACGGGCCGACGATGCTCGCCTCGCAGCAGGCGCAGGCGCAGGGGTACGACAACGTGATCTGGCTCGACGGCCACGAGGGCCGGTACGTCGAGGAGTGCGGGGTCATGAACATGTGGTTCGTCATCGACGGGACCGCGATCACGCCTCCACTCGAGGGGACGATCCTTCCGGGCGTCACGCGCGACTCGCTGATCCGGCTGTGCGCGGACTTCGGGGTGCCGTGCGAGGAGCGCCGCATTTCGGTGGACGAACTCCTCGAGGCGCACGCCGCCGGCACGCTGAACGAAGCGTTCGGCTCGGGCACGGCCGCCACGGTCCAGCCCATCGACCGCCTCGGCCTCGACGGGACGGACGTTCTGCTTCCGCAGCGGCCCGACTCGCTGGCGGCGCGGCTCAAGGCGGAACTCCACGGGATCCAGACCGGGCGGATCGCGGATCGCCACGGCTGGCTCTGGCGACCCTAGCACTCCTGGAGGAGGTGTCGTAAGCGTGTCTTCGGATCCGCCGTTCAAGGCCACGCTCGGGATCAGGCCCGCGTCGCGCACGGACTTCATCGACGTGCGGGCGCGGCTGGCCGAGGAGTTCGGGTCCGAGTTCGCCCGGTATCCGAAAGCGCTCTACGTCTCCCACCATACGACGGCGGGATACCTCGACCAGCGCCTGGCGCAGCGGCTCGGCTACGACCGGAAGCGGCTGCGGGAATACATCAGGGTCTTCCACGAGATCTTTCCGCCCAACGCGGGATACGAGCACGACGAACTCGAGCTGCGGACCGAACTGTCGGAGGAACAGAAGGCCACGGAGCCGGAGAACGCGGACTCGCACCTGACCTTCATCGGCGCCGGGCTCCAGAGCGCCACCTCGTACGACAACGAAGAGGGTCGACCCGTCTGGTTCGTCGATCTCGACGGCGTTCACCGGGGCGGGACGCGCGACCGGCGGACGACGGTCGTCGGATACGGTTCGGAGGAAGTCGTGGCCCGAACGCAGTTGAGCGTCAAAGCCTCGCCGCGGGCCATCGCCGCCATCGACCTTCGGGAACCCGAGGCCGGCTTCGTGGACCGGCTGCAGGACCTGGTGGAGGAACACGGGATCTCCTTCGGGCGGCTCGATGTCTCGCTCGTGCCGGAGGAAGCCAACGCCAGCCTGACGGTCAACGAGTACGAGCCCCTGCTGATGACGCGCGACCTCCGCGGCGCGCTCCTCAGCCCGCTGCGCTTCATGGCCGACCAGGGCCGCGAGATCCTGCGGACGCCGCTGTCGCTCCCGGGGAAGGCGCTACGGCTGCCGGGGAAAGCGCTGCGCCTGTCCGGGAGAGCGCTCAACGTCGCGAAGATGGGCACGACCGTGCTGCGCACCTCGCCCGGACCCGTCATCGACACCGCCACGGTGGAGGCCGTCCACATCATGAACCGCGTCCTGGAACGGATCGGCGTGGACGAATCCGTGATCGCCCGGGTGCTGAACCGGGCGCTGGCGCTCCCGGTGCGCCGCTTCCACGGCCTGAGGCGGGAGATCAGCCTGCCCGTGATCGACCGTGACGGGGACGGAAACGGCGAGATCCCGTGGGGAACCTACCAGAGCCCCATCCTCATCCAGTGGAGAGCCCCGACCGAACCGACCCGCGAGCTGGACGTGAAGCTGGTCCGCTTCGCCTAGCAGCCAGGAGCGGCGCGCGGCGAAGTCCGCCGCAACCCCGCGGGCGTGTCAGGCCGGGCCGACGGCGGGATCCTGAAGGGGGACTCCGAACACCCTGTCCTCGAGGCGGGCCACGCGATCGGTCTGCCGGCCCTCGACCGCGCGGAACTCAGTTCGCACTTCCACGATTTCGCCCCGCAGTTCGTCGCGCACACCGCGTATCTCGCCCCGAAGCTCATCGCGCACGCCGTGAATCTCGCCCCGAAGTTCATCGCGCACGCTGCTTATCTCGGCTCGCAGCTCATCGCGCACGCCGCGGATCTCACCTCGGAGCCGTGCCTCGAGGCCCTTCATCTCGCCCCGGAGCCCTGTCTCGAGGCCCTTCATCTCGCCTCGCAGCCCTGTCTCGAGGCTCTTCATCTCGCCTCGGAGCCCTGTCTCGAGGCTGTTCATCTCGCCGCTGAGCTTGCGGATGGCGGCGTAGGTGAGACCGCCGACCGCTGCGCCCACGCTGATGATGGTCAGCATCAGAGTGATGATTCCGGCCACGTCCAATCCCATGGTTCGGGCTCCCCGTCGAGGTTTCCGTACAGCGGCGACGCGACGGCCGCGTGCCGTTTCCGTACCAACCTCCGGGTATGGATCAATGTGGGATCAAACGGGCGTCGCCTCAACCGGAAACCGAGCGACGCCGGGGTTCAGCGGCTGTGGTCAGACGAGGGAGCGTCCCTGGGAGCCGTCCACGGCGATGCAGGCACCGGTGATCAGGCTGGCGCGCTCGGAGGCCAGGAACGTCACGACGTCCGCCACCTCATCGGCCCGCCCGAAACGTCCCAGCGGCAGATTCGCGTCGACGAACTTCCGCATCCCCTCCGGGTCCGACTTCACGCGCTTGTCCCAGCTCCCGCCGGGGAACTGGATCGAGCCGGGCGCGACGCAGTTCACGCGGATGCCGTCCTCGGCGAGTTCGAGCGCCATGATCCCGGCAGCCGAAATCAGCGCCGTCTTCGTCGTGTTGTAGATCGACAGCCCCGGCCCGCCCTTCTCCCGCCCGAAAACCGACGACACGAAGACGATCGACCCGCCGCCCCCCGCCCGCATGTGGGGGATCGCCAGCCGGCTGGCCCGGAAGCCCGACAGGACGTTGAGTTGGAGGATGTCCAGCCAGTCCCGGTCGCTCGTCTCCTCGAACTTCCCCCGACGGTTGCCCCCGACGTTGTTCACGAGGACGTCCAGCGCCCCGTAGCGGTCGACCGCCGCGTCGACGAGCTGCGCGGCACCGCCTTCCTCGGCGACGTCACAGGCCACGGTGAGGACGTCCGCGACGCCGTCGGCCCGCAGCGACTCGGCCGCTTCTTCGAGCGGCTCCCGGTTGCGCGCACACAGCGCCAGCCGCGCGCCTTCCGCCCCCAGCGCCCGCGCGATGTAGAGGCCGATCCCCCGGCTCCCGCCGGTGACGACCGCAACCTTCCCCTTCAGCATGAGATCCATGCGCGAGACTCTACCGGACGTCCCGCCCCTCCGCCAGCCCGCCTGAGTTCATGAAGATGTGGTCGGTGGGGAGCGCCGTGGGTATCCGCTATCTTCCATCCCGATCCCGGATCGGACGCTGCCGAAGTCGCTTTATTCTCGGAACTATGCACGGAAAGGCGCAAAATGTACGGAAACCTCGTTCAGTTGAACGAAGACCTCACGGCGAAAGCCACTTGGCAGCACGTCCCCCTTGGATCTACCGGGGGCGAAGGTCCGATCGACGAGGGCCGCCTGCAGGAAATCCTGTTCCGGCACGCCGACATCCTGCCGCTCGGTGAGATCGACCCGGCATATGACGACCCGATTCCGGTCTGCATGGAACTCGGCACGCGGGCCGGGTGGGCCGACGCTTTGTACCTGACGCCGTCCGGAAGAATCATTCTTGCGGAGTTCAAGCTCTGGAAGAACCCGGGTGCGCGCAGGGAAGTAATAGGCCAGATCCTCGACTACGCCCGCGCCCTCGCGTCGTGGGGTTACGACGACTTGGAACGGGAGGTCAGGAACCGAACCAAACGGTCGCCATTCGAGATCGTTGCCGCAGCGCGCGGCGACGTCCACGAGCACGTCTTCGTCGATAACGTCGCTCGCCGGCTGAAACGCGGCGAATTCCTGCTCCTGATCATCGGCGACGGCATCCGCGAGGGAGTCGAGGACATCGTGTCCTACGTGCAGGAACACAGCGGCCTCCGGTTCAATCTCGCACTCGTCGAAGCCGCCGTCTTTCGCCGTGCGGATCAAGGAGAACTGATCATCCAGCCGCGCGTCCTGGCGCGGACCGAACTCCTGCCTCGCACGGTTCTCGTTCGCGGGACGATTCGCGAAGATGCCGACGACGACCCGATTGAAGAGCACGAGTCATCGCCGAGAGAGGATGAGAACGAACGATTCTGGACGGCGGTGTTGAGGGACTTCGCCTTTGACGATCCCGCACCCGAGGTGCCGCGACCTTCCAGAGACCCGGGAGTCTGGGTCACGGTTGAAGGATCCGGGTTCGGGGGCTGGGGCATCTCGTTTGGCGCCCACCTGAAACGCAATCAAACCAGCATCGCATGTTACCTGACATGGCGAGCAGGCTTCCCGGAATGCGAGCGGGTCTACGATGAGATCGTCAGCGCCGTGAGCGAAGACGACGAACTTCGACGCGGGCTCGTTGGGTTGACGCGGTGGTCAACCTCCACCGGACGGCCGCGGCTTGGGTTTCAACGCGACACGGAGTTCGTGGAGGAAACGATTCGCGACTTCGACGAAGCCGTCGAGTGGATGCGCGAGCACTTCAATCGCTTGGTGTCCGCGCTGCATCCTGAGTGTCGGCGCCGGCTACGCCGGGGTCGCTAATCACTTGGTCGACGCTGCTCCATCATTTTAGCTACGCGGTTGAGCACTTCGGACGACTCCGGGATCCGTTCGCGGCTCAACCCGAAGTAGTGTTCCATGAATCGGTCGTCGAGCTCTTCGTAGACAAACCGCACGAGATCTCTGGGTAGCGGCTGTTCCGCGGAGGGGTCGCCGCGGCTGCAATCGGGCAGGCGGTACTTTTTCTTCTTCATCCTCGAATACTACGCGGTCGAGCCTGCCCCCGCGCGCTAGCGGACGAACATGACGGGGCTTGTGGGGAGGGCGTCGACGTCGATCACCTCTCCTTCCTTCATCACCATCGTTTGCAGGCGGATGTTGCGGATGTCGTCCAGGGTTGGCGTCGAGGAGGACGAGGTCCGCGAACTTGCCGGCCTCGATCGTGCCGAAGTCATCGAGGCCGCGGGCGGCGAAGGCGCCGTTGCGGGTGCCGGCCACGATCGCCTCGGACGGGGTCATGCCGAGTTCGACGAGGCCTTCGATCGCCATCAGGGTGCCGATCCCCGGCTCCTGCCAGATCGGCTTCGGCTCGCGCAGGAACTGGATGTCGGCGGCGGGGAAGTTATCCGTGCCCAGCGTGACGATGCAGCCCGCGTCGATGAGGCTCTTCGCGTTCTGGCGGCGCATGGCGTTGCCGTGGCCCAGGGCGTTGCGCTCACGGCGCAGCTCGAACGACGTCTTCTCCCGCTCGACGGGCCGGCGCAGGCGCCCCCATTCGGCGGACTTCCCCTCGCTCGCGAGACGTTGTTCGGCGGCCGCGACATCCGCCAGGTGCTGCTCCCATGCGGCGCCCGTGATCGTATTCACGAGCATCGAGCAGATCACGCCGCGTTCACGGATCTGCGTCAGCAGTTCTTCCGAATAGGGACGGCCGGCCAGGACTTCGGGGTGCTGGATGAGGTCGATGCCCGCTTCGACGGCGAGTCGCAGGCTTTCCGGGTTGGTGGCGTGCGTTTCGGCAACGAGCCCGCGCCGGTGGGTCTCCTCCACGATCACCCTCTGTGCCTCGGGAGAGAAGCCGATCATGGTCGGATAGGACCAGTGGCTGCTCCCCCCGTATTTCACGAAGTCCACGCCCTTGTCGAGATAGTCGTTGATCGCGACGCGGAGTTCCTCGGGGTACATGTCCATGAGGTCCTCGCCGGCGCCCTGCGCGAGGTGGTCGGAGAATTGCTCCTCCCACAGGGACAGGTCCGAGTCGGCAATCAGCGAGAACGTGACGGAGAAGGCCCCGCCCCAGCCGACGATGTTGCCGGCGACCTGCATCCGCGGGCCGATCTCGCGTCCCTCCGCGATGGCGTCGCGCACCTCGATGAGTTGCGGGAGCTGGCCGTAGCTGTCGCGGAGGTGGGTCACGCCGTGCTTCAGGTGCATCTGCGCGGCTTCGAGAGCGATCTCCGCCCCGCGCTCCCAGTAGAAGACCGCGTTCTCCTTCCGGTGCTTCCCGAAGCCGGCGCCGTACAGGCTCGTGTGCACGTTCGTGTCGACGAAGCCGGGCGTGAGGAACTTCCCCGCCCCGTCGATGACCCGCGCTCCGTCGGGCACCGCGACCGAAGCGCTTGGCCCCACAGCGACGATGCGGGCGCCTTCCACCAAGACGGTGGCGTCGGGCATGGGTTCGCCCCCGTTCCCGTCGATGACCGTAGCCCCAACGATGGCCACGGTCTCCTGCGCGACACCCGGCAACGGCGGCACGCAAACTGCTAACGCGACAGCAAGTAGAGGGACGGATCGGCGAGTCAGCATGGTGCGCCTCCCACTTCGATCAGGCGTCGAACAACTCCTCGCAGAGGTCCCGGATCCTGTGGATGGTGAACGGGGACCGAAGCAGGCCGTCGCGAACCTCGTCGAGGAGTGTCTCGCTCATGTCCTGTCGGAGATGGCACTCACCCCTTTGCATGGCATCGAGGAGCTTGTCGACTTGAAACAAATCCGCAGTCGAGTAATGAACTGCGGTTGCGTGACGAATGAAGGGATGGTCTCCCGGCTGCAGGACGACCGTATCATCGGTGAATTCCGTTGCGGTTCGCAGCATGACCGCTACTACCTCCCGTCCGCTACGGATTGGATCGGTCAGTACGAAGTAGAGATGGAATCCGTCGACCGCCGGGGCCCGGTACAGGATGGCTCGACCCGCGCCGAGAACATTCACGCACCGTAGCGATCGGCGAAGGCCGATTCGGCCTCCATCGTCCGCTCGATTTCCAGAGCCGCATCCCTTGAAAATCCTTCGCTCATCAGGATGTCCTGCAGGTGGATGGGCCGCCGCGATCCCTCGGGATCCTGCCATTCCGGAAGACCGTGCGAGTAGTCGCGCAGGTCCCAGCCGCTCATCGCCCCGAACTCAGCCCAGATCCGATCGATCAACTCCTCGTCCGCCGGCGACAGGTCCGTGTTCGGGGGGGTGTCGGACCCCAGGAGCCGGACATGGTTGCCACTTCGTTCGGAGATGACGGTATGCCAATAGGACGGGCCCTCGGGCGCAACCGGTTCGTTGATCCTGTCGAGCGTCGCGCTGAGAATCGGCCCCTGAGGCAGGGAGAAGTACGTATCGAAGGTGAGCGGGCGACCCCATTTCAGCAGGGCCGTTCGATCCGTGAGGTAGAGCAGCTTGACGAGCTTGAGGACGCTCATGCGGCCGCCGCCACGGTGGAGCAGCCGGGCAGCCGCCTGCGTCGTTCTTGTCTCGTCGAACCGGAAAGTCATGCGACAAACGATGGTCGCGTGCCCTGCAAGGGGCAAGCCAACCAGACGGTGAACTGGCGGCCCACGCTCCGGATGGGACGTGCGGCGGAGTGGGGTCGGATGGCACGTTGGTCATTGATCGAGACCATGGTAGTCCGTGGCAAAAACCGAGGTGCCGATGAAATACGCCCAATTCTCGTTGTTGGCCTCAGCATTCGCACTCGGTTCGGTCGACGCCGGACCGTGGCAGGGGCCGGAGCCGTTGCTGGAGCCGTCTTCGGAGCGGGCGGCGGAACGGGCGCTGGACACGTATCCGAAGAACCCGGCCATCGATGCGCTGAACTATGCGTTCGCGCTCGCGCTGAGCGATGAGACGGACATGATCGCGGGCGAGGCGACGATCGATCTTCGTTTCCTCGAGGCGGGGATCGACGAGGTGCGGCTGGACCTGATCGAGCCGAAACCCGACGGGACCGGCATGCGGGTCGTGGCCGTCACCGGGGCCGATGGCGCGCTGCGGTTCGAGCATCGGGACGACGCGCTCTTCATCGCGCTCGCCAGTCCAACGGAGGCGGGCGAGCGGCGGCGGGTCACGGTCGCGTACGAGGGCGTTCCGGCCACCGGTCTCATCATTGGGCCCAACAAGCACGGCGACCGGACCTTCTTCAGCGACAACTGGCCCAACAAGGCCCGGAACTGGCTGCCGACGATCGACCACCCGTACGACAAGGCGACGAGCGAACTCATCGTCACGGCGCCGGCCCACTACCAGGTCATCTCCAACGGCCTGCTCATCGAAGAGAGCGATCTCCTGGACGGCACGCGCCGCTCACACTGGAAGCAGTCGGTCCCGATCGCGACCTGGCTCTACGCGCTCGGCGCGGCCCGCTTCGCCGTGCAGACCGTGGACTACTACAACGGCGTGCCGATCCAGACCTGGGTGTACGCGCAGGACCGGGACGCCGGCTTCCACGACTTCGCGGTGCCGACGAAGCAGGCGATGGAGTTCTACGCCGACATGGTCGGCCCCTATTCGTACGAGAAGCTGGCGAACGTGCAGTCGAACAGCGTGGGAGGCGGCATGGAGGCGGCCACCGCCATCTTCTACGGCGACGCCTCGGTCACGGGCGAGCGGGACGTGCGGTGGCGGAACGTGATCATCCACGAGGTCGCGCATCAGTGGTTCGGGAACGCCGTCACCGAATACGACTGGGACGACGTCTGGCTGAGCGAAGGCTTCGCGACGTACTTCACGCTGCTCTTCATCGAACATCAATACGGGCGCGACGAGTTCATCGAGCGGTTGAAGGTGAGCCGCGACCGCATCCGGGACTTCATGCTGGTGAACCCTGACTATCGGATCGTGCACGACAATCTCTCGGACATGGGCCTCGTCACGAGCGGGCCGGGGACGTACCAGAAGGGGTCGTGGGTGCTCCACATGCTGCGCGGAGTGGTCGGGGAGGACGCGTTCTGGGCCGGGATCCAGGCGTACTACCGGGAGTTCCGGAACCTGAACGCGACGACGGCCGACTTTCGGCGGGCGATGGAGGAGGCGTCGGGCCTCGATCTGCGGACGTTCTTCGACCAGTGGCTCTACCGCGGCGGGTGGCTGGAGTTCGAGGGCGGCTGGAGCTACGACGCGGCGGCGGGGGCGATTCACATCGACCTCCGGCAAACGCAGGACGAACGCTACACATTCCGCATGCCGGCGGAGATCGCGATCCACCTCCCTCCGGATGGCCCGATCGAGGGCGGCGTGCACGGGGGCGTGCGCGCGCCTCGATTCGAGGTGATCGAGGTCGACGGGCGGCAGGGTCGCTTCACGATCCCCGTTCCGGCGGAGCCGCTCGATGTCGTCTTCGACCCGAACACGTGGCTTCTCATGGATGCGGCGTTCGAGCGTCGGTAAATGCCGGGCCTGTTCACGGACGGCGAAACGCGGGGCGTGGTCCGGCCGTCCTGTTACGGGCGCCCCGCCGGACGCTTGCACGGAGTCCGGCGCATGGGTCAGCTTTGACGCCGCTTTGGCGCCGGATTGACTCGCTTCGGGAGGGGACGCGCCACCTGGTGATCGATCGACGGGAGTTCCTGAAGAGCGCGACGGCCGGCGCGGCTGCGGCCGGACTGTCGCTCGGCGGCGCATCTCCCCTCATCGGCGCGCCTCCGCCCCCGCGCTCGGCTCCCGTGCGACGACCCGCCGGCCAGCCCCCCGACATCGTCGTGATCGGCGCCGGAAACTTCGGGATCTGGACGGCGCTCAACCTCGTCCGGCTCGGGGCCACCGTGACCGTGCTCGACGCCTACGGCCCCGGCAACTCGCGCTCCACCTCGGGCGGGGAAACGCGCGGCGTCCGGTCCTCCTACGGGGGGCGCCCGGAGGGCTTCGTGTGGAATCGCTGGGCCAACGAGGCCATCCGGCGCTGGATCCAGTGGGACGAGGAGGGACAGGAACTCCTCCTGCCGCGCGTCTTCTATCAGACGGGCGATCTCATCCTGCGCGAGGAGATGGTCCCCTATCTCGAAGACACGATGGGCCAGTGGGACCGGCTCGGCGTCGACTACGAGCTGCTTGACGTGGACGAGATCAACTACCGCTGGCCCTGGATCCGGACGGAGGAGGGGGTCTCCCTCGGGCTCCACGAACCCAACGCGGGCGTCGTGCGGGCGCGGCGGGCCATCGAATCCGTGGCGAAGCGGTTCGAGATGGAGGGGGGCGAGATCCGGATCGCGCGCGCCGCCCTCGGGGGATCGGACGGCCGGCGGCTGAACGACGTGACCCTCGGCGGCGACGAACGTATGGCGGCCTCGACGTTCGTGTTCGCGGTGGGGCCCTGGATGGGGAAGACGTTCCCGGAACTGTTCGGGGACAGGATCCGCATCCCCGTGGGCAACGTGTTCTACTTCGCGGTACCTGATCAGCGCTTCATGTTCCCCAACATGCCGAGCTACGGCGTGCCGGGCTGTACGGGCTGGCCGGCCTTGGGCCCGGACCACCGCGGCTTCCGGGTGCGGGTCGGCGGGCAGGCCGGCGACGATCCGGACACGAGCGACCGCTGGGTGCCGCCGGAGGCCCACGAGCGGCCGCGCGAGATCCTCGAGCGCTACTTCCCCGACATGATGGGCGCGGCCGTCAACGAGACGCGCGCCTGCCACTACTGCTTCGGCCCCAGCCGCAACTTCCTCATCGACCGGCATCCCGACTTCGACAACGTGTGGCTCGCGGGCCTGGGGACGGCCGAGTCGTTCAAGCAGGGGCCGGTGCTCGGCGAGTACATCGCCAAGCGCGTGCTGGAGATCGAGGACGATCCCGAACTGGCCGAACAGTTCAGGTTCTCGCTCGAGGCGCCGGAAGGCCGGGAGCCGGGACCGCAGCCAGGGCCGGAGCCATGGCCGGACTCAGGGCCGGACCCGGACGATCTGGGCGGTTGACCGTGCGACGTTTCTTCCCCACGGCAGCCCTCGCCTCCGTAGCCGCCGCTGTCGCGGTCGCCGGCTGCTACGGGCCGCTGCAACTCACGCCGTCGGACCACGCCACGGTCCTCGCCGAGCAGTCGCTGGACGCCGACCACCCCGCCCTCCCCGGGCCCTACCGCGTCTCGCGCCTCTACTACGGGAGCGGCACGGACCGGCGCCGGCCCGAGTACCGGGACTCCGTGTCGATCGTGACGGAGACCGTCGACGCCTCCAAGCTCGTCTCCCTCGGCGCGACCGCGAGCGAACGGAACGGCTACTGGGGCTTCACGCCGAAGGAATTCCCGATCAACGGACGCGCGTGGTATCCCGAGGGCGATGGTCCCTTCCCGCTGGTTCTCATCGTTCACGGGAACCACGACATGAGGGACTTCTCCGACCCCGGGTACGGCTATCTCGGCGAGTTGCTCGCCAGCCGGGGCTACGTGTTCGCCTCCGTCGACATGAACTTCATCAACGGCGGCATCCGCAACGAGAACGACGGGCGGGGGTGGTTTCTCCTCAAACACATCGACGCCTTCAAGGAATTCGCGGCGGACGAAGCGACCCCGTTCCACGGGAAGATCGACTTCGACCGCATCGCTCTCATCGGTCATTCCCGCGGGGGCGAAGCCGTGGGGCATGCCGCCGCCTTCAACCGGCTGTCCCGGTATCCGGACGACGCTTCGCTGGAGTTCGACTTCAACCACGGCATCCGCGGCATCATCGCCATCGCCCCGGTGGACGGCCAGTATCTGCCCACCGGACGGCTCGTCCCGGTCGAGAACGTCAACTACATGGTGTTCCACGGCTCGCACGACGGCGACGTGACGAGCTTTCACGGCCTGCGCCTCTATAATCGCCTTTCCTTCACGGATGGGGGTGACTACTTCAAGACGGCCATCTACATGTACCGGGCCAATCACGGACAGTGGAACACCGTCTGGGGGAACAAGGACAATGGACCCCGCAGCGCGCGGCGCCTCGACCTGCGCGGTCTCATAGACGGCGAGGGACAGCGGGAGTTCGGGAAGATCTATATCTCCGCCTTTCTGGAGACCGTGCTGCGCGACCGTCCCGACTACCTGCCGATGTTCCGGGACCATCGCACGATCGGGGGCTGGCTGCCGGAGACGATGTACATCACGCAGTTCGAGTCGAGCGGCTTCCGGCCGCTCGCGTCGTTCGAGGAGGACATCGACCTCAACACGGGCACGGCGCCCGGCGTGACGCTGGAGGGAGATTCGCTCGGGACGTGGCGGGAGAACCTCCTCGACCTCCGCTCGCGGAACCGGCCCACGACGTCGAGTTCGCAGGACAACAACGCGCTCTGGCTGGGCTGGAACAACCGCGTGGCCGGCGACGGGGGCGCGGACGGGGCCGCGGTCGGGACGCCCGCCAGCTACGCCATCTCCCTGCCGGACGGGCTGGCCGCGGATTGGGGGTTGAGCGCGGCGTCGCGGCTGGACCTGCAACTCGGGGCCCTGGAGGGCCGGCCCCCGCCGAGAAGGCCGGAAGGCGACGACGAGGCGCAGGGCGGAGGAGGCGACGGGCGGGACGGAGATGCCAGGCGGGACGGAGACACCGATCAGGACGGAGACGACGAGCCCGTGGACCTGTCCGTTGTCGTGATGGACGCCCACGGCGAGTCGGCAGCCGTGCGCCTGTCGGACTACGGGCCCATCCGGCGCCCCCTCGAGACCGTCGTGCGGCGCCGCAACGACGCGGAATCGTTCGACAACCAGTGGGAACTCGTGCTCCAGTCCTTCTCCATCCCGCTCGCCGACTTCGTCGCGGCCAATCCCTCATTCGATCCGACCGGCCCGCGAGAGATCCGCCTCCTCTTCGACCGCACGGCGGCCGGCACCGTCGTGGTGGACGACATCGGCTTTTCCGGAAGCTGACGGATGCCGAGCCGGCCGTCAGCCGGCGAACTCCAGGCGTTGCAGACGGGGAGCGATTTGGCGGGCCACGAGCCTGGGCGCCACCGCGTTGGCGAGGACCAGCGCCACGATAGTCGAGATGGTCGCGGTGGTGCTGGCGTAGGCGGCGCCGAGGGGCAGGGGCAGCAGCGCGATCAGGATTCCGGATACCACCATCGCCGAGAACACGCCGACGCTGAAGCCGCCCTTGGCCGGAGGCTCGGAGAAGGGGAGGCGCGGCGCCAGCAGCAATCTCACCTGAACGGCCAGGTTGGAGATCAGCCCCAGAACGACGGCGTGCGCGACGGCATGCAGGATGTCCCCGAAAGCCCACACGAAGACCCCGGCCAGGATCGTCAGGTACGGAACCAGTACGAAGAGCGCGATGCAGTGACCCGCGCCGGTGACGAGCCTGGCGCGGTCCACCGGGAAGGCGAAGAAGATCCAGCCGGCGCGAAAGGACTCGCTGCGGAAGAGGCTCTCCAGCAACATCTGCGGCCCCCCGATCGCCACGAAGTGGATCGCCCAGAGGCGACCGGCTCCGATCCCCGGTTCGACGAACGGGTCGGGCAGCGAACCCCCGCGCAAGGACATATAGACATAGAGCAGCGTCATCGGGGCGATGCTCAGCACCGACATCCGGAAGTTCCTGTCGTGCCTGAAGTTGCCCTTCAGCAACGTGGCCACGGCCCGCACTTCCACGGGGAATCGGCGCCGCGCGGACCGCATTGGCGAGACCTTGCTGCGGTCGGCGGCAGAGGCGGTGAGCAGGGCACCCATCCGTTCGGCGTAGGAGAGCGACAGACGTCGGCTCACGATGTAGAAGAGACAGACGGTACTCCCCGCCGCAGTGAGGACGGCAAGCACCCCGGTAAGGCTCCACTCCCCGTTGACCAGCGGCAGGGCGCTCGCAAACCAGGCGGCGGGAAGGGCATACACGGCCGGAGATGTGCCGATTTCCACGGCTTCCAACCGATCCTCCAATTCGCCCAGGAGCAGCGGCGCGGCCACGACGCCCGTCACAAGCAACACCTGGATGTACGAGAGGATGCGGTCGAATCGGGCCGGCCGAACGACACGAATGAGCCACGCGTACACAGAGACGATGGCGAGGGCCGTCCAGGCGATGGCGGCGGCCGCTATGACGGGGAAGACGACCGCGGTGATGAGGCCGTGCCTGACGCCGAGGAATATCCACGTGGGTCCCGTGACGAGGGCCCCGATCATCCCCGCGTAGAGGAGAACGTTCGTGAGCTTGACGAGAAAGTACGTCCGCGACGAAACGGGTTGGTGGGCGAGAATCTCGTAGTCGGTCGGCGAGATGACGACGGATCCGTAGTCGATGAGAATGACCATCGCCACGACGAGTCCCGTCATGCTCAACGACCAGACGGCAGAAAGAAAGAGATCCGGAAGCACGAAGACCACCGCCAGGCTGTACAGGCCGAACGCGCCGTACAGGATCAGCGTCATCCACTGTGTGCCGGCACCTTCGCGGGCGGGAGAGTTCCCCATCTGCAGTGCCGAGGCGGAACGGAAGTCCGTCTTCAGCATCACGCGCGTGAGCACCCGCCACTGGGTGTAGTCCGCGCCGAGCTTCTCGACACACCACTCCACGAGCCGTGCCGCGGCGTTCATGCCGAACGCTCGGCGGACCCCGGGGCGTCGGCGGCCGGAACGGAATCATCGAGCGCGCGAAGGAGGTCCCGGGTGACGTCTCCGGCGTCTCTCACGCCCGTGAGCCGGGCGAACGCCTCCTCGAGGCTCGCGGCGCCGGCCTCGGCGGCGATGCGATCCGGCACGCCCTCGATGATCTTTCGGCCCCCGTCCACGATCACGATGCGCGTGCAGATCCGCTCCACGACTTCGAGGATATGCGAGCAGAAGAGAATCGTCCGTCCCTTCGCGGCGAGTTCGCGCAGGAGTTGCTTGACGACGAGGGCGGCGTTCGCATCGATCCCGCTCAGCGGCTCGTCGAGGAACAGCACGTCCGGGTTGCCCAGCAGCGCGGCGCTGATCAGGACCTTCTGCCGCATCCCCTTCGAGTGGCCGACAAGGCGCCGGTCCCGCGCATCGAGAATGTCGAAGAGATCCAGAAACTCGTTGATCTTCCGGTCCGCGCGCTCTCCGTCGATGCCCCGCAGGTTCGCGACCATGTTCAGGTATTCGCCGGCGGTCAGGGTTTCGTACAACGCCCCGGCCTCCGGGACGTAGCCGATCCGGCGCTTGACCTCCAACGGATCCTCCTCGACATCGAAACCGGCGATCGATGCGGAACCGCTCGTCGGTTTGATCATGCACGTGAGGATCTTCACGGTCGTCGTCTTGCCGGCTCCGTTCGGCCCCAGCAGGCCGAGGATCTCGCCGGGCTCGACGCGGAGATCGAGATCCTGGACGGCCTTCGTGGCGCCGAAGTGACGGGTCAGACCGCGGGTCTCGATCAAGGTCTAGCGGAAGGTGAGGCCGAAGCGGTGGGCGTTTCCCTCCACGTCGAAGGCTTGGAACGCGTACTCGAGGGTCAGGGCGTCACCCGTGAACGCGAGACCGAAGGTGAACGGGCTCCTTTTGTCCTCCACCACGCGCTGGAGTCCGGCGCGGAGGCGGAACGTGTAGCCCTGCACGGGCCAGTAGGAGATCTCCAGGCCGCCGGCCGGGATGATTTCGCCGTCCCGGCGCCGCGCGATCTGGCTGGTGAGAAACATGTCCAGCTCCCCGACCTCGAAGCTCTCCGTCGAAATGCCCAGGGCCAACTGCGTGGGGATTCTAAGCTCCCGTCCACTGTGGTTCAGATCAGACCCCAGGTTGCGGGCGGCGAGACTGACCATCGCCGGTCCGAATCGTCGCGCGACGCCTACGTCCAGCAGCGTCGCTCGCTCCGTCCGGCCGAGGTACTGGTACTCGAGGTGCTTCGCGACGATTCCCGCACCCACCGCACCGAAGAGTTCTCGCGCATAGCCAAAGGAAACGACGAACTCGGTCAGCGGCGGGCCATCCCCCTCAAGGGCCGGAAACTGGAGGTTCGGTGCCCCGGGGAATCGTTCGGTGTTGTAGCGGAAGTACTGCAGGCCCACCGCGAAATCCCCGAGTCCTGTGGATCCCGTGCCGGCGAGCGTCGCCAGCGTGCCCTCGGAACCGTAACGGTGGAGACCCGCCGCAAAACCATCGGTGCGGTCGATCAGGGCGGGCGCGTAGAAGATCAACTCCGCCCCGCGGCCTAGCAGATAGGGCGCGTTCCCGTAGGACGCGGCTTCGACGCCGGCGGGAGCTTCGAACACGAGTCCGGCGTATCCGGCGAAGCGCGACTGGGCCTCCGCCGCACCCGCGCCGACGGCCAGGACGGTGAGTGGCAGGGACACCGCGGGTCTCAGTCCCACAGGCGCTCCGTCTCCAGGAACTCCCGGAATCCGGCCGGGTCGTCGGCGGCGCGCGCGATGCGAGCCACGCCGCGCTCGATGTCCTCCATGCTGTTGGCGATCGAGATGCGGAGGAAGTGCTGGCCCCCGGAGCCGATGCGGCAGAAGGAGGCGCGGTCCATCGTGGCCACGCCGTACCGGTAGAGCAGGAACATCTGGAGCATCCCCGACGGCGTCGTCCGCGCCCGCGACTCCGGGGGCATGGCGTCGTGCGCCTCGAACACGCCCAGCCGCTCGCACATGCCGGAGACGTTGGGGAAGACGTAGAACGCCCCCTTCGGCAACCGGCAACTCAGGCCGTCGATCGCGTTGAGCGCGGGCACGATGAAGTCCCGCCGCCGCTCGAACTCCCCCACCATGTGCGCCACGACGCCGGCCGTGGCCGGGTCCTCGTACGCCGCCCGCCCCCCTTCCTGCAGGAACGGCGGTACGCACGACATGATGTTGATGTTCAGATTCTTGAAGACGTCGGCTTCCTCCCGCGTCGGCAGGACGGCCCAGCCCAGCCGCCACCCCGTCATGGCGAACCCCTTCGAATGGCCGCTCGCGATGACCGTCCTCTCCGCCATGCCCGCGTGGGACGCGATGCTCTGGTGCTCCAGGCCGTCAAAGAGGATGTGCTCGTAGATCTCGTCCGAGTAGATCCGGACGTCCGGGTGACAGCGCTCGCGGATCACCGCCGCGATGCCCGCGAGATCCTGCGCCGACAGCACGCCTCCGGTCGGATTCGACGGCGAGCAGAGGATGATGAGCCGGGTGCGCTCGGTGAGGAGTTCCCCGAGGTCATCCGCCGTGAACGCGAATCCCTTCTCCTCGGAGAGGTGCAGGGGGACGGGGCGCGCCCCGACGAACGTGGCCCAGGATTCGTAGATGGGGAACCCGGGACTCGGGTAGACGACCTCGTCGCCCCGGTCGACGTACGTCTGGAACGTGTAGCCGATGGGCGGCTTGGCCCCGGGCGTGACGACCACCCGATCCGCCCCGGCGTCGATCCCCCGCGTGGCCGAGACGTGGCGCGCGATCGCCTCGCGGAAGGATGGCAGCCCGGCCGCATCGCAGTACCCCGAGTTCCCGGCCTCGAGTTCAGCGACGGCCACTCGATTCAGGTGCGGCGCGCTCCGAAAGTCCGGCGCCCCGATGTTGAACCGGATGACATCCATCCCCCGGTCGAGACACACCTGGATGTCGTCGTTGACCTTGAAGGCGTTCTCGGTCCCCAGATCGGCCAGGCGCCGCGCCAGAATCGTCATGCCCGATAATGTCCCTGCCCCCCATCCGGTGCCAGTGGACCGGTCGGATTCATTTGATGCCCTCTTAGCGGACACGTACGATGCGTCCATGACGCCGGAGAAGACGTCTGACCTCGGAGGATTCATGAATCGAGTCGGTTTGACGGGCCGGGTCGCGCGCGCCGGACTCTGGGCGGTGGTGCTGCTTCCTCTGATTCCCGTTCCCGCGGAGACGCAGGAGGCGCGGCGGCGGTGGGAGCGGATGAACCAGATGCGGCGCGAGAAGTTCGATGTCGTGCTGCCCGAGGTCATGCGCGAGAACGGGATCGACATGTGGATCACGATGCGCCGCGAGGGACTCGACGATCCGCTCACGCCCGATTTCGGCCCCGGGTACGTGAATCCGATCGGCTACTACGTCTTCACCGACCGCGGCGGAGAGCGGATCGAGCGCGCCGCCCTCGGCATCGGCGGATACCTGCTGGCGGGGAACGGCGCCTACGACATCGTGACCGGCAACTTCGATCTTCGGGAGTTCGTCGCCGAGCGGAATCCGGAGCGAATCGGCCTCAACATGGGGTCGAACATCGGTGCGGCCGACGGACTGTCCCATACCGGCTACCAGCACCTCGCGGAGACGCTGGGCGAACCGTGGGCGTCGCGTTTCGTCTCCGCGGAGAAGCTCGTGTCCGATTTCAGGTCGCGCCGCGTCGCGTCGGAGATCGCGGGCTTCGCCGAGGCGGGCGAGATGTCGCGCGAACTCGCGGAGCGGGCCCTCTCGAACGAGGTCATCACACCCGGCGTCACGACGCTCCGGGAGGTGGCGTGGTGGCTCATGGATCGGCTGCTCGAACGCGGCCTCGGCTCTTCCTTCGGCTTCCCGTCCATCTATATCACGGGGCCCGAGGGCATCGAGGCGACGTCCAGCGACCGGATCATCCAGGGCGGCGACGTCATGATGATCGACTGGGGCGTCTGCCACCTGAACTTCTGCACGGACATGAAGCGCGTCGCCTACGTGCTGCGGCCGGAGGAGACGGAGGCGATGCCGGGCGTGCAGAACGCGTTCGACCGGGCCATCGAAGCGCGGGAGGTGTCGCGCCGCGCGATCCGGCCCGGCATCACGGCGCGCGAGAACATGGACCGGATCGGGGCCGCGCTCACGGCGGCGGGATTCAATCCCATCCCCTTCAACCAGCCCACGGATGGCCCGCAGACGGACGTGACCTGGGAGGGACACCACTCGGTCGGCAACCTCGGACACGGGATCGGCCCTTCGATCGCGACCTGGAACCCGCGCCGCCTCACGTTCGAGGTCGTGCCGACCAATCTCCTCGCGATCGAAATGTTCGCCTACACGGCGGTCCCCGAGTGGGGGGGCGCGAAGTTGCGCGTGCCGCTGGAGGATGACGCGGTGGTCACCGAACGGGGCGCCGAGTGGCTCTACCCCGCAAACAGCCGTCTCCTCCTGATCAAGTCCGATCCCGCCGCCGCGCGAAGCGTTTCGTGAACCGCAGCCCTCCTGAAGGGATGGTCACGCTTCACGAGCTTCTCGTGCATGCGAGTCGCACGTTCGCGGTGGGGATCGAGATCCTCCCGCCCCCCCTGCGGGACGAGATCACCGTGGCCTACCTGCTGCTGCGCGTTTCCGACTACCTGGAGGACAATCAGGAAATCTCGGGGGACGAGAAGGTCTTCCTGCTCGAGGAGTGGCGGCGCGTGCTCGATGGAGGTTTCCGGCGCACGGCGCTCATCGATCGCCTGGGAGAGGCCGCGGAGGACACGCCGGACGCGTCCGTGGCCCGGCACGCGGCCGCCGTTCTCGAAGGACTCGACCGCCTGGCGCCCGAGGCGCGCGAGATCATCGTGCGCCGCGTGCGGGAATCCAGCGCCGGAATGGCGCGGTGGACGGAGCGCGGCTCGGAGTTCGGGACCGAGGAGGATCTGGACGACTACATGCACGAGGTCGCCGGGCGGGTGGGCCACCTGCTGACGGAACTGTTCGCCAGTCGGCTGCGGGGCGTCGGGAGGGACCGTGCGCGCATGATGGCGCTGGGAAGAGAGTTCGGCCTCGCGCTACAGACGGTCAACGTGATCAGAGGGCTGCACGAGGACCGGCATCGCGGCTGGGTGTACGTGCCCGCCTCCTTCCTCCCGGACGAAGGCATGGATCCGCGCGAGCTGTTCGAGCCCGCGAACCACGCGGCGGCGATGACGGTGCTCGAGCGGCTCGTCGAGAAGGCGGACCGTCACCTGGCGGCGGCCCGGAGCTACCTGCGGATGATCCCGAGACGGTACCACCGGGTACGCCTCTTCTGCCTGCTCCCGCTCCTCTTCGCCGTGCGGACCCTGGCCATCAGCCGCACGAATCCGGAGGTACTGGACCGGGAGACGAAGATGTCCCGCCGGGAGGTCCTCGCGATCACGCGCCGCGCGAAGCTCTTCGGCTTCTCCAATCGGTGGATCGCACGGTACTGCCGTCAGCTCGCCGCGCGAGGCGCCTGAAGATCAGGCGCGCGCCATCCGCCAGCGTTCGCGCCGCGCCGCGAGGTTGTACTGCGTCATCACCAGCGCCGGCACCACGACCATGAGGAGGATCGTGGCGATGAACACGCCGAAGCCGACGGAGGTGGCCAGCGGCACGAGGTGCTGAGCGTACGTGCTCGTCTCGAAGACGAGCGGGGCCACGCCCAGGAATGTGGTAATCGAGGTGAGCATGATCGCCCGGAATCTCTCCTTGGCCCCGCTGATGATCGCCTCCGCGGGCCCCAGGCCGGAGTCCCGGAGGTCGTTGATGAACCGGATCATCATGAGCGAGTCGTTCACGACCACGCCGAAGACGCCGACCAGTCCGTACAGCGACCACAGTCCCCAACTGAGACCGAGCAGCATGTGGCCGGCCAGCGCGCCGATCGCGCCCAGTGGCACGGCGGCCATGATGATGAGGGGCTGCGTGTACGAGCCGAACGGGATCGCCATCAGGCTGTACATGATGAGGAGGGCGAGGATGAGCGAGCGGCCCAGCACGGAGATCGCGTGGTCCTGCTCCTTCCTCTGACCGCCGTACGAATAGGTGAGATCCGGGCTCTCGCTCGTCAGTCGCGGGAGAACCTCGTTGTCCAGGCTGGCGTTCACCTGCTGGCCGGTGGCGATGCGCGGGTCCACGTCCGCGGTGATCGTGACGGCGCGGCGACCGTCGACGCGGTGGATGGCGGCTGACGAGCGGGAGAATCCGGCGGACGCGATCTGACCCAGCGGCACCTCACCGCCCGGCGTGCGGACGAGGTAGTTCTCGACATCGGTCGCGGAGTTGCGCTCCTCCTCCGGAAGCCGCACCCACACCCGCATGTCTTCGCGGCCCCGGGGCACTCTGAGCGCTTCCGTCCCGAAGAAGGCCGAGCGCACCTGCGTCGCGAAGCGGTCGAGCGTCAGGTTCAGCGAGCGGCCCTCCGGATTCAACTCCAGCTGGAGTTCCCGGAATCCCTCATCGAGATTGCTCCGCACGTCGAATGTCCCCTCCACGGCGGTCAGTTCGGCCGTGAATTCGCCCGCAATGGCCTCGAGACGATCGGGGTCCGGATGGGACAGCTCGTAGTGGACGGGCAGCCCCAGGCCCAGCAGGTTCGATGAGATCGAGAGCGACTTCGCTTCGGCGGGGTTCCCGACCTCTTCCCGCCACACGCGCTCGAACGTGGACGCGGCGATGCCCCGGCTGTTCCAGTCGTGGAGCTTGAACTGCACCGTGCCGAGGTGGCCGCGCGCCGCCTCCACCGCGTCCCCGCCGAGAGGATCGTACAGCGCCGCCAACTCGCCCACGGTGACGGCGACGTCGAACTCCAGCGGATCCTCGTCGTCGTCGCCATCGTCCGAGAGACGGGCCACGGCCCGGTGTCCCGCCTCTTCGATTTCCGCCACGATCCGGGCAGTGCGTTCGGCTGGTGTACCCGTCGGCATCTCCAGGTTCGCCGACACGACGTCGCCCTCGATCGGCGTAATGAACTGATTCGGCACGATCCCCGACGCCACCGCCCCCATCGAGATCACGAGCAGGCCCGCCGCCGCGGCGAGGATGACGGAGGGCTGCTCCGTGGCCAGACGGAGTCCGCGGTCGAGGGGGCCGTCCGCGATGCGCTTCATGGTCCGGTCCACGGCTCCCTGGGCCCGGTGCAGCATCCGGTGGGCCGCGCCGGATCTCCGCACGCCGGGGGCCGCCAGGTGGGACAGGTGGTTCGGAAGCACGAGCAGCGATTCGAGCAGCGAGATCACGAGCACCGCGATCACCACGAGCGGAATCCCGCGCCCGAGTTCTCCCTGCGGGCCGGGCGCGTTCAGCAGCGCGGCGAAGGCCGTGATCGTCGTGAGCACGGAGAATATGACGGGCGTGCTGACGCGACGCGTGCCGCGAATGGCTGCGGCGAGCCCTCTGTGTCCCCGCTCCCGCTCGGCGAAGATGCTCTCTCCCACGACGATCGCGTCGTCCACGACGATGCCCAGCGCCAGCACGAGCGCCATCAGCGAGAACATGTTGATCGAGATCCCCAGGAAACCCATCACGAAGAACGCGCCCATGAAGGAGACCGCCAGACCCACCGCCACCCACATGGCCAGCCGGATTTCCAGGAAGAGGGCCAGCGCCATGAAGACGAGCGCGAATCCGATCAGGGCGTTCTCCGTCATGAGGCCGAGACGCCCGCCGACTTCCTCCGAATCGTCCTTCCATAACTCCACCGAGACGCCTTCGGGCAGGGTCGGCACGACTTCTGCGTCGAGATACCGCTTGACGGCTTCGGCGATGTCCAGCACCTGCTCGTCGGAGGTCCGGTACACGTCGACCCGGACCGCGGTCTGCCCGTTGTAGCGCACGCTCAGATCGGTGTCGGCGAACCCGTCCCGCACCGTCGCGATCTCGCCGAGCCGAACCGACGTGCCGTCCGGGCGCCCGAGCAGGACGATCTCCTCGAAATCCGCCTGTTCGTAATTCTGTCCCAGCGTGCGAACGAGGAGGTCCTCGCCGCTCGTGGACACCCTGCCGGCGGACAACTCGAGCGAACTCTGCCGCACCGCGAACGCGATGTCGTCCAGCGTCAGACCGAGGGCACGCAGCCGTCTCAGGGGCACCTCGATCGAAATCTCGTATGGTCGGGCGCCGCTGATCTCGGCCAGCGACACCTCGGGAAGCGCGGAGAGGCCTTCCTCGATGCCGTATGCCAGTTCCTTGAGCGTGCGCTCCGGCACATCGCCGTACACGAGGAGACGAATGACGCTCTGCCGGCTCGTGACCTCCCGTATCTCGGGCCGTTCCGCGGCGGCCGGGAAGGTCGGAATGCGGTCGACTTCGGCCTTCAGTTCGTTGAGGGCGCGGTTGACGTCCGTTCCCGAAGTGAACTCCGCGATCACCGACGCGAGCCCCTCGGAGGCGGTGGCTTCCACGCGGTTCAGGCCGTCCACCGCCCGGATCTGCTCCTCGATCCGTCGGACGATGGACTCCTCTACCTCCTCCGGAGCCGCGCCGGGGTAGGGGACGACGATCTGGACGCGGTCCAGGGAGAAGTCGGGCAGAACTTCCTGGACCAGGTTCCGGGCCGAGGCCAGGCCGGCGAGGACGAGAAACAGCATGACCACGTTCGCGGCGATGCCGTTCTTCGCCATGAAGCCGATGGGGCCCCGGGTACTCCTTCGGTCGACGTGACCCTCGTCACTCACGCGGTGCTCCTCCGTGATGTATCCCACCTCCCCGGATCCGGCTTTTTTTGCCGCAGGCTGCTAACGGTTTACGCGGCGCGCGCCCGATTCGCCAGAGCGCCGGGCGAACGGCTTCCGGGGAGTCACACTCCCGGAACTTTTGTCAATCCGTTTACGGAAGTATCCTCTACGGTTGAAATGGTATTTACTACGGTCGAAATGGAGAGGTCGAGACTGACACTCATATGAGGATTCCGTCCAGCTACGCTGAAGGGTACGAGGCGGCGCGCGCCGTCGATGCCCGCTTGGCGGACGATTTCATCCGTCATACGACCCTCGGCGACCCCCTTGCCGATCGCGTCGTCGAGGACCTCGCGGCCACCTGTGCCCCCGGGGAGGTGCATCCGCTCATCGCGTCGGCGCTGCGGGATCCGCCTCAGTTGCCCGACGGCCTGCCCGACTCCCTCAGGGAGTTGGTGAACGAGGTATCCGTCATTCCGGACTGGTACGATCCGAAGCTGGCGCAGGCCGCCACGCGCGGCTTCATCCGCAATTCGAGCATCATCCCGGCGGCCCTGGCCGGGGCCGCGATCGTGGAAGGCTTCTCGACGCTGATCAGCAAGTCTTTCCGGATTCGGGGCCGCATCACTCAGAACGGGGTCCGCCGCCTCCGCCAGAACCTGCTGCACCTGGCCGACCAGTATCTCCCCGGCGGGATGGAACCGGGCGGAGACGGATGGAGACTGACGCTTCGCATTCGACTGGTGCACGCGCAGTCGCGGATGCTGCTCAAGGACTCCGAAGAATGGGACACGGCGGCGCACGGCATGCCGGTCAGCGCCGCCCACATCATGCTCGCCTCGACCACCTTTTCGGCGCGTCTCCTCCAGCACGCCAGGCGCCTCGGCGCCAAGTTCAGCGACATGGAGTGGGAGGGCTACGTCCACGTGTGGAGATATACCGCCTGGATCATGGGCGTCCCGGTGGAGATCCTCTTCGAGGACTACGAGGACGCACGACGCAGGTTCGAGATCGGGATGTTGTGCGAGCCCGTCCCGGACGACGATGCCATCATCATGGCGAACAGCATCGTGAACAGCGCTCCGCTCCTGCTGGGCGTCAAGGACCCCAAGGAACGCCGGCCCTTCGCCACGTTCATATACCAGGTGTGCCGCGAACTGGTCGGAGACGAGCTGGCCGACCAGTTCCTGTTTCCCCCATCCCGAAGGGTCCGGCAGGTGCCGCTGCTGTGGTTGAAGCACCGGCTGCGGAGGGTGGCGCTCGAGCGGATTCCGGGATTCCACAAACTCGATTCGGGGTACGACTACATGGAAATGCTCGACATCTCCAACGTGGGCGATTTCGAGCAGTCCTACAGCCTGCCCACCACGCTCCACGACGAAGCGTCCCGGCCCTGGTAGGCGCTGCTACCGAAGCAGTTACCGAAGCAGTTACCGAAAACTGAGGGCGGACTGGTCGCGGCCGCCGACCATGATGAACGCCACGTTCCCCATGTCGCGGATATTCTCGTCGGGCCGGCCGTCGATGGCGATGATGTCCGCAAAGCGGCCCGGCTCGACCGTCCCCACTTCATCCTCGATCCCCACGATCTCGGCGTTCAGCCCCGTGGCCGCCGTGATCGCTTCGAGCGGCGTGAACCCCGCGGCGACGAGGTTCTCCATCTCCAGCAGCATGTACCCGTGCATGCTGTCCGTTCCGATGCCGACCTTGACGCCCTTCTCCTTCGAGCGGCGAAGCTGTCCGAGGCGGTCGAGCCGCCGCTGCGCCCGTCCCGGATTCTCTTCGAGGGCCCGCCCGTGCACCTGGCGTCCGCGCTCGAGCCAGTCGCCGATGTCGCCGGCCTCGTTGTCGAGGAAGCCCCACTCGTTGAAGACGCTCTGGAAGCCGATGGTGTAGGTGTTCACGAAGCCGACGTCGCGACTCGCCATGAGGTCCATCAACTCTTCGTTGAGGTTCCCGCCATGCTGGATCGAGTTGACTCCCGCCTCGACCGCCAGGCGGATGGACTCTCCGTTCGCGTGCGCCGTGGCCTCGATCCCGAGCCGGTGCAGTTCGTTCACGGCCGCGTCGATCTCCTCCTTCGTGTAGTTGCTCTCGCCCGGCGCGTACGGGGTGCCGTTGTTGGGCCCCACCCGCGCGCGGTCGGTGATCGTCAGCTTCATGTGGTGCGCCCCCATCTCGTAGTTCTGCCGGACGAACGTGCGCATCTCCCACGGTCCGTTGGTGGTCCGGTATTCCGCCGGGCCGTGGCCGGCGGTGGTCGAGATGAAGTTGCCGCTGGGATAGATCCGGGGGCCCGGAACGATCCCCTCCGCCACGGCCTGCGAGGCCTGTATGTCGTTGTAGTGGACCTCGCCGACCACGTACACGCTCGTGACGCCGGACATGAGCTGAACCCGGATGTTCCGGATGATGCGCGCCATCTGCATGGCGTCGTGCTGCTCCATTCCCTCGAGCTGGCCCCGCAGCGTGCGAACGTCGGGCCGGATCGAGAGGTGCGCGTGCGCGTCGACGATCCCGGGCATCACGGTGTGTTCGCTCAGGTCGATGACCCGGGCGCCGGCCGGGATCGCGATGGCCGCCGCGTCGCCCACGGCCTCGATCCGCTCGCCGCGCACGATGATCACCTGGTTGTCGCGCGCCGGCTGGCCCGCGCCGTCGATGAGCCGGCCGGCCCGGATCGCCGTCACTTCCTGGGCCGCCGGGGCGCGGGCGGCAGCCATCGCGGGGGCGGCGCCGTACGCCGAAGAAGGGGCGGAGGGGACGAAGGCCGCGGCCAGCACCGCGGTCCGCAGGGTCATCGCTGTCGTTCGCATCGGACGCTCCTCGAGTCGGCGGATGGTGGGCGGACGGTTATCCTCTGAAGATTGACGCTATCGTCCGCGTGGGGCCAGCATGACGGCGCTATACTGCCGGTTCCGCAATCCTCGCCAGCTGTAGCTCCCAAGGCCGTTGACGACCCTCACACTGCCATCGGTCACGCTGCCACCGGTCACGCTGCCACCGGTCACGCTGCCATCGGTCACGCTGCCATCGGCCTGGTCTCGTACTGTCCCCAGAGGACCCAGAGCGCCCAGTCGAGGTCCAGCGGGTCGCCCATCCAGAGGCTCGTTGCCGTCCAGGGGTCGATCCCCTCCTGCCGGTGCCAGTTCCCGAGTCCCGCATCGGCGGTTCGGGGCGCCCTGACGTCTTCGCGTGCCGGGGGCACCGCCGGTACCACGCGCCCGTTCGGATCGCGGAAGCGCGCCGCGCCCGCCTCCTCCATCTCGACGCGCCAACCGCCCTCGTGCACGGCCCTGTGATGGAACCGGCACAGGAGGATCAGGTTGTCGAGCTTCGTCTCGCCCCCCTCGGACCAGGGGATGGCGTGATGGGCCTGCGTGTAGCGCGAGCCGCAGCCCGGGAAGCGGCAGCCCCCGTCCCGGACGTCGAGCGCCTTGCGCAGCCGCCACCCCACCGTCCGCTGGCGGCGGCCCACGTCCAGCACCGAGCCGTCCCGCCCGCGCTTCACCTCCACGGTCTCCGCGTCGCAGGCCAGCCGCCGGGACGTTCCCGCGGGAACGTGTGAGCCGTCCTCCGTGGCCAGGATTTCGGGGCCGCCGGCCACGGTGTGGACCACCAGTTGCGCCCTCGCCTCGGCACGCTCCTCGAGCCACGCCCCGAGCGCGTCGTGGCGCCGCTCCGTCGGACTCGGCCGGAGCCCGGGCGTCGGCGTCGGCTGGGGCCCGGGCTGGGGCCCGGGCGTCGGCGGGGCCGGCTCCCCCGTGGCGGCATCGGCCTCGCGCTCCATGGCGGCGTCGGCCTCGCGCTCCATGGCGCGCTCCTGCCGGTGGAGTTCGTCCACGGTGACATCCAGCGTCTCCACGAGCAGGGCGCCCACTTCGGGCATGAGCAGGCCCCGGAGTTCGTACATGCCGTCATCCGTCACCCGGACCGTCAGGTGACGGCGGGCCGCCATCTCCGACGTGTCGTCCAGCGCCGCCATGGCGGCCTCCGCGCTCTTCGCCGCCCGCACGAAGCGCTCCACCTGGCTCGCCGTGTGGTGGAGGGCGAACTCGACCAGCCGCGCCTCGTCCTCGGCGGTGACCATGCGCGTCAGCGCCCGGACCTTGGACCAGGAGAGCCGGCCCTTCTCCATCTCGGCGGAGGTCAGGGGCAGGTCGGCGAGGCGGCGGGCCGCCCGCAGCCGCTCGCGGGCCCCGCCGAGGGAGATGCCGGCGCGCCAGTTCAGCCAGTGGGCGCAGGAGCGCCACCCGCTCCAGCGTTCCTCTTCATCGTAGCGGCGCAGCAGCGTCAGGAGCCGATACTGGGCGGCGTCGATATGGGCGCACAGCTCGGCGATCTCGTCACCCACGGGGTCGCCGGCCAAGGCAGCGGGGTGCGAGGCGGCGGAAGGGTCAGGCGTCTCATGCATGGCGTTCTCATCCGAATCTCAGGGTTCAAAGGGGGTACGCACTCATACCCCGATCTTCGGTAAATGTTCGGGTTTCATCTCAACACGGTCTCAACGGCGGTCTTCAACGGGGGTCTCAGCGTCCGGGACGTTCCCGCGGGAACGTCCGCGGCCAGTCAGCCGGTACAGCTAGCCGCTTCGCCGCCCTGTCCGCTGCTTCGGCGGGGGAGTAACTTCGGCGCCCCCGTGGGGCACCCGTGAGGCAATGGAGCCCCACCAGCAGTCTCATCAACGTCACGGCATCGGTTGTGCTGCCGTTTCCGGACCGAACTCGAACGAAGCGGCGATGAGACCATGAGAGACACAACGACAGAAACCCATGTGTCGTCTGACCGGCAGTCCAGCGCCGGTGACCGCTGTCGGTGCAAAACCTGATCTCGGTTAGTGCCGGACGGCGGACCGCGCTGCTGGCCCTCTTCTTTCTGTCGGGGGTCAGCGGGCTGATCTATCAGATCGCCTGGGTGCGGCAGTCCGTCTTCACGTTCGGGGTCAGCGTCTACGCCTACAGCACGGTCATCGGAGCCTACATGATCGGGCTCGCGCTGGGCAGCTACGTGATGGGCAGGCGAATCGACGGGCACGCGCGGCCCCTGGGCACGTACGCGGCACTCGAAGTGGGGATCGCGGCGCTCGCGGCGCTGTCGCCGTTCCTGCTCGGGGCCCTGCACGCGATCTACCCGGGACTCAGCAACGCCCTCCCGGCCGGCGGTTTCTGGCTCACCCTGGGGCGGCTCCTGCTCTCGCTGGCCGTGCTCACGCCGACGACCTTCCTCATCGGGGCCACGCTGCCCGTCATGAGCCGAATCTACGCGACGCACGGCGGGCGCGTGGGAAGCGACGTGGGGCGACTCTACCTCGTGAACACGGCGGGCGCCGCCCTCGGCTGTGTGCTCACGGGACTCGTCTTCCTCCGGTACCTGGGCGCGCGGGAAACCATCTTCCTCGGCGCGGCGATCAATCTCTTCGTTGCAGCGGGGGCGCTCGCGCTCATGCGGCTGGCGGCCCGGGCCCCGCAGGCGGACGGCGCGGCGAACGGCGACGGGACGGCGAACGGCGACGGCGCGACGGATGCGGCTGTGGCCGCACCGGCTGCCGGAACCGCGGCGGCCGCGCTCCCGATCTCTCCCGCGGCGCTGCGCTACGTCGCGATCGCCTACGCCATCTCCGGCTTCATCGCGCTGGGCTACGAGGTGGTGTGGGCGCGGATCCTATACATCCACTCCTCGCACGCGGCGTACTCGTTCTCGCTCATGCTGACGGTCTTCCTGGCCGGGCTCGCGCTCGGGGGCGCCGGCGGGAGCTGGGTCCTGCGGCGGAGACGGGCCACGCTGAGGCACTTCGGGGCGATCCAGCTCGCGATCGGACTGCTGGCCGTCCTCATCCTCCACGCCTTCGCGCGACTCCCCGCGCTCCATCTGGACGACTGGTTCGGCGGTTACACCGTTGCCTACGAGTTCCTCATCGCCTTCGTCACGCTCTTTCCCCCCACCGTCCTTCTCGGGGCGCTGTTCCCCGTCGTCGGGAGCCTGTACACACGCGAGCGGGCGCGGGCCGTGGGGCTTCGCATCGGCCGCGTGAATGCGTTCAACACGCTGGGAGCCATCGCGGGCTCGCTCGGCGCGGGGTTCGTGCTCGTGCCGCTCCTCGGACTCCGCAATACGACGGTGGCGCTGGCGGTGCTGAACCTCGCGCTCGGCGCCGCGGCGCTGCGCTTCGACCGCGGGGGCCGGCGGGCGCTGCGCTTCGCGCCGGCGGGCGCGGTGGTGGCCACGATCGTGGCGGTCGCGATCCTCCCCACCGGCTTCTACCTCGGCTCGTACTACACCGAGACCGACCGGCTCATCTTCTACAAGGAGGGCGTGGAGACCACCGTCGCCGTGCTCGAGGTTCCGGAGGACAACTACAAGATCTCCTTCGTCAACGGCCGCGACGAAGTGCCGACGGACCGCGCGAGCATGTCGGCGTTCCGGCTGCTCGGACACCTTCCGCCGCTGCTCCGGCCCGGCGCGCGCAACGCCCTGGTCCTGAGCTTCGGCAACGGGATCGCCACCGGGACGATGAACACGCACGGCATCCCCGTCATCGACGCGGTGGACCTCTCTCCCGAGATGATCGAGGCGGCCGAGGTCTACGCCGAGGAGAACTACGACGTCCTCGACAGCGACCGGCTGCGGCTGCACGTCGAGGACGGGCGGAACTTCCTGCTGCGGGCGGAGGCGTCGTACGACATCATCTCGGTGGACGCGACGCACCCCGCGAACGCGAGTTCATGGGCGCTGTTCACGAGCGAGTTCTATCAGTTGATCGAGAGCCGCCTCGCGGAGGACGGCGTCTTCATGCAGTGGATCCCGATCCACGGCGTCCGCGAAGATGACTATCGCGACATCCTGCGGACCGTCTGGGACGTCTTCCCCAACATGGTGCTGTGGTCGACCGGATCGACGCACAGCTACGTCGTCGCCACGCGCGAACCGCTGTCGTCCGTCGTGATGCAGTCGGTGCTCACGCGCGCCGCCGCCAACCCGATCGTCGTCCGGGACCTCGGATCGCCGGAGACGATCGCCGGCTACGTGGCGATGGCCGAAGGGGACCTGACGAGCTACATCGGGCGCGGCCCCGTCATCACGGACAACGACGCCTTCTTCATGCCCGCCCGCTAGCGTCGGTCCGAGCGGCATGAGTCCTGGACATCGACGGGCACCGCGCCGATCCCGAGCCGACTTCAGGCGCGGTCAGTGACGGCGGAAGCGGCTCCCGCGGCCGGTGAACTGACCGCGGGATTCGGAGACGCCACTCCCGCGCGGGCTACGCCCGCAGGGTACTTCGGCAGGCCTCAGCGCGCGCTCCGATCTTCTCTTCCAACGGACCCAGGATCGCGTGGTCGAGGCCTTCCACGCGGGCGGCCGAGACGATTCCAGGCAACCGGCCGGCAACGTCGACGGCAACGGTCTCGCACAACGCAAACACCTCCGCGGCGGGGAGCCCGACTTCGCCGGCGAAACGTGCCCAGTGCCTCACCTGGATGTATCCCAGACGCGCTTCGCCGCCGATCTTCGCCGCCAGTTTGAGTCTCGGCTCGTAGTGGCCGGGATAGGGCAGCACGCTGGCCACATCGTACAGAGGGGCGAGGGACGCCTTCCCGCCGGCCCCAATCAACAGAGAGAAGTTCTTCGCGTGCGCATCGGTCCCACCGATGATCCAGTTCAAGGCGAGCGCGCGGACGAAGGTCCGGAGGTCGCGCCCGGGACGGCTGGACCAGGTCCGGATCGCGTGGGCCATGCGGTCGCAGCCCGGACCGCCGTCGCCCTCGTACTTCGCGGTCGGCGCCAGTCCGAGGGCCTGGCAGAGATCTTCCTGGTGGACTCGCACAATACCGTCCGCGGTGCCGACCCGATCGTACCGCTCCACCACGAGCGCCGGCTCTTCGCCGAACCGGCGCACGCTCGAGCGAGCCGCGGGGATTCCGACCGCGCGGGCCAGCGTCAGGCAGAGATGTTCGTTCTCGCAGTGTCCGGGAAAACCCGGAATCGGAGGTTTCAGAATGTGCGTCGTGGGTGTGCAACCGCGGGGCACTCCCCAACGCCCTTCGCTGAAGTACAACGCCGTCTTGGCCTGTGCGCCCGCCAGGCTGAACCGGCCGGAGTCACCGGGGAGACGCCACGCGCTCCCATCCTCGTTCAGCACGCGCAGGCGTGCGCCGACCTGCTCCTCCGTCAGCCAGTCGACCTCCCGCGTTCGCGGGCCAAGCAGGCGGTCGACGCGGTCGGGTGCCGCGAACTGGACTCCGCCCGAGCAGTCCTCGCCCGTTGCCCCCAGCAGCGAGAATGCGCTTAGCGCGGAGACTTGAAAGCGTCTTGCCCATCTGGCGAGAACATTCTCGTTGTCGGGGAGGAGTCCCCACAGCCACGGTTCGATGACGTCGTGGCCGTATTCGGCGCCGACGAGAGACATCGACAGGGAAAGCGGGTACGCCCCCGGCGCCTGCCGCCACGCTTCATCGTATGAGAAGGCCAGCCGCCCGCGCGCGTGGCGCGTGACGTGGCCCATCACCTCCCCGTTCGCCACCGCGATGAGGCGTTCGGTCACGGCGCCGGGTCTTCGTGGGCCCTGACGACCGCCTCAACGTCGGGCACGGCAATCCGGACGCGGGAACCCGACGGCTCCGGGATACCCTCGCCGTGGACCGACAGCGACAGGTCGACTGCGGCAAGCACCTGAAACGCCTTGCCCAGTTCGGCTCGCGGCTTGCCGGCTTCGATGGCCACGATCCACTGTCGACCCACGCCGGCCGCTCGTGCCAGATCCGCCTGCGTCATGCCTCGGGCCTGCCTGGCCCGGCGGATCAGGAGGCCAAGTTCGAGGGGAGTGCGAAACTGCAATGTTCACCGTCCAGCCACGAGTCATGATCAACGAAGTCGACCACGAATGTAGTCGTTCGGCGACATTGACGCGATGTCGTCGAACGGGCACAATTGCCGCATGTCCGCGAACGGCGACAGAGTTCAGTACGACACGCCGGTGGCCTGGCACAGCCAGCGCTGGAACGGGGCGGCGGTGCGGCACAGGTCGGTGAAGCGGTCGAGGAAACCGTCCGACGTCAGGTCGTCTTCGCCCAGTTGCACGACCGCGATGAAGTCCTTGCGCCGCAGGTCCTCGATCAGCGGGTGATCCACGCTGAATCCCTGCGGGGCCCGGACGAGCGAGTCGCCCGAGAGCTCGAACGTCCCACGAAAACCGGCGCTGCGCGACGCCCGCCTCCAGGCCTGCGGATCCTCGTCGATGGACTCGCGGATCTGCCGGAGCGCCGGCCCGCCGGGGCGCCAGGTGCCGCAGCCCGCGAAGCAGTGCCCGGGCTGGATGTGCAGGTAGAAGCCGGGGGCGTGGGCGTCCCTGCCCGCCTCGTGCCGGAACTGGATGCCGGTGTGGGTCTTGTACGGACTCTTGTCCCGGGAGAAACGCGTGTCGCGGTAGATCCGGAAGAGCGAGCCGCCGTTCGCCCTCGGGTCGGCGCGAAAGTGGGGGCTGATCTCCTCGAGAGGGCCGGAGAAATCCGAGATGAAGCGGAGCGCCGGCTCTTTGACGTCCGCCTCGTAGCGCGGCTTGTTGTCGAGAAACCACTCGCGGCGGTTGTTGGCGGCCAACTCGCTCAGGAAGCTGAAGGTGCGGGGCGTGAAGTAGGCGGTCATGGCAAGGTGGCTCGTCGGCTGGAGAGACAGGTATGATGAGCGGGGCCGATACCGGGGCCGATACCTATGACGTGGGCCCGGAGCCGGCAAGCGGAAGCAGGCAAACAGGAAGCAAGCAGAGGAACGCCATGACGCGCACCGAACTCGGCCGCACCATCGACGCTCCGGTCGGAGCGGTTTTTTCCACCGTCGCCGACGTTTCCAACTTCTCCAAGGCCGTGCCGCACATCGAGCACGTCGAGTTCCTGTCGGAGGCAAGGACGGGCGTCGGCGCCCGCTTCCGGGAGACGCGGCTCATGGGGAGCCGGAGGGCGACCACGGAGCTGGAGGTGACCGAATACGTTCAGGACGAGCGAGTCCGCTTCGTGTCGGACGCGGGCGGCACGGTCTGGGACACGACCTTCACCGTCGAGCCGGACCCGGATGGCGGCGGGACGCGGCTGCTCATGGTGATGGAGGCGCGGCCCCACAAGCTTCTTGCCAGACTCACCACGCCGCTCATGAGCCGGGTGATCGCGAAGGCGATCGCGGCGGACCTCGATGCCGTGAAGGCCTACACCGAGGCGTCCGGAGGGCTCGACTACCCCATCTGAGCAATTGCGCGGGTTCAGCGACTGGCTGAGCCTGTCCGCATGCAACCGTTGAGCCAGAAGACCGCCATTGCGAACGGATCGGCGCCGACCTTCGCCGCTTCCGGCAGGATGTCGCCGGAAGGGTCAGGCTAGGCAACGTGCCCGGGAAATGGGGAAACACCTGCGCGAGGCCCGGATGCACGGCGATCACCGTAAAGCCACCTCAGACGCCGGACTCCACAAGCTCCGGTCGCACCCAGCCCCTGAAGGCCTGTCCCCGTTGCGTCGTGGAAGCCGCCCGCCGAATCGACGTTGAGCCTCCGTCCTGGGCTGTAGATGCGTTGGCCGCGCAGCCCGGATACCGGACTTCACGCCGCGACTCGCAAAGGGAGCGCGGCGAGTCCGCGGATCACCGTTGACTACCCCATTTGGGGTAAGATGCTGGCGCCTGCGTGCGTGGTCGTGCCACATGATTTGTGGCCGTATCACATGATTCAAGGCCACGATCTCCTGGACACACACCAAACAAAGCGGGCAGTCGAAACCACATGACCGCGCAGGACCGGTTCGAACGGACGTTGGCGTTGCTGCACCGGGCGGCGCTGGGCGATGCCACGTGGGTCTCGGCGGCCGCCTCCGTCAACGCCCTGATCCGGGCGAGCGGCCACAGCCTCGCCTACGGCGATCCGCGTTCGGGGGGCGAGCCCGAGATCTTCCTGGCACGATCCTTCTCCGGCCGGCGGCGTCGCAGGGACTGGGAGGACCTGTATTTCGGCCGCTACTGGGGACAGGATGAGGCGATCCCGCGGCTCCTTTCGCTTCGTGCCGGCGAACTGGCGCACAAGCCGGATCTCTACACGGACGAAGAGAAGGAGACCTCGCCCGTGTACAACGACTTTCGACGCACCACCCGATCGCAGAACGGTCTCTTCATGGTGCTCGATGGACTCGACGGGTGCGGGATCGTGTGGTCGTTTGCCGATTCCATTCAACCCGGAGGCTGGGGATACGACCAGATCCGGGACATCAAGCGCCTGGCGCCCCACATACGCCACTTCGCCCGCGTCCGGCGCCTGATGATGGACGCCGAGGCGCTGGGTGCGTCGCTTGCCGATCTGGTCGAGAACAGACGGGCGGGGATCGTCCAGCTCGACGGCCGCGGACGGATCCGGGAGGCGAACGACCGGGCCCGGGCCCTCCTGCGGAAAGGCGATGGGCTCCGCGACTGGAAGGGGGCGCTCACCGCCGAGATGCCGGCGGAAGACGACCGGCTACAGCGTCTGCTGGCGGCCGCCCTGCCCCCGTACGGCACACGCGGCGCCGGAGGCTCGATGAAGATCACGCGTCCGAAGGCCGGAACGCCGCTGGCGGTCGAGGTCCAGCCCGTGGGCGGCGGCATGCGCACCGATTATCGAGCCTGGAAGGTCGGCGTGCTGGTGCTGATCGTCGACCCCGTGAGTCGATCCCGCATAGATCCGGCGTTGGCGGCTGCGGTCCTTGGACTGACGCCCGCGGAGAGCCGCGTCGCGGTGGCGCTGGCCGCCGGCCGGTCCGTGGCCGAGATCACGCGGAGGCTGGGCGTGGCCGAGGGTACCGTGCGGGCCCATCTGAAGAACACCTATCGCAAGCTGGGGATCAAAGGGCAGACCGAACTGGTGCGGAGGCTCCTGTCGCTGGAGGCCATACGAAGCTCCCCCCGCTCACGCTGATTCCCTGGGGACGGCCTGATCGTGCGTGTCACTACAGCGGGGCGGTGCATGGTTGACACTTGCCGCCGCGATCTCTCGGCCGGGTGATCGCCCGTGAGTAGCGGCCGCCAAGTGGACTCAACGGCCGCCCTTCGCCCAGCGACCGTACGCGTCCCGGACCACGGCTTCCGCCAGCTTGCCCCGTACGGTAAAGAACAGCCTGTCGCGCCAGCGCTCCATGTACATCGCATCCGTTCCGATCCAGTTGTCCCAGAGGAAGGCGCCGTTCACCAGACCCGGATGGCGGTCTCCGACGTTGAAGAATGCCTCGAGGATGTTGGCCTGGGTCTCCTCGCCGTCATCCAGTCCGTTCCGGTTCATGTCCACAAACGTCTTGCTCTCCCCCTGGCGCGCGCTCGATCCCGGGTTCGCCGGAGCTTCGACGAGATCCATGGTGCCGTATTCTGTGAAGACGATCGCCCGCCCCGGATTCCGGTCGGCAAGCGGACGCAGCAGGTCCATGAAAACCGACTCGTAGCTCGCCTGCAGTTCCGGAACACTCATTACGGTCGCCGGGGGACTCGCCGTGAGCCTGAACCATGCGCTGATCCCCACGATGTCGAGGTCGAGATCCTCCCAGAGATGGCCGGCGCCCGACCCCCGTCCGTGGAAGTCCGCATACATGAGCGCCGAGGCGTGCATGTCGTACGTCAGCCGGCCGGAGTAGACGGCACGTACGCGGCCTACCATGGTCCGCAATTCGTCGCCGAAATCGTTGGTCATGTAACCGGAAGCCGGGCGACCCGGGTCATGGTGGTCGGGTCGCGTGCGAAACAACCGGTCCGTCTCGGTCCCGAGAGAGAAGAGAGCGACGCCCTCATCCTCCGCCATGGCGGCGAAGTGCTCGGCATGCTCCGTGTAGGTTTCCCAGAATTCGGTGACGAACCGCTCATGATCCGGATGGTCGGGCCGCCATGGCCAGTTCTCCGGTGCCATTGCCGGCCCCTCGCCTGGCGGTACGCCGCCCGTGTGGGGAGGCGCGGGATCCCCTAGCTGCCAGCGCTGGACCGGTCGGGACGACCTTTCCGCCTCATGAGCCTCGAACGCCAGGGTCATGTACACGTTGAACCCGTGCTCCCGGGACTCGCGAAGGACTTGCCGGAGCGTCTCGTCCCGCCAAGTGGGAACCTGACGGTTTCGACCGGTCTCCAGAGAGACCGTGCTGTCCATGCTGTCGTCGTAGTGAAGGGCCACGGAGATCATGACCCAATTGACGTGCATACCGCGGAGCCAGTCGATGAACTCGAGGGGAATGAGAGGACCCTGTCGGCCCCCGTCTTCCCAGGGTTGGGCGACTCGACGGTTCCCTCCCCAGAAGCCCCCTACCGAGACGGCGCGCATGGGGAAATCGAAGATGTTGACGCCAGGGCCCGGTTTCGGAGGCGGATTGGCCACGGTGACGTCCGCGGTACCGCGTACGCCCCCGGTCACGGCGGCGATGGTCGCCGCACCTTCGGCGATGCCGAGCACGAGCCCCGTTCCGTCCACTCTGGCCACGGACGGATCGCTCGTCGACCAGCTGAACTCTGCGCCCTCGATCGGGTGAGCGTTCGCGTCGAACGCCTCCGCCACCAACCGCAGAGTGTCTCCGACCGCTATCGTCACTGTCGGCGGTGTCACCACTACCGACTCCACGGACTGCGCCACGGTCACCAGCGCCTGACTAGTAACCTCGTCCGCGGCCGCCGTGACACTCGCCGTGCCATTGCCGACAGCGGTCGCCAACCCCGCCGAGTCGACCGCCGCGACGAGCGTGTCCGTGCTCGCCCAGGCTACCGGGACGCCGACCATCACGCGCCCGATCTGATCGCGCACTTCGGCCGCCAGCCGGACGGTGTCCCCCAGGGCCAAGAACAGAATGCTGTCGGGTTCGACCGTTACGATCGCCGATACGCGCGCCAGGACCGTGAGGGCGGCCTGGGCTACGACCCCGGACGACGTGGCGGTGAGCGCCACTTCACCGGCCCCAACCCCCGTCACCAGACCCGTCGCGTCTACGGTTGCCAACAGGGTGTCGCTCGACGCCCACACGAACTCGGCCCCCGTCACCAAATGGCCGTTCGCGTCGGTCGCCTCGGCCGTCAAACGCAGCGTATCGCCCACTACGAGCGTGTCGGCCGCGGGCGTGACCGCGATCGCGCTCACTTCCTGCGCCACCGTCACGGCCGCCGTGCCCGACGCCGAGCCCGCCGTCGCGATAATCGTGGCGGTTCCGTCGCCCACGGCCGTCACCAGCCCGGCCGCGTCCACCGTCGCCACGGCAGCGGCTCCGCTCGCCCAAGTCACCGTGGACCCCGCCATCGGCTGGCCGTTCTGGTTGCGCACCTCGGCGGCGAGCTGCACGGTGGCGTCCAGGGCCGCAAGCCGCGCGGTAGGAGGCGTGACGGTAACCGTGGTCGGCCGTGGCGCGGCGGGGGTTGGAGCGGCTGGTTCAGTCGCCCTTTCCCCGCAGCCGGAGGCCCAGACCATGGCGGCCAGCGTGGCCGCCGCGCCGACGCAAACCCGCGGGCCCCTCATGTCCAGGCCAACGGTAGAGCCAGAGCGGCTCGCGTCGCCATCCGGCGCCGATCCTGCCGTTGGAGGATGATCCCCCCTCCCGGAGTCGAATGTGCGTTCTTCAACAGCGCCGCCGTACTGATCCCGCTCTGCTCAATCGGATCATGGCACCTCCAAGACACTCTCTGCCGGTCACCTTGAGGGCGAACCTCAACGTATCGACTACGCCCTCACGCTCAGCGAATTGCAGAAGGTCTGCCTTAACTTAGATGGGATAATTCGATCTGCGCATGCGGTGGTGGCGGCAGCCGCCGGCCGGGCCAAGGCCAATGGCGGAGGCGGATCGCATCAAAGCGCCGGCATACCCGTCCGCATATCTTCATTGGTTTTTCCAAGCGAGAGGCGAGAGCTTCGGAGGCGCTACACATCCAAGATCAACTCTGGCCCTGTCGGCCATTCGATCGCTCGGCGCAGTCTAACATTAGCGATACTCTATGCTTACGATTTGGCGAACCTCCTCCGGACACCGAATGATAAAGCGCACGTCGTCCGTCATTCCATCGTCGCCCGGTAGGGGCTTCGCCAAGACATCAATCTTGGCGAGATGTGCGTTTATGTCCACTACGTGAGTTGCAATCGTAGCTGCGATCTCTCCTCTAGCACGTTCTTTCGCCCTCTGCGCTCTTCTCTCCTCTCGTTCCGTTGCTCTTGCTTCTCTCCTCCTCTCCCGGCCTTCTTGGCGCTCCTCCTGTCTGCGCGTGCGTTCGGCGTCCCGTGTTTCCCTTGCCAATTGAAACTCGTGATCGCGCTCCTGCTGCTCTCGGCTGGTGGAGCGGGACAAGAAGAACGCTGATACAGACCAAATGATCGACAGTGCGCCCAAGGCCAGTGCGATCCCATCGGCCGGCTGGATCTCGATGTCTGGCTGGACCACAACGACCCACAGCGCAGCACTCAGAATGACAGCAGCGCTCAACCCACCCGCCACTAAGACAGCCGGCTTCTGTCGGGCAGTGATCTGAATACCGTGCGTCGTGTCACGTCCGGCGCTCGGCGGGCCGGGCGCGGTAGACAAGTGACCGCCACTGTCCTGGTCACCACTTGATTCCGGCGTTGCCCTGCGGGTGACACCCGAATCGCCGCCACTGCCTTGATCAGCGGTCGGACCTTCCCTTGGATCGGGCGTGCTGCTGCTGCGATCGTTACGGTGGCGTTGGTCAGCTGCCGACGGGTCAGTGAGTTCGGAAGTGTTCTCGGCGGCGTGCTCGTGCGACTGAGAAGCTTGGTTGGTACGGTCCTGGTCGTCCATGTCCTCGGCTCCGGTCAAAGTCAAGTCTTGCATCGGTAGACGCTAGCAACGTGCGCTGCGAAAGAGTGGGGCAAGGAGAAGACCAGTGTAGTTGTCTCCGGGGTCCGACCATGTGCACGACACTTCCGCCGGGTCGCCCAGTTCGCCGAGCAAGGACTGCTCCATCCCCTCCCGGTCGTCGTCCCCGACGCCGACCCGGTAGACCACGGCCACGTCCTCCGTGATCACGCGCCGCACCGGGTTCGAACTCTCGAGCGTCTTCCGTTCGCTCCCCACGCAGACCACGGCGGACGGCCCGGACTGCGCCGCGGCGGGGAACGAGCCGATGAGCAAAATGATGGCCGCGAGCAAGCCGCATGCCGGCCCACGGCTGAGATTCGGTCTCGGCGATGGCTGGGCGGACATCCTCACCTCTCGATTCGGCGTTCGGTGCGTCTTTGAAGCGGCCACGGCGGAGCACCGAAGCGCACCGGGCATCGGTCTTTCAGCCTCAGCACATCGCGGGAGCCACGCAATTACTCAAATGGGGTAGTTTCGAGCCCAACTCCCCCAAAAGCCGGCTCTTCGCCGAACCGGCGCACGCTCGAGCGAGCTGCGGGGATTCCGGCTGCGCGGGCCAGAACATGAAGAGGGCTTGAATGGTGGAGCAGGTTCGTGTATGCTTCCTTGTATTCTTACTTACAGGAAAGAAGGCTGCGCCATGCTCGCCAAGTTGACGTCCAAGAACCAGTTGACGCTTCCCAAAGCCGTGATCTCGGAGTTTCCGAACACGGAGTACTTCGACGTCACCGAGGAGCATGGACGCATCGTGCTGACGCCCGTGCGGCTCACGCGGGCCGACGCGGTGCGGGCAAAGCTGGCTGAACTGAGGTTATCCGATGCGGACGTGGCGGACGCCGTCTCGTGGGCCCGTCGGGCTGAATGACGCCGGTTCGCACGGTTCTCGATACCAACGTCCTCGTATCCGCGCTTCTCTTCCCGAAGGGAACCGTATCCTGGCTGCGTGACGCGTGGCGGTCGGGTGCGATTCTGCCGCTCGCGAGCCGGGACACCATCTCGGAACTGGTCCGGGTCCTGTGCTACCCGAAGTTCCGCCTCGCTGCGGGAGAGCGCGAGGAACTGTTGGCGGACTATCTGCCCTACTGCGAATCGGTCGACGTGGGCGAATCGCCACCCGTCCCGGAGTGCCGCGACCCCTTCGACCGCATCTTCCTTGAGGCGGCGCTGGCCGGGCACGCCGACGCGCTGGTCACGGGCGACGAAGACCTGCTCGCTCTCGCCGCGGACTTTCCGGTGGCGATTCTCACGCCACGGGCGTTCGCCGGACGGCTCCCGCCGTCGGTGCCCTGACCGCGCGATTCGGAGGCGCTTCGACGACGGAGGACCTCCTCCGCTTCGCCCACGCGCACCTCGAGCCGGGACTGTTCAGCCGGGAGACGCTGGACCTCGTATGGACTTCCCAGCGCACGGCGTCCGGCGAGGAGATCGGAGTGGGGATCGGCTGGCGCCTCATGCCGCCCTCGCGGGCGGGCGGTCGCCGAGCGGTCGGGCACGCGGGCGGCGCGATCGGCGGCAACGCGCTGCTCATCATCTACCCGGACGACGGCGTGGCCGTGGCCGTCGCCGCGAACATCGCGGGCATCGGCTATCCGCAGGGCCGCGAACGGCCCGGGCGCTTTTCAACCGTCTCAGCCACGACCCGGCATCACCGCGCCCGCCCCGGCGTGGGCAGGGCTTCGAGCCACCGTGTGCGAGCTCCGTTCCTCCGCACGTTCAACCAGGAGGTAAAGGGGTAAAGAAGTAGGAATCAATTGAGCGTCCGGGCAACTCGGAAACCGAAGCGGTTGCTCCGGCCGCCGGTGGGGTTCCTGCTCCGGCTCGCGGAGCGGAGGAACCACGGGTTGCCGAGCCAGGAACCGCCGCGGAGGACCCGACGGCCACAGTTACCGGACTGCCAGGCGCTCCCGTCCGTCGGCGCGCCGGCGTAGCTCCCGTTCCAGCAGTCCTGCGTCCACTCGTACACGTTCCCCAGCACGTCGTACAGGCCGAACACGTTCGGCGCGAACGACCCCACCGGCGCCGTGTACTCATGTCCGTCCGTGCAGGACACGTAGTCGTCACCACCGTTCGCGTAGCGGCACTGACCGGACCGGCTCTCGCCCCAGTAGCGCGCCGTCACCGAGCCCGCCCGCGCCACGTACTCCCACTCCGCCTCGCTCAGGAGTCGGTAGCGCGCGCCCGTCTGCTGCGAGAGCCACGACACGTACGCCTGCGCGTCGTCCCAACTCACGTTCATCACCGGTCGGCTCCCCCGGCCCCAGCCCTCGTCGGCCGGCGCGTAGCCGCCGCAGCTGCCCGCGCTCACGCACGCATCCCACTCCGCGAACGTCACCTCGTACACCCCCACCGCGAACGGAGCCGAAATCGTCACCGAGTGCCGCGGACCCTCGTCGTCGAAGCCCTCCTCCGACGCCGGCGAGCCCATCGTGAACGTCCCGGCGGGCACGACTACCATGCGCGGGCAGACATCGCAGTCGCTGAACTCCTCGCCCGGGGAGAGTCCGGGCACACCGGGGGGCGCGCCCTCCGACCCGCAGCTGATGAGCAGAATGATGGCCACCAGCAAGCCGCACGTCGGCGTATGCCGGAAAGCCGGTCCCGAGGATCGATGCTCGGACATCTTGAGCGACTTCACGGGATCGGACTCGGGCTCGGTTTAGTGAGGGAAAGCACGCGTGCGCAAGTAGCCGCAGCCGCGTTCGCCAGTTGCCGATCTTCGATGCTATCGTAGATGCTATCGTAGGCGTAGTACTCGTCAACCGTCTCGCCCCTCTCATGCAGAAACAGTCCCTCGACGTTAGCGGGGTAGCCGAACGCACAGAAGACATGTAGACCATGTAACTCTCCGTCGACGTAGGTAACCTGAACGACGCGTTGCTGCCCGTCGGGCGTCAGCCGCCCGAGCCACGACACCTGATCGCCGTGCCGTTTGCCGTCCACGTAGGGCCTTCGCTGCACGTCTCCATCGGCCTCCCAGACGGTCCAGATGCCGTGCCGTTTGCCGTCCACGAAGGGCCCTTGCTCCTCCTGGCCATCGGCGGCTCGGATGGTCCAATTGCCGTGCACGTTGCCGTCCACGTAAGGACCTTTGGAAACGGTGCCACTGGCATACCGGATGGTCCAGTCGCCGTGCCGTTTGCCGTCCACGTAGGGCCCTTGGTCCTCCCTGCCATCGGCGTGCCGGATGGTCCAATTGCCGTGCATCTTGCCGTCCACATAGGGACCTCGCAACGCGACTCCATCGGCACGCTGGATGGTCCAATTGCCGTGCGGCTTGCCGTCCACGTAGTGCCCTTCGGTAAAGCCGACTCCGTCAGAAGAGACTAGCCTCCAATCGCCGTGCTGTTTGCCGTCCACGTAGGGCCCTTGTGCACGGTCTCCGCTGGCATACTGGATGGTCCAGTTGCCGTGCATTTTGCCATCCACAAACGTTCCCTCCCAAATGTCCTCCCAAATGTGCTCATCATAGCTATAGCGCCGCCGAAGCGTGCCGCCGCCCTGTGCGTAGCCGCCCGAACATTCGCCGCTCCAAGTTGCGATCTCACTAACAGAGTTGACCCACAGGTAGCACCCCGGTTGGTCAGACATTTCCATGAAGCACGCGGTGCCCTCCGGCTTCCCCGCACATGTCTCAGAAGGGTTCACGGGGGCTGGGGCGGCCGTCGGGGCGGATGCATTGGCAGGTCGTGGCGTGGACGGCGAGGGCCTCGTTTCCGTTCTCACCGCCGGAGGTCCGGTCGGCGTGGCCGCGAAGTCGTAATCGACGCTCCAGGTGTTGAAGCGTGGTTCGTGCCCGCGGAACATCAGCAGGTACACGGTCCTCGTCAGCGTTTCGCCCGGCAGGGTAGGGTTGCCGCCGCCGCTGCGCTGTATGGTGCCGTACCAGTCCCCCCACTCGACGTGGCCGGGGATTTGCCCGGCTTCCGGCCCGGTCCAGTTCGTGCACGGCGGGTGCTGGGCCGCGATGTCGTATTTCGCGATCAGATGATCCAGCGGCCTGCCGGACCCGTTGTGGACGGAGAGATCCAGTTGCCACACGTCGACGGGCTGGCCGTGGTTCGCCTTCTTGCGCTCGTACTCGGTCGGGGTCTCCACGTGCTCCAGGACGTTGCACGTCCCGGCCCCCCCGTACTGCAGGACGCGCGCGTTGCCGCGCAACTCGATCCCCTCCATCTCGAGGAGAGGCTGTGCATGAGCCGGCCCGGCCGCGAGCACGCACAGCGCCACCGCCGCCAGCCCCGCGCGGTTCAATCGAATCATGGTACCTCCTCCGCAACCTTCGTCTGGTTCCGCGGAGCCCAGGTCCTCCGTGGCGACCACCGTCGAACAGAAACATCGACGAACGGTCGGAGGGCGCGCAATTACTCAAATGGGGTAGTCGAAGGCGGGGGAGGAGGTGATATAGTCAATGGCGGCCGAAGGAGTGACACATTCGGCGGGGGGGATGGAGCCGATCGGATTCGAACCGACGACCTCCTGCTTGCAAAGCAGGCGCTCTCCCAACTGAGCTACGGCCCCTCGAGGCGCGCGCGACACGGCGGCGTCCCGCGCGTGTGAAGGATGGGGCGAGCGCCCTCCGCTCGCCAGTTTCGGCGCCACCCCGTTTCGGTCGAGGCTGGCGGGAGTTGCGACGCCTCAAGCTCGGCGCCTACGCTCCCTTGAGGACTTGAGCAGCTCAACTCCCGGAAGGCCGGTGGCCATGGCGGAATCTCGCAGGACGTTCCTGAAGCAGTCTGCCGCGACGGTGGCCGCCGTTTCCCTCACCGGTTGCGCTCGCGATGCCGCCGGCGGGCGCGCGACGGAGACCGACGGGGCCGAGACGCTGCGGGCCGTTGCCGACGTCGTTCTCCCGGACGAACTCGGCGAGGACGGCCGGGGACGCGCGGTGCGCGCCTTCGAGCGCTGGTCCGAGGCGCTGGAACCTGTGGCCGAACTGAGTCATCCGTATCTCGTCCCCGAGATCCGGTACTCGGGCCCGGATCCGAGGCCGGGATGGGCGGCGCAACTGGAGGGCCTCGAGAAGGAGTGCGAGAGCCGCCACGGCGTGTCTCTCTCCGATCTCGACGTGTCCGCCCGCCGAGAACTCCTCGCGCGGCCGCTCGCGGACGCCGGGCCAGGCCTTGGGGCGCCGCAGAATGCGGACCACGTGGCGCTGGCCCTGATGGCCCACTTCTTCGGCTCCGCGATCGCGACGGATCTCTGCTACGGGCGGGCGATTCGGAGGGAGCTCTGCCGCTCGATCGAGGGGGCCGAGGACGAACCCGCGCCGCTGGGAGCCGCACCGTGAGCCGCCCACGCAGCCCCGCGGTCGGGCGGGCGGCGCGACGCGTGGTCGAGAGCGACGTCTGCATCATCGGCGGCGGGATCACGGCCGCCATGGTGGCCGAGCGGCTCGCCGAGCGGACCGGCGCCTCGATCACCGTCGTCGAGGCCGGCGGACGGACGGCATCTCTCGAGGAACGGTCGGACACCCGGGCGCGGATGCTGGCCTACGGCGAGAACCCCTGGCCCAACGATGATATCCGCGGCCAGACGGGCACGGGCGCCATGTACAATTCGATGGTCGTGGGCGGCGCGGCGATGCACTGGGGCGGCGCGGTCCCGCGCTTTTCCCCGGAGGACTTCCGCCTGCGGTCGCTGTACGGGGTCGCGTCCGACTGGCCCATCTCCTTCGACGACATCGAGCCGTACTACCAGGAGGCGGAGGAGCGCATCGGCGTGGCGGGCGAACAGGGTCCCCCGGAGTACGACCCCCGTTCGAAGCCCTACCCCATGCCGCCGCTCCCGCTCTCGTACAGCCTCGCGCGCATGCGCGAATGGACGGAGAAGACGGACATCCCCTTCTGGACGCAGCCCTGGGCGCGCAACACGGAGCCGTACCAGGGGCGGAACGTCTGCCGCCGCTGCGACACCTGCTCGGTCTGTCCCACGGGAGCCAAGTACACGCCCGACTTCGCCTTCGACCGGCTGTTGGCGGACGGGCGCATCGACCTCGTCACCCGCACGCTCGTCCGGCGCCTGAGCCTGGAGCCCGGTTCGGACCGGATCGCCGTCGCGGAAGCCGTCGACCGGGACGCGCCCGACGAGCCCGTCGAGTTCCGCGCGGGTACGTTCGTGATCGCCTCCGGCCACGCGTGGAGTTCCCACCTCCTCCTGCTCTCGGCGAACAGCCGCTTCCCGGACGGCCTCGCCAACCGCACCGGAAACGTGGGGCGGTACATGACGGGGCACTGGTACCTCAGCGGCTTCATCAACCTGCCGCTGCGGCTCTATCCCGGCATGTTCGTCTACAACAGCCTGCTGTCCCGCCGCTTCGCCAGCCCGGGACCGCTGGACCGCTACGTGCGCCACGACCTGCGCCTGTGGGAGTCGAACGTCGGCCGCGCCCCGAGGCTCAAGGGCGAAGACGGCCAGCTTCTGTGGGGCGACGAGATCATGGCCGACTGGAGGGCCCGCACGGAGTCCGAGTCCACCGCGCGGGTCCGCGCCTACTACGACCTGCTCCCGGACCGCGACAGCCGCCTCACCCTCGACCCCGGAAAGACGAACGAACTGGGCGACCCGATGCCCCGGATCGACTACCGTCCCGCGCAGGAGAGCATCGACCTCCAGGACCACACGGTCGAGACGATCTCGGGCCGTTTTGAGGAACTCGCGCGCGCGGCCGGAGGTTCCATGAGGAGCATCGGGCGGCCGTCCGAGCTGTGGGAGCACCCGGGCGGCGGCTGCCGGATGGGCGACGATCCGGCCTCGAGCGTCGTGGACCGCTGGGGCCGCACCCACGACCACGAGAACCTCTTCGTGGTGGGCGCGCCGGCCCTCGTCTCCGGCGGCTGCGCGAACGGGACGCTCACCTTCTGCGCCCTCTCCCTCATGTCCGCCGAAGAGATGCAGAGAGAACTCCCCTCGGCCTGACCCGGACGGCTGCACCCGTCACCGCAGGTCGAGGCGATGTGCTCTCCCGATCCGCCGGGCATCCCGTTCCTCGACACCCGCTTCGGACGCGAAACGCGGCCAGTTGGCGACCGCAGCGAGTACCCGGTCGGCGATGCGGCTCGCGGCGGGAGTCCTGAGCCCGGAAGTCTCCGCGAATCTCAGCAGGTCGGCGCGTTCGAAGCCATCGCGCTTGCCGGCCACGCTCATCTGGTGTCGGCCTGTCCATAGGCCCTGCGGGTTGTAGGCGTACGCCACGTCGTATGCCGGCGACAGTCGCCACGTCCCGCTGCGGTCCATCAGGAACGCGATGTTCTTCACGTGATCGTCCTGATTCCGCGCAACGACGTTGAAAACCGCCCGGCGATACTGTTCCTCGACCACCGCCATGCCGAGCCCGAGCTTCCGGATCGTCTCCACCGCCTGCTCGTACGCATACGCGTCCGGCAGGTTGTAGTCGAAGTGCCGCAGCGCCGCGAGCGACTGCATGTGGATCTTCCGCCCCTCCGCGTCGCGGTCGAACCGGCGCGTCATGAAGTGGCTCCGCCCGCCTTCGTGATGCAGGCGGCATTCCGACATCTCGATCCCGGCTTCGCGGGCCATCAGGTGATAGGCGTACTCGATCCGCCCGTAGCCGAGCGGATCCGCGAGTTCCCGGTCGCGGTTGTCGGCGACGCCGTCGAATTTCAGGATCCAGTGCTCGAAGCCGGCCTCCGCGTCCAGCTGGCCGGACCGGAACTCGCGCGTCTCCGGATTCCAGGCGAGTACCGCCTTGGCCCGTGCGCCGCCCGCGGAGGTGCCCACGCGGAGGATGTCCTCGAGCGCTCCGCCGTCTCCGTTGCGTTCGAGCCTGCCCGCCAGTCGGCCCCGTTCGTCGAGAACCCGGTTGGCGAGATCGACCAGTGGCGCGATCTCAACCGCGCCTCCGTTGCCGCGTCGTAGCGCCGGTTCGAACTCCAGCGCCCCGACGCCGCGCCTGCCGATGTAGCAGAGCCGGTCCACCGGATTGAAGTCCTCGAGACGGCGTCCGGTCTCCGCCAGCCAAACATCGATCAGCCGGTCACCGAAACTGTCCGGCAACGCGTCCGCAAGCAGGCCGGGCAAGCCCTTGAACGCCTCCCCGAGGCCGGGGAACGCATACGGAGTTTCGCGCACGGGCATCGCCATAGGGGAAACCTCGATGCCGGCTGACAAGAACGCGGGATCGTACTGGAACACGCCGATTCCCCGCCCGGCCTCCCACGACACCGCGCCGATCTGGCGGCCCCACAGGTTCACGCTGGCGTCAGTCATTCAGATTCGTCGGCCCACGACCAGGGACCTTCGGGCGGCGCGCCCTTCCTAGGGCGCGCGCGCTGCCGCTCCCTGCCGCCGGAGTCCACGCGCTCAATAGGTCGGACCTCTCGCGGTGGCACCGCGCTCAACAGACCCTCCCCCAAGCCAAGAGCAATTGCGACGCGCAGCAGGCTGTCCAGACCAGACGGTTGGCCGGCCTCGATGCGGCGCAGCGTGCGCAGTCCTACTCCCGCGTCTTCGGCCAGCGTCCGCTGCGTCACGTTCCTCGCAAGGCGCAGCTTCGCGAGGCGACGTCCCATTTCGGTCCGCAGCGCACGGGAAGTCAGATTTTCATGCGTCACGCCAGCAGCCAAGATCAGCCCCTATACTCCGCAAACTTCCGTTAGTCCGAGTCTCAAGTTGCGGCTAGATCGATGGGATGTCAAGAGGCCATATATTGCCTTCTAACAACTTCTAATAAACTTATAAGGCCACATATCGCCTCTTATTTTTGAAACAAACCCAACGGTGTCGTGATGGAGAAACCCTATCTTGGAAAGTAGCAGGAGCGTCGGCTACGGCCGCTTTTCTCCGGCGGTCAGGGGGAAGCGGAGGTAGTTCTCGCGGGGCGGGAGGCTGCAGACGGAGTGCGGGGTGAAGGCGCAGGGCGCGTTGTAGGCCCGGTTGAAGTCGATCGTCGTCCAGCCGTCGTCATCCGGGAAGGGGGCGCGCATGTAGCGGCCCGCCTGGTAGGTGTCGGTCACGGCGGTCGAATCCCACAGGCTGATGAAGTAGGAGCGGCTCGACGCGCCGGCGAAGGCCATGAGGCGGTGCTCCGCCCCGTCGACGCGGAAGACGAGATCTCCGGGCGCGGTGTTCTCGAGCGTCCCGCCCCTCACGTCGGCCAGCGAGACCGTGCGCGGCTCCGGATAGGGCTCGAAGCGCGCCGTCACGCGCCACTCGTTCGTGATCGGGAAGTACTCGGGAAGCTCGAACGCATCGAGGCGCGGGGCGTCCGTATCCCAGACCCGGAGCCACAGCCTCTCCGTTCCCGGCTCGGCGTGAACCCGCATCCCGAGCGACCCCAGCGCCAAGCGGACCGTCTCCTCGCTCCGGTCGTCCGGGAGGGGCATCGGTTCCGTGACGGGGTCGCCCGCGGCGCCGGACATCTGGTCTCTCAGGCGCAGGCCGCTCCCGGCTTCGGGGACGAGACGCACAGTCCCATCCTCGAGGTACAGCGTACCGGCCAGAAGCGGCGCGTCCTCCTCCGGCAGGACGATGGCCGCGGACGGATCGGACCCGAAGGTGTTGGCGCCTTCCCGCAGTTCGAAGAGCCCGTCCCAGCTGATGACGCCCGCGTTGGGGTTCGCGAGGCTGCGCCGCCGCCCGTCGCGCCACTCCTCATGCTCGGCCGCCAGCACCCCGGACTCCACCGGCGGCGGATCCGGCCACCCGTCGCCCGCGCAGCCAACCGCTGCGGCGCAGAGCAGCGCCGCCGCCAACCCGACAACGGCGTTCCATCCGGTATCCGTCGACCTCCCCGCCGTGCTCATGTGGGCAGCATGCCCCGGCAACCCGGCTCGTGCAACCCGCCGGCGGGTGGAACCTTCACCGGATCGACGCCCGCCGGGCGGGAGTACCGGCTGACTGGCCGCGGACGTTCCCGCGGGAACGTCCCGGACGCTGAGATCCCCGTTGAGACCCCCGTTGAAGACCGCCGTTGAGACCGTGTTGAGATGAAACCCGAACATTTACCGAAGATCGGGGTATGAGTGCGTACCCCCTTTGAACCCTGAGATTCGGATGAGAACGCCATGCCTGAGACGCCTGACCCTTCCGCCGACCCGACCGCCAACTCGAACGCTGCCGCCTCGCACCCCGCTGCCTTGGCCGGCGACCCCGTGGGCGACGAGATCGCCGAGCTGTGCGCCCACATCGACGCCGCCCAGTATCGGCTCCTGACGCTGCTGCGCCGCTACGATGAGGAGGAACGCTGGAGCGGGTGGCGCTCCTGCGCCCACTGGCTGAACTGGCGCACCGGGATCTCCCTCGGCGGGGCCCGCGAGCGACTGCGGGCGGCCCGCCGCCTCGCCGACCTGCCGCTGACCTCCGCCGAGATGGAGAAGGGGCGGCTCTCCTGGTCCAAGGTCCGGGCGCTCACGCGCATGGCCACGGCCGAGAACGAGGCGCGGCTGGTCGAGTTCGCCCTCCACCACACGGCGAGCCAGGTGGAGCGCTTCGTGCGGGCGGCGAAGAGCGCGGAGGCCGCCATGGCGGCGCCGGACGGGACGTCGGAGATGGCGGCCCGCCGTCACCTGACGGTCCGAATGACGGCCGACGGCATGTACGAGGTTCGGGGGCTGCTCATGCCCGAGGTGGGCGCCCTGCTCGTGGAGACGCTGGACGTCACCGTGGACGAACTCCACCGGCAGGAGTGCGCCATGGAGCGCGAGGCCGATGCGCCCGCGCCCGCGCCGGCACTCCGGCCGAGTCCGACGGAGCGGCGCCACGACGCGCTCGGGGCGTGGCTCGAGGAGCGCGCCGAGGCGAGGGCGCAACTGGTGGTCCACACCGTGGCCGGCGGCCCCGAGATCCTGGCCACGGAGGACGGCTCACACGTTCCCGCGGGAACGTCCCGGCGGCTGGCCTGCGATGCGGAGACCGTGGAGGTGAAGCGCGGGCGGGACGGCTCGGTGCTGGACGTGGGCCGCCGCCAGCGGACCGTGGGGTGGCGGCTGCGCAAGGCGCTCGACGTCAGGGACGGCGGCTGCCGCTTTCCGGGCTGCGGCTCGCGCTACACGCAGGCCCACCACGCCATCCCGTGGTCCGAGGGGGGCGAGACGAAGCTCGACAACCTGATCCTCCTGTGCCGGTTCCATCACAGGGCCGTGCACGAGGGCGGCTGGCGGGTCGAGATGGGGGAGGCTGGCGCGGCGCGCTTCCGCGATCCGGCCGGGCGCGTGGTACCGGCGGTGCCCCCGGTACGCGAGGACGTCAGGGCGCCCCGAACCGCCGATGCGGGACTCGGGAACTGGCACCGGCAGGAGGGGATCGATCCCTGGACGGCGACCAGCCTCTGGATGGGCGACCCGCTCGACCTCGACTGGGCCCTCTGGGTCCTCTGGGGACAGTACGAGACCAGGCCGATGGCAGCGTGACCGATGGCAGCGTGAGGGTCGCCAACGTCCTTGGCAGCTACAGTTAGCCGACGCGTAACGAACGAGAACGTCGCTTTTCTTTTCTTAGCAGCGCCCCGAGAGGGCGTAAGGAAAAGTTTCTTCGTTAGCCGACGCGTAAGAAAAGAAAATGGAAAAAATCTTTCTTAGCGGAGGCGACCGTGAGATTATCAGGCAGATCAAGTGAAGATCAAGACACCGATTCGGGTCAAGAATGAAACGCGAAGCGACGGGGACTTACGACGTTACGTTAGCCGGCGGGGAAACCGTACGGGCTTTCATACCCGTAGTCTTGCCACCCTCGCCGGACATCGACCTCCGGGAAGGGCTGAACCAACCGTTCGAGGCAGCTGCCGCCGCATTGGGGCGACTCGACGCGGTGACCGAGTTCCTTCCGGAGGCCGCTAACTTCGTGTACGGATACGTGCGGAAGGAGGCCGTGCTCTCGTCCCAGATCGAAGGTACGCAGTCTTCCCTTTCCGACCTCATGCTGCACGAAGCGGGCGGGGCGCCCGGTGTCTTACGGGATGACGTCGTCGAGACATCCAATTACGTCGCCGCATTGTATCACGGACTCCAACGCCTGCGGGACGACAACTTTCCGCTCTCCAATCGCCTCATGCGAGAGATGCATGCCAAGCTTCTCGCGAGCGGCCGCGGCGCGACGATGACGCCAGGCGAGTTCCGGCGAACGCAGAACTGGATCGGGGGATCGCGTCCCGGCAACGCGGCCTTCGTCCCGCCGCCGCCGAATCACGTGGAAGAGTGCATGGCGGCGCTCGAGCGGTTCATCCGTGCAACCGACGATGACCTGCCCGCCCTCATCAAGGCCGGGCTCGCGCATGTGCAGTTCGAGACGATCCATCCGTTCCTCGACGGAAACGGGAGACTGGGTCGCCTCCTGATCACCTTGATGCTGTGTGATGCCGGACTCCTGCGCGAACCCCTTCTGTATCTCAGCCTCTACCTCAAGCAGCATCGGGACACCTACTACGGACTCCTCAACAAAATGCGTCGCACAGGCGACTGGGAGGCCTGGCTGCACTTCTTTCTCGAAGGCGTGCGCGAGGTGGCGGAGAGTGCCGTTGCAACTGCCCGATCCGTACTTGACCTCGTTGCGGCCAACCGTGCCCGGATCCAGGAGGGACGACGGGCCAGTTCAACGCTTCGGGTACACCGTGCGCTGGTGGAACGCCCCGTCGACCGGATCAACGGCATCGCGGAGCGTACGGGCCTTTCCGCGCCGACAGTCACCGCTTCCCTCAGGCTGCTCCAGGGGCTGGGCCTGGTCAGCGAGGTGACCGGGCGCCAACGGGGCATGATCTTCGCCTACGACAGCTACCTCGCCGTTCTCCGGGATGGGATGGAGGACCCGCCGGGATAGCTTGGCACAACGCTGGCGCGCATACATGCGCTGACCGCCATCTACCTCTACGGGACCAGCGCCTCCAGGGCGTCCGGGGCGCGGGGGAGGGCGTCGGTGAGGACTTCGGCGCCGTCCTCGGTGACGAGGAGGACCTCTTCCACGAACACCGAGACGCCGAGGTCGTGGTTGTAGTACCACGGTTCGACCGTGAACACCATTCCGGGGGCCAGCGGTTCGTCGAGGAGGGCCGGATCTCCGGTCGACAGCCCTATGTGGTGGCCGAAGAAGGAGGGGGTCTGCATGTACGGCTCCTCCTCGTCCGGGATCGCGTCGTACGCCACCTGCGTGAGTTCGCGCAGGGTGACGCCGGGGCGCACGGCGGCGATGATGGCTTCCGCCGCGCGCGTACTCACGAGGAGCTTCTCCCGCTGGATCTCGGTGAAGGCGCCGTTCGCGGGGAAGGTCCGTCCCACGTCGCTCACGTATCCGTTGATCTCGCACCCCACGTCGAAGATCACGAGGTCGCCGTCCTGCAGCCGGCGGTTGCGGCGGTCGTAGTGGGCCGCGAGGACGCGCCACGGCCACAGGCTGTTGGGGCCCGACTTGATGATCGGGGTGAAGGGGATGGACTGGGCGCCCGCTTCCCGGCAGGTGCGCTCGAATTCGCCCTGGAGCGTGCGCTCGTCAACGCCCGGCCGAACGAGGGCGGCGGCGGCCCGGATCCCGGCCATGGTGGCGTCCGCCGCGCGCCGCATGCGCATGATCTCGGCGGGTGACTTCACCATGCGCAGGCGCGCGACGATCTCGAACGCGTTCACCAGGCGCCCGTCCGGAAAGTCGTCCCGCAGGCGCCGGATGAGGGAAGCCGTGGGGTCGAGACTCCCGACCAGCGGGACGACCGGGTCGGGCACCTCGCCCGCGGCGCCCGCGTTCACGCGCAGGATCTCGCCCCTTCCCGTACGCTCGCGCAGAAAGCCGTCGAGTTCGGCGATGTCGCGATAGTCGTCGGCGCCGCCGACGCTGCGGATCCGGTAGTCGTCGAGCAGCGGGCGGCCCGGGAAGTCGTTCGGCCGGCCCGGGTTCTCGAAGCGCGGATCCCGCCGCGGCATGAAGAGGATCGAGATGTCGCGTCTCGCGTCCAGCACGAGCATCGACTGGGGGATTTCCAGCCCCGTCAGATACCAGAAGTCCTCGAGCTGCCGGAAGGTCTCGCCATGCGTGATGCCGTCCGACGAGGGCACGAGCAGGAGGCCCCCTCCGGTGGCGCGCAGGCCATCGAGGATGCGGTTGCGGCGGAACTCGTATTCCTGCGGGCGGAAGCCCGGGCGAACCCACTCGGAGTATTGCTGCTCCGGCGTCTGGGCCGAGAGGAGGGCGGGACCGCTCGGCATGGGACCGTTCGGCACGGAACCGAGGACCGCCGCAGCGGCGAGCAGCGAACTCGCGGGCACGCGGACGCGGTTCACAGGCGCCACACCACCAGAAACTGGACCACGCTCTCCGTCACGTCGGTCCCCAGCTTGTGGCGCCAGTACTGGTATTCGATGCCGCTCATGAGGCGGCCTCCGTCGCCGCCCAGGAGCCGGCCCACGTCCACGGTCAGTTGCGGCTGGGCGAGGATCCAGGCGCGGACTTCGTTGCCGAACTCGTCCGAGACGGCGCTGATGTACTCCGCGTGGCCGGTGAAGGTGAACGTCTGGCCCAGCATCTCCCACGTCGCGAGCCAGTTCACGTCGAACATCCAGCCGTTTTCCGTCGCCGGCGCGCCGCCGTGGTCGACCCCGCTCGACGCGTCGACCAGCCGGGCGAAGTCCGTGTTGAGGAAGATGAATCCCGGGATGTCCCACGACGCGCGAACCCCCGGCGTGTACTTGAGCACTTTCGCGTGCGAGCCGTAGTTCACGCCGCCGAGCAGGGCGAAGTCGCGGATCGGGCCGAACCCGACGCGGCTCCCGCTGATCTTCCCCAGACTCAGCGATGGATACCACTCCCCGTACAGGTCCTTCTCGTTGATCCCGTCGTTCCCGCCGTCCGCGGCGTAGTCGAAGAACATGAAGTGGTCGCCCCAGGACCACTGCGCGGCGTTCTGGAAGGTGACGATCGTCGTCCCGTGCCGCGTGTCGGCGAACGGGTTCACCAGCTTGCCGAGCTGGAGATGGAATTCTGTCTGTCCGGCCGCGGCTCCCGGCGCGGCGAGGAGGACCACGGCGGACAGCCCGGTCGAAAGCCCGGCGGAAAGCCCGGCGGAAAGCCGATTGCTCAGCTTCATGCAGCCTCTCTATCGAAGAGGATCGGGGTCAACGTGCTCACGCGTCGTGAGGTTACAACCAGATGAATTTCGCGGCGAACACCAGCGCCACCATGAGCAGCATGGGCGGGCACTCGCGCCACCGGCCCGCGAGCACCTTGATGGCCACATAGGTGATGAAGCCGAGTCCGATTCCATCGGCGATGGAATACGTGAGCGGGATGGCGATCGCGGTCACCACCGCCGCGGCGGACTCCGTGATGTCGTCCCATTCCACGTCCTTCAACGCCCGAGTCATGAGGCAGGCGACGTACAGAATCGCCGCCGCGGTCGCGAACGAAGGGACGGACTCCGCCAGCGGCCGGAGAAACAGGCAGACGAGGAAGAGCCCGGCCACGACGACGGCCGTCAAGCCGGTGCGTCCGCCGGCGCTCACGCCCGCGGCGCTCTCGATGTAGCTGGTCACCGAGGAGGTCCCGAGCAGCGTGCCGGCGACGGTCCCGGTCGAATCGGCCATGAGGGCACGCTGGATGCGGGGCAGCCGCCCATCGTCATCGAGGAGGTCGGCCTGGTGCGCGACGCCGATCAGCGTGCCGGCAGTGTCGAAGAGATCGACGATGAGGAAGGTGAAGATGACCGCGATCATGCCCAGTTGCAGCGCGGCGCCGATGTCGAGCGCGAACAGCGTGGGGGTCGGATCGGGCGGCAGCGACGCGAAGCCGTGCCACTCCGACACGCCCAGAATCAGGCCGATCGCCGTCGCGCCCAGCATGCCGAGAATCGCCGCGCCGGGGATGCGCCGCGCCGAGAGCGCCGCGATCGCACAGAAACCGAGCAGGGCGAGCACCGCCGGCGCCGCCGTCAGCTCGCCCACGGTGAGGAGCGTGGCCGGATTCCCCTCGATGATTCCCGCGTTCCGCAGCGCGATCACCCCGAGGAAGATCCCGATGCCGGCCGAGATCGCCATCTTCTGGCCCCGCGGGATCGCGTCGATGATCCAGCGTCGGACCGGGAGCACGCTCAGCGTGACGAACAGCGTCCCCGACAGGAACACGGCCCCGAGCGCAACCTCCCAGGGGTACCCCATGCCGAGCACGACGCCGTAGGTGAAGAAGGCGTTCAGCCCCATCCCCGGCGCCAGCGCGATGGGGTAGTTCGCGTACAGTCCCATCACGAGCGTGGCGAAGGCCGCCGCAAGGCAGGTCGCGACGAACACCGGGCCGAACGGCATCCCGGCCTCGGAGAGGATGGACGGATTGACGAAGGCGATGTAGACCATCGTCAGGAAGGTCGTGACCCCCGCGGTCACCTCCGTCCGCACGTCGGAGCCGCACTCCGACAACCTGAACCAGCGCTCCAGCTTCCCGGTCATCGGCTCTCCTCTCCTGCTTTGGTCGGCGCGAGGTCGGACGCCCGCCGTCAGTCCGGGGCCTCCTGGGTCCCCTCGGAGGCTGTCGGCGGGAAACAGGTCGCATAGAGCGCCTCCACCCGCCCCACCTCATCCGGCGTCAATCGTTCGAACTCGCGGGTGCGCGCCCGCTTCGACAGCGTGCCGCGATTCTGCCGGAGGAACCTGGACAGCAGGTCGATGGTCCGGCCCGGCATGTCCGCGATTTCCTCCTGGACGCGTCGCGAGAACTCGTCGTACCGCTCCAGATACTCGACTTCGCCGGGAAGATCCCGTGTCACGGTCTCCTCCACGCAGCTATACAGAAACTCTGCCTGGGCCGTGGCGTCAAAGAACCGGTAGAAGTCACCCGTCTCGTTCAGGACCTCGACGTTGTGTCCACTCGTCGCGCGCCATTCAACCAGGGGCAGGACCCTCGAGGAGTAGCTCTGGAGAACCTCGCGGTACTCCGAGATCCGTCTGAGCATGGGCACGCTGACCGGAAATACCAGATTCGGCGGATTGTAGCCCGCGCGGGCCAGGACGTGATGAACCAACCACCGGTGGAGGCGTCCGTTCCCGTCTTCGAAGGGGTGGATGTACACGAACCCGAAAGACAGGGCCGCCGCCAATATGACGGGATCGACGGACGTTTCTTCCGCCATCCGGCCATACTCGACCACTCCCTGCATCAGATCCGGCAGGTCTTCCGGGCGTGCACTGATGTGTTCCGGGATCGGGTGCCGGGTTCGCCGGTCTCGCTCACCGATCCACCCCCCCTCGGTCCGGACTCCGAGTTTGACGAATCTCGGGTCGCCGATCACCAGCGCCTGCAGGCGTTCCAACTCATCGACATCAAGGTCGCGCTGGCCGGCTTCGCCGATCGCCTGGCCCCAGCGAAGTCCTCGATCCTGCGTCGGCTGCTCACCTTCGATCTGAAACGATGCCTGACTGTCTTCGAGGAGCAGAAAGGCCGCGGCGCGCCGGACGATATCCGGGTGGGTCCGTCCAATCGCTTCCCGAGCGTTCTCCCCCAGGCGCATATCTACGTAGCGATCAAGTTCAGGGGTCCGTCGGACGAGCGGGCAGAACCGCCTCGTACCGGGCAGGTTATTGCGCACCCGGTGTCGACGTGAGAGGGGTCCGGTCTCCGATGCGAACTGTCGCTTCGGATCCACGACCGGAACGGCCTTCACCTTCCCGGCGTCGGGAAGATCCAGGCGCGCGTCCAGCAGCCATTCATACAGGAACCAGATGCGGCGGGCATAGGCGCCCGTTGGCTTGGCACGCACGATGTGCACGATCTTGCGCGGCTCAATCTGCCTGAAGAGAGCAGCAAGCACCCCCAGGCTCACCCCCTCCCATTTCAAGGCGAACTCGAGCTGCCCTCGCAAACTTTCCTCCGGCGCGTGGCTTGGGGAAAGCAGCCGCCACTCGCGTGTGGAGGCGGGACGATGGCGCTCGGCGATGGCGGCCAGCCGCGGCGGCGGCGGAACTTGAAGGTCGTGCCGGGCCATGAGCGCAGCGTAACCCGCAGGTTGACCGGGTTCTGGAGGTCGCCATCGGAAGCTCATGGGAGAAACCGCATATTCACGGAGTTGCCATTGTCGCAAGAAAACCTTCACTGATCGCCAAAACCTATCACGAATCACGTGAAACGCAAGATAATATTCACAATTTTTCCAACGCGGGAGAAAACGATCACGAACCGACCTCAAGGTCATAAACATTTCACAGATTCGCGAATCGCTTCACAGAGAGCGCTGAACGCCAAGAAACCTTCACGGATTCGCAGATCTCTTCACGGATGAGCGGCAAGCGACAAAAACGCTCACCTAATCAGGCGGGCGGCTCCTCCGGCATGGGGACAAGCGCGTTGGGGTGCGTGAAGTGCAGGCCGACGGCGATCCGGCCGGCCATGCTCGACGCGGCCGCGCGGTAGACGTCGGCCTGGATCCGGTAGTCGCGGGCCGCGCGCGGCGCCTGCGCGGTCGTGATGTCGTGCGTCTTGAAGTCGATGACGAGCGCGTCCAGTCCCTCTTGCAGGCCAAGGGCTCCGGCCAGGCGGGACGGCGCGGTGCCGGGGGCCGGGCCGGGGCCGGTGGCGGGGCCGGCGAGCCGCCGGTACAGGTCGAAGGCGCCGAACCGCCAGTCCCGTGCGCCGAGCAGGTGCGTGAAGGTGAGTTCCTTCCAGTAGTCGCGGCCCAGTTCGCCCTCCGTGTACCAGGCCCACTCCTCGCTCGCGGCCACGCGGCGGATCTCCTCCTCCAGTTTCGCGCGGTATTCGCTGCCCGGACGGAGCATGGCCTCGAGTTCGGGCTCGTCCAGCGAACCGATGGTCTCTTCGACGACGCGGGCGATCTCGGCCTCCGCCTCCAGCCGTTCGAGTACGCCGTGGATGATCTGGCCCCGGACCAGGGCCGGGAGCCCCGCCTCCTCCGCCGAGGTTTCGGGCGCGAAGTGCCAGGGGGCGAGGGCGCCGTGCCTGTACCGGCGCTCCCATTCTTCCGGATCCTCCTCCAGGAGCATGAGTTCGGTCGCAGAGCGGGTCCAGCGCAGCGGCGGCTCGGGGAGCGGCTGGATCAGCGCCGCCGCGGCCGCCACATCGTACCGGTCCAGCCACGCCAGCGTCGGCGGACGACTCGTCGGCGGGACGGCCGGCGCGCCCACGCCGCTCCGCACTTCGGCTTCCCCCTCGGCGAGCCAGTGGTCGTACCCCTTCGCCCCGCCCGTCGGGCCCACGACGATCAGGCGGTCGCGGGCCCGCGTCGCCGCCACGTACAGGAGGCGCGCTTCCTCCGCCGTCGCCTCCAGTTCCTCGCGGCGCAGAATCCGGTTGCCCCGCGCCCCTCGATCGGACGCCTTGAGGCAGAAGAGAGGCCCGAGGTCGGGGTCGGACCAGTACTCGTTCGTGCGCGGGCTCCAGAGCCGCCGGTCGACGCCGACCAGGAAGACGACCGGCCACTCCAGCCCCTTCGCCTGGTGGATCGTCGACAGCGTGACGACGTCGTCGTCCTTCGAGTAGAGGGGCGCCTGCGGAAGCCCGATGTCGCGGCTCGTCGAGCGATCCCACACCTCGAAGAAGGTGGAGAGATCGTGCGCGCGATGGGATTCCGCGAAATGAATGAGACTCTGGAGGTTCGCGAGGATCTCCTCCGCGCCCTCCATGAGCAGCACATGCAAACGGTACCCGGTGCGCTCGAGCAGTTCCTCGATGACCTCGTCGAGCGCGAGCCGCGGCGCGAGCTGGCGCAGGTCGTCGAGCACCGCGAGCCCCTCCTCCAGCGCGCGGCGCTCGATGGCCGCCAGTTGCGGGTGATCGGGGGCCTCCGGCCATTGCCCCTCTTCCAGCCATCGCTTCGCCTGGCGCAGGAGCGGCCCACCGCGCTGCAGCAGGCGGATGCGGGCGATCGTCTCGTCGCGGAGCCCCACGAAGGGCGAGCGGAGGTAGCCGAACGCGCGGATGTCGTCGCGCTCGTTTCCGAGCAGCCGAAGCGCGTTGAGGACATCGAGGATCTCCTGGCGTTCCCCGAGGTGCGTCATGCCGGCGACGAAGTAGGGAATGCCGCAGCGCTTGAGCGCCGTCTCGAAGTGCTCGAGGCCGCCGCGGGCGCGGTAGAGGAGGGCGATGTCGCGGAACGCCAGCGGTCGAAGTTCGCCCGTGTCGGGATCGCGGATTTCGTCGCGGCCCACGGAAGCAAGGATTCGGGAGGCGATGCGGCCGGCCTCGGATTCGCGGCGCTCGGCCGCGTTCTTCCCCTCCGCCGGGACCCACTCGACACCGGCCTGCTCGTGATCGTCGACGCCCGCCACGAGGTCCGCGTAGTCGATCCGGCTCGGCAGCCCCTCCTCGGCGAGGGCGTTTCCGGTCTCGTCCATCGAGACGCGGCCGACGACGTTCACGAAATCGACGATCGGGGGGGCGCTGCGGAAGTTCCGCGGGAGATCGAGGATCTCGCCTTTCTCGCCGAAGTCGTCGGCCACGGCGTTCCAGACGGAGATGTCGGCGCCGCGGAAGCGGTAGATGCTCTGCTTCGGATCTCCGACGAGGAAGAGCTGGGGACGCTCCGCGTCGCGCCCGATGGCGAAGGCGATGTCGCGCTGCGTGAAGTCGGTGTCCTGGAACTCGTCGATGATGAGCATCCGGTAGCGATCCCGGATGGCGGCGAGCGCGGCGGCGCCGTCGGGGCCGAGCAGAAGATCGGCCGCCCCCAGCACAAGGCTGTCGAAGTCGCGCCGGTTCTCTTCCTGGAGCCAGGCGTCCCAGCGCGTGCGGGCTTCGAGCCCCAGTTCGACGAGCGCCGAACAGATCGCGAGGGCCTCGTCATCCCTGGCGTCGCTTTCGGGGAACAGGCGCTTCACCGCAGGCAGGTCGAGGCCGGGGCCTTCGGACGCGAACAGGTCGAGCGTGCCGTCGCTGCCCGGCTGCGGGGCCGCCGGGAGCCATCCCGCGTAGCGCCGCTCCCGCCACCTCAGGTCACGGAGCACATCCCGGACGTGGTCGATCGCGCCCTTGGAGTGCTGCCAGCCGGTGAGCTTCCACCGGCGGAGGATCGCCCGGGCCGCGGCGTCTTGGCCTTCGAGCCTGTCGAGCAGGAGCGTCTTGATGAGTTCGTCCTGCTCGGCCCACGCCTCGTCCTCGTCGAGGATCTCGAAGGTCGGGTCGATCCCCAGGCGCAGCGCGTGTTCGCGGAGCAGCTCGCCGCAGAAGGAGTGGATGGTGCCGACCGACGCGCGGTCGATCTGCCAGCGCAGTTCGTCCGCGCGCGACGAGGCCTCGATCCGCTTCCGGAGCTGCCGCTTGAGATCGTAGGCCGCCTTCTCCGTGAACGTGATGGCGGCGATCTCGTCCAGCCGGCAGGGCGTCGCGGGCGGCGCCAGCGGCTCCCCCGTCGCCCCGTTCACGCCGAAGGGGAGGCCGAGCCGCCACATGATCTTCCCGACCACGGTGGTCGTCTTGCCCGTCCCGGCGTTGGCGACGAGCAGCGTGTCGTCCTCCGAACGGATCGCGCGCACCTGCTCCGGAGTCCACCGGATCTCAGCCACCGGCAGCCTCCCCGAAGTCGCCGAAGCGGTGGCCCTCGGTGATTCGGGCGTCGTTGCGGCGGATCTCGAGGGCCGGGTCCCAGGGCTTCCAGCCTCCCTTCCACGAAGCGACCGCCTCGAAGCAGCCGCTCCGGACGCGGCCGGGAATGGAGAGCGCCATGGCGAGGGCCTTCTCGTACCTCGCTTCGCCGAAGTTCACCTGACCGCCGTTCTTCGGGTTCCCGGGGTTCCGGATCGACCGGTAACGGCCGGAGCGCATCTCGTAGCCGCGGTCGGCCATGACCTGCGCATAGAGGACGCCCTGCAGCGCCGTCGCGTCGTCGAACCAGGTCTTGAAGGGGGGCTTCCCGCTCTTGTAGTCGAGCACGTGGTGGACCCCGGTCCCGTGCCCCGTCCGGTCGACCCGGTCGATGCTGCCGCGAAGGCGAAGGCGAGACGTCTCCCCCCGCACGTCCTCGCCCTCCACGAACGTTCGATCGTCATCATCCCAGCCGAACCGCAACTCGGTGTGGACGGGGCGTTCGCCGTCTTCCGCCAGTTGTTCGAGTTCCCAGGCGACGTAGTCGCGCACCCCCGTCACGATCCCTTCGCGGGTCTGCTCCCAGAGGGCGGTGACCCCGAGCCACTCGCCCTTCTCCGCGCGTTCGGCGCATACCTCCTCGGAGATCTCCGCGAGACGGCGCGCGGCGGGCCCGGCCAGGGAGGTCGGGAGCCGGTCCATGAATTCGGCGTAGAAGCGCTCGAGGATCTCGTGCGCCACGCTGCCGAAGGTGAGCGGCGTCGTCTCCTCTTCCGCCTCCTCCACGCCCTCCAGCCTGAGGAGGCGCTCGATGAGGAACGTGAACGGGGATCGCGCGTAGGCTTCGAGCTGGCCGGCGGACCACGGGTAGTCGTCGTCGAAGCGGCGGTCCAGTTCCCGCAGCACGTCAGGGTCGCGCAGGCGGCCGTTCCACGGGTTCGGGCGAAAGGCCGGGTGCAGGACATCGGCGTCGCTCGACGGCGGCGCGGGGAGGAGGAACCCGGGGTAGCGCTCGAGTCCGGGGCCGCGATGGGTCTCGGCCGCGGCCGCCACGATCGCGCGTGCGAGGCGCCCGCGGCGGGCCGGCGCGACCCGGGGCCGCTCCGTCGAGTCGGGGCTGCCGAGCGTACGGTGGAGCGAAAAGGCGGCCCGCCGATCCGCTTCGGCCGGCGTCACGGGCTCCCCGACGTCCGAAGGGCGCCGGACTCTGGGCAGCTCGGCGGCGTCCTCGTGAGAGGGGACCATGAGGGACGGCAGGAGCGGCGTGCCGCCGGCGTCCGTCGTCCGGTAGGCGATCGAGACCGGGCCCGACTGCTGCGTGACGGCGCGCCACAGCGCTCGTTCGCGGCGGAGCGTCTCGTCCCGGTGCGCGACGGGCAGCCCGAGCGCGGCGAGGCGGCGGCGCTCGCCGTCGGTGAACACGCCCGTGGCGCCCGCCGTACGCGGGAACTCGCCGTCGTTCGCATGCACCACGAACGTGTGGGAGAAGGGGACGAGCGCCGCGTCGTGCGCCTCCAGGACCTGCACGCCCTTCTGGCCGGGCGTGGAGAGCACGAGTTCGTTCGCCTGCAGCAGCTTCTGGACGAGCGCGTGCCAGCCCGCCGGCGAGAGGGGATCGTCGGGGTGGTCGAGGTCCCGCCATTCCCGCAGGAGTCGTTCGAGGAGGAGGATCCCGCGCTGGTCGGAGCGCACGACCTCCCACCGTTCCTCGGCGGGGTCGCAGACCCGGCGCCTCAGCCGGAAGACGCCGCGGTCTTCCCTGAGGAGCGTCAGCGTGAGGTCGATCCAGTCCGCCTCGGGGCGGGACGCGCCCAGCGGCTCAAGCACGTCTCGCAGGGCGGCGAAGGCCTCGATGTCCTTCTCGACGCGATCGGCGAAGAGCCCGCGGCCCCGGATCTCGCGAGCCCCGTCCTCCACGAGGGCGCGGAGTCGCTCCAGATTCTCGCTCCAGGCGTCGAGTCCCACGACGCGGCGGAGCGCCGCGATGGCGTCGATGCCGCGGAGATCGACGCGCGTGTCGAAGTAGGGGTGCGCGAGGACGGCCCGCAGCGACCGGTAGTCCCAGTTCCGGCCCGCTCCCCGCAGGATGAGGAGAAGCGCCCTGAGCGCCGGGACTTCGTCCAGCGGCGTCCGGATTCGGGCCGTCGCGGTGACGCCCGCCCGCCGGAGCGCCCGATATGCGCGGTGTGTGTTCTCGCGCCCGGACCTCGCGACCACGGCGACCTGATGCGGTTCGGCGGTGCCCGCCGCGAGAATCTCCTTGACCTGCCGCGCCACCCAGGCCATCTCCCGGGCGGCGTCCGGCACCGGCTGCACGGTCACCGGCCCGGCGCCGGCGCCGCCGCCAAAATCGCCGATCACCTCCGTCCGGGCGGCCAGCGTATCGAAGAACGGATCCGGTTCGGACTCCAGGGGAAGGTAGAGATGGACCTCAACCTCTTCCTGCCGGGAGAGGGCGGCGAGCATGCGGCGGCGCGTGCGGGGGCTCGCGATGCTGTACACGTGCAACTCCCGCGCGCCGCCGATCGCCGCCGCCAGCCCGCCCGCCTCGATCCTCTCCGCGATGCGGGCGTTCACCGAGCGCCTGTCGAGGAATCCCCGCTTTCGGAGGGAATCGAGGTACGCCCGGTAGACCGCCACCGCCCACTCGTTGCGCTGGCGCGCGAAGTCGTCGCCTCCCAGCCCGGCCAGCGCCCGCTCCAGTTCGTCGGGCTGAACGCCCTCGGGCAGCAGGTCGCCGAACAGCCGGTCCAGCATGTGCCCCCGGATCACGCCGTCCCCGCGACCCGGCGCCCGCCCCAGGATCCGGCGCCCCAGCCGCGCCGCGTGCCGGCTCACCAGCCGACGTCGCGTGAGGAGGCCGACGGATTTCTCACGGATGCCGAAGCGGTCGGTCAACTCCCCGAACAGCGTGACCGGGGGATCGAGCCATCCGGGGTGCCCGCATTCGTGCGCGGCCTCGAACAGGAGATCCCGCAGGCTCCGGTGGTTGAGCCAGACCCACGCGCGCGCCCCCGTGCCCGCCTCAGCCGGCGAGGCGGCCTCCGCCAGAAACCGGTCGACGCACCCCTCCCACAGCGGGGCCGCCGCCGGCGCTCGAACTACGTTGAGAGGCACGACTCAGATAGCAGACGAATCAATGGTCAACTCCGCAGGGCAGAATCCAGGCCCGATGGTCGTCGCGGTCACCCTTCGCGTCAAGCTGCCGGTTGACGTATCGAACTCGGCGTCAGATATCTATTGTAGATCCCGGAACAGAAGGAGAGATGTCATGGGCGCGAGTTCTCACGTTGCGAAATGGGGAAGCAGTCTGGCCGTCCGCATCCCGAAGCCGGTTGCCGAACAATGGGGGATCCACGAAGGCTCCCGCATTGAGATGGCGCCGCGTGGCGACAGGCTGGTGATGCGGAAGAAGGTCCATGACTTGGCGGAGATGGTGGCGCGAATCACGCCGGAAACGCTGCATTCCGAGGTGGATACCGGTCCGGCCGTGGGCGAGGAAGTGTGGTAGAAGGTTCTCACGTCCCGGACGGCGGCGATATCGTATGGCTGGCGTTCAACCCGCAAACCGGACACGAGCAGGCTGGGCGCCGGCCGGCGCTCGTCCTCAGCCCTCGCGCCTACAACGGGAAGTCCGGCTTGGCGCTCGTTTGTCCGATCACATCGAAGGCAAAGGGTTACCCTTTTGAGGTCGCGCTCCCAGCCAAGGGTCGCGTGACAGGCGTGGTCCTGGCGGACCAGATCAAGAGCCTGGACTGGCGAGCCCGGCGGGCGGCCTTCGCAGACAGAACGTCGGCTTCAGTGCTGCGCGAGGTACTGGACAAACTGGAGATCCTGCTCGGGCGGCGCTGACCCGCAGCATCGTTCGTTACGCGGATCAGGATCCGATGCTCCTTCCGAGTCTCGGGTTGTCAATGAAGGAGGCCTCAAGGGAGTTGCGGGCGAGCGTTTCGACGTCGTCGGTCGAGAGGTCGACGGCTTCGGCGACGCGGCGGAAGTTCTCGTTGATGTAGCCGCCGAAGTAGGCGGGGTCGTCGGAGTTCACGGTCGCCAGGAGGCCCAGGTCGAGCATGCGCTTGATCGGGTGCGCCGCCAGGTGCTCCACCACGCCGAGTTCGAGGTTCGACAGGGGGCACACGGTGAGCGGGATGCGGTCGTCGCGCAGGCGGGCGACCAGCGCCTCGTCCTCCAGGGCGCGGTTGCCGTGGTCGATGCGTTCGACGCCGAGGATGTCGAGCGCTTCCCACACGTACTCCGGCGGACCCTCCTCGCCGGCGTGGGCCACGAGCCGCAGCCCCATGTCGCGCGCCGCCTCGAACACGCGCGCGAACTTCGAGGGCGGGTGGCCGACCTCGCTCGAGTCCAGGCCCACGCCCAGCAGCCGATCCCGGTAGGGTTCCGCGGCTTCGAGCGTCTCGAACGCTTCCCTCTCGGTGAGATGCCGCAGGAAACAGAGGATGAGAGCGACGCTGACCCCCCGCTCCCGTGAGCGGTCCATGGCCCGCTCGAGGCCGTCCATCAGCGTTCGCAGCGGCACGCCCCGTCCGGTGTGCGCCTGCGGGTCGAAGAACATCTCGACGTGGACGACGTTGTCCGCCGCCGCCCGCCGCAGGTACGCGTCGGCGAGTTCGAAGAAGTCCTCCTCCGTCCGCAGGACGCTCATCCCCTCGTAGTAGAGGTCGAGAAACTCCTGGAGGTTGCGGAACGAGTAGACCCGCTCGACCTCCTCGACGCGGCGGTATGGGATCGACACGCCGTTCCGGCGAGCCAGCTCCAACATCATCCGGGGCTCCAGCGAACCCTCGACGTGGATGTGGAGTTCCGCCTTGGGCGTCCTCCGGATGACCTCGTTCAGGCTTCTCACGATGCGCATCTGGTGGCCTCTCGTGACGACGGGGTAGGTTGGATCGTCGAACTCATGCAGGGGCCGGCGGTCCGTGACCAGGCCCCCGCCCGGATAACGCCCGACTGGACATGTCCCATGAGCCAACCCCGCGATAACTGGAGTTCGAACGTCGGTCTCGTGCTGGCCGCAACCGGCAGCGCGATCGGCCTCGGCAACCTGTGGAAGTTCCCGTTCATCACCTGGGAGAACGAAGGAGGCGCCTTCGTTCTCGTCTACCTGGTCTGCATCGTTGCCGTCGGCCTGCCGATCATGATGGCGGAACTGCTCATCGGGCGCAGGAGCCAGAAGAGCGCGGTCGGTGCGCTCAAGGAGGCGGCCGGACCCTGGTGGGGCGTCGTCGGCGGATGGGGCGTGCTCGCCGGGTTCATCCTCCTCAGCTACTACACGGTCATCGCGGGCTGGTCGCTGTACTACTTCGCCCAGTCCATCGGCTGGACCTTCGGCGGCTATCCCACCGGGATGGCGGCGGGCGACCTCTTCAACGAGCAGGTGGGGAACGCCGGCCTCCAGCTCGCGCTCTCGCTCAGCTTCAGCATCGGCACGATCGCGGTCGTCTACTTCGGCGTGAGCAAGGGGATCGAGCGGATCGCCCGCATCTTCCTCCCCATCCTGTTCGGAATCCTCCTCCTCCTTCTCGTCAGCGCGCTGGGCATGAACGGGTCCGGCGAGGCGCTGCGTTTCATCTTCCGCGCCAACTTCTCGGAGCTGGAGATGAGCGGGGTGCTCGAGGCGCTGGGACACTCCTTCTTCACCCTCTCCCTCGGGATGGGGGCGATGATCACCTACGGCTCCTACATCTCGCGCAAGCATTCGATCGTGAAGGCGTCGGGCGCGATCGTGGCGCTGGACACGCTGATCGCGCTCGTGGCGACCGTGATCATGTTCTCCGTCATCTTCTCGGTGGCGGGGATGAGCGACCAGGTGAGCGGTTCGCCGGTGGGGATGCTCTTCATCTCGCTACCGGAACTGTTCTACACCGCGGTGCCGTTCGGAACCGTGCTGGGGCCGCTCTTCTACCTGCTCGTGGCGCTGGCGGCGCTGACCTCGACAATCTCCCTCCTCGAGGTCGTGTCGAGCTACGTCATCGACGAGCACGGCATCCCTCGACACAAGGCGACGGTCATATGCGGCGCGGCGATCTTCGTGTTCACGATCTTCGCGGCGCTCTCGTTCACCGGTACGCCGTTCCTCGCCACGCTGGAGATCTTCGCCGGGAAGGTGGGCTGGTTCTCCACGGTCGACCACTTCGTGTCCAACTGGATGCTGCCGACCGGCGGATTCGCGATCACGCTCGCGGCGGGCTGGTTCATGACGCGGAACGCGACGCAGCGGGAACTCGTGGACGGCACGGAGCCGCGCTGGTTCCACTACGGGTCGTGGCGCTTCTTCATCCGCTGGGTGGCGCCGCTCGCGGTAGGGGCGATCATCGTGGCGGTCATCCTGGGCCGCGACTTCAGCTGACGGGACGGCGTTCGGCGCTGTGGCGGGGGGCGCTCTGAGGCGGGGGCGGGCCGGCGCGGTTGCGCTGGCCGGAAGCGTCCTCCTCGGCGGCTGCGGCGCCCCATCCGCCTCGTCCGCGGGCGGCGACGGCGAGGGGGGTGGCGAGGACGGGAACCGACCGGAGATCGGCCGCGAGCAGGTCGTCGAGGGGCTGGCCCGGGGCTGGTTCCCGGGCCGCGTGGGCGACATCGCGGTGATCCCCGATCCGCAGGCGATCATCACGTACGGGGGCGAGAGCAACCGGTACATGCACGGCGGGCCGTGGTCGCACGACAGCGACGTCCCGCTGCTTCTCCACGGGCCGGGCATCTTCCGGCCCGGCATCTACGGCGCGGCGGCTTCCCACCAGGACATCGGCGCGACCGTGACGGAACTGCTCGGACTTCCGCCCTGGCCCGGCGCGACGGGACGTCCGCTGAGCGAGGCGTTCGCGGGCGGAGCGGAGGCCGGGCGACCGGGGCTGGTCGCCGTCCTCGTGCTGGACGCGCTGCGCTCCGACTACCTGGAACGCAAGGCGGACCTCCTCCCCAACCTGGGCCGGTTCGCGGAGGAGAGCGCCCGCTTCGCCAGTGCCCGGGTCGACTACCTCCCGACGAACACGTCCACGGCGCACTCGACGATCGCGACGGCGACGGACCCCGCGATTCACGGGATCGTCGGCAACGGGCTCTACGACCGGCGGATCGGTGAATCGAAGCTGGCCTACGAGGGAGTGGCGCCCTACAACCTCATGGCGCTCACGTTCGCGGACCGCTGGAGCGCGGCCACCTGGGGGCGCGCCGAGATCGTGGCGCAGGCGGGGACGGACTACCCGGCGGTGGCGCTCGCGGGGCACGGGGCGTGCATCCTGGGTGGCCACCCGCCGTGGATGGCGTACTACGACTCCGACAGCGGCGCGTGGCGCACGAACGAGGACTGCTACCGCCTGCCGGCCGCCGTCGCGGCGCTCCATTTCGGCCCCCGGCTCGACGCCGTCGACCGCCTCTGGCTGGGCCATGAACTCGACAGTTTCGGCGAGGCCCGGCGCTCGTCGCTCTTCTCCGCGTTCGAGGGGGAGGCGGCGGTCGCCCTGATCGAGGGGAGCGCTTTCGGCGAGGACGACATCGCGGATCTCTTCCTCGCCAACCTGAAGAGCACGGACTACGTGTCGCACAAGTACGGCCCCTTCTCGCTCGAGATGGATGCGACGCTGGCGGAACTCGACGGCTGGCTCGGCCGGATCGTGGCGGCGCTCGAAAGGAAGGCCGGGCCGGGCGGGCTGGCCCTGATCGTGACGGCGGACCACGGCATGCCGGACGCCCCGGCGAGCGACGACCTGTGGGTCACGTACGACGACGTGACGGCGTGGCTGAACGAGCGTGTGGACCCCGGCGGCCCGGGCGTGGTCGCGTACTTCGAGGGGTCCGAGAATCAGATGTTCCTCGACCACGCACGGCTGGAGGCGCTCGGGCTGACACCCGGCGACATCGCCCGGACGCTGGAGGAATCCCCCGTCGTGGGCTTCGCGATTACGGCCGAAGAAGTGCGACGGGCCTTGCCTGCGCGCGCGAGTGAACGAGTGAACGAGTGAAAGGGAGCGTGTCGATGCTGAACCGGCGAACCTTCCTGAAGACCGGCGCGCTCTCCGCCGCCGCGCTGGCGACCCGTGCGGACTCCCTCCTGGCGGCTCCCTACGACCCTCTTCACGACCCTCTTCCCCGCAACCGGACCGCGAACCCGATTCGCGTGCGGGGGATGGTCCGCGCGGGGGGCCGCGCCGTGGGGCGGGTCGCGGTCTCCGATGGACTCCAGGTCGTGGATTCCGACGCGGATGGCCGCTTCGAACTCGTGACCTCGGCCGACCGGGGCTTCGTCTGGGTTCGGGTCCCGGCCGGATACGAGGTTCCAACCAATCCATCCGGCACCGCGCGCTTCTACGAGCGCATCGACGCCTCGCGAAGCGAGATGTCGGTCGCGTTCGATCTCTCGCCGCTCGACGTCTCCGACGAACGGCACACGCTCCTGCTCCTCGGCGACATCCAGACTGAGACCGAAGAGGAGATGGGGTGGTTTCACGAACGCTCCGTCCCGGATCTTCAGCAGACGGTGCGGGAGTTGGGCGACACGCACGTCTTCGGCATCTCCGACGGCGACATCATGTACGACCGTCTCGAGCTCTATCCTGAGTACGAGCGGGGCGTACACAGGATCGGCGTTCCGTTCTTCCAGGTGATCGGGAACCACGACCTCGACATGGAGAGCGCCACCGACGAGGCTTCCTCGGACACCTTCTCGCGCCACTTCGGGCCGCGCTACTACTCGTTCGACCGCGGGGCCGTCCATTACGTGGTGCTCGACGACGTGTTCTGGCACGGGAGCGGATACCTCGGTTACCTGGACGCGGACGCGCTGACCTGGCTGGCGGCGGATCTGAGCCGCGTGGAGGCGGGGGCGCCGGTCATCGTGGCCACGCACATTCCGGCCCTCGGGAGCAACCACGTTCGGCGCGGCCTGACCTCCCCGGACCCACCCGGCGCGATCATGAATCGCGACGCGCTCTATCGGCTGCTGGAGCCCTTCCAGGCGCATATCCTCACGGGCCATACGCACGAGCTGGAGCACGTGTTCGAAGCGGGGACGCACGAGCATGTGGCGGGTGCGATCTGCGGGGCGTGGTGGAGCGGGCCGATCTGCTGGGACGGCGCCCCGAACGGCTACTGCGTGTACGAGGCCGCGGGCGAGGAGATCTCGTGGCGCTACAAGTCGACAGGTTTCGACGCGTCGCACCAGATGCGGCTGTACGCGCCCGGGGCCGACCCGGCCGCGCCGGGGGCGGTCGTCGCGAACGTGTGGGACTGGGACCCGGAATGGACCGTGCGCTGGTTCTCGGACGGCGAGCCCCGCGGGCTGATGACGCGACGAAACGGACGGGACCCGCTCAGCGTCGAACTGCACACGGGCGAGGACCTTCCACCGCGCCGATCGTGGGTCGAGCCGCGCATCACGAGCCACATGTTCTACGCGCCCGTCGAACCCGGCGTGGAGGCGGTGCGCGTGGAGGCCACGGACCGTTTCGGCCGCGTCTACTCGGAGCGCCTGGCGTTGTAGACCTCGGACTGCGGGCTCATGTTGCGGGGACGGGGCGGCCGGAAGCGTCGGCCGTCCGCATGCTGACCCGGGCCCGGAGATGTCGCCATGACCCAGCCACGCCCGCGCTTCCGTCCGTCCCTCCTCCCCTTCGTCACCTCGACGTTGCTCGTCGCGAGCGCCTGCGCGCCCCCGCGGATGACCATGGAGCAGGCGTGCGCGGATCCCGCCAACGAGATCGTGGCGGAGAACTGTCTCGAGGGTCATCCACCCACGGAGTGGGACATCAACGGCTACGGCGATCCGAGCATCCAGGGGTTCGGAACCGACATCTCGATCCACCGGGGCGAGACGATCGAGTTCAAGATCGACACGGACTCCGACGACTACCGGATCGACATCTACCGCATGGGCTACTACGGCGGCATGGGCGCGCGCCGGGTGGATTCCTTCGCGCCTTCCGCGGCGCTGCCCCAGATCCAGCCCGAGTGCCTCCGCGCACCGATCCCGGTGCTGGCGGAGGATGGCGGGACGGAGACGTGGCCCGCGCCGCTCGTCGACTGCGGCAACTGGGCGGTTTCGGCCTCGTGGCAGGCACCGGAGGACGCAACATCAGGCATCTACTTCGCCCGGCTCGTGCGCGAGGACTCGATCGAGGGCTGGGTCAAGAACGATGCGTTCGAGCCCACGCCGCTCCCGCCCACGGGTGAAGACTCGCTTTGGGAGGCGCCCGGCTTCCACGCCGTGATGCGGAACCCGCTGCGCGAGGCGCGCGCCAGCCACATCTACTTCGTCGTCCGGGACGACGACGGCGGATCCGACCTGCTCTTCCAGACCTCGGATCTCAACTGGCAGGCGTACAACCGCTATGGCGGCCACAGCGTGTACGGGCGCCTGAACCCCGAGCGTCTGCGGCTCCACGGCGGACCGCCGCGCGCGCCGAAAGTCAGCTACAACCGGCCCTTCGAGACGCGCCACTACCGCGCCGTGAACATGGTGTTCAACTCCGAGTACCCGATGGTCCGCTGGCTCGAGCGGAACGGATACGATGTGAGTTACTCGTCCGGGGTCGACACGGACCGGCGCGGCGAGGAACTGCTCGAACACAAGGTCTTCCTCTCGGTGGGACACGACGAGTACTGGACGGGCCAACAGCGGCGCAACGTGGAGGCGGCGCGCGCGGCCGGCGTACACCTCGGCTTCTTCGGGTCGAACGACGTCTTCTGGAAGGTGCGCTGGGAGCCGAGCATCGATGGATCGGAGCAGCCGTACCGGACGTTCGTCACGTACAAGGAAACGCAGGACCACCGGAAGCTCGATCCGGTCGAGTGGACGGGGCTGTTCCGCGATCACCGTTCGATCAACCCGGAGGGGCCGTGGCCGGAGAACGCGCTCACCGGCACGCTGTTCACGGTGAACGCGTGGCGGAACGATCCGCTCATGGTCGACGCCGAGTTCGCCGACCTCAGGTTCTGGCGCAATACGGAGGTTGCGCGGCTCCGGCCCGGCGAGCGCTATGTGTCGATCAAGGGCATCCTCGGCCACGAATGGGACTCGGACATCGACAACGGCTTCCGCCCGCCGGGACTGTTCCGGCTCTCCGCGACGACGATCGACAACCTGCAGTACTGCGTCCACCCGGGCCGGGGCTGCGAGACGGGGTCGGCCACGCACAACGCGGTCATGTACCGGCACGAGAGCGGGTCGCTCATCTTCGACACGGGGACGCTGCAGTGGCCGTGGGGCCTCGACGCCCACCACGACACCGAGACGGGCGTCCCTCCCGAGCGCCAGAACGGCATGGACACGCGGGTCGGCGTGGATCCGAACGGTCCGGATCCGGTGTTGCAGCAGGCGACGCTCAACGTGTTCGCGGACATGGGCGTGCAGCCCGCGACGATTCAGGCGGACCTCGTGCCGGCCACGGCCTCGACGGATGACGTCCCGCCGACCTCCTCCTTCGAGGCACCCTCCGGGCCCGACGCGGCGACCGGCCTCATGACGGTCAGCGGGACGGCTTCGGACGCCGGGGGCGGCGTGGTCGCCGCGGTCGAGGTGTCGCTGGACGGGGGGATGACGTGGCGCCCGGCCCGTGGCCGCGCGAACTGGAGCTACGCGTGGGACCCGGACCTCGCCGGCGGCGACGTGTCGATCCTGAGCCGCGCCGTGGACGACAGCGGCAACCTGGAGACCCCGGACGAGGGCGGCTGAACCCGCGGGAGGACCGCCGGCGCCCGTTATGGACTGCTGGTTGTAGACTGCCGAGTGCGGCGTCATGTTGCGGGGACGCGGCGGCCGGGGGGGCCGGCCGGCGCCCGACTCTGGCCCGGAGATGTCTCCATGACCGCGTCCCTGGCAACCCGTGGCAACAGCCCCGCCGCGTTCCCCACCTCCGTCGTGCTTTCGATCGCGCTCGCCGCCGCGGGCTCCGGTTGCACCCTGCAGGTCTCCGTGGGGGAAGCGTGCGCCGACCCCGCCAACGAGATCGTGGCGGAGAACTGTCTCGAGGGGCACCCGCCGACGGAGTGGGATATCAACAGCTACGGCGACCCCAGCATCCAGGGCTTCGGAACCGACATCGCGATCGCCCAGGGCGAGACGATCGAGTTCAAGATCGACACGGACTCCGACGACTACCGGATCGACATCTACCGCATGGGCTACTACGGCGGCATGGGCGCGCGCCGCGTCGATTCGTTCGAGCCGTCCGCGACACTGCCCCAGATCCAGCCCGAGTGCCTGCGGGGCCCGATCCCCGTGCTGGCCGAGGGGGGCGGGATGGAGACGTGGCCCGCACCGCTCGTCGACTGCGGCAACTGGGCGGTGTCGGCCTCCTGGCGGGCGCCGGAGGACGCGACCTCGGGCATCTACTTCGCCCGGCTCGTGCGCGAGGATCCGATCGAGGGCTGGGTGAAGAACGACCAGTTCGAGGCCACGCCCCTCCCGCCGACCGGGGAGGATTCGCTGTGGGAGGCGCCCGGCTTCCGGGCCGTGATGCGGAACGGCCTGCGCGAGCCGCGGGCCAGCCACATCTACTTCGTCGTGCGGGACGACGACGGCGAGTCCGACATGCTCTTCCAGACATCGGACCTCACCTGGCAGGCCTACAACCGCTATGGCGGCCACAGCGTATACGGCCGGCTGAATCCGGAGCGCCTCCGCCTCCACGGCGGAGAGCCGCGGGCGCCGAAAGTCAGCTACAACCGGCCGTTCGAGACGCGGCACTATCGCGCGGTCAACAAGGTGTTCAACTCCGAGTACCCGATGGTCCGCTGGCTGGAGCGCAACGGGTACGACGTCAGCTATTCCTCGGGCATCGACACGGATCGCCGCGGCGAGGAACTGCTGGAGCACAAGGTCTTTCTCTCGGTCGGACACGACGAGTACTGGACGGGACGGCAGCGGCGGAACGTGGAAGCGGCCCGGGCCGCCGGCCTGAACCTCGCCTTCTTCAGTTCGAACGAGGTCTACTGGAAGGTGCGCTGGGAGGCGAGCATCGACGGCTCGGGCGAGCCCTACCGGACCCTCGTGACGTACAAGGACTCACAGGACCACCGGCGGCTCGACCCCGTGGAATGGACCGGCGAGTTCCGCGACCACCGTCCCATCAACGCCGAAGGGCCATGGCCGGAGAACGCGCTCACGGGGACGCTGTTCACCGTGAACGCGTGGCGGAACGACCCGATCATCGTGGACGCCGAGTTCGCCGACCTGAGGTTCTGGCGCAACACCGAGGTGGCGCGCCTCCAGCCGGGTGAGCGGTACGTGTCGATCAAGGGGATCCTCGGCCATGAATGGGACTCGGACATCGACAACGGGTTCCGGCCGCCCGGATTGTTCCGGGTGGCCGCGACGGAGATCGACAACACGCTCTACTGCGTGCACCCGGGACGCGGCTGCGAGACGGGCACCGCCACGCATCATGCCGTGCTGTACCGGCACGAGAGCGGCGCGCTCGTGTTCGGCTCCGGGACGCTGCAGTGGTCGTGGGGACTGGACGCGCACCACGACACGGAGACCGGCGTGCCCCCCGAGCGGCAGAACGGCGCGGACACGCGGGTCGGCGTCGATCCGCACGGTCCCGACCTCGTCCTGCAGCAGGCGACGCTGAACCTGTTCGCGGACATGGGCGTCCAGCCCGCCACGATGCAGCCGGATCTGGTGGCCGCCACGGCTTCGACGGATCGGGTCCCGCCCACGTCCTCCTTCGGCCCCCCCTCGGCGCCGGACGCCGAAAGCGGCAGGCTCACGATCTCGGGGACGGCGTCGGATACGGGCGGCGGCGTAGTCGCGGCGGTCGAGGTATCACTCGATGGAGGACAGACCTGGCACCCGGCCCGCGGTCGAACGGATTGGAGCTACGAGTACGACCCCGCCGTCACCCGGGATGAGGTTTCGATCCTGAGCCGGGCCGTGGACGACAGCGGCAACATCGAGACGCCAGGCGCGACCGCCGCGGGCGGCGGCTCGGGAGACTGACCCTCCCCGCGCCGTGCTGCCTGAAGACGCGTTCCCGCGGGAACGTCGGGGGCGACCCGCCTTCGGCCAGCTACCAGTACTCGACCTCCAGTCCCTCGACCCGGTGGAAGCTGCGCCGGTCGCGCGTAGCGACGGCATAACCGTGGTGGACCGCGGTAGCCGCGATGATCAGGTCGTGCGCGCCAATGGGAGCGCCTTGGCGGGCGAGTTGCCCCGCCAGGAGCGCGTGGACACGAGCGACTTCGAGGTCGAAGGGCAGTGCGGGCAGGACGTCCAGCCACATGTTGGAGGACCGCTCGACCGCCACGCGCCGGGCACCGCGGGCCGCGTGTACACCCTGGAGGAATTCCGAAACCGTGATGGCGGCCATCGCCAGTGGAGTACCGGTATCCTGCGCGCCGCCGAGGATCCGATCAACGTCCAGTTCCCCCCGTTCGACGGCGATCAGGACGCTGGCATCGATTAGCGTTCCCACGGATTCCGGGGTACCTCCTCACGGTTCCAGATCGCGATACCCTCTTCGATGGCTCGCAGGCACTCCTCATCCAGGGGAGGCCAGGGGCGCTTGGCGACGAGGGCGGCGAACTCCTTCAAGGTGAACGTTCGATCTTCCTCGGGGCCGATCCGCGCGACAGCTTTGCCGCGGTGTTCCACGACGTACTCGGCGGCCTGCTCACGCACCTCCGTGAGGATCGATCCGAAGTTCTTCGCCGCCTCCGTTGCGCTCACCCTCCGCGCATCCGGAGACGCATCTCGTGTATTGGGCATGGGACGAAGATGCGGAAATTACGGAATATCCGCAATCATGATACAGCCAAACCCAGGCGGAGCGTGGAGCCCGGACGGCGCTGGTCAGCGGTTCGTGGGGAAGCCCAGGTCGACGCGGCTGCCGGCCGGGTCGGGCCAGCGCGTCGTCATCACCTTCGGTTTCGTGTAGAAGTGGACGCCTTCCGGGCCGTAGATGCCGTGGGCGCCGAACGCCGATTCCTTCCACCCGCCGAAGGAGTGGTATCCCACCGGCACCGGGATCGGGACGTTGAGGCCGACCATGCCGGCGTCCGCATCCTCCTGGAACTGCCGCGCGGCGCCTCCGTCGCGCGTGAAGATCGCGGCCCCGTTCCCCCAGGGATTGTCCCGCAACAGGTCGACCGCTTCGTGGTACGTCCCCACGCGCACGACGCAGAGTACGGGACCGAAGATCTCGTCCCGGTAGACCATCATTTCGGGCGTCACGCCGTCGAGGAGGGTGACGCCGAGGAAGAAGCCGTCGCCCTCGAAGCGCGCCTCGCGGCCGTCGACGACGACGCGCGCTCCGGCGTCGGCGCCCTGGCGCACGTAGTCCGCGACGCGGTCGCGGTGCTCGGCCGTGATGAGCGGGCCCATCTCGGAGGCGGGATCGTCGCCGGGGCCGATGCGCAGCTTTTCCATGCGGGCGCGGATCGCGTCGACGAGCGGATCGGCGCTGTCGCCGACCGCGACCGCGACGGAGATCGCCATGCACCGCTCGCCGGCCGATCCGTACGCGGCGGAGACGGCGGAGTCCGCGGCGAGGTCGATGTCCGCGTCGGGCAGCACGACCATGTGGTTCTTGGCTCCGCCGAGCGCCTGCACGCGCTTCCCTTGCGCGGTGGCGGTCTCGTACACGTGACGGGCGACCGGCGTCGATCCCACGAAGCTGACGGCCTGTACGTGGGGGTGTTCGAGCAGCCGGTTCACGGCCACGTGGTCGCCATGCACGACGTTCAGGACGCCCGCCGGGAAGCCGGCTTCGTGGAAGAGTTCCGCGATGAGGTTGGCGGCGCTCGGATCGCGCGGTGAGGGTTTCAGCACGAACGTGTTCCCGCACGCGACCGCGTTCGGGAACATCCAGAGCGGCACCATGGCCGGAAAGTTGAACGGCGTGATCCCCGCCACGACCCCGAGCGGCCGCCGGACGGAATAGACGTCGACACCCGTGGACGCCTGCTCGCTGTACGTCCCCTTCAGGTATTCGGCGAGGCCGCAGGCGTATTCGATGTTCTCCAGCCCGCGGGCGACCTCGCCCAGCGCGTCGGCCAGCACCTTGCCGTGCTCGGCCGTGAGCCGCTTCGCGATTTCTTCGGCATTCTCCGCGACCAGGTTGCGGTACGCGAACATGAGCTTCGTGCGCCGCGCGACGCTGACGCCCCGCCACTCTTCGAACGCTGCCGCGGCCGTCGCGACGGCTTCGTCCACCTCCCCGGCCCCCGCCAGCGGCAGTTCGCCCGTCCGGCGTCCCGTGGCCGGATTGAAGACCGGCGCCGTCCGCCCCGAAGCGCCGGGGTCGGCCCGGCCGCCGATCAGGTGCGGGATGGGCGCGACCGGCGGCGGCGCGGCGTCTCCGGCGGCCTCCCCCGCGGCCGGGGTCGAAGACAGTACGGTACTCATTTCGCCCCCTCGTGGTAGCCGAGGATCGCCTTCACCTCGAGGAACTCCTCGAGTCCGTGGCGGCCCCACTCGCGCCCGTTGCCGGACTGCTTGTAACCGCCGAACGGCACCCGGAAATCCGGACGCGCGCCGTTCAGGTTCACCTGGCCCGACCGGATCCGGCGTGCGACGGCCCGTCCGCGTTCGCGGTCTCCCGCCGACACGTAGCCGGCCAGACCGTAGAGCGTGTCGTTCGCGATGCGAACGGCGTCATCATCGTCCTCGTATCCGATGAGCACGAGCACCGGGCCGAAGATTTCCTCGCGCGCGACGACCATCTCGTTGTTCACGTGCGAGAAGACCGTCGGCCGGACGTAGTACCCCCGCTCCAGTCCCTCCGGCCGGCCGGGGCCGCCCGTCGCGAGGCGCGCCCCCTCCTCGATCCCCCGCTCGATCAGCTGCTGGATCCTGTCGAACTGCGCGTCGGACACCGCCGGGCCGATCGTCGTCGCCTCGGCGCCCGGATCCCCGACCACGACCTTCCCGGCCGCCGCCGCCGCGATCTTCGCGGCCTCATCCATGCGCGAATGCGGCACGAGCATGCGCGTCGGCGCGTTGCAGGACTGTCCCGTGTTGTTGCAGACGGCGAAGACGCCCCGGGACACCGCCCGCCCGAAGTCGGCGTCGTCCAGGATGATGTTGGCCGACTTGCCGCCCAGTTCCTGGGCCACGCGCTTCACCGTGGGCGCCGCGTTACGGGCCACCTCTACCCCGGCCCGCGTGGAACCCGTGAAGGAAACCATGTCCACGTCGGGGTGCGACGACAGCGCCGCGCCCACCACCGGACCGGCGCCGTTCACGAGGTTGAAGACGCCCGGCGGCACGCCGGCCTCATCCAGGATTTCCGTGAAGATCAGCGCGTTCAGCGGCGCGACCTCCGACGGCTTGAGCACCATCGTGCACCCCGCCGCGAGCGCCGGCGCCACCTTGCAGGCGATCTGGTTCAGCGGCCAGTTCCACGGCGTGATGAACGCGCACACCCCCACCGGCTCACGCACCAGCAGCGAAGTCCCGAGGTCCGTCTCGAATTCGAAGCCCGCGAGGATCTTCGTCATGGTCCGGAAGTGGGCCATGCCCGACGGGACCTGCGCCTGCGCGGCGAGGGCCATCGGCGCGCCCATCTCCGCGCTGACCGTCGCGGCCAGCTCCGCGGAACGGGCCGCGTAGACCTCGCAGATACGCTCGAGCAGCGCGACCCGTTCTTCCCGGCTCGTCTGCGAGAACGAGTCGAAAGCGGCTTTCGCGGCGGCCACGGCGGCGGCCACGTCGGCCGGCCCGCCCATCGCGATGGCCCCGATGACTTCCTCGGTGGCCGGGTTCACCACGTCCAGCGTCTCGTCGGCCATCGGTTCGACCCACGCGCCGTCCATATGGAATTTGCGGAGGTTCTCCACGGATCCCCTTTCCCGTGCCGCGCGCCGCGGCGTCATGATGTTCCCTGTGAAATGACGACCCCGGCGGGGGGCTGCCTTCGCCTCCCGCCGGGGTCGATCCTACCCACCGGGCTCGTCCTCGACTACCGGCGACCCCGGGTTCCGTCCGACTACGCTTCGGAACTCACCCTGTGAGCCACGACCACCGGTAGTTCACGCGAACGTAGTAGTAGCCGCCGTTGAAGCCGAACGGCGAGCTCTCCGGATAGAGCAGACCCACGTTGTCGGCCGTGTCCGGATCCTGCGTCTCCGGATACGTGTCGAACAGGTTGTTCGCGCCGATCGTGAGCTCGGCATCGTCCGTGATGTCGGTCGACAACTCGAAGTCGACGAGGAACCGGCCCGGGAAGGCCGTGCCCTCGACGCCGCCGATCACCACGCCGCCGACATCCACCCACGAGTCGTACCAGGTACCGCGCACGAGGCCGCGCACCCCGCCCAGCGTGTGCAGGACGTTGAGCGAACCCCGCCACGAGGGGATGGACTGCTCGAGCTGGTCCACCCGGTCCTGGTCGATGACGTCAGGGTTGAAATCGGTGACCGACGTGCCGTTGTAGTTGAAGAGCGCGCTGAAGCTCGTCGAGCCGCCCATCGACGGAGGCGTGTAGTTCGCCACGATGTCGAGCCCCTGCGTCCTCGTGCTGAAGTCGTTCGTGAAGAACCGGAACTCGGCGAGGTTCGCCGCGCTCGTGATCCCCTCGCCCAGCAGTCGCGTGACCTCATCGTCGGTGAGCGAGAACGTCTGCGTCTGCGCGAAGCGGTCCGAGATCGCGATCCGGTAGTAGTCCACCGTCAGCTTGAACGCGTCCGCGTCGAACACCGTCCCGGCGGTCAGGCTGAACGCCTTCTCGGGCGTCAGCTGCCGCCCGCCTCGAAGGGCCGCCACGGCCGATGTCGACGGGATCGTGCCGCGGTTGACGAGGTCGCCGATCGTCGCGTCGAACACCGTCGACACGTTGAAGGCGTTCTGCTGCCCCGGCGTCGGGGCGCGGAAGCCGGTGCTCCCGCCGGCGCGCAGGGCGACCCGGTCGCTGACCTCGAGGCGGCCCGAGACCTTCCCCGTCACCTGGCTTCCGAAGTCGGAGAAGTCCTCCCAGCGCAACGCGGCGCCGAGCGTCCACGGGTCTTCGCTGCCGCCCAGGTGAATGTCTCCGTAGATCGCCACGTTCTGGCGGTCCCAGTCTCCCGCGGCGATCGGGCTGAAGCCCGGGAAGCCGTTGGAGGACGAGCTGAAGCCCTGCGCGGCGTAGGGCCCGATCTTCCACGATTCGTCCTGCCCCTGCCCGATCGTGAAGCGCTCTTCCCGCCGCTCAAGGCCGCCGGCGAGGTGGACCTGGTCGCTGGCGTCGTATGCGACATCGAAGTTCAGGTTGAACTCATCCTGCCGGTACAGGCCCGGGTCGAAATGCGTGGGCGTCTCCGGCCCGAGCGCCGCGTTCACCGTGTTGTAGATGAAGAAGTCGGCGGTGTGGCTGCCGAACCCGGCGCTGGCGTCCCACGTAAAGCCGTCCTCGTTGCCGCCCTTGACGCCGCTGACGACAGACCAGTCGGTGACGTTGCCGCCGAACTGGGGCGTAAAGCCGCCGGGGAACATCTCCTGGAACGAGAAGCAGTTCGGATCGGCGAAGACCTGCGCCAGCGCCACCGGGTCCGGCACATGGTTGGTGATGGGAACCTCGGGGCAGTTCGCCGATCCGAGACCCTTCGCCATCAGCACGTCGCCGATGAGGAGCGACTCCCCGCCGTCACCGCTGAACACCGCGCCACGCGTGTTCGGATTACGGAAGAAGAACCCGCCGTCGACCTCCTTGGTGGAGAGGTTTCCGAACGCGTAGAACTGCTCGTCGTCGCTGAACGTGTAGCCGGTGTTGAGCCACACCTTGAGGTCGTCGTTGACCTCGGGCGACCCCCAGATCTGGGCCGTGGGCGTGCGGACGGCGCTGTTGCCGGCTCCGAGGAGCGCGATCGCGTCGGCGCGCTGGATGGCCCGGTCGGTCGGATCCTGGTTGCCGTATTCGACACTCAGGTTGGCGAAGCCGGTAGCCCCCAGGGGGACCCCGACGTTGCCGGAGACGGTGAGCATGTCGCCGTCGCCCTCGTAGTAGCTGCCGCTCTTGACCTCGATCATTCCGCCGTCGCGGTCGTCCTTCAGGATGAAGTTCATCACGCCGGCGATGGCGTCGGACCCGTACTGCGCCGAGGCGCCGTCGCGGAGGACCTCCACCTGCCGCAGCGCGATGCCGGGAATGGAGCCGATGTCGACGCCCTGGGCCCCGTCCGAGAGACCGGCCCCGAGCCACGTGATGATCGACCCGCGGTGCCGCCGCTTCCCGTTGATCAGCACCATGGTGTGGTCGGACGCGAGCCCGCGCAGGTTCGCGGGACGTGTGATCGTGGCCGCGTCGCTGATAGGCTCGACGCGGACGTTGTAGGACGGGACCGCGGTGCGGAGCAGGAAGTCGATGTTCGTCTCCGCCTGCCTGGTGATCTCGGACACCGGGATCACGTCCACGGGCACCATCGACTCGGTCACCGTCCGCGGCTGCGTACGGCTTCCGACGACCACCAGCTCGCCGAGGTTGATCGCCTGGAGTGCCAGCGCGAAGTCCTGGTTCGCCGTCTGGCCGCTCGCGACCGAGACCGTCTGCGTCTGAATCGCGTAACCGATGAGCCGGACTTCGACGACGTGGTCGCCGGCCGGGACGTTGGAAATCGAATAGGCGCCGCCGGCGCCCGAGCCCACCGATATGTCGAGCGCGGGGATCGCGACCCTCGCGCCGCTGAGGCCGGCGCCGGTCTCACTGATCACCCTGCCCTCGATCGTCCCCTGGGCAACGGCCGCCGCCGGCAGCGCCAGAAAGGCAAGGGCGAGGAATGCTCGTTTCAGCATACTCATCTCCTGAGGTTTGGTCCTGTCAAATTCCGAATGGTCGGTTCAACACAGGTCGGCTCGACACTTCCCGTCCTCGGGGGCCCGAGCCGGAGGCCCCCGGAACGTCCGGAGAGGCCCTAGAGCGGAGCCCAGGGCATCTCGAGTGATCTCCACATGTGCGCGACCGGACTGTTGTCGTACCCGAGACCCTCCTTTGGCTGCTTGAAGTGGCGACCGATGATGTCGATGAACGGATCCAGCGAGACCTCCATGCCATCCTGGAAGGCATAGGTGTCGTTCACGCAGATCATGCGGGCCGAAACATACAACGGGTGGCCCTTCGCGTACTCCGCCGCCTGCTTGATGTAATCCGGCGGGATGTAGTCCTCGCCGAAGATCCGGTTGTACAACTCGGGGTATTCGTACCCGTACTCCTCGTCAGGGTAGAAGCGCAGCGCGCCGTGATACCGGATGCCCCAGCTCACGTACTCGGGAACATACGGTTCGTAGAGCTGTGCGCCCCACCAGCCATGATCCACCTTGATCAGGTTCTGCACCGTGTCGTGGAGCAGGCCGGCGAGGACGTTCTCCTCCGGCTGCCCGTCATTCAACGCGTGAGTCGCGCTCTGCAGGACATGCCGGGCGGGCCAGAACCGCTTGCGGAAGAAATCCTCCAGCGTGGGATTCGCCGGGAGGGGTTCGAGAACCTCGTCGCTGGGCCTGAACAGGTTGCCGGTTCCGCGGGGAGGTCCGACCTCCTGCCCGGGACCGTGGCCGTCGTCGTGGCCGTCGTCGTGGCCGTCGTCCGCGAGCTCGGCCTCGGCCTCCGCGGCCTCCGCCAGCAACTCGTTCTCGTCGAGGAGCCGCGGGTCGAGGTCTTCGGTCCGCGGGACGGGCCCGTGATGGTGATGATGATCGTGGGCGTGGCCCGGATCCTCGCCGTCGAGGAGATCGCACATGTAGTGCTCCAGGGCCTCCGCCTTGTCCTCGGGCGTCATCACCGCGAGGGCACCGGCGCCAACCGATGCGAGGAACTTTCTTCGGTCGATCTCCATGATTCCCACCGGGCGCTGGAGGTTACGCGACGGTTACACGTTCAAGGTGGATAAACAGGCGCGAGACCGCTAGGTGTGGCGGTGACGGGAAGCGTCGCGAGGTCACTCGGGAAATCGCGAACCCCCGAAAAAAAGGGGGCATCCCGTCCCGGACGCCCCCTTTCTTCTCCCTGTCTCTCGACGCGACGCATGACCTACCGGCGGATCAAAAGGCCTGCTTGACCACGTTCTCGGCCTTGGGGCCTTTCGGCCCGTCGACGACATCGAGTTCGACCTTCTCACCTTCCGCCAGACTCCGAAAACCATCCGCCTGGATCGCCGTGTGATGAACGAAGACCTCCGCCGATCCATCATCGAGCGCGATGAACCCGAAGCCCTTCTGGTCGTTGAACCACTTGACTGTGCCGCTTCTGCGCATGCCCGTGCTCCTGAAGGTATTGGTGTCGCCGAGAGTACGGGCTTGCCGCACATGCCGACCACAATGCCGGCGAACCTGATACGGTTCGCGTTTTCCGGAGCCCAGAATACACGGGAAATTTGCGGTTGTCCATGCGCCGGGCGGGACGCGTCTATTTCCCCACGGACAGGAAATCCCGCAGCCGGAGTTTCGTCTGGTGGTCCTGCATGCGCACGCCACGCATGTTCTGGCCGCGAATGTAGGTCCGCTGCCAGCCCTGTTGAACCGCCTCCTCCTCCTGGGCGTGGAGGTCGTCGATGAACTGGGCCCGGGACTCGTTCCATGCCGTGTACTGTTTCGCGACGAGCTTGTCGTCCCACAACTCCCGGGTGCGTGGGCGCACGTTCTCGAGATAGTGCCGCGGCATGGGGATGATCCGGCAGATGGGTTCCCCTTCGTCGAAGCGGATCCAGTGCTTGGGCCGGGTGACCTTCCAGTTCATCGTGAACGAGAACGGGGCCCAGTCGGTCTCGATGATCCCGTCGAGCGGGACGATGCCGTCCTTGGGAAGGTTGGGGCAGCCTCGCGCCCAGAGGTTGTGACCCTTCGTGGTGCGGAACAGGTAGCCGGGCGTGAACGTCAGGACTCCGCTCCCGAAATGGCTCGCGATGGCGGGGTGCGGCTCATCCTCCCAGCGAAACCGGATGGAGTCCAACCCCACGCCGCCGTCCCAGCGCAGCCAGAACTTCGTGGGGCAGAGCAGATCCCAGCCGGCCTGGTTCGCGATGAGGAGCGGCAGGCAGCGGTAGGCGAAGCGGTCGGGCGTTTCGTCCATCCACTCGCGGCGCTGTTCGCCGATCGCGATCTCGAGGGCGGTCTCGGCGACCCGGAACGCCGTCAGTTCGATGCCGCGCGCGGTCTGGGGCCGCGCCTTGGCCTTCTTCGCCACGGGGAGCCGTTCGCCCTACCGGGCCGCCGAGACCCGGTTCGCCGGCCCGCCTCCGCCTCCGCCCTCGGAGGATTCGACGAGCGACTTGCCGAGATCCAGCGGCACCAGCCGGCCACCGATCTCCGCGACGCCCTGTATGCGGACCCAGCGGTCGAGAAGCGTGACCTGCAGCACGGTCTCGAACGCGTCGGTCGTTGCGCCGGGGTCGATTTTCATCGTGATCCTTCGCGCGGCGACATCGTACTCCCACGACCCGTAGAGCCGGGTTTCCAGCGTCGTACCGCCCGGCCCGAGTCCGGTCAGCGTGATCCGTGAACTCAGGTTCTGGATCGACCCGAAGACGAGACGGACATCGGAGCCGGGGGGGAGGGGCTGGAAGTCGTCGGGAAGATGCGGCACCTGGCGCCTGAGGAGCTCCAGCGGCCGATAGGCGCCCACGATGGTGTGATGGACGGTCCGGTACGCGGGCCCGTACGGGTTGTTGTCCAGTTCGCACGCCGCCATGCCGCCGGCGAGGGTGGCGACGGTGGCCGCGCACGCGATGTTCCGGACCCGCGGGGATCTCATGAACCCTCCAGCACTGGTTTCGACCGGTATGCCGCACCCCCCGGGCGCGGCCAAGCCGGCCGGGGAGCGCTCTGAATAAGAAACCCTCCAGCGTCGCGCGGGCAACCCGGCGTCTGCACGTCACGCGCCTCTCCACTCCCGCCGATCGAGGCCCGGACCGTCAGGCGTTGCGCGGGATGACTCCGGTTGACAGGGTCTTGGCGAGGTCAACCGCGCCCCGACTCGATACTCGAACCCGGTTCGTTGAGACATGCTCACGATACGCCCCATCCGCCGCGCGCTCGTGCCCGTCGATTCCGCGGCCGCGCGCCGCGTCTCCGCGCTCAACTACGACGAGTTTCAAGGGGACCACGAGATCTGGGAGGCCATTCGGGACGCGCCGGATTCGGTGCTGAACGTCACCATGGCGCACTGCGCCGTGGCGAGCCCGGATCGGATCCTGAGGGGAGACTCGGCGGAGTCGCTCGCGCGGGCGCGCCGCAACTTCGAGCGCCTGCACGCCTCCCCGCTTACGCAGGAAGTGAAGACGACCCTGTACATCTACGAGATCGTGGATCCGCAGCGCCCCGGCGTCCGCCAGATCGGCCTGGGCGGGTTGGCGCGCACGGATGAGATTCGGACAGACGACACGCCGGAGGGACCGATCATCCGGAACGAAGGGGTCCGCCCGCCCAAGGCCAGGGGACGCGCCCGACTCATCGAAGCGACGGGCGCGATCATCGGGACCGTGAACAACGCGGTGCCGGACGAGTCCGGGGCGTTCGCGGCGGCGCTCGAGCGCCACGCCGACGCGACCCCACCGGACTTCGAGGCCGGGGGCTCGGGAGGCACGACCCATCGCATCTGGCTCGTTGCGGAGCCGGGGGCCATCGCGCGCCTCCAGCGACTGCTGGCGATGGAGCCCGAGGCGTACGTCGCCGATGGCAACCACCGGAGCGCGGCCGCCGCAATGCTGGGACGCGAGTCTTTTCTCGCCGTGTTCTTTCCGGCGGACCGGATGGGAATCTCGCCCTACAACCGGCTGGTCCGGCTTCCCGGCGAACGCGACGCGACCGCCGTTGACGCGGCGCTGGAGCGCTCATTCGAAGTGTCGGCCGCCGGGGAAGAGGCTCTTCAGCCGTGCGAGACCCACGAGATCGGGGTCTATGCCGCCGGGCGCGGCTGGCGGCGCGCCTTGCCGCGGGCCGGCGTCTACGACGAGGCGGACGCCGCTGCCTCCATCGACCACGATATCGTGCAGCGAACGCTGCTGGCCGATCTGGGCATCGCCGACGCGGCGGACGACCGGCTGACGTTCGTGGGCGCGAACAGGGATGCCGCGTGGCTCGCGGCCGAGGTGGACGGGGGTCGGGCGGACCTTGCCGTCACCCTGCCGGCCGTGACGATGCGTCAGTTCGTCGCGGTGTGCCGGCAGCGGCGGATGATGCCCCCCAAGTCGACCTGGTTCGAGCCCAAGATCCGCAGCGGACTCGTCATGGCGCATCTCGACTAGCACTCGCTTGCGTTTGCCGCCGGGAGAGGTCGCGAAGCGCGGTGCGGTCGACCTTACCCAGGTGCGTCCTGGGCAGGTCCTCCGCGACGTGAACGGCGGCGGGCGTCTTGTACGAGGACAGCCGCGAAGCGACGAATTCCCTCAGTTCCGGTGCAAGCTCGCCGGCTCGCGCGACGGCCGGTTCGGTCGGGACGACCCAGGCGACCGGCTCTACGAGACCTTCGGGCGTCGGCACCCCGACGACGGCGGCCTCCGCCACCGCGGCGTGCCGAAGCAGGCAGTCCTCCACCTCGCCGGGCGACAGCCATTTCCCCTTGACCTTGAGCATGTCGTCGCCGCGCCCGCAGTAGCGGAAGACGCCCCGTTCGTCGCGAACGACCATGTCGCCGGATACGTACCATTCGCCCTGGAACGCCTCCGCCGTCGCTGTCGCCCGCTGCCAGTACCCCAGCGCCCGCGACCCCCCGCGGACCCGGAGCCAGCCCACTTCACCGTCCGGAAGCTCTCGACCCTCGTCGTCGCAGACCCGCACCTCGAACCCCGGCACCGCGCGCCCCAGCGTTCCCGGATGCACCTCGTCGGGGCGGTTGCTCAGAAAGATGTGCCACATCTCCGCCGTCCCGAGGCCGTCCAGCAGCGTCACCCCCCAGCGGTCGCGCCAGCGCCGGTGAAGTTCGGGCGGGAGCGCCTCACCCGCCGAGGTCGCCAGGCGAAGGCTCGAGAGGTCGCTCGCACCGGCGTCCGGGTGCGCCACCATGTGGCGGATCATGGTGGGGACGTTGACGAGCACCGTGGGGCGGAAGCGCGCGATCATCCCGAACAGGACATCCGGACTGCAGCGCTCCGGGAAGAGGGCCGCGGTCGCGCCGACCGAGAAGGGGAAGAAGAGGTTGGATCCGGTGGCGTAGCCGAAGAACAGCTTGGGGACCGAGAGCGTGACGTCGTCCTCCGTCAGGCCCAGCACCCGCTTGCCGTAACATTCCGTCGTGTTGGCGAACGAGGCGTGCGTCTGCACGACGCCTTTCGGGCGGCCGGTCGTCCCGCCGCTGAACAGCCACAGGGCGGGGTCGTCCCGGTGAGTCGGATACGGTTGCAGCGTCGCGGGCTGGGCGCGCAGCCGCTCCGCGAAGGCGGGGTCGTCCACGACGAAGGTCTTGCGCGGCGCGGAAGTACCTTCGCGCCATGGGATTCCGGCTTCATGAACCGTTCCGGATGTCGGCGCCGCGGGCATCGCCTCGCGAAAGAAGGGCGCACGGCGGGAGTCCACGAGAAGGACGGCGCCGCGCGTGTAACGGAAGAAGTACGATATCTCGTCGCGCCGGAGATACGGGTTCAGCATGACGCCGACGGCGCCGATGCGGAGCGTGCCGAAGAGGGCGGCGACGAAGTCCGGTCCATCCGGGAGCGCGATGAGGACCCGCTCCTCCGGTCGCACGCCCGCGCCGCGCAGGAGATGGCCGTAGCGGTTCGCCAGCGCCTCGACCTCCGCGTAGGTCTTCTCGCCGGCGGCCGTGAGGAGCGCGCGCCGGCCACCCCGCCCTTCCCGGATGCGGTCGCCCAGGAAGTACTCGGCAATGTTGAAGCGCTCGGGCGGATCGAAGATCGGCTGGGGCGTGGCGTCTCGCATCGGGCTCCATCGGGCTCCATCGGCGCGGCCGTCCGGTCCGTCCGCGGTCCGCCGCGGTGTCTCGAAGAACCGGCCTCGCACGGTATGCGCGGCCCGGCGCGTCTACAACCGACCCGGCCCGCCGGACTTGCGCCCTTCCCCGGCACGGCGTAGCGAGACTCCATGACTCTGCACAGGCTTTCGGACCTCACCTGGGAGGAGGTCGGGGCGCTCGACCTCGATCGAACGGTGGCGATCCTGCCCGTGGGAGCGACCGAAGCGCACGGCCCCCACCTGCCTCTCGACACCGATGTCACCATCGCGGAAGCGATGGCGGAAGCCGGCGCGCGACGACTCTCGGCGCTCGGTCTGGAGGTCGTGGTCCTCGACGGCCTCCGGTACACGCCCGCCGCGTTCTCCGCGAGCTTCCCCGGCACGATCGATATCGGGGCCGCGACGCTCACCGCCCTGCTCGTCGACATCGCCGCCAGCCTGCGCCGGGCCGGGATCGCGACCCTGGCGATCGCGAACGCGCACTTCGACCCCGCCAACCTCGAGGCCCTTCACGCCGCCGCCACGGCGGCCGGCGGAGGTGACTCCATGCGCATCGTGTTTCCCGATGTCACGCGGCGGCCGTGGGGAAGCCGGCTCACCGAGGAGTTCCGGAGCGGCGCCTGCCATGCCGGGCGGTACGAGGGTTCGATCATCCTGGCCCGTGATCCCGGACGCGTGCGCGAGGAGATCATGCGCCAACTGGAGGACAATCCGGTCTCGCTCTCCGCCGCGATCCGGGCTGGAGTGGAAGACTTCGCGGAAGCGGGGGGCACGCAGGCCTATTTCGGCTACCCGTCGCAGGCGACGGCGGAAGAGGGACGTGCTACCATTGAGACGCTCGGCGACATCCTCGCCGCGGCGGTGAGCGAAGCCCTGGGAGAGGAGAAAGAGTGAGTCTTGCCGGACGTGGCGCGCTCGTCACGGGCGGGGGGCGCGGCATCGGAGCCGCCGCGGCGCGGACGCTGGCCGTCCGGGGCGTCCGGCTGGTCCTGGCGGCGCGGAGCACGCCGGAGATCGAGGCCATCGCGGCCGAGCTGCGGGGCCGGGGGGGCGAGGCGTGGCCGGTGACGTGTGACGTGTCGGACCCGGCGAGTGTGGAGGCTCTATGCCGCGAGGCCGGGAGTCGGCTCGGCACCGTGGACATCCTCGTGAACAATGCCGGCGTGGCCAGTTCGGCCCCGGTCGCGAAGCTCGCGCTCGAGGAGTGGGAACGGCTGTGGCGCATCAACGCGACCGGCTCGCTCCTCGCGATGCAGGGCGTGATGCCGGCCATGGTGGAACGCGGCTGGGGCCGGATCGTGAACGTCGCCTCCGTCGCCGCGCTGCGGGGAGGGCGCTACATGGCGGGCTACGCCGCGTCGAAGCATGCCCTGCTCGGGCTCACGCGCTCCGCCGCGGCCGAAGTGGCCGGCGCCGGGGTCACGGTGAACGCGGTCTGTCCCGGCTACGTCGACACCCCGATGACGGATGCCACGATCGAGAACATCGTGAAGCGAACGGACATGGAGGAGACCGACGCCCTCGACGCGATTCTTGCGACGACACCGCAGCGGCGGCTCATCGCCCCCGGGGAGGTCGCGGCGTCGATCGCGTTCCTGTGCGAAGATGACGCGCGGAGCATCAACGGCCAGACCGTCGTGCTGGACGGCGGCGCCACGGCGGCGCTCCCGTGACCGACGCGTTCGAGGTGCTGAACCCGGCCGCGCTCGGCGAGCCGCGGGGCTGGAACCACGGCCTCCTCGCACCGCCCGGCGGGCGCGTGCTGTTCGTCGCCGGACAGACCGCGGCCGGATCGGACGGAGGCGTCGAGACGCCCGACTTCGCCGCCCAGTTCGCGCTCGCGCTCGATCGCGTGCTGGCGGTCGTGCGGGCGGCGGGCGGAGAGCCCTCGCACATCGGACGGATAACCATCTACGTGACGGATCTCGCCGCCTACCGGGACGCCCGTTCCGAGCTGGGGGCGGCGTGGCGCGCCCGACTGGGCCGGCACTACCCGGCCATGGCGCTCGTCGAGGTCAGCGGGCTCGTCGATGCCGGCGCGCAGGTCGAGATCGAAGCGACCGCCGTCCTGCCGTGACCCCGCATCGCCCCCTGGAAGGAAGCGCGCCGTGCCTCTGAACCCGAGTTCGTTTCTGTACGAGGTCGATGCCGCGACATCCGTCGCGACGATCACGCTGAACCGTCCGGAACGGCGCAATGCGCTGACCTTCGAGGTTTACGACGAACTCCGCCACACGTTCCGCGCGCTCGACCGCGAGCCCGGGGTGCGCGCGGTCGTGATCACCGGGGCCGGCGCCGCCTTCTGCACGGGCGGAGACGTGCGCGACATCATCGGACCGCTCCTCGAGATGGACGCCGCGGAATTGCTCGAATTCACGCGCATGACGTGTGACCTGATCGCCGCCATGCGGGAGTGCGGCCGGCCCGTCGTCGGCGCCCTGAACGGCACGGTGGCGGGGGCCGGGGCCGTGATCGCGACCGCCTGCGATGTGCGGATCGCGGCGGAATCCGCGAAGATCGCCTACCTGTTCACGCGGGTCGGGCTTTCCGGCGCCGACATGGGGATCGCCTGGCTCCTGCCGCGAATCATCGGTCTCGGACGGGCGACGGAGCTGCTGATGACGGGCGATTTTCTCGACGCACGGGAGGCGCTCCGCGTCGGACTGTACAATCGGATCGTGCCCGATGGCGAGGCGCTCGCCGCCGGGACGGAGTGGGCGGCGCGGCTGGCGGCGGGACCCTCCGCCGCGCTGGCCGTCACCAAGCGCGCCCTGGAGAAAGAGGCACACATGACGTTGCGCGACGCGCTCGACGAGGAGGCCCGCCTGCAGGCCGCCTGCATGGAGGACCCGAACTTCCGCGAGGGCTTCCGCGCCTTCGTCGAGAAGCGGGCCGCGGTGTTCTCGTGATCGACCTCCACCCCGTCCGCGCCTTTCTCGAGCCGCGGCACCTCGAACTCGGGGAGGGGCTTGGAAACTATGCAGCGGCCGAGTTCGCCGAACACGCGCATCGGGACGATGATGATCTCGCCCGCCGCTACGCCCGGGAGATCTGCGCATCCCTGGGGCGGGGCGGCTGGCTGAAGGCGGTCGCCCGACAGGACTTCCGGGCCTGTTCCGTGACGCGCGAGACGCTGGCCTTCTACTCGCCGCTCGCCGACGCGATGTTCGCGCTCCAGGCGCTGGGCTCGACCCCGATCGCGCTGGCCGGCGACGAGAGGCAGCGGCGGCTGTGGCTCGACCGCGCCATCCGCGGGCGGGCCGTGGCCGCCTTCGCGATGAGCGAGCCGGAGGCGGGGTCCGACGTCGCCGCCATGCGCACGACCGCCGTCCGGGACGGAAACGACTACGTCCTCAACGGCGTGAAGACCTTCATCTCGAACGCGGGGATCGCGGACTTCTATCTCCTGTTCGCGGTCACCGACCCGGGCGAGGGCGTGGCGGGGATCTCCGCCTTCCTCCTCCCGGCCGATACGAAGGGGTTCCGCTTCGTGCGGCCGCTGCTGATGGCCGACCCCCACCCGCTGGGCGAGATCGCGCTCGAGGACTGCCGGCTGCCGGCCACGGCCCGCGTCGGAGGCGAGGGCCAAGGGTACAAGCTCGGGCTCGCGACGCTCGACCGCCTGCGCCCCACCGTCGGCGCAGCGGCCTGCGGGATGGCGGGCCGCGCGCTGCACGAGGCGCTCCACCACGCCCTGACGCGCCGGCAGTTCGGGCGGGCGCTGGCCGATTTCCAGATCACGCAGGAGAAGGTGGGACGCATGGGCACGGACCTCACCGCCGCCCGGCTCCTCGTGTACCGGGCGGCCTGGGAGCGCGACGGCGGCGCGGACCGGACGGACCTCGAAGCCGCCATGGCAAAGTCCTTCGCAACCGAAATCGCGCAGGGCGTGGTGGACGACGCCGTGCAGATCCTCGGCGGACGGGGCGTGCTGGCGGACCACCCGGTCGACCGGCTCTACCGTTCCGTGAGGGCCCTCCGCATCTACGAGGGCGCCACCGAGATTCAGCGTCTCATCATCGCGCGTCATCTGCTCGACGCCGCGCGCGGCGAGAGCGACCTCTGAGGATCGTCTGCGTCGGAGGCGGGCCGGCCGGCCTGTACTTCGCGATCCTGATGAAGCGCTCGGATCCGGCGCACGAAGTCATCGTCCTCGAACGCAACCGCCCCGGCGACACCTACGGCTTCGGCGTCGTGTTCTCCGACGCCACGCTGGAGGAACTCGCCGCCGCGGACCCCGAGAGTTACGAGGCGATCGTGCGGTCCTTCCACCACTGGGACGACATCGACATCCACTACCGGGGCCACCGGCTCACGTCGACCGGACACGGTTTCAGCGGCCTCGCGCGCACGGCCCTCCTCGAGATCCTCGAGTCGCGGGCGCGCGGACTCGGCGTCGACCTGCGGTGCGGCGTGGAAGTCGAGTCGGAAGACGCCTACGCCGGCGCCGATCTCGTCCTCGCCGCCGATGGCGTGAACAGCGGCCTGCGGGACCGATACGCCGCCGCGTTCGGCCCGCGCGTCGATCTTCGTCCGAACCGCTTCGTGTGGCTCGGCACGACCAAGCCCTTCCCCGCCTTCACGTTTTATTTTTGGGAGACCGAACACGGCCTGTGGCGCGTGCACGCGTATCAGTACAGGCCCGGCGACGGGCGCGGCGGCAGGCCCGGCGTCAGGCGCGGCGGCAGGCCCGGCGGCGCAGGGGGGGACGCCATCTCCACCTTCATCGTCGAGGCCACCGAGGCGACGTGGCGCGCCGCCGGCATGGACGCCGCCTCCGAGGAGGAGACCGTCGCCTTCCTCGAGGATACGTTCCGCGACGAACTGGGCTCCCATCGACTCGTCGCGAACCGCTCCATCTGGCGTGGCTTCCCGACCGTCCGGAACCGGTCGTGGCGCCACGGCAACATCGTGCTCGTCGGCGACGCGGCGCACTCGGCCCACTTCTCCATCGGGTCGGGCACCCGGCTCGCGATGATCGACGCGATCTCGCTGCACGAATCGCTCCTCGCCCACGATCTCGCGGTGGCGCCCGCCTTGGAGGCCTACGAGACGGCCCGCCGGCCCGAGGTCGAGAGCGTGCAGAGGGCGGCCCAGGCGAGCCTCGAATGGTTCGAGGGCACCGAGCGTTTCCTGGAGACGGAACCCCTGCAGTTCGCCTTCAACCTCATCACGCGCAGCCTCCGCATCACGCACTCCAACCTCGCCCTGCGCGACCCCGGGTTTACCGCGCGCGTCGACCGCTGGTTCGCGGAACGGGCCGCAGTGGGCGCCGTCGCGGGCGGCCCGGCACCGCCTCCACTCCTCGCCCCGTTCCGGCTCCGGGAACTCGAGTTGAAGAACCGGGTCGTCGTCTCGGCCATGTGCCAGTACTCCGCGGAGGACGGGACGCCGGACGACTGGCACCTGGTGAACCTCGGCAGCCGCGCGATCGGGGGGGCCGGCCTCGTGATGTCGGAGATGACGGACGTGAGCCGGGAGGGCCGTATCTCACTGGGCTGCACCGGAATGTACGCTCCCGCCCACGTCGGGGCCTGGAAGCGCATCGTCGATTTCGTGCACCGCCATTCCGACGCGGCGATCGGCGTGCAGCTCGGGCACGCGGGCCGGAAGGCTTCCACCCATCTCTCCTGGGAGGGCGACAACGAACCGCTGGAGGAGGGCGGCTGGCCGATCATGGCCGCTTCCCCCGTGCCGTGGTTCGAACACAGCCCGGTGCCGCGCGAGATGACGCGGCGGGACATGGATCGGGTGACGGCCGAGTTCCGCCGCGCGGCGGAAATGTCGGAGGAAGCCGGGTTCGACCTGCTGGAGATCCACTTCGCGCACGGCTACCTGCTGGCCAGCTTCATCTCGCCCCTCACGAACCTCCGCGAGGATGAGTACGGGGGAGACGTGGACGGACGGCTGCGCTTCCCGCTCGAGGTGCTCGCGGCGGTGCGATCGGCGTGGCCGCCGGAAAAGCCGATTTCAGTCCGGATCTCCGCGGTGGACTGGGCGGAGGGCGGGATGACCGCGGACGGCGCCGTCGAGATTGCGCACCGCCTGAAGGAGGCGGGCGTGGACATCATCGACGTCTCGGCGGGGCAGACCGTCCCCTGGCAGGAGCCGGTCTACGGCCGCCAGTACCAGACGCCCTTCTCGGACCGCATCCGGCACGAGGCGGGGATCGCCACCATGGCCGTGGGCAACATTTCCTCCTTCATGGACGTGAACACGATCCTCGCGGCGGGGCGCGCGGACCTCTGCTGTCTCGCCCGCGCGCACCTCTGGGACCCATACTGGACCCGGCACGCCGCCTACGCTTCGGGGGCGCCGATCCCCTGGCCGCCGCAGTATTCGTCGCTGGACGGCTACACGCCGAGATTCGAGTGGGGGTACTGAGGACGCGGGCGTACTGCGGACGCGGGCGTACCGAGGACGGGCCGCCGGAAGGAGCTTCATGGCGCACGGAAAATACCTGACCTACGCCGGATACCTGCACCTCGACGAGTTGCTGTCGCTCCAGGTGGAGCAGTCGGGCGAGGGCGGCGACCCCGAGCACGATGAGATGCTGTTCATCATCATCCACCAGGTGTACGAGCTGTGGTTCAAGCAGCTCCTGCACGAACTCGCATTCGCGCGCGACCGGATGGGGGCGGACGACATGCCGCGGCTCCTGCACACGATGGAACGCATCCTCGCGATCCTGAAGGTGCAGGTCGCGCAGCTGGACATCCTGGAGACGATGCGTCCGCTGGAGTTCCTCGCCTTCCGCCAGCGGCTGGAGGAGGCGAGCGGCCTGCAGTCGTACCAGTTCCGCGAGCTCGAGTTCATTCTCGGCCACAAGCGGAGGGACGTATTCGACCGCTACCCGGAGGGAAGCGACGCGCGCCGGCGGCTCGACGCCCGCTACGGGGAACCGTCGCTGTGGGCCGCCTTCCTTCGGTTTCTGCACGCGCGCGGGTACGCGATCCCGGCGGAGGACCTGGAGCGGGACGTCACGGCGCCGACCGAGCCCTCGGCGGGCGTGCGGGCCGCCCTCATCCGGCTCTACCGGGAGGATCCGCAACTCGTCCAGCTGTGCGAGCGGTTGGTGGACCTCGACGAGGGACTCCAGGAATGGCGCTACCGGCACGTGAAGATGGTGGAGCGCACGATCGGGGCGCGGCCCGGCACCGGCCAGACGGGGGGCGCCGCCTACCTGAGGAAGTCGCTGAACCACCCGGTGTTTCCCGACCTGTGGGCGATCCGCACCGACCTGTGACCGGACACCGCACCAGCCTGGCGCCGGAGGATCTCTACCGGGAGCCGAACGCGCTGGCCCCGGACTACTCCCGCTTCCGGGTCGCGGAGCGGCTGCTCCTCACGGGACATTCGCACCAGGCGTGGCCCGACTGCGGGTTCGCGGGACAGCGCCGGGCCTGGGAGGACGCCGCCCGCCTGGTGGATGGGAAGTGGGAGGAGGCGTTCGCCCGCGGGAATCGGGTCCGCGCCGGGTACGCCGAACTCCTCGGACGCCCGGGGCGCCCGGACGAAGGGGACTACGCGCTGGGTTCGAACACGCACGAACTCGTGGTCCGCTTCCTCTCCGCCCTGCCCCTGCGCGCGCGACCCCGGCTCGTGACGACCGCAGGGGAGTTCCACTCCATTCGGCGCCAGCTCGACCGCCTGGAGGAGGAGGGGCTGGCCGTCGTTCGCGTGCCCGTGGAGCCGATCGATTCCCTCTCCGAGCGGCTCGGCCTCGCGACGGACGACGCGACGGCGGCCGTGCTCGTCTCCGCCGTCCTCTACCGCGACGCCCGTATCGTCGCTGGGCTCGACCGCGTGGCGGAGCGCTGCGAACGGGTGGGGTGCCACCTGCTCGTGGACGCCTACCACGCGCTGAACGCGATCCCCTTCGACCTCTCGAGCCTTGGGCTCGAAGGCGCGTTCGTGGTGGGGGGCGGCTACAAGTACTGCCAGCTCGGCGAGGGGAACTGCTTCCTTCGGGTCCCGCCGGACTGCCGGCTGCGCCCCGCCGTCACGGGTTGGTTCGCGGAGTTCTCGGCGCTGCACGGGGGGAAGGACGAGCGGCGGGTGCAGTACGGACCGGGAGCGGAGCGATTCGCGGGCAGCACGTACGATCCGACGAGCCACTACCGGGCGGCCGAGGTGTTCGACTTCTTCCGGGAGCGGGGCCTCGCGCCGGAGTTGCTGCGCGCGGTGAGCCGGCACCAGGTGGACCGTCTCGCGCGGGGGTTCGACGGACTCGACGCGGACCCGGAACTCGTGGACCGCGACCGGGAGACGCCGCTCGAGGCCGTGGGCGGCTTCCTCGCGCTCCGGACGCCGCGGGCGCGGGACTTCCACGAGGCGCTCGTGGCTCGTGGCGTGGCGACGGACTACCGCGACGACCTGCTGCGGCTGGGTCCCGCCCCCTATCTCAGCGACCGGCAGCTGGACGACGCGGTCGCCGCCCTCGGAGAGGTGGCGGCCGGGTTCTAGTTCGACCCGAGGCTAGTCGGATCGGGCAGCGCGCCGCACGGCCCAGTCGAGGTCGGCGCGGCTGTCCACGCCGCGGACCATCGTGTCGAGTTCGCCGATGCCGCCCAGCTCTGCGGCGGTGACGGTTCGCACCCGCAACCGCTCCAGGAAGCCCATCATCGAGGGCGACGGGTCGCCGGACGCCGCGGAGCGCGCCACGAGCCGCGCGGCCAGCCGGCCGACCTCCCGCCGATAGGCGGCGCACAGCGGCTGGGCCCGGCCGCGCGCGTACGGCACGACGGCGTCCGACTCGACGTCGCCCTCGAGTTCACGGCTCAGCCAGGCCACGAGATCCGGCGTGACGAAGGGGAGGTCGCCCGCCAGCACGACGCAAACCGCGCCCCGCACCGCGTCCAGGCCGGAGGCCACGCCGGCGAGGGGGCCCAGGTCGGGCACCGGGTCGGGCGCGACGAGCAGGCTGCGGCCGCTCGGGCTGCGGAGCGCGACCGAGCCCGGCGGCCCGGCGCTTTCGGCCTCGGCCGCGCCGGGCTCCCAGCCTTCCGCGGCGAGGGCGCGCCGGAAGGGCGGAACCTCGCGTACCGCCAGCACCGCGTCCTCGAGCTGCACCGTGGCTTCGAGGATCCGCGACAGGACGGTGCGGCCGCCGATCTCGACCAGCGGCTTGTCGCGGCCGAGGCGGCGGGAACGTCCGCCGGCCACGATCACGAGCGACCGGTCCGGCCCGCTCACGCTCGGGGAGCCCCCCCGGCGCCCGGCACCGCCGCCCCGGACGCGGGCGCGGACGTGGGCACCACGCCCAACTCCGCCAGCAACGCGGCCACCCGCCGCCGAATGTCCTCCCGGACCGCGCGGAACTCCTCCGGCGGCAGGTCCTTCGGGTCCTTCACCTCCCAGTCCTCCCGCCGCCGCGCGGGCACGTGCGGACACGCGTCGCCGCACCCCATGGTGACGACCGCATCGAATGGCCCGGGCGGCACGTCGTCCAACCCCTCCGACCGGTGGGCGCCGAGATCGTAGCCCAACTCCGCCATGGACTCGATCGCGCGCGGGTTCACGACGCCCGAAGGCCGGGACCCGCCGCTCGACGCCTCCACGCCGCCGCCGGCCAGCATGCGGGCGAAGGCTTCCGCCATCTGGCTCCGGCAGGAGTTCTCCACACAGACGAAGAGGAGCCGCGGGCGCACGGGGTTCTCCGCCGGCCCGTCCCGGTCAGCCCCCGAGGACGTTGAACTGCCGGCTGAACTTGACGATCAGCGAGCGGCCCTGCGGCCCGTGCAGATCCTCGATCCCCTGGATGTCGTTGTAGACGATGAACAGGCCGGTCCCCGCCGTGTTGAGCCACCCGAACCGCACGTTGGCGGAGAAGGTGTCGAGCTGCGTCGAGTACTGGACGAGCGACTGCAGGTAGATCCGCGGCGTGAAGAAGTACCCGAAGTTCACCCCCGCCAGCGTCGTGACGAAGTCACCGTGCTCCAGCGTGACGTTGTTGTAGTCGAGCCGGAGCGACGTGCTGAACGAGGAACCCGGCCGCACGGTCAGCGTCCCGTTCAGGCTGCGGCGCGAACCCGACAGGAATTGGCCGATGTTCGCCCCGCTGCGGAAGGAGACCTTCGCCGATTCGTTCGTCCAGAACCGCAGCTGCGTTTCCCACCCGTCGTACGTCCCGGCGGGCACGGTCACGTCCGTGCCGAAGATCGTGAACGGTTCGTACAGCCCTTCCCGGTTCCAGTTCATGCCGGTGTGGGCCTCCATCCCGTCGTTGAACTCCCAGTGCGTGTCGATGTGGAGCCGCGCAGACTCCTCGAACCCCGGCGCCACGCCCGTCTTGTCGCTCCGGAAGGTGAAGTAGGAGACGTGCGGGCGGATCTCGCGGAAGGTCTCGGCCGGATGGATGTTGTGCATCAGAAAGACCTGGTAGTACTTGTGGCCCGCCCGCCGCAGGAAGCCCACTTCGGGGTTGAAGTTCTCGCCGAAGTGCTGGTACTGGAGATTCCCCCGCCACTTGCGGGTCGTGAGACCGAAGGTCGCGTCGAACGCCCCGTCCGCGTCCGTCAGGCCGGGGGTCGCCGTCCTCGCCCCCCACGCCGTCAGCGTCCACGCCTCCCCCAGCCCCAGTTGTCCATCCACCGCCCAGGTCCGGTTGTAGTCGCCGGAAGCGCTCCCGTCGCGGTTGATGAAGGCGCCGCCGATCCGCGACCGGTTCGGCAGTTCACGCGCCACGCGGGCGACCGAGTACGCGTTCGCGCCCTGGACGCCCTCGATCCCGTCCGTCCCGATGTGCAGCATCCCGACGTTGAACCCGGCCGCGCGCCCTGAGACGCGGGCGCCGCCGGTGATCGGGACCTGCCGGCCGTTGGCGATGCCGATGCGGCGGCTGAAGAAGAGATCCGCGCCGCCGCCCCCGACCGCGAAGAACCCCGCGTTCTCGAGGAAGAAGGGGCGCTTCTCCGGGAAGAGCAGGCTGAAACGCGTCAGGTTGACCTGCTGGTCGTCCACCTCCACCTGCGCGAAGTCCGTGTTGTACGTCGCGTCGAGCGTCATCCCCCGCGTGAGCTGGAGCTTGGCCTCGCCCCCGAAATCGTAGTTCTGATCGAACGCCGTCTGCCCGCCCGCGTAGTCGCGCGCCGTCGAACCCAGCATGTACGGCGTGACCGAGCCGAGGCGCCGGAAGGGAAGCTCGAGCCCCGTCAGGTGGCCCGCGTAATTGAGCCGGTAGAGGTTGAACTCGCGGGGGACGGCGGACCAGAAGGACTCCTCGTTCCGGCGCCGGATCTGACGGGAGACGTTGAAGCCCCAGATCGGGTCGGTCCCGTAGCGCAGCGTGTTGAAGGGAATCCGGAACTCGGCGTACCAGCCCTCGCCGTCGCGGCTCGTCGCGACGTTCCAGGAGCCGTCCCAGTTCTTGTTGAAGCCTCCGCCGGCGCCGGATTGCATGCGCCGCTGGGTGTTGAAGCCGCCCCCAAGGAAGAAGCCGCCCCCGCGGCCTTCGTTGGCGACCTGTCCGTCGTACTCGATGCCCGCCGGCGTCGTCCCGAACACGAACGCGTTCTGGTAGTCGTGGTAGGTGTCGAACGCGAGCAGGACGTGGTCGGTCTCGGAAACCTCGGCGTCCCGGATCCGGTCTCCGGGGATGATCGCGGCGGGGTCCTCGTCGAAAGCCCAGACCCCGACGTAGATGGCCTCGTCGTCGAACACCATGCGCACTTCGGTGCGTTCGGACGCCGGCTGCCCGTCGAAGGGCTCGCGCTGGATGAAGTCCGTCATCACCGGAGCGCCGTTCCAGGCCGCATCGTCCAGGGTTCCGTCGATGACGGGAGGCTGTGCCGTGCGGACCGCAAGACCCTCGATGGGAAGGGGCGACGCCTCGTCCGGTTCAGGCTGGCCCGGACCGTCCTGGGCGCGCAACTCCGGCGCCGGCACGAACAGGACGATGAGACAGGCGATCCCGCAGCTCGGCAGCCCGGGGAAACCGCGGTTTCTTCGGAAGCTCATTTCACGAACACCTCGGGCGACACGTTGGACGAACACCTTGGACGAACACCTTGAAGGATGGACCTGCATGCCCGGAGTCGAGGAAGGTAACACGTACCGGCTCCGCACGGTTGCAACGGAGAGCCGTCGATCTTTATGTTCAGAGATATGGACACCGTTCAATCACGATTGCGGTTTTTCCGTAAGGATGTGCAGGGTTTGTCGCTGCGCGATTTTCGCGGCCGCGTCAACGCGGAGTTGCCCGAGCGCGCCCGCGTGAGCCTCGGCACGCTCTCGAACTACGAACGGGACGGCGGCGGGTCCCCGAGGGCGGGGCCGCGGGCCGAGTTTCTGGCGGCGCTGAAGCGCGCCTTCCCTCCCCTTCGACTCGAGTGGCTGATTCTGGGCGACGGAGAGCCGACGACCATCGCCGAGCAGCTCGCCGCGCCCGAAGGCCTCTCCTTCGCCGCCCGGGTGCTGGCGCGTTATCCCGACCTCGAGCTGCTCTCGCCGGAAGCGTCGGCCCTCTTCATGGCCGCGCTCACGCGGATGGCCATGGGGGAGCCGAAGCTGGCGCTGGATGAAGGGGACCTCATGGAGCTGGCCGGCGACCTCCGCTGGCTCCTCCTGCTTCCGCCGGGGGCGTGGGGGTTTCACCACGCACCGCCCTACCGGGCGTTCTCCGACTACGCCGTCGCGATGCTGCACGCCCTGAGCCGGCTCATGCCCGAGAGCGGGGAGGGGGATCCGATCGCGGACCACGCCGCCTCGATTCTCCCCCGGCTGCGCCGCTTCCGGCAGGTCGGTTTCTAGACGCGGCAGGCCTGCTTAGATTCCCCGCCGGGTCTTCGTCGCGGTTTGGGCGGGGCGGTTGCGGAAGGCGAAGGCGGAGTCGTGGCGAGTCTCCGGAACCCGGAGACCCGGCACTCAAACTCTTCCCGAATCACCCGGACATACATGGCAACCCCCATCGACCAGACCGACGACCTCGAGCGCGCGCTCAGCGCCCTCGCCCGCCCCGAGTGGCGGGACCTCCAGGCCGAAGACCTCCTCGCGATGTATCGCACGATGTACACGTCGAGGACGATCGACGACCGCGAAATCGCGATGAAGCGGCAGAATCGCGTCTTCTTCCAGATCTCCGGCGCCGGACACGAGGCGCTCCTCGTCGCGGCGGGACGCGCGCTCAGACCCGGCCACGACTGGTTCTTCACCTACTACCGCGACCGCGCGCTGTGCCTCGAACTCGGCATGTCTCCGTACGAGATGTTCCTCGGCGCGGTCGGAGCCGAGGAGGATCCGTCGACCGGCGGACGGCAGATGCCGGCGCATTTCGGTTCTTCGGAGCTGCACCTCGTCACGCCTTCCAGCCCGACGGGCACGCAGTTCAACCAGGCGGTGGGGTGCGCGGAGGGCATCGCCCGCGCCCGGACCGCCGGGCTCGGCGGACTCGACGCGGTCGCCCCGGATGTGGCATCGGATGAGATCGTGCTCGTGTGCACGGGCGACGGCACGACCTCGGAAGGAGAGTTCTGGGAGGCGCTCAACACCGCCTCCAACCTGCAGCTTCCCATCATCTTCCTCGTGGAGGACAACGGATACGCGATCTCCGTGCCGGTGGAGGTCAACACGGCCGGGGGCAGCATTTCGAGTCTCGTGCGGAACTACCCGCACCTCCACATCGAAGAGGTCGACGGGACGGATCCGCTCGACAGCTACGTCGTTATGCGGCGCGCCGCGCGATACGTGCGGTCCGGCCAGGGTCCGGCGCTCGTACACGCGCATGTCACGCGGCCCTACAGCCACTCGATGTCCGACGACGAGCGGCTCTACAAGTCGGAGAGCGAGCGGGAAGTCGAAACCGAGCGCGACCCGCTCGCCACCTTCGCCGACTACCTCGTTCGCGAAGGCGTGATCGAAGCCGGCGCCCTCGAGTCGTTCAAGGCGGAGATCAAGACGGACGTCGCCGACGCGGCGGACCGCGCCATGGCCCGTCCGCAGCCGAGCCCCGATACCGTCTACGACCACGTGTACTCGCCCGACGTCGACCCCGCGTCGAACGCCTTCGAGACGCAGGCCCGGCCGGACCCCGAGGGGAATCCGAAGACGATGGTCGACCTGCTCAACGCCTGCCTCCGCGACGAGATGCGGCGCGATCCGCGGATCGTGGTGTTCGGGCAGGATGTGGCGGACGCGAGCCGCGAGGAGATCCTCGACGAGGTCAAGGGCAAGGGCGGCGTCTTCAAGGTGACGCACGGCCTGCAGCGCGAGTTCGGGTCGCTGCGGGTGTACAACGCGCCCCTCGCAGAGGCGAACATCGTCGGACGCGCCGTGGGGCTCGCCGTGCGCGGCCTCAAGCCGGTCGCCGAGGTCCAGTTCTTCGACTACATCTGGCCCGCCTACCACCAGTTCCGGAACGAGGTCGCGACCTTCCGCTGGCGCTCCGCGGGCCGCTGGAAGTGCCCGCTCGTCATCCGGACCACGTACGGCGGCTACATCTCGGGCGGCGCGATGTACCATTCGCAGACGGGCGCCTCACTGTTCACGCACACGCCCGGCATGCACGTGATCTGCCCCTCGAACGCGGAGGACGCGAACGGGCTCCTGCGGACGGCGATCCGGTGCGACGACCCGGTGCTCTTCCTCGAGCACAAGCACCTGTACCGGCAGACGTACAACAAGGGGATCTATCCGGGCCCGGAGTACATGATCCCGTTCGGCAAGGCCGCGCTCGTCACGGAGGGGGACGACCTCACGATCGTCACCTACGGCGCGATGGTGGAGCGCACGCGCAAGGCGCTCGCGAAGCTGGATCGCGCGGGGGAGCCGGTGCGCGCGGACCTCATCGACCTGCGCTCGCTGAACCCGGTCGACATGGACGCCATCCGCCGCTCCGCGATGAAGACGAACCGGGTGCTCGTGGCCTACGAGGACGCGAAGTCGTGGGGTTACGGGGCGGAGATCTCGGCCCGCCTGGCCGACGAACTGTTCGAGTGGCTCGACGCGCCGATCCGCCGGATCACCTCGACGGACACCTTCATCGGCTACGCGCCCTCGCTCGAAAACGCGTCCCTGCCGCAGGTCGACGACATCGCCGAAGCGATCGTGGAACTCGCCACCTGGTAGGCGGCCGGGACCGGCTTCACTCGGCGGGAGACGTGCCCCCCGACCGCAACTCTTCGAGCGCCTCCAGGCTGCGGGGCCAGTCCTTTCCGAGCAGGCGGGAGAGGGCCCGGTCCGCCAGCACTTTTCCGCCGGTCTGGCAGGCGGCGCAGTAGTTCGTCTCGTTGTTCGCGTACCGGATCCGCTGCACCGGCGCGGCGCAGTCCGGACACGGCCGTCCGTACTTCCCGTGCACCGCCATCGCCTCGTGGAACGCGGTCACCTTCTCCGGGAACTCCCCCGCCAGTTCATCGCGTAGCCGGCGCGTCCACCGTTCGAGCGTGCGGCGCGTGGCTTCGTGGAGTCGGCCGATCTCGTCGTCGTCGAGCCGGCTCGTCCACTTGATCGGCGACAGCTTCGCGCGGTGCAGAATCTCGTCCGAATACGCGTTGCCGATGCCCGAGAAGAGCCGCGGATCCGTGAGCGCGCGCTTGAGCGTGTGGTTGCGGGCCGTGAGCGTCGCGCGGAAGGCGGCCGGGTCCACGGTGAGGGGATCGATGCCGCCGGGGTCGTGTTGGGCGAGCGCCTCGGCGCCCTTCACGACGTGGAGCGACGCCCGCTTCTTCGTCCCGGCCTCGGTGAGCAGGAGGCTCCCGTCGGCGAAGTCGAAGGCGGCGAGACCGAGCCGTCGCGGGATCGTCACGCCGGGATCCCGCCAGCGGAGCCGCCCCGCGATCATGAGGTGGATGACGAGCCACAACTCCGGTTCGTCCTCCCGGTCATCCGGGGCCGCGAGTCCGATCGCGATGCGCTTCCCCAGCCGGCGGAGCGCCACGACCTTGCGTCCGTGCGCCTCCGCCAGCGGCGGATCGACGCTCCGGAGCAGGAAGGGACTGCCGAGTCGCACCCGCTCCAGCGTACGCCCGAGGATGCGCGCTTCCAGCCCTTCCAGGTAGATCGTGATGTCGGGCAGTTCGGGCATCGGCGTGATCCGGCGGAGAACCGCTAGCGTCGCGGCGACGCTAGTGGTGACGCTGGTGTGGCGTGCCGCCGTTGGACCGGGGTGCGTGGCCGTGGCCGCGGGCGGCTTCGTTCGGCTTCTCGAGGGTGTTGCGAAGATCCTGGATGTAGTCCGGGTGCTCGCGGCTGAACGCCGGCCAGTCCTCGTCCCTGGCGACGATGATGCCGCCGATCGCGCCCATCGCGCCGTCCGGCGCCGGCTGGTCCAGCGGGTTCGAGTACTGGACGGAGATGCGGTAGACGTGGTCCTTCCGGATCCGCACGCCCCCGCGCCACCAGAGCCGGCTGGTGGGCACGCCGACGGTGCGCCCTTCGCCGTCCACATCGGGCCCCGTTTCCCAGATCACCTTGCCGGCCGTGACATCCTCGAGCCGAATCCAGTCTCCGTAGTCGTGCAGGTGCCCGCCGACGGCGAGGATCCGCCCGTCCACGGCGGGGCTGCCCTCCCAGCTCCTCCCGTGCGTCCCGGGCGGAAGCGGAAACTCCTTCTCGCCGACCGGACCCATCACGTCGAGATAGAACGGATAGATGTCCACGGGCTCGACGAGGCCCGGATCGTCGAACGGCGTGTACGGAAGCCGGATGTGCAGGAAGGCCTCGTCGCGCGACGCATCGGGGAGCGGGGCGAACATCGCGCTCACGAGCACCCGGGTGCCCGGCGCCAGGGGAACGCCCAGCACGCCCGGCAGAAACTCGCTCTTCGTCTCCCGGCCCGCCGCGAGGATACGGCGCGGGACGGCGGAGAAGAGTTCGCGGTTGTCGGGGTCGATGACGTTGACGTGATGGAGCAGGCGGTCGGGGAGCGGGTGGCCCTCGCCGTCCCTCATGCGCCACGAGAACCCGTGCATCCAGCCCGCGACGGGGAGCTCCGCGAGTTGCACCGGGGGCCGGAGGTGCGGACCGCCGGCTGGCAGGGAGACGGGGCCGACGACGATCTCGAACTCGCGCTCGGCCGCGTGCACCCGCACGTCGACGAGCGGGCTCGCGGCGGGCAGGCGTGGCGGGGCCGGGTGGCCGGCGTGCGCCGAAGCGCCGTGTGCCAGGTCCTGCGCGGCGGGGGTGTGCGGCGCCTGCTCGTGCGGCGTCAACCCGTGCGCGGACAACGAGAGGGGGAAAAAGAGGAGGCAGAGGCCGGCGAGGCAGAGCGCCGGCAGGCCTGCCGGGCCGCGCGGGCACCGGTCCCACATCGCGGCGGCTCGCCTCAGCGGTCCACGCCCGGGTTCAGTCGGGCGGGGGAACGTCGAAGTAGGTGTAGTTCTTCGCGGTGAAGGCGTCGTACTGCTCCGGCACTTCGTCGTCCGGATAGATCGCCTCCACGGGGCACTCGGGCACGCAGGCGCCGCAGTCGATGCACTCCTCGGGATGGATGTAGTACTGATCCTCTCCCTCGTAGATGCAGTCGACGGGGCATACGTCCACGCAGGATGCATCCTTCTCGCTCATGCATGGTTCGGTGATGATATAGGTCATGCGCGGGAAGATATCCGAGCCCCGAGGGCTGAGCAATTCCGCCATCCCCCATAAGGGTGGGCGCTGCGTGGGGCACTGGGGGGAGCGCCGGGTGGAGCGCCGAGTGGGGCGCAGCGGCTTGGTCCGTCGCGCAACAGCCGGTATCTTGGAGGGTTCCCGGCGGACGGCATCCGGACACGGGATCACACAGCGAGAAGGCGGCAGCCTTGAAGCCACTCGAAGTCATACAGGGAGGGATCACGGCCGATGCATGGCCTTCGCGGAAGCCGCGCTGGCTCAAGGTGCGGGCGCCGGGCGGGCCCAACTACGTGCGCCTCAAGGAACTGATGCGGGGGCTGGAACTCAGCTCGGTCTGCGAGGAGGCGCAGTGCCCCAACATCGGCGAGTGCTGGGAGGCGGGCACGGCGACGTTCCTCATCATGGGCGACGTGTGCACGCGCAACTGTCCCTACTGCGCGATCGCGCACGGCCGGCCGGAGGAACTCGACGAAGACGAGCCGCGGCGGGTCGCCGAGGCCATCGAGCGACTGCAACTCAACCACTGCGTCATCACGTCCGTGGACCGCGATGACCTGCCCGATGGCGGCGCCTGGATCTTCGCCGAGATGATCCGCGAGATCCGGTCGCGCCGTCCCGAGTGTTCGATCGAAGTGCTGACGCCGGACTTCCAGGGGAATCCCGAGGCGATCCGCACGGTGATCGACGCGAGCCCGGAGATCTTCAACCACAACATGGAGACCGTGCGCCGGCTGCACCGGGTCGCCCGCCCCGGCGGCCGCTACGACCGCTCCCTGAAGGTCCTGAACACGGGCCGGCAACTGGACGACCGGGTCCTCATCAAGACGGGGATCATGCTCGGACTCGGCGAGACGCCCGCCGACATCGACGAGTTCATGGGAGACGCGCTCGAAGCCGGCGTACAGATCCTCACGCTGGGGCAGTACCTGAGGCCATCGCCGGACCATCTTCCGATCGACCGCTACGTGTCCCCGGAGGAGTTCATGAACTGGAAGGAGATCGGGGAATCGCGAGGATTCCTGCACGTCGAGAGCGGGCCGCTCGTCCGGTCCAGCTATCACGCGCGCGAGCAGGTGGTCGAACTGCGCCGGAGGGTCGCGGCGCTGGCGGCCGGATGAGCCCGGCGAACTCCGGCCGGTCCGCGGCCACGGTCTCCGACGCTCCGGCGGCGGGCGCCCCCGGGGAGGGATCGAGCGGGGACCCCGACGCCTTCCTCGGACTCTCGAAGGAGGAGTGCGTGGAACTCCTCCGGGAGATGATCGTCGAGCGCCGCTTCGAGGAGAAGGCGGCGGAGGTCTACCAGGTCGGCAAGATCGGCGGTTTCTGCCACCTCTACATCGGGCAGGAGGCCGTCTCGGCGGGAACGATCTCGCCGCTGCGGGACGACGACTACGTGATCACCGCCTATCGCGACCACGCGCAGGCGATCGCGCGCGGCATGACGCCCAACGCCGTCATGGCCGAACTCTACGGACGGGCGGACGGCTGCTCGAAGGGCTTCGGCGGCTCGATGCACATGTTCGACAAGACGCTCAACTTCATGGGCGGCCACGGCATCGTCGGGAGCCACCTGCCGCTGGCGGTCGGCGTCGGCTACGCGATCCGCTACCGGGGCGGAGACCAGGTCTGCCTCTGTTTCTTCGGCGACTCCGTGGTCAACATCGGCGCCTTCCACGAGTCGATGAACATGGCCGCGCGCTGGAAGCTGCCCGTCATCTTCCTCCTCGAGAACAACCGCTACGGCATGGGGACCGACTACCGGCGCGTGGCGGCGGTGAAGGAACTCAAGGACCGCGGCCGGGCATACGAGGGCCTCACCTCGCTCGACGTGGACGGCATGGACGTGCTGGCCGTCCGCCAGGCCATGGAGGAGGCGATCGAGCGGGGACGGAACGAGAAGACGCCCAGCTTCATCGAGGCGCGCTGCTTCCGCTACATGGGCCACTCGATGGCCGATCCGATGCACGGGACGTACCGGACGCGCGAAGAAGTCGAGAAGTGGCGCTCGGATGACCCGATCCTCTCCTTCACCCGGCAACTCATGGACGCGGGGCGGCTGACGGAGGAGGAGTACAAGGCGATCGACCGCGAGGCGAAGGACATCGCCGAGGAGTCCGCGGCCTTCGCGGACCGGAGCCCCTTCCCCGATTCGGAAGCGCTGTACCGCTACGTGTATTCGGACGGGTATCCGGACGACATGCGGCGGCGCGACGCGTGGCGGAAGGAGCTGCGCTGATGGCCGTCCTCACGTATCGGGAAGCGCTGAACGAAGCCCTCCGCGAAGAGATGGAGCGCGACGACTCGACCTTCATCATCGGCGAGGAGGTGGGGGAATACGACGGCGCCTACAAGGTCACGAAGGGGCTGCTCGACCGGTTCGGGGAATGGCGCGTGCGGGACGCCCCGATCGCCGAACTGGGGTTCGCGGGGCTCGGCGTGGGGGCGGCGATGGCGGGGCTGCGGCCGATCGTCGAGTTCATGACGTGGAACTTCGCCCTGCTCGCCATCGACGAGGTCGTGAACGCGGCGGCGAAGATGTTCCAGATGTCGGGCGGTCAGTACAACGTCCCCATCGTCTTCCGGGGACCGGGCGGCGCGGCGCTCCAGCTCGCGGCGCAGCACTCGCAGTCGCCGGAGCCGTGGTACAGCTACGCGCCGGGGCTGAAGGTGATCGCGCCCGCCACGGCGAAGGACGCGAAGGGACTCCTGAAGAGCGCGATCCGCGACGACGACCCCGTCGTCTTCATCGAGAGCGAGATCATGTACAACCTCGTCCGGGATGAAGTGCCGGAGGAGGAATACCTGACCCCGATCGGCAAGGCCGAGGTGAAGCGGGAGGGGTCGGACGTGACCGTCGTGTGCCACTCGAAGATGGTGCACCAGGCGCTCGCGGCGGCCCGCGCGCTGGAGAAGGAAGAGATCGACGTGGAGGTGCTGGACCTGCGCACGGTGCGCCCGCTGGACGTGGACGCGGTCGTGGCGTCGGTGAAGAAGACGAACCGGGCCGTGGTCGCGGAAGAGGGGTGGCCGATGTGCAACATCGGGGCCCAGGTCGTGGACGACATCCAGCGCGAGGCGTTCGACTCGCTGGACGCGCCGGTGGCGCGCGTGAACGGGCTGGACGTGCCCATGCCCTACGCGAAGAACCTGGAGAAGCTCGTAACCCCCAACGCGGACCATGTGGCGGCGGCGGTGCGCCACGTGTGCTACGCGGACTAGCCCCGGGACCCGACCGATATGCCTGTGAGAGTCGTGATGGCGCAGCTGAGCCCGACGATGGAGGAGGGCAAGCTCATCGAGTGGAAGGTCGCCGAGGGCGATGCCGTGGCGCAGGGCGATGTCGTCGCGGAGATCGAGACCGACAAGGCAAACATGGACGTCGAGGCGCTCGGCGGCGGCGTGCTGCGCAAGATCGTCGTGCCGGAGGGCGCCACGGTGCCCGTGGGCGCGCTCATCGGCGTGATCGCCGAGCCCGACGAGGCCATCGACGAGCTGCTCGCCGAAGCGGCGGCGGCCGGCGACGGGGCGGCGGAAGACCCCGCCGAGCCGGCCGACGCGCCCGCGGTGGCGCCGGAGCCTGCGGTCGCGCCGGAGCCTGCGGTCGCGCCGGAGCCTGCGGTCGCGCCGGAGCCTGCGGTGGCGCCGGAGCCCGAGGCGGCGGGCGAGGCGGCGCCGGAGCCGCACGCGGCGGGCGAGGCGGCGGGCGGAAGCACGCCCGCGGCGACGCCCGGAGACACGGCCGCGGTGGCCGGGGGCCGCGTCAAGGCCTCGCCGGTCGCGCGGCGGATGGCCGCGGAGAGCGGGGTCGCCCTGGCCGGCCTCGCCGGATCCGGGCCGGGCGGCCGGATCGTCAAGGCCGACATCGAGGCCGCGCTGGCCCGGGGCGCCCCAGGCGTCGCGCCGGTCCCCACCCCCACGCCCGCGCCGCCCCCCGCCGCGCCCGCACCGGCGGCGCCCGCCCCGCTCCCCTCCGGTCTGGAGGAACGGGTCGAGGAGGCGAGCCAGATGCGGAAGGCGATCGCGCGCCGGCTCGGCGAGTCGATCGGGCCCGTCCCCCACTTCTTCCTCACGACCGAGGTCGACATGGGCCGGGCGCTCGAGCTGCGTGCCGACCTCAACGCGCGTTTTGCGGACGGCAAGGTCGGGGTGACGGACCTGCTCCTGAAGGCGACCGCGGAGGCGCTGAACCGGCACCCGGCAGTCAACGCGTCGTGGGAGGAGAACGCGATCCGCTACCACGGCGCGGTCCACCTCGGCATCGCCGTGGCGCTCGACGAAGGCCTCATCACGCCGGTGCTGCGCGACGCGGGCCGCAAGGGGCTGCGGCAGATCTCGGTCGAGGCGCGGGACCTCATCGCTCGGGCGCGGGCCCGACAGCTCGCGCCGGAGGAATACCAGGGCGGGACCTTCTCGGTCAGCAACCTCGGCATGTTCGAGATCGACCAGTTCACGGCGATCATCAACCCGCCGGAAGCCGGCATCCTCGCCATCGGCCAGACGGTCGAGAAGCCCGTCGCGGTGGACGGCCAGGTCGTCGTCCGCAAGCGGATGCGCGTGACCATGTCGTGCGATCACCGCGTCATCGACGGCGCCACGGGCGCGGCGTTCCTCGCCGCCTTCAAGGCCATGCTCGAGAACCCCCTCGAGATGATCCTCTAATCGGGACTTCCGGAGAACCCGGAGAACCAGAGAGTGAAGGGATAGATGTCGGAGACATACGACGTCGTCGTAGTCGGGGCCGGACCGGCCGGCTACGTGTGTGCGATCCGGGCGGCGCAACTCGGCCTCCGGACCGCCTGCGTCGAGAGCGGATCGTACGAGGGCGGCCTCGGCGGCACCTGCCTCAACTGGGGCTGCATCCCCGCCAAGGCGCTGCTCGAGAGCGCCGCGCTCGCGCACAACCTGCAGCACCACGGCGCCCGCATGGGCGTGAAGCCCGTCGAAGTGGAGTACGACTTCTCCGCGGCCGTGAAGCGGAGCCGCATCATCACCCGCAAGCTCACGGCCGGCGTGAAGTACCTGCTCGGGAAGAACAAGGTCGACATCGTGCAGGGCCGCGGCCGGCTGGCCGGAGCGGGCCGCGTCGCGGTCGAGGCGGAGGACGGCGAGATCCGGGAGCTCGCGACCCGGAACGTCGTGTTCGCGACCGGGTCCGTGATGAAGACCTTCCCCGGCTTCGAACTCGACGGCGAGAGGGTCATCGGCAGCCGGGAAGCGCTCGGTCTCCCGGAACTCCCGGCGAAGATGGCGATCGTCGGAGCCGGATTCGTGGGCGTCGAGTTCGCCGACGTCTTCGACGCCTTCGGCGTGGACGTGACGCTGATCGAGGCGCTCGACACGCTCGTGCCCCTCGAGGACCCGGAGATCGGAAAGGCGCTCGAACGCTCGTTCAAGAAGCGCGGCATCCGCAATCTCACGAACACCCGCGTCAAGCACCTGGACCGCGACGCGAGCCCGATGGTCCTCACGGTCGTGAACCCGGACGGCAGCGAGACCGCCGAGGAGACGGATCTCGTACTCATGGCCGTCGGACGGCGCCCCGTGAGCGAGGATCTCGGCCTCGAGAAGAACGGGGTCGCCGTGGAGGACGGCTTCATCCGGATCGACGAGTGGTGCCGCACGAACCAGCCGGGCGTCTACGCGATCGGGGACGTGGCCGGGCAGCCGATGCTGGCGCACGTCGGGTCGCACGAGGGCATCGTCGCCGCCGAGCATATCGCGGGCGTGGCCAGCCACCCGATGACGTACGGGAACATCGCGTCCGTCGGCTACTGCCACCCCGAAGTCGCCTCGATCGGCATGTCCGCGGCGCAGGCCGAGGAGGCGGGCTACGAGGTCGTCACCGGCAAGTACCCGCTCGGGGCGCACGGGCGCGCGCTGACCGCCGAATCCGCGGACGGGTTCGTGAAGATCGTGGCGGACGCCAAGTACGGCGAAGTGCTCGGCGTCCACATGATCGGACACAACGTGAGCGAACTCGTGGCGGAGGTCGGCATGGCGCGCGAACTCGAAGCCACGCTGGACGAACTCGTGCGCCACGCGCACGCGCACCCCAGCATGGCCGAGGCGGTGATGGAGGCCGCGTTCGCCGCGCTCGGACGCTCGATCCACATGTGAGCAGGGAGCGGCAACTCCGGGTGGTCGACCTCGGCCGCCGCGAGTACCGGGAGGTGCTCGAGCTTCAGCGCTCCATCGCCCGCTGGCGGCGGAACTCTTCGTCGGACCACGACCTCCTGCTCCTCGTCGAACACCTGCCCGTGGTCACCGTCGGGCGGGGATCGAGGGAGGATTTCACGCCCCCCGACCAGGCGTGGCTCGCCGAGGCGGGGCTGGATCTGGTCGAGATCGAGCGCGGCGGCGACCTCACGTATCACGGCCCCGGCCAGCTCGTGGGCTACCCGATCCTCGACCTCCGCGCGCACCGGCAGGACCTCCACTGGTATCTGCGCCGCATCGAGGAGGTGCTGCTGCGCGTGCTCGCGGAGTGCGGCCTTCCCGCGTTTCGGGTCGCGTCGTACACGGGCGTGTGGACGGGTTCGCCTCCCGCCGGGAGCCTCGACACGGTCGACGACGACGGGTTCGGAACGGTCCCCGCCGAGCGCGCGGACGCCCTCATCGGAGCCGGCGCGATCCGCAAGGTGGCTTCGATCGGCGTGCACGCGAGCCGCTGGGTCACGTCCCACGGCTTCGCGCTCAACGTGACGCCCGAGCCCCTCGCGAACTTCCGCGGCATCGTCGCGTGCGGCATCCACGGCGTCCGCATGACGAGCCTCGCCTCCGAGGGCGCCTCCCATACGCTCGAAGAGGCCGGGGAAGCCGTGGTGCGCGCGTTCCCCGTGGCCTTCCCGAACCTCGCGCCGTCCCACGCGCCGGAAGTCGGCCTGCGCGTCTGACGTTCCCGCGGGAACGTTTGGTTCGGCCGGTCGCCCAACTGGCGGGTACGGACGTTCCCGCAGGAACGCGTTGGCGGGAACGTTGCCGAAACGGGGCGTGGGGCCGACCTTGTGGCGCGTTGCCCGCCGGGTGCGGGTGACCCGATCTCCGTCGCCGAACCGCCGCACAAGGATGGCTTACGAAGAATGAGTACGATTCTCGGGATTCTGCTGCTCTGCACGGTCGTCGTCGCCCTGCTGCTCGGACAGCTCGCCCGGCTGTCCGTCCGGGAACGCATCCTTCAGACCGGCGCCATGCTCGCCGCGGCCTTCATCTTCTACGGCCTCGTCGCACTCCTGGAGTCCGCCACCCACTAGCCGTGTACGATCTTTGAGCCCTGCCAGGCGGCGATGCCGATCATGAAGGTCGCGAACAGGCCCAGCAGGAGGACGAAACGCCGCAGTCGACGGTCGTCGCGCTCGTGCAGCGCGAAGGCGGCGAGCGCGCCGGCCGTGAAGGCGGGGACGGCCGCCCACGTGGCCCAGAAGCGGTGGGTCTGGACGATGCCCGGCCGCACGAAGGTCCGGTCCGCGACGACATCGGCCGCGGCGAGGCCGGTCAGGTAGGCGGGGGCCACGAAGGCGCCGGCGATGACGAGGGCCACGAGCCCCCACAACTCGAGCGGCTCGCGGTTCCGCGCCCACCCGTACAGGCCGACGGCGCTCCCGCTCGCGGCGAGGACGATGGGGAACGAGTGCGAGATGATGTGCAGGTGTTCCCAGCTCACCGCGCGCCGCCTCCGTTCCGGGCGCGGCCTCGGCTCCGGGTGCCGTCTCCGCTCCGGGCGCCGCCTCCGCTCCGCGCGTTGCCGCGACTCGTCATCGTCTTGACACGCCTTCCAGCCCGGCTAGAATATCGCTTCCCAACTTTGCCCCCTTCGTCTAGTGGCCCAGGATACCTGGTTCTCAGCCAGGAGACAGGGGTTCGATTCCCCTAGGGGGTATGAGGCGCCGCGGCAGGTCCCGACCGGACCCCCGCGGCGCTCGTCACATCCGGACGGTCCGGGCGGAGCTGGATCCGGGCCACGATCCGGGTCACGGTCCGGGTCACGGCGTGCCCGGCGCGTTCAGGCTCCAGTCGTAGCCGTGGTCGAGCGAGCCGTCGAAGTCCCGGAGCTGCTGCGCCAGGTCGCCCTCGGCGTAGTTCCGCAGGTGTTCGAGCACGCCCGCCTCTGAATCCCCGAAGTCCTCGCGGTACCAGAAGTAGATGCTGGAGACGATGGCGGACGCTTCGTCGAGGATTTCCGCGCCCCGGGGGTGGTTCACGTAGTCTCGCGCCGCCTGATCGAGGAGCCGCTCCAGGTTCTCGGCGGTGTAGGCCTCCGGGGCCAGGTTCGGACAGCCCATGCTGGCGCAGTTCACGCCGTAGTGGATCCGGGCGTCCCGCCAGATGGGACGCAGGATGTCGTGCTCGATGTTGTCCAGCGTCAGCGGGTGCCCGGCCACGCTCGCGTGGATGTCGCGCCAAGGGCCCGTGCCGGGGATCAGCCCTTCGTGGATGTCCTTGATCGACTCGACGGGATAGGCGTCCACGACGACCCGAAGCGTCACGGCGTTGTAGAGGTTGATCCAGTACGCCATCTGCACGTCCTTCGCGTACTGCCGCGGGTCCAGTCCCTGCAGGTCGTCGATGTAGGCGGCCAGGCGCGCCCGGTCGGCGGCGTTCCCGCGCAGCTTCGCGTAGTCGACGAGGTTGATGCCCGACGGGTCGTCGGTGATCAGGTAGGCGTCGAGCAGCGCCTGCCACTCGCCGTGGTCGAGCCGCGCGGTATTGGCCGGGTCGTGGGCGTCCCAGGCGACATCGGTGGACGGCCCGGCGCAGGAGATGACGCCGAGCGCCAGTACGCCGAGAACCGCCCGGGAAGCGAAGCGTGTCATCGAAGCGAAATCCCTTCCAGTCGTTTCAGTTTCCTGCCTCCTGCGACCGGGCGGCGCGTGCGGCGCGCCACTGCTGCCAGCGGAGCCGGGCGATCATCGAGAGGATTCCGGCGCTGGCGCCGACGACGCCCCGAACCGTGCCTCCCACCTTCGACCGGCCGTAACGGCGCCGCAAGGTGTCCACCGGCACTTCGACGACCCGCAGGCCGTGCTGGATGGCCTTGACCTGCATCTCCACGGTCCAGCCGTACGTGCGGTCCCGCATGTCGAGGCGGCGCAGCGCCTCCGCCCGTATCGCGCGGTAGGGACCGAGGTCGGTCACCGCCGTCCCCCACAGGAGACGTATGAGCAGCGCCGCCACCCGGTTGCCCGCGATCTGCGGCGCCGACAGGGAACCCGGCTCCCTCCGGCCCAGCGCGCGCGAGCCGATGGCCAGGTCGGCCCCGCCGGCGACGGCGTCGAGCAGCCGGAGTCCGTGCGCCGCCTCGAACGACCGGTCGCCGTCGGTGAACAGCACGATGTCGACGGGACGCAGGTGCGCGAGGGCCGTCAGGCAAGCCAGCCCGTAGCCCGGCGTCTCCTGCCGGACGGTCCGCGCCCCCTCCTCCCGCGCGCGGGCGGCGGTCGCGTCCGTCGATCCGTTGTCGCAGACGACGAAGTCGTCGACCACGCGGCGGCCCTCATCGTCGCGCAGCGCCAGGAGGTCGGCGACCACCTCGCCGATATTCCGCTCCTCGTCCCTCGCCGGCACGACCACGCCCACCGTCATTCCCGCGTACACGCCGCCCCGGCCCTCCGCTCAGAAGTCGACCTGCGCGAGGAACTGAAACTGCCCGTCGGACAGCGTCGGCGCGTGGGGGGAGTCGTCGAGGGCGGTTGCATACTGCAGCCCGAACCTCGCGTAGCCGTCCGGATACAGGTTCAGCCCGAACACCATGAACTTCCGGTCGGCGCCCAGGGCCGGCCGAAAGCCGTCGTACCGCACGACGCCCTCGAGCAGCCCCCACGGCCGATAGCCGAACTGCACGTAGCCGCCGTACGCCTCGGTCTCGGCCGGTCCGCTCCCGCTGAGCGGAGCATCGAGATCGAAGTCCGCCCGCAGGTACTCGCCCGTCAGCGTCAGGCTGCGGTAGGAGACCTGAAGGTCCGCGCCCCAGTACAGGCGGTTGCCCGCAAAATCGGACGTGATTCCGGGAGCCGCCGATCGGTCTCCGGTGATGATGCCCTTTCCGAGCGGCGCGGAGGTGTCCTCCGAATACGCCAGGGAGGCTCCCGCCTGTACGACGAGTTCGTCGTAGAAGGCGATCGTGCCGATCGAGTTGTACTGAAAGCGGCCGGCAAACATGTAGTTGTCGTCGTCGTTCGTGACGGACCGGCCGTTGCCGTTGTAGAGGCCGGCCCCGTAGGTGAACCGGCCATCGAGCGCCTGCCCGCCCGCCTGTACGCCGATCTGCCGGTCCGGCCTGAGGGCGGTCGCGGCCTGCGAGCGTTCGACGAACGTGATGTCGCCGCGCGACACGGTGGTTTCGTAGCCGAAGTAGGGCTTGAACATGCCGAAGCTGAGCTCGAATTCCGGAATCACCGGCATCGTGACCACCGCATCGTGGATCCGGAACGCGTCCCGCGCCGCATCGTAGCGGACAACGAACTTGTAGTCGAAGACGAGCCCGACGGCGCCCTCCACCCTGAGGCGGGAGTCGAAGAGCCGGAACCCCTGCCCGCCGAGGGTGGAATCGGCATGCGCGCGGGCTCCGGTACGCAGCAGCCCGCCGACCTCGATCGGGGAGGCCTCCTGCGCCGCCGTTCCCACCGGAATGGCCAGGCCAAGCACGACGACCGTTCGCGCGCACATTCTCGCGATCATTCACCTCTCCTTGTCGTCCAACCGCTGGCGCCCATCATTCGGGATCCTTGGGTTCGGCGGGTTCGGCGGGTTCGGCGGGGTCGAAGCCCGTGTGGAAGTATCGCCAGCCTCCCAGCCCGATCGCGGCGTTGATCCAGAAGTGCCCGACAATGGCGGGAAACAGGCTCTCCGTCCAGATGACGCTCGCCGCGAGCACGATGCCGAGTGCGGTCGCCCGGATGACGCCGGCCAGCTTCTGGTATCCGTGTCCGAGGCCGAACGACACCGAAACGAACACCGCGGCCAACCAGGGGTTCCCGATCCACGCCGAGATGGCCCCCAGGGCGAACCCCCGGTAGGCGTACTCCTCACATACCGCCGCAATGGCCGAGAGCACGAGGAAGGCCCGCTTCTCCCCGGCGTCTCGCGGCATCAGCAGCAGCACGGCCTCGGTCTCCCGGAGCCCGGCCAGGCGGGCGGCCGCCGTGATGAGCCACGCGAGCGCCAGACCCGCGATGGCCACGCCGAGTCCCCGGAGGAGCGAGGCGGCCGGCGCATCGACCGTCCAGCCGAGCGCGGAAGCGGGCACATCCTGCCACGCCGCGACGCCGAGGGTCACCAGCCCGAGGACGACCAGCGAAGCTCCGACCGACACATACAGCAACCGGCGGTGTTTTGCCGCCGCGGCGAGGTCCGCCCCGCGACGGGCATCGAGGGCGGCGAGAACGGGCATGCCGATCAGGAGCAGCACAGCGTACGCCGCCGCGATCGGACTCGGAGCTTCGGGCATGGGCCGACGGATACGAGGAGAAGGCCCGAGGTGCAACAGGCGACCCCGCGGCGGCCGGGCCGTTGACACCGTCGCGAGGTTCCGGGACGTTCCCCCGGCGGCGGTATCTCGTGGCCGCCGGCCTTTCGGCACTTCACTCGAACGAGTGCGGAACGCATGCCGCTCGATATCGCGATCGCCCAGTTCCGGCCCGCCAAGGGCGACCTCGACCGGACCCTGGACGCTTGTGCCGCGACGATCCTGCGTGCCGTGCGGCGGGAACCCCGGCCAGGTCTGGTCGTGTTTCCGGAGACGGCGCTCACCGGGTATTTCCTCGAGGGCGGCGTGCGCGAGCAGGCGATTTCCAGCCGGGAGCTGTTGCGGGCTCTCAACTCGCGGACCGGTTCGGATGCGGCCGGCCTCGACGTCGCGATCGGGTTTTACGAGCGGGATGCGGGGGGCATCTACAACTCGGCGCTATACGCGACGCTGGGACCCTCGGGAGGCATTCGCCACGTCCACAGAAAGGTGTTCCTCGCCACCTACGGGGTCTTTCAGGAAGAGCGCTTCGTAGAGGCGGGAGCCGGCATCCGGGCGTTCGACGGGCGGCTCGGGCGCACCGCCCTCCTGATCTGTGAAGACGGCTTTCATTCGATCTCCGGCACCCTTGCCGCCCTCGACGGGGCCGCGATCGTTCTCATCCTCAGCGCCTCGCCCGCGCGCGGGGCGGCCCCGGGGGCCGGGGTGCCCGAGAACCTCGTCCGCTGGGATGCCCTCGCGAGCGCGGTCGCCGCCGAGCACGGGGTGTTCGTCATCGTGTCGCAGCTGGTGGGATTCGAAGGGGGCAAGGGGTTCGCCGGCGGGTCGGCGGCCTACGATCCGCGCGGACACCGGCTTCTGGCCGGGCCGCTGTGGGAGGAAGCGCTGCTGCCCGTGCGGATGGACCTCGACGAGGCCACGCGCGCCCGCGCGGAGGAGCCCCTCTACTCCGACCTGGAGCGGTCGTGGACGCGTCTTCTCGTGAACAGTCCCGGATCCGGAGTCGGCCGACCCCCCGCCGAGATCGAATGAACGGAGCGTGGCCGCCGGCGGGGATCGCCGACAGCCGTGCGCCGCACCCCGCCGATCCGAGTCCGCTCGACATCGACACGAACCTCGTGCGGACCTGGCTCGTTCGGTTTCTCCGCGAGGAGATCGAGCGTCGACGCGGCTTTCGCCGGGTCGTGGTTGGGTTGTCGGGAGGCGTGGATTCCGCCCTCACCGCGGCGCTGTGCGCGAAAGCGCTCGGCCCGGAAGCGGTGCTCGCCCTCCTCCTGCCGTACCGGACTTCGAGCCCCCGGAGCCGCGAGCACGCCCTGCTCGTGGCGGAGAAATTCGGGATCCCGACGCGCACGATCGAAATCACGAGCGCCGTGGACGGCTACCTCGACGAGTTCGAGCCCGAGGCGGGCGAACACCGGAGGGGCAACGTGGCCGCTCGCCAGCGCATGATCGTCCTCTTCGACCAGGCCTTCAAGCTCTCCGCGCTCCCCGCGGGCACGGGAAACAAGTCCGAGCGCCTGCTCGGCTATTACACCTGGCACGCGGACGACTCCCCTCCCGTGAACCCGCTCGGAGACCTGTTCAAGAGCCAGGTGTGGGCGCTCGCGCGGGCCGTCGGCGTGCCCGCCGAGGTCGTCGACAAGCCGGCGACGGCGGATCTGATCCAGGGACAGACGGACGAGGAGGATTTGGGCGTCACGTACCCGGAGGCCGATCTCATCCTCCACCACCTCATCTCCGGACGCGGGCGGGAGGAGCTTGTCGAGGCGGGGTTCGAGAGAAGAAAGATCGAACTCGTGGCCGGACGGCTCGAGAACACACACTGGAAACGCCACCTGCCGACGGTCGCGATGCTCTCGCCGACGGCGATCGGGGAGTGGTACCTGAGACCGGTGGACTACTGAGAGGCCTCGCGCCGGGAGCGGTTCACGGCTCGTAGTAGCGGAAGATCTTGAGTTCGCCGTCCCAGTCGAGGACATCCTTGAAGATCTGCTGCGGCGGGACGAGCTTCCCGTCGCGTTTGAGGGTCACCCAGCAGTCGGTGCGCACGACGAAGCTCTCGAACGCCTCCGTGGGCCCGCGGCACTCCGCGTCGATGAACTGCAGCTTCCGGTTCTCGTACACGGCGAAGAGGTCAGAGAGCGCCGCGCGGTTCCGCGTCCGGATGTTTTCCCACGCGAGGTCGACGGGGTAGTTCACCTCCGGCGCCGAGGCCGGGAGTTCGGGCCACACCAGCTCGTTGTGCTCGACCTCGGTGAGGCGGACGGTTTCGAGGCTCACGGTATCCGCTGCGGCCAGCCCGACCAGAACCGTGGTCGCCAGTTCCTCGAGGGAGCCGGCGGAGCCGGGCAGCCGCTCCGTTCCGTCGGGCGCGGCCCCTCCGCAGGACCCGATAAGGATCGGCAGCAGAGCCGATACAGGGACGAGGCGCGTGCGCCACACGCGAGAGCTCCGCCTGTCGAATGCGAATCGATTTCGGCTATCCCTGGTCCGACGTGGTCCAGCCCTCGATCCACTGCGGCGCGCCCGGCGCGAAGGCGCCGATGTAATCGACCGCCTCGAAGAAGTCGCTGCCCGCGGGCGGCTCGGCGTAACCCGTCGTCAGCGGCGAACCGCCGGACGGGCGGAAATCGGGCGCCATGAGGCTGAACGGGTCGGCGAGCATCGGATCGATATCCATCACGTTGTCCCAGCCCGCCGTCATCCAGAGGGCCTCTTCGTCGATGTCGGGGATCTCATTGTCTTCGGCGCCCTCGAAGGACCGGCTCTCCTGGCCGAAGACGTAGCTGTTCCGAATCTGAACTCGATCCACCGTCTCTTCGTTGTCGACATCGAACCCCTTCTCGAATCCGAGGATCACGGCGTTGTAGACCATCCCGGCCGTGCCGCGACGGAAGATGATCCCTCGCGAACTCTCGCCCGCGGAACCCGTTCCGGCCTCCTTGCCGACCAGCGTCACGTTGTAGATCGTCGGGTCGGTGAACGGCTCGGCGTTGAAGTCCTCTTCGTTCCCGTCGACCTCGAAGCCGTTGTCCGCGTCATGGGGGTCGTGTTGCGCGGCCCAGAACTGCCCGCGGCCCTGCCAGCCCGTCGAATAGTCGAACGAGTCATCGGAGGCGCCGGTGACGTAGGCGTATTTCAGGTCCACCGTACCGCCGAAGAACTCGATGCCGTCGTCCGAGCCGAAGTGCGACTGGATGTGGTGCAGCAGGGTGCCCGAACCCACGCCGTTCAGGGTGAGGCCGTTCAGTTCGTTGCCGAAGCTCACCTCGTACCCGCCGTACTCGATCCGCACATAGCTGAGTTCGCCGCTGTCATCATCCGTCGCGGTCCCGCCGTAGGGGCCCGAGTTGCCTTCGCCGACGCACTCGTCCGACGGAAAATTGCAGTTCGAGCGGCCGTTGAGGACGACGCCGCCCCAGTCGCCGCGGCGGCGGCTGCCTGCAGGGTTCGAACTCGTGAACACGATGGGCGCTTCCGCGGTCCCGCGCGCCACCAAACGACCGCCCTGCCGGACGATCAGCGCGGAACCGGTGTACTCCACGTCGCCCAGCAGGAGGGTCCCGGCCGGGATCGTGAGCGTAGCCCCGTCCTCGATGATCGTCGTGCCCTGGATGCGGTATGTGAGGGCAGGGTCGAGCGTCATCGACTGCGTGATCGTGCCGGACAGCGTCGCGACGTCGGCCGGCGGCTCCGGCGGCGGCTCCGACGGCTCCGGCGAAAGCAGGTCCCCGTCGCCTCCGCACCCCAGCTGGAGGCCCCCGAGGAGCAGGCCGGTCAGCGCGAGCCCGGCGCGGTGGTTTCGTCGTCCCGAATTCATCTTCTTGTTTCTCCTGTTCGTTAGTGGTCGCCCGCGGGCTGCCAGGTCAGCCCGGCGGAGAACGCCCGCCCGGGCCGCCAACCACGGAGGAGGTCGCCGCCCTGCGTAAAGCGGTAGTCGGCGGCGAGCAGGTCGGTGGCGCTCAGCTTGGCCGACATCCGCGGCCCGATCGCCTGTTCGAAGACCAGGTCGAACTGGCTTCGGGCCTCCTCGAACACGCTGTCGAGGAACTGGCTACCCACCTGGCTGATGCGCCGGCCGAAGCGGTTGAAGAGGAGCGACACCGATGTCCGGCCCGAGGGGCTGGCCCAGTTCGCCCCCACGTTGACGACGTAGGGCGACTGGCCCTGGAGGCGCCGCTTCTGCCCCACGACGTCGATCTCGAGCGGTCCCGAGCCGGGGACGAAGATCTGGGCCACGCTTCCCGTCTCCACCTCGGAGTCGACGAGCGTGAGATTCAGGTTCAGAGCGAATTTTTCCAGCGACTCGGAGAGAAAACCGAGATCGGAACGCACCTCGAATTCGGTCCCGATGTTGTTCGCCGTCCCGGCGTTGAGCCAGCTCTTGATGAACTCGCTGCTCGGGAACACGACCTCCTCGATGGGATCCCTGAACTTCTTGTAGAAGCCGCTCACCGCGATGACCGCGCCGGGCCGGGGGAACCACTCCCAGCGCAGATCGAAGTTCATGATCCGCGAGCGCTGGAGCACCGGGTTCCCGACGACGAGATATCCGCCGGCGAAGTCGGCGAACGAGAACGGCGCCAACTCGCGGAACTCGGGCCGCGCCAGCGTGCGTGAAGCGGCGGCCCGGAGGTTGACCCGGTCGCTCGCCGCCCAGGTGAGGGTGGCGCCGGGCACGATGTCGGTATCGTCGAGTTCGGCGCCCGCTAGCGGTTCGAGGCCCTTCGTGAAGACATCCACCGGCTCCACGACCTGCCGGCTGCGCTCGATGCGGGCCCCGCCGGCGAAGCGGACGCGCGGCAGCAGTTCGACGTCCGCCATCACGTAGGCGCCCGCCGTCATCTGATCCGCCACGTAGTTGTCGGGGCGGAAGGTGGCTTCCTGGATCTCGAACTGCCGAGGGCCGAGGCCGATGTTCTCCGGCGAGAAGATTCCGTCGGGCGACGCGGCTTTGACGTCATCCGGGATCGACCGGTTGGGAATGAACCGGAAGCGTCGGCTGAGCACGTCGCGGTCGCGCGTGAGGGTCGCGGCGCCGACCTCGATCGTCCCCGCCCGCCCGTTCACGCGGACCGGGAACTGCACATCGACGTTGAGGTTGATCGCGTCTTCCGTCAGGTCCTGATGGAAGATGCTGCCGCTCTGGATGAAGTTGTCCCACAGGAAGACGCCGCCCGACTCGCGGTACAGGACCTCCCGGGTGTTCGGTTCGTAGCGGCTTGCGCGCGAGTACGCGGCCTTCCACTCCGCCGTCGTGCCGCCGAAGGCGTTGAAGTAGTGCTTCCCGCTCAGCCGACCCTGGACGAGGGAATTCTCGACGTACTGGATCCGCGTGTTCCGCTGGTCCGTGTTGGAGTCGAGGTTGAACCCCTGCAGGACGCGCGCCTGGTCCTCCGTCACGCGATTCAGGAGTCCGCTGAAGGAAATGCGGTGGCTCGGCGCGAGCGGGTAGTCGGCGTTAAGGAGGCCGCCGAGCGTGACCGTACGCGTGGACTGGTCGCCCGCGTAGTCCACTTCCGGGTCCGCGAGACCGGAGGATGCGAACACGCGCTCCACGTAGCCGTCGCGCCGGTTCCACGAGTCGTCCCAGTGCGCCGTCGCGAGGATGCCCAGGTTCTTCGAGGCGAGCGGAACCTCGGTCGCGAAGGCGAGTTCGCCGCTCTGTCCGAAGGGGAGATCGCGCGGCGTGCCGGCCCAGCCCGGAGAAAACGCTTCTCCGATCTCCTCCAGCTCGGTGCGTGTGAAGTTCGCGCGGTTGACCGCCCGGTCCGTCGGCACGACGTCGGGCAGCCCGCGGCGTCCGTCATCGATGCCGAGGAAGTCGAGCCCGGCGCCGGCGTAGTCGAGTCCCCCCTTGCCCGTCGTCGCCGACTCCGCTCCGCCGCCGATCCCGACCTTGAAGAAGTTTTCTCCCGGGATCCTGCGCGTCTCGATCTGGACCAGCCCGCCGGCATAGTCGGCCGGCTGCCGCGGCAGATAGCTCTTCGAGGTCGAGACGTTCTCGATGAAGCTGGCCGGGACGAGGTCGAGCGGGACCGCCTTGCGGTCCGCGATCGGCGACGGCATGACCGCGCCGTCGAGCGTCGTGTTGCCGTAGCGTTCGCCGAGGCCTCGCACGAAGACGAACTTCTTGTTCACGATGGAGACGCCGGGGACGCGCGCCATCGCCGCGGCCGCGTCGGAGTCGGGCGAGTCGGAGATCTGCTCGCGACCGATCGCGTCCGTGACCGCGGCGGCGGTCTGGCGGTTCTCGAGGATCGCGGCGGCCGTGCCGCGCTGGTCCGCAACGGTGACCGATAGCTCGCTCAACTCGATCGCCCGGGCCGGCAGCGAGATGTCGATGGTCGCGCTCGCTCCGGAGACGATGAGCACGCCGGTGACCGTCTTGCCCGCGTAGCCGATGAGGCGGGCGACGACGTCGTATGTCCCGGCCGGTATGTCTCCAAGCGTCCAGCGGCCATCGACATCGCTCAAGGTTCCCATGTTCAGCGACGGGATGGAGATCTGCGCCAGACTCAGAGGCCTCGCCGTATCCTCATCCACGATTCGACCGGAGAGTCTGCCGGACGACACCTCCTGGGCTGCGGACGCGCCCGCGTGGCCGAGCAGGAGAAGGACGGAAAGGACGCCGATACGGGCCCGCTGCCGGGGTCTGCGCTGTCGTCTTGTGAATTTCATTGGCTTCGGGATTCTCCGGGATCTTGCTGCGTGGGACTGCTACCGGAGCGGAGGATAGGCGGGTTCGGTAACGTCTCCAGACAAGGAAACGTCACATGTTCGTCACGGGGTGAGATACGCTGCGGCGGCGCCGAGGGTCGTTCACGAGATGGTTACGGAGGTGTTACGATACCGCCGGCAGACGTGGCTCAGGATTCCTGGGACCCCTTGACGCGGAACGTGAGATGCCGGACGCACAGATCCTGGTCGTGGATGACGAACCGGACATCCTGAGCGTGCTCGTCTATCACCTGAGCCGGGAAGGATACCGGGTCACCACGGCCGTGAACGGACAGGGCGCGCTGACCACCGCGCAGGCCGAGCAGCCGGACCTCATCATCCTCGATCTCATGTTGCCGGGCATCGACGGATACGAGGTGCTGCAGCGCCTCCGGCGCGGCGAGCGTACAAGCTCGACGCCCGTCATTCTGCTCACGGCACGGCGGGAGGAAGACGAGCGGGTCAAGGGCTTCGAGGTGGGTGCGGACGACTACATCACGAAGCCCTTCAGCGCGCGCGAACTCACGCTCCGCGTCGAGGCGCTCCTGCGCCGGTCGAAGGCGGAGCCCGTGTCCGCGTCGAGGAGAATCTCGGTCGGGCCGGTCGAACTCGACCGGGAGGCGCACCGGGTCTTCTCGGACGGGGTCGAGGTCGACCTGACGCGACTCGAGTACCGTCTGCTCGAAGTACTGCTGGAGAGACGGGGACGCGTCCAGACGCGCCGCCAACTGCTTCAGGCCGTCTGGGACACGAATGCCGCGATCGAAACGCGCACGGTGGACATGCACGTCGCCCGGCTGCGCACCAAGCTCGGGGGCGCGGCGTCCCTGATCGAAACAGTTCGGGGGATCGGCTACCGATTCCGCGCGCTGGACAAGTAGTACGCGCGGCGGAGCCCGTTCGGTGAGGCTGGGAAACCGCTTCTTCTTCGCGGCGGCCGCCGTGCTCGCGGTGACGTACTTCGCCGCCTGGTTCATTCTCCGGCTGGACGCGACGGGCGTGGCGGTCGCATCCGCCGTCCTGGGGAGCGTCCTGCTCCTGCTGTGGCCGGCCGCCCGCTTTGTGGCCCGAAGCATCGAGATCGAACTCGGACAGACGCGGGAAGCCGTCGATCGCATCGCCTCCGGGGACCTCCGCCCCTCGACCGGTCCGGTCGGCCCCGGCCCGGTCGGTTCCCTGGGTCGAGCGATCGACCGCATGGCCGGCCGGATACGCGATCGCCTGCAGGTGTCCGAACGCGAGTCCGGCGACCTGAGGGTGCTGTTCGACGGGTTGGAGGATGGACTCGCGTTCATCGACCGGGAAGGGCGCGTGAGCCTCTGCAACCTGGCTTTCGAACGCTGGGCGGGACGTGAAGTGGCGCCCGGGACGCGCATCGGCACACTGTTCCGTTCTCCCGGGATCGCCGAAGCGGTGAGCGCGTCGCGTCGCGGCGAATCCACGACGGCGGAGGTCGAACTCGGTGAGCACACGGTGTTGATGTCGGCCCGCCCCCACCGGTCGGGCGCGATCATCGTGCTCCGCGATCTCACGGTCATGCGGCGCCTTGAAGGGGTCCGCCGCGATTTCGTGGCGAACGTGTCGCATGAACTCAAGACGCCGCTGACGAGTGTGGTCGGCTTCGCCGAAGCGCTGGTGGAGGGGGGCCTCGAAGCCGACCAGGCGCGTGATTTTGCGCGGCGCATCTTCGCCAACGCGACGCGCATGCGGTACCTGGTCGAGGATCTCCTGGATCTGTCCCTGCTGGAATCCGGCAGCTGGAGCCCCGAGCCGGAGGCCGTCTCGGTCGGAGCTATCGCGAGGGAAGTGTGGGATGCGCTGTCGCCGAAGGTGCGCGCCGCCGACCTCGACCTGCGCGTGTCCGGAACGGAAGAGCCCGCGTGGGCTGATCCCGATGCGGTCCGTCAGGTCATGCGCAACCTGCTCGACAACGCGGCGCGCTACAGCGACGAAGACCCGGCGATCGCGGTCCGTATTCGATCGGTCGGCCGCCTGCAGCGCGTGGAAGTCTCCGACCGCGGCCCCGGGATCGCATCCGTTCACGTCGAACGCGTATTCGAACGCTTCTACAGGGTGGATCCGGCGCGTTCGCGGGCGCGGGGCGGTACCGGGCTCGGACTCGCGATCGTGAAACACTTCGTGGAGGCGCACGGGGGCGAGGTCGGCATCGAGAGCGCCCTCGGCCGTGGAACGACGGTGTGGTTCACGCTCCCGAACGCCACCCGGCTCTCGAAGCGGAAGAGCTTCAATGTCCCGGCGTGACCGGCCGCTTCGCCCCGGGACGGCATGGGCCGCGCTGGCGGCCATTTCGTTTGCGGGTTGCGGCGCCGACGCGGACCGAAGCCTGTCGGGTCTGATCGAGATCGATGGCTCGAGCACGGTCTTTCCGATCAGCCAGGCGATGGCGGAGGAGTTTCAGATCGCCTACCGGCGCGCGGTGCGCGTATCGGTGGGGGTCTCCGGCACCGGCGGCGGATTCGAGAGGCTCTGCAACGGCGAAACGGAGATCGCCAACGCCTCGCGGCGCATCAACGATGCGGAGGCCGCGTCCTGCGCGGCACACGGCATCGACGCGCTCGAACTGCAGGTCGCATGGGATGGGCTCACGGTCGTGGTGCACCCCTCCAACGACTGGGTCGACTGCGTCAGCGTGACCGAACTCCGGCGTGTATGGGCTCCGGGGTCCGATATCGCGAGTTGGCGCCAGGTCCGCCCGGCCTGGCCGAATGAAGACCTCAGACTGTACGGACCCGATACCGACTCGGGCACGTTCGACTACTTCACGTCGGCCGTGGTGGGCGAAGAGGGGGCCAGCCGGCACGACTACGCGGCGAGCACCGACGATAACGTGCTGGTGGCGGGAGTGAGCGGCGATCCGGGTGCGCTGGGCTATTTCGGCTACGCCTACTTCGAGGACAACCGGGGACACCTCCGCGCCCTGGAAGTCGACGCGGGCGGAGGTTGCGTCGCGCCGACCCGCGAAACGATCCTCGATGGTACGTACACGCCGCTGGCTCGTCCGATGTACATCTACATTCGCCGCGATGCGCTCGTACGGCCCGAAGTGACCGCCTTCGTCGCCTTCTACATCGACAACGCGGCCACCCTGATCCCTGAAGCGGGGTACATACCGCTCGAACCGGAGGCGTATGCCGCACTTCGAGCCCGCATGGACTAGGAGGCTCGGATGAGCCTTCGGTCGAGCGTCGTCGAGCGCGTGATGGGAGCGCTCTTCTTTTGCTGCGGGGCGCTCTCCGTCCTCACGACCGTCGGCATCGTCGTCGTACTCGCCACGCAGTCGCTGGGGTTCTTCGCGGACGTATCGCCGCTCGAGTTTCTCGCCGGCGCGCGCTGGTCTCCGGATCTGGCGCCGCGGTCTTTCGGCATCCTCCCGCTCCTGAACGGGACCCTCCTCGTCGCCGCCGGGGCGTTGCTCGTTGCGCTTCCGGCCGGCCTGGCGACGGCGGTCTATCTCAGCGAGTACGCGTCGAGGCGGACGAAGCGGATCGTCAAACCCGCGCTCGAGGTCCTGGCGGGGATCCCGACCGTGGTCTACGGCTATTTCGCCGTCGCCTTCGTGACTCCGATCCTCCGCACGGTCTTCCCTGCCGCCGGAGTCTTCAATGCCGCAAGCGCGGCCATCGTCGTGGGCATCATGATCCTTCCGCTGGTGTCGTCCCTGTCCGAGGATGCTCTGAGCGCGGTCCCCCGCTCCCTGCGCGAGGCCGCGTACAGTCTCGGAGCCACGCGGTTCGAGGTCTCGACCCGGATCGTGGTGCCGGCGGGCCTGCCGGGAATCGCCGCCAGTTTCATCCTGGCGATCTCGCGCGCCATCGCGGAGACGATGGTCGTGACGCTGGCCGCGGGCGCCACGCCGAGGATGACGCTCGACCTCCTCCAGAGCGTTCAGACGATGACGGCGTACATCGTGCAGGCGAGTCTGGGCGATGCCCCGTCGGGGACGGTCGAGTACCGCGCCCTGTTCGCGGTCGGCCTGTTCCTCTTCCTCATCACGCTGGCCCTGAATCTCCTGAGTCAGCGCATCATCGGCCGTTTCCGGGAGATCCACCCGTGAACCCCGGCACCGGTCCGCTTCGTGGCGGCCGCTTCGAACCGCGGGTCGCGGCCCGCCGTCGCGCGGGCGTCCGGTTCAAGTGGCTTTGCCGGTTCGCGGTCGCATTCGCGGTCGCGTCGCTCCTTGTCCTGCTCGTCCATATCCTGGCGACCGGCCTGCCGGCGCTATCGCCCGACTTCCTGGTGACGTTCCCGTCGCGCTTCCCCGACCGAGCCGGGATCCGCTCCGCAATCCTCGGCAGCGTGTGGATGCTGACGCTGGTGGCGGCGATGTCCTTCCCGCTGGGAGTGGGCGCCGCGGTGTACCTCGAGGAATACGCACCGAGGAACCGCCTCACGAACCTGCTGCAGACGAACATCGCGAACCTGGCCGGAGTGCCGTCCATCGTGTACGGCCTTCTGGGTCTCGCCGTGTTCGTCCGGTTCCTGTCGCTGGAACGGAGCCTGCTCGCGGGTGCGGCGACGCTGTCGCTCCTCGTCCTCCCGCTCATGATCATCGCGGCGCGCGAGGCGATCCGCGCGGTCCCCGACTCTCTGCGGGAAGCCGCGTACGCGCTCGGCGCCACGCGCTGGCAGGCCATCCGGCATCATGTGCTTCCGGCGGCCCTGCCCCGGATCCTCTCGGGGACGATTCTCGCGCTCTCGCGCGCGGGAGGGGAGACGGCCCCGCTGCTGATCATCGGGGCGCTGACGTTCATCGCCTTCGATCCGGTCTCGGTCATGGACCCCTTCACGGTCCTGCCGATCCAGATCTTCAACTGGACGGCCGACCCGCGGGAGGAGTTCCATGCGCTGGCGGCGGGAGCGATAGTGGTACTGCTGGGCGTGCTTCTGCTGATGAATGCCGCCGCGATTCTGCTTCGTAACCGATACGAGAGGTGACGGTGTCGTCGAATACGGTCCTCGAGACCGTCGGACTCGGTGTTCGCTACGGTGAGACGCGCGTGATCGACGACGTCTCGCTCCGGATCCCGGAAAAGCGGGTGGTGGCCTTCATCGGACCGTCCGGTTGCGGCAAGAGCACGCTCCTGCGCTGCTTCAATCGGTTGAACGACTTCGTGCCGGCCGCCCGCATCAGCGGACAGGTGCTGTTCCGGGGGCGGGACCTGTACGGGCCCGAGGTCGACCCGGCCGCTGTGCGGCGCTCGATCGGGATGGTGTTCCAGAAGCCGAACCCCTTTCCGAAGTCGATCTTCGAGAACATCGCCTTTGGCCTGCGGATCAACGGCTTCCAGGACGATATCGGCGATCGCGTGGAAGCGTCGCTGCGCGCGGCCTCGCTGTGGGACGAGGTAAGCCACCGACTCGATGCGGACGCCCTCGGGCTTTCGGCCGGCCAGCAGCAGCGGCTCTGCATCGCGAGGGCGCTGGCGGTCGAACCGGAAGTCCTCCTCATGGACGAACCCGCGAGCGCGCTCGACCCGATCGCGACCGGCCGCATCGAGGACCTCATCGGAGACCTGCACGGAGACTACACGATCGTGGTCGTGACGCATAACATGCAGCAGGCCGCGCGCGTCAGCGACGACACGGCCTTTCTCTACATGGGCGAGCTGGTCGAGTACAAGGAGACGCAGCGCTTGTTCACCAACCCCGAGGACGAGCGGACCGAGGCCTACATCACGGGCCGGCTGGGCTAGCGGAAGCGAGGTCGAGGCAGATGGCCCTCAGGCAGTTCGACGACCGGCTGGACGACGTCACGCGGACGCTGCACCGGATGGCGCACGACATCGAGGATCTGGTGCGGCGCGCAATGGCCCTCGTGGGACAGCCCGCGGTGGATGCGGAGCCGATCCGGGAAGCGGACGACGCCATCGACCGGGCCGAAGTGGAGGTCGAGGAGTCCACGGTGGAGATTCTCGCGCTCCACCATCCGGTGGCGAGCGACCTGCGCGTGCTCGTCACGGTCCTCAAGATCAACAACGACCTCGAGCGGGTCGGCGACCACGCGGTCAACATCGCCGAAGCGGCCGAACGGCTGACGAAGGCCGAGAAGAAGGTCCCGGTCCCGCCCGAGCTGGACGAGATGAGCCGCATGGCCCGGGCGATGCTGCGGGATGCGCTCGACGCGTTCGTCCACCGGAACGCGGACGACGCACGCTCGGTGATCGCGCGGGACGACCGGCTGGACCAGCTTCAGGATTCACTGAGCCGGGTGATGATCACCCATATGCCGGACTACAACCTGTCGGCGTGCCTGCAGGTCATCCTCATCGGCCGCAATCTCGAACGGATCGGCGACCTCGCGACGAACATCGGGGAGGATGTCGTCTACATGGTCCAGGGAATCACGATCCGGCACCAGGAGGGCCCCCCGGACACGGCTTAGCGAGAAGCGTTCCAGCGGTCGTCCACCTTGCGGCGGCGTTTCCGCACTGCCTTCAGCATCCGGTTCTGGTAGTCGATGGGGCGCTCGTCCGGCGCGGGCTCGCACAGCACGTACTCTCCGGTCGGCCGCAGTTCCCAGGCTCGCTGATTGTCGCGAAGGGCGAAGCGCAGCGTCTTGCGAAGGCGTTTCCGGATCCGCTTGTCGCGGACGGGCAGCAGCACTTCGACGCGGTCGTCGAGGTTCCGGCGGCGCCAGTCCGCGCTCCCGATCCACACCTCGGGGCTCCCGTCATTGTCCCACCAGAAGATCCGGTCGTGTTCCAGGAACCGTCCCACGATGCTGCGGACGCGGATGTTCTCGCTGAAGCCGGGGATCCCCGGGCGGAGCCGGCACTGGCCCCGGATGATGAGGTCGATCTCCACGCCGGCCGCGGAGGCGGCGTAGAGGGCGCGGATCATCTTCGGATCGTCGAGACCGTTCATCTTCATGACCATGCGACCCTTCCGGCCGGCCTCGACATGGGAGATCTCGCGCTCGATCCGCGCGGTGAGGGCCTGCCGCAGGTCGCGGGGCGCCACGATGAGTTCCTCGTACTGCTGGTCGGGGGCGTATCCGGTGAGGTAGTGGAACAGGTTCACGGCGTCGCGGCCGATTTCCGGGCGCGCCGTGAGGATCCCGATGTCCGCGTAGATCTGCGCGGTCTCGGAGTTGTAGTTGCCGGTGCCGATGTGGCAGTAGGTGCGGATCTCGTCCGCCTCCTCGCGGACGACGAGCGCGACCTTCGCGTGCGTCTTCAGCCCGACGAGCCCGTACGTCACGTTGACGCCCGCCTCCTCCAGCACGGACGCCCACTCCATGTTGTCGGCCTCGTCGAAGCGGGCCGTGACCTCCACGAGGACGGCGACCGCCTTGCCCGCCTCGGCCGCGCGCACCAGCGCGGCGATGATCCGCGAGTGCTCCGCCGTCCGGTAGAGCGTCTGCTTGATGGCCACGACCGCGGGATCCGCGGCAGCCTCCTCGATGAACTGCTGCACCGTCGCGGCGAAGGATTCGTACGGGTGGTGCACCATGAGGTCCCCCGCCCGAATCACCGTGAAGATGTCGGGGCGGTCCTCCGTCTCGCCTTCGCGGATCAGGCGGGGCGGGATCATCGGTTCCCAGGGTTCGTGGCGGTGCTCCCAGGGGCCCTCGGCCGCGATCTGCCAGAACCCCGACATCTCGAGCAGGCCGGGGATCTCGTACAGGTCTTCCTCGTCCAGCTCGAGCTGGCGCACCAGGAACTGGCGCACATCCGCGGGCATGCCCGGCTCGACCTCCAGGCGGACGACGCGCGCGAAGCGCCGCTCCCGAAGTTCCTCGGAGATCATCTGCAGGAGGTCGTCCGCCACCTCCTCGTCCCGGGCCACATCCGCGTTTCGCGTCACGCGGAAGAGCGACGCGCTCTCGATCTTCATCCCCCGGAAGAGTTCGCCCGCGAAGTGCCGCACCACCTGCTCGACGGGGACCACGTGCCCGCTCTCCGGGAGTTCGACCCAGCGCAGCGCCGTGGGGATCTTCACCCGGGCGAAGTGGCGCGTCCGGAGTTCCGGGTGCTCGAGCATGAGGGCGAGCGAGAGGCTCATGTTGGAGAGGAAGGGGAACGGGTGTCCCGGGTCGACGGCCAGCGGCGTGAGGATCGGATAGATGCGATCCGTGAACGCCCGGCGCACGTGCTCGCGCTCCTCCTCGTTCAGATCCCCGAAGTCGCGCACGGCGATGTCGAGTTCCGCCGCGAGGCGCGGCCGCAGGTCGTCCTCCCAGACCTCGGCCAGGCGGGTCCGCATGGTGCGGACGCCCTCGCGCACGAGGTCCAGCTGTTCGGCGGGCTCCAGGCCGTCCGGCGAGGGCTTCACCACGCCGGCCCCGAGCACGCGCTTGAGGCCGCCGACCTGCTTCATCACGAATTCGTCGAGGTTGTTCTCCGTGATGGCGAGGAAGCGGAGTCGCTCCAGCAGCGGCGTCCGTTCGTCCATGGCCTGGTAGAGCACGCGCCAGTTGAAATCCAGCCAGCTGAGTTCCGCGTTGAAGTAGAGCGACGGGTGGCTCGGGTTCGCGCCGTCGGCAACGGGCGTCGGCACCGCGGCGCGCGGGAGCACCGGGACGCCCTTCACGCGGTGGCCGGCCGGCGGGGTCTCGCGCGTCCGGGGCTCGACCGCGGCGGCCCCGGGCGTCGCAGCTTCGGGCGTCGCAGCTTCGGGCGTCGCGGAAGGGTTCACGGCGGCGGCGCGGGGCGACGGCGGCGGAGAAATCGACGCGGGACGGCGGCTGCCGTGGTGGACCCACGGCCGACGCGATGTATCCCGCACCGTATCCCGCACCGTATCCCGCGCGGTCTCCTTCGACGTTTCGTTCGACTCGGTTGACATACGGCTCTCCCGGCCACCTGCACGGCCATTTGCGAACGCAGGGCTTGAATTATAAGCCCTGCACCCCCCGGCGCGCTCGTTTTCGCGCTCGCTTCCGCGCTCACCGGGGGCGCCTCAGCCGGAGGTGGGCGTCGCCGCGAGGTCGAACGTGACATACGGCTCGAGGCCGAAGATGCGGGCGAAGAGCTTCCCCTTCTTGCGCAGCGCCCACTGCTCGAGGAGCAGGCTTCCCCTCCGTTCGAGACGCAGTTCGAGCCGGTGCTCGTGCACGCGCGCCTCGATGCTGTGCACGCGCTGGAGGTGTTCGCGGTCGAGGGAGTCCGCGATGCGAAGGAGGGCGGCGAGCCGCTCCACGCGTTCGCGGTCGCGGGGGCCCAGATCGCGGTACAGGTAGTGGCCGCGGCGCGGTTCGGCCCGCCGGTGGTAGCGCGCCAGCAGGGCGACGAGCGGGAGTTCGTTCGGCGCGATGCCCGGGATCTCGCTGTGCTGGATCAGGTAGAGCGAGTGCTTGTGGTGTTTCGCGTAGGAGATGTGCTGCCCGATGTCGTGCAGGATCGCCCCCGCCAGCAGAATCCGCCGGTCGCGCGGTTCGAGGCCGTGGACCTCGGTGAGCTGATCGAACAGGGAAAGGGCCAGCGCCGCGACGTGTCGTCCGTGGTCCTCATCGAAGAGGTATCTGCGCCCGAGCGTGAGCGCTCCCTCGTGGACGATCCGCTCCAGCCGCCCGAAGCCGGCCCCGCTCGTCAACTCGTCGACGAGGTCGAAGAGCACGCCCTCCTTCACGCCGACTCCGGGGACGAGAATCTCCTCGGCGCCCGCGAGTTCGGCGACGCGGTCGTACACGATCGCGGCGGGGAGAATCACATCGGCCCGGTCTTCGCGCAGGCCCAGCCGCCCGATGCGCTGGTTGTAGGAGAGGCGAGAGAACTCCTCGATCGCCATGGCGAGTTCCGCCCGCGCGATGCGGCGGGTTCCGTCGGCGGCGCTGTGGCCCGCGAGGCGGGCGAGTTCCTCGATATTGCCGCCGGTGGCGATGAGCTGGACCGGCGTCCAGTGCTTGCTCGCGTGCGGAATGCACAGGGTGGCGGCGTACTCCGCGAGCAGATTCGCGAAGTGCGCCGGGGCATCGTCCGCGCCGGTGAGTTCCTCGAGCAGCCGGACCGATCCCATCCGGTGCGACTCGCTCCACATGATCCCGGATTGATCCGCCAGCGAGACCTCGACGCTCCCGCCGCCGAGATCCACGAGCATCCACTTGGCGTCGCCGAAATCGATCCGCTGCTTCACGGACATCCACACGAGCCGCGCCTCATCCGTGCCGGAGATGAGATCGAGCCGGATTCCCGCGTCCTCCCTGATGCGGCGGACGAGATCCGCGCCGTTGCGGCTCTCTCGAACCGCGCTCGTGGCCACGGCGCGCACATGCTCGATGCCCAGGCGGTCGATGTCCGCCCGGAAACCGCGGAACCCCTCGACGGTCCGGTCGATGGCGGAGGACGACAGCTCTCCGGTGAGGAAGGCCGAACGCCCGAGCCGGACGGGGACCCTCTCCGAGGCCAGTTCCACGTAGCGGTTGGGGTCGCTGAACTCGGCCGCGACGAAGCGAAACGCGTTCGACCCCACATCGATGGCGGCGACGCGGAGCGGGAACGGGAGCGGCTCCCGGCCGTCGGCGGTCCCGCGTGGCAGTGGTGGCGTCGTAAGCTGCATCGGGGGCAACCTAGTGAACGACACCGGCCGAATCGATGCCGGCCTGCTTCTGTCCCCGGCCCGCGCGCGGAGGCATCTTGGTGCTTCACGATCAAGCTCCCGGAGGTTTCCGCATGTCCGTCATCGCTCCAGCGGCCCCCGCGTCCCGACGCTTCCGACTCGCACGCCGTGCGAGCGTCCTGTTCGTCTGCCTGGCTTCCCCGGCGCCGCTGGCCGGCCAGAGCCAGGCGATCGCCTTCACCGGCGCCTCGGTCATCGATCCGGCGACGTCCGGCGTCCTCTCGGACGCGACGGTCGTGGTGCGGGAGGGGGTCATCGTTTCCGTGGAGGAGGGGGGCGAAACGCCCGCCGCGGCGCGCACGATCGACCTCGGCGGCCGCTTTCTCGTTCCCGGTCTGATCGACGCCCATGTCCACATCGGGACGCTCGAGGCGGCCCGCCGGGCCCTGCTCTCCGGCGTCACGACGGCGCGCAGCATGGGGGCGGGGTTCTTCGCCGACGTCGGCCTGCGGGAACTGTTCCGGCGCGGGAGCCTGCCCGGTCTGGAGATCCTCGCCGCGGGCTACCACGTCCGGCCCCGCCCGGCGGAGGGACTCTTCCTCGATGAGCCGGGGCTGAGCGACCTCCTCGGGCGCGACGCGCGCGGCCCCGAGGCGCTGGAGCGCCTGGCGCAGGCGATGCTCGACCGCAGCGTGGATTTCATCAAGGTCAACGCGACCGAACGCGCGGGCCTGCCGGAAACCGACCCCCGCAAGCCGTTCTTCACGGAGGCCGAACTGTCGGCGCTGGTGGCGGAGGCGTCGCGGGGCGGCGTCCCGGTGGCGGCGCACGCGCACGGAGACCGCGGCGGCCGGGCCGCGGTCGCGGCCGGCGTGCGGAGCATCGAGCACGGGACCTATCTCCGCGACGAGACGCTCCGCCTCATGCGGGAGCGGGGCACCTACCTGGTGCCGACGATCGCCGTCGTATCCGATCTCACCGTCCCCGGTGGCGACTACGACGATCCGGTGCTCCAGGTGCGCGGGCGGCACATGCTGCCCCGCGTCCGGGAGACGGCGGCATCCGCCCACGCGCTCGGCGTGCCGCTCGTTGCCGCCACGGACACCGGCTACGGGTCCGGGAGCGTCCTTCGCATGAGCCACGAGCTGATGGAGTTCGTGGGAATCGGGATGAGCGAACTCGATGCGATCCGGGCCGCGACCACGGTCGCGGCGGAGTTGCTCGGGATCGCGGACCGCACGGGACGGGTCGCGGCGGGGTTCGAGGCGGACCTCCTCGTCCTCGACCGCAACCCGCTCGATGACATCGGCCAGTATCAGGATGTGCTGTTCGTGATGAGCGATGGCGTGATCGCGCTCGACCGGCTCGACTTCCGCGCGGATGCGATCCGGACGGATCAGACCGGGACGGAGGAGATCGGGACGCAGCCATGAGCGAGGTCGCACCACTGGCCTATCTCGCGCTCCTCGCGCTGCTCGCCCCCTTCGGGGCGCATCGGCTGCGCCTGCTCTGGCTGCGGATGCGCCGGCCGGCCCCGGTGGAAGCGCGCGCCTGGGACGGCCCGCTCCCGGTCGTCACGGTACAGTTGCCCATCTTCAACGAAGCCAACGTCGTCGAACGGCTCATCGACGCCGCCTGCCGCCTCCGCTATCCGGCCGACCGCCTCGAGATCCAGTTGCTCGACGACTCGGACGACGAGACGGTGGCGATCGCGGCGCGGCGCGTGCGCGAATGGCGGGCCCGCGGCATCGACATCCGGCACGTGCGGCGGGGATCCCGCGAGGGGTACAAGGCCGGCGCGCTCGCCCACGGGGTTTCCCTCGCCCGCGGCGACTTCCTGCTCGTGCTGGACGCGGATTTCGTCCCGCCCCCGGAGTTGATCCGGGAGTTGCTCCCCCCCTTCGCCGACCCCGGCGTGGGGGCGGTGCAGGCGGCCTGGGATCACCTCTCGCCCGATGCGAGCTGGCTGACGCGGGCCCAGGCGCTGTTCCTCGACGCGCACTTCGCGATCGAGCACGAGGCGCGGTACCGCGCCGGCCTCTTCTTCAACTTCAACGGCTCCGGCGGCATGTGGCGCAAGGCGTGCGTACGGTCGGCCGGGGGTTGGCAGAGCGACACCCTGACCGAGGATGTCGACCTCAGCTACCGCGCCCAGCTCGCGGGCTGGCGTTTCGTGTACCGGGACGACGTTCGGGTCCCCGCCGAGCTGCCGGCGAACCTGCGCGCGGTGGAGATCCAGCAGAGCCGGTGGACGCAGGGCGGCATCCAGAGCGCGAAGAAGCTGCTGCCGCGGATCTGGCGCGCTCCCGTGCCGGCGGCGATCAAGTTCGAGGCGACGGCCCATCTCGTGGGACACGTCGTCCATCCGCTGACGCTCACAATGGCGGCGGCGCTCGCGGGGGCCGGGTGGGCGGCGGCGACCGGCTTCGGCCTTCCGGCCGCCGTTCATGTCGCCGCCGTGCTGCTCGCCACGGTGCCGTTCGTGCTCTTCTACGGGTCGGCCGGGTGGCTCCGCCGGCGCCGGCGCCTCGGGCGCCGCATCGTCGAAGCCCTGCTCCTCGGACTGGGGCTCGGCGTGCCCCTCACCTTCGCCGTCGCGCGGGCCTGCCGCGGGACCCGAACCCCCTTCGTGCGCACGCCGAAGCGCGGCTTCCAGCCCGTCGTGGCGTACCGGGTCCGGCTCTCGGGCGGGCCCGCGCTGCTGCGCCTGGCGCTCGCCGCGGCGCTCGCCGGCGCCGTCGTGAACACGGCGCTCGCCGGGTCACCCGCCGTCGTGCCCTTCACGGCCCTATTCGCCGCGGGCTACGCCCTCACGACGCGCGAGTCCCTGAGAACCCCGTCCGCGCCAACCATCCCAGGCTAGGAGGGCCAGCGGCGGCCCGTGGATCAGCCACGCCAGCCAGGCGGGTTCGGGCCACGCCCCCGTGGCGAGGTAGGCATCCCTCCCGGCGTATGCCAAAAACACGGTTCCGCTGAGCAGGAGCCATCCCCGGCTCGCCGAGAGGCACGCGAAGGGAAGCACCCAGAGCAGATACCACGGGTGGAGGGTCGGGGAGAGGAGGAGGGCGGCTCCGATCGTCCACAGGAGGGCGCGTTCCAGCGGCCAGCGGCGGAGCGCGGCGCGGCAGGCGATGACGCCGACGACCGACGCACCGATCCACTTCGCCAGATCGGGGTGCCCCGGCAGCCGTTCGAGCAGCCGTTCGAGCAGAGGGTACAGGCCGCCGTTGAACGCCCAGATGTCCGCGTAGACCCGCAGACCGTCGAAGAGGGCCGGCCCCGCGCCCACATAGGGCACATAGAGAAGAATGGGTACGAGGACGGCGGCCGCGAGCGCCCCGGGCCCGCGCAGCCGGAAGAGCGCCGGGAGCGCGGCGAGGGGAGCGAACTTCACCGCGCCGCCGAGCCCCAGCAGGGCGCCGGAGCGCCACGCCGGGACCGCCGCGCTGCCGGCCAGCGCCACGGCGCCCAGCATGGGCGCGACCCCGAGCGGATCGAGGTGTCCGCTCCAGGCCACTTCGACGACGACGAGCGGAGACCAGAGATAGAGCAGGAGCGGGAGCACGCTCCCGCCGGACGAGAGCCTGTCGATGAGTCGCGCCACGAGCAGATCGGCCGCGAGCCACGCCAGCTTGAAGACCCACCACGCGGGGCCGGCCGAGGCCAGGAGCGCGAACACCATCTGGGCCCCCGGCGGATAGATCGTGGACACGTCCGCGTGATTGATGAGCGGCCACCACGCGGTGCGCAGCTCTTCGAGCGCCGTCGCGGAGGGGGGATGCGCGTAGGGATTCACGCCGTTGGACTGAACCCAGCCGTCCCAGATGTAGCGGTAGATGTCCTCGGAAAGGGCGGGCGCCGCGGGGAACACCCCCGCCCGAAGGGCGATCCCGGCGGTCCAGACGTGCCGGCGGATCGAACCCGTTCGGTACGGCACGGCCGCGTAGCCCGCCGCGCCGAGATAGGCCGCGAACGCCGCGACCCACAGCGGAATCGCCGGCCACGGCGTGCCGGATCCCCCCCAGGCCATCCCCCAGAGAGCCGCCGCCTCGACGGCGACGAGGAGCCAGAGCCAGCCCGGCCGGCCGGCGCCTGTGTCGGCGGGTGGCCCCGCCGAGGTCACCGCCGGGCCGAACTGAAGAGCTGTCGCAGCATGGGCTCGGGAAGTTCGACGGCCCGCTCGACGACGCGCGCCACCGTTTCTTCCATGATCACCGGAGCCGTGTCGTACTTCTCGTCGTCGAGCCGGAAGGAGAGCCAGCCCCGCACGAGATCTTCGGCGACCGGTTCGGCGATGACCAGGATCTTCCACCGGCGCGCCCCGTCATCGAGGCTGCCGATGGCGGTCTCCTGACCCGCTTCATCCCACATCCGCAATTGGGGGCGTCCCTCTTCGGCGCTGTCGCCTGCGTCGTACTGATCTTCCGGCATCCCCCCTCCGATTCCACCGCGATTCAATCGGTGTCCGGGGCCTCCTCCTCCGAACGCTGCCGCCACAGGCCCATCAGGTACGCTTCATACTCGTCAGGGGCAGCTTCGTAGTCGCGGCGCCACGTCTCGAAATCGGGCAACGGCACGCTCTCCCGCAGTCGCTTGGTGGCGAGTCGGACCATCGTCTGAAACCCCAGGCGCTCCTGGCCGAACGCCTGCGCCCGGGCTTCCTCTTCCACGATCTCGTAGATGCGCTCTTCGGAAAGGGAGAGGAACACTTCGGTGAGTTGAGCCGAGCAGTAGTCGGCGTATTTGGCCCGCAGTACGCCTTCGTCGGACTCCGATCCCCTCTCGGCATCCCGACCGGACGCTGCACGCTCCGTATCGGAGGACACGGCTTTCCTCGGCTCGCAATCGCTGGCCAACCCCTCACCTCCCCACTCGCCACTCCCTGCGCGATGTAGCCCCGGGGGGGACGGGCGTCAACGGTTGGCAGCCGCGGCAGCGACCGCGGTCGGCGACCTGATTCTCGCCGACGCGAACTCGTCGGCGGTTTCCTTCAGCGGTGTTTCGAGGCGGGAGTTTTCAGTTCTTCGAAGATGATGCGGCGGGCCAGGACGTACTGGATGGCACGCTCCAGGAACTCGGGATCTCGCTGGCGCACGGCCTCCACATCGGCAGCAAGCTCCTTGGGAAGATCCACGACGACGTTGACGAGGCTACAGTCGGATGATGCCATCATAGTCAGGGGCACACTCGCAAGAAAATTCGAGGGTTTCGCTCTCCGTATCGGAACGGACCCCGGCGGTCCGCAGCAATCAGGGGCCGTGCATTTCCCATCGCGCTTTGAGGATAGGATCGACGTTCCCGCGCCTGCAAGCGGTCGACCCGTTCCCCCTTGGATCGGGAGATTGTGTAAGGAGATCGCAACGAGTTGTACGGTAGCTTGTTACGTCACTGTTGAATGTTCGTCCAAAACTGCCGATCGCGTGTGGATTGTGCCGGTAATCCACCGCCGGTCGGCGGCGCTCGCGTGCAGCGTTCATGCCCGTTACACGCGGTGATGAACGGGCTGCGGCGGCGACCCGCAGGAACGGGCGCCCGGATGATTTTTTACGAAAAATATGGATTGCCGCCGATACGCGGCCGGCGCGCCGGATGCTTCGCCGTTGGGGGTCCGGCGGCCTCCGGCAAGCCCCGTTGCGAGCCCCGTTATGGGCCCGACTGCGAGCCCCGTTGCGGGCGCCCTCGAACGGGGCCGGCGCGGGGTTTCGCCGCGGGCTGCCGGCGCGCGTTCGACCGTGCGACGCGGGGGGCGGACGGCTATGCTGTGCGCTTCACCCCCCGCGGGGCGACCGGGACGGGGGGACGGCCTGACAGCGGACGGAAACGGAGGAATGCGAGTGACGGATTCCGCGCCTGGCGCGTTGATTCTCGGAGCTTCGAGCGGCTTTGGCGAAGCGGCCGCGCTGGCGTTCGCCGAAGCCGGTTACGACATCTACGGGGTACACCTGGACCGGAGAGCGGGACTCGCGCACGTCGGCGAGATCCGGGCCCTGATCGAATCCGGTGGGCGGCGCGCGCTGTTCTTCAACGTGAACGCGGCGTCCGCCAGGAAGCGCGACCGGGTGCTGGACGAACTGGCGGAAGGCGCTGCCCCGGGTTCCGTGCGCGTGCTGATCCACTCTCTGGCCTTCGGAACGCTGCTCCCCTTCGTGCCCGACGACGCGCCGGGGATGAGTCCCGAGCAGATGAACATGACGCTCGACGTGATGGCCCATACGCTGGTCTACTGGACCCAGGGGCTGCTCGATCGCGGCCTGATGGGCGAGGGCGGCCGGATCTTCGCCATGACCTCCTCGGGTGGCGACCGCGTGATCCCTTCCTACGGGGCCGTCTCCGCGGCCAAGGCCGCGCTCGAATCGCACTGCCGCCAACTCGCGCTCGAACTCGCGACGAAAGGCATCACCGCCAACTCGATCCGCGCCGGCGTCACGGACACACCCGCGCTGCGCAAGATCCCCGGCGCCGAGCACATGATCGCCGAAGCCGCGGCCCAGAACCCCCACGGGCGGCTCGGCACCCCGGAAGACGTGGCGCGCTGCATGGTCGCGCTCGCCGCGCCGGAAACGGGGTGGATGACGGGGAACACGATCCGCGTGGACGGAGGCGAGGACTTCGTCGGCTCCAGGCCACCCGGGGACTAGCGCAATGGACGCCCGGCGGCTGGCCGGCCCGGTGGCGGAGGTGGCGCGCGAGATCGTCTCCGACGAGGTGGAGTACTGGCGGAGCGAGATCACCCGACCCTGGCGGACGGGACGGCCGGGGCGCTGGGCGGAGGTCGGCCGCTGGCTCGGGACGGGCCTCGCGGTGGGAGCGGCGGTGTGGGGCGTGATCGCCGCGGTTCAGGCGGAGCGCTTCCGCGACTAGCGGGCCGTGGCTGCCCGTCAGTTCTCCGGCAGATTCCCGGGCAGGGTGAGGACGATCTCGATCCGGCGGTTCCGCGCGCGCCCTTCCTCCGTCTCGTTGCTCGCGATCGGGCGTTCCTCGCCGAGGCCGGCGGCCTCGACCCGCGACGACGGGATGGGCACCCGGGCGAGCAGGTGCTCGCGCACGGCGATGGCCCGCCGCTGGCTCAGCGCCTGATTCCCGCGCGTCCCGCCCTGCGCGTCGGTGTGGCCCTCGATCCGCAGGGTGGCCCCCGGAAAGGTCGTGATCACGCGCTGCACCTTCGTGAGCAGGGGAAACAGCGCCTCGTCGATCTCGGCGCGCGCGGGCTCGAAGGTGAGGCCGAACAGCCGGAGGACGAGCCGGTCGCCGGCGAGCAGGACTTCCCCCTCCGAGGGCGTGAAGAGGCCCTGGACCTCGCGCAGCCGCGCCTCCCGCTCGCGGACCGCGAGCAATTCGTCCCGGGCGCCCGTGAAGCGCCTTTCGAACTCGGCCAGGCGCTCCTCGAGCGAGGCCAGCCGGCCGCCGAGTTCCGACGCCCTGGCCCGTTCGTCGGCCAGATCCGCGTCCAGCCGCTCGTTCTCCGCCCGAAGGCGGGAGATCCCCTCCTCGATGCGCGCGGCCGTTTCGCCGGCGTCGCTCCTGACGGGTTCCACGTCCGCGGCTTCCGCGAGGCGGGCCAGATCCGCCTCGTGCTCATCGAGCAGTCGTTCGACCGTCACCTGGCGCCGCCGCACGCTGTCGAACAGGGCGGCGATGCGGTGCGCGCGCGAGAACGCGGCCAAGGCGGCTTCTCCTTCCCGCGCCGGTCCCTCCACCGGGGCGAGGCTCTCGATCCCCGCTTCGGCGAACGCCACGTGCGCCTCGCCCGCCGCGAACGCGTTCGGAGCCAACTCGCTCGCGCCCGCGTTCATCGCCGCGGCTCGCGCTTCGATCGCGGCTCCCAGAAACCGGTCGCGCCGCGCGGCACGAGTCGCCCGCCGGTAGAGCACCGTCGCGCGGCCCGCTCGCACGGCGACGTCTTCCATATCCTCGCGCTCCAGCCGGCGGCCGGCCCTCTCCAGTTCGGACTCGGCCCTCGCCCATCCTTCGGACGCCCGCATTTCGGCTTCGGAGGCGCGGGCTTCGTCCCGGGCGGCGAGCGCCTCCTCGAAGTGCGGCCGGCCCGCGGCCGCGATCCCCTCGGCCGCGGCCAGCCAGCGCCCGGCTTCGTCGAGCAACTCCTCGAAGCGGGCGTCGCGGCGCCCACCCCTCAGACGGCGCGAGGCGTCCTCCAGCCGATCCGCGGCCTCCTCGAATGAAGACGGTGCGAGGAGGTGGATCACGTTCTCGCGCGCCTGGCCGAGGCGGGCTTCGAGGGCCTGCAGCGAACCCGCGCCCTCCTGGGCGGCGGCGCCGGGACACACCAGGAGGAACGCGACGAGTACGGCCTCGACGACTACGGCGCCGACGAGTCCTTCCGACCTCCGCCGGCCCGTCCGCCGCGGGCGCGGCGGGTCCGGGAGCCTGTACCTGACAAAAGCCATGTTTTCCGTGCTCTTCCCCTTCGGCCGGCAAACGAGTCGGGCCTGCGTCCACTGCACGATCCACTGCACGATCCACTGCACCATACACTGCACGATACAGAGCGCACCGGGCACCTTTCAATCTCACTCCCGGGCCGCCAGATTGCGCTTCCCTTCGCGAAACATGTTCACCAGGGGGATCCCTTCATGAAACCACTTGTCGACGAGGTTCGGCAGGGCGCCGATCCCGGAGTCCCGGCTCCCGTCAACGAACCGGTCTACGCCTACGCGCCGGGCAGTCCCGAACGGGCCGCCCTCAAGGAAGAGTTGCTCCGCCAGCGGGGCGAGGTCGTCGAAATCCCGCTGATCATCGGCGGACGCGAGGTGCGGACATCGAAAACGTTCGACGTGACGATGCCGCACGACCACGGCCACGCGCTGGCCCGCTGCCACATCGCCGGGGCCGCCGAGGCGCAGGCCGCCGTCGACGCCTCGCGCACGGCCTGGGCGGAGTGGTCGAACCGGGCCTGGGAGGACCGCGCCGGGATTCTCCTCCGCGCCGCCGACCTGCTCGCCGGCCCCTGGAGGATGAAGCTCAACGCCGCGACCATGCTCGGGCAGAGCAAGACGGCGTTCCAGGCCGAGATCGACGCCGCGTGCGAGATCGTCGATTTCTGGCGCTTCAACTCCTTCTTCGCGGGGCGCGTGCACGCGGAGCAGCCGATCTCCGGACCGGGCGTACGGAACCGCATGGACCACCGTCCGCTCGAGGGGTTCGTCTACGCCATCAGCCCGTTCAACTTCACGGCCATCGGGGCCAACCTGACGACATCCCCCGCGCTCATGGGCAACGTCGCGGTCTGGAAGCCTTCGACCACCGGCGTCCTCGGGTCCTGGTACGTGATGAAGCTCCTCGAAGCGGCCGGGCTCCCGCCGGGCGTGATCAACTTCATCCCGGGCGTCGCCTCGGAGATCAGCGATGTCCTGCTGTCGAGCCCGGAACTCGGCGGCATCCACTTCACCGGTTCGACCGGCACCTTCCAGCACCTCTGGAAATCCGTCGCGCAGAACGTGGAGAACTATCGGGCCTACCCGAGGCTCGTCGGCGAGACGGGCGGGAAGGACTTCATCCTCGCGCACGAGAGCGCGGACCCGCAGGCGCTCGCGGTCGCGATCGTGCAGGGCGGCTTCGAGTACCAGGGACAGAAGTGCTCGGCGACCTCCCGCGTGTACGTGCCCGACACGATGTGGGAGGACGTGCGGGACCGGGTCGTCGCGATGACCGGGGAGCTTCGCATGGGCGACCCGGCGGACTTCCGGAACTTCCTCGGCGCCGTGATCGACCGGCCGGCGTTCGACCGCATCAAGTCGTACATCGACTACGCGCGCGAATCCGGCGATGCGCGCATCCTCGCCGGCGGCGGCTGCGATGACAGCCGGGGCTACTTCATCGAGCCCACCCTGGTCGAAGCGGACGACCCCGGACACAAGCTGATGTGCGAGGAGATCTTCGGGCCGGTCGTCACCCTGCATCCCTACCGCGCGTCGGACTGGGAATCCACGCTCGCCCTGGTCGACGGGACCTCGCCGTACGCGCTCACGGGCGCGGTGTTCGCGCGGGACGAGGGGGCCCTCCGAAGCGCGGGCGCGGCGCTGCGGAACGCGGCGGGGAACTACTACATCAACGACAAGCCGTCCGGCGCGGTGGTCGGGCAGCAGCCCTTCGGAGGCGGCCGCGCGAGCGGCACGAACGACAAGGCCGGATCGGTACTGAACCTCGTGCGCTGGGTCTCCCCGCGGACGATCAAGGAGACCTTCGAGCCGCCCACCGACTACCGGTATCCCTTCATGGAGGCGGAGTGAGGACAGGACGGCATCCGGCGCTCGCGGGGCTGCTGGCCGCGGCGCTCGCGGTGGTGGGGTGCGGCGACGAGCCCGAAGTCAACAATCGGGAGGTGCTGGAAAACGCGACGTTCCTCACCCTGGAGGGCGGCGAGATCACGCTCACCGCCGGAGCGACGACCAGTGAGGGCAACGTGCGGCACGAGCTGCTCCTCACGGCGGACGGCGATCTCGATTTCGATTCGGACATCGACGCCGTCGCGGTGCTCGCGGCGGACCAGGGGCGGGAGCGGTTCCTGACCCTGCATGCCGTGCTGAGAGACGGCGACCAACTGCAGGACGTGTCCGCGCGCCTGATTGGCGACCGGATCGAAGTCCACCGGGCGGAGATCGTCGATGGCATGATCCGGCTGAACGTCCGGGTTCGCAGGCCGGGCGACCCGGTCACCGTTCGCCCCTCCGTCGACCGGACCCCGTACTTCGCGCTCACGAGCCGGGGGCTGATCTCCGTCTCCCTCATCGACGTCGCAGATGGGGCAGATGGGGAGGACGCGGGAGCCGGCGGCGCCGGGGCGAGTACCGGGAACGGGATGGCGGCGATCGCGCCTGCGCTGCACACGCACGAGTGGGAACTCGAGTCGTTCGACAGCGGGGACTGGAGCGCGAACCTGCGCGCCCTGCGTGAACCGGTGACGCTCAGATTCCGGGCGGAGCCGCGCGGCGCCGCGGTCGTCACCGGGGAGTTGGCGGGATTCGCGGGCTGCAATCGGGTCTTCGGGAGCTTCCGGACGCACGAGGCGGAGGCCCTGCGATTCTACGGCCTGGCGGCCATGCGAGGGTCGTGCCGGGAACGGGAGGCGGACTTCGAGCGGCGCTTGCTCGAAGCGCTCCGTTCCGTGCGGGCGTTCCAGCTCGACGGTGACCGGATGACGCTCGCGCTGCGCGACGGAGCGATCCGTTTCCGGGCCGGACGGCCGCTCGTCTCGCACACGGCCGGCACGGCCCCGGACCCGCCCGACGCGAGTTCAATGTAGATTCACGGTTCGCTCTCCGGGCGGAAGACCCGGTTCGGGCGGGAGAGGCGCGACGGCATGGGACGTTTCACAGACGAGGAACTGCAGCGGAAGGTGCAGGAAGGGTTCATCGTCGAGTCCGAAGAGGACATGACGGAGACCTACAAGCGGGCGCTGATCACGCAGCTCACCGTCCAGGGCGACACGGAACTGATCAGCGCGCCGGCCTACTTCATGGCCGCCCGCGACGCGCCGTCCACGAACACGATGGTCTCGGCCACGGCGATCATCCAGGACGAACTGGGGCACGCGAACATCGCCTACCGCCTGCTCGAGGACCTCGGCGTGGACCGCCACTGGCTGCTCTACGAGCGGGAACCCGCCCACTTCAAGCACCCCTACGGCTTCGACCAGCCGCTCATGAACTGGGCCGAGCTGGTGTCGGCGAACGCGCTCTACGACCGGGCCGGGATCACGCTGCTGGGCGACGTGCACCGCAACACGAGCTACGGGCCGCTCAAGCGCGGCCTCGTCAAGGTGAGCCTGGAGGAGAACTTCCACCTGCGGCACGGCGAGGTCTGGATCCGCCGCTTCGCCGAGGCGGGCGGCGCGGCGAAGGAAGCCGTGCAGCGGACGCTCGACTGGATGTTTCCGATGGGCGTGGAGTGGTTCGGGATGCCCGACGACCGGAAGCACCACAACGCGCAGCTCGACTTCCGCCTCAAGGGGATGACGAACGACCAGCTCCGCCGGACCTGGCTCAAGGCGGTCGTGCCGCTGTGCGAGGAGCTCGGGTACGACCTTCCGGCCCAGTACGACCCCGACACGGACGAAGTGGAGCTGACCTACGAGCTTCCCTGCCAGTACGACCCGGAGGCGCGGCGCTGGCTCTTCAATGAGACGATCACCTGGAAGCAGGTGTTCGAGCGCTGGAAGGCGCGCGGCCCGATGAACGAGCAGTACGTCGATTCGCTGCGGCGAAGCCGGTTCGCGGTCGAGCGGCTGCTCGCGGCATGAACACCGGCGCCCCGGCCCGCGACGTGGCGCGCCCGCGGCACCTCCCGCGGTACGAGGCCGGCATGGACTTCGGCGCCGTGCTCCGGGAGACGCAGGGCGGACGGGAACTGCCGCCCCCGCCCGCATTCGCCGAACCCGCCGCGGACCTCGCGGAGCGGGCGCGGAGGGCGCTCTACGAGGTCGCGGATCCCGAGTTTCCGATTTCGATCGTCGACCTCGGGCTCGTCCGCGGCGTCGAGGGGGACGAGGCGGCCGGGTCCGTCACCGTCCACCTCACCTTCACGGCCACCGCCTGCCCCTGCATGGATTTTATTCAATGGGACGTGCGGGAGCGCCTGCTCGAGCTGGACGGCATCCGGCAGGTCGAGATCGTGACCGGATGGGATCCGCCGTGGACGACGGCCGCCATCTCGGCGCGCGGACGGACGCTGCTGCGCTCCGTCGGAGTCGTCACGTGATCCGCAACGGACGGGTGTACGAGGTGTTCGCCCGCAAGAAGCGGGCCGACCGCTTCGAGCATGTGGGCGCGGTATCCGCCCCCAACGAGCAGTTGGCGCGCGTCTACGCGTGGCAGACGTACGACGAGGCCAAGTGGTTCGAGATGACCGTCGCGCCCCGCGATGCGTTCGCGGCGGTGAACCGGCCGCAGGCCCCGTTCACGCTCGGCGGTTCGGGCGGGCGGGCGTCGGGGGATGCGCGGTGACGGAGAGCGGCTTCCGGTCGGCGGAGGACCTCCCGGAGGGCGTGTCCGGGCACCTCGCCGGCCTCATTCTCGCCCTCGCCGACAACAAGCGGCTGCTCGGCATCCGCTACTCGGACTGGATCCTCGGGGCGCCCTCGGTCGAGGCCGGCATCGCCTGTTCCGCCATGGCGCAGGATGAGTGGGGGCACGCCCGCATCCTCTATGCGCTGCTGCGCGACTTCGGCCACGATCCGTCCGTCCTCGAGCACGAACGCGCGTCCGACGAGTACCGCAGTTCCGAGCTGCTCGACCGGGACGTCGCATCGTGGGAGGAATTCCTCGCCCTCAACTTCCTGTGGGACACCGCGCTTTCGGTCCAGTTCGAGATGCTGGTCGAGAGCCGCTACGAGCCGATCCACTACAAGGTGCGCAAGCTGCTCGAGGAAGAGCGCTTCCATTTCGACCACGGACAGGGGTGGACCTCCCGCCTGCTGAGCGCCGAGGGCGGGCGGGCCGCGCTGGCCGAAGCCTTCGGAGCGGCCTGGAACGCGTGTCTGCGCGGGTTCGGCCCCGACGACGACCCGCTCATCGGGACGCTCGCCGCGCACGGGATCGTGCGGCGGGATGCCGCCGGGGCGCGGGCGCGCTGGCTGGAACGGGTGGGTCCGGTCGCCGCGGAGACCGGCCTGGCGCGCGACGCCGGAGCGGAGTGGGTCAGCACGCGCGAACCCGTCTGGGAGGATCGCTGGCGTGAGCGGCGGCGGGCGGTGGACGGCGGCCCCGACGAAGATTCCCTCGCCCGGGTGCGGGGCGACCGCAACCGCGAACTCCTGATGGACTGAAATCCATGCCCGACGGCCCGAAGCACGACAGCGCAAGAGGCGATGCCCCGCCGGAGCGGTCGCCGCTCGACGATCCGGTCGTGTCGTCCGGCATGCCCGCCTCGGTCCCCTGCCCCTTCTGCGAGGCCGACGACTCCGACCCGTTCGCCACCTTCGGCGGACAGGCCTCGACCGCCCAGTACTACTGCAACGCCTGCCGCACCGTGTTCGAAGCCGTGAGGTGGCGCTGAGCCGGTAGCACACGCCGGACGTCTGCCAACCATTTCGCCGATTCCGGAGTCGAACGTTCAGGAGCCGGGAGAAACTTTTTCGCATTTCTCCCGTACCACGAGGGTACAGATCGCAACCGCCGATTCCGAGGAAGGGGCAGATCATGGACAGGTTGTCGAAATGGGCGACCACGGGCTCTCTGGCCTGGCTGGTGATGGCGGTTGGGTTGGTTCTGGGCACACACGGCGGCTCCGTGCAGGGCGCGCAGGCGGCCGGCACCCAGGCCACCCCGGAAACCGCGACGTGTCCGGAGACTTCCGTCGCGGCGACCCCCGCGACGGCGGATTTTACCGTCCACGCGAGGTCCTGAGCGAAGCCGCAGCGCTCGCGACGCCGCCCAAACGCCGCTCAAACGCCGCCCAGACGCCGCCCATGAGGCCGGGTCCGTACCGGGACCCGGCCTTTTTTTCTAGGTTCCCCCCATGCCGCAACGAGAGCGTCCCGATTTCATCCGTCAGATCGTCGCCGAAGATGTCCTGAGCGGGCGGCACGGGGGGCGTGTGCTCACGCGCTTTCCGCCCGAACCCAACGGCTTCCTTCACGTGGGGCACGCCTCCGCCATCTGCCTCGACTTCGAGGTGGCGCGCGAGCACGGCGGCCGGACGACGCTGCGCATGGACGACACGAATCCGACGACGGAAGACCCGTCCTACGTCGAGGCGATCGCGCGGGACATCCGCTGGCTGGGGTTCGAGTGGGACGGCGAGATCCGCTACGCGTCGGACTACTTCGGGGCGCTCTACCGGATGGCGCTGCGCATGATCGAGGACGGCTTCGCCTACGTCGACAGCCTGTCCGAGGAGGAGATCCGCGCGCACCGCGGGTCGGTGCGAGAACCCAGCCGGCCCAGCCCCTACCGGGAGCGCTCGACGGAGGAGAACATCGATCTCTTCCGGCGCATGCGGGCCGGGGAGTTCGCCGATGGAGCGCACGTGCTCCGCGCCCGGATCGACCTCGCCTCCTCGAACATGAAGCTGCGCGACCCGCTGATGTACCGCATCCGGCACGCGCACCACTACCGGACGGGCGATGCGTGGCCGATCTACCCCTTCTACGACTGGGCGCACGGCCAGTCCGACGCCATCGAGGGGATCACGCACTCCTTCTGCACGCTCGAGTTCCAGGACAATCGCGCGCTCTACGACTGGTTCATCGAGCACACGCGTCCCGCTTCCGCCCGCATCGACCGCGTGCCGGGGGCGGAGGGCGGCGGCGGAGAGGCGCTCGGTTCCTGGGATCCGCGGCCCCGCCAGTACGAGTTCGCGCGCCGCAACCTGGACTACACGATCGTGAGCAAGCGGAAGCTCCTGCGCCTCGTCGAGGAGGGGCATGTGTCGGGGTGGGACGACCCGCGCATGCCCACGCTGGCCGGCCTGCGGCGCCGCGGCATTCCCCCCGATGCGATTCGTGCCTTCTGCCGGCAGGTCGGGATCGGAAAGGCCGACAACCGGGTGGAGATCGCCACGCTCGAGTGGGCGGTGCGGGAGGCGCTGAACCAGCGGGCGCCGCGCGTGCTCGCGGTGCTGCGGCCGCTCGAGGTCGTCATCGAGAACTGCCCGGAGGGCGAGGTGGACTGGATCGACGCTCCGTACTTTCCGCGCGGCGCCGACGCCCCGCCCGAGGGGTGGCCGGCAACGCGGAAGCTCCCCTTCACCCGGGTCCTCCACATCGAGCGGGACGATTTCGCGGAGGAGCCCGCTCCGGGCTTCCGCCGGCTCGCCCCCGGACGCGAAGTGCGCCTGCGGCACGGCTATTTCATCACCTGCCGCGGCGTGGAGAAGGACGACGCCGGCGAGATCGTGCGCCTGCGCTGCACCTACGACCCGGAGACGCGAAGCGGATCGGCGCCGGACCGGCGTCGGCCGGCGGGCACGATCCACTGGGTGTCGGCCACGGAGTCGGTGCCGCTGGAGGTCCGCCTCTACGACCGGCTGTTCCGCGTCTCCGATCCGGGCGCCGGCGCCGAAGGCCTCCGCGAGAGCCTCAACCCGGACTCGCTCGAGGTCCTGACGCACGCGCGGGGCGAGCCCAGTCTGGCCGGCGATGCCCGTGCGGCGGGCGATCCCGGTCCGGCGGGCGATCCCGGTCCGGCCGGCGATCCGCCCGGGACGGCCTACCAGTTCGAGCGGCTGGGCTATTTCGTCCCGGACCGGGCCAGCAAAGCCGGGACGGCGGGGGCGCCGGCAGACGCGGCTAACGCGGGTGACGCGGGTGACGAAGCGCCGGACGGCGGCCCGCTCGTCTTCAACCGCACGGTGACCCTCCGCGATGCCTGGAGCCGGCGTGCACAGTCGGACGGGGCCCGCGACACCGACACCGGAGCGTCGCCTGCTCCGGCGGACGACCGGTCGGGCGGGCGCGAGATCCCCGGGGTCGACTCGGCGCGGGAAGCCCGCGATGCGGCGAGGCGCGCCGACCCCGCCCTCCAGGCGGCGTTCGACCGCTTCCGGGACCCGCTGGGGCTGCCGGATGAACTCGCCGACCTGCTCAGTGGTTCCGCCGAGTCGGTGCGCTATTATGAGCGCGCGATCCGCGACGGCGTGGATCCGGCCGCCGTCGCGACCTGGCTCGTGCATGAAGTCCGCGGCGCCGGGGGCAGCGAAGGAGACGCGGGCGCCCTCGAGCCGAAGGCGCTGGCCGAGCTGGTGGAACTCGTGCTCGAACGCTCGATCTCGCGGGCGGTGGCGAAGTCGCTGCTGGCGCGACTCGTGGCGGAGGGCGGAAGCCCCCGGGAGATCGTTCGGCGCGAGGGGCTGGGCCGGATCGGCGATGCGGAGCAGATTCGCGAGATCGTGCACGACGTCGTGGCCGCGCACCCGGCCGAGGTGGCGCGCTATGCCGCCGGACACACCGGCCTCGCCGGTTTTTTCGTGGGCCAGGTCATGCGCGCGACGCACGGGCGCGCGGACCCGGCCATCGTCAGGCAACTCCTCGAGGAGAGTCTCAATGACGCTACGTGAAGCGGTGCTACCTGAAGCGGTGCTTCGCTCGCTCCGGCATACCCGCCGCGGGTTTCTCGTCCTTGCCCTCGGGGGGCTGTGGCCGGCCGCGGCGCTCGAGGCGCAGGATCCGGTGCCCGCGGACAGCGTGATTGCGCTGGGCGAGTTGATCGTCTCGGCGCTCCGCGCCCCGACCTCCGTGGGGGAGATCCCGGCGAACGTGACGACCGTGACGCGCGAGGAACTGCGTCTCTCCGCCGCGCAGACGCTGCAGGACGTCCTGCAGGAAGTGCCCGGACTCAACTTCCGCTTCCCGTTCCAGGCCGGAGTCGCGCATCCCTCCTGGCAGGCCGTCACGTTGCGCGGACTGGGGGGCACCGCCGCCAGCCGCACGCTGGTGCTCGTCGACGGCGTGCCGCTGAACGACCCGTACTTCGGCTGGGTACGCTGGAGCCAGGTCCCGGTGGAGGTCATCGAACGCATCGAGATCGTACGGGGCGGGGCCACGGTGAGCTGGGGCAGCCAGAGCCTCGCGGGCGTCGTCCATGTCATCACGCGCTCGGGTGGCGACGGCGGATCCTCCGCCAGCGTGCAGGGAGGGAGCCAGTCCACCTTCCGCGGCGACGCGATGGCGTCCTTTGGCGACGACCGCGCCGGCGGCTACGTGGCGGGCGAGTTGTTCGACAGCGACGGCTACATCCTGACCGAGCCCAGCCTGCGTGGCGCGGTGGACATCCCCTCCGCGTCGAGCCACGGGGCCCTGCGCGCGAAGGTCGAGTTCCAGGCCGGGGACCGTCTGCGCATCCACGCCCAGGGGAACTACTTCGACCAGGACAAGGACAACGCGACGCCCCTCCGCAACAACACCACCGAGGCGGGATTCGGACAGCTCGGCGCCACGCTCACGACCGGCGAGACGTCCACGCTCGCGTTCAACGCCTACGTGCAATCGCAGTCGTATATAAACTCGTTTTCGGGGGTCGGGGCGGGCCGGAACAGCGAGGAGCCGTCCATTAGCCAGGATGTCCCCTCATCGGGGGTGGGCGCCAACCTCGTCTGGGGTGGAGAGGATTTCACGGTCGGCGCCGACTTCCTGCGGGCGACGGGCGCCGCGACCGAGCAGTACCTGTTTCGGGACGGCGCCTTCACGAGACAGCGCGAAACCGGCGGCGATCAGACCCTGTTCGGCCTCTTCACCCAGGTTCGTGGCGATCTCGGTGACCGCTGGCGGTGGTCGTCCGGCGTAAGGTTCGACGTGTGGCAGAACTCGTCCGGCTCGCGGCACATCCTCAACACGACAGACCGCAGCGTGCTCACGGACGATGCGTTCGAGGACCGCAGCGGGACACAGTTCAGCTCGAATATCGGCCTCCTGTTCGACGCGTCCGAACGCGTCGCGCTGCGGGCGAGTCTCCACACCGGCCTTCGGGTCCCGACGCTGAACGAACTGTACAAGCCGTTCCGCGCGGCCGGGAACGTCGTCAACGAGTCCAACGAGGCGCTCAATCCGGAAAAGGTCAGTGGCGCCGAGATCGGCGTGGACTTTCAGCCCGACCCCTCCGTGCTGATCCGGCTGACCGGCTTCCTCGCGAACGTGAGCGATGCGATCACCGACGTCACGATCCAGGAAGCGGAAACATCCGGCGTCATTCAGCCGTGCGGCTTCGTGGCGGCCGGGGGCGTGTGCCGCCGCCGCGACAACGTGGGCACGCTGCGGAGCGCCGGACTCGAGACCGAAATCGAACTGCGTCCGTCCGCCGCCTGGCTGCTGGCGATGAACCACCAGTACAACCCGACGGAAGTGACGGACGCGCCGGGGCGGCCGGACCTGATCGGGAACGAAGTGCAGGGGAGCCCGACGCACCGGGCGATGCTGCGGGTGGGACACATCGACCCCACCACGCTGGAGGTGGTCGTGACCGGCCGCTATCTGGGCGCCCGGTTCGATAACGACCTCAACACGGGGGAGATCGCGGGCTCATTCCTCCTCGATGTCCGCCTCCGCCGTCAACTGACGAGCCGGCTGAGCGCCTTCGCGAGCGTGCAGAACGTGTTCGACACGGTGGCCGAGATGTCCCACGACGCGAACGGCTTCATTCGCGTGGGGGCGCCGCGCACGCTTGTCGGCGGCCTGCGAGTGCGGTTCGGCGGCTGATCGAGGGGCCGCGCCAGCCGCAGCGTCAGTCGTCGAGGGCGCGCGCTGACAGGAGGGTGTCGATTTCCCGGCGGAGTTCGGCCGCGAGGTCGTCGAGCGGGATGATCCGGCTCTCGCGGACGCCCCGGTGGCTGAGTTCGGCGCCCCCCGCGGCCAGCGAGCGCTCGCCGATGACGAGGCGCAGCGGGAGGCCGCGCAGGTCGGCGTCGTTGAACTTCACGCCGGCGCGGAGGTCCCGCCGGTCGTCGTAGATCGTCTCGATCCCGGCGGCGCACAGCTCCTCGAACACCCGGTCCGCGGTCGCCCACGTCTCCTCCTCGCGCGCCAGCGAGACGAGCGAGACGTGATACGGCGCGACGGAGATCGGGAGCTTGAGGCCGTAGTCGTCCCGGTGTTCCTCCGCCACGCAGGCCAGGAGGCGCCCGGTCCCGATCCCGTACGAGCCCATCCAGATCGGGCGCTCGGCCCCGTCCTCGTCCGTGTACGTCGCGTCCAGCCCCTCGGAATAGCGGGTGCCGAGCTGGAAGATGTTCCCCACCTCCACGCCGCGGGCCATGCGCAGCCCCTCGCCGCAGCGCCCGCACGGCGCGCCCTCGAAGGCGAGGGCGACGGAGCCAACCAGCGTGGGCTCGTAGTCGCGGCCGCAGCAGACGTTGCGGAGGTGGTAGTCCGTCTCGTTCGCCCCGAGCACCAGGTTCGGCGATTCCACGACCCAGCGGTCGACGACGAAGATCGCGGCCCCGGGCTCCACGCCCACCGGCGAAGCGAACCCCGGCACCATCCCGGCCGCCGCGATCTCCTCCTCGTGCGCCGGGCGAAGCTCGAGCGCTCCCGTGAGGTTCTGGACCTGGATCGGGTTCACCTCGAGGTCGCCGCGCACGATCGCCGCGATCAGCTTCTCCTCGCGCGCCCCCTCCTCGGCCGCGAAGCTGCCCATGTAGAAGACCATCTTCCCGGACTCCGCGGCGGAGATCCCGAGCAGCCCCGTCACCTCCTCGATCGTGGCCGTGCCGGGCGTGTGGACGCGCTCCAGCGGCGACATCTCGCCCTCCCGGCGCTCGAGCGTGAACTCGGCGACCTCCCGGTTCGCCGCGTAGCCGCAGGCGTCGCAGAGGGCGAGGCTGTCTTCGCCGATCGGCGTCACGTACATGAACTCGTGGGCGATCTTGCCGCCCATCATGCCCGTGTCGCTCCGCACGGCCGTGAGCGGCAGGGCGCAGCGGCGCCCGATGCGCTCGTACGCCTCGTAGTGCCGGTCGTACTGCGCCGCGAGCCCCTCCGGGTCCCGGTCCAGCGAGTAGGAGTCCTTCATGATGAACTCGCGCACGCGAATGAGGCCGCCGCGCGAGCGGAGTTCGTCCCGGAACTTGGTCTGCATGTGATAGACCATGGCCGGGAGCTGCCGGTAGGACTGGATCTCGGACGCCGCGTGGAAGGCCACCACCTCCTCGTGCGTCATCGCGAGGAGCAGGTCGCGCTCGCGGCGGTCGACGAAGCGGGCCATCGTCGCGTCGATGTCGTACCAGCGGCCCGTCGCCTGCCACAGCTCCGCCGGATGCACGACGGGCATCGCCAGCTCCTGCCCGTCGATCCGGTCCATCTCCTCGCGCAGGATCTGCTCGATCTTCCGCAGCGACCGCCACGCGAGCGGCAGGTAGGAGAAGATGCCCGCCGCGAGCTGGCGGACGTAGCCGGCCCTCAGAAGGAGGCTGTGGGACTCGATCTCGGTTTCCCCCGGCGCCTGGCGCAGGGTCATGCCGAAGAGATTCGAGACTCGCTGTCCTGTACGTTCGGTTCGATTCACGGGTCGACCGCTCGGAGTGGTTCGGAATGGTCTCGGAATGGCCTCGGAACGATAACGGGTTCCGCCGGACGGCGCGGAGAGACACGCGACGCTAACCGGCCCGCTGTCCGGGGGCCAGCGTGTCGATAAGATATCGGTCGGGCACCGGCCCGGCCCGACACCGACACGACCTCATCCCCGGAGTGACCCGTGCTTCGAAGGTCCGCAGCGCCCAGCGTGCCGTCCGCGATGGTGCAGTCCCTGGTGCAGTCCGTCATGATCGCCGTCCTTGCCACCGCCGTGGCGATCCCCCTCGCGGCTCGCCCGCTGCGCGGCCAGGAAGCCCGGCCACCGGCGGCGGAACTCGCGGCGCTGCACGACATCGTGGCTGCCGTCTCGGCCGCGCGCGTGGAGGCCGACATTCGCCGGCTCGCGGGCTTCGGCACCCGTCACACGCTGTCCGATACGCTTTCCGACACCCGCGGGATCGGGGCCGCCCGGCGCTGGATCAAGGCCGAGTTCGACCAGATCTCCGCGGCGTGCGGCGGGTGCCTGGAGGTCTCGTACCAGACGTCCCTCGTCATGGGCGCGGCGCGCATTCCCGACACGACGGCCATCGTCAACGTGCTCGCGATCCAGCGCGGGACGACGGACCCGGGCCGCTACGTCGTCATGTCGGGCGACATCGACTCGCGCGCGACGGGGGCGCTGGACGGCGTCACCGACGCGCCCGGCGCGAACGACAACGCGTCCGGGATGGCCGGCGTCCTGGAGGCCGCACGCGTCCTCACGCAGTACGAGTTCAACGGATCCATCATCTACGCGGGGCTGTCCGGCGAGGAGCAGGGGCTGTTCGGCGGACGGCACATGGCCGAGGTGGCGCTCGACGAAGGCTGGCGCCTCCAGGCCGTGCTGAACAACGACATGATCGGCAACATCCAGGGCCAGAACGGCGTCTCGGACAACACCATCGCGCGCATCTTCGCCGAGGGCACGCGGGCGGACGAAAGCGAGCAGGTCGCCGCCCGGCGGCGCGTCACCGGAGGCGAGGTGGACTCCCCGTCACGGAACCTGGCCCGGTTCATCGACCGTCTCGTCGACGGCTACGTCCCGAATCTCGACATGATGATGGTGTACCGGCTGGACCGGTTCGGACGCGGAGGCCACCACCGGCCGTTCAACGACCTGGGCTTCCCCGCCGTGCGGATCATGGAGGCGAACGAGGACTACCGGCGCCAGCACCAGGACATCCGCGTGGAGGACGGCGTCGAGTACGGCGACGTGATCGATGAAGTCGAGTTCGACTTCGCCGCGAAACTGACGGCGGTCAACGCGATCTCGCTCGCCGCGATGGCATGGGCTCCCGCGCCGCCGCGGAACGTCGCGATCCAGGGCGCCGTCCGGCCGTCCACGACGCTGAGGTGGGACCCGGTCCCCGCCGACCGCGCCCCGAACCTGGCGGGATACCGCGTCTACTGGCGGCTCACCGATGCGCCGCAGTGGCAGTGGAGCGTCTTCGCGGGCGACGTGACGGAGCATACGCTCGAGAACATCGTCATCGACAACTACCTCTTCGGCGTGGCCAGCGTGTCCGAGGACGGCTACGAGAGCCCCGTCGTCTTCCCCTGGCCCATCGGCGCCTTCGAACCCCTGGAATGGACCGAGCGCGACCCCGACAGCTAGCAGCCCGGGTGCAAGTCCGGCGCCGGGGAACCGTCAGGCGCGGCGCCAGGCCCAGCGGAACAGGAAGAAGCAGAACAGCAGCGCGAGGCCGATCCACAACCCGCCCCAGACCATGGTGGGGACGCCGGTGAGTTCGGCCAGCATCCGGGCGTCCGACCGCAACTCCGGACGGTCGAGGATGTCGCTCTTGATGTCGAGCACCGCGTAGAGGCAGCTCGTGAGGCCGAGCGCGGTGAGCAGGACGCGGTTCACCGCCGCGTTCGCCCGCCAGGCCACCGCGAGCAGCGCCGCCGAGAAGGCGAGCCCGAACGCGACGGCGAAGGACTGCTGCGCGAAGAGCAGCGTCATGCCCCCCACGGTCGCGGCGAGGACCGCGGAGAACCACGAACTGAGCGTCGGGAAGCGTTCCGCGCTCCAGATCATCAGCCCGCCCCACAGCAGACTTCCGAGGTACCCGGCGGACAGGGTCAGGAACGCGTTCCCGCCGGGGCACCGGCACAGCCCTCCTTCGCGCGGCGTCACCTCGATGGCGAGGATCCGGCCCCCCGTCGCCAGCGTCGCCAGCCCGTGGCTGATCTCGTGCAGCAGGACGACGAAGAGCTTCACGGGATACACGAAGGGCGTGTCCCACAGGAACCACACGACCGCAAAGAGACCGACGAACGCGGCCAGGAAACGGACTCTCCGTTTGGATCGATCGTTCATGGGTGCCTCATACGGAATCCGCGGGGCGCGGGTGTCGGGCGGGGGCGGGCGTCACGTCGCGATCAGGATGGCGAGCGCGACGAGCGTCATCGCCACGCCCGCGAGCGCGAACACCGGCACCTCCCGGTCGAACCGCCACCGGCAGACGGCGAAGACGAGCGAGAAGAGGCCCAGCGTCGCGTATATGGGCAGCAGGGCTCCGGCCCATGCCGTGCGCTCGCTGAGGGCAAGCACCGCGAGCCCCGAGGCGAGGGTGGCGACGAAGAGAGAACGCTCGTCGGTCAGGGGCGGCTGCGGCCAACGGGTCGCGGGCAGCCAGCCCCCGAGGGCGAGCGGGGCCAGGAGGAGCGCCTCGCCCAGCAAGGTCAGCCTCCAGGCGTTCTGTGCCGGACCCGCGACCAGGAACGCGTCCGTGAACGCGGCGAACCCCGCGGACGTCGCGGACACCGCGGCCATCAGGTAGAGCCCGAAGGCGATGATCCGACCCGAGATCCGTGCCGCATGGAAGGTTCCCGGCGCGTCCCGGCGCAGGCGGAGCGCCGGCACGGATTCCGCGGGCGACCTCCCTACGCTGCGGGGCAACCACCGGCGGGGTCCGGAGCGCCTCGACCGGGCCAGCAGCCCCGCGCCGATCCGGCGCACCGCGTCGGCCTCCGCCGCCGACAGCTCATCGCGGGCCACTGCGGCCTCCAGTTCGTCCTCGTCCAGCAACTCGCCGCCGCCACCCGCCGGGAGCCACACATCCAGGTAGAGATCCTCGATGACCCAGGGGGAGGACTGCAGTCGCGGAGGCCAGATCAGGTTGATGTAGTAGCCCTGGAACGTGCCGCGGGGGTGGTAGAAGGCTCCGATTTCGAAGGGCTGCCCCGGCCGCAGGAACCACATGAGGAGGGAGCCGGGCCGGAGGGTCGTGGCGTCGTCGATCCGCACCGGCTTGAAGTCCGCGTCGAGCACCTGAAGCGTGATCTTCCACCGCGGGCCGTCCTCGAGCAGCTCCTGGCGGAAGCGCTGCACGTGGCTCCCGCGACGCACTTCCACGTCCACGCGGGGCGCATCGGCCGGGATCCGGCGCGCGGCCCGCAACGCGCGCCGCCGTGCCCCCAGGAGATCGAACTCCACCTACATGTCCGACGGAGACCCCGGGTCGCGCCACGGAGCGTCGGACGTGAACGACCCGTTGGTGTCGGCGAGCCTTTCCAGCCCCGGCGCCGGGGCGAAGCGGTCCCCGTGCCGCTCCTGCAGTTCGAGAAGCCGGTCGCGCACGACCCCCGCGCCGCGAGACTCCGCCCACGCGAGCGGCCCGCCGCGGAAGGGCGGAAATCCGGTGCCCAGCACCATCGCGAGATCGACGTCGCCCGGCCCCGCCACGACGCCTTCCTCCAGCGCGTACATGGCTTCGTTCACGGAAATCAGCAGGCAGCGATCGGTGATCTCCTCGGGCCGCACGCCGCCGCCCCCCGAGCTGAAGGCGCGGCTCACCTCCCGGTCCACGCGCTCCTCCCGGTCCGAATAGGTGTAGAAGCCGCGGTCGTTCTTCTTCCCCAGCCGGCCCAGACCCGTGAGCGTTTCCAGGGCCGCGGAGGGGCGCATGCGGTCGCCGAACGCCCGGGCCATCTCCTTCGCGACGTGCGCCGCGACGTCGAAACCGACCTCATCGAGCAGTCGGCACGGTCCCATCGGCAGTCCGAACGCCTTCAGCGTCCGGTCGATACCGACCACGTCCGCGCCATCGTTCAGCAGGAAGCCGACCTCGTTCAGGTACGGCGCGAGGAGCCGGTTGACGATGAACCCGGGGCGGTCCGCGACGAGCACCGGCGTCTTCCCGAGCCGCCGCGCGAGCCTGACCGCCGTGGCGAGCGCCGCGTCCGAGGAAGATTCCCCGCGGATGATCTCCACGAGGGGCATCCGGTGCACCGGATTGAAGAAGTGGAGGCCGACGACCCGGTCCGGCCGGGCGGCGGCCCTGCCCAGCTCGGTCACCGACAGCGAGGAAGTGTTCGTCGCGAAGACGGCGTGCGGGGGGAGTTCCGCCTCCACGTCCCGAAGGACCTGCTGCTTCACATGGAGCCGTTCGACGACCGCTTCGATGACGACGTCGACATCGCCGAACCGCTCGTAGTCCAGCGTCCCGTGGATGAGCGCGAACTTCAGCCCCACCTCCTCCGGCGCGATGATCCCCCGCTTGCCGGCTTTCTGGAGCAGCTCGTTCGCGTGGCGCAGCCCCACGTCGAGCGCATCCCGGTCGATGTCCTTGAGGATGACCGGGATGTCGTGCGCGGCGGCGAGTTCGGCGATCCCGCCGCCCATGACGCCGGCCCCCAGCACGGCGACCTTCTTCACGTCCCGCCGCTGCGCCGCGATTTCGGAAGCGAAGGCCTTGTTCGCCGCCCGGCCGCCCCGGAACAGCCGCACGAGGTTCCGGCACACGTCCGTCGTGGCTACCTCTCCCAGCGCCTCCGCCTCGATGGCGAGGGCCTCGTCGATTGGCAGGTCGAGCGTTTCCTCGATGACGTCGATCGCCTTCAGGGCCGCGGGGTAGCGCGTCCCGGAGGCGTTCCGCACGCGTTTGCGGGCGCCCCGGAACACAAGCCGCCGACCCAGGCCGGTGTTTTCCAGGAAGCGGTCGCGCGCCGTCTCATGCGGGAGCACGCGCTCGACCCGGCCGAGCACGGCGTCCAGGGCCACCTGTGCGACGGAATGCTGGAAACCCGCGTCTTCGAAGACCTGGTCGACGAGGCCGTATCGATACGCGTGCGAGGCGGAGAGACTCCTCCCCGTGAGGATCATCGACAGCGCCCGCTGGATCCCGATGAGGCGGGGCAGCCGCACCGAGCCCCCGAACCCGGGAATCAACCCGAGCTTGATCTCGGGCAGGCCGATGGTCGTGGCGGACGCGTCCGACGCCAGGCGCCAGTCGCAGGCCAGGGCGAGTTCCGTGCCGCCGCCCAGACAGGCGCCGCGAATCGCGGCGATCTTCGGGATGCCGAGCCGTCCCAGCCGGTTGAAGATCCGCTGCCCCATGGCGCTCTTCCGGCTTCCGTCCGCCTCGTCCTCGATCTCGGCGATCTCGTTGACGTCGGCGCCGGCGATGAACGTGTCCGGCTTGGCGCTCCAGATGACGACCGCGATGGGGTGCCCGGTGGCGATCCGCGACTCGAGGTCGGCGAGATGGCGGTCCAGGTGCTGCATCACCTGGAGATTGAGGAGGTTCACCTGCGAGTCGGGGGCGTCGAAGATCAGCCAGGCGATCTTGTCCGCGTCGATCTCGAGCCTGAGCGTCGTCGGCTTATCGGCCATGCGTTCCCCAGCTACCGGGCAGCCAGGGCCCCCCGGGTCCGCGCGCGGCGCGAAGGCCGCTCATGTCGCTGACGCGGGGTTTTGCCACGGGCTGCTAGCAGCGCTGACGCACACCCTGTCGCAGTTCGGCGTTGCCCGGCGCCAGCCGCAGCGTGTCCGACGAAGCCTCGTCGACCATCACGTTCCAGTAGAGTTCGCCGGCCGCGGTGTTCACCCGCGCGTGGACCCACCAGGGCCCGCCGGACGCCGCTGCCCACGCCACGCCATCGGCGTCCGTGGTGTCGGCCATCACCTCTCTCCCCAGCGACATGAGAAGATCGCCCTCGATGTCGCCGTAGCCCGCGAAGGCCGCTTCCTCCCAGGAATCGATGACGATGCAGATCGAGTCGACCCGCTGCTGGGTGGCCTGCTGCATCTCGCTGAACTCGTCGAACGCCGCCTGGCGCTGGCGGTTCAGGGCCCGTTCGCGGTCCTCGAGATCGCCGAACTGGTCGAACAGTTCCCGGTACTCTCTGCTGCGGTCGTCGAGGCTCTCGAGTCGCGTGGTGATCGACCGCATGGAATCGCGGACGTTGTTCCAACTCGACTCCGCCGTACTCCAACTGTCCCGCAACTCCTGTTCGGTCAGCGAAGCCTCTTCCAGATCCGCCGGGATCGTCGGCTCCGGCGTCGCGGCCTGCCCGATGATGGCCGCGAACAGCGAATCGCGATCGAACGGAATAAACTGCACTTCCAGGTCGTTGACCGGTTCGGCCGCGGCTTCGTCGGCCGTAACCTGCACGGTGATTCTGCTGCCACAGGCGGTCAGCAACGGGAGGATCGCCAGAAGCGGGACAGCCACGCGCAACTTCGACATCAATCGAACTCCAGTTGGGGTGTCCGGATAAGTGGGCGGAATCTAAGAGGCTCCTGCTAGCGGCGGTAGCCGTCCAGGAAGTAGCCGACCGGGTTCACCGCGCGGCCATCGACCAAAACCTCGTAGTGGAGATTCGGTCCCGTGGCCGTTCCGGAGACGCCGACCTCCCCGAGGATGTCGCCGCGCCCGACCCGGCGCCCACGCGGACCGCGATGCGGCCGAGGTGAGCGTAGCGGCTCTCGTAGCCATCGCCGTGATCGATTTCGACGAGACGGCCGTACCCGGCCCCCCTCGAGCCGGCGAAGGTGACCCGCCCCGCCCCCGCCGCGATCACGGGCGTGCCGAAATCGGCCGAAATGTCGACGCCGGTATGCGGACGCCGGAGCCCGAGCAGCGGATGCAGCCGGTTATGGCTGAAGCCGGAGGAGATCCAGGAGTCGTCCGACACGACCGGCCAGATCGAGGGAATGCGCTGATACCGCTCGCGCTGCGTCCCGAGGGAATCCGCCGCCTCGGTGAGGCTGCTTCGAAGCAGATCCGCGCGTCGCAGCAACTGCTCGATGTCGACCACCACGTCTCCGGCCTCCCGCGCCAGGTCCGGGGCGACCGCGAAGAACTCGTCGGTCGTCGGGGAGACGCCACCGGGGCCGCCGACTCCGACCGAGTAGACGTCGGGATCGAGCAGCGGAAGACCGGCGACGAGCCGGAATCTCTGTTCCCGCACGGCGAGATCGTCGAGCGTCTGGCTGAACTCGCCGCTGCGGCGCTCCATGGCCTGCAGGCTGCTGATCAACTGCCGGTTCTCGGCCCGGTAGCGCGCGAGTTGCTCCGCCGCATCCTGGCGCCCCAGCACGGTGGCGACGAAGGCGGAAGCCATCATCAGGAGCACGGCCGCCGCGATTCCGGCCGCTTTCGCACGGCGCTTCTCCACGCGAAAGCTGCGGGCGCGCCCGCCGCCTCCGGGCAATATCTGTATCGTCCAGTACGAAGGTTTGCTCAAGTCGTCCAACCGTAAGAGGGGGCGAAAAAAAGGCCGGTCAAGCTACCCGGCCGGTCGGCCGCGATACGGCAATAACCCCAACGCAACCGCAAGATCGATCAGTAAAGTTAGCCGCGCGCGGCAACCAGTGTCAACGTTTTCGGGCGGCGCCGCGGCGGGCGACGGCGCGGCGGGCGGAGGCGGTCAGGGGCGGGGGAAGAGCACGGCGCCCGGACGCACGGCCCGGAGCCCGGCCACGGACGCTTCGAGACGCTCGAACGCCGGCGGCGACCCGTCCCCTCCCAGGGTGCGCCAGAGGTCGGCCGCCTTCCCCGGCGTGAAGGGGGCGAGCATCGCGGCCACCGCGCCGAGCGCCGCGATGAGCTGCGACAACACCGCGTCGAGCGCGGCCGTATCCGCGCCGTCGCCCGCCTCGCGCTCCGCCTTCGCCAGCGCCCAGGGCTTCGTCTCGTCCACGAACACGTTCGCGGCGCGCACAATGTCGAACGCCGCCACCAGGCCCCGATGCAGCAGGTAGCCGTCCATCGCCGCGCGGTACTCGACGAGGGCAAGGGCCGTTTTCTCCGCCAGTTCTCCCGGTTCCCCCGGTTCTCCGGTCCCCGGAGGCGGCACATCCCCTCCGCGGTACCTGGCGACCATCGACACCACGCGGTTCAGGAGGTTGCCGAGGTCGTTCGCGAGATCCGTCGTGTAGCGGCGGTCGAACTGCTCGATGAAGGCCTCCGTCGACGGGTAGTCGCGGTCGCCGTCCCAGGGCACCTCCCGCAGCAGGAAGTAGCGCAGCGCGTCCGGCCCGTGCCGCTCGATGAGTTCGACGAGGCCCAGTTCCGTGCCCGCCGACTTCGAGAGCTTGGCCCCGCCGATCTTGATGAAACCGTGCCCCCACACGCTCTTCGCCGGCTCCACGCCCGCCGCGAGCAGCATGGCCGGCCAGTACACGCAGTGGAAGCGGGTGATGTCCTTGCCGATGATGTGGAGGTCCGCCGGCCAGAACTTCCCGAACGCCTCGCCGTCCGGATAGCCGATGGCCGTGATGTAGTTCGACAGCGCGTCGAACCACACGTAGACCGTGTGCCCCTCATCCCCCGGAAAGGGAACGCCCCAGCGAATCCTCGAGCGGGAGGCCGAGATGTCGTCGAGCCCGGACTCCAGCAGCCGCGTGATCTCGTTGCGCCGCGTCGCGGGCCGCACCGAGTCCGGATCGTTCCGCAGGCGTTCGAGGAGCGTGTCGCGGTAGTCGGAGAGCCGGAAGAACCAGTTCTCCTCCTCCGTCCACTCGATCTCGCGCCCGGGGTGGAGCGGGCAGCGTCCGTCCGCGAGTTCATCGTCCTTCTTGAAGGCCTCGCACCCGGCGCAGTAGTGGCCCTCGTACTTCGCGCGGCGGAAGTCCCCGTTCTCGGCGATCCGCTCCATGAGCGCGGTCACGCCGCGGTGGTGGCGCGGTTCCGAGGTCCGAATGAAGTCGTCGTTCGAGAGGCCCAGGCGCCGCCAGACGTCGAGGAAGGCCTCGGCGATCCGGTCGACCCATTCCGCGGGCGCGGCTCCCTGCTTCTCCGCCTCCTGCTGGACCTTCTGCCCGTGCTCGTCCATGCCGATGAGGAAATGGACGTCGTCACCGCAGGCGCGCCGGTACCGGGCGATCGCGTCGGCGCCGATCTTCTCGATCGCGTGCCCCAGGTGCGGGTCGCCGTTCGAGTAGTCGATGGCCGTCGTGAGATAGAATCGGGGCACTGGCAGTCCGTGTCGGGGTTTCGTCGCGGGCTGCTAGCGGCGGTCCAACTCGGCGCGCCGCGCCGCGCGCCTCTCGTCCTTCAGTTGTGCGAGCGGGATCGTGCGGGTCTCTCCGTCCCCCGCCTCGAGCGACACGGTCTCCTCGAACAGATCCCAGGACTTCACGCTTTCCCGCCCCTCTGCGGTCCGGATCGTCTTCCCCACGGGCGGGAAGCGCTTCTTGGCCTGCGCGTACACGGCGTGCTCATAGCGGAGACAGTTCATGAGACGGCCGCAGGCGCCCGAAATCTGGCTGGGATTGAGCGAGAGGCCCTGGTCCTTGGCGAGCTGCAGCGTGACGGGCTCGATGGACGTGAGCCACGAGCGGCAGCAGAGTTCGCGGCGGCAGCGGCCCAGCCCCCCGAGGCGGCGCGCCTCATCGCGCACCCCGATCTGGCGGAGGTCGATCCGGGTGCGGAACGAGCGCGCCATGTCCCGCACGAGGGCGCGGAAGTCGACCCGCTTCTCCGCGGTGAAGTAGACGGTGAGCTTGTTGCGGTCCCACTGCCACTCCGCCTCGCTCACTTTCATCCGGAGACGGTGCTTCACGGCGAGTTCGCGCGTGCGGCGGCGCACCTCGAGTTCCTGGTCGCGAAGCTGCCGCAGGCGCAGGACGTCGGCCGGCGCGGCGCGGCGGATCACGCGGCGGGACGGAAGCGGGACGGCGCGCTCGCCCACGCTGTCGCAGCCCCCCTCGCACGCCAGGTCCGTGGCCGCGGCCGCGCGCTTCACGCACCCGATGTCCTGTCCGCGGTCGGCCTCCACGACGACGTACTCCCGCTCCGTCAGCGGGGGGGCGCCGCCGAAGGCGAAGAAGTCGGAGCGCAGGCCCTTGAACCGGACCTCGAGGACCTGGCTCGGGCCGCCCGCCGCCGGACCCGGCGACGCCACGCGATTCGGGACCGCCGGACCCGGGGTCGCCGCGCCGTTGCCGGACTCGCCGGCGGGGCGCGCGGACCGGGGGGGGGCCGGCCGCACGGGGCGCGGCCGCCGGCCCTCGCTCACCTCTCCTCCCAGGCGCCGATGGCGTAGTACTTGTCCCGCCGCGACGCGACCAGCTTGTCCGGCTGCCGCTTGGCCAACTCCCGCAGGTGGCGCCGGATGGCGGCGCCCATGGCTTCGACCGCGGCGTCCAGATCCGCGTGCGCCCCTCCCCGGGGCTCCGGAATGACCTGGTCCACCACGCCCAGATCCTGCAGGTCGCCGGCGGTGAGCTTGAGCGCCTCCGCCGCCTTGTCGGAGTGGTCGCGGCTCCGCCACAGGATCGCGGCGCACCCCTCGGGCGAGATCACCGAGTAGATCGCGTTCTCCATCATGAGGACGCGGTCCGCCACGCCGATGCCCAGCGCGCCGCCCGAGCCGCCCTCGCCGATGACGCAGCTCACGATGGGGACGCGCAGGCCCGCCATCACGGCGAGGTTGCGGGCGATCGCTTCCGCCTGGCCCCGTTCCTCGGCGCCGATGCCGGGATACGCCCCCTGCGTGTCGATGAAGGTGATGACGGGACGGCCGAACTTCTCGGCGAGCCGCAGCAGGCGCTTCGCCTTGCGGTATCCCTCGGGATGGGGAGAACCGAAGTTGCGGCGCAGGTTCTCCTTCATCTCACGGCCCTTCTGGTGCCCGATGACCATGACCGAACGGCCGTCGAGCTTGAGCCAGCCGCCGACGATGGCCGGGTCGTCCCGGAAGAGGCGGTCGCCCCGCAACTCGAAGAAGTCCGTGCCGATCCCCTGGATGTAGTCGAGAGAGAAGGGACGGTCCTGGTTGCGGGCGAGCTTTACACGGTCGAAACGCGAGAGCCGGGCCATGGCCTCATCGTGCGCGGCGGCGAGCTGGGCTTCCAGCGGCCCCAGCTCGGCGCTCACGTCGATCCCGCGTTCCCGGGCCTTGTTCCGAAGCTCCTCCACATGGTTGCGGAGCTCGGCCAGACCTTCCTGTTCTATCGACATACGCGATCATCTCTCGGTCCCGGAGCCGACATCCAACCCTGACCGGCGTTGCTCGGCTGCCTGCATAAACTGGGCCCACCGACGGCGATCCGGCCAGCGGGCGGCCCGACGGGCGCCGAACGGGACGGCCGGACGGGCGCCGAACGGGACGGCCGGACGGGACGGCCGGACGGGCGCCGAACGGGGCGCCGAACCGTCAGCGATTCCGGACCAGTCTCACACCGCTTCCGCCCAGCAGCGCGCGCAGATCCTCGACCAGGGCCGGCGTCGGGGCGACGCGCAGCGTCCGGGACGTGAACCGGGAGGGGTGCGCCTCCACGTAGAGCGGGCCGCGTCCCGGCGAGGCCTCGATCAGCGCGCGCGCCTTGCCGAACGCGCCGGGTTCCAGCCGGTCGTCCTCGCGGAGCTCGATCAGGATCCCCACCTGGCCCTCGTCCCGCACGTCGGCCAGCGCCCGCACGGAGTCGAGGAAAATGGGCGGATCGTCGTCGTCCCGCGAGTTGCCCGACACCGTGCCCGCGATCAGGACCGGGCGGTCGGCGGTGAGGAGCCCGCGGTTCTTCTGCCACACATCGCCGAACACGAGCGTCGTCGCCGTCCCGTGAAAATCCTCGATCGTGAGGCGCGCCCACTCGCGGCCGTCCTTGCGCGCGGTGCGCACCGATGTCTCGGTGATGACGCAGGGGACCTCCACGTTCCGGTCGCGGCGCTCGCGCAGGTTCGTCGTCCGCGCCTCCAGCGCGTACATGTCGACGAGGTCCCGGTAGCGCTCGAGCGGGTGTCCCGAGATGTAGAAGCCGAGGCGTTCCTTCTCCTCGCGCAGGCGCTCGCGCTCGCTCCACGCGGGCACGACCGGAAGTTCGACCTCCGGCCGCGTCTCCGCCGCGTCGCCCCCGAACAGGCTGGTCTGGCCGCTCTCGGCCTCCTGCCGGCGCACCTGCGCCTCGTTGAGCATGACCTCGAGGCCGGCGGTGAGGGCGGCGCGGTCGCCGAGGTCGTCGAGCGCCCCGGCCCCGATCAGGGCCTGGATCACGCGCGAGTTGTTGAGCCGCAGGTCGATCCGTTCGAGGAAGTCGATGAAGGTCTCGAACGGCGCCTCTTCCCGCGCCGCCTGGATGGACCGGATCGCGGAGTGTCCCACGCCCTTGATCGCGCCGAGCCCGAAGCGGATCGCCGTCTTGCCGGGCTCGTCGGGATCGTCGACCACCGTGAAGCGATACCCCGACTCCTTCACCGAGGGGGGAAGCACCCGGATCCCGAGCGGGCGCGCCGCCGCGATGTAGGAGACGACCGCATCCGTGCTCCCGATTTCCGAGGACAGGAGGCCGGCCATGAACTCGGAGGGATAGTGCGCCTTCAGCCACGCGGTCCGGTAGGAGAGGAGCGCGTACGCCACGCTGTGCGCCTTGTTGAAGCCGTAGCGGCCGAAGGTGCGGATGAGTTCGGCGATCTCGCCCGCCTTCGGCTTCGCCACGCCGCGCTCGACCGCGCGCTTGACGAATTCGCCGAGGACCCGGTCCGTGAGTTCCGCGTCCTTCTTTCCCACCGCCTTCCTGAGCACGTCCGCTTCGGCGAGCGAGAACCCGGCGAGCAGGTTGGCGGCCCGCATCACCTGCTCCTGGTAGGTGATGACCCCGTACGTCGGCTCCAGGACCTCCTGCAGGTCGGGATGGGGATAGTCGACCGCCTCGAGTTCCCGCTTGCGCTTGATGTAGACGTCCGTCATCCCGGAATCGAGCGGACCGGGGCGGATGAGCGCGTTGACGGCGACGAGGTCGTCGAAGCGGTCGCAGCGCATGGCGCGCAGCTTGTCCGTCGCGAGGCTGGATTCGAACTGGAAGACGCCGCTCGTGCGGCCGGCCGCGAGCATCTCGTACACGGCGGGGTCGTCGAGGCCGATCTCCTCCCAGTCCACGCGGGTCCCGTGCCGTTCCTCCACGTTCCGGGCCGCGTCGGCGATCACGGTCAGCGTGCGCAGGCCCAGGAAGTCCATCTTGAGCATGCCCGCCTTCTCGAGCGCGTTCATGTCGAACTGCGTGATCACGGCGCCGCTCTTCGTGTCCGCGCAGATCGGCACGTAGTCATCCAGCGGTCCCGGCGCGATCACCACGCCCGCCGCGTGCACGGAACTGTGGCGCGCGAGGCCCTCGATGCGTTCCGCGTAGTCGAGGAGTTTCCTGACCTGGGCGTCGTCGCGGTCGCTCTCGGCGAGGTCCCCCACCTTCTTCCTCGCCTCCGCCACCGTGAGCGAATACCCCGGCGTGGACGGCACCAGCTTCGCCAGCCGGTCCGTGTCCGAGGGCGAGAAGCCGAGCACCCGGCCCACGTCCCGGATCACGGCGCGCGCCTTCATCGTCCCGAAGGTGATGATCTGCCCGACCGAGGCCTGTCCGTACTTCTCCCGCACGTAGTCGATGACCTCGCCGCGGCGCTCGTAGCAGAAGTCGATGTCGATGTCCGGCATCGAGACGCGTTCGGGATTCAGGAAGCGCTCGAAGAGGAGGTCGAACTCGAGCGGGTCCACGTCGGTGATGCCGAGCGCGTAGCAGATGATGGATCCCGCGGCGGATCCGCGGCCGGGCCCGACCGGGATGTCCCGCTCGCGCGCCGCGACGATGAAGTCCCAGACGATGAGCAGGTATCCCGCGTAGCCCGTGTTCTCGATGACGCCGAGTTCGTAGTCGAGGCGCTCGCTCGCCTCGTCCGGCAGGGGGTCGCCGTACCTGGCCTTCGCCCCCTCCGTCGCTTCGTGGCGCAGCATCTCCATGGGTTCGGAGAAGCGGTCCGGGAGCGGGAAGCCGGGCAACTGGTACTGCTTGTCGAACTTGACGTCGCAGCGCTCCGCGATCTTCACCGTCTCGGCGAGCAGGCCGGGGAGGTCCGGGAAGAGTTCCGCCATCTCGTCGGCGGTCTTGAAGTAGCTCTCCTCCCCGTGGAAGCGGAGCCTGTCCGGGTCGTCCTTGTCCTTTCCGGTCCCGATGCAGAGGAGCGTGTCGTGGGCGTCCGCGTCCTCGCGCCGCATGTAGTGCGCGTCGTTGGTCACGACGAGCGGCAGGCCGAGTTCCTCGGAGATCCGGACGATCCCCTTGTTGACGAGATCCTGCTTGGGGATCCCGTGGTCCTGGAGTTCGAGCCAGTACCGGTCCTTGAACACCCGCGCGTGCCACTCCGCCGCCCGTTTCGCGTCGTCGTAGCGCTCGTGCTGCAGGTAGCGCGCGACCTCGCCGGCGAGGCAGGCGGAGAGGCAGATGATCCCCTCCGAGTAGCGCTCGAGCGTCTCGCGGTCCACGCGGGGGCGGCGGTAGAAGCCCTCCGTGTAACCGATGGACGACAGCTTTACGAGGTTCGCGTACCCGCGCCGGTTCTCGGCGAGCAGCACGAGGTGCGCGTTGTGGGCCGGGGCGCCCTCCTCGAGCTTGCGTGAGCGGCGGTCGCCGTACGCCACGTAGGCCTCGCAGCCGATGATCGGCTTGATCCCCCTCGCGCGGGCCTTCTCCTGGAACTCCCACGCGCCGTGCAGGTTGCCGTGGTCCGTGAGGGCGAGGGCGGGCATGCCGAGTTCGACCGCGCGTTCGACCAGGTCGTCGATCCGGTTCGCGCCGTCGAGGAGCGAGTACTCGCTATGTGTGTGAAGATGAACGAACGGCATCCAGGCGACCCTGTCCGGCCAGGCGTGCTATGCGTGACGTGCTATGCGCAGACGTGCTATGCGTCGACGCAGCGGAACGACCCCAGTATCTCCTGCAACTGCAGCATGTACTCGTACTTGGCCCGGTTCGGCGAATAGAGCCAGGCATCGACGAAGTACGTGCGCGCCGGACAGTCGACGAGCCAGACGATGAACGGGCCGGCGGCGGGGAACCCGCCCGACTCGTCCTGCCACACGCCGGTCACTTCCAGCGCCGGACGGCCCTCCCACATGAAGCTGACGACGCTCGAATTCGTGTCGTCGATGCGCTGCGGGACGTTGTAGTGCGCGGCATCGATCTCCGCCCGCCATTCCAGCGCCAGTTCCCTCGTCAGCGAGTCCACGCCCGGGCGCCAGGCGACGAGGATCGAGCGGATGAGTTCGCTCGGGTCCGGGTTGTCGTTGCGCAGGATGACGAGGCTGTCGCCGCCGCCGAGGTCCCGCGCGATGCGGTCGTAGACCTCGGGGACGAGCATCGAGAACCCGAACCGCCGCCCCAGATCCGTCCTGAGCGCGGTGTCGGCGGCCGTCGCGAACATCCGCCGCAGCACCAGTTCGCGGTAGTTCGTGTCCACCGCGTTCAGGACCGAGGGCAGGGCCGCCACCCACGACTCGGCTTCGCGGCCGGAGCGCAGCAGGACCGCCGTCACGGTCTGGGCCAGGGCCCATACGTTGGACGCCTGGAAGACGCGGCCCGGCTCGAGCGCGCCGAGATCCTGGCCCGCCTCGTCCGCCACCTCGAGCATGAGGGGATCGTCCGCCGTCCCGAACACGATCAGGTTACGGAACATTTTCAACTGGCCGACGTTATCGTGGCCCGGGTCGACGAAGCTGACCTCGTACTGCTTCTCGTCGCGGCTCGTAAAGATCGTGGGTTCGAGGACCCGCCGGGTCTCCTCCTCCACTTGCTGAGAGAGCGAGTCCGGCGCGATGATGATGAGGCTGTTCGCCTCTCCGAAGGCCGTCTGCCTGCTGCAGGCGGAGAGGCCCAGGAGCACGGTCGCGAGGAGCGCCACTAGGAGCGCCATCGGGAGCGCCACCGGGGCGCCGAAGGGACGGATTTTCATGCGAGTGAAGCTAGACCGGGCGGCGGGCGGCGGCAATCGAAACCGGGGCATCCCGGAGCGGATTTCGCGGTGAGCACGCGCCGCGATTTCCTCGCCGCGTGGTCACGCTCCGCGGCGCTCTGCGCGCTGGCGCCGCTCCCCTTCGCGCAGTTCGGCGCGGCGGCCCGCGCGGGGGGCGGCGGGATCCGCCTGCGCGCCGGCGGCCCTGCGTCGTTCGACCGCTTTCCGTTCGAACTCGGGGTGGCCTCCGGCGAACCGGCCGCCGACGGCGTCGTGCTGTGGACGCGCCTGCTCGACCTGCCCGGCGATCCCGGCGCCGGCTTCCCCGTGCGGTGGGAGGTGGCCGCGGACGACGGCTTCGCGAACGTCGTGCGGCGGGGCGAGGCGGCGGCGCTCGCGGAACTCGGCCACTCCGTCCACGTGGAGGTGGAGGGCCTGGAGCCCGGGCGCGACTACTGGTACCGCTTCCACGCGGCCGGGGCGACGAGTCCCGTGGGCCGCACGCGCACCGCCCCCGCCGCCGGGGCGCTGCCCGACCGCTTCGAGTTCGTGTTCGTCTCCTGCCAGCACTACGAGCGCGGCTGGTACACCGGCTTCCGCCACATGGCGGCCGAGTCGCCGGCGCTCATCGTGCACCTCGGCGATTACATCTACGAGAGCGGACCCGGCGGAGGGGATGGCCTCGTGCGGCGCCACGACACGGAGGAACCGCGCACCCTCGGCGGCTACCGCGCGCGCTACGCCCTATATAAAAGGGATCCCGACCTCCAGGCCGCCCACGCCGCCGCCCCCTGGGTCTTCACCCCCGACGACCACGAGGTGGACAACGACTGGGCCGGCGACCACCACACCGAGCAGATGAGCCGGGAGGCGTTCCTCGCCCGGCGCGCCGCCGCCTTCCAGGCCATGTACGAGCACTTCCCCCTCCGGCGGACGTCGCTGCCCGCCGGCCCGGACGCGCAGTTGTACCGCCGGCTCGACTTCGGCGCGCTGATGCGGCTCCACGTCCTGGACACGCGGCAGTACCGCACGCTCCAGCCCTGCGGGGGCCGCCGGCAGCCGCCCTGCGCGGAGCGACACGCCGAGGGCGCCACGATCCTCGGAAGCCGGCAGGCCGACTGGCTGCTCGACGGCCTCGACCGCTCCTCCGCCCGCTACAACGTCCTCGCCAACCAGGTCTTCATGGCCCGGCTCCTCGAGGGCGAGGACGAACTCACCCTCCCCATGGACAAGTGGGACGGCTACCCCGCCGACCGCGACCGCCTCATGACGTTCCTCCACGAGCGCCGCCCCTCGAACCCCGTCGTCCTGACCGGCGACCTCCACACCAACTGGGTCAACGACCTCAAGCTCGACTTCGAGCGCGCGGATTCCCCGATCGTCGGAACGGAATTCGCCGGCACCTCCATCAGCTCGAGCGGAGACGGCGTCGACACCGGCCCGCAGGGCGAGAACGCCATGGGCCACAACCCCCACATCAAGTTCTTCAACGCCCAGCGCGGCTACGTCCGCTGCCGCCTGTCCCCGCGACAGCTCCGGACGGACTTCCGCGTCATGCCCTACGTCACCCGCCCCGACGCCCCGATCGCGACCCGCGCGAGCTACGTAGTAGAGAACGGAATCCCCGGCGCCCGGGAAACTTGAACCCGCCGCGCCGTGTCCTTAGGATGGACGCCGCCCGGCGCCCGGCCCTCCGCTTCGACGGAACGTTCGCGCGCCGGTCTTCTTCGGGGCCCGTAGCTCAGCCTGGTTAGAGCGCACGCCTGATAAGCGTGAGGTCGGTAGTTCAAATCTACCCGGGCCCACTATTTCTCCTCCCCGCACTCAAACCTCTCCCCAGCTTCGATCTACAGACCGACCTCACGGACGGCTAAGTCGCTTCGGTAGTTCAACCGAGCGCCCGTCCCGGGCGCGAGCTCGGTGAAGCAGCGGCCCCGCGGGCGACGGTGCTGCACCAAATCTACCTCATTTGAGCAATTGCGAGCCTTCAGCTCCTCGCTAAAGCTAGGACGATGACCTGGGGCAAAATGAGATACTCCCTGCGCTCGATCGTGCTTATGCTGGCGGTTACGGCGGGGGCCATCTGGGCTTCTTCCTGCGGCGACGGCTCCACTGAGCCCCCTCCGCCCCCTCCGCCCAGGCCCGACCCGCCGCAGCCGGCGACCGTGCTGGTGAGCCCGGACGAGACCCGGCTGATCGCGCTGGGCGCGACCGTGCAGCTGTCGTCCGAGGTGCGCGACCAGCGCGGGCAGGTGATGGCGGGCGCCGCCGTGACCTGGGCGAGCGGCAACGTCGCCGTGGCAACCGTGAATGAGTCCGGGCTGGTGACGGCCGAGGGAAACGGGATCGTCGCGATCACGGCGACTGCGGGACCGGCCTCCGGGAACGCGACGGTGACGGTGGCCCAGGAGGCGGACTCCGTCGAGCTCTCCCCGGCGGCCGACACGGTGGTGACGGGCGACACGCTGCGGGTCCTGGCGGATGCGTTCGACGCGAACGGACACGCTGTCTCGGAAGCGACGTTTGCATGGTCCTCGAGCGACAGCGCGGTGGCGGTCGTGGATACCTCCGGGCTCGTGACCGCCGTCCGTGCGGGCGAAGCGGTCATCGCCGCCGCCTCGGCCGGCGCAACCGGGCGCATGGAACTCCTGGTGATCCCCGCCGTCGATTCGATCTTCGTCTCTCCGGCGGCGGATACGATCGCTCCCGGCGACACGCTGCTGCTGGTCGCCGATGCGTTCGACGCGAACGGCCGACCGGTTGCGGGCGCGACGTTTGCATGGTCGTCGAGCGACCCGTCCGTGGCGCGGGTGGACGGATCGGGGCTCGTGCGCGGAGTCGGCGAAGGCACGGCCGCGGTCTCGGCCGCTTCGGGGACCGCGCGGGGCGTCGCGACCATTACCGTGGTGAATCCGGACCGCGCGGCGCTCGAGGCGTTCTACCGGGCGACCGATGGCGAGAACTGGGCAAACAGCGACGGATGGCTGACCGACGCGCCACTCGGTCGGTGGCATGGCGTGACCACCGCCGCCGACGGCCGCGTTATCGGGCTGTCGATGCGCCTGAATGACGTGACGGGTCCGATCCCACTCGAACTCGCCGACCTCTCGAGGCTCGAGGAACTGTTTATTGTCAACAGCACGATTCGCTCGCCCGGGCTTACCGGTCCCATCCCGGCGGAACTCGTCCGACTTTCCCGCCTCCGTCTCATCAACTTCAACAGTAACAGTTTGACCGGGCACATCCCGCCTGCACTCGGCAACCTCCCCAAGCTCGAGGAGCTCTCTCTGCCCTATAATCGGTTGGTGGGCTCGATCCCCGGGAAACTGGGCGATCTCGACAACCTGAATAATCTTCAGCTGCACGGTAACCGTCTCTCAGGCGCAATCCCGCCTGAACTCGGCAACCTCTCCCAACTATCGCAGCTGTGGCTGTTCGACAACGAACTCTCCGGCCAGATCCCGGGCACGCTCGGCAATCTCTCGCGCCTGAGAGGCCTTGGACTCAGCGAGAACGCGCTGACCGGACCGATCCCGGCGGAGATCGGGAGACTGTCCAACCTCGAGCGTCTGTGGCTCCACCAAAACCAGTTGGAGTCCATCCCGCCTGAGTTCGGCGGGCTATCAAAGCTGACAGCGCTGTGGGTCTACGACAACAAGCTCACGGGATCGATCCCGGCCGAGCTTGGTAACCTGAACGTGACGGATTTCTTCCTGCACAGTAACGACCTTTCGGGCCCGCTGCCCCCCGGGCTGGGGAACCTGCGGAGCGTCGAACGGCTGTGGCTTTCCGGAAATCGGCTCGAGGGGGGCGTGCCGGAGGAATTCGGCCGTATCGGCAGTCTCCGGGAATTGGATCTGACGAACAATGCCGGGATGTCGGGCACGCTGCCGAACAGCCTCACGGCACTGAGGCTTCGGGCTTTCCTGGCCGGTGGCACCGATCTGTGCGCGCCCCGCGACACCGACTTCCTGGCCTGGCTGGACGGCGTGTTCAAGAGGCGGGTGAAACTGTGCCAGGCTGAAGGCGCATCCGCGGCCTACCTGGCGCAGGCGATGCAGTCACGCGAGTTCCCGGTTCCGCTTGTCGCAGGCGAGGAGGCGCTGCTCCGGGTGTTCGTGACAGCCCCGGCGGCCGGCGGAGCCGGAATCCCGCCGGTCCGGGCAAGCTTCTATCTGAACGGAGCGGAGGCGCACGTGGTGGAGATCGCCGCTCAGTCCACCCCCATACCATCCGCCGTGGATGAGGGGGATCTGGAGGCGTCCGCCAATGCAAGAGTGCCGGGCGATGTGATCCAGCCGGGGCTGGAGATGGTGATCGAGATCGATCCGGACGAGACGCTCGATCCGGGCGTGGAGGTGACGCGCCGGATCCCCGAAGAGGGCCGGGCGCCGGTGCACGTGGAGGAGATGCCAACGCTCGCTCTCACGCTGGTTCCGTTCCTTTGGACCACGAACCCGGATTCAGCGATTGTGGACATGACGATGGACATGGCCGCCGACCCCGAGAACCACGAACTGCTCAAGCACACTCGTACGCTGTTGCCGGTCGGAGGTCTCGACGTGCGGGCCCACGATCCCGTCCTGTCGTCGACCAACAGTGGTTTCGACCTGCACGCGCGCGTCAAGGCCATCCGGGTCATGGAGGGCGGGAGCGGCCACTACATGGGCCTCATGTCCGGACGCACCACGGGCGCCGCCAACGCCAGCACGCCCGGCTGGACGAGCTTCTCGTGGCCGCACGGCTCGACCATGGCACACGAACTGGGGCACAACATGAGTCTGCTCCATGCGCCGGGCTGCGGTGCCGGCGGTCCGGATCCGGCGTTCCCGAACCCCGATGCCACAATCGGTGTGTGGGGGTACGAGTTCCGCGACGAAGTCGAGCTGGTCCCGCCGAGCACGGCCGACCTGATGTCTTACTGCAGCCCGAGATGGATCGGCGAATACCATTTCGCCAACGCGTTGCGATACCGGTTGTCTGACGAGGGGAGCGCGGCGAGCAGCATGGCCGCGGCGAGCAGCATGGCCGCGCCGAGCGGGACGATCCTCCTGTGGGGTGGTGTTGGCGATCGTGGCGGGCCGTTCCTGGAACCGGCCTTTCTGCTCGATTCTCCTCCGGCCATGCCCGACCCCGGCACCGAGTATGAAATCGTCGGCGAAACTGCTGACGGCGACGAGCTGTTTTCGTTCCGCTTCGACATGCCGAACGACGCCGACGGGGACGGGCGTGCTTCCTTCGCCTTCGCCCTGCCCGCCGAGCCTCGATGGGCCGAACGCCTCGCGAGGGTCACGCTCTCCGGGCCCGGCGGCTCCGCGACACTGGACGGGGATACGGACCGGCCGATGGCCATCCTGCGCGATCGGCGCACCGGCCAGGTTCGAGCCTTCCTCGACGATCCGCCGGCTGCTCTGGCCAGCACCGCGACCGCCCTGCAGCCGGACCTCGACGTGCTGTTCAGCCGCGGCATCCCCGAGCGGTAGGCCGCCCCCCGCGATGCTGAGGGTACGACGCTGACTGCCCTCGGCCCCGGGGCCTGCGCCCGATCCCCGTCAGTGCGGTGAGATGACGGCCCGGTGCCCGCCCAAATCCCGGAGGCCGTAGTCCTCTCCGGTGACCTGCAGGACGCGGACCCGGTACTGGGAGATCCGGTCGCGGTCCGGCACGCGGAACCTTAGGAGCGGACCGTCCTCGAGCGGGCCCGCCACGACGATCCGGTGCTTCCCGGAAGCGGCGGAGTGGTAGAGTTCGAGACCGGCAGCAGCCTCGACCGCCTCGATTTCGGGACCTTCGAGTTCGAGCAGCACGCCGACGGCGCGGCCGGCCGCCGGCGCCGTCCACTCGACGGTCAGGAACCCGGGACCTCGTGGCGTGGCTGCCGGCATGGGCAACTCGACGGCCTGCGCACCCGGCTCCCGCGCGGCGGCGGGCGGCCCCGCGAGATCGCCGGTGCACGACCAGGCCGTGGCCGCGGCGAGCAACACGGCCAACACCGCTCCGCGCGCGCGGCGGCGCCCGGCACCCGGCCGTCCGCGGCGCCCGTGGGACCGCCGGCGTCCGGCGGCGGCTGCGCCGAGCAGGAAGAACGCCGAGGACGCGGCACCGGGCTCCCCGGGCGTGCTGCCGCAGTCGGCCTCGCCGCTCCGGCAGCGCTCGATCCAGGCCATCAGATCGCCCAGGTCGTACTCTCCGTTCCGGTTGCCGAGGCGGTCGAGGGCGTCGAGCTGGGCCTCGCTCAGCTCGCGCTCGCCGAACAGCGCCTCGGACGCCTGCTCCGGCGTCAACCGGTCCACCAGCGCGAGCAGGGCGTCCAGGTCCGCCGCGTCCTGCGCGGCCGCGTCTTGCCCGGCCACGTCTTGCCCGGCCACGTCGCCCGCGGACTGCGGGATCGTGACCCTGACGCTCGGGGTCGCCATCCCGGGCGGGCCGTAGTTGACCGCCTTGTGTCCGATCACCGCCGACGAGGCGGTCGCGTTCTGTGCCACGGTCACGGTCACCTCCTTGTACCTGAACCAGTCCGTTCTCCCGTAGGACACCGAGGCGGGCGACGCCGTGACGCCCGCGCTGTCCGGCTGCGGCTCGATCGCCGCGCCCGCCGGGGGGTGTTGGTTGAGGCGCATGCGGTACGCGCCCGATCCGCCGGGCGCGATCGTGAGCGCCGTCTCCGACACGACGACCCCGTGCTCGTAGACCGGGTTGCCGCTCAGCCGGAGCTGCCTGAGGTTGGCCAGCTCGTTGATCTCCTCGTACGGAAAGCTCGTCAACTGGTTGTCGCGCAGATTGAGTTCCTCGAGCGCCGCCAGCCGGTCGAAGACGCCGGCGCGCAGCGACCGCAGGCGGTTGTCGTCGATGTCGAGTTCCCTGAGAAGCGCCAGCTGGTCGAAGACGTTCGCGGGCAGCGACGAAAGCCGGTTGCCGTCCAGATCGAGCATGGTCAGCGCGCTCAGGTCGTCGAAGATCCCCGTCGGCAGCGACGAGATCCGGTTCCCGCTCAGGTCGACCTCCGTCACCGCCGTCAGGCCGTCGAAGTCGCCCGCCTTGAGCGACGCGATGTTCAGGTGGTTCAGCCAGAGTCCGCCCGAGATGGACGCCAGGTCGTCCGCCGTCACCCCGCCGCAGCCCTTCGAGCCGCCCAGCCACCCCAGGATGGCGTCGCGCACCTGGGGCGTGCGGCCGCAGATGCCGCCCGACGGCGTCGCCCGCACCTCGCGCGACGACGCTCCCGGGCCGGCCCTGTTGACGGCCCGCACCGCGAAGCGGTACTCGCGGTCGTTCGCGAGGCCCCCGACCGTGTACGTCTCCATGTTCGCCCCGCCCGCGCCGCTGCCCGGGATGCCGCGCCAGCTTCCGCCGTCCACCCGGTAGTCGTGGCGCGTCACGGGCGCGCCGCCGTTGTACGGCGGGAACCCCGGGTCGTCGCCCGGCGCGGTCCAGCTCAGCGTCACCTCGCGGCTGCCCGGCACCGCGGTCAGGTCGACCGGCGCGTCCGGCGCCCTCGCCGTCACCGTGCCGTCGACGATGGTGACGGTGACGGACCCGATCGCGACCGTGCCGTGATGGGCGGCGATGACGACCGTCTCGTCGTCCTCGGACTCCGAGTCGGACAGCGCGGCGAGCGTGACGCCGCCCGTGGTCGCGCCCGCCGCGATCGTGATGTTCGGCTCCGACAGCGTGTAGTCGCTGCCGCTGGTCGCCGTCCCGCCCAGCTCCAGCGTGACCGTCTGGACCGTCTCGAAGGTCGAGCCGCTGGTCTGGACCCATAGCCGCGTCTCCTCGCCCTCCCGCAACGTCGTCACGTTCGTCCTGATCTCGAGGTCGATGTCGTCGTCGGCCACCCTCACCTGCACGCTGCGCGCGGTGACCGACCCGTAGTCGCCCCCGCTCACCGCGTGGGACACCGTCGCCTCGTCGGCGTTCTTGTCGACATCCTGCGCCGCGCTCACCGTCACCGGCTGCGCCGTGTCCCAGTCGCCGGGCGCGAACGTCAGCGTCGGCGGAGACGCCGTCACATCGGAGTCGCCGCTCACCGACACGCCGATCGTCACCGTGGCCGTCGGGCGCGATTCGAGCGCCACCCTGTAGGTGCCGCTGCCGCCCTCCTCGATCGAGAGCGCCGTCGCCGAGACCGCCACGCCGCGCGTGTCGTCGTCGGTGATCGTCACTGTCGCGTCCGTCACGGCGAGGCCGGACACCGTGCCGGCGACCGTGACCGTCTCGTCGTCCTCGTCCACGTCGTCGTCCACCGGCGTCAGCGACAGCGTCGCCGTCCCGCTCGTCGCGCCCGCCTCGATCGTCAGCGTGGCCGTGCCCGCCGTGAAGTCGGACGAAGCCGCCGTGCCCGCGCTCACCGACAGCGACACCGCCCGATCCGCCGCGAGCGCGGCGCCGTTCAGCGTTCCCGTCACCGACAGCGGCGTCTGACCCTCACCCTCGCCCACCCGCCCGGGCATCACCGTCAGCGTCACGCCCGTCGACGGCGTGTCGTCGTCGGTGACGCGTATCTGCACGGAGGCGGCCGTGACGCCGTTGGCACCGTAGTCGCCGCCGCTCACCGTGTGGCTCACCGTCGCCGTGTCGCCGGCCGCGTCCAGGTCCTGGGCCGCACGCACCGTCACCGTACGCGGCTCATCCCAGTCGCTGGTCGTGAACTCCAGCGACGGCGGGGACACCGTCACGTCCGCATCGCCCGCCACCGAGACGCCCACCGTCACCGTGGCCGTAGGCTGCGACTCGAGCACCACCGTGTAGGTGCCGCTCCCGCCCTCGTCGAACTCGACCGACGTCTCCGACACCCCCACCCCGCGGGTGTCGTCGTCGGTGATCGTCACCGTCGCGCCCGTGACGGTCAGGCCGCCGGACGCGGTGCCCGCCACCATGACCGTCTCGTCGTCCTCGTCGACGTCGTCGTCCATGGGCGTCAGCGTCAGCGTCGCCATGCCGCTCGTCTGGCCCGTCACGATCGTCAGCATCGCCGTGCCCGCCGTGAAGTCCTCCGATGCCGATGCCGTCACCGGGCTCACCGACAGCGCCACCGTCCGGTCCTCCGTGAACGCCCCGCCGTTCAGCGTGCCGGTGACGCTCAGCGCCGTCTGCCCATCACCCTCGCCCACCTCTGCCGGCGACACCGAAAGCGTCACTCCCGTCGCCGCCATGACATGCCGCGTCACGACCACCGTGTAGGTCTTCTGCGTCACCCCGTCCTGGGCCGTCACCCTCACCTTGATCGTGTTCGCGCCCACTTCGAGCGCCACCTGGAACCCGTCCGCCGCGTCCGCGTCCACGAGCGCCTGGTCGCTGCCGTCGAGGTACGCGACCGTAGCCGAGACATGGCTCTTCACCGCGCTCACCGTGGTCATGGCCACCGAGTGGGGCGCCGACCCCGTGTAGCTCGTCGAGTCCGGGTGGAACAGGGGCGTGAGCGTCACCCCGCTCAGGTTCAGCCCGCTCAGCCTCGCGTCGTCGGACGGCTGCCGCGTCACGACCACGACGTAGGTCTTCTGCGTCACCCCGTCCTGGGCCGTCACCCTGACCCCGATCGTGTTCGCGCCCACTTCGACCGCCACCTGGAACCCATCCGCCGTACTCGCGTCCGTCAGCGCCTCGTCGCTGGCGTCCACGTACGCGACCGTCGCCGAGGTGTGGCTGGTCGTCGGGTTCACCGTCGTCAAGGACACCGAGTGGACGACCGTCGACGTGTAGTTCAGCGAATCCGTGTGGAACGTCGGCTCCAGCGTCACGCCGCTCAGCGTCAGCGCGCTCAGGCTCGCGTCCGTGGACGGGACGCGGTTCATTACCGTCTGAGCGGTGAAGGTGGCCGCGTCGTTGCCGGCCAGGTCCTGCACCGCGTTCGCGTCGTCGCCGGTGGTCGGGTCCATGTAGCCGACCGTCACCGTCTGGTCGCCCGCCACCGCCGACGCCGGGACCAACAGCACCTCCAGCGCGGCCGGGTGGACACTGGTGACGGTCCGGGCCGTTCCGGCCACCGTTACCGTGAATGCGCTGGCCGGAGCCGTCGTCGTCTGGGACAACTCTTCGTTGAAGTGGAGGTGGATGCCGATGCCGTCGGGCGTGGTCCTCGGCGCGTTCGTGCCGCTCGTCACCAGCGTCGGGCGCACGCCGTCCACCCTGTGGGTCGCGTCCGCCGCCACGGCCGCGTGCGCGATGAAGGCATCGCTCGTCGTCGAGCCCTTCCTCCGGATCGTCCCGCCGTTCAGCTCGAGTTCGTTCGCCGCGATCTCGATGCCGTCGTCGTCGGAGTCGTTCTCCGCCACCACGTAGCCCTTGAACAGCAGCGCGGTCGTGCCCGTCCCGGAGCTGTAGTCCAGCTGCTTGTCCGACCCGGCGACGTCGATGTCCAGCCGCGGCGTGCCCGTCACGTCCACGGAGTCGGTGAACGTCACCGTCACCGATACCGTGTCGCCGATCCCGTACGCCCCGTCCGTGCCCGCATCCGACAGCGCCAGCGAGGCGACCGCCGGCTCGACGTCGTTCCTCACCGTCTGCGCATCGAACGTCGCCGCGTCGTTGCCGGCCAAGTCCTGAATCGCGTTCGCGTCGTCGCCGGCCGTCGGGTCCATGTAGGCCACCGTCACCGTCTCGCCGGGGGCCACCGCCGACGCCAGGAACAAGATCACTTGAGTATCGGACTGGTCGACAGTCCCGCGGAGGGTCCGGGGCGTTCCGTCCACCGTCACCGTGAATGCGCTGGCCGGCGCCGCCGTCGGGGACAGATCTTCGCTGAAGTCGAGGTAGAGGCCGCGGCCGCCGGGCGTGGTCCTCGGCGCGTTCGTGCCGCTCGTCACCAGCGTCGGGCGGATGCCGTCCACCCGCAGGGCCGCATCGATGCCGACCTCGTCGGCCGTGTAGGTCGTGTCGGCGGCCAGGCCGTTCGGGCCCTCGAGCGTCGCGCCGTTCAGCGTCAGCTTGTTCGCGGCCACGCCGATCGCTCCGGCAATGCCCTCGTCGACCGGGTAGCGGCAGGTGAGTTGGGTCCCCGCGGCGATGAGGCAGGTCGCCGTCCTCGTCGAATCGCCGACCGTCAGCTCCAGCCGCGGCGTGCCGCCGGTCACGTCCAGCGTCAGGTCCTTCGTGAACGTCACCGCCAGGTCGATCGTGTCGGCGATGGCGTAGAGGTCGTCGCTCGGGGCGTCGACTACAGCCACCGAGGCGACCTCAGGCCCGGGAACCGCGATGAGCTGCACGTCGACCGGCTCGCCGTCCGACCAGGCCAGGCCGGGGTTGTCCCAATCGTGACTTTCTGTCCCCGTCGCCTCATCGAGGCGAAACTCCGTGCCGTCCAGGGCCAATACTAGGAGGTCGTCGGGCGCGGCGGAGATGCGGGGTGACAGCCAATAGATCAGCTCGTTGTCGATAACAACATCATTAACGAGCGTTATCGAATGGGCGAGCGCGAAAAGGGCATAGGGCGTTCCTCCATACTCGAACGGGTCGGACCTGGAAAGGCTGCCGACGACACCGTCCGTGGTTGACTCGTATCCGACAGTGTGTCCAACAAGAGGTCCCGATGTTTCCATGGACGTCCCCACGGTCATTTCGACGGACCAAAGGACATCGCCCTCCGTGCCCGGCCCCGCGTTGTTCGTGACCGTCTCTGCGGAGAACGTCGCCGCGTCGTTGCCCGCAGCGTCCTGCACCGCGTTCTCGTCGTTGCTTCCCGTCGGATCCATGTAGGCGACCGTCACCGTCTCGCCGGTGGCCACCGCGGACGCCAGCACGAGCGTCACCGACGGGCCGGCCGCAACGACGCCGCCCGCAAAGACCGAGCTGACGCCGCGCGCCGATCCGTCCACCGTCACCGTGAACGCACTCGTCGGCGCGGTGGTCGCGGACAGCACCTCGCTGAACGTCAGCAGCACCTTCTTGCCGTCGCGCGATGTCTTCGGCGCACCGTCGCCCGTCGTCACCAGCGTTGGCGCCACCAAGTCCACCCTGTTCGTCACCGTCTGCGCGGCAAAGGTCGCCGCGTCGTTACCCGCCGCGTCTTGCACCGCGTTCGCGTCGTCGTTCGCCGTCGGGTCGGCGTAGGCGACCGTCACCGTGTCGCCGGTGGCCACTGCGGAGGCCAGCGTCAAGGTCACGTCGGTGCCGCTGGCGGAGACCGAGCTGACGCCGCGCGTCGATCCGTTCACGAGCACCGTGAACGCGCTCGCCGGCGCCGTCGTCGACGACAGCCTCTCGCTGAAGGTGAGGTCGATGATCGCACCGTTGGTCGAGGTGACCGCGCTCACGAACGTCGGGCGCACGCCGTCCACCCTGTGGGTCGCGTCCGCCGCCACGGCCGCGTGCGTGATGATGGCATTGATCGTCGTCGAGCCCTTCTTCCGGATCGTCCCGCCGTTCAGCTCGAGTTCGTTCGCCGCGATCTCGATGCCGTCCGTGTCTTCTTCGCTCTCCGCCACCACGTAGCCCTTGAACAGCAGCGCGGTCGTGCCCGTCCCGGAGCTGTAGTCCAGCGGCTTGTCCGACCCGGCGACGTCGATGTCCAGCCGCGGCACCCCCGCCACGTCCACGGAGTCGGTGAACGTCACCGTCACCGATACCGTGTCGCCGATCCCGTACGCCCCGTCCGTGCCCGCGTCCGACAGCGCCAGCGAGACGACTTCGGGCCCAACGACGTTCCTCACCGCCTGCGCGTCGAACGTCGCCGCGTCGTTGCCCGCCGCGTCCTGGACCGCGTTCGCGTCGTCGTTCGCCGTCGGGTCCATGTAGGCCACCGTCACCGTCTCGCCGGTCGTTACCGCCGGCGACAGAGTGAGAGCTACGGTCCGGTCGATCAGGTTCGCGGCGACGACTTCGACGGTCCTGGGCTGTCCGTCCACCGTCACCGTGAACGCGCTCGCCGGCGCCGTCGTCGTCGACAGCGTCTCGCTGAAGCGGAGGTCGATGGCCGACCCGCTCGCCGTGGTCTTCGGCGCACCCGTGCCGCTCGTCACCAGCGTCGGGCGCACGCCGTCCACCCGCAGGTCCGCATCGATGCCGACCTCGTCGGCCGTGTAGGTCGTGTCGGCGCTCAGGTCGTTCGGGCCCACAAGCGTCGCGCCGTTCAGCGTCAGCTTGTTCGCCGCGACGCCGATCGCGCCCTCTATCCCCTCGTCGACCACATGTCGGCAGGTGAGCTGCGTGCCCGTTGCGGCGGCGCAGGTCGCCGTCCTCGTCGAGTCGCCGACCGTCAGTTCCAGGCCCGGCGTGCCGCCGGTCACGTCCAGCGTCAGGTCCTTCGTGAACGTCACCGCCAGGTCGATGGTGTCGGCGATGGCGTAGAGGTCGTCGGTGGGCGCGTCGACTACAGCCACCGAGGCGACCTCCGGCCCTGAAACCGCAATGAGCTTCGCGGCGACCGGCTCGCCATCCGACCAGGTCAGACCTTGGTTGTCCCATTCGAGCGAACTGACATTCGCATCGTAGATCTGCTTGGCCGACTGATCGACCCGGAACTGTGTGCCGTCCAGATCCAATACCAGCGGATGATCGGAGGGGGAGGGAAAATGGGGTGTGGTATACAGATACAAAGTGACGCCGAGTCCCACAAACTCCGTCACGTCGAGCCCTAGAACAGTGTACGTGGTTCCATCGTACATGAAGGCGGCGGATCCAGAAATGCGGCCCACCGCGTCCTCGCCGTCGTACCCAGCCACGTGGTAAGTGAATCCGGATGAGGAGACCGTGTACGTTCCTACGGTCATGTCGACGGACCAAATGACCTCGCCCTCGGTGCCCGCCCGCGCGTTGTTGGTCACCGTCTGGGCTGAGAACGTCGCCGCGTCGTTGCCCGCCCGGTCCTGCACAGCGTTCTCGTCGTCGTCGGTGTTCGGATCGGTGTAGCCGATCGTCACCGTCTGGCCGGCCGTCACGGCCGTCGTCAGCACCAGCGTCACCGGGCCGGCCGTAAGGAAGCCTCCCGCAAAGACCGAGCTGACGCCGCGCGCCGATCCGTCCACCGTCACCGTGAACGCACTCGTCGGCGCGGTGGTCGCCGACAGCGCCTCGCTGAACGTCAGCAGCACTTTTTTGCCGTCGTTCGATGTCTTCGGCGCACCGTCGCCCGTCGTCACCAGCGTTGGCGCCACCAAGTCCACCCTGTTCGTCACCGTCTGCGCGGCAAAGGTCGCCGCGTCGTTACCCGCCGCGTCCTGCACCGCGTTCGCGTCGTCGTTCGCCGTCGGGTCCATGTAGGCGACCGTCACCGTGTCGCCGGTGGCCACTGCGGAGGCCAGCGTCAAGGTCACGTCCGTGCCGCTGGCGGAGACCGAGCTGACGCCGCGCGTCGATCCGTTCACGAGCACCGTGAACGAGCTCGCCGGCGCCGTCATCGAGGACAGCAGTTCGCTGAACGTGATGACGATCTCGGTGCCGTCGGTCGAGGTGGCCGCGCTCACGAACGTCGGACTGGCCTTGTAGCTGACGGAGCGCCGGGTCGGGCTTCCCGCGCGCTCGGAAGGGCTGGACCCGGCGCTACCGACGGACCCGGGCGCCTCCGCCTCCATGTCGGTCTGCGCATGCGCGGCGCCCGCGCCCACGAGCAGGGCGACACCCGCCAGCAGGACGGCCGTCAGGCGGCGGCCCCCGGCCCGCGAACAGGCCGAGCCCGGCCACGGCGGGGCGGGAAGGATCGGGCGGGCGGATGCCGCGCGAGGCCGATGGGCCCCCGAATCTTCCTCGGCAGGAAAAACCGCTGGGCTCATCTCTCGTATGTGGGAATCGTTGTCCGACATGCGCGGCCCTCACGCTGCGAATTGGATTGTGGTCGATAACTGGTAGTTATCAACCGCAACCCGGTCGCACTTATCGCCTTGTTCCAGAGTCACTTATGCAGATTGCGGCACCGGAAAACAGTGAGCGGTCACAACCGCCCGGCCACTGGGCGGTCACGCATGGATGAGCGCCGGTGCGGGGATCCGGAGGCCGCCGCCGGCCTCCTCGGCGAGTACCTGGCCGCCGCCGCCGACGGCTCGCTGAGCGGCAACACCGTGCGGGCGCTGAGGGGGGACCTTCAGCGGTTCGCGGCGTGGTGCGCGGAACGGGATCTCTGTCCGCTGCCCGCGCGCGCGGGGACGGTCGTGGCCTACATCGAAGAGGTGTCGGGCGACCGCGCGCCCGCCACCGTGAGGCGCCATGTCTCGAGCATCGCCGCCGTGCACAAGGCGGCCGGGGAGCGGAGCCCGTCGGAGCATGCCGCGGTGCGGCGCGCCCTCGCGCGGATGCGGCGGCGGAAGGGGTCCCGGCAGACGCAGGCGCTGGGCCTGACCTGGACGCTCCGCCGGCGCCTGATCGAGGGCGGGGGCTCCCGACTCATCGACGTCCGCAACCGCGCGATCCTGGCCGTGGCCTACGACGCCATGCTGCGCCGCTCCGAGCTCGTCGCGCTCGAAGTCGTTGACGTGAAGGTGGATAGGGGAGGATCGGCCTCCGTCCTCGTGCGCCGGGCGAAGAACGATCCGGAGGGCGGCGGGGCGGTGCTGTACCTACACCGCGACACCGTGAGGATGCTCAGGGAGTGGCTCGGCGCGAGCGGGGTCGGCAACGGGCCGCTCTTCCGCGCCGTGCGCAAGGACGGGCGCGTCGGCGCGGCTCTCCATCCGGGCCAGGTGCCGCGCATCTACAAGGCCATGGCCCGGCGCGCCGGGCTTCCGCCGGAGGTGGTGCGCCGGCTCTCCGGGCACAGCCCGCGGGTAGGCGCGGCGCAGGACATGATCGCCTCGGGCATCGAGCTGCCGGCGATCATGCAGGCCGGGCGCTGGAGGAACGTCCGCATGGTCCAGCGCTACGGCGAGCGCCTGCTCGCGAAGCGCAACGGAGCCGCCCAGCTGGCCCGGCTCCAGAAGCGCCGCTAGAGATACGCCGGGCACGGATATTTTGGACGGATGACTCCGGCGGGTTATCGTTGCCACCGGGTACGATAGCGGTTGATAACTACCAGTTATCGACCTCTATTTTTTCAAGATACGCGCTATTTAGTGAGCGGACTGTGACCCAGCGGACGGAGCTCGTGGCCCGTTCGTGACTTTTGCCGCAAATCGCGCTATCCTCGACTCCCCCCGGTCCGGCGAACCCTCGCCCGACCGACCGGCCGGAGCCTGGCTTTGCGGCTCCGCCTCACCTCTTGGCAAGCGAGTGGAGCCTTGGGCGATCCGGACCCTGCGGCACGCGATGGCGGAGCGTCCTGGGACCGCGCATCGCGGCTGAGCGCGGCGATTCTGCGCATCAGCCGGAGCCTCGACCTGGGCACCGTGCTCGAGGAGGTGGTCGAGAGCGCGCGGACTCTCACGGGAGCCCGCATCGGCGTGATCACGATGATCGACTCCTCGGGCCGGGTCGAGGACTTCGTCATCTCCGGCCCGGCGCCGGAGGAGCGCCGGAAGATGGTGGAGTGGCCCGACGGGCCGCGGCTGTTCGCACTCCTTCGCGACCTTCCGGGGCCGGTGCGGGTGGCGGAGGTGGACGACTACCTGCGCGCGCTCGGCCTGTCGCCGAACCCCTGGGGCTCGAAGACGATGCAGGCCACACCGATGCACCGGCACGGCGAGCACCTGGGAAGCTTCTTTCTGGCCGACAAGGAGGACGGGCAGGCGTTCACGAGCGCCGACGAGGAGATCCTGGTGCTGTTCGCCTCGCAGGCCGCCGCGGCGATCGCGAACGCACGGACGCACCGCGGCGTCGCGCGGGCGCGGGCCGACCTCGAGGCCCTGGTCGAGACGTCGCCGGTGGGCGTGCTGGTGTTCGAGGCCGGCACCGGCCGCATGATGTCGGTCAACCGCGCGGCCGAGCGCATCGTCGAGCCGATCCGCACTCCGGGCTCTCCCCCGGAGCAGCTGCTGGGGGTGTTGACGTGCCGGCGTGCCGACGGGCGGGAGTTCTCGCTGGCGAAACTCCCCATCGCCCGGCAGTTCGAGATCGACGGCGCCTCGCCGGTGCGCGCCGAGGAGGTCGAGCTGTCGGTGCCGGACGGGCGGAGCGTGCGGACGCTCCTCAACGCGACCCCGATCGTATCGGAGTCCGGCGAGCTCGTCTCGATCGTCGTCACCATGCAGGACCTCGAGCCGCTCGAGGAGCTGGAGCGGCAGCGGGCCGAGTTCCTCGGCATGGTGAGCCATGAGCTGCGCGCGCCGCTCACCTCGATCAAGGGCTCGGCCGCGACCGTGCTCGACGCCGAGCCGCTCCCCTCGCAGGCCGAGATGGTGCAGTTCTTCCGCATCATCGGCGGGCAGGCCGACCACATGAGGGGCCTGATCGCGGATCTGCTGGACGCGGGGAGCATCGCGGCGGGCACGCTCACCGTGCAGCCCGAGCCCTCGCACGTCGGCACGCTGCTGGACCGGGCCCGCAACACGTTCCTGAGCGGCGGAGGCCGGCAGGCCGTCCTGATCGACCTGCCGCCCGACCTGCCGCCGGCGATGGCCGACCGCGAGCGCTTCGTGCAGGTCTTGAACAACCTGCTGTCCAACGCCGCCCGGCACTCGCCTCCGACGTCGGAGATCCGCATCGAGGCCTCGCGCGAGGGCACCTGCGTCGCGGTCTCGGTCTCCGACCAGGGCCGGGGGATCCCGCCCGACCGGATTCCGCACCTCTTCCGCAAGCGCGCCAGCCCGACGGAAGGCACCGGGCTCGGCCTCGCCATCTGCAAGGGACTCGTCGAGGCGCACGGCGGCCGCATCCGCGCCGAGAGCGGCGGGAGGGGCCGGGGCGCCCGCTTCACGTTCACGCTTCCCGCGGCCACCGACGCCCCGCCCGAGACGGGCGCGGACGCCGAGCCGCCCCACCGGCAGGGGTGCAAGACGCGCATCCTGGTGGTGGACGACGACCCGCACACGCTGCGCTACGTGCGCGACACGCTCTCCGACGCCGGCTACGCCCCGGTCGTGACCGGCGAGCCGGACGAGATCTCGCGCATCATCCGCGCCGAGCGGCCCGACCTCGTGCTGCTCGACCTCATCCTCCCCGAAACCGACGGAATCGAGTTGATGAACAACGTCCCCGCGCTCGCCGACCTCCCGGTCATCTTCATCTCCGGCTACGGCCGCGACGAGACGATCGCCAGGGCGCTCGCGAGCGGCGCCGCCGACTACATCGTCAAGCCGTTCTCGCCGACCGAACTCGTCGCCCGCGTACAGGCGGCGCTCCGCGCCCGCGCACGGCCCGAGACCTTCGCGCACGGACAACTGGTCGTCGACTACGGCCAGCGCCGCGTGAGCGTGGCCGGCCGCGAGGTCAGGCTCACCGCCAACGAGTTCGAACTGCTGCGCGTCCTGTCGGCCGGCGGCGGACGGCTCGTGACCACCGAGGCGCTGCTGCGGCAGGTGTGGGGACGCCGGGGCTCCGACGACACCGACCGCGTCCGCACCGCCATCAAGAAGCTCCGCCGCAAGCTCGGCGACCGCGCGGCCGAACCGGCCTACATCTTCAACGAGCGCGGCGTCGGCTACCGCTTCGCGAGGCCGGGACCGGTCGCATCCGCCGGGCATCCGCTTTAAGCGGTCTATCGCTCCCACGCCGCCAGGTTCGGGATTCCGCGGCTCCAGTAGATTTCCAGGGAGCCGCCGGCCGAGAGGGCCGGGCGCTCGGGAAGGCCGCGCAGGAATGCCCTCACCTGCCCGCTCCGGACGTCCCGCACGATCGCCATCGGGGTGTCCGTCTCTCCGTCCAGCGTGACCGATCCGCCAGGTGCCGTCAGCGTGATGCTCGCAAGCGAAGCGGCCCACGCGGGCTCGGCCGGGAGGACGAAGGCGAAATGGGCGTCCCCCGCCCCGTGGGCGATCTCCTCCATGCCGAACGAGAACGAGAACAGCTGGACACCCGCCGCGTCCTTCTCCGGTCAACGTGTAGGGGCCGGGCACAGGCGGTCCCGAGGGCGGAGCATCGACAACGAAGGCGGGTTCCAGGAAAGGCACCCCCTCGGCATCGATACCACCCCAGAGAAGGGTCCCGGGGCCTGCGGCAAACCGGCTCGCGGACCCGGCGTCTGCCTCGGTCGCCCGGTAGCGGAACATCTTGGTGAAGAAGTAGTCGCTGATCCATCGGGGGCGGCAGTAGCTCATGACATCCTTGGTGGAGGGACTGACGAGCCCGCTGGCGCGATGGTCATATCCCCACGCCCCTATGCTCCCCTCCGGATCCGGGAAGAAGGGGTCCGTGCGGGGAGTATTGCAGCCCGGAGAGTGGCGGCTGTTGAGGTTGTGACCCAGTTCATGCGCGACCACCGAGGCGGAAAGGGACACGGCGCTCTCCTTGCCTCCTACATAGGCGGCGCCGGCGGGCCCGGAAACCTGTCCGCTCATCAAACCCATCCAGTACCCGGACCCGTTCTCCAGCGTCCGGATTGCGCGCACCTCCCTGGCGAGTTCAACGCGATGGTTCGAAGAAGTCTCGACCGGCTCGTGCTGCGACACGTTCAGTCCGTTTACCGGCAGCAGGTCGTATGCGTGCTGGAGTACCTGGTGTTCTTCCTCCTCTTCCGCCATCTCCCCGATCCACGCGAGCACGGCGGAGTCCGGGTGCTCCTCCCAGAGGAAGGGGATGAGCGTCAGGTCGAACGCAGGCATGGAGTCCACGTCGACCTTGAGCCGGCCCTCCTCGGGAATCCGCTTCCTGGCGAGCAGGCCCTCGTCCAGCGTGTCCTCCGGATCGATCTCGATCACCATCTCGAGTCCGGGGCGCACGACCGTATGCGGGATGGACGCATTGGAGGACTTGTCGAGCGAACCCTCGTCCACCTCCGTCGGGATGGCGACGGACTTGCCGGGAATCGTCACGTTGTACGTCTCCGACCCGTTCCGATAGAAACGCGCCACCACCGCCGGAATCCCCTCGTCGGTCATCCTGGTGCCGGTCACGAAGACCCGCAGCAGCGCCTCCCTGTCGGAGACCAGGGGGACCGGAAAGTCCCGCGACTGGATGGATTGGACCAGATAGGCGCCGGAGGTATCACGCCCGCAGATCTTCACCCGGCTGGCAGGGAGCCGCGCCAACCAGTCCAGGAACGTGGGATCGTCGGGAGCGCAGAGTCCCGTTCCGCTGGCGACGATACTCTCCACATTCTCCAGACGGGTGAAGCTCATGGGAATGGGGCCGGTCAGCTTCGGGTTGTTCCCGACCTGCAGTCCCTGCAGCTGATCCAGGCCGGCGAATTCCGCGGGGAGAGCCCCGGAAAAGTCGTTTCCGAACAAGTGGAGAATCCTCAACTCGGAGAGATTGCCCAGTTCGGGCGGCAGGGAGCCGCTCAGGTCGTTGTTTGTCGCGCGGAATTCTTCAAGCTGCGCGAGATTGCCCAGTTCGGGCGGCAGGGAGCCGCTCAAGTCGTTGTTCTCAACGCGGAATTCTTCAAGCTGCGGGAGCTGGCCCAGTTCGCCCGGAATCGAGCCTGTCAACCTGTTGTCGTAGAGCAAAACGAACCTGAGTTCGGGCAGGCCGCCCAGTTCCCCGGGGATGGGCCCGGTCAGCTGGTTGCCGGAGAGCGAGAGGCGCCAAAGTTCGGGCAGGTTGCCCAGCTCCCGGGGGATCGACCCGGTCAGTTGGTTGTCGGAAATGTGGAGGGCCCGGAGGCTGCGCAGGTCGCCCAGTTCGGGCGGGATGATGCCGGTGAGCGCGTTGCCGTTCAGGTACAGATCGGACAGGCTCGCCAGTTTACCCAGTTCCGGAGGTATGGGGCCGCTCAGGTCGTTAAACCGCAGGTACAGGGACCACAGTTCCGGAAAGTTGCTCAGTTCGGGCGGGATCGTGCCGGTGAGATTGTTCTGGCTGAGATCGAGGGTATGCCACAGATTCGTGAGCTTGCCCAGTTCGGACGGGATCGTACCGGTAAGCCTGTTGTTCGAGAGATTGAGGGAAATCAGATTCGTCAGCTCGCCCAGTTCCGGGGGAATGGGGCCACTCATGCTGTTGACATTCAGCCAAAGGAGTTCGAGTCCGGACAGGTCGGCCAGTTCGGGCGGAATGCGTCCCGTCAGGCCGATATTCGAAAGGCGCAGGCGCCTGAGGTTCGACAGCTTGAGGAGGCTCGGCGGAAAGGGCCCCTCCAGATCGTTAATTCCCAGGGCGAGTTCCTCGAGGCTGGACAACTCTCCCAGTTCGGGCGGAATCATCCCCTTGAGATCGTTGTAAGTCAGCGACAGGGAGATCACGCGTCCCCGGTCGTTCACTTCGACCCCGTACCACTCGGCCAGGGGCGCCTCCGTCAGCCAACCGCTGTTGTCCTTCCAGTTCGGTCCATCGGTCGCATTGTACAGTGTCCGCAGGATCTCACGATCCGCATCCGCTTCCAGCGTCACGGTGATTGCGGCCGCTCCCGAAACGGTGCCGGCGGATGCCGTGACCGTTGCCGTGCCCTCGCCTGTGGCGCGGACGAGTCCCGAGGAGTCCACCTCGGCCACGGCCTCGTCGTCCGACCGCCAGGCGACGGAGACTCCGGTCATCGGTTGCCCCCTCTGGTCCCGCACTTCCACGCTGAGCTGCACGGTCTGGCCGAGGGCCGCCAGCGTGTCTGCCTCGGGGGACACGGAGACCGTGCTCACCACCGGGGGCGCGGGAGCGGGAGGAGGAGCCGGTTGGACGGGGTCATCGCCGCAGGACAGCGCCAGCATGGCGACGCCCGCGATGGCTATGGCCGGGAGCGCGAACCCCGCCGCCGACCGTCCCGGTCTCGGGAGCCTTCTCGATGGCGACCTCACGGACGGCTGGTGGTCAGATCGGGAATCCCGCGGCTGAACAACACCTCCAGGCCCGGTTGCAGCTCGGACAGGGCGGCGGCCCGGTCGCGCAGCGCTGCGACGCCGAACTCCGGCGCACCGCCGGAGCGCAGGACGGCTCGCACCTGGCGGGTGACCAGGTCGCGAACGACGGCCACGGCCCGGTCGCCCTCTCCGTCCAGGGTGAAGGAGCGCTCGTTCCCGGACAGGGTGATGCTCGCCAGCGCCGTCCAATCCGGCATGACCGGCACGGCGAACGCGAACCTCGATCCTCCGTCGCCATCGGCCAGCGGCGGCAGCGCGAATTCCAGCGAGAACAGACGTCTCCCGTCCGCCGCCGCTCCGACGATCGTGTACCCGCCTCCGCCCCGAGGCGGAAGGCTCGGTGGCGCGCGGACCGCGAGCGCGGGTTCGAGAAACGGCGTGCCGTCCGGCTCGACCCCGCCCCAGATCAGGATCGAGCGGGCGGGGACGGCGGCCCGTGCCGCTTCCTCCGCCATGCGATAGTCCAGCGCTACGTTGAAACTGTAGTCGCTGATCCACGCGGGATCGCAATACGACATCAGATCATAGGTCAGTGCCGGAGACACGAGCGCGCCCCGGCGGAAGTCGTACCCCCAGCTGCCGATCGATCCATCGGCCTGCGGGAAAAAGGGATCGAGTGCGCTGGCTCTGCACGGCGCATGACGGAGGCTGAAGTTGTGCCCCAGCTCGTGCGCCATGATGTCCGGGTCGAGGACCGCGTAGGTTACCCGCCCGCCGGTCACAGCCAATCCTCCGATGCCGCTCGACAGTCCGGCGATCGTGCCCATGTAGTGCCCGGCAGCGCCCTCCATGGCGCGAATCGCGATCACTTCGCCGATGATCTCGCCCGGACTGCCGGCCGACGTCTCGACGGGTTCGTGGATCGTCAGGTCGATCTCCCCGACGGGCAGAAGCGTGTGCGTGCTCTGAAACAACGCGTCTTCCGGAGTCAGTCCATCCGTGCGGTCCAGGATCGATGAATCCGGATTCGTCGTGGAGAGAAACGGCACCAGGGTGAGGTCCAGCGCCGGCGGGGCCCGGACGGCGACCGGCAAACGCCCCTCCGCGGGCACGCGCCTGCCGAGACTCAGCGAGGGATTCAGGGTTCCGTCCGGGTCTATCTCGACGACCAGCTCGAGACCGGGTTGAATGACCTCCGCCGGGATCTCCGCGTTCAGAGAAGATGACAGCGACGACTCATCCACTTCGCTCCCCAGCGCACCGCCCGGCGCACCGATGTCCACCCGGTGGACTTCCTCATCGCCATTGAAGAAGAGGGCGCGCGCCGGCGGCAGGCCTTCGCCGGCGGCGTTCGCGGCGACCGGGAACACGCGGAGCAGGGCGGGCTCGTTCGCAATCAGCGACACGGGGAATTCCAGCGACTGTACCGCCTGCGTGAGATAGGCCGCCGATGCCGATGCATCCCGGCAGGTCCGGAGCCGATGCGTGACTCCGGAGAGCCATTCCCGCAGGGAGTCGGGCGCGCACAGGCCGGTGCCGCCGGCCCACAACTCATCGAGATGCAGCAGGTTCGACAGGCTGGCCGGCAGCGGCCCGGACAGCGCCGCGTTGTTCGACAGCCGCAACATGACGAGACTCGTCAGATGCCCCAGTTCCGGCGGCACGGCGCCCTCGAGGTTGTTGGAGGCGATGTTCAGCCACGTCAAGCCGGCGAGGCCGCCCAGTTCCGGCGGAATGGCGCCCTCGAGCTGGTTGAAGGAGAGGTCGAGCCGCGCGAGGCGAGTGAGGCCGCCCAATTCCGGCGGAATGGCGCCGGCCAGCTCGTTGCGCTGAAGATTGAGGCTTACCAGTTCCGTCAGGTTGGCAATCAGTTCGAGCGGCGCGGCGCCGGCCAACCTGTTGTTGGAGATTCTGAGGATCCTCAGCCGGCGGAGATTCGCCAATTCGGGCGGGAGCGACGTGAACTGATTGTCGGGCAGGTCGAGATAGGTCAGCGAGGACAGGTTCCCGATCACCGGCGGAAGAGACGTCAGTCGAGTCCTCGCAAGAGAAAGAAAGTCCAGTTGAGGGAGGTCGCCCAGTTCGGGCGGAACGGACGTCAGGCCGGTGTTGGCGAGATTGAGGTGTTCCAGCCTGGCGAGCCTGCCGATCTCGGCGGGAATCCCGGTCAACCGCGGGTTGGCGGTGAAGCTCAGCGTCTCCAGGCTCGAGAGATCGCCGATCTCCGCCGGGACGGCTCCCGCGAGCCCGTTGCGGAGCATGTCGATGTACACGACCCGTCCCGACTCGTCGACGCGGATGCCGTGCCAGGTCTCGAGCGGCGCGTCGGTGAGCCAGTTGTCGTCGTTCGCCCAGCCGGGACCGCCCGTCGCGTGGTAGAAGGCCTCCAGAGCCGCCCGGTCTGGATTGTCCGCCGTCGCCGCGACCAGGGCGGACGCGTTACTGGCGGTCGCCTCCAGTGCCTGTGCGCCCACCGCCGGCCCGAGCGTCCACACCGTCCGCGCGAGGCCCACCGTATCGCTCGGCGCCTCGGCGGGGTCCGCCGTCCCGTGGCCGGCCTCGGGCGTGAACGTGATCGAGACTCCGGCGACCGGCGAACCGCCCGCGTCCACCACCCGCACGACGACCGGTTCGGGCAGCGGCGTCCCCGCCAGCGCTCGCTGGTCCTCGCCCGACACCGTCTCCAAAGACGCCGGGGCCTGCTCCACCGCCACCGCCGCCGTCGCGCGCAGTCCCTCGAACGCGGCCGCCACGGTCCCGGAACCGTTCGACACGGCGGTGACCGTGCCGCCCGCATCGACCGTGAACACCGCCGGATCGCTGCTGGTCCACTCCACCGTTCCCGCGTAGGACTGGCCATGCTGGTCCACGATCGACGCGGTGAATGAGACCGTCTCCCCGAGAGACACCAGGGTCGCCGATGCCGGTGTCACCGCGATCGACGCTGCCCGCGGCGGCTCCGCCGGGGGCCGGGGCGCCACGGGGGCTTCGCCCTCGCCGCACGCGACCGCGATCAGCATGACCACCGCGGCCGCACCATTCTTCACGATCGACCCGCCCGCCGGATGGTGCGACGATCGCGGTTGTCGAAGTAGGCGCATTCGGCGAGCCGGTCGCCGTCGTCCGCGCCGGCCTCCGCAATTTCGATGTGCTGACGGCTGAAGGGCTTATAGGGAAAGAGCCCTCGTCCGTACCTCTCCACCGGAAACTCGAGGTTCCGTGCGCGCTCCAGGTCGTAGTGCGATCCCGCATCCACGAACCGCATCACGTAGGCTGCGCGTCTCGGAAGCGGTCCCTCGCCGAGCATGACGCTGCGGTGGATGACCATCTTGTTGAACAGGAGCGCGTCGCCGGGCTCGAAATCGTCTTCGACCCGGTGGTTCTCGAGGATCTCGACCATGGTTGGCGAGTTGAGGACCCCCGAACGCAGGGAGAAGTACTCGGTAACGCTGGTCTCGACTCCGCTGCGCTCCTTGGCCCGCATGGTCGAGACGACTGCCGGCTCGATCTGGTGGAAGACGAAGTCGCCCGATACCACGTGCTGCGGGACATAGGCCATTCCGCCGCCCTGTGCCGCGAATCGACCCTGAAATTGCTGCCTCCCCCGCGACCCATTTCGACTTCGACGCGGTCGAGCAGCGTCGAGACGACACGATCGTTGAGAAAGCCCTTGAGCATGACGAAGCCATCGCGCCGGAAAGCCTCCTTGTGCTCTCCGGTGATGGCGAAGTCGCTGTCGAAGGGATGGCCGTCCACGGGCTAACGCCGCCGAGCTCGCGCGGGCGTCGCGCCGCCGCCTGGCGTCTGCTCGTGCCGTTGCTTCGACACGTTCACCGTCCCCACACGTGCAGGGGCCCGGCAAGGCCGGTCATTACGGCTGGAAGGAGGGGCTTCATCAGTTAAGAATGAGAATCCGGCAGGGTGCGCCACCAGAAGAGAAACGGATGTTTTCGGCATACATCCCTATGCTTTAGGCATAAATTCCATGCTATCGGAGTTCAGCGCGTCGATGCGGACGAGTGTGGACATGGGCGCCTTTCCGCCCGTGTGGCTCGCGCCGCCCGCCGCATTGAACCAGGCGATCTTGACCGCCCGGACCGAGGCGGTGATCGTGCACCGATGATCCCATCAGCCCATCTCCGGATGGTCCCCTCAGCCCGCCTCCGGATGGACGGGGCGATGCCCGAAACCGCGGCGGCTGAATGAACTTCGAGGTGTTCGTCGTCGGGGGGATTCTCCTGGTCGCGGTGGTCCTGTTCGTCACCGAGAAGATCCGGGTCGACCTCGTGGCGCTGATGGTGATGCTGGGACTCGTGGTGACCGGCATCCTCGAGGGCGAGGCGGCGATCATGGGCTTCGCCAACGAAGCGGTCATCACCATCGCTTCGGTCCTCGTCCTGAGCGGCGCGCTCATGCGGACCGGGGTGGCGCATTTCATCGGCCAGCGGGTGCTGGCGGCCTCGGGCGATGGCGTCGGCCGCCTCATCGCGGTGATGATGGCGACGGTGGGCCTCCTGTCGGGCATCATGAACGACATCGGGATCACCGCGCTCATGCTGCCGGTGGTGCTGGACATGGCCCGCCGCATCGGGACGCCGCCCTCCAAGCTGCTCATGCCCCTCGCCTTCGGATCCCTGCTCGGCGGGATGACGACCCTCATCGGCACGGCCCCGAACATCCTCGTGAACGGGGCGTTGCGGGATGCCGGGTTCGAGCCGTTCGGGATGTTCTCGTTCACGCCGGTCGGGTTGACGGCGCTCGCGGTCGGCATCGTCTACATGACCTTCCTCGGGCGCCGACTGTTTCCGAACCGCGATCCGAAGCAGGAGTCGACGCCGGCGGATCTCGGTGGGCTTTACGACCTGGGCGGCCTGATCGGCATGCTGAAGGCGCCCCGCGATTCGACCCTGGCAGGCAAGACGCTGCAGGAAAGCCGCCTGGGGCAGGCGCTCGGCCTCAACGTGGTCGCCGTGCAACGAAGCGGGCAGATGATCCTCGCTCCCGGGACGGACTTCGTGCTGAGCGGGGGAGACGAGATGGTCGTCGAAGGGACGCTGGAACGGTTCGAAGCCCTGCGCGCCTGGAAGCACCTGGAGATCGAGTCGCGCGACCGGACGCTGGAGCGGATTGCCGATGCCTCGCTCGAGGTGGCGGAACTGGAGTTGGGGGAAGACTCGTCGCTGATCGGGCAGACCCTTCGGGAGGCGAATCTGCGCCGGGCTCGCGGCCTGCACGTCGTCGCGATTCTGCGTGGCGATCGGGTGCACCGCACGGGATTGCGGCTGATGACGCTCGCTCCGGGGGATCGCCTGCTGGTGGCGACGAAGAGCGGGCGGCTCGCCGCGCTGGAGGAGGACAGGACCCTCGGAGCGGTCCGTTCCGTGCCGGCAAACGAACTGATTTCCCGCTACCACATGGCGCGCAGGATTCAGAGCGTCAGGATCTCCGAAGAGTCGCTACTCGCCGGTCAACTGCTCGCGGAGACCCGGCTGGCCGCCGCGTTCGGCCTGACGGTCGTGGGCATCCTGCGGGCCGATGAAGAGCTTCTCATGCCGGACGCGGATACGAGACTCGAGGGAGGGGACGTTCTCCTGCTCCGGGGACGATTCGAGGATCTCGAGATCCTGGCGGGGCTCCAGGGGTTGACCGTGGGCGACAATCGTCCGCTGGACTTCAGCCGGCTGGAGTCCGACACGGTCGGGCTGGCGGAGGCGTCGCTGTCCCCGCGCACGACCTTCGCGGGAAAGACGATCGAGGAACTCAATTTCCGCGAGAACTACGGGGTCTCCATCCTTGCGATCTGGCGGAACGGGGCGATTCACCGGAGCGGGCTGCGGCAAATGGAACTGCTCCCGGGGGACGCGTTCCTGCTGTACGGCGACAGGAACAAGCTCGCGCTCCTGGTGGAACACCCGGACTTCCTCGTCATGACCGAGGGAGCGGCGGAGCCGGTGCGAAGCCGGAAGGCTCCGGTCAGCGCTCTCATCATGGCCGGCGTCCTGACGTCGGTGGTCTCGGGCCTGCTGCCGATCTTCATCGCGGCGCCGATCGGAGCGGTGTTCATGGTGCTGACGGGCTGTCTCAACATCGAAGAGGCTTATCGGTGCATCGAGTTGAAGGCGGTCGTCCTCATCGCGGGGATGCTCAGCCTGGGACTGGCCATGCAGGAATCCGGAACGGCGGCGCTGGTGGCCGAGGCGGTGCTGGGATCTCTGGCGGACTTCGGTCCGCTGGCGGTGGTGGCGGGACTCTTCCTGATCACCGCCCTTTCCGCTCAGATGATGCCGACGGCCGCGGTGGCGGTCCTGATGTCGCCCATCGCGCTCAGCACGGCCGTGGCTGAGGGGCTCTCGCCGCAGGCGCTGATGATGACGGTGGCGGTGGCGAGTTCCTGCGCCTTCATGAGCCCGGTGGGACATCCGGTGAACCTGCTGGTGATGGGGTTCGGAGGATACCGGTTCGTCGACTTCATCAAGGCCGGATTCCCGCTGCTGGTCCTGGTCATGGCGGTGGTCCTGGCCGTGCTCCCGCTCGTATGGCCGCTGGTGCCGGCAGGCTGAAGCCGAAGCCGGGATGATGGGTGGTTGAGACTACGGCGGATCCTGGTGTTACGGCTGGTCAGGCTTCGAGGACGTCTTCCCAGGCTCGCGGCTTCGAGCGACCTGGCCGCCTGGACCCTTTACAGCCTTAACAGCCTGGAACATCGTCCAGATAGCATGAAGGGACGAAGAGGAGCGGCGCATGTTTTCATGGGTGGAACCAGCCACCTACCTGCTTGCAATCGGTATTTTCGTTGGCACCGGCGCGATCGTCTGGTTTCTCTGGCATCACAGCAGGTGGCGGGGTTCCGTCGATACCGACAGGTCGGGCTTCAAGGAGTTCATGGCGGAGATCCGGGACGACATCAATAAGATCCTCGAGCGCCTCAGGGGTCTCGAAACACGCCTTGACCTCCACCTTTCCGCCGTTGCGGACTCGCATAGCCCCATCCGCCTGAATGCGCTCGGCACCAAGGTCTCGGCAGAGATAGGCGCGAAGGATTGGGCAGGCCGGGTCGCGGACGGCCTGCGGGACCGAATTCAGGAGATGGATGCGTACGAAATACAGGAGTTCTGCTTTGCGTACGTAGAGGCGGTCGAGTACTCGGACGCAGAACGGCGAGCAAACCGAAAAAGCGCCGACGAAAACGGTATCGCTACGCACGAGGTGCGTCGTGTGATGGCCCTCGAACTTCGCGACAGGCTGCTCGCTCTCAGCTCCCTCGATCCCCCGGAGGTCTAGCAGCCCGTGGCGGCGTGTGCTACAAGTCGAGTTCCCGCAGCAGTTGTTCGACGCTCATGTCGTGATGTCGGGCGACGCTCTTCAAGATGCTCGACAGGGTCTCTGCAGAGCCGCGCGGCTGACGTCGCGCGGCAGCCTCACGCGACCAGGATCTCGTCGCGCACGAAGTGAAGGCGGATGATCCCGGGCTTTGGCATCGTCTCATCGAAGTAGCAGTCAACTGCCTCTTTGACGTTCCGCCGGATCTCTTCCACCGAGTCGCCCTGGGTGTGGATACCGTAGCCCAGCGCGCTGGCGGAGTAGCCGCCGTCCATCTCGTCCTCCGTAACTTCGAAGATGATCTCGCTTGCGGACATCACATGCTCCCGTGCCGTGCGGCTTGTGTCGAAACCCGGACTTCACGTTCCACGAACAATACCATGCCGAGCCAGCCTACGCCCTGCCGACGCCATCGGTTCAGATGCGCTGGTGGTCGGCGCGCCAGTGCTGGACGGCCTGCTTGATGGAGTCGCGGCTCGTGAGTTCGCCGGTGAGGACCCGGCGTACCAATCCGGGCAGTTCGGCGTCGGAGGCGAAGCGGAGCGCGATGAGCTGGTCCGTCGTCAGTTGGCCGATTTCGCCCTGCAGGTCGTCGGGCAGGATCCGCTCGAGGCGGAGGCGCTCCTCCAGGCGGATCACCCGGTCCTGAACGCCCGTTGCGAAGCGCCGTCCGAAGAGGAGGCCTATCGCGGTACAGGCGGCGACGACGAACAGGGCCAGGGTCCCGGCGCTGAAATCCACGACGAGCAGGATTCCGGCGCCGATCGTGGCGGCCGTTGAGAGAAAGGCGCCCGCGAGGAACAGCAGCGGAGGGCGCCTGGCGTGGTTCGCGTAGTTCTGGGGCTCGGCCATGGCGATTCCGGATTCGGGGGTGGCGTGGTCGGGCGCTGCGACCGAGACGCCCTGCACGAACCTAGACTGCGCGAGCAATCGCCTCCAGTTGCCGCTGCCGATTTCTTGCGCGATCGTCGAGCACATCTTCCTTCGCTGCCACGATTGCGCCTCGAACCATGGCGCTCCTGGTGGCTCCTTCCGTTGCGACCGCAACATCGCGTAACCCCACAAGAAGCTCCGGCTGTATCCTCAAGCGCAGATCCTTCTTGCACCTCCCCGTCGCCAAGCGGCTCTTGGAGAGCGTGTTCAGCCGACGAGCCATGTCGGTATCCGCACAAGCCAACGCGAGGTAGTGTCGAATTACCGCAGGAGCGAACTGCCTGGGCGCCACGCGATAGCGGTCCGCCACGAGATGAAGCACATCGTCGAGTTCCCGCGGCATCCGGACGCTCATCACCTCCTCTTTCTTCGCCTCCCTCGCTGCTTTCAGCTTCGGCGTCGATTGGGCGGGCACCGTGAGAACTTCTCCGGTTTCGGCATCCACGCCCACGAGGACGTTCTCGACCGTCACCTTCGACTTCTCGAGTTCGACCGTCCGGTACTCGTAAACGATCTCGACCCGCCCGCGTTCCGGCGCCAGGGCGTACCCGCGATCTCCTTCTCGCAAGATCTTCATCTCAGTTCCCTGCTCGATGAACGCTTATGAACATCGCTTTCCGGTCGTCCCCGTCGGCCTCGGGAAAGTAAACCTTGATGTACCAGCGTTCCCCGCGAACCGTTGGCCGAAACGTGTGCACGAGCACGGCTTGATCCCAGTGGTGGGGCGATTCCCCGTAGTCTTCAGAACGAGTCCTGAGCACGAGTTCTGCAACCTCGCTCGCATCCACATCGCCAACCGCCAGCAGGTTCTTCTCCGCGAGAGCGTCGCGAGCCGCGTGCTCGAAGTTCCCTTCGCGGAGGGCCGCCACCACCGTCGCCTTCACCGTACGAAATCCCATCCGGGATCGTACTACAATCGCAGTACACAATCAAGGAGATCCCTCACGCCTACTCGAGAGCCCCGGGCTACCACGTGCCGAGATTACCACCCTTCCGCCCCGTCTTGCTACGCCTCCTGCAAGCGCTGGCGATCCGTCGAGCGGGCCGGCTATGGTGTTCTTCAGCGCCGCCTGCCGCCCGGAGGATCCCATGGCCGCCTTGAAGGACTTCGCCTCCCGCCCGCTCCATACCGCCGTGGCGGCCGCCGTGCTCCTCGCGACGCTGGGCGCGACCGGCCCGGCCGAGGCTGCCACGGCCATGCAGGAGATCCTCATCAGCGGGGGCACCGTGGTTACCGCGGAGGGGCGGTTCGACGCGGACGTGCGGGTGCGGGACGGGACCATCGTCGAGATCGGGACCGGGCTGGCCGCGGGGGCCGGCGCGCGCACGATCGATGCCACCGGGCTGCGGGTCATGCCGGGCGGGGTGGATCCGCACGTCCACCTGGGGGGACGCACACGCGACGACTACCGCTCCGGGTCGCAGGCGGCGCTCGCGGGAGGCATCACCACCATCTCGAACTTCGCCTTCCCGGCCGAGGGGCGGACGCTCGCCCAGGCGATCGAGCGCGAGGCGGCGCTCATCCGGGAGCAGGCGATCGCGGACGTCATCCTGCACGCGGGCATCAACGCCGCCGCCACCCGGGAAGGCGAGATGACCACCCTGGCCGCCGAAACCGGCCAGACCAGCGCCAAGGTCTTCATGGTGCGGACCGTGTTCGACGCCCAGGTGCCCGACTACCTGGCGACCATGGACGCGGCGGGGCGCGCCGGCATCCTGACGATGATGCACTGCGAGGACTGGCCCATCCTCGCCCGCGCGGTGGCGGAACTCACCGCCGCGGGACGCACCTCGCTCGAGTACTTCCCGGACAGCCGGCCCGTGGTGGCCGAGGTCGTCGCCACCCAGCGCGCGGTCGCCATGGCCGAGGCCACCGGGGCGCCCATCTACGCGGTCCACGTCTCCTCCGCAGGCGCGCTGCGGGTGCTGCAGGAAGCCCGGGACCGGGAGCTCAGCGCCTTCGTCGAGACCCGCCCCATCTACCTCCACTTCACGCGCGAGCGCTTCGAGGGCCCCGACCGCGGGCTCTACGTGGGACAGCCCCCTCTGCGCGAGCAGAGCGACCAGGACGCCCTGTGGGCGGGCATCGCCAGCGGATCGGTGGATGTCGTCGCCACCGACCACGTCGCCTATCGACGCGACGAGAAGCTGGACCCGTCGCAGACCATCAGCCGCCACCGCGCCGGCCTGAGCAACCTCCAGGTGGTGCGACCGATGCTCTATTCCGAGGGCGTCGTCCGGGGACGCATCTCCGAGGAGCGCTTCGTGGCCGTGACCTCGACCAACGCCGCCAAGCTCTTCGGCCTCTACCCGCGCAAGGGCACGATCGCCGTGGGCTCGGACGCCGACATCGTCCTCTGGGACCCGGACGAGACGCGCACGATCCGCGACGAGGACATGCTCTCCGGCGCCGGTTTCTCGGTCTACTCGGGGTGGGAAGTCACAGGCTGGCCCGTGATGACGCTCCGCCGGGGCGACGTGGTGTACGAGAACGGGGAGATCCTGGCGGGGCCGGGCGGCGGAGAACTGCTGCGCCGCGGGAGATGGCGGGCGCCGTAGCGCGCAACCCGACTGTCAAGCAACCGCGCAGAAGCGGAAACCGCGGCGCTCCGCCCCGACGTTGCCCTCGGTATCCGAAGGGGATCGGACAACACCGGAAAGCACTATCAAATAAACCCTTACGAGTCCTCTACAACCACCCAAATCGGGAGCCTGGAAACGGTGCTACGCTATCGGTCGGAGAGGCCGGCGAGGGTCACAAGATTCGGGTGTAGCAAGATGTTGATGATGCGCAGTTGAGACCGCGGTGGACCTTGGTGTTACAGCCGGTAAGGCTCCGAGGACATCTGCCCCCGGTGCCGAGACCGTCACCTTTGCAACCAGCATGTCAGGGTCCATGATGAACGCACGATTTCGGGTCACGGCCCCAGGAAGGCTTCCTGGGATGGCGCTCCGGCGGGTCGAACTGATCGATCTCCCAAGACTTCCTGCTGCCCGACCTCGGGCGCGGGTCGAGCTCTTGCCTGTGCAGCATGTGGTCATTCGGGCGGCTACGGGGGGGGCAGAGGCGTTGCCAGCGGACGCTCGATGGGGATCCGCGTGCGAATCGAGAGAGGGCACCGCGGGTCACGTGGCCGAGCGCCCCCTCGTTCGCTGGCCCTGGTCCCTCGGGTTAGATTCCACCATGCCACCGCTCGCCCTCAAGCCTGATGCCAGCTTCTTTCGGAAGATTGCCCTCGGTGCGGTCGGCAGCCGACACGTGGCGCAGGATCTGGAGCGGATGGGACACCAAATCGTCGAGCTCGAACGCGGCGCGATGGACACGAAGCTCTGGAAAGATGTCAAGCGCAAGCGCGTCCGTATCCCCGACCTCGTTTGCGAGCGGTGCGGGCTTCGCATCGAGAGCCGCGCGAAGACGCGGCCCGAATTGTCGATGTCCCATAGCTCCGCCGACCATGAGCGCGCGTGGGATTTCGGTATGGTGAACATCGACGTAATCGCCTTCCCGGTGTGCAAGGCAGGCGAAGACGAACAGTGGAGCGCCGGTCGGCTGCAGGAGCCGGTCTCCTACTGGCACGAGCGCAACTGGATCCGGTGGCATGCCGAAGGTAGGGTGAACTACGTGCGGGTCGCTCGGTTCAGGACTGTGTCGCCGGACGGTGCGACGACCAAGGGCGTTACCGAAGGATCGGAGACCAGCGTCACGTGGAAGGCGTGGTTCTCCAGCCGAGACGGCTTCGTAGAATCGGTCACGGGTCAGAGGATCACGACTGTGCGAGCCAGCGATGGACATCGTTACACTCGCACGGTGCCCGAGGAGCTCCAAATCACCGTAGCCCCTGGCGACGAAATCGCGCTCAATCAGATCCTCGCGTCGAGAGTCAGGCCGGAGAACGACGACGACCTGCGCTGCCCCGGTGAGTGGCCCGAGGGTCACCTTTCGCAGCTTCTGGCGTCCCGCGAGCGGACCCAGCGGTTCACCGGAGTGAAGCTCGCGAGGCTCCGGCAGGACGACGCCGTTGGCACGGCCGTTGCGAGTCTCGAGCGCGATCATGAAGAGGACATGTACATCCGCTTGGAGGCAGCCGCCTACCTTGTCGCCGTCCGTGACGCGAGCGCGGAGCACCTCTTCGCACCATACTTGGCGAACCCCGATGAGCAGATCCGGCTCGAGGCCGTGATTTCGTTGGCGGAAGCCGGCACCGAGGAGTGCGTGAGGATGCTGAGCGCGATCTTGGACGATCACCAGCGCCCGTACTTCGCACGCAGCGCGGCGGCTTGGTCGTTGAGCCGCATCGGCGGTTCGGAAGCGTGCTCACGCCTCGTGAGAGCGTTCGGGGATGTGGATCAAGACCTCCGCGAAGAGGCTCTCGAGGGCATCATCAGCCTAGACTCGGACGCAGTACCCCTACTCCTTTCGGGGCTGCAGGAGGTGGATCCGGCGGTCGCGGCGGGATGCGCCGAGGCGCTGCGCCAGCACGGTGCGCTACCGGACGGGACCATCCAAGAGCTGACCGCGCAACTTGCCGGTGGGAATCCCTCCGTATGGGCCGTTTGGTTGGCCGGTCACCTGCCTAGAGAACGGCTGACGGGGGCGGTTGCGGATCTCCAAGAAACGGCACCGGCACTCCACTACGCGATTACGCTGCTTTGGTCGTTCGTCGAGAGCTGGATCGCGCGGCGGTGGGAACTGCAGCCGGAAGCGAACTTCCCAGGTACGGATGGTGGACGATGAAGCTGGACCTTCCGAGCGAGAAGCAGGTCTATCGGACGCCCCGCGGTCTCCAGCTCTGCGGGGATAGCGCGGAACTCCTCACGCACCTGCCGGAAAAATCGGTGGACTTGGTCATGACCAGCCCGCCCTTTGCGCTGCTGCGGCAGAAGGCTTACGGCAACAAACGGCAGGACGAGTACGTCGAATGGCTGGGGCGGTTTGGAGAAGCTGCTCTCCGTGTGCTAAAGGACAGTGGCAGCTTCGTTCTCGACCTCGGCGGAGCCTATAAACGCGGCAAGCCCGTGCGCTCGCTCTATAACTACCGTGTCCTGCTGGACTTCTGTGATCGCCTCGGCTACGAGTTGGCAGAAGAGTTCTTCTGGTTCAATCCGTCGAAGCTGCCGTCGCCAATTGAATGGGTCAACAAGCGGAAGATCCGAGCCAAGGATTCGGTAAACACGGTCTGGTGGTTTTCGCGTTCGGCAGAGCCGAAGGCGGATGTCACCCGTGTCCTAGTGCCGTATTCCGAGAGTATGAAAAAGCTGCTCAAGAACCCCGACAAGTACTATCGGCCCACAGTGCGACCTTCCGGGCACGGTATCGCAAAGGCCTTCGCCAGGGACAACGGCGGCGCGATTCCATCGAACCTGCTCCAGATTCCCAATACGGAGAGCAATTCGAGCTATCTGCGGCTGTGCAAGATGCTGCAGCGAGACAGACACCCAGCGAGATTCCCCAGCGCGCTCCCACGGTTCTTTATCCAGTTCCTTACCGATCCAGGAGATGTGGTCGTGGATATCTTCTCTGGCTCGAACACCACGGGCCAAGTCGCGGAAGAACTAGGTCGTCAATGGATCAGTATGGAGCTTAGCCGAGAGTACGCTGCCCTTTCAGCCGTGCGCTTCATGGAAGGTTGGAGCGATGACGAGGTACGCGCTACCGTCTCTAGGCTCGATGCTGGCGAAATGATCGAGATCGACCTCGGCTTATTGTTCCAAGCGGTGCCGGGGTAAGGACCGACCGCACTCTGAAGGTCAGCGATGCAGGGCCTCCCACCCGCAAATGCAGAATCGAGAAGCTGTACGCGGAGCGCGGGTCTGCGGTCTACAGTGATGTTGGGTGATGGGTTCACGCCCCTAGTAGGCTACCTCGGTGTCGACGACATCGACACATGTTTGCGGGCGTGTTGCGCGTGGGGCTGTCTGCCATCCATGGTGGGGTGCCGATGCCACGCGGCTTAGCTCCAACACACGCATACATCTCCAATTGTCCGCCGGGTTGGTGCTGAGTCCGCTGCCGCTTCCTCCGCCAGACTGGTAGCTGAGGACGTTCCAAACACCGTTCTTCGTGCCAATCACGTGAGGACACAGGATCCGCCGTTTGCCCAGATAGGTTGCGGAAATGGGTTGTTTGCACCTTATCGCATGGCGGATTAGCTGGACAATCATCGTCTCCTCTCCGTGGTCAGGATTGCCTAGGCGTCACGCCTACCGAATAGCTCTTCGAAAGTCGGCGGGCTGCCGGTGTGGGGGACCCTTGAAGACGTTGTTGGCTCCAACTGCGGTTCGCCGTCTAGGACCCCCAGGAACACCAGATCCCTCCCCACCCGCGTGATCATGTGGTTCTCGGGCGTGACTACGAATTTCCCTCCGCGCTTGAGCTGGAAGACCAGGGCAGCCGCCGTCGCGACATCGACGTTGGTTATTCGCCGGCGCCCGTCCCGAGTGTTCTTGAAAGGTCTGGCCGATGCGTCCACATGGTATTCCCTGCCCGCATAGGCGCCCGGATACGGATCACCGGGCGTGAGGTCGTCGACCTCGAATTCGGGGAGAGTCTCCTCTTCCCACCCTGATTCAAGGTCCGGAGGTTGCCCCTCGCGCCAATCGCCTCCGGGCGACCCTGGCTCTGTCGGTGGGAACCAGTGAATCCAGCGAATCTGGCTGGATCCCAATTGCTCCGCCCAATCGGTACCGTGGAAGATTCGCTCGTCCGTCGTGTCCCTTACGAAAATGACGTAGAGCTTGGCTGCGCTATTCTTGCCAGCCGCCCGTCGGAGGATCCGGCCGGTCGTCTGGATGCGTTGGCGAACGGAACTGGAAGAGGCCCGAATGATCCCCACATTGGCGGCCGGAACATCGACACCTTCCACCAGGGCCTTCACGGAGAGCATCACGTTTGCCCAGCCCTCCCGAAAGAACTCCATCGAGATCTCGTTCCACAGGGGCTTCGATCGCCCCGAGTGATACATGACCGCGCGAAATGCCCGATTCCACAGCAGCTCTGCAAGTTGATTGTTGATGGCTCGTTCCACCGGGCCGAGCTGACGGGCCTTCCGCCGATCCATCGGCGCAACGACCTCTTGAACGTTCTCGATGCGTTCGTCGAAAACGATGATGCGGTCTTCCTGGCCGTCACTGCGGACCGCGTGTTTCGCGACGATATCCAGATAGGCCCACTTCCTGTTCCGCGCCCGATAGACGAGCTCCTTCCTCTCCCGGACGGCCTCGAAGTACTTGGGGATGGCGGGATCCGGTTTCTCGTCGCCATGCAGGATCGTGTGGAGACGTGCGTAAAACGGTCCTGGCATCGCGTCGATTCGCGGCCCGTACCGTTGGCGAATCTTCTGCAAGGCGGTCCGAATACGCTTGCTGTACGCCTCGTATTGAGTACGCTCTGAAGTGCTGAGTTCGACGCCCACGTAGTAGACTTCGAAGGGTTGGACGACACCGTCGGATCTTGCCTGCTGGTACGTGTATTCGTAGACCAGGGACCCTAGCTCCGACAACAGCGGGTCATCGGACTCCTCAGAGCCCTCCCCGCTGTTCGCCCGGGAGGAGTCCCCCAGCGTGGCAGAGAGTCCCATGCTGAAATCGTAGCGTGCGCCGAAGGCCCGACGGAATGCTCGGCCACGGTATCGATGGCATTCATCCGCAATCAGGAGATGAGGCGTGTTCGGCGGCAGGCTCGCTGCGTCTTTCTTGAGCTGGTCATCAAGGATCGCCGAGTTGATGATGTTTACGACGATTCTCCGGCCTTCAACAAACCCGTCTTTGTGCCCATCTCCACGGAGCCCGACGTCATCCGGCGGGACACCCAGTAAGCGGACAAGCTCCATGACCCACTGGTACATGAGTACCTTGGTGGGCACGAGGACGCTCACGCGGAGTTCGGGGTGCGACTCGAGCAGCCGCTCGATGGCCAGAAGCGCCAGAAAGGTCTTCCCCGCTCCCGTAACGACTTGGAGAACGCCTCGACCTCCAGCGTCGCTCCAGCAGCGGAGCGCTTCCGACTGCCAACGGTAGGGCGCCAGAGACGGAGCGAGCGAGTAGTCGGATCCGGGGTGCTTCAGTTCGCGAAGGGCCCGACCTGACAGGCCTGCCCCCGAGGAGCCCAGACTCAATTCCGCCTGTTCCACCTTCCCTTCGGCGAGGTGGTCTCGTATTCGGACGAGCTTGGCCGCGTTACGGACGTTCTCGACCCGGTGTCCGAGCGAAGCGTCGTAGTCGGCGATCTCGGACCTCAGGTCGGACAAGGTGCGCTGGCTGCGGTCAATTTCACTGCGGATCTCAGACTTCAGGGTCCTCGAGTAGCGGTTCGTGAAGAGCTGGTCGCGAGTCTCTCGGATCGGGGTCCGTCTTCCCTTGCCACCACTCTCCCGCCACATGAAGAGTTTCGTCAGATCGATCCACTGCGATTGGTCGAGTATGTCGGTGGAAAAGGGATCGATCGTGGCGAGGATGCGCTCGATCCGGTGATAAGTATCGCGTTTCCTCAGACTGGGCCGACGACGCCGTCCACGCGCTGTGACGACTCGTTTTCTGCCTTGGAGTTCGACCCAACCTGCAAACTCCATGACCCGAAGCGTCTCTGAGACGGTCCGCGCTCCATGTCGATCGCCACCGTCGTACCGACCGGTTCCGCCGGCCGGATCGATCTTCAAACGGTCCCAGAGTTGCGTTACGCCCAGGCCAGTTTCGGAGTTATCGAGGGCAGACAGCAGGTCGTAGGCAAGCTGAAGGCCATCTGGCCACCACCAGCACCACTTGAGGATCGTCTTGTCAACGTACTCTTCGAAACCGTCGGGCGAGCCGTCCCACTTTCCATCCCACGAAAACCGTCCGAAGGGGAAGCGGTCGGGCGGCAGAATCCGGCGCCCGGAACGCCCCAGGAATCCGATCCCTGCAAGGTTGGAAACGAGTCCGGCGACCATCCCCTCACCGTAGGGCCGGCCGTCCTCACGGATCAGTTCTTCGCGGACCAACTTCCTGCATTCCTCCACCGTGGGCTCAGCCAGAGAGGCCTGATAACACACCCAGTACTGTGCCCTGTTGCGCGGCATGGGGTAGAGCGTCGGAAGTCTGACTCCGCGGGACACCCTCTACGCCTCTTTTCCATCGTCTTCTGGTGGAGACGACTCGAATGCCGTCCAGGGAGGTTCGCCGTGGTCGAACTCGGAGAGCCGCCCTACGTACAGGGGACGACAACCCTTGGTTGCTTCAATGCGCTCCCGGAGCAGTCGCAGCGTGGCGGACGCCCGGGCTTCCTTAAGGTCCTCGAGTTGCGATCGCTGAAGACGTCGAAACTGGGTCCGATGGTCCGGGTTGAGGTCACCGTCAGGCACGTTCATCCACACGCAGCCGGATTCAGTGATGTAGATCCGGCCTCCCCCCGGCCGCAGGTCCAGACAGGCTGAGACCAGGTCTGGATATCCGCGCGTTGAGGAGAAGACGTGACCACGCGACTTCCATTCGAGGCGGTTCCGCAACTGGGTGTTGGGGGAGACACGCCAATACTCACCGTGCATGAAGGGGAGGCCGGGCCAGTACATGCCCCGAGTCAGCGTTGCCGGTGCGTTGTCGATGCCGGGGAACACAAGGTCGTCTTCGTAGATTCCCACGTACCGGGGCTCCCACCAGGTGCCACCGCCCCTCAGCACCTTGGTAATCACTGCCCCGTGTGGGGTAACCCGGAACGAACCGTTGCCTCCCTTGACCGCGCGAACAGTATCGGCCAGCTGCCGTGGATATGGTTCGGCCCGGACGCTCAGAGGATCACGGTACCAGCCCACGTACGTTAGTCCCCCGCCGCGGCGTACTTTGTACCGACTGCCGCGGTACGGGGCCGGCCACGGTTCACCTGGACGAACGGATCGGGTCTCGCCGTTGGCGCCCTGCACGTTGATCGAACGGAGTCTCATCAGTTGTCCTCCCGATCCAGGGCGTCTTCGTGCTCCGCGAGCGGATCGAACGGTGCCGGCGCATTGTCCTCAATCGCCTCTCCGTACTGCGACAGGAAGGCCATGAGGTCGGCTTCCTCGCCTGGAGTGAGCGGGGCGGAGAGATCGATTGCTTCATGTAGCGTGAATCCGCCCGAGTACTCACCGAGGAACACGGGCAGCAGTGCGACGTTGCGCATCTTCACTTCGATGAGGCGCTTCTGGAGGTCCGTGAGCGCCTCGTACTGGTCCTTCATCCGCGCCGGCAACGGTTGTGGCTCAATGAGAGCGAGCACCTTGCCGTTCTCTGTGACTCGTATGGAGCCCCCGTCGGGCTTCACTTTTCGGAAGCGAGCTTCGATCTCAGCCGGCAACGTCTCCCGGGTCTTCTGCCACACGCCATCGGCGGAGTTCTTCCACCAAAGGCGACCCCCCTTGTAGGAATACCGGGCACCGTCGTAGAAGGACGGCCACAGCCCGAGGGGCGGGACGCCGCTGCCCAGGACGTCCACGGAGGCGAACTCCAAGGGGACATCGTAGTCGGCGACATACACGGCCTCCCAGGTGTCGGTCGGCATTCTGGTAAGGACGACGCCGGTCTCGGTAATGCGGAGACTCCCGCCCTCGGGCCTGAGCGAGAGGTAGGCGTCGGCGACCTCTTGGAATCCACCGGTGGCCGCGACCCTCACGGTCGCCATGTTTTGGCGGTCAGGAAGCCCCCACCAGAACTCGCCATCAGGCTTGCAGTGGTACTTGGTACCCCGGTAGTGCTCATCCCACCTGTCTCCGCAGCTCCGTGTTCTCCCTTGCGTCACTTACTTGGTCTCCTGGTCAATGTGGAGAGCGCTGCCATTCCGCTCGTGCGCTCGTCCTGCCTCGTCGCGATTCACGCTAGCCTGTGGGCTGGTCGCTGCCATCAGGCCGCGCGGTAGTGCTCCTCAGCCGAGGGGGCAGCAGCTTGTCGATCTCGTCGTCGGAGAAGGTCAACTCCTCCAACTGTTGCAGCGCCTTTTGAGCCTCCGTATACGCTCGAACCGTCGTACTGGGTGCTCCTGCGTAGACGGCGTGCAATTGCTCGAGAAGCGCGTCGCGCCGCAATCGAATGTTCTCGACGGACTCATCCCCAACTCGCAGATCTGTGATGAGCGATAGGTATTCCTCGCGGATGAGCCATAGCTCCGCTCCGGACTGGCGGTGCTTCTGCGCGAGCTTACCGAGGTCGTAGTCCTTGGTGTATGTATTCAACGCGACGAGCGTCGCAGAAACGACGAGACCGATGGCCGTGCCGACATCCCCGGTTCCGAAGAACGCGGAAATGAAGCTCCCCGTCGTCACGGACGCGAGAATGATCTGCGCGAGCTTGATCCTGGACAGCCTCGTCAGAAGGAGGTCCGCGCACTTCTCATGTGCCTTGTGGGAATAGACGACGCGCCCATAGCAGTCGCGCAGTTGAGCTTCGATGTAGTCTCTGGAATCCATGGGCGTCTCAGCTCGGGAATGAGGTGCCAAAGATCTCCCTCCACTTCTGTTTCGCCGACCACTCCCGCTTCGGATCGGCCGTCTCGTGCCCGATGGCCTCGCATGCCAGGTTGTAGCCGCGTCTCGCCTTGTACTGGAACTGACCTTTGGGGCCGTACACCCGTTGGCCGCTCCCGGGGGCCTTCCAATACTGCTGTTCTTTGTCCTGGCGGGCCATGAAATCGAAGAAGTCGCGGCACATCCAGTCGTAGTAGAGGTAGGATTCGTCGCGGTGCTTCCACGAGTCGATGAACTGATACGCCAGCGTGTCAATGAGAAGGCCACCGATGGGCACGGCCATCTTGGTCTTCCAAGCCCGCATCATTCGGCACAGCGGGATCAGGTTGCCATTGCAGGCATCGTTGCGGGTGCGAATAGCCTCGATCTCCGGTCTCGGGTTCGTCTTCTTCCAGCTCCCGCCGCCGTTCGAGTCGGGGTAGGTGTAGCTGCCGTCCTTGTTGGTGAAGGCGGGAACGAGATCGAACCTGATGGAATCCCCGAAGGAAACCACGATCACCTGGCCGTCCGCCCCGATGTCCGTAGCGGGGTAGGTCTTCCTGACCGACGCGCGGACGGCTTGCAGCAGCGCGGATTGGCCATTGCCGACGTGGCTGTCGTACTGCTGGTAGACCGAGTAGGGCAACTGGAAGATCATGTCCACGTCGCTCGTGCCATGAATGGCTGTATTGCGACCGTACGAGCCGACCTGGAGGCTATGCGCGGTGTCCGATGTCGTTGTCCAGAAGTCGGTATTCAGCCGTCGGGTGATGCTCTTGTATCGGCTGGAGATCGTCGCTCCGTTCTTGACCTGTATGTTGCCGCAGAACGTGCTGAACCAGGAGGCGAGCCCCATCAGAGAGCCTCCAGTTTCTTCTCAGGGTCGAGCTGGATGTCAGCGTCGTCGGCGGTCGTGAAGTCCTCTTGGAACAGTTGCCCGACGATCTCGCTCTCAACGGCCATGTCCTCGTGGAGCTTCATTCGAGCGGCCGCCTTCGAGGACCTCCGCGGGCGGGTCGGAATCCTTCCCGGCCGCGACCTCCTCCCAGAACTTCTAATCGTCGCTCTACTTGGCTTCATTCCTTGCCTGCCTTATCAAATGTTCCCGAGTCTCTTGGTGGAGGGGGAGGAGTTGATGGAACATCATCGGCATCTGCCGTCGGACCAACAGAGCCGCCACCCTCGAAGCGTCTGCGACGTCCGCCCGACTGCTCCTCCCGTTGGGACGCAAGCACGGTAGGAGGGGTGTCGGGTTGGGGTCAAACTTCCTGCGATTCCTAATGCTCGATCTTTGGAGTCCGTTACTCCTCCTAGGACAAGAGCGCAAGCGCCACGTCGTGGGTGCCGTCGGGCCAGTGGAGGGGGGGGCACTCGGCCCGGTTCCACAGCTCGGGCTAGGTGTCGTTGCTAAGGACGTTGTTCACAGGAGCTCCTGGAGCCGGCTGAGCGGCGGCTGGTCTCCGATTGCGGTGTGACCGCGTCGTTCATTGTATCGTCGCTGGAAGTGAGCCAGGGCGGCCGTCCGGTGCGCCGAGGTCCGGTAGGGCCTCTGGTAAGCCCACTCTCTGAGCGCGGTCTGGATGAAGCGCTCCGCCTTCCCGTTCGTCTGAGGCCGGTACGGCCGGGTCCGGATGTGCCGGATCCCGAGGCGTCCCAGGCTGTCGGCGAACCGGTGTGAGACATAGCCGCTCCCGTTGTCGGTCATCACGCGCTCCACGCTGACGCCCAGCGCCGCGAAGAAGGCTACGGCGCGCTCGGCGAAGGCCGTCACCGTCACCGCCCGCTCGTTGGCGAGGACTTCGCTGTAGGAGAGGCGCGTCGCGTCGTCCACGCACACATGCAGGTACTCCCAGCCCACACACGGCGAGGACCGCCGTCGGTCTCCGTGGATCCGGTGCCCCACGCACCCGATCCGCCCCAGCTTCTTCGTGTCCAGGTGCAGCAGTTCGCCGGGACGGTCCCGCTCGTAGCGCACCGGCGTCTCCTTCACCTCCAGATCCCGCAGCCGGCCCATGCCCAGACGCCGCAGCCACAGGCTCACCGTCGAGCGGGGGATGGAAAGAAAGCGGGCGATCTTCGCCCCCGTCCAGCGCCGCTTCCTGAGCCGCCGGATCCTCTTCACGTGCCACCGCGGAAGCCGCGTCGGGCTCGCGTGCGGACGAGAGGACCGGTCCAGCAGACCCGCCTTCCCCTTGGCCTCGTATCGACCCACCCACTTGTACGCCGTCCGGCAGCTCACGCCCTGCGCTCGGGCCGCCTCCGCCGGCGTCCAGCCTTCCTCGAGTACGCGGCGAACGAGCAGGGCTCGCCCCGCGGGCGTCAGCCTCGCATTCTGGTGCATGTTCACTGGAGCCTCCGGTGACTGGTTGGTGAGAACCTCTCATTCACCTCCCAGCCTGCTCGCCGGAGCTTCAGTGAACAACCTCCTTAGCCTTCACACCTAGAGGGCGCCTCCCCGACCACTCAAATGGGGGGACGTGAAGTGAGCCCCAAAAGGTTGGACGCCGGACCTCCGGGTTTATTGTGCGGCTCAGCCCTCTCGGTAGAAGTCCTCGAGGATCTCCAGGGGTGGCCGGTCTCCGAGGGAGGAGTGACGGCGCACCCGATTGTAGTAGTTGATCCGGTCCCGGACGACGGCCGCGAGCTCTTCCAGCGAGCTGGCGTCCAGGATGAGCGACCAGTTCTCCACCTTGAACCGGCCGAAGAAGCTCTCCATCTCCGGGTTGTCCCGGGGTCCGTGGAGCGCGTAGGAGAGCCGCGCGCCCGCCGATGGCAACCGTCCGGTCCACGCGTAGCCGGTGAACACCGGGTCTTGGTCCTGGTGGACGATGACGCCCTCGAGCGAGGCCCGGGAAGCGGACGACGGCCTCCAAGCCGAGAGGGCGAGCTCGGAGTTGGCCCGCTCGCCGAGGCCGAAGCCCGCAACGTACTTCGTGGCGTGGTCAAGGAGCAGGATCAGCCACGCCTTTCTCGTCCCGGCGGCGTGGTGGAGTTCGGTGAAGTCCGTGTACAGGACGTCCAGCGGTCCGATCTCCGACTTCGACCGCCCCGACAGCAGGTTCGCGCATGGACCCGCCGGATCGATGGCCCGCCGGATCGGGCTCGGCTTCAACCGGGTCACCGTGCGCCTCAAGGGCAGATCCCACAGCCGGTTCAGCCGCTCCACGACCTTCCGGTTCACCCGGTGACCGTACGTCTCTCGCAGCTCCGCCGCCGCCCGCCGGTACCCGTACTCCGGGTGCGCCTCGGCGATCGCCGTCAGCGGCGCCTCCAAGTGCGCGTACTTCTCCGCGCACGGGACCTTCGTCCGCGTGTGGTAGTAGCACGTCGAGCGCGAGAGCCCGACAGCCCTGAGCGAGGGCCCCAGACCGTACGCCTCTCACGCGCCGGAGACGAGCCCCACCTTCTCGGCCGCGTTCAGCCGCTCCGGCCCAAGAAATTTTTTAGAAGCGCGATCTCCACCTCCTTCCTGCCCAGGAGCTGCTCCAGGTCGCGGATCCGCCGCTCGTACTCCTTCACCGCCGTGTCCTCGGCGAAGATCTCCGGCGCCCGCTCCACGAAGTGCCGCCTCCAGAGCCCCACCGAGTTCGGATGTACCCCGTACGCCTTGGCCACCTGCCCGGGCGTCTTCTCGCCCGAGAGCACCTCGAGCACCACCTGCGCCTTCAGCTTGGGCGTGTACCGCCGCCGTGCCATGCCGACCTCCTCCCGGTCTGCCACGTTCTACCCTGAGCAGCACCGCGCCCGGAGGTCAAACGTCACAAATGGCCGGTGCCCAGGATCTGCGGGTCATATCCTGGCGCTTCAGGGTTCCCAAACGTCGGAAATCCGCCTTTAGCGCTTCTCGGAAGAATCGAAAGCTGCCGCCTCCAGCCCGGTAGGCCGACGGGTGACCCCCGTCACCCCGATCCTGCGTCCGGCGAACCTTGGCCCCCCCGCGACGCCTTGACACATGTATCCCATCGGCCCGATCGTGACAGTTCAAGAAGAGAGGAGCTTTGCCATGTCAGAAGCGGGTCGACCTGTTACCGTCATGGGTGCTTTTAAGTCAACCTTGGATGCTTTGTTGACTGCGAAGGGTATTGTAACGATTCCTCTAGGACTCCCGACGATAGGTATGATATTCAGCGGAGTAAGGGAATGGCTGTTCAACGATGCTGTCTGGGTTATTCCATTTTGTCTGTGGATAGCAGGTGTGTTGTGGTCCATTCGAAGGGACAGGGAAAGCAAGGAGCAAGAGAGGAGCAGGAATGAGACACTACGAAGAGAAGAACGTCGCCTGGAGGAGAGAGAGGAACTAAAGGAGATTGTATCTTTTGTCGAACGATTGCAGGCACAAGAGGTTCTCAGTAACAGAAACCGTTGGTTGGAATTGGAGAGTCGTCGCGATGCTTACGCTCGTATTTGTCGAAGGCGTACGCGGCGCACGCAACAATCGATTGCAGTGGTTAGCCGCCATGAACCAAAAATCCTCGTGACGTTGAGAGATTCGTCAGATTCGACAGACACAGAGATCGAATATTTCACTCTCACTCCAAGCAAGGGCATTGAAAGCAACAGATGGGTTGCGAACAAGGAATTGGGCGCGCGTATTCGTAGTCTGCAGGACAAGGCGAAGGCACGACCGCACCTGGGAATAGTGTGGGAACATGGATCCAGAGTAGAATATAGATTATACGAATCTTTCACCATACAGATCGTTGGAGACACGAACTACTGGGTCATCTTGGAGCCGAAGGATGATCTTCTTGGGAAGCGCATGAAGGCACTTATCTCTGTTTTGATGATAGATGGGTTTGCGGCAGCAGAGCTGGCGGGGAAGGATGACCTATTCCCTGAAGAACGATCCATGAAATGAGCAACTGAAGTGGATAAATATGATAATCATTGACACCTGAACTCGCCGACGTCACCGCTGTCGCTTCCGATACACGCCCTACAACCGATTCGAGTTGGTGTCGACGACTCGGGAGTGAGCGAGCAGCGACGCTGGCGAACCTACTTTAGCACACTTTTCTCTTTTCGGGAGTCGCCGCGACGAGGGAGGAGAAGGTGACTCAGAAGAGGGGTGTCCAGGGACGAGATCGATCGTGATCTCCACGAAAGGGTGAGTGTGGAGGGTGGAACAGCTTCCAGCAACAGCGTCCTCAGCATTCGAAGCCGTGAGCCTACTGAAGAGGATCGATTGGGCGAAGGCATATCTTCGGGTGCGGTACGGGAGAATTTCGGGCCTACGCGTGTGGGTTCGGAAACGACGTGTGCCGGCTACCCGGGAGACGGGGTTCATGGGTGCTGAGGTAGAGGTGTTTGTAACGAATGAAAGCAGGCGTCCAATCGTGATCCAGGACGTTCGATTGATGCTGTCGGGCGCTTACGGTGCCCCCGTAGAGTCTTCCACTCTTGGTAAGCTGACAGATCCTGCGCTTCCTGCGACCCTTGACCCGGGAGCGGAGCGGAGTTGGTATGTCCGCGGGGAGAAACTGTCTGAGTTGCTCAGCTTTCTCTTTCGTCCGCCGAAGCAGACGACAGGGTACGAGGCTCCCGCCGTTGCCGTATATGCAAGATGCCTGACGAGTGCCGGGCGTGTTGGAATGAGTTCGACATTCAAGTTCCCGACCGATGTGAACGCACATTGGCCATAACGAGGCGTGCTCCCCAGCGGAGTGGGAGTTGAGATTCGTGGGCGAATTGGCCGGATGGTTGCCGGAGCGTTCGTTCGTGGGTTCGGAGAGCCGCGCCCCCTGGCGTGCGGCTCTAAAGCCGGCCAAATTGTTAGAGTCCCTCTAGCATTCGCCCCGGCGTCGTCGCAGGCCAATCCCAATCAGTTGCGTTGGGCATAGGCACCTGCACTTCTGACTCAGCGAGGACTTTACCCCGAGGTGAGACCGTATAGACCCAGACGTGGTGGTAGTCGTCAGACCCAACAGCTTCCACGGTGATGGTATGCGCCGCATAGAGTTGTTTCAGTTCAGGGCGGGATTCCAACAGTTCCGTCTCGTGGGAGATACAACGCAACCGGAGGATGTCGGATGGCGCAACGTCGTGGCGAGAGCATACGTCCGCCATGGCCAGGACTTGAAGAGCCTCCGCCGTCATGGAGATCGTCACAGGTGACTCGCCGTTCTGGAAAAGACTGCGCAAATGCGCGACCGCCGCACAGATTCTCGGGTAAATGGCCTGGATAGCCACGCCCCAAGTAATCACTGCCGCACTCGTGTCCAAGAACTGAAACAGGAAGGCGAGGCCGTTCGTTCCGGCACCGACAGTAGGATCGATATGGCTAACCTGGACACGCTCAGCTTTAGTAAGATCTTGCAGTTCTTCAGCGATCTGCTCGGGGCGCTCGCGCTCGTAATACTCCGGCTCCTCGAAGATCCGGCCGTTGTGAACCAAGATTCCAACGCTCAGTCCGATCGCTGACTCCGAATCGAACGCGGGTGTGTCCAACGTCTCGTTGCCCGATGGTCCGACTTCTCGTGGGCCTCGTGGTTCAATACCAGGTCTCATTCGATGTGCCTTCTCGAGTCTCTTGGTTTCGGGTGCCGCAAACTACTTGGAGATACCTTGTAATTCAGCGGTCGTGTCGGGTCAACGTGTCATCGTTGACGCCCCTCCCCGATTGCCCCCGGCGTGGCGCCCCATAGGCTTCCCACCGAGACGACACCCGCTCCTGCGCGCCGGCTGCCCGACGTGATCGAGCGACGACATCCCGCCCGTTTTTCACCGCCCTCCTCCTGTGCGGCCTGCTGCTGACCGCCTGCGAGACTCCACCGCCGGAAGCCGCCGGCGCCCCAGCTACGGATGCGCCGGCCGACGCCGCGGCCGGCACTGTCCCTGAGCGGGAGGCCCCTCCCCGCGGACTCCGCCATCATCCGGCGCGACGCGAGCAACCCCGACCTCGCGGTGTGGCACGACGGGGACATCTCCGGGGATCCTCCCGCGGGAACCCGGGCCTATCGAGGTCGGATCCGTCCTCACCTTCTATCGCGTCCCCCAACCTAGCCGGAGATTCAACGCTCTTCGCGGTGACCCGGGGTCGATGGTCAGGGTCGTGACACGACCCGGAAACAGGTCGGCGAGACTTAGCGCAGCTTCAAGCGCGTCCCGGTCCACGTCTTCGTCCTTGCCGAGCACCACCAGTTCAATCGGGACGCCGGAGGGGAGCCAGCACACTCTGTAGAAGCCGGAGGAGCTGCTTTTTTCCGTCCAGCGGCTGCGCTGGTCTTCGAAGTTGAGGGTGCGCGGATCCCTGGCCCTGGCGAAGCGTCGAGGGTCGACTGCCCTCGCCAGCAGGTGAAGCGTCGCGTCCTCGATCGGGTTTCCGTCGGTGTCCGTCACCCTCCCGGTGAGAATGCCCGTTTGCCAGGCCGCGTTGCCGGCGGCGGAGACCATGGGAACGCCGGGTGGGCTATTTGGGCTCGGGGTCGTACCACAACTGCTCCAGGTACGGATGGGTGAAGTGGAGTGCGTAGGTGCCGACGCCCAGGTGGTCCAGCTCGAATCGTCCTTCGGCGTCCGTTTCCGTCTCCGTGCCGGATCCCTGCACGTAGACGCGCGCGTTCGGCAGTCCGACGCCAAGCGAGTCGACGACGGTCCCCGCGACGCGCCTCCCCCGGTGTCCTTCGAAGACCACGCCCGCGTCGCCATGAGCCCGAAGCACCTCGCCGTGGGTGATGGCGACGCCCTCCAGGGTGGCGGCGGGTTGGCCTGTGAGGGGGTGCTCGGTCTCGCCCGCCGTGAACATGCGGATGTTCCACGAGGTGACGATCCAGGTGCCGTCCGGGAGGCCGCGGAAGCTCACCGTGCCGCCGGGCGACGCATCCATCAGCCAGTCGGGCACGGGAAGGTTCACGTAGCGATAGTCCACCCGCTGGAGTTCCGCCGTCGCCGCATCGAGCCACATCGTTCCCGAGATGTCCGCCACGTTCCGGTTCGGCACGGGCTCGAACTCCAACCCGACGAGTCCGCCGGCTCCGGAGCGGATCCGCAGGCAGTGCGTGTCGAGAAACGGATCGGAGAGGAGAACGCCGGCGTCGGGACCCCAGAACTCCGACGCAGCGGCCGAGAACCTGGCGAATCCTCCGTGCACGAGGGAGTCGGCTGCGCGGGCGACGTACGGTACGGACACGAGGGCCTGCCCGTAGGCTCGATCCTCGGCCTCCACCCTGCGTCCGTGTTCGTCGAGAAACCGCTTGATCCCCAGCATCTCGTACCGGTAGAGACCTCGCTCCTGCGTCCACTCCGCCGCGGCGAGTGCCTTGCGCGCCTCGCCCCACACTCTGGCGACGGCCAGCCCCTCCTCGGGGCGCAGATGGCACTGGGGACGGACGGACACGTTGATTTCCGCGAGCGAAATCGCCTCGATGGGCGCGGCCATCTGCACCGTCAGGGTGTCGCGGGTGGAGATCCTGAAGAATGCCGAGTACGTGGTTCCATACCCGATCCGCTCGGCCCGCAACCGGTATTCGCCGGGGGCGGGGACCCGCAACTCGAACACGCCCGTACCGCTCCGCGTGAGCATCCGCTCGACGCCGCGGCCGCCCCGGTCCATCAGGGTGATCATCGCCCCCGCAATGGCCGCGTTGTCCCCATCGTCGACGAGCCGGCCACGTACCACCTGGCCCTGCATGGCCGACGCCACCGCGGTCTGGAGCACGACCAGCGCGATCGTGGCGATCGTCAGGCGGATCCTGCCACGGCCGACGGGCATGGCACCTACCCCTCTTCTGTCAGCGAGCGATCTCCACATGCCAGGGATGCTATGCCCGCGGCAAGTACAACCCAACCCCGGGGCGGAGCTCGGCGAGCTTGACACCGTTCGCCACGCCCTGTAGCGTGCCCGTCAACAACACTTATAAGCGGCCCCTGTGCGCCGGGGCGACCCATCTTTGGTCGTCTACCTAACGGACGCAGGGGCCAACTCTTATGTATGCCGTATTCTCCCAATCCGTATTAAGAGCCTATGCATGTCTCGTCTTGCAATTCTGATAGATGGTGAGTTCATGAAGAAGCGGTTGGGGCGAACTCTGCGGCGATTCCCGACCATTGCCGATTTTCGGACGAAACGCCAAGAGATCCTCGACGCGTATGGCGCTTCGCCGCTTCAGCCTGACTCGGGCCTGTATCGCATCTTCTACTATACCGCTGAGCCGTATACCGGCGAGCAAACCAATCCACTAGATGGAAACACTATACAGTACGGAGACACTTCATCGTATCGGCGAAACCGATCATTCATCGAGAAGTTGGAGCATGAGAATGATGTGGCCGTGCGTCGCGGAGAGCTAAAGTTCAAAGGATGGACGTTGCGATCCAGCATCACGAATCGGCTGATTAGCCCGTCCGCCAGTAGCGGAACAGTCGCTGCGGCGGATCTCCAACCCAACTTCAAGCAGAAGGGCGTTGATATGCGAATTGGTCTCGATATTGCGACGCTCGCCCTGAAACGGCTGGTCACGGATGTTGTAGTGGTGACCGGCGACCTGGATATGATACCTGCGCTCAAGTTGGCACGTCGTGAGGGGCTTCGGGTCTACCTGCATATGATGGGAGCTCGTGGTCGATCTCAACTTCGTGCACACGCAGATCAAGTGATCGGGTAGCTTGAGTGCGTCACTCGCCCGCCGCAGCTTCATCCCGGGGTGGGCGGGTATCGCGGCCATACGGACGCTTCGCCCGAATCCTCCCATCACGCCCGTGGATCAACAGCTCGGACCGAGACGCGGTGAGACGTTCTCGTCGAAGAGGAGTTTCACCCGGCCGGGATCGAGACGAGCCTGCGCTCACGCGCCGCGGCGAACGCCAGCACCGCCCGGATGTCTTCCGGCTCGAGGTCAGGGAAATCCGCCAGGATCTCCTCTTCCGTCATCCCGGAAGCCAGGTACTCCAGCACATCGTACACCGTGATCCGGAATCCCCGGATGCACGGCTTACCGGCTCTCTTGTCCGGTTCCAGCGTGATGCGTTCCAAATGGTCCATGCTCGAAAAATACCCGGAGCCGGGACGGGAGGTCAAACTTCGGCGGTGTCCGGGACGGACACGCTGATTTCCGCGAGCGAAATGGCCTCGATGGGCGCGGCCATCTGCACCGTCAGGGTGTCGCGGGTGGAGATCCTGAAGAATGCGCTTCGCGGTGCCGGGGCCGGAACTGCGCGCCCTGATGCGATATCTTGGTTTCGAGGAGCGTGTGCGGGGCAGCCACCACCTCCTCAACAAGGAAGGCATCGTGGAACTCGTCAACCTGCAAAGCCGTGGCGGACATGCCAAGCCGTATCAGGTGAGACAGGTTCGGCAGTTGATCCTCAAGTACGAGCTGGGAGCAGACGACTGATGTACAAGTACGAGATCGTTCTCTACTGGAGCGACGAAGATCAGGCTTTCGTCGCCGAGGCGCCCGAGTTGCCCGGGTGCATGGCGCACGGAGACGATCACGAGAGCGCCTTGAGCAACATCAAGGATGCGATGCAGCTGTGGATCGACCGGGCACGTGAGTTGGGACGGCCCGTACCGGAACCCAAAGGGCAAGCGCCTCATGCTGGCTTGACCGACTCAGCACTACACCTCGTTAGCTCTTCCCACCACGAATACACATCGGGCCGTTAGTGTGGGTTCGCCGGGGGCGGGGACCCGCAACTCGAACACGCCCGTACCGCTCCGCGTGAGCATCCGCTCAACGCCGCGTCCGTCCCGGTCCACCGTGCCAAGGTCGGATCCGTCGCCTTGAGGGGTTGCAGCAACTACCCCAATGGGTTACTATTCGCCGTATGCAGACCGTTGCCGAGACACCGCTTTTTTCCCGCCAAGCCGACAGGATGTTCAGCGAGGATGAGAGGCGCGAACTGATCGACTACCTAGCCGAGAACCCCTTGGCGGGTGATGAGATTCCGGGGACGGGTGGAGTGAGAAAGCTGCGATTTGGAGCCTTGGGCCGCGGAAAACGGGGTGGCGCCCGGGTCATCTACTTCTACGGAGGCGGAAGACTGCCGATCTATGCGCTTCTCGCCTATGCGAAGTCTCGCAAGACCGACTTGAGTCCGAAGGAGCGGCGAGCCGTTGCCACCCTGATCGCGGCGATCAAGAGTGAAGGAGAGGAGAGGCAATGAGTACGTTCGGAGAAGACCTGATCCAGTCGCTGAACGAAGCCTTGGCTCATGCGAAGGGCGAAGGCCCCGCCATCGTGCACACGCCGGTGACCCCACGCGAGGTCCGGAAACAGGCGAAGCTGACACAGGCTCAGATGGCCGCCCTAATGGGAATGAGTGTGTCCGGCTACCGAAAATGGGAGCAGGGAGCGCGCCGCGTGAGCGGTCCGGCGGCTACGCTTCTACGCATCATCGAGCGCGAACCTAACGCGGTCAGGCGAGCACTTCTGGCATCGCCCTGAGGTCTACCGCAGGGGCCAAGGAACCCGTCGAACACGTTCCCTCGGGGAGCGCACCGGTACCTGCCGGAGGCGGACTGACCCCGGCAGTCCTCCGTGCTAGCGCGGCGGAGGCCCGATTCTCCCCGGTCTCATCGCCGTCAAGAGGCGAAACGGCTTCAGAGCTTCACGGTCGTACGAGTAGTACAGGAATAGCGGTGTTCCCTGCATCTTGCGGCGTTCCACGAAGCCCCACGATCGCGAGTCGAAGCTGTCGTCTCGGTTGTCCCCCATCATGAAGTACCGCGCCTCGGGAACGGTGATTGGGCCCCAGTTGTCGCGCGTCGGTTGGTACGTGTCGCGGGACAGCTCCGGCAACAAGTGGTCCGCTTGCCACAGCATCTTCGGGTCGAAAGAGTCCGGGATCCGTGGATTCCGCCGTACGTAGGGCTCATCGATGGCGGCTCCGCCTGCGCGATTGCCCGCCCGCGTGGCGCTCCATAGGCTTCCCGTCGAGACGACACCTGCTCCTCCGCGCCGGCTGCCCGACGTGATCGAAGCCATGACATCCCGCTTCTCGTCCTCCGCCCTTCTCCCGTGCATCCTGCTGCTGACCGCCTGCGAGGTTCCGCCGCCGGAATCCGCTGACGTCGCGGCTGCGGACGCGCCGGCCGACGCCATGACGGACGTGGTGGCCGACACCGGGGCCGACACCGGCGCCGACACCGTCCCGGAACGGGAGCCGCTCCCGGCCGACTCGGCGATCATCCGGCTCGACGCGAGCGACCCCAACCTGGCGGTGTGGCAGGACCGGGACATCTCCGGGGATCCTCCGCGGGAACCCGGGCCGATCGAGGTCGGATCCGTCCTCACCTTCTTCGGGCTGCCGATCGCGCGTACGCCCGAGGACCTCGTCGCGGGTGAGGTGGAGGTCGCCTTCATGGGGGCGCCGGTCGACATGGGGGTGGGGTACCGCGGGGCGGGTGAGGGGCCGACGGCGCTCCGGGCCATGCGGCGCAGTGTGGGCAGCATGGAGACGATGATCTCGTGGCGGAGCGAACTCACGGCGGTCGATTACGGCAACGCGCCGATCGACAACCTGAGCGTGGAGCGCAGCATGCCGCCGATCCGCCGGATGGTGCGCGAGATCGCGGAGACGGGGGCCATTCCTGTGATCATCGGGGGAGACCACTCGATCGAGTTCGCCAACGTGGCGGGACTCGCGGACGTGTACGGCAAGGAGAACGTCGGCGTCATCCACTTCGACGCGCACTACGATGCGGGGGACGCCCGGCACGGCCACCTGATCTCGCACGCGCAGCCGGTGCGCCGGCTCGTCGATGACGGGCACATCCTCGGCCGGAACTTCATCCAGGTGGGGCTGCGGGGCAGTTGGCCGGGGCCGTCGGGGTTCGAGTGGATGCGGGCGAACGATATGCGGTACCACACGATGGCCGAGATCGACCGGGACGGCTGGACGAACGTCATGCAGGAGGTCCTCGACCAGGCGAACGAAGGCCCGGAGTACCTGCACATCTCCTTCGACATCGACGTCATGGACCCGGCCTACACCTCGGGCACGGGGACGCCGGTGCCGGGCGGACTCACGCCCCGGGAGGTGTTCTACATGGTCCGCGGGCTCTGCTCGGAGAACAACGTGGTGGGCTTCGACCTGGTCGAACTCAACCCGCTCGTCGACCCGGGCTACACGACCATGCTCAACGCCAAGAAGGTCGTGGACGAGTGCATGACGGGCATCGCCCTCCGGAAGCTGGGCCTCGGCAACCGCGACTACCTGAGCCCCCTCACCCGCGACGACGGCCGCCGCTAGCCGCGCGCCGCGCGCCGCCGCCGCTCCGACGCGGCTCCCGTCCGCCATCGTGTCCGCCCGCTTGATGCCTCGCCCGAGACGACCGAGTTTTGGTGTAGACCTCGGCGAATTCGGGCGCTCGACGGTCATAATCGTGGATTTGGCGCAATGGAGGCTTCAGTGCAGCCTGGGGCAGGAACCGTCGAGGACCGGGAGCGGCTGGCGGCGCGGATAGGCGTCCCCATGCAGACCATCAAGGCGTTCTGCGACCGTTGGCAGGTGGAGGAACTGGCGCTGTTCGGGTCGGTACTGCGGAGTGACTTCGGGCCGGACAGCGACGTCGACGTACTCGTCCGCTTCAGGACCGAGCGAACGCCGGGTCTGTTCGGGATCACCGGGATGGAGCGGGAGCTGGCCGAGTTGCTCGCCCGCAGAGTGGATCTCGTGAACCGCGCCGCGATCGACGAGAGCCGAAACTACATTCGCCGAAAGGCGATCCTCGAATCCGCGCGGGTCGTCTATGCCGCGTGACGACGCTAGGCGCGGAGTTTTTGGGAGCCGAGCCAGACGCCGAGGACGCCGATTACGGGGTTGAGCCAGGTGAGCCAGGTCGGCTGGCTGGCGCTCATGGTCGCCTCCAGCATCCCCACGTCGTCGGGGCGGGGTCCCGTCGCCGCTTCCACCGGCATCAGGATCGACACGACGCTGAGTACGAGCAGAATGCCGATCAGAATCACGGCGCCCCTGGCATCGTGCGCCATCCGGGCACAGACCCGGCCGCCGATGTACGCTCCCGCGAACCCGATCGCGATCGAGCCGAGGATCCAGCCGGCGCCCACCTCCCACGTCCCCGGCTGGAAGGCGCGCGAGGGGCCCATCGCCATCCACAGGAGCGAGGAGAGGGCGAAGAGCACGGCGACGATCGCGATGTAGCCGACGACGGCGGCGAGGATGTTCCTGAGCATCATGAATCTCCCTGCTGTTTCTCTTCCTGCGGCTTCTCTTCCAGAATCTGGATCAGGCTGCCGCATGTATCGTCGAAAACGGCGGTGATGACGGTCCCCAGGTCTTTCGGCGGCTGAACGAACCGCACGCCCTTCGCCACGAGACGCTCGTACTCGGCTTCGACATCATCGACCGCGAAGGAGGCGCTGGGGATCCCGTCCTCCATGAGCGCGGCCTTGAATGTACGGGCGGCGGCGTGGGCATCGGGCTCGAGCAGCAACTCCGTCCCTTCGGGCGCTTCCTCGGATACCACGGTGATCCAGGCGTACTCCCCCATGGGGATGTTGTGCTTCAGCCGAAAACCCAGCGTTTCCGTGTAGAACCGAAGCGCCTTCTGCTGATCGTTCACGACCACGCTGGTCAGGTAAATCCTCATGCCTCGCTGCCCTCATCGGTTGAGTGTGAAGTGGTCAAGGCTCGCTTTGGCGGCGGTGGTGTGCGGTCTGGAGTCGGGTGACGGCTGCGATGATGGCCACGAGGGCGAGCGCCAGCGGGATCTTCAGCATGTATTCGACCAGATCCGTGGCCGCGTCCACGGTCTCCACACCCGCCTCGCCCAGACGGAAGCGCGCCACCTCTACGATGCTCTCCAGGCTCCAGGCCGTCACGATCCACAGACCCCACCACCAGCGCAGCAGGGGCCATACCGGTGTCGTGGCCCAGTCGGAAGGGTTCACGGAGGCGCGCCAGATTTCCCTCATCGCCAGATACGGCATCCAGAACCACGCGATCGGGACGAAATACCAGCCGACCGCCCAGCCCGGCGTGAAGCGCATGTCGGCCGCGCCCAGCTGCCTGGCGTTCCAATTGGCGCGATAGATCCAGGAGAGCACGAGGATGGCGGTGCCGAGCGCGATCGCGGCTTGAGCCAGGAGCCAGAGGACCACGACGGGCGTCCAGCTTCGCGGCGATCCCGCCCCTCCGTCCGTTTGCAGCTCGCCGACGACCTCCCATGCCGATACGAGCGCCACCGCAATACCGGCGTAGAGGAAGATCTTCGTCCACTTCGCGAGCGCGGTCGGGTCCTGGAAGTCGGCGTGGGAGCCGGTCCCTTCGCCGGTCGTTTCGCCGGTCGCCGGGTTGGCGTCGTCCATGGTCTCTCTCCCGGAAGAAGGTGTCGCGCGATCGACTGCCGGAGATCAAGCGTTCGGCCTCAACCTGAGGGCGGCGTGTACCTCCCGTCGATGGCGGTCCAGCCGCCGTCGGCGAACAGGACGGTGCCGGTGACGTAGCTGGCGGCGTCGGAGGCGAGGAAGACGGTCGGGCCGGCCATCTCCGCGGCGCTGCCCCAGCGGTTCATGATGTTGCGCGCGGCGTAGGCGCCGTACCAGTCGGGTTTGTCCTTGATGGGGGCGGTGAGCGGGGTGTCGATGACGCCCGGCGCCACCGCGTTGACCCGCACCCCGCGGGGCCCGAGTTCGGCGGCGGCGGTGCGCACCATCTGCACGATCCCCGCCTTGGTCGCGGCGTACATGCTCTGCCCCGGCTCGACCACTACCGACCGGATCGAACTGAAGAGGATGATGGACCCCGATCCCTGCGCGCTCATGATCCGTCCCGCCGACTGGATGACGTGGGCGCCGCCCTTGAGGTTGAGGCCCAGGACACGGTCGATCTCCTCGTCGGTGTAGTCGAGGAGGGGCTTGCGCACGTTCACGCCGGGGGTGCAGACGACGACGTCGAGGGACCCGCGGGCCGACGCGATACCCTCGAACACGCCAGCGACGGCCGCGCCGTCAATGATATCGAGGTGGTGGGAGACCGCTTCGCCTCCGGCCGCGCGGATGGTCGCGGCGGTGTCGGCGGCGGCGTCGGTGTCTATGTCGAGGCAGGACACGTGCGCGCCGGCCTCGGCGCACCCGATGGCGACGGCTTCGCCGATGCCGGAGCCGCCTCCGACAATCGCGGCCGTGCGTCTTTCGAGACTGAACATGTTGGTCATGAAGATTTCTCGGGCAGGGCGTTCGCGTGGCGTGCAGGGTTTCGTGTGGCGCAGGGCGCGACACAATGTAGGGGCCGCACCCGCCGGGCAACTCGGCCCGCGCGTCCCCCGGCCCGGAGATCCGCATGCCCTCTGCAAGTCCGCCGACCGGCCTTCGCCGGGAGGACCGCATCCTCGCCGAAGTGGAGGCGGCGCGCGACGAGATCGTGGCCTTCACGGCGGAGATGATCCGGATCCCCACCGTGAATCCGCCCGGGGAGCACTACCGGGAGTGTGCCGAACTCGTCGGGCGACGGCTGGAGACGACGGGCCTGGCGGTCGAGTACGTGGAGGCGGAGGGGCGCCCGGAGCACACGGCGGAACACCCGCGGGTGAACGTGGTGGGGCGGGGGGCTGACCTTCCGGGACGCGCGCGGCTCCACCTGAACGGCCACTTCGACGTGGTCCCGCCGGGGGACGAGTGGACGGTCGACCCGTTCGCGGGCGTCGTGCGCGAGGGGCGGATCTACGGGAGGGGCGCGTCGGACATGAAGTCCGGGATCGCGGCGGCGGTGTTCGCGGTCGAGGCGCTGCGGCGGGCCGGGGTCGAACTCGCCGGCGCCGTGGACCTCAGCGCCACCGTTGACGAGGAGAGCGGCGGGTTCGCCGGGGTCGCGCACCTGTGCGAGGCGGGGATCATCTCCGGCGACGACACGCGGTACGCCATCATCCCCGAGCCGTTCGGACCCGCGCGCGTCTGCCTGGGGCACCGCGGCGTCTACTGGTTCGACGTCACCGCGCACGGCCACACGGCCCACGGCAGCATGAGCCACCTCGGCCGCAGCGCCATCGATGACATGGGCGCCCTGCTCGAGGCCTTCCGGACGCGGCTCGCCCCCGAACTCGCCGCGCGGCTTTCCGCGCTCCCCGTGGTGCCGGAGGCCTCCCGGCGTCCGTCTCTCAACGTCAACGCGATCACCGGCGGGCAGGCCGGGGCGGCCACGCAGTCCCCCTGCGTGGCCGACCGCTGCGTCGCCACCTTCGACCGCCGCTTCATCCCCGAGGAGTCCTTCGAGGAGGTGCGGGCCGAGATCGAGCGCCTCGTCGCGTCGGTGGAGGGCGATGACCCGGAGCGCCGGTTCACGATCGAGGAGCGCATGGTCGTGCACCCGACGTCCGCTCCGCCCGGTTCGCCGCTCGTGGCCGCGCTGTCCCGCGCGGTGGAAACGGCCGTCGGCCACCCCCCGGAACTCGTGGCGAGCCCCGGCACCTACGACCAGAAGCACTTCGCCCGCATCGCCGGCATCGAGCACTGCGTGGCGTACGGCCCCGGCCCCCTCGAGGAGGCCCACCAGCCGGACGAGTCCTGCGCGATCGACGACCTCGTGGCATGCACGCAGGCGCTGGCGCTCGCGGCCGTCGAACTGCTCGGCCCGGCCTAGCTGCCCGCCCGGACCGGCGAAGCGGAGCTAGCCGGTCACGAACACGGAGATCACGAACGCGGGAATCAGCGCCAGCGAGTAGAGCACGTACACGCCGACCGACTTCGCCACCGTCAGAATCCAGCCGTTCTCGTAGTAGCGCCGGAAGGCGATGATGAAGTAGGGGTACGGAACCAGCAGGCAGCCCACACGGGCGGCGACCCCCGGCCCCGATTCGGGGAGCAGAAGCGCGACCGAGTAGATGAGAAACGCGAACGTCTGGACGTGGATGGCGAAGACCAGGTGCTCCACGTAGAAGCGCTTCTTCCGGAAGTGGAAGACGGCGAGGATCAGCCCGAGGACCGGCAGCAGGCAGAACATCGCGATCGGCATGTTCGCGATCAGACGGCGGGGGATGACCGACGGATCGTGAAGCATGTCGATCCCCGAGAGCAGCACGAATCTCCCGATCCAGCCCGCCTCCTCGAGGCGGATCTGGGCCAGGAGAAGGAGGACCTCCCTTCCGCCGCTGCCCTCCGGCCGGGCGAGAATGTCGTCGGTCTTCCGCCGTCGCTCCGGGGGTAGCGCCGCCCTGAAGGCCGCGAGGCGCTCCTCCGTCGGGAGTGCGGCCGGGAGCTCGGCGGCCGGGAGCTCGGCGGCCGGGAGCTCGGCGGCCGCGGGTTCCGGGTCCTCCTCGAACCCGCCCGTCACGGTGACTTCGCCGAACTCCGTCTCGGTCGCTCCCCCGAAGTCTCCCAGCAGCGACAGCAGGAGGAAGAAGACGAAGCTGGCGAAGATGTAGAGCCGGACCGGCGACACGAAGCCGGCGCGGCGATTGCGCGAGAACTCCCTGGTGAGGCTTCCGGGCCGGAACATGAGCAGCTTCAAGGTGCGGAAGAGCCGGGAATCCAGCTCGAACGTCTCGCGCACAAACTCGCCGGCCACGGAGCGGAGGGCGCGGGCGTAGTCCCGGTCGCTCTGCCCGCAGTGCGCGCAGAAGCTCTCGGGCCGGTCGCGCCCGCAGTTCGGACAGGTGCGCGCTTCGGCGGGCGTCACGGCATCACGGCTTCCCGGCCACGCGCTTCTTCTCCTCCTCGAGGGCGTCGAGCGCCACCCCGTCCGTGATCCACGCGGGGGCGGGCTCGCCCTTCAGGTAGTGCCCGAACCACTCGAGGATGCGCCGGTGGTAGTCCTTCTGGTTCGCCTCCTCGCGGAACCCGTGGTCCTCCCCCTCGTAGACCAGGAGCACCATCTGTTTCCCGGCGCGGCGGGCGAAGTTGAAGAACTCGGTCCCCTGGTCCCAGTCCACCACGCCGTCCTCGTCGCCGAACGCCATCAGCAGCGGCGTCTCCATGTTCTGCACCTCGTGGATGGGCGAATTCCGGCGGTGCGCCTCGGGGTCCTCCCAGAACGGCACCTCCATGCGGGCCTGGCCGGTCTCCCAGTGGCTCACTTCGGCGATGCCCGGGTTCCAGTGCAGCTGGCCCATGAAGCTCACGAAGTCGGTGAGCGGCGCGCCCGCCACGGACGCCGCGAAGATGTCGGTGCGCGTGGGCAGGAAGGTCGCCTGGTAGCCGCCCCACGAGTGCCCGATGAGGCCGACCGCGTCCGGGTCCGTCACGCCCATCTCGACGGCCTTCGCCACCGCCGCGCGCACGGACTCCAGCGCGCTCACGCCCGGATCCCGCGCCCGATAGACGATGTCCGGCAGCAGCACCGCGTACCCGTGCTGGGTCCAGGCCGTGTAGTTGTAGTAGTCGCGCTCGCTGGGGACGCGGAAGAGGTGCATCTGCGGCGAGAGGATCTCGTACGTGTACACGATGGTGGGGACCGCGCGGGCCTCCTCGGAGTTCGCCGGGTAGTCCGCCGGGTAGTTCGCGGGGAGGAGGAGGACGAACTGGAGGTCGCGGCCCGATTCGCTCGTGAAGTCGACCAGTTCCGCCCGCCCCCACGCCACCTCGTCGATGAAGGGGTTGATCGCGGTCACCCGGACGGGGTCGGCGAGGTCCGGGCCCGCGACGAAGTAGTCCGGCGGGTCGTCGAAGCGCTCGGAGCGATAGAACAGGATCTCGGCGCTGTCGGCGCGGGTGAGGGCGGCCAGGCGCGCGTCCTCGAGGATCAGGGTTTCGGCCAGGTTCCCGCCCGGGGCGTCGGCCCAGCCGTCGGCGAAGCGGGCGTAGCCGCGTTGCTCCGTCTTCTCGTTGTAGAGGGAGAGGTAGGGGCGCGAGCCGGGGTCGATGCCGGGCCCGCCGCCGGGCCCGCCGCCGGGCTCGTCGTCGGTGACGCGGGTCAGCCGATGGACGATCCCCGTCTCCGCGCCGCGTGTCAGCCGCTCGCCGCCCGAGCCGTCGGGCGCCACGCGCCAGATGTCGTGCTCGTCGTAGAGCAGGACCGCGCCGTCCCCAGCCAGCCACCCGCCGGGGCCGAACCCGTGCGGGGGGATGACGTCGGTGGGCGTGTCGTAGCCGGTGTCCGCGAACTCGGCGGCCAGGGCCGACGTCAGGTCATGCCGTTCGCCCGTGGCGATGTGGAGGCTGTGGTAGGCGGAGCTGTCCCACGAAATCAGCCAGTCGCCCCCCGCGCTCGGCCACTCGTAGCGCACCCGGGTCAGGAGCCGGCGGCGCTCGCCGGTGTCCGCGTCGATCGCCCACACGTCGTGGTACGGACGGCCGAACATCGCGCCCCACGGGTAGGGCTCGCTGATGTCCTCCAGCGCGTGTTCCCAGCCTTCCAGGAGTTGAGCTCCAGCCATCAGATCGGACCCGAGCACGACCACGCGGTCGTCGTCGAGGTGCCAGACGGCGAGCAGCGACCGCGCGGCGTCGCGATTCTCCGAGACCCGCTGCTCCGGGAAGAGGCGGACGTCGCTCGTGTGCCAGATCTGCAGCCCCGGGAGGTCGGGTTCCGAGTCGGCGGCCGGGGCGTCGTCGTCCCCCGGCTCGTCGTCCGCGCTCTCGTCGGCGCTCTCAGCGGCATCGTCGCCCGCCTCCGGCTCGATCGGCCGGAGCCCCAGGGAGATCATGCGGCCGTCGTCGGACCAGGCGGGGGCCCGGTGCCGCACCGTCTCGAGCGTGTCCGGGATGCCGGCCGCGTCCGCGCCGAGGACCAGCGTCTCGACGCCCTGCTCCGGACCCTCCAGGTCCCGCCACGCCAGCACATCGTAGGCAGCGCCGTCCGCGGAAGCGGCTTCGCGGGAACGGAGGGCGGCCAGATCCGCCGAGTCGTCCCGCCAGCGGAGGCTCCGGTAGGCGGAACCGGAAGCGTCGGCCGAGCGCAGGATCCCGGCAGCGGCGTCGTACACCTGCACGCCGTTGCCCACATCCGCGCCCGTCGCGACGGCGAGCGCCAGCAGGGATCCGCCCGGGCTCCAGGCCATCTCGCTGACGTTCCCGAAGGAAGTCTCCGCCCCGGTCGCCAGCGTGACGACGCGGAGGTCGGCGCCCTTCCCCGCCGGCTCCTCCGGCGAATAGGCGCGCAGCGCCAGGTACCGCCCGGAGGCATCGAAGCGCCCCTCGGAGACCGCGTCGAACTCGCGGATCTCCCCCGTCTCCAGGTCCATTACGGAGGCCTTCTCGCGCACCGATTCGTCGCTTTCCGCCAGCCGCTCCCGTTCCTCCGGAGGCAGGCCGATGGTCCAGGCCAGCCAGCGCCCGTCCGGTGAGAACCGCGGCTCCGAGCCCCACGCGAAGACGCGGACCGAGTCCTCCTCGATCGTGCGCACGCGGAGTTCCGACGTCTCGTCCACCCGGGTGACCTCGTAGGCGATCCAGTCACCGGCCGGCGAGAACTCGGCCCCGCCGAGCCGCTCCCAGCGACCATAGTCGTCCGGCGTGACGAGCGGTCGCTCCTGGGCGGAGGCGGAGGACGGAAGGACGAGCGCGACCCCGCCCAGCGCGGCGAGCGTCGCAAGCGTCCGGAAGCGGGAGGCGAAGGTCCAAATCATCGCGCACTCCTGAAAATCACCGGAAACTCCAGCCGGTTTCGGTCGGCGGCCAGCTCTTCCCTCGCCGAACGGCCCACGGGCGCCTGCCTGACCGCTTCATCGGCGGCATCGAGCCACGAGCGCAGCCATGCTCTGGGGTCATCGGGAATATCGATGGTCGTCTTCATGGCTGCATGATAGCTGTATTACCGCATACTCCCCAACGTATCCCGGTCACGGCTGTCTCCCCCCTTCTTCTGTCGGCGCTTACGGTCAGGTCAGGGTCCGGAAGCGGAACAGTGCGAGCCAGTGGTCGAAGGTGAGGCTGCGGGGTGGGCCGGAGGGATCGAACCGGAGATCGCGGCCCAGCCGGTGGATCTGCGTTGGCGTGAATTCGGCTCGCAGGCACCGCCGGATCGAGCGGCCGCCGCGACCGAAGCAACTGCGGATGAAGCGCCGGTAGTCCGCGGCCTCGGATCGTTCGACGAGCGGTCGTGTGCGGCGGGCGAGCCAGAGCGCGACGGCGTCGACGCTCGGAGGGGGATCGAAGTCGGTACGGCGAAGGCGCCGCGCGATCTCGATCTGCCACCACGGCTTGAGCAGCAGCGAGGGCAGCGTCTCCCGGGAACAGGGACGGCCGGCAAACCGCTCGGCCGCTTCCCGCTGGACCACGAGCCAGGCGTCGCACGGCGGAGAGTCGGCCTGGACGAGCCGCCGGACGATGGCGGCCGTCCGGTTGAACGGAATGTTCCCAAGGACCTTGTAGGGGATGTCGGGCAGCCGAAAACGGAGGAAATGTGAGGATGCCGCGGCCCGGCCCGACCTCGACGACCAGATCGCTTCGCGTGACGGGGGCCTGAGCGATCAGGCTAGCCGCAAGCGACCCGCTCCGGAGGAAGTGCTGCGAAAGGTCCGCACGCCGGGGTGTCCGTTGCCTGGACACGGCGAACCATCACGAACGTAGACATGCAATCTCCCGCGCTACACCAACGAGACCCAAAAGGCGTCGCACCCGACGCTAGGCATCCGCCGTCTCACCCGCAAACGGCTTGCCGGGTGAGGACATGGCGCCATCTGCTGCCACTATCCCGACCAGGGATCGATCACGTCCAGTCCCGTACCCTCGAAGTCCCGCACGTTGCGCGTGACAAGAGCGGCTCCGCGTGTGCGGGATATGGCGGCGATCTGGCAGTCAGCTTCGCCGATCGGTCGGCCGGCGTGGCGGCGTTCGGCGGCGATCTCCGCGTAGGCTTGGGCGGCGGCGCTGTCGAACGGAAGGATACGCTCTCGGAAGCCAAGATTGAGCCAGCGGGTCATGGCAGCCTCGAGCGCGTTCCGCCGCTTGCCGGCCGGCAGGATTGCGACACCGTAGCGCAGTTCCGCTTCGCTGACGGCCGTCAGGTACATGTCCCGCGCATCGTGCTCGGCAATCCATGCCGCTACTGCCGCCGTCGGGGCAGAGCGCATCAGTTCCGACGCGACATTCGTATCTATCACGAACATGAGAGCCGCTCAGGAGAAATCAGGAGGCGCGCGCATCGGGCCGCGGGGAGGGAGTTCGAGTTCGACGCCGCCAAGAGACGCGAAGCACTCGCGGGTGAACGTCGCGAGGTTTCGCGGACCGGTGCGACGACCGGTGACGGCGTCGCGCAGGATGATACGCACTTCCTCCTCCATCGAACGGTGGTGTTCGGCGGCGCGTACGCGAAGGCGCGTCTTTACGTCGTCGTCAAGATTGCGGATCGTGATGCTCGCCATCGGCCGCGCCTCCTCGCGGTAGGGGAACGGGCGGAGAAGTTATCGAATGATTGCAATGCAATCAATCCCCTCCTGGCGGAATGAACGTGGTCGATGATCAAGGAGACGATGGACGGTGACCGAGGGAGACGGAGAATCGGCCTCGCGCGACGTGTCCAGCTACTGGGACACGCTGGCACCTCATCATTGGCGCATCGAGAACAACTACCTGGATGTGTCGAGCCTGCGTCGGATTATCGCCGACATTCGCCAACCCGTTCTGATCATCGGTGCCGGGCAGGGGCTGATTGTCGAGGAGCTGCGGCGTCTGGGGCTGCGGTGCGACGGCATCGATCTAAGCGCCAAGATGCTCGAATACGCCAAGTCGCGAAGAGGCCTCACCCTTGTTCGCGGGAATGCGACTTCGCTGCCGTTCGTCGATGGGTCGTATGAGACGGTGATTCTTGCGACCGGCGTCGTCGACTTCATGGCTGACCTGCGGGACATCGAGACCGTCATGCGCGAAGCGAGCCGGATCGTTTCCGGGACGGGCAAGATCTTCGTCGCGTTCTACAGATTCAGTGCGGCCCAGAAGAGCTTCCTGACCTCGCTAGGACTGCTGCGCGAGGACACACTGCATGTGCGGTCGGCATTGACGCTGCATCGCCACGGCTTTGGCGCCATGGTGGCGTGGGTCGCGAAGATGGCCGGGATCAGCACGTTCCAGGCCGCCCGGCTGTGCATCGGCACGGGCCTTGGATCGACGAAACAGGAACGCGCAGCCGCTCTCGCGATGCGGCGGCTGATCGCTCGGTCCGGGGACCCCGATGCCTTCATCGAATCGGCACCGGAGACCGAACCGTACCGAGACAAGTCGGCCATCACCTGCCTGCTCGACAGCTTGTCGATACGAATCGAGGACTGGCAGGCATCAAGGAGCTGCTACCTGGTGCGGGTGTCGCAGTAAGAAGTCAGGCTGGGCGTTACTGACGCCGCGAGTCGGCGGGAAGGTCGGCTTCTCCCGGGGGGACGGCGTGGCGGGCCCGAGGGGCCAGTCGTTCGTTTCCGGCATTGTCGGCGAGCAGGCGCGCCACGGCCAGTGACAGTTCCGCCGCGAACTCCTCGGCAATGAGCCGATCCGCGCGCTTGACCCGCAGCACCAGCTTGGCGGGGTGCTTCAGTTTGAGCCCCTGCTCGCCCGCGATTTTCTCGAACGCCAGCAGGTCCGAAGCCGCGATCACCAGCCTGGGGGCCACGATGTGCCACCAGCGGCGAGGAGGCACGGCCGCGCCCGCCACCTTGGCCAGCGGGATCACGATCTCCTTTACGGGCTCGATCGTCTCACTCGTCTCCCAGGTGTCGCCCATCTTCTCGGTCTGCACGGCGAGCCGCCACTGAATGACCAGCTGGTCCGCTTCCAGACGCACGAGTCCGTGGGCGGTCTCGGTCGTCGACTCGTAGCCACCACGCGCATCCCAGAGGTCGGAGCTGCGCTTCAGCGTGAACGGAACGGCGGAGAAACGGGTCGCATTCATGTCACGTGTTCTAAGGGGCGCACGTCCGATCGACCAGATACCGGTGAATGTACGGGATGCTGAAGCGTGCGGATGGGTTTCTGCGTAGGCAGGGGGCATGGGCAGGGGCATCGGAGGACACGAGAACGGGCTGACGGTCGAGGTGCCGGGCGCCGAGGTTCGCGGGGCCGAGGTTGCGGTCGAAGCGGCGGAGGCGAAGCGGTGTTCCCGGAGGCGGCCGCGGCGGTTCCTTTTCAGGGTCGCACGGTGGGGGGTGACCGCCGTGCTGCTGGCGGTGCTTCCCTTCATACTGCTCGTTCGTGGGGGCGTCTTCGCGTACCAGCAGTGGGGGCTGGGGGCGTGGTCCTCGCTGGCCGTGTCGGCGGCCGCCACCGCGCTGCTCCTGGCGTTCTACGGGTGGGTGGTGAGTCGCCGCCTGGGGGCGGGGAAGCGGCTCAGGAAGTTCGTGACCCGGGTCGCGGGGCTCACGGCCGCCGCGTTCGTGCTCTACTCGCTGGTGGTCATCGCGGGGGGCAACGTGAAGTCGGACGAGGTGCGCGCCGAGTACTCGCGCCTTCATCCCCTGCTGCGGATGGCCGTGTCGGTCTTCGTCCTGGTCGACGCGGACGCCGTGATCACGGACGCGGCGCGCACGCCGGAGTTCTACGCTCGCGCGGGGCTTCCGGCCAACGAGTCCTCCCTGCACTTCCCGCAGGACGACGGGTTCGTGCATGCGCTGGATCTTCGCACCATCAACCGGCCGGAATGGCGGAACTTCGCGGCCGAACTCGCGTTTCGGGCGATGGGCTTCCACACGCTGCGCCACGTGGGCACGGCCGACCATCTGCACGTATCCCTGAGGCCGCCGAACTAGCTGTGGATGCCAGGGACAGTGGCGGCCCTCACGCCGCCATCGGTCACGCCGCCATCGGCGTGGTCTCGTACTGTCCCCAGAGGACCCAGAGCGCCCAGTCGAGGTCGAGCGGGTCGCCCATCCAGAGGCTCGTCGCCGTCCAGGGGTCTATCCCCTCCTGCCGGTGCCAGTTCCCGAGTCCCGCATCGGCGGTTCGGGGCGCCCTGACGTCCTCGCGTACCGGAGGTACTGCCGGTACTACGCGCCCGGCCGGATCGCGGAAGCGCGCCGCGCCCGCCTCCCCCATCTCGACGCGCCAGCCGCCCTCGTGCACGGCCCTGTGATGGAACCGGCACAGGAGGATCAGGTTGTCGAGCTTCGTTTCGCCCCCCTCGGACCAGGGGATGGCGTGATGGGCCTGCGTATGGCGCGAGCCGCAGCCCGGGAAACGGCAGCCGCCGTCCCTGACGTCGAGCGCCTTGCGCAGCCGCCACCCCACCGTGCGCTGGCGGCGGCCCACGTCCAGCACCGAGCCGTCCCGCCCGCGCTTCACCTCCACGGTCTCCGCATCGCAGGCCAGGCGCCGGGACGTTCCCGCGGGAACGTGTGAGCCGTCCTCCTTGGCCAGGATCTCGGGGCCGCCGGCCACGGTGTGGACCACCAGTTGCGCCCTCGCCTCGGCGCGCTCCTCGAGCCACGCCCCGAGCGCGTCGTGTCGCCGCTCCGTCGGACTCGGCCGGAACCCGGGCGCGGGCGTGGGCGTCGGCTGGGGCCCGGCCATCGGCCCGGACGTCGGCCCGGACGTCGGCGGGGCCAGCTCCCCCGGGGCGGCGTCGGCCTCACGCTCCATGGCGGCGTCGGCCTCGCGCTCCATGGCGCACTCCTGCCGGTGGAGTTCGTCCACGGTGACGTCCAGCGTCTCCACGAGCAGGGCGCCCACCTCGGGCATGAGCAGGCCACGGACCTCGTACATCCCGTCGGCCGTCATCCGGACCGTCAGGTGACGGCGGGCCGCCATCTCCGACGTCCCGTCCAGCGCCGCCATGGCGGCCTCCGCGCTCTTCGCCGCCCGCACGAAGCGCTCCACCTGGCTCGCCGTGTGGTGGAGGGCGAACTCGACCAGCCGCGCCTCGTTCTCGGCCGTGGCCATGCGCGTGAGCGCCCGAACCTTGGACCAGGAGAGCCGCCCCTTCTCCATCTCGGCGGAGGTCAGCGGCAGGTCGGCGAGGCGGCGGGCCGCCCGCAGCCGCTCGCGGGCCCCGCCGAGGGAGATGCCGGCGCGCCAGTTCAGCCAGTGGGCGCAGGAGCGCCACCCGCTCCAGCGTTCCTCTTCATCGTAGCGGCGCAGCAGCGTCAGGAGCCGATACTGGGCGGCGTCGATGTGGGCGCACAGCTCGGCGATCTCGTCGCCGACAGGGTCGCCGGCCAAGGCAGCGGGGTGCGAGGCGGCAGCGGTCGAGTCGGCGGTCGAGTCGGCGGTCGGGTCGGCGGAAGGGTCAGGCGTCTCAGGCATGGCGTTCTCATCCGAATCTCAGGGTTCAGCACCCGCGGGAACGCGGGCGGCCAAGTCAACCGTCGTCACTCCCGGCCCGTTGCCGCGGAAGCACGTCCGGTTGCCGCCGGAGTACCTTGACCTGGCCGCGCCAGTCATGGATCTTGGGCCTAGTTGAGAATGAATCTCATTCTGGCCGCCCGTGGCAGAGTCCCGCCGTAACGGCCGTAACGGAGGAAGCATGTTCCGCAGTCGCAACGCAATTCTCGCCCTCTTCATGATTCCGGTGCTGTCGGCCGGCTGTGCGGGGGGCGGCGAGCCGGCGGACTCCGAGCCCGCCGCCGCCGATGCCGCCGCCGATGCCGCCGCCGCGGCCGGCCTCCTGAACCCGAACCTCGCCACGGAGGACGAACTGGCCGCGGTTCCGGGGATCACGGCGGAGGTGGCCGCCGTGCTCGTCGACGGCCGGCCCTACCTGCGCGCGGCGGATCTGCACGTGGCGCTGGCGGAGGTGGTCGGGGACGAGGCGGCGCTGGCGGCGTACGGTGGGCTCTGGCTGCCGATCAACCTCAACGACGTGTCGACCGACGAGATCCTGCTGATTCCGGGCGTGGGGGATCGGATGGCGCACGAGTTCGAGGAGTACCGCCCCTACGCGGACATGGGCGAGTTCCGCATGGAGATCGGGAAGTACGTGGACGAGGAGGAGGTCGAGCGGCTCGCGCGCTACGTGTACGTTCCGATCGACCTGAACAGCGCCACCCGCGACGAGATCATGGCGGTGCCGGGGATGAGCGAGCGCATGGCCCACGAGTTCGAGGAGTACCGTCCGTACGCCGACCTGGACCAGTTCCGGCGCGAGATCGGGAAGTATGTGGACGAGAACGAGGTCGCGCGCTTCGAGCGCTACGTGACGCTGAGCCCGGGCGGATAACGGGCGGACGGGGGCGGCCGGGACTTCCGCGCGGCCGGGCGGCGGCGTTGCGATGATCCGGACCATCGTCTTCTGGCTGCACCTCACGGTGGCGGCGGCGGCCGGGGGGGTCATCCTGATGCTGGCGGCGACGGGGGCGGTGCTGTCGCTGGAGGAGACGGTGACGGGGCTCGCGGAGCGACGCTACTCCGTGGCGGCGCCGGAAGGTGCCGAACGGCTGCCTCCGCAGGGGGTCGCGCTGGCGGCGGGGCTCGTGGCGACGTCGCTGAGTTATTCTTCGGATCCGCGCGCGCCCGTGCGCGTCCACGAGGGACAGGACCTCCACGCCCTGGTCGATCCGTACACGGGGCAGGTGCTGGCGAGGGGACCCGGCGGCCTCGAGCGGTTCTTCGAGACCGTTCACAACTGGCACCGCTGGTTCAACGTCTCGGGCGGCTCGGTGCGCCGGGCGCGGGCGGTGACGGGAGCGTTCAACGTCGCCTTCCTCTTTCTGCTGCTCACCGGGCCGATCCTGTGGTTCCCGCGGCCCGTCACCCGGCGGTCGCTCGCCAACGCGCTCCTGCTCCGGCCCCGGGCGAGAGGCGCGGCGCGCGACCTCGACTGGCACAAGGCGGTGGGGATCTGGTCCGTCCTGCCGCTGGCCGTGATCGCCGCGACGGGGGTCGCCACCTCGTATCCGGCGGTGGGAGATCGGGTCTATCCCATGGTGGGGGACGTGGTGCCCGCCGCGGCGTGGCCGGCCGGATCGGCGTCCGCGCGGCTGGAAAGCGAGGGGACGGGAACCGAGAGGGCGGACGTCGAGAACGCCGCGACCTCAGGGGGCGCCGCCTCGGACCCTGATCTCAGGGCCGTACTCGCCACCGCTGAGGCGTGGGCGCCGGAGTGGCGGACGCTGATTCTGCACATGCCGCGCCCCACGGACCCCGAGGTCCGCGTCGAGGTGCGGGGGGGCCGCGCGGGCCAGCCGCACCGGGCCGGCCTGCTAACTCTGGACGCCGCCACCGGCAGGGTGCGCGCGTGGGCGGCATTCGCCGACGACACGCCCACGCGGCGCGCGCAGCAGTTCCTGCGCTACGCGCACACGGGGGAGTACTGGGGGCTCGGGGGCCAATGGCTGGCGGGACTCTTCTCGCTCGCGGCCGCGCTCATGGTGTGGACCGGCCTCTCGCTGGCGGTCCGCCGGCTCCGAACCTTCGTCAGGCTCCGCCGGGCGCCGCCCACCAGCGGGACGGCCTGAGGCGCTCGCCGCGGCCGCTGACGCGGTCCAGCCACAGCGCGAACCGCCGCAGCCGCGTGCCCGCCAGCCCTCGCCACACGCGACTCCATCGGTCGCGATAGTCGCGGTTGTAGGGGCAGACGCGGATGCAGATCGAGCAGTCGGTGTTCTGGTTGGCCCAGAAGCGGAAGCACTTCTCGGCATCCGTGGTCCACTTCCGGATGCCCTGGATGTTCGAGCGGTTGTGGACGAGGGTGGACGGTTCGCCGTCGGCGATGGCCCCCGCGGGGCAGCCCTTGGTGCACGCGCGGCAGAGGTCGCACGTCTCCTTCACGCCGAAGCGGACGGGCCGGTCGTGGGCGAGCGGCAGGTCGGTGAACACCTTGCCGAGCCGCACGCGGGGGCCGTACTCGCGGGTGATGAGGAGGCCGTGGCGGCCGTACTCGCCCAGCCCGGCCTTGATGGCGAGCGGGATGACCAGCGCCGAGTCGTTCATGCTGGCCACGGCGCGGTAGCCGAGGTTGACGATGTACTGCGCGATCGCGAGCAGCACGATCGTGTCGCGGGAATAGGTGGCGCCGGTCGCGGTGCCGCTGAGCGCGGAGGGCGCCGTGCTCAGGAGTTCCCGGTCCATGGACTGCGCGATCACGATCACGTTCCCGAGATCGGTGGAGATCTCCTGCGGCTTCTCGTGCTCCCGCTCGCGGCTGTAGGCGTGCGTGTACAGCCAGCGCTCGTCGTTGCCGGTGATCCCCACCAGGTCGGCGCCCAGCGTCTTCGCGGCGTGCTTGATCTCGCGCGCCATCTCCTCGGGAGACTCCACCGGCAGCGTGCTGCCCGGGCCCTCGCGGACGCTGGTGTACGGGTCCAGGAACCCCTCGCGGCGGTCGTCGCCGTCGCGCAGTTCCGCGAAGATGTCCGTCACGTGCCAGGACGCGTTGCGCAGCGCGTAGTCGCGCTGGGTGAAGCCGTCGACCGACCGCCAGGTCAGCTTCGGCGTGCGGTACGTCTCGTAGAACATGTCCGAGCGGTGCGTGCGCACCTCCGGGTCCCAGAAGGAGCGGCAGAAGATGTCGTTCCTCTGAGAGAAGCGTTGAAAGTCCTCCCGGACATCGAAGCCGGCTTCCCTGTCCATATCAGAGATCCCTGCAGCCGAATTCGATGCCGGTCTTCACGGCATCGACCAGTTCGTCGATGTCCGCCCGGGTCACGATGAGGGGCGGGGCGATCGTCACGGTGTTGTTCAGGCCGGGGATGCTGCGGGTGGTCTTTCCGACCAGCACGCCCTCCGCGGCGGCCCTGCCCACCACGGCCGCCATCACATCCTCGCTCACGGGCGCCTTCGTCGCCTTGTCCTCCACCAGTTCTACGCCGGCGAACAGGCCCCTGCCGCGGACGTCGCCGACGTGGTCGTGGTCGAGCAGTTCCCACAGGCGGTCCTGCAGGTAGGCCCCGACCGCGCGGCTGTTCTCGATCAGGTCCTCGTCTTCGATGATGCGCAGGTTCTCGAGCGCGGCCGCGAACCCGACGGTACACCCGCCGTAGGTGCTGATGTCCCGGAAGTAGTCGAACTTCCCGCCCGGATCTCCCAGGAAGCGGTCGAACACCTCGCCGCGCACCGCCGCCGCGGAGATCGGCGCGTAGGAGCTGGCCATGCCCTTGGCCATCGTGACGATGTCCGGGACGAAGTCGTAGTGCTCGAACCCGAACATCGCCCCCGTGCGCCCGAACCCGCACACGACTTCGTCAATGATCAGTATGAGGCCATAGTTGTCGCAGATCTCGCGGATGATTGGAAAATATTCATCCACAGGAGGAATGACGCCCCCGCCCGCGGTGATCGGCTCGAGGATCACGGCCCCGACCGTCTCCGGCCCCTCCTCCTCGATCGCGTCCCCGAGGGCGCGCGCACATTCGATGTTGCAGTCCGGATACGTCTTGTCGAAGGGACAGCGGTAGCACATCGCGTGCGGAATCCCCGAGAACCCGTCCGGGAACGGCCCGTAGGCCGCCTTGCGCTCCTCCTGGCCGCTGGCGGCGAGGCAGGCGATGGTCGTGCCGTGATAGTCGCGGTCGCGGTACAGGACCTTCGACTTCCGGCTTCCGTTCAGGTGGGCGATCTGGCGCACCATCTTGATGGCCTTCTCGTTCGCCTCGGAACCGCTGTTGGCGAAGTAGAGGTGGTCCAGGCCGTGCAGCCAGCCGGCCAGCGCGCTCGCGTACTGGGCGGCCGGGACGGTGCCGACGACGCCCGCGTAGTACGGCAGCCGCGCCAACTGCTCGTAGACGACCCGCGCGATGCTCTCCCGCCCGTGGCCGACGTTCACGCACCACACGCCGCCCGAGGTCCCGTCCAGGTACTCCTTGCCGTGGATGTCCCGCACGCGCGCGCCGCGGCCCTCCACGAACACCTGCGGATCCTGCGTCTCGAAGACGCTGTGCTGAAACAGGTGGTGCCAGAGGTGCTTCCGGTCCTTCTCGATGACGTCCTGGACGTCGTAGTCCGCCAGCAACGCCTGTGTGTCGGACATTCCGGCCCTCCTTGGCAGCCCGCCGCGGCCGGCTAGCTCAGCCGGCTAACTCGGCCGGCTAGCTCAGGCTGAGGTGCGCGTATTTCTCCAGGTGACGGGTGGGCATCGCGAGCGCGTCGCGGCGGAACGGTTCCGCGAGCACGTTGGCGCCTCCCTCGACGACCGCGTTGATGACGCACGGCCGGCCGCTCGCCACGGCGTCGCGCACCACGTCCTGCACATCGCGGTAGTCCTCGACCTTGTAGCCCCGGGCCCCCATCGACTCGGCCACCTTCGCGAAATCCGGGTTGGCGCTCAGGTCGGTGCCCACGAAGCGATGGTCGTAGAAGTCGATCTGGTTCTTCTTCTCGGCACCCCATTCGTGGTTGTTGATGACGACGGCGATGACCGGGATCTCCTCGCGCACCGCCGTCATCACCTCGCTCATCCCGCTGATTCCCCACGCGCCATCCCCCTGGATGGCGAACACGGGAGCGGCCGGATTGCCGATTTTGGCGCCCAGCGCGGCGCCGTACGCGAAGCCGCAGTTCCCCCACGTGAGCGCGGCGAGGTGCTGCCGCGGGCCGTTGAAGCGGAGGTATCCGTTGGTGATCGAGCAGGTGTTGCCGATGTCCGTGGTCACGAGCGCGTCCTCGGGCAGGGCGCGCGTGAACTCCCACAGGAAGCGCCGGGGATGCATGAGGGCATCGGTGGACGAAGACCAGTCCTCGAGTTCCTCGTCCCAGGCCCGCTTCTCGCGGGCGACGTCGGCGATGCGAGCCTCGGCGATGCGCGCTTCGGCGGTCCGCGCCTCGTCCCGCCCCGGATCCGGCCGCGCCTGCCTCAACTCGCCGAGCAATTCGACGGCGTACTCCTTCACGTCCGCGACGGAGAAGAGCGCCGGGATCCTGCTCATGCCCCACTGCCGGGCGTCCCGGTCCACCTGGATGAGCGTGGCGTCCTCGGGCCAGTAGGTCATGTCGTACTGGGGCAGCAGGCCGAAGATCCCGAGCCGGGTCCCGAGCGCCAGCACCACGTCGGCCTTGGCGATGGTGCGCATGGCGGCCTTCGACCCGCAGTAGCCGATCGGCCCGCACCCCAGTTCGTGGCTGTAGGGGAAGGTGTCGTTGTGCAGGTAGGTGTTGACCACCGGGGCGCTCAGATGCTCGGCGAGCGCCGTGACCTCCCGCAGGGCGTCTCCCTGGCTCACACCCCCTCCGGAGACGATGACCGGATAGCGGGCGCCGTTCAGGATGCGGACCGCTTCCTCGATGTCCCGCCGGGGCGGGCGGCCGGGGCCGAGGACGGGGGTCGTGAAGATCTCCTCCTCGACGTCTCCGTAGAAGTAGTCCCGGGGGATGTTGAGGTGCGTGGGGCCGAGTTCGAGCTTGGCGCGGTAGAAGCAGCGCCTGGCCAGTTCGCCCATGCGCTCGGGACGGTTGACGCGCACCTGGAAGACGGTCTGCGCCTCGAACATCGGCATCTGGTCCAGCTCCTGGAAGCCGCCGGTGCCGATGCCGAGCGATCCCGTTTCCGGGGTGATGGCGACGACGGGCGAGTGCGCCCAGAAGGCGGCCGCGATCGCGGAGACGAAGTTGGCCGCGCCGGGGCCGTTCTGCGCGATGCAGGCCTGGGGCCGTCCCGTGACCCGCGCCAGCCCGTCGGCGGCGTGCGCGGCCGCCTGCTCGTGCGCCACCGAGATGAAGCGGATGCCCGCATCGGGGAACAGGTCCAGCGCGTCCATGAACGCCGACCCCACCAGCCCGAACACCTCCGTCACGCCCTCCGCCACCAGCGTCTCCACCAGCGCTTCGGAAGGCGTCATCGTCCTCTTCGGCGTCCTCTTCGGCACGTCCCGCCTCCAGTCTCGTTTCGGCGCTCGCTGCCCCCGCCGCGGGCGCATGCCACGCGGAAAACGTAGTATAGGCCATCCATGGGTGTCGACGAACTCGTCAACAGGGTCATGCGGCCGGTCGCGGACGCGGTGTCGGAGTTCATCTTCTTCTCCGTGCCGGTCGGCGGGACCGAGATTCCGCTCATCGTGGCGTGGCTCATCGCCGGGGGCGTCTTCTTCACCCTCTACCTCGGCTTCATCAACGTGCGGGGCTTCCGGCACGCGCTCGACCTGGTGCGGGGCCGCTATACGGATCCGTCGCAGCCGGGCGAGGTGACGCCCTTCCAGGCGCTCGCAACCGCCGTCTCGGGGACGGTCGGGATCGGGAACATCGCGGGCGTGGCCGTGGCGATCTCGCTGGGCGGGCCGGGGGCCACCCTGTGGCTGATCATCGCCGGGCTGCTCGGCATGAGCACGAAGTTCGCCGAGTGTACGCTGGCGGTGAAGTACCGCCGCGCCAACCCGGACGGCTCCGTCAGCGGCGGCCCGATGTACTACCTGCAGCACGGCCTGGAGTTGCGGAACCTGCCCCGGGTCGGCCGCGGCCTGGGGATGTTCTACGCCGCCGCCATGGTCGTCGGCTGTCTCGGCATCGGCAACATGTTCCAGTCCAACCAGGCCGCCGCCATCCTGATCGAGGTGACGGGCGCCGAGGGCAGCTTCTTCCGCGACAAGGCCTGGCTGCTGGGCGTCCTCATGGCCGGCGCGGTGGCGCTGGTCACCGTGGGCGGGATCCGGAGCATCGCCCGCGTCACCTCCCGCCTGGTGCCCTTCATGGCGGTGCTCTACGTGCTGTCGGCGCTGGCGATTATCGGGCTCAACGCCGACCGGCTGCCCGGCGCCATCGTCCAGATCTGGGAAGGGGCGTTCTCGGCGGACAGCATCGGCGGCGGCATGATCGGCGTGATGGTCATCGGGTTCCGGCGGGCCGTGTTCTCGAACGAGGCCGGCCTCGGGTCCGCCGCCATTGCGCACTCGGCGGTGCAGACGGACGAGGCTTCGACCGAGGGCTTCGTCGGCCTGCTGGAGCCGTTCATCGACACGGTGGTCATCTGCACGATGACCGCGCTGGTCATCATCACGACCGTCTACGACCCGTCGCTGGCCGACACCGGCATCACCGGCATCGAGATGACCAAGACCGCGTTCGAGAGCACCCTCTCCTGGTCGCCCGTGCCTCTTTCGGTCGCGGCGGTGCTGTTCGCCTTCTCCACCATGATTTCGTGGAGCTACTACGGCCTGAAGTCGCTCACCTACCTGACGGGCGAGAACCGCTCGGTGGAAGCCGGCTTCAAGCTGTTCTTCTGCGGGTTCGTGGTCCTGGGCGCCAGTCTGCAACTGGGCGCGCTGATCGATCTCTCGGACGCCGTGATCTACGTGGTCGCGATCCCCAACCTGCTCGGCCTCTACCTGCTGGCCCCGGTCCTGAAGCGCGAGATGCGCTCCTACCGCGAGCGCCTGGGCCGCTACTGATTCGCTGACAACGGAATTCGTCGGACTGGAAGGGGCGGTGTCATGAACGGGACCATGAGCGGTGTCACGAGTATCGCCAAGGCCTCCATGCTGAACGCGTTGCGCCGCAGGTGGAAGCTCGCGCTGGTCGTGTTCATGCTCGGCGCCGGCCTGGTCATCTTCACGTACGCCTACGACATGACGGCCCTGGACTACGTGGTGATCAGCGGGACGCCGCCCGACTGGGAAGGCGGCGAGCCGTCCCCGGAGCAGGTCGAAGCCATGGCGAGCCGAGCGCTCATGTTCGTCCTCTTCGTTCTGTTGATGAGCGCCTTCGCCTTCGGCACGATGCTCTTCGCCTTCCTGATGCCGGGCGGGATGGTCGCGAACGAGCAACGGAGCGGCGCGATCATGCTGTGGGCCCAGCATCCGATGCCGCTGCGTTCCTTCTACCTGCGGCGATATGCCGGCGTACAGGTCGCCACCGTCGTCGCTCTCGCGATCTTCGGTCTGACCTGGGAGGTCGCGGCCTTACCCCCCGGGACCGAGTCTGCTCCGGGAGTGGTGAGCCTGTGCCTCACCGGTGTGCTCGCGTGCGCGATCAGCTTCGCGATCACCGCGCTGGGCATCCACCGCGCCGCGCTCTTCGGGATTCTGTACTTCATGCTCTCGGGGACTCTGGCGGGGGTGGAGGTGACGAGGAATTCAGGGACCTGGTCGGCGGCGGAGTCGGTCGGGGCCGTACTGCCGTTCCTCATCTTTCCCAGTGGAGTCATCGAAGATCTCGTCGCGGGGTTCGGATCCGGCGTGGCGTGGGACTGGAGGGCGACGGGACTGGTCCTCTATCACCTCGCGCTGTGGACCGGGATCGCGTGGCTCGGGCTGCTCAGGATCGAGAAGAGGCCGCTGAAGCTGTAACGCCCGGTCCTCCCCTGGCCCCGGCCCTGAAGCGGGAGATGCACCCCTGTCGGGAGCGGCTCAGCCGCTACTATGTCGCCGAAAAACGCGAGAAGAGTGAAATTGACTGGCCTCAGCGGACTCTGCGTGAGGTAGACGGAATGAGGAGAACATGACGAGAGAGAGCGGACCGGCGGAGTTGAGGCTTCGCGAGTTGGGGGTGGGGTATCGGCGGGGGCGGGCGGTGCTGGGCGGGCTGTCGCTCGACATCGTGCCGGGCGAGGTGCTCGCGGTGGTGGGGCCGAACGGGTCGGGCAAGACGACCCTCTTCCGCACGCTGCTGGGGGTGCTGGCTCCGATCGAGGGCGAAGCCACGGTGTCCGGCGCGGGGCCAGCGGACTACCGGCGCCGGAACGGGATCGGGTACCTGGCCGAAGACACGGTGCTCCCGCCGGGGTGGACCTGCGACGGCCTGCTCGCGCTGGCGGCGGCCGCGGCCGGTGCCAACGCCGCGGCCGATGCCGATGTCGAGCGCGCCTGCCGGCTGGCCGGGGTGGACTACGACACCGACGGTCCCGCCGACGCGCTGTCCAAGGGGATGCGGCGCCGGCTGGCGCTCGCCATGGCCCTGATGCGGCCGACCGGGTTGCTCTTCCTGGACGAGCCCGAATCGGGACTGGACCCCGGGCAGCGCATCCGCCTCCGCCGGCGCATCGAGGAGATTCGCGGCCAGTCCACGATCCTCGTCGCCAGCCACGACCTCGGCGAACTGGCGCTGATGAGCGACCGCGTGCTCCTGATCGACCGGAAACGCGGGCGCATCGTGCAGCCACCGGAAGGCGGGTTCACGCGCGAGTTCCTGGAGGCGGAGTTCGTCGGACTGGAAGGGGCGGTGTCATGAACGGTGCCATGAGCGGTGCCCTGAGCGGTGTCACGGGTATCGCCAAGGCCTCCATGCTGCACGCGTTGCGCCGCAGGTGGAAGTTCGCGCTGGTCGTGTTCGTGCTGGGCGCCGGCTTCGTCATCTTCACGCACGCCTACGATCTCGCGGAGACCCTGGAGCGCATGCAGGCCGTGGGGCAGGAAATGGAAGGCGGCGCCGGCGAGCCGTCCCCCGAACAGATCGAAGCCATGGCGCGCGGGGCGGGCATGATGGCCCTCTTCGGCCTGTTGGCCGTCGCCTTCAACTTCTGCACGATGATCTTCGCCTTCCTGATGCCGGGCGGGATGGTCGCGAACGAGCGGCGCAGCGGCGCGATCATGCTGTGGGCGCAGCATCCGATGCCGCTGCGCTCCTTCTATCTGCGGCGATATGCCGGCATACAGATGGCGACGTTGGCCGCGCTCGCGATCTTCGGTCTGATGGGCGCCGTCGCGGTCCCGCCGCTCGAGATCGCGTCCACCACGAGACTCGGAGAAGTGGTGAGCGTCTGCCTAACGGGCGTGCTGGCGTGCGCGATCAGTTTCGGCATCACCGCCCTCGGCATCCGCCGCGCCGCGCTCATCGGGCTGCTCTACTACCTGGTCTCCGGGGCCGTCGGGTCGCTGCTCGTGAACCCCGGCCTGGAGACGTTTGCCGCGGTGGAGTCGGCCCAGGCGGTAGCACCCTTCCTCGTCTTCCCCGGTGGCGTCGTAAGCGATCTCGTTGCGGGGTTCGGGTCCGGCGTGGCCTGGGACTGGGGGGCGACGGGACTGATCCTCTATCACTTCGCCCTGTGGACCGGCATCGCGTGGCTCGGGCTCCTCAGGATCGAGAAGCGGCCGCTGAAGCTGTAGCGGCTACTGCTGCAGGCGGAGGACGAAGAGGCCCTCGTTCCAGCTCGACGCGACGAAGATGCCGCTCTCGAACCAGGGGTAGGTCGACCAGGAGCCGGAGAAGTTCTGGTCGTTGTGCTCGGGTACGGTGTCGAAATACCCGGCTTCGCGCGGATTCGCGGGGTCGGAGATGTCGAGGATGCGCACGCCGAACGCGTAGTTGGAGTGATAGATCCGGCTGCCGTGCACGTAGAGGTTGTGGTCGACCGCCTCGGTCGGACCCAGGTGCTCCTTCGCCAGCACCGGATCGTCGAGATCGGCGAGGTCCCACACGAGCAGGCGCGTCTGCGAGACCCGGTTGTTCCTCTCGTCGTACTCGTCGTTCTGGTAGAAATACCGGTGGTCCTCGCTGAGCCACCCCTGGTGGATGTAGTCGCGGTCGGCGTACGTGGCGGTCGACAGCGTCGCCGGGTTCGCCTTGTCCGTCACGTCCGACACGACGATCGCGGTCTCGTTCGAACCGATGCAGATCTCGCGGCCCGCGTGCTCCGTGTCCGGCCCCCGGTACACGACGCACTGGACATCGTGCGTGTAGCCGCTGCCGTGGAATCCCGTCCCCTCGGCGGCGTGGCAACCCGCGAACATCGGGTTCTTCGGGTCCGAGAGGTCGATCATGTGCAGGCCGCCCCCGCAGGTTTCGGCGCCGGAATTGCTGCCGACGGCGTAGGCGAAGCCGGTCTCCTCGTTGATCGCGATATTGTGGACTGCGCTCACCTGCCGGTAGCGCGCGTCCGCCCCGAGCACGGTGAACTCCGTCAGTCCGCGAAGCCGGGTCAGGTCGAGCACCTGCATCCCGTGGCCCGTGATTCTGTCCGCGACGACATACGCGTGATTCTCGTACACCTTCATGTCGCGCCAGATGCTGTGCGAGGTCGCGGAGGCCATGAAGGCGATGGGGCGCGGTTCGGTCGGGGTCGAGAGATCGACGATGGCGAGTCCGTCGTGGCGGCCCACGAGCGCGTACTCGACGCCCGTCTGCGGGTCCGTCCACCCCCAGATGTCGTTCACGGCCCAGCGGTTCGCCGCTCCCGCCGGCGTCCGTCCGGGGCTCAGGTCGGGCAGAGATACGTTCGCCGCGAGATCCACGCGGTCGCACGGGAACCCGGCCGCCGAACCGCCCTCGCAGGGGACGATCTGCGCCGCGATGGGAGGAGGTGGCGGCGGTTCGGGCGGGTCGATCGGACCCGGGTCGGGCGGGCCGGTCGGCGGTTCCCCGCACGCGGCCGCCGCGACCGCCACGACCGCCACGACCGCCACACGGGCAAGCGCCGGGAGCGCGGCCCGGAGGAACGGGGGGCGTGGCCGGCGGTTCATGCGACGGTTCAGCGGGTCAGCAGGAGCCGCGGCCCCAGGAGCCTGTCCGGGTCCGCGTTCGGCTTCGGGGTGAACTTGTTGATCCAGCCGCCGCTGTAGGAGGCGATATACAGGTTGCCGTCGTCGTCCATGTCCATCTGGTGCGGGAGCGAGAGGCCGCCGGCCCAGATCCCCCGCCCGATGGCGCCCGCCTGCCCGTAGGCGCCCCAGTAGTCCTGGAGGACGCCGTCCCGATTGTACTTCAACACGCGGTTCAGGCTCGCGTCCAGGACCCACACGGCGCCGTTCCCATCGAGCCAGATGTTCACGGGATCGAAGATGTTCGGCCATTCCTCGATGAACTCGCCGTCGTGCGTGAACAACTGGAGGCGCTCGTTCTGGCGGTCCGCGACGTAGACCCGGTCCTCGTCCACCGCGAGGCCGTGCAGGAGATCGAATTCTCCCGGGCCGGTGCCGAGGGCGCCCCACTGCATGATGAACTCCCCGTCTTCGGAATACTTGATGATCCGCGAGTTCCAGTACCCGTCGGCGAGCAGGAAGCTCCCGTCCGGCAGGAACGCGAGCTTCGACGGCCAGCCGTAGGTGTACGGGCCCCAGTCGGAGCGCGCCCGGGCGGCTTCGCGCGTCTTCGGGTGGTCGCGTTCGCCGAGGCGCATGGCGATCTCGCTGCCGTCGTTCGTGAACTTGACGACCTGCATGTGCCCTTCCCCGCCGCCGCTGTCGACCACCCACACGTGGCGCTCGGGGTCGTAGGGGTTGATGTACACCTGGTGGGGGAGGGTGAAGAGCGAGTCCCACTGGGCCCACTGTTCCACGATCTCGCCGTTCCCGTTCGCGACGACGACGTAGTTCGCGCGGCGCAGGCGTCCCTCGCGGAGGGCCGAGCGGTCGGCGGGCCAGTCGCCGCGCGTGACGACGATGATGCGGTCCGCGTGGTCCACGGCGACGCCGGCCACCTGCCCCCAGCCCCACAGGTCGTCGTGGTCCGGCGCGGGCTTCCACCACCCGGCGACGGGATCGTAGGGCCCCGTGCGGTCGTCGCCCCCCTTCACGACGGCGCCGTTGGATCCGCCGGCTCCGTCCATCGTCGCCGTGTCCGCGGCCCGGCCCTCGCCACCGCACGCCGATGTGGCAGCCGCTGTGGCAGCCGCGACGGCCGCGATCGCCCAGATCTTCATTCTCTCTCCCCCTTCCCGCTGCCGGACCGCTTCTCGTCCGCGTCCGTCGCGGCGGGGGCCCACGGGTCGTCGATACCCGCTCCGGGGCAGGAGTCTCCCGTGTCGAGGAAGTGCGTGTGGAGGCACTCGAGCGTGGCGCCGAGACTCGTGAGCAGGTCGACCGTCTCCGGGTACGGGACTCGGGTGAAGAACCCGGCCCGGCCGCCGCGCGCCATGTCCGCCGTGGACTGTCCGAGGCGGGTGATGGCGGTGACGTCTCCGCCCTGCGAGACGAGGTACTCGATGAGTTCGTTGTCGCCGCGCGAGGCGGCGTAGTGCATCGGCGTGTAGAGCCACGAGTCGCGCTGGTCGACGTCCGCGCCGAGTTCCTCGATCAGGTACTTCACGGCGGGGATGAACTGGTCGGGCCGGTTGCGGACGCTGAACGCGCCGAGACCCAGGTAGCCTCCGCCCGCGGCGGCGTGGATCGGCCACGCGTTGGGCGCGCCCTCCGGGATCCAGGGCAGCGCGGAGTCCTCCTGCTGCCGGCCATCCTGCTGCCGCCGCTCGCGCATCCCCACCTCGGGCCAGCGGGTGGGGATGTGCGGGTCCGCGCCGTGCGCGACGAGCAGCTTCATCGCTTCGAGGTCCTGGGCGAAGGCCGCGCGCCAGAAGGGCGTCGCGCCGGTGAGGTCGACCCCCATCTTCGTGAGGCCGTACTCCCAGTACCACAGGTGCGTGTTCAGGCGCGGGTTGGGGTCGGCGCCGGCGTCGAGCAGCGCGCGGAGCACAACCATGTGCTCGGCATCCTGCAGGTCCTGGGCGCGCGGCTGCGGGTAGTTGGACTTCGGCGCCCACTGGGTCTGGAGGACGGCGAACAGGGGCGTCGCCCCGTCGGTCGAGGCGGCGAGGTCGGGGTCGGCCCCGCGCTCGATGAGGACGAGCGCCAGGTCGAACTGGCCGTTGAGCGCCGCCATGAGGAGCGGGCTCGTGGCGTCCGCGCTCGTCTGGTCGATGTCCGCGCCGCCGTCGAGGAGGACGTTCGCCGTCTCGATGTGGCCCTCGCGGGCCGCGTGCAGGAGCGCGGTCATGCCACCCGTCCGGCCGACGAGCACCTCGCGGTACGGAGGACGGATGAGGTCGGGACCGCCGGGGTAGTCGGGCCCGACGCGGCCCAGCGAGTGCGCGCTGACCTCGCCGACGTCGAAGCCGGAGCGGAGGAACTCGCGCTGGGCGCGGATCGCGGCCTGCACGTGGGCCGGGGTGGGCTCGCCCGGCCGCTCGGCTTCGGGGGCTTCGGGGTCCACCTCGGGCCCGTACGGGCCGAGCGTCTCCGGCGGGGCGCCGATGAAGTCGCGCAGGCGGCGGTTGGCCTCACGGTCCAGCGCCAGCCTGGGCAGGACGTCGACCACGGCGGTCGTGGTGGCGGGGTCGGCGCCGGCTTCGAGCAGCGCGGCCGCGGCGGCCGGCCGGTTCGCGGCGGCGGCGAACATCAGCGGTGTCTGCCCCGCCGACCCCTCCCGGGCGTTCGGATCGGCGCCGTGGTCGAGCAGCGCGGCCACGGCTGGGCGGGCGTCCACGGCGGCGGCGGCGAGGTGCAGCGCGGTCACGCCGCTGTTCGTCGTCGCGGCGTTCGGGTCGGCCCCGGCCTCGAGCAGGAGCGCGACGACGGGCCCGTGCCCTCTGCGGGCGGCGAGGTGGAGCGGCGCATAGCGGCCGATCCGCGTCCCGGCGTCCACCGCCGCGTCCGCATCGATCAGCGCCCGGGCCACCGCCGCGTGGCCGCGCTCGGCGGCGAAGTGCAGCGCGGTCATCCCGTCGCCCCGCGCCGCGTTCACGTCCGCGCCGTCCGCCACGAGCGCGCGCACGACCGCCACCGCGCCGTCGCGCGCCGCTTCCCGCAGCCGGTCAGAGGAGGAGGAGGAGGAGGAAGCCGCCCCCTCCTGCGCGCCCAAACCTGTCGGCAGGAGGGCCGAAATCAGGAGCGCCGCGGCCAGTCGGATCCCTTGCCTCATCGCGCTCGGCTCCCCTCCGGAGCCGCCCCGCCCGGGGCCGCTTCGCCCGTGAACTCGAGCGGGAACGCCCCGTCGCTGTCGCCGAAAGACGCCATCTCCGGGTGCCCGATCTTCCGCATCAGGCTCACGAACGCGTTCGCCATCGGCGTTCCGTCCGGGGCCCGCAGGTGGACGCCGCCCTCCAGCGCCCCGTTCGCCCCGCCCATGAGCAGCAGCGGCGCGCGCCGGTGGTTGTGCAGGTTCCCGTCCGCCATCGGCGACCCCCACACGATCGCCGTCCGGTCGAGCAGCGACGCCTCGCCCTCCATCGTGTCCCGCAGCTTCTCCAGGAAGTACGCGACCTGCCCCAGCCGGTACGTGTTGATCTTGTTGAAATCCATGATGTCCTCGGGGACGTTCCCGTGGTGCGAGGCCCCGTGCACGGACTTCGTCGTCCCGCTCTCCGGGAAGGTCCGGTTGGACTGGTCGAAGCCGGTCTTGAAGGTGATGACGCGCGTGAGATCGGTCTGCAGCGCGAGCAGTTGCAGGTCGAACATGAGCTGCATGTGCTCCTTGAAGGAATCCGGCACCCCGGAGGGCGCCTCCGGCATCTCCCGTTCCTCCCCGCTCGCGTTGCGCGCCTCGACGAGCTGGATCCGGCGCTCGATCTCGCGGATGTGCTCGACGTACTCGTCCAGCGCGACCCGGTCCGCCGCGCCCAGCGTCCGCCTCAGCCGCACGACCTCGGTCGCGATCCAGTCGATCATGCTGCGGTCCGTGCGCCGGCGGGCCGCCCGGTCCTCCGCCGTGTCCCCGGCGCCGAACAGGCGCTCGAACACGACGCGCGGCTCCCGGATGGCGGGCAGCGGCTGGTTCGGCGACGCCCACGCGAGCGACGTCGTGTACGCGCAGTGGTAGTTGTAGGCGCAGCCCCCGCCGCGATCGATGCCCTCGATGCAGAGTTCGAGCGAGGGGAGCACGGTCTCCCGCCCGAAGCGCTGCGCGTGCAGCTGGTCTAGCGAGGTGCCGAGGAAGATGTCCGACCCCTGCGTCTGCTTCGGGTGCGCCTGGGTGAGGAACACCGCCGTCGAGCGATCGTGGTCGCCGCCGATCTCCTCCGCCCGGAACGCCTCCGCCGAGCGGCAATCCGTGTTGCTCACGATCGTCGTGTACTCGCGAAACGCCTCCAGCGGCTTGAGCTGGCTGTCCGCCACCAGTTCGAAGTCGCGCCCGGTCGTCGCCGGCGCGAACAGGTGGCGTTCATCGCCCCAGTCGCTCGAACCCGCCACCCCCATCGACTCCTCGATGCAGACGAGGCGGGTGAACTCCGCCGCCTTCATGGGGTCGGCCCACAGCCGTCCCGCGGGGACCATCGCGTCGAGCAGCGGGAGCGCGACGCTGGCGCCGGCGCCCCGCAGGAAGGTGCGGCGCGAGAGGTGCGTACCCGTGATGAAATTCATGATCCCTCCACTTCTTCCACGGCGGGCGCGGGACGCGCCAGCCGGAAAGCGTCGCTGTTCACGACGCCGAGGATGAATGAAGACATGCGGTAGCCGTCGGCCTCCGCCTCGCGCGCGATGGCCCGGATCCCCGGCTGGTCGAAGTACTCCGCGCGGCGCCCGACCGCGTACGCGAGCAGGTGCGCGGTGAAGTTCCGGACGAGCGGGACGGGCCGCTTCATGAGGAGGTCGACGAGTTCCGCCGGCGTGCTCACGTCGGACCCGTCGTAGAACGTCCCCCGCGTGTCGAGCGCGACCCCGTTCTCGCGCACCCGCACCCGGCCCGTCACGTCGTAGTTGTCGAGCGCGAGCCCGATCGGGTCCATGAACCGGTGGCAGGCGCGGCACGTCGGGTTGGCCGCGTGCATCTCCAGCCGTTCGCGCGTCGTCAGCAGCCGCCCGCCCCGGGCCGATTCCGTGTCGTCGAAGGCGGGGATGTTGGGCGGCGGGGGCGGCGGCGGCGTGCCCATGAGCACCTCCATCACCCACTTCCCGCGCAGCACCGGCGACGTGCGCGCGGACATCGACGTGAGCAGCAGCACGCTCCCGTGCCCCAGCACGCCGCGCCGGCTGTCGTCCGGATAGCTCACGCGCCGGAACTCCGGTCCCGAGACCCCCGGAATCCCGTAGTGCCCGGCGAGGCGCTCGTTCAGGAAGGTGTAGTCCGCCGTGAACAGCTCGAGCAGGCTCCGGTCTTCGCGCACGAGGTGGTCGAAGAAGAGCTGCGTCTCCCGCACCAGGTCCTCGCGCAGCTGGCCGGTGAAGTCCGGGTAGAGATAAGGCTCGGGCTGGTTGTCCTCCGCATCCTGGAGCCGCAGCCACTGCGAAGCGAAGCGCGTCGAGAGCGCCTCCGCGCGCGGGTCGGCCAGCATCCGGCGCACCTGCGCCTCGAGGACCGCCGCATCCGAGAGCCGTCCCTCCGCGGCCAGCGTCAGCAGTTCGTCGTCCGGGCTCGCCGCCCACAGGAAGAACGAGAGCCGCGACGCGAGGTCCACGTCCGCGATCCGGTAGCTCTCGCCGGGCGCGGCCTCGGGAGGCGCCTGCTCGAGACGGAAGATGAAGGACGGGCTGGCGAGGATCGCCTGCAGCGCCGTCCGGACCCCGATCTCGAACCCGTCCTCGGCCGCCGCGTCCGCCGCCGCCTCATCGTAGAAGGCCATGGGCCCCGCGAGATCGTCCTCCGTCACCGGCCGCCGGTACGCCGCCCGCGCCAGCTGCGTCACGATCGACGCCGCGCACGCCCGGGCCTCATCGGATGCCCCGGTCGCCGCGCCGTCCCCCTCGCTCCGGCCCGGATGGCAGTGGAAGACCCTGCGCCGGCTCGCCGTCTCGGAGAGCCCCGCACTGCGCCGGGGACCCGTGATCATCAGCTCGCTGAGGTGGGGGAGCGCCGTGATCCCGTAGTTCGCCCACGCCTGCGAGTCCTCGCCGCCCACGAACGACCAGCCCGGCGTCTTCAGGCGGTCCTCGTACGGCCCCTCGATGGTGCGCACGAACGCCGCCGCGACCTGGCGCTGACCCGCCGTCACGAAGATCGGCTCCGTGCGGATCGGCGCCGTCGAACGCCCGCCGTGCTCGAGGCCGAGCAGGGCGACCCCCTCCCCGTCGATCGAGATGTCGACGTCCTGGAACCCCGTCCCCTGCCCGAAGAGCGTCTCGATCGAGATCGTGTACTCTCCGTCGACCGGGAAGTCGTGCGTGACGACCATGCCGCCGCGCGTCCCGTACGGCGTGCCCTCGATGCGGTCCCAGGCGTGCTGCGACACGTCGATCGGGTTCGTGTACTTGGCGGTCTTCGAGACGGCGGCCGGGTTGCCGACGGCGATCCGGCTCACCTCCGTGGCGGCCCGCAGGTAGGCCTCGAGGAGCGTGGTCGAGAGACCCTGCGCGTCCGCCATGTTGTCGAAGGCGCCGAGGTAGGTGTCCGCCGGCAGCCAGCGGGCGGCGTCGATCTCGAGGTCGAGAAGATCGCGGATCACGCGCTCGTACTCGGCCCGGTTCAGCCGCTGGAAGCGCCGGGAGCCGGGGTTCCGGTCTCGCGCGGCGTCGCGGTCGACGACGGTTTCGAGCGTCTCGACGAGCGCAAGCAGCGTGTCCGGCGACGGGCGGCGCTGGCCCGGCGGCGGCATCATCCCGGCGCGCAGCTTCCGGATCATCTTCTCCGCCGTCGGCGCCCGCTCGTGCGCGGCGTCCACGGTGAACTCTTCCAGCGTGAGGTTGCCGCGCAGGAGGCGCCCGTTGTGACAGCGGACGCAGTAGCGCAGGACGACCGCCGTCAGGTCCGCCGTGTCGGCGACGGCGGCCACGCCGAGGGCGGCCACGTCAAGCGACGCCACGGGCGCCTGGTCAGCGAGGGAGGCGGCGCTGGACGCAGGATCCCCCGGGGGCTGCCCCATGAGGGCGAACCACAACCACAGAACCGCACCGGCACTCAGTGTTTTCACGGTGTCTTCACGCGTCCGTCCTTCGTCACCGACGGATGACGCTCCCTCGCAACCTTTCAACCTAGGAAACGCCATCTCCCCCGGCCACGCCGAAACTCCTCTAGCGCCTCCACTGGTCCGCGGATGGGAGGCCGCGGGAGATGACAATCTCGAGGTCGGGGGCGTCCGGGAGGATGGACGCGAGGGAGGCCGTGCTGGAGGCCGGGTCGGCCGCGGCTCCGGCGAGCGTGCCGAGGCCGCCCTGGCCGCCGTCGAGGCTCGCGAGGTCGCGCAGGATCCCGCGGACCTGGCCCGTCCTCGGGTCGCGGAGGATGGCCGTCGGCGTCCCGTCCGCGCCGTCCAGCGTAGCGGTCCCTCCGGGCCCGGCGAGAATCACGGTCGCCAGTCGATCCGCCCACGCCGGCGACGCAGGAAGGGCGAAAACGAAGCCCGACTCCCCGTCGCCGTCCGCCATCTCCTGCATGTCGAAGTTCAGCGAGAACAAAGCCTCGCCTTCGGTGCTCATCCCTGTGAGGGTGTACGGCCCCCCGGCTCTTGGAAGCGTCGGCGGAGCGTCGACGACGAACGCCGGCTCCAGGAACGGCACGCCGTCGGCGTCGGCGCGGCCCCACAGCAGGAGGGTCCGCGCCACGCTGGCCCGTGCCGCCGCCGCTTCGCCCTCCCCCGCCGCCGCGCCCTCCTCGCGGAGGCGGTGATCGAACGCCTTGCTGAAGCTGAAGTCGCTGATCCACTTCGGTCCGCAGTAGGACATGAGGTCGGACGTCTTGGGAGCGACGAGTGAACTGTCGTAGCGGTTGAATCCCCACACTCCGATCGTTCCGTCTCTGGTCGGGAAACCGGGATCCGGGCCTCCCGCACCTCCGCAGGGGGCATGCTGGAGGCTCATGTTGTGTCCGAGTTCATGTGCGATCGTAATAGTGCGGACACGCGAGAAACTGACCTGGCCGCCGCGCATTGCCAGGCCGGCATAGCCCGTTTCGGATACGAGATACCGGGGGATCCCGCCCATGTAGTAGCCCGTTCCGCCCTCCAATACGCGAATCGCCTCGATCTCCGAGAGCAATTCGCCGCCCGTTCGCGCCGAGGTATACACCACCTCGTGTACGGCGAGGGTGAAATCGCCGACGGGCAGCCATTCCTTCATCCCCCGAAACAGCGTGTCGGCTTCCGTCAGGTCCGCGACGCGGCTCAGGAAGTCGCCGGACTCCCGGTCGGGGCGGACGAAGGGCAGATACGTGAGGTGAAGCGCCGGCACCGCTCGCACGTCGATGGCCTGGCGGCCGGTGGCCGGGATTCGCTTCGCGGTACCAGGGCTGGGTCCAAGCGTGTCCTCCGGGTCGACTTCCACCACGAGTTCCAGACCCGGTCGAACAACGTCGGGCGGGATCGCGACATTCGCCGACGCCTCGAGTCGGCCTTCTTCCACTCGGGACGGCACTGTGAGCGCCGACCCCGGAATTTCCACCGTGTGGATCTCGGCGTCCGCCAGAAAAAAGCGCGCGCGCACAGGTGGAAAGAACCCGGCCGTCTCGCCGTCGAGAGCGGTGAGGAAAACGCGAAGCAGGGCCGGCCGGCCCGCCACCAGCGGAACCGGAAACTCGAACGACTGCACGGCCTGCGTCAGATACACGGGCGCTACGTCGTCCTCGCAGCGGGGCACGCGCGGGGCTCGCAGCGTCCGAAGCCAGGCTTGAAAGCCCGGATCCGCGGGAGTGCACAGCGCCGTGCCGCCGGCGTTGAGCGTCGTGAGCTGCCCCAGATCCTTGAGGCCCACCGGGAGCACGCCCGACAACTGCGGGTTGCCGTTCACGGTCAGTTCCCTCAACCAGGCGAGCTCCGACAGTTCCGCCGGGACCGGACCCGACAGATCGTTCTGCGAAAGGGAGAGGAGTTTGAGATACCCCAGGTTGCCCAGGCTCGGCGGGATGGGGCCGCGCAGGGCGTTTCGCTCCAGCTTCAGTTCCCCGAGCAGCCGGAGATCTCCGAGTTCGACGGGGACCGGGCCCTCCAGGTCGTTGGACCACAGCTCCAGGCTCCGGAGTTGCGAGAGGCCGCCGATCTCCGGTGGAATGGGACCCGTCAGCGCGTTGTGCGCCAAATCCAACTCCCAGAGCCCGGAGAGGCGGCCGATCTCCGGCGGAATCGGACCCGTCAGATCGTTGTAGTCCAGCAACAGCTGCCTGAGCGCGGGAAGGTCTCCGAAGTCAGCGGGAATCGCACCCTCGAGGTCGTTCGCGCGCAGCACCAAGCGTTCGAGTTGCCCGAGGCGGCCGATCTCGCGCGGGATCGGACCCGTCAGATCGTTGCCGCCGAGGTCCAACTCCGTAAGCCCGGAGAGGCGGCCGATCTCCGGCGGAATCGAACCCGTCAGATCGTTGCCGCCGAGGTCCAATTCCCAGAGCCCGGAGAGGCTGCCGATCTCCGGCGGAATCGGACCCGTTAGATCGTTGCCGCCGAAGCTCAACGCTCTGAGCCTCGCGAGTTGACCGATCTCCGGCGGAATCGGGCCCGTCAGATCGTTGTCGCTCAACCACAATCGGCTGAGCGCCTCAAGGTCGCCGAGTTCGGGCAGAATCGCGCCGGTCAGTTCATTGGACCACAGCCCCAGGCCTCGGAGCCTCGACAGCCGGCCGATCTCCGGTGGAATCGGACCCGTCAGCGCGTTGTTGCTGAGGTGCAACTGCGTGAGGTTGGAAAGGCGACCGATCTGAGGCGGGATGCGGCCACCGAGCTGGTTGGAAATCAACTCCAGCGTTCGGAGTTGCGAGAGCCCGCCGATCTCTGGTGGAATCGGACCCGTCAGCGCGTTCTTCCCGAGGTCCAGATCCCTGAGCTCGGCGAAGTGGCCGATCTGGGGCGGGATCCGACCCTCGAGATCGTTGTCTCGAAGTCGGAGCCGCGTGACCCGGCCATCGGTGTCGGTATCGACCCCATGCCAATAGATGAGCGGTACGTCGCTGAGCCAGTTTCTGCTGTTCTTCCAGCCCGCACCGTTCGTCGCCTCGTAGAGAGCAATGAGGGCCGCTCGGTCCGTCGATGAGTCGGTCGACTCCGGTATCCCTGGCAGAAGCTCCATCGGGCCGGCATCCCCGCAGGCCAGGAGAGGCAGCAGGACGACAACGGCCGCTCGAAGACGGACGTATCGCATCGGCCTAGCGCCTCCACTGGTCGGCCGAGGGAAGACCTCGGGAGACCAGCACCTCGAGGTCGGCGGCGTCCGGGAGGATGGACGCGAGGATGGACGCGAGGGAGGCCGCGCTGGAGGTCGGGTCGTCCGCGGCACCGGCGAGCGTGCCGAGGCCTCCCTGACCAGCATCGAGGGCCGCGAGGTCGCGCACGATCGCGCGTACCCGACCCGTCCGGGGGTCGCGGAGAATGGCCGCAGGCGGACCGTTCGCCCCTGACAGCGTCGCCGTCCCTCCCGGCCCGGCGAGCACCACCGTCGCCAACCGGTCCGCCCACGCCGGCGGCGCCGGAAGGGCGAAGACGAACCCCGACTCTTCGTTCCCGTCCGCCATCTCCTGCATGTCGAAGCTCAGCGAGAACAACGTCTCCCCCGCGACGCCAAGCCCGGTAAGCGTGTACGGCCCCCCGGACCGGGGAAGCGTCGGCGGAGCGTCGACGACGAAGGCCGGCTCCAGGAACGGCACGCCGTCCGAGTCGGCGCGGCCCCACAGCAGGAGAGTCCGCGCGACGGTGGCGTGTGCTGCCGCCGCTTCGCCCTCCGATTCTCCCTCCGCCCGGACGCGGTGGTCGAACGCCTTCGTGAAGCTGTAGTCGCTGACCCAGCGCGGCCGGCAGTACGACATGAAGTCGGGTCTATACGGACCGACGAGCGAGCTGTCGGAACTATTGAAGCCCCAGGCGCCGATCGCTCCACCGCGGGCCGGGAAGGCGGGATCCGGCCCGCCGGCGCCGCCGCAGGGCGCATGCCGGAGGCTCATGTTGTGCCCGAGTTCGTGCGCCACGGTCGTGGAATCGAGACTCGAGATGCTCGTCCGGCCGCCGATGAATCCCCGCCCCCCGACGCCGAGGTCTTCGACGAGATTGGGGGGCAGCCCGCCCATGTAGTAGCCGGTTTCGCCTTCGAGCACGCGAATCGCCTCGATCTCCGCCATCAGCTCGCTGCTCGTCCGCGCCGTAGTGTATATGGGCTGACGCACCTCCACGGTGAATTCAGCGATCGGCAGCCACTGTCGCGTCGGCCAGAACAGGGGATCGTCCTCCGTCAGGTCCCGGACACGGCTCAGGAAGTCTTCGGACGGCTCCGGGGGACGGACGACGGGCAGATACGTGAGCCGCAGCGGAGGCACGGTTCGGGTGCCGATGGCCTGGCGGCCGGTCTCGGGGATCCGCCTCGTGATTCCGGAGCCGAGACCCAGCGTTTCGTCCGGGTCGACCTCGACCACGAGTTCCAGACCGGGCTGAACGACAGTCGCGGGGATGGCGACGTTCGCCGACCAGTCGAGTCTACCCTCTTCAACCCGGTACGGAACCGTGCCTGCCGGGCCCGGGATGTCCACGGCGTGAACCTCTTCATCCTCAAGGTAGAAGCTGGCGCGCACGGGCGGGAAGGCGACCGATTCCCCGGACGGAGCCGTGAGGAACACGCGCAGCAGGGCCGACCGGTCCGCCACCAGCGGAACCGGGAACTCGAACGATTGCACGGACTGCGTGAGGTAGGCGGGTGACGGGTCGTTCCCGCACAGAGCCACCCGCTGACTCTCCAGGGTACCGAGCCAGGCCAGGAATTCGGGATCGGCGGGGGCGCACAGGCTCGTGCCGCCGGCGTGAAGCGTGGTGAGACGCTCGAGACCCCGCAGGCCGGCCGGAAGGAGACCCGACAGGTACGGATTCCCGTTCAGATACAACTCCGTCAGCGTAACGAGACCGGACAGTTCGGCCGGCACCTCGCCGGACAGCGCATTGTGCGAGAGTGCGAGTTCTTCGATCGACCGCAGTCGTCCCAGAGAGGCGGGGATGGATCCGCTCAGTTGGTTGTTCTCCAGCCGCATTTCCCTGAGCGCCGCGAGGTCTCCGAGCGCCGAGGGGATCGAGTCCGAGAGAGCGTTGCCCCAGAGCCCCAGGATCCGGAGTTCCGACAGCCTGCCGATCTCCGGCGGGAGCGGCCCGCTCAGAACGTTACGGTTCGCATAAAATTCATGAAGGCTGGTGAGATTACCGATCTCGGGCGGGATGGAGCCCGTCAAGTCGTTGTAGCCCAGGTACAGGATGCGAAGCTCGGAGAGACTGCCGAGTTCGGGCGGGATCGGACCCCTCAGGTCATTGTTCCACAGCGAGAGCGTTTCGAGCCGCGACAGTCTTCCCAGTTCCGGCGGGATGGACCAGGCCAGGTCGTTGTGTTCCAGCCGCAGCCGCGTGAGGGCGGCGAGGTCTCCGACTTCGCGGGGGATCGCGCCCTCGAGGTCGTTGGACCAAAGATCGAGGACCCGGAGTTCGGGGAGCTGGCCGATCAGCGCAGGAATCGGGCCGGTCAGCGCGTTGTCGTGGAGGTACAACTCCGTGAGCCCGGGGAGGTGACCGATCACGGCCGGGATCGGTCCCGCCAGGTCGTTCTCGCCGAGTTCCAGCTTCGTAACGCGGCCGTCGGCGTCTACTTCGACCCCGTACCAGTCCGCGAGCGGCGCGTCGCTGAGCCAGTTGCTCGCGTTCTTCCACCCCGCACCTTTCGTCGTCTCGTACAGGGCCCTGAGGACGACCCGGTCCGTGGATGCGTTGTCGACGTTCACGACCGCCATCGCCGTGGCGGCGCCCGCCGTCGCCGTCACCGTCGTCTCTCCGCTCCCGACGGCCGTTACGAGCCCCTTCGCGTCGACGGTGGCCGTGGAGGGATCGGCCGACCGCCAGATCACCGCGACTCCGGACATCGGGCGGGCGTCCTGGTCGCGGACCGTCGCGGTGAGGTGGAAGCTGACGCCCCGCCACAGCGTCACGGTGGACGGCGCAATCGAAATCGACGTCGGGACGGGGCGCGGGGGCGCCGCCGGGTCGTCCGCGCAGCCCAGGAGGGCCACGACAAGGACCGCGAGGAGGGCCACGAGAAGGGCCGGGATCGCGCGACACCCGCGGACGCTCCGCATGAGCTACCGGCGGCCGGCGGGGACCAGTCGCACGATGCCCGTCGGCGGGCCGTCCACGTCCCGCGTCTCCCCGTCGATGGCGAGGTAGATGAACCCGTCCGGTCCCTGGCGGACGTCGCGGATGCGGCCGATTCCCTGCAGCAGCGTCTCCTCGTGCGTCACCTCCCGGCCCTCCATCCGCAGCCGCGCGAGGCGCCGCCCGCTGAGACCGCCGACGAGCATGTCGCCGCGCCACGCCGGGAACGCGTCGCCCGTGTAGAAGAGCATCCCGGAGACGCCGATCGAGGGGACCCAGATGTGCTCCGGCGGCTCCATCTCCTCCATGAGGGTCGCCGAGTGGATGCGCGAGCCGGTGCGGTAGTTCACGCCGTAGCCGACGACGGGCCAGCCGTAGTTGAGGCCCGGCTCGATCAGGTTCAGCTCGTCCCCGCCCTGCGGGCCGTGCTCGTTCTGCCACAAGTCGCCGGTTTCGGGATGGACCGCCATCCCCTGCGCGTTGCGGTGGCCCCACGTCCAGATCTCGGGGTGGACCTCGGGGTGGATCTCGTCGCGGATCTCGTCGTCGCCCGCGAGTCCCACGAACGGGTTGTCCTCGGGGATCCGGCCGTCGTCGTGGATGCGGATCGTGCTGCCGTTGTGGTTGGAGAGGTTCTGGGCGGGGTGCGCCTCGAGTTCGCCCGCCGGGGGCCACTGCCGGTCGCCCAGCGTCATGAACAGGTAGTTGTCGTGGTCGAAGACGAGGCGTCCGCCCCACATCGAACTGCGCTCGGTCCCGTTGCCGGGCGCGTCCGCGTGGAACAGCTCCTCGACGTCGCTCAGCCGGTCGTTCTCGAAGCGGCCGCGGGCGATGGCGATCGTGCCCAGCGAATCGGGCCCCGGCTTCACGTAACTCAGGTAGAGGAGCCGGTTCGTCTCGAAGTCGGGGTGCAGGATCGCGTCGCGCAGCCCCGCCTGTTCGAAGCCGGCCATGGAACGGGCGCCGCGCCCGAGGGCCCGGATCGGCGGCAGGCCGTCCACGGAGTCCGGGAGCAGGACGCCGTCGCGGATGATGCGGAGCCGGCCGGGACGTTCCGTCACGAGGAGGTCGCCCTCGGGCGTGAAGGCCATCGAGAACGGGCGCACGAGCCCATCCGCCACCTCTTCCACGCGGAAGTCGTGCAGCGCCGTCCGGACAACGCCGTCGTCTCCCGCCGGGTCTTCACCGCCGGGGGCGCACGCGGCGACGGTCCAGGCGGCGGTCAGGAGCGATGCGGCGAGGAAACGGGGGCAGCGGGGATGGCTCATCCGGGGATCGTCCGTCCGTGTCAGGGGAGTCATTTGAAGAGTTCGGCGTGGGTGCCAGCGCGAACAAAGTTGATGGAGCCGCTCGGCTTCGGCGAATCATCGACCTGGTAGATCAGGAGGAAATCCCCGCCGACATGGCACTCGCGGTGATTCGCCCATGCGCCTTTCAGCGCGTGATCCCTCCGTTCCGGACCCAGCGGGACGTCGTTGGCAATGAGGTCGAGCATGACCGCCTTGAGTCGATTCAGATCGTATCGGCCGGAACGCGAGAGACGCTCCCAGTCCTTGAGAAACCCCCGCGTAAAGTCGACGCGGCGCGGCGGGCGCGCCCGCTTACTGGCTGCCGGCTTCTTCAAGCTCCGCAAACATCTCGTCCGCGCTGGCGAATCTGGCCGTCCCCCGCCTCATCATTTCCTCCGATTCGGCCATCGCCCGTCGGGTCTCGGTGTTCGGCACCTTCAGTTCAAGGGGGAAGGCTTGATCGACCGCGATTCGGTGGAAGAACAGCCGCACCGCCTCCGAGGCCGTTAGCCCCATGGCCGCGAGTGCTGCCGTCGCCTTCTGCTTCATCTCCGTGTCCATCCGGACATGGAGCATCGAACTGTTCGTCTTCATCCGAACCTCCCGTATCGCAATTGCGATGCAAGCTGGCTTTCTTGCCTCATCCGGTCAACTCGGGGGCCGGAGGCGGGATCGTTCGTCCGTGTCTGGGGAGCCATTCGGCCTCTATACTTGTGGCGTCCCACAGGAGCCTGACAGGAGGCAGACATGCTGCGCGCCCACGCCGTCACATCGATTCCCGCCCTTCGTCCCGCCCTTCGCCCCGCCTTCCTCGCGACCGCCGCAGCCCTCATGGTCGGTTGCGCGGCGGATGGCGGTGGAGACGCGACGGATGGGGATGGAGTCGCCACCGGCGCGGTCGCCTACGAGGGGGCGCGCGTGATCGCGGGCGATGGTTCGGTCATCGAATCTGGTGTATTCGTCGTCGAAGCCGGGCAGTTCGCCGCCGTCGGGGCGAGCGGGGAGGTCGAGGTGCCGGACGGCGCGGCGCGGGTGGACCTCGGCGGCAAGACGGTCATGCCGGCGATCGTGAACGCGCACCTCCACCTCTCCTCCGAACGCGAGGAGCGGATCGAGCAACTCCAGCACATGGCGTACTACGGGGCGGGAGCCGTCGTGAGCCTCGGGACGGAGACCGGCGGCATCGGGATCGAGATGCGCGACGAGGTCATCCCGGACGCGGCGCGCGCGAAGACGGCCGACCGCGGGATCACGACGCCCGAGCCCGGCCGCTCCGAGGCCCCCCACTGGATCGAGACGGAGGACGAGGGGCGGGCCGCGGTCCGCGAACTGGCGGAGCGGCAGGCCGACATCGTGAAGATCTGGGTGGACGACCGCGGGGGGCGCTACGAGCAACTCTCCCCGGCACTCTATCGCGCGATCATCGACGAGGCGCACAGTCACGGCCTCATGGTGACGGCGCACGTCTTCTACCTGGAGGACGCCAAGGAACTCCTGCGCGCGGGCGTGGACGTGTTCGCGCACGGCGTGCGGGACCTCGACGCGGACGACGAACTCATGGAACTGTGGGCCGAGCGCCCGGAGGTCGTCCTCGTCCCCAACCTTCCGGGGCCGGGCGTGGCCCTCGACCTGAGCTGGCTGAGCGGCACCGTGCCCGCCGACCGGCTGGCCGAGATGCAGGCGGCGTCCGCCGACAACCCCGCCGCGCAGGAGTCGTTCGGCATCCAGGCGCGGAACCTCGCCCGCTTCGCCGAGGCCGGCATCAGGATCTCTTTCGGCACCGACGGCAACGCCGCCTGGGCCGTGCACCAGGAGATGGAGGACATGGTCCGCGCCGGTCTGACCCCCGGCGACGTCATCGTCGCGGCGACGAAGACGTCCGCCGAACTGATGAACTGGGACGACCTCGGCGAGGTCGCGGCCGGCAAGAGCGCCGACTTCATCGTGCTGGACGCGAACCCGCTCGACGACATCACGAACACGCGCCGGATCGACGCCGTCTACCTGAGGGGCGACATGGTCGACCGGGAGGGGATCAGCGCCCGCCTGCTCGCGGCCGGGACCGAGTGATCGAACTCCGGCCCGTGACCCTCGAGGGGCACGGCGTCCGCCTCGAACCGATGGGTCTCGAGCACGCCGCCGCACTCGCCGAGGCCGCCGCGGACGGGGAGTTGTGGAACCTCTTCTTCACCTTCGTCCCGGCTCCGGACGAAGTGACCGACTACATCGAGGCCGCGCTCGAGGGCCAGACCGCCGGCCACATGCTGCCGTGGGTCGTCCGGCTCGCGGACGCCGGAGCGGTGATCGGCTCCACCCGCTACCACGACATCCTGCCGCACGTCGACCGGGTCGAGATCGGCTACACCTGGTACGGCGCGAGCCACCAGCGCACGCACGTCAACACCGCGTGCAAGCTCCTCCTCATGACGCACGCCTTCGAGACGGTGGGCTGCGGGGTGGTGGGACTGCGCACGGACGGCCTGAACCTGCGCTCTCAGCGGGCCATCGAGGCGCTGGGCGCGAAGAAGGACGGCGTCCTGCGCAACCACTCGCTGCGCCGCGACGGAAGCGTGCGCGACGACGCGATGTACTCCGTCCTGCTCCACGAATGGCCCGGGATCAAGCGCCACCTCGAAACCCGCCTCTGGCGCCACCGTGACAAATGATCCTGGCGGGCAGACGAGCCGGTGGAGAACGTGATACTGTTCGCCTGCCTCACTCCTCCGGCAGTTCGTACCAGTACACGCGGTCGGGCACCAACGCCCGCCGGGGGCCACGGGCGATGAGTCGGTCACCCGAGACGGCGATGGTGGTCACCTCGCCCTGGAGTTCGACCGTCCACAGGAACGAGGCTGCCTCAAGGTCGTAGACATCCACATAAGAGCCTTCGTCCTCGAGAATCCGCACAATCCACAGTCGGCCTCGCGCATCAACGCCCCCGCTGCCGTACCACCAATATGCACGATTGCTGAAACTCTCGGCAGTGTATCCAGGGTCGAAGCCGGTCCCGTTGCTCTGCCGCGTGACCCGGGCCGCGGTCTCCATGCTCGGGTATCTCTCGGTGTACGTCGGTGAAGGGATGACGGTGACCTCTTTTCCGCCGTCGGGATACCACAGCAGAAACTCGCCGAAGCAGGCAACCTGTACGATGCCACGGCCCGCGGGATAGATGTCTCCGAGCTTGGACCGTCGGATACCGACGGGTGTTCCGCAGGTCACCACCGCGGGATCCGGTAGCCACTTTCGCAGGATGTCGCCGGTCGCGATGTGGATCTCCGCATTGGCCATTACCGGGTCACCCATTTCCCGGTGTCTGGTGATGACCGTGCTGTCCGTCCTCGCGTGGAGCCCAAACATCCGGCCGCCGGTTGGCGCGCTCGATACAAACGCGCCTTCCGTTGTGAACCGCGTAATGCGCTGCAGGTGTGAATCGGAAACAATGATGTCGCCGTTCGGCGCACTTGCGATCGCGGTCCCTACAGTCATAGGGGACAATTCGCCCGGCCCCTCGCCCGCCCTCCCGAAGGTCAGCGAATCACCGTTCACGTCCACGCAATAGCCCCGGACCATGTACTGGTCGACAACACAGGCTGTGTCGGGGCTGACCAGAGCCATGCCCAAGGACGACGGAATGCTCGCCGAAGCCAAGGGTTCCAAGCTGAACGTGGCCTCCGGGTGACTCTCCTGTCCCCGGCATGCGAGAACAAGAAGAGCGCCCAGAAGCCCTACTGAGGTTCGTAGCATGGAAGCCGTCGCCGAATCGTAGCGGCTCTCAATGCACATGTGGCCCGCAATCCAGTCCGAAGACTGGCACACCAGCGATAACACGATGACAAGCTGCCGGCCGTGCGTCTTGCATCAACGGGATTCTATCCGATGGCTCGAAAGCAGTTCATACGGGCCTGCAGAGGAGGTACATGCATCGCCAGAACGTACCGCTGGCAAAAGCCGTGGCCTGGGTGGAGGCCGAATCCGGATCTTCGCCGGCGGCTATCAGGCTGTCGTAAACAAGATCCCAGTCCTGCATTGCCGCGCTGTGGCAAGCGTCCGTACACGAATCGGGCGTCACCTGCCCTGCCAGAGGCCACGCCATCGCCAGCATCAGGATCACGCTCGTCCACACACGTCGAAATCGTCGCATCGGGCTCCTCCGTTCCAAGCTTGCTTGTGGGAATGACCTTGTCCTACATGAATTTGGAGGAGCACTCGATCTTGGGGATAGGGCCAACATCGATGAATTCTGTAACGAGATCGATGACTTCCGTAACGAAATCGATGAAAGCTTTCGCCTGCGGCCTCCCATTCCGGATCGAGGGAACGAAGGTGATGGGCCCACACGACCGTGCGCCGCCGCTTGAGCGAAGAACCGGAGGCAGCGTCGCACTCAGAAACGCTGTGAGCGGCGGCACCCGACACTCGAAAGGTCTTCAGGTTGATGGTCGCTTGTAAGGCCTACGCGGCAGGGTGACTCCAGTTGCCGAGTCGACGGCCGCCAAGTGGTCCCAGCCCGAGGGCGGCAGCCGTCGATCTCACGTGGGTCCAGGCGCCGGAGGTTACATGCCGAGGGGGATGTCGACCTGGGTGTTCTCCCATGAGAAGCGGAGGGCGCCGTCCACCTGCTCGAAGGTCATCATCTCCACCATGCCGGCGGTCGCCGAGGGCGTGGCCATGAAGCTGCCGACCTCGGTGCTCCGGACCGTGGCGTCGATCGGGATCCCCCAGCGGTCGAATTCCGAGTTCACGTGGAACTCCCACTCAGTCTCGCCGGGCGTGGCGTACAGCGAGTAGCTCCCGGCTCCGAGCGCGACCCCGCCGACCGTGGCGGCGGCCGAGAGGTGGAGCGCCGTCGCTTCGTTCGCTCCCAGGCGCCAGACCTCCCCGTAGGGGACCAGTTCGCCCATGACGACGCGCTCGCGGGCCGATGGCGCGCCGTAGCAGAGGAGACCTTCGCCCCCGTCGTACGAGAAGCTCAGCTCCTGGAGCGGGCTCGCCCGGCCTTCCACATCGCCCATGACGACGCAGGCCAGCCCCGCGTCCGCCATTTCGTCCATGGCTTCGGCCGTCTCCGGCATCTCGGCCGTCTCCGCCATCTCCGCGTCGCCGGCCTCGGATCCTCCGCCACACGCCAGGACCAGGAGAACGGCCAGGTACCACGTGCTGCTTCGCTTCATCTCTTCACCCTCCGATTGTTCTGTTCGTTTGTTCCGTTTTCGGACGCTATTTCGTCCAGACCGCGACGAGGCCGCACCGGGAAGGCGGGAACTCCGCCGGACCGGACGCCAGCCCCTTGTATATCTCGATGCCGGCGATCTCGCTCGGTCGCACGACGTCGTCCAGCGGGATCCCCCTCGTCGGCAGACCGTCGACATAGAAGGTCAGTGAGCAGGCGCCCGTGACCCCGGACGACAGCCTCGTGTTGACGAGTCTGCAGTCGGTACGCCGGGCGTTGCACTGAAGCCGGAGTCCCGACTCGTCGGCGATCATGTGCGAGATCTCGATCGGCCGGCGGCGATCGATGTCCTCCGCCGTGTAGAAGGCGCCCGTGCCGACGAGTTCGCTCCAGTGCCTGCGCTCGTAGAAGCCCTTGACCTCCAGGCGGCGAGACCTCGTCGCCGTCGCCACGATCGGCTCCATCTCCACCGGATCGGGGACCATGCCGATCTCCACCTCGGTGGTGAGACCGGGGGAAACCTCGATCTCATAGGACAGCGGAGCGTACCCGAGGTGGCGCACGTTGAGTTCCTGCAGGCCGACCGGAACGCCGCTGAGGACGAACCGCCCCCGGCGATCCGTCTCGGACACCCGCAGGCGGTCGGGAACGGACACCGTGGCGGCCACGACCGGATCATCGGTGATGGCGTCGCGCACCTGGCCCATCAGCCTGCCGGTACGGACCGGTCCCGTGCGCTGCATGAGCGTGATGTCGTGGGACATTCCGGCGACGATCGCGACCACCGTCTCTTCGCTCGAAGCGTTCCCGTACTCCGACCACAGCGTGGCTCGCGTCGCATCCCGGGGGGCGCAGAGGACGAGGCGTCCGTCGCCGCCGACCGCCTCGCGCACCGGCCTTCTCGCGCGCTCCGCCTCGGTCCACCGCACCACCACCACCGCGTTGGGAACCGAGGCCGTGCCGTCGTCGTCAAGGACGCGGACCCGCAGGCTCGCACGATCCCCGCAATCCCGCTCCTGCGCCGAGAGGGCCCCCGTGCCGCCGGCAAGTCCCGACGCCGCAACGAGGCTCCACGCGAACTGGCGCGCCGCCCACCGTGTCACCGACCTGGGATCAGACCTCGGGAATCTCCGCATCTCCCTTCAAGACTGGGATACGGACCCCCCGGCATCAAGCGAGGAGGAGGAAGCCTGCGGCGGCGAGTCCTGCGGCGAAGAGGGCGTAGGGGAGTTGGGTCAGGGCGTGCTCGACGACACCGCAGCCGCTGCCCCGGGCGGCGAGGACGGTGGAGTCGCCGTAGAAGCAGGTGTGGCTGCCGAATGCGCTCGCGGAGATGAGGGCTCCGATCACGAGCGGCATCTGCGCCCCCACGGAATCGGCGAGCGGGAGCACGATGGGGACGGCCACCGCGAAGATGCCCCAGAACGACGCGGTGGCGAAGGCGACGAGCGACATCGTGAGGAAGGTGACGGCGGGGAGCAGTCGCGGCGTCATCAGCGGTTCGACGGTCTCGATGAGGTAGGCGGTGAGGCCGAGTCCGTCGTTCACCTCCTTGAGGAGGAAGCCGCCGAACACGGTCGCCAGGGGGACGATCATGGTGAGCACGCCGGCCATGGTGGTGTCGAGCGCGGCGCGTACCGGGAGGAGTCTCGTGCCGACGACGATGGCGAGGGTGAGGCCGAGCGCCACGACGACGCCCTTGAGGATGTCGAGGTCGAGCCACCAGGTGGCGGCCACGAGCGTGACGACGGGCACGATGAAGTGCCACGGGCGGGCGCGCTCGGCGGCGCGGGGATCGGTCTCGCCTTCGAGCTTCGCCTCGTCGAGGCCCGGAGGAACGACCTCGCCGGTCTCGCGGGCGCGCCGCTCCGCCCTGCGCATGGGGCCGATGGCGGGGACGAGGCCGATCCCCACCAGGAGCGCCAGCGCGACGGCGACCCACGCGTAGAGCATGTACGGGATCGCATCGATGTAGAGCGCGAGTCCGCGGCCCGAAGCCGCCCACCCCGTCTCCTCGAGGAGGCCGGAGAAATAGGCGGCCCAGGTCGAGATCGGCACGAGGATGCACACGGGCGCGGCGGTGGAGTCCACCACGTAGGCGAGCATCTCGCGCGACACGCGGTGCCGGTCGGTGAAGCGCTTCACGGAGGAACTGACCGCGAGGACGTTCAGGTAGTCGTCGATGAAGACGGCGAGTCCGAGGAGCCACGTCGCGGCCAGCGAGCCGCCGCGCGTGCGGATGCGCGCCGATGCCGCGTCGCCGAAGCGGGCCGCGGCGCCCACCCGGACGAGCAGCGTGATGAGGCTGCCGAAGAGCGCGCAGACGAGGATGATCCAGCCCACGGTCTCGTTCCGCATGACCGCGACCATGCCGTCCGTGAAGGCGGTGAGCGGGTCCCGGGGCGCGAGGATCGCGAACCCGACGAGCGCCCCCGCGATGAGGGATTCGACGGGGCGCCGCGTCGCCACGGCAACGGCCAGGACGACGGCGGTGGGGATCAGGCTTACGACCCCGAAGTGCTCCAGCGGCAGCTCCCTTCTCCGGAGGCGAGATTCGCGCCCCGGCCAGCGGTTCAGCTAGCCGAGGCGGACCTCGTCGCCGACGCGTACGGTGCCGGGCCCGTCCACCTCGCATTTCACGCCGACGTTCCCCTCGTTGTGGTCGAAGGCGGCGCGCAGCACTCGCGGATCCTTCGGGAGATCTCCCAGCGGGAGCGTGACCATCACGCAGCGCATGCACGGCTTCGTCACCCGCAGGCGCGCCCCGCCGATCTCGAGCGTGCCGCCCACCCAGTCGTTCTCGACGAAGCCCCGCGCCCCGGCGACGGGTTCGATCACGAGGTTCGGGCGGAAGCGGCCCACGTGGAAGTCGCTCTCCGGGACGAGTACCCGCAGGTGGTCGAGGCTCGCGGTCGTCAGGGCGTGGAGGCCGGAACTGTCGAAGAAGGTCCCGGGCGGCAGTTCCCACTCCGTGATCTCGTCGCGGTACGTCCGCCCGTCCTGCACGAGTCCCTCCATGTCCGGCCAGTGGTACTCGCACGTCGCGCTCTCGACCGCCTCCGTCGCGAACGCGACTTCGCGGCCCAGGAGCGCGCTCAAGCGGGCCTCCAGCCGCCGACGCCCCGCGCTCGACAACGTCGTCCCATCCTCGAACCGGACCCGGATCGACGCGGCCCCGTTCTCCCGTTCGAAGCTCGCCGAAAGGCCGTAGACGGCTCCCCACAGCCGCGGCCGCTTCGCGCTCACCACGCGGCCGGTCTCGCGGTCCACCAGCGCGCCGGCCCGGTCGCCCTCCATCCCGCGCGCCGTGATCCGCGCCGCCTCAAGGCGTTCTCCTCCCATGGATTTCACGGGATAGCGGTACAGGCCCACGACGCGCCCCACGACCGTTCCCCGCGCCGCACCCCGCGCCGCGCCCCGCGCAGCCCCCGCCTCCGCTCCGTCCCTTGCCGGGTGGGCGCTCATCGGACGAGCGACACGAGGTAGGCGAGGCCGGTCCCGCCGAGGAGGACGAGTCCCACCCAGGTCAGCGTCACCATGCCGCGGCCCGGCCGGTGCTCGGGCGGCACGGCCTCCGACGTCACGGCGCGGAGGTTGAAGTAGCCGAGGATGGGCGCGGTGAGGAACGCCACCGTCGTCGCGAAGTCCACCATCGCGGTGAGGCTGCCGGAGAAGCCGAGGAGGATGAAGAAGGCGATGACGGGGAGCGTGATCATGCTCCACCAGTAGACGCGTCCCACGCGGGTCACGGTGTCCGCCGCGACGGTCCCCCGCAGGTTCGCCAGCGTGCGCTCGATCGCGCGCGGGAAGCCGTCGGTCACGGCGAGGAGGCTGGAGAAGATCGTCGCCATCGCCGCTACGAGCACGATGGGACGGGACCACGAACCCAGCGTCGTGCTGTACATGTCGACGAGTTGCGTGGAGAAGACGGCCCCCGCGTCGCTGAGGGTGACGTCCGCCTGGTAGAGGACGGTGGCCCCCACCGACACGAAGATGAGGGCGAGGATGCCGGTGCCGACGAAGCCCACGAGGAAATCGCGCTTCGCGTCGGCGACCGAGGTCCGCGCGCCCGTCGTCTTGTCTTTGGCGAGCGTCCACAGGCTGCTCCACACCGCCACGTCGACGGGCGAGGGCATCCATCCAATGAGGGCGAGGAGGAAGGCGAAGGGGACGACGGTGCCGACGACGTCGCCCGGCCACAGCGCCAGCGTCGAGAGGTCGGCGCGCGGCGCGGCCACGAGCGCGGTCGCCACGGTCGAGACGACGAGCATGGCGAGCAGGATCTTGATCGTGATGTCGAGGCCGCGGAAACGCCCCACCGCGAGCACCGCCACGCAGGCGCCCATCAGCACGGCCCCCGTCGCCGCCAGCGGCCACTCCGCACCGAAGGCGTAGCGCGTGAGGAAGGCCATGAACATCGCGAGCGCCGCCAGCGAGATGATCGCGGTGACCAGGGTGATGGCGAGGAAGAGCCACAGCGCCCAGCGGCCGATATCGCGGTAGCCCTCGACCAGGCTCCGCCTCGTGGCCGCCGCGTAACGCGCCCCGTACTCGAAGAAGGGATACTTGAGGACGAGCGCGAAGACGATCACGCCGACGAAGGCGAACCCCGCCTCTCCCCCGGCGCGGGTCGACTGCACGAGGTGGGAGACGCCGATGGAGGTTGCGGCCCAAATGAGACCGGGGCCGAAGCTCCGCCAGAAGCTGGAGCGGGAACGCGCGGCGGGTTCGTTCATGGGCTTCTCCGGCCGACCGTGGGTCGCGGGGATGTGTGGAGCCTGACGATGCCCCTCCCCCGCCGGATGGTGCAACGCCGCGACGAACGTGCAATAGTGAGTCGCCGTCCGTCCAATCCCTGAACGATGGAGAAGGCTCCGTGCTATCCACGCTCGCGCTCGCCGCCGCGCTGCAAGTGCCCGCCCAGGCGCCGGAACTCGCTCCCGGAACGCGCTACGACCCCGAGATCCCGACGCTCGAAGAGGTGGCGGGACACGGGTTCCGCGACGTCGTCACGCCGCCGGCCGACGTGATCCGGTACATGGAGGCGCTCGCCGCGGCGGCGCCGGAGCGGACGCATCTGATCCAGTACGCGGAGAGTTGGGAAGGGCGGCCGCTCGTCGTCCTCGTCATCGGCTCGGTGGAACGCATGGCGCGGCTCGACGAGGTGAAGGCCGGGATCGCGCGGCTCGCCGATCCCCGCGGCCTCTCCGATGAGGAGGCCGAAGCCCTGCTCGCCGAGCTTCCGGTCGTCACCGCGCTGATGCACTCGATTCACGGCGACGAGATCAGCCCCAGCGGCGCCGCGATGGCCGAAGCCTACCATCTCCTCGCGGCGACGGGGGATCCCGACGTCGACCTCATCCTCTCGGAGTCGCTCGTCCTCATCGATCCCCTGGAGAACCCGGACGGGCGGAACCGCTTCGTGTACCAGAACTCCGTCGCGCAGGCGCGCTGGCCGGACGAAGCCCGCGTCTCCGCCGAGCACGACCCGCCGTGGCCCGGCGGCCGCGGCAACCACTACCTGTTCGACCTCAACCGGGACCTCTTCATCCAGAGCCAGGTCGAGACGCGCGGGAAAGTGGACATCTTCCTCGAGTTCCGGCCCCACATCGTGGCGGACCTGCACGAGATGGGAGGGGACGCGACGTACTTCTTCCCGCCGACGGCGCCGCCCTCCAACCCCTGGTTCGGGGAGCGGCAGGTCGCGCTCATGGACGTGTTCGGGGAGGCGATCGCGGCGCGTTTCGACGAACGCGGGTTCGCGTACTTCAACCGGGAGGTGTACGACCTCTTCTATCCGGGCTACGTGGACATGTGGCCCATGAGCTACGGCGCGCTGGGGATGACGTACGAGCAGGCGGGCGCCGGGGGGCTGAGGCTGCGGCAGTCGGACGACGACCTGCTCACGTACGGCGACGGCGTGCTGCACCACTTCACGGCGGGGATCGAGACCGCGCTCACGGCCGCGCGGAACCGGGACCGGATCCTGCGGGGCTACCTGGCCTATCTCCGCGAGGGGATCGCGCTCGGACAGCGGGGGCCGGCCGAGATCGTGCTGCACTCGGCGCACGATCCGGGGATGGCGGAGCGGCTCGCGCTCATGCTGGCCGAGAACGGGGTCGACGTGTTCCGCGCCTCCGGTCCGGTGACGGCCGGCGGCCGGACGCTGGAGGCCGGGTCGAGCTTCATCGTGCCGCTCGACCAGCCCGCGCACCGCTTCATCCACAACATGCTCGACGCGCACGTGCCAATGGAGGAGGAGTTCGTGCAGCGGCAGATCGAGCGGCGCGCGAACCGGCAGCCGGACGAAATCTACGACCTCACCGCGTGGAGCCAGCCGCTGCTCTGGGACGTGGAGGCGATCGAGACCGCCGCGACGGGGGCGCGCGGCGCGCGGCTGACCGCGAGCGACGCGGCCGCGCGTCCGGAGGTTGCCGGCGGCGCGGGCGGCGGTGCGGGCGGAAGTGGCGGCGGAGTCGAGCCCGTCGACCCGTTGCCCGAGGCGCTCGTCGGTTACCTCGTCCCGTGGGGCACGAACGGGGCCGCGGCGGTCGCCGAGGCGCTGCGTGAGGGTCTCCGCGTCCGGGCGGCCGGTGCGGAGTTCACGCTGGACGGCCGCCGCTTCGGCGTCGGCACCGCCATCCTCCGGGCGGCCGAGAACGGCCCGGATCTGCGGCAGCGCCTGGCCGGCATCGCCGCCCGGCACCGCGCCGAGGTCGTGCCCATCGACGACGCGTACGTGCGCGAGGGCATGTCGCTCGGCAGCCGCCGCGTCCGGGCGCTGCGCGAGCCGCGCGTGCTCCTCGTCTACGATTCCCCGGGCGGGAGCTACTCCGTCGGCTGGGCGCGCTACGTCCTCGAGCGGCGCTACGGCCAGCGCACGACGGCCGTGCGGGCGTCCAGCCTCGGCCAGGCGCGGCTGGCGGACTACGACGTCATCGTCTTCCCGAGCGGCAACTACGGCGGCGCCGTGGGCGGCGGGCTGCAGGATCGCCTCCAGGCGTGGATGCGCGACGGCGGCACGATCATCACGATGGCGGAATCCTCGCGCTGGGCGGCGCGGGCGGGACTCCTCGCCACCGAGGCGGAGCGCCGCGGCGGCCGCGCCGAGGGCGACGACCCGCCGGAACCCGGCACCCCCGAACAACCGATCGAGTACCTCGACGCGATCTCGCCTGAAGACGAATCGCCGGAGGGCGTGCCCGGCGCGATCCTGCGCACCCTGCTCGACACGGAGCACTGGCTCGCGGCCGGCACCGACGGCGAGATCGGCGTCCTCGTCGAAGGCTCCCGCGTCTTCCGTCCCATCACCCTCGACGAAGGCGCGAACGTGGGCCGCTACGCCGACCTCGAAGACCTCGTGCTGAGCGGCATCGTGTGGGAGGAGTCGCGCCCGCAACTCGCGAGCAAGGCCTTCCTCATCCACCAGCCCGTGGGCCGCGGTCAACTCGTCGCCTTCGCCGAAGACCCGAACTACCGCGCCTACGCCGAGGCGACGCAACTCCTGTTCATGAACGCCGTCCTCCTCGGCCCCGGCCGCTAGGCCTCTGGTTGCAGAAACACGACCATGAACATTGCAAAACTATGATCAATCGTATTGCAGTAGATCGACCGTAGACGTTGCAAATCTCCAAACACGCTGCCAGATTCACGGTCATGGCACGTAACGATCGATCCGTTCCGGAATACGTCCTCCGCGTCGCGGACTCCGAGTTGACGCGGCGTCTCGCGTCGGCGGGCGCTGTCGTCATCGAGGGCCCCCGCGTCTGCGGCAAGACGACGACGGCCCGGCAGGCGGCATCGAGCGAAGTGCTCATGGATGTGGATCCATCCGTGCCCGAGGCGATGGCGGTGGACCCGCGGCTCGTCCTGGAGGGTTCCCCACCCCGGTTGATCGACGAGTGGCAGGTGGAACCCGACATCTGGAACTACATCCGCCGGGCCGTGGATGACCGCCCCGGCAAGGGGCACTTCATTCTCACGGGATCGGCCGTCCCCCCCGACGACATCACGCGGCACACGGGCGCGGGGCGGATGGGCCGACTTCGGCTTCGACCCATGTCGCTGTTCGAGTTGGGTCATGCGAAGGGCCGCGTCCCGCGGGAGCGTGCAGGGGGGCGAGTCTCGCTGAAGCGCCTGCTTCGCGGAGAGCCCGCGCCGAGCCTGAAGCACGAGATGTCACTCACCGAGATCGCGGAACTGCTGTGCGTCGGCGGCTGGCCGGGACACCTCCGCGGTCGGTCCGTGGAAGACGCGATGGAGGCCAACCGGGACTATCTGGACGAGATCTGTCGGACCGATATCCGACGGGTCGACGGCATCGCGAGGGATCCCGAGCGGGTGCGGCGCTTCCTGGACTCCGTCGCGCGCAATACGGCGACGTGCGCCACCGTCGCGACGATGGCCGAGGACGCGGGCGGTTCGGACATCTCGCTCTCGAGCGAGACGGCGCACTCGTACCTGAAGGCGCTCGAACGGCTCATGGTCGTCGAGCATCAGCGGCCGTGGGCGCCGCACCTGCGCTCGCGGTCGCGGCTGAGGAACAGACCGAAGCGGCACTTCGTCGACCCGTCCCTGGCCGTAGCGGCGCTGGGTGCGGAACCGGAGCACCTGCTGCGCGACCTTCAATGGATGGGGTTTCTCTTCGAGTCCATGGTCGTGCGGGACCTGCGCGTCTACGCACAGGCCACGCGCGCGACCGTCTACCACTACCGCGACAACACCGACCTCGAGGTGGACGCGGTCGTGGACGGAGGGCCGAGCAGGTGGGCGGCTTTCGAGATCAAGCTTGGCGCCGGACGGATCGAGGAGGCGGCGCGGACCCTCCTCAAGTTCGCGGACCGGGTCGATACGGAACGCACCGGCAAACCGGCGGCGCTGGGCGTGATTACGGGAAGTCCGTACGGCTACCGGCGGCCGGATGGCGTAAGCGTCATCCCCGTCGGCGCGCTCGGGCCCTGATCGGGCCGGGGCAGGTGGCGCCCCGGCCCGTCAAGGTTTGATCGTCAGGAGGAGGCGTCGTCGGAGACGGCGCGGGCTTCGTCGTCGTCGTGCGTGCCGAAGCGCTCGAACCAGGTGCGCAGGAAGAGTTGCGTGCGCAGGAAGTTCGACGGCGTGCTGCTCGTCCCGTGCCACTCGTTGCGGAAGCGGATCATCGCCGTCGGCACCCGCTCCATCTTGAGCGCCTGGTAGTACTCCTCCGTCTGCGGCATCGGCGTCCGCAGGTCCATCTCCCCCGTCATGAGCATGGTCGGCGTCGTCACGTTGCCCACGTACATGAGCGGCGAGCGGCGCAGGTGCTCCGAGGGGTCGTCCCACGGGAAGTGCTCGAAGTTGCGGTACCAGCCGGGCCCGTCCGTCGTTCCCACGAACGAGAGCCAGTTGGTGACCGGGCAGTTCGCCGAGGCGGCGCGGAATCGGTCGGTGTGGCCGACGACCCATGACGTCAGGACGCCGCCGCCGGAGCAGCCGTACACGAACATGTTGTCCTCGTCGACATAGCCGCGGCCGATGACCTCGTCGACGCCCGCCATCAGGTCGTCGAAGTCCTTCGACGGATAGGCGTTCTTGATCGCGTTGCCGAAGTCCGTCCCGTACCCGGAGCTGCCGCGCGGGTTGGTGTAGACGACGACGTAGCCGTTCGCGGCGTGCTCCTGCCAGCCGAAGTTGAACCCGGTGTTGTACATGCCGTGCGGGCCACCGTGGATCGACAGGATGAGCGGATACTTCTTCGACGGGTCGAAGTCGGGCGGCTTCACGATCCAGCCCTGGATATCCCAGTCATCCACCGACTTGTACCAGATCTCCTCGACCTCGCCGAGCGTGACCCCGGCCAGCACGTCGTCGTTCACGTTCGTGAGCTGCATGACGTTGCCGCCGCTTTCAAGATCGAAGGAGACGACGTCGCCGGGACCGTGCGGCTCGGTCAGCGTGCCCATGGCCTTCCCGTCCTCCGTGAAGGAGCTGAGGCTCAGGAGGTGGTTGCCGCTCGTGACCTGGGTCACGCCCCCGTCCACGGACGCGAAGTGCAGGTTGCGGGTGCCCTCGCGGTTCACGTTGAAGTAGACGCCGCTCCCATCCGGGGCCCACATGAGCTGCGGGCTCCCCCGCATGCCGCGGTCGAAGTCGCCGGAGATCTGCCGCACGCCCGAGCCGTCGGGGTTCATCACGTAGAGGTGCGAGTTGCGGTACGTGTCGTCGTTCCAGTCCTGCCCGGAGTACGCGACGAGGCTGCCGTCGGGCGAGGGATAGGCGCCCCCGTCCGGGCCGTGGCGCGTGGTGAGCTGCCGGATCGCGCCCGAGGCGACGTCGACCGCGTAGATCTCGGACTCGCGCCAGTTGTACTCGGAGTCCTCCTCCCGCAGCGACGAGAAGTAGATCTCGCTCCCGTCCCGGCTCCACTGGGGGTTGCCGTGATTCCACATGCCGTCGGTGAGCTGGCGCGGCGTACCGCCATCGGCGGGGACCACGAAGATGTGGGAATGGCCCTGGTCGACGTACCCGCGGCGGTCCTGACGGTAATCCATGCGGGTGACGATCTTCGGGCCCTCCGTCCACTTGGCGCCGTCGGGGCGGCTCGGCAGGTCGATGGGCCAGCTCTCCGCGTCCTCCACGAGCATGGTGAAGGCGATGTGCGTGCCGTCGGGGGACCAGCGCAGGCTGCCGGGCGAGTGCTCCAGCCGCGTGATCTGGGTGGTCGCGCCCTCCGCGTCCATCCAGCGGACCCAGATCTGCGAGCCCTCCGGATCGCCCGAGGCCGTGTAGGCGATACGCGTGCCGTCCGGCGACCAGATCGCGCCGGACCCGTCGAGCAGTTCCCGCTTGCGGGTGCCGTCGGCGTTCATGATGTAGAGCGTGGACTCCCAGCGGTCGTTGATCTGGTCGATCCATCCCTTCGTGTAGACGACGTGGCGGCCGTCCGGGGAGATCTGGGGGTTGGAGACTCGTTCCCAGTCCATGTACATGTCGAGGGAAAGGGTTCTCATCCCGTCGCCGTTCTGGGCCGAGACCGGGGCCGGGGCGACGAAGAGGAGAAGAAGCAGGCTCGCGGCTGCGAAGCGGGCGGCACGATACATGATGACCTCCTGCGAAGAGCGGGAACTGTGCAGATCTGCAACGTACACGCGGGCATGTGGGGAAGGAAACCATCGGGGACGGCGTCGACGCTGGCGTGCCGGGCCGGTGGGACCGCAGCTTGCATGCACAGTCATCGGTAACAGGGCTGGTGACACCGGGCTGGTGACAGGGGGGGACGGGGCGGCGGACGGAGCGGCACGGCAGGACGTAACTCCAGGAGAGAACCTCATGAATCGGCGAATTCATCCCTTCGCGTTCCTGGCGGGTCCCACTTTGGCGGCGGGGCTGGCGCTGGCGGTGCCCCAGGTCGCGGGCGCGCAGCAGTTCGGCGGCGCGCTGGCCGTGAGCGGCGACCAGGTGCTGGTGGGCGAAGCGGGCAACGGCACGATGTCGGGCATCGTGTGGGTCTACGGCCTGACGGCCTCGGGCTGGGCGGAGACGGGGCAGGTGACGGTGTCCGACGAGGTGCGCGTCCCGGACGGGTTCGGCCGATCGGTCGCCGCGCAGGGGGACTGGCTGTGGGCGGGGGCGCCGCTCGAGGCGGACGGGGCCGGCGCGGTCTACGTGTTCAGGTCCGACGGGCTGGGCGGCTGGGAGCGGGTGGCCCGGCTCGAGGCGCCGGAGGGCGCGCGGGCGTTCGGGAGCGCCATCGCGCTGATGGAGGGCGCCGCGATCGTGTCTTCCCCCGGGGCGGACGACGGACGGGGGGCCGTGTTCTCGTACAACGTTGACTCGGAAGGAGCCGCATCCCCGGGCGCGGCGCTGCGGCGGACGGACGGCGTGGCCACCGAGGGGTTCGGCACGGCGCTGGCCCTCGACGGGGAGACGCTGCTCGTCGGCACGCGCGAGTCCGGCGATGCGCCGCCCGTGGTGTTCGCCTTCGCGCGCGGCGGTTCGGGGGCCTGGACGGCGACCGGGACGCTCGAAGCGCCGGCGCTCCAGGAACGCAGCGGCTTCGGCGCCTCGCTCGCCGTGCGCGACGGCTTCGCGCTCGTGGGCGCCCCGACCCTCAGGGAGAGCGGCGGGGCGGTCTTCGCCTTCTCGCGGGGAGCCGACGGCTGGGCCATGGAGGCGCGGCTCGGCCCGCTCCTGCCCGAACCCAACGCGCAGTTCGGGTCCTCCATCGGCTTCGACGGCGACGACATCCTCATCGGGGCGCCGGGCAGCGGCCTGGGCGCCGGCACCCTGTACGCCTACCGCCGCGACGCCGCGGGGCAGTGGCGCGAGGCTTCCATCCTCCTGCGCTCTCCGCTCGGCGAGCGCGCCGGTTTCGCCGGTGCCGCCGCGCGATCCGGCGACCACCTCGTCATCGGCGCGACGGGCGTCGACTCGGGCGCCGGCGCCGCCGTCGTCTACGAACGGTCCGCCGGTGGCTCGTGGGAGGAGAGCGGCACGCTCGTCAACGACTACCGCGGCTTCCCCGCCATCGCCGGCGAGGAGATCGAGTGCAGCGACGGGCACGCGGACGTCTTCGAGTGCCGGGACGTGAACATCACCGCCTTCATGCCGATCAAGGACCTCGGCGGCACCCGCGCCACGCGCGTCAACGACATCTGGGGCTGGACCGACCCGGAGACGGGGCGTGAAATCGCGATCGTCGGGCGCACCGACGGCACGTCGTTCGTCGACGTCAGCGACCCGTACCACCCGCGCTTCCTCGGCGACCTGCCCGCCACCGAGGGCTCGCGGCACATGATCTGGCGCGACATCAAGGTGTATCGCGACCACGCCTATATCGTCGCGGACGCCGCGCTGGAGCACGGCGTACAGGTGTTCGACCTGCGGCAACTGCGGGACGTGGGCGCCGAACCCGTGACGTTCGAGGAGACGTTCCTCTACGACGGGATCCACTCGGCCCACAACATCGTCATCAACGAGGAGACCGGCTTCGCCTACGCCGTCGGGAACAGCGGCGGCGGCGAGACGTGCGGCGGCGGCCTCCACATGATCGATCTCGAGGATCCGGCCCAGCCCGTCTTCGCGGGCTGCTTCGCGCAGGAGGGGACGGGACGCCGGGGCACGGGCTACGTGCACGACGCGCAGTGCGTCACCTACCGCGGCCCCGACACCGAGCACGCCGGCAAGGAGATCTGCCTCGGCTCGAACGAGACGGCGTTCAACATCGCCGACGTGAGCGACAAGGACGCGCCGGTCGGCCTCGCCACGATCGACTATCCGAACGTCGCCTACGCGCACCAGGGCTGGCTGACCGACGACCACCGCTACTTCTACATGAACGACGAGGGGGATGAGCCCCAGGGTCTGGTGGAGGGCACGCGCACGCTGGTGTGGGACGTGACGGACCTCGACGATCCGATCCTCGTCACCGAGTACATCGCGGAGACGACGGCCACCGACCACAACCTCTACATCGTCGGCGACCTCATGTACCAGTCGAACTACTCCGCCGGCTTCCGCGTCCTCGACATCTCGGACCCCGAGAACCCGGTCGAGATCGGCTTCTTCGACACCTCGCCCTACCAGGGCGGCGCGTCGTGGAGCAACTACCCCTACTTCGCGAGCGGGACGATCGCCGTGACGGGGACCGGAGACGGACTCTTCCTGCTCAAGAACATGGCGAGACCCCGCCTCGTGCCGTGAGCCCGGCAGCCCACGACGAAACCCCCGCTTCGGGCTTCGGGGGCCGACCGATCATCCTCTTCGACGGCGTCTGCAACCTGTGTGCGGGCGCCGTCCGCTTCATCATCCGCCGCGACCGCCGCGCGCGCTTCCGGTTCGCCGCCCTCCAGTCCGACGTGGGACGCCGGATCCTCGCGGCGACGGGGGTCGAGACACCCGGACCCGGCGAGCCTCCGCGGTCGCTGGTTCTGTTCGCGGGGGGAAAGGTCTATCGCGGCAGCACCGCCGCCCTGCTCATCCTGGCCGGGCTCGGCCGCGCCTGGCCGTTCGTCGCGACGCTCCTCGTCATCCCCTCCCCGCTTCGCAACCTCGTCTACCGCTTCGTAGCCCGGAACCGCTACCGCTGGTTCGGCAGGAAGACCGCCTGCGAACTCCCCCCGACCGACGAAAGCTGGCGCTTCCTCGACGCCTGACGTCGATCCGGGTGCGTCCGCACCGGACACTCCGGATTTCTACAGGGAACCCCGTGGGGCGACCCACTCGGTCGCCTGTCCGGTGGCCGCCGCGATGGTGTCAAAGTCCGCATCGTAGTGAAGCACGGTCATGTCGGAGGCTTCGGCGGCAGCGGCAATGATCAGATCCGCGATCGGCACCCGGTGTTGAGCGCGGCGAGCGAGCAGTCCTTGCACTGCGATGGCCCGCTGAAACATCGCTTCCGTGAGTGGAACGTGACGGTACGCCAACGCACGCCGGGCCCGCGTTCGCGCGTGCTCCTCGCCATTACGGGTGGAGTAGAGCACTTCCAGGTCGATGATCGCGCAGGTCGCGGCCTGGCCCGTCTCGATGACCGGCGTGAGTCGTGCCTGGACCCGGGGATGCGCCATGCGGGCCAGCGCGCTCTTGTCGATAAGGTAGGCCACTCGCGTTCGACCTGGACTGGTTCAGGAACGCCAGGCGCCGGCCATGACCTGCTCGTTCGATAGTTCGAGCCCGTCCATCGTCGCCAGTGCCTCGATTTCCTGGCGTCGCGCCTCCCGCCGCAGGACCTCGCGCAAGGCGGAGTCGATCGTCTCCTTGATGGAAGACGTCCCAAGGAGGGCCCGAACTTGTTCGATGAGCCCGTCGTCGATTTCCACGCTGGTTTTCCTCACCCGGCCCCTCCCTGGTCGCCGCTACGGATATACAATTTATGTAAAAAATATATCTAACTCAAGAACGAGAAGATATCACATGCGTTCGTGGACGATGCGGCCGCCGACGATCGTGTACAGCGCCTCGGCCTCGAGCAGGCGGGCGGGGTCGTTTCGGCCGGCTTCGATCAGGTCCACGTCGAACACGGCGATGTCCGCCAGCTTGCCGGGTGTCAGCGTGCCCTTGATGTCCTCCTCGAACGAGGCCCAGGCCGGGTTCCGCGTGTACGCCTCGATCGCCTCCTCGATCGTGAGCCGCTGCTCCGGGAACCAGCCCTCGGCGGGCTCGCCGCTGAGCGTCTGCCGGCTCACCGCCGCGTACAGTCCGTACCTCGGGTGGAGGAAGTAGCGGGCCGCGTTCGTCCCGGGGCTGTCGCTCCCGAACACGAGCACCGCCCCCGCGTCCCTGAGCGACCGGAACGCGTACGCGCCGCGCGACCGCCCGCCGATCCTCTCCTCCATCCACCGCATGTCGTCCGAGATGTGGTACGGGTTCACCTCCGCCACGAGGTTGAGTTCGCCGAAACGGTGGAAGTCCGCCTCCTCCACCACCTGTGCGTGGATCATCCGCCACCGGTGATCCGCCTCGATCATGTCGTGCTCGCTCAACACGGCCTCAAACAGGTCGAGCAGGATCTTCACCGCCTTGTCGCCGATGGCGTGGATGTGGGGCGGGAGGCCGGTGGGCACCGCCTCCTCCATGAGCCGCTGCAGGTTCCCCTCGGGGAACTCGGCGTAGTTCTGGCCCCGGGTCAGGGAGAGGGCGAGGCCGTCGATGCCCTCGGGAAGCATGATCTGGCGCACGATCCCGAAGTTGCCCGGCGCGTGGTCGTACTGCTCGTAGAACATCGCGCTGGAGCCGCCCATGATCCCGTCGACCCAGGCCTTGTAGCCGATGAAGCGGAGCCAGTCGTCGCCGAAGCCGCGGGTGATCCCGAGCCCGCCGGTGTGGGTCACGTTGTCGAGCGAGGGACGGATGTTGATGCGGGCGGTCAGTTCGCCGCGGGCGTGCAGTTCCTGGTAGGCGCGGAACTGCTCGGAGGAGGTGATGTCCTGGATCGTGGTGACGCCGCCCTCGCGGGCCTCCCGGAGCACGGCGCGGACCTCGGTGAGGCGCTGCTCGAACGACTTGGGCGTGATGGCGGCCCGGACGAGGTCGACGGCGGAGCCCGTGAGGATGCCCGTGACCCGCCCGTCCTCGTCCTTCGCGATCATGCCGCCGGGCGGTGACGGCGTGGCGTCCGTGATGCCCGCCATGTCGAGCGCGAGGCTGTTCGCGAGATAGACGAAACGGTCGAAGCGGTTCACGAGGACGGGGTGATTCGGGGTCACGTCGTCGATGAGGTCGCGGTGCGGCGTGAACGGCCCGCCGGAACTCGCCTCGCCGCCCGCCGCGGCGGCGCCCTCTTCGCGGCCGGTCGATCCCGCCTCCCAGTCCTCGTAGGCGCCCCAGTCGCCGCGCGTGATCCAGCTGCCGGGCGCCAGGCGCTCGGCCGCGCGCGCGATCTCCGCGCGGAAGCCTTCCGGTTCGTGCACTTCGAGCAGGTTCACGCCCACGATCAGCGCCCCGGTGCTCTCCACGTGCACGTGGCCGTCGTTGAAGCCGGGCGAGACGAAGGCGCGGTCCAGGTCGATGACGCGCGTGTCCGGGCCCACGAGCGCCTCGGCCTCCGCGTTCGATCCGACGACGGCGATGCGCTCGCCGCGAACCGCGATCGCCTCGGCGGCGGGCCGCGCCTCGTCGAGCGTGTACACGTCGCCGTTGATGAGGACGAGGTCCGCCGGTTCCCCGGGTCCGCTTCCTCCGCAGGCCGTCGCGAGGACCGTCGCCGCAGCCGCCAGTGTCCGTGTTTTCATATTTTTTATGCTTCTCATGCTTCGTCCCTGGATCGGTGTTTCGGGGGCGCCGGCGTGCAGCGGGCCGGCGTTCAGCGGGCCGGGATGCGTTCCCAGACGAGCGTGCCGACGGCGCCTCCGCCGCGCGCGGGGTCCGGTTCGGTGCTCAGGATCAGCCGGTCCGGCCCGTCGAAGGCGAAGGAGCGCGGCCGGTCCGAGCCGACCCAGCTCGGAAGCAGCGCGCCCTCCACGTGGTGCGTGACGACACCCGCCTCCATGTCGACGCTGTAATCCCCGTAGTAGGAGAAGAAACCGCCGAGGATCGCGTCGCGCATCTCCTGTCCGCCGACCTCCGCGGCGTCGGGGAGTTCCCGCCCCACCTGCATCAGCTGCGCGGACATGCGGCCGTCGGCCGTGTACGCCATCTGGCCGGCGGGGTTCCCGTCGTAGGGAAGCGTCACCTCGCCTGCCGCGCTACGGCTCTCCCACGAGGCGAGCGACCACGCCCCGACGAAGGGGTTGTCCGCTTCGCCGGCGGGCTCCGGGGCGCAGCCCGCGGCCAAAGCCAGGGTCAGGGCGCAGCAGACGCCGCGCACCGGGGGATGGATCGCAGACATTCGCACCTCCGCTTCGCTGGGCCGCGCGTGTCTTCAGCGGTCTGGCAGCCCGTGGCTGCAAGGGACGATAGGTCCAACCCCGGCGCCTTTCCACCGCGGCTTTGTCCCGCAACGTCTTCGGCCACGTTCCCGCGGGAACGTCTTGAGCTTCGGCCACGCGCGGATCGCCGACCCTCTCGGCAGGGGGCGATGTCCCTTGTACCTTCCGTGTCCGGCCCGAAGGCAGCGGCATGAAGCAGTGGTCCCATAGCGGGAGTCCCGGCTTGGTCGATCGTGAATCGAAGGCCGACGACGGATTGAATCCGGAGGACTTCACCCTCCCGTCGCTCCGGCCGCGCGACCTGCTCGCGCACTTCGGCCCCGGACTGATCCTCATGATGACGGGGATCGGAACGAGCCACGTCGTGACCGCGCCAACGGCCGGCGGCCGGTTCGCCTACGCTCTCCTCTGGTGCCTGCCCGTCGCCTACGTCTTCAAGTACTACGGGTTCGAGATGGCCTTCCGGTTCACCAACGCCACCGGGAAGAGTCTCCTAGAGGCCTATGCCACGGCGCGCTGGAAGTGGCCGCTCTGGTACGTGATGGCGACGACGCTCATCCAGTGCGCCATCGGCCAGGCGGGGCGGCTGATCGCCGCGGCCGCCGTCCTCTACTACCTGTTCAGCGAGTACCTGGGCCTTCCCGTCCCGCTCGAGGCGTACGCGGCGCTGCTCGGCGTGGTCTCCGTGGGGATCATCCTCCGGGGCAGTTACAAGGCGGTCGAGAACACGACGAAGGCGCTCGCGGGCGTCCTCGTCCTCTCCTCGGTCGCCGTCTACATCGTCCAGCCGGCGCCGCTCGCCGAGATGGGACGCTTCTTCCTCTTCGAGATCCCCGATGGATCGTGGCTCGTGATCGCGGGTTTCCTCGGACTCCTGCCCACCGGCATCGACGTCTCGCTGCAGGCGTCGGAGTGGGGGAAGGCGAAGCGCGCGGGCATGAGCAAGGTCCGGCCCCACCTCGAGGCGACCGGCGTGGCGCCTCGCTTCGACCCCTTCACCTCGCCCGCCTCCGACCTCGCGGTCGATACCTCGCGGCTGTCGCCGCACGCGCGCGAGTACTGCCGGCGCTGGTTCCGGATCGGGCTGTGGGACTTCCGGACCGGCCACATCGTCTCGTTCGTGCTCGCGGCGATCTTCGTCCTGCTCGCCGCGGTGTGGCTCTATCCGAGCCCGATCGAGGGACGCGCCGTCATGGGAGAGATCGCGGGCATCTTCACGCTCAGCGTGGGGCCGGGGATGATGATGATCTTCATGCTCGGCGCGCTCGCGGCCACGTATTCCACGGCCTTCAACTACTTCGACGGCTGGCCGCGCATCGTCGGCGCCTGCTGCCGGAACCTCTTCCGCACGACGGCGCGCCTGAACGGGATATCGCCCGAGGACCGCGCCGATTCCGAACGCCGCCGGACCTGGAACTCCGAGTACAACATCTACCGGCTGACGATGTTCTACTCGCTCATCGCTTCGGTCCTCTACATCACCTTCGACCCGCGTCCCGTGTTCCTCGTGCTCGTCGCGTCGGCGCTCGCCTTCTTCGTCGCGCCCGTGATCTACTTCTTCAACCTCTACTTCTGCCTGAAGGTGATCCCGAAGGAGGACGAACTCTTCTACCCATCCTGGTTCGCGCGATGGTTCGGCGGGCTGAGCCTGCTCATCTTCGCGGGCCTGTGCGGCATCCTGATCTTCGCGCGCGTGTTCCGGATCCCCCTGTTCGGCGCGTAGCCTTCCGACGAAAGACGCCCCTCCGGCGAAGACGGGAGCCGACGAAGCCGGGACCGGCTACCGGCCCGCTAGCCTCTGAGGCGCTGCACGAACCACCAGTAGTGACCCTCGAGGTCCCGGACTTCGTAGCTGCGGTCTGACCAGTAGTCCTCGCCGTAGTCCTGGGTGGCCGGCTCGGTGGTGATCGCGGCGCCGGCGGCCCGGGCCCGCTCGCAGTGGGCGTCGGCGTCGTCGACGTAGACCATGAGCGACTGCGTGTTCGCACCGTCCGCGGCGCGTGGGGATCGCGGATACGTCCGCCCCGGCGTGAGCCCGGCCTGCCCGACCATGATGAGGCCGCCGTTCAGGGCGAGTTGGGAATGCACGACCTGCCCCTGCTCGTTCTCGATTCTCTCCCGCACCTCGAACCCGAACGCCTCCGCCAGCCAGTCGATCGCGGCCCCGGCGTCGTCGTAGAACACCGCGGGAGTGATGCGCGGCCAGCCGTCGGGAGGGTTCTTCATGAGTTCTTCATCAGTTCTTCATGATGGGTAGGCGCCGGCGGCGCGGGCGCGCTGGCGGACGAGGGCGAGGACCACGTCGATCGTGGGGGTGGGGACGTCGACCATGCGGCCCATCTCCTGGACCGCGGTGACGAGGGCGTCGATCTCCATGGGACGGCCCTTGTCGAGGTCCTGCAGCATCGACGTGCGGTGCGCGCCGACCGCCTCGATTCCGTTGATCCGGCGCTCGATATCGATGGAGAAGCGGGCGCCCAGGGCCTCGGCGACCGCCTGCCCCTCGAGCATCATCGTCTTCGCGACGGCGCGCGTGTCGGGGTCCCGGGCAATGGTGTCCACCGTCTCGTGCGTGAGGGCGCTGATCGGATTGAAGGCGACGTTCCCCCACAGCTTCACCCACATCTCGTTGCGGATTCCCCGCACCGGAGCCCTGAATCCGGCGTCGATCAACGCGCGCGCCAGCCGCCGCACGCGCTCGGTCTTCTCGCCGCTGGGCTCGCCGAGCGTGAACCGGTTGTACTTCAGGTGGCGGATGACGCCGGGCTCCGACACCTCGGTGGCCGCGTACACGACGCAGCCGATCACGCGCTCCGGGCCGATCCCGTCCCACTGCACGCCGCCGGGGTCGAGGCTCTCGAGGCGCCGGTCGCGCCACGGTCCGTCGAGCTGGTAGAAGTACCACCACGGGAGACCGTTCGTCGCCGTGACGACCGCCGTGTCGGGCCCGAGCAGGGGCTGCATCGCGTCCACGATCCAGGGGACGGAATGCGCCTTGAGCGTGACGATCACGTAATCCTGCGGCTCCACCTCCGCCGGGTCGTCCGTGCAGCGGGGGTGGGCGACGCGCTCCTCGCCGTCGATGAGCAGGCGGACGCCGTGGCGCTGCATCGCCTCCAGGTGCGGGCCGCGCGCGATCAGCGTGACGTCCCGCCCCGCGAGCGCCAGTTGCGCGCCGAGGTAGCCCCCGATCGCGCCGGCTCCGTAGATGCAGATCCGCATCAGCGGGCCGGGCGGCGCCCGTGGGCCGGGCGGCGCCCGTGGGCCGGCCGGCTCCCGCGGGCCCGGCGGCTCACGTCAGGCCCAGCTTCTCGGCCATGCCGATGCGCTGAATCTTGCCGGTCGGGCCCTTGGGGATGTCGTCCATGAGAAGGATCCTGCGCGGGACCTTGAAGTCGGCGAGCCGCTCCGCCGCGAACGCCTGGAGTTCCCGCGGCGTCGCCTCCATCCCTTTGCGGAGCACCGCGGCCGCGGCGATTTCCTCGCCCAGCTTCGGATGCGGCATCGCGAACGCCACGACCTGCCGCACGGCCGGGTGGTCGAGGATCGCCTCGTCGATCTCGCGCGGCGACACCTTCTCTCCCCCGCGGTTGATGATCTCCTTCAGGCGACCCGTGATCGTGACGTAGCCCTCGTCGTCCATCACGCCCTGGTCCCCCGTGCGGAACCAGCCGTTGGTGAAGGCCTCGGCGTTCGCCGCGGGGTTGTTCTCGTATCCGTCGCTGACGTTGGGGCCGCGGATGACGATCTCGCCCACGTCGCCAACCGGCAGGAGCCTGGGGCCCGACTCATCCATGACCGAGACCTCGGGGCCGGCGGCGATCCCCACGGTCCCCGGCTTGCGCGCGGCGGGCGGGAGCGGGTTGCTCGTCATCTGGTGCGCCGCTTCGGTCATCGCGTACGACTCGATGACGGGGACACCGAACGTCTCCTCAAGTTCGGCCATCACCTGCGGAAGGAGAGGGGCGGAGGCCGAGCGGATGAAGCGCAGGTCGGCCCGATCGATCGCGTCGCGGTTCCTCGGGGCGCGCACCAGAATTGCCTGGTGCATGGTGGGGACGGCGGTATAAAAGCTGGGCCGCGCCTCGTCGAGCCAGCCGAAGAAGCGGAGGGCGTTGAAGCCGGGAGTGGAGAAGATCGACCCCCCCACGCCGAGCGGCGCGAGGACCGCGGCGATCAGCCCGTGGATGTGGAACAGCGGCATCACGTTCAGGCAGCGGTCGTCGGCCGTGAGCCGCAGGGTGTGCGCGACGTTGACCGCGGAGGCGCACACGTTCCGGTGCGAGAGCGGCACGATCTTGGGTCGGGACGTCGTCCCCGACGTGTGGAGGATGAGCGCGATGTCGTCCTCCGTCGCCCAGCCGCCCTGGGACCATGCGCCGCCGGATTCGGTGCCGCCGGATGCGGTGTCCCCGGATGCGGTGTCCCCGGATTCCTCCGGCACGAGTTCGAACTGTCCGGCCGGCGCCTGGGGGTCGACGTGCAGCTCGAGCACCGGGATCCCGTGGCTCGCGGCCGCGGCGCGGGCCGGGGAGTCGCTTCCCGCTTCGACGATGAGGGTCTTCGCGCTGAGATCCGAGAGATAGAACTCGTGTTCGGGCTGCCGGTACGCCGGGTTCAGGGGGGCGGCGGTGGCGGCGCAGGCGACGGAGACGAACGCGGACGCCATCTCGGGTCCGTTCGGGAGCACGATCGCCACGCGGTCGTTGCGGCCGATGCCGAAGCCGTTGAGCGCGGCGACGGTGCGCTCCACCTGGCGGCGGAGGCCGTCGAAGTTCAGCGGCTCGCGGCCGGGGGCGGCGATTGCGGGACTCTCCCCCGAACTGCCCGCGAGCAGTTCCCGGACGGTGACGGGATGTGGCATGGTCAGGTCAGGCCGGCCCGGGTCAGCAGGAGACGCAGCGGTGGTTGTTCTTCGCCCCGAGGCTCTCGAGCAGGGCGATCGTCTCCGGGAACGGCTGCACGCGCTGGACCGGCCCATTGGCCAGGTCGACGGTCGTCTGGCCGTTGCGGGCCACGAGCGTCACGTCGGCACCGCGCTCGACGAGATAGAGGATCATCTCGTTGTCCCCGCGCGAGGCGGCGTGGTGCGCGGGCGTGTAGCCGTTGTGGTCGCGCGCGTTCACGTCGGCGCCGAGTTCCTCGACGAGGAACTTCATGGCCGGCAGCCAGCCGTCCGGCACGTGGCGGTGCGAGTTGCCCGCGAAGCCCTGCCCGTAGCCGACGCCGGCCGCCGCGTGGATGGGGTGGACCGCCGGACCGCCCACGGGTATGGGGTCGAGGCCGGAATAATCGATGTCGTCTCCGCCGCGGCCGTAACGCCGCTGGGGAACCTTCGCGGTCGGCGTCGCCGGGTCGGCCCCGTATTCGAGGAGCAGCTTCATGGCGGCGATGTCGAGCGCGTGCGCGGCGCGCCAGAAGGGCGTGGCGCCGGTGCGGTCGACGCCCAGGAGGTCCCGGTTGTACGTCGTGAACCAGAGCGACTTCTCCAGCCGCGGGTTCGGGTCGACGCCCGCTTCGAGCAGCGTCCGCATGACGTCGAGGTACGCCCACTCCTGCTGGTGCACGTCGGTGGGCTGCGGATGCCGGGCCTTCGGCGCCCAGTGCATGTTGAGCGCCGCGTACAGCGGGGTGGCCCCGGCGTCGCTCCGGAGGTTCGGGTCGGCCCCGCGCGCGAAGAGTTCCATCGCGAGGTCGAAGTGCCCGTTGATCATCGCGATGAGCAGCGGGGTCGTGCCGTCCGCGGCGCTCCGCTGGTCGATGTCCGCGCCCCTGTCGAGCAGGGCCAGCGCCGCGTCGCGGTGGCCTTCGCGGGCCGCGAGCAGGAGCGCCGTCAGCCCGCCGTGCGTGCCGACGAGGTCGGCGTAGTTGCCCAGGCAGCCGGAGCAGGTGGGCTCCTCGGGGTCCTCGAGCCGCACGGTCTGGAGGCCGGGGCCGGGGCCGGCGGTCGGCCTGGGGGCGGCTTCGCGCGGTGACGGGACCGGCGGCGCTCGGCCCGCCCGGCGCGCGGCCACGCGGGCATTGCGTTCGCGGCGGTCGAGCTGGTCCCACGCGTCGCGCGCCACGATGTCGAGCACGTACGCGGTGGCCGAGGGGTCCGCCCCCGCGTCGATGAGGGCGTCAACGGAGCCGGCCCGGCCCGCCGCCGCGGCGAACATGAGCGGCGTCTGGCCCCATTCGGGCTCCCGGGCGTCCGGATCGGCCCCGTGGCGCACCAGCGCCTCGACCGCACCGGCAGCCCCGGCCGCGGCCGCGAAGTGCAGCGCGGTCGCGCCGGTCGACGTCGCGTCGCGCGCGTCGGCTCCGGCTGCCAGCAGCGCCTCGACGAGCGGCGCGTGCGCCGCGCGGCTCGCCACGTGGAGCGGCGTGTGTCCGCCCAGCCGCGTGCCCGCCTCGAGCGCGGCGCCCGCCTCGATCAACACCCCGGCCACGTCGAGCCGCCCCTTCATCGCGGCCCAGTGCAGTGCCGTCATGCCGTCGCCCCGCGCGGCGTTCACGTCCTCGCCCGCGGCGAGCAGCGACCGCACGGCCTCCAAGTCGCCGCGCATGGCCGCGTCGGCCACCGGAGCATCCGGCCCGCCCGCCGCCCCGAGCGCGAGCAGCGCCGCGGCCGCGAAGACGAGCGATCGCGCGCGCCGCATCAGTCCGCCGCCTCCGCGAAGGAGAACGTCCCGGTGCTGTTCCCGAAGCTCGTCACGTCATCCATCCCGAGCCGGTGCATGAGGCTCAGCATCACGTTCGCCATCGGCGTCCCCGGCGCGGCCCGCAGGTGCAGGTTGCCCTCCATCCTCCCCTGCGCGCCGCCCACCACGAAGAGCGGGCACCGCTTGTGGTTGTGCACGTTCGGATCCCCCATCGGCGACCCGTAGATGATCATCGTCTTGTCGAGCAGGTGCGTGTCCCCCTCCATCGACGCCTTCAGCCGGTCGAGGAAGTACGGGACGAGCCCCACGTGGTAGCGGTTGATCTGCGCGAAGTCCGTGATGTTGTTCTCGTTGTCCCCGTGGTGCGACGCCGGGTGGAAGCCCCTGTCGATCCCGCTCTCGGGATAGACCCGCCCCGACGCGTCCCGTCCCATCTTGAACGAGAACACGCGCGTCATGTCCGCCTGGAAGGCGAGCGCCTGCAGGTCGAACATCAGCTTCACGTGCTCGTCGAACGAATCGGGCACGCCCGCCGGCGCCTCCGGCAGATCCCGGTCTTCGCCGGATTCGTTGCGCGCCACCACGCGCTGGATGCGGCGCTCGATCTCCCGCACGTTTTGAAGGTAGCGGTCCATGCGCTGCCGGTCGGACGGATCGAGCCGACCCCTGAGGCTCGCGACTTCACCCGTGAGGAAGTCGAGGATGCTCGCGCTCGAACGCTGCCGCGCCGCCCGCGCCTCGGGCGTCCCGCCGGCCCCGAAGAGCTGGTCGAACGCGACCCGCGGATCCCGGATCATCGGAAGCGGCTGCGTCGGCGAGGACCAGCTGATCGTGTCCGTGTAGACGCACGCGTACCCGTACGCGCAGCCTCCCGCCTGATCCACGTTCTCGATGCAGAGCTGCATGGACGGGATCGGCGTGTCCTGCCCGAAGCGGTGCGCGTAGAGCTGGTCCACCGACGGCCCGACGAAGACATCCGAACTCTCGGTCTGCTTCGGATGCGCCTGCGTGAGGAAGGTGGCGCTCGACCGGAAGTGGTCCCCGCCGATCTCCTTCGGCTGCCTGGCTTCGGCCGGCTCGACGTCGGTGTCGCTGATGATCGTGAGATAGTCCCGGTACGGCTCGAGCGAACTGAGCGCGGTCGGCGACAGGTCGAAGCCGCGGCCGGTCGCGGCGGGCGACCAGTAGTTCTGCGCCGCCCCGAACCCGCTGCTCCCCGCCGAGCCGTGTACCATCTCGATGCAGACGAGCCGCGTCGGATCCGCCACTTCCCGCGCCCACAGCCGGCCCGCCGGCATCATCGCGTCGAGGAACGGCAGGGCGACGGTCGCCCCCGCGCCCCGGAGGAACGTCCGGCGAGAGAGGTGTTTCCCTGTGATGAACTCCATCAGTCCTCCTGCGATCCCTGGCCTCGGTCGGCTCCCGGACTCTCCGCCTGCATGTCGTCGACCACGGCCTCGGTCCCCTTCAACCGGAACGCCGGGCTGTTGACCACGCCGAGGATGAACGCGGACATGCGGTGGTCCTGTTCGGCGGCCTGCCGCGCGATGGACCGCACGGTCGGCATGTCGTAGTACTCGATCCGCCGGCCCAGCGCGTAGGCGAGCAGGTTCTCCGTGAACGCCCGCACGAGCGGCACCGGCCGCGCGAGAAGCGCCGTGCGCAGATCGGCCGCGCTCGTCACCGGCGTGCCGTCGTAGAGTTCGCCCTGCGCATCGATCGGCATCCCGCTGTCCTTGATGCGCCGCGCCCCGGTGCCGTCGAAGTATTCCAGCGCGAGACCGATCGGGTCGATGACGCGGTGGCACGAACGGCAGGCCGGGCTCGCCCGGTGCATCTCCAGCCGCTCCCGCACCGTGAGCAGGCGCCCCTCCTCGGCCTCCGGCGTCGCCTCCAGGTCGGAGACGTCCGGCGGGGGCGGAGGCGGAGGCGTCCCCAGCAACACCTCCATCACCCACTTCCCGCGCAGGACCGGGGACGTCCGGCTCGCGTGCGAGGTGAGGGTGAGGATGCTGCCGTGCCCCAGGACGCCGCGGCGCTCGGGTTCGGCGATCTCGACGCGCCGGAAGTCCGTCCCGGTCACGCCCGGGATCCCGTAGTGCCGCGCCAGGCGCTCGTTCACGAACGTGTAGTCGGCCGTCAGCAGTTCGAGCAGGCTCCGGTCTTCCTGCACGATCGTGTGGAAGAGCAGTTCCGTCTCGCGGTGCATCGCCTCCTTGAGCTGCTGGTCGAAGTCCGGATAGAGGCGGACGTCCGGGTTCATGCCCTCGAGGTCCTGCAGCCGGAACCACTGTCCCGCGAACCGCGTGGCCAGGGCTTCGGCGCGCGGATCGCCCAGCATCCGGCGTACCTGCGCGTCGAGCACCTCCGGATCGGAGAGCCGGCCCTCCGCGGCAGTCTCCAGCAGTTCGTCGTCCGGGCCCGTGGCCCAGAGGAAGAAGGAGAGCCGCGAGGCGAGATCGTAGTCGTCCAGCGCGTACACCCCGTCCGCTTCGCGCGCGGGCCGCTCCTCGAAGCGGAATACGAAGTGCGGGCTGGCGAGAATCCCCTCGAGCGCGAGCCGGACCCCTTCCTCGAACCCGCCCGCCTCGGCCCCGGCGCGGTACAGGTTCATGAGCGCGGCGAGGTTGTCGCCCGTCAGCGGCCGGCGGTAGGCCCTCGTCCCCAGGCGCGAGAGGATCGCCTCCGCGCACGTCGCCTCGTCCTCCGGCGTGGAGGGGCGGCACGAGAATACGCGGTCGCGGCTCGGCGTGGCCGACATCCCCGCCGGAGCGAAGGGGCCCGTGACCGCGAGGTCGCGCAGGTGCGGCAGCGTCGTGAACCCGTACGCGTCGGTGATGCTCGTGCTCGCGATCGACCAGTCGTGCGGCGACATCAGGTCCTGCGACGGCCCCTCGAAGGTGCGGATGAAGGCGGCCGCCACGCGGTGCGGCCCCGCCTCGATGAAGACGGGCTCCGTGCGGAGGTTCACGCCGTCGGGGTCGGAGACGTGCATCCAGCGATCGATGTCGAGCAGCGCGACGCGCTCGCCGTCGATCGAGACCTCGATCCGCTCGGGTTCGTCGGTCGTGTGCAGCGCGCCCTTGCCGTTCCCGAACAGGGCGCCGGTCGTCTCGTGATGGAAGGAGACGCGGAAGACGTACTCCCCGTCGGCCGGGAAGTTGTGGTCCACCGCGACGCCGCCCCGGCTGCCGTAGGGCGTGCCCTCGACGTGCTCCGCCTGCGAGGTCCAGCGCGACACCCGGAACGTGGCCTCGCTCGGCGTGACCTCCGGGTCCCCGATGGCGAGCCGGCTGATCTCGCTCGCCGCGCGCAGATACCCGTCCATCAGCGTCGGCGAGAGCAACTGCACGTCGGCGATGTTGTCGAAGTTCGCGCTCTTCGTGTCGAGCGGCAGGTAGTCCCCGGCGTCGATGTCCAGGTCGAGGAGATCGTAGATCGAACGCGAGTACTCGGCACGGTTCAGGCGCTGGAAGGTCCGCCGCCCCGGGTTCGGATTCGCCTCCCACGCCTGGTCCAGCCGGGACTCGAGGACGACCGCGAGGGTCCGGAGACTGTCAGGCGACGGGCGGCGCACCCCGACGGGCGGCATCATCCCGGCCCGCAGCTTCCGCACCATCCGCTCCGCGATCGCCGCATTGTCGGCGGCCGAGGTCACCTCGAAGGTCTCGAGCGACATCCCCCCGCTGACGCGCCGGGGGTTGTGGCAGCGCCGACAGGTCTCGGCGACGACGCCCTGCGCAACTTCCACGGAGAACGTGTCGACGGCGGCAGCCGGTGTCGGCGCGGTCAGCGCTGCGAGCGGCTGCGGCCAACTGGCTGGAGGATGCTCGGCACCCCGTGCCCCGCCGGCCGCTTGACCGACGGCCGCACTCGGGAGAACAGCCGCTGCAACCAGCAACACAAGCGATGTTCGCATGGCCGAAGCCTCTTCCGGGCAACCGCGTCGCACCCCACGGGGCGCAAGGATACATCAACGACACACCAACTTGAAAATGTACCATCGACGCAGATCGCCCGGCCAGCCGGATACAGCGAGAGGGATCAGCCGCAACCGGACGGAAGAGGGAGGATCTCGAGGGCCTCGTGTCGCTCGAGCGCGTGCACCTGCACGAATTGTCGGCCGAGTTCATCCGTCCGGACGGCGGTTAGGGCCTCCGCCGATATGTCCAGCACGCGAAGGCCTTCGGGCAACCGCACGGTCCCGATCCCCCGGCCGGTCTCCGCGAAGACCCGCCACTCCGGACTGCCCGGGCCATCGGGAAGCTGCCAGGACTGGACCCAGATGTATCCCAGTTCGTCCACGATGAGGTCGTTGGCGAACGGAACCCGCTCCGCCATCCCGACCGCTTCCCCCATCACCTCGATCATCCGGGCCGCCTCCGGAACGATCTCGCCGCCCATTGCGCGTCCGGCGGCCGCGACCGACGCCGCGACCCACCGCTCTCGGTGTTCCTCCGTCACGCGGTCGACCGGGATGTCGAGGCGCAATTCACCCCGCCGGGTTCCTGTTTGGTGAAAGATCTGTACGACGGGTTCGTCACCGGCGGCGAGCAGGAGGCAGTTGCCCCGGACAGCGCTGAGGGCTCGCGGCGAGAACAGCGCACCGCGCATCCCGGACATTCCGTCGACGACAAACTGTGAACTGAGGCTCCCCGGGACGCGAGCCAGCACCTCGCCGACCACGCCGTGCTGGTCCAGCCGGTGGAAGCCGACCGTATCCCGGCCCACGCCGCCCGGATCCGCGGCGACGATGCGGTCCCCCTCGCGGGCGAACCAGCTGCCGTCCGCGAATCGTCCAACTTCGCCGATCCGCCGGGCCGCGCCCGTACGGCTCAGCCTCGCGTCGTCCGACAGCGATCCGTCGAACGTCCACTCCGACAGCCGCTGGTGTTGACGATCGAAAGCGACAACCCGACCCTCCCCACTCGCCACAATGCCTGCCAACGTCCGGAATTCGCCGGGACCATCGCCCGCGCGCCCCATGGTGGCCAAGACGCTTCCATCGACGGCAAGGATCGTGATCGTCGCGAAGGTTTGATCCGCTACGGCGATGCTCTCATTCGGTCCCCGGACGACACCGACGACAGCGGAGAACTCGCTGTCCGGCTCCCCCTCCAGCCATCCGTATGCGCGCTCGGGCTGCGAATCCACGATCCAGCGGGAGGCGACACCCACAGCGTCCTGGGCGCTGGCTCCGCCCCGAATCGTGCCCGATCCCGCCGCCAGCAGCAGAGCGGCCACCATCCCGGGGTGGCCCGCAGTCAGGGGGGATCGCAACAGGCAATACCCTGCTTCGGCCGCGCGGGTGCCCAGTCGCGCTTGCGACGCCAGAGGGCGGCGGCAACCACGACGAACGATGTCGACCATAGCCAGAAGCCGACGTCCGGATAGAGTCCCATGCCTCCGTCAGCGACCCGGAGAAGGCCGATACCGAGCGGCCATGCACCCGTCGCCCCCACCAGCCACGCCAGCCACAGCTTTCGCAGTGGACGTGGGCGCCACAGCGCGGGAAGGGTCAGGAGCATGATCAGATTCGTGAGCCAAAACATGACGTGCCCACCCGCGGGAAGCTGCATCAACAGTTCGTACCCGTAGATCGTCGGATCGGCATCGGGTCGGGACGGGATCCCACCCGGAACCCCCCAGGCGGGGAGGAGAAACGATGCCGCGTAGAGAGCCCAGCCCGTCAGGAAGAGGCGACGCCAGCGGGGCCATCCGGCCCTCGCGAACTCCCTCGAAATGGCCTTGGGCTCGCCGAGTGCGGACACCGCCGTGGTGAACGCCCTCGCGGGTGTCAGCGCGGGGTTCAGGTCCAGTTCGAGGGTGACTCGGGCGCGGAGGTGGTCTTCGAGTTCATCCAGCTCGCGGACCGACAGCGACGACCCGCGTTCCACCCCCGTCCGCCACTTCAGGACTTCCGTGTCCAGTTCAAACATGACGGATGCCGGGCTATGCGATGCTTTTCTTCGGGCGGGCGGATGCCCAGCCGCGACGGCGGAGCCACAGGGCGGCGGAGGCGAGTACGAAGGAGGCGGCCCACGCCCAATAGCCGGGACGCAAGGCGGCCAGCGCACCGGGACCGTCCGAGATGAACGCGGCCGCGCCGAATCCGAAGGTCGATGCGCCGATGACTCCGAGGATCCCCGCGAGCCATGTGCCCTTTAATCGAGGCTTGCGCCAAATGAGAGGCAGCATCAGGAGCATCGGCAAGTTCAGGGGCAGCAGCTCGATGTCGGCAAGCAGCTCGTACCCGCGCGGTACCCAGGCTTCGAAGCCCCACGACGTCGGAAGCAGTTCCAGGCGGAGCACCGGCAGCAGTAGCGAAGCCGAGTAGAGGGCCAAAGCTCCGGCAAGCAGGAGCTTCCATCGGGGGCGGCCGGCGCGGGCGAACTCCCTGGCGAGCGCCTTCGGTTCGCCGAGGTCTCGCCGGGCGATCGCGAAGGCTTCCGTCGGGGCCAGGGCGGCGTCCAACTCCAGTTCCAGGTCGACGCGGGCGCGCAGGTGATCTTCGAGTTCATCCAGTTCGCGAGGCGAGAGCGACGACCTGCGATCCAGTGCGCTCCGCCACCGTCGGACCTCGTTTTCGAACTCAAACATGGCTGCCTCCCCAGGACATCTGGAGGGCTCCGTATACGGCCCGCCAACTCTCCCGATCGGTTGAGAGCTGTCGCTTCCCGCGGCCTGTCAACCGGTAGTACTTGCGACGTCGCCCCGCGTCGGTGAGTTGCCAGCGGCCCTTGATGAGTCCGTCACGCTCCAGCCTGTGAAGCACGGGGTAGAGCATTCCGTCGGACCACTCGAGTTCGCCGCCGGAGAGCAACTGGACCTGCTTGAGAATCTCGTACCCGTACGTTTCGCCGCCCGCCAGGATGGAGAGCACCATCGGGCGCGATGACGCCGCCACGAGTTCCTTGTACACCGGCTTCTTCATCCGGAGACCCCCCTCGCACCTGAAACCGGACACGAGATACCATGAGATATTATGTACCTTGTACTACAAGGTGTACGGAAGGATGGTTCCACGCAAGGGCATGTTTCACGCAAGGGCATTTCGCGCGGGAGCCTTGATCGGACGTTCCCGCGGGAACGTCTGGGGCGATCGGTCGCCCAACCGGTTCGGCCAGTCGCGCAACTGGCGGGGTCGGACGTTCCCGCGGGAACGCCCTGGAATGGCGTCAGGGCGTCGGGAGCGGGATGGACGCCACGGACGGACGATCGAACTCATCCCGGGACACGCCCCAGATGCGGGAGGGCGTGAAGCGAAGCGCGTCGAAGCGGTCGGGGAGCCGCACTTCGCGCGCGACGCCATCGGGCTCGATGCGCAGCCACATGGGGCCGCCGCTCAAGCCGCCCGCGTCGAGATCGAGGGGGCGCAGCCACATCGTCCCGTCCTCGCTGCAACGGAAATCCACGTAGCGGGGGAGGTAGCTCGCGAGTTCGTGCGGCGCTCCCTGCACCATGTCGGCCATCTGATTCACGAGCCGAAGGCTGTCCTCCGGGGTCAGCCGGGTCGCGACATCGCCCGTCACCTCCGCCTGCCTGAGGGCGAACACCGCGCCGGCGAACTGTCGCGGACTGGCCTCGGTGAAGGGTACGGGCGGAAGGTCGATGGGGCCGACCTCGGCGCCGGATCCGTCGAACCCGCGCAGCTGATTCCGGACCCGGTCGTACACGCGCACGAGATTCTCGCCGCAGGGAGCCCACAACCGGTACCACAGGGGAAAACCGCCGTCGCTCTGGATGAAGCCTCCGGACGGATCGTCCAGGACATCGCCGAGCGCCACGAGGGTGCGCGTCCCGCCGGTCTCCGGATCCACGGCCACCAGGTCGGCTCCGAGCAGCCCGTATCGGAACTGCAGCACGCCCCCGTCCATCGTCGCGGTCGAGTGGGGCACGACGATCTCGCGGCCCAGCCGTGCCGTCCGGACCGACGGGTCCAGCATGCTCATGCCGCTCCGCACGGTGCCCCGGGGGATCGCCGTCGACACGAGCGAGAACTGCTCCGCGGCGTCGCCGGGCCGCGAGATGCGGATCAGCGCGTGGTGCAGGAGGTCGAGGACCCACGCCTCGCCCGCCCATCCTCCCGCGACGAAGGCCGAGGGCATCGGGAATTCGTCAGGTCCCCCTCCGGGCGATCCGTGAGCGCCGAGCGACTCGCCATCCGCCCCGAATCCCATGAAGTAAGGCTCCTGAGAGTTCAGAACCCAGACGGAGCCGTCGTCCAGGACTTCGAGGTCCCGGACCACGGCGAGGGAGTCGGAGGTCCCGAGCACCTCGATGGCCGCCGCCGACAGGTCGAGCGGCGCACCGAGGTCGCCGGCAGAGTCATCGCCGCCGGAAGCGCCGTCACACGCGAAGAACGCCACGCCCACCAGCACGGCCGCGGAGCCCCGACACGCCCGAGCGATCCGCCTCAGTCGGGCCGGCTCGAACAATCCGTAGCTGCCGTGGCACGCGGAGGCCCACTCGCGGCTGCGAAGCAGGAGGGCTGCTGCCACCAGGACATGCGCTCCGGACCATGCCCAGTACCCTGGGCCGAGATACGGAAAAGCCGTGATCTCCCCGGCGATGGTGACGGTTGCTCGGTCGAGGAGGCTGACCACGCCGAATCCGAGGGCCGAGACGCCAAACGCGCCGATGGTCCAGGTGAGCCATCGCAGTCTCGATCGCCACGAATACAGGAGGGCCGGCAAGGTCATGGCCATGGCCAGATTTGGGATCAGAGGGAGAATCCAGCCGTCCACAAAGGCTTGGTGCAACCATTCGTGCGCGGGAGCCGACCACGGCACTTGAGTGTACACGGTTTGAAGCGCCGCGGGCCCGGCAATCGGCAGAAGAAACGACAGCCCGTACATCGCCCAACCCGCCAGCAGGAGATATCGCCACCAGGACCGTCCGGCCCTGGCGAACTCCTTTGCAAGCGCCGCCGACGCGCCCAGGCCTTCCCGCGCGATCACCAGCGCACGGTACGGCGAAAGATCCGGGTTCAGTTCCAGCTCCCGATCGACGCGCGCACGCAAGTGGTCTTCGAGTTCATCCAGTTCCCGGGGCGAAAGGGACAACCTGCGTTCGAGACGCTTGCGCCAATTCCTGATCCCGGTCTCCAGCTCCAGCACAGCTGATTTCTCCACTCGACCCCCGACTTGGGTGACGCATACCACGAAGTACAATGTACCTTGAGATACAAGGTATGAGTATTGGAGAATCCGGCAAGAGCGTCCTACCGGTCAAGAGCCTCCGAACTGACGCCGTTGTTCAGAGGCCGAGGTCGATCAGGACCTTGCCGAGGGGGCCGGATTCCACGGCTTCGTGGGCGGCGACGATGTTCTCGAGCGCGAAGCGGTCCGCGACGGTGTGGCGCAGTTCTCCCTCGGTGAGCCACTTCGTGAGGTCTTCCACCGCTTTCTGCTTCGCCTCTTCGGGCATGAGGAAGACGAGTTCGAAGCGCACGGTGAGGTTCTTGTAGAGGAGGGTGTAGAAGGGGACGGCCGGCTCGGGCTGGCCCTCCGAGGCGTAGGCGGAGATCACGCCGTTCGCCTTCAGCATCGCGATCGAGGCGTCGAGGTTGCCGCCCATTTCGACCTCGACGATGCGGTCGAGGCCCTCTTCGTCGGTCAGATCGGCTACGCGGGCCGCGACATCCTCCTCGCGATAGTTGATGACGACGTCCGCGCCCGCCGCCCGCGCGACCCTCGCCTTCTCGTCCGCGCTCACGGTGGAGAGGACCCGCGCGCCCCCCAGCCGGGCGCACTGGATCGCATAGGCGCCGACCGCGCCCGCGCCGCCGGTCACGAGCACCGTCTGCCCCTCGACGGGGCCGTCGCCGTACACGCAGCGGTGCGCGGTCAGGGCGGGGATGCCGAGACACGCCCCATCCATGAACGACGCGTTCGGGGGGAGGGGGACGGCCCGGGACTCGGGGACCGTGGCGAACTCCGCCGCGGTACCGAGGTCGCTCCCCCACTGCGCCTCGTAGACCCACACGCGGTTGCCGAGACGGCCGGGATCGACGTCCTCCCCGACCTGGTCGATGACGCCGGCGCCGTCGAAGTGCGGCACCACGAGCGTGGAGGCGAGCGCGCCGCGGCCGCCCGCACGCCGCTTCACGTCGACGGGGTTGATGCCGGAAATGCGCACGCGGACCCGAACCTCGCCGGGGCCGGGCACCGGCGTTTCCTGTTCGCCCACCTCCAGCACGTCGTCTGCCGATCCCAGCTTCGTGTACCACGCTGCGCGCATGTCGTCCTTCTCCCGCTATTTGCCGCTGGGGTCGCTGCCCGTGTCCGGGGATATCTTCGCACCCGCGCCGGACGTGAGGAAGAGCACGAGGAGGAAGGGCACGAGCGCGGACACGTCGCTCAACCCCCGTCCCCCGCCGATTCGTAGCCGTGTTCCTCCGCCGGGTAGCTCCCCGACCGCACTTCCTCGGCGTAGCGCGCGACGGCCTCCCGCGTGGCCTCCCCGAGTTCGGCGTACCGCTTCAGGAAACGGGCGTTGAACCCTTCGTTCAGGCCGAGCATGTCGTGTAGCACGAGCACCTGTCCATCGCAGTCCGGTCCGGCTCCGATCCCGATCGTCGGCACGGAGACGGCCTCCGTCACTCGCCGCGCCGCGGACGTCGGCATCAACTCGAGGACGATGGAGAAGACCCCCGCCTCCTCCAGGGCAACGGCTTCCTCCGCCAGCCGGGCCGCCGCCTCTTCGTCCTTCCCCTGAATCCGGTGTCCCCCGAGCGCGTGGACGGACTGCGGCGTGAACCCCAGATGCCCCATCGCGGGAATTCCCGCCCGGACGATCGCCCTTACCGCGTCGACGACCTCGAACCCGCCCTCGAGCTTCACGGCGCCGGCGCCGGTGCGCTTCAGGATGTTCCCCGCGTTTCGCACGGCCTCCGCGGGCGAGACCTGGTAGCTGAGGAAGGGCATGTCGACGACGACGAAGGCGCGCGACGCCCCTCGCGCCACGATCCGGCCGTGGTACGTCATCTGCTCCACCGTGGCGGAGAGCGTCGTCTCTTCTCCGCACAGGACGCTCGCCACGGAGTCGCCGACGAGAACCAGGTCCACGCCCGCCGCGTCCACGAGCGATGCGAAGAGTGCGTCGTAGGCGGTGATGGCGACGATCTTCTCGCCGCGCGCCTTCATCGCCACGAGGTCGACCGTCGTCCGTTTTCGTTCTCCGGAGCCGTCGCCCGGCACGCTCATGGTTCGCGTCACTCGATCATCCCTCGATCACACGCCTCCCGCGGCCGACTCCGGCGGGAACAGCGTCCGGCCCGTTTCGGCATCCAGCACGCGGATCGCGCTCACGGGACAGTTCGCCGCCGCCTCGAGCACGAGTGCCGCCGGGTCGCCCGTCGCATCGACGACCGTCGACTGGCGGTGCTCGTCATGCGCGAACACGCCCGGCGCGGTGGCCACGCACATCGCGTTGCCGACGCAGAGCCCGCGGTCGACCTCGATCTTCACCATGTGGGGCTCACCATGTCACGGGCATGGATTCGATGGAGCGGAACTGGATGCTCGGCTGGTAGCGCAGTTCGTCCGTGTCGAGGGCGAAGCGCTCGAAGCGGCGCGCCAGCCCGCGAAAGACCTCCTGTCCCTCGATACGCGCGAGCGCGACTCCGAGGCAGTAGTGGATCCCGGACCCGAAGGAGAGATGCGGGTTCGGCTGGCGCCCGATATCGAACCGGTCGGGATCCTCGAACACGGAGGGGTCCCGGTTCGCCGCGGCGATGATCCAGCGGATCCGCTCGCCCGGCGACAGCGTCTTCCCGCACAGTTCCGCCTCCCGCGCGACGATGCGCTGGGTCGACTTCACCGGCGGATCGAAGCGGAGGCACTCTTCGGTCGCCGTCCGCGCGAAGCGGTCGGGGTCCGACCTCAGCCGGTCCCACTGCGCCGGATGCTCGATGAAGGCGCGCAGTCCGTTGCAGATCAGGTTCATCGTCGTCTCGTGTCCCGCGAACAGCATCAGTCCCGTATTCACGAGCACCTGGTGCCGCGTGAAGACGCCATCGGTCTCCCCGCGCGCGAGCGCCGAGATCAGGTCGTCGCCGGGATTCCCGATCCGCTCCTCGACGAACGGGCGGGCGTACGCCACGATCCCGCGGATCCCCTCCGTCAGAGGCCGCAGCCGGTCGGGCTCTCCGCGATTCAGGTGGAGGATGCTGTCGGCGAGCCCCCGGAGCGTGTCCATGTCCTCGCGGGGAACGCCCATCATCCGCGCGATGATCCGCACGGGAAGCGGCGCGGCGAGGTCGGTGACGACGTTCATCCTTCCCCTGGGCCACAACTCGTCCAGGAGTTCGTCGACCGCCCGGCGTACGAAGGGTCGCCAGCCTTCCATCGCCGTCGGGGTGAAGAAGGAATGAACCGTCTTGCGCTGCTCGAGGTGTTCGGGACGGTCCTGCTCCACGAGTTGATCCGCGCGGAACGTCCTGACCTCGTCGAACAGGGGCGCGTCCTCGGGCAGCACCGGCGGGTAGGGCGCCCCCTCCACGCCCCGGATCACCGCCGAGGAGAAGAGTTCGTGGTGCCGGAGGATCCAGACGACGGGGTCGTATCCCGTCACGACCCACAGCCCGAACTTCTCGTTCCAGTGTACGGGGTCCCGCTCCCGCAGCCGCGCGAAACAGGCGTATGGGCGGGCGATCGCCTCCTCCGCGAAGAGGTCGTCGAGCTCCGCCGCGGCAGCGCGCCCGGGACCCGTGCCCGGGATCAGGGCGCGAACCGATACACGACCGGCAGTTGCGCGACGTCCGTGACTCGGGAATCCGGGTGGTGCACGATGTTGATCCGTCCCGTGCCGCAATCCCCGAAGTCGTCGCAGGAGATCCCGCCGATGAGGCCCGTCAGGCTGGTCCGGCCGATCTCGGCGCGCAGCCCGGCGCGATCGATGTGCAGCTGTCCGCCCTCCTCCACCGCGACGGTCTCGATGGCGTGGAGAAGGAGCGTCGTCGCGTCGTACGCGTGCGCCCAGTAGGGGGTTGGCGGAGGTCCGCCGTACGCGGCCTCGTACGCCGCCAGCACGGCGGCCCCGCTCATTCCAGTCACGCCGTTCACGTTCGAGCCGAAGTCCGACTCCGGTCCCGCGAAGTACATCCCCTCCGACTGCGGCGTGGCGAGGAACGTGGAGACGAGGAGCGCCGACCCCGAGATGAGGGTCGCATCCCCAAGCCCCTCGAAGCCTTGGGCCTGCGCGGCGAAGGGCGTCCCCTCCGCCTCGAAGAGTGGGAAGAAGATTCCGTCGGGCGCCGCCGCTGCCATCTCGGTCAGGGCCGGCGTCATGTCCGTGTCGCCCTTCGCGATCGACGTCGCGGCGGGGACTTCCCCGCCCAGCGCCTCGAAGGCCGCCTCGAAGGCGGCCACGAGCGCCGACGTGTACGGGTCTCCGTCGTGAACGGTCGCGACGCGCCGAAGTCCCAGCTCGTTGAACGCGAAGTCGGACAGGGCGCGGGCCTGGTACAGGTCGTTGTTCGAGACCCGGAAGTAACCGGGGTGATAGTCCGGATTCGGGTTGCCGGCGAGATCCGACGTCAGCAGCGGCGAGGTCGTACTCGGCGCGATCATCACGTAGCCCGCCTGGCTGATCACCGGCGACGCCGCCACCGCCGCGGCGGAACAGGTGGTGCCGACGACGCCCGCCACCTTCGGGTCGGCGACGACTTGTTGGGCAACGGCGCGTCCTCCCTCGGGTCCGCACGCCGAGTCCAGCGCATCCCCCAGGTCGATCATGCGGCCGCTCACCGTGCCCACGTCCCGGACGGCGAGTTCGACGCCGTGCCGCGACGGGACTCCCCCCGACGGCCACACGGTCATGGACTGCATCGACCGAATCGACACCGCCTCGCCCGCGTTTAGCGTGACGGCCCCCAGCGGCCCCGGCTCGAAACCCGGAGGCTCGGGGGGCGTGGGGGGGCCGACCCCGGGGCCGTCACCGCACGCAAGGGCCAGCCCCGCCGCGATGGTTGCTGCCGGGATCGTCGCCCCCGGCGCCACCGTCCGCCTCCGCCGCGCGATCCATACTCCGGAACCCATCCGAAAACGCATCTGAACTCTCTCCTCGTGACAGAAGAAACCCGCCGCCCCAATCTAGCCGGGGGGCGACGATGCCTCCAAGACGTGCCAAGTACCCCGTGCCCGGTTCCCCGGAGACGCGCGATGGACCGTAATGGAGCGTAGCGGACTCACTCGGGTCTTGCCGGTCTGCACCGGTCTTCTCGCGGCCGGATGCGCCGAGCCGGGCGTACCCGCGCCGCCGGGTCCGATTCCGCTCGACGAACTGGCCCTCGGGGCGTGGTCCCCGCCGGCCATACTCCCGAACGTCCGGTTCCTCCCGTCTCCCCGCGCGCAGGCCGCCGGGCACGCGTTCTCCGGCGCCGTCACGCTGGTGGGCGCCGAGATGCGGACGGACCCCGCGGAACTCGCTCCGCGCCGGTTCATGGGCCGGGACACGAAGCGCTTCCCGGACGTGTCGTTGGGATTCGTGGCGGTGGGACGCGACCTGATCCCCTGGAATCGCAACCTCATCGTGTCCGGCACGCGCACCGAAGCCGGGAGTTACTGGGATGTGCTCGTCGGACCCGGCACCGTCTGGTCCGAGCCGGGCGACACGTGGTCGCGGGCGGCGTTCCCGCTGCAACTCGCGAGTTCCGTGGAGAACGAGACGTACAACGGGGTCGCCACCTTCGCCTTCAACGACGATGAGGTGTCGGGCGTCCGCTTCCAGACCGTGACCCAGGGACGGCCCTATTTCCTCGTGCAGCGGCGGCTGATGTGGGGCCAGCTCGCGGCGGAGTTCACGCCGGGCGCGGCGCCGGCGGGGGTCGCCGAGGCCTTCGCGGCCGAGCAGGCGGGGCGTCTGCCCCTGCGCCCGATCTCCGACCTGCGCCCGCGGGTGGGAAACGCCGCCTTCGACGCCATGCACGGGGACATGAACGCCGGGGACACGAGTACCGGGAACATGGTTACGGCAGCCTTCCTCGTGCGCGACACGCTCTACGTCGCCGACTGCCCCACGCCGTTCGGGGAGCTTGCCTTCTGCCGGGAACAGCGCTTCGGGATCTGGTCCGTGACCAAGTCCACCGGCAACACGGTGGCCGCGCTGCGGCTCGCGCAGCGCTACGGGCGCGCAGTCCTCGACGAGCGCGTGGCCGACCACCTGGAAGTGACGGCGGAGCACGACGGCTGGGACGACGTCCGCTTCCGGGACGTCCTCAACATGGCCACGGGAGTAGGCGAAGGATCGACGCGGACCGAGCCCAACAACACGGGCGACGGCTACCTGATCGGCTACGACGACTGGTATACGGCGATTTCGAAGGACGAGCGGATCCGGCAGGTGTTCCGCGCCTCGAACCACCCGTGGGGACCGGGGGAGGTCGTCCGCTACCGCGACCAGGACGCGTTCCTCATCGGCGCGGCGATGGACGCCTATCTCAAGCGGCGGGCGGGGCCGGAGGCGGACCTGTGGGAGATGCTGGAGGAGGAGGTCTACCGGCCCATCGGCGTGCCGCACGCGCCGACCAACCGGCTCGTCGAGTCGGACGGATCGCTCACGCTGCCGCAGATGTCGCAGGGCTACTACCCGATGGTGGACGACCTCGCGAAGATCGCGCGGCTGCTGCAGAACGGGGGCCGCCACGAGGGCGAACAGCTCCTGCACGCCGAGTTGACGGCCGAAGTGATGTACCGGACGGATGTGCGCGGGATCGCCTTCGGTCCGCCCGTCGACATCGGGCAGCCCAGCTACTACCTGGCGGTCTGGCACCAGAACTACGTCGGCGAAGGGGGCTGCGTCGTCGATCTCGCCCGCATGTCCGGCTGGGGCGGGCACCGGGTCGTCCTCTTCCCCAACGGCGTCGTCGCGATCCGGATCTCGAAGGTGACGGGGAATGAAGCTTCGCCGGTGGAAGGCCTGGCCGCCGTGGCCGACCGCCTCGACCCGTTCTGCCCCTGACCGGCCCGGGCCCGCGACTACGCCGGGGGCCGCGACTACGCCGGGTCCGCGACTACGCCGGGTCCGCCTCCGACTCGGCGGAGGCATGTGACTTCTCTTCGAGGATGGCGGAGCCGTAGTCCTCGCTGAGGACGCGCTTGAGGCGGTGGCGTTCGTCGTTCAGACGGTAGACCTGCCGCGCCGCATCGATGAAGTCGGAGCCGAAGTCGCGGGCACGTTCGAGAGCGCGCAACTTGTCCTCGACATCCCATATGCCCCGGTTCACGGCTTCCAGTTCCCCGAGACGCTCGGTGACGCGGAGCGGGGCTTCCTCGAGCGGCCCGATCGTCCGCTCGCAGACCTTCCGGAGGCGTTCGAGTTCGGCGTTCACGTTCGCGAGCTTCCGGCGGTCGCGGATGCGGGCCCGTTTCAATCGGAGGATCGTGATGCGGTCGATGAGTTCGCCGGCGGAAACCGGGATTTCGATATTCACGCACCGAAGATAAGGGGAGAGAGGACGCGGTGAGGATAGGGCTCGTGGGGTTCGCGGGCGCCGGCAAGACGACGGTGTTCAACGCGATGACGGGACTCGGCGTCCCGGTCGGGTTCGGCGGCGAGGTGCGGCTGGGGACGGTGCGGGTTCCGGACGAGCGCATCGATGCGCTCAGCGCCCACTTTTCCCCCCGCAGAACGACGTACGCGGAGATGCGGTTCTGTGACATCCCAGGGGAGCACGGCGCGGCGAGCAAGGGCCTGTCGCCGCGCGGGCTCCAGCAGATTCGCGACCAGGAGGCGCTCTGCCTCGTCCTGAGGGACTTCGACAACCCCGCGCTCGCGGACCCGCCGGACGCGGAGGGCGAACTCGAGGCCTTCGCCACGGAATGTCTGCTCTCGGATCTCGACATCGTCGAGCGCCGGCTGGACCGGGCGCGGCGCGAGGGAGCGGACGCGGTCGAGATCGCCGCCTTCGAACGGGCGCTTGAGGCGCTCGAACGCGAGCAGCCGCTGCGGACCGTCCCGCGGGCGGAACTGGACCGCGCGCCGTTCCGCGGCTACGGCCTCCTGACGGATCGTCCCCTGCTCGCCGTGCTGAACCGCAGCGAGGATCGCGCCGGGGAGCCGCTACGGCCGGCGCTCGCCGCGCGACTCGCCGCGATGGGGGCCGGCGGCCTGGCGTTGTCCGCCCCCGTCGAGGCGGAGATCGCCGACCTCGACCCGGACGACCGGGCCGCCTTCGTGGAGGCGCTCGGCCTGCGAGAACCGGCCCTCGCCCGCTTCATCCGCTCCGCCTACGGGCTCCTCGACCTCATCTCCTTCTTCACCGTCGCCCCCGTCGAAGTCCGCGCATGGACGATCCGGCGGGGCACTCGCGCCAGGCGGGCGGCGGGCCGGGTCCACTCCGACATGGAGCGCGGCTTCATCCGCGCGGAGGTCATCCCCTACCAGGTGTTCGCGGAGCACGGCTCCGAGCAGGCCGTGAAGGAGGCGGGCCTGCTGCAGGTCGAGGGCAGGGACTACGTCGTCGAGGACGGCGACATCCTCCACATCCGCTTCAACGTCTAACCCGCCCCCCCAAGCCTCCGCATCGCTTGCTGCCCTTAAAAGAAGCAGGGGCCCCCGAGAGGAGGCCCCGCGCCCTGCGATCGAAACCACAGGGGGTGTTGGAGGCAAGCTAGGACTCATCGCGAGCGAGATCAAGCAACAGGAACGTTCCGGGTGCCTCCTACCCCTCGAGCAGGGTTTCGATGTGGGCGGCGGTGGCGAGCGCGGTGCCGTCGAGGTTGTAGCCGCCCTCCAGCAGCGAGACGACGCGGCCGTCGCAGCAGGTGTCCGCGTAGTCCATCGCGGTGCGCGTCATGCGCCGGAAGGCATCGTCCGTGAGCGCGAAGCAGCCCAGGAGGTCGTCGACGCGGCTGTCGAAGCCCGCGGAGAGGATGACGAAGTCCGGGTCGAAGGTGGCGACGGCGGGCGAGAGCGTGTCGTCCCAGCGGGCCAGCATGTCGGCGTCGGTGGCGCCGCAGTCGAGGTGCACGTTGATGTTGAGTCCGCTTCCCTCGCCCTCGCCCGTGAGGGCGGGGTCGCCCGTGCGTGGATAGGCGGCCCAGTCGTGGGCGGAGAAGAAGAGCACGGACGGATCATCGTAGAAGGCGTTCTGCGTCGCGTTCCCGTGGTGGTAGTCCCAGTCGATGACGAGGACCCGCTCGAACCCGTGCACCCGCTGGGCGTATCTCGCGGCCACGGCGGCGTTGCTGTAGTAGCAGAACCCTTCCTCGGCGCCGGTGTTGTTGGCATGGTGGCCGGGAGGGCGGATGGCGCAAAACGCGTTCCGCACCTGCCCCGCGACGACCGCATCGATGGCGGTCAGCGCGCCGGACACGGCGAGTTCCGCAACCGGGCCGGAGACGTCGAGTTCGCGGATCGACGCCACGTGCTCCGGGGTGTGGTGCGCCTCGATGTGCGGCCTCGCTTCGGCGGCCGGCGCGAGCGGCACCGTGGCCTCGTCCAGCCCCCGCGCGACGAGTTCCTCCCTGATGCGCACGAGGCGGTCGGGAACCTCCGGGGGGCGCGCGCCGTCCGGCCGGATGAGGACGTGGTCCAGGTAGCGGTCGTCCCAAACGAGTCCGGTCCCCGTGGCGGGGACGGAAGCCGGGCCGCTCGCGGCGCCCTCGGACTCCCCGGCGTCGGGGGCCGGACGGCAGGACCAGGCGGCGGCCGGAAGCAGGCCGAGGCCCGCGACACCCAGCGCGGCCTCTTCGACGAACTTCCTTCGGGTGCGGGCGAGATCTCTCGGTGTGCGCATGGCGGGACCCCCTTTCCTGAAACTAGACTAATCGAGGCTTGACGTGGGTCGCGAGAGCCGTCGCGAGAACCGGTCGCGGGTGTGCGACCGGCCCCCCTGACCTCGAGGTATCCCATGGCCGCCGGAAACACGCGCAGGAACCCTCCTCTCCGAGCCCTCCGCCTGCTGGCTGGCGTGGCGGGAGGACTGATCGTTTTGCACGGCTGCGGCGGGACGCCGGAGGAGGAGGAGACCGACGCGATGGCAGAGCCCGAGGAGGCCGCGGACACGCGGATCGTGGACCGGCTCGCCGCCGGGGACGCGGTGTTCGGGCTCTTCTCCGGCGATCACACGCCCGAGGCCGGCGCCGCCATGGCCGCGAACCGCCCGCTCGATTTCGTGTTCTACTCGCTGGAGTCCGGCCCCTTCGACATCCCCGCGCTCGAGGGTTACGCCGCCGGGATGTCGGAAGCCTTCGGACACGAAATGCCCCACCCGATGCTGCTGCGCATCCCCCCGATCCGGGACGGGCACGACGAGGCGCGGGACCGCGCCGCGCAGGGGTTGGCGGCCGGCGTCTCCGGCATCGTCTACCCGCACGTCGAGACCGCGGAGGAGGCCGCCCTCGCGGTGGACGCGCTCGGCAACGCCGCCTGGCCGGGCAATCCGGACGGCCACCTGATCAGCTTCCTCCTCATCGAGGACCAGGTCGGGATCGACAACGTGCGGGAGATCGTCTCCACCCCCGGCGTCAGCGCCGTCTCGCCGGGGCCGGGCGATCTGCGGCGCGTCTACGACGGAGACATGGAGAAGGTGGAGGAGGCGATCCAGATCGTGCTCGCCGCCTGTCTCGAGTTCGACGTGCCGTGCGGGGTCACGGCGGGCGTGGACGACATCGCCACGCGGATCGAGCAGGGGTTCCGCGTGTTCATCGTCACCCAGCCGGACGCCGTCGCCCTCGGGATGGCCGCCGCCGGCCGTTAGCCGGGTTTTTCGCGCAGGAGGGAAGATGAAATCGCTCAGCCTGATCACATCCGTCGTCGCGCTCGGCCTTGTGCCCGCGGGCGCGCTCGCCCAGGAAGGCTCCGGAGGCGGGAACGGCAACGAGCCCGAGCCTTCGCGCTGGGAGACGAACCATTCCATCGTCGTGGACGGGGAGACCGTCGAATACCAGGCGGTCGTGGGCAGCGTCATCCTCCGCGACAACGAGGAGAACGCGACCGGGGAACTCTTCTACACGGGATACTTCCGGACGAACGGCGGCGACCCCTCCACGCGACCCATCATCTTCGCCTACAACGGGGGGCCCGGGTCGGCCTCCTTCTGGCTCCACATGGGGATCATGGGGCCGCGCCGCGTCGTCACGCCCAACGTGGGCCAGCAGGCGCCGCCGCCGTACCCGCTCGTCGACAACGGCTACACCGTGCTCGACATCGCAGACGTCGTGATGGTGGACCCGATCGGCACCGGGTTCAGCCGTCCCGCGGGGGACGCGGACGGGACCGATTTCTGGGGGATGGATGAGGACGCTTCCTCCCTCACCCAGTTCATCCGCCGGTTCCTGAGCGAGAACCGGCGCTGGAATTCGCCCCGCTACATCCTCGGCGAGAGCTACGGCACGACGCGATCCGTGCTGCTCGCGCGCCACCTCCAGAGCGCGAACATTGACTTGAACGGGATCGTGCTCGTCTCCGCCGTCATCGACTTCAACACGCTCCAGTTCCCGGATGGGTCCCACATCGGCTTCATCACGAACGTCCCGTCCTTCGCGGTCGCCGCCGAGTACCACGACATGCTGCCGGGTGGGCGCCCCGACGATCTCGAGGCGTTCATGAAGGAGGTCGAGGCGTGGGCGCTGACCGACTACGCGCAGGCGCTGCTCGCCGGCACCGCCGTGGATCCCGAACTGCGCGCGCGGGTGCTGCGGCAGATGCACGAGTACACGGGGCTGAGCATGGAGTACCTGGACAAGGCCGATCTGCGCGTTTCGGCGCCCGAGTTCGAGAAGGAACTGCTGCGCGACCGGCGGCTCACGCTGGCGCGGCTCGACACCCGGTTCACGGGACCGACGGGAGACCTGCTCGACCTGACCCCCGACCACGACGCGCAGTCTTCGGCCATCAGCTCGGCCTACACCTCCCTCTTCAATACGTACGTGCGGGACGAACTCGGCTACGACGGCGACCGCGAGTACTGGCCCAGCGGGATGGCGCGCCCGTGGAACTGGGAGCGAGAGGGCGGGCGTCGCGGACCCTTCGGCGGCTCGGCACTCAACGTGGGGCCCGACCTCGCACACGCGATCGAACGCAACCCGCGCCTCGAGGTCCTGCTCATCAACGGGATCTACGACTTCGCGACGCCGTACTTCCCCATCGTGTGGTCGCTGGAGCAACTCGGCCTGCCGCCGGATCTGCGCGACAACATCACGCGCGACGACTTCGCCGCCGGCCACATGATGTACGTGGAAGAGAGCCTGCTCCCGCAGTGGCGCGAGACGCTGACGACGTTCATCACCCGCACGGCCGGCGCAAACCTCGTCCCTTAGCTCGCCTCACTTCCACACACGGTTGAGGGCGTGATGACGGCACCGCGCATCATCGGTTCAGGATTGGATCGGATGCGAGCGCGGAGCTATGATGTGGATACCATGCAACTTACCGAAGTCACCTGGCGAGACGCGCAGCGGATGCCCGACGACGGCAACCGCTATGAGGCGATCGGCGGGGTCCTGCACGTGACCGCCGCCCCCAGGTGGCGCCACCAGGTGGTCGGCGCGCGGCTCCTGAGGAAGCTGTGCGAGTTGTTGGAGGATCCCGGACACGGCGAGGTCGTGCCCACGCCCGGCGTCGAGTTCCCCGCCACCGGCGAAGGCGTGCAGCCGGACATCCTCTTCGTCTCCAACGAGCGGCGCCACCTCGTCGAGGAGGCGGGACTCGTGGGGGCACCCGACCTGGTCGTGGAGGTGCTCTCCCCCTCTACCGCCGAGCGCGACCGCGGCGTGAAGCGGCGGCTCTACGAGCGCCAGGGCGTGCGCGAGTACTGGATCGTGGACCTCGTAGAGAACCGGGTCGACGTGTACCGCTTCGGCTCGGGAGCCGGGACGACGGGAACGGAAGTGACCCTCAGGCCCGAGCGCTTCCACCGCCTGCTCCCCGTCCGCCTCGGTGACACGCAGGTCGGCGCGATCGACCTCTCCGCCATCTTCGCCCCCGGATTCGTCGACACCCCCCGCTGACGGACCCCCGCAGGCCGGACACAACGTCTCCCACGAAGGCACTTTTCGGCGTTTTGCCGAATCACCCGCTGAGTTCTGTCCGAATCACCCGCTGGATTCTGTCCGAATCACCCGCTGGATTCTGTCCAAATCACCCGTTAGGTTTTTTCCGAATCACCCGTTGGAGATTCTATTTCAGGATTCTCATGGACTACATCACCCGAATCGTCGACCAGGAACTCAAGGAACGGCTCGAGGCCACGGGTGCCGTGGTGATCGAGGGCCCGAAGGCCTGCGGAAAGACCGCCACTGCCAGGAATCTGGCGGCAAGCGAGGTACGGCTCGACGTCGACCGTAACGCTCGGCGCATGGTCGGCGCCTCTCCCGGCACGGTTCTGAGCGGCGACACGCCCCGCCTCATTGACGAGTGGCAGGTCGAGCCGGACATCTGGAACCATGTGCGGAGAGCCGTGGACGACCGGGGCGCTCCCGGGCAGTTCATCCTGACCGGCTCGGCGGTTCCCGCGGACGATGTGACGCGGCACACCGGTGCCGGCCGGATGACACGGCTCAGAATGCGCACATTCTCGCTCCTGGAAGCCGGTCATTCGTCCGGCCGAGTATCCCTCGCCGCACTGTTGAACGGAGAAGTCCAGAGTTCGGAGCCATCCACTCTCACGGTTCCCGAACTGGCGGAGCTGATCTGCCGAGGGGGCTGGCCGGGGCACCTCCGCTACCCATTGGATCGCGCGCTGCGCAACAACCGGGGCTATCTGGACGAAATCCGCCGTGTCGATGTCTCAGCCGTGAGCGGAAGACGGAGAGACCCCGTCAAGGTCGGACGCCTGCTGCGGTCGCTGGCAAGGAACGTGACAACCCCAGCCACCCTCACGACTCTGGTCAAGGATGTGCGCGGAGGCGCCCCGACCATGAAGCCGGAGACGGCAGCCGAGTATCTTGAAGCGCTCGAGCGCCTTATGGTCGTCGAGGATCTGCCCGCCTGGGCGCCGCACCTGCGATCGCGGACACGATTGAGAAGCACGCCGGTGAGGCACTTCGTCGACCCGTCCCTCGCGGCGGCCGCGCTTAGCGCCACCCCGCAGCGTCTCATTGACGACCTCGAGTACCTGGGTTTCCTGTTCGAGGCCATGGTCGTCCGAGACCTGCGTGTCTACGCACAGGAGGCCGAAGCGGAGGTGTATCACTACCGGGAAAAGGCGGGCCTGGAAGTGGACGCGGTCGTCGAGTGCGACGATGGGCGCTGGGCAGCCTTCGAAATCAAGCTGGGAGACCGCTGGGTGGACAAGGGGAAGACCAGCCTGCGCAAGCTGGCAAGACGCATGATCGAGGGCGGGCGCGGCGCACCCTCCGCGCTGGCGGTGATCATACCGAACGGTTACGGCCACGTGCCGCGTGGCGATGTCGGCGTCATCCCCATCGGAACGCTGGGGCCTTAGCTACCCCTTCCACCGACGGGGTTGCCGCCGCTTAGCCGGGTCGCGATGAGCCGTCACCAGATGGTTTCGTAGCGCGCGGGGGCGAGGTTCCAGGTTTCGCCGTAGACGTGCAGGCGGTTGGTCGGTCCGTCGGGGCCGACGAGCGGGGCGCCGGCGTGGGTCCATGAGAGGAGGCTCCCGCGCAGGTTGAGTACGCGCCGGCCTTGCTCGTTCTGCCGCTTCGCATACTCGGAACTTCGGTGGCCGATCGTGCAGTAGGCCACGACGGTCATGTCGGCGTAGCGGTCGGAATTCCGTTCGAACTCCTCGGAGGTGATGGAACCGGGGATCCAGGAGACCTCGCGCTCGCGGGGCGCCCGGGCGTCGACGAGCACGACGCTTCCGGTCTCGAGCAATCGCCCCACCTCTTCCACGGTGACGGCCTCCACCTCCGGAAAGCGCCGTTCGACTTCCTCCACCATCTCTTCCACGCGCGCGAGCTTCTCGGCATCTGTCAGGCCCGCCGCCGGCGCCTGACCCGTACAACCGGTGGCGGCGACGAGTATGAGCGACGGAGCCAAAGCCAGGAGCGCCGGCGCCAGAGCTGCCTTGTGTCGTTCCATCGTCTCTCTCACGGACGGATCCTCATTCTTCGGGACGGGCCGCTCAGGCGGCGCGGGCGGTGGCGATGCCCTCGGCCAGCGCTTCCACCAGCCGCGGAATCGTGTGCGCCGGCGTCGCGCACAGGGCGATCCGCACCGCGCCCTCTATCGGGACCACGTACACCCCCGCCTCGCGCATGGTGGCGGCCGTCACCTCTGCGTCCGGCGTGAACACCGAGACGAAGAAGCCGCCCTCGTAGCGCGGGTAGGACAGCCCCGCGGCCCCCGCAAGCTCGTTGAAGACCGCGACGCGCTCGTTGAGGAGGCGAATCATCCCCGCGCGCTCCTCATCCGTGCGCCGGCGCAGTTCCGGATCGGTGAGGAGTTCGGTGGCGCCCAGCAGGCCGAGGTGGTTGCAGTTCGACCACGTGGCCCGGCACGAGAACCCGAGCGCGTTCGAGATCCGCTGCCGTTCCTCCGCCTCCCGGTGGAGCGCCACGAGCGCCCCCACCCGCGCGCCGTAGAGGGCGAACGACTTCGACACGGTCCAGCCCACGAGCACCGTGGCGGACTCCATCATCCGCGGGAGCTGGGCGATCCAGCCGTTGGACCCTTCGTCCCCGAACTTCGCGTAGGCGTGGTCGAGGAGGAACGCGACCGGACCCCTCCGGCCGACCTCCCGCACGATCTCCGCCACGGCTTCCCACTCCGACTCGTCGAGCGAATAGCCGGTGGGGTTGTTGCAGGGGAAGTTGAAGAGGACGAGCGACCGCCCCTGACGGTCGACCTGGCCCTCGAGCGCCGCCCGGAAGGCGTCGACATCGAGGCGGATCCCGGCGTCGAACATGTTGAAGGTCTCGACCGCGCGTCCCGAATGGGTCGAGATCGTGTGGTACGGACCCCAGTAGTAGCTGGGCGTGAGCGCCGCCTGCCCGGGCTCGAGGAAGTTCAGGATCGCGTGGTGGATCGCCCCGGTGCTCCCCGGCGTGGCCACGGCGACCGCCTGATCGGCCAGCGCGCCCTCCCCCAGGAGGTCCGCGATCACCGCGGCGAGGTATGGAGGGTCTCCGGAGATCGGCGCGTAGCCGGCGGCGCGCGCGTGCGGCACGCGCCCCAGCGCCTCGGCGGCCGCGGGCATCACCGCGAGGCTCCCGTCGTCGTTCATCAGCGCCCCGAGCGTCGAGTTCAGGATCGACTCGCCCGCCGCGGCCCGCCGCACCGCCTCGCCGTGCAGGGCGAAGATCGGGTCGTTGCCTTCGCGCGCGGCCGCCTCGGGTATGAGGCTGCCGGGAGAACCGGAAGGGGGCGTCGTCGCCGCCGTCGTCGCCGTCGTCATCCTCCGTTATCCTCCGTTACCGGACCTTGTTCGAATAATTTCCATGCACGCTGTAGCGGGCGATGGCGCCGTCCTCCCGGTGGAAGATATACGCCTCTCCCGGCTCGCCGTCGTCCCGTATGCGCCGGAAGGTATCGCCGCCCTCGTGCCGCAGCTTGGTCATTCCCTCGACCGGGTCATTCGAGGGGAGACCGAGGGCCGCGAGGCCGTCGTCCCACTGGAGGATGACCGTTTCTCCCCACGTGGACTGGTACAGCCCCTCGTACTCCGCCAGGGAGGCCGGGCGCGCGGTGCCGCCGTCCGGGTCGCTGCGGATCTCCTCGAGGGCCGCCCCGAGCGTCTCCATCATCCTCGTCCACACATCGGTGGGATTGGCGAGGGCGTTCATCATCACCACCCCCGCCAGCTTCTTCGCGGGCAGGAGCTGGAAGGTCGAGCGGAAGCCCGGGCAGCTCCCGCCGTGGCCCACCGCGCGCTCCCCGTCGCGGCGCGAGACCGCGAAGCCGAGCCCCCACATCGTGTCGAAGTCGGGGTCGACCCAGTGCACGCGGTGCATCTCCCTCAGCGTGTTCACATCGAGGATCTCCGTGCCCCCGTTCTCCAGCAGGCGGAACTGCCACGAGGCAAGGCGCGCGAGATCCTCCACCGTCGAGGCGAACCCCGCCGCGGACGCCATCCCCAGCGCCTGGAAGAAGGGAGCTTCGGCCCGGTCGCCGTCCCGCTCGAGCCGCGAGTACCCGGTGGCGTAGCGGCCGCCCCGGTGCTCGACGGGAATGTCGGTGTACGTGTCGGACATCCCCAGCGGCTCCAGAATCCGGCTCCGGATGTACTCGTCGTACCCCATCCCCGAAGCCTGCTCGACGAGTTGCCCCGCCAGCGCCATCCCCAGGTTCGAGTACTGGAAGTAGCGGCGGCCGGGATACAGCGTCTCCTGCCCCGAGAGCCCCTCGATGATCTCGTCCCGCGTGGGGAAGGGATGGTCGGGGCCGGTCCAGTAGGGGTGCGCCGATTCGCGCGGGAGTCCGGAGGAGTGGGTGAGGATCCCCTCCACGCTCACGCTCGGACCATCGGCAAACACCTGCTCGAGGTCGTACCACGGAAGGTGCGCGGATACCGGGTCGTCGAGATCCAGCTTGCCCTCGTCCCGCTGCTGCATCACGCCGATGGAGGTGAAGAGCTTCGAGATCGAACACACGGAATACATGGTCGACGGGGTGGCGGGGACCGCGGTCTCGCGGTGCGCGTACCCGTAGCCGCGGGCCCATACGAGGTCCTGGTCGTGCACGAGCGCCGCGGACACGCCGGGGATCTTCTCGTACGCCATCTTCGCGTCGAGCCACGCATCGAACAGCGCCACCGCCTGCTCGAAGCGCGGATCGTTCACGGGATCGCCGTTCCCCTGCGCGCACCCGGCCGCGGGAGCCGCGAGAAGGACGGCGAAGACGAGGGCGATGGCGCGGCGCCATGGACGATCTCGGGACGGGCGAGCCATGGCAGGACCTCCTTTGTTGGCGGGGAAGCCGCAAGGTGCCGAAGCCGGACGGGCCGGGGCAAGCACGGGGCAGACACAGGGCAGGCACAGGGCAGGCACCGCGCGAACCCGTCCCGGGGCTCTGGCGCGGAGGCGGGGGGTGCGCCACCCTTCGGCATGGCTCTTCCACCTGTCTTCCACCCGCACGAAAGGACCGAGACATGCGGAGACTTGTCCTGGCCGCCGCCCTCGCACTGGGCCTGGCCGGAACGCTCGCCATCGGAGGCGCGGCCCCGGTGAGCGCGCAGGACGCGCAACTGCTCGAAGTGGGCGAAATGGCGCCGGACTTCGCGCTCCCGGGCGCGACGCGGTACGGGGCGCTGGAGAACCCGATCCGCCTGAGCGACTACCGGGGCGAGACTGTCGTCCTCGCCTTCTTCTTCAGAGTCAGGACGCGTGGCTGAACGGTTCAGATGAGAGCGTACCGTGATCAGTACGCAAGTCTGTTCAACGAGGGCCGGAACGTGGTCCTCGTCGGCATCTCGAACGACCCGGTCGACGAACTCGCCTCATGGCTGAAGGACGAGGATTTCCCCTTCCTGTTCGCGAGCGACGCGGGCAACAGCGGGGGGACCTACGTCGACTTCGGCGGAGGCCTGAGGGACAGCAACGCGGTGGACAGCCGCGCGGTGATCGTGGTGGGGCCCGATGGGCGCATTGCGGGCGTGATCCCGAGCTTCAACCAGGTCGACCCCGCGGCCTACGACGAACTCGCCGCCATCATCGACGAGGTGACGCCGGAGGCTGTCGACCCGTAGGAACTAATCGCCTCCCGCTTGCTGAGCGGAGAGGATGCCGGTGACGGCCCCGACGAGGTCCTGGTCGGGGCCGACGCCGGTGTAGGCCACCTTCCCATCCGCGTCGAGGATCACGACGATCGAGGTCGTGGTCGCCGAATAGGCGCGCACCGCGGCGCCGTCCGCATCCCACAGGTAGGGGTATGCCGCCCCGTGCGCCTCCGCGTGGCGCCTGACGCGGCGCAGCGACTGAGCCACCGCGACCGCCACCGCGACGACGTTCACGCGGTCGCCGAAGTCGGCCTGCACCCGGTCGATCTCGGGCTGCAGCCCCTCGCACTGTTCGCACCACGCGGCCCAGAACTCGAACAGCGCGGGCTTGCCGTCCGCGTAGTCGAGAAGCTGGACCTCGTTACCGTCCAGATCCTGCAGCGTGGCGTCCGGACCCTGCGTCCCGGGGGCGAGGCTGACCTGTCCCGCGCCGGCCTGCGCGTGGAGAGGGGCGGCCGCGGCGAGGGCAGCCAACGCGGCGAGGGCGGCCAGTGCGACGAACAGGATGGCGGTCGCGTAGTGCCGGGTTCGTCCCGATTTCGTGTTCACATGAAGTATCCCGCCCGGATGAGGTAGAACTGCGCCATCCCGATCATGATGACGGCGGCGGCCCGTTTCATCCAGATCATCCACGTCCCGGACTTCGGCAGCACGGCGAGCGTCCCCGAGAACAGCCCGACCGCGATGAGCACGGCGGTCATGCCGATGGAGAAGGTGAACAGGTAGACGAAGCCCATGAGACCGGCCTGTTCGGCGACGACCCAGGTGAGGACGACGGCAAAGGCGGGCGCCCCGCACGGCGCGGCCACGATCCCGGATGTCGCCCCGAGGAGGAACACCGCGCGGTAGGATCCGCCGCCGCGGCTGCCCGCCCACGCGAGAAGCCGCTTCGGCACCGGGACGGGAAAGACGTCGAGCATGAACAGGGAGAAGAAGAGGAGGAGATTGCCGGTCGCGAACAGCGCCCAGAAGCTTGCCCCGATCGAGCCCAGGACGGTGCCGCTGAGCCCGGCGATGACGCCGAGCACGGAGTAGAGGAGCGCCAGTCCAAGGGCATAGGTCAGCGTGAGGCCGATGGTGCGCCGCCGCGACTGACCGCCGCCGGCCGTGCCCGAGATGACGGAGAAGGTGATCGGGATCATCGGCCAGATGCACGGGTTCGTGCTCGTGAGGACGCCGGCCGCGAAGAGGGCGCCGAGCGCGAGGAACGGGTTGTCGGAGAGCGCCGGGAGGAGTCCGCCCGCCGGCTCGACCTGCAGCGCCGCGAGCGCGACCGCCTCGACGGCGCCCGTTGCGACCGGGTCCATCACGGGACGAGCGGCTCGGTCGGCGGGCCGCCGAAGACGATGACGCCGTCCTTCACGACGAGATCGATGTTCCGCAGGTCGGCGATGTCGGCCAGCGGGTCGCCGTCCACGAGGATCAGGTGCGCGCGCCGCCCGGGCCGCACGGTCCCGAAGTCGTCCTCCTTCCCGAGCCAGCGCGCGCCGTTTGCGGTCGCGGCCCGCAGGATCGCGGCGTTGGGCACGCCGGCCTCCGCGTACGCCTCGAGTTCGTTGAACAGCCCCACGTTGTCCGTGCCCGCGAGCAGCGGGACCCCGGCCTCGACCGCGCGCCGGACGAACTCGCCCATGCGCTCGTACGCCTGCCGCGCGTTGTGGAACTCCTCGAGCGAGAAGCGCTCGCGGTCGCCGTCGTCGACGTCCTGGATGTAGAGGGTCGGGTCGAGTCCCGTCTCCGTCTCGGCCATGAGTTCGAGGAGCGACAGGACCTCGGGGCTGGCCGGGTCGATCTCCCGCCAGTCGGCCTGCATGCGTCCGACCGGGTTCCGTCCGCCATCGAGCGACATGTCCCGTCCGTCGGCCTGGATCTCGAGCGGGAGGAAGTCGCGCCATACGCGAATGTGGTTGAACCCGCTGATGCCGGCTTCGATCGCCTGCCGCCAGCTCGTGCGGACCCCGATGTGGCCGGTGACCGGCAGCCCCTGCACGCGCGCCTCCGCCACGACGGCCGCAAGCACGTCGGGGTCGAGGAGGAAGTACGCCTTCAGCAGGTCGACGCCCTGCGCCTTCAGCGCGCGGACGAGCGCCGGAGCGGCCGCGGGGTCGTCGATGCTCACGTCGACCAGGGGATGGTAGCCGGCGGGGCCGTCGATCAGGGGGCCGGCCGTGTACACGTCGGGGCCGGCCAGCACGCCGAGACGCACCGCGTCCTTGAAGTCCATCGCGTCCTGGATCGCCGATCCCGGATCGCGGATCGCGGTGATCCCGGCGGCCAGCAGGTCGGCGCCGGCGAGAGGCTGCCAGTAGTGGTAGTGGTTGTCCATCAGCCCCGGGAGCAGCATGCGGCCGCCGCCGTCGATGACCGTCGTGCCGGGCCCGGCCGCGGGCACCTCGTCGTCCTCCCCCGTCCGTACCTCGGCGATCCGCCCGTCACGGACGAGGACCGACGACCCGGGAACCGCCTCGTCGCCCGTGCCGTCGAACAGGCGGACGTTCGTGATCAGCACGTCTTCGCCGGGGTCCTCGGCCACCTCGAACCTGGCCTCGAAGGGGATGGGCGTGAACTCGCCGCTCTCCAGGTCCAGCCGCTGCATCCGCCGCCCGCCGAGGACGAGCAGCCACTCGCCGGACGGGTGGAAGGCGAGCTGCTTCTGGTCGAAGGCGCTCGGGAACTGCTTCGTCTCCCCCGGCTCCCCCACCGCCGACACGACGAGCTGATCGGCGCCGTTGTGCGTCCTCACGTGCGCGCGGCGCCTGCCATCCGCGCTCCACGCCACGGCCATCTCCCGCTCCGCCGTATCCGTGACCCGTTCGAGCGACATCTCCTCCAGGTCGAGTTCGTACAGGTCCGTGCCGTCGAAGCGCCCCGTTTCGAGGAGGATGCGGCTCCCGTCCGGCGAGAGGGCGAACGACCACTCGTGCCAGCTCCGCGTGTGCGTCAGCTGTTCCGCCTCGCCGCCCGCGAGCGGGATCCGCCACACGTGCGCCTCGTACTGCGAGCGGTCGTCGACGAAGAAGAGCTGGCTCCCGTCCGGATGGAACTGCATGTGCCCCACCGACCCCGGGACGCCGTGCAGGAAGCGAACGCCCCCGGTGGCCATGTTGCGGACGAGGATGTCGGCCCCCTGGCGGGACCTCGCGGCGTAGGCGAGGAAGCGGCCGTCCGGCGACCAGGCGGGGCGCGTGTCCCACGAGGCGCCGTCGGTGAGCTGGCGCGCCGTCCCGCCCTCGGCGGGAAGCGTCCAGATCTTCCCCAGGATGGAGACGGCGATCGTCGACCCGTCCGGCGAGAACGCGGGATCCCGGGCCCCGATGTCCACGGTGGCGTGCGACTGCGCCTGCAGCGCTCCGGTTCCGGCCGCGGAACCCGTTGCGACCCCGAACCCGGCGACGGCCGCGGCGAGCCCGCCCCTCCGTCTCATCGGCCTCATCAGTCTCATCAGCCCGTTCCGCGCGTTCATTCCGGCAACTCTCCGTTCAGTTCCATGTACACCCGCCGGATGGCGCGCAGCTTCTGGCTGTCCCGCAGCGACCACTCCTCGACATCGCCGAACGTGACCGCCTGCGCCGCCTCCTCGGCGCTCAACCCCTCGCCGTGAAGCCGCGTCGCCTCCTCCACGACGGCCCACACCGCGTCCCGGAACGATACCAGTTCCGCCTCGAGGATCGCCGGCGACTCCATCACCCCGTGCCCCGGCACGTACACGTCCACGTCCATCTCGATCGCGCGATCCAGCATCGCGACCCACTCGGACGGATACGCCGAGCGCATGGCCGGGAAGATGTGCTTCAGGTACGTCTCGCTCATGAACAGCACCTTGCCCTCGGGCAGGTAGACGACGAGGTCCCCGCCCGTGTGGGCGCGGCCGAGGTGCAGGAGCCGGATCTCGCGGCCGCCGAGTTCGAGCACCGTGTCGGTCCCCACGATCTCCGTCGGGACGACGACCGGCGGTGCATCCTCGGGCCGGTTGGGGTTCGCCGCGCTCGCCTCCAGGATCGCCGCCGAAGTCGGGTGCGCGAAGAAGCGGGCGCCCGCCGGGAAGGCCGAGTTACCGCCCGTGTGGTCTCCGTGATCCGAGGCGACGATGACGTGCGTGATCGGCTGGTCGGTGATGCCCGCGACCGTGTCGACCAGCCGCTGCGTCTCTTCGGGACTCTCCTGCCCGTCCGCGACGAGTACGCCCTCCGGGGTGACGACGATGAGGCTCACCGTCGTGATGACCTCGCCCCCGGTGGCGTGGATCTGCTCGTAGGCGTAGATGTCCTCCGCGACCTCGATCACCCTCGGGTAGTCCGCGTCCGCGAACCCGTGCGCGTAGGGATCCGATGTCGCCGGCCCCGCCGCGGCGGCGTCCGGTGCGCCGGAAGCGGCCGCGTTCGCCGCCGTATCCGATGAGGTGTCGTCCGGCGCCGCGCAGGCGACGAGAAGTGGAAGAGCGAGCCAGGAAACGGGGGGAGAAAACCGCCGACCCATCGTCAAGCCTCCGTGAGCGAGAGAACCCGACTCGAATCTTCTCCCCGGAAGGGAGGCGCCCGCCAGACCTGGTGTCATGTAGCGGACGGCCGCCCAAGCGCGTGCTCGAACACGGCGTCGACAGCCAGACAGCGCTCGACGGTGTCGGCGAGGCGGTCGAGTTCGCGGTCGATCGATCCGCCCCAGGCCGCCGCAGCGGGCCGGAGGCCGAGCGAACCGAGCCAGCCCGCGCGCAGGCGATCGTTCCTGAACGCGCCGTGCAGGTAGCACCCCCAGTGCGCGCCATCGGCGTGCCCGAGGTCGCGCGGCCCGTCGGCGAGCCACGGCCGGAGCCCGGGCGCGGCCCGCGTGCGCCCGTGGTGGATCTCGTAGCCGGCTACGATCTCCCCCTCCGCACCGTCCAGCCAGCCCGGCGGCGCCGCGGTGATGCGCGCGCTCGTCTGCCGTGTCTCCTTGCCGAGAGCGAGTTCGGTGCGCACGTCCAGGATGCGCAGTCCGTGTTCCTCGCCCCCGCCCTCGATGCCGGCCGGGTCCGCGATGCGGCGTCCCATGATCTGATATCCGGCGCAGAGGCCCACCACGGGGATGCCGTCCGTCGCGAGGGCGCGAACGGCGTCCGCGAGGCCGGTGCGCTCCATCCAGCGGAGGTCGTCGAGGGTGTTCCGCGAGCCCGGGAGGATGATGGCGGCGAGGCCGGGCGGGGCAGTGAGGGCGGCCAGGTCGCGCGCGCGACGAACCCAGCGCAGGCGCACACCCGGTTCGCGGCGCAGGGGGTCAAGGTCGTCCAGGTTGGAGGCGCGGGGGTAGGCGGCTGCCGCGATGGCAGGAGCGTCCGCGGGTCCGGCATCGAGGGCCGGTCCGCCATCTTCTTCAGGGAGGTTGTGGTCGAGCCAGGGGACGACGCCCAGGACGGGCACGCCGGTGCGCTCGCGCAGGGTTTCCGGGGCGGGCGCGAGAAGCGCCGGATCCCCCCGGAATCGGTTGAGGATGAAGCCGCGGAAGAGGGCCCGGTCGGCCGCGGAGAGCAGCGCCCAGGTGCCGTAGAGGGAGGCGAAGGCGCCGCCGCGGTCGATGTCGGCGACGAGCACGACGTTCGCCGAGGCGTGGCGGGCCACGGCCATGTTGACGATGTCGCTCTCGCGCAGGTTCGTCTCGGCCGGGCTGCCCGCGCCCTCGGCGATCACGAGTTCCGCGCGGTCGCGGAGGCGGGCGAGCGCCTCGGTCACGACGGGCCAGAGATGGGGCTTGCGCTCGCGCCACGGAAGGTCGGTCGCGCCGCGGTCCGTGCGTCCCAGGCGGACGACCTCCGAACGCGTGTCGGCGAGCGGCTTGAGCAGGACCGGGTTCATGTCGACGTGCGGGTCCAGTCCCGCGGCCCGCGCCTGCAGCGCCTGCGCGCGCCCGATCTCGCCGCCTTCGGCCGTGACCGCGGCGTTGTTGGACATGTTCTGGCCCTTGAAGGGAGCAACGGCGATCCCGCGGCGGCGGGCGAGCCGACAGAAGGCCGCCGTGAGCAACGACTTGCCGACGCCGGAGCCCGTGCCCTGCAGCATGAGGACGGGTGCGCTCACAGCTCCAGCCCGGGTTGCGCCCCGATGCCGCGGGTGCGGTAAGGGTGCTTGACCTCCTTCATCTCGGTGACGAGATCCGCGAAATCGATGAGTTCGGGCGTGGCCATGCGCCCGGTGATGACCACGTGCGTCCCGGCCGGACGATCGCGGATCGGGGGCAGCACCTCGTCGTGATCGAGCCAGCCGTACGCGAGGGGGTACGTGAGCTCGTCGAAGATCACGATGTCGTAGCGCCCGGAGTCGAGCACCTCCCGGCACCGTGCCCAGCACTCGCGCGCCAGGGCCCGGTCCTCCTCGATGCGCTCGCTCAACCAGGTGAAGCCCGCGCCCATCGGCACGATCTCGACCCCGAGCTTCTCCGCCGCGATGTGCTCGCCCCGCTGGACTCCTTCGGTCTTGAGGAACTGCAGCATGGCCACGGTCATGTCACGGCCGCGGGCGCGCAGCAGCGTGCCGAGCGCGGCCGTCGTCTTCCCCTTGCCGTCGCCGGTGTTGAGGATGACGAGGCCGGTGCGCTTCTGGCGGGGCGGGACGCGGTAGGGACCGGGCGTCCTCTGCTTCGGCACCGGGGCCTTCGGATGCCGCGCCGACCGGTCGCCGGTCGAGCACATGGGATCGGCGGTGTCCCGGGGCGCGGGGCGGCAGCGTGGGCGGCAGCGGTCCGGGCTCCGCTCATCGTCCTGGGTCACGAGGGGCCTCCTGCGGTCGTTGTGTGAGCGGCGATCTCGTCTGAAGTGGCGATCTCGTCCAGGGCCGCGATCTCGTCGAGCGCGGCGAGGAAGCGCTCCTCCTCGGCACGTCGCCTAACCGAGACCCGAATGTGCCCGGGAAGCCCGAAGGAGGCCGCGTGACGCACGCGGATGCCTCGAAGCCTGAGGGCGTGGGCGGTGGCGGCCGCATCGGGGACCGCCGCGAGGACGAAGCCGGTGACGGATGGACCCGGACGCCACCCGCGCCGGACGAGCGCCGCGGACAGAATCCGGCGCCGTGCGGCGATGCGGCCGAGGCTTTCGTCGAGCCGGGCGAGGGCGCGCGGGGCCAGCGCCGCCCGGAGCGCGGCCTGGGCGACCGAGGACACGGGCCAGGGTGGGGCGGCGCATGCGAGGGCGTGGAGGATCCCGGGCGCCGCGACGGCGGCGGCGAGGCGCAGCCCGGGCACGCCAAGGTCCTTGGTGAACGAGCGCAGGTGCAGGACGCGGTCGTCGCCGGGAAGGTGGGGCGGTGCGAGGCGCCCGGCCGCGAAGGACCTGTACGACTCGTCGATCACCAGCAGTGTCCCCGCGGGCATCCGGTCCGCGAGCCGGGCGACGCTCTCGTCCGAGGGTGCTTCGCCGGTCGGGTTGTTCGGAGTGCAGAAGAAGGCGACCGGCGGCCGCAGCCGGGCGACGCGATCGGAGAATCGTTCGAGCCGCAGCCGGAAATCCGGAGCGACCCCTCGCACCTCGTGAACTTCCCCGCCCTGGACCGCTACGGCGCGACGGTACTCGCCGAAGGTGGGGCCGCACACGACCACCGGGTCGCCGGGCCGAATCCAGCAGCGGGCGATCCGGTAGATCAGCTCGGAGGCGCCGGGCGCGAGAAGGAGTCGCTCGGGGTCGAGTTCCCAGACGCCGGCCAACCGTGCGCGCGCCCGGCTCGAAGCCGGATCCGGATAGGCGTCGAGCGGTGCGTCGGCTACCGCCCGGCGCACCGCCTCGTCCGGGAGATACGGGTTGATGTTGGTGCTGAGATCGACGGTCACGGGGGGATATTCGACGTCCTGCTCGTACCCCGGTCCGCCGTGGAACTCCGGCGGCGCCCCGGCGAGGCGGGGGTCGGGACGCGGGGGACGCCAGGTCATGAGCGGCATGCCCTCGCGGCGACGACCAGCCCGACGCCCAGCCACGCCGCGCGGCGGATCAGAGCGGCGGCCGCGTCGATGTCGCCGGCTTCGGGTCGGGCGCCCGCGGCGTTCAGCGTGTAGGCGCCGGGTTTGCGGAGCCGGACGCCCAGAGCGAGCGCGGCAGCGGCCATCGGCCACCCGGCGTTGGGCCCCGCCGCGCGGGACGCTTCACGCGGGAGAAGATGGAACACGCCGGCAGTCGCCGGGCGGATCCCGTGGCGGCGAAACGGTTGAGATGCCGCGGCCATCACGATCAGGACGGCCGCCAGCCGGGCGGGCACGAAGTTGAGGAGGTCGTCGGCACGCGCCGCCGGCTTCCCATACCAGATCAGGTCGGGCGTGCGGTAACCGAACATCGCGTCGGCGGTGTTGACGACCCGGTAGACCCAGGCCCCGGGCAAGCCGGCGGCCAGGTAGGCGCAGGCGGGCGCCACCACCGAGTCGCAGAGATTCTCGGCCAGCGACTCGATCGCCGCCGAGGCGCAGTGAGAGGCGTCCAGCGCGCTCGTGTCGCGGCTGACCAGATCCCACGCCAAGTGGCGCCTCGCTCCGTCGAGGTCCCCGGCCCCGAGTGCGGCGGCCACCCGTTCGCCCGCCTCGGCGAGCGGCTCGAGGGCCAGCGCCGGGTGCAGGAGAAGAGCTTCGGTCCCCGCCGCCAGGAGTGTAGCGGGCAGCGGGCACCCGGCGGACTCCCGGGAGGAGCGCCCGCGCCGCGCGGTCAGGGAACGCGAGGTCGCGGCAGCGAGGGCCGACACCGCCGCCAGCGCCGCCGCCCCCTCGACGAGACTTCCCAGCGGCCTTCGGCTGCGCCCAAGTCGGCGCGCGCCGCCCAGCAGGACACCGATCGCCCGCACCGGGTGAAGGCGGGGCTGGCCCAGGATCCGATCGAGGACGAGGGCGCCCGCCAGGCTCAGCCCCAGGAGGCGTGGGGTCCGACACCCCGTGCTCATGGATCATCCCGCCGGAGCGGGACGGTCTGCGGTGCGCCGGTATCGCTCCCGGGGCCGGGGTGCGGCACCACTCTGAGCGGCCAGTCGTAAACCGCCTCCAGCGACTCTCGTGACAACATTTCGTCCGGTGTGCCGCGGGCCCGCGCGCGTCCACGGTCGAGCAGCAGAAGCCGGTCGGCGAATCGGGCGGCCAGGTTGATGTCGTGGGTGATGACCAGCACGCCGAGACCGGCGGCCCGGAGTTGGCGCAGGAGGTGGAAGAGTTCCATGCGGTAGCGGAGGTCGAGTCCGGCCGTGGGCTCATCGAGCAGCAGGACCGGCGCCTCCTGGGCGAGCGCCCTGGCGATCCTGGCCCGCTGTCGCTCGCCGCCGGAGAGTTCGCCCAGGTGGCGATCCGCGAACTCCGTCACCGTGCAGCGCGCCATCGCGTCTTCCACGACCGCGCGGTCCCGGTCGCCGGAGCGCTCCCAGGGGCCGAGGTGCGCGTATCGTCCCATCCCCACCATTTCCCGCACCGTGACGGGAAACGGGGAGGACTCGGACTGCGGCACCACCGCGATCGCGAGAGCACGCTCCCGGTCGCCCAGGTCGGACAGCGCGCGGTCGTCGAGGGTGACCCCACCGTCCTGGGGCGTCAGGGTCCCTGAGAGGAGCTTCAACAGCGTCGTCTTGCCGGCGCCGTTGGGACCCACGACGGCGAGGAGGCTCCCCGGAGAGACGGAGAGCGAGACCCGGCGCACGGCGGCCTCGTCCGCCCGCGGATGGGTGAAGCTCAGATCCCGGCCCTCCAACACCGGCCGCCAGTCGCGCGACGGGGCGGCTTCCCTCACCGCCGCCCCCCCCGCAGCAGCAGCGCCACGAAGAACGGCACCCCCGCGACGGCCGTGACCACGCCGGTCGGGAGTTCGGCCGGCGCCACGACCAGGCGGGCCACGGTGTCCGCGAGCAGGAGGAAGGCGGTTCCAGCCAGGAAGGACGCGGGGAGAAGCATGCGGTGGTCGTTCCCCCACGCGAGCCGGACGGCGTGCGGAACGATCAGCCCGACGAAGCCGATCACGCCGCCCGCCGCCACGGCCGCGGCCACCATCAGCGACGCGGCCAGGTAGGCGGTGAGCTTCACCCGCTGCACGGAGGCGCCCAGGTAGAACGCGACCTCCTCACCGCGCGAGAGCAGATTGAAGGCACGGGCCAGCGAGACCACGGTCAGCGCGCCGGGAACGAGCAGCAGGGCCAGCAGCCCGGTCGACGGCCAGTCGGCGCCGGAGAGGTTGCCCATCATCCAGAAGATGGCCGAGCGGAATGACTCCACGTCGGCGACCGAGAGCAGAAGCAGGATCACCGCGTTGAAGAAGGCGCCGATGATCACACCCGACAGGATCAGGACGCGCGTGTCCATCCGTCCGGGCGAGGCCCGCCGCGCGACCGCCAGCACCAGCGCCATCGCGGCCAGCGCACCGGCGAACGCGCCCAGGGGGAGCGTCCAGGGAAGGCGCAGCCCGACGCCGGTGACCACGACCGCCACCGCGCCGACCGCGGCTCCGCCCGAGACTCCGAGCACGTAGGGTTCGGCGAGCGGGTTGCGCAGGAGGGCCTGAAAGGTGCAGCCGCTGAGGCCGAGCGCCCCTCCGACCAGCGCGGCCAGAGCCGCGCGGGGCAGCCGCAACTGGAGGAGGATGGAACGGGTGGTGGGGTCGGCCTCTCCCGAGAGAAGGCGCCACAACTCTCCAGGGCCCAGACCGGAGGCGCCGAAGGAGACGCTGAGCCCGATCGCGGCGACGACGACCAGCGCGAGGAGTGCGAGGCGGCGGGGCGTGTGCGTCAACGCGGCCCGTGCAGGAAGTGGGCCATGCGACGTGCCGCCTCCGCCACGCGGGGTCCGGGTCGGTTGAAGAGGTCGCCGTCCACGAGGAGGTAGCGGCCGGCGCGGACGGCGCGCAGTTCCCGCCACCCCGGCCCCTCGAGCCACGGCGCACCCGGAGCTTCGGGCGCGTGCCGGGCGATGACGAGGGCGTCGGGATCGCGCCGCAGGATCGCCTCGACGGACACCCGCGGCCACGAGCGCGCGGCATCGCCGAAGACGTTGCGTCCACCCGCGTGCTCGATCACCTCGTCGATGAAGGTCCCCGGCCCGGTCGTCTGCGGCGGGTCGTGCCACACGGAGTAGTAGACGTCGACGGGCTCGCGTCCGCGCACCACGGCGGCCACGCTCTCCAGCTCGAGGTCCAGCGAGTCCACCAGCGCGGCGGCCCGTTCCTCGCGGCCGAGCAGCGTGCCCAGGCGGCGCAGGTGGCTGCGCACGTCGCCGATCGTCTGCACGTTCGCCCTGTATACGGGGATGCCCAGCGCGTCCAGCCGTTCCCCCACTGCGCGCTGGAACGCGTCGGCCCACGTGATGACGAGATCGGGTTCGAGACCGGCCAGTGCCTCGAGATTCGGCTGGATGGTCCCGCCGAGCGACGGGAGGTGGGCGAGTTCCGGGGCCCGGTCGAACCGCGTGCGCGCGACGAGGACGCCGGGATCCAGCGCGGTGATCGATTCGGTCAGCGAGGGGATCACCGAAAAGACGCGGCGCGCCGGCGCGGTGAGCGCGACGGTGGTTCCCGCATCGTCCATGACGGAAACCGCGGGCACGTCCGCCTTCTCGTCCGGGGCACAGGACGTGAGGAGGACCGGGACAAGCAGGGCCGGGGCGAGCAGGGCGGCGATCCGCCGCGCGAACGGAGCAATCGGGGGCGCTGTCGCGCTGGCCCTGGCCTGGTCTGCCGTGTACACCGGTTCCCCTCCCTCGAAGGATGGTGTTGAGAGGACGAGGGAACCGCGTCTCCTGGCTCGAGGTGACGTCGCTCGCCTTCCCGGGATCAACCAGTGGCCGTCGAGCGCGTCGTTTCGGATCCGCCGATGGGATCCGGACCTCCTACAGTGGCGGGGCCGCGTCGGCTTCGGACCGAACTTCCGGTGGCCCCCTCGCGTCAATCTGCGAGGATAGCCGCACATCCGAGGGCGGGGCAACTCGGCAGCCGCCGCCGATCAACCGCAGGGACACGACCGTCGCGGGCGAACGCGCGGGCAGCACGGGCACCACGACACCGCCCCCGTGGTTCAGGATGTCCGAGACCTCCTCCGGCGCCGGCGTTTCGTCCTCCGGGTAGAGAAGCCCCCACACGGTGCCCGAGTGAGCCCGCAGGATGCCGAGCGCGGTCGTCTCCCGGGCGCACGCCTCCAGTCCCGGCGGGGCGGGAGGACACCCCAGGCAATGGGCCTCCGCGGCGCTCGCCGTCGCCGCCGCGCCGATCTTCCCGGGGTCACCGTGCGCGATCCCTTCGGCGCAGAGCCGGAATGCGTCGCGCCAGGCGCTCAGGGCGTGTTCGGGGAGTCGGGTCGGAAGCCTCCGGTTGAACGCCACCGTGTCCACCGCCCCGGGGAGTCTGATGCCGAGGATGTTCAGGGCCGGGGGCGGGCCGAGCGGCTCCTGGATCGTGCCGCCGCGGTGATCGAACAGCACGAGCCCGGAGAGCAGAGAGCCGCTGGTCGGCTCAACCTCGAGGGCGGCGCGGACGACGGCTTCACCCGACCCCCGCAGGCCCAGGGCGTCCACCCCGGCGCGCAATCCCGCGCCCAGATCGGCGGTGCTGCTTCCGAAGCCGGCCCCCCGAGGCACCTCATCGCCGCCGAGCCTCACGCGCAGGGCGCGGCCGGGCCGCCCGCGCAGCAGGACCTCCAGACCGCGCTTCACCTTGGCATAGCGGGGGGAAGCACCCGCTTCGGCCCGGGCAGGCGGCACGACCTCCGCGCGGGCGGTCCGGTACAGGTCGACGGGAGCCGCGATCTGTAGCCAGCGGCCGCGCCCGAAGCCCTGCACGAGTTCGCCGCAGGTGGCCGGGGCCGCCCAGGTCGCGGACCCGGCACCCGCCCCGGCCGGACGCCTTGCCGGGGGCACCGAGACGCACGCGACACCAGCTTGCACGCTGTCTGCAGAGCCTGTATCCATCATCGCAGTTCATGGACGGAGGGGCGCTCGGAAGTCCGGTGAAAGTCCGGCGCGGCCCCGCCACTGTAAAGGGACAGGGGGATCCGATCCCCCGGTGTTCCGCTCACGAAGCCACTGGGCCGCGAGGCTCGGGAAGGCGAGCGGATCCGTCCCAAGCCAGGAGACCTCTCCTCCGTCTTCGGATCGACACCCTCGCGGGAGGGCGTGGTCCCGCGTTCGCGCCGCCGCGTGGACGTTCGACCGTGCTCTTCCCCGTCCCGGAGAAGACGGGGTCGAGTGAAGAAGAAGTTCGCGATCGCCATCCTCGCTGCCGGCGTTGCCTTGCCGGGCACTCCGGCACACGCGGCACACGCGCTCCCCACCCAGGTCGCCGCCTCGGTTCACGTGTCCGTGCGGGCGGCAAGGACCTTGCCAACCGCGCCCGGCGAGGCTGCGACGGAGCCGGGCGCGGCCGTCGCCGTGCCGGGTGCGGCGGTCGCCGTCCGGGGCGCCGGGCTCCAGGCGACGACCGACGCGCGCGGCGTCGCCGTCCTCCGGGGTCTCTCGCCGGGACCGCACGCCCTCGTGGTCTCGGCGCCCGGCTTCCTGGAAGCCGCGGTCGAGGTCGAAGCTGCGAACGGGCGCGTCACGCGAACGAGCATCGTGCTCGATCCGGCCCCGGTACGGATCAGGGAGCTGGTGGTGCAGGTGGCAGCCCGTGAGCGGGACGCGGGCGCCACGGTGTTGGAGACCGCCAGCCTTCCGCCCGGGGTGATGGATCTCCCGGCCGCGCTCGAACGCGTTCCAGGGGCAACGGTCGTGAGGCAGGGCGGGCCGGGGGCTCCCGCGGTTCTGCAACTGCGCGGCGCGGGCGGCGACCAGGTGCTGGTGCTGCTCGACGGAACGCCGATCAACTCTCCGCTCACCGGGGTCGCGGATCTGAGCACGGTGGACCTCGAGTCCGTGTCGCGCATCGCCGTGATCCCGGGGGCGCAGTCCGCCCGCTACGGGCCGCAGGCGCTGGGCGGCGTCGTCCTGCTGGAGAGCCGCGACCGCGACGTGACGACCGCCGCCGTCACCGCCGGGATGGGCTCCTGGTCCGCGGCGGAGACGGCAATCACCGGGTCGAGCGGTCTCGGGAACGCCTGGTCAGTCTCCGGCGGCGCCCGCTGGCGGCGGTCGAACGGCGCGTTCACCTACGATGTCCCCGACTTCCGGGGCGGCGGGGAGGCGACCCGCGACAACTCCGCCTTCTCTCAGGCGGGAGGAGACGTCCGCATCACCCGGCGCGGGAGCGCGCAGGCATCGCTGCGCGCCCACCTCAGCGACATCGAGCGCGGGAGCCCGGGGACGATCGCACAACCCTCCGCCACCGGCCGACAGCGCCACCGCCGCTACGGGCTCGGCGCCACGGTCGAAGCGGACGGTGCGTCCCCGGCGTCAGGCCTCGGAGGCTCGGCCCGCGGTTCGGTCCAGTGGCAGCGCGCGGACTACGCGGATCCGGCCCCCCCCTTCGGGCGCGCCTACGACACCCGTACGCGGGTGCGGCGCGCGGAACTTGCTCTGGAGGGCTGGTGGAGCGCCGAAGCGGCGCCGCCGTCGCGCGAGGACGCCCTCGACGTCCGGTTCGGCCTCCACGCGGCCCGGCTCGATGTCGAGTCGAACGCGCTGACCTCGTCCGCCATCGGCCTCGACGAACTCGGGGCCTGGGCGCGCGCCGGGCGCGGCTGGCGGCTGCGGTCCGGTCTCCGCCTCGATGTGGGCACAGCCCTCCGCGCCGACCGGCATGACCTCGTGGACGGCGTGACCCTGTCGCCCGCCGTGGAAGCCGCGCTGACCCGCGCCGGGTTCGCCCTCGACCTCCGGTGGGGCCGCGGCTTCTCCCCGCCTGGGCTCGGCGACCTCTTCTTCCAGGAAGGGGTCCTCGTCGAGCCCAACCCCGACCTCGGGCCGGAGCGCATACGGGGAGAACTCTCGGCGACGCTCGCCCAGCGGTGGTCGGCCGGCCCCGCCGGCGGGGAACTGCGCGCGACCGTCTATCGCGCGGACCTCGACGGCATGATCCTCTGGTTCCCTGATCACCGCTTCGTGTGGAGCCCGGACAACTACGACGTTGCGCGCCGGGGCCTCGAACTCGGCGCCACGACCGACCTGGCCGCGTTCGGACGCACGCACAGCTTCACCGTCGGCGCCGCCTGGTCCGAGGTCGAGTACACGGGCGCCGTGCTGGATGGCCAGGTCGCCTACCGGCCGCGCTTCACGGCCGATGTGGCCCTGGGCATCGGGCTCCCGGCCGGGATCACGCTCACCCCGTCCGGCACACACGTCGGGTCGCGCCGCACGGTGCCCGGCTCGCCGCTGAACGCGCTCGCCGCCTACACGCTCGTCAACGCCGGCATCGCCGTGCCCTTCGATTTCGGCCGGTTCGCCGGGCGGCTCGAGCTGGCCCTCACGAACCTCCTCGACGAACGCGCTGCGCTGCTCGTCGACTATCCCCTGCCGGGCCGCGGCTGGTCGACGCGGATCCGCCTCGGAGCCGCGAGATGACCGCGCAATCCACTTCGTTCACCGAACCCCCGTCAACCATGGATGGATCTCTCATGACCCGTATCTCGCTTCGCCCCATCATGCTCGTCGCCCTCGTCCTTCCAGCCGCATGCGGCGACGACACCCCCGCCCAACCCGTGGGCCCCACCGGGCCCGGCGCGCCCACCGTAACGATCACGTCGCCGGCCTCCGGCCTCATGGTCAGCGAAGGGACGCCGGTCCAGTTGGCCGGCACGGGCACGGATCCGCAGGACGGCACGCTCGGGGGCGCCGCTCTGGCCTGGACGAGCTCGATCGACGGAGCGCTGGGCACGGGCTCGCCGCTCGAGGTCGAGTCGCCGTCGGTGGGCGTGCACACGATCACGCTGACGGCGACCGACGCCGACGGTAACACCGGCAACGCCTCGGTCTCGCTGCTGGTCGAGAGGCTGGAGTTTCTCGACGGAACGGTAAGCGACGCCCAGATCGGCGTCGTCGTGAACTCGAGCGCGAACGCGCTCCGGCTCTTTCAACTCGGCGATCCGGGCGAGCACCGGGACATCGCCCTGGGCGCGTCGAGCGCGGTGACGCCCACCGGCATCGGCATCCGCGGCGAGACGGGCGTCGTGCCGCTCGGAAACGCGGCCTCGGTCGCCGTCATCGACCTCCGTACGCGGCAGATCGGCGGGTTCTTCCTCTTCGAGTCCGGGAACGCGACCGGGTCGGCATTCGTGGACGACCGGACGGTGCTGGCGGCCAACCAGCAGACGGATGAAGTGGGGAGATTCACGATCGGACAGGCGGGCGGCGCCATCGGCGACCTGGTCTCCGTGACGCAGTTTCCGACCGGCATCGTGCCGTTCTCCGGCTCGCTCGCCTTCGTCATCTCCGCCAACCTGGACGACAACTTCGCACCGGCGGGCGACGGCGTCGTGACGGCGCTCGACCCGCTCACGATGTCCGTCGTCGCCACGATCGAGACCGGCGGCACCAATGCTCAGTTCGGGGCCATCGGGCCGGATGGAATGTTGTACGTGATGAACACCGGCAACTACGTCGCCCCGTCGACGCTGGCGATCATCGATCCCGGTTCACTCGAACTCGTCGAAGTCGTCGAGGGATTTCCTCCGGGTTCGGGACACGTGCACATATCGGAGGACGGCACGCTGTTCGCGTCGGCCTTCTTCGCGGGGACGGTGGCCTGGAACACAGTCACGAAGGCGTTCGAGCGGGACGCCTCCAACCCCATCTGCGCACCTCTCGCCGGCGGCGGTTGCCGGGGGGCCTTCGCCGCGCATACGTCCGCGGACGGTTCGCTCTACCAGACCTTCTTCGGCAGCGCGAGCCAGAACCTGCCGCCCTGGATCTTCCGCTATGCTCCGGAGACCTGGGCGCTTGCCGACAGTATCCCGCCGGGACCGGGACCGGTGGGACTCGAGATCAGGAGCTTCCGGTAGGCTGGGTCGGGCAGGCGGGGTCCGGCGGACTGGACCGGGGGCACGGCCGCGTGAACCGCTTGGCCGCCAGGAAGTCGAGCCGCCGGTCGATGGCCCGTTCCCAGGCGAGGCCGTCGGCCACCACGTCGAGGCAGTGCACCACGCCGGCGTGCGCCATCAGGAAATGGGCCCCCGAGTCAAGGTCTCGCCACCACGCGGCCACCCGCCCGGTGAACGCGGCGACGGTCTCCCCGCCGGGGGGAGACCGGGTCTGCCAGTCGGCCATCCATTCGTCGGCTTCGGCGCGCGGCACGGCGTCCCAGGCCCGGCCCTCCCAATCGCCGTAGGACATCTCGCGCACCCGCCGATCAATGCGGTGCGGGACGCCGAGCCGCTCCGCGAGCAGCGCGGCCGGCTCGCGGCAACGGACGGCATCGGACGACCAGATCATGCCCGGGGCGAACTCGGCCACGACGGGCTCGATGCGCGCGGCCGCTTCGGCCCCGTCCAGCGTCGTGGGCACGTCCGTCTGCCCGTAGACGATGCCCTCCACGGCGACGGGTGCGTGCCGGATGGCGAGGAGGTGGATCACGCGGCGGCCCGCGCGACCTGCACCGCGAGCACGGCGACGAGGATCGCGATCTCGTTCACCTGCTCCGTGGCGCCGAGGAAGTCGCCGGTCACGCCGGCGGCGCGCGCGCGGAATCGCCAGCCGCAGAGTGCGGTGGCGAGGGCCATCGCGGCAAACGCGGCGAGGGCGCCGGTCGCATCGATCGCACCCGTCGTCACCACCGTGGCCGCGCCGGCCACGCCGACCGCGGTCGCAAGCGCTGCCTGCGCGGCCCCGGCGCGCGCGACGTGACGGCTCTTCGCCGCCGCGGCGCTCGCGTAGGGGAGGGCGGCCATCAGCCAGACCGGGCCGACCCGCGCCAGGCCGTGCGCGAGGACCAGGGCGGCGGGCGCTGCCGCGAGCCCGGACGCCCCCGCCGCACCCCCCAACTGCGCGAGCAGCACCAGCCGGAACGCGACGGACATCACGAGGGCCAGCGCCCCGAAGGCGCCGACCCGCGAGTCCTTCAGGATGACGAAGATCTCCTCGCGGTTCGTCGCTCCGCCCAGCGCGTCGGCCGTGTCAGCCAATCCGTCCTCATGGAAGGCGCCCGTCAGCAGGATCAACACGACGAGCACGCTCATCGCCGCCACCCACGGCCCCAGCGGCGCCACCAATCCCCACACGGCCGCGCACACCCCTCCGAGCACCAGTCCGACCAGGGGGAACCACGCCGAGGCCCATCGCCACTCCGCCGCCGAGTAGGGAAAGCCGCCCAGCGGCAGACGCGTCAGGAAGACGAAAGCGGCGCGCGCGCCTCGGAGCGATGTCCTCACTTCAACCGCAACTCCAGCCCGGAGACCATGAGCACCACCCGGTCCGCGGCGGCGGCGAGACGCTGATTCGCGATGCCCAGCCCGTCCTGGTACCAGCGCCCCAGAGCCGTGGGCGGGTGCACGCTCCACCCCACCTCGTTCGTCACGACGATCAGTACGCCGGCGCGCGCGGCGCGCGCATCGAGGATCCCGTCGACCTCGGCGGCCATCGCATCCAGCGCGGCCGCCTCGGCGGTGGCGCCGGAGCGCCCTATGGCCATGCCGGTCAGCACGGTCACGCAATCCAGCAGCACGGTGTTCGTGACGGCGGCGAGGACGGCTTCGCCCGCCCGCGCGGGGGTCTCGATCGTGTGCCAGCCCGCGGGACGATCGCGGCGGTGGGCCTCGATCCTGCCGCGCATCTCATCGTCGACGGCCTCCGCGGTCGCGATCACGGTGACCTCTTCCCCGCCGCGCGCCAGCGCCTCATCGCGGGCCCACCGGCTCTTGCCCGAGCGCACCCCGCCAGTCACGAGGAGGAGTTCCATCATGATCCCGCCCGCGGCGGACCGCCGTCCGGTCCCGAGATCCCCGCCGACTCGAAGGTCGCCATCTCGCGGAGCAGCGCCGCGGCCGCGCGCACGACGGGGATGGCGAGCGCGCACCCGGTACCCTCGCCGAGCCGCATCTCGAGGTCGAACAGGGGCACGAGGCCGAGCGCATCGAGCGCCACCGCGTGCCCCGGCTCGGCCGAGCGGTGCGATGCGACGAGGTACGACGGCAGGCCGGGGCAGAGGCGGCGGGCCGCCAGCGCCGCGGCCGACGAGATGAACCCGTCCACCAGCACGAGGCCTCCGCGCGCCGCCGCGCCGATCATGGCGCCCGACATGGCCGCGATCTCGAGCCCACCCACCTGCCGCAGCACCGCGACGGCATCGTCCCGGGGATCCTCGCCGCGGGCGACCCGCGCCACGGCGCCCTCCACCACGTCGCGCTTCCGGGCCAGCCCGCCGTCGTCAACGCCCGTCCCGCGGCCGACGACCTCGCGCGCCGCCGCCCCGGTCAGGCAGGCCGTCACCGCGGCCGCCGCGGTGGTGTTCCCGATGCCCATCTCGCCCACGCCCACGAGCCAGGGGCCCGGGGACGCGCCGGTTCCGGTGGAGACATCCCCGCCTCCCGCCACCTCCACGCCCACCGCCAGAGCGGCTTCGACTTCGCGCGCGGTCATCGCCGACCCTGCCGAAAGGTCGTCCGTGCCGGCGCGGACCTTCCGGTGCTCGATTCCCGCCAGCCCGTCGAGGTCCGCCGCGACGCCCACGTCGACGACCCGCACCCGCGCACCGCACGCCCGCGTGAGCACGTTGATCGCCGCGCCGCCACCGGAGAAGTTCGCGCACATCTGCGCCGTGACCTCGGCCGGATACGCCGACACACCCTGCCCGGCGACCCCGTGATCGGCCGCGAAGACGAATACCACCGCGTCGTCGAGCGCAGGCGGCGGATCGCCCAGGACCACGCCCACCTGGAGCGCCAGTTCCTCGAGGCGCCCAAGGCTGCCCGGCGGCTTGGTCAGCGCGTCGAGGTGCGCCTGGACCGCCACGGGGTCTCCCCGCGGAGCTGCAACGGCTTCAGCGGCTGCAACGGCTGCGCGCGCGATCATGCGCTCTGGAGATGCGGCAAGGGTATTCACGATGGGTTCGGGACAACGGCAGAGATGCGGGCCACCGAATTCGACCGCCGCCACCATAGGGTTGAGGGCAGAGGCGAGCCAGATGCGAACCGGTTTCGAGCCAGACGCGAGCGCCCGCACTACTGGTCGCATACTGGTCGCATACCGTCGGAATATGCTAGTCTCGGGGGTTGGTGTCGTGCTCCCGTGCTCGCGGAAAACGAGGTGTGCCATGAGAAAGCCCCGATTCATCCTCCCCCTGCTCGCAGTGTGCGCGCTGTTCGCCGTCTCCGCCCCGGCGCTGGCGGGCCAGCAGCGGAACATGACGCCCGAAGAGCGCGCCCGGCTGGCCGCCGAGCGTGAGCGGCAGGTGCAGGAGGAACTCGTGTCCGAGCGGCCGATCGAGGCGTTCGACACCGTGTGGATCGAGGAGATGACGTGGATGGAGGTCCGAGACGCGATGGCGGCCGGGAAGACCACCGCGATCATCACGACGGGCGGCATCGAGCAGAACGGACCCTACCTCGCCACCGGCAAGCACAACTACGTGCTGCAGGGCGCCTGCGAGGGCGTGGCGCGCGAACTCGGGAACGCGCTCTGCGCGCCGGTCATCAAGCTCGTCCCCGAGGGCGACATCGACGAACCGTCAGGGCACATGCGGTATCCGGGGACGATCAGCCTCCGGCAGGAGACGTTCGAGGCCGTGCTCGATGACGTGGCGTCGAGCCTCAAGGCGCACGGCTTCGAGCACATTATCCTGTTCGGCGACAGCGGCGGGAACCAGTCGGGCATGGAGGCGGTCGCCGCCCGCCTGAACGAGCGCTGGTACGACGCGCAGGCGCACTTCATCCCCGAGTTCTACCGCTACCGCGACGTCCATGACTGGATGAACACCGAACTCGGCATCTTCGAGACGGATCCGGAGGGGATCCACGACGACTTCGTCATCACGGCGATCATGATGGTCGAGGACCCGGCGATGGTCCGCTACGACGAGCGCGTGGCGGCGGGAAGAGCCAGCATCAACGGCGTCTCCATCGCCCCCAGGGAGGAGGCGATCGCCACGGGCCGGAAACTGCTCCGGTTCCGGGTGGAGGAGACCGTGAAGGCGATCCGCGCTTCGATCGAGGCGGGCATGGCGGAAGCGGGGCGATGAGGCCTGCCCGGATCCTGGCGACCCGTGGCAAAGGCGCCGCTGCACTCGCCGCGGTTTTCGCGGCGCTGTGCGCCGAAGCCGCACCGCTCAGGGGCCAGATCCCCCTCGGCAACCCCAGCGGGAGGGGGCAGACGGTGACGCCCGCCTTCGAGGGCTGGTACCCGAACGCGGACGGCACGCTGTCGCTCTCGTTCGGCTACTTCAACCGCAACTTCGAGGAGACGATCGAGGTCCCCCTGGGACCGGACAACACGATCGAGCCGGCGGAGTTTCAGGGGGCGCAGCCCACCTCGTTCGCCCCGCGGCGCCACTACGGCGTGTTCGTCGTTCGGGTCCCGGCGGACTTCGGCGAGGGGAAGGTCTACTGGACGCTGAAGATGCGCGGCCAGACGCTCCGCATCCCGGGCCACCTGCACCGCGACTGGCAGATCGACGCGCTCAAGGGCGAAGCCGGAGACGGGAACACGCCCCCCGTCCTCCGGTTCGGCGCGGGCGAGGAAGGCGCGGGGCCCGCCGGTGCCTGGGGAGGCCCCCTCACGGGCCGGGTCGGGGAACCGCTCGACGTGCCCGTCCACGTCCGGGACGACGGCGTGGGCCGGAGCCATTTCGTGGCGGGCAGCCGCGACGGCTCACCGGTCAACCTCACCTGGTTCAAGCACCAGGGTCCGGGCGAGGTGACGTTCGGCGAGCCGACGGCCCGGGTCCCGGCCAGCGGAGCCGAAGCCGCCACCCGGGTCACCTTCAGCGATCCGGGAGAGTACATCCTGCGCGTGCGGGCGAACGACGGATCGGGCGTCTCCGCCGCCGGGCACGCGCAATGCTGCTGGACGAACGGGTTCGTTCGGGTCATGGTCAACCCGTGACCGGCGGATTCGACGAGGTTCGAGGAGAACGACGATGAGACAGTTCGATCCCACTTCCCTGAAACGAGCCGGCATCGCGTTCGGCGCGGCAGTTGGCGCCGCAGTTGGCGCCGCACTCGCCACCCTGGCCGTCGCGGGGCCGGCGCAGGCGCAGGAGAACGGTGCCGGGGAGGTGACGTTCAACCGGGACGTGGCGCCGATCCTCCAGGCGAACTGCCAGGAGTGCCACCAGGAAGGCTCGATCGCCCCGATGTCGCTCCTCACGTACCGGGACGCCTACCGCTGGGCGTCGAGCATCCGCGAGAAGGTCTCGAACCGCGTCATGCCGCCCTGGCACCTCGACCTCACGGTCGGGATCCAGGAGTTCCGGAACGACCGCAGCTTGTCGAGCGAGGAGATCGCGACGATCATCGCGTGGATCGACGGCGGCCGGGTGGAGGGCGATGCCGCGGACCTGCCGCCGCCCGCCGAGTTCCCCGACCCGAACGAATGGCGCCTCCTCGATGAGTTCGGGGAACCCGACCTCGTCATCGCGTCCGAACCCTACACGCTCGAAGCCGAGACGATGGACAAGTGGTGGCGGCCCGTCACGCCGACCGGCATCACGGAGCCGCGCTGGGTGAAGGCGATCGAGATCAAGCCGGCAGGCAACGACGCGCGCACGATCACGCACCACGTGCTCGCCTTCCTCCAGCAGGACGAGGAGGAAAGCCCCATGAGCGCCGGCATCGTCGAGGCGAGCACGCGCGGGGGCGCGATGGGCGGCCCGGGCCTGTTCATGGAGTGGGCCGTGGGCAAGGAGGGCGAGATCTTCCCCGAGGGCGCGGGCAAGATCATGCTCCCCGGTTCCCGGATCCGCTGGGAGGTCCACCTCCACGCGATGGGCAAGCTCGTCGAGGACAGCTACGTCGAACTCGGCGTCTGGTTCTATCCCAAGGGCGAGGAGCCCCGGAACCGCACGCGGCTCATGTTCTACAACGCCACGGGCCGGACCGGCCTCGACATCCCGCCCGGCGAGATCGCGGTCACGCAGGACTTCCACACGCTGCGCTGGCCCGCGCGCCTGGAGAACTTCCAGCCGCACATGCACATGCGCGGCAAGGCGATGTCGCTCGAGGCGATCTACCCGGACGGCCGCAAGGAGTTGATCAACCAGGTCGACAACTTCCAGTGGAACTGGCACATCAACTACATCTACGAGGAAGACGCCGCCCCGCTTCTCCCCGCGGGCACGACGCTCGTCATCACCGCCTGGCACGACAACACGGCCGAGAACCCGAACAACCCCGACCACGAGCAGTGGGTCGGCTACGGGGACCGGACCGTGGACGAGATGGCGCACCTGTGGGTCGATGTGACCTTCCTCGATCCCATGGAGTTCGAGGCCCTGATCGCCGCGCGCGAGGAGGCAAGGCGCGCCGCCGAGACCCAGACGAACAACTCGAACCACTAGGCAGCGTCGGGAAGCCGCGCGCAGCAGACGGCGCCGGAGTTCCGGATCGAATGGCCTCGAGCGATCAGCGCCTCACGCCCATGCTCGTCGTCCGCGACGTAGCGGCGAGTTCAGCCTGGTACGTCGAACTCTTCGGCCTGGTGAGCGGCCGGGGCGGCCATCACTTCGAGCGGCTCCTCGCGCCGGACGGCAGCATCGAACTCATGCTGCACCATCGCGAGTTCAAGGCCCACCCGGGGATGACGGATCCGGAGGAGGGGACGCCCGGCCGCGGCGTCCTGCTCTACTTCTACACGGAGGACGCGCAGGCCGTGTTCGAGCGCGCCCGCGCCATGGGGGCCGACTGCCTCGACGAGCCGCACCTGAACCCCAACGCCCGCTCGATCGAGTTCACCCTCCGCGACCCCGACGGCTACCCCATCTCCGTTTCCCAGCCCCTCCCGCGAGACGACTAGCTGCAGGCTCGCGAGCTTTCGTGGCCCGATTCTCACGTCTCGAGATAATGGTACTTGACATGGTACCAGTATCGGGCGATGCTCGGTATCCATGCGAACCAAGCACCGGAAGACCCTGGAGCGCGTCCACCGGAAGCCGACGCCCTCGGATATCCGGTGGGACGAAGTCCGGGCGATGCTACAGGCTTGCGGCGTTCAGGTTGTGGAACGGTCGGGGTCGCGCGTTGGGCTCAGAAAGAACGACGAGAGGATTGTGATCCATCGACCCCATCCCCGGCCCGTCGTGGGCCGGGAGACCGTCCGAGACATCGCGGCCTTCTTGAGAGCGGCGGGGGTGGAACCATGATGGAATACAGGGGATACCTGGCGGCGGTGGAGTTCGACGACTCAACGAACGTCCTCCACGGGCGGGTGATCAACAGCGGTCCGTATCCGATTGCGACGTTCGAGGCGACGGACACGACACAGCTACGCGATGAGTTTCACCGCTCCATCGACGAATATCTTGCGTGGTGCGAGGAAGACGGCGTCGAACCGAAGCGCCCCTTCTCCGGCAAGCTGAACGTGCGACTCGGATCGGAACTTCACGCCGCCGTTGCGGCAGCGGCGGCCGAGCGAGGGATGAGCATCAACTCCTGGATCGTCGGTGCGGTGCGCGAGAGAACCAACGCCCCCTATCGGACCACCCACGACTAGTTCGAGGGTCGGTCGGTCAGCAGCTGAGGCAGTTGTGGTTGTTCTTCGCGCCCATGCTTTCGAGGAGGGCGATCGTCTCGAAGAACGGCTGCACGCGCTGGATCGGGCCGTTCGCCATGTCGACCGTCGTCTGGCCGCTGCGGGCCACGATGAGCGGGTCGGCGCCCTTGCCGACGAGGTACTCGATCAGCTCGTTGTCGCCGCGCGCCGCGGCGTAGTGCAGCGCGCCGAACCCATCCGAGTCGCGACCGTTGACGTCCGCGCCCAACTCTTCGACGAGGTACCTGGCGGTGGCCATCCACTCATCGGGCCGGTGCCGGTGCTGGTTGCCGGTGCGTGAGCGCCCGTAGCCGTAGCCCGCGGCCGCGACGAGCGGCGGGATGCCCGGACCTCCGACTTCGACGGGCGGCAGTCCGCTCGGATCCTCTTCCTCTTCCCCATCGTCGGCGGGCCGGCGGCGGCGACGCTCAGGCACCTTCCGGGTCGGCATGTGGGGATCGGCACCGGCCGCCACGAGCATCTCCATGGCCGGGATGTCGAGCGCCTTCGCGGCGCGCCAGAAGGGCGTCGCGCCGCTGAAGTTCACGCCCAGCAGGTCGAAGTTGTAGGCAGAGTACCAGATGTGCGTGTTCACGCGCGCGTTCGGATCCGCCCCGGCCGCGAGGAGCATCTCCATCAGCTCCATGTAGTCGAGTTCCTGCTGGCGGAACGCGGTGGGCTGCGGGTACAGCGCCTTGGGGGCCCAGCGGTTGGCGATCGTCGCGTAGAGCGGCGCCACGCCATCTTCGCTGGCCAGGTTCGGGTCCGCGCCCTGCTCGAGCAGCCAGGCCGCGAGGTCGTAGTGCCCGTTCACGGTGGCGACGACGAGCGGCGTGCTCTCGTCTCCCTCGGTGCGTCCGTCGATATCGGCACCCGCCGCGACCAGAGCTTTGACCGTTTCGAAGTGGCCTTCGCGAACCGCGTAGTGGAGCGCGGTCATGCCGCCCTGCTTGCCGACGATGTCGCTGTAGCTCAGCGGCCGCGGCGCGGGATTCGCCGGCTCCTCTTCCACCGGCTCCTCGGCTTCGGCTTCTTCTGCCTCCTCGGCTTCTTCTGTCTCCTCGGCCTCTTCTGCCTCCTCGGCTTCTTCCGCCGCCTCGGGGGCCGCTGCGGCCTCGGGGGGATCTTCGCCCTGACCCGGCGGCGGGGGCTCGTCCGCCGGCGTCTCCTCGGGCGCGGCGGCGGCGGGTTCCTGGCCGGGGGTCGTGCCGGCGCCCTGCGTCGCGACGGCCGTGCCGGCCTGGTCCCGGTTCGCTCGATCCGCCGCCTCGCGCCGCGTCGGCTCCTGGCCGGACGGCGTGTCCGTGCGCGTGATCCCGACCTCCACGGTTTCGCCACGCGCTTCCGCTTCGGCCTTCCGAATCGCCGTGAGAACTTCCCGCCGCCGCCCCCGGGCCTCGCTGTCCGTGCGCGCCTTCTCGACGAAGTCCACCACGCTCGATACGATCGAGACATCGGCTCCGGCGGCGATCAGTGCCCGCACCGCCTCCAGGCGTCCGGCCGCGGCCGCGAAGATGAGCGGCGTCTGTCCGTTCGCCCCCTCCGGCGCGTCGATCTCGGCGCCGGCTTCGAGGAGGCTCGTGAGGGTCGGCACATCTCCGCCCGCGGCGGCCAGGTGGAGCGCGGTGGCGCCGGTCGACGTCGTCGCGTTCGCGTCGCTTCCGGCTTCGAGCAGGAGGGCGACCGGCTCGGCCCGGCCGTCCCGGCTCGCGAGGTGGAGCGGCGTGTAGGCTCCCAGGCGCGTGGTCGACGCGACGTTGGCGCCGGCGTAGACGAGCACCGACACCATCTCCGCATCGCCCCTGAGGGCCGCCCAGTGCAGCGCGGTCATGCCGTCGCCCTGGGCCGCGTTTACATCGGCCCCGTCCCGGAGGAGCGTACGGACCGCCTCGAGGTCTCCTTGCGCCGCCGCCTCGGCGACAGGCGCGTCCGCCGCCACGGCAGCCCACAGCGTGGTCGCGCAGAGTGCGACGAGAACCCCCGCCCGAAGCCCGGCCTTACCGATTCTCTTCAACATCGATCTTGCCTCCGACCCTCCGGCCGATGCGGCGATTTCAGTCCTGGGCGACCGCCGAGAACGAGAAGCCGCCGGTGCTGTCGCCGAAACTCTCCATGTCCTCCAGGCCGAGCTTGTGCATCAGACTCAGCATCACGTTGGCCATCGGCGTCCCGTCCGGCGCCTTGATGTGCATGTTGCCTTCGAGTTCGCCGCCGGCCTTCCCGACCACGAACAGCGGGCAACGCTTGTGGTTGTGCAGGTTCGAGTCGCCCATCGGCGAGCCGTACAGGATCATGGTCTTGTCGAGCAGGTTCCCGTCCGGTTCCTCGATGCTGGCCAGCTTCTCGAGCAGGTACGGCACCATGCTCACGTGGTAGCGGTTGATCTTCTCGTAGTCCGTCACGCGATCCTCGCGGCCGCCATGGTGCGAGGCCGGATGGAAGCCGGCGTCCACGCCACTGCCCGGATACACGCGGCCCGACCCGTCCCGGCCCAGCTTGAACGAGAACACGCGCGTCAGATCCGACTGGAACGCCAGCGCCTGCAGGTCGAACATCAGGTGGACGTGCTCGGCGAAGTCATCCGGCACGCCCGGCGGGGCCTCGGGAATCTCGCGCGTCTCACCGCTCGTGTTGTGCGCCTCGATGCGCTCGATGCGGCGCTCGATCTCGCGGATGTTGTCGAGATACTGATCCAGCCGCCGCTGGTCCGTGGCCCCGAGATCACGTTTCAGACCCGCGACCTCGCCCATGATCCAGTCGAGGATGCTGCGGTCGGTGCGCCGGCGCCGGGCCCGGTCCTCCGAAGTCCCACCGGCCCCGAACAACTGGTCGAACGCGGCCCGCGGATCGCGGATCATCGGCAGCGGCTCCGTCGGAGACGCCCAGCTGATCGTGTCGGTGTATACGCACGCGTAGCCGTACGCACACCCGCCGGCCTGGTCCACGTTCTCGATGCAGAGCTGCATGGACGGGATCGGCGTATCCTGCCCGAAGCGCTGCGCGTAGTACTGGTCCATCGAGGTGCCGACGAACACGTCGGAGCCCTCCGTCTGCTTCGCGTGCGCCTGCGTGAGGAAGGTGGCGCTGGAACGGAAGTGGTCGCCGCCGATCTCCTTCGCCGTCTTCGCCTCCGCGTTCTCGACGTCCGTGTTCGAGATGATCGTCAGGTAGTCGCGCCACGGCTCGAGCGGGCTCAGGCTGCTCGGTGTGAGGTCGAAATCGCGCCCCACCTTCTCGGGCGACCACATGAACTGCGACGCCCCCCATTCGTTGCAGCCGGCGGCGCCGTGCACCATCTCGATGCCCACGAACCGCTTCACGTCCGTGAGCGCCTTCGTGGAGGCCCACAGCCGGCCGGCCGGCAGCATCGCGTCCAGGAACGGCAGCGCCACCGTCGCCCCCAGGCCCCTCAGGGCCATGCGGCGGGAGATGTGCTTACCCGTGATGAGTTCCATGCTCACTCCTCCTGATCTTTTTCGCGGGGCGGCTCCCTCAGTGCCCGCCTGCGTCGATATCTTCGTCGGCTACCATCTCGACGGCGCTCATCTGGAAGGGCGCGCTCTTCACGACCTCCATGATGAACGATGTCATCCGATAATCATCGGCCTCCGCCACGCGTGCGATCTCACGCACCGTGGGCATGTCGTAGTACTCGATCCGCCGGCCCAGGGCGTAGGCCATGAGATTCTCGATGAACGTCCGCACGAGCGAGTCCTCGCGGTCGAGCAGCGCAGCCCTCAGATCCGCGGCGCTCACGATCGGGGTCCCGTCGTAGAGTTCGCCCGTCGTGTCCACGGTCCGGCCCTGGTCCTTGATCCGCCACGCGCCGGTGACGTCGAAGTTCTCCAGCGCGAGGCCGATCGGGTCGATTACGCGGTGACACGACCGGCAGGCGGGATTCGAACGGTGCATCTCGAGCCGCTCGCGCACAGTGAGGAAGCGTCCCTCTCGCGCCTCGTCCGTCACTTCGAGATCGGGCACGTCCGGCGGAGGCGGCGGGGGCGGAGTCCCGAGCAGGACCTCCATCACCCACTTGCCGCGCAGGACCGGCGAGGTGCGATCCGCGTGCGAGGTCAGCGTGAGGATGCTCCCGTGCCCCAGCAGTCCGCGGCGCGCTTCGTCCGGGATCCCGACGCGGTGGAACTCCTCCCCGGTCACACCCGGAATCCCGTAGTGCTGGGCGAGGCGTTCGTTCACGAACGTGTAGTCCGCTGTGAGCAGTTCGAAGAAAGACGCATCCGAACGCACGAGATGCTCGAAGAAAAGTTGCGTCTCCTGCAGCATCGCCTCGACGAGCCGATGATCCCAATACGGGTAGAGCAGCGCGTCCGGGTGAATCTTCTCCAGGTCCTGCAGGCGGAACCACTGGTAGGCGAAGCGCGTCGCCATCGCCTCCGACCGCGGGTCGGCGAGCATGCGTCGCGCCTGGGCCTCCAGCACCGCCGGATCCGAGAGGCGGCCCGCGTCGGCCAGCGCCACGAGTTCGTCGTCCGGGTGCGTGCCCCACAGGAAGTAGGAGAGCCGCGTGGCGAGGTCGATGTCGCTCAGACGGTAGATGTCCCCGGGCGCCACGTCCGCCGGCATTTCCTCGAGCCGGAAGACGAAGTGTGGGCTCGCGAGCACCGCCTGGAGCGCGGTGCGAATGCCGACCTCGAACCCGCCCTCCTCGACGCCGAGATCGAAGAACACCATCAGGTCCTCGACGTCTTCGGCCTCGAGCGGCCGGCGGTAGGCCTGGGCCGCCAGCGACCTGATGATCTGCCGCGCGCACGGCCGCTCCTCGTCGGGCGCCGTTGGCCGGCAGGAGAAGATCCGCTTGCGGCTCGGCGTCTCCGAGATGCCGGTGACCGCGAATGGCCCGGTGACGAGGAAGTCGCGCAGGTGCGGAAGCGTCGTCACGCCGTAGGCGCTGCCGATGTTCGAGTCGGCGAGCTTGTAGTCGATCGGCTTAATGAGGTCGTTATCCGGACCCTCGGCGTTGAGGAGGAAGGCCGCCGTGACCCGCTGCGGACCCGCCCGCACGTGGATCGGCTCGGTCTCGATCACCATCCCCTGCGGATCGGACTCCGACATGAACGGGTCGATCTCGAGCAGCGCCACGCGCGCGCCGTCGATCGAGACCTCGATCTTCTCATCCGGCGCCGTCATCCCGTACAGGAACCCCGTCGGCCCCGGGTGCATGTCCATCTTGAACACGTACTCCCCGTCGGCCGGGAAGACGTGGATGACGGAGATCCCGCCCCGCGTTCCGAAGGGCGCGCCCTCGGCACGGACCGCCTGCGATGCCGTCTTCGGCACCTTGTAGGTGACCTGGCGCGGGCCCGCATCCGGGTCGCCGATCGCCATGCGGCTGATCTCGCTCGCCGCCCGCAGATAGCCCTCCATCAGCGTCGCGGACATCATCTGGACGTCGGCGATGTTGTCGAAGTTGTCGCTGATCGTCTCGGTCGGGAGGAAGGCCTCCATGTCGACGTCGAGGTGGAGCAGGTCCTGGATCGCGCGCCGGTATTCCGCGCGGTTGAGGCGCTGGAAGGTGCGCGTCCCCGGGTTCGGGTCCGCGTGCGCGGCCGCGTCCATGCGCATCTCGAGTTCCTCGACCACGGCGGTGAGCGTGGCTTCGTCGGGACGCCGGACGCCGGGCGGCGGCATCATGCCGGCGCGGAGCCTCCGGATCATCTGCTCGGCGGCCTCGGGATCGGCCTGCGGCTCGGTGGCGTCGAACTCGAGGAAGGAGCGGTTGCCCGCCCTGCGCGAGTCGTTGTGGCAGCGGGTGCACACCGTCTGGATGACCGAGTTCGCCAGCGTGTCCGGCGCGGGGGCAACCGCGAGGGCGTGGGGAGCCCCCCCGAGCGGCGCATCCTCGCCCGTGACGACGAGATACAGCGCTGCCGTTCCCAGAGCCGCGATGGCGAACTTCTTCATGTGTTACCTCACCGGCTGTCGCCCGAATCCTGCTGGGCAAACACCGCGACCCGGCGCGGCGTTTGGACGCACGATCCCCTCCCCGCATCCAGCCTGTGCAAGATAGGGATTATCGACGTTCCGACGCCAGTCGAACCGGGCCGGGGCTATTCCGGGAAGCCGCGGGACTCCAGGTAGTCGCGGCCGGCCGACATCAGGGCGACGAACGCGTCCTCATCTCCCGCTTCCACCGCGTCGCGGACCCTTTCCGCCGCCGCCACGAGTTCCTCCAGCGCGACGTCTCCGTACTCGTTCAGCGACTGAATCTCGAAGTACATGTGCGGGTTCTCGCCGGCGAGTTGGCGCGCCACGTCCAACTGGGCTTCGAACGTGGTGCTCGACACATCGGCCAGGCGCGGCGTCGTTTCGCCCGATCGGGCCAGCGCCGTGAAGAAGGCGATGTTGAGGGCGTGCGACAGGCCCAGCACGAATCCCATCACCCGGTCGTGGCTCTCCAGGTCCATGCGCACGCGCGTCGCCATGGTCGAGGCGAAGAGCGCCTCCGCCCCCTCCGTGGCGCCGGGACAGCCCACGTCCACGAAGACGATGTGTTCCCCGGAAAGGAGTTCGGTGTCGGGGCCGAACATGGGGTGGACGGAGGTGACGCGGGCCCCGGCCTCCGCCAGCGCCGTCAGGCCGGAGCGCAGCGGACTCTTCAGCGAACCTATGTCGAACACGAGCCCCGGCGGTCCGATCTCGGCGAGCCGTTCGAGGATCTCGTTGGCGATGACCATGGGCGTCGCGACCACGATCAGATCGTGGTCCAGTGCCGTCGCGGTCCAGTCCGCGTAATCGCCCCCGTCGGGGTCGGCGTTCTCCACCTCGAACCCCTGGGAGGAGAGGAAGCGGACGAACCACTCGCCCATCTTCCCGGAGCCGCCGATGACCAGGGCCCGCTTCCCGCCTCCGCTCGCGGCCGCCGCCACGCTGCCCCGCTCCTGCACGGCGAGCGACGAACGGATCAGCGAAAGGACGAGTTCCTCGGCCAGCCGCGGCGGAAGCCCGAGATCGCGCGCGGTGGCGCGGGCCCGTTCGATGACGACCTTCTCCTGCCGGTAGTCGCGCGGGGCTGTCTGCGAGGCGCGCTTCCGCTCCCCGATCTTCGCGGAGACCGCCTGCCGCCGGGCCACGAGTTCGAGCAGCTCGCGGTCGATGCGCGCGAGTTCGTCTCTGAGTCGATCGAGGTTCGGCACGTCTCGCTCCGGAATTCCGCTCTAGCCTGCGATTACGCGGATCGTCTGCCGCAGCGCGATCCAGCTCACGTACGCCAGCAGAGGTGGCGCCACATAGCGAATCAGGAAGCGCGCCGCCGGGATCAGGCGCGCGAACCGGGGCGACGCCCCGATCCGAAGTTCCTCCTCCGGGTGCTTCATCACCCAGCCCACGAGCACCGCGATGGCGAGTACGCCCAGCACGGTGAGGAGTTCCGCGGCGACCTGGTCCATGATGCCCAGCGCGCCGAGGGAAAGCGCCGGCGCGACCCCGATCGCGGCGATGAGGAGGCCCGAAGCGAGCGTCGCCCGGCGGCGCGTCCAGCCCCATTCGTCGATGAGGATCGAAGCCGCCACCTCCAGCAGGGAGACGGCCGACGTGATCGCCGCCACGATCACCGCGGTGAAGAACAGCGTACCGACGATCCGGCCCATCGCCTCCATCTGCGCGAACGCGCTCGGGAGCGAGATGAAGAGGACGCCCAGCGTGCTCTCCCCCACGTCCTCCGACAGCCCGAGCCCGAACACGATCGGGAACACGACGAGCCCGGCCACGAAGGCGACGGAGAAATCCGAGAGCGCGATGACGGCGCTTTCGCGGCCGAGGTTCGTCCTCCTTGAGAGATAGGAGGAATAGGTGACCATGATCCCCATCCCCACGCTCAGCGAATAGAAGGCGTGGGCGGCCGCGCCCTGCAGGACGACGGGATCCAGCAGTTCGCCCAGCGACGGGGAGAGGTAGAAGCGGTATCCCTCAGCGGCGCCCGGCAGCGTCGCGGCCCAGATCGCGAGGCCGAGGAGGAGGAGGAAGAGGAGCGGCATGAGCAGCATGCTCGCCCGCTCGATCCCCTTGCGGACGCCGAACGCCACGATGCCGACCGTCGCGCCGATCGACACCAGGTGGAAGACGACCGCCGAGCCTCCGGACGCGACCGACGCGTAGCGCCCCGCGGCGTCGGCGTGGAATCCGGTGGTGAGCCCGTCGAGCGCGTAGCGGAGGGCCCAGCCCGTGATGACCGACAGGTAGGCCATGATCACGGTCGAGGTCACGAGGAAGAGGAGCCCCGCCGCCGCCCAGCGCCTGCCGCCGACCGCGCGCAGGGCGCCGATCGCGGACCGGCGCGCGCGCCGACCCACGGCGAACTCCGCCAGCATCATCGGCACGCCGATGAGGAACGCCATGCACACGTAGGCGACGAGGAAGGCCGCGCCGCCGCCCTCGGCCGTCTGGTAGGGGAAGCGCCACATGTTCCCCAACCCGACCGCGGACCCCACCGCGGCGAGTACGAAACCGACCCGGCTGCCGAAGCGTTCGCGGGCGGATGGGGGAGTGTCGCGTGCCTGGTTCAAGTGGCGGATCCTCGACCGGATGTCCATGCGGGCGGGCGCGTGTGAGTGTCGCCGACGGACGCCGCCCGCCGCAAGGTCGCGGAGGGCCAGCCGTTGCGCGTTCGGGTTCCGCCGGGGGATTATCGACGACGCCCCGGCGGCCCCCGACCCGGACCCGGCCGCCACCCACCCAGCCGAGAGAGACGGCGCCCGTGACGGCACATGTCGAGATCCCCGGACTCACGCTGACCCTTGAGGACTTCGAGCGCGCGCGGAAACACGTCGCGCCGCACGTCTACCACACGCCGCTGCTCACTTCGCGCTCGCTCAGCGAGGCCTCCGGATTCGACATTCGGCTGAAGGCCGAGCTCTTCCAGCGCGGGGGTTCCTACAAGGTTCGGGGGCCGCTGAACGTGCTGGCGCACATGGGCGAGGAGGAGAAGGCGCGGGGCATCATCTGCTCCTCCGCCGGCAACCATGCGCAGGGCGTCGCGCTGGCGGCCCGCCTGCACGGGATTCCCGCCGTCGTGGTCATGGCCGAGAACGCGACCCCGGCCAAGATCGCGGCCACCGAGGGGTACGGCGCCGAGGTCGTCCTCCACGGGTCGATCTGGGACGAGGCGAACGAGCGGGCGCTCGAGCTGGTCGAGGAGCGCGGGCTCACCTACGTGCACCCGTTCGACAACCCGCGCCTGATCGCGGGCCAGGGCACGCTGGGCCTTGAGATCCTCGAGGACTGGCCGGAGGTCGAAGTCGTCGTCATCCCGATCGGGGGCGGCGGCCTCATCTCCGGCAACTCGATGGCGCTCAAGAGCGCGAACCCCGCGATCCGCGTGTTCGGCGTGGAATCCTCGGGGGCGCCCGCCATGAAGCGCACGGTCGAGTCCGGGGAGATGATCACGCTCGAGACCGTGGACTGCGTGATCGACGGCCTCAAGGTGATGCGGGTGGGCGACAACACGGCGTCCGTCGTGAGCCGTTTCGTGGAGCGCGTCGTCACGCTCCCGGACGACGACATCTTCGACGCCATGCTGTGGCTGATGACGCGGGCGAAGCTCGTGACCGAGGGCGCGGCCGCGGCGTCGGTGGCCGCGGTCCTGCACGGCCTCATCGACGCGCCGCCGGGGACGAAGGTCGCCTGCGTCCTCAGCGGCGGGAACCTCGACGTCGAACAACTGCGGGGACGGAGCTGGAACTGAACGGCGGTCTCCGCGTCGCGCCGGCCATCCTCCTGCTCGGATCGCTGGCGCCCGCCGCCGCCACGGCACAGGAGCCGGCCCGTGAGGCGCCTGTCCGGATCGCGGTCGAGTCGGCGCCCCGCCCCACAGCCGCCGCCCTGCGCACGGATGCGCCGCCCACCGTGGACGGCCGCCTCGACGACCCCGTGTGGCGGCAGGCTCAACCCCTGACCGGGTTCGTACAGTCACGTCCCGACACCGGGGCGCCCGCCACCGAGAACACCGTCGTCTACTTCGTGTACGACGATCGCGCGCTCTACATCGGGGCGATCTGCCACGACTCCGAGCCCGACCGCTACTTCATCTCCAGCCTCAAGCAGGACTTCAACAGCGGATCTTCGGACGTCTTCGGCGTGGCGCTCGATACGTACCTCGACCGCCGCAACGGGTTCATGTTCCTCGTGAATCCCGGCGGGGCGCTCAAGGACGTCCAGCTCTTCGACGACAGCCGCTCCGAGAACCAGGCGTGGGAAGGCCCCATCCGCGTCGAGACGACCCGGAACGACGAGGGGTGGACGGTGGAGATCGAGATCCCCTTCTCCACGCTCCGCTTCAATCCCTCGGAAGAGGACCAGACGTGGGGACTCCAGATCCTGCGCCGCATCCGGCGCAAGGCGGAGGACACGTTCTGGGCGCCGCTCGACCGGCGCGACCAGATCCACAAGATGTCGAAGGCGGGGACGCTGACCGGATTCCGCGGCGTGGGCCCGGGACTCAACCTGCGCATGAAGCCCTACGCCCTCGCGCAGGACCAGGCGGGGACGCTGATCGAGGAAGGGCGCGCCGGCACCCAGGCCGGAACCCAGGCCGGAACCCAGGCCGGCACCCAGGCCGACATCGGGTTCGACATGAAGTTCGGGGTCACGCCGGGGCTTACGCTCGACCTCACGTACAACACGGACTTCGCCCAGGTGGAGGTCGACCAGGAGCAGGTCAACCTCACCCGCTTCCCTCTTTTCTTCCCGGAGAAGCGGGACTTCTTCGTCGAGAACTCCGGCACCTTCGCCTTCGGCGACCAGTCGGAGCGCAGCTACCGGACCGGCGTCTCGCTGCGCGACTTCACCCTCTTCCACTCGCGCCGCATCGGGCTCACGGGGAGGGGGGAGCCGATCCCCATCCTCGGCGGCGCGCGGCTCACGGGCCGGACGGCCGGGTTCGAGGTCGGGCTCATGAACCTCCAGACCCGGTCCGGCCGCGGTCTCCCGGCCGAGAACTTCTCGGTCATGCGGGCGCGCCGGAGCGTGTTCGGGACGTCGGACGTGGGGGCGATCTTCATCAACCGTGAGGCGACCGGCTCGGAGATCGAGGGCTATCCCGGCTTCAACCGCAACGTGGGTTTCGACGCGAACCTGAGGCCGCTCCCGTCGCTGCTCCTCGCCCCCTTCCTGGCCTGGACCGACTCGCCGGATGCCGACGGGAACGCCCTTGCGGGCCGGCTGTGGGCCGGCTGGCGCGACGAACTGTGGGACGTGTCCGCGCTGTGGCGCCACGTGGGCGAGGACTTCAACCCGGCGGTGGGCTTCGTGCGCCGGCGCGACATCCGGCAGAGCTACGCCACGGTGGGGCTCCACCCGCGACCGCCCGTGCCCGGAGTGCAGGAGGTCAATCCCTGGATCGAGTTCGACTACATCCGGGACCTCCAGTCCGTCCTCGTGACGCGGAGACGGACGGCGGGGTTCGGGATCTCGTTCCTGAACGGGAGCGGGCTCACGCTCAACTACACGGACCGGTTCGAACTCCTGCGGGAACCGTTCCGGGTTTCAAGGGACGCGACGATTCCAACGGGCCGCTACGACTTCGGCTCCGGGTCGGTGCAGTACCGGTCGGCGCCGGGCCGGGCGCTGACCGGGTTCGTCCGGGTCGAGCGCGGCGGGTTCTTCGACGGAACGCTGACGTCGCTGTCGGGCGGCCTCATGTGGCGGCCGAACCACCACCTCTCCGTCGACCTCTCGGCGAACCACAACGACATCTCGCTGCCGGATGGGGCGTTCACGGCGGACGTGTTCGGAGGGCGGGTCGACTACGGCTTCTCGACGAAGGTCTTCGCGAGCGCCTTCGTCCAGTACAATGCGGCCGAGGACCAGTTCGTGACGAACGTGCGCTTCAACTACCTGTATTCGCCCCTCAGCGACATCTTCCTCGTCTACACCGAGCGCCGCGACATGGCCGCAGGCATGACCGTCGAGCGCGTCCTCGCCGCCAAGGTGTCGAAGTCCATCGGCTTCTAACCTGCCGTTCTGGCGGTTACCGAGTGCGCGCGCTGCACGGAAATGTTGCGTGGCTCCACAAGTTTAGACTAGTATCAGTCTAGTTGGAATTTTAGGTTCGGGAGAAGGAACACGCCATGCCGGACATCGGCGCCTTTGAAGCCAAGACGCACCTGCCCCGCCTCCTGCGGCGCGTACAGACGGGGGAGCGTTTCGTCATCACGAGGCACGGCCGTCCCGTCGCAGAGTTGATCCCCTTCCGAACGACCGACCCCGACGAGGTTCAGGCGGCGATCGACGACCTGAAGGCGTTCCAGGCGGCGCACAGCCTCGGCGGACTCTCCGTTCGGGACATGATCGAGGAAGGTCGCCGCTATTGACGTTCGTGCTCGACTGTTCCGTCACGATGGCCTGGGTGTTCCCGGACGAGGCAACGGACGATACGGCTCGTCTCCGCGATGCCCTGCGGGAGGGACGAGCGTTCGTTCCGTCCCTGTGGCCGGTCGAGGTCGCAAACGTGCTGCTCGTCGCTACGCGCCGGGGGCGGATCGCCGAGGCCGATTGGCCGCGGATCTGGCGGAACCTGGATGCTCTGCCGCTTACCATCGATCCCGTTTCCACATCCCGCATCCGTGGACCGGTGCTCGACGTCGCCCACGCGCACGGGCTCTCCGTCTACGATGCGACGTATCTGGAACTGGCCATCCGGCTGCGCCTGCCGCTTGCCACGCTGGATCGGGCGCTCGGGGACGCCGCACGAGCGGCGGGCCTCGAGGTGCCGACCGTCACATAGCCGGATTCGGAGGGGCACCGCCGCGTTCCCGCGGGAACGTGGCCGGGAGGTCCGCTACTCGTGGCGGGCGAGCCAGGCGCGGAGGCGGTCGGCCTCCTCGCTGGCGGATGGGTCGAGTTCCGCCTGGTAGAGCCGACTGCGGATGACGAAGACATCCATCTCGTCCGGCGGCGCGTCCCGTTCGAGGATTTCCCGCACCTTCTTCAGGAAGAACGTACCCCAATCGGGTCGGCGCCCGTCGACGTCGGTGAAGTCGTACTCCTTCGCGAGGCCCCAGCTCGAGAACAGTCCGCCGCTCTTCGCCGCGACGTGCGGGTCGGCGGCGAGCGCGGCGATGGCGCGGCCGACGTAGCACGGCGTCTCGGACTCGGCGAAGTACTCGTCCTTCTCGATCGCGTCGCGCCAGCCGGCCTCGGTGACGCCGAAGTGGTCGAGCACCGCCTCGGAGCGCAGGAAACCGGGGGTGATCGCGAGTGCCGTGACGCCGTGCGGATGGAGGTCGGCGGCCATCGCGTAGGCGAGCCGGACGACCGCGTTCTTCGCCAGGTCGTAGAAGAGGTTGCCGCGGTAGCCGAACGTGTCGCCGTCCGTGACTTCGACGATGAGGCCGGCGTGGCGCTCGACCATCAGCGGGGCGCCGTGACGGCTCGTGATGACGTGCGTGTGGACGGCCCGCTCGAGCAGTTGCGCGCCCTGCGCGATGGAGAGTTGCCAGAAGGGCTTCCCCCACTCGGTGAGCGCGTCGCCGCCCCAGATGTCGTTCACCAGGACGTCGAGCCGGCCGGCCTCGTCGCGGACGCGGGCGAAGAGCCGCTCGACCTCCGATTCGACCGTGTGGTCGGTGCGGACGGCGATCCCCCGGCCGCCCTCCGACGTCACCAGGTCCGCGGTCTCCTCCAGCGTCTCCGACCGTCCCGGCGTGGCGGGATGGCCCCGGACGCTGCGGCCGGTGCAGTAGACGGTGACGCCCGCCTCGCCGAGCATGCGGGCGATGCCGCGCCCGGCGCCGCGCGTCGCGCCGGCAACGACGGCCACCCGGTCCTTTAGCGGACGGTCCGGCATGCGGTTCAGAAGCGCAGGCGGAGGAGCGGGATGTTCCAGGCCGTGTGCCGCCGACCGTTCCGCTCCGGATCGAAGACCGTCGTCGGGGATGGCATCGGCAGGCCGACCTCAAGTCGGGCACCGTCGGACCAGTTCAGGAGAGCGCCCGCGGGGGGCCCGGATGCAGCGGGCGACCCGGAGGACCCGGCCTCCGGCGTACCCTCGCCGTCCCGGGTCAGCAGCGCCCCGAGGGCGAGCCCCGCGGCGCTCGTGGCGAGCGGGATGGCAATGTCGGAATCCGCGTTGCCCGGTTCGGCGATGAGCAAGATGCCGATCCCGCCGAAGCCGCCGATCAGACCCCCGAGGCTGATGAGGTGCGCGCGACGGGAGGAAAGGTCGAACCGACTCCCGGCCAGCGCTCCGGCGATCAGGCCCGCGTTGCCCACGAGCAGCGTGCTCGCCCACATCGCGTCGTCGTCCAGGTCCAGCGCGGCCGCCCCCCCGAGTCCGAACCACGTCCCCCACAGGCTGCCCAGGTACGTCGCCGAGGCCGTACCCTCCGAGGTGTCGCGCGCGAGGAGCGCGGCCGTGACGATGCCGGCCAGTCCGCCGGCCAGTGCCGCGGTCACGACCGCTTGCTCACCCGGATCGCAGTATTCGCAGTCCGGATCGGCGCCCAGGTTCAGCGCGTGCGCCCAGCCCACGCCCTGCCAGGTGCCCCACGTACCGGCCCAACTGATCGTGCGCGACCGGCCCACCGAGAGGGACGGAGAGAACACGCGGCCGGCCAGGTAACCCACCGGTCCGCCGAGCAGAAGACCCACGCCGCGGGACTCCGAACTGGTCGCATCGGCCAGCACGGGCACCGCGACGCCCCCCAGCCACAGGCCGTAGAGCGTCGACCAGACGCGGAACTCCGTGTCGCCGCGCCGATCCTGCGGCGCGACGCCCGGCGCCAGCCCCGTCGCGGCCGCCCCTGCCACCGCCCCCAGCCCTTCCAGCCGGGCCCGGGCCAGCGTCGCCCCCGGCGTGTCGGGGTAGCGGCGGATGACCTCCTCATACAGGGCCCGGGCAACCTCGATTTCTCCGCGCTCCTCGAAGTCGCCCGCCGTCGCGACGAGCACCGCGGCCGAGTCTGCCGCGGTCAGCTGCGCGGCGGCGGGCCGCGGGCCGCCGAGGAGGGCGGCCAGGCAGGCAAAGATCGCGAGGCCGGAGCACCGCGCCCGCAGGACCCCTCGCGAGTTCACCGGGGACGGGCGGTCAGCGGATGCCGACGAGGCCGCGGACCGACTCGATGAGCTTCGGTGCGTCCCAGCCCACGCCGCCCTTGAACACGATGCGCGTCTCGCGGATGTGGCCGTCCGCCTCGGGATCGCCCTCCAGCACCACCAGGTCCGCGACCTTGCCGACCTCGATCGTCCCCGTTTCGTCGTCGATCCCCAGCACCCTCGCGCCGTTCGCGCTCATGATCCGCACGACCTCGGCCGGGGTGAATCCGGCCTCGAGCAGCAGTTCGTAGTTCTTCTGGTCGCCGTAGCCCGGGGGCGCCGCGCCGTATCCGGTGGGATCGACGCCGGCTGCGAGCGTCCCTCCCGCCTGCACGAAGGCGTACTCGTACTCGAGCGCCTTCCGGTAGACGTCGGGGTGGATGCCGATCCCGGAATCGAGCGTCGCGTTGCGCCGCAGGTCGGCGATCTCCCGCACTTCGGCCGCGATTTCGGGGGCGAGGATGTCGTAGATGCGCTCGTCGATGGGACCGCGTCCCGGCACGGAGATCTCGTACACGGCCAGCGTCGACGTCATCGCGACGTCGTTCTCGATCATCATGCGGAACGTCTCCTGCACCTCCTCGGAGTTCACATCGAGGTCGGCGTAGCCGTTCCGGAACCCCGACGGGCAGTCGTCCGGCTCCTTCCCCGGGAAGTACTCGCTGTTCGCGAGCAGGCCGTGCTCCAGGTTGTCGATCCCGAGCGCCACGGCCTCCTGGTATCCGACGGAGCAGAGGTGGGCCGTCACCTTCACGCCGTGCCGGTGCGCCTCGTCGATCGCCGCGCCGAGTTCCTCGCGGCTGATCCAGGTGTAGGCCTTGAACCAGGGCACGCCCTCCTCCGCCCAGTAGCGCACGAGACGCCGCGCCTGCTCCGGCCCCTCGAGCTGGGCCATCGACTGCGAACCCTCCTGCCCCGTGAGGTAGGGACCGGTCGTGAACATGTTCGGGCCGATGGTGCGCCCCTCGTCGATGGCCCGCTTGAGGTTGATCTCCTCGTACGGCGCGCGCGCCCCCGTCGTCCGGATCGTCGTCACGCCGGAGGCGAGATAGAGCCGCGACCCCGAGAAGGAGAGCTGCGCCGCCCGTCCGTTCCCACCCGTGTAGTAGCTGTGGTTGTGCAGCCCGACGAGGCCCGGGATGACGGTGTGCCCGGAGAGGTCGAGCACCTGCGCGTTCCGGATCCGGTCCGCGACCTCGCCGGCGGGGCCGATGTCCGCGATGCGGCCGTCCCGGATGACGATGGTCTGTCCCTCGCGCGCGGGGCCGCCGGTCCCATCGATCACCTTCACGTTCGTGAGCGCGACGGTCGGCGCCTGCACCGCGATGAAGTCTTCCATCGCTTCCTGCGCTTCGGCTGCCGTGGACGACGTTGCCGCGACGGCGAGCGCCGCGAAGAGGGCAAAGAAGGAACGGCGGCGGGCGGTCATCATGACAACTTCCTTTCTCACTGCCGGGCGTCTACAGATCCAGGATGAGCCGCAGTCCGGCTTCGACCCGACTCATGAGCTTGCGTGATACTTGGCCGCACCGGTCCCCGAGATAGTCTTCGTCGATGGTCACGAGTTGGGTCACGTTTGCCACGGAGTCCTTCGGCAGTCCTGTTGCCGATGCCGGCAGCAGAACGTTGCCCGGGGCGTCCAGATAGCGCGTATTCGATGTCAGCGCTACGCCGATCACGGTCCTCAGCCTGCTTCGATTGAAGGAGTCGGCCTGTACGATGAGAATCGGACGACGAAACCCCGGCTCTGAGGCTCGAGGTTCGTCGAGATCCGCCCATCTCACTTCTCGTCGCGCGATTACCACTCTTCGGCGACTGAGCGGGCCTGCACCCGACGGAGAGCAGGATCGACTTCGCCGGAAAGGTCGGCGTACACGGCGTTCAGCTTGGCGGTGATGTCCTCGCTACGATGTTTCGCGACGTATTCGGCCACCGCGGTCGCGTAGAGTTCGCTTCGCGAGACTCTCATCCGCTTCGCGAGCGAGTCGGCCGAGGCAAAAAGTTCGTCGGGCACCGAGATCGCTGTCTTCATACCGTAGTAATACTATGGTATAACCCACGGATCAACCCCCGAAGGATCGCTGGCCGGCATCCGATCACGGCGGGGCGGCGGCGACGTTCATCGTCATCTTCATGCCGGCTTCGAGGTGTTCGGCGATGTGGCAGTGGATCATCCAGCGGCCGGGGTTCGACAGTTCCAGCAGGATGTCCGTCGTGGATGCGGCGGGCAACAGGACCGTGTCCTTCCACGCAAGGTTCGGGTTCGGCACCCCGTTCTGCGACAGGACGAGGAAGCGCTGGCCGTGGATGTGGAGTGGGTGCTGCATGGCGTGGAAGGCGCCGCGGTCGTTGACGACGCGGATCTTCACCACGTCCCCGACGGAGAAGTCCCACTCGATCTCCTCGTTCTCCCTCCCCGTGGCCGTTTCCCTCAGGACCCAGCGGATCTCGCGGCCGGTCGTGGCCCAGTTCATGCGCGGCATCGTCCCGGTCCATTCGACGGGGTTGAAGTAGACCCAGTCGTAAGCCATCGAGCGTTCGATGGGGAGCGGAAGATCCTCGGTCTCGAGCGTCATCACGAGTTCGCGGTCGGGTTCGTCGTCGAAGCGCGGCCGGTAGCGGTCGATGTCCGCGATGACGTCCGCATGTTCGCGCAGGGTCTCGAAGGAGGGCCCGTGGTCGTCGGCCGCCGGTCGCGACGCCACGGTGACGGCCCCCAGCGTCCTGAGTTCGGCGCGGAAGACGCCCTGCCGGTGGTTGATCCCCTGTACGTGACTGACGAGGGCGTGGCGGCCGGGACGGTCGAAGCGCACGTCGATCACGTAGCGCTCCGCGGGCGCCAGGACCACGCTTCGGACCCGCTCCTCTCGCTCGAAGCGGCCCACATCGGACGCGACGACCTTGAGCGGAAGACGACTCGGATCGACCGCATCGGGATCGGCGACGCGCTGGTCGGGATCGGGAAGCCCGCCGCGCTCCGTGTCCACGAAGGAGAGGTTGAAGGTGCGCGTGTTGGAGGCGTTCGTGAGGTGGAAGCGGACGACCTCGCCCCGGTCGACCTCCAGTTCGTATCCCGGCTCGCCGTTGACGAGGGCCAGGTTCCCGAACCGGCCCATGAGCATGTAGTTCGCCGATTCCTCCCCGAAGGCCACGAGTCCGTCGTCATCGAGGAGGATGTCGTCGAGCATGAGGACTTCCTCGCGGTTCGCGGGCCCGTAGTAGTCCGGGTCGGCGGCGTCGACGAGGAGGTTCCCGTACAGGCCGAGTTCCTGCTGGACGTCCTCGCGGTGATGCGGGTGGTACCAGTAGATGCCCGCGTCCGGGAAGAAGATCCGGTACCGGAACGACTCGCCGGGGGCGACGGGATCCTGGGTGAGGCCGGGCACACCGTCGAACGCGTTGTCGAGCCGGATGCCGTGCCAGTGCACTGCCGTCGGGTAGGGCGTGCGGTTCGTGAAGTTCACGAAGATGGTGGACTGCTCAGGAACGCGGATGAGCGGCCCGGGGTGCTGGCCGTTGAAGGCGAGCATGGCGAGGCGGCGGCCGTCGATTTCGCGGCGCACGATCGTCGCCTCGAGGTCGAGCGTGCCGCCGTCGGGGAGATCGACGAGTTGGCGCGAGGCGGCCTCGGGGAGCGTTACCCACGGGGGCAGGTCCGCCGCGCTTTCGAGGCTTGCGGGGCGGGCGCGCGGTTCGAGGTCCATCACGCCGGGCAGCATGGCGATGCCGGGGTACGCGGGCGGCGCGGTCCAGCGACTCGGGGCCCGGCCGGCGGCCCGCCGCGTCGCCGACGGCGCGAGGGCCAGGAGGTCGTGCGCCTCCATGAGCGCGGACGGCGAGCGCCCCCGCAGCACGAGTGGCCCCTCGCGCTCCGCCACATCGGACGACGCCTCCGCGCTGACCATCACGAGGAACTTGTTGAACGCGACGCGCCCCAGCCGATGCTCGCCGTTCCCGACCGGGCCCAGCGGCACCACGGGCGCCAGCTCGAGCGGCGTCGCCCACGCCATGTAGACGGTGTACGGCCCCAAGCTGGAGGGCGGCGGGAGGCCCTCGATATGCGCGGTCAACGCGCGGACGTGGTGCCCGGACGGCGTCACGGTGACACCGAACGGCGACGGCACTCGCCCGAGTTCGACGAACCCCTGCGCGTCGCCGGCCCGCGCGGTGGAGAAGAGGCTGATGCAGTGGAGGTCGGCCGCCACCCGGCCCGTCGTGTCTGTGAGCGCGCCCGCCGCCCCGGCGGCACGCGTCTCCGCGGCCCGCGCCTCGCAGGCGCCGCTGGAGCCCGGAAGCTGGCCTGCCGCGGCGGGCGTCGCGGCGAGCAGGCCGAACACCCCCGCCGTCAGCGCCCGCGCCGGATGTCGGATCAGTCGTCCAGGTCGTCGTCCGGGATGAACCGGAGCGCGACGCCGTTGTTGCAGAAGCGCTTGCCCGTCGGCTCCGGCCCGTCGTTGAAGACGTGGCCGTGGTGTCCGCCGCAGCCGGCGCAGTGATACTCGGTTCGCGGCAGGATGAGCTTGAAGTCGCGTTTCGTCTCGAAGGCGTCGGGCAGCGTCTCGAAGAAGCTCGGCCACCCCGTGCCGCTGTCATACTTCATGTCGGTCGTGAACAGCGCCGCGCCGCACGCTGCGCACGCGAACGTGCCGGGACGCTTCTCAGCGTCCAGCGGACTCGTCCCCGCGCGTTCGGTCGCTTCCTCGAACAGCACCTTGTAGGCCTGCTCGGGGAGCTTCTCCCGCCATTCCTGCTTCGCCTTCCTGTCTGTCTTCCCCATCTCTCCCGTCTTCGCCGTCTGCCGGGTCAGCCCCCGGGGTTCTCCAGGATGAAGATCTTGTCGTCCGTCTCATCCACGCCGGTGAGATCGAGATCCCCGTCCAGGTCGCGGTCGTGAATGACGACGCACGAGCCGTTCGTGCTCGCCGCGTACGACCGGGGGTTCACGAGCGTGCCGTCGCCCGCGTTCTCGTGCACCGTGAAGCTGTTGCCCTCGAAGTCGCTCGTCACCACGTCGAGGTCGCCGTCTCCGTCGATGTCGCCCACGTCGACCGCCAGCGGCGAGTCGCCCGTCTCGTACTCGACGGGATCCGCGAAACCGCCCGCGCCATCGCCGATGAGGACGCCCACGTTGTTCCCTTCACGGTTCGCGGACATCACGTCGACGTTCCCGTCGCCGTTCACGTCGCCCGCCACGATCATCCACGGCTTGCCGCCGGCCCGCACGCGCGTGCCCAGCTCGAGGTTGCCGCGCCCGTCTCCCAGGTAGGCGAGGACTTCGTCGGTGAAGTAGGCTCCGACGAGCAGGTCGGGCAGGCCGTCGTTGTTCACGTCGGCCGTCGCGCACGTCTTCTCGCCCTGGCCCGGCGAGGCGATCTGCGAAGCGCGCCGCAGATCGCCCGTCCCGTCCGCGTTGTTGAGCAGCATGGCCACGTTGCCGCGCGATTCCTCCGGCCCGACGGACATGTTCACCGCCGCCACGTCCGGCCACCCGTCCTGGTCGAAGTCACCGATGCACACGCCGCGAACGTTCTGTCCGGACTCGATGTTGCTCCCCAGTTCGAACCAGCCGTCCCCGTCGGCGAGGAAGACGGACACCAGATCGTTCCCTGCGTTCCCGACCACGAAGTCCGTGAGGCCGTCGCCGTTGAAATCCGCCCCTTCGTTCGGGCTTGGCCAGCTCCCGCCCGGGATGTCGAGGACGCGGAACTCGTTGTAGTCGCCCTTGCCGTCGTTGAACATCACGCGGACGTCCGCGGAGACCTCGTTGGGGATCGCGATGTCGGGGTAGCCGTCGCCGTTGAAGTCGCCGGCATAGGCCCCGTACGGCTGGACGTGCTTTTCGCCGTCGTCGAGCACGACCCGCGAGCCGCGGTCGATCATGTCGAGCGAGCCCGCCCGGGGCCGGATCCAGAAGTTCCACGCGAACCCCGTCTCCATGGCGCCGCCGGCCGCGAGCTTCTCTCCGGCGCGCAGCGAAGCCGTGACCGACTCGCCGGCGTGGAAGGAGCCGCCGGGCTCGAAACGGATGCGCCGGCCATCGTCCGAGAGCTGCACGGAGCCCGTCATCACGCCGCTCCAGCGGCCGAACACGGACAGCGCCGACGGATCGAACCCGCCCGGATCCAGCGGCTGCGCGAGCACCAGTTCGACGGGCGATTCGGGGCCGGCTTCGATCGAGTGCGGGGCCGGCGAGACGATTGACACCGCAGCCGACGACGGCGCGCCGACGGCGTCGGACGCCGGGGCCTCCGTCGCGGCCGCCTCACTGCGGTCCGTGCCGACTAGAACCAGCACCGCCACCGCGACGACGACGAGGGCACCAAGTACTCCGGAGAGGGTCTTCATCTCGCAACCTCCAACAGCTTCAAACCCACGGGGGTCCGCCGCGCGCGAACCCGGTGCAAGGCGTGTAACGCCGAACTTCGCAAGCTACCGGCGTTCACGGCCGGTGACGAGCGGGAGATCCTCCCGCCGGCCCCAGTCGTTCCACGAGGCGTCGTAGAACTTCGTTTCGTAGCCAAGATACCGTGAAATCATGTAGGTGTAGCTCGCGCGCATGCCGATAAGGCAGTAGCTGACGACGACGCCGTCCTGCTTCGCCCCCGCCTCCTCGAAGCGCGCCTCGACCTCGGCGAGGTCGATCAGCGTGGGGATGTCCTCACGCGTGAGATCCTGCCAGTAGAGGTTGTAGGCGCCGGGAATGTGCCCGCCGCGCAGGAAGTCCCGACCGGGCCGCTCGCCCGTGTACTCGTTCTCCGGCCGGGCGTCGATGAGCGTCACGTCGGGGTCGTCGAGACGGTCGTGGATCCACTCCGCCGTCACGATCATGTCTTCCCGCACGTCCGCCTCGAAATCGCCGCGGGTCGGCGGCGCCGGCTCGGCGGCGACTTCGCCTCCCGCCGCCTTCCACGCCGCCAACCCTCCATCGAGCACCGAGGTGCGGTCGCCGTGGCCCAGGTAGTCGAGCGTCATGAAGACGCGGGCCGCGTGGAGGCCCGGATCCCCGACCACGACCACGTGGCTGTCGTTGGAGACGCCCGCGGCGCGGAAGGCCTCGACGAGATCCTCGTCCGGCGCGAGTTCGGTGATGAGATCGTTCCGCTCGACGGCGATGTCGTGATACTCGAGGAAGTGCGCCCCCCGGACGTACTCCTCCAGCGGCGCCATCCGGCCCATCCCGACATGCAGCACGACGACATCAGGGTCGTCGCGGTGCTCCACGAGCCAGCCGCCGCTCACAAGAATGCCCGGATTCGCCTGCGCCGCGCCGGCCTGAACCGAACCGGCCAGCGCCGCCAGCCAGATCGTAAGGGCCACTGCTGGTCGTATGGGGACTCGTCGCATGAGGATATCTCCGGAACTCGTCATTGGTGGTCTCTTCGCTCCTGTTCGACTCGCTTTCTGCGCGGAGTGAGCATATCTCAGCCGGATGGAGTTTCGAAACCGGGAAGGGAACGAGGAGTACGCGTTCTCCCTCCCGCGCCGGAATCGCGCGCCCGGGACGAGCGCCTTCGTGCGGGCGAAGGACGAGGCGTCGAAGATCGAGTACTGTTTGCGCTCGATCCTCCCCGTCTTCGACGAGATCCACGTCATCGACAACGGCAGCCGGGACGACACGAGCCGGATCGCGCGGCGGGTGCGGGAGTCCGTCGCTGAGGGCGGCAAGCTTCGGGTTCATTCGTATCCCTTCCGGGTGGGGCGGTTCGGGCCCGAGCACGACGAAACCCCCGCCGACTCGCTGCGCTCTCTCGTCTACTTCACGAACTGGGCGCTGTCGCGCTGCACGCGGCGCTATGCCTGCAAGTGGGACGCGGACATGGTGCTTGCGGGCGAACAACGGGATGCCTTCGCGGGCCTGGTCGCAGGACTCGACCGTGGGTGGCCCGCCGCCTGGTCGCTCGCCGGGCAGACGGTGTACCGGACGCCGGACGGGTCGTTTCTGGCCCCTCGGGGAGAGGTGAACCGGGAGGTGCGGATCGCCCCCTTCGGTTACCCGGCCAGGTTCCACAAGCGGGAGCACTGGGAGCAGCTCATCCGACCCCGCTGGCTCCGCACGCGCCACTTCGCACCCGTCTGTTTCCATGAGTTGAAGTTTCTGGACGAGGAGGAGTTCGATCACTGGTCGACGACGGAGTTCCCCTCGCCCCGCAAGCGACGGGAATGGGCCTCGTTTCAGCGCCTGCGTGAAGGTCGGCGGGCCGGCGCGGTCCATCGCCTGCCCGCGACGTTCCTAGATGACCAGGTCGGGCCCGCGGAGCCGCACGGGTCGGGCAGGGAACGACCTGGCGGCTCCCCGGGCGGCGAGCGTCCGGCCGACGGGCGCTCGGCACGCAGGCGCACGCTGTCGCGCCGGATGCCGCGTTTCCTGGGGATCGGCGCCACGCGCGCGGGCACGAGTTGGGTGGCGGCGCAGCTTGCCGCCCACCCGCAGATCCGGATGGGCCGCAAGGAGATCCACTTCTTCGACCGCAAGCTCCGAGCGCCGGCCGCGAGCGGATCCGCGCGGGATCGAATCGACCGGCTCCGCTATCTCGCCCGCTTCGTTTGCGCCCGGGGGGGCACCAGGCGGGGCACCGGGGGGGGCGGTCCGCGGGGCACCGGGGGGGGCGGTCCGCGGGGCACCGGGGGGGGCGGTCCGCGAGGTACCCTGCGGGGTGGCCGGATCCGGGGCGAAGTCACGCCCGCGTACGCGATTCTCGAGCCGGCGGTCATCCGTCGCGTGGCCGAGTGGATGCCCGACGCGAGGCTCATCTTCATGATGCGCGACCCGATCGAGCGCGCGTGGTCGCAGGCGCGGAACGGGTTTCCGCGCTGGCGGGGCAAGCCGTTGGAGTCCGTGGGCCGCGACGAACTCATCGCCTACTTCGACAGCGACCCGGTCCGGCGGCGCAGCGACTACGCGACCTGCCTGCGCGCGTGGTTCGAGCATTTCCCGCACGGGCAGTTCTTCTTCGGTTTCCTGGACGAGATCCGGGATCGCCCCGCAGACCTGATGCGCGATCTCCTGGGATTCCTCGAGGCGGGGCTCGTCGAGACGGACGCGGAGTCGCTGGAGAAGCCGGTGAACGCTTCGGATCCCCTCCCCATGCCGGACTGGGTGCGCGACCACCTCGAACGGGAGTACGCGTTCGACGCGGACGAAGTCTCGGAACTCATCGGACGGCAGGTCCCGTGGTCCCGGTGAAGCGGCCGCCGAGGCTCGACCCGCCACGGGTTCGGCGCCGCCCGGCCCCGGCCTTCAAGCGGTGGTTCGGTCGCGGCAAGCGGGCGGTCGGCTACTACCGGCTGCGCGACGGGCTTCGGAGCCGGCTCCGTGAGCCCGGGTTTCGCCGGGCCCTGCGGCCCACCGACGTCTTCCTGGTCGGCCATCCGAAATCGGGGAATACCTGGCTCGCGTACATGCTGGCCGTGTTTCTGTCGGACGACCGCGACGGGGACGTGAACCTGTACAACGTCGGGGACCACGTGCCGTTCGTGCACGGCCGCGACCATGAGATCGCCGCCTGGGGCCACCTCCCGGACCCCCGGGTGTTCCGGAACGAGTATCCCCGCCATCCGCACCGCTATCCGGGAACCCTCTATCTCGTGCGCGACCCGCGCGCGGTCCTGATCTCCTTCTGGCACATGTTCGCGACGATGTTCGACGATCGTGAGGTGACGCTCTCGAGGTTCGTGAACGGATACCTGTCCGGCCGCGCTCCGTTCGACACCTGGCACCGGCACCTGACGCGGTGGGATCGGCAGGTCACGGCCGCGCTCCGGCGCGCGGAGGACGGCGAGCGCATCTGCATCGTGCGCTACGAGGACCTTGTCTCCGACCGCGAGGCGACCCTCCGCCGCGTGGCGCATTTCATCGGAGCCCTTCCTGCGGGTGACGTACCTGCGGGAGACGTTCCCGCGGGAACGTCCGCGCGGCTTTCGCGGGCGGTGGCGCGCGGGTCGTTCGAGGCCATGCGAGATCTTGAGGGGCGCCACGGCGCGGAGGCCTACGCCGGGCGGGCCCGCGGGGAGGGACGGTTCATTCGCCGGGGACGGGCGGAGGGTTGGAAGGATGAGATGGAGCCCGCGGACGCGGCTCGGATCGAAGCCGCCTTCGGCCCCGTCATGGAGCGCGCGGGATACCTGGCGTGAAGGCGCACGGAGGCCCCGGTATCGCGGTCATCGTCTCGACCTACGACCGGCCCGACGCCCTCGATGCGGTGCTGCGGAGTCTCACCGAACAGACGTACCGCGGCTTCGAGATCGTCGTGGCAGACGACGGCTCCGGCCCGGATACGCGCGAGCTCGTCGAACGGTACATGGAGGCATCCGGCCTCGATCTGCGGCACGTCCGGCAGGAGGACCGGGGGTATCGACTGGCCGCGATCCGCAACCGCGCCGCCGCCGCGACCGAACAGCCGTACCTGATCTTTCTCGACGGTGACTGTCTCGTGCGGCCGGACTTTGTCGAGAGGCACGCCGCGCTCGCCGAGCCGGGGCATTTCGTCCACGGCAGCCGGGTGAGGCTCGACCCGGGACTCTCGCGGTTCGCGATCGCGCAGGTCCCGCCGACCATCGAACGCTGGGGCGCCGCCCGCTGGCTCGGCGAGTGGCTCCGGGGGCGCGTGGACCGCTTCACGCCGCTGCTGCGCGTGCCGCTGGGGCCTCTGCGGCGCGTGTCACCGCGGCGGTGGCACGGGGTCAAGGGGTGCAATCTCGCCCTGTGGCGTTCGGACCTCCTCGCGGTGAACGGGTTCGACGAAGGCTTCGCGGGGTGGGGGTTCGAGGACAACGACCTCGTCGTCCGCCTCATCCGGAACGGCGTGCGACGCAAGGAGGGACGCTACGCGGTCCCGGTGCTGCACCTCTGGCACGAGACGCGCCCGCCCGACCCGGCGAGCCGCGAGCGCCTCGAACGCCGTCTCCGCTCCGACACCATCCGCGCCGAGCGGGGAATCGACGGCTAGCGGTCCGTGCCGGAACTCCGCGGTCGCGGGCCCTTCCGAATCCCGTGCTCCGTCCAGTCGCGCCCGCGCCCAAGACCCGGAAAGATACGGAGCGGCCGGGGCACGCCACGGGTCTTGGCGCGCAGCCGTTCGTTCCTCGCCTGCGCTTCGGGGTCGAGCCAGGGCCGGTCGTGCTCCACATGCGCGCACACCGCCCGATGCCGGGCCTGGAGGGGGCGAATCCCGGCGTTGCGGAGCCGCTCGCCGAGTTCGCGGTCTTCGACCGGATACGTCATGCGCTCGTCGAAGCCGTTCACGCGCAGGAGGTCGGTCTTCCAGGCCGATGCGTTGTGCCCGTTCCACGTCGCCCGCGTCGTCGTCAGGCGATCGAGCCACGCGGCGCGGCCCGGTGAGCGGGTGAGCTTGCTCCGGTCCCGTCTCCGGCTCAGCGCTCCCGTTCTGTCGAGCCACGGCGACTCGAACAGCGAGCCATCGACCACATCCTCTGTCTCGATCCGCGTGCCGGCCGCGCTCGCGAGGCGAACTCTCCCGCCCGAAACGAAGAAATCCGGCCGGGCGAGCCGCGCGTGCGTATCCACGAAGTCATCGCGCGGGATGCAGTCGCCGTCGCTGAGGATGAGGTAGTCTCCGCGCGCCTCGGCGATCGCGCGGTTCAGGATGCGACACTTCCTGAACCCGTCGTCCTCCTGCCAGACGTGGGAGACCGCGAGACCGGTGACCCCCCGCAGGCGTTCGATCCGGTCACGCGTCTTCGACCCCGAGCCGTCGTCCGCCACGACCACCTCGAAATCAGCGCACGTCTGTACCGAATAGCCCCAGAGCGTGCGCTCCAACTCGTCCGGCGCGTTGTACGTGCTCAGGATGACGGAGATTGAAGTCAGGGTGGAGATCTAGTGCCGCGTCTTGGGCGGCTTCCGGGAGCGCATGGAACCCTCGAACAATCCCTCGAGGCGAGCCACGCGCTCGGTGAGCTTCGTCTCCAGAGTTGTCATCCGTTCGGTGAGCTTGGTCTCCAGAGTTGCCATCCGCTCGGTGAGCCGGGTCTCCTGGGCGGACATCCGCTCGGTGATTTCCGAGAGCCGGACTTCCATTTGCTGCATGTCGCGCCGCATTCCGCGCATGCCCGGAACCAGCACGCTGGCCAGCGCGATGGCGGCTGCAATGATCGCGATCATCTCGCCGCTCATGCGGCGCTCCTTCTGGGCAACGATACCTCCCGGGTCGACACTTGGAACGTACGCCGCAGGGCCGCGGCGAGCGAGTAAAACCGTATTCTCCGCGCCTGCGTCAACTCGCTGTCAACACGGGGGATCCAGCCCCCCTACGGTCGTTCGGGCTCCGCCGTGGAGAGGGCGATCGCGTTGAAGAGGAACTTGAAGGTGCCGTGCGGTTGCGCGCGCCGCGTGATGAGCGGGCCGAACAGGTACAGATGCCCGTTGCCCACCTTCGCTTCCGCCATCGTCACGCCGCCCTGGAGGTACTCCTGGCCCCACGCCCAGCCGCTGATGAGGGACTTGTCGCTCTCGAACCAGGCGAGCGGCGTCACCCCGTTCGCCCCGTCGTTCCTCGCCGCCAGCGCCGATGCGCCGAACACGGGGCTGTTGTTGAACGACACGGCAAGCGTCGACGGAACCCCCGTGGCGACGAGCCGCGAGTTGTCCACCGTGAGTTCGAGGATCGACCCGGGCACGTAGTAGTCCTCCCGGCCCAGCGGCTCTCCGTCCTTGACCAGATGGTCCTCGAGCGGGAGGCCGAGTTCGTTCCCCAGGGCCGTCGAACCGCCGATGGTGACGATCGAGCCGCCGTCCTCGAGGAACTCGACCAGCGCCGGCAGCGTCGCATCGGAGGTGACGCGGCCGAGCCGGTCCCGGTACTCCTCGGGAATCGTCTCCGGATCCGGCGAGCCGCCCCCCCCGAACTGGAAGCGCGAACCGATGGCGCCCTGCGGGAAGATGATGACGTCGTAGTCGTCGCTCAGGTCTCCCGCGTCGAGCCGCTGCGGGAAGACGAGTTCGAAGTCCGCGTACTCGAACTGCTCGAGGATCCAGCGGATCCAGCCGGACGGCATGGAGCCCCCGTACGTGTCCCAGAGCGCGATCCGCGGCGCCCGCAGGCGCAGGGCGTCCGCATCCGGATCGTTATCCAGACCCCGAAAGTCGATCCCCAGTTCGGCGGCCAGCGCCGCGACCGCGTCCGTCGTTCCGCGGCGGCTCTTCACGTAGAACGTGCCGGCCGGATGCATCCGTCCGCCCTCCCGCACCGGCGAGGTGAGCCAGTAGACCTCGTGTCCCGAAGCCTGCAGTCGGTTGATCGCCGTGAACGCGTCGTTCGCCTCGTGATCGAACAGGAAGCCGTCCGCTCCGTCCGCGTCCGCGACCGTCCCCGGCATGGGGCTCGCGTTCCACTCCACGATCTCCTCGAACGGTCCGTCGAAGCCCTCCAGGATGCGGTCGAACTCCACCCCCATCTGGATCGCGAGCGTCCACCCCGCGTTGTCGTACGGCGGCGTCGGGGATGCCCCGGGATAGAGGAAGTCGTCCGGGTGGTCCTGCGGCTCGAACATGTCGAGGACGTGCGGCCGGAAGGCCTGCGCGGCCCGCACCACGTAGGAGCCCGCGGGATACTCCTTCCCCCCGATCCCCCCGACGCTGAAGTCGGATGTCGCCCGCTCCACGATCACGCCGCTCTCGAGCAGCGTGTTGACGAACTTCGTCGCGGTCGGGAAGTCGGCCTGGTCCGACGGGAGGATGTACCCGCGGGGATCGCGCAGATCGGGCTCGAACAGCCGGTCGTACTCCGCGCGCGTACCGCGGCTGCCGCCGAAGCCGCCCACGTTCCGCGCGAAGTCGGTCTCCGCCGCCCCGGCGCGCATTTCCTCGCGCAGCCACTCCACGCGCCTGGGGTGGATCGTCCAGCTGTCCTTGCTGCCGCGCTCGATCGAGTTCATCCCCATGCGCCAGATGCGGTACAGGAACGTCTCGCGGTAGCGGGAGGCGACGTCGAGCACCGCCTTGTTCGCGGTGACGGAATAGTCGACCGACTGCCGGAAGTGCCACGGCTGCGGCTCGATCGGGGCGGGCAGATTGTCGTTTGGCAGCACCCGTTCGAGGATGAGCGGGATCTCCATCGGGGTCGGGTGCCCGATCGTCTCCGTGAGGAGCCCGATCATGTTCTTGAAGTAGGGCGTCGTGCGCAGGCCGCCGTTCCACCACGTGGAGTAGTTCGCCCCGCGCCGCCGCGTCGCCCCGGGCTTCCCCTCCTCCGTGAAACGCGAGTGCATGGCGGACCCGACGAGATCGATCCCGGTGATGACCATCGGGTCGATGTTGTAGTTGAACGGGTCGCGGAACGGGGGTGCGAAGAGCACGGTCCCGGTGGGTCCCGTCTGGTGGTGGTTGTAGACGATCTGCGGATACCACGTCCGGTACATCTGCCGGTTCATGTTCTCGGATTCCGGCTGGAAGGACGTGTAGAAGTCGCGGTTGTTGTCGTGCCCCACGTATTTCTGGTAGAGGACGGGGATGCCGCGCGTAGAGCGCTCCGTCTTCTCCTCGACGCGCGTGTACCAGTTCGAGACGAGGTCCATCCCGTCGGGGTTCGCGTGGACGAAGAGGATGATGACGTCGTCGAGGATCCGCATCGTCTCGTCGTCGGTCCCGCTCACGAACTGCCACAGCGTCTCCATGAGCTGCTGCGCGCCCAGCACCTCCGTGGCGTGCAGGCCCCCGTCGATCCACACGATGGCCTTGCCGCGCCGGGCCAGTGCTCGCGCTTCCTCTTCGGTCACGCCCCGCGCGAGCGCGAGACGGGCGGAAATCTCCCGGTATTCGTCGAGGTTCTCATGGTTCTCGGGCGAGGTGACGATCGCCATGAGCTGGTCTCGGCCCTCGGCCGTCGTCCCGATCGACTGCAGCGTCATGCGCGGCGACTCGGCGGCCAGCGTCTCCCAGTAGCGGGTGAGGTCGCCGTAGTCCGGCAGCTCGTAGTCGGCGCCGATCTCATGCCCGAAGAAGGCCTCGGGGGTCGTCAGCTCCTGCGCGAGGACCGGTCGCGCGGCCAGGACGCCGAGGATGATCGCGACGGCCGGCAGGGCGCGGCGGACCACGGTCCGGTGGGGGGCGAAGAACGACATGTGCGGACTCTCCTTGCGCAGATCGTGTGCAGAGTTTCGGCGCCCATTATGGCGACGGCGTGCCCGGGAAGCCAAAGCACGCCGGCCCGGAAGCGCCGCCGCCCGCCGGCGAGCCCGAATCTCCGGGTTCGCGGCGGGCGGCTTCGGCTCGAGCCGGGTCAGCGCCTGGCGTCGGCGCTCCGGCAACCGCGTCAGCGCATCGGCGGCATCGGGACCCGCACCGGATCGCCGAGGTCGGGGCCGACCCCAGCCGCCTGCACGGCCGAGAAGAGCGCCGGCATGCGGTCCTCGATGAGGGCGTTCAGCCGGTCGATGGCGCCGGGCAGCGCGCCCCAGCCGCGCTCGAGCTGGAAGAGCATGTCCGCCGTCGGCGCCGTGTGGTAACCCGACAGACCGCCGGACACGCCGGCGCCCCCTCGGGCCGTGTCGAGTTCGTCGCCGATCCCGTCCAGCTCCTCGCCGATGGCCTCGACTTCCGCCGTCAGCGACTCGGCCACGTCGTGGCCCTCGAGTTGCGCCTCGACGTCGGACAGGTGGCCGCGCAGCCGGGCCGCGGCCTGCAGCCCCTCGTTCGTCGGCGTCGCGAGCGCGTAGGCGCTCATGAGTGCCTCCTGCCGCGCCATGAGGTCGCCCTGGCTGATGTTCACGCGCGGGTCGAGCCGCACCGTGACCGCCGTCTCGAGCGTGTGCCCCGCCGCCTCCAGTCGCGCCGTGTACGTCCCCGGCAGAACCTTCGGCGCCACGCTGCCGGCCCGGAAGAAGAATCCTCCGCCGCCCGGCGGCGCCGGTGGGGGCTCGTAGCGCAGGTCCCAGATGACCTCGTTGAGGCCGCGGTCGCCGCCGCCTTCGAGTTCACGGATAACGGAACCGTCGGAGTCGAGGATCGTGATCGCCGCCTTGCCCGCCATCTCGGACATCGGCGCCGGATCATCGCCATTCGCGGAGGGACCGCCGGTGACGATCCGCTCGCCGCTTTCGCCGCCCTCCTCGTCGGCCGTCGGGGCGTCCGGCAGGTCGCTCCCCAGCCAGTAGCGGATCCGGGCGCCCTGCGGCGGGTTCTCCGCCTCCCATACGCCCGGCGTCCAGCCCTGCGGCGTGTAGGGGTTGTAGGCGACGGCCGACTGGGTCGAGAAGAGGTGCGCCTCGGAGGCGAGCACGGCCTGGCTCAGTTCCTCGAGCGGCGTGACGTCCTCCATGATCCAGATGCCGCGCCCGTGCGTGCCAATCACGAGGTCGTTCTCGCGCTCCTGGATCTTGATGTCGTCCACCGGCGCTGGCGGCATGTTCCGCAGCAGCGGCTGCCACGAGTTGCCCGCGTCGATCGAGAAGTACGTCCCGATCTCGTTCCCGGCGAAGAGGAGGTTCGCGGCGCGGTGGTGCTGCGCCAGCGCGTTCAGCGACCACCCGTCCGGGATCCCGTCCCGCACCGCCCGCCACGACTCGCCGAAGTCGTTCGAGACGTACAGGTAGGGGTCCATGTCGTTGTTGCGGTGGTTGTCCCCCGCCACCCACACCGTGCCGGGGTCGGCGTGCGAGGCGACGATGCGCGTCATGTACAGCTGGTCGGGCACGCCCGGCATGTTCGGCGCCACGTTCGTCCACGTCCCGCCGCCATCCCGCGTCACCTGCAGGTTCCCGTCGTCGGTACCCGCGTACACGACCATCGGGTCGAGCGGCGACTCCTCGATCGAGATCATGTTGCCGAAGCTCGATGTCCCGTCGTTGGCCGACATCATCGGCTCGGAGCCGAGGACGCCCATGATCGACAGCGTCTCGCGGTCGATGTTCTTCGTGAGATCCGGGGAGATCTGCTCCCACGTCTGCCCGTAGTCGGGCGTCTTGAACACGACGTTCGACCCGTAGTAGACCGTGTTCGGGTCGCTCGGCGATACCTCGACCGGCGTGTCCCAGTTCCAGCGGAACTCGGGCAGATCCTCGTCATCCCCCTCCGGACGCCCCAGCGGGCGCATCCGCAGCCGCTCGCCGGTCTTGAGATTCACGCGCATGGGGTTCCCGTTCTGGGACTCCGCGATCATCTCCTCGCCGTTGGGATGGAGGACGGTGAAGTAGCCGTCGCCGCTCCCCACGTTGTACCAGTCGCGGGTCCGTATCCCCTGGTTGGACCAGGTGTCCGACGGGCCGCACCAGGAACCGTTGTCCTGGAGGCCGCCGCACACGTGGTACGGCTCGCGGTTGTCGACGCCGATCTCGTAGAACTGCGCCAGCGGCAGGTTCGTCAGCTGCCGCCAGTTGTCGGAGCGATCCCAGCTGATCGAGACGCCGCCGTCGCCGCCGAGGATCAGGTGATTGGAGTTCGCCGGGTTGATCCACAGCGCGTGGTGGTCGGAGTGGACCTCCGAGGCCGCGTCCGGCGTGAAGTTGTACCCCCCGTCCGAGGTGCGGTACAGACTCGAACCGCCCAGGTAGAGCCGTTCGGGATCGTTCGGGTCGATGCGGATCTGGCTGTAGTACATGGGACGGTTGTTCGTCGTGCTCGTCTGCACCCACGTCTCGCCGCGGTCGGTCGACTTGTAGGTGCCCGTCTTGCGGTCGGCGTCGTCCTGGGCGCCGAAGCCCTGTCCCGGGGCGCGCGCGTCGGCTTCGACGATCGCCCAGACGAGGTTCCCGTCGCGGCGATAGATGTCGAGCCCGATGCGGCCCACGTCACCCTCCGGCAGGCCGCCGGCGAGCTTGGTCCAGTTGTCGCCGCCGTCCATCGTCCGGTAGATGCCGCCGCCCGGCCCGCCGCCGTTGAAGCCCCACAGCGTCCGCTGCCGCTGGTACATGGCCGCGAACAGCGTCATCGGATCGCCCGGATCCATGGCGAGGTCGATCGCACCCGTGTGCTCGTCGACATGGAGGACGAGTTCCCACGTCTCGCCGCCGTCCATCGTCCGGTACACGCCGCGCTCCGGGTTCGCGCCCCACAGGCGGCCCATCGCCGCCACATAGGCCACGTCCGGATCCTGCGGGTGGACCTGGATGCGGGAGATGTGGTGCGTCGCCTCGAGCCCGAGGTGTGTCCAGGTGCGGCCGGCGTCCGTCGACCGGAACACGCCCATCCCCCACGGGGACGACTGCCGGTTCTGCGGCTCTCCCGAGCCGACCCAGACGACGTTGGGGTTCGACGGGGCCAGCGTGATGTCCCCGACGGAGAGCATCGGCTGGTCGTCGAACACGGACTCGAACGTCGACCCGCCGTTGATCGTCTTCCACACGCCGCCCGTCGCGACACCGACGTAGAAGGTGGACGGATCGGCCTCGTCGACGGCGATGTCGGCGACCCGGCCGCCCATGATCGTGGGTCCGATTTCGCGCCATTCGAGCGCCTGGACGGCCGCCTGCAGATCGGCGTCCTGGGCCAGCGCGGGATGGGGGGTTGCGGCGAGGGCAAGCACCGCGAGGAGAGACAGAGACACCGGGAACCCTGAGCGCGTACGCATCTTGCTTACCTCGTTTCGGGAGGAGTTCCGCGGGAGGGAGCGGTCCGGGCAAGGAAACCGGCACCGGCCACCCCACCCGACCCAACAACAGCCCGAATACAATAGATGAACCCACCGGAATCTGAAACGGGGTCCCGCCGATGCGGCTCCCCCAAGCCCGCCCTCCGCCTTGTCGCCGCCAGCTGCCGCGGGTCTCCATTTGACGATTACGACATCGCGTCGTACACTTACGACATGTCGTCGTGAGACGGTGAAGACAACGTTGCCGAGGTCGGACGAGAGGTGGATGGAGACGGATGACGGACATGATTCTCCAGATCGGGGCCAGCAAGCTGGCGATCTCGATCGGCCTCGCCGGCCTGGCGTGGATCGCGGCGCGGCGCCTCGGGAACCCGTCGCTGGCGCACGGACTGTGGCTGCTGCCGCTCGCCGTCCTGCTCGTGCCGCCGTTCGTCTCGATTCCCGTCTGGCCCCAAACACTGGACCCGGTCGTGCCCACGACGGCGATGGCCGTGGCGCAAGCGGAGCCGACGCCGTCGACGGGGGCCATGCTACTCGGGTGGCTCGGGGGCCACGGCAGGGAAGCGCTCGTCTGGCTCTGGATTCTGGGAACGACTTCGGTCGTGAGCTGGACGATTGTGCGCACACTCCGCTTCCATCGCTCGCTCGTCAGTGCGTCGGAGGCCGCGCCGCCAGAGGTCCAGCGCCGCGCTTGGGAGATCGCGCACAGGCTCGGACTCGGGGCGGTCCCAACGGTGTACGCGACGCGGGCGCAACTGTCGCCCATGGTGTGGTGGGCCGGGGGGAGGGTGCGGGTCCTTTTCCCCTCGAAACTGCTGGCCGGGATGGACGGGACCGAACTGCGCTGCATCCTGGCGCACGAACTCGCCCATGTCCGGCGCCGCGACCACGTCGTGCGCTGGCTCGAATGGCTCGCGTGCGCGGCCTTCTGGTGGAATCCGGTCGCCTGGTGGGCCCGCCGGCGGCTGCGGGCGTCCGAGGAGTTGTGCTGCGACGCGCTCGCCGTCGCCGCGACAGAAACCGAACCCCGCACGTACGCCGGGGCGCTGCTCCGGGTGATCGACTTCATGTCGAAGACCCCGGTCCCGGGCCCCCTGACCTTCGCGAGCACGATCGATCGCTGCGGCCGACCGTCGCGGCTTGAAAGGAGATTCCGCGTGATCATGATGAACCGAACCTCGACCCCCGCCCCGCGCTGGCTCCGCGTCGCCCTGCGCTGCGGCGCCGTCTGCCTGCTCGCGGGCGGCCTCGTCTACTGCACCGACCAGTCGGACCTCACCTCCCTCGACCCGGCCTTCGTCCCGGCTGTCGTCCCAGCGACCGAGGAGGCGGTCCTACACCTCGACGGACGGGGAGACGGGCCTGCCGCCGCCGCACTGCGACCGCGGCAGGTGATGCGCAAGCTGATCGAGGCACTGGCAACCGAGCACGCCCTCCCGGCCAAGCTCGCCGAGGCCCTTGGGGACGCCGGGGAAGCGGCCGTGTCCGGCCGCACTCCAGCCGATCTGTTCCTGGCCGTGACGCCGGACGACGGGGCTGGAGACTTCAAGACGGTCGTGCTGAACGTCGCCCGCCTTCGGTCCGCGCTTTCGGAAGGTCCGCTTTCGGAAGAAGCCCTCGACGCCGAACTCGCCCAGCACCTTCGGGTGAGCCGGAACAACTCGAACATGTCGTCACTCAAGGGGGTGCATCTGGAGTGTACGGGTGCCGAAGGCGCGGTGCTCGATTCTTCATACGAGTCCCAGATCGCCTCCATGACCATGACGTGCGAAACGGCCAAGACCAGCACGCGAGGGTTTGGCATGAGGGGCGTCGCTGAAAGGAAGCTGAAAGGAACCGAGGAGCGGTCACCTTGATGTTTGACGTCCAGCGCCAAGAACGATCGAGAAAGGGTATCGCATGACGACGCCGCGCCTGGCCAACGCCGAACTCGCGGTCATGGAGCGACTGTGGAAGGAGGGCCGTCTCACGGCCCGCCGGCTCCGCGACCTGCTCTACCCGGACACGACGAGATCGGCGCACGGCACCATCCAGCGCCTCCTGCAGCGGCTCGAGGACAAGGGTTTCGTCCACCGCGACGCCAGCCTCGGAACCCAGCTCTTCTCCGCCCGGATCAGCCGCGAGGCGTACGCGTCCGCGCGGCTGGAGGCGCTGGCCGACCGCATCACGGGCGGCTCCCTCGTGCCGATGATCACCCAGTTGATGGAAGAGCGGAAACTCGAACCCGAGGAGATCGAACGCCTCCGCGAGATCCTGGACGAAGGATGACGGACCTCATCCTCCAGATTGGCGCCACCAAACTGGCCGTCTCAGTCGCCCTGGCGGGCCTGGCCTGGGCCGTACAGCGCCGCGTGCGGCGGCCGGCTCTGCCGCATGCGCTCTGGCTCCTGACGCTGGGCGCGTTGGTGATGCCGCCGCTGATCTCGATTCCCGTGTTGAGCCCGGAGGCCGCCGGCGCGGCTTCGTCGGCGACGCACACGTTCAGGAGTGTGGCGCCGGGGCCTTCGCCAGGAGGAACCGCGGCCGGCCGGTTTGCTTCCTCCGGAGAATGGGCCGTCGTGTGGCTCTGGCTATCGGGTGCCGCAGGCGCTCTGGGTTGGACGCTGGCCCGTACCCTGCGTTTTCGGCGTCGGCTGACCCTGGCCACCGAGGTCGTCCCGCCCGAGGTCCAGCGCCTGGCGGACGAGATCGGCGCAGCGCTCGGCCTCCGCCGCATCCCGACGGTCCACACGGCGCGAGCGGACATCTCGCCCATGGTGTGGTGGGCCTTCGGGCCGGTACGCGTCCTGATTCCTTCGACTCTGCTCGCGGCGCTTTCGACGGATGAACTCCGCTGTGTCCTGGCCCACGAACTCGCGCACGTCAGACGGCGGGATCACGTGGCGCGGTGGCTCGAATGGTCGGCATGCACCGTGTTCTGGTGGAACCCCGTGGCCTGGTGGGCGCGGCGCCGTGTGCGGGCGGCCGAGGAGTTCTGCACGGACGCGCTGGCGGTGTCTTCGATGAAGGCCGAACCGCGAGTCTACGCCGAGTCGCTGCTCCGAGCCATCGACCTGATGTCCGCACATCCCGCACGCAGGCCACCGGCCTTCGCCAGTACGGCATACGCGCCGAGATCCGGAGCGAAACTCGAAGAGAGATTCAGGATGATCATGACGAAAGAACCTCCAACGGCTCCCCGTTGGTTCCACGGCGCGCTGAAGGGCTGCGCCGTGTGCGTACTCGCCGTGGGTCTGGTCTATTGCACCGACCGATCGGAAGCAGGCTTTCCCGACACGGCGCTGACGCCCGCGGGTTCGGAGATCGAGCCGACAGACGATTCGCAGGCTGAGAGTCGCAGGCTGGCGGCCGCGCTCACGTCCCACATCGATTCGCTCGCCGCCGACGGCCAGCTCACGCGAGACGCGGCCGAGTCCTTCACCAATGCGTTCGTGCCTCGTCTCGCCGAATTGGGCGCAACGATCCATCTCGACGCGAACGTACCCCAGGAGTTCGACATCCGGGTACGGATCTCGGGAAGCGATCATGACCGGCGCTCCGACGCCGCGATGGGGAACCTCATCGGCCTGTCGAAAGCCCTCGCGCTGGCGAACGGCCTGGACCCCCGGGAGATGTTTGTCTCCAGGGAGGCCGCGCTCGGTGGACGGACCGTGTATGTCCGGGGGCTCAGGAGCAGCGCACGCCTGTCCCTCGGCGGACGGGACGAATGTTCGGTCGAACTCCACGACCGGGCGGGCGTGAGCCGCGTTTCGTGCGAGACATGGAGCGAGGTGAGCATCCCCGAGTTCCAGTTGGCCGCGTCGAAGTAGCCGCACGGAGGCCCGCCGGGCGAACCTCTTCCTCGGGGTAGCGCGCCCGCGCGGGTCGGGGGATCTTCGGCTTGCGACTGACTGCGGGATCCGGATCTTCCCGCCTTCCAGCCCCCAGCGAGCCGGAGCGTCACCCGAATGGCTGCCGAAATACGGATGGAGCGGATGACCTCGCCCGAGATCGGGGCGGCGATCGAGGACGGGGTCACGACGGTCGTCGTGGCGGCCGGGGCGGTGGAGCAGCACGGGCCGCACCTGCCCCTGTTCGTGGATGCCGAACACGGCGGCCGGCTCGCGGTCGAGATCGCCAGGCGGCTCGGGCGCGCGCTCGTCGCGCCCACGATCCGGGTCGGCTGGTCGGCGCATCACATGGCGTTCCCCGGCACCGTCTCCCTCGAGAAGGAAACCTTCCTCGCCGTGTGCCGGGACTACGTGGTCAGCCTCGCGCACCACGGCTTCCGGCGGGTCTGCTTCGTCCCCTCGCACGGCGGCAACTTCGCCCCGCTCGCCGAGGCGCGGGACGCGTTCAACGAAGCGGCGGGGCCCGACTGTTCCGTGGACGTGTATGCGGACCTCGCCGAGGTCATCGGGGTCTGGCGCGAGGTCGCGGAGGCGGACGCAGGGCTCGGCGCCCGCGTGGGCGGCCACGCGGACATCGCCGAGACGTCGATCATGATGGCCATGCACGACGGGATCGTCCGCGAGGAACTGGCCGAGTGCGGACGCCTGACGACGCCCGAAGAGGAACCGGAGCTCATCCGGCGCGTGCTCGGCGAGGGGTTCGCGAGCGTGACGCCGAACGGCATCCTGGGCGACGCACGGGGCGCGAGCGCCGAACTCGGCGAGGAGATGATCGCCGCGCTGGCGGACCGCATGGCCGCGCACTTCGCGGGGTAGCGCCGGCGCGAACTCCGCGGCGGGCTCCGGGGCCGGAACTTGGCAGGGAGATGAGGAGATGACGAGATGAGGGATGTGCGGACGAAAGCCGTGATCGCGGTTCTGCTGGTCGCGGCGACGCCGGCCGCGGCTCAGGTTCGGCGCGGCCCGCCGCCCGACACGTCGCCGCCGATGACGGTGGAGGCGTACGATCCCCGCTCGACGCTCGTCGTGCCGGAGAACCCCGTCTCGCGCGCGGCCTTCCCCTTCGTGGACGTCCACCTGCACCTCAACGGGACGATGCCGCGGCCGCAACTCGACCGGCTCGTGCGCGACATGGACGCGCTCAACCTCGCCGTCGGCGTCAACCTGAGCGGCGGCTCGGGCCCCCGGCTCGCGCAGCAGGTCGAGGCGTTCGAGGCGGCGTATCCCGGCCGTTTCGTCGTGTTCGCGAACGTCGATTTCAGCGACATCGGGGATCCCGAATTCGGGGCGCTCGCGGCGGCCCGGCTGGAGGCCGATGTCGAGGCCGGCGCCCGCGGGCTCAAGATCTTCAAGAACCTCGGGCTGTGGCTCACCGATGCCGCCGACCGGCGCGTCCCGGTGGACGACCCCCGCCTCGACCCGATCTGGGCCAAGGCGGGAGAACTCGGCATCCCCGTCCTCATCCACTCGGGGGACCCCGCATCGTTCTGGGAGCCGATGGACGAACGCAACGAGCGCTGGCTCGAGCTTCGCCTGCGGCCCCGCCGCCGGCAGGCCGGCCCCCCCTCCTTCGAGGTGGTGCTGGCCGAGCAGCTGAACATGTTCCGCCGGCACCCGGAGACCACGTTCATTGCCGCGCACCTCGCGTGGCTCGGTCACGACCTCGGCCGCCTCGGGCAACTCCTGGACGAGGTCCCCAACATGAACGTCGGACTCGGCGCCGTGATCTACGAGCCGGGCCGGCAGCCCCGCTTCGCCCGCGACTTCTTCATCGAATACCAGGACCGGATCCTGATGGGGAAGGACTCCTGGGCGCCGGACGAGTACCCCACGTACTTCCGGGTGCTGGAAACCGCGGACGAGTACTTCCCCTATTACCGCAGGTATCACGCCTTCTGGCGCATGTACGGCCTCGATCTCCCGGACGAGGTCCTGCGGAAGGTCTACTTCGAGAACGCGCTCCGGATCATCCCCGACATCGACCGAAGCCGGTTTCCGTAGCAGCCAGACTTCGGCTCGAGGTGTCGGCCGGTCGAGGCCGCGCGCTATCTTCCCGGCGTCGTCCAGCGGCAGGCGGCGCCGTCACAAGGGGATGCCAGATGAAGGATCCGGCGAAGAGGGCTCTCGACGCCTACAAGCTTGCAATGGCGAAGGAAGAAGCCTACGACGCGGCGTATCGGGCGCTGGCGAATGCGACCCTCGCGGTCAGGAAGACCGAGGATCGACTGGAGGTGTTGAGGGCGGCGAAGGTCGAGGCCGTCGCCCGCGTGCACCAGGCGGCCGGAGCCTTCGTCGACGCCCTTAAGAGCGCCGAGGATGCCTACGTTGCCGCCGACGACGCGGGGGCGATTCCCGACCGGAGTCCCACCGAGTTGAATGACGTGAACCGCGAATCGATCAGCCGCCAGGCCGACAAGGCGAGCGAGCTGCGGAGCTGGCTGAAGCTGCTGGACTGACCGCGCCGCCCCTTTCCGTCACATGTCCGGATAGTCCGCCGTGGGCCCGAACATCTGCGGCACCGGCACGTCGAGGAGCCGCAGGTAGACGCCCAGTTGCGCCCGGTGGTGGACCAGGTGGTCGAGGACGAAGCTCCGCATCACGACCGCCTTGGGCATCGAGAAGCGATCCTCGCCCGCCACTTTCAGCGTCCACGTACCGGCGAAGGTCTCATCCGAGGTCGCCTCGATCGTCTCCCGGGCCGCGGCCGCGCCCCTTTCGAGCGCCGCAACGAGTTCCGCCGAAGACGTGAGTTCGGGATTCTGCGGCGGCTCGCCGCCGTCGGGAGCGACGTCGAACTCGGACATGGTCAGCGTCGCCACGGTCCAGTTGGGGAGCATCGCGACGTGGGTCGCCAGTTCGCCGAGCGTCCACGACTTCTCGTGCGGCCGCCAGTCGAGGCGGTCATCCGGCACGGCTTCCAGCGTGGCGCGGCAGCCCGTCACGATATGGTCGAACTGCATGAGAACCTGTTGAGCAATCATCGGAGACTCCGTTGTGGGTGCGCGGTCGCCGCCTCCCGGACGGTGACGGTCCAGCGGGCGGTAACCTGCAAGGTTCGCCCGGGAGAGGGAACCATGCGCCCGACGCGGTGCCGACACTTTGCCCGGTCCTTCCGGAACGCCGGGCGTCTTGATCCGCAGCACAACCTGGCTAGATTATTAGCTAGATACCCGGTTCCGGAGGGGAGATGTCGCACGTCGTGAACGTTCATGACGCAGCTTTCGCGCCTGCTGGCACAGGTGGAAGCTGGAGAGGATGTCGTCATCGCTCGCCGCGGCGAGCCGGTGGCACGGCTGGTCGCCTGCAAGCCGGCCGGCAAGCGCCAGCCGGATGTCCTGAAGGACCGGATCGTAATTCCCGACAGCTTCTTCGACCCGCTGCCGGAGGAGGAACTGGCCGCCTGGGAAGGCAGGTAGCGGTGCGCGTGTTGCTGGACACGCATGCGTTTCTCTGGTGGATCGCCGACAGCGGGCGGCTGTCCCGGAAGGCTCACCGCCTTATCGCGGACGAGACGAACGACATCGCCGTCAGCGCGGCATCCGCCTGGGAGATCGCGACGAAGCATCGAATCGGCAGGTTGCCGGGTGGCGAGGCCGTGGCCCTGGACGTGGCCGGACACATTGCCGGTCAGGGGTTTCGCGAAGTCTCGATCGGCGTCAGCGACGGGGAACGCGCCGGGCGCCTGCCCGGCCCCCATCGGGACCCTTTCGACCGGATGCTTGCGGCACAGGCCCTCGCGCGTGGCCTTCCCATCATCTCGATCGACGGAGTATTCGACCGCTACGGTCTGGACCGTCTCTGGTAGTCGATGCGCCGCGCGATGCCGCGGAGCATGCCGCGGAAGATCAGCCAGTGGATGGGGTAGAGGAGGTACCAGTACAGCAGGCCGCCGAGGCCCAGGGGGTCGAAGATGGCGGTCTGTGTGATCCGGCTGCCTGCCCGCCGAGGTTCGACTTCGAACTGCAGCCAGGCGCGTCCCGGGACCTTCATCTCGGCCCGCAGGCGGAGCAGGCGGCCGGGTTCGACGGCCTCCACGCGCCAGAAGTCAAGCGGGTCGCCGGGGCGGAGCTCAGTCGGATGCCGGCGCCCGCGTCGCATGCCGACCCCGCCCAGGAGGAGATCTGCGGATCCGCGCAGCACCCACAGCCAGTTGGCGTAGTACCAGCCCCTCGCACCGCCGATGCGCTCGATCGGCGCGAAGGCGCGCTCGGCACCGACCTCTACCACCGTCTGCTGCCGGTCGATGATCCGGGAACCGAAGCGCTTCCCGCCCCAGAGCGGCTGCCCTCCGCTCGACGAGACGGCGTCACTCCACCGGGTCCGTTCCATCGCGCCGTCTTCCTCACTCAGCGCCCGCTCGATCGCCTCGCGCACATCGAGGGGACGTACCGGGAAGCGATCAAGGGCCGCGGCATCGCGCACCACCGTCTGGTTCCGCAGGCTGGTCACGAGCTTCCTGCCCACGCGCGCGTAAACGGGCGTGACGAGACCGAGCCACAGGCTCGAGAGTCGCGGACTGAGGAGGGGAACGGGGACCATGACGCGCCGCACGCCGACCTGGCGGGCGTACTCGTGCATCAGTTCGCCGTAGGTGACGCGTGCTGGCCCGCCGATCTCGAACACCGCGCCGCGCCCCATGTCGAGATCGAGCCCGTGGATCAAGTAGGCGATGACGTCGTCGATCGCGATCGGCTGGGCCGGCGTCCGGACCCAGCGCGGCGTAACCATGCACGGCAGTTTGTTGACCAGGCTCCGCAGGAGTTCGAAGGAGAGCGACCCCGATCCGATGATGATGGAGGCGCGGAACTCCAGCGTGGGCGGCCCTTCGCCGGCGAGGATGCGGCCGACTTCCCGTCGGCTCGCGAGGTGGGGCGACAACTCGCCGTCGCCGATGAGACCGCCGAGATAGATCACCCGGCGCACGCTCCGCGCTCGCGCGGCCCGGGCGAAATTGCCGGCACCGACGCGGTCCTGTGCCTCAAAGTCGGCTTTCGAGCCCATCGAATGAACGAGATAGTAGGCGGTGTCCACTCCCCGGAGCGCTTCAACGAGCGAGTCGGGATCCAGCACGTCGCCCGCGACGATCTCCGTCCGGCTCGAGAACCGGTTGGCGAGGTAGCGGGGGTTCCGAGCGAGGCAGCGGACCCGTTCTCCGCGCGCCTCGAGGGCCGGGACGAGCCGTCCACCGACGTATCCGCTCGCCCCGGTGACGAGAACGCGACGCGGCCGCCGATCCTGACTCGGTGGGGGAGGCAATCGTGGCGCCAGCCGCGCGTCAGTCGTCGCGCTTGCCGGTGTCGCCACGGCGGATCTCGAAGTCGCGGCGGTCCCGGTACAGGAGCGCGCGGTTGAGGACGTAGTCGCCGCCCTCCACGTCCATGTCCGCGCACTCCGTCATCGTCCAGTACTTGTGGTCGCCGAGAAACAGATACTCGCGCGTCTGGTGGAAGAACCGGCAGGTGACGCCTTCCCCCCGCTTGATGCGCTCGCAGAAGGCGGCGAGGAGTTCCTGCTGTCCGTCCTTACCGCTCACTACGTACTCGTGGGGCCACGTGTCGCGGTACGTCACGGCCTCGCGCCACGGGGCGCGGGCGATCAACTCCATGATGTCGGGCATCTCTCGCTCTCGCGGCGGCTGATTGCAGGGTTGATGGTCAGGGGTCGACGGCTGTGCCGATCCGGCGGAATTCCAGCGTGCCGACGCTCCGCACGGTGTCCCCGCGGGCGATGAAGCCTGTGATGCGATCATCGGACCGGATGCGACCGTCGTACACCTCCGAGGACTCTCCGAAGTCGAGCCTGAGGACGACTCTCGATGGCTCGTGCACGCCGCGCACCGTGCCGGGAGACACTTCCTCGACAGGGTGCGGGAAGCGGCGGAAGTCCGTTCGGCTCACCCGGCCCGAGACGTTGCCCTGCCCATCCTCCCGCAGCCAGAGCTGCCAGGACACGCCGCCTTCGATGAGCACCACCGCGCCGAGCCAGGTCCCTTCCAGCGGCCTCTCGGCCGGATCCGTCGCGTATCCGCAGCCCGCAGCCGCAACACAAAGTGCGATCACAACCGCCTTCGCCCCGCGTCGGACGGATCCCAGCCAAATGAGCCGACCTCCCTTTCGTTCGCCGCGGTCACGGTGCATGTCTGATCCCATCTCGCAACTTTGATTCCCACTCCCCAGTTCCCAGACGACCGATTGCAGAAACCCGTCACGTTCGCTGCTGCTGTGCTGGCCGATCCCTTCCTGCTGAGTGAACTTCGTCCGATCACGCTATCGTTCCGTCGAGACCGGTGGCTTCCCCGTTACTCGCTCGAACTCCTGCGAGTCCGTCAGCTTCCGACACAGGTAGTCAACCCAAGCCCGCGTGTACCCATACACGTTCGCAAGCTCGTCATAAACGCAGAACTCAGGACGCGTCAGAGCTTTCTCTTCGGCATTGCCATCCGGCCGAACCTTGTACGTCTTCCAAGCTTGTGTGTGGGAGTGCATGGTCACCCGACACGGTAGGCGCTGCTTGAGTTGTTCGACAACCTCCGATGGCTTTAGCAAGCCCTCACTCGCGATCGGTACTCGCTTCTCCCTTATCAGCGCAGTGACCTTCTGCAACTTCCTCATCTCTTCAGGTTCCGTCTCGTCGTACGGTATCCATTCCACTGCGAGATCAGCCTTCCGCTCCCTTACGATGAGCTTTGGAAGGAGAAATACTCTCATCGAGTAGGCCGAACTTTCGAAGATGCCCGGGGCGAGGCTAGCTCGAAACCGCTCTATGAACTCCAAGAGATCTTTCGCTTGAGATGTCTGCAGTCGCCGAAGAGCCTCTTGTTGTGCTTCGGGACGCAAGGCAGAGAACTGAAGCGAGACGGAAAGCTCTTCGGCGATGGCTTGGGTGGTGCCGAACTCGCTTGTTAACAACTCCTCGAAATTCAAGAGCATGGCTTGGCATTCTCCATAAAGCGCGGGATCGAGTTCCGGATGGTCTCTGTGTTCGATCTTGTTCCGCAAGACAATCATGAACTGCAAGTTCGATCGCTGCGGGGAATTGGTATCGCCATAGTATTGTCTTAGGCACTCACTCAGCTCCCAATGGCAAGGTTCACCGTCCACCTTCTTGTACCGTATCCGGCGACCAGTTCCCGGTTGACGATACCAAGGCTTCTGACCGCGGCGGTAGAACACGGCGTGGAAGAGCGCGGTCCACGCCACAGTCATCAGCATCGTGTACGTGCGAGTCCGAAAAGCCATGCCAGGTTTGTTGTAGTTCTCAACTGCCGCAAGGCAGGCTGACCGGGCCTTCTCCAAGTGTGCCACTACGATGCGGGCTAATCTCGGCACGAACTCAACCGATTGTATTCGACGGAGTATGGCCCGAACGGTAAGGCCGTGAACTTGGTTGGCGGCACGGGGCTCATCCGGTCAGTTGGCTGAGAATCTTGCCGTTCTGTTCCGGCAATTCTCTAATTCTACGGACAGCGGCCATGGCACTTACGCACGGAGGGGCCCCCTCCGATTATTCCGACACGTAATCCTCGGAATGGGCTCCGGGGTGTACCTAGTCTTCGACATTTCGGTTCTCCCCCGATCCTTAGCCCCTCAAGTATTCTGGTGATTCCCCTAGTCATTCTCGGCTGGCAGCTTCTCGCTCGCACAAGTAATCACTTCATCTGTTAGCCAACCCTGCTCACGGAGAACGTCGTGGGCGAGCGTGATTTGCCGTTGCGTGAAGGCATGTTTCCGTGCATTCCAAGCGTACGCTCGGTTGACCACGTGATCCACGCTACGAGCATCCTCCCGTGTAACTACCCAATGGACCGTGGACAGTAACTCCAAGCCGAATGGCGACTCAAAACCGGCTACGAGTTCTGCGACGCGATTGAAGCGGGCTTGTGTATCCGTTGTGGCCGCCACGTAAGCGCTGGCATCCTCGATCGCTCCCGGTACCAAGCTCAGCCGCTTGTTCGGCCGATCACCTCCGTCCGCGTAGCCCGAAACCATGTGCCCCTCTATAGCATGAAGCACATGACGGAGATTCTCCGCATAGGGCCCGTAGTGCCCTTTCTGGAACTTGAGCTTCAGCGGCTCTCCCGCAGCCTGCATAAAATACATCAGCTTGTGGGCTTCCTGGAGCGTGACGAACGGATCCAGTAGGCCCCTCAGGTATCGATCGAGTAGTCCGACCAGCGCGGCGCGTCCAGGAGTCATGCGAGGTACGTCGCTAGAGCGGTTCGTCCGCGAATCCAGCGGACCGCCTCCCGGTTCGAAGACGACGACGTCGATGTCTTCAAGATCCTCGAACGCCTGGAGGATGCGAGCCCGTACCAGCGACCAGTCGAGTCCGCCCAGACCGCTCCCGAGCGGTGGGATAGCGACGGAGCGGATGTCACGCTTGCGGATTTCCTCGACGAGAGACCGCAACCCGGATTCGATGTCCTCAAGGCGGCTCTTCCCACGCCAGTGACGCTTGCTGGGGAAGTTGATGATGTATCGCGGCGGCACTCCTGAACCTGTTTCGAAGACGAAGACCCGCCCCGGCTTCATCTCTCCCCGCTTACAATGAGCGGCGTAGGCCTTGAAGTTCGAGGGGAAGGCGCGCTTAAACTGGAGGGCAATCCCGCGCCCCATCACACCGACGCAGTTGACGGTGTTGACAAGAGCCTCGGCGTCCTCCGCGAACATGTCGCCCGTCTTGAACCGGATCACACGCACCTCCGCTCGCCGCTTCAATAGTACCAATCCGGTCTCAATTCCACACGGGGCACATGCTCCGCTCCTGTTAGCTCGGAGATTGCTTGACGCTGGACTACCTTTGAATGAACGCCTACACGGGTGACGAGCTGCCACGGGAACGACGATTCCATGAGAAACTCGGCCTGCTTACCTTCCTTCTTGCGCCGCCAATCCCCGGCTCGGACAGCCGACCAGTCGATTCGGTGAAGGTCTTCCAGGTCGGACCAATCATCGAAGTACGAGGAGCCTGCGTTGGACGCGGTGAACGCCCAACGTCGGTTCGCCCGCTCCGCCCACTCGATCGCATCGTGCAAATCGGCTTCGAGGTGTACGATAGGTTCCTGCCCTCCACGATAGGTGAGTTCACGATGGTTGCTTCGATAAACCAAGTAAAGCATGACCGACCGAGGGCAGAAGTAGAACGGTACGCAGTCGCCCACGTTGAGCTCCGGATGACTCGCGAGTTTCGTGCGTGCGCGTCTCGCCTTGATCTCCGTCATCCCGATCGCTGTCCCAACCTTGGGACGCTTCATCATCGCCGTGTCACACAGGAGCCCTCCGTCGCCTACGATCGAAGCGAGACGGTCGACATGAACGATGTGATACAACCTGGGCCTTGCCGGAACCTGGTGATGAGGCATTAGGCCTTGCGACGCCCGTCAGTTCGACCAGGGGGGGACGATGCCGTTCATGCGGGCGTAGGAGACGGACTGGCCGACGTGTTCGTTCATGTGGGAGACGAGCTGCAGGAGGACGGCCCAGCCCTGCACGGTGCGGCCGTAGAGTTCCGTCTCGCCGTCGAGCTTCGCCTCCGTTAACGCGCCCACCTGCTCGTTCACGTGGCGCACGGACATCTCGTAGATCTCGCGCACCTTCTCCTTGTCGCGGATCGATTCGATGTCGGCGTAGTCGAACCCGTTCGGAGGCGCGATCCCCAGGTTCTCGTCGAGGTACATGAAGTTGTAGCGCGCGATGTGCATGAAGACCTCGCCCACCTGCATCACGCCCTCGCCGGGCGCCCACGAGAACTTGTCGGCGGGCATCACGCGCACGAGTTCGGAGATCTTGTAGCTCGAGCGCTGGAAGTGGCCGAGAAGTTCGTCCCGGATCGTGACGGGATCCGTGACCGTCGTCGGCTCGAAACCGTTGGAGGTCAGGACGACCGCGGGCGTCTGGCCGATCACGCTCGCGGGAGCCAGGGCCCCGGCGGCGATGATCGTTCCGGTGATGGCGAGCGCTGCGATGGTGTTCCGCTTCATGAGACGATCCTCCCTCTGTCTGACGGTATCGCCAGTCGTGTTCCCTGCCGGGGCCGGGGCCGGGCGAGTTCGGGACGCATTCCTGCGACCCACCCGGATGATATGATACAGCCCGCTCGCTCGTTGTGTCTCATGTACGGAGCGAGCCGATCCCGAACCCTCGCGAGGCGCATGCCCCACGGTCTGCTGGACATTCACCAGGACGCCCGGCCCTTCGTCCACGTCACACTGCTCGCGGCGGCCGCGCTCTGCGGCGGGTGCGGGCCGGGGGCGCTCGACTGGGTCGAGGAGGACGGCTATCGCTGGGCCGAGCTTCGGGTGTCGGGGGACGACGAGCCGGGGTTCGAGCGGCTCGACCCTTCGGAGACGGGGATCTCGTTCGAAAACGTCGTCACCGAAGAGCAGTACATCGCGAACAGCCACTACCTGAACGGGTCCGGCGTGGCGGCGGGGGACGTGGACGGCGACGGGCGCGTCGATCTCTACTTCGCGGGGATGGACGGGCCGAACCGACTCTACCGGAACCTCGGCGGCTGGCGCTTCGAGGACATCGCCGAGGAGGCGGGGGTCGCGGCGGCAGGCCGCTTCTCGACGGGCGCCGTGTTCGCGGATGTGGACGGGGACGGAGACCTCGACCTCCTGGTCAACGCGCTCGGCGGACCGAACGCGCTCTACCTGAACGACGGCACCGGCTATTTTACGGACGGGACGGAGGAGGCGGGGCTCTCGTCGACGCTCGGGAGCATGTCGATGGCGCTCGCCGACATCGACGGGGACGGGGACCTCGACCTCTACGTGGTGAACAACAAGGTCGCGACGGTGCAGGACCTCTTCCCCCCGGAAGTCCTTCAGCCGAGCAACATCTACCGTCAGACGGGGAACGGGTTCGAGATCCTCCCCGAATGGCGGGAGCACTTCACGCTCGGCGAGGTGCGGGAGGGGATGGTCCCTCGGCTCGAACTCGCGGAACCCGACCGGCTCTATCTGAACGACGGGACGGGACGGTTCACACCGGTGCCGTGGACGGGGGGCGCGTTCCTCGACGCGGAGGGGCGGCCGCTGGAGGCCGAGCCGGTGGAATGGGGACTCGCGGCCCGTTTCCAGGACATGGACGGGGACGGGGATCCCGACCTGTACGTCTGCAACGACTTCCACAGCCCCGATCACATCTGGATCAACGACGGGACGGGACGCTTCCGGATGCTCGAGCCGCTCGCCATGCGGAACACGAGCTTCGCCTCGATGGCGGTGGATTTTTCGGACGTGGACCGGGACGGGTTGACGGACTTCTTCGTGGCGGAAATGCTGAGCCGGGAGCAGCGGCTGCGCATGAAGCAGATGGTGGGGGGCGAGCCTGATCGGCCGTTCGCGGGACGGATCGGGAACCGGCCGCAGAAGCCGCGCAACACGCTCTACCTGAGCCGGGGGGACGGCACGTGGTCGGAGGCCGCGCAGTTCGCGGGCCTCGACGCATCCGGCTGGTCGTGGGGGAGCACGTTCGTGGATGTCGATCTCGACGGGTTCGAGGATCTGCTCGTGGGCACGGGGCACTTCTACGACGCGATGGACAAGGACGCGGCGCAGAGAGTCGGGTCGATGGACTGGCGGCAGCGGATCCTCGGCTTCCCGCCGCTGCGCCTCTCGAACGTCGCCTTCCGCAATCGCGGAGACCTGACCTTCGAGGAGGTCGGGGAGGCGTGGGGGTTCGCGGGGGACGAGGACATCACGCACGGGATGGCGACGGCGGATCTCGACGGGGACGGGGACCTGGACATCGTCACGAACCGGCTGCTCGCGCCCGCGGGCGTGTACCGAAACGAGGGCCGGGCGACGCGCGTAGCCGTGCGGCTCGTCGGCCGGGGGCTCAACACCGGGGGCGTGGGGGCGCAGATCCGTCTCACGGGGAGCGGGTTGCCGGTACAGACGAAGGAGATCGTCGCCGGAGGCCTGTACCTCTCCGGTTCGGAGGCGATGGCCAGCTTCGCCGCCGCGGGTGAGGAGATGACGATCGAGGTCGCGTGGCGGGACGGGGCGGTGAGCCGGGTGGAGGGCGTCCGCGCGAACCGCATCTACGAGATCCGGGAACCCGCGGCGGGCGACGCGGCGGCGGCTTCGGGCGCCAGCTCGGCGGGGACGGCGGAATCGGACGCGCCTCTGTTCGACGACGTGTCCGCGCTGCTCGGGCACCGTCACCGGGAGAACGCGTTCGACGACTTCGCGCAGCAGCCGCTCATCACTTGGCGCCTCGGACAGGGCGGCCCCGGCGTCGCGTGGAGCGATATCGACGGAGACGGAGACACGGACGCCCTCGTCGGCGGGGGGGGCGGCGCCGGCCTCTCGGTCTTCCGCGGCGACGGCGAGGGCGGGTTCTCTCCGGACCGGGGAGCGCGGGGCAGCGCAGCGGCCGGGCCGGCGCCATCCCCGGGCGACCAGACGGGCCTCGTCATCGTCCCCGGCCCGGCCGGCGCCACGGTGGTCGTCGGAACCGCGACGTACGATGGCACCGACCGGGCGGCCCCCTCGGCCACGGTGCTGCGGGCCTCGGGCACGGCGCTCCGGGAAGCACAGACGCTCCCGGCCGCCGAGTCGAGCACCGGCCCGCTCGCGGCGGCCGACTATGACGGGGACGGCGATGTCGACCTCTTCGCGGGCGGCCGCGTGATCCCCGGCCAGTATCCGGCGGCGGCGACGTCCCGCCTCTTCCTCAACGAAGGCGGCCGCTACGTCCTCGGCGAGTCGAACGGGGCGGCCCTGACCGACGTGGGCCTCGTGTCCGGCGCCGTCTTCAGCGATGTGGACGCGGACGGGGACCCGGACCTCCTCCTCGCCATCGAGTGGGGACCCGTCCGGCTGCTCGTCAATCGCGATGGACGATTCGAGGACGCGACGGCCGCGTTCGGACTCGAGTCCCGGACGGGGTGGTGGAACGGGGTGACGGCGGGAGACCTCAACGGGGACGGGCTGCCCGACCTGATCGCCTCCAACCGGGGACTCAACTCGCAGTTCGCCGCGAGTCCCGAGCATCCGGCCACGGCCTATCACGCCGACCTGGACAACGATGGGTTCCGCGATGTCATTGAGGCGCGCTACGACCAGTTCACGCGCTCGATGGTGCCGGTGCGGGGACTCCTCACGCTGGCCGGCGGCCTTCCCTTCCTTCGCGGCCGCATCCAGGGGTTCGAGCACTACGGGCAGTTGGGTGTGAACGAGATCCTCGAACAGCCCGCGGACCTCCTGCCCACGGTCGAGGCGACGACGCTGGCGCACACCGTGTTCATCAACCGCGGCGGGTCGTTCGAAGCGTTCGACCTGCCGCGCGAAGCGCAGTTGGCCCCCGCCTTTCACGCAGGCGTGGCCGACATGGACGGCGACGGACACGAGGACGTCTTCCTGAGCCAGAACCTGTTCGCGCTGCGCGGCGAGGCGGACCGGAACGACGGGGGCCGCGGCCTGTGGCTGCGGGGCGACGGGACGGGGGCGCTGACGCCGGTCCCGGGGCAGCGGTCGGGCATCGCGGTGTACGGCGAGCAGCGCGGGGCGGCCTTCGCCGACTACGACGGCGATGCGCGCGTGGACGTGCTGATCGGCCAGAACGCGGCCGGGACGAAACTGTACCGGAACGCGGGCGCGAAGCCCGGGTTGCGCGTGCGGCTGCTCGGCAGCCGCGGCAACCCGGCCGCCATCGGCGCCGCCATCCGCATCGAGTACCGCGACGGAGCGCTGGGTCCGCTGCGAGAGGTGCGGGCCGGTGGCGGCTACTGGTCGCAGGACGATCCGATTCAGGTGATGGGACTCGCGGCGGAGCCGACCGCCGTCCGCGTGCGCTGGCCCGACGGCTCGGAGACCGTCACGCCGCTCGACGCGCCGACCCCGCTGGAGGTCACGATCGACGCCGTCGGCGCGCTGGTCGCTCGCCGGTAGAAGTCGGGAGCCGCCCGCCCGCGACGAGCCGGCCGGTCGTCGGGCGCCTCAGCCGCCCGTCAGTGCCCGGATCCGCTGGGCGACGTCGCGGACCATCTCGTTGGGAATCGGGATCGTGAGGTTGTACTGCGCGATCTTCCAACCCCCGTCTTCCATCACGAGCACGCCGCTGCCGCGCGTTTCACCGAGGTTGGCGTTCTCGAGACGCTCGTCGAACCAGGCGGTGGCCCCGCCGGGCGCGATCGCGATGTGGCGCTCGAGCATGTGGTAGGTCCAGCCCGTGCCCGTATCGAAGCGGGCTTTCGTGTAGTCCATGAACTCCTCGCGCGTCCAGCGCTCGGTCGCGTCGGTGCCGAGGAAGACGGCCTCGCCGGCGTAGAGGCTGAAGTAGCCCTCGAAGTCGGCCTCCGAGGCCGCCGCGTGGAGCGCATCGAGAACCGCGGAGACCTCGGCCCGGGCGTCATCCTGCCCGGCGACGGGAGGGACCGGCGCCGCCGACGCGATCACGAGAGCGAAACCGGCCAGGCGAGCAATGGACCGCCGCGACCGGCGGCCGGTGTCGTTCATCACGTTCGGCATGGGTTCCTCGGGGTCTGGCAGCCGGTGGCTGCGGGGTTGCGGGTGTCGGCTGATCCTACCTGAGCCGGCTGCGACCAACTAGTGTTTCGAGGAGTCCGCCTGGAGACTCCGAATCCGCGATCCTGTTTCCACTCGGGAGGATGTCATGCCGCCACGCACCGCTGGTCCGATGCGAGGCCTCGGAGTTCCGATGGCCCGCGTGACCGCCGTTTCCATCCTCGCGATCCCGATCGCGAGCGGGTGCGCGACGGACGCCGGCACGGACGCATCGGACCTGTCCGCCGCCGGTCCGGACGCCGCCGTGGTGATCCGGGCGGACCGGATGCTCGACGGGCGCGGCGCCGTGCTCACGGGACGGGAACTCGTGGTGCGGGACGGGCGGATCGAAGCCATCGCCGAAGCGGGGGCCACGGAGGGCGCCGTGGTATACGAACTTCCGGGGGCGACCGTGCTGCCGGGGCTCATCGACACGCACGTCCATCTCGGTTGGCACTTCGACGCGGCGACGGGGCGGCTGAGCAGCGCGGAGTCGACGGCGACGGCGGAGGACCGCGTGCTCTACGCGGCCGAGAATGCCTGGAACATGCTCGCGAGCGGCGTCACGACCGTGCAGAGCCTGGGCGGACCGGAGGACGTGCCGGTGCGGGACGCGATCGCGCGCGGATCGCTGCCGGGACCGCGGATCCTCACGTCGATCCAGCCCATCACGCTCGGGAGCGGCGGACCGGAGGAGATCCGGGCCCGCGTGGACGAACTGGCGTCGGCCGGCGCGGATGTGATCAAGATCTTCGCGTCCGCCAGCATCAGGGTCGGCGGCACCCCCACGCTGAGCCAGGAGCAGCTCGACGCCGCCTGCGGCCAGGCGCGCGAGCGCGGCCTCCGCGCCGTGGTCCACGCTCACGGTCCCGAGAGCGCGCGGCGCTCGGCCCTCGCCGGCTGCCAACAGATCGAGCACGGTGCCCTCCTGGATCGCGAAACGCTCGAACTCCTGGCCGAACGCCGGCTCTACTACGATCCGCACACCCACCTGATCTTCGAGAACTACTTCGTCAACCAGGACCGCTACCTCGGCATCGGGAACTACACCGAAGACGGCTTCCGCCAGATGCGCGCGGCGGTGCCGGTCGCGCTCGCCGCCTTCCGGGAGGCGCTCGATGTCGAAGGGCTCGACATCGTGTTCGGGACCGACGCCGTGGCCGGAGCGCACGGGCGCAACTGGACGGAACTGGTGTACAGAGTACGTGAGGGCGGGCAGGACCCGATGGATGCCATCGTCTCGGCCACGAGCCTGGCGGCGGCTTCGCTCGAGCTCGCGGAGACGGTGGGCACCCTCGCCCCGGGGTTCGACGCCGATGTCATCGCCGTGGCGGGCGATCCGACGGTCGATATCGGCGCCCTCGAGCATGTCGTACTTGTTATGCGACGCGGAGTGGTCTACCGGCACCGGCCGCTCGGGGAGACGCCGTGAAGCGGCGGTCCTTTCGCCGATGGCGTCACGGCCGGCCGCGGCGACACCTCGAGAGCGGGGCTCTCGTAAGGAGGCGCATGAAACGCTCGATCGAAGATGCGCAGCAGCGGCTCGCCGAGAAGCTGCTTTCGCGCAAGGACGTGTCCGCCGTGGGCATCGGGGCCGACAACGGGGACCCGTGTCTGAAGGTCTACCTCTCCGGGTCCTCTTCCCGGAAGTCGATTCCCGACCGGTACGACGGACACCCGGTGCGCGTGGTCGGCGGCGGCCCGTTCCGGGCGCAGGAGAACGGGCCGGCGGGCGCGGCGACCGGCGGCGCGTGACGGGCGAGGAAGACAGGTGATGACGCCGCGCCGGAATCTCGTGCTTGCGATCGCCATCGCGGCCGCCACATGCGTCGGGGTCGGCGTCCACTGGACCCTGACCTCCTGGCCGACACGACCCCCGGCGCTGCCCCCACCGCGGCTTCCCACGCGTCCGCCGCTGCCCCCGGGCGCCTCCGCCCAGGAGTGGCTGGCGGCCGCCATGCAGGTGCAGAGCGACAACGAATCGATGCTCTTCGCCGTTCCGGGCGTGGTCGGCGTGGGCATCGGGTTCTCGGACGCCGGAACGCCGACGATCAAGGTCTTCGTCGACCCCGCCGCCGCCCCCGTGTCGCGTGGCCTCCAGGGCATCCCGGAGGCGCTCGGTCTCTTCCCGGTCACCGTCGAGCCGGCCGGCCCGTTCCGCGTCCTGCCGCCGGAGTCCGCCGCGCCGGCTTCGGCGGACGAAGGACCGGTGCCCACGGGGCGCTTCGACCGCCCGGTGCCCATGGGCGTGTCCACGGGCCACACCCGCTCCACGGCGGGCACGATCGGCGCCGTCGTGACCGATGGCGAGCGCCGGTACGCACTGAGCAACTGGCACGTGTTCGTGCCGGGCGGCGAGGGACGGGTGGGCGACGTTCTCCTGCAGCCGGGACCCGTCGATGGCGGCTCGGATCCGGGGGATGCGATCGGCACGCTGACGGCGTTCGAGCCGGTGGTGCTGTCGCCGTTCGCGACGAACCGGATCGATGCGGCGATCGCGCGCACGGACGAGGTGCTGCCGGAGACGCCGGTGGGGGGCTATGGGTCGCCGCGCGGCACGACGATGGCGGCGAAGCCGGGGCTGCAGGTCCAGAAGTACGGGCGGACGACGCGTCTCACGGTCGGGGAGGTGGAGGCGGTCAACGCGTCGATCAACGTGACCTACGGGTCGGCCGGGTCGCAGGTGGCCCGCTTTGTCGGTCAGATCATGGTGTGCTGCAACTTCAGCCAGGGCGGCGATTCCGGCTCGCTGATCGTGGCGCGCGACCTGGACCGCGACGGGAACGCGGGCCCGGACGACCGCAAGCCGGTCGCCCTGCTCTTCGCCGGCGACGGCCGGCTCACGATCGCGAACCCGATCGACCTCGTCCTCGACCGCTTCGACGTGACGATCGTGGGCGAGGACGCCCGCCGCTGACGCCCGCCGCTGACGCCGACCCCTTGCGGCGGGCCCCCGGCAGCGACCGGCGGCCCGTGGCAAAACCCCGCTGCGGGTTGCTAGTTTGGCGACCATGACACACTTCCGGTCGCACTTCCTGCCGCGCACGCCGACGGGCCGCCGGCTCGTCGTCCTCTTCCTGGTTCTGTTCGCGTTCACGCAACCGCCGCTCGTGTACGTGATCGGCAACCGCGTCGAGCCGTGGATCGCCGGCCTGCCCTTCCTCTACGTGTACCTGCTCGTCGTCTACATCCTCCTCATCGGAGTTCTGATCCAGGTGCAGAGGCGGGGGCTCTGATGGAGGCGTGGGTCGTCGCGACGGGGCTCATCTTCGTCTACCTGGTGGCGACGATCGTGCTCGGGGCGATCGCGAACCGGCGCATGTCCGTGGACCTGGAGGACTTCCTCCTCTACGGACGCAAGGCGGGGTTCATCGTCCTCTACCTCACCGTCGTCGCCACCTACCACTCGGCCTTCGCCTTCCTCGGTTCGGGCGGTTTCTTCTACACGCACGGGATCGGGTTCTGGGCGGCGGGCGCGTGGACCGTGCTCGTCGGGGCGATCACCTACGTGCTCGGGAGCCGGATCTGGGCGCTGGGGAAGACGTTCGGCTACATCACGCCCGCCGATCTGCTGGCGGACTTCTACGAGTCGGATGCCGTGCGCGTGGTGGCGGCGATCGTCTCCGTCCTGTTCACGATTCTCTACATCCAGGTCCAGGCCGTGGGCCTGGGCTACATCCTCTCCGTGGCGTCGGGCGACCGGATCTCGTTCGAACTGGGAACGCTGATCCTGCTCGTGGTCGCCGCGGGCTACCTCATCGCGGGGGGTCTGCGGGCGGTCTACTGGACGGACGTGATCCAGGGCGTGTGGATGTACGTCGCCGTGTGGGCGGGCGCCCTCGTACTCGCCTTCGAACTGTTCGGCGGACCCCTCGAGCTATGGCGGCGGGTGGCGGCGGAGCGCCCCGATCTCCTGTCACTTCCGGGCCCGGAGGGGTTCTTCACGCCGGGGATGTGGTTCGGGATGATCGTCGTGCTCTCGTTCGGGATCGTCTTCCAGCCGCACCTCTTCATCCGCTACTACACCGCGGTTTCGGCCCGCACGATCAAGCTGCTGGGCGCGACGACGCCGATCTATCTCATGACCCTCTACATCCCGGCGGCGCTCGTGGGCCTGGGCGGCGCGCTGGTGATGCCGGACATCGCGATTCCGGACCGGATCTTCCCCGAAATGCTGTTCGCGTACGCCCCGGCCTGGCTCACGGGCGCGATCCTGGCCGGCGCGACGGCGGCGGCGATGTCCACCCTCGACTCGATGCTGCACGCGAACATGACCGTGCTGACGCGCGATGTGTACCAGCGCTACATCCGCACCGGCGCGAGCCAGAATCACTACATCCTCATCGGGCGCCTCATCGTCGTGGCCCTCCTCGCCGTGGGGTACTTCCTCTCAGTGAGCACGTTCGACTTCCTCGTGCAACTCGTGGCGCTGTCGGGTTCCGGGGCGCTGCAGCTGATGCCGGCCGTCCTCGGGGTCTGCTTCCCGGGGCGGTACCTGACGACGAAGGCCGGGGTCATCGCGGGCATCGGGTGGGGTCTCGCGACGCTCGGCGTCACGCTCATCTTCGTCCCCCATCCCCTCGGCCTGCACGGCGGGGTGTGGGGACTGCTGGTGAACTTCGTCGTGACCTTCGTGGTGAGCCGGTTCACGCTCCCGCCGAGCGACGTGACCGTGTCGCGGATCCACGGCGCGATCGAGCGCTTCGTGTACGAGGGCGACCCCGCTTGAGCGCGGCCGCGGTCGGGGTCTGACCTTTGGGCAGGCTCATCGGAGGCGTCGCCCTTCTCGCGCTGGCGCTGTTCATGGTCGTGGGGTTCCTTCGCTCGGGCGTGGATCCGCTCGCGCTGAGGACGATCGTGGCGCTCTTCATCGCGGCCGGGCTGCCCGCCGCGGGCGGCGGCCTGCTCCTTGCGCGCCACTTCGGAGTCGGACGCCGCATCGAACACCGGCGGGAGGCGCTCCGCCGCGACACGCTCGAGGCCGAGATCCTGAAGATGGCGGGACGCCACGGCGGGCGGCTGACGGCGGTCGAAGTCGCCGGGGAACTGGCGCTGCCGACGACGACGGCCGAGGAACTCCTGAACGAACTCATGGCGCGGGAGATGGCCGAGATCGAGGTCACGGATTCGGGCCTGCTCGTGTACTCCTTCCACGACGTGCGGCACCTGTCGGAGAAGGAAACCGCGCGCGGGCTTCTCGATCCGTGAGGGGAGAGCCGTCGTCGTGACCGAGACGCGCTGGCCGTGCCCCGTATGTCTCGGGACCAGGATGGAGAAGACGTCTCTCGGGACCGGGGCCGGAGACGCCCCGGGCCGGCTGACCCTCGACCATTGCGGCCGGTGCGGCGGCATGTGGTTCGAGTTGGGGGAGGTACAGCGCCTCCGTTCCGAGCGGCCCGAGTCGCTGTGGGCGCAGATCCCGGCCCGGGACGAGCGGCACCGGGCCCAGTGTCACACGTGCCGCGCGTTCGTGGACCGCGATGCGCCGAAATGCGCCGCCTGCGGGGCGAAGACCCGCCTGAACTGCCCCGCCTGCGATACCCGGATGCTGCAGGTCCGTCAGTCCTCGCTTACGCTCGATGTGTGCAAACGCTGCAAGGGCGTGTGGTTCGACCACCACGAACTCGAGGCGATCTGGGAGCTGGAGCGCGACCGGCTTATCGCGCGGCGGGGACGCGACGGAGCGGTCACGCGCAGCGCGGATACCGGCGCCGATGTCCTGTTCGAGACGCTCTTCTGGGCGCCGGATCTCGTCTTCGTGGGCGCGCACGTCGCCGGCCACGCCGCGGCGGCCGCGGTGGAAGCGGCGCCGGCCGCGCTCGACGCCGTCGGCGATGCGGCCGCGAGCGTGTTCGAGGCGATCCTCGAGATCGTGGGCGGCATCTTCGGCTGAGTCCGCTCCGACGCGACGACGTTTCTTTCCTCTTTCCTATTGGAGAACCGACGAATGGAAATCGTGCTGGCCACGCTGGCCGACGCCGCCAATACATCGAACGACGGCAAGCTCAATCTCATGGGCCTCTTCGACACGCTCTACGCCGGCGCCATGCCGGTGACCCACCCCTCCATGCAACTGGTCCTGAGGATCCGGGCCGAGCCGTCCGAAACCGACCGGCAGCACGAACTCGAAATCCGCTGCATGGACGAGGACGGAGAGGAACTGTTCAAGGTGACGGGCGGGTTCTCCGTCCAGGCCCCGCCGGGGAAGGCGGCCACCTTCAATCACATCGTGGGCATCGCCAACCTCACGTTCCAGAAATACGGCGGGTACACGTTTCCGATCTTCATCAACCGGGACCTGAAGCGGACGGTGGAACTCGACGTCATGCAGGCGGAGGCACCCGCGGATCCGCCGCGAGACTGATCGTCCCGCCTCGAAACTGAAAGGACGGAAGGGTCAGCGGCCGTCCGGGCCGGGGTCCGGGGCGGGATCGGCGGACGATTCCGCCTCCCACAGGCGCCGCTGCTCGCTGGTCAGGTAGTGCCGGATCGCCGTCGCGTCCTCCATCGAGAGGAGGTCGCCGAAGCCGGCCATGCCGTTCGCGGCGAGCGCGCCGCCGAGCACCACCGCGTCGAAGCTCTCCCACGCGCCGCCATCCATGCGGCGCAGATCGGGATAGGCGGAGAGGTGTTCGTCCGAGGCCCGGTGGCAGATGCCGCAGTGGACGCCGAAGAGTTCCGATCCGCGCCGGACCCTGGCCTCGTCGAGCGCGAGATCCGGCGGTTCCGGCGTCGTCGGCACGATCTGCGCGGGCGGTAGCGGCACTTCCCCGCCGTCGAGCCTGAAGACGAGCAGCCGTCCCGCGCTGTCGTAGTCGTACGCCGCCGAACCGAGCGGATAGGCGGCGCCTCTCGGCCCGCCGTAGCCCGCCATGACCGCGATGTACTGCACGCCGTCGACCTCGTACGTCATGGGCCCCGCCATGACGCCGGTGCCGAGGTGGATGCTGTGGATGCGTGCGCCGGTGTCGGCCTGGTGGAAGTCGAGCGTGCCCACCGCCGTCCCCTGGATGACGAGGTTCCCTCCCGTCACCAGGGTGCCCCCGTTCCACATGCTGCCGCGCGGAACCCTCCACAGCTCGCGCCCCGCGACGGGGTCCCACGCGAGGAGAAACTCGTTCGGGCCAATGTCCGGGAGACCGTCGGCGAGGTGCGCGAACGCCTCCGGGAACGGAGGCCACGAGGCCGTGAAGCCCTCGTACGCGACCTCCGGGCGATGGTCGAACGCCTCCAGCGAACGCCACAGCATGGCCTGTTCGCGGGCGGGGATGTAGGCGATGCCCGTCTCGGGGTTGAAGGACATCGGCTGCCAGTTGTGCCCGCCCGCGGAGGACGGGAAGACGACCCGCGGTTCGTCGCGGTAGTCCGCGGCCGGGTTCGGGATCGGCCGGCCCGTCTCGAAGTCGATCCCCCGCGCCCACGTGACGGTCACGAAGTTCTCCGCCTGCAGCAGCTCCCCCGTGGCGCGGTCGAGCACGTAGAAGAAGCCGTTCTTGGGGGCCTGCATCAGGACATCGCGCGGGCCGCCGTCGATCGTGACCGTGCTCAGGATGAGGTTCTGCGTCGCGGTGTAGTCCCAGATCTCGCCCGGCACCGTCTGGTAGTGCCAGACGAGGCGCCCGGTCTTCGGGTCGATGGCGAGGATGGAGACGAGGTAGAGGTTGTCGCCCCCCGACGGGCTCCGGTGCCAGATCGGGTACGGGTAGGCGTTCCCCGTCCCCACGTAGAGAAGGTCGAGCCGGGGGTCGTAGGCCATCTCCCCCCACACGGTGCCCCCGAGTCCCCCCTCCCAGGCCGAGTCCGGGTCCCACGTGGCGGCGGCCGCCTCCATCTCCGGGTGCTCGAAGCCCTCCGCCGGGTCGCCGGGAACCGTGAAGAAGCGCCACGCCTCCTCGCCGGTCTCGAGGTCGTAGGCCGTGATGTAGCCGCGCACGCCGAAGTCGCCGCCGGCGTTGCCGAGGACGACGACGTCGCCGGCGATCTGCGGCGAGCCGGTGCTCGTGTAGGAGAGGGACCGGTCGATGAAGGTGTCGACGCGCCACACCTCCTCGCCCGTCGCCGCGTCGAGCGCCACCAGCCAGCCGTCGAAGGTGCCGACGTAGACGCGCCCCTCCCACACCTCGAGTCCGCGGTTGACCGGGCCGCAGCAGCCCTTGCGCGTGGTGCTCGGGTCGACCGGCGGATCGTAGCGCCAGACCGGTGCTCCCGTCGCGGCGTCGAGCGCCGCGACGCTTCCCCACGGCCCGGGCGAGTACATCACGCCGTCCACGACCACGGGAGTGGCCTCGAGCCCCCAGTGCACGGAGCCGACGTGGGACCGCCACTCGTATTCCCAGGCGAGCCCCACGGCGGCCGCGTTCATGACGTGAATCCGTCCGAGCGGAGAATACCGGGTCTCCCCGAAATCGCGGCCGGAGGTCAGCCACTCCGCCGCGACCGTATCCGTCGCCAGCAGACGGTCCCGGTTGACGGCGCCGGCCGCGTCGCGGGGCGGCGAGGGTGCGCAGGCCGCCAGCGCGCCGGCCACCAGTGCGCCGGCCACCAGCCCACAGGCCGCGAAGCGTGCGTCAGCCAGCCGACGGACGTCCGGATTGCCGCGAGCCACGGGCCTGTTAGAAGCGCGGAGTTACGGTGAGGCGGAAGCTTCGGGTGGGTCCCGGACTCCGTTCCTGCACGTCCACATAGGTCGTCTGGAACAGGTTCTCGATCTTCGCCTGCACGCGAGTCCCCAGAATCCGGGTGCGCACGCGCAGGTCGACGAGGTTGATCGCGCTGCGCTCGTCGAGCGGGAAGGCGAGCACCTGCTCCACGCGGCTCCGGTGCCGGAAGTCGATGGCGACCATGCCTCTCAACCCGGACGCCGTCGCCGTGAAGTTGTGTCGCGACCGGTAGGGGAGCGCGCGCCCGGTCCGGTCGTCCCTCGTGTCGAGGAAGGTGTAGTTCGCGTTGAGGTCCAGGCGGGTCGGGATCACGCCGATCCGCAAACCCGCGTCGACGCCCCGCACCATGGCCTCGGCGACGTTGCGGAACTGAAACACGAACACGTTGTTGGGCGCCGGCGACGGTTCGATGAGATCGGTGTAGTCGCTCCAGAAGAGTCCGGCGTCCAGCCAGACGCGATCGCTCACGTGCACGGTCGCCCCGACCTCCCGGGCCCAGGCGGATTCTCCCCGCAGTTCGAGATTGGGGATGACGCGAAATCCGAACTGGGTCGTCGAAGTGAACTGCTCGGACACGCTCGGCGCCCGGTATCCGCGGCTGAGCGACCCTCGAAAGCTCAACCGGTCGCTCGCCTCGTACACGATCCCGAGTTTCGGATTGACGAACCGGTCCTCCATCGCTGCCGAGGCGTTGTGGTAGTCGAGTCGCAGGCCCACCGAGCCGCGAACCCGATCCGAGAAAGTGATCTCATCCTGCGCGAACAGCGCGAGGTCCGTCACGTCCGGCGACGGCGCCAGGAAATTCGAGGTCACGCCGGTGAAGGCGCCTTCCGCCCCGATCGTCAGCGCGTGCGAGCCGTTGGGAAAGAGGGACCACTGGAGATCGGTGCCGATCCGCGTGGAGCGGTGGAAATCCTCGTTGTCGTGGAAGTAGTTCTGGTTCCGCGCGTGGTAGACGTGCGGCCGCACCTGCACGCGGTGCTTCGGCGTGACGATCGGATTGGCCGTTACGCCGAAGACGATGTCGTCCGAGCGAATCCAGTCCCCGAGTTCCGTCGGATCGACTTCCAGGGGACGGTCCGCCGACAGCCAGGTGAAGAACTCCTCCTCTTCCTTTCGCGTCCAATTGACGAAGATCTCCCAAGGGTTGGAGGATTCCGCCGGGAAGACCGTCTTGAGCCGCATCCGCCAGCGCTCGAGCGCGCCGTTCTGCCGGAACCCGTCCGACTCCTCGCGCGCGAGGTACAGGGTGGCACCGACATCCCCGAGGCGGCGTGAGTGCTGCAGGGCGAGCCCTTCCCTGCTCAGGCTCTCGTCCGTGAACGAGTGTCGGGCCGGGGTGTCGAAGAGCCCCACGTAGCCGCGGACGATGGTCTCGGGCTCCGGGGGGGGGCGTTTCGTGATCACGTTCACGACGCCGCCCAGCGCGTTCGTCCCCCACAGGGTGGAATGCGGACCCTTCACGATCTCGATCTGGTCCACGTCCAGCACGGGCAGACCGCTGAAATCGATCGACGCGCCCACGCCGGAGAGCACCCGGTGGCCGTCGAGGAGCATGAGCACGCGGCTTCCGACGCCCCGCGCCAGGCCGGTGGCGCCGCGGATGTCCATCTGGCCGGAGTTGAAGATCACGCCCTGCGCGAAGGGGAGCGCCTCGTCGAGGGTGACGACGTCGCGGTTGCCGAGTTCGTCACCGCTGATGACGGCGACGCTCACCGGGGCCTCGCCGGAGCGGACGGCGGAGCGGCTCGCCGTTACGGTCAGCTCGGGCACATCGAACATCCGGCGCTCGAGCAGGATGCTGAGTTCGCCCGGCTGACCGGTCCGCAGTTCGCGTTCGGCGACGCGAAAGCCGTCCGCGACGACGATCAGGGTGAAGGTCCCATCGGCGGGGGAGGCGATCCCGAAGCCGCCATCGGGCCGCGTCGTGGCGCTCAGCGGGGTGTCGCGGATGAGCACGGTGGCCCCGGCGAGCGGTGCGCCCGTCTCCGCGTCCAGTACGCGACCGCGCACGATGGCGTCCTGGGCCTGGGCGGCGAGCGGGGCGCTCGCGTAGAAGGAGGCGAGCGCCGCCCGCGCGTAGAAAGAGGCGAGCACCGCGCGCATGTAGAAGAAGAGGAGCGCGGCGCCTGCCGTGAGACGTGGTCGGATACCGACCGCTACTGCCGCTGCCAAACTGTCGTCGCGGCCGCCGCCGGGGGCTGCGTCACGATGACGGAGAGAACGTTCCCCGCCAGCGTGAACGTGCCGAGGTTCTGCTGCGCCTGCCCCGCAAACTCCCAGCTCCCGTCCGTCCGTAGCGTAAACGTCCCCTGGTCCGCGATTTCCGTGACCTCGCCGTTCAGCGGGTTCGTCACCGTGAGGGACATCGACATCGTGCCGGTCGCCGTGTCGCCCGATGCGGAGTTCTGCGACAGCATGGCCGTTCCGACGGCGATCGGCGGTCCGATCGTCGCCCCCCCGGTGATCGCGCCCGACAGGGATACGAGACTGTACGTGCCCGACACGTCCGGCGGTCCGGCGGCGGGGGGCGGCTCCGGGTCCATCGTGTCGTCGCCACCGCAGCCCGCGACAAGGGTCGCGACGAGCACCGGCATGCACAATCTGAGTAAGCGCTTCTTCATGAAACCTCCGTCTTTTTCGGATCAGGCGTCCCTGCGCAGACGCCGCTTCCCTCAAGATAGCCGTCCGGTTCGGCGTTGCCGAGACCGGGGTGCGGCTGCTATTCGCCGTCCTCGTCCTCGGTGGGCACCGGAGAGCGGGTCGTTTCTGCCTCGGGTTCTTCGCGCTCCACCACGATCGAGCAGTTCGTGACGAGCGCCGCGATGGCGCCGATCGCCGCCCAGGCGGGCAGCATCAACGTCCCCACGACGCCGATGGAGAGCGGCACCTCGATGAGTTCCTTGCCGTCTTCGTTCCGGATTGAGATGCGGCGGACGTTCCCCTCGCGGATGATCTCCTTGATCTTCCTGACGAGGTTCTCGCCCGGCACCCTGTGTTCCTCGGCCATGTCCACCTCCGTTGCGACCCTTGCGGCGCGCCCGCGAGTCCGGCTTGATGTTGGAGTCCGGCGTGATGCCGGATCCTGACAGCCCGTCGTACGCTCGCGATCCGGCCCGGGTTTTGCGAGCCGCGCGGAAACGCCTCTCCCGGGGAAAACGATGAAACGCTACCGAATGGAACTCCGCACCCTCGTGCTCGCGCTCGGCATTGCGGCCTGCGGGGAGGCGACGGAGGACGCGGAAACGTCCGCAGCCGGAGACGAACTCCCGGAGGGGGCGGAGGCGATCTCCCTCCTCGGCGAACCTCTCCAGCCGTCCCCCGCCTCGGCGGAGCAGGCGCAGGACATCGAAGTCGCGCGAGCCGACTACGACGCGGATCCGGATGATGCGGACGCGATCATCTGGCTCGGCCGGCGCATTGGGTACACGGGGGCCTTCCGCGACGCGATCGACATCTTCTCGGAGGGGATCGAGCAGCATCCGAACGACGCGCGGATGTACCGTCATCGCGGGCACCGCTGGATCAGCGTGCGGGAGTTCGACCGCGCGATCGAAGACCTGTCTCACGCCGCGGACCTGGTGCGGGGCGAGCCGGACGAGGTCGAGCCGGACGGCCAGCCCAACGCACGCGGGGTCCCGACGAGCACGCTGCAGTCGAACATCCACTACCACCTCGCGCTGGCCCGCTACCTGCAGGGCGACTTCGAAGGCGCGCTGCCGTCCTACGAGGCCTACATGGCCGTGACGACGAATCCCGACCAGCTCGTGGCCATCTCGCACTGGTGGTACATGGCGCTCCGGCGCCTGGGCCGCGACGCCGAGGCGGCGGCCGTGCTCGAACCGGTGACGGCGGAACTCGATGTCATCGAGAACACCAGCTATCACCGGCTCCTCCTCATGTACAAGGGGGAGCTCGATGCGGATGAGCTGTGGGATCCCGAGAGCGGAGATCCGGCGGGCGTGGCGGTCGCCTACGGGGTCGCGACCTGGCACCTCTACAACGGCCGCGAGGCGCAGGCGGCGGAGATGTACCGCCGCATTCTCGAGGGTTCCGGCTGGGCGGGGTTCGGCTACATCGCCTCCGAGGCGGAGATCGCCCGCCTGGAGGCCGACGCGGGCGACTGACCCGCTGCAACTTTCTCCCCTCCAGCCTCGTTCCCGGAAAGGACGCGACCGGCCGCGACGGACCGCAACCTTTCGACGGCTCGAAGCGTCCTACTTCGCAAGATTGAGCAGCCCGTGGCAGCAGGGGCAGCAGGATTTGCCACGGGTGGCCGGGGTTCGGGCTGACTTAAGGAAGGTTTACGTTGGGGTTTTCCTCATTCTCTATAGATTTCGCCGCCCCGGTGCGCCGGTGGGCGGCGTTCGTGCTGCTGATGGGCCTGGCCGCGCCGCTGGCGGCGCAGGACTCCGCGATCGGCGGCGAGACACACGCGCGGGCCGCCGCGGCGCCCGCACTTCAGGCGATCCGGGCGACGGAGCCGCCGCAGATCGACGGGCGGCTGGATGAACCCGCCTGGAGCGGGGCGCCGACTGCCCGCGACTTCGTCCAGTACCGGCCCGACGCGGGCCAGCCGGCCAGCGAACGCACCGAGGTCCGGGTCCTCTACACGGACGATGCGGTCTACGTGGGCGCGCGGATGTACGACAGCGATCCCGGCGGGATCATCCGCCGGCTCGCGCGCCGCGATGAGCAGGTGACGACGGACGCCTTTCACGTCGCCTTCGACAGCTATTTCGATCACCGTACCGCGTTCCGTTTCTCCGTCAGCGTGGCGGGCGTCCAGAGCGACGGACTGCTCTTCTCGGACACGCAGGCGGACGACGATTGGGACGCGGTGTGGGAGAGCGCGACGCGCACGGACGAGAACGGCTGGACCGCCGAACTTCGGATCCCTCTCTCGCAGCTCCGGTTCGCCGGCTCCTCCGCGGACGGCGCCGGAAGCACGTGGGGCATCAACTTCCGACGCGAGATCGCCCGCCTCGAGGAGTCGAGCGTGTGGTCGCCCCTCCCGGAGGATGGCTCGCGGGTCGTCTCCGCGTTCGGCACGCTGCGCGACCTCCAGGGCCTCCGGCCGCGCCGCAATCTGGAAGTGCGGCCCTATGTCCTCTCCTCGGCGACGCGGGAGCCGGGCACCGCCGCCGATCCCTTCTACACCGCCACGGCCCTGCGCCAGACGGTGGGAGGAGATCTGAAGTACGGCATTACGGAGAACCTCACGCTCGACGTCACCGTCAACCCGGACTTCGGGCAGGTAGAGGCGGATCCATCCGTCGTGAACCTCTCGGCGTTCGAGACGTTCTTTCCCGAGAAGCGGCCTTTCTTCCAGGAAGGATCGGACATCTTCGGGTTTTCCTTCGGCGGGGGCGATGACAACAACGAATCGCTCTTCTACAGCCGGCGCATCGGGCGGGCGCCCCAGGGGTCCGTGACGAGCCCGGCCGAGTACCGCGACGTGCCGGCGGCGACGAGCATTCTCGGCGCGGCGAAGCTGTCCGGAAAGACGGCGAACGGCTGGTCGATCGGCTTCCTCGACGCGCTCACCTCGAACGAGATGGCGCAGTTCTCCACCCCGGGGGGGACGCTGGGCGAGCAGGTGGTCGAACCGGTGACGAACTACGCGGTGGGGCGCGTCATCCGGGACTTCCGCGACGGAGAGAGCGCGGTCGGCCTCATCGCCACCGCCACGAACCGGCGCCTCGACGCCGGGGGGTCGCTCGCCTTCCTCGCCGACGCGGCGTACACGGGAGGGTTCGACTTCCGGCACCGGTTCGGGAACGGGAACTACCAGATCGACGGCCACGTGATCGGGAGCACGGTGAGCGGAAGTCCGGAGGCGATCGCCCGCATCCAGCGCTCCTCCGTCCACTACTTCCAGAACCCGGACTCCAGGCACGGACTGGACCCCACTCGCACGCGCCTCTCCGGGAGCACGTCGACGATCAGCTTCTCGAAGGTCGGGGGCGGCAACTGGCGCTACGGGCTGTTCGGCGAGAACCGGTCGCCCGGCTTCGAGGCGAACGACCTCGGATTCCAGCAGAACGCGGACTACCGGGTCGGGGCGGTGTGGGTGAACTACGAGCAGTTCCGGCCGCAGGGGCCGTTCCGCAACTGGGGCGTGAACGCGGCAACGTGGTCCGGCTGGACGTTCCGCGGCGAACGGCAGTTCACGGGCGGAAACGTGAACGGGAACTTCCAGCTCAAGAACTTCTGGCGCGGCTTCGCCGGCTTCAACCAGGAGTGGGCGGGACTCTCCACCACGGCGCTGCGCGGAGGGCCCACGCTCTACCAGCCGAGCCAGTGGAGCAGCTGGGGCGGCATGTTCACGGACTCCCGGAAGCCGGTGCAGTTCGGAGCCGTCTTCAACGCCGGAGGAGAGTACAGCACCGCGACCCGCCGCCTGGGCGTGTCGCCGAACCTGAGGCTCCAGCCGTCGAGCCGACTCCAGCTCAACATCGGCCCGAGCCTGCAGTGGAACGATCAGGCGTGGCAGTTCGTCTCGCGGCCCGGCGCTTCGGACGGGACGCACTACGTGTTCGCGCGCCTGAGCCAGCAGACGGTCTCGATCACGACGCGCCTGAACTACACGTTCAGCCCGGATCTCTCGCTTCAGCTCTACGCCCAGCCCTTCGTGAGCGCGGGGAGCTACGACCGCTTCATGGAGGTCGATGATCCGCGGGCGTCCGGTTTCTCCGACCGCTTCCGGACGTACGGCGCGAACGAGATCCGGCGGGTGGAGGCGAACGGCTTCGGTCTCTACCAGGTCGACGCCGACCGGGACGGGACGGCGGATTTCGGCTTCGCGGACCCCGACTTCAACGTGAAGTCCTTCCGCTCCAACCTCGTCCTGCGCTGGCAGTACCGGCCCGGATCTACCGTGTTTCTCGTCTGGAGCCGCGACCAGCAGGCGTTCCGCAACGACGGTTCGTTCCGCCTCGGCGAGGATCTGACCGACCTCGCGCGGATTCCCTCCACCAATATCTTCCTCGTGAAGTTCGAGCACTGGCTGGGACTGTAGTTTCGCGTGGCGGGAGCGACGCCGTTCCCGCCACAGTCCGCCGGCGGTCGAGCGGTCCGTGGAAAAGCCCTTCGTAAGCGCCGGGAGCGGTGAGGCGCTCGCAGGCCTTCTGCCACGGGCTGCCAGAGCGGTGAGAATCGGTGACCGGGTACATTTTCGTGGCGCTTGCTGTGCTGGTGGCGGTGGCCGGCTGGAGACGCCGGAGCCACCTGCGTCGGCAGACCCGACCCGGCGTAACGGACGAGATCGTGCGGCGCATCGAGACGGTGGGCCACGTGGACGCCGAGGATGTCGAACCGGTGGATCTCGAGTTGGCGAGGGCCGAGGAGGACGAATTCTGGGCCCAGACGTGGGACGAGCCCGAAGAAAACTGGTAAGAACTGGCGGGAATTCGATGATGAACACGGCATGGAACTCCGGTGTGGCCCGCATCGGGCTGGTGGCGGCGGCGCTGTCCGCAGCGGGGCTGTCGGCGGCGGCTGTGTGCGGGGTGGAGGCGCAGGAGCCGCCCCGGGTGTCGTTCGGGCCGGCGGCCGCGGCCTTCGGGGACGGCCTCGGCTCCCTGCGCGGCGTGCGCGAACTCGAGGACGGGCGCGTACTCGTGGCGGACGGCTTCGGCGCCGCCGTCATCGCGTGGATGCCCGGGAGCGGCGCGGATACGCTGACGAACACGGGCCAGGGACCGCAGGAATATCGGACGCCGGACGGTCTCTTCCCCCTTCCCGACGACGCGACGCTCCTCGTCGATCTCGGCAACGCCCGGCTCACCCGCATCGAGGCGGATCTCGGCTTCGGCGAGACGTGGCCCATCGCTCAGGGGGCGCCGAATACCGGCATGACGATGATGATCCCGGTGGGGACCGACCGCGAGGGCGGCATCTACTTCCAGCGGCGACTCGACGGGATGGCGGGCACATCGGACTCGGCCGCCGTGGCGCGCTTCGATCCGGCCACGGGCGAGATCTCCGAGGTCGGCCGGATCCGGCTCGCGGCGCAGACGCGCGTGGAGTCGGGGGACGCCAACAACCGCAGCGTGAACATCCGGCCGGTGCCGTTCTCCAACCAGGATGCGTGGAACGTGGCCTGGGATGGCCGCGTGGCGGTCGCGCGCGCGGACGGCTACCGGCTGGAGTGGCTGGACCCGGCGGGCGGCGTCACGCGGGGGCCCGAGATCCCGTACGAACCGGTGCGGGTGCGGCGGGCGGACCAGGATGAGTGGCTCGAGGCGCTCGGCGGCGGTCTGCGCGTCGAGGCCACGGACGACGGGAGCGGGATGCGGATGTCCATGAGCCGCGCGCCTTCAGGCTCAAGCAACGCCGACCCTTCCGATTTCGAGTGGCCCAATGCGAAGCCGGTGATTCCGGCCGGGGCGGTCGCGGTCGATGCGGCAGGCCGGGCCTGGGTGCGGCGTCATGTGCCGGCGGGGGAAGCGCACCTGTACGATGTGTTCGACGGCGGCGGACAGCGCATCGCGCAGGTGGAACTGCCCGAGGACCGGCGGCTCGTCGCCTTCGGTGCGGAGAGCGCCTACCTGGTCCGAAGCGACGAACTCGGTTTCGCCTGGCTCGAGAAATACCCGCTGCCCGCGTTGCCCGGGGCGCGCTGACGCCCTCGCGACGACTCCGACCTCAAACGCCGGGTACGGCGCCGCGCCTCAGTGCGGATGCCGTCTCACCAGGTCCGGGTCCGGCGGCAGTAGCGTCGCGTCGTCCGCGGGAACGAAGTCGGCGGAGCCGGTGAGGGGAATCGGGGGAGACCACACCTCCGTGTCCGGCTGGAACGCCGCCCAGGCGAACCAGAACGCGTGGTACGCCTCGGGATGCGCTTCGAGTCTCTCTCCCTCCAGCGGTCCATCCACGGCCCGGCCCGCAAAATTCCACACGCTCCCCGTTTCCACGTCCTGCCGGCGACCATCGACGACCTCGAACGTGAGCCGCCGGCCGTTGGCTCGAGCCCGGTAGATCCTCGCGCTCTGAGCGCTGGAGTTCCAGAACGCAACGATCGGCTCGCCGCGCGCCATGGCGCTCGCGGCCCAGACGGACGTGTTCTGACCCTCCTGGTCCCGGGCCGCGACCTCTCTCAGGTCGGCGATGGCGAACGCGATGCCACCGGTTCCCGACGGAACGCCGACCACGCGCTCCTTGGGCCTTCGGCGGGGATCGATCGGAGCCGAGGTCGGATAGAAGAGCGAGGCGTTGTCCGGGTCCCGATAGTTCCCGTACGGGTAGAGCGTGTAGAGGAAGTCGTGCCCCGTCGCGCGTGTCGCGACCCAGGTGTCCAGAAAGATCTGGAGCCAGGCACCGTACAGCATCAGCTCGTACGGCACGCGCGTCAGGCTGCTGCCGTCCCGCGGTCCGCACGTGGCGGAGCGCGTCAACTGGGGGTAGAGCGTCCCGGAGCCGTCGTCCATCACGAGGTTGTTGTCGAGAACGTAGTTGGACACCGCGAAGTCGGGCGTGTCGCGCGGCTCGGGATCGAAGACGCCTACCGACCCCGTAAGCGGCGAATAGGTGACCGTGAGCCGTTGCCCCGTCGCGGTCGAGTCGGCCGGGTCGGACTCGGCCTGAAGGTTCAGAACTTCGTGGTACCAGAGGAGCTTGAGGGGTATGGCGAGAGGCTGGCCGTTGAACTCGAGCCCGATCACGAGATCGCCGCGATTGACGTAACCGACGTGGGGCGCGATGAGCCGCGTGGCGACTTCCGGATTCGTGAGCGCCGGAATACTCGAGCGCTCCGCGCCGGCGTCCGTGAAGTTCGTGAGCGGAAGCGAGCAGTTCGAGAACCCGGTCGGCGGGCCGAAGCTCTCTCCGGAGCACGCGGCGAGCCCCACGGCACACAGCACCACGGCGGCACTATTGCTGGCTGGATTCATCCGGCGCCCCGCACCTGTCATGCCCGGTCACCGTCCGACGCGAGAGTTCCCGACGGCTCTTCGGGCGGAGAGACCGGCGAGGCCGCCGACCGTCCTGCCAGCAGGCCGGGCTGCTAGATGAACAAGGCCTCGTTCTCGGAATCGACTCCGTGGATGTCCGCCTTCTGCGCCCGCACATCCTTCTGGCCGACCTGACGCTGCCCGACGACGATCATCGCGATGCTCGCGACGAGCGCCAGTGCGATCCTGAGCTTCTTCATGGCGTCCCCCCTCCTCCATCGTCCCTGCCCCCAACGCCGGATCCGGACACAGATCGCTCCCATAGTATAAGGCCTTCCTGCCATTTAACGAACTTTCCGGCCCAATGGTGACACGCCGGAGGGGAGCGTCGGCCTCGATGACCCAGCGGTTGAGGGTGTCCCGGGCCAGCGCGAGATCGGTCTCCGCGAGGAGCATGCCTTCCGCCCCACGCGCCTCGAGGCGGACCCGGTCGGCGCGCACCCGAATGTTCACGCGGACCGAATCCCCGCGCGGCACCGTATCGAGCACCACGCTCCCGGCTCCGGCCGCGGCGAAGACGTACGCGTCGATGTCGAGCGCATTGACGAGGCGGATCCGGTATTCGCGGGTCGGACCCTCACCCGCGAGCGGCGCGGGAGCGGCAGGGGCGGCAGCGCCATCGGATGGCCCGGAATCGGGCGGGGTCGCGGAGGAATCCGGGGGGTCGCCGGACGGGGCGCACGCCGCCGCGAGGCAGACAAGCGCCGACAGCGCGCGGCCCGGCCGAAAAGGCCGCCCGTTCAGCGGATCTCCTTCGCGCGGGCCGCCAGTTCGCGGATCGCGCCGTCGTCCACCGCCCTGAAGGCCAGCGCCCGTTCCACTTCCTCCATCCGCCGTTCCTCCGTCCAGTCCAGTTCCGGGGCCACGGCTTCGGCGACGCGGCGTGCGGCCTCCGGCGTCCCGGAGCGCGTCTCGAGGCCGACTCGCATCCGCCGATAGAGAAGGTCCTCGACGTGACGGGCCATCTCGCTCCGTACCGAATACACCGCTTCGGCCAGAAGGTGCGGCCTCCCGGCAACGACCCTCTCGCCGAGCCGCGGGTTCCGCTCGACCAGGTCGAGCACCCGGTTCGCTCTCGTCCCGTATGCGCGCGTGAGGCGGTCGGCGGAAACGCGCTCGAGTCCCTGCGCGCGGGCACGGGCCCGGATGCGGCCGCGGAGCGCGTCCAGATCCCGGAACCGCGCGCCGGGAAGCGGGACTTTGTCCGTGTCCACCTTCCGAAGCGCCTTCACGCCGGCCGGCGCGAGGAACGCCTGCACGCGATCCACCGTGGCCTCTGCCATGTGCCGGTGAGAGGTGAGTTTTCCTCCGCTCAGGGTGAAGAAGCCGGGGGGATGCTGATGAACCTCGAACTCCCTCGAGACGGCACCCTCGTCGGAGCCGTCCGCGGGCGGCGCGACGAGCGGCCGCAGGCCGGCCCAGGCGCTGATCACGTCTTCCGGTCCCAGCTTCGACGCCGGGAGCAGGCGACGGGTGGCCTCGAGCAGGTAGGCGATGTCCTCGGGCGTGGCCGCGACCTCGTGCGGCGGGCCGTCGAAGAACTCGTCCGTGGTGCCGATGAGGGTCAGGTCCTCCCGCCACGGGAGGATGAACATCACGCGGCCGTCCCGGGGCGCCTCGAAGATCAGGGCGCCGGAGTGCCCCACCCGGTCGCGCGCCACGTGGACGTGCGTCCCGCGCGAGGGACGGATGCGCACGGCGGACGCCGCGCCCTCCTCCGGCCCGGGTCCCTGCGAGCCCGCGGTCACGCGATCGAGCGTTTGCTCGGCCCACGCGCCGGTGGCGTTGACGATCGCAAGGGCGTCGACGCCCACTTCCCGTCCACTTTCCGCGTCTCTCACCAGCACCCGGTGCCCCGGCCAGTCCGAGGCGTCGATGCGCACGACTTCGGCCCGGTTGAGTACGGTCGCGCCGGCCTCGACGGCCGCCACGATGGTCGTGACGACGAGCCGTGCATCGTCGACCTGGGCGTCGAAATAGCGCGCGCCGCCGAGCAGCCCCTCGGCGCGCAGCCCCGGTTCGCGCGCGAGCATGGCCACGGTGTCGAGCATCTGATGCCGTTCGATGTTCCGGAACAGCGAGAGCGCGTCGTAGAGCCACATCCCCGCGTCCAGCTTCCTCCGGCCGATGCGGCCGTCGCGGAAGATGGGAAAGTGGAACTCCAGCGGCCGGACGAGGTGGGTCGCGATCCGGAGCAGGGTCCGCCGTTCCTGGCTCGCCTCGAACACGAGATCGAACTCGAAGTGCTCCAGGTAGCGCAGGCCGCCGTGGACGAGCCGGGATGAACGGCTGCTCGTGCCCCACGCGAAGTCCGCGGCTTCGACGAGCGCGGTGCGAAAACCACGGCGGGCCGCGTCGCGCGCCACCGCCGCGCCGGAAACGCCGCCTCCGATGACGAGGATGTCGAAGGCGGTCTCCGCGAGGCTCCGGAACCGCTCGGCGCGCCCCGGAGCCGTCGCGGGCCTCACGGCTCGAGGACGAGCTTCCCGAAGACTCCGCCCGCCTCCAGCCGCTCGTGGGCCTCGCGCGCCCGGTCCAGCGGCCACAGGTCATCGACGACCGGGGCGAGGGTGCCGTCCAGCACGAGCCCCATCACGGCCTCGAACTCGGCACGCGTCGCCATCGTCGTCCCCATGATCGACGTCTGACTCCAGAACAGGCGCGCGATGTTGAGCGTGCCCTGCGGCCCGGTCGTCGCGCCGTACACGACCATCCTGCCCGCACGCGCCAGCGCGCGAACGCAGCCCTCCCACGTCGCCGCGCCCACGCTGTCGAGGACGAGATCGACGCCGCGCTTCCCCGTCTCCATCCAGACGCGCCGCGAAAAATCCTCCTCGAGACGGTCGATGACGAGGTCCGCGCCGAGCGCCTCCACGCGCCGCACGTTCTCGGAGCCGCTCGTGACCGCGAATACCCGCGCCCCGTGGTGTTTCGCGATCTGGATCGCGGCGGTGGAAACGCCGCCCGACGCCCCGGTAACGAGGACCGTCTCCCCCGGCGCCAGCCGCCCTCGCGACAGGAGTCCGCGCCACGCCGTCTGGTACACGAGCGGCGCGACGGCCGCGGTGGCGAACGGGAAGCCGTCCGGCAGCCGGACCAGGTTGCGCGCCGGAACCGCGACCTGTTCCGCGAAGCCGCCGGGTATGTGCTCGCCGAGGATGCGGTAGGACGTGCAGAGGGGGTGCTCGCCGCGGGCGCACCACTCGCAGCCGGCGCCGGCGCACCAGAGGCCCGGGTTCACCGCGACGCGGTCGCCGGGGGCCCAGCCCTCCACGCCATCCCCCGGCGCAATGACCTCGCCCGCCACATCCGACCCTCCGATATGCGGCATCTCCAGGGTGAGTCCCGGCAGGCCGCGCCGCGTCCACAGGTCGAGGTGGTTGAGTCCCGCCGCGCGCACGCGGATCAGCACCTCGCCGGGACCCGCCGCCGGCTCGGGCAGGTCGCCGACGCGGATGACGTCGGGCCCCCCGTGTCGTTCGAAGTAGGCCGCTTTCATGGCCGCCAACCTACGGTCGCGCCGCAGCCCGTGCAGGAGCCTCCGACGTCTCCGAAACGGACGGGGACAGTCGAGCCAGGATCGCGCCACGACCGCGCCACAACAGTTGAGAACGGGTCTCAACAAGGCTTGATAAGGGGTCGCGCGCCGCGTACGTTGTCCGGCCGATAATCGTTATCGGTTCAGCTTGATTCGATCGCTGCGTTTCAGGCCGGCGCTTTCGGGTGACCGGCCTTTTGCAACACAAGAGGACACGAATGTCAGAACCGCTTCTGTCGATACGCGGACTCCGGGCGAAAGTCGAAGGCGAAGAGGGAGAGATCCTCCGCGGCGTCGACCTGGACCTCGAGCGCGGCGAAGTGCACGCGCTGATGGGGCCCAACGGCTCGGGCAAGAGCACGCTGGCCAAGGTCATCGCGGGCCACCCCGCTTACGAGGTGACGGCGGGCGAGATCCTGTTCGAGGGGGAGGACGTCCTCGAGCTGGAGCCGGATGAGCGGAGCCGCGCGGGGATCTTCCTCGCCTTCCAGTATCCGGCGGAGATCCCGGGCGTGTCGATCGCCAACTTCCTGCGCACCGCCGTGAACTCGCGGCTGGGCGAGGGCGAGGAGATGGACGTGTTCGGGTTCCAGCGCACGCTCACCGAGAAGATGGAGATGCTGAAGATGGATCCCGGCTTCGCCGGCCGGTATGTCAACGACGGCTTCTCCGGCGGCGAGAAGAAGCGGAACGAGATCCTGCAGATGGCCGTGCTTCGGCCGGCGCTCGGCGTCCTGGACGAGACGGACAGCGGACTCGACATCGACGCGCTCAAGATCGTGGCCCGCGGAGTGAACCGCCTGTCCGAGGCCGACGAGGCGCTCGGGGTGCTGCTCATCACGCACTACAAGCGGATCCTCAACTACATCCAGCCGGATGTCGTCCACGTGATGATGGCCGGCCGCATCGCGGAGAGCGGCGGCGCCTCGCTTGCCGACAAACTGGAGGCCGAGGGGTACGACTGGCTGCACCAGGCGGCGGCCGCCGTTTGACGCCGGCGGCGACCGTCTTACGCCGTAAGGGAAGATGGAGGAACCATGCCACAGAACGAGACCATCACCGGGCTCGGGCTCGACGAGTACAAGTACGGCTTCGTCACGGAGGACGAGCCCGTCTTCAAGGCCGTCCCCGGCCTCTCGAACGACATCGTGCGCCAGATCTCGCATCACAAGGAAGAGCCGGAATGGATGCTCGACTTCCGGCTGAAGGCGCTCGATGTCTACTACTCCAAGCCGATGCCGAAGTGGGGCGGGGATCTCTCGAAACTCGAGGACACGCTCGACGAGATCTACTTCTACCTGAAGCCGCAGGACCAGATGGAGCGGTCCTGGGACGACGTTCCGCAGGAGATCAAGGACACGTTCGAGAAGCTCGGCATCCCCGAGGCGGAGCGTAAGGCGCTCGCCGGGGTCGGGGCCCAGTACGAGTCCGAGATGGTCTACCACTCCCTGAAGGAGCAGTGGGAGGAGCAGGGCGTGATCTTCGAGTCGATCGAGGATGGGCTCGCAAAGCACCCCGAGCTGTTCCGGCAGTACTTCTCCACCGTCGTGCCCACGCACGACAACAAGTTCGCGGCGCTCAACTCGGCCGTGTGGTCGGGCGGGTCGTTCGTCTACATCCCGAAGGGGGTGAAGGTGGAGATCCCGCTGCAGGCCTACTTCCGGGTGAACGCGGAGCGCATGGGGCAGTTCGAGCGCACCCTCATCATCTGCGAGGAGGGGGCCGAGGCCCACTACATCGAGGGCTGTACGGCGCCCGTCTACTCGACGGACTCGTTCCACTCCGGCGTCATCGAGATCGTGGTCAAGAAGGGCGCGCGCTTCCGGTACACCACGATCCAGAACTGGTCGAACAACATGTACAACCTCGTCACGCAGCGTGCGCTCGTGCACGAGGACGCGAAGATGGAGTGGCTCGACGGGAACCTGGGCTCGAAACTCACGATGAAGTACCCGTCGTGCTTCCTGGTCGGAGAGCGGGCGCACGGCGAGATCCTCTCCATCGCGTACGCGGGGGACGGGCAGCACCAGGACACGGGCGGCAAGGTAATCCACGCCGCCCCGAACACGACCTCGCAGATCACCTCGAAGTCGATCTCGAGGGGGCTCGGGCGCTCCTCGTACCGCGGACTGTGCAAGGTGTACGACGGCGCGGAGGGCGCGAAGTCCAACGTCGAGTGCGATGCGCTGCTGCTCGACGAACAGTCGCGGACCGACACCTACCCCTACATCGAGATCGATGAGAACACGGCGTCGATCGGGCACGAGGCCACGGTCTCGAAGGTCGGCGACGAGCAGCTCTTCTACCTGATGAGTCGTGGCCTCGACGAGGCGGAGGCGATGGCGATGATCGTACGCGGCTTCATCGAGCCGGTGGCCAAGGAGCTGCCGCTGGAGTACGCGATCGAACTGAATCGGCTGATCGAACTGGAGATGGAAGGGTCGGTCGGATGAGCACAATGACAGCCGGGCCGGCGGAGTCGACGCTGTCGACGCTGGCCGCGGCGGATTTCGATACGCTTGCCGGCGGGCTGACGGAGCCGAAAGCGATCGCGGGGGCGCGGGCCGCCGCATGGGAACGGTTCACCGCCCTTCCCTGGCCGACGAAGAAGTCGGAGGAATGGCGGTACACGGACCTCACGAAGGTCGGCTTCGAGGCGCTCACGCCGGTGGTCCCGGCGCCCGCCACGGCGGAGACGCTGTCGGCGGACGTGCGCGAGGTGCTCGGCCGCTCCGGCGAGCGGGCGGGTGTCGTCGTGCTGCGGGAGGGCCGGGTCGCGCACCTCGAACTCGAACCCGAGGTGGCGCGGAGCGGCGTCGTCCTATACTCGATCCGGGACGCGGCGGACCGTCATCCGGAGGTGCTGCGGCGCGCGCTGTTCGAGGCGCAACCGGGCCCCGCCGAGGAGAAGCTCTGGGCGCTGCACCTCGCCCTCCTGGGCGGAGGCTACTTCCTGCACGTGCCGCGCGGGGTGGAGATGCCGGCGCCGATCCACGCGTTTCACATCGTCGAGCGGGCCGGGACGCTCTCCTCCGCCCATTCGTTCGTGTACGCGGAGACGGGCGCGCGGGCCGCGGTCATCGACGAGTTCCTCTCCGACGATCTCGATGCGGAAACGGTCTCGCTGCACGGGGCGACGATCACGGGGGAGGCGGGCGCGGGCATCGAGTACGTCGCGCTCCAGCGCTTCGGCCGGGGCGTGAAGCGGTTCTCGACGCAGCGCGTCGCCGCGGGCCGCGACTCGCGTATCGTAACCTTCAACGTCGCGCTGGGCGGCGACCTCTCGCGGGCGGACGTCACGAGCCGTCTCGACGGGCCCGGGAGTGACAGCGAGATGCTCGCGCTCTGGTTCGGCGACTCCGACCAGCACTTCGACCACCACACGCTACAGCATCACGCCGCGCCGCACGCGCACAGCGACCTGCTGTTCAAGGGAGCCCTGACGGACTCGGGGTCGAGCGTGTTCCGCGGGCTGATCAGGGTCGACAAGGGCGCCCAGCTCACGGACGCCTACCAGACGAACCGCAACCTGCTGCTGAGCGAAAGCTCTCACGCCTCCGCCCTTCCCAACCTGGAGATCGAGGCCGACGATGTGCGCTGCTCGCACGGGGCGACGATCGGACAGGTGGAGGACGGACAACTCTTCTACCTGATGAGCCGCGGCCTCACGCGGCGGCAGGCCGAGCGCCTGCTCGTATTCGGGTTCTTCGACGAGGTTCTGGGGCGTCTTCCGATGGAGGGGGTGCGGGCTCGCGTACGCGAAGCGATCGAGGAGAAGATCGGGCTATGAGCCGATTCGTCACGGTGGCCAGGATCGACGATGTGCCGGAGAACGGGACGTGCGGGGTGATGGCCGGGGAGCTGGCGATCGCCCTCATCCGGAGCGGGGGCGAGGTCTACGCGCTCGAGGACTGCTGCTCCCACGAGGAGTTCCCGCTCTCGGACGGCGAGGTCGAGGCGGGCGAGATCACCTGCCTCCTCCACGGGGCGCGCTTCGATCTTGCGACCGGCGAGCCGAGGGCGCTCCCGGCTGTCATGCCGGTCCGGACCTTCGACGTGCGGATCGAGGGGGACGACATTCAGGTCGACCTCGCCTGAGCCTGATTCAGCCGAGGATCCGGGGCCGATGGTGGAGACGGCGGAGATGACCGCGGCGGCCGGCCGCCGCGACGCGGACGAGGCGTCGGGCGAGGCGTCGGGCGGCGGCGGTTGGGATCTCGCGGCGGTCCGGGCCCGGTTCCCCATTCTCTCGCGGGAAGTCAACGGCCACCCACTGGCCTATCTGGACAACGCGGCGAGCTCGCAGCAGCCGCTCCGCGTTTTGAACCGGGTCGAGCGCTATCTGCGCCGGGAGCACGCGAATGTTCACCGCGGCGTGCACCAGCTCAGCGCGGAGGCGACGGAGGCCTACGAGGACGCGCGCCGCTCCGTGGCGGCGCACGCGGGCGCGACGGACCCGGCGGAGATCGTCTTCACGCGCGGCACGACGGAGGCGGTGAACCTCGTCGCATCGAGTTGGGGGGACGCGTTCATCGGCGCGGGCGACGAGATCCTGCTCACGAAGATGGAGCACCACTCGAACCTCGTGCCGTGGCAACTCCTCGCGGGCCGCACGGGGTGCGATCTCCGCTTCGTCGACGTCACGCCCGGGGGCACACTCGATCTGGACGACTTCGACCGGCTGCTCGGGCAGCGAACCCGGCTGGTCGCCTGTACGCACGTCTCCAACAGCCTGGGGACGATCAACCCGGTGCGGGAGATCGTGGACAGGGCCCACGCGGCCGGCGCGCTGACGCTCATCGACGGCGCGCAGGCCGCACCCCACCTGCTGACCGATGTCGCGAACACCGGGTGCGATTTCTACGCGTTCAGCAGCCACAAGATGTGCGGTCCCACCGGCGTCGGGGCGCTGTGGGCCAGGCGCGAGCTGCTCGAGGAGATGCCTCCGTACCAGGGCGGGGGCGAGATGATCTCGGACGTAAAGCTCGAGGGGTCCTCCTGGGCGAAGGTTCCGCACAAGTTCGAGGCCGGCACGCCCAACATCTCGGGCGTCGTGGGCTTCGGCGAAGCCGCCCGCTTCCTCGCGGACCTCGGGTCGGAGGCGGTCGCGTCGCATGAGGACGCCCTGATGCGCGCCGCTCTGAAACGGCTCGGCGAGATCGAAGGGCTTCGCCTGTACGGCCCGCGCGACGAGCGGACCGCGCGGACGGCGGTCTTCTCCTTCACCTACGGCGACATACATCCGCACGACCTCTCCACGATCCTCGACCAGCAGGGCATCGCGATCCGGGCGGGGCACCACTGCAACCAGCCGCTGATGGACCACTTCGGGATCAGCGCTACGGCCCGGGCGAGCTTCTACTTCTACAATTCGCCGCGGGAAATCGACGCGCTGTGCGACGGCCTCGCCCTCGCAGCGGAAGTCTTCGGCGGACTGGCCTGAACCCATGACCGACCCCCGTTCGAAACCGCCCGGGACCATCGACCGGGAGATCCCTTCGTCGCTCAACCAGCTGTACCAGGAGGTCATCCTCGACCACTACCGGAAGCCCCGGAACAAGGGGCATCTGGACGACGCCACGCACGCGATCACGATGAACAATCCGCTGTGCGGCGACGTGATCGAACTCATGCTGCGCGTGGAGGGCGGGAACATCGCGGAGGCGCGTTTCCTGGGCCGCGGGTGCTCGATCAGTCTGGCGTCCGCGTCGATGCTCACAGGACGCGTGCGAGGGAAGTCGCTCGATCAGGCGCTGGAACTCTCCGGGAAGTTCACGCACCTCCTGCACGGAGACGGGGCGCTGCTGTCGGACGACGAGCTCGGCGATCTGCGCACGCTGGCTGGGGTCTCGAAATTCCCGGTTCGGATCAAGTGCGCACTGCTGGCCTGGAACTGTCTCGAGGAGCTGGGGGACGGGGCGGACGAGGACCTCGGCTCGGCGTGACATCCGGTGGCCCCTCCGCTGCCGTCGGCCGCGTGCTGCGGATCGCGGGCGGGGTCTATCACGTGGACGATTCCACGACCGTGGTCCGGGCGTCCCTGCGCGGGCGCCTGAAGCGAACGGATTCGCGCATCGTTTCGGTCGGCGACCTCGTCGAGCTGGAACGCGTCGGCGACGAGATGCGGATCGTGCGGCTCCGCGCACGCAGCGGCGCGCTTTCCCGGCACGGCGTCTCCAAGCGGCGCGAACAGGTGATCGTCGCGAACGTGGACCAGGTCGCCGTCGTCGTTTCGGTGACCGCGCCCGATCCCGATTTCCTCATGGTGGACCGACTGCTCGCGCTGGCGGCGATGAGCGGCATCGACGCCTTCCTCGTCGTGAACAAGACGGACCTCGCCCAGCCCGCGTCCCGGGACGACCTCGAGCAATACGCGGCGCTCGGCGTGGAGACGCTGCGGACGAGCGCTGAATCGAGGGCGGGACTGACGGGGCTGGCCGGACGCCTCGCGGGCCGGATCACCGTGCTCAGCGGGCAGTCGGGCGTGGGGAAGTCGAGCCTGCTGAACGCCCTCGTCCCCGAACTCGACCTCCGCGTGGGAGAGATCAGCGAGCGGCGGGGACGCGGGCGGCACACGACCGTGGCCTCGGCGCTCTACCGATATCCGGACGGCGGCTACGTGGCGGACACGCCCGGCCTGCAGTACCTGGCGCTGTGGGGGCTGGACCCAGCGGAGCTTCCGGGGGGCTTCGTCGAGATCGCCGCGGCGGGCGAGGGCTGCCGGTTCGCGGACTGCCGGCATCGAGTGGAACCGGATTGCGCGGTGCGCGCGGCCGTCGAGGATGGGACGATCCGGCGGCGGCGGCTGGAGAGCTACCTGCGGCTCCTCGACGAAGCGGAGAAGGGTCGGTGAGCGAAGCCTGGAGTCCGGGGCGGGTGGCGCGCCGGCTGGCGGCGGCGGGCCACACCGTCGTCGACGCCGGGGCGGCGGAGCGTCACGCGGCCGTGACGCTCGTGGTTCGCCCGCGGGACCGGGACCTGGAGGTGCTCTTCGTCCGGCGGGCGGAGCTCCCCGGCGACCCGTGGTCCGGCCACATGGCGCTTCCCGGCGGGCACCGGGATGCGGAGGACGCCGATCTCCTGGAGACGGCGCGCCGCGAGTTGCGCGAGGAGGTGGGGCTCGATCTTCCGCGCGGCGGGTTCCTCGGGCGGCTCGACGACCTGCACCCGGTGACACGCCGGATCCCGTCGATCCTCATCTCTCCCTTCGTCGCCTGGCACGGGGAGGATGTCCGCGTCTCGACCAACGCCGAGGTGCAGTATCACGTGTGGGCTCCGCTCGGCGCGCTGCGCGACCCGTCTCTGCGCTCCGAGGTCCGCTATCCGGACGGTGGCCGCGAACACGTGTGGCCTTCCATCTTGTACGAGGGCGACGCCATTTGGGGGCTCACGCACCGCGTCGTCACGAACTTTCTCGAAATCATCAGGGAGAGAACCAGCCAATGAGTGAAGTCGTCTACCGCTCGCACGTGAAGATCGTGCGGGAGAAGGGGCCGTACCGCACGGCGCAGATCCCGGCCACGGATGCACCGGTCGACTTCGGCGTCCACTCCGCGATCGCCGAATACTACGGGGTCCGCGACAACCGCGACGTCGCCACGACGCTCGACTACGTCATCGCCGCAACCGGCGGCTGACTGGCCGGAACCTTCGGGGGCGCGCTGGAAGCGCGCGGCGTAAAGGCGGATGAGGGACGGTTGGTGGCGAACGTGGAGGGCGAGGTCGAGACGGACGACGGCGTGCTCGTGATCCGGCGGATCCGGACCCGGTACCGTCTCCAGGCGGATGAGGGGCACGCCGACGCGATCCGGCGCGCGTTCGAGGCCCACCCGCCGAAGTGTCCGGTCTACCGAACGCTCTCCGGCTGCATCGAGATCACGACGGAACTCGACGTCGTACCCGTGGCCTGAACCACGGGTCGCCCGGCTAACGGGGGCTGTCAGTCAGGTCAGCGGGTCGGCGAGGCGGCCATAGAGGTCGGCGAGGGCCGCGATCCCCTTTCGGTAGACGCCGAGATCGATCCACTCGTCCGGCGCGTGCATGTTGCAGCCGGGAAGCGCGAAGCCGATGAGGAGCGCGGGCGCGCCGAACGTCTCCTCGAATTCCTGCACGATGGGGATCGAACCGCCCTCGCGGATGTAGGCGGGCGGGGCGCCGAACCCCGTCTCCAGCGCCGCGGAGGCGGCGTCGAAGACGGGATGTTCGGTGTCGGCCACCCATGGCGCTCCGCCGTGCGAGCGCTTGATCTCGACGGTCACGCCCTCCGGCGCGAGTTCGCGGACCCGGGCCTCGAAGGCCTCGACGACCCGGGCCGGGTCCTGATCCGGCACCAACCGCATCGACACCTTCGCCATCGCTTGCGAGGGAAGGACGGTCTTCGAGCCCTCACCGGTGAAGCCGCTGAGCAGGCCGTTCACATCCAGCGTAGGGCGATACCATAGCCGCTCCAGCGCCGTGAACCCGGCCTCCCCGCCGAGCGCCGGCGCACCGACGCCCGCCCGGAGCGTCTCCTCGTCCATGGGGAGGCGTTCGAGATCGGCGCGCTCGCGGGGGCTGATGGGTCGAACGGCATCGTAGTAGCCCGGCACGGTGACCCGGCCGTGCTCGTCCCGGAGGCCGGCGAGGATGGCGGCCACGGCGTTCGCGGGGTTCACGACCGCTCCGCCGTACGTGCCGGAGTGGAGGTCCGATCGGGGACCATAAACGTTGATCTCGGTGTAGACGATGCCCCGCAGTCCGGTCGTGACGCAGGGCAGCTCGGGGGAGAACATCCCGGTGTCGCTGACGAGGATCGCGTCACAGGCGAGCCGTTCGGCGTGCTCGTGGAGGAACGCTGCGAGGTGGCGGCTTCCCACCTCCTCTTCGCCCTCGATCACCAGCTTGAGATTCACGGGGACATCCGCCCCGGCCGCGAGGCGCGTTTCGAGCGCCTTGATGTGCATGTGGACCTGCCCCTTGTCGTCGACCGAGCCGCGGGCGTACAGGCGGCCGTCGCGGACCTCCGGGTCGAACGGCGGACTCGTCCACAACTCGTCGGGCTCCGATGGCTGCACATCGTAGTGTCCGTAAACGAGCACGGTGGGGGCGTCCGCGGCGTGGGTCCATTCGCCCACGACGATGGGATGACCGCCGGTTTCGATGACCTCGGCCTCGTGCATTCCCGCCGCCAGGAGGTGCTCGGCGACCCAGTCGGCGCAGGCGCGGACATCGCCAGCATGCTCGGGATCCGTGCTGATGCTGGGGATGCGGAGAAAGGCCTCCAGTTCGTCTTGGAACCTCGCGAGTTCCCGGTCGATACGGGCAGCGAAATCGGACATGTGACTCCTGGGCCGGTTGAGGGGATTCAGGGTGATCGACTATACCGACAGGGGGGGCCGCGGCAAGCCGCCGGGCGGTCAGTCGAAACGCTGCTCGCTGACGATCGCGCCGACCCGGGCGGAGGCGTCGAGGCCGAGGAGCCGGCGCAGGGCGGGGAGGCGGGCCAGGGCGAGGAGCGCCCCTGCGCCGGCGGCGCCGGACGGGCCCGCGATGATGCGGGCGCCCAGCCGCCCGGACTCGAGCGCCTCGGCGCCGGCGGCCCAGACGGGCTCGGGGAGCGCGACCGCCGCGTCGAGCAACGGCGCCAGACAGTCCCAGGCGATCGTCGACGCGACGCCGGCGGCGAGACCGCCCATCGCGGTGTCGAACGGCGGTTCCGCGATGCTCGCCCGGCCGCGCCGCAGGCTCCGGCCGAAGCAGTCGGCCCGCCACGGCTCGACGGCGATGAAACGCGGCCGCCGCTCGCCGCACACCTGCGCGAAGTGGCCGCACACCCCCGTCGCGAGGCCGCCGACGCCCGCCTGCACGAAGAGGTGCGTGAGCGGCGCCGAGCCGGCATCCGCGAGGTCGTCCAGCATCTCCGCGGCGAGGAGCGTGTAGCCCGCCATAATGCGGCGGGGCGTCTCCTCGTAGCCCTCGTACGCCGTGTCGGAGACGACGATCCAGCCGTTCCGCGCGGCCTCCCGGTCGGTATGCCCGACCACGCCGTCGTACTCGCCGGGCACACGGACCACCCTCGCTCCGTGTCCCTCGATCGCGCGGGCCCGGGCGGGGATCGCGTCCTCCGGCAGGAAGATCACGCAGCGGCAGCCGAACTCGGCGCTTCCCCACGCTACGGATCGGCCGTGGTTCCCCGCCGAGGCGGTCGTGACCGTGATCCCGGCCGCGAGCGGATGCCCGGCCCGCAGCTCCGCCGCCGTCGGCCGAGCACCGCTCCGACGCTCGATCTCGTCCTGCAGCGCGCGCAGCACCGCGAACGCCCCACCGAGCGCCTTGAAGGAGCCGAGCCCGAAGCGCGGCGATTCATCCTTGACCCAAACCGCCTCGACGCCCAGCAACGCGGCAAGCCCCGGCAGTGTTACCATCGGCGTCGGGTCGTATCGACGCCAGCATCGTATGACGTCCCGAGCTTCGGCAGCCGCGTCCGGATCGAGGATCCCTTCCGCGGGCTCGCGCAGCAGCTTCGGAGATCGGAGCGAAAGACGCAGAGCGCTCATCGCGCGGGCGGGCGGGACCGGAGGGCCGGGTGGCCTCGGCGCGCACGGTTGGTCGGGTGGCTGCCGGGCACCAGTTTCCCGGCGGCCATGGCCGCTACACTCCAAACCGGGAGCGAACTCTTGGACCTCGGGCTGTTCTCGATCAGTCTCACCGTAAAGGACCTCGCCGCCTCGAAGGCGTTCTACGAGAAGCTCGGTTTCGAGCAGACCGGGGGCGACCCCGAGGCAAACTACCTGATCATGAAGAACGGCGAGACGGTCATCGGCCTCTTTCACGGGATGTTCGAGAAGAACATCCTCACCTTCAATCCCGGGCTCACGCTCGAGGGCAAGCCGATGGAGTCGTGGACGGATGTCCGGGAGCTTGAACGGACGCTGCGCGAACGCGGCGTGGAGATCGCGCAGGGAACGCAGGAGGCGGGCGACTCCGGACCCGCGCACGTCGTCCTCGAGGACCCCGACGGCAACCCGATCCTCATCGACCAGTTTTTCTAGCCCCTGGATGTCCGAGTGAGACGCCTCCCAACCCCGATCCGGCCTGAGTTGCGCGTTCCCGCGGGAACGTCACCGCTCCCGAACCGTCTCCGAATTCCCCGCATCGGCCGCCTCGCGGTCGCGGCCGGGCTCGTATCCGCCGCGTGCCTGGCGGCCGCCCCTCTCGCGGCGCAGGAGGTGACGCCCGTGACGCCCATTGCCAACGGCAACGGGGCGCTTCGCGTCTTCTTCGACTGCGATGGCGGCCGCGGGATGTGCGACTTCGACTTCTACCGGCGCGAGATCCCGTACGTGAACTACACGCGCGACCGGGAGGACGCGCAGGTCCACGTCCTCATGACCTCGGAAGACACCGGCAGCGGCGGCCGACGCTTCACGCTCGACTTCATCGGGCGGGAGGAGTTCGCGGAGGTCACGGACCGGCTCGAAGTGGTGACGCGCCCCAACCTCGCCCTGGAGCAGCGGCTGACGGACGTGGCCCGGACGCTCGAACTCGGACTGCTGCGCTACATCGCCCGCACCGACCAGGCCGCCAGCATCGACATCCACTACGACGGCGCCGACCACGGCGAGATCGCGGCCAGGCCCGAGGACGACCCGTGGAACTTCTGGACCTTCCGGCTGCGCGCGAACGCGGAACTCGACGTGGACGAGCGCACCGAATCGTACGAACTGGAGAGCGGCTTCTCGGCCGACCGGGTTACGGACGCCCTGAAGCTCGAGTTCTCCGTCGACGCGAGCTATAACCGGCGGCTGTTCGAGACCTCCGACACAACGTCCATCACGAGTATTCGGGAGAGTTGGGAAGCCGACGGGCTCAGCGTGTGGAGTCTGTCGGATCACTGGTCGGCGGGCGCCGCGTACGAGGTGGGGCATTCCAGCTTCGCGAACGAGGACCTGCAGCTCCGGGTGGGGCCGGCGCTGGAGTACAACATCTTCCCCTACGCCGAGTCGACCCGCCGTCAGTTCAACTTTCTCTACACGATCGGCCTCCGGTACCACGACTACATCGAGCAGACCGTCTTCCTGAAGGACGATGAGACGCTCCCCCACCACCGGTTCAGCGTCCGCCTCAGCGTCCGGCAGCCGTGGGGCGAATCGTACGGCTTCCTGACCTTCTCGCAGTTCCTCCACGATCCCTCGAAGAACCGCTTCACGGCGTTCGCGGGGGCCGATTTCCGGATCTTCCGCGGCCTGTCGCTCAGGTTGAACGCGAACTACTCGCGCATCCGCGACCAGCTCAACGTGCCGGCCGGCGATGCCACGACGGAGGAGGTCCTCCTCCGCCAGCGCATCCTCCAGAGCGGCTTCGAGTACGGCGTGTCGGTGGGGTTCTCCTACACGTTCGGGTCGATCTACTCCAACGTGGTCAACCCCCGGCTGGACCGCTTCTAGCAGCCCGGAGGGCGAGACGGCCGGTCTTGCCGGTCGTGGTTCGATTCCTATGCTTCAAGGCAGGGTGGCCGCCGCCCGGTGAGCCTCTTGCGCGCGCCGCGCGCGTCTGCCCGCGGGGGAAGGGACGTGTGCGGGGGGGCTTCACCACCTTCAGGCGGAGGGAACGCCATGAACACGAAGTGCCTCATCGCCTCGATCGCCGGCGCCGTCGTCCTCTTTCTGGGCGGCTACGTCCTGTACGAACTGCTCCTGGGCGGCTTCTTCGAAGCCAACATGGGCTCAGCCACCGGTGTGATTAAGGAGTCTCCCGAATTCCTCTGGATCGCCGTCGGCCAGCTCGCCGGCGGCGGAGTGCTCGCGACCGCCCTGGGTTGGAAGGGCGCAACGGACATCGCGGGCGGCGCCCAGGCGGGCGCCAAGCTCGGCGCCCTCATTGCCGCGACCTTCGGGTTCGTGGCGCTGGGCGCGATGAACACCTCGACCCTCACCTCGGTCGTCGTCGACGTCGTCGTCACGGCCGTCCTGTGGGGCGCCGCCGGCGCGGTCGTCGGCATGATGCTCGGACGCGGCGACTAGCGTCACGAACTGCTGACCCGGCTTGACCCCTGTCGGCGGAGGGTCGGTCGCTCGGACCGGCTCCCCCCGACCGGGTGTGCCTCCACGCGCCTCGGGGCGGCCATCTGGACAGGCCGCCCCGACCTCCTCCACGTTCTCCGGCGTTCCTTCGTCCCGTTCCTATCACGACAGCCACGAGTCTTGCCATGAACTCCGCCTACCGTGCCGGTTCACGCCTCTTTCTCTCGCTGGCGGCCGCAGTGCTGCTCGCGGTACCGCTCGCCGCTCAGGAAACGGGCGAGGGCCCGGCGAACTACCGCCTCGCGGCGCGCTTTGCGCCCTACAAGATCCAGGGTCTCGTCTACTCGACCTCGGTGGACCCGCAGTGGATCGAGGGCTCCGAGTCGTTCTGGTACGAGTGGGAAACCTCGGACGGATCCTTCTACTACATCGTGGATCCGGTGGCCGGAACGAAGCGCCAGGTCTTCGACAACGACCGGATCGCGGCCGAGCTGACCCGCATCACGCGCGACCCCTGGGACGGCCAGCACCTCCCGATCCGCGCGATCAAGTTCATTGACGCGAACACGCTCCAGTTCGAGGTCGAGTCTTCGCAGGACGAGGAGGAAGACGAGACGGAGTCCGAAATGGAGGAACTGGAGGAACTGGACGAGGAAGAGGAGGAGGGCGAACGGCAGCGCCAGCGCGCCCGCAAGAAAGTGTTCCACTTCGAGTACGACGTGAACACGCGGATGCTGCGCGAACTCGAGGACTGGGAGGCGCCCGACAATCACCCGTCCTGGGCCAGCGTGTCGCCGGACGGACAGACGGTGATCTTCGCCCGCCACCACAACCTCCACATGATGAGCGGGGACGATTACCAGCAGTTCCTCGAGGCCCGGCGCGGGAAGAGCGGGGACGAGGCGGACGAGGCCGAGGAGGGGATCGAGGCCGAGGAGACGCAGCTCACGACGGACGGGGAGGAGCACTACAGCTACGCGGTGTTCGAGCGCGGGGACACGGACATCGAGCGCGAGGAGAACGCGGACGGGCGGAAGCGGGTGTCGATCTCGTGGTCGCAAGACTCGCGCCGCTTCTCGCTGATCCGCCGCGACCGGCGCGAGGTGGGGAACCTCTGGGTCATCCACATGGTCGGCAACGAGCGGCCCGAACTCGAGTCCTACAAGTACGACATGCCGGGCGAAGAGACCGTGAGCCAGCCCGAGCTGCTCATCTACGACCTCCAGGACCGGAACATGGTCGAGGTCGCGATGCCGGAGGAGTGGAAGGACCACCGCCTGTTCACGACGTCCGCGCGCCAGTTCCGCTATCCGGACAGCGAAGAGCCGTTCCGCTCGCTGTGGCTCTCACCCGGCTCGGACGAACTTCACTTCGTGAGGCAGAGCCGCGACCAGCACCGCGTCGACGTGATGGTGGCGGACGCCGCGACGGGCACGGCGCGCGTGCTGTTCGAGGAACGGCTCAACACCTACGTGGAGTTCCAGCGGCTTGAACGCCTCGAGTCGGGCGACATGCTCTGGTGGTCGGAGCGGGACGGCTGGGCGCACCTGTACCGCTTCGGGCCGGACGGCACGCTCCGCAACCGCCTCACCGAGGGTCCGTGGTCGGTGCGCCAAGTGGTCGGGATCGACGAGGCGGCCGGCGTCGTCTACTTCCAGGCCAACGCGCGCGAGGCGGGCGAGGATCCCTACTACCAGCACCTCTACCGCGTGAACCTCGACGGCTCCGGGCTGGCTCTCCTGAACCCCGGCGCCTTCGATCACCGGGTCGAGATGGGGGAGTCGAACCGCTTCTTCGTCAGCAACTACTCGCGCGTCAACACGACGCCGACCGCCGCGCTCCACGCGGCCAACGGCCGCCGGATCATGGACCTCGAGACCGCCGACTTCTCGAAGCTGGAGGAGGCGGGGTACGGATTCCCCGAGCCCTACACCGTGAAGGCGGACGACGGAGTCACGGACCTGTACGGCGTGATCTACAAGCCGTTCGACTTCGACTCGGAGAAGACGTATCCGATCGTCGCCTACGTGTACCCGGGGCCGCAGACGGAGGCCGTGGCGAAATCGTTCTCGACGGCGCGCTACGAGACGGCGCTGGCCCAGTTCGGGATGATCGTGATCACGGTGGGGAACCGCGGCGGCCATCCGGCCCGCTCGAAGTGGTACCACAACTACGGGTACGGGAACCTCCGCGACTACGGGCTGGCGGACAAGAAGACCGCGATCGAGCAACTCGCCGACCGGCACGACTTCATCGACATCGACCGCGTGGGCATCTACGGGCACTCCGGGGGCGGGTTCATGTCGACGGCGGCGATGCTCGTCTACCCGGATTTCTTCAAGGTCGCGGTCTCATCCTCCGGGAACCACAACAACGACGTCTACAACCAGAACTGGTCCGAGAAACACCACGGCGTGCGTGAGGTCGTGGACGACAGCGGGAACGTCACGTTCGAGTACGAGATCGAGCGCAACTCCGACTTGGCCGCGAACCTGAAGGGGCGCCTGCTCCTTACGACAGGGGACATCGACAACAACGTCCACCACGCCGGCACGCACCGCATGGCGGAGGCGCTGATCCGGGCCAACAAGCGCTTCGACTACTTCGTCTTCCCCGGCCAGCGGCACGGCTACGGGGACATGAGCGACTACTGGTTCTGGCTGCGCGCGGAGTACTTCGTGAAGCACCTGCTGGGCGACACGCGCTGGAGCCCGGACATCACGCAGCTGAACGTGGAGCGGGAGCAGACGGGCGGCCGCTGACCGGGCCGCCCGCCGCTCCCTGGTGCCCGGCTCGGGAGGCCGGGCGCGCTGCGGTTACTGCGGTTACGGGACGAGCTTGTTGGCGAAGTCGCCGCCCCGGATGATCGTCAGCTTCGTCGGGTCGATGTGGCGCCGCATCGCATCCACGACGTCACCCGCCGTCAGCGCCTCGATCGCCGCCTCCTGCTCTGCGGTGAAGAAGAGCGGACGGTCCAGGAACAGGCTGTTCGACAGCATGTTCGCGATGACGGCGTCGTTCGCGCGGCCGTTCTGCTGCTGGTCCAGGTAGCCCCGCTTGGCGGCCTCAAACTCCTCCGGCGCGAAACCATCGGCGAGGGTGGTCTCGAGGACGTCCTCGAACGAGGCGACCACCTTGTCCGCGTTCTCCGGCGCGAAGATCGCGAGCGCCAGGAACTGCGCGGCGTCATCGATCGGGGGCGCACCGTAGTTTGAACTCACGCCGTACGACAGGCCTTCCTCCCCCCGGATCCTGCTGAACAGGCGGGAGTTCATGCCGCCGCCCAGGATGTGGTTGCCGAGGAGGAGCGCCGGGTAGTCGGGGTGGTCGTCGCGCATCTGAATCGCGAGTCCGGCGAACATCATGGCGTTCGCCTTGTCCGGCGTCTCGATGTCGAGGGTCAGCGGCGCGATCTCGCGGTACTGGACCGGTACGCGGGCGTAGGCTTCGCTCGCGGTCCAGTCACCGAACAGTTCCTCGATCAGTGCACGCATCTCCGCGGCGTCGAAATCGCCGACCACGGACATGGTGCCGCCCTGTGCCCCGTAGAAGCCCTGCCAGAAGGCGCGCGCGTCGTCCACCGTCGCGGCCTCGAGGCGCTCGATCTGCTCCTCGAAGGTCGGCGAGTAACGGGGATGATCCGCCGGATAGTCGCCGAAGTGACGCTGGAAGGCCTGCACGACCAGGGCCTGCGGTTCCGACATCTGCGACTCGATGGCGGCGAGACGCTCCTCGCGCAGCAGTTCGAACTCCGCCGCGTCGAAGGCGGGCTGCCGGAGGATCTCGGCGCCGAGCCGGAGGACGGCCGGGACATTCTCCCGCACGGTGGTGAACGACCCGCTCGCCGTGGTGGCGCTCCCGTTGACTAAGCCCTGGGCCTTCAGGCGATCGAGCTCGTCGGAGATCTCCTGGCGCGAGCGGTTCTCCGTCCCCCGCATCAGCATGGCGCCGGCGAGGGAGCCCGCGGTCGCCTTCCCCATGAGGGCGCCCTCCGTGCCATGCCGCAGCGTGAAGCGCACGTTCACGGCATCGCCGCGGTTCTCCTTCGCGAGGAAGGCGACCTTGAGCCCGTTGGGCAGTTCGAACCGCTCCGTCCGGGCCTCGATGTTCTCGATCGTGGGATCGAACGCCTCGCCTTCGGCGACCGCCTCGCGCCCCGTGTACGAGGCCACCAGCGCACCGACATCCGGCGGCGCGGGGATCTCGGCGCGGGCCGGCGTCGCATCCGTCGGGTAGTAGTAGCCGATCGTCCGATTCGACGGTTTGAGGTAAGCCTGTGCGACCTGGTGGACCGCTTCCGGCGTCACCCGCTCCAGGCGGTCCCGGTGCAGGAAGAAGAGGCGCCAGTCGCCCATCGACGCCCATTCGCTGAGCTGCAGGGCGATCCCCTGAGGGTTGTTGAACGAGAGTTCGATGCCCGAGAGGAAGTCCGTCTTCGCCCGGTCGACCTCCTCCTCCGTGGGAGGTTCGTCGACGAGCGCCTGGATCGTGGCGAGCATGACGTCGGCGGCTTCGTCGAGCGAGTCGCCCTCGCGCACCTCCGTGCCGGCGAACAGGAGGCCCGGCTCGCGCAACTGGAAGTTGCCGGCGAACGCGTTGGCGGCCAGGCCCGGCTCGACGAGCGCCTGGTAGAGGCGCCCGGCCGGACGCGTCGTGAGGATGTGCGTCATCACGTCGACGGCGGCGAAGTGCTCGTGAGAGCCCGGCGGCATGTGATAGGCCGCCATCGCGAATTGGACGTCACCGACGCGCCGCAGGGTGACCGTGCGCTCGCCGTCCTGGGCTGGTTCGGCCGTGTACGTCTCGAACAGCTGGTTCGCCCCGGTGCGCTCCGGCCGCGGGAGGGGACCGAACTTCTCGGCCACCAGTTCGAGCGCCCGCTCCGGCTCGAAGCGCCCGGCGACGACGAGGATCGCGTTGTCCGGCTGGTAGTACTTCCGGTAGAAGGCCTGCAGCCGGTCGATGGGCACGTTCTCGATGTCCGCGCGCGCGCCGATGGTGGAGTTGCCGTAGTTGTGCCAGTCGTAGGCCGCGGACAGGACGCGCTTCTGGAGTACGCCCCGGGGGCTGTTCTCCCCCGCCTCCCACTCGTTCCGCACGACCGTCATCTCCGAATCGAGATCCTCTTGGGCGATGAACGAGTTCACCATTCGGTCGGCCTCGAGGTCGAGCGCCCACTCGAGGTTCTCGTCGGTGGCCGGGAACGTCTCGAAGTAGTTCGTGCGGTCGAACCACGTCGTGCCGTTCGGGAAGGCGCCGTGCTCGTCCAGTTCCTTCGGGATGTCCGGGTGGTTCGGGGTCCCCTTGAACACCAGGTGCTCGAGGAGGTGGGCCATGCCCGTTTCGCCGTACCCTTCGTGTCTCGAGCCGACGAGATAGGTGATGTTCACCGTGATGCGCTGGTTGCTCTGGTCGGGGAAGAGCAGGAAGCGCAGCCCGTTCTCGAGCCGATACTCCGTAATCCCCTCGACGCTGGCGACCTCGGTGACGCCCGCGGGAAGCTGGGCCTCAACCGCAACCGGTGCGGCCAGCGTGGATACGAACCCCGCCACCGCCGCCGCAAACCTGCCTGTCTTACTCATCTCTTTCTCCATCACATGTTGTCGATCATGGCCCGGCCGAACTCGCTGCACCTGAGGAGCGTCGCGCCCTCCATCAGACGCTCGAAATCATACGTCACGCGCTTCTCGCTTATGGTGGCGCTCAGGGAGGATACAATAAGGTCTGCGGCTTCGTTCCACCCCAGGTGCCGCAGCAGCATCTCCCCGGACAGGATGACGGATCCCGGGTTCACCTTGTCCTGTCCCGCATACTTCGGTGCGGTGCCGTGCGTCGCCTCGAAGATCGCGTGACCCGTCTCGTAGTTGATGTTCGCGCCGGGGGCGATGCCGATCCCGCCCACCTGCGCGGCGAGCGCGTCCGAGATGTAGTCCCCGTTCAGATTCATCGTCGCGATCACATCGTACTCCGCGGGCCGCGTCAGGATCTGCTGCAGAAACGCGTCGGCGATCACGTCCTTGACGACGATGCCATCGGAGGTCCTGCACCAGGGACCACCGCCGAACTCCTGTGCCCCGAACTCGTCCTTCGCGAGCTCGTAGCCCCAGTCGCGGAAACCGCCCTCGGTGAACTTCATGATGTTCCCCTTGTGGACCAGCGTGACGCTATCGCATCCGCGGTCGCGGGCGTACCGGATCGCAGCGCGGACGAGTCGCCGCGTCCCTTCCCGCGAGATCGGCTTCACGCCGAAGGAACTGGTCTCCGGGAAACGGATCGTCGACACGCCCATCTCGTCGCAGAGGAAGGCGCGCAGCCGGCGGGCCTCCTCGCTCCCGGCCTCCCACTCGATGCCCGCGTAGATGTCCTCGGTGTTCTCGCGGAAGATCGTCATGTCCACGAGGTCCGGCTGGCGAACCGGCGACGGGACGCCCTCGAACCAGCGCACCGGCCGGACGCACGCGAACAGGTCGAGCTTCTGGCGCAGCGCCACGTTGAGCGACCGGATCCCTCCGCCAACCGGCGTCGTGAGGGGCCCCTTGATCGCGACGCGGTGATGCCGGATGGCGCGGAGCGTGTCGGCGGGGAGCCAGTCCCCGGTGCGATCGAACGCCTTCTGGCCCGCGAGCACCTCGAACCACGCGATTCGCCGCTCGCCGCCGTAGGCCTTCTCGACGGCCGCTTCGAGAACCGCGCTCGCCGCGCGCCAGATGTCGGGACCGATCCCGTCGCCTTCGATGAAGGGGATGATCGGACGGTCGGGCACGTCGAGGCGGTCGCCCGCCATGCGGATCGTGTCCCCGCCGGAGGGCGTGCGCAGGGTGTCGTATGCAGGAGCCGCGTCGGACATGGGGATTTCTCGAATGGTTCGGGGATCTTCCTTCGCCCACCGGGGATCGGCGGCGGCGGGAGGGGAGATTACGCCCCCCCTTCACCGCTGACAAACGCCACGGCGTGTATACATCAACATCGAATGTATACAATCCATGCACACCGTTACCGATCAGTGGCTTATGGGCACGATCTGCAGGCCCAGCACGAAGGTCAGATCGGTTTCGAGTTGAGGACCATCGAGGTCGCGAACGAGGGGCAGGAGCACCTCGCCGGCGATCCGAAAGGCTTTGGCCCGGGGGATGTAGAGATTGAGGCTGAACCCTCCCTCGACCACGGTGCCTGCTCGGAGGTCGGTGCGGGCCGTGGGCACCATTTGGGGGTTTACGCTGGGCGCGGCGTCCCTTCCGTCGATGTTCCCGGCCCGGGTCGCGACCACCCGCACGCCCGCCGCGACGTTGCGCGCCAGCTGCCGCGCCCACCACGCGGTTCCCTGTATCCGGTCGCCGAGCGCCCAATCGCGGTCGTTCATGCCCATGCGCATCACGGCATTCCCCTGGGCTCCCCAGGACCAGTCGCCCGCCTGGCCCAGCCAGGTGAGGCCGGGACGCAGATCGAACGTGCCGGAGCCGATCTGCATGGGATAGGGGAGCTGGACCTCCATCCCCTGACTGATGGGGAGGACACCCTGCTCCTCGATCGATCCGGTCGGCAGGCCGACCATCGCGTTCAGATGGAGCGACTGGTTCGCCCAGTCGGCCAGGCCGATCATGGCGCCCACCTTGACGTCGCCCACGCCGCCCGATTCGGTCGTGAACGACCCGCCGGCGCGCGTGATGTGGTCCATCGAACTGGACACGAAGGGGAGCATCGCCATGAAGGTGATGCGATCGGAGGGCGCGAACATGGCCCCGAACATGTGCATCGTCATGGGCATGCGGGTCGGCGTGATCATGAACCGCCCGCCCGGAGAAACGATGTCCGCGTCGGTGATCGGATCCGTGCCGACGCGGCTTCCCTCCATGGTCATCGTCATGTAGCGGTAGGAGAGCATCACCTCGCCCGCCTCGTGTCGGTGGTCGGCCATGACTCCGATGGGGGCGTGGCTGTCCGCGCGCGAGGCGTTCCACTGCGCGGCGACGGGTGCGGCAAGGGCCAGCAGCGCACATGCGCCGAGTATCGTGCATTTCTTCAAGGTTCGACTCCTCGTTCGGTAAGGATGCGCCGCCCGTCGATGCCGAGCGCCAACGGGCGCCGGGATCGATTCGGTAACGGACACGAGCACGCGTATGGACCTTCGTGGCCGACGCGGTTCGCGCCCTGGACGACTTGTACGGGCTAGTGTCGAGGAGTCAGGCGGGGGGTGGCTGGGCGTACGGCTTGAGGTAGGCGGCCGGGTCGGGAGCGGGCCCGGCGTCGCGTCGCCTTCCCTGCGGCGTCTGGCTCTCCAGGGTCGGCTGGGCGGCCGGCGCGGCGGACGCCACCTGCGCCGGACCGGAGCAGGTGAGGCAGATGCCGAGGCAGTCGCACGGTCCGTCCGAATGGGGATGCGACGGTGTCGCTGCGCCGGCGCCATCGGCGTGAGAGGACCCCTGGTGGCGGTCCGTATCGCCGCGGTCCGCATGGCCGTGGTCCGCGTGGCCGTGGTCCGCGTGCGTCCCGTGGAGAGCGACGGCCCGGGTCCCCGCCTCGTCGCCGTGCGTCGCCCGGTGCTTCGGACAGGGCTGAACGGCCGCGCCGGGCCCGATGCCGATGAGGAAGGCCGCGATGACGGCGTACAAATCCATGCGGACGCGTACGCGCCGCCCACGGGCGATGGCGATCCTCCGTCCCGGACGCTTTCGAGCCATCATCGCCGGGGCCAGACCCCGCTCATCTCTTCGCCTCTCCGAACCCACACCACTCCGAGACCCTCGCTCTCCTCCGACTCGAGCGCGACGACGAGGTCGTCCAGTTCGCGGATCGGACGCTCGCCCGCTCTCACGAGGAGATCTCCCGGCCGGAGCCCGAGGCGGTCGGTGACCGTCCCTCTCGCAACCCTGAGCACGAGCAGGCCGTCGAGGGCGGGGCGGTCGGAAAAGTCGCGCACGGGCTCGAACTCGGCCCCCGCGAACGTGCGGTGGAAGCGGACGGCGAGTTCGGTTTCCGTCAATGCCAGTTGAGCGATGCGAATCGCGCGGCGCCGAAACTCCATCGGCGAGAGGCGGGCCCGTACCGCTCCGACACGTTCGAGCGCGACGGCGAAGTTTCGATAGGCCGATTCCGACTCCCGCTGCAGGTCGCTCAGCACTTCCCGGCGGACCGCCGGCAACTCCGAGGCGGGGCGGTCCCGCACCGGCAGAATGTTGAGCCGGCCGTCGACGACGCGCACGGCGGAGGGCTCCACGGCCACGCCGATGTCCTCCGTATCGCGGACGGTGAGAGCGAATCCGGGGCGGTCGCCATCCGCCGGATCCGTCAGCCAGAGCACGAACATGTTCCGCTGCGGGTCCCCGGCGGTCGCCACCACCGTCCGGCGGCCCACCATCGGAAGGTCGTCCGCATCCGCCGGCCGGACGTCCGGAATCACTTCAAAGGCCTGGCGCAGTCCGTCTCGAGTCACTTCCAGCCGAACGGGAACGCTCGGGCGGATGGACGCGAGCCTGTCCGGCAGGTTCGCGAGCGTGAGTTCCACGCCGTCCATCGCCGCGAGTCGGTCGCCGGCGCGGAGCCCCGCCCGCTCCGCCGGCCCCCCTTCCTGCATCTCGCGAATCCGGAGAATGAGCGTGCAGTTCTTCCAGTCTTCCGAAGTCTCCCAGCCGCAGTTGTAGCGTTCGTCGATCCGCACCCCGATCCAGCCGGCGGATTCCGCCGTCCCGGCCTCCTGCGCGGCGCCGGCGAGGACGGCGAACGGCAGGGCGGCCAGAGCCAGGGCCGAGGCAAGCAGCGCGCGCGGAGACCGCGGGAGGGGCCGGGTCACCAGGTTCGCGTCCCGTTCGCGCGGCCGAGATCCTCCGCGAGCCGATCGCGCATCTCCACGAGTTCCAGCAGATAGGCGCTGGCGAAGGGATCGTCGGGATAGGTCTCGAGGCGGTCGCGCAGGGCGCGGATCGACCCTTCGAGCCTCGCCAGCCTCTGCGCCATCTCCAGGGGATCTTCCCCCCTCAGCCCTTCCGAAGCGGGACCCGTCCCACCCTCTCCGACCTGTCGGAGCGGCGACCGCAGCGACTCCATCCGGCTGAGCCCGTCCACGAGGGCGCGACCGTCATCGGTGGAGACGACGGCCGGGAGATCCGCGGCCGGCGGGTTCGCGGACCGGCCGCCCGTGAACTGCAGGCCGGCGATCACGCCGCCGGCGAACAACGTGAGGGCGGCGGCGGCCTGGAGCGGTCCCCGGACGAAGAGACGGCCGACGAGGCCTCCTCCGACCCGGCGGACGCCGGCACGCGTCGCGCCGGCATCGAGCGCGGCTTCGATAGCGGCCCACTGTCCCGCGGGCGCCTTCTCATCCGGAAGCGCGGACAGCGCCATGCGCATCCGGCTCAACCGCTCGAACTCCGCCTGGCACTCGCCGCATGTCGCGAGGTGGGCCCGGCAGTCCCCGTCCGCCCACGGCTCGTCGAGCAGTGCCGAGATTCGCTCGGCATCCATGTGGTTCGCCATCTCTTCTATCCCTCTCAGAGGCCCGCTTCGCCACGCGCACCGCCGTTCCCGGAATCTTCCGGAGCGATGAGCTTCCGCATGCGCGCCCGCGCCTTGTGCAACTGCGATTTCGACGTGCCGGGCGCACACCCCAGCTCCTCGGCGATGTCGTTGTGCGTCCAGCCCTCCACGTCGTGCAGCACGAGGACTCTCCGGTACCCCGGCGGCAACTGGTCCAGCGCCTGGGTCAGGACCCGCCGCGTAACGATCACGTCGTCGTGCGCCCGCGCCACGCGCGGGAGCTCCGCGGCGGACTCCACCGGCCGCCGCTTCGACGACCGGCGCAGCCGGTTGAGCGCCACGTTCGTCGCCAGCCGGTAGAGCCACGTGCCGAAGGCCGCATCGCCGCGAAAGAGGTGGAGCTTCTCGAACGCACGGATCCACGCTTCCTGGGAGAGGTCCTCCGCGAGGTGATCGTCGCCCACGAGGCGGCGAATCACGGTGTAGACGCGCCGCGCATGGAGTTCGTACAACTCTCCCATCGCGGATCGCTCTCCCGCCTTCGCGCAGGCGATCAGGTCGCGTTCTTCCACGTCATCCCTCTGCAGGTCACCTTCCGGATCCACCGCTTTGATGCGCGGTTCAGGCGGCGGGTTGCCCGCCCTCGGGTGCTCCGGCGTCCCCGGCCCGGGATTCGGTCGCCCGCAGTACGGCGCAGACCAGCAGCCCGAGCAGGATGCCCGCGAGGGCGTCGGCCGCATAGTGGAAGCGACCGTACACCGTCCCCGCCGTCAACGCGAGTTCCGGGACGATGAGGAGCCAGAACCAGCGTCGATCCTCGCGTCCGGCGGCTACGACCGCGGCCAGGGAGGCGGCGATGTGGGAACTGGGGAAAGCCGTGCCCTTCGACGATCCGGCCTCCAGGATCCCGTGCACGATCCCGAACAGCGTCCCCTCGCCGATCGCGCCGCCGATCTGCGCGAACTCGTAGCGGGGGCCCGCGACCGGGAAGAACATGAAGATGAGATAGGAGACGAAGAAGGCGGCGGCCACGGCGAGGGCGGTGCGCTGCAGGGCCTCGACCCCCCGCGTCGCGAACACGCCCAGGATGGCGGCGGGGATGACGGCGTAGTAGGCGAAGTAGCCCAGGTGCAACACCTCGGAGAAGGGGAGCCAGGGGAGCGACGCGCTGAGGCCGATGCTCGGCTGTCCGCCGAACATGGCGGCATCCCACGCCTGCACCGTGGCGTCGAAGTACCGCTGCGTGAGAAAGCGGTTGAGGACCGCGAGTTCCGCATAGAGGAGGGGCGTGAGGAGCACGGCGTACGCCGCCCTCGCGATCGCGGCGAGGCCGGCGCGGGGGTGCCAGGCCGCAAGTCGCGTGATCCCGAACACGGCGATCGCGTGGGCCGCGGCGATGCCCGCGCCGGGCAGGCCGCCGAACGCCAGCGAAACGAGGCCCGTGCAACCGAAGTAGCCGATGGCGACGCGATCGACGGGCAGGAGCCCTCCGCTGCGGCCCACGCTCACAGCCAGCCCATGCGGCGATACCAGTCGGCGGTGCGCGCGAGCCCTTCTTCGATACCGACGCGCGGGCGCCAGGGGTCGAGATGCTTGCGGCTCGACTCGATGTCGCACGTCCACGCGTATGCGGACAGATCCCGCGCGCGCCTCCGGTCGAAGGCCGGAGCGTTGCCCGTCAGGCGGCCCGCGAGTTCCGACAGCGCCCCGGCGGCGAGGAAGAGCGCGGACGGCACCCGCAGAACCCGGCCGGGGCGGCCCACGGCGGCCATCAGCCCGCGCGCCACCGCCGGCCAGGTACGGCGTTCCGCGCCGGCGACGGGAAGCGGGCGCGGCGCCGGCGGCGCCTCGAGGGCGGCGAGGACGGCCGAGACGACATCGGCGACGTACACCGGCTGCAGGGGCGCGTCGTTGCGCGGAATCGCGGTCCACCCTCGCGCCGCCAGCCGGAAGAGCGGCAGCAGGTCGGAGTCCCGCGGGCCGTAGACGCCGCCCGGCCTGAGCACGGCGATCTCCATCGGCCCGCGGACGGAGGCGAGCGCCGCCTCGGCCCTGGCCTTCGAGCGACCGTACGGGCTCACGGGTCCGGCCGCGCCGTCGGGTCCGCGGGCCGCGAGGCTGCTGATGAAGACGAACCGTCGCACCCCCGCCTTCGCCGCCGCCCGTGCGAGCCTCCGCGTGCCGGCGGCGTTCACGGCCATGAACTCCGACTCGCTGCGCGCCCGCGTGAGCGCGCCGCAGTGCACGATGGCGGCGCAGCCCTCGAGTGCCGCGGCCGCTTCTCTCCTGTCCTCCAGCCCGAGGTCGAGTTCGATCTTCCTCAACTCGAGGCGGTCGAGACGACGCGTGTCGCTCGTTCGCCGCACGCTCGCGGTGACCCGATGTCCGGCCGCGACGAGGGCCTCGGCGAGATGGCCGCCGAGGAAACCGCTTCCCCCCGTGAGAAGGACCGATGCCACTAAAGGGCCGCTTCGTACAGCCGGTAGGTCCGGTAGACCCTGCCGCCGAGACGCTCGATGGCCTGGTTCATCTTCTGGTTGTCCTCGAGAATCCAGGACTGCTCGGCCGACGTCATCCCGGCGGCGATCCCCTTCCTGAACAGCCAGAGGTAGAGGAGGACATCGACGGCCTTGCCGCGCCATTCCTCGGCAAGCCCCAGGATGATCACGCGCATGCAGGTGATTCTTCGCCGGTAGATGAGCGCCTTGAGAATCCCGAACGGAAACAGCCGCCCGTTCATGCGGCGCAGCACCTGGTTGAAGTCCGGGAGAGCGAGGGCGAAGCCGGCGGTCTCGCCCTCCGGCGTCTCGGCGAAGAGGGCAAGTTCGGGGTCCAGGATGGGCTTGAGTTCGGCCGCCATGTGATCCATCTCGGCCTCGGTCATGGGGACGAAACCCCAGTTCTTCTCCCAGGCCGCGTTGTACAGGCGCTGGACGCGGCCGAGTTCTTCGTCGAATCGCGCCATGTCGAGCGTCTTGATCCGGATGCCGTACCTGCGGGTCACCACCTTTTCGGCGCGGAAGAGGTGCGGCGGCCAGTCGCCCTTCTTCATGAGCCAGGCGAAGAGATCCTTGGCCTTCCGCAGCCCCGCAGCCTCCATCAGCGCGGGATAGTACGGCGGGTTGTAGGCCATGAGGACGACCGGCGGCCCGGGATCTCCGTCTATAAGCAGGCCGCAGGTCTCGTTGGTCGAGAAGCTGGCGGGACCCCGCATCGCGGTGAGTCCGCGTTCCCGGAGCCAGGCCCGCACCGCGTCGAGCAGCGCCCCGGCCACCTCCCGGTCGTCAACGCACTCGAACCAGCCGAAGAACCCCACGGATTCGTCGTGCGTCCGCTCGTGATTCCGGTTCCGGATCGCGCAGATCCGGCCCACGGCCCGGCCATCGCGCAGCGCGAGGTAGGGCTGGACCTCGGAGTGCAGGTGAAACGGGTGTTTCGCCGGATCGAACGCCGCCCGGACATCTCGCTTCAGCGGGGGCACCCAGTCGGGATCGCCCCGATAGATGGACCACGGCAGGTCGATGAAGCGCTTCAGATCGGCGCGGCTCTCGACGGGGACGACGCGCACGGAGGAGGCGAGACTCGTCATGGTGGAAGGCGCCGGTTCAGACGACGCCGAGCTTCTTCCCCACGCGCTCCACCTGCTCGAGCACGAAATCGAGGTCGTCGTCCGAGTGCGTGGCCATGTAGCTGGTCCGCAGGCGGCAACTCCCCTCGGGAACCGCGGGGGGGACGACCGGGTTGGTGAACACGCCCGCTTCGAACAGGGCGCGCCAGAACACGAAGGTCTTCTCCATGGGCCCGATGAGAATGGGGACGATCGGGGTCTCGGTCGGCCCGATGTCGAACCCGATCGACTTGAAGCCCTCCATCATCCTGTACGTGTTCTTCCAGAGCTGCTCGCGGCGCTCCGGCTCATCGCGGATGATCTCCAGCGCCTTCAGCACGGTGGCGGCGGAGGCGGGAGGCATGCTCGCGCTGAACATGAGGGCGCGGGCGTTGTGCTGGAGGTAGTCGATGACGTCGGCGCGGCCCGCCACGAAGCCACCGATCGAGGCGAAGGACTTGGAGAACGTGCCGAGGATCAGGTCCACCTCATCGGTGAGCCCCCAGTGCTCGGCGGTCCCGGCCCCGGTCTCGCCCAGAACGCCCACCGCGTGCGCGTCATCCACGAGGATGGCGGCGTCGTACTCTCGCCTCAGTTCGACCAGGGTGGGCAGATCGGCGATGTCGCCTTCCATGCTGTACACGCCGTCCACCGCGATGAGCTTTCCGCGCGAGGGCGCCTCCGCCTCGAGCATGCGGCGCAGCGTCGCGAAGTCGTTGTGGTTGAAGCGGCGCGTGCGGCCGAGCCCCAGGCGTACACCGTCCTGGAGGCTGGCGTGGTCCAGCTTGTCGATGTAGACCGTGTCCGCGCGACCGATCAACGCGCCGAGCGTGCCCAGATTCGTCTGGTAGCCCGTCGAGAATACGAGCGCGGCCTCCATGCCGGTGAAGTCGGCGAGTTCGTCCTCGAGTTGCTCGTGAAGATCGAGGTTGCCGTTGAGGAAGCGGCTGCCCGTATTGCCGCTGCCGAACTTGTTGAGGGCGTCGCGGGCCGCCTCGAGGACGCGCGGATCGTGGGTGAGTCCCATGTAATTGTTGGAGCCCACCATGATCTTGCGGGCGCCGTCGATGACGACCCACGTGTCGTGAGAGGCCTCGATCGGCATGAAGTACGGATAGAGACCGGCCTCGCGGAGGTTGTGCACGGTCGCTAGTTCACGACACTTGGCAAGGATCGAAGGCGGCTGGACGCGGCTTTTCATTGAGCCCGACCGGGTCACCGCAGCTTGGGATGTAGGATTCTGCACGAAGCGAAGCTAAGCGCGAATCGGGACGCCCGGCAAGGAAAAACGGCCGTCCCGGCCCGTTGAATCGATCACCCTCCACGGGGAGCAGGAACGTGGTTCGAAACCGGACGTTCGACATCGTAGCCATCGGCGGGGGTACGGCGGGTCTTGTGACGGCGGCCGGAAGCGCGGGGCTGGGCGCAAGCGTGGCCCTGGTCGAGCGCGACCGCCTTGGCGGCGACTGCCTGTGGACGGGATGCGTACCGTCCAAGGCCCTCATCGGCTCGGCCCGCGTGGCCCGGCACGTTCGCGACGCGACCTCGTTCGGACTCGGGGTCCCGCGGCAGGAGATCGAAGCGGACGGCGTGCTGTCGAGCGTCCGCGAGGTCCGCGCGCAGATCGAGCCGCACGACGATCCGGAGCGTTTTCGCGCCATGGGCGTCGATGTCGTCGAGGGAGAGGCGCGCTTCGTGTCGCCGCACGAAGTCGAGGTGGACGGCCGGCGCCTCCGCGCGCGGCGCTTCGTGATCGCCACCGGCTCGAGAGCCGCGGTGCCCCCCATCCCAGGGCTCGAGGAGGCGGGTTATTTCACGCACGCCGAGGCGTTCGACCGTGACACGATCCCCGCCTCGCTCGCGGTGGTGGGCGGCGGGCCGATCGGCGTCGAACTCGCCCAGGCGTATCGCCGTCTCGGGACCGAGGTCACGGTCGTCGAACTGCTCGACCGGCTCATGGTGCGCGAGGAACCCGAACTCGCGGACCTGCTGACGAGCAGGCTGCGCGACGAGGGTATCCGTATCCGCACGGGCCGAGTCGTGACGCGGGTCGACCGCGCCGGGAACCGCCGGCGGGTGACGATCGCGCCTCCCGCCGCCGCGGAGGGGGGGACGAGCGGGGAGGAGGGGAGCGAGACGTTCGAAGTCGACGAGGTTCTCGTCGCCGCGGGGCGGGCGCCCAACACGGAGGGTCTGGGACTGGACGCCGCCGGGGTCGAGACCGCCGGGGGCTGGGTCACCGTCGACGCCAGGCTCCGCACTTCCCGCAAGCACATCTTCGCGGCGGGCGACGTGACCGGCGGGTTCCTGTTCACGCACGTCGCCGACCACGAAGCGCGCACCGTGGTCCAGAACGCGCTCTTTCCCGTGCGCGCCAACATCGACTATCGCGTGATCCCCTGGTGCACCTATACCGACCCCGAACTCGCGCACGTCGGCCTCACCGAAGCCGAGGCGCGAGATCGGCACGGGGCCTCGGTGTCCGCCCACGTCTACGACATTGGGAATCTCGACCGCGCGATCGCCGAACGCGCCGCCATGGGCCGGGTGAAGATCGTCGTCGGCAAGGGGGGCCGGATTCTCGGCGGACACATCCTGGCGCCCGACGCGGGGACGATGATCGCGGAGATCTCGCTCGCCATGAAGGCCGGGGTGAAGCTGGGGACGCTCGCGTCGCTGGTTCATCCGTATCCGACGATGAGCGAGGGCGTGAAGCGTACCGCCGACGCCTACCGCAGATCGACGCTGACGGGATGGAGGAAATCGGCCGTCGACCTCGCGCTCAGGATCGGGCGCGCGCTACCGCCCTGAATACACCTCTGCCGACACTTCAGCCGACACTTCAGCCGACGCGGTGGCGCCCGGCGTAGATGTTGAAACCCGTCGGCTTCGCGAAGCCAATCAGCGTCATCCCGAACTCGCCGGCCACATCGACGGCGAGGCTGGAGGGGGCGCCCACGGCCGCGACGATCGGGATGCCGGCGGCGAGCGCCTTCTGCATGATCTCGAAGGAGGCCCGGCCGCTCACGGCCAGCACCGCGTCGCCGAGCGGCAGATCTCCCTCGAGGAATCGGTCGCCGATCACCTTGTCGAGCGCGTTGTGGCGCCCGATGTCTTCGCGCAGGAGACGCAGTTCACCCGCCGTATCGAACAGGCCGGCCGCGTGCAGCCCGCCCGTCCGTTCGAACACCGGCTGCCGACTGCGGAGCGCTTCGGGGAGGGTGCGGACGATCTCGGCCGCGATGGTCGGGCCTTCCGCCGGCACGGGGGCACAGCCCCGAATCTCGATCGCCTCGAGGGAGGCTTTTCCGCAAACGCCGCAACTCGATGTCGTATAGAAGTTCCGGGTGAGTTCCGCCGGGTCGAAGCGCGCCGTGTCGCTCAGGTGCGCGGTGACGATGTTGTATTCCTGCGGTTCCACATCGACGCAGTACCGCAGGTCGGCGATGTCGGACCGCTGTCCCAGCAGCCCCTCCGAGAAGAGGAACCCGGCCGTGAGGTCGAAGTCATCCCCCGGGGTGCGCATGGTCACGGCCACCTGGTGCTCGCCTCCATCGGCGGGCGCGATCCGGATCTCGAGCGGCTCTTCGACCGCGACGGCGTCGCGCCGCCTGCGGCTGGACGCTTCGGACACGCGATCGATGTCGACGCGGGCGGTGTTCCTCCGGGGCGTAATCATGGGCCGAAGTTACGCCGCCTCCGGAAACGGGGGGAGACGCCGACGCCCCGCGCGGGTGGAAGTCGTTTGCCGGTATTCGTGTCTGCGGGTAACTATGACGGCATGAACACGCCCTCGGACGCGGAACTTCTCGCGAAATGGCGGGAGGAGCCCGCTCCTCTGCTCCCCCTGCTGCACGAGTTCCACGAGAGGGACGGGTACCTCTCGGAGGACGCCCTGCGCGCGATCTCCGATGACCTGCGGATCCCGATCGCCGACCTCTTCGGGACGGTCACCTTCTACCACCACTTCTCACGGGAGCCCGGGGGCCTCGCCCGCGCCCGGGTCTGCACGGGACCCGTCTGCGCCCTGCTCGGGGCGAACGAACTGCTGGCCGGGCTGCCGAACGCGCATGCGATGCCCTGCCCCGGCCGCTGCGACGAGCCGATTCCGGTCCTGGACCGGGAACGGGTCCTCTGCGGGACGACCGCGGCTGAACTCTCCTCTCGACCCTCTCCTCTCCCGCCCGCTCCGCACCCGGACATCGAGGAGTGCGTATTTGCGCACATCCGGGCTCCCGGACGCGCCACGCTGGCGGGCTATCGGGCGACGGGCGGCTATTCCGGCCTCGAGAACGCCCTCCGCGGGCAGCCCGGCGCGCTGCTTGATGTCATCGATGCGAGCGGCCTGGCGGGGCGGGGCGGCGCCGGCTTCCCGACCGGGCGGAAGTGGCGGGCGGTGGCGGAGGCCGCGGGCGAGCCCAAAACGATCGTCTGCAACGCCGATGAGGGAGAGCCGGGCTGCTTCAAGGACCGGGCGCTGATGGACTACGACCCGCACGCGGTGATCGAAGGGATGATCGCCGCCGGCTTCGCGACCGGCGCCACGCGGGGGTTCATTTACCTTCGTTACGAATACCCGGATACGCTGCGCATCCTGGAGACGGCCCTGGAAGAGGCCCGTGGCGCCGGACTGCTCGGGCCCGAAGCCCTGGGGCCCGGGCGACCGTTCGACCTCTGGGTGCGGCGCGGCGCCGGCGCCTACATCTGCGGCGAGGAGACGTCGCTTCTCAACAGCCTCGAGGGCAAACACCCGTTCCCGCGCAACCGGCCGCCCTTCCCTGTGACGCACGGGTACGAGGACCTTCCCACGGTCGTGAACAACGTGGAGACGCTGGCTTCGGTGCCCCACATCCTCGTGCACGGCGCCGACTGGTACCGCGGGCTGGGGATCGGCGACCACGCGGGCACGAAGGTGATCTCGCTCTCCGGGGACGTCACGCGCCCCGGCAACTACGAAGTGCCGATGGGCTTCCCCCTGATGACGCTGATCGACGACTGGGCCGGCGGCGTGCCGGACGGACGTAAGATCCAGGCGGTCACGATGGCGGGGCTCTCGGGCGGCTTCCTCGCGGGCGAGGACCTCGCTGTCACGCTGGACGAGCCCGACATCCGCTCGAAGGGGTCGTTCCTGGGCGCGGGCGGCATCATGGTGTTCGACGACTCGCGGGACATGATCGAGGTCGCACATTCCGCCATGGAGTTCTTCGCCGAGGAATCCTGCGGCAAGTGCTTCCCGTGCCGCATCGGCACGCAGCGCCTGACGGAGCGCCTGCACGGCGACGGCCCGCCCGACATCGGCGCCTGGGTCGACGAGGTGCACGATCTCGGCGACACGATGATGCAGACGAGCGCCTGCGGCCTCGGGCAGGCGGCCCCGCTCATCACGGAGAGCCTGATCCGCTACTTCCCCGATCGCGTGTCGAGCCACGTCACGGACTCCGCCGGGGGATAGGAGCGCGGACCCGGGGCGCACGCGGATTTGTCGCGGCGCGCGCGGCGCGTCATGTTAGTGGGCCCGGCAGTTTCCAGCAGTGCGGGGTCGGGACACGACACCTGCCTCCGGAGGTGGGCTTGAGCGACAACTCGGGCAACGGCACGGGCTTCGATTTCGAGATCGCGCTCGACGGCGAGAAGGTCGGCGTCCGTCGCGGCGAGAGCCTGTACGAGGTCTCCGAGCGGCACCGCAAGGAGATCCCGACGCTGTGCTACGATCCGCGCCTCGAAGCCTTCGGCGGCTGCCGCCTCTGCATCGTGGAACTCGACGGCGCCCGCAACCCGGTCGCCTCCTGCACCACGCGGGCGGAGCCCGGGATGCGGATCACGACCCGCTCCGCGCGGCTCGACATGCACCGCCGGGTGCTCATGGAGATGGTCGCCTCCGAGAACCGCGACACGGATGTCGACCCGCTCTCCGGATACGCCTCGCAGGAGATGGCGGAGCTGCTCGACCGCTACGACGCCCGGACGGGCCGCTTCGCCGGGGCCACGTCCGGCCGCAGCCGGCCGGACGACGACAACCCCTTCATCCTCCGCGACTACGAGAACTGCATCTCCTGCTATCGCTGCGTGCGCGTCTGCGCCGAGCAGGAGGGCGACTACGCGATCTCGGTCATGAATCGCGGCTTCGAGACGCAGATCACGACGGAGTTCGAAGGTCTGCTGGGGAACTCCGCCTGCACGTTCTGCGGACAGTGCATACAGACGTGCCCGACCGGGGCGCTCGCCGACATCAAGGCGCTCGCGAACGCCGCGGTCCCCGGCGAGACGAAGAAGACGCGGACCGTCTGCCCCTACTGCGGCGTCGGGTGTTCCGTCGACCTGCTGTCGCGGGACGACAAGCTGATCGGCGTCCAGCCGGCGATGGATGGGCCCGCCAACGAGGGCGCACTCTGCGTGAAGGGGCAGTTTGCGTTCGACTTCGTACAGCACCCGGACCGGCTGGCCCATCCGATGGTGCGCGGCGAGGACGGCGAACTCCACGAAACCGACTGGGACACGGCCCTCGACCGCGCGGCGGCGGGTTTCACGGCGGCGGTGGAGAATCACGGCAGACACTCCGTGTACGGCGTCGCCTCCGGGCGCGCGCCGCACGAAGCGGCCTACATGATGCAGCGGTTCATCCGAGGCGCGTTCGGTACGAACCAGATCGACAACTGCAGCCGTGCTTGACACGCCCCCACGGTCGCCGGTCTGGCGGCCTCTATCGGACGGGGGGCGATGTCGAATCCACTCGCGGACATGGATAAGCCCGATGTGATCTTCTGCATCGGGACCAACATGACCGAGTGCCATCCCGTTGCGGCCACCCGCATCAAGCGCGCGGTGGCCCGTGGCGCCAAGCTCATCGTCGCCGATCCGAGGCGGATCGCGCTGGCCGAGATGGCCGACATCTACCTGCCGCTGAGAGTGGGATCGGACGTCGCGCTGCTGCTCGGCATGGCCCACACGATCGCTCGCGAAGGGCTGCTGGACGAAGGCTTCGTGGCCGACCGCACGACGGAAAGCCGCGACTTCGTAGAGCACGTCCTCGAGTACCCGCCGGAATGGGCCGAATCCATCACCGGGGTGGATGCGAAGCTTATCGCGGAGGCGGCGCGCTGGTATGCGACGGCCGAGCGCGGCGCGATCTACTACACGCTCGGGATCACGGAGCACATCTGCGGCGTGGACAACGTGCAGAGTCTCTGCAATCTCGCCCTCATGACCGGCAACGTCGGCCGGGAGGGAACCGGGATCAATCCGATGCGCGGCCAGAACAACATCCAGGGCGCGGGAGACTCCGGGGCGCTGCCGAACAACTATCCCGGCTTCCAGGACGTGCGGGACCCGGCGTACCAGGCAAAGTTCGCCGCCGCCTACGGCCGGGAGGTGGACCTCGAACTGGGTCCGACGAAGGTCACGGCGCTCGACATGTGCGGCGACCGGATCCGCGCCATGATCATCAACGGCGAGAACACCGTCGTCACGGACCCGGACCGGGAGCATTGCGAGCACGCGCTCAGGAGCCTCGACCACCTCGTCGTGATCGACATCTTCCTCACCGAGACGGCGCAGCTGGCCGATGTCGTCCTCCCGGCCACCGCGTGGGCGGAGACGGACGGTGTGTGCTCGAATACGGAGCGGCGCGTTCAGCGGCTGCGGAAGGCGGTGGACCCGCCCGGCGAGGCGAAACCCGACTGGTGGTGCGTGTCCCGCATCGCGCAGCGCATGGGGTTGAAGGGTTTCGAGTTCGAGTCGGCGAAGGAGGTGTTCAACGAGCTCTGCTCGCTCTCGCCGATCTACGCCGGCCTCGACTGGGATCTCATCGCCGACGGCGAGTACCACTGGCCGGTGCCGGAGCGGGGCCACCCCGGCACGCCGATCCTTCACGAGGGCGAGTTCGAGAACGGGCGCGGGATCTTCCAGTTGATCCGGTACCGGGACCCGGCCGAGACGATCTCGGAGGAATACCCGGTCTGGCTTACGACCGGGCGCCGCCTGCCCGCCTATCACACGAGAACCCAGACCGGGCGGTCGGCGGGAATCGAGTACCTGTTGTCGGAGGAGCGCCTCGAGATGCACCCGGCCGACGTGTCCAAATGGGGTCTCGAGGACGGCGGCTGGGCGATGATGTCGAGCCCGCGCGGCCAGGTGCGGATCAAGGTCGAAGCGAACGACCGATCCCCGCCCGGGACCGTGTTCGCGTCATTCAGCTTCAACGACGTGCCGGTGAACTTCCTCACCGGAGGCGGCTACGACCCGATCACGCACACGGCCGAGTTGAAGGTGTGCCCCGTGAGGGTCGAACCCGTCTAGTTCGCCCCGGAATCCGCCGAGAATCCGCGAGCTACCGGGAGCGGGTGGCGCCGCGGCTCCACGGCTGGTCTCCGTACGCGACGATCTTCCCCTCGATCGCCGAGGCCACGCACGTCAGGGGACTTGCCAGGTACACCTGCCCCGGTCCGCTGCGGCCGGGGAAGTTCCGATTGATGGAGCTGATCGTGACCTGGTCCTTCGTCGTCGAGACGCCCGGCCCCGCGTTGATGCAGGCTCCGCAACCGGGAGCGAGAACGTCGAATCCGGCATCCCGGAGCGCCCGGTCGTGGCCCCGTTCCCGGCTCCACGCCTCCACGTCGATGGACCCGTACTGGGCATAGGCGCGGACGGACGCGGGCACGCGCCTCCCCGCCGCCACCGCCTCCCGCGCCACCGCGGCATACATCTCGAAGTCCGCGCGCTTCGCCCCCGTGCAGGCTCCGACGAACACCGTGTCCAAACCCACGTCTCCCTCGAGGGCCGAGACCGGCAAGCCGTTTCCGGGATCGCCGGGGGTCGCGAGCATCGGTTCGATGCCGCCCGCGTCCATCTCGATCGTCGCCGCGTATCCCGCCCCGGCGTCGCTGTGCAGTCCGTCGCACAGCGCCCGGACCTCGTCCTCCGCCAGGCCGCGCCGCCCGGCGATCCACGCCACCGTCCTCGCGTCCGGGGCGATGATGCCGGTGAAGCCACCGACCTCGGCCGCCATGTTCGTCAGCGTCGCGCGTTCGTCGATGGACAGCGCCTCCACGGCCTCTCCCGTGAATTCGATGATGCGTCCGATGGCCTCGCCGCTCTTGACGGTCGGGTGGCGCAGCAGTTCGAGGATGAGGTCTTTCGCCACGACGCCGGGTGGCGGCTCGCCCGTGATGTTCACGCGGATGGACTCCGGCACCTCCAGCCGAACGTCGCGGGTCGCCCAGGCGTTGACGATCGCCGACGTACCCACACCGAAGGCGACGCATCCCAGCGCCCCGGAATGAGGGGTGTGAGAATCGCTGCCGATGATGATCTGGCCCGGGAGCGCATAGCGGTCCTGCACCATGATGTGGCAGATCCCCTCGCTCCCCGTGCGGTCGGACAGTTCGCCGTGCAGGCGCACGCCCTTGGCGGCGGCGAACTCCCGCTGCCGGTCGTGCAGGGCATGGGCCGCGTCGAGCAGGCCGGCCGCCTTCCTCTCTTCCGTGATGACTTCGTCGAGGAACGCGAGGTGGTCCCGGAAGAAGACGATGGACTCGGTATGGTTCAGTCCCGCGTCGCCCGCGAAGTCCTCCCAGAACGTCGACGCCATGGGCGTCACATACTCGTGGGAGAAGCGAAGATCGGCCCGGAGAAAGCCGGTGTCGCCCGGCTTCACGGTCGGAACGCCCAGCGCGCCGGAGGCCGCGTCGGTGACCCAGTGCCGGGCGATGATCTTCTCCGCGATCGTCTGCGGACGGTCCGCCGGGGTCGTGATGCCGGGGAGCGCGACGAGTCCCTTCAGTCTCGCCACGGCGTAGTCCAGCAGCCCGCCGTATTCGATGATGTCGCGCTGAATGCGCCCCGCGTCGCCGATGAACGCGTCGAGCGGGATCTCCTCCCCGCGCCGGATCTTCTCGATCAGGGAGAAATCCGTCGAAGCGAGGAGGCCGATGTTCGCGCAGTTCTCCCCGTAGATGCGCTCGATGTTCTCCCCGATGACGACGCGGAGGCCCGCGGCGCGCTCGGCATACGGCGAGGCCTCCCGGCTCGACCCCTTCCCGCGTCGCTTTCCGGACACGGAGCACACGAAGCCGCCCGTCCGGATGTCGTTGCGGCCGATCGGGCGCTCATCGCCACACAGGAGGCCCACATAGGGGTATTCCCCCAACTTCTCATCGAAGTGGTAGCAGACCCAGCCGGGCGTGATCTCATCGGTCGAGATATCGTCGCGCAGCGGGATCGATGGATCCCAGTCGAGGTCCTCGCCCGCGAGTTGGCGGCGGATGAGGTCCGGATCTTCGGTGAGGAAGAGGATGCGGCCCTTGAGGCGGACGGTCGGCGGACGCCTCGCCACCTCGGTCTCGAGCAGATGTTCCAGCATGTTGTACTCCCGCCCTGACCGGGCCGAAGATCGGGGTGACATTGGTCTGGTGTCCGACACCGGGATGTCGAAACATCGTCCGGGGGATGTTCAGGTGAAGCGCGCCCCGGCGCCAGTCGGGAGGTGAAGTCATGCAGCGGGTCCTCGTCGCGGGTGGAACAGGCTTCCTCGGGCGTGCCTTCGTCCGGGGGCTGCACGGTCGCGGGGCGCGGGTGGCCGTGCTGACCCGAAACCCCGCCGGCGCGGGGAGGCTCGGGCTCCCGGCGGAATACGTCGGGGGGGATGTGCGTCGGCCCGCCGCGCTCGCAGCGGCGATGGACTCCGTGGACGCAGCCATCCTCTCCGTCCAGTTCCCGGGCTATCCGGTGGAGGCGCCCGCGCGCGGCCGGACGTTCATGGAGGTCGACGCCCGTGGCACCGCCGCCCTGGTGGAGGCCGCGGTGGAGGCGGGCGTGCGCAAGCTCGTCTACCTGTCCGGGGTCGGGGCCGATCCGGGCTCCGCACGTACCTGGTATCGCGCCAAGGGGCTGGCGGAGGCATCCGTTCGGGACTCGGGCCTCGACCACGTCATCGTTCGACCTTCATGGGTCTACGGCCCGGAGGACCGGAGCCTCAACCGCTTCATCGCGCTCATTCGCCGGATTCCGTTCGTTTTCCCCCAACTGGGGGACGGCTCCGGACGAATCACCCCGATACATGTCGATGACCTGGCCGACCTCGTGTGCGAGGCGACGCTGGGTTCGGCGGGGGACGGACTCGTGCTGGAGGCGGGTGGCCCGCATGTCCTGTCGCTGGACGATGTCGTGAGGACGGCCATGGCGGCGCTCGGACGTCGGCGGGCGATTCTCCACATCCCGGACGGTCTCATCAAGCTTGCCGCCGCGTGTGCCGAGCTTCTCCCCGGCCAGATCCTGTCGCGCGATGCCGTAGACTTCGCAACCCAGGAGGGGATCGCCGATTCCGACCTGGCCCGCCGTCGTTTTCCGGCGTTTCGCCCACGCGACCTCGCGACGGGATTGGCGGCGTACGTCTCCCGTGCCTGAGCCGTGGATCCGCGCGGGTTCGGGAGCCTGATCGGCATCCCCGCGACAAGGGTTTCGCACGCACCGGAGCACGCGTTGTATCTCTTGCATGTCATTCGACATCGGGCTTAGCTTGCATCGATTTTTCCGGCGACATCGGAGGCCGGGTGCCGCTGGTTGCAGTCGGACGTTCGTGCCTGGTTCGCGTAGCGAATCAGACGGCCCGCGCGTTCCTCGGCAGCCTCATAACTCGCAGGAGGTCGATATGAAGGATGTGTTCAGAAAGCTGGTGTTGGTGGTTGGCGCGATGGCCGCGTTCGCTTTTCTGCCGGTCCGGGCGGAGGCCCAGAGTCCCTATTCTCCGATGTTCTGGTCGTTCGAGGGCGGAGTCGGGATGGCCGTCCCGATGGGTGAGATCGCCGATGCCGCCGAGGCGGGTCCGTCATTCTCGGGCGCGGCGTCCTACTTCCTGCGCCCGCGTCTGGCGCTGCGGATCGAGGGGGCTCTCGACATGCTCGGCACGAAGGGAGCGATCGACCCGAACTTTCAGATCTTCCATCTGACGGGCGGGATCGAGTATCACCTCACGGATCCGATGGGAAGCGCCACCGTTGCGGTCGATTTCGGCCTGGGCGCCTCGACGCTCAATTCGGACGCGTTCCTGCTGCAGAACCATCCGCGTCCGGGACTCCATACGGTGGGCCTGGTGAACGGATCGTATGTCTCCGGCAACGCCGGCATCAAGGCGGGGCTCAACTTCGCTCGCCATGCGGAGACGGACGTACCGATGGTCACGCTCTTTGCGCAGCTCGACCTCCGCTACGTCATGACGGACGAGGAAGATACGCACGTGTATGGTGAACTCAACAACGTTCACGGGTTCAGTTCCATAATGGAAATCCCGCTCTCGGTTGGCCTCCGGGTCAACTTCCCATAAGCCGGCAAAAGGAGGAGTAGTCAGGATGCGCCAGAACAGGGTGTGGGTGCCGATGGTTGTGGTGACTCTAGCCTTCCTGTCTGCGGGTTGCATGCAGCTCGTGCGCCAGTGGGAACTCGATCGCGTCATGGAGCCCGTTAACGGGCAACTGGCCGATCATGAGGGCCGCATCGCGGCGAATACGGCCGCGGTGGAGGCGCTTCAGGGTGATATAGAGGAGTTGCGGAGTGGGCTTGATCGTCTGCAGCAGGAGTTCGGAGGTCACGTCAGCGACGACGACATGCACGGGACGGGACTCGCGGTTTCCCTTCCGGTGCACTTCGACTTCAACAGTGCCGAGGTGCGGGCCGTCGACCGCCCCATTCTGGACGCGTTCGCGGCCACGGTCCTGGGGTCGTTTCCTCAGGCCCGGATCACGGTGGAAGGCTCTGCCGACAGTGCCGGATCCGAGGCGTACAACATGAGGCTGTCCCAGGAGCGCGCCGACAGCGTGAGGGATTATCTCGTGCAGAACGCGGGGATGAACGCCGACAACATCCGTACGGTGGCCATGGGTGAATCGCGCCTCGTCAACGAGGACACCGGGGCCGAAGATCGCCAGACCGGGATCGAGAACCGGCGCGCGACGTTCGTCGTCGAGTGGGCCGGACCAGGCTCGAGCTAGATCGGCGATGTCCTGAGTTGCGCGTTATGGCCACGTTGGAGCCAGGCTCCCGGGTTTCGGCCCGGGAGTTTTTTTTGCCGCCGCTCCCGGCGCTGACGCGGGGTTTTGCCACGGAATGCTGCAGCGCCGCGTCGACCTGATGCCGCAGGATGCCGCGTCTGAGGGGTATCGAGCCGCCATCGAGCGCGTCGGACTGTTTTCGAACGTTCGGCGCGCCGTCGTCGCCGTATCGGGTGCGGGGGCGCTACGAGTCGTGAACGGCCTCGCCTCGAACGATGTGAAGGACGTCCCGCTGGGGCGGGGCGTCTATTCCTTTCTCCTGGACCGCCGCGGCCGCGTTGTCGCCGATCTGCGGATTCTGCCCGTGACGGGGTTCGAGCGAGGCGCCGGAGACGCTGAAGCGGAGACCCTCTGGCTGGACGCTCCGGGCGATGCGCGCCCCGCGCTGATGAACCACCTTCGGAAGTACGTGCCTCCGCTGTTCGCCGGGCACCGCGAGACGAGCATTGCCGTGCACTCGCTCATCGGGCCGCGGGCCGCCGAGGCGTTCGAAGGCTGGGAAGCGGCCGAGAAAGTCTCGTCGGTGCGGCGCCCGGGGGAACTGGTCCCCCTCGAAGCGACATCCGTCCGGATCGGCGGTGCCCCGGGTCTCCTGGTTTGCCGGGAGGCGGTCGAGGGGGCCGGTTTCGACCTGTATGTCGATCACGCCGGCCGGGCAGCCGACGCGGAACGGCTATCGAGACAGCTCGAGGGCGCCGTCGCGCGGGTTGGTGGAGCCGTCGGCTGCCGCGAAGACCGGGAGATCCTGCGGCTGGAACAGGGATTGCCGGTGTTCGGGTCCGAACTGGGAGCCGAGCGATTGGCCCAGGAGGCGGGTCAGGACGACCGGGCGATCAGTTTCACGAAAGGGTGCTTCACCGGCCAGGAGGTCGTCGCCCGCATCCACTACCGGGGCCATGTGAACCGCCACCTGCGCGGGCTCCGCTGGGCGCCGAACGCCCTCCGGGAGGCGGACGACCTCATCGGCGCCGAACTTCGAGCGCCTGACGGCACCGGTGGCACAAAGTCGGTCGGTCTCGTCACTTCCGCGGCTCATTCTCCGCGTCTCGGACCCATCGGCCTGGGTTATGTCCGGCGCGAGGTCGCCCCCGGCGCGGTGCTGGAGTCGACGGACCCTCCGGGCGTCGCGCTGCACGTGACGGAAGTGCCCTTTACGTTCGAGTAAAGGGCGGTGCGCGAAGCGTTGCTGATACGGACGTGGCGCGGTTATTCTTTGGGTCGTGGCTACCTATCTCGAAGCGATTCGACAGGCGATCCGTGAGGAGATGCGGGCAGACGCCGACGTCTTCATCATGGGCGAGGACATCGGCGCCTACGGCGGCGCCTTCAGGATTACGGAGGGACTGCTCGCGGAATTCGGGGAAGATCGCGTCATCGACACTCCCATCAGCGAGGCGGCGATCGCAGGCGCGGCGATCGGGGCGGCGCAGATGGGCCTGAAGCCCGTGTGCGAGATGCAGTTCATCGACTTCATCGCGCCGGCCTTCAACGTGATCGTCAACTTCGCCGCCAAGGTCCGCTACCGGACGGGGGTGGGGGCCGGGCTGGTGATTCGCGGACCCTGCGGCGCGGGCGTGCGCGCGGGGCCCTTTCACTCGCAGAACGTCGAGTCGTATTTCGCCAACGTGCCCGGCCTCAAGCTGGTGGCCCCGGCCACGGTGAGGGACGCGAAGGGGCTGCTCAAGGCCGCGATTCGGGACCCGGACCCGGTCCTCTTCTTCGAGCACAAGTACCTGTATCGGAGACTTCGGGAAGAGCTTGAGGAGGGCGAGGAGTTTCTGACTCCCCTCGGGAAGGCCCGAACGCACCGCGGAGGAACGGACCTCACGCTGGTCACGTATGGGGCCATGGTCCATACTGCGCAGGAGGCGGCGGAGCAGGTGGCGGCCGAGGATGGCGCGGAAATTGAGATTATCGATCTGAGGACGCTGCAGCCGCTCGATGGCGCCGCGATCCTCGACAGCGTGAAGAAGACGGGGAGACTTCTCGTCCTGCATGAAGCGCCGCGGTTCGGCGGCTTCGGCGGCGAGGTGGCGGCGCTGGTTTGCGAGCGGGCGTTCGAGTGGCTTGACGCTCCGGTCCGGCGGGTGGCCGCACTCGACACGCCGGTGCCTTACGCGGCCGAGCTGGAGGAGGCGCATCTGCCCCAGGTAGCGGACATCGTCTCGATGGCCCGCCTGCAACTGAGTTACTGAACCCACGCGGCTGCAAGCCGGGGAAGAACAACAAATGTCCAGAGTGGATGTCATCATGCCGCAGATGGGGGAATCCATCGCGGAGGGGACGCTGACGCGCTGGCTCAAGAACGTCGGGGATGCGGTCGAGCGTGACGAGGATCTGTTCGAGATATCCACGGACAAGGTGGACGCGGACATTCCGTCGCCGGCGGCCGGGGTGCTGGCCGAAGTTCTCGTGCAGGACGGGGAGACGGTCGAGATCGACACGGTGGTGGCCCGCATTGAGACCGATGCGACGGTCGCCGCACCCGCCGCACCTCCGGCGCCAGCGGCAGACCCGCCGGCGGACGCCGGGGCCGCGGCGCCCATGGCGTCGACTGCGGCGCCGGCTGCCGTCCCCGCCAGGCAGCCCGCGGCCGCCACGCCGGCGTCCCCGGGCCCGGCGGCGGACGGCTCGCCCGCCAGTCGGGGTGAGCGGCTAAGGGCCCGATCGACCCCGCTGGTGCGGAAGATCGCCGCGGAACACGGGGTCGACATCCACCAGGTGCCGGGGACGGGCACCTCCGGTCGCGTGACCCGGGATGACATTCTGGCGTTCATCTCGGCCGGCGCGCCGGCGACCGAGATGGCGCCCGCCCCCCCCGCGGCCCCCGCACCGGTGACGGCGCCTCCCGCGGTCCCGTCTCCGGTCCCGGCCTCCGATGTGAAGGCCCCGGAGCCCGCGCTCCCCGATGCGACGGAACCCGCGCCGGCGGCGCCCGGCACGCTTCGGATCCCGATCCACGGGGCTACCCTCGATGTCCGGCTCGGCTCCGTGCCGATTCGCGAGCGCGACCGCGTCGAGGAGATGAGCAGAGTCCGCCTGCGGACGATGGAGCACATGCTCATGTCCAAGCGCGTTTCCGCGCACGTGACGTCGGTGACCGAAGTGGACTTCGAGCGGATCGTTCAACTCAGGCGCTCGCTCAAGTCGCGCTTCGCCGACCAGGGCGTGAAGCTCACCTACGGCCCCTTCATTTATCGCGCCGTAATCGAGGCCCTGGGCGAATACCCGATCCTCAACTCGTCCGTCGACGGATCGCGAATCGTGTATCACGGCAACATCAATCTCGGGATCGCGGTGGCCATCAACGACGGACGCGAGCTCATTGTCCCCGTGCTCAAGGACGCGGATCAGCTCAGCCTGCTGGGACTCGCCCAGCGTTCGAACGAACTCGCCGAGAAGGCGCGCGGCAGGGCGCTCGACTTCGACGACATTCAGGGCGGGACGTTCACGATCACGAACGTGGGGGTCTTCGGGAACCTTTTCGGAACCCCGATCATCAACCAGCCCCAGGTCGCCATCCTCGGAACGGGTGTCATCGAGAAGCGTCCCGTCGTCGTACAGGACGGGCTCGGCAACGACGTGATCGCGATCCGCCACCGGGCCTACTTCGGTCTTTCCTACGACCACCGCGTGGTTGACGGCGCGATGGCGGCGTTCTTCCTGAACCGGGTCCAGGAATACCTCGAGGGCTTCCCGGAGGACTCCGCTTGACAGTCATCCTGACGGCCCGGTAGGCTGGCCGCGTCACCCACCCCTACCCCACGAAGAGTCGACGAAAGACCATGGAAAGCTCGGTCGCGGTTCGAGATCGCGGTTTCGGCAAGACCCTCCGCAGGGATCGCTGGTGGGTGCCGCCCCTGAGCGTAGCGCTGGGGCTCGGCCTCTTCGGAGGCTACGCCACCTGGGCGGTCCTGCAGGGCGGCAACTATTTCGCCGACCCCTACCTGTCTCCGCTGTACTCGCCGTGCATCGCCGCGAGCTGCCCGGAACAGATCCGCCTGTTCGGAATCGACTGGTGGCCGTTCTCTCCGGCCATACTGATGATGGGCGTGATCCTCGGGTTCCGCGGGACATGCTACTACTACCGGAAGGCGTACTACCGCGCCTATTTCCTCGACCCGCCCGCCTGTGCGGTGGGCGAGTTCCGCGGCGACAGGTATGCGGGCGAGACGCGGCTGCCATGGGTTCTCCAGAACCTTCACCGCTATTTCCTGTACGCCTCGATCATCATCTGGCTCTTCCTGACGTACGATACGATTCACGGGTTCTTCTTCGAGGACGGCTTCGGCGTCGGCGTCGGATCCATCGTCCTACTGATCAACCTCGTGCTGCTCTCCGGGTACTGGTTCGGCTGCCACTCGCTCCGGCACCTCATCGGCGGCGATGTCGATTGCTATTCCTGCGCGCTGGCGGGAAAGGCCCGCCACCGGGCGTGGAAGGGCGTGAGCTGGTTCAACAGGCGACACATGAGCTGGGCCTGGTTCAGCCTCGTCTTCGTGTGCATGACGGATCTGTACATCCGGCTGGTGGCGATGCGGGTGTTCGAGGATCCCCGACTCTTCTGAACCCAACGGAGCAGAGCGGACCTTCCATGGAGATTTCAGAACGCCACGAGCATGACGTCCTCGTGATCGGAGCCGGAGGCGCCGGGCTGCGTGCGGCGATCGCGGCCATCGAGGCGGGCGCATCCGTGGGACTCGTCGGCAAGTCGCTGCTCGGCAAGGCGCACACGGTCATGGCCGAGGGCGGGATGGCGGCCGCGCTCGGCAACAACCGTCCCGAAGACAATTGGCGGGTCCATTTCCGCGATACGATGCGGGGCGGCAAGGGGTTGTGCGACTGGCGGATGGCCAGGGCGCACGCCGCGGAGGCTCCGGATCGCGTGAGAGAGCTCGAGGCCTGGGGCGCCCTCTTCGACCGGGCGGACGACGGACGCATGAACCAGCGTCCGTTCGGGGGGCACACCTACGGAAGGCTGGCGCACGTCGGCGACCGGACGGGCCTGGAGATGATCCGGACGCTTCAGGATCATGCCGTGCATGAAGGCGCCGACGTCTTCATGGAGTGCACGGTGTTCCGGCTGATCCTCGTGGACGGCCGAGTGGCCGGAGCACTCGCGTATTGGCGCCCGACGGGGGAGTTCGTGCTCTTCCGCGCCCGGACGGTCATTCTCGCCACGGGGGGATTGGGCAAGGCCTGGAAGGTGACCTCCAATTCCTGGGAGTGCACGGGCGACGGGGTGGCGCTCGCCTACGAAGCGGGGGCCGAACTCATGGGGATGGAGTTCGTTCAGTTTCACCCCACTGGCATGGTGTGGCCGCCCAGCGTGCGCGGCACCCTCGTCACGGAAGGCGTCCGGGGCGAGGGAGGGGTGCTCACGAACGGGGACGGCGAGCGCTTCATGTTCCGGTACGTTCCCGAGATGTTCGAGGGGGATTACGCGGAGAGCGAGGAGGAAGCCGACCGGTGGGTGGAAGGCGACCGCACGGCAAACCGCCGGCCGCCGGAGCTGCTCACCCGGGACGTCGTGGCGAAGGCGATCGTCGCGGAGGTGGAGGCCGGGCGCGGAAGCCCCCACGGCGGCGTCTTCCTCAATATCTCGGAGAAGCGGAGCCCCGAGTACATAAAGGCCAAGCTCCCGAGCATGTATCACCAGTTCAAGGAACTCGCGGGGGTCGACATCACGACCGACGCGATGGAGGTCGGGCCGACGACCCACTACGCCATGGGGGGGGTGAAGGTACACCCGGAGACGGCGGCGACCTGCGTTCCCGGACTGTACGCGGCGGGCGAAGTGGCCGCGGGCCTCCACGGCGGCAATCGACTCGGCGGCAACTCGCTCTCCGACCTTGTCGTGTTCGGTCAGCGCGCCGGCGCCGCCGCGGCCGAAGAAGCGAGAGGCGTATCCCTCGCCGAAATTCCGGCATCCGAACTGTCGTCGGCCGTCGCCGGCGCGACGGCGCCCTTCGCGCGCGAGGGTGGACGCAATCCCTTCGGCCTGCAGGAAGAGTTGCAGCAGATCATGCAGGACAAGGTCGGCATCGCCCGTACGGAGGAGGCGCTGCGCGGGGCCCTCGAGGACGTGCACCGGCTGCGTGCGGCGCTCGAAAGCTGCTCGGTCCACGGTGGGCGGGCTTTCAACCCCGGTTGGCACACCTGGCTCGACCTCTACGCCATGCTCACGGTGTCCGAGGCGGTCATCCTCTCGGCGCTCGAGCGCCGGGAGAGCCGCGGTGCGCATACCAGGATCGACTATCCGGACTCCGACGCCTCGCTCGGACGGGTCAACATTGTCATCCGATCCTCCGACGGACGGATGGTGACCGACACCGAACCGGTGTCGGAACCGCCGGCCGAACTGAGGCAGCTCATCGAGGAAGGGGTGTAGCGAGGTGGCGGAACGAACTTTCCAGGTCTACCGCGGATCCGACGACGACGGACGCCTCGAATCCTATACGATCGAGGTCGATCAGGGCATGGTCGTGCTGGACGCGATCCACCGCATCCAGGCGGAGCACGCACCGGACCTCGCGGTGCGCTGGAATTGCAAGGCAGGCAAATGTGGATCCTGCAGTTGCGAGGTCAACGGGCGGCCTCGCCTGACGTGCATGACGCGACTCTCCGATTACGAGGACGGCGAATCGATCACGGTCACGCCGATGAAGGCCTTTCCCGTCATCAAGGATCTCGTCGCCGACGTCTCGCAGGCATACCGAAACAACGCCTCGATCCCGCGTTTCCGGCCGCGTCCCCGCGACGCGGAGGACGGCTGGCGGATGAAGCAGTTCGAGATCGAGAGGGCGCAGGAAATGAGGAAGTGCATCGAGTGCTTCCTCTGCCAGGATGTATGTCACGTCCTCCGGTCACACCGGAAGCACGCGGAGTTCATCGGCCCCACGTACCTCGTGAGAACGGCCGGATACAGTCTGAACCCGATCGACGTGGAGGACCGGAGCGCGTTTCTCAAGGAGGCGGGGGGCATCGGGTTCTGCAACATCACGAAGTGCTGCACGGAGGTCTGCCCCGAGAGCATCTCCATCACGGACAACGCCATCATCCCCCTGAAGGAACGGGTCGTCGACCGCTTCTACGACCCCTTGAAGGCGCTCGTGCGACTCGTGCGGAGACGCCCGTCGCCCTAGCAGCGACACTACACTGGCCGGTACAACTAGCCGGCGTCCTCGACGTTCAACACGTGCATCTCGGCAATCCGGCGGAGCCCGGAGCCTGACGTCAGGTACACCTCCGCGCCCGAGACGAGCGCCGTCGCAATCTGCAGGGCCCGTTCCGGCCGACCTCCGAGCTTGGCTCGTACCTCGGCGGCCTGAATGGCGATTTCGGGGCTGGCCGACACGATGCCCAGGCGAGGGTAGAGCCGCAGGTGACGCGCCACGTTGCGAGCCAATGCCGGCTTGCCCTGCCGGTACACCTCCACGAGAACCTGGTACAGCGTCAGGCTCGACGTCTGGGCCTTGATTCTGCCGCCCGCGATGCCCGAGAAGACGATGTCCGTTCGTCTCGTCGCGCCCGTGCCGGTCAGGTGAAGTGCGAAGACACGAGCGTCGACGTGGACGAGACCGGCCCGGACCAGACGCTCTTCGAGGCCTGCATGGCTCGCGTCCTCCGCCATTCAGGCGTCCTCGAGTTCGATCCAGAGATCCCCGCCGTCGATGACATCCCGTAGCGCGCCCCGGAGGCGGTCTTCCTGGTCCGGCGGCAGCTTCTCCATTCTGACGGTGTCGCCGTCCACCGACACTGCGAGCCGGTCGCCGGGCCTGAGGCCGAGCGCCTCACGTGCGGCTTTCGGCACCACGATCTGGTTCTTGCTGCTCATCTTTACGGAAACGACCATGCTGCCAACCGTAACGCTTTACGATGCCGCTTGGCAACGAGACCGTACAAAGCAAGTAGGGGGGTAGGGCGCGGATCGGGTCGCACGACCCCGTCAGTTGAACAGCCAGACCATCACGATGTAGGCGAGGTAGAGGAGCAGTAGCAACCCGCCCTCGGCCCTCTGCACCGTGCCGCGGTGCAGGGCGAGAGGGATGAGGATGACGGAAAAAGCCAGGGCTGGAAGCACATAGCCGACGACGATGGTCGGATGGAGTACGAGCGGTCGAACGAGCGCGGCGGTCCCGAGCACGAGGCCGAGATTGAACACGTTCGAGCCGATCACGTTTCCGATCGCGATGTCTCCCATGCGCCGGAAGGCGGCCACCAGGGTAGAGGCCAATTCCGGCAGTGAAGTGCCGACCGCGATCATCGTGGCGGCGATCACCGCCTCCGGAACGGCCAGCGACCGGGCGATCCCCTCTGCGCCCTCCAACAGCCAACTCGCCCCGTACGTAAGGCAAGGCAGGCCGAGGCCGATCCGCACGAGCGACCACCAGACTCCCGGTGCTTCGGTATCGGTCTCCGGCGGATCGGTTCCGGCCACCGGCGGGGGCGGGTCCGGATCGGGCGCGCGATCCGGCTTCCCGAACAGGCCTACCTGTTCCCACCTCAGGAGAAAGAACAGGTAGAGTGCCCAGCCGGAGACGAGCACGACCCCGTCGAGGCGTCCGACGGCATCGTTCAGTGACAGCACCATCACGAGAGAGAGCACGATGATGACGAGCGGTGTCTCGCGCACGATGACCCGCCGGTGCACCTCGATCGGTCGAATCAGGGCGCCGATGCCCACGATCAAGCCCACGTTCGCGGCCGTGGAACCCATGATGTTGCCGACGGCCACGTCCGGCTGGCCCTCCAGCGACGCAAGTGCGCTCACGACCAGTTCCGGGGCCGAGGTGCCGAAAGCGACCACGGTCAGGCCGACGACGAGCGGGCTGACGCCGAATCGCTGCGCGAGGCCGGCGGCGCCGCGAACGAGCCAGTCCGCGCCGAGCGTCAGGGGCAGGAACGCGAAGGCGAAGAGGAGGGTGTTCCTCATCCGCGGTTACGGCGTTCCGTCAAGCGGATCGCGCGGCGCGACCCCCGCTGCGGCCGGGAAGCCGGAGGGGGGGAGGCCTCGCTTCAGCTCGGCCCGGCCGCGCGCTGAGACTTCTGCGGCTGAATCGAGGGGGACGTGCCCTTGCGGGTAGAAACGGTCGACTTTTCGTCCGCTGCCTTTGCCGTCATGTGGAGACGACCCTCGATCTGGCCGCCTTCGTCGAGTTTTACCCGGCGGCTCCGAATGTCGCCCTCGATCTTGCAGGTTTCCTGCAGTTCCACGCGACTGGCTCCCGAGACGGTCCCCACCACGGTGCCGGCGACCACGACATCCTGCGTCTCGATATCCCCGGTAATACGTCCATCCTTGCCAACCACAACGGATTTCGTCGCCTTGACCGAGCCTTCGATCTTGCCTTCGACCCGGACCGTGCCATCGCACATTACGTCCCCGAGGATCGTCATTCCGGGCGCGACGACCGAGACCACGTCGCTGAGCTCACGGGTGTGCCCGCCATGTCGAGAATCTCTAGCCATTTCGCTCCATTCCTTACTCCGGTTGCCTCTCCGCCGGGGCTCCCGTGTTGTCCCGACCGCTTTGGTCCGCCACCAGCGAGAGTGGGTCCAATAGTGCGCCGTTCCGAGCCAGTTCCAGGTGCAGATGGGGGGCCGAGGATCTTCCCGTGTTTCCCGTGAGGGCGATGACCTCGAGCCGCTCGACCACATCGCCGGGCTCGGCAAACAGCCAGGCGTTGTGACCATACAATGACGTTAGCCCGTCGGCGTGCGCAATCCGCAGAAACTTTCCATAGATCGGGTCTTCGCCCGCCTCCTCGACCCTTCCCGCTTGAATCGCCCGCACGTACGACCCCGTCGGCACGGCGATGTCCAATCCCGGGTGTCCCTCGCGTGAATCGGCCGGCCGTGAACCGTAGTGACGGGTGATGAAGCCGCGCTGCGTGAGAGGCCAGGCGGGGGTCGTCGCCTCCGCCGAGGTGGCCGAACTGACCTCCACGCCTCCCCTGAGGACGACGTTCACCGGCGGGGATTCCTCAGGCCGCCCGGCCGTTACCGCAGCCTGAAGGAAACCGAACTCTTCCTCGAGTTCGTACAAGCGGCCCGCCAAGTGGTTCATCCTCTCGCGCTCGCTTTCGAGCGTCGCGAGTTCCGCCTCCAGTTCGAGCACGCGATTGGACTCGGTCCGCCAGGCCGTCAGCAGGCCTCCCAGAAACCCCAGGCCGAACAGGCCGATGATCGTGCCCGCCACCGCGAGAAGCAGCCGTGCGCGGCCGAGCGGCAGCGATCGTACCTGTCGGCCATCCCGGCTGACCAACTGCAGCGTCCATCGCCGGAGGAACGTCATTCGCGAAGCTCCGCAGCGAGTTCGGCCCCTCCCATCAGGGCAACGAGCCGCAGAAAATCATCCGTATCATGGAAACGCACGACGACCTCGCCGGCGCCATCCGACCGCGTCCGGATCCGTACCTGGGTTCCAAATCCTCGCTCGAGCCCCAGTTCGGCTCGCCTCACCACGGGATCGCCCGTCCCTGCCGACGTCTTCCCCCGCGTCGTCTGCCGCCCCGGTTTTGCCGAGCGGTCCCGGCGGACACGACGTTCCGTCTCCCTGACGGACCACTCCTGTTCCGCCGCTTCCAGCGCGACGCGGGTCTGCTCCTCGGGTGTGGACAGCGCCAGCAGCGCGCGACCGTGGCCCGCGGACAGCTCTCCCCTGGCGAGCAAACCCAGCACCGGCTCCGGCAGGGCGAGCAGTCGCAGAGCGTTCGCCACGGTTGACCTGTCCCGCCCCACGTGCCGTCCTACCTGCTCCTGCGTCAGACCGAAGTCCCGCATCAGTCTACGGTATCCCCGAGCTTCGTCAAGTGCTGACAGGTCATGACGTTGCAGGTTTTCAACCAGCGCGACGACAAGCATCTGCTCGTCGTCCAGGGTCCGCACGAGAGCCGGAACCGATGTCCAGCCCAGACTCTGAATCGCCCGGAACCGCCGCTCACCCACGACGATCTCGAACGCCTCTCCCACGGGCCTGACGACGACAGGTTGGAGCAAGCCGTTCTCGCGGATGGAATCCGCGAGTTCCTTGAGGCGGGTCGGATCGAAGTCGGCACGAGGCTGGAACGGATTCGCCCGGACGGCGTCGACCGGGATTTCCGCTTCCGCCGCCCCACGTTCCGTTCCGAGGTTCTCGCCCAGCAGAGCCGCGAGCCCCTTCCCGAGACGACGGTCGTTCCGCGGCAACCTACGAGCCCCCGTGCCGAGCGATCAGTTCGCGAGCCAGGCTGAGGTATCCGCGTGCCCCACTCGACAGGACGTCGTAAAGCGCGATCGGCTCTCCAAAACTCGGGGCCTCGGCAAGCCGAATGTTCCTCGGGATCATCGTATCGAAGACCTTGCCTCCGAAGTACTCACGCGCCTCGGCGGCCACCTGTTTCGCGAGGTTGAGGCGTGAATCGTACATCGTCAGCAGCACGCCCTCGATCTCGAGTCCCGGGTTGATGTTGCGTTGCACCAGCCGCACGGTGTTCAAGAGCTGGCTAAGCCCTTCCAGCGCGTAGAACTCACACTGGATCGGGATGAGCACGGCGTCCGCGGCGGCCAGTGCGTTCAGCGTGAGGAGCCCGAGGGACGGCGGTGAGTCGATCAGGATATACTCGAATTCATCCCGCAACGCTTCGATCTTCCGGCCGAGGATTCGCTGGCGGTCCGATCGCTCGATCAATTCCACTTCGGCGCCGGTCAGATCCCGGCTCGCGGACACCACGGACAGACACGGGAAGTGAACCTCCGGCCGCACCGCTGCCTGAAGGGGTTGTCCGTTTACGAGGCAGTCGTACACGCTGGGGACGTCTCCGTCCTTGCGCAGTCCGAACCCGGACGTCGCGTTGCCCTGCGGGTCGCAATCGATGACGAGCGTATCGCGCTCCGCGATCGCCAGCGAGGCACCGAGGTTGATCGCCGTGGTGGTCTTGCCGACCCCGCCCTTCTGGTTTGCAATCGCGATCACCCGACCCAAGACAATCCACCCCTCGCTGATCGCCGCACGCGGCGGCATGAACGGACGCGCACTTGTAAGCGTATGCTCAGCAACGAACTGGTACCGTGACGACCGAGCGCGGCATGTGGGATCGTCGGCCGCCGAGCGGCATCTCCCGCGGAGACATCCGAAAATATACGGCGCTCTCGTGGCGCGGGCGACCTGGGCGGCGCGTCGGAATCCGCGATCCCCACCGAGGGCCTCACCGCTCTCGGCGTCGACGGGAGGGATCCCTGTCGCGGCTGCCGGGTCCGATCCGCGGACCCCGTGTTTCACGTGAAACATGCGATCACGATCGTACCGAGCCAGAACCGGCGCAGGGGGTGAGCAGACGAGACGTTTCACGTGAAACGATCGCTCGACCTCTCGCCTCTTGCAGGTACGTACGCCGGGGAAGAGCTTCGTCCACTACACCTGCTTCGGGAGGCCGACGATCTCCACCACGATCCCCACCACGATCCCCACCACCGACCGGCTCATCCTCGCGCTGGACGTTCCAACCGCTTCGGAAGCGCGGAAGATCGTCGATGCGCTGGCCGATACCGTTTCCTTCTACAAAATCGGACTGGAACTCTTCCTCTCCGGGGGATACTTCGAGCTGGCCGACTGGCTTCGCTCCAGGGACAAGAAGGTGTTTGCCGACCTGAAGCTCTTCGATGTCCCGCAGACCGTCCGCTCGGCGGTCCGGCAACTCCGAACCCGCGACGTGGATTTCGTCACGGTGCACGGTAACGACGCGATCCTCCGTGCCGCCTGCGACGCCGCTGCGGGGGATCTCGGTATTCTGGCCGTGACCGTGCTCACGAGTCTCGACCGGGCGGACATGGAAGACCTCGGCTTTGAAGCCGACATTGGGGCCGTCGTCCTCTCCCGAGCCCGTCGGGCGGAGAAGATCGGCTGCGCCGGCGTCATCAGTTCGGGCCGCGAGGCCGCGCGCGTTCGCTCCGCGGTGTCGCGCGGGTTTCGTATCGTCGTGCCCGGCATCCGGGCGGCGATGGAGGCCGGTACGGACGACCAGAAGCGGACCGTCGATGTGGAGTCCGCGTTCGAGGCCGGAGCCGACTACATCGTCATGGGACGACCCATACGAAACGCTCCCGATCCGGCTCGGGCGGCCGCCTCCATTCAGGACAGAATCGCCGCCTGGTTTCGACACCCCGCCCACGATCGGGAGCACACAGGCGAATAGTCCGTAAATCATTATACGTCATAGTGTTATGGTCATTCGCCGCCGCTCGGGCGGACCGGTGTCTCCGCGCTCCCTTGACGCGGCGTTGAGACCCGGTGGCGATACTCCTTCGGGTTCGCTTTCGCCACCGCCCCTGAAGCACGGGGCACCTTTTCTTCGTATGGGGGTACGTCTACGAGCACCCAGTCTTGCCCACCGGAGCCGTGATGCAATGATAGAGCTTCCCGATGTTGAGCGGATGATCGAGCGCATTGCCGGTTACACAACCGGCAAAACGATCTCCATAATCCGGATCGACGATCCGGATGTCGCGTCACTTGAGCGCGATATCGTAGAGAACCACCTTGAGAACCATGCCGTGGATTCCGTTGAACGCCACGGTCGCTACGTCGTTCTCCGCTTTCGTTCCGATTACAGCCTCATGTTCGACATGGGCGATGACGGTCTCTTGCGCCTCGAATCGCAGACCGCGCCTCCGACCGACCGCACGCGTATACGGTTTCAGTTTGCGGCCGGCAGGGAGCTACGGTTTTCCTCGTCGGGCTCCGAGGGGACGGTCCAGGCCGTGGCGGGGAGCGAGTTCAACGAGAAGGGGTCGCTCCAGAGCCTCGGGGTGGACCCGCTCAGCGATGACCTGACGCTGGAGCGTTTCGAGGCGCTTGCGGAGGGGAATGCCCGCTCCAGCATCAAGGGCTTTCTCCTGAACCAGAAGGCGATTGCGGGGATCGGCAACGACTATGCGGACGAAATCTGCTTCCAGGCGGGCGTACGTCCCGACCTGCGGGTCGGTCAACTGGAGCCGGAGCAGCTCGATCGGCTTCACCGCTACCTGAGGCGGGTTCTGAGGCGGGCCACGCTTCACTGGAGCGCCGCCCATTCCGATCCGGGGTGGCTGATCAACTCACGCTCTTCGGGCGGCGCCTGCCCGCGGTGCCGGCATGCGTTGACCTCGCTCCGTGTGACCGGCCGGAAGACCGTGCTCTGCCCGAGGTGTCAGCGCGCCGCTTGAAGGTCCCGCGCAGCGTGGACGGCGTCCGGGCCGCGCGTCTCCGGACGGTACACCGGCGCGGCCTCGTGCTCTGCTTCCTCCTCGTGGCGGTGTCCGTCACGGCGGTACGCCCTCTCGTCGCGCAGGCAAGCGGCATTGCCGGAAACGGAATCCGGGACCGGAACGGTCATCCCTTCCGCACACCCGCGGGTTCCCCTCTCGAGCCCGTACATCGTCTCGCGCTGTTGAGCGCGGCGCGCGACTCCCTCCGCGACGGCATTGCCCTCGCCGACATCGGCGACCGCCTCGGGTTCTGGATCCGGCGCGATCCGGGCGGGCAGGTTGAATACGCCGGAGCGATTCACGGAGGGGCGTTTTCCCGCTTCGATCTCGGAGGGCCCGATCAGGCCCTCATCGAAGTGCATTACCGAGTGGGCGCTCTGCTTCGCGCGCGGTTCGGGGAGGTCGCGGCTCGCGCCGAACTCTATCATCTGAGTTCGCATCTCGGCGACGAGTTCCTCCTGGAGACCGGGACCCGTCCCATCAGCACGAGCCGCGAGGGGCTGGAAGTCATGCTCCAGGGATCTCCGGTATCGGGCCTCACCGTCTACGGAGGTCCCGGAGTGCTGCTGCGCGCCACGCCCGACTTCGAGCCCCTTTCGCTGCGCGCGGGCGCCGCCTGGGAGTCCGCGCCGGGTGCCCGGGCGCGTTTCAACGCATCCGTCGACTACTTCGGCTGGGCGGAACTGGGATGGGAACCCGCCATCGCGGCGGAACTCGGGGTCGGGCTGGCTCAGGGGACGCGAGTCGGATTGCTCCTCGGCTTCGGTCCGTCGCGCGCGGAGCAGTTCTTCCGGCAGTCCGAGCGCCTGGTCGGGTTTTCCGTCTCCCACGTGCGGTGACGGCACGCCGCGTGGCGTGCCCGCGGACCGCTATTCCTTCTTCCGGGAGGGCGGTGGCTGTGCCTTCCTGCGTTCCCGTGAGAGGTACATCTGCTGCGGCAGCGACATGATGTTGGAGGCCGTGTAGTACAGGTTCAAACCCGCCGCGAAGTTGGCAAAGAAGAAGGTGAAGACGACCGGCAGCGCGTAGGAGATCATCTTCATCTGCGCGTTCGTCTGCATGCCGCGCTGCGTGATCCAGTTCAGCAGCAGCATCGATCCGCCCATCAGGGCGGGCACGATGAAGAGCGGATCCCTCAGCGAGAGATCCGGCAGCCACAGGAAGGGCACGCCGCGGAACTCGATCGTGTTCTGGAACACGAAGAACAGGGTGATCAGGATCGGGAGAGGCAGGAACATGGGCAGACAGCCGCCCAGGGGGTTGACCCCGTGTTCCCGAAAGAGCTTCACCTGTTCCTGCTGCAGGCGCTGCGCGTCGCCCTTGTACCGCTCCTGAAGCTTCTTGATCTCCGGCTGCAGTGCCATCTGCTTCATCTGCGCGCGCCCCGAGATGTGGAACAGCGGCGACAGGATGATCCGCGACGCCACGCCGAACAGGACCAGGACCCAGCCGTATGCCAGCGAGAACGACTCGTGCATCCAGATCAGGATCGCGACGATCAGGTTCCCGAACGGCCGGATGAACCACCGGAGCCAGCGCCAGCCGACGGGGTTCACGTTGTGAAGTTCCTGTCCCATGGCCTGCAGCCGCGCGAAGTCCTGCGGCCCGATGTACGCCGCGTATTCGAAGCCGGCGCTTCCGGCGGGCACCGGCAGCGACGCCTGCATCTCCGCCGCGTCCTCCTCCGGCACGCCGCGCAGCATCACGCCCCCGATGCCCGGGCCCTCCGGCGGCACGACGACGGCGGCCAGCCAGTACTTCGATTTCGATGCGGCCCAACTGAAAGGCGCGCCGGTGGCCGGCCGCATCTCGCCGGTATCCACCCGGTCCAGTCGCTCGGCCGCGATCTGCCCGGAGCGGCTCCGCGTGACGAGCGACATCGCAGCCCTGTCCTCCCGGGGCACGGCCTCGTTTCGCTCGATCCCGCGTCCGAGCCCCACGAGGACGACGTGCCCCACGTCCCCCAGCCCGCGCAGCCCGCCGCTCACGTCGATCCGGTAGTCGTCCGGGCGGAAGCGATACGAGACGTCGAAGGTGACCTCGCCGATCGCGGCCTCGAAACGCAGTTCCGCCGGCCCATCCCGCACATCGAGCGTGGACGTGGACGCGGTGAATGCAATCGAGCCGAGCGAGACCGTGTCGCCACGCAGCGTCAGCGCGTACGCAAGGATCGAATCGTCGGGCCGCACCAGTTCGACGTTCGGGCCGCCATGTCCGCCTTCGGCGTAGTTCCGGTGCGCGAGCATCGTCGCGCCCACGAGTCGCGCCCCCCTCGTGTCGAACCGGTACTCGTACAGGTCCGATCGGACCGTGACGATCGAGCCCTCCGGGGCCGGAGAGGCGGCTGCGTCCGTCTCGTCCCCGACCGCGGGTGTCTCCTCCACTTCCGCCAGGACCTCCGCCACCTCCCGAGCCGCCCTCTCCTCGGCGGAAAGACGGCTCAATTCGTCGGCCGCGTCGGTCGTTTCCGGCGTCTCGACGCTGTCGGACGACACGGGCTCCAGCGGCCTTTCGGTCGGCGGGAAGAGCACGTTCGAGAGGATCATCACGCCGACCATCAGCCCGATGGCCAGCAGCAGACGGCGTTCCATTCAGCGCTCCCGGGAGGGAACCGGGTCGTAGCCGCACGACCCGAGGGGATGACAGCGAAGAAGGCGCCGCACGCACAGCCAGGCCCCCCGGGCGGCGCCGAATCGCCGCACCGCGGTCAGGGCGTATTCCGAGCAACTCGGTTCGTACCTGCAGGCGGGCGGCAACCAGGGAGACACGACCAGCTGGTAGCCGCGAATCGCCCCGATGATCATTCTGCGCATACGGTCTCCAGCGAGTCCATCAATGTCACTCGAAGCCTCTGGTACGAGGCGTCGTAGGCGGCCGGTTTCGCTCTCACGACCAGGTCGAGTTCGAGCCGGCGGGCTTCAAGGGCAGGTAAAACGTGGACGCGGGCGATCTCGGTCAGCCGGCGGCGCACGAGGTTTCGCGCGACCGCACTGCGCCCATGGCGAGGCGTCACGACTCCGACTCTGGAGCGGCCCGAGGGCGACGCGGCGAAGAACACGTCCACGATGCGGCCCCGGCGGCAACGGCCCGCGCGGATGGTTCGGCGAATCTCGCGTGCCGTGCGCAGCCGAGCCGCGCGAGGCCGTCGAAAGCCCTCCGGCGGACGCCCGCTAGCGGCTTCGTCGCTTGCGACGGAACGCGTCACTGACGGTGAGCCGACGTCGACCCTTCCTTCTGCGGCGCGACAGCGTGCGTCGGCCCGCCTTCGTCTTCATGCGCGCCCGGAATCCATGGTCGCGAACGCGCTTCCTGTTGGTTGGCTTGCTGTATGTGGGCTTTCCCATCTCACATCACCCGAGGCTTTCCGGTCATCTCACAGGCTTTTCGAGGCCAGCCCGGAAGTCTAGACCTGATGCGAGATAGTGTCAATTCGGCCGCTCGTCATCGAGCCCGGCGCCGCCTCCTGCCGCCGAGACGCGCGCGGTGTCGGGAAGCGCTTCCGTTCGTTGACACTCGCCGGCGGATTCGTCTAAGATCAGGACCCCTATCCCACCGTCTTTTTCTCATGCCAGCGCGTCACGGATGGAGCTGACTGCACACGAGGCCTGGATCAAGATTCGCGCATCGGCGAAGCTCGTGCTCCCGGAGCAGACCTATCGCACCTGGCTCGGATCGACCGAGGCTATCTCCCTTTCCGACGACACGCTCGTCGTCTCCGCCCCCACGAGGTTCGCGGTCGAATGGGTCGAGGATAAGTACGGGACGCTCCTGAGGGACATCTCCGAGCGGGAACTCGGCGCCAGGCTTCGGCTCCGCTTCGAGCACCAGGGAGCCGAAGAGCGTCTCGACTTCCCCGAAATCACCGAACCCTACCCCGGCGACCCGGGTCACGCGCTGACCTCGCAGACGCCGAATCGCGGAGGCCTTCCGGCGGCCGCGGCGCTGAACGAACGCTACACCTTCGCGCGCTTCGTCATCGGCGGCAGCAACGAACTCGCCGCCGCGGCATCGGACCGCGTGGCCGCTGCGCCCGCGACCACCTACAACCCGCTCTTCATCTGGGGCGGCACCGGCCTCGGCAAGACGCACCTGATGCACGCCATCGGAAACACGATTCTCGACCGGCTGCCGGACTGCCAGGTCGCCTACGTCCCCTCGGAGCAGTTCACCAACGAGATGATCGATGCGATCCGGACCGGGCAGACCGCCCTCTTCCGCGAGCGCTATCGCCGTATCGACGTGCTGCTCATCGATGACGTCCATTTCATCGCCAACAAGGAAGGGACGCAGGAGGAGTTCTTCCACACGTTCAACGCGCTCTACGACGCCAAGAAACAGATCGTCATCACGAGCGACCGTCCCCCGCAGGACATCCCCGGGCTCCAGGAACGTCTCGTTTCCCGCTTCGAGTGGGGTCTCGTCACCGACATTCAGCCCCCCGACCTCGAGACGCGTTCCGCGATCCTGCGCAAGAAGGCCGATGAGGACGGGATCGAGATCGACGACGACGTCATCGAGTACGTGGCCCGGAGTCGGCGTACCTCCGTCCGGCAACTCGAGGGGGCCCTCATCAAGCTCCTCGCCTTCAGCTCGCTCACCCGGCGCGAAATCTCGCTCGACATGGCGCGCGACGCGCTGGGGCCCGAGGGCAACGAAGCCGACGAGCCGGTGATCGAAGTGTCTCCGGAAGAAGTCCGTGCCCGCATCGCCGCCTCCTGGGGCGTCTCCGTAGAGGCACTCGTGTCGAAGAGGCGGAACCGGACCGTGACGGTGCCCCGGCAGGTCGCGATGTACCTCATCAAGACACATCTCGATCTGCCCTATTCGGACATCGGCCACCTCTTCGGCGGCAGGAATCACTCGACCGTCATCCACTCCGTCAACAAGGTAGAGGCGGACATGGCGTCGGATCCCGCTCTTCGCGGCCGCGTCGGCCAGCTGCAGCACGAGCTGTTTCGAACCTGATGTCCCGCTCGTGCATTACCGTGTGCAAAAACGGACGAAGACCTGTGCCTCACGCACACCGGAGGGCACACCGTCTCCGTCGCGGCGTCGAGGTTTCGCCGAAGCTTCGACAACCGTGTCCGCGTGTCGACAGCGGCCGTAGCGTCCCAGGCCGCGGGAACCGTGGGGAACCGCTGATTTTCGACACTTCGACAGGCTCTACTACTACTCCGTTGATACCTGTATCATACGCAACCGTAGAACCCACGGTGGAAAACCCGAACCGATACCGCCGGAGTTGAAATGAGATTCTCGATTACCCGAGAGGCGCTCCAGAAGGGGCTGGCGGCCACCGCTGCCGCCGTCCCCACCCGAGCCGCGCTCCCGGTGCTCTCGAATATCCTGATCCACGCGGAGGACGATGCCGTGCGGCTGAGCGGCACGGACATGTCGATCTTCGTCTCGTTGTCCGTGCCGGCCGAGATCTCCGAAGCGGGAGTGGTCGCGCTGCCGGCGAGACAGCTCCTGGAGATCTCGCGCGTACTCGACGACGCGCCCGTGAAGTTCGCGGCTGCGGCGGGAGACCGCGACGCGGCGGCAACCGGAGTGGACATCGAGTGCGGCCGGAGCAAGTTCCGCCTTTACGGACAGGCCCCGGACGAGTTCCCGGATTTCCCGGAGGTCGACTTCGACGGGGGCTGGGAAATGTCTGCGGGCGACCTGCAGACCCTGATCGAGCGGACGAGTTTCGCCGTTTCCACGGAGGACAGCCGACCGATTCTGAACGGGATTCTGTGGCAGTTGCGCGCAGCCGGGACCGTCATGGTCGCAACGAACGGCCACCGGCTGGCGAAGGTGTCACGCGAGCTCGAGGTCGGCGGCTCGCCGGCGGAGGTGGATCTCATCATTCCGCCCAAGGCGCTGAACCAGGTGCAGAAGCTGTATTCGGCCGACACCGTGCTTCAGATCGCGCGCTCGGAGAACCACCTGGCGTTCCGCTCCGAGGACCGGGAGGTCTTCACTTCGCTCATCGAGGGGCCGTATCCGAACTACGAGCAGGTGATCCCGAAGGACAACGACAAGGTGGCGACCGTGAACCGGGCGGCGCTCGAGACGGCGGTGCGGCGCGTCGCGGTGATGGCGGACGATTCGACGCGGCGAGTGCGCCTCTCCTTCAAGGCCGGCGACCTCGGGTTCAAGGTCCAGACGCCGGATCTCGGGGAGGCGGAGGACGCGCTGTCGCTGGACTACGAGGGTGAGGACATCCAGATCGGTTTCAATGCGACGTACCTCCTCGAGGTGTTGCGTCACATGCCGGAGGAGGATGTCCGAATGACGTTCAAGGCGCCGGAACGGGCCGCGACGTTCTCCCCGGCGAGCGGGGAACCCGACTACCTCTGCCTCGTGATGCCGCTGCGCATCCTCGACTGAGGCGCGTCGCGACAAGGATGATGACGTGCGCGACGTGCGGGCACGAGAGCGCCGCGTTCGGCCGCTGTCCCTTCTGTGGAGCGGCTGCGGCGACACCCGGGGAAGCGCGCGCGGGTGCAGAGGAGGGCGCCGGGGACGTAAACCTGCCCGCATGGGAGGATCCGGCCGTATCCTTCCCGCTGAACTTCATCGAGACGTGGCGCCGGAGCGTATTCGAGCCCGCTGCCTTCTTTGCCGGCGGGCCCTTCGACCGGGCGGCGGTGCGCCCGGTCCTCTACTACCTCCTGGTCAGCGTCCTCGCAGCCGCGCTCTCGCTGACCTGGGGTGCGTTGCTGCCGACGACGCAACCGGGACTGGTGGGGACCCTCGCCGAGATCATGAACGTCGCCCTGCCGGATGGTGCGGACTCCGCCGGCTCCATCGGCAGACTCGCCGATTTCTTCCTCGCGCCGTTCTGGGCGGTGCTGTACCTCATCATCGCGAGTGCGGTCCTCCATGTGTTCGTGCTGGTACTGGTCCCCGGGCGCCGAAGCCTCACGGCGACCGTTCGCACCATCTGCTATGCGTGCGGCCCCGGCGTGTTCGCCGTCGTCCCCTTCATCGGCGGCCTGGTGGCGGGCATCTGGGGAGTCGTGCTGACCGTGATCGGTCTGCGGGAAGCACACCGGACCACGACCGGCAGGGCCTTCGCCGCATGGCTGCTGGCCGCCGCCCTGCCGGTTGCCCTGCTGCTGCTGGGGGTGCTGCTCGTCATCGCCCGTGTGGCAAGCGGAGTTTGAGCGGCGCAATTCCGCGGCCTGCCGCCACCGTCGTCGTCGCGACCCAGGGGGGCTCCGGGCTGGAGCTCCTCCTGCTTCACCGCCCCGCCGACGCCAGGTTCGGAGCGGGGGCATGGGCCTTTCCCGGCGGCGCGATCGACGCGGATGACGCCCGCGCGACGTGGGAGAACCGAATCCCGGCCGCCGGCGAAGCCGCGGCGTGCGTGGCCGCGCTGCGGGAACTGTTCGAGGAGACGGGAATCATGCCGGCGCCGGTGCGCGGCGGCGGACCGGACGAGTTGGCCGGGGCGCGCCGATCTTTGCTGGCGGACGGGATCCGTTTCTCGCGCGTGGCGGAACGTCTCGAACTCGACTTTTCTTCCACGCGCATCGTGTACTTCGCACGCTGGATCACACCGCGCGGTGCGGCGCTCCGGTTCGACACCCGTTTCTTCCTCCTCTCGCTGGAGGAACGGCCGGGTCGCGTGAGCCTCACGCCGGAACACGAGGCAGCCCTCTGGACGACACCGGACGCGGCCCTGCGGCGCTTCTCAGCCGGCCGGCTACCGATGATGTTCCCGACGGCAAGGACGATCGAGCGCCTCGCCGGCTTCCGGTCGGTCGAGGACGCCATGATGGCGCTCAGCGACGTGCGAGTGGAACCGGCTCTGGTCAGGCTCGGCGGCGGCGAGGACGGGCCGACGCCGCTCGCTCCCGGAGACCCCGGATACGACGAGGCCCGGTGACGTCGCGGGGACGCCGCCCACGTGTGCGATCGTCGCGCGTGGCCCTCCACGGACCGGAGATCGCGGCGGTTCGGGCCGACAACCCGGGCCCGCTCACGCTGACCGGGACGCAGACGTATGTGATCGGGACGGGGCCGCTGATCGTGCTGGACCCCGGGCCGCCGGACGAAGCGCACCTCGACCGCATCGATGACGTGATCGCGGGAAGACCCGTGGCGGCGGTCTGCCTGACGCACGCGCACGCGGACCACGCGGCGTCCGCGGCGGGTGCCTCCGCCCGCTGGGGAGAGCTCCGCGCCTCCTCCGCCACCCTCGACCTCGTGGGGGCGGCGGGCCGCGCGCTGGCGGACGACGAGGTCCTGGAGCCCGGAGAGGGCCTCCGCCTGCGGGTGATCCCGACGCCCGGTCATGCCGCGGACCACCTCTGTTACCTGCTCGAGCCCTCGCGCGCCCTCTTCACGGGGGATCTCGTACTCGGCGAAGGCAGCACCATGATCGCCCACCCGGATGGGTCCGTGGAGGCCTACCTCGCGAGTCTCGCGCGCCTCGCGGCCCTCCGTCCCGCGCGCCTGCTCCCGGGACACGGCCCACCCGTCGAGGATGCGCTCGCACGCCTCGAAGAATGCCGCGCGCACCGGCTGCGCCGCGTGGCGTCCGTTCGGCGGGCGCTGGAGGCCGGCGCCCGAACCCCGGAACGGATCCGGGCCGCGGTCTACGGGGATCTTCCCGCCTCACACCACGCGGCGGCGCACCTGACGATCCGCGCCTACCTCGCCTTTCTCGGGGAGACAACCTCGTCGATCAGCCGTCGGAGATAGGCGGGAAACGCGAGATCGCCGAATTCCCCGGGGCCCACCCACCGGTGCGGCTGCTCCCCCGCAACGTGGCCGGACCGCCACCGGGCCCCGTGCACCGCGAGCCGCAGACGGAAATGGCTGAACGTATGCCGCAGCACGCGGATTTCCCCGCCCACGCGACAGTCGATACCGAACCGTTCCCGGAGCGCTGTCGTGAGCGCGGCCACGGCGGCCGCGGGCAGGGTCGGCGAGGATAGCGCGACGGACGGGAAGTCCCACAGGCCGCCCAGGAGCCCGTCCGACGGCCGGCGCACCACAAGCACCCGTCCGCCCCGGCGGACCACGGCCGCCGCCTCGACCCGCTCGGGGGACCTGGCGCGCGTCTTCCTCCGGGGACGCTGCCCGACCGTGCCCCGCCGCAGCGCCAGGCATCGGTTCGACAGCGGGCACGCTTCGCAACTCGGGCGGCGCGGCGTACAGACGGCGCTTCCGAGGTCCATCAGCGCCTGGTTCACGTCCCCCGGCCGCCGCGAGGCCGCGCCGAGGAGCGTTCGTGCGGCCCGATCCAACTCGGAGGGCGAGCCCGTCTCGAGATCGCCCAGGCGCGACAGGACGCGGCGTGCGTTCCCATCGACCGCGGGTTCCGGCAGCCCGAACGCGATACTGGCGACGGCCCCCGCCGTATAGGGGCCCACCCCCGGGAGCGTCCGCAGCTCCGACACCGCCCGAGGGATCCGTCCGCCGTACTCCGACACCACGCGCCGCGCCGCCCGACGCAGGTTGCGGGCCCGCGCGTAGTACCCCAATCCCTCCCAGAGGCCGAGAACCTCGTCCTCCTCCGCTTCCGCGAGCGTCCGCACGTCGGGGAAGCGATCCATGAACCTCCGATGGTACGGGCCGGCGGTCTCCGCGCGCGTCTGCTGCGCCATCACCTCCGCCACCAGGATCGCGTAGGGGTCACGCTCTCCGCGCCACGCGATGTCGTCCCGCCGCCGCGCGTCGAACCAGTCCAGCAGCGGCGCCGCCGCCGCCGCCGCGGCCGCGTCAGCGCGAGGCTTCCGGGAAGACGCCATCGAAGATGAACACCGCGGGTCCGGTGAGGCGGATCCGCTCCGCCTCGAGGAATTCCACCGTCAGCGCGGCCCCGGACCGGGCGAGGAACTCGACCCGGTCCCCCGCCTCCCCCGCGGCCCGGAGAGCGAACGCGACCGCCATGCAGCCGCTGCCGCAGGCGAGCGTCTCCCCCTCCACGCCCCGTTCGAAGGTGCGGATCGACGCGGTCCCTCCGTCGCGGGCGACAAGGTGCACATTCGCCCCTCCCGGACCGACATCCTCGCGCCACCGCAGCGGTCGGCAGAGATCTTCGAAGTCCTCCACCTCCACCGACGGGACGGGAACCACGAGGTGTGCCGTCCCCATCCGCACCAGCCAGGCGTCCCGTTCCCCCGCCGCCCCGCCGCCGAGGGGCACGCGCAGGTCACGTTCCACGCCGGCGTCGAGCGCGTATTCCAGCGCCACGCGGTCCTCCCGCACCCGCGCCAGGATCTCACCGTCGTCCGTCACGAGGATGTGATCGGGGGGCACGAGCCCCCGGTCCACCGCGTAACGCGCCGCGCAACGCGAACCGTTCCCGCAGGTGGAGAACTCGGAGCCATCGCGGTTGAAGAACCGGAGGCGTACGACTTCCTCGCTCAGGCTTCGGACCGTGATCAACCCGTCCACGCCCACGCCCGTCTGGCGGGGGCACAGCGCGGCGGCCAGGGCCCCCGCATCCCGGAGCCCCAGTTCTTCGCCCCGCACGATCACGAAGTCATTGCCGGCTCCGGTGTATTTGCTGAATAACGACATTTTCAGAGGGGAGGGGGGACAAAAAGGAAGCCGGCCGCGAGCGTGAAGCCCGCGGCCGGCTCTTGTCTCAACCGAAACCTGACTCGACGCGACGCCGGCGAGGCACCGCAGCTTTCAGGTCGGCGCATGTCTCGAGCGCCACCGGTTCAGGACCGGTTACGCTGCCTCGAGGCGATCGCTTGCCCGTGCCGAGTCAGACCCGGTTCTACATCCTGCAGACACTAGATCACCTCCTTCCAAAGGGTTTACGGATAGGGCACGAAAGCACCTACTGCCCGCAATGATGCCGTCCGGTCGGTCGCGCGGCAAGTTTTTTCGGCTTGCCGGCTCCGCCACCTTCCGTGAGAATCAGGCCGGCCAGACGGCGAGGAGGAGATGACGGACAGCCGGACGGAAAGCCAACAGGGGGCGTTGTCGCCGGAGGAGCGGCAGGCGACGGTGGACCGTCTCTGCGCGCATTTCGCGCGCGACGCCATGAATACGACCGAATTGGAACGCCGCCTGGACATCGCGTACACCGCGCGCACCCGGGCGGAACTCGTCGCGCTCGAGCGCGATCTGCCCGCGCTCCGGAGCGAAACCCGCCCGGCAGTCCCGGAACCCGCGACGACCGCCGCCGTGCCGGTGGATCCCGCGCGCCCCGTCCAGGAGCACGATCTCATCGTCTCCATCTGGGGGGCGACCGAGCGCAAGGGCAGTTGGGTTCCACCCCGCCAGCTCACCGCTGTCACCGTGATGGGGGGGACGGATCTCGATTTTCGGCAGGCGGCGTTCGCGGCGGAGACGGTGTCGATCCGGCTCCTTGCGCTCATGGGGGGCGTCGACATCGTCGTCCCCCCGGGGGTCCGCGTCGAGTGGGGCGGCATCGCGCTCATGGGGGGCGTCTCCATGCCCGAACCCGTCACGCCGCCGGCCCCGGACGCTCCCGTCATCCGCCTCAGCGGCCTCGTCTGCATGGGAGGCGTCGACGTCGTCGAGCGACACCCGGGCGAGAGCGCGAGGGACGCGCGGAAGCGGATCAGAAAGGATCGCAAAGCCCGGCGAAGACTCGCTTCGGGCGACTAGCGTGGAGGCCGGCGCGGAATTGCTTGACGCCCGGCTCGCGGCTCGGATATAGTCTCCACCGCCGCCACCCCAGAGACGCTCGATCCGAAGCAAGGCAAGGTACGCATGTCGGACATTCCGGAAGACCTCAGATACACGCCCGAGCACGAATACGTGCGGGAAACCGACGTCGAAGGCGAGGTCTTGATCGGGATCACGGACTACGCCCAGGGGGAACTGGGCGATGTGGTCTACGTCGAACTCCCCGCGCCCGGCGAAGAGTTCGGCCAGATGGAGGCCTTCGGCACCGTCGAGGCCGTGAAGACCGTCTCCGAACTCTTCTGCCCCGCGGCGGGCGCGATCGTGGCGGTGAACGAGGCGCTGGAGGCGGACCCCGGTGTCGTCAACAGCGATCCCTACGGTGGAGGATGGATGATCCGGCTCGAGCTGGAATCGCCCGAGGATTTCAACGAACTCCTCACCGCCGAACAGTACGCCGCCCTCGTCGCCGACCCGGACGAGATCTGACGGCCCGCTCCTGAACATGCAACTGGAGATGGAGCCGTTCGACGAGTTCGCCGGGCGCCACATAGGACTGGCGCCCTCGGACATCGGTCCGATGCTGGAGGCGGTCGGCGCGAAGAGCCTCGGCGACCTCGTCGATGAGACGGTTCCCGAGCCGATCCGCCTGGGTCGCGACCTCGACCTGCCGGAAGCGATCACCGAGCGAAGGCTCCTCGATCGCGCGGCGGAGCTCGCGCGCCTCAACCGCCCCTTCCGTTCCTATCTCGGCCTGGGGTATCACGGGACGCTGACGCCCGGCGTCATCCTCCGGAACATCATGGAGAACCCTGGGTGGTATACACAGTATACGCCCTATCAGGCGGAGATCTCGCAGGGGCGCCTCGAGGCCCTGCTCAACTTCCAGACGATGGTCATCGACCTCACGGGGCTTCCGATCGCGAATGCCTCGCTCCTGGACGAGGGGACCGCCGCGGCGGAGGCGATGCTCATGCTCTGGGGCAGCAAGGGGAGCGACGAGCGGAACGTCTTCCTCGTGTCCGAGGCCTGCCATCCCCAGACCGTCGCCGTCGTCCGTGGCCGCGCCCGGCCGCTCGGCATCCAGGTCCGGCTCTTCCAGCACGGCGACATCGCGGCCCACGATCCCGACGACGCCTTCGGCGCGCTCCTTCAATACCCGACCACGGAAGGCGCGGTCCTCGACTATCGGGGTCTCTGCGACGCCCTTCACGAGCACGGGGCCGGAGTCGTGGTCGCGGCGGATCTCCTCGCCCTCGCGCTGCTCGTCCCGCCGGGGGAGTTCGGCGCGGACATCGCCGTCGGCAACTCCCAGCGGTTCGGCGTGCCCATGGGTTACGGCGGACCGCACGCCGCCTACCTCGCGGCCACGGACGCGTTCAGGCGCAAGCTGCCGGGGCGGATCATTGGCGTCTCGGTCGACGCGGACGGGAACCCCGCGCTCCGGATGGCCCTGCAGACGCGCGAGCAGCACATTCGGCGAGAGAAGGCGACGTCGAACATCTGCACCGCCCAGGTGCTGCTGGCGATCATGGCCGGGATGTACGCGGTGTATCACGGCCCGGAGGGCATCCGCGCCATCGCGACCCGCGTGCGCAAGTTGGCGTGGACGCTCGCCCACGGACTCGACCGGCTCGGGCACACGATCGTTCACGAGCAGTTCTTCGACACCCTGCAGGTCATCCCCTCGGGCTTCACCTCCGCCGACATTCTCGCCAGGGCGCGCGAACGCGGCATCAACCTGCGGGATTTCGAGGATGGGACCGTCGGGATCGCCCTCGACGAGACGGTGCGGGGCGAGGACATGGAGGATCTGTTCGCGGTCTTCGGGGAGGAGGGCGGGCCGCGACTCGGCGCCGCGGAGGTCGCCGCGGACATTCCGGAGCCCGTCTATCCCGCGGAACTCGCGCGCACCTCGGACTACCTCGAGCACCCGGTCTTCAACCGGTACCGTTCCGAGACCGAGATGCTGCGCTACATCCATCGGCTCGAAACCCGGGACCTGTCGCTGAACACGAGCATGATCCCGCTCGGATCCTGCACGATGAAGCTCAACGCGACCTCCGAGATGATCCCCGTCACGTGGCCGGAGTTCGGGTCCCTGCACCCGTTCGCCCCCGTGGACCAGACCGAGGGTTATCGGCGCCTGTTCGACGACCTCGAACGGTGGCTCTGCGAGATGAGCGGACTCCCCGCCTGCTCGCTGCAGCCGAACTCGGGGGCCCAGGGCGAATACACCGGCCTGCTCGTGATCGCGGCCCGACACGAGGACCGGGGCGAAGGGACCCGGGACGTGTGCCTCATCCCGTCGTCGGCGCACGGGACGAACCCCGCGAGCGCGGTCATGGCCGGGATGAAGGTCGTCGTCGTCCGCTGCGACGAGAACGGGAACATCGACGTGGAAGATCTGCGCGCCAAGGCGGAGAAGCATGCCGACCGGCTGGCGGCGACGATGATCACGTATCCGTCCACGCACGGCGTGTTCGAGTCGGCCATCCGGGAGGTTACGGACATCGTGCACGAGCACGGCGGCCTCGTGTACCTCGATGGCGCCAACCTCAACGCCCAGGTCGGCCTCTGCCGGCCGGGCGACTACGGCGCCGACGTCATCCACATCAACCTCCACAAGACGTTCGCCATCCCGCACGGCGGGGGCGGTCCGGGGATGGGTCCGATCTGCGTCACGGACGAATTGGCGCCCTACCTGCCGGGACACCCGCTCGTCGACGTGGGCGGCGACGCCGCGATCCCGCCGGTCTCCGCGGCGCCGTGGGGGAGCGCTTCGATTCTGCTCATCTCGTGGGCCTACATCGCCATGCTCGGCCGCGACGGCGTGCGCGCCGCGACCGAGGCGGCCGTTCTCAACGCGAACTACATGGCCAGCCTTCTCAGCGAGCACTTCGACGTCCTCTACCGGGGCGAGCACGGGCGGGTGGCGCACGAGTTCATCCTCGATCTGCGTCCGCTCAGGCGGGGGACGGGCGTGACGGACGAGGATGTCGCGAAGCGGCTCATGGACTACGGATTCCACGCGCCCACCATGTCCTTCCCGGTCGCGGGCACGATCATGATCGAGCCCACGGAGAGCGAGTCGAAGCGGGAACTGGACCGGCTCGTCCACGCCCTGGCCTCGATCCGCGAGGAGATTCGGCGGATCGCGGAGGGGACGCTGGATGCGAAGGACAATCCGCTGAAGAATGCGCCGCACACCGCGGAGATGGTCACGGACGATGGGTGGGACCACGCCTACACGCGGCGGGAAGCGGCCTGGCCGGCGCCGTCGACCCGGGAGTGGAAGTTCTGGCCGCCCGTGCGCCGCGTGAACAACGCGTACGGGGACCGAAACCTCATCTGCGCGTGTCCGCCGATCGAGAGCTACGAGAGCGAGACCGCCGACACCGCGGCGGTATAGGCGCCCGCGACACGACACCAGGACCAGGAGGGAAGCGGATGGCGCGACTCGTCTTTCACGGCCAGAGCTGCTACGAGATCGAGACGGCGGACGGAACGCGGATCCTCATCGACCCGTTTCTGACCGGGAACCCCGTGGCGGACGTCGGACCGGCGCACTTCACGGACCGCCTCGACTATCTCCTCCTCACGCACGGGCACGGCGACCACATCGCGGACGCCTGGGACATCCTGAAGGCGACGAATGCAAAGCTGATCGCCACGTATGAGATCGTATCGTACGCCGGGGAGGTGCAGGGCCACGCCAACGCCCACCCCATGCACATCGGCGGCGCCCACGAGTTCCCCTTCGGGCGCGTCAAGCTCACCGTGGCCCTCCACGGCGGGAAGATCGACGCGCCGGGTGCGGAGGCGTATACGACGACGGCGGCCGGCATCCTCCTCACCGTGGACGGCACGCGCGTCTACCATGCCGGAGATACGGGGCTCACGCGCGACATGGAGCTTCTGAAGGGGGACGTGGATGTGGCGCTGGTGCCGATCGGCGACAACTTCACGATGGGTCCGGAGGACGCCGCGCGCGCGATCGAGATGATCGAACCCCGCATCGCGGTTCCGAACCACTACGGCACATGGGAGTTGATCGACGTCGATCCGGCCCGCTTCACGGCCGCCGTGGGAGACACCGCCGAGGTCGTGATCCTCGAGCCCGGAGAGGCTCTGGAGTTGTGACCGCGCGGCGTGCGCGTGCCCGGTCCGGGGGGTCTCCGTGCATCGTGCTCCCCTACGCCGTGGCGGACGGCGCCCGCAACATGGCCGTGGACGAGGCGATGCTCGAGCTCGCCGCCGGCGGTTCGACGCTGCTCCGCTTCTATGGCTGGGAGCCTTGGTGCCTGTCGCTCGGGCGGCACCAGACGGCGCCGGACCGGTTGCTCGGGCGTTCTCCCGCTGAACTCCGCCCCGGCGTCGACGCCGTTCGGCGGCCGACCGGCGGCCGATCCGTCTTCCACGGACCGGAGATCACGTACGCCTTCGCCTGTCCCGCACGGGCGTGGGGTGGGCCCCGGGCCGTCCTGCGAACCGTGCACCGCGCCCTGGCCGAAGGGCTGCGCGCCGTGGGCGTCCCTCTCGATACGACTCAGGGCGACGATGCGGAGGCCCGCCTCGCGAAGGCCGCCCGCATCTCCGCCGCGAGTTGCTTTCGCGATCCCGCCCCGGGCGAACTCACCGTGCGCGGCCGCAAGCTCGTGGGCAGCGCCCAGTGCCGCCGCCGCGGGAGCGTGCTTCAGCACGGGTCCATCCTCCTGGAGGACCGGCAGCGCCTCGGCGACCTGGACGAGGGCGCCGCGGCGGAGGTCTCGGGAGAGCGGCCCGCCATCGGCCTGAACGAGCTGCTCGACCCTGTGCCCGACCCGCGCCTCATCGTCGAGCGCCTCGCGGACAGCGTGGCCCGCGCCTTCGGCGCGCCCGCCACCGCCGGGACAAACGCTCCCGCGCAGGTCGCGTCCTCCCGGGCTCTGGTCCGCCTTGCCGCCCCCTACGAGCGCATCCACCGCTCCGGCGCCCGGCTCTGGAACCGGTAACGGCCCCTTACCGCCGCTTGACGGTCCCGCAGACCGCTTCTAGCTTGGTTCCGCTCGTACTCGGGCGCATCCGCGCCGGACGTGGCGAGCCAGTCAATCGATGAACCTTACCGCTTACCGGGAGGACCACCTTGATCGCGTCCACACTCTGGTTGCAGGAGACACTGACGCTGGGTGAGGGTCAGACGCTCAATCTGGCGGAGATCTGGGAGGCCGGGGGTTGGATGATGTGGCCGCTGGGGGCTGCGCTCGCCATTGGGATCCTCATCATCCTCTGGAAGCTCGTCGACCTGCAGTTGAAGGGCGGCAAGAACAAGACCGTGCTCCGGGAAGCCGACGAACAGATCGCCGCCGGCCACCTCGATGAGGCGCTCGAAGTCTGCACCGAGTCCGGCGCTCCGGCGGGGAACGTCCTCAGCGCGGGCCTCTCTCGCTACAACGAAGGGACCGACCGCGCGACGCAGGCGGTGGAGAATGCCGGCGCCATCGAAGTCGCGGGGCTCGAGAAGGGTCTCGTGTGGCTGGCGACGCTGTCGAACGTCGCTCCGCTCCTCGGCTTCCTCGGGACCGTGATCGGGATGATCATGGCCTTCCAGGCGATCGAGATCGCCGGCGAAGTGGAAGCCACGCTGGTCGCCGGCGGGATCAAGGTCGCGCTCATCACGACCGCCACCGGGCTCACGATCGCGATTCCGATCAACATCTTCCACAACTATTTCGTGACGAAGATCGACCGCCTCGTCATCGACATGGAAGAGAGTGCCCAGCGTCTCATCGACGCGCTGCACGAGCGCGCGTCCGGCTAGAGGAAGGAAGAGCCGGTCGCCGGGCGCGTCCCGGCGCACGCGAGGGGTTCCGAACAAGCGGCCCGCCATCCCGGCGGGCCGTTTTTGTCAGGGGGAGCCGGGGCGCTCCGCTTGCATCGAGGGCGCCGGAACATCGAAGTTCGGTGTCGGGTCGCGGGTCCGGACCCGGGGTGAATGGGGTGGGGACGACGTGGGAAGGAGGCCTTCCGGTGCATGTTCAGCGGCGAATCCGGCGCCTTGCGCGCATCCACTGGGTTCGCGGTCCCTGGCTGGGATCGCTACTGACGCTCGTCCTGGCGTCCGCGCTCGGTGCGCAGGCCGGGAACGCGTCACGCCCGTCCGGCGCCGGCGAGGTCCCGGCGGCGGCAGACTCCGACATGCTGGAGCGGGCGCGGCGCCTTCTGGATGCCGGCATGCCCGTCTCGGCATCGGCGCTGCTGGCTCCCGCGCTCGCCGCGGGCGAGGTGGAGGGCGACGAGGCCGTGCTGCTGACGGCGCGAGCCTTCGCGGACCAGCGGGCCTGGGCCTCCGTACTGCGCCTCCTCTCGGAGCGTGAGGGCTCGACCCCGGCCGCGCGGTCGCAGGCCACCCTCCTCGTGGCGCGCGCGTACGCGGGGCTCGACAGCCTGACCCGGTCCGCGGCGCACTACCGTGCCTGGCTGGGCGCGGTCGACGGAGTGCCTCCGCTCCGCGCGCGGGTGGAGTTCGCCCGCGTGTCCTACCGGCGCTACCAGTGGTTCGACGCGCGGGACCAGCTCGCCCTCGCGGAACGCGAACACCCGGACCTCGCGCCGTGGTTGCGGCTCTCGCGCCTCTATGCCCTGGCGGAGGCCGAGGACCGGGACGCCTTCGCCCTCGCCGATTCGATCGTACGCGAGGGCCGCGTCCCGGCGGATTCGGCGCTCCTCCCGGCAGCCCGCCTGGCCTTCGAACTCGAGGATCCCGCACGCGGGGCCGCGCTCGCGAGCCGCGCCGGCCGGGGGGTCCGGAACGTCCTCGCCGCCCGGCACCTCGGACCGCACTACCTGGCGATCGGGGACTCCGCCTCGGCCGCGTCGGCCTTCGCGGATGCGATCGCGAGAGGCCTCCAGACGGCGGAGACGGGACCGGCGCTCCTCGCGCTCACGCGATCCTGGCGGACGCTGCGCGATGTCGGGCGCTCCGACACCCGCGCCGGGCGTCACTCCCGCGGCGCCGGCTATCTGGCGGAGGCGCTGGAACTCGCGCCGCCGGCCGAACGACCCGGCATCGCCGAATCGCTCGCATCGGCGTACATGGCGCTGGGCGCTCCCGGTCGGGCGGCGGAGGCGCTGGCCCCGTGGACGGGGGACCCCGCTTCCGTCACCGCGCCCCGGGCCTCGCTGTGGATGCTCGCCGCCAGCATCTATCGTGCGCTCGGCCGCCACGGGGACGCCGAGCAGGCGCACGAGACGGCCGCCCGCGGCTCCGGGGATGTCGCCGCCCGCGCCGCCTACCTCCTCGCCGACCTCGAACACGACGCCGGCCGCCCCGACGTCGCCGCGGAGGGCTTCGAGCGCTCCTACCGCGCGTTCCCGGAAGCGAGCTACGGGACGCGGTCGCTGGAACGGCTCGCGCTCCTCGCGTACCACGAAGGCCGCTACGATGAGGCGCGCTCGCTCCTCGCCGAATACCGCGAGCGCTACCCGGAGGGCGAATGGGTCCAGGGCGCGATCTACTGGGGCGGCAAGGTCGCCGAGGCGCTGGACGACGCCCGGGCCGCGAGCGCCTTCTACGCCCGCGCCCTCCGCTACAACCCGCTCGACTACTACGCCATCCTCGCCGAGCCCCGCACCGGCACGGATCGCGTGGCCACGATCGGGCTGCGGGAGGAAGAGCCGCTGCCCGACCTCGATCCCATCCACGCGACCGCGCTCCGGCGCATGAACACGCTGCGAGAGGTGGGGTGGCCGGAGCGGGCGCGCCGGGAATACCGACGCGCCCGCGAGCGCGGGCCGTCCACGTACGGGGCGATCCTTGCCTTCGCCCACGCCCTCAACGAGGCGGAATGGACGCGGGAGGGGATTCGCGAAGGGTGGCGCGCGCAGGCGATTCGCGGCCGCTGGACCCGGCCGCTCCTCGAAGCGATCTATCCGCTGCCCTTCCGCGAGGCCCTCGTCGCCGCAGCCAGGCGGAACGGACTCCCGCCCCACTTCGTCGCCGGTCTCTCGCGTCGCGAGTCGATGTTCGACCCCGAGATCCGTTCCGTCGCCAACGCCATCGGTCTCATGCAGCTTCTGCCGGAGACGGCCCGCAACGTCTCCTCCCGCGCCGGTCTCTCAGGCTATCGCCGGCACCAGCTCACGGTCCCGCAGGTCAACCTGATGCTCGGGACCCGCTACCTGTCGGAAGTTCTCGGCCGCTTCGACGGCTTCGATATCGCGGGGATGATCTCCTACAACGCCGGTCCCCATCGCTACACGCGCTGGCGCGATTTTCCCGAGTTCTCGGATGACGAAAAACTGGTCGAGCGGATCCCCTACCGGGAGACGCGCGAGTACGTGCGGGCCGTCACCGAACTGGCCGAAATCTACCGTTTCCTGTACCCGGATCTGGGGGTCTCGAACCCCTGAGACGGTCTTTCCCGATGGCGTGTTGACGGGTCCGAATTGCCCGCATAGCATAGCAACGTCTCGTGTCCAGCGGCGCAGAAAAACGACGCACAAACAACTGTGCGGAGCGCCCGCAAACGCCCATCACCCGAGGTCCGCAGGAGGCAGGATGCCATCAGGTACGGTCAAGTGGTTCAACGACTCCAAGGGGTACGGTTTCATCGAGCAGCCCGATGGCGGCGATGACGTCTTCGTGCACTATTCGTCCATCGACATGGACGGGTACAAGACGCTCGTCGAAGGGATGGCCGTGGACTACGAGTTCACGCAGGGCGACAAGGGCCTGCAAGCGACCCGCGTCGTGCGCACTGCCTGACCGCTGACCGGAGGCCATGGTCGGAGCCTCACGCGCCCCGCCCCACCCGGCGGGGCGCTTTTCTTGGTCGCCGGGCTTTGCCGCGAGCGGCCCCCCGACCATACTGGATGCCATGTTGACCAACCCCGACAGCCCGTGACCCCCGTGTGGCGGCGTCCGGCGTGGTGAAGCCCCGACAGGCCGCTCGCCCGTCGCTCTTCCTGCTCGATGGCTACGCGCTCATCTACCGCGCGTTCTTCGCCATGATCAACCGGCCGCTCACCACCTCGAGTGGCGAGAACACTTCGGCCCCCTACGGAATCGCCCGCTTCCTCATGCGGCTGATCGGCGATCACGCACCCGACTATCTCGGCGTCGCGTTCGATGCCGGCGACAGCTTCCGCACGGACATCTACCCGGAGTACAAGGCCACGCGAGAGAAGATGCCCGACGAACTCCGGGCCTCGCTCCCCAGGTGCCGGGAGGTCTTCGACGCCTTCCGGGTGCCCGTCATCGAGGCCGAAGGGTGGGAGGCGGACGACGTCATCGGGACCCTCGCGCAGCAAGCCGCGGGCCAGGGTCTGCGCACCGTCATCGTCTCTGGAGACAAGGATTTCCATCAGCTCGTGGACGATCACACCGCGTTGCTGAATCCGGGCCGCGGCGGACCTGCCGGAGTGGAACAGGTGTGGGTGACGCCGGACAACGCCGAGGAGCGGTTCGGCGTGCCCCCCGAGCGCGTGACCGATTTCCTCGCGCTGCTCGGCGACGCATCCGACAACGTCCCCGGCGTGCCCGGCGTCGGGAAGAAGACCGCGCCCGCCCTCATCCGGCAGTTCGGCGACCTGGAGTCGATCCTGGCGCGAGCGGAGGAGATCACGGCGGCCCGGGCCCGAAACGCGCTCCTCAAGCATGCGGATGACGCTCGGCGATCGAGGCAGTTGGTGACGATCCGCACCGACGCGCCCGTGAACCTCGATCTCGAGAGCCTGCGGTCACGGCCGCTCGACACCGGGAAGGCCACCTCCGTCTTCCGCGACCTCGAGTTTCACAACCTGCTGAGAGAGCTGGAGGCTCCGGCAACCGAGGCGGAGCGCTTTGCCCCCGAGGTGGAGGTCGTGGCCGACACGGATCGGCTGGGCGCCGTGCTGGCCGAATGCTCCCGGGCGCCGCGCATCGGACTTTTCGTGGCCGGCAGCTCCGACGATCCCCTCGGCGCCGACCTCGTCGGCCTGGCGCTCGCCGCCTCCGAGGACCGCGCCTTCTACCTGCCCCTCGGGCACCGGGCCCCCGAAGTCCAGCACGATGCGGCGGGGAACCCGACGCTTGCCTTCGATGCGGGCGAGCCGGTCGGCCTGCCGGCGATGACGTCGTCCGACATGCGGGGCCTGCACGACCTGCTCGCGTCGGATGCGCCGAAACTCGGGCACGATCTCAAGTTCGCCGCCCAACTGCTGCGCCGGCACGGCGTCGAGCTGGGGGGGCTCGACGGGGGCCTCGATGGGGGCCTCGACGGGGGCGGCGCGTTCGACACGCAGATCTCCTCTTACTGCCTGGATCCGGCTCGCCGCGACCGCGCCCTTTCCACGCTCGGTCCCGACCGCCTGAACGTCTCGCTCGAGACGGGCGACGCCATCACCGGCACCGGACGGAACCGTCTCCCGCTGGCCTCGGTCGAGCCCGAGCGCGTCGCCGAGTGGGCCGGGCCGCGCGCCGCCCTCCTGCACCGCCTCGCGAAGGTCGACGAGGCCGACCTCGTGCGCACGGGCATGGGCCGCCTCTTCCGCGACGTCGAGATGCCGCTCGTCACGGTCCTCGCGAGCATGGAGCGGGCCGGCATCGCGATCGACCTCGACTTCTTCGCCGACCTGCGCGCCCGACTGCGCCGGGATCTCGACGCCGTGCGCTCGGAGATCCACAAGATCGCGGGCACCGAGGTCAACCTCCGTTCCGTCCCGCAGATGCGGGCGCTTCTCTTCGACCAGCTCGCGCTGCCCGTCCTCAAGAAGACGAAGACCGGTCCCTCGACGGACGAGTCCGTACTGGAGCAACTCGCGGCCATGGGCCACGAACTCCCGCGCCTCATCCTCGAACACCGGGAGCTCGACAAGCTGGACGGGACGTACGTGAGCGTGCTCCCGCGGCTCATCGACGGCCGAGGGCGCATCCACACCCGCTTCAACCAGACGATCGCCGCGACGGGCCGGCTCTCCTCCTCGGACCCGAACCTGCAGAACATCCCCATCCGGCGGGCGCTGGGGCGCGAGATCCGGAAGGGGTTCGTCGCCGCCCCGGGCCACCTGTTCGCGGGGGCGGACTACTCCCAGATCGAACTCCGCGTCATGGCCCATCTCTCGGAGGACGAGGCGTTCGTGGACGCGTTCCGGGCGGAGCGCGACATCCACCGGGAAACCGCGGCCCGGATCTTCGGCGTCGAGCCCGATGACGTCACGCCGACCATGCGCGAGCAGGCGAAGACGATCAACTTCGCGACCATCTACGGCCAGGGCCCGTTCGCCCTCGCCCGGCAGCTCGGCATCTCGCGCACGCAGGCGAGCGAGTTCATCGCCGGGTACTTCGAGCGGTTCGCGGGCGTCGCCGCGTACCTCGAGGAGATGAAGGAGCTGGCGCGGGACCGGAACTACGTCGAGACGCTGTTCGGGCGCCGCCGGTACATCCCCGAGATCCGGTCCAGGAACCCCGGGATTCGCGGCTACGGCGAGCGCACCGCGACGAACTCCCCCATCCAGGGGTCCGCGGCGGATCTCATCAAGGTGTCGATGATCCGGCTGCACGAGCGTCTCGCGGGAAGCGGGGCCCGCATGCTGCTGCAGGTGCACGACGAGTTGCTCATCGAGGCCCCGGAGTCCGATGTTGAAGCCATCGGCCAGACCGTGCGCGAGGAGATGGAGGGGGCCATCGAGCTGACGGTCCCCCTGCGCGTCGATCTCGGGATCGGCCGCAGCTGGTACGACTGCAAATTCGGGAAGGAAGCGTGAACGCAGCACGGATCGCCCTCATCGCCGGCACCTCGGCCGCGCTCGCGTGCGCGCCGCCGTCCACGCCCGACCGTGCCCCGCCGGAGGGGGTCGCGGACGGCTCCCCCGAGGCGCTGGTCGAGTCGTCTCTGATGCCGTCCGTCACGATTCGCGGCGAGCCCTTCGTACGATCCTCGCTCGCCGACCGCATGGCCGAACTGGGCGTGCCCGGCGTGAGCGTCGCCGTCCTGGTCGACGGCGAGATTGCCTGGGCCCGGGGCTACGGGCTCGCCGACGTCGAATCGGGTCGGCCCGTGACCCCGAACACGCTCTTCCAGGCCGCCTCCATCTCCAAGCCCGTGGCCGCGCTCGCCGCGCTGCGGCTCGTCGAATCGGGGCGCGTGGACCTCGATGGCGACGTCAACGCCTATCTCACGAGTTGGCAGGTGCCCGGGAACGAGTTCACGGCGCAGGCGCCCGTCACCCTGCGGGGGCTCCTCACGCACCGGGCCGGCCTCACCGTGTGGGGCTTCCCCGGGTACGGCCCGGTCGAGGAGGCGCCGGATGGGCCGGGCGTCCTCGACGGTCACGGCAACACGGACCCCGTGCGCGTCTACAAGGCGCCGGGGGAGAGCTGGCGCTACTCCGGCGGCGGGTACACCGTGATGCAGCAACTCGTGGCGGACATCCGCGGGAAGCCGTTCGCCGCGGTCATGCGCGAAGAAGTGCTCGACCCGATCGGCATGTCACGCTCGACGTACGAGCAGCCCATTCCACCCGCGCGCCAGGACGACATCGCGACGGGCTACCGGGCGGACGGAGACCGCGTTGCCGGCGGGTGGCACACCTATCCGGAACAGGCGGCCGCCGGGCTGTGGACGACGCCGAGCGAACTCGCGCTTTACGCGCGGGAGATGCAGCGTGCCTGGAAGGGCGAGTCGACCCGCGTGCTGGGAGAAGCGCTCGCCCGGGAGATGCTGACGCCCGACGCGGACGACTGGGGGCTGGGCCCGGCGATCTCCGAGGACGGCGAACGCTTCCGGCACGGCGGCTCGAACCAGGGCTTCCGCTGCACCTTCTCGGCGTACATCGACGGCGACGACGGCGTCTTCGTGATGACGAACTCCGACTCGGGGGGCGAGCTCGCGGCGGAGATCGCGATCACGGTGGCGCACGCGTACGGCTGGTCCGGACCCCGCGCCGAAGAGAGAGCGCCGGGCGAGGAAGGCACGGGAGAAGAAACCGGAGAAGGCACGGGAGAAGGCACAGAAAGGGAGTAGATCACGATGGCGTGGAACCAGACCCGACGAGATTTCGTGAAGACGTCCGCCCGAGCGGGCGGCGCGCTCGGCGTGCTCGGCGCCTTCGGCTCGGCCGCGTGCGCGGGGAGCACGGGGAGCGAGGGGGGCCCGCTCCGCATCCTCATCCTCGGCGGGACGCGCTTCATCGGTCCGCACCAGGTGAAGTACGCGCTCGACCGGGGCCACGAAGTGTCGATCTTCACGCGCGGGCAGACCGAGCCGCCGTTCTACCACGACTACTTCGAGCGCGTCGAGCACCTGATCGGCGACCGGACGAGCGATCTTTCGGCGCTCGAGGGCCGGGAGTGGGACGCGGTGATCGACAACTCCGCCTCCTACCCGAGTTGGGTCGCATCGACGGCCGAACTCCTGCGCGACCAGGTCGACCGCTACCTCTTCGTCTCCTCCATCTCCGCCTACGCGGACTTCGCCACAGTCGGGATCGACGAGGACTATCACGTCGGGCAGCTGTCGCCGGACGAGGCCGAGGACGACGGAGGATACGGACCCAGGAAGGCGCGCTGCGAGCAGTACGCGCGCGACGCCTTCGGCGAGAACGCGTTCAACGTGCGCCCGGGGCTGATCATCGGGCCGGGTGACAACACGGACCGCTGGACGTACTGGCCCGTTCGGGTCGACCGCGGCGGCGAGGTGCTCGCCCCCAACACCCCCGCCGATCCGGTGCAGAACGTCGACGCGCGCGACCTCTCCGAGTGGATCGTGCGCCTCGTCGAGAGCCCCGGGAACGGGGGCACGTACAACGCCACGGGAGAAATACAGCAGTTCGGGGACATGCTGGAGGAGATCCGTGGAGCGCTCGACTCCGACGCCACCTTCACCTGGGTGTCGACCGAGTTCATGCAGGAGCACGAGGTGGCGCCCTGGGGCCACATGACGAACTGGACGCCGCCCGAGGGGCCGACGGTGGGGATGAACCAGGTCTCGGTGGCGGCGGCCGTGCAGGCCGGGCTCACGTTCCGCCCGCTCGCCGACACCGCCCGCGACACGGTCGAGTGGTGGAACTCGCTCCCCGAGGACCGCCGAGCCGAGCCCCGGGCCGGCCTCCCCGCCGAGCTGGAAGCCGAGGTCCTCGCCGCCTGGCACGCCAGTTCCGGCTAGCGCCGAAACCTTGAATACCCGGCTCGGCCCGCTGACGCTCACGGCTGCGCTCGTCGTGATGGCCGCGTGCGGTGATTCAGGGACCGAGCCGGCGCCGAGGCCGGAGCCCGAGCCCGAGCCGCCGCCCCCGACCGCGACGGCCACGGCGACGTACCGCGTGGTCTTCGAGGCGACGTGGAGCGCCTCCACGCACCCGACGAACTTTCCGGGCGGCGCCCACTTCTCGCCGCTCATCGGCGCCGTGCACAACGCCGGGGTGACCTTCTGGGCTCGGGATGGCACCGCCACGCCGGGGATCGAGAGCATGGCCGAAACGGGCGGCACCTCCAGGCTGACGACGGAGATCCAGGCCGAAATCCCGGGGGGCGCGCTGGCGGTCATCAACGGTTCCGGGATCCGCAGCCCCGCCAGCACGACGATTCAGGCGGTCGCGCTGCGCGAGGACTTCCCGCTCGTCACCCTCGTCACGATGATCGCCCCGAGCCCGGACTGGTTCGTGGGCGTGGCGGGCCTGTCGCTGCGCGACGACGAGGGAAACTGGGTAGAGGAACTCGAGGTCGTCCTCTACCCCTACGACGCCGGGACGGACAGCGGCCCGAGCTACACCTCGGCCAACGACGACACCCAGCCGCAGGAACCGATCCGCAGCCTGAGGGGCGAGAGCCCCTTCTCCGACGAACCCATCGGCACCTTCACCTTCACGCGGACCGACGGGTAGCAGCCCCCCCCCCCGGGGCCTCACCCGAAGGTGAGTACGCCGATCCGCCGGATGCGTTCGAAGTGCGCGTCGGCCGTGAGGACGGTCGATCCGGTATGCGCGGCGCACGCTGCGATCCAGGCGTCGTTTGCGGGGATCGGCGTCCCGGCCTTGCGCAGTTCCGTCACGATGTCGGCGTAGCACGCCGCCACATCCTCATCCACCTTCAGCACTTCGACCGGCGGACTGGCAAGGAAGTCCGACAGCTTCGCTTCGTTGTACTCCCGGCGCGCGCCCAACCGGAAGCCATAGCGCAATTCGCCAATCACGATCGCCGGCACGCCCACCCACGCGCCCGAGTCCAGGACCTCGGCCAACCGGCGGTGCCCGCGACGAAAACGACTGTAGGCCGACGTGTCCAGGCAGTAACGCGTCACCGCCACATCTCTTCGTCGATCTCCTCGAACACCTTCGTGGCTTCCGTGAACTCGCGGTATTCCTCCTCGGTCCAGTCGCCGCCGAACCGCGCAAGGCCGTTGGACCTCGTCGTCCCCACCCCGAGGCTCTGCCTGAGCAGGTCGATCACGGTCCGATTGAGCGATTGGCCGCGCCGGCGTTTCTCGGCATTCAGCGCGCGCCCGAGTTCCGGCGGAATCTTCCTCACCGTCAGTGTCTTCAGCGGATCCCTCCTGGCCGTCCGTCGCAGAGCCCCGCTCACGGACCGCCGGTGCATGCAAAATGTTACATCAGTTGCTGCCAAAATAGTGCATCATTGCGGGAGGTTCAACGACTGCGGGCCATCATCCGGGATCGGGCCGCTGCGACGGTTACCTGCCCGGGGACCGGGCGCGGGTCAGACGACGTCGTCGAGGAGGAAGAGGTCGGTGAGGAGCGCCCGCAGGTGGGACGAGGCGTTGAGGTTGTCGATCAGTTGGGAGCTGATCGTCTCCTGGGCGAGGACGATCCGTACGGCCGCGCCGGCCCGCGCGGCGTCCGCGGACGTGACGTCGATCATCTCGCCGTAGGCGCCCGCCGGTTCCAGCCCCTCCGCCGCCACCAGGCCGCCGAGGTCATCGGCCAGCGCCCGGAGCGCGGCATCGGCGCGGCTCAGGTACTCCCGCAACTGGCCGCCGACCTTCGAGGCTTCCTCCCGCTCGGCGCCGAGCGCGGCGTAGGAGAGGAAGAACTCGTACGCCTTTTCGAGGACTTCGATGTGAGCCTTCAGCTCTTCGCGGCTCAAGCGGGCACGACCCCGTCGGGGTCCGCGGACGACGCGCTCCCTCCGGCCAGTTCGGCCCCGGCCGGCTCCGTCCCCAGCTTCCAGAGGTCGGGATCGTAGTGCTCGAGGTATTCCTCGCGCGTGATCCAGCCCTTGATCATGGAGCGGGTCATCCAGCGCTTCTCGGGCCGGATGGCGAAGTAGACGTGGGCGATGACCATCGTGACGAGCACGACCCCGCACAGCCCGTGCAGGACGAACACGAGCCCCCACGTGGAGTCGGAGAGGAAGTACGGGTTGCTCGCCCAGAACCAGGTGTCGACCCCCACCATCATCAGGAGTCCCGTGACGATGACCCCGCCCGAGACGAGCGTGACGGCGTTGTGGTAGGCCCGCTGGTCGAGGGGGTACTTGCCCGACCGCTCCTCCTTGGCCGGCTGGCGGCGCAGGAACTTTCCGACCGCCCGGAACGCCTGCCCGATCTCCTTCGTCCCGGTCCACACGGACCACAGGTCCTGCTTCGTCGTCGCGTGGATGATGTGCCAGATGATGAGGAGGGTGAGGACGATCCCCGCGATCCAGTGGATCGTGACCCAGGCGAACTGGACGCCGATCACGGGGAAGAACGCCGTGACCAGCAGCGTGAGCATCGTCGCCGCCATGAGCCAGTGGAAGGTCCGGGACGCCTGTGAGTGGCGCTCCACCCGCTCGGGCACGTCGGGCGCCGCCTCCGGCGCGGTCTTCGGAGCCTTGGGCGCCATGATCCAGACGTACAGGTGGTGTCCGACCACGAACAGGAAGCCGGCGATGGCGGCGGCCCAGAGCAGATCCCAGGCGACGCCGACGAGTACCTCCTGGCCCCAGGGATTCGGCGCCGTTCTGAGGATCTCCATTTAGGCCATGTCTCCCCGCACCGCGCGCCGGACGAGATTCCGCGCGAGCGGCACCTTGTAGTCGTTGTGGCGCAGCGGCTTGAAGCCGCGCGTGGCGAGTTCGCCGGCCGCCATGCCGGTGTCGTCGTTCGCCGGCATCCCCCGCACGAGGTCCTCGACGGCGGTCAGCCGCACGGGCGTCGGGGCCACGCCGTTGATCGCGATCCGGGCGCGCTCGATCGTGCCGTTCGACTCCACGACCGCGGCGGCCACGCTGGCCAGCGCCCAGTCCCACGACTTCCGGTCGCGGACCTTCTCCCAGTAGAAGCGCGCGCCCGCCCAGTCGCCGGGGATGCGCACGTGCGTCAGGAGATCTCCCGGCTCCAGCACGGTCATGCGCTCGATGTCGATCTCCGGGCCGACGAAGAAGTCTTCGGCCTCGTAGACGCGCTCGCCGCCGGCGTTCCGCACCATCATCTGCGCGCCGAGCGCGACCAGCGCCCCGGCCGTGTCGGCCCCGTTCACCGCCACGCAGCGGCTCTGGCCCGTCACGGCGTGCTCGCGGTTCATGGAGCGGGGCGTCCCCGCGTAGCAGATGTTCCCGCCGGCGCGGTAGCACGGCCACCCGCCGCGGTAATACCAGCAGCGGGTGTCCTGGATGAGGTTGCCGCCCAGCGTCCCCTGGTTCCGGATCTGGGGCGTCGCCACCTCGGCGGCCGCGTCCGCGAGGAGTCCGAAGCGGGCCCGCACGTCTTCACTCGCCACCACGTCGCGCAGCGAGGTCATGGCGCCGATCTCGAGCCCGTCCCCGCTCGCGCGGATGCCGGTCAGCTCGCTCACGGAGCCCAGCTCGACGACGACGTCGGGCCGCTTGATGCGGTCCTTGAACCAGTCCATCGAGTCGAGGCCGCCGGCCAGGACCCAGGTGTTGTCGTGGCGCTCGAGCACGTCCAGCGCCTCGTCCACGCTCGTCGGCTGGAAGAGCTCGAACGCGGGCATCATGTCGCGAATCACGGCCATCGTTCTATCTCCCCTAGCTGTGGATCTCGGTGAGTGCGTGCGGCTGCGCCCGGCCCTCGAGTTCGGCCAGGATCACGTCCGTCGTGAGCGGGATCCGGCACAGGCAGCGCCCGCCGAGCGCGTCCGCGATCGCGGAGGTGACCGCTGCGGAACCGGCCCCGACCGGGGGCTCTCCGATCCCCTTGGCGCCGATCGGCGTCTGCGGGTCCGGCTCGCCCGCCGCCGCCCAGTCCATGCTGAGCGGCACGTCGAGGATGCCGGGCGGTCTCGCAGTGTAGAGCCGGTGGGCGAAGGGCACGCCCCATTTCGGGTCGTACACCCACTTCTGGCTGCGCGCCTGGCCGAAACCCTGCACGCTGCCGCCGTGGATCTGGGCCGCGAGGCTGCGTGGGTGCACGACGACGCCGCAGTCGGCGGAGCCCGTGTAGTCGACGATCCTCACGTCGCCCGTCTCGGTGTCGAGTTCGACGACCGCGAAGCCGACGACCCACGACCACGTCGAGCCCTCGTGCGAGAAGTTGTCCCGGGCGATGCCCATCAGCCCCTGGCCCGCGAGCTGCGTGGCGGAGGCCCGGGTGTAGTCGTTGATGTCCTCCGGCAACTCCTGGCCGGAGTATTCGCCGCCCATGGCGATGGCGCGCTCCGAGGCCTGCGCGAAGCTCATCGAGCCTCCCGGCCCGGTCACGCGCGCGCCCTCGACCCGGTACGCGCTCGCCGAGCCGCCCAGCGTGGCGGCCGCGACCTCCTGCAGCTTCCGCTTCATGTCGAGCGCGGCCGCGTAGTTGGCGCGCGTGTGCGCGTGGATCGTCTGGCTCCCCGCCTGCACCGCGCTATGAGGATGATGCTGGGAGCTGTCGCCCCAGATCACCGCGCAGTCGTCCCACTCGAGGCCGAGTTCATCCGCCGCGGCGCGGGCCGTGTCCGCCATCGAGTGTGTGCCCAGGTTCCCGATCCCCTGGTGGATGTACAGCTTTCCGTCGGGGCGGATGAGGAGGAGCCCGTCGAACCCCGACGAACCGCCGACGTACGGGCTCAGACCCACGCCGACCCCCGTCACCTTCGTCCCGTTCCGCTGTCCGCTCAGCGCCTGCTTCCCGGCCCAGTCGAACTGCGCCGCGCCCGCGTCGATCGCCTCGCGCACGAAGGCGCTCGTCGTCGTGCCCCGCTGCGGCCCGAACTCGGAGTCGTGCGTGGGGGCGTTGATCTTCCGGATCTCCACCCGGTCGATCCCCAGTTCGCGCGCCGCCTTGTCGACCAGCGGCTCGAGCATGGCGACGATCTGCGCGCCGCCCGGGGCCCGCTGCGCCGCGCGTGGCGGCGTGTTCGTGTAGACGGTGATGCCCCGGAAACGCATCGCGTCGGGCTGGTACATGAGGTCGGTGACCATGCCGGCCGTGTTGTAGTCGCCCGAGCGCGAATAGGGTCCGTGGTCCTGGACGATGTAGAGGTCGATCGCGGTGATCTTCCCGTCGTTCCGGAAGCCCATCTTCGCCCAGGTCTGGAAGCCGGGGCGGGCGCGCCCGATGTAGTTCTCCTCGTAGCGGTTGATCCGCATCATCACCGGCCGCTGGATCTTCTTCGCGAGGAGCGCCGTGACCTGGTAGATCGTCGCGCCCCGAATCTTCGACCCGAAGCCGCCGCCGCAGTACTGGCCGACGAACACCATGTCCTCGGGATCGAGATCGAGCTGATTCGCCAGCGCCCGGTGCGTCTGCTGCGTGCTCTGCGTCGAGCCGTAGAGGTAGCAGCGACCGTCCTCCCAGTACGCCATGGAGCTGCGGGGCTCCATCGGATGGTGCGTCAGCGACTGGTGCACGACGGTGTCCTCGAGCACGTAATCCGCGGCGGCGAAGCCGGCCTCGAGGTCGCCGTGATCCCAGTTGGTGTCCGGCTCGCCCATGGGCAGCCGGCCCTCGGCCTCCGCCGCGTCGAACTCCGTCTGCGGCCATTTCAGGGAGACCCATTCCGGCCCGTCCTCGCCGAAGCGTCGGATGTTGCCCTCGAGACGGGCATCCGGGCCGCCGGGCCGCAGGCTGTCGAGCGGGTCGATCGCGAACGGGAGCGGCTCGAGGTCGATGTCGATCGCCTCGATCGCGTCCGCCGCCGTCGTCTCGTCCACCGCCGCCAGCGCGAGGATGGGCTCGCCCACGTACTTCGGCTCATCCGTGAGTGCCGCCTCGCCCGGGGCCTCGGGCTGGTTGACCTCGCTCGCCCGCAGGATGCCGAGCACGCCGGGCATGGCGAGCGCGCGGCTCGCGTCCACGCTGCGCACGCGGGCGTGCGGCATGGGGCTCAGGAGGAGCTTGGCGAAGACCATGCCTTCGGCCCGGAAGTCCTCCGCGTACTTCGCCCGTCCCGTGACTTTCGCGCGCAGATCCGGCGGCGAAATGTCCTGTCCGATTAGCGCCATGATCGTCCTCCCCTCACACCATGCGCCGCGCGTACTCGGCGGCACGCATGGCGGAGTTCAGGATTTTGTCGTAGTCCCCGCAGCGGCAGAGGTTGCCGGAGAGGGCCTCGGCGGCCTCCTCGCGCGTGGGCTCCGGATTCTCGTTGGTGAGCGCGACCATGCTCATGATGAAGCCGGGCGCGCAGAAGGCGCACTGGAATCCGCCCTCGTCGATCACCGCCTCCTGCACCGGGTGCAGCGTGCCGTCCGCGCTCTCGAGCCCCTCGATCGACGTCACCGACCGGTCGCGCACCGCGTTCGTCAACAGCGAGCACGCGTAGTGCGAGACCCCGTCGATGAGCACCGTACAGGCGCCGCACTCCGCCCTGTCGCACCCGAGCTTCGTGCCGGTGAGTCCCAGCTTGTAGCGGAGCGTCATGGCCAGCGTCTCCTGCGGCATGACATCGACCGAGCGCGACACGCCGTTCACGTTCAGCGAGATCATGCGGGGCATCGACGCCCGCACCGCCGCGCTCGCCGACAGGCTCCGGGCCCGGAAGAGGTGGCTGGAGGAGGAGACCACCGCGCCGGTCGCGATGACCCCCTTGATGAACGTCCTGCGGGAATGACCGGTTGGGGTCTCGGTCGTGATCTCGGCGTCACTCATGGGCGAACCTCAAGCGGGAGACCTTCTTGCGCGTTTGCGTCGCGCTCCCCGCGTTCCCGCGGGAGACGCAACGATCCACGGTGAATCCTTACATCGACCGCCCCGGGAAACAAGACTGCGCGCCGCGTTCCCGGCGGGTTGCTACAGGATCCTGAGGAACCGGGGGTCGATGGAGAGGAGGACGACCCAGTTCCCGCCGCTCCCTCCGCGCATCACGTCGAGCCGAAGGATGTCGTAGAAAAGTCCCAGGCCGAGGCCGGCCGAGGCACGCAGTCCGTCGCTTCCGGCCACGCCGAAGCGGCGGGCGGTGTTCTCCGCGGCCCCGCCGTTGTCGGCCCGGCCCACCGCTCCGATGGCGCGCAGCCGCACCCACGGAGAGGCGATGGCGCGCGACACCTCGGCGCGCCACAGCGCCATGCGGTCCCCGCCCCAGCCGCGAAACTCGTAGCCGGGCAGCGAACCGCGCCCCCCGAGCAGGAAGAGCCGCTGGGGCGGCAGCGTGCCGCCCGCGACCCCGAACTCGATCCCGCTCGCCCAGTTCCACGCGCCGCCCGGGCTCCCCCGGGCCCGCAGCGCGAGCGTGCCGCGCGTGTAGCCGAAGTCCCCGACGCCGCTCGCCGCCGCTTCGCCCCCCAGTTCCAGCCTCCACCGCGCGCCGGGCCCGCTGCGGAGTTCCACCGTCAGTCCGGCATCGAGCCGCGCCAGGTCCCCTTCGTCGACCGGGCGCACGGGACGAAGCGGCCGATCTCCGAACAGCTCGGTCCCGACGACCAGTCCGGCGCTCCGGTGACGCTCGAACGAGGCGCCGGCGCGCCAGCGGACAGGACCCTCGCGGCGGGCGATCCCGATCCGTCCGCCGGTCGTCAGGTAGGGGTCCTCGTAGTCCTCTCCGTCGGCGAGGAGGGCGAGCGTACGCAGCACCCCCGCCGCCGCGGTCGGCCCCGCGTCACGGTGAGCCCCTAGCCAGCCGGCGACCTCCACGTCGACCACCCCCAGGCCCCGCCGCAACCCGAGGCTCGCCTGCGGCCGGGCCTCCCCGATCGCATGGCCGCCCACGAACGCGACCCGCGTGAGATCGTCCGGCCGGTAGGCGACACCCGCCCCGACGAACAGCCCCTCGGAACGCCGCGCACGGATTCCCCCCGACGCGTTCGGAAGCGCGAACTGCCAACCTCGGCCCCCGAGCACGGTTTGCCGCAGCACGAGTTCGCGTGCGTCCGCGACGGCGGCGCCCAGATCGCCGTCGGCGCTGCCTTCCTCGAGGGGTCCCCCGTACAGCGGGTCCTCCCACGCGTCGAAGCGGGCCAACTCCTCCTCGCGAAGGCTGTAGATGAGGTCTCCCGGCCCGAGCCCGAAGAGCGCCCCCTCATCGAAGTCGTAGTCGAGGACGCGGAGACGGGTTCGGACGAGCGTCTCAAGCGGGAAGTCGAGCCAGGGAAGCGAGCGCAGGATCTCGATTTCCTGCTCGTCGGGCAGCCAGTAGCGGCCCTCCTGCAGGGCCGAGCGCAGGTCGACGACGAGCCGCACGATCTGCGGATCGCGATAGGCGGCCGGGGTGAACGTGAGCCGCAGCCGCGCGATGGCCCCCGTCTCCCGTTCGACGAAGAGCGACCCCACGGCGCCCGCGTCCGTTTCTTCCCGCGGACGGACCTCGAGTTCGAAGACCCGCGCGGTTCGGTCGCGGACCCGGATCTCGAGCGAGTCCGCGAGCCGGTATTCGTAAAACTCGCGCGCGCCCGCCCCGGCGGGGTGAAGCACGTCCCGGATCTCGTGGCCGTCTCCGATCCGGATCCGGTCCCCGAAGTTGTCGAGGACGAGAAAGAGGTGATCGAGGTGATAGTGGATGGTCGTGGGCAGCCGGAGTTCGTGCCGGCGCCCGACGATGATCTGCATCGAGCGGTCCGGGCGCTGCCAGCGCGCATCCACCGCGATCTGGTCGGCCCGAATGACGTGCCGTTCCCCGAGGATGTCGCCGAGGTAGTACACGTGCCCCTGCACGTCGGCCCGAAACCGCTCGAGCGAACTGTCGGCCCAGGCGTGCTGCCGCGCTTCGATCGCGCGCTCGATGAGCAGAAGCGCCGCCTCGGAGTTCCAGCCATCGGAAGCCCCGGCCCGCGGAACCGCGGCCGGCGATGCGGGGATTTCCTGGGCTGCGGCCCCGGAGGCGAAGCAGAGCGCCGCCAAGGCGACCGCCGCCGCGGCGGCCACCCGCCGCCCGTCAGCCGAAGAGGTCCTCCTGCCCGTCATCGTCCGACTCCATGACCCGCCGGAGTCTGCCGGCCCAGTACTCGACGTCGAAGCCCTCTTCGTTCTTCAGCATCCGCTTGAGCACCGGGGACAGGTCGCGCAGCGCGCCCACGAGGTCCTCGGCGATCGAGCCGGCCTCGGCGACCCGGGCCTCGTCCGGGAGCGACGCCATGTCCCGGAGGATGGAAGCCTCGGACCGGGACGCCGTGACGGGCTCGGGCCGGCTGGCGACGAAGACCTCCGTCCGCCGGCCGGGTCCCCGATCCTCCTCGATCGGGAGCAGCCCGACGATCTGGTCGGAGCGCCAGTACTTCGCGTACCCGAGGTGGACCATCCGGTCGCGTTTGATCTCCACGCCGCCTCCCGTTGAGCCTGTTCCCGCCCCGGAGGTCCTTGAGAAGGCCTGGGGCGGAGGAACCCGACAGCCAAGGTCTGCCAAGCTCGCGAACGTCCCGTCCGCGCCGCAACACCGCCGCTTGCCGGAACTGGCCGTATCCGCAGGCCTCCGTTGATTGCCCGTTGATGGCGGGGCGGAGCATGTTCCGCGACACCCATGGCCAGAATACGCACGATCCGTGATCCCCTGTGGGGGAACGTCCGCGTGGACGGAGACGCGGCCGAGATTCTCGACGCGCCGCAGTTCCAGCGCCTGCGGCGGGTCAAGCAACTCGGCTTCGCGCACCTCGTGTATCCCGGCGGCGTGCACAACCGCTTCCTGCACGCCCTCGGCGTCTACCATCTCGTGTCGCGGGCCATCTCCCGGCTCGAGCGCGACGGCCACCTCGAGGCGCTGGATGCGGAGGACATGGCCGAACTGCCGGTCGTTCGTCTGGGCGCGCTCCTCCACGACGTCGGGCACTACGCCTTCTCGCACGCGGTGGAGGAACTGGGTCCGAGCGCGATCCCGGGAGACCACGAGGAGATCGCGGCGCGCTTCATGGCGGCGGACCCCATCCGGCGCGTCCTCGAGCGGCACGGCCCGGATGCCCCGGCCCGCATCGGCGCCCTCATCCGGGGGAAGTCCGGCCACCCGCTGCAGGGGCTGATCTCGGGCTCGCTCGACCTCGACAAGATCGACTACCTCCGGCGCGACTCCCTCTTCTGCGGCGTGCCGTACGGGGCCGTGGATGTCGACCGTCTCCTTCCCGCGCTCACCGTCGCCCGCGAAGGGGCCGGCCGCCGGCTCGAACTCGCGGTGAGCGAGAAGGGACTCAGCGCGCTGGAGACGCTCCTCTTCTCGAAGTACCAGATGTTCCGCAACGTCTACTGGCACCACGCCGTGCGCGCGGCGACGCTGACCTTCGTGCGCCTCGTGCAGACGGCGCTCGACAGCGGCCTGCTCGCGCCCGAGGACCTGGCGGGGCCCAGCGACGAGGAACTGCTGGCGCTCATCGGCCGGCGCATTGAACGGTCGTCGCCGGGTCCGGGGTACGACGGCGCGTCCGCCGTCGGCCGGGCCGCGAAGCTGCTGGGGGCGCTCGTCGACCGCCGTCTCCCGAAGCGGCTCGTGGAGTTGACGGGCGACCAGCTTCCGGACGCGTTGTCGTCGTGGCCCTCGCGGCGCCCGGACCTCGTCGCCGCGCTCGAGCGGCGCATGGCCCTGGAATGGGGGCTCTCCGAGGGCGCGGTGATGCTCGACTATCCGAGCTACCCGGGCATGCTCGAACTCAACCTGCTCCTCGTGCGAAACGACGGCGAAGTCCGCCGGCTGACCGCACTGGGGGAGCGGGGGCTCATCGACATCCCCCGGCTCGGGCGTTCGCTGCACCACTCGGCGCGGGTGCTGCGGATCTTCTCCTTCGAACCTTCCGCTCCGCGCGATCCGAGACCCGTGCTGGCCCTGATCGAAGCCGCGGAGGCGGAAGTGGAGGCGCGGCTCGCGTCGGGAGCGGGCCTCCTGACCTGATCTGCCCTCGTTCGCGCACAGCCGGGCGCACGCGGTAGGATCAACGGCAGACCACCCGCAAAGGTTTATCCGATGCCTGGATCGGCGCTGCCGATCGAACCACAGCGAGACAGCGCGAGAGCGCGGAAGATCCACACGCCCGCGCCCGCGTCGAACGGCGCGGGTCGGGCTGCGGAATCGTGCGCGGATGCGCCCCTCGTGCGGCTGGATCACCTGGACACGCTCTGGTTCCAGGTCACCGGGACGATCTGCAACCTGCGCTGCGTCCACTGCTTCATCAGCTGCGCCCCGGACAACGACAGCTTCGAGTTCCTCTCGCTCGCCGAGGTCGAGGACTGGCTGCGGCGCTCGGAGAAGTGGGGCGTCAAGGAGTACTACTTCACCGGCGGCGAGCCCTTCATGCACCCCGACCTCCCCGCCATGCTGGAGCGGACCCTGGAGCGGGGGCCGGCTTCCGTGCTGACGAACGGGACCCTGCTCCCCGCGCGGGCCCTGAAGCCCATCGCCCGGACCGCCCGCGCGGCGCGCTACTCGCTCGAGATGCGCGTGTCCCTCGATGGACCGTCGCCCGAGATGAACGACCCCATCCGGGGGGAGGGCACCTTCGACCGCGCCATGGACGGCGTCCGGAAGCTGCTCGAGGCGGGGTTCCTGCCGATCATCACCGCCACGCAGGTGTGGGAACCGGAACGGGACGAAGAGGTGCGGCAGGCGTTCGTCGCCCGGCTTCGGGCGCTGGGGTACGAGCACCCGCGGCTCAAGATCCTCCCGTCGCTCCGCATCGGCCGCGAGGCGGACCGCGTGCGCCCCTATTCGGATGAGGAGCGCGTGACGGAGGCGATGATGGAGGGATACGAGGAAAACCAGTTGCTCTGCGCGTCGAGCCGGGTGGTGACGAACCGCGGCATCTACGCCTGTCCGATCCTCATCGAGACGCCGGCGGCGCGCATGGGTTCGACGCTGGAGGAGGCGTCCGCCCCGGTGCGGCTCGGCGAGTCCGCGTGCTACACGTGCTGGCTGCACGGCGCGATCTGCTCCAACTACGGGGGCATCGGGCAGGATGTCTCCTGAAGCTGAACCGCGCCGGATCGCCGTCTTCGGGGGCGTCTACAGCAACCACCTGGCGCTGGCGGCCGCGATCGAGGACGCCACCGACCGGGGGGCGGACGCGCTGTACTGCCTGGGCGACCTCGGGGCGTTCGGCCCCCACCCGGACCGGGTCTTCCCGCTCCTCGTCGACCATGGCGTCCGCGTGGTGCGCGGGAACTACGACGATTCGATCGCGCGCGGCCTCGACGACTGCCAGTGCGGCTACACCGATCCGCGCGACAACTACTTCGCGCGACTCTCGTACCGCTACACCTTCCGGAACACGCACGAGCGGTGGCGCCGCTGGATGGGCCGCCTCCCCGGCGAGATCCGCCTCGAGGTGAACGGGACGCGGGTGCTCATGTGCCACGGCAGTCCGCGGCGCATGAACGAATTCCTCTGGGAATCGGCGACCTCGACGCAGTTCCTGGCCTGGCTCGCCCGCGAGTACGAGGCGGACATCGTGCTCGCGACCCATACCGGCCTCCCGTGGCAGCGCTCGCTGCCCGGCGCCGGGCTGTTCGCAAACGTCGGGGTGCTGGGCCGGCCGGCAAACGACGGGCGGACGGAGGTGTGGTATGCGCTGCTCGATTTCGGCGCTGCGGCGGGGGCGCCGGCGGCTCTCGAGTTCGTGCCCGTGGGCTACGATCACGAGCGGCTCGCAGGCGAGATGCGCGACGAGGCACTGCCGGAGGAGTTCGTGGATACGATCGTCACGGGCTGGTGGACCACCTGCCTCGAAGTCCTTCCCGCCCGCGAGCGCGCGCGCGGCCGCTTCTGATGCATACATTTGACGCATACATTTTGCGGGGTGGCCGATTCGCGTTTAGCTTTGTTGAAGCGTCGGATGGTCCGTGCGCGACGGAGCCGGAATCGTTGGATCGGCCCGACAGCCTGACCGGGTCGACGTCCCGCAGAGAGAGGAAGTTGCGATGGGTCGCGAGGATTTATCGCCCAACATCCTTGAACGCTACCTCGAGGAACTGGGTCGTTATCCACTCCTGAGCCCCAGCGAAGAACGTGAGACCGCCCGCTCGGCCCGCAGCGGCGACAGCTCCGCCCTCGACCGTCTCATCCGCGCGAATCTGCGCTTCGTCATCTCCGTCGCCCGACGGTACCGCAACAAGGGGCTGAGCTTCCTCGACCTCATTCAGGAGGGGAACGTCGGCCTGGTCATTGCGGCCCGGAAGTTCGACCCGGACCACGGCGTGAAGTTCATCAGCTACGCCGTGTGGTGGATTCGCCAGGCAATTCTGTCCGCCATCGCGAAGCAGGGCAGGCCCGTGCGCGTGCCGCTCAACCGGGCGACCGAACTGGCGCGCATGGTCCGCGCGCGGGGCGAACTGCGTCAGACCCTCGACCGTGAGCCCAACGACCGGGAGATCGCCGACGAGACGGGCTTGACGATGCCCACCGTCGCCCTGCTGCGGAGGCTGAACGCGCGCGAAGTTCGGCTCGACGCGCGGGTCGGAGCGACCGACGACAGCGATCTCGCGGAGCGGTTCCTCGCGGACGAAACGGATGTCGAGGAGGTCGTCGAACAGCGCCTGCTGAAGCGGCACATCGCCGAGGGTCTGCGCCGTCTGCGGCCACGCGACGCCCGCGTGGTCCGGCTGTACTACGGACTCCAGGGCGAAGACCCGCACACGCTGGAGCAGATCGGCCGCCTGCTGGGCGTGACGCGCGAACGCGTCCGGCAGCTCCGGGACCGGGCGCTGCGGGAGCTGCGGGAGGGGCCCGAGGGCCAGAGCCTCGCGACCTACGCCACGTAGTGTCGCAGCCCGAAAACCCCGGTTGGAGGCGGTGGCGCCGGGGGTGGCTGCGCTGACGCCGGTCGGACTGTTTCAGCATCCCGACTGCAGCCGGCACGACACGGGCTGGGGTCACCCGGAGCACCAGGGACGGCTCCGCGCCCTGATGACCGCGCTCGAGCGGGCGCTGCCCGAGCTTCACGAGGATGTCCTCCCCGTCCTGCCGCCCCCCGCCGAAGTCGCGGCGCTGGAGCGGGCCCACACGCCGGGACATGTGGAGCGGGTGCGGGCCGTCTGCGACCGGTCCGTCGAGAGCGGGCGGATCGTGCGCATCGATCCCGACACGCCGGTCTCGCCGGGAAGCTGGGACGCCGCGCTTGCCGCATCCGGGTGCGGCGTCGCGGCGGTGGACGCGGTCCTCGACGGCACGTGCCGCGCCGCGTTCTGCGCCGTGCGCCCGCCGGGCCACCACGCGAGCCCGGACCGCGCGATGGGCTTCTGCCTCTTCAACCACATCGCCGTGGCCGCCCGCCACGCCTTGGCGCGGCCGGAAGTCGAACGGGTTCTGATCGTGGACTGGGACGTGCACCACGGTAACGGGACCCAGGACATCTTCTACGACGATCCCTCCGTCTTCTTCCTCTCGATGCACCAGCACCCTCTCTTCCCCGGCACGGGGGCCGCCGAGGAACGGGGACGGGGAGCGGGAGAGGGGACGACGCTGAACCTCCCCATGCCCGCGGGTCTTCCGCCCGAGCGTTACGTGGAGACGCTGCTCGACGGCGTCGACCGGGGGCTCGCCCGCTTCGAGCCCGACCTCACGCTCATCTCCGCCGGGTTCGACGCGGGGGCGGAGGATCCGCTGGGGGGATTCACTCTCACTCCGGCGCACTTCGACACGCTGGCGCACGAGGTTGTCGGGCGGACGCGGGCCACGGCCCGAAACCGCGTGGTCTCCTTCCTCGAGGGCGGTTACAATCCCGACGAACTGGGACGCAACGTCGTCTCGCACCTGACGGCCCTTCGCGACGCCACGGGCTGATCGGCCCGGGCTGACCGTCCCGGGTTGACCGTCCCGGCCCGGCCGCCCCGGGAGCGCGCCCCCGCACAACAGGAGTCCGGCCTTGCCCGACCTCGATGCCACCTTCCTGGAGACCGCTTCCAGCGAGCTCGAACGACAACAGATCGACGCCTGGCTGCTGTACGACTTCCGGGCGCTCAATCCGTTGGCGGCGCACCTCGTAGGCCTGCCCGAAGGCCAGAAGCGCCGGTACTTCGTCCTCATCGAACCAGGGCGGACGCCGCACGCGCTCGTCCAGAAGATCGAGGTGTCCGGCTGGGACGGGTGGCCGCACCGGCTCACGAGCTACGTCGGCTGGGACGAGATGGAGTCGGCGCTGCGCGAGATGCTGCGCGGCAAGGGCACGGTCGCGATGGAGGTGAGCCCGCGCGACTCGATCCCGTACGTGGATCACGTCCCGGCCGGCGTCGTCGAACTCGTCGAGTCGCTCGGACCCCGCGTCGTCAGTTCGGTGGACCTGATCTCGGGAACGGCGGCGCAGTGGGGCGCGCACGGGCACGCGCTGCACCACGCGGCAGCCGAGATCCTGGCGCGGACCGCCCGGACGGCGTTCGAGTTGGCGGCGCGCGCGGCGGGCCTGAAGCCCGAGGCGGACCCCGGGACGGCCGCCGCCTTCGACACCTCCAGCGAGCCGACTCCGGCCACGGAGCACGATTTGGCCGAATGGATCCGGGCCCGGCTGCGCGCCGAGGGCCTGACGGAGACGGACACGATCGTCGCGGTGGGTCCCAACGCCGCCAAGCCGCACTACGAGCCCCAGGCCGAGGGATCATCGGCTCTCGCGGCGGACCAGGTGTTCATGGTGGATCTGTGGGGGCGCGTGGCGGGTGAACCCGACGCGGTCTTCGCCGACCAGACGTGGATGGGCTTCCTCGGCCCGGAGCCGCCCGCCGACGTGGTCGCCGGGTGGGAAGCGGTCGTCGCGGCCCGCGACGCGGCGGTCGAGGTCATCCGGCAGGACCCGGGCGCCACCGGTGCGGACGCGGACCGGGCGGCCCGGGAGGCGCTGATCGCGCGCGGCTACGAGGACGCCATCTTCCATCGCACCGGGCACGGGATCGACCGCGAAATCCACGGCGTCGGTCCCACCCTGGACAGCATCGAGATGCGGGACGACCGGCGGCTCGTGGCGGGCGTCGGCTTCTCCGTCGAGCCCGGCGTCTACCTGGACGGACGCTTCGGCCACCGGACGGAAATCGATGTCTACATGCGCGAGGACGGGCCCGAAGTGACTCCGTCCCGCATCCAGTACAATCTCTGGCGGACGACCGGAGCATGAGAATCTCCTGGGAGCCGTTCCACGTCGAGACGGCGCACCCCTTCGGCATCAGCCGCGGCGTGAAGACCGGCGACGACCTGGTGTGGGTGCGGCTGGAACACGAGGGGATCGAGGGCTGGGGCGAAGCGGATCCGTCCGGGTACTACGGAGAGACCGCGGAGACGGTGGAAGCCGCGCTGAGACGGCTGGCCCCTCGCATCGAGGAGGTGGAAGACCCGTTCCGGCTTGAGAACATCGAGCGGGACCTCGCGAGCCTCCTCGGCCGCAACGGATCGGCCCGCTGCGCCATCTCGTCGGCGCTCCACGACTGGGTCGGAAAGCGGGCGGGGCTCCCGCTCTGGAAGCTGTGGGGGCTGGATCCGGCGGACGCGCCGCTGAGTTCGTTCACGATCGGCATCGACGATCCGGAAGTCATGGCCCGGAAGACACGCGAGGCCGAAGCGTGGCCCATCCTCAAGATCAAGCTCGGAAGCGACGATGACGAAGCGCGGCTGAGCGCCGTCCGCGGCGCGGCGCCCGAAAAGATCCTGCGCGTGGACGCGAACGCGGCCTGGACGCCCGCCGAAGCGATCGAGGGGATCGCGATGTGCGCCGAGTACGGAGTGGAGTTCGTGGAGCAGCCGCTCCCGCCGACAGAGAACGACGAACTGGCCTTCGTCCGCTCGCGCGCGGTTCTTCCCATCGTCGTGGACGAGTCGAGCATCGTCGCGAGCGACATCCCGCGACTCGACGGCCTCGTCGATGGCATCAACATCAAGCTCGCCAAGTGCGGAGGTCCGAGAGAGGCGCTCCGCATGATCCACACCGCGCGCGCCTGCGGCCTTTCGGTGATGCTGGGGTGCATGCTGGAGACGAGCCTCGGGATCGCGCCCGCGGCGCACCTGGCCTCGCTGGTGGACTACGCGGACCTGGACGGCGCCGCGCTGCTGCGGTCCGATCCGTTCACCGGCCCGCACCTGGAGGAGGGTCGCATCGTTCTGACCGACGGACCGGGGCTCGGCGTCGAGCGGGCACCCACGGGGGCGCCGACCTGAACCGCCGGAAGCCCGCGGTCAAGATCTGCTGCATCGAGAGTCCCGAGGAGGCCGCGCTCGCAGCCCGCTGCGGGGCGACGGCGATCGGGCTCGTGTCGGAGATGCCGAGTGGGCCGGGGGTCATCGACGAGGCCGCGATCGGCCGCATCGTAGCGGGGGCCCCGCGCGGCGTCGCCACCTTCCTGCTCACGTCGCGGACGGACCCCGAGGAGATCGCGGCCCAGCAACGCCGGACCGGGGCCGACACGCTCCAGCTCGTGGACCGGGTGGCGTCCGACGCGCTCCGCAGCCTGTGCCGCCGTCTGCCGGGCGTCTCGCTCGTTCAGGTCGTTCACGTCGGGGGCGACCACTCCGTCGAGGAGGCGGTCGCGGTGGCGCCGCTCGTCGACGCGATCCTGCTCGACTCGGGGGACCCGGACCTCCCGGTGCGGCAACTCGGCGGCACGGGTCGCGTGCACGACTGGCGGCACAGCCGCGCCATCGTCGAGCGGGCCGGCTGCCCGGTCTACCTCGCGGGAGGCCTCCGGCCGACCAACGTGGCCGCCGCCTTGCACGCGGTCCGTCCCTTCGGCGTGGACGTCTGCTCCGGAGTGAGAACGGACGGGCACCTCGACGAAAAGCTGCTGCGACGCTTCATGCGCGCACTACACTAGTCCGTCTGCACTAGTCCGTCTGCACCAGGGCTCCGCGCCGGCACGCGAGCGCGAGTTCCTCTGTCTCCGACGCCTCGCACGCCTCGCGCCGCCCGGCTTCGTCCGCGTAGAGCGAGTACAGCGCCTCTCCCATCGCTTGGTGACACCGCGGCTTGGCCGAATCCTCGAGCGCGCGGCAGAACGAGAACCCGGCGTCCGTCGTCGCGGTCACATCCACGAAGTTCCGGACGACGCCCACGTAGCACCACACGCGGTACTCCTCCGGCGACTTCCGGCACTCGCGGCGCGCGTCGTCCTCGTCCTGCAGCGTGCGGCCGCTGATGTCGCGGCCGAGGCTCATGAAGCAGTCGTCTCGCCAACCCTCGGGCGCGTCGAGACAGGAGGAGGCCGCGTCCGCGATGTCCCAGTCGTTGTGCCAGAGCATGGCGGACGTCTGCATCAGGTAACAGGAGGTGAGGTACTTCACGTCCAGGATCGAGCAGGGATAGTGCGGGTCGTCGGCGCGCAGCGGCTCGAAGGGTTCGATGCCCGCGGCCATTGCCATCCCCCCGTGGTCATGCACGCCCGCGCCATGGCCCGGAGCCTCGGCCCCTTCGCCCGTCCCGTCCTCCGACCCGGTCCCGGCCGACACAAGTGCGGCGGCCGGATGGTGAGGCGCGACCGCGTTGACCACGTTCTCCATGAACGCCCCGCCGTAGCACGAGTTCCGGTTCCAGTCGGTCGTCAGCAGATCGCAGCCGTCGAGAGCCATCAGAAGGTGGTGGCCGTAGTACATCGTCAGACCGTGTCCGAGACCGTGCAGGCACTGGAAGAGCAGCCAGCGGTCGGCGGGGTCCGCTTCGTAGGGCGCGCAGATCGCGGCGACCTTCTCCGCGTCCGGTTCGCCGGTGGCGATGAAATAGGCCTGGACGACGCCGTGGTAGCACCCGGACTGGAAGACCTCGGTGCACTCCTCGAAGGCATCCGTGAAGGAATCGCCGGGCGAGTAGGCGTTGATGCCGATCGCGTGCGTGAGGACGTGGGACTCCGCCCGAACCGCCCGGTCCGCGACGGCCAGCGACTCGAGCATGTCCAGCGCCGCCCCTGTTCCGGCCGCGGCGAGTTGGTCGAGGAGCCGCGCTTCATAGCAGTCCTGCTTCTCCTCCCACGCCAACTCGCGGCACGCCTCGAACGCGGCCATGGCTTCCGCCGAAATCCCGGGCGGCAGCGACGGCCCCCCGCAGGTCGCCGACGCGATCCCGAGCGCCATGCCAAGCCCGAGGCCCCGAGCGTGACGGCGCCTGTGGACTCCCATGGACACGACGGTCCGCGATCCTGATTCCGTCATTTATTCTCCCTCTCTTCTCCCTCTCTTCTCCCTCTCTCCTCCCTCTCTCCTTCCTGACCACAGCGGGCGGAGGCCGGGGCACAACCGGGGCACAACCTGACGGCGCGTGATCCTCCCAACAACCGGAGCAGGGCTTTGCCGCGGCCGCTACGGCCCCCTCACAGGAGCGCCTCGGGATCGCGGTCGATCTCGAGCCGGAGACCCGAGCCGGGCTGGCCCCGCTGCTCTCCGAGGAAGCGGAGAACGCCGCCGAGCGTGGCGGCCCGATCCGCCTTGATCAGGAAGTGCCACCTCCACCGCTCCCGGAGTCGGTCGATCGGGCAGGGGGCCGGGCCGATGACCTCGATCCCCGCGAGCCGGCGACCTCGAATCACCCGCCGCGTCCACTCGGACAGTTCCTCCGCGACGTCGATGACCCGGGACTCCGTCTTCCCGGAGACGACGAGGTTCGCGAGCCGGCGGTGCGGCGGATAGCCAGGTTCCTCCCGGTCGCCGAGTTCGCGTTCGGCGAAGCCCACGTAGTCGTGCTCCGCCGCGGCGGCGAGTGCGTAGTGCCGCGGGCGCGAGGTCTGGACGAGCACCTCCCCCGGTTCCTCGCCCCGCCCGGCCCGTCCGGCGACCTGTTCCAGGAGTTGGAAGGTGCGTTCGCTGGCGCGGAAGTCCGGGAGATGGAGACCGACGTCCGCGTTGATCACGCCCACGAGCGTGACCTGGGGGAAATCGAGGCCCTTGGCGATCATCTGCGTGCCCAGCAGGATGTCGACCTCTCGTCTCCGGAACGCGTCCAGAATCTCGACGTGCGCCCACTTGGAGCCCGTCGTGTCGAGGTCCATGCGGGCGATGCCGGCTTCGGGAAAAAGCTCGCCCACGCGGCGTTCCACCTGTTCGGTGCCGATCCCGGCGTAGCGCGGCGCGGGACCGCCGCACTCGCCGCAGCCGGACGGTGGCGGGCTCGTGGCGCCGCAGTGATGACACACGAGTTGACTGCGCCGGCGATGATAGGTGAGGGTCACGGAGCAGGCGTCGCAGCTCCACACGTGTCCGCAGGCCGCGCACTCGGCGAAGGAGGCGTATCCGCGGCGGTTGAGAAAGAGGATCGTCTGCTCGCCCCGCTCCAGGCGCGCGGCGATCGCCTCCCGCAGCCGCCTGGAGAAGACCCGGGGTCCTCCGCCCGGCGGGGGGTCCTCCGCGTCCGATCCCGAGGCCTCGCCGGTATCGGCGCGCAGGTCGACGAGTTCCACGGCAGGGAGCCCGTGGCCCGTCACCCGTTTCTCGAGTTCGAGCAGGCGATAGCGCCCGGTCCGCGCATTCTCCCAGCTCTCGAGGGCGGGGGTCGCGGATCCGAGCACGCACAGCCCCCGCTCCAGCCGCGCGCGCATGATCGCGACCGAGCGGGCGTGGTAGCGCGGCACGTCGGACTGCTTGTAGCTGCTCTCGTGTTCCTCGTCGACGATGATTGCGCCCAGGTTCCGGACCGGCGCGAACACCGCCGAGCGCGGGCCGATCGCGATCCGCTTCCTCCCCTCGCGCAGGCTGCGCCACGCGTCGAAACGTTCGCCGTCCGAGAGCCCCGAATGCAGCACCGTGACCTCGTTGCCGAAACGGGACCTGAAACGCTGCACCGTCTGGGGCGTGAGCGCGATCTCCGGCACGAGGAAGATGCCGGAGCGGCCCATTGCGAGTTGACGCTCCAGCACCTCGAGGTAGACGGCGGTCTTGCCCGAGCCCGTCACGCCGCGCAGGAGCGCGACCTGCCCCGGCGCGTCCAGGCGTTCGAGGTCGCCCACGACGCGAGCCTGGTCCGGGGTCAGCGTGAACCGGGCCTCCGGTTCCACCGGGCCGGCGAACGGATCCCGCTCCACTTCGCGCTCCACGAACTCCGCCAGGCGCCGCTCCACGAGCCCGTCGAGCACGCCCCGGCTGAAACCGAGCTGCTTCGTGAGGTGCCCGACGCTCGCCTCGCCGCCGACCGACTCGAGCATCTCGTACAACTCGCGCTGCCGCTTCGCGCGCCCGAAGGCGCGGTCGCGTTCGCTCAGCGTTCGCAGTTCGCGAACGAGGCGAAGCACGCGCTCCGTGCGCGGCCGCGCGGCGCTCCCCCGGCCGGCCCGGGACCCGAGCGCACCCGGGGGGAGGGCCGCTCTCAGCACCACTCCGAGCGGCGCCACGTAGTAGTCGGAGATCCAGCGGCAGAGATCGAGGAGCGGCGCGTCCATCACCGGCGCTTCGTCGAGGACGCCCCTGAGCTCGCGCAATCGGGGTTTCCGTCCCCGGTCCGGCCTCAGCCCGAGGCGATCCACGACCCCGACCGCCGTCCCGCCGCCGAGCGGTACGCGCACTCGCACGCCCGGCTCCACGGCGCCGACGAGCGAGGCCGGTATCGAGTACGCGAGCGTGCCGAGGAACGTCCGCGCGACCGCCACCTCGCACACGCCGGCGGAGCCCGCCTTGCGCACAGCCTCTCCAGGGGGGGCTTCGCTTGACACGTCGCAGCCGGATTGCTTGTTTTCCGCCACCGAATCCAATGGGGGGTCGCTCATGGGCTGTCTGGCCCTGAACGCATCATACGAGCCGTTGACGATCATTCCGGTCCGGCGCGCCGTTCGCCTGCTCATCGACCGGAAGGCCGACGCGCTGGAGGTGGATTCGGCGCGTCCCATCCGCTCCGAGCGCGTGCGGATGGATACGCCCGTCGTCATCCGCCTCGCCCGGTTCATCCAGATCCCCCGCCGCTTCCGTCGCCAGGTCACGAACACCTTCCTGTTCGCGCGCGACGCCTATCGCTGCCAGTACTGCGGCCGTCACCGGCGGGAGCTGGGGTATCGCGAGTCGCTGACCCGCGATCACGTGACTCCGATCTCGCGTGGCGGAGACAACGGGTGGACGAACGTGGTCACGGCCTGCAGCAAGTGCAACCTGAAGAAGGCGGACCGTCTGCTGGGCGAATGCGGGTTCTCGCTCCCGGTGGAGCCCCGCGAACCCAACCACGTCGAGCTGATCTGGGCCGTCCGCAGGGTCACGCCGGTGCAGGCCAGGTACATCGGCATGTTCTACGGCGAGGACGTACTGCGCGCGCTGACGCCCTGATCCGTGGGCGGTTAGCGGAATGGATCTGGGTTTCGGGATTCAGGAGTTCCTCCTCATTGGGATGCTCGTGCTCATCGTGTTCGGGCCCCGCCGCCTCCCGGAGATCACCCGCACCATCGGCAAGGGAATCCGCGAGTTCCGGAAGGGGATGAACGAGATCCAGCGCGAACTCGAGGCCGCCGGCCGGGAGACGCAATGGAAGTCGCCGCCCGCGCCTGAGAAGCCGGCGGCTGCGAGCAGCGCGACGATCGCCGGAACCGCCACCGCCGCCGGGACCGCCGCGGCCGCCGGGGCGTCCACCGCTACCGCGGAGGAGACGGAGGAGACGGAGGAGACGGAGGACGACGGGGACGCCCCCGAGGCGGCTGCGGGGCCGGTCGTGGAGGAACAGGAACCGCCCACGCCGCGCGATGAGGTGGACCCGGCTCAGGAGTTCATCGATCCCTGGTCGACGGATTCTTCGCGTCCGACGTTCGGTCCCAAGTCTTCCCCGGAGCCCGTCATCGCCCCGCCCACGACGGAGCCCACGACGGAGCCCACGACGGAGCCCGCGCCGCCGGATCCGCCTGACTCGCCTGAAGCGGAGGATCCGGACAAGGGCTGAGAGAGTTGCCGGTATCGGCGGTTGTCGCCCTCCAGCGCCCTCAGCCACTCGATCGCCGGAACGCCGCTGCTCCCGGCGAGATCCGGGTAGCCGCGATCCACGATCCGAGCGCGCGGCCCGTCCCCATCCGATCCGCGGAACTCGATGTCCAGCCGTCGGCCGCGCTCGCACGGGTCGCACAGGAGGCCGTCCTCTGCCGTGGCGCCGTCGACGGTCCACGATCCCTCCGCACCGCGGAGCGTGAAGCCGGCCAGGACGTCCGGTACCCGCAACCTGCCGCGCCACACGCCGTCCGTCCCGGCATCGAGCGCCAGGTCCAGCGTGCCGTGGAGCGCTCGCAGGACAGGCGCCGCCGGCATGCGGCCCTCGCCCTCTCCGTCTCCGCCGTCCCAGCGGAACTCGCCCTTCATGCCGTCGTCGCGCAGCGCGGACTCACGCAGCTTCCGGAAGGGGAGCACGCCCTCGAAGGAGACGGGCACGCCCGGCGTGAGGTCGTTGGACGCGGCGACGAACGACTCGTCCGCGAGCCGCAACTCGGCGGAGCCCTGTCTGGGCGCCGGGGCACGGGGTTCCGGACGGCCCAGCAGCTGCGCGACCATCCGCGCCCGCATGCCCTCCGGGTCGGTTGGACCGGTCTCGTCGCCTTGCTCGCCCGCCTCGCCCGCTGCGCCCGGGGGGCCGCCGCCCCGACGGGGGAGATCGAAGGGGTTCCGGAATCCGAGCGGGAGCCGCTGGATCCCGGGGGCGCCGGCGCCGTCCATGCGGGCCTCGAACTCGCCGCCCCAGCTCGCGAGTTCGTAGCTGATGGAGGCCTCGAGATCGTCTTCGTCCGGACGCCAGGCGAGTCCGGTGATGCGGGGAGTGGAGACCGTCACGACACCCGCGGGCCAGGTCGGCCGCACGCCGGGAGGGCGGGAGGCCTGCACGGTGAACGGGTCGCCGGGGCGATCGTCGCGTTCCGGCCGCACGTTCGGACCCGTGCCCGGGGAGAGGCGCGCGGAGAGGGTGCGCGCACATCCCGGTTCGCCGTCGAGGGCGACGAGGAGCGTGTTCCAACCCGCCGCCAGCCGCACCTCGCGCGCGGTTCCGGGGTCCGCGACGGACTGCGCGTTGACCCACGCTTCGAGCTGCGCGCAGGACTCGACGCCCAGTTCCAGCCGCACGCTCGCGTCCGCGGCCGATTTCAGGTACACGTGGGCGAGGGTCGCCTGCCCGGCTTCCGAGAACTCCGAAAGATCCAGCGTCGCCTGTCCGTCGCGGCGAAAGAGCGACCACGTACCCGCGGCGGTTTCGAGGTTCCGGTCCGGGAACCGGTCCGGGCCCGCAACGGGGAGCGGGTGGTCGCCCGCCGCGCGCTCCGCGCTCGCGACCAGCCAGCGGTCGACCGAAATCTCCTGGGCCCACGCGTGAGCCCGCGTGTGCGCCCACGCCGCCTGGGGGGCGAGCGCGCACGCTCCCGCAGCGGAGAGCAGGAGCGAGAACAGGGTTCGTCGAACGAGGCGCTCCATCGTTTGTCCCCTCATGTGGCCGTGAGATCCCTCATGTGGCGGTCATCCGTGTGGCCGTCACCTGTGGGCGGACTCTCCAGTGTCGTCTCCCAAGACGGCTAAACATGGGGCTTTCGTCACACCTCGCGCACCCGGACGTCGCGCGTCGCCGGGATTTCGGTTGCCGCCCGTGAGTGCCCCGAACAACTTTGTCATCATGCACAAGGTGGTGGAACTGCGGGTGAACGGAGACCGGCGCCGGGTCGGAGTGCCGTCCCACTACACCCTCCTCGAGACCCTCCGCTACGGGCTCGGTCTCACCGGATCGAAGCAGGGGTGCGACAAGGGGGACTGCGGGGCGTGTACGGTGCTCCGCGACGGCGAGGCCGTGCTCTCCTGCATCATGCCGGTGCACGAGGCCACGGGTCACGAGATCACGACGGTCGAAGGGCTCGCGGACGCGTCCGGCCCCCACCCGCTCCAGGACGCCTTCGATCTCACGGGAGGGGCGCAATGCGGCTTCTGCACACCGGGCATTCTCTGCTCGGCCCACGGACTGCTGGCGTGCGATCCGGACCCGGCTCGCGAGGACATCGCGCGGGCGCTCTCCGGCAATCTCTGCCGCTGCACCGGCTATACGAAGATCTTCGAGGCCGTGGACATCGCGGCCGAAGCGATCCGCACCGGCGACACCCCCGAGGCGATCGTCACCCGGCGTCGCGATCCGGCGGGGGCCGCATGATTTCGCCCTCCCCGCGACCTCGGCACGCGTCGCGCACCGGGCACGCCTCGCGCGCCGTCGTCAGCACGCTCGCGGGGTTCTTCGTCCTCCTGTCCCTGGCCGCCGAAGCCGCCGCCCAGACGCCGGAAGCGCGCCTCGCGGAACTCGGGATCGAACTCCCGATGCCGGACGCGCCGACCGCCAACTTCGTGAAGGCCGTGACGACCGGGAATCTCGTGTTCCTCGCCGGGCACGGCCCGTGCGGCGGCCTCGACGAGAGCAACACCGGGAAGGTCGGCCTCGACCACACCGTCGAGGAGGGCTACGAGATCGCGCGCTGGGTCGGCGTCTGCCTGCTCGCCTCGCTCGCCCGCGAAATCGGCGACCTCTCCCGCGTGAAGCGCATCGTGCGCGTGTTCGGGATGGTGAACACGCCGCCGGATTTCACGCAGCACTCGCAGGTCATCAACGGCTGCTCCGACCTCATGGAACAGGTGTTCGGCCCCGCGATCTCGAAACACGCCCGCGCGGCCGTGGGCATGGCGTCGCTCCCGCGCGACCAGTCGGTCGAGATCGAGATGCTGGTCGAACTCCACGACCCCTGATCGGTCGGCCGCCCGCATGCGTCCGGTAGGCCGCGCCGCCCTCCTCCCCCTCGTCGCCGTCGCCCTGCTCGGCGGGTGCGGAAGTGCCGGAGGTCCGGCCTCGTCTTCCGACCTCGCCCGCGGGATCGACGCCGTGTTCGCCGACCTGGACCGGCCAGGCTCGCCGGGCGCCGCCGTGTCGGTCATCCGCGACGGCGAGATCATTCACTCCAGCGGCTACGGCTACGCCCAGATCGAGCATGCCGTCCCCGTCACGCCGCGCACGGTCTTCCACGTGGCCTCGGTGTCGAAGCAGTTCACGGCCATGGCGGTGACGATGCTCGCGGCCGAGGGGGCGCTCTCGCTGGACGATCCCGTGCAGGCGCACCTCGGTTTCGTCCCCGAGTTCGAACATCCCGTCACCGTCCGGCAGATGATCCACCACACGAGCGGGATCCGGGACCAGTGGCAGCTTCTCGGGATCTCCGGCTGGCGCCTCGACGACGTGATTACGACGGAACAGATCCTCGGCCTCATGTCGCGCCAGCGGGAACTCAACTTCGTGCCCGGCTCGGAGTACCTCTACTCCAACATGGGCTACACCCTCCTCGCCCGGACGGCGGCGGCCGTCAGCGGCATGTCCTTCCCGGAGTTCACCGCCGCGAGAATCTTCCGGCCGCTCGGAATGGATCGAACCCACTTCCACGATGACCACGAACACATCGTCCCCGACCGCGCCTATTCCTACCGGCCCATCTCGACGGAGGACGACGAGAGGGGGGAGGGCAGCGGGGTGGGGCCGGCGCCCGAGTACACGAAGGCCGTCCTCAGTTACGCGAACGCGGGGGCGACGAGCCTCTTCACGACGGCGGACGACCTCGCCCACTGGCTCGACAACTTCCGGCACGAAGCGGTCGGCGGCCCGCAGGTGATGGAGATGATGACGACGCGCGGGATCCTGACAAGCGGAGACACGATCCCCTACGCGCACGGTTTGAGCATCGGCGACCACCGGGGCCTGCGCACGATCGGGCACGGGGGCGCCGACGCGGGATTCCGAACGCAGGCGACCTGGTATCCCGAGGCGAACGTCGGGATCGTCGTCCTCACGAACGTCGCCAACGGTAACCCGGGAAGCCGGGCGCGGCAGGTGGCGGAGGTCGTCCTCGCCGAGATCTTCCCCGAGGCGGCTCCGGATGAGGAAGAGGATCCCCCGTCGGCGCCCGCCGATTCCGTGCCGCCCCCGACGCCCGACCGGGCGACGCTGGCCGGGTACGCGGGCAGCTACTACAGCCCGGAACTCGACGCACTGTACCACCTCGAGGCGACGGACGAGGGACTCGTCGCGCGCCACATAAGGCACGGCGACATCGCCCTCGAGCCGCGCGCCCGCGACGAATTCGCCACGGACCGCTGGTTCATGCCCGAGGTGCGCTTCGAGCGCGCGCCGAACGGCGCCATCTCGGCGCTGCGCGTGGGCGGCGGCCGGGTCCGAAACCTGCTCTTCATCAAGCTCACCCGCCCGCTTCCCCAATAGGCGATTCGTTCTTCCCGCTCTCAACCGGAGTTGCGGGATACCCAAATCATTGCTCGTAGTTGCTAATTGGCGCACATTTTCTGCATGAAATTTATGGAGTTGCTGGAAACCGTCGCGGACGAGCCCGTATTCGAGACCGGGTTCCTCCGCAGCGGGCGGGCTCGGGAGCCGGGTCTGGAGGCGCAGCTCAGCCGTTGGTGCGCCACCGGCAAGCTGCTGCGGCTCCGGCGCGGATTGTTCGCGCTCGCGCCGCCGTACCGGAAGGTGAAGCCGCATCTCTTCCTCGTCGCCAACCGGCTCTCGCCCGGCTCGTACGTGAGCGGGCTGTCGGCGCTCGCCTTCGCCAACGCGATCCCGGAACACGTCCCGGAGGTCAGCAGCTGCGGCCCCGCGCGTCCGCACGTGAGGGAGACGCCGCTGGGGCGGTTCTCCTTCCGCTACGTCAAACCGGCGCTGCGAACCGGCTATCGGCTCGTGGACCTGGTCGACGGACAGAGCGCGTTCGTCGCCCGCCCCGAGAAGGCCTTCCTCGACCTGGCGCACCTGCAACCGGGCGGCGATGCGCCGGCTTGGATCGACGAACTGCGGCTGGATTTCGAGGCACTCTCGGCCGCGCGCCTGCGGGCGGCGGCAGCCGCCACGGGTAGTCCGAAGCTGGTCCGCGCCGCGGCCCACGTCATCCGCCGCGCGAGCGATCCGGCGACGGCGTACGAATCCCTGCCCATCCCGTGAAGGACCATCTTCGGGAATTGATCCGGAATCTCGATCCCCACGCGGGACGCAACGCGATGCGGGAGTACCTGCAGGCTCGAATCCTGGAGGGTCTGCAGAGGGCGGGCGCCATGTCGCCGCTGGCGTTCCAGGGCGGGACGGCGCTGCGTTTCCTGTACAGGCTGCCGAGATACTCCGAGGACCTGGACTTCACCCTCGAGGGGCCTCGCGAGAGCTACGATCCGCGGCGCTGGCTGACGTCCATCGCCGCACAGTTCCGGCGAGAGGGCTACGACGCGACCGCTTCGCTGCGCGACGCCGATGCCGTCCACGCCGGGTGGATCCGCTTCCGGGGACTTCCCCACGAGTTCGACCTGTCGAGCCACCGCGACGAGGCGCTGAGGATCAAGCTGGAGGTGGACACCCGCCCGCCCGCCGGCGCGGTGACCGAGACCCGCCTCGTGCGGCGGCACGTGTCACTGCGCATCCATCACCACGACCCGGCGTCGCTCCTGGCCGGCAAACTCCACGCCGTGCTGCACCGGCCGTGGCTGAAGGGGAGGGACATCTACGACTTGGCCTGGTACCTGAGCGATCCCGCGTGGCCACTCCCGAATCTGGATCTCCTCAACGCGGCCCGCCGCCAGGCGGATCCCGCCGCGCGGGCGCTCACCGAGGGCACGTGGCGCGAAACCGTCGCGGCGAAAGTCGGGGGCGTGGAGTGGAAAGCCGTAGAAGCCGACATCCGCCCGTTCCTGGAGAGCGGCAACGACGTGCCCTCGCGGGCCGACGTGCTGGACCTGCTGACCCCCCGCCGCTGACACAGCGTGTCCGCGGCCGGCTTCTTCATCGCGACTCCCCTACGCGCCGCCGGGGGGGTCGGCGGCGAGGCGGTCGATGACGAGGGGGGTGATGTCGACGCGTTCGCTGAACAGGATGATGATGGGGCTCGTCGCGTTCAGGATCAGGTCGTAGCCCAGCTCCGCCTGGATCGCCTCGATCACCGGCGCGAGTTCGGCGCGGATCCGATCGCGTCCGTCGTTCTGCAGTGCGGTCGCTTCCTCCTGCTTGTCCTGCTGGTAGCGCTGGAAGGCCGTGAGAGCGTCCTGATACTCGCGTTCGAGCACCCGCTGCTCGTCGACCGTCAGGCTGTCCGCCTCGGCGACGCGTAGCTCGATCGCGCGCACCGCGTCCTGGCGCACCTGCAGCTCGGCGGCGAGCGCCTGCTGGAAGTCGGTGAGTTGCTGCGCGAGCACCTGTCCCGCCGGCGACCCGAACGCGGCGGCGTCCAGATCGATGACGCCGATGCTGAGCGGCGCGTCGGCGGCCTGGCCCTCGGCCTGTCCCGCCAGCGTCGCGGGCGCCAGCGCCAGGAGCAGGGTGGCGAACGAAAACACAAGACGTGCGTACCTTTCCATCGTTCTCCCTCTATTGGAACCTTCCACGGCGGGTCTACCCTTCGGGGGACGGCGCCGGTTTCATCGTCACGGAACACGAAAGTAACGCGATATGTCCGATCGAACGAAATACATCCGCCACCGCGCGCGAACGCTCCGCCTCGTGGCGGCGCTGATCACCGGACTGGCGGGAGGCGCCGGCGCCGCGGACCGGCTTGCCGCGCAGGCGGCTGCGGGCGCCGCGGAAGAGCCGGCCACGGTCCTGTTCACCAACGCGACGCTCGTCGACGGGACGGGGGCGCCCGGTTACGTCGGTGACCTGCTCATCGAGGGCGGACGCATCGCGGGGCTCGGCGCGCCGGGTTCCATCGAGGCGCCGCCCGACGCGGAACGGCGCGACCTCACGGGTCTCGTCCTCGCGCCGGGTTTCATCGACATCCACAACCACTCCACGACGCGCCTGTTCGACTTCCCGCTCGCCACGACGCAGCTCGCGCAGGGGATCACGACGATCGTGGTCGGGGCCGATGGCTCCTCGCCGTGGCCCATCTCGGACTACCTGGGGCGCATCGACGAACTCCGGCCCACGGTGGACGTCGCGACGCTCGTCGGCCACGGGACCGTGCGCAGTCTCGTGATGGAGGACGACTTCCGGCGCACCGCGACCGACGCCGAGATCGCGGACATGACGGTGCGCGTCGAACGCGGAATGGCGGAGGGCGCGTTCGGCCTCTCGAGCGGCCTCGAATACGACCCCGGCTTCTACTCCTCCACCGGGGAGTTGATCGCCCTCGCGCGAGCCTCCGCCGCCCACGGCGGCTTCTACATGACCCACATGCGCGACGAGGAGGAGGGGCTCCTCGAGGCGGTCGACGAGGCCATCCGCATCGGGCGCGAAGCGGGCCTCCCCGTGCAGATGTCGCACATCAAGGCGGGGAACGCCTCCGTGTGGGGAAGGGCGCCCGACGTGCTGGAGCGGATCCGGCGGGCCAACGAGGAGGAGGGGCTGGACGTGACCGCGGACCAGTACCCGTACCAGGCCTGGCAGTCCGGCCTCGCGATCGTGGTGCGCTCGAGGATGTTCTCGAACCCGGACTCGGTGGCGAAGGGGATCGCCGCGGCGGGCGGCGCGAACCGGCTCCAGATCGTCGCCTTCTGGTCCGAGCCCGAGTTGAACGGACTGCGGCTCGACGAGATCGCCCGGCGCCGGGGGATGACGGACGTCGAGGCGTACATGTGGATCATGGAGAACGGGGGATCCGGGCTCATCGGCCACACGATGAACGAGGAGGACGTCGATACGTTCATGGCCTCGGAGTGGGTGATGACGGCGAGCGACGGCGGGGTGCGGAGCGCGCATCCGCGCGGGGCGGGGACCTTTCCGCGCGTGCTGGGCCACTACGTGCGCGACCGCGGCATTCTCTCGCTGGAGCGGGCCGTGCGGCGCGCGACCTCGATGCCGGCGCGGCGGCTGGGGCTGGACGACCGGGGCGTGCTGCGCGCCGGGGCCCGGGCGGACCTCGTGATCTTCGACCCGGAGCGCGTGGTGGACCGGTCGACCTTCGACAACGGGACCCGTCAGGCGGAGGGCGTGGAGAGCGTGTGGCTCGGCGGCGTGGAGACCTGGTCCGCCGGTGAGCCGACCGGCGCCCGCCCCGGCCGCGCCATCCGCCACGCGCCCTGAGCGTCCGGTTCGGCGCGCAGGAGTTCCGGTTCTCCACGAGTCGCCGGCGCTTGGTATAGCCGGGCCGTTTCATCGCTGTTGCGTATCGTTTCACGTCGAGCTATGATCGGCGCATGGATAGCCATGATCGTTTCATGCCGGAGCTGTTTCGTATCGTTGGAGGCGCACTTCGTCTCGACGTGAAGCGTGTTCGAAACTACACCGATCACCTCGCGGACAAACTCGAAAAGGAAGGAGACCATAGGACCGCCACCCGGCTACGGCAGCTTCTCGCTGAGACGGATCGAACTCTACGCCCAGCGGGCACGACGGCTCAAGCCCTACCCGTTGACACCGAGAGCCGATTCCCGCTCTTGGAACGGGCGTCATCACCCGATCAGCCCGTGATACTCAGTCCCACGGCGTGGGAGGTAGTTCGCGAGTTCATCAGCGTCGCCAAGAGTCATGCGATACTAGAGGCCGAAGGGGTGAATTCCCCCTTGAGCCTCATGCTTCATGGGCCTCCGGGCTGCGGTAAGACGCTCCTCGCCCACCATATCGCCCAAGATCTTGATCTTGAGATGTTCACCGCCCGGCTAGATGGGCTAATCTCATCTTACTTGGGGAGCACCTCGAAGAACATCCGTGCGCTGTTTCAGTTCGCAAGTGAACGTCCTTGTGTCCTTTTTTTGGACGAGTTCGATGGGATCGCGAAGCTGCGAGGGGACACGCTCGAACTCGGCGAACTCAAGCGCGTGGTGAACAGCTTCCTGCAGAATTTGGACGGCCTCGAGCCCCACACGGTGATCATCGCCGCCACCAACCATCAAGAGCTCTTGGATCGAGCGGTGTGGCGCCGATTCGCCTACCGCCTCGAATTGCCCTATCCGTCGCGAAATGAACGGCGGGAGATGTGGTCAACTTTCCTCGGCGACCTCGGTGCCCCCACCCGGGATCTCACCGTACTGGCTGATCTTTCAGAAGGCTTTTCGGGGTCTGACATTCACGAAGCCGCTCTTCGCCTGCGACGGCAAGAGATCGCCTTGGCGAAGCCGGCTCGCTTCCGGGATGCATTCCGGGCCCTTCGCCAGCTTGCGGTGGGAGATCCTAACTCGCGTAGTTTTCTCTCGGGTCTTTCTGACCTAGGCCTGAGCGAACTCGCATCCGTACTCCGGGCACGTAATCCTGAGCTCTACTCCTTTCAGACGATCGCTCGGCTCTTGGGGGTTTCGAAGGCCACGGCTTTCCGCCTGACCGACCGCGAGGAGGAGGACGATGGCTGATACACCGCGTCCGGAGCGTCTTCCCATCAAAGTCGTGCTCCCCAACCAGGGTGATCGCCGACGCGTACTTGGAGGTGGCTCGGCCGCGAAGCCATTCCGCGACGTAAACCAGGAGTTCCGGGCATCACTGGCAAAGCAGGTCATAGCGATTCGTGACGGGCTAGCGACGCCGTTCAAGACCGTTGGCGTGGCTCCTCTTCGGGTGGGGCTCACACCGAAAGCCTTCGCCAAGAGCCACCGGCCGCGCGCCCTTTTCTCGAGCAAGACCTGTCCAATCGTCGGAGCTGGTCAACTCGGTGAACTCTTTGTGAAAGCCACGTCTGATGGCCTCTCTCGGTTGCAGGAGACGATCGAAACAAACGAGACAAAGAACATCGTGAAGCAGCTTTCGACCGTGCAGTCTATCGAAGTGGTCACGCCCGCCTTCCGAAGGAAGCGGAAGAGCGCTGCGGATGTTCAGCGCTCTTCCCCAAGAGTTGATGACGAGTTCTTTCTTACGCGGGTACGCCTGTTCGACTTCGGCGGTGCAGCACAGGATAGCATTGAGGGCAATTTCTTGGACGTTTGTAGGGGCCGTGACCTCAGGGTTTCCCGCGACGGATATCTGGCTCAGGAGCAGGTGTACGCCGTCTCCTGCCGAACGACGGGCGACGTCGAAGCTCTGTCCCAGAGCATTGGTGTGCGCTCCGTAATCGGAATGCCGCTCCTCCGTACCATTCGGAGCGAGGCAGCGAACCTAATGGAGATACCAGACGGCTTACCTCACGCGGATCAGGTCGAGGGCGAATACCCTCTCGTAGCAGTTGTCGACAGCGGCATTACTGATTCGATCGATGCGCTCGACAGCTGGGTTGCCGACCGACGTTCAACCGTGGCTGGGGAATACCGAAACAGTTCCCACGGTACCTTTGTTGGGGGCCTGATCGTCTACGGTGATCGTTTGAACCCGCACCTCAGAGATGTTTCAAACGATCCGTGCGGCTTAGTGGACATCCAGGTGCTGCCCAACGACGATCCCGACCACGGCGAAGTCGATCAGCTTAGCGAGCAGGAATTCCTCATTGCACTAGATGAGGCGCTCCAAGCGCACGCAAGCACCTGTAAGGTCTGGAATCTCTCCCTAAGCACTGACGAAATATGTGGCGACGACGAGTTCTCGACGCTGGCCGTGGAACTAGATGACCTCCAAGAGCGCCATGACGTAACGTTCGTTCTGGCGGCAGGAAACTATGAGCTGCGGCCTCTACTCGCCTATCCCCGTAGCGGAAACGAGATCCAACGCGGACGAATTACAGCACCGGCTGACAGCGTCCTAGGGGTCACCGTTGGTGCCGTTTCACACATCGATTTTTTGGACAGCCGAGGTCCGAAACAAGGGGAACCTTCACCGTTTTCGCGTCACGGCGCCGGTCCCAACTACATCATCAAACCAGATCTAGTTCACTACGGCGGAACATGCACACGGGATGGCAGAAACCCAGATGGTCTGCGCTCCATCACCGAGAATGGAATCGGCGAAGATCTCGGTACAAGCTTCTCGACGCCGCTGATCTCCCGTGCTTTAGCGCAGATATATCATCAGGTTTCCCCCACCCCTGACCCGGTACTGGCACGTGCACTCCTCGTTCATCACGCTCGGGATCCGCGCTCACAGGGTCGAGTCCCCGATGGGGAAGAGAACTTCCTGGGGTTCGGTAGACCGGCACCTCCTCCCTATTGTCTCGAATGTAGCCCCCACGAGGCGACGCTGATCTTCAGCGACGTGCTATCCCCTGGCTTACACTGCGAGTGGGACGACTTCCCATACCCGCGTTCCCTCATCCATGGTGACCGCTACTTCGGCCAGGTCTCCATGACGGTCGCCTACGCCCCCCGCCGTGGGGCGCGCTGGGGCGTCGAGTATTGCGAGACGAACATCGATGCAAAGTTCGGCACGTACAGGCTCGAGCCGGACAAAAGGAGCGGTGGCATGAAGGAAGTTTTTCGTAGCCTCGTACCGCCAGAGCATAGGAACCCGGGGTTGCTCTACGAGGAGACACAAGTACGGGAACTGAGGAAATGGGCACCCGTGAGAACGTACTTTGGCGACCTCGGAGCAACGGGGGCCAAAGGACTCCGCTGGCGTTTGAAGGTCAGCCTAATAAGTCGCCATGATGAGGAACTGGCGCGCGAACCAGCCGAACAGCCGTTTGCCTTGATCCTAACGATCTCCGATCCGACCCGTACGGCGCCAGTCTACGACGAAGCGGTACGGGCGATTCAGGCCAGATGGGAGATCGAGAACTTGAATCTACGGGTGGGCGCACGCCTCCGCGCGCAAGCTTGACCCGTGGCCTAAGGAGCAACTGAATGCCTCCGAAGAAGAAGCCAATCAACCAGAAAAAGGAGTTGGTACGATGTCGTTCTTGAACATCACAAAAGTGTCGGATACTGGTGAGCAGTGTTGGGGAGTCGTCCTGTTTGATGCGGACGGCATGCCGATCCTGCGCAGCGAGAAGGGCGTTACGAAGGTCGAGGCGCTTGCGATTGCTAAGATCCTGAAATTTGAAGGGCCTGAGGCCGTCGCGGTCGAAGAGAAGGTCGGAGAAGCAGGCGGATTGGGATGGGTGATCGAGAAGACGGACCGCGGCTGGACGGTGCGCCTTACCCGCGTAGTCGCAACCGCTTTTGATCTGCTGTTGAAACTAGAAGATGCAGAGCAGATTCAGAAGGTCACGGAGGAGGTCATGGAAGTCGTGAAGGGATGTTTGGCGCGGGTAGAGATAAAATGGGATCCACCCGAAGCGGATCCAGCTTACGACGAGAAGGAAACCGACGAAACAGAGATCGAAGGGTTACCCGGTAGTTGAGTGAAATTGTCGACGATGATGCAACAGGAGATGAATCAGTGCGTCAACTGGTCGCTGGAGCAGATTCCCGTGCTAGAGAGTCCAGTATTGTTGATTCTTGACTACAGCCCGAGTGCGAGCGACCGACCCCTCTCCATCGCGCTTGACTGCGGATGCGGACCGAAGTGCTGGATGACGGCGTCGGAGGTACGAAAGATCGGGGACAACGCGCCTAAGCGTCATGAGAACTACAAGGAGTTTACTTGGGAGGGACAGAGGTTTCGTCCGTATTCGATTCAATCGCTCCCGGTCGATGTCTTTGAGGACATTGATGCCCTGATGGCGGTATGTAGGAGATTGTATAACCACGTCGTGTGGTCGTAGGTGCAATGAGCCTGGACACGCGAACAACGGCGGCTCTCGGGATCGAACTGATGGAGCGGCTGCGATCCCTGCATTACTGTATCGTGGGCTGCGGTGGGACCGGAGCGACCTTCGCCGAAATGCTCGTAAGGACTGGTGCGACACGGCTCACGTTAATAGATGGCGGGACCGTAAAGAAGTCCGATCTCAATCGGGTGTTCTCTTTTGCCGTACAGGACGTAGGAGAGCCGAAGGTGGAGGTCCTCCAAAGGCGGCTTAGAGCCGTTGGCCGACCTGAGCTCGAACTACACGCCCTGTGTGACAGCTTTAGACGACCAGACCAGATACTTGATGGTCACACGCTTGGTCAGAGCGTTCGGGACGCGGTACATGACGCCGATGTTGTGTTTGCCGCGACCGACACCAATACATCAAGAATTGGCATCGAGGAGCTTTGCCGGAGCAAGCTACGGGGGATGTTGCTTTGCTGCGGTGTGGAAGTCGACCGGAAGGCCGGAGTTTATAGATATGAATGTGCTTGGTCACCTAGGACACCGCCCGAACGGGAGGACGTTCAGGGTTACGGTCCGGAGAATGCCTCGTTCGCTTCGATCGTCCTTGAGGCGACTGCCGTCGCGTTCACTATGCTGCTCAGCCACCTGAAGTGTGACGGTAGCCAGTTCAATCGTTACGGCAAGCGTTACGATGCGACCTTCGCACCGGTCGAAACGCCCGTTCCGTGAACGTCCAGTGACAATACACATGAGTATTTGGCGGCCAGGACCGCTCGGAGTCGCGACCCACAATGACTCCGTCAACGATGGGCACGAAATGCCTGTGGAGCAGCGCGACGCACCTCCTCGGTCGGTCGATCAATAGCGTTTCGAGCGTATCGATGTCAGTGGAGTAATCGCTGTCGACCCTAAGGTACTTTAAAGCGATCGCGAACTCCTTGTTCGTGACGCCGCCGAAAGGCCAGTTTTTCGAAGCTAAGTTGATAGCTTCAACGATAAGCGGCTCGGGAATAGACGGGACGGCCCAGTAAAGAGACGACAGGGCGCAGTCGTGGTGACCTTGGCCTAACTGTGTCGGGCCCTTCGTATGCCGGTCCCATGCGGCTACGGAAATCTGATCGCGAATCCATTGGAGCCGGAATAGGGACAGCCGCCACCACGAAACCGACATAGAAGACTCCAATCATGCGTTCCAATCGACACCGTTGCCTGTACACAAGAGGTAGCCCCTGAGCCTGCCACAGAGCGATCGTTCAGCGCCGCGGCGGCTGTCCGCGCTCGGCGGTGGCGAAGATCTCGATGCCGCCGCGAACGTTCTGTTCGACCTCGACGCGCACCCAGCGCGGCGCCACGGCGTAGACCACGTCGTCGGCGATCCGCGCCGCGAGTGTCTCGCAGAACTCGCCTTCGTCCCGGAACGACCAAAGATAAAACTTGAGCGCCTTCGACTCCAACCCGCGACCGTCGGGCCCGTAATCGATCGTGACCCGCCCGAAGTCTGGCTGTCCCGTCTTCGGGCACAGTGACGTGAACTCCAGCGCACGCAAGCGAACGCGCTGGACGTCAACGACGGGGATCGCCTCGACCCGCAGTGCTTCGCGCCCCTCGTCCGGGTTCCGGGGCCTCGGAAGGGGGCCCGAGGCAGGGAGCCTCGTCATCGGCGGCAACCGGAAACCACGACCGTGCTGCTACCGAATCGGCGGTGAGCCGCATTCATGACGCTAAAGGTGCGCTCTTTCGCTGGTCGGTCCAATGGCAGAGGCTCTTCCTACGACGTTCCGAGGGAAACCAGCTTGTCACGCAGTTCTTGCTCGAACTCGGCGCGAGATATCGCTCTCGCGGCCAGGAGCTTTTCTTCAGAGGCTTCGAGGGTCAGCACTTCCCAGTGATAGCGCTCAAGCTGGCCGTTGCCGCTGAGGGAGGTAACCAGCCATATTACGTCGCCCGAATCGATGTCCTTGCTTGGCGGTTCCGTCGGTCCACCGAGAGACGCGAAGAACGGAGCGTCAACAGCGACAGCGATCTTCGATTGCCAACGGCGGAGCGTGGGGCCCTTCACCTGTAGTTGGGGCATCAACCGCTTCGCGCTCGACGAGCGCCAGTCTGGTCTTCGGTACCGCACTGGGAACGGCGGTATCTCGTGTGGATCCTCGCGGAGCGCTCTGAATTCCTCGGGCATAGCACCGCCGGAAAAATACACAGCTTGGATCTCAAGGCCGAACCACTCCAGCCGTTCACGAAGCGACGCAAGCACGAGATCAATCTTGCCTGCAGCCGTGCCGGTGGTCGTGCCTTTCATGAATGGCACTTCTCTGGCGATCATCGCGTCGTCGATGGAGAATTCAACGATTTCGGCTAGCCACCGAATCAAGAGTTGATCCTGCTCGAACCGCGTTGGGCAAACGATGGCCGGCTCTTCGATAGCTCCCCCGATACGTCCGTTGTCATCCTCGTAACGCTGGATGGAGCAGACGCCCCCCTGTTTGTTGCAGATGATGGGGCGGAACGGGCAGACGGGTGGATCGGTCTCTCCCAGTGCCGTTTCGGCTAAACTTTGGCGTTCGTCCGGGCTGAGACGCAGAAAGGGCTGACCATACCACTCCGCAATTCCGTAGCGGCTCATTGGGATAGCTGGCGTCGGGGGCTCACGGGGCCCGGACTCTAGGTGAAGTGCGGTCGGATGTTACCAACACGCGTGTCGGATCTGCGCTCATGGTTACCCAAACCAGTTCAGTGAAGCTCCCCGTAGGTTGACGAGTAGACCATCGTACCTTGAGGTCAGTGGTATCCGGCGTCAATACGTCTAGTCGATCTCTAACTTCGTTTCCCAGGATACGTCATGCCGCTGACGATGAGGCACGGACAGTCTTTCTCGGTGCTGCTGCGTCCGCAGAGAGCATTCGCCTCACCGCTCTCGCAACCGCCTTGGCCAGAAGCGGCGGTACGGCATTCCCCACTTGCCGGTACTGTTCGACGCGAGAACCGCTGAACCTAATCCGGTCTGGGAAAGACTGGAATCTCGCCGCCTCTCGAACCGTAAGGGTCCGGTCTTGGGTGGGATGGATGTAAGCGCCCCAATGCAGATCGCACTTCGTCAGAATCGTGCTGGCCAACCCGGAAGGGTGAAGCCGACCGTAACGCTTGGTGTGGTCGCAGCGCCGAGCGCGCTGCATCCCCGCAGGCAAGAGCTCGAAGGGGACATCTCGCCAACTCCCACCCTGCGGAATGTAAGCCATGCGTCTCCGATTGATCTCCGCCAAGGCAGCGGAGGCGTGATTCATGACTCCAGGAGTACCCTCGCGCAGCCGATGCTGATAGCTGCTTTTGGGTGGGCTCGGATAAGGTACGGGTTCATCGACGCCGTCGCCGATGCCAAGCGGGGGCAGATCGGAGATCGCGTCTTCAACGGTCACGAATGGCTTAAGCTGTTGGCTGAACAGGTTGCCGCGACGGCCGTGCGTCGGCTCCGGCCATACGACGGGACCTTCGCGCGACCCGAGGAAAAAGATCCTCCGGCGCTCTTGGGGGACACCGAACTCCTCCGACTTCAGAACACGATGCTCAACGTTGAAGCCCAATTGCTCGAGTTCGCCATTGATCTCTTGCATGGCTTGCCCGTTACCCAGCGATCTCATCCCTACGACGTTCTCCAAGACTAGCGTCCGCGGCATCAATTCCTTCACGATTCGCAGATACTCGCGGAACAAGCCAGATCGTTCGTCGTGAAAGCCGCGCTGATGGTTGTAAACGCTGAAAGCCTGACAGGGCGGCCCGCCGAGCAGCACATCAAGCTCGCCCCGCCCGCATCCCGTCACACGTAGAATCTCGGTTGCGTCGAGATCCTCGATTCTCGTTTCCGCGAAGTCAATCTCGGGAAAACTGTGCCGAAACGTGCGCGCGGCATCCGCGTCGAGATCAGAGCCGAGAAGCGGACGGAAGCCGGCGTCATGGAAACCGAGGGATAGCCCCCCGGCTCCGGCAAACAGGTCAACGGTGACGAATTCAGGCTGTGTCATGCAATACCGATGTTCGGGTTTCATACGGGATGCCACGAAGATAGGGATTCCACCGTCGAACCGCAACGAACCAATCGCTTGAATCTCTGTGAAATGGCGCGGTGGCGACTGATCTCGTGAGCTACGGCTGGGCTGGCGTTACGAGATGCGCCGTTGGAGTGAATCGACGAGCTGCTGGAGTCGATCTTCGGAAATCTCGCACGCCCAGATGATCTCCACGTTCCAGCCCATCGCCTCTAGCGCGAGCTGATTGCGGCGGTCTCGGCGCCGAGTACGCTCCAGCTTCGGTATCCAATACTCTCGATTGCTTCGCGGATGGTGGGCATCTCCGCAACTCGGGTCCGGGTGTTGATGCCAGAAGCAGCCGTACACTTGCACGACGGTGGCGTACTTCGGAAGCACGAGGTCGGGTCGGCCGGGAAGGTCATGGCGGTGCAGCCGGAAGCGAAATCCGTGTGCGTGCAGGTAACGCCGGACAGCTTTCTCCGGAGACGTATCCTTCGCGCGGATACGACTCATGACCCGGCTCCGAGCTTCCGGCGTTATCCGATCCATCCGAGTTCCGAGCCTCCCACCCTGAGTGAGACGGGATTCACCAATTAGCTTCGGTCAACGCTCCGAGTCCGGTGCAACCATCGAGACCTCACGACGGATCCTCCGGCGGATTACCATCCGTCGTCTCGGGCGCGTTCATCTCTTCATCGTTTCTGGTCATCGCATCCACGGTGGTGGCGGCGGCCATGTGGCCGATGACGTTCGTCGCCGAGCGGAAGACGTCGGGCACGCGGTCGATCCCGAGCAGGATCCCGAGTCCGGCCAGCGGCACGCCCACGACATCGAGCGCGGGCACCAGCGACACGATGCTCGCGCTCGGCACGGGCGCCACCGTCATGGCGGCGAGGAAGATCGCGAGGACCGCCGCGGCGATGAGCCCCGCATCGAGCGGGACGCCGTACATGGCGGCGAGGAAGACCAGCGACGCGCTCTGGAAGAGGGCGCTCCCCGGCCGGTTGATCGAGGCCGCCAGCGGGAGGATCAGCCGGTAGCGGTCCCGCCGGAGCCCCAGCTTCTCCGCCTCCTGCAGCATCATCGGCAGCGTGCCCACCGACGTCGTCGTGGAGAAGCCCACGGTGTACGTCCCCACCGTGCCGCGGATGAAACGCCCCGCCCGCATGCCGCCGACGAAGCGGACGATCGGCAGCAGGACGAGACCTTTGAGGATGAAGAGGCCCACGACGACCGCCAGGATGAAGACGGCGAGGTTCTGGAGCAGCGCCAGCCCCGTGCGCGCGACCACCGGCGCCGCGAGGCCGAAGACGCCCACGGGCGCCGTCCACAGCACCCAGTTCATGAGCTTGATGAGGGCGTCGCCCAGCGACTCCGCGAAGGACGTGAGCATCTCCCGCTTCCCGGCCGGGAGCGTCGTCGTGGCCGCCGCGAGAAGGACGGTGAAGATGAGGATCGAGAGCAGCGATCCGTCGGCCGCCGCCTGGATCGGGTTCCTCGGCACCAGGTTCACGAGGAAGTCGATCACGCCCGGGTTCGCCGTGTTCAGTGCCGTCGTCGGGGTCGGGGGCGGCACCGGGGCGGTGAAGGTGAGCGCGAAGCCCATCACGCCCATCCCGATGAGGATCGCCGGCAGCGTGGTGACCCAGAAGAAGCCGACCGAGAGGCCGCCGATCCGCCCCAGCTTGCGAAGGTTCCCGATCCGCCCCACGCCGACGAACACGACCGCGGCCACGAGCGGGATCACGACCATCTGGATCGCGCGCAGGAAGACCTGTCCGAGCGGCGCGACGGCCTCGGCCGCCCGCAGGAGCGCGGGAGATCCGGTGGCGGAGGCGGCGACGCCAAGTCCCAGCCCGAGCACGAGGCCGATGAGAATGGCGCGCGTGTTCATGTCCCCTCACTCCCGTCGGTCGTCCCGGCCGTTCCCGCTTCTCGCCGCTTCCGGAACGCGAGCCACGCGCCGATGGTGAGGACGGGCAGGACGTAGTAGACGATGAACCCCCAGGTGATCGTCCCGTACCCCTGACGGATGAGGTCGATGAGGCCAAGGGGGGTGAGGGACAGCGCCACCCCGAGGAAGATGGCCGCGACCGCTGGCCTCGCCCAGCTCGGCATCCCGGCGCCCCGCTCGCGCCGGGTGACGGCGAGCCGCTCGTTCACCGCGTGGATCATCCCGGTACCGGTCTCGATCAGGGTGCCGAAGAGGATGACCTGGTAGGCGATCTGGAACGTTCTCGACCCGAGCGCCTCGAGGATGAAGTTCGAGGGGACGGTTGCGTCGACGATGCCGGGGTAGTGCGGCACCATGGCGAGATAGAAGAAGAACGCCGGCAGCATCCCGATGACGCCGGCCAGCAGTCCGGCCCACACGGCTTGATTGCGGGTCCGGATGTGGCGCACGGTGAACAGCGCCACGGCGGCGGCGGAGAGGTTGTAGCCGCCGTACTGCACCCCCTTCACGAGCCAGTCGCCGCTGGGGCCGCTGGCGGCGAAGCTCGGGCCCAGCGCGGAGCCGAAGCGCACCAGCGACCACACGACGAGCGCCACGAACACGGCATAGAGCGCGAACGACCAGCCGGCGAAGAAGCGCTCGATCGCGGCGCTCCCGTAGAAGAGGAGCAGCGCGACCGCGCCCAGCGCCACGATTACGCCCAGCGCATACGGGAGCCCGAAGGTCTCGTCCACGATCGAACCCGCCGCCGCCCCGATGACGGCCAGCACGAGGAGCGTCAGCAGCACGTACGTGACCTCGAACAGGACCCACGACGGACCGAGCAGCCGCTTGAAGAAGGTGCGGTACTCGTAGCTGCGGAACTGCCGCGCGAGCTCGAACGTGACGGCGCACACCGCGCTCCAGATCGCGGTGGAGAGCGCCATCGCCCACAGGCCGGGCGTGGGGCCGATCGAGAGGAAGAACTCGACGTTCTCCCGCCCGGTGCCGTATCCGCCGGCGATGACGGCCGACTGGAAGACGAGCCCCGGCAGCAGATAGCGGCGGAACCAGGGAGCTTTCACGCTGGCGTCCCTTTCTCTCGGCCGGCCCCTGCCCCAAGGTTTCGCCCGTCGGCGAGGGGCGAGTCAACCGGGGCGCAGGGTGCCGGCGGCCACACGCGACCCGCCAAGCTAGTGTCGACACCAAGGGGCGGCGATGGAACGAGACAGACGCGAGACGTTCGGCTCCCGCTTCGGGCTCGTGGCGACGATGATCGGCGTCGCCGTCGGCCTCGGGAACGTGTGGCGCTTCCCGTACATGGTCGGCGAGTTCGGCGGGGCGCCCTTCGTGGCCTTCTACGTCCTGGCCGTGGTGCTGATCGGCGTACCCGCGCTTATGGCGGAATGGACGCTGGGCCGGCACACCCGCCGCGGCCCGGTCGGCGCGTTCGAGTCGGCCGGTCTCCCCTTCGGCCGCGCCCTCGGCTGGATCTTCTTCGTCGGCGTCACCGCCGCCACCGGCTACTACTCGAACGCCCTCGGCTGGGTGCTGTACCACGCCCTGGCCGGGCTGCTCTCCGGCGTCGGGATCGAGATCGACGCCGCCGCGATCCTGCCCCCGGACGAGGGGTTCTCCCTCCGCTCCTTCCTCCTGCAGTGCGCCTGCACCGGCGCCGTCCTCCTCGCGTGCGCGTTCGTGCTGCGCCGCGGTCTCCGGGGCGGAATCGAGAAGGCGAGCCGCTTCATCGTGCCCGCCCTCCTCGGCGGCCTCCTCATCCTCATCGTCCGCTCGCTCACGCTGCCGGGGGCGGGAGAGGGTCTCCGCTGGTACCTCGGCGCCTTCGATCCCGGCGCGCTCACGCCGCCCGTCATGCTCGGGGCGCTGGGCCAGGCGATCTTCAGCCTGTCGCTGGGCGGCACGTTCATGGTCGTGTACGGCTCCTACCTGAACCGCGGCGACCCCCTGCGCGGCAACGCCGTCTTCACCGCGGGCGGCGACCTGTGCGCCGGACTCCTGGCGGGGCTCGCCATCTTCCCCGCCGTGTTCGCGTTCGGACTCGAACCGGCGAGCGGTCCCGGTCTCCTCTTCGTTACGCTGCCCGAGGTGTTCGGGCAGATCCCGGGCGGGGCGGTGTTCGGGACGCTCTTCTTCCTGGCGCTGTTCGGGGGCGCCTACCTGTCGGACGTGGCGGCGCTGGAGGTGCTCGTGGCCGGCGTCACCGACAACACCGGGATCGGCCGCTCGCGCGCCGTCACGCTGACGACCGCGGTCGTGTTCGCGTTCGCGCTGCCCCCGATGATCAACATGAGCGTGTTCACCCCCTGGGACCTGACCTTCGGATCGGGCTTCCAGACGCTCGGCGCGCTGCTCTCGGTCGTCGCCGTGGGGTGGGCCCTGGACCGCTCCGAGGTGCTGCGCCAACTGGCGGCGCACGAGGATGGGGCCCGCGGACGGCGCGTACCCACGCTGTGGCTCTACTACTGGCTCCGATTCGTCATCCCCGCCGCGATCCTCGCCGTCGGCGTCTGGTGGCTGCTGCGGGACGTGCTGGGCGTGACCATCGGGCTTTCCTCACCGTAGCAGGCCGCGCCGTTTCATGGCTCCCGCTCCGGCGCCCGTCCCATGGCGCGCAGGAGGTCCCAGTAGTCGATCCACGCCGCGGATCGCATGGACAGGGCGCTGAGCCGGGCGCTCCGGAAGGCGGTCGCCGCGTCGAGCAACTCCAGGAGCGACATTTCGTCCTCGCTGTAGGCTGCCGTCGCGGAGGCGAGCAGCGCCTCGGCATCGGCCGACAGGCCAGCGGCGGCGGCTTCGAGCCGGCCTCGACTCGAGGCGTACCGGTCCGAGGTCGTCAGGAGATCTTTCTCCGCCAGCCGTCTCCGGAGGTCGAGGCGATGGGCGGCCGCGGCGCTACGGGCATCGGCCGCCTGCCGGGTCCCCCCTCCCCGGTCGAACAGCGGCAACGGAAGATCGAGACCCAGGCTGAGTCCCTCGAATCCGCCCTCCTGCCGTCGATATCCCAGGCTGACGGTCGGGTCGGGCATCCAACGGGACCTGGCGACGGCGAGTTCGGCTTGCGCGGCGTCCAGATCCCGCGCCGCGGCCTCCAGGTCCGGCCGCTCGAGCAGCGCGCCGAGCGCGGCTTCCCGAGTCACCGGGGGCGGCACCCCGTCCAGCCCCGCGGACGGCCCCACCTCCTCGATTCCGGTCTCGGCATAGGTCAGCGCGGCCAGGCGCCGGCGTGCGTCACGGGCCCGGAGTTCGGCTTCCGCCACGCCCAGCTCGGCCTGCATCCGCTCGAGTCGCAACCGCCTCGTCTCGTAGGCGGAGATGTCCCCTTCTTCCAGGCGGATTTCCGCGTCCTCGGCCACTTCCCGGATCACCGCTGCGGCCTGCCGCGCCGTGAGTTCCGCCGCTTCCGCAAACCACGCCAGCGCCCAGGCCTCGCGAACCTCGAAGGCGAGCCGCGTCGAGTCGCCGCGGAAACGGGCCGTGCTCGCTTCGACGGTGTGGGCGGCCGCCCGGTAGCGGGCCGCGGTTCGGCCGGGCCACTCCAGGGGTTGAAAGAGGAGGAGGTTCTCCTCCCAGTACTCGTCGCCGTTGCGGTCCAGGTCGTCGCGCCTGGCCGAGAGCGACGGGTTGAACCAGGCACGAGACTGGCGCGCCGTTCCGGCGATCTCCGCAGCCTCGGAGCGCGCGATCCTGAGTGCGAGGCTGTGCTCGGCGAACGCTTCAAGGGCCGCCGCCAGCGAGACTCGGCGCACGGTTTCCTGACCGACGGCTTCCTGACCGACGGCTTCCTGGCCGACGGCTGCGGGAGGGAGAAGGAGGAGGGCGCCGAGCGCCGGAAGCGTGCGGTAGCGGATATTCAATTCCTCGTTGCGATGGCCCGGATCCGATCCGTCGGGGTCTCGGCGCGACCGGCTGCGCAGCCGGATCTCAAGGCCAACCTCACCAGCCTCCGCGCCGCGTTGCAAGTGCGGGCTCGCATAAAGAGTGACCTCGCGGGACGTTTCGCCGTCAGACTATCGTGCCGCCGCAACCGAAGCCGGTCAGCGGCCGGGTCTTCCGTGGAGAAACTCGTTTGCGGGCGTACTTCGGAGGTTGCCATGAATCAACGGGGCGAATGCTCGCGGCAACGGTCCCGCTGCGTCGTCGCGGCGCAGACAGGTAGAGCGACGCTGCGAGCCGGCCTCCTGCTCGGCGCGGTGCCATTCGCGGCGGGTGCCGCCGGGCTGGCGGGGCAGGAGGCGGAGGGCTGCGGCGCCGATGTTCCGCTGGGGGTCGCGGTCGTGGACGAGTCCGGCGCGATTCCGATCCCGTTCGCGACCGTGCGCCTGACGTCGGAAGACGAGGGTGCGCTGGACGGGCCGCTGCGGGGTCAGGCGGGATCCGACGGCCGACTCGTCCTCTGCGTCCCCGTCGGCGTCGGGAGCGCCACGCTGTGGGCGGAGTTCGGGGACGCCGCGAGCGACGAGACCGACGTCCTGCTCCAGCCCGGGGCGGTTGAGGAAGTGGTCCTCGGACTGCGCGTCGCTTCAGTGGAGAACGGGCGTCTGCTGGGCACCGTGACGGACGCGCTCAGCGACGCCCCGGTGAGCGCGGCCGCCGTGTCCCTCAGGGGCCGTCCCCAGGAGGTTCAGACGAACCGGCAGGGCGGATTCATCCTCAGCGACGTACCGGTGGGTGTGTACGAACTGTCCGTGCGGCATCTCGGGTATGCTCCGCTGCGGCACATGGTCAACGTGGCCCGCGGCGCCACCACGGACATCCAGATCGGTCTGGTCCCCGCTCCGCTCGAGATGGAACCGCTCGTGGCGACGGCGGTGCGCCTGCGCCGGCTGGAGATCAAGGGCTTCTACGAACGGAAGCGTTGGGGCGAGCTTCTCGGACTCGGCGTATTCTACACCGAGGCCGACATCGACCGTCGCAACCCCTGGCTCATATCCGACATGATCATGGAGGAAGCGTCGATTCGACGCCGATGCGGCATGCGTTCGCGCAGTTGCAGTCTGTTCACGACGCGGCTGGCCACCGGCGCCGTCCCGCGGTGTCCCATGCTCATCTATCTCGATGGCTTCCTCATCAGCGAAGGCGGCCGGGCCGACGAGTGGGTATCGCCCGTCGAAATCGCGGGCGTCGAGGTGTACAAGGGTCCAGCGTCGCTGCCGGCCGAGTTCACCGGACCCGGTTCGCGGTGCGGCGTGGTTGCGATCTGGACGAAGTAGGCCCGCGCGGGGGTCAGCGCCCTGCGGCCTCCCGCAGCATCGCGTCCAGTGTCGCGCGGTCGAGCCATTCGCCGCGCCTCGCGACCCCGACGATGCGGCGCGTGTTGCCGATCGCTTCCAGCGGATTGCCTTCCAGCAGCACGAGGTCGGCGGGGCTCCCCCCGACCACCATTCCGGCGCCCTCCTCCCGCTCGAGGAAGCGGGCCGGGTTGACCGTGGCGCTCCGCAACGCCTCGTACGGTGACAGACCCGCCGCGACGAGTTCCTCCAATTCGCGATGAAGGGCGAAGCCGAGGGGCGGTGTGTCCGTGCCGGCCATCACGGGAGCGCCCGCGGCCACGAGGGCGCGGATGAGGGAATCTGCCACCGCGAAACCATCCAGCGCAGCCTCGAAGTCGTCCGGTGTGAAGTTGCTCATCCACGGGATCGACATGCGCTCGGTGTAGAAGCGGCGCATGGCGGCGGTCATGTGCGACGCCTCCTCCGTGGCCAGGTAGGCATCCAGGAGACGGTCCGGCTTGTGGATCATGCGGACCGAGAGCGTCGGCACGTTCCACGAGCCGGCCTCGCGGGTACGCTCGGCGAGCGCCCCGATCCGCGAGGGATCTCCGTGGGCCCAGGCGAGCGTGCGAGAGCGCAGGTCGGGGCCGGGTTGGGCCGGCGCCTCCTCGGGCACGAGGTGCCAGATGTACCCGCGCAGGTGTTCGATGCTGGCTTGGCCCGCCGCGAGGACGCCATCGAGGCCCGCCTCGAAGGGCACGTGCCCCGCCACCGGGATCCCGAGCCCGCGCGCCTCGGCGACGATGCCCCGGTAGGCCGCCGCGGGCACGTTGTTGTACACCTTGATGAAGTCGTACCCGGCGGCATGCTGCTCCCGCACCGTGCGGGCGCCGTCGAGGCTGTCGTGGACGATCACGCGTCCGGCGGTGTCGATGACGGCGGCGAATTCCGGCGGCGGCAACCCCTCGATGATGGGTCCCGCCGTGTGGATGTCCGGGCCGGCCAGCTCGCCGCTCCGGACGCGGTCGCGAAACCCGAGCGTGTGCGGCCCGCCCGACAGGAGGCGCACGCCGGTGACGCCGGTGGCCAGGAACCGCCCGAGCGCCGACTCCTCACCGAAGTGGACGTGCATGTCGTTGAGGCCCGGGATGAGGAAGCGGCCGCGGCCGTCGACCCGCACGGCGCTGTCGGGGAGCTCCGCTTCGGCCGACGGCTGCACGGCGAGCACGCGGCCGTCGCCGATGAGCACCGTCACGCGGGTGAGCACGCGCTCGCCGTCCATCGGGATGACCGAGACCTCCTCGATGGCCAGCGTCGTGCGGGCGGCGGACGGCTCGGCGCCGGGGCTGCATGCGAGGAGCGACGTCAGCGCCGACAACCCCACGGCTGGCGACACGCGGCGTCGGAGCATCATGAATCACATTAGCCGATGTTCAGGGAGGGGTCACGCCCCGCGAGTACGCCGCATGATTGCGCACCTCGGTCTTCGTCCACGGCTCATGCCCGGTCCGCGGGTCGGACGTAGATTGAACGCATGCACCCGCACGAACTGACGCCCGCACAACAGGCCGCGGCGGAGGACCCGGACCGGCTCCCCGCGCTCGCCGACGCCGAGTTCACGGCGCTGGGCCGCCGCGCGCGCCGGGTCGAGGGGCTGCGCAAGTCGACCGGCCGCGAGATCTACACGGACGACATCGTCCTGCCGGGGATGCTGCACGGGAAGATCCTCCGCTCCACCGAGGCGCACGCGCGGATCGTCTCCATCGACACGTCCGAAGCCGAGGCGCTCGAAGGCGTGTACGGCGTCATCAGCGGACGGGATTTGCCGACACCGTACGGGATCATCCCCTGGACCCGCGACGAGCACGCGCTCTGCGTCGACAAGGTGCGCTTCATCGGCGACGCGGTGGCGGCGGTGGCCGCGGTCGACGAGGACACGGCGAACGCGGCGCTGGAGCGAATCCACGTCGAGTACGAGCCGCTGCCCGTCTATCTCTCGCCCGAGGAGTCGCTGACGCCCGAGGCCGCCGCGGAGCCCATCCACGCGCCGCGCAAGCCGGGGGCGAACGGCAACATCCTCAAGCACGTCCACCTCGAGTTCGGGGATGTGGACGGGCGGATGGAGGAAGCGGACGTCACCGTCGAGGGGGAGTACTTCTTCCACGGGACGACGCACACGCCGATCGAGCCCCACTGCGCGATCTCCCGGCTCAACCCGGATGGCGTGCTCGAGGTGTGGTCGTCGACGCAGGTCCCGCACTACCTGCAGCGCGAACTCGCGCGGGTGCTGGACTGTGACGTGGCGAAGGTGCGGGTCGTGCAGCCGGCCGTGGGCGGGGCCTTCGGCGGCAAGTCCGAGCCGTTCGATCTCGAGTTCTGCGTGGCGCTGCTCGCGATGCGGACCGGCCGTCCGGTGAAGATCCTCTACACGCGCGAGGAACTCTTCTACTCGCACCGCGGCCGCCACCCCATGCAGATGAAGTACCGGCTCGGCGCCTCGCGCGACGGGAAGCTGAGGGGGCTCGACGCGCACACGACCCTGGATGGCGGCGCCTACGCCTCCTTCGGTCTCGTGACGACCTACTACTCGGGACAGCTCCTCACTTCACCCTGCCACATCGAGTCCTACCGCTTCGACTCGACCCGCGTCTACACGAACGTGGCCCCGTGCGGTCCCAAGCGCGGACACGGCTCGGTGCAGCCGCGCTTCGCGTACGAGATCTCGCTGGACAAGATGGCCGAGAAGCTCGGCCTCGACCCGTTCGAACTCCGCCGCCGCAACTTCATGGGCACGGGCCGGACGGTGAACGAGTTCAAGGTTCGGTCCAACGGCTTCCTCGAGTGCCTCGAGGCGGTGGAACGCGCCAGCGACTGGAAGAAGCGCCACCGGCGGCTGCCGAGGGGTCGCGGTCTCGGGATGGCGGCCTCCTCCTACATCTCCGGCACGAACTACCCGATCTACCCGAACGAGATGCCCCAGGCCGCCGTGCAGGTCCAGATCGAGCGCTCCGGCCGGGTGGCGATCCTGCACGGCGCCTCGGAGATCGGGCAGGGTTCCGACTCTACCATGGCCTACATCGCGTGCGAGGAACTCGGCGTCCCGCTCGAATACGTGCGCGTCTTCTCCGCCGACACGGACCTCACGCCGGTGGACCTGGGGGCGTACTCCTCGCGCGAGACCGTCATGGTGGGGAACGCCTGCGTCGAGGCCTGCCGTACGCTGCGCGCGCAGGTCGCGGACGCCGTCGCGGAGCAGTGGGGCGTGCCGGCGTCGCGGGTGCGGCTGGCGCGCGGCTGGGCCTTCGATGCGGAGGCTCCCGACGACGACGCCCGCCGGATCCCGATCTCCGAGGCGTTCAACGCCGCCGAGGCGAAGTTCGGACTGCTGGGCGCCGTCGGCTCCTACGACACGCCGAAGGATGTGCACGGCGAGTACCGCGGCGGCACGATCGGGTCGTCGCCCGCCTACTCCTTCACGGCGCACGTGGCCGAAGTCGAGGTCGAAGAGGACACGGGGGTCGTCGGCGTGAAGAACATCTGGGTGGCGCACGACTGCGGCCGCGCGCTCAACCCGGTGCTCGTCGAAGGCCAGATCGAGGGCTCCGCCTACATGGGCTTCGCCGAGGCGATCTTCGAGGAACAACTCTTCCGCGAGGGAGACGTCGAGGGCGGCCTGCACACGTCGCCGTCGCTCCTCGACTACCGGATCCCGACCTCCATGGACTGCCCGGAGTTCGAGGCGCTCATCGTCGAGTCGGTGGATCCGGAGGGCCCGTACGGCGCAAAGGAGGCGGGTGAGGGGCCGCTGCACCCGTCGCTGCCGGCGATCGCGAACGCGATCCATGACGCGGTCGGCGTCCGCATCGATGCGCTCCCCTTCACACCGCAGCGCGTGTGGAGAGCCCTGCGCGCACACGCCGCCGGGGCCGCGCGCGAGGACGTCGCCTGACAGTCCATGGAAAAAGCCCCGCCGCGTTCGAGCGGCGCATGCGCCCCGCTGGAATGAAGCAGTTCGTCCGGCAAATCGAGGTCGAGACGCGAGGGAAGGGCCTGTACGAGATCACGCGCCCCATCCTCGAGTGGACGGCCGGGCTCGGGATCGAGACGGGCATGCTCACCGTCTACATCCGCCACACGTCGGCGTCGCTGACGATCCAGGAGAACGCGGATCCGGACGTCCTCCACGACCTCTCGAACTTCTTCGCCCGGCTCGTTCCGGAAGGCGACCGCCACTACCGCCACACGATGGAAGGTCCGGATGACATGCCGGCCCACATCCGGTCGGCCCTGACCCAGACGCACCTCGCCATCCCCGTGCTCGACGGAGCGCCGGCGCTGGGAACCTGGCAGGGGATCTTCCTCTTCGAGCACCGGACCCGCCCCCACCGCCGCACCGTCGTGCTGCATGTCCTTGGGCAATAGGCGTGTGTAGGGCGGGGCGGATCGCGCGCGAGCCGCGCTTCCGGGCGTTCGTGCTGCTCGCCGCCGCCTGGGTCGCGGCGTGCGGGGACGGGAGCACGGAACTTCCGCTGACGCACGCGCCGCGGGTCGTCGGTGCGGTTTCCAATCTCGAACTTCCGGTGGGTGAGACCGCGCTGGTGGAGGTGTCGGGCCATTTCAGCGATGCGGACGGGGATGTCCTCTCCTTCGAGGCCCGGTCTTCGGCCCCCGGCGTGGTCGCGGCGGAAGTGTCGGGCGGCACCGTGCATCTGGCGGCCCTCGCGCGCGGGATGGCCACGGTGACCGTCACGGCGCGCGATCCCCAGGGCCGGGCCGCCGCCCTCCGGTTCGAGGTCACGGTTCTGAACCTGGCGCCGGTGACGGTCGGCGCGATCCCCGATGTCGAACTTCGGGTCGGAAGTACGGAACTGCTGGCCGTGTCGGGCTTCTTCTCCGACCCGGAAAACGATGCGCTCCGGTACGAAGCCACGTCGTCGCATCCGGACGTGGCCGCGACCGGCGTCTCGGCGGACACCGTCACGGTAACCGCCCTCGCGGCGGGTACGTCGACGGTGACCGTGACGGCGCGCGACGCCGGGGGCCTCGCGGCCGAGCTGTCGTTCGCCGTGGAGGTCCGACCGGCCCGCAGGTTCGACATCGAGGTCCGCTTCGACTCCACCGCGACCGAGCGGTGGCGGACCCCCGTCCTCGCGGCGGCGGAACTCTGGATGTCCGTGCTGGCCGATACGGAGCTGCCGGAGGTTGCGGTCGACGACCACATCGAGTGTTACGGCGCCAACACGACGGAGCCGGTCGGCATCATCGATGACCTGCTCATTCTCGTCGAATTCCGGGACATCGACGGTCCGGCCCGCACGCTCGCCCAGGCCGGCGTGTGCCGCCTGCGCGAGGGGTCGATGCTGCCGGTCGCGAGCGTGGCGTTCTTCGACGTGTCGGACTTCGACGGGCTCATCGACTCCGGCGACGCGACGGAACTCGCCGTGCACGAGATCGCGCACGCGCTCGGCTTCGGCCTGCTGTGGCGCCCCCTCGACCTCCTTCGGGATCCTGCCCTGGGCGTGGGAGCGATCGACGCGCACTTCGTCGGTCCCCGGGCCATCGCCGCCTTCGATGCGGCGGGGGGCACGGACTACACGGGCGGGGCGAAGGTTCCGGTCGAGAACCTGGGTGGACGCGGGAGCGCGAACCTCCACTGGCGGGGCTCCGTCCTGCGCGGAGAACTCATGCGGCCGCTCAACCGGATCGGATCGCGGGAGACGCTCAGCGAGATCACGATCCGGTCGCTGGCCGATCTGGGATACATGGTCGACCCGAGCCTGGCGGAGCCGTACACGCTCCCCGGCGTGGGCGCCGCGGACGAGAGACCCGGCCGCGTGGTCGACCTGGGCGACGATGTCCTCAGGGGGCCGGTGCAGGTCGTCGACACGACCGGCCGCGTTGTGCGCGTGCTCCGTCCTCAGTCAGATTGACACTCTGATTGACACTCTGCGTCGGTGAGAGGAAGATAAGTCCTCCCCGGCGGCGGTTTTTACCGGGAACGCGGAGTAGCTCACGATGCTGCGCAGATTGCTGTTCGGATCCAGTCTCAGGATCATCGCCGTGATCGTTGTCGGTACGGTTGCGGTCACGGCGCTCATGCTCTCGCTGGCCCCCGAGCCGGAGAGCCAGGAGCCGCCTCCCCAGATCCCGTTTGCGCAAACCGCCAGTGTGGTGGCCGGGTCCGGCGCGATACCCGTATTCGGATCCGGCACCGTGCGGCCAAGCGAGGAGATCGACGTCGCGCCGCAGGTGGGCGGCAAGGTCGTCTGGGTGAATCCCCGGTTCCAGAGCGGAGGGCGCGTGGAGGCGGGCCAGACGCTGTTCCGCATCGAAGAGGCGGACTACGCGTACCGCGTGCAGGAAGCGGAGGCCAACGTCGCCGCAAGCCGGGTCGCCTTCCTCCAGGAACGGGAGCAGGCGGCGATCGCCAGCGCCCAGTATGAACTGTACGCGGAGCGGCGCGGGTCCGGGAATCCGTCGTCCGAGGCGAGTCCGCTCACCCTCCGGGAGCCTCAGCTGGACGCGGCCGGCGCCGCACTGAGCCGTGACGAAGCTCGTCTTGAGGAGGCGAACCTCGCACTCTCCAGGACGCGGGTCACCGCGCCGTTCGATGGATTCGTACGCGAGGAATCGGTCGATGCAGGGCAGGTCGTAAGTCCCGGACAGCCCGTCGGGCGCCTCTTCGCGTCGGCGGCGGTGGAAGTCGTCGTGCCCCTCTCCGATGCCGATGCCGCCCTGATCCCCGGATTGTGGGGACTCGAGGCGGGTGACGGGGCGCGGGACGTGGCGGCTCGCGTGATCGCCCGGTACGGGGACGTGACGTACTCGTGGGATGGGTACGTGGATCGTGGCGAGAATTCCGTCGACGCGCAGACCCGCACCATCGATGTCATCGTGCGCGTGCCGGATCCGTTCGAGGCAAGCGTGGCGGCGGGCCAGTCCGGCGCCGTCGGGGGTGACCCTCCGCTGCTGGTCGGCAAGTTCGTGGAAGTGGAAATCGAAGGCCTCTCACCGGAGGGCTACTTCCGGATCCCGCGAGCGGCGCTTCAGCCCGGAAACGAAGTCTGGACGGTGGGGAACGATGGGGTCGTGAGCATCGTTCCGGTACAGGCGCTGCAACGCGCCAACGACACGGTGTTCGTCACCGGGGCCCTTCGGGGTGGCCAGGCGGTGATCACCGGCGGCGTTCAGTTCGCCACCGAAGGCATGCGCGTCCAGACGGCGAGCGGCTCCTCCCGGTGAGCACCACGCCGTGAATCGGAGCGACACCGGGCAGGAGGAGCGCTCCGGCCCGCTCGCCTACATGGCGAGCAACGGCATCGCGGCCAATCTCCTGATGATGGGCATCGTTGCGGCCGGACTCGTGTCCCTGACCGGCCTCGAGCGCGAAGCCTGGCCGGTCACCCCCTTTTACCACATCGAAGTCTCGATGGCCTATCCCGGCGCCACGCCGGAGGAGATCGAGGAGTCGATCGTCGTCAAGATCGAGGACCAGGTCAGCGGGCTCGATGACGTGAAGGCGGTCAAGTCCCTGGCGGCGCCGGGCATTGCCTCCGTCCGGATCCAGATGGACTCCCGTACGGACATGGATCGGGCCCTGGACGATATCGAATCCGCCGTCAACCGTATCCAGTCCTTCCCGGCCGGCGCCGAACGTCCCCGGTTCCAGGAGATGGACAACCGCTTCAGCATGATGCGGCTCATCGTCCACGGCGACGTCTCCGAGCGCTCGCTGAAGGAACTGGCGCATCGGATCGAGGACGACCTTACGACGCTACCCTCCGTCTCCCAGGTCGAGGTGAGCGGGGTCCGGAACTACGAGATCTCCATCGAGGTGCCGCTTCACCGGCTCAGGGCCCTGGGACTCACGCTTACCGACGTTGCCGCCGCGATCCGCCGCAGTTCGCTCGACTTGTCGGCCGGGAGCATCGATACCCGGGAATCCCAGGTTCGAGTGCGGACCCTCGGACAGAACTACGCGCAGCAGGATTTCGAGGAGATCGTGCTTCTCAGCGGTCGCGACGGCACGGTCGTGCGCCTCGGCGACATCGCCGAGGTCCGTGACGGATTCCAGGAGACCGACCTGATCGTCCGCCATCAGAACCGGCCCGCCGTCTTCGTCGAGGTTTTTCGGGCCGGTGGCGAGCAGGTGATGGACGTGGCCACGACGGTCCGCGAGCACCTGGCCAACGAAGTGATCCCGGCTTTGCCGGACGGCGTGGGCATCACCCTGTGGAACGACGAGTCCCAGGCCTACGAGGAACGCGCCGACCTGCTTCTGAAGAATGGGATTCTTGGTCTGCTGCTGGTGCTGGTCGCACTCAGCCTGTTTCTCCAGGTCCGGCTCGCCCTGTGGGTCGCCGTGGGCCTCGCCGTTTCGGGTGTGGGCGCCCTCGCCGTCATGATGGCATTCGACGTGGCGATCAACACTATCAGCCTCTTCTCCTTTGTCCTCGCCATTGGGATCGTCGTTGACGACGCCATCGTTGTAGCCGAACACATTCAACACGAACGCAATCAGGGAACCCCCGGGGTCGCGGCCGCGATCCGCGGCGTCCGGCGGATCAAGGTGCCGTTGACGTTCGCCGTCCTCACGTCGGTGGTGGCCTTCGTCCCGTTGCTGTTCATCCCGGGCGGCGTCGGCGACGTATGGCGGGCCCTGCCGATCATCATGATCGCCATGCTGTTCGTTTCGCTGGTGGAATCGCTGTTGGTCCTGCCGAACCACCTGTCCCACCTGCCCGGTCCGGAATGGGTGCCGGGCAATGCCTTCGACCGGTTCTTCTCGCGACTCCAGAGTCGTGTCGACGCCCAACTGCAGCGGTTCGTGCAGGGGCCTCTGGACCGGGCCCTGCGGTTTGCCACGGCCCGGCCCGGGGTGACGATGACGGGGGCCGTCGGCATGCTCGTGCTGAGCATCTCCCTGGTGCCTGCGGGGATCGTCCCCACCACGCTGGCCGACGACGTTGAGGGCGATATCGTGACGGTCGTGCTGGAGATGCCCGATGGCGCCACCGCCTCGAGAACGTACGAAGTAGCGCGGGAGTTGGAGGCTGCGGGCCGCCGGGTCATCGAACAACTCTCTGGCAGCCGACCCGCGGACGCGCCGCCGCTGCTGAACGGCGTCACGGTGACCGTCGGACTGGGATCGCGACTCGAGGGCGGGCTGAACCCACAGCCCACCCTCAATCCGCAGGCCAATATCGCGACCATCGAGTTCAAGCTCCTCGGGGCGCAGCAGAGACGGATCTCCACCGGCGACGTCGTGCAGGCGTGGCGGGAGGAGGTGGGTGTGCTGCCCTACGTGCGCGGCATCACCTTCAGCGGCGAGATCTTCACCCTGGGGAACCCGGTCGAGGTCGTGCTGTCCCATCCGGATCCGGAGCGCCTCGCCGGGATCGCCGGCTCGGTGGTCGACGGACTCCGCAGCGTGAGGGGTGTCTACGACATACGGTCGGATCACGCCCCCGGCATCCCGGAAGTCCAGCTGGAGTTGCGCCCGGAGGCGCGGACCCTCGGTCTCACCGTGCAGGAGTTGGCCGGACAGGCGAGGGCCGCGTTCTTCGGCGCGGAAGCCGTGCGGGTGCAGCGCGGCCGGGAAGAGGTGCGAGTCTACGCCCGGCTGCCCAGGGAAGAGCGGAACTCGATTACCGATATCGAAGGCTACCTGCTCCGTACGCCGGGCGGGGACGAGGTGCCGATCATCAGTGTGGCGTCGCTGGTCCCGGGCGTGTCGCCGTCGGCCCTCCGGCGCAGGGATGGCCAGCGCGTCGTCACCGTCACCGCCGATGTGGACGCCTCGGCGATCTCGGGCGACGAAGCCAACGAGATCCTGGCCGGTTCAATCCTCGCGGATCTGGCAGCGGCCTACCCGGGCCTGACATACACGTTCGGGGGCGAGCAGCAGCAGCAGCTGGAATCCATCGACGCGCTGTACCGCGGCTTCGCGGTCGCTCTGATCCTGATTTTCGCGCTCCTCGCCATCCCCCTCCGTTCGTATACGAAGCCGTTCATCATCATGGCCGTCATCCCCTTCGGGTTCATCGGCGTGATCCTGGGCCACTGGATCCTGGGAGTAGCGCTGAGCGCCGTATCCTTCATGGGGATCTTCGGTCTGAGCGGGGTGGTGGTGAACGATTCCCTCGTCATGATCGACTTCATCGATCAGAAACTCCGGGAAGGCGTCCCGCCCAGAACCGCGATCATCGAGGGGGCAAAGGGGCGTTTTCGTCCGATCATGCTCACTTCCCTGACCACGTTCCTCGGCTTCACGCCCCTGATCCTGGAGCGCGCCATCCAGGCCCAGTTCCTGATACCTTTCGCTGCGTCGCTTGGTTGCGGCATTCTCTTCATCACGGTCATACTCATGATGGTTGTTCCGGCGCTATGCACCCTGCATCGGCGTCTGATGCCGGCGCGGCGTCCTTCGATGGCGAGCCCGGCATGATGCCCGTTGGCTGGAGCAAGGCGAGAAGCGATGAATGACACGGCAGAGAGCTTGAAGGCCGAATCCCTGAGCCTCGCCGATGAACTCATCCTCATGCTTCTCGACGAGAAGGGCGGTTACTTCCACCAGGTACCCGGCTGGCAGCTGAACTGCGCCGTTGTCGGCGGAGTGCTGGCGGAACTCTCCTTCCGGTCGCGGCTCGACTCGGACTTGACATCCCTGTACGTGGTGGACCGGACCGAAACGGGCGATCCCGTTCTGGACCCCATCCTGAAGGAGATCGCGGACGAACCGGAGCAACGCACGGCCCGGTACTGGGTCGAACGGCTCGCCCCGCGCGCGGAGTCGATCGTCGACCTGACTCTGGATCGCCTGGTTGAACAGGAGATCCTCCAGTTCCACGACGGGGAATTCTGGACGCTGGCTCCCCCGGTCATGCATCGGCAGCAGTACGGGATGTTCGAGGAAGGCGCGACCGACCAGTTCATCAAGGCGCGTATCAGTAACGTCATCTTCGCCGACGAGGTTCCCGAGCCGAGAGATGCCGTCATCGTGTGCCTCGTCAACACCTGCGACGTCTTTCGCCTGATTTTCGAACTCGATGAAGCGGCGGAGGAGCGCATCAAGTGGATCTGCCAGCTGGACCTGATCGGCCGGTCCATCGCCGCCGCGGTCTCCGAGAACCTCGTGGGCCCGATCCGTAGACATGCGCCTCTCGCCAAGAAAATCCCGACGGTTCCGCTGCGCGGGCTGCTGCGCAACCCGCATATCCGGGACGGCAACCTGAACGCGCTCTTCGGGAGCCTCGCGGAGGAGTACGGCCCGGTGTTCCAGATCCGTCCTCCCTTTGCGGAGCGCATGATCTTCCTGGCCGGACTTGAGACGAATGAATGGATGCAGAAGCGCGGGCGCAGGTACCTGAGAACCAGGGACTACTTCGGCGATTTTGAGAAAGTCTACGGCGCGGCCGGCGTTCTCCCCGCCCTGGACGGGGCCGACCACTTCCGGCTCCGCAAGTACCTGTCGCCAGCCTATTCCCGCACGAGGCTCGCGGGGCAGCTGGACGAGCTCTACGACAGGGGTCGCGCGTACATGTCGACCCTGAAGGTCGGGGATGCCTACCGCGCCACGTCCATGGGCCGGGCCATGGTGAACGCCCAGCTATCGCCGCTGTTCATCGGTGTCGACACGCAGGATCTCATGGACGACCTGATGGTCTACAAGGAACGGGCCCTCAGCGTGCATATCGCCAGGATCCTGCCCCGGTTCACGCTGCATACTCCGGGCATGAGACGTCGGGCGGCCGTCCTGGACACGCTGATGAAACGGATCCTGAGGGTCCATACTCCCGCCCAGCGGGTGGACAGCCCGCGGAACCTGGTGGACGACTATCTCAGCCTGCACGCCAGCGACCCGCAGTTTCTCCCGGAGTCCAACCTGCTCTTCGCTTTTTCGGCGGCCCTGATCGCCAGCGTGTACCTGGGCGATACGTTCAGCCTCGTGGTCTACGCCCTGGCGTCGCAGCCGGACCTCTACGACAGGATCCGCGCCGAAGCGGATGCCCTGTTCGCCGAGGGTGACCCCGGGGAGGAGGACTTCACCCCCGCCAACATCGATGTGACGCACCGCTTCCTCATGGAATGCATGCGCATGTACCCGATCGTGTCCATGTCCGTCCGGAACGTGATGAATACGTGCACGGTCGGGAACTACGAGTTGCCCCTGGGGGAACGGATCCACATCGCCATGACCGCCACGCATTACATGAGCGACGTCTTTCCCGAACCCCACAAGTTCGACATCGACCGCTTCCTGCCGTCGCGTCGCGAGCATCACAACCTCGGATTCGCGCCGTACGGGCTGGGTACGCACAAGTGTCTCGGCACCCGCTGGATGGAGATGCACCTGGCGGTCAACCTGCTGATGCTGGTGCACTATTTCACGATCGAGGTGACGCCGGCAAAGTACAACCGGAAGCTCCGATTCAATCCGCTTCCGTCGCTGAAGCCGAGCAAGAAGATAAGGTTCCGCATCTCCGAGCAGAGGCGGGAGCTGCCCGCCTGAGCCCCCCGAAAATGCGACTGGGCGGACTGTCGAGAGCGCTGAAAGACGCGCACCCGGGATCGAGCGTCGCGCGTCGCGTCCGGCACTTCGACGGCTGGCTCGACCGGGCGGCATCGGAGACGGCGGGCGCGGGCGCTTACGACCACACGGAGACGGTCAGGGACTACTACGAACTCTGCAACGGCTTCATGGTGTACGGCTGGGGCGAATCCCTGCACTTCGCGCCCCTCAGACCCGACGAAACTCTGGAGGAGTCCAAGGTCCGCCACCAGCGGGCGATGATCTCCAGGTTGGAGGTTCAGCGGGGCATGAAGGTGGTCGACGTCGGTTGTGGAATCGGTGGCCCCATGCGCCGGGTCGTCCGCGAGGCGGGCGTCCGGGTCGTGGGAATCAACATCAACGAGGTCCAGCTGGCGGAGGCGAAGAAGTTGAACGCCGAGGCGGGGCTGGAGCACATGGCGGATTTCAGGAAGTGCAGCTTCGCGGACATGAGCGCCATCGAGGCCGACACTTTCGACGGGGGTTACGCCATAGAGTCCACGTGCCATGCGCAGGACAAGCAACGCGCCTTCGCGGAGATCTTCCGCGTGCTGAAGCCGGGCGCGCTGTTCTGGGGTCAGGAAATGTGCCTGACGGACCGATTCGATCCGCGGAACGCCCGGCACCGGACCATCAAGCGGGACCTCATGCGCGGTATCGCGCTGCACGACATCGCCACGTTCGGGGAAGTGAATCACGCGCTCGAGGGGGCGGGATTCCAGGTCATCGAGGGGAGCGACTGGGACGTCCAGGAGGGACCCTCCACACCCTGGTATCAACCCATGGAGAGTCGCCACGGGACGCTGGGGAACGCGCTGTACAGGCTTCCCTGGGGCCGCAGGGCGTTCATCGCGGGGGCAAAGTTGGCCGAGCTGCTGCGGCTCTTTCCGCGCGGTTCGGCGGAGGTGGTGCGACTCCTCGATCGAACCGCGGAGGCCTACGTCGCGGGCGGCAGGACGGGCATCTTCACGCCACTGTACTGTTTTCTGGCGCGCAAACCCTAACAGCCCGTGGCAAACCCCGCTGCCTAGGAGTCCGGGCTTCGAGTCACCAGCGCCGGGTCCGGATAGAACTGTCGGCAGTGTCGGCGGTATTTCCCGATCGGGCCGTCCGTCCGGCACAGTCGGGGGGGAGACCGGTAGCGCTTCCGGTCCCATATCACGATGTCCTGAAGGACGAACCGCCTCTCTTCGCGGAGGATGAAGTAGTTCAGCACCCGGTGGCGCAGCGGCACGGGCAGGAAGCCCAGACCCGATATGAACCGCCCCGGTTTGCGGATCTCCCGGACCTGATTGACCATCGTCAACTCCACGTATTCGCCGTCGACCGGCGTTGTGAGCACCCACATGCGCGACTTTATGCCGACCGTTTTTTCGTGAATCTCGACGAAGGAGTAGCCGAGTCCGTGGACGTGCGTGATGACCGAGACTTCGGAGTGAATGTCCACCAGACCCAGGATCCGGCGAACGGCCTTGAAGTCGAAGCAGCTCTTCAGGTAGGCGCCATCGACCAGGAAGTCGGTCGGCTCCACGTCGTGGTACCCGTGCGTGTACTCCAGGTGCTCCACGTCCACGGAGTTTTCCGTCGTCTCCTGGGGATGCCCTCGAAACCGCAGCTTGCAGGACCGAAGTCCGGTCCACTCCGCTCCGGTGGCAGGTGCATCCGGCAGGTGCCACTGAGGCGCCCGGCCGCCGCTCCCCCACCAGGCGAAGATCATGCCGAGGATCTCGCGGGTCTCGTAGAGCTTCAGCCTCGCGGCCTTCGGGGGCGGGGCATTGGGCGTGGCCACGCACTGTCCGGAGGTGTCGAACTCGAACCCGTGGAAGGGACAGACGAGACAGCCGTCGCGCACGAGGCCGCCGGCGGCCGGTCCCATGTGCGAGCCCAGGTGCGGACAGAAGGCGTCGGCCACGCAGATGCGGCCCTCGTCGTCGGCCCAGGCGACGATTTCCTCGCCCATCCACGTCTTTTCGATGAGCGTCGCGCGCTCGATGGAGTCGCGGATCCCGATGAAATACCAGCCTTCGGGAAACGGCGGCAGCGCGTCGCTGTGCGTAGTCATGCGGGCGAACTTGGTTTCGGTTCGGCCGATGCGTCAACTAGAATACGCGCGATGACTCCGGACCATGCGCCCCGCGTTTCGCTTCTCGTGCTCCTGGCCGCGATGGCCGCCGGCCTGCCGGCGAACGGCGCCGGCCAGGCCGCGGCCGGGGTTCCGCGCTTCGAGATCGCACCGTCGCCGGTCGAGCTCACGGGACCCGTCCGTCCCGGCGAGTACCTGGGCGTAACCGGACCCCGGTCGGCCTGGCTCGGTCACGAGACCGGAGAGGCGGAGTTGTGGGTCCACCCCCTCAAGGTCGGAAACCGGTTCCGGCTGGGCTTCTCGACCCCGGCCTACGGAGCGCCGATTCCGGGCGCCGCCGTCGCGCGCACGGTACACGTGCGGCCCGAACTCACGACGATCGCGTACAGCCACGCGGCGTTCCAGGTGCGCCAGCACATCCTCGCGCCCGCCGAACTCCCCGGTATCCTGGTCCTGCTGGAGGTGGACAGCCCGGAACCGCTCGAGATCGTCGCCGAGTTCGAGCCCGTGCTGAACTACATGTGGCCGGGTTCGCTCGGGGGGCAGTACGCCTATTGGGACGCGGACCGGCGCGCCTTCGTGCTGTCCGAAAGCCTGCAGGAGACGAACGCCGTCGTAGGCTCGCCGTGGGCCGTGAACTCCGTCGAGCACCCGGCTCACCAGCTGGGCGAAGCGCCGCGCACCATGGTGATCCCGGTCGACCCGGAGCGCGCGCGGCGGGAGTTCATCCCTATCGCGGTAGCGGGCGGAACCGCGCCGCGCGAAGAAGTCTTCGCCAGCTACGAGCGGTTGATCTCGGAGGCCCGCTCCCTGTACGACGCCAGGCGCGCGTGGGCCGACTCGGTGCTCGCCTCCACCGTCTCCATTGAGTCGCCGGATCCACGGCTCGACCTCGCACTGGAGTGGGCGAAGATCAACCTGGAGGAGCAGCGCGTCTGCAATCCCGACCTCGGGTGCGGCTTCGTCGCGGGCTGGGGCCTGTCGCGCAACGGGACCCGCCCCGGCTTCGGGTGGTTCTTCGGCGGCGACGCGGCGCAGACGACCTTCGCCATGGATGCGCTCGGGCAGTGGGAACTGGTGGCGGAGGAACTCGCATTTCTCGCGAGATACCAGCGCGAAGACGGCAAGATCACGCACGAAATCTCTCAAGCCGCCGCGCGCATCCCGTGGTTCGATGTCTATCCGTACGCGTACTACCACGCGGACACGACCCCGTACTGGATGGTCGCGCTGTACGAGTACTGGCGGGCGAGCGGCGACGACGACCTGCTGCGGGAGCTGTGGCCGGCCTACCGGCGCGCGTGGGAGTGGTGTCTCACCGCCGAGACGGATGGCGACGGCATCATCGAGAACACCGTGGGTGGGCTGGCCGCGGTGGAGGTCGGCGGCCTGGGGGCGGCGCTCCACCAGGATGTCTACCTGGCGGGGATCTGGGTCGCGGCCCTCGAGGGGACGGGGGTGCTCGCCGAGCGGATGGGGGACGGCGAGATCGCGGATCGGGCACGGGAGATGGCTCCGCGCGCGCGCACAACCCTGAACGATGCGTACTGGCTCGAGGACGCGGGACACCATGCATTCGGGATCCTCGCCGACGGCGGCACCAACGACAACCTGACCGTGTGGCCCGCCACGGCGGCCGCGTTCGGCCTGTTCGATGGGGGGCGCGCGCGATCCACTCTCGCCCGCCTCGCGGGCGACCGGATCTCGTCGGACTGGGGCGCCCACATGCTCTCGACGGAGAGCGACCTGTATCATCCGCTCCAGTACAACATGGGCACGGTGTGGCCCTTCGTGACGGGATACGTGTCGTGGGCCCAGTACCGGTATCGGCGTCCGTGGGCCGGATTCCATCTCATGGATGCGGTGAAGCAGATGACGTTCGACTGGAGCCTGGGGCGACACCCGGAGTTGCTGTCCGGCACCTTCTACCAGCCCCTCGACCAGACCGTCCCTCACCAGTTCTTTGCGACTTCGGCCCTGGTGACGCCTTTGCTGCGCGGCGTCATCGGCTGGGAGCCCGACGCGGGCCTGGGCCGGGCCCGGCTCGCCCCGCAGCTCCCGCCGGACTGGCCGGAGGCGGCGGTGCGACGGCTCCGGGCCGGGGCCACCATGACCGACGTCGAGATCCGTCAGCGGTGGACGGTGGAAGGCGGAGAACGGCGGACCACGCTCACGACTACGGGACCGGCGCTGACGTTCGCCTTCGTACCCGACGTGCCGGCGGGCGCCCGGAACGTGTCCATCCGCGTGGACGGGGTCGCTGCGGAGATGTCACCCGACGGAAGCCTCGAAGTCACCGTCGGGGCGACACCGGCCGGCAACCGTGCGGAGATCGTCGTGACATGGGAAGGCGGACTTGCGGTGGCGCCGCCCCGCATCGACCTCGAAGCCGGCCGGACGAGCCGCGGGTTGCGAATCCTGGACTTCGGCGCCGACGTCGACGGATGGAGTCTCGCCCTGGAGGGGACGGCGGGCCGTACCTACGACGTCGCGCTGTTCGGCGTCCCGGTGGTGTCGACGGTCGTGCAGGGCGCCGCCCTCGCCGCGGATCGGGGCGCTGGCGTGATCGAGGTCGAGTTCGCCGAAGGAGGGGGTCGCGTCTCGGCGACCGTCCGCCTGACGCCGGCCGGATAACGGGGGCGGCCCGAGGCGTCAGAAGGCTCGGGGCGTCAGTGGGCCCCCGGAGCGTCAGTCGGACAGCACTCGGGTGAGCGTGTCCGCGACCTCGTCGATCTGTGTCTCGGTGATCACGAGGGGCGGCAGCAGCCGGATGACCGTGGTGCCGGCGGGCAGCGCGAGGGTGCCCCGCTCGGCGAGGGCTTCCAGGTAGGGGCGGCAGCGCTCGCGGAGTTCGACGCCGATCATGAGGCCGACCTGCCGCACGGCGCGCACGCGGGCCGACCCGTGACGGGCGAAGCGCTCGCTGAAGCGGGCGCCCAGCGCCTCGGCGCGCTCGTCGAGCCGCTCGTCCCGCATGTAGCGGATCGCGGCCAGGGCGGCGGCGGAGGCGAGCGGGTTGCCGCCGAAGGTCGTGCCGTGCCGCCCGGGGGGCGGCTGCAGCCCTTCCTGCGCGAGGACCGCCCCCAGCGGCACGCCGCCCGCGATCGCCTTGGCGAGGCAGAGCACGTCCGGCGCGACGCCGTAGCGATCGCAGGCGAACATGCGGCCGGTGCGGCAGAAGCCCGTCTGGATCTCGTCGAACACCAGCACCGCACCGGCCTCGTCGCAGATGCGCCGCGCCGCCCGCAGATAGTCCCGGCTGGCCGGCCGCACGCCTCCCTCGCCCTGCACCGGCTCGACGATCACCGCCGCCGTGTCTTCGCTTACGGCCGCGCGCAGTTTCTCGATGTGGTTGAAGGGCACGAACGAGAACCCCGGCACGAGCGGCTCGAACGGCTCGCGATACTCCTTCTTGTGCGTCGCGCTCAGCGCGCCCAGCGTCCGCCCGTGGAAGCCGCGCATGGCGGATACCACGCCCGCCCGTCCCGTCGCGAGCCGCGCGAACTTGATCGCCGCCTCCACCGCCTCCGCCCCGGAGTTGCAGAGGAAGGCGCGCGTGAGTCCGGCCGGCGCGATCGAAACGAGTTCGGCCAGCAGCCGCGCGCGGACGTCGTTAAAAAAAATCCCCGGACAGGACACGAGCACGCGCGCCTGCTCCGCCACCGCCTCGGCCACGGCCGGGTTGGCGTGGCCGACGCTCGCCACGCCGATGCCGCCCACGCAGTCGATGTAGCGGCGACCCTCGTCGTCCCACACGCACGCGCCCTCGCCCCGGACGACCGCGATGTCCCGCTTTGGAAAAACCTCGAGCGCGTACGCTCGTTCCAGCTCGCGGGCGTTCATCCGATCACCGTGCCGCGTCCGGCCAGCGCCTCCGAGACCGGCCGTTCGATGCGCCCGTCCGCGATCACGACGCGGGTCGAGCCGGACTCCACCAGTCGGCGCAGTGCGAGCAGCTTGCGCTTCATGCGCCCCGTGACCTCGCTCTCCCGACGGGCAAGCTCCGCACGCGAAAGACGCGGGACGACCGACGCCGGATCGTCCGGGTCCTCCAGGAAACCGGGCGCCTCGATCAGCTGGATCACGCGTTCCGCGCGCAGCTCCGCGCTGAGCAGGGTCACGACGTCATCGTTCTCCGAGTTGATCGCCACATTGCGTTCGTCGATCAGGGGAACGGTCACGACCGGCGTGTAGCCGCCGCCGAGGAGCAGCCCCAGCAGCTCGCGGTTCACCTCCGCCGGCTTCCCGGACAGATCGCGCTTGATCAGCGTCTTGCCGCCCTCCCGCACGCGGATGCCCCTGTTGCGACGGCCGCGCACGAGCGCCCCGTCGAGCCCCGTGAGCCCGACCGCGTTCACGCCGTGACCCTGTAGCAGTTCGACGATGCGCTTGTTGCGCACGCCCGCGTAGGCCATGAGCATCACGTCGATCAGGTCGCGGTCGGACTGCACGCTCTCGTGTCCGGACACCGACGTGAGGACGCGTTTCTCGACCCCGAGCCGGCGGGCCAGGGAGTCGCGCAGCGCGTTCGCGCCGTGCACGATGACGAACGGTCCGGCCAAGCCCGCCAGGTCGCGGACGATCCCGTCCAGGTTGATGGATGCTCCGCCGCCGATCTTGACGATGAGCAGCCCGCCGGACTCTCCAGGCATCGGTCAGAACGTCCCGATCGCGCCGTTCGCGACCGGCGTCCACGTTCGCCCCCCGTCCGACTCCGAATGCGAGTCCGGGTAGGGCGTCGAGCACAGGATCCGCACGCCGTCCCCCCGGGAGACATGCATCCGGAAGTAGTCCGGGTCCTCGCTGAACCGGGTTGCGAAGTGGACCTCCCCCGCCGCGTCGGCGACGACCAGGTTCATCGCCCGCACGTAACGGGTGCGCTTCTCGATCGCGTCGAGTCCCCGCTCCAGCGCAAGGCCCATGTCCCCGTCGGCGAAACGCTTCACGAAGTTGAACACCTTCTCCGCGCCGATCCGACCCCGCTCCTTGATGCGGACACCGTGCAACTCTCCGTTGAAGATGAAGGCGCGTTGCCCGTCGAAGAACGGCATGTTGTTCTCGACCCGTATCCCTTCCCCACGATACGCGCTCCGCGCATGGGCGAGCAGCAGGGTCGTGCGACCGGTCGGCGCCGAGGCGTCCTCCCACACCGGCGAGATGTCACGGTGGAGGCGCCATCCATCGGCATCGATCCAGGCACACCCCCACCCGTCGCCCTGGTACTCGCGGCTCTCCCGGGCGAGTTGCGCAAAGGCGGCGAGGTGCGGCGCGATGTCGAAGGGCTCAACGCCGCGGACGCAGAGGATCCGGCACACGATTCGGCTCGTTGCGTCGCGGTCAGGCCGGATGCAGCCCGGGGAACTCGAGCCCCCGCGACTCCGGCAACCCGTGCATCACGTTGAATGCCTGCACCGCCTGTCCCGCCGCTCCCTTCATGAGATTGTCGATCGCGCTCAGAACCACGACCCGGTTCGAGAGCGGATCGCGCTCGAACCCCACGTCACAGTAGTTCGCGCCCGCCAGGAGGTTGGGGTCGGGATAGCGGTGGATGCCGCTCCGCTCCTTGACGATGCGCACGAACGGCTCGTCGGCGTACGCGCCGCGGTAGATCTTCCACAGCGCTTTCTCGTCCAGCTCCCGGTTCAGGAATACATGGCACGTGGCGAGGACGCCGCGCACCATCTCGACCGCCGTCGCGGAGAAATGCACATCGTCGCCGAGCACCGTCCGGATCTCGGCGGCGTGCCGGTGGCCCGTCGGCCGATACGACCGCATGGCGCCGCTGCGCTCCGGGTGGTGGCTGCCATCGCTGGCGCGGTTGCCGGCCTCGCTCGAGCCCACCTTCACCTCGATCACCGCCGAGTCCGCGACCCCCTCCCGGTACAGCGGGAGCAGTCCCAGGATGGAGGCCGTCGCGTTGCAGCCCGCGCATGCGACGAGGTCCGCGCCCGCCAGCGCCTCGCGGTTCACCTCCGCGATCCCGTACACGAACGATCCCAGCAGCTCCGGCCGCGGGTGCGGCCGGCCGTAGAAGCGCTCGTAGTCCGCGCCGTCCGGGAGCCGGAAATCCGCTCCCAGGTCGACGATCCGGCGCGCCAGCGACCGGAACTCGTCGATGCGGCGCGACGACTCCCCGTGCGGGAGACAGAGGAAGAGCACGTCGCACTCCGACAGCTCGTCGAGCGCGCAGAAGCGCAGCCGCGTGACGCCGCGCAGGTTCGGGTGGACCCGCTGCGCGAACCGCCCCGCGAAGCGTTCCGAGGTGATCTGCCGCACTTCGACGTCGGGATGGCCGAGCAGAAGCCTCAGCAGCTCCCCGCCGGCGTAGCCCGACCCGCCCGCAATCGACGCGCGGATCATCGGTCCGCGGCCCGTTCCGAACGCTGCTCCGGCGAGACCGCGTACGACACGATCCTCTCCGGAATGTTCACGCCCGTCGCCTCGATGCTGTTCCTGAACTCCATCGTGTAGTTCACTTCGTTCACGAGCAGTCCGCCCTCGCTCTCGAACAGGTCCACGGCGACCACGCCCCCGCCCACGGCCTCCGCCGCCTTCAGGGACAGCTCCCCGATCTCGCTCGTCACGGGACAGTTCGACGCCGTTCCGCCGCGCGCCGTGTTCGTGATCCAGTGCGCGGAAGACCGGTAGATGGCCGCCACGCAGTCCTCGCCCACGACGAACGCGCGGATGTCGCGCCCGCCCTTCTCCACGTACTTCTGCACGAAGAAGATCGAGTGATGATAGCTGCCCAGGATCGCCTTGTGTTCGAGGACAGTCTCCGCCGCGTGCCGGTCGTTGATCCTCGACAGCAGCCGGCCCCAGGAGCCGACGGCGGGCTTGAGGACGACGGGATAGCCGAGTTCCTCGATCGCCTCGAGCGCGGAGGCCTCGGTGAACGCGACCCTGGCTTCAGGCTGCGGCACGCCGCATTCCCGAAGCGACGCCGCGGTGAGGATCTTGTCCCCGCAGCGACGCGACACTTCGTAGCGGTTGACGCAATCGAGGCCAGCCCCCTCGAACAGCCGCAGGGCGTGCATGGCGCGCGAATGGTTGATGCAGCGCTCGAGAACCACGTCGACGTCCGGGACCGTCCGGAAGTCGAACGAGAGCCTGCGGTCGTCCAGAAACACCAGCTCCACATCGCTGCGGCCGCGCAACTCCGCGATCAGCAGCTTCTCGTCCTTGCGGATGAGGGAATGAAGAAAACCGACCCTCATTCGCCCCAATCCTCCTCGGCGTCCGGCGCCTCACCGAGAGTGACAGGGTTGAGCGCAAGGATCTCCAGTTCGACGCCGCACTCCTCGCATTCGAGCAACTCGCCCTCGACGGGGTCGTCGGAGATCATCGGCTCCGCGTCGCATACGGGACATACCGGCATGCCGTCCATCCTCCGTTGGGGTTCTTCGCACAGGGTTCTTCGTACGGAGAGAACCAGAATACCGTCAACCGGCCGCGGGGTTCCGGAACGGAAGCCACAGCGCCAGGAAGAGCCCGATCGCGACGGGCTCGAGGAGAAGGATGTACCAGGGCCAGGCCGGGAAGAAGTCGAGGATCGTAGGGCCCAGCGGCTTCTCGATCACGTACAGGTAGTTCGACCCCACGAGCCGGTTGATCGGGTAGACCACGGCGGCGTACAGGTTCAGCAGGCCGAGGGCAATCCACGGATCGCGCGCCGTTGGCCGATAGCCTTCCACGACCGCTGCCCACACGCCGGCGATGACGACGGTCCCGTGCGAGCCCAGCGACTCGAAGAAGGTGGTGTGCACGACGCCGAACTCGGTATTCGGGGTCAGGACGGCCTGCATCGCCCCCGCAATCCCGAAGAAGTACATGAGGCGGAGGACCCGGGGATGGCGAGTCCACAGCCCGTAGATCGTCACCCACGCCATGAGGTTGCACAGGTGCAGCGGGATGTCGTTCTGTACCGACCAGAGCCCGGTCGCGGCCCTCCACAGGTGCCTCGACAGGAGGAAGACGAGAATCGTGGCGCCCATGGCCACCCGCAGGCGGCGTCGGCCGCGCTCGCCGGCGACGAGGCCGGCCCGGATCACGCAGACGCCGATCACCAGGAGGACGCCGATCGTCGCCAGATGCACCGGGCCGAAGAGATCGAACGGCAGCCGTTCCGTGCTGAAGAACCGATCCATGTCAGCCCGTCACCCGCCGCCGTCGACCCGGGTGCGGCACCGGATCAGCTCCCCGCGTCCGCGAGCGACGAGGTCGGTATCTCCGGCCCCTCGATTCGCTTCCCCTCCCGCAGCGTCACGTACGCCTCCATGGCGTAATACGCCGGCAGGCCCAGCGCGGCCAGCCGGTCGGCGGTGTCCCGGTTCCGCTCGACGACCCGCTGCCAGAACTCGCGCGGATCCGGGCCGGGGAAGGGAGCGAGGTCCTTCTGCGACTCGTGTCGGAAGATCGCCTGGACCTTGCCGCGCAGTTCGCCTTCGGAGAGCGGCACGAGGACGGTCGCTTCGTCCAGGTCCCACTCCTGCCACGCGCCGCGGTAGAGCCACAGCCAGGGCGGGTCGCCGCTGTAGCTGGCGAGCGCCGCATCGACCGTCTCAAGGCACATGCGGTGCGTGCCGTGCGGATCGGACAGGTCCCCCGCGGCGAACACGATCGTCGGCCGCACCTCCTCCAGCAGCTGCGCGACGATCTCCACATCCTCGGACGTGATCGGGTTCTTTTTCACCGCCCCCGTCTGATAGAACGGCTGGTTCAGAAAACGGGCGCGGTCGGCGGCCAGCCCGAGCGACTCGATCGCCGCCGTGGCCTCGGTCTCGCGGATGATCCGCTTGAGTTGCTGAACCACGCCGGGATCGACGTCCCCCGGCTCCTTGCGGGCGAGACGGTCTTCGAGCGACCGCAGCACCTCCTCGAGGTTCGAGGCATCGCCAAGGTCGATGATGCCCGCCGCTCGCCTCAGGAAGTCCAGGTACCGGCGCACCTCGTGGTCGAAGACGGCGATGTTCCCGGACGTCTGGTACGCCACGGTGATGCGGTTGCCGTTCTCGACCAGCTTGCGCAGCAGTCCGCCCATCGAGATCACGTCGTCGTCCGGGTGAGGCGAAAAGACGACGATGTCCTGACCCCGCGGCAGCCGGCTCTTCCCCCGGATCTTGGAGATGAGCGCGTTGAAGACCTGTCCGTTGAGCGGCTCGGCCGACCCGTGCCGGGAGGTGAGCGGGGCGAGGTGGTTCGCGCGATAGTCGTCGGTCGCGAGGTGCAGAATCGACTTGTCGGTGCGTTCGCTCAGCCAGATGACGGCCGCCGTCTCGCGCTCCGCCGTCCACTCCACATCGCCCACGAGCCACGGCGTGCGGACGCGGGTGAGGTCGGAAGCGGCGGCCGGATCGAGATAGACCGTCGCATGGGCGTGCTGCTGGAGGAAGGTCGCGGCGACGTCGGCATGGACCTCCCCCTCGACGGCTCGGCGCACGATCTCGGCCTTGTGTTCTCCGGTCGCGAGCAGGACGACCTCCCGCGCTTCGAGGATCGTGGCCACGCCCATCGTGATCGCCTGCGGCGGCACGTTCTCCTCGCCGAAGAAATCCGACGCGGCATCGCTCCGGGTGACGGTGTCCAGGTAGAGCCGCCGGGTGCGCGAGTCGCGCTCGGACCCGGGCTCGTTGAAGCCGATGTGGCCGCTGCGCCCGATCCCGAGGATCTGGAAGTCGATCCCGCCCGCCTCCCGGATTCGGCGCTCGTACTCGACGCAGTGTGCCTCGACCTCCGCTTCCGGCACGTCGCCGCGCGGGATGTGACAGTGCTCCGGAGCGATGTTCACATGGTCGAACAGGTGCTCCCGCATGTAGCGGCGATAGCTGTGGAGGCTGTCGGGCCGCATCGGGAAGTACTCATCGAGGTTGAAGGCGACCGCGTTGGAAAAGTCGAGTCCTTCGTCGCGGTGCAGACGGATGAGTTCCCGATAGACGCCGACGGGCGTGGCGCCGGTCGCGAGACCGAGAACGGCGGGGCGTCCGTTCTCGGCCCGCTTCCGCAGGAGCGCCGCGATCCGGCCGGCGACCTCGGCGGCGATGCTGTCGTGGTCCGGCATGACCCGGACGGGCACGCGTTCCCTCCGTGCGTGCGCGGCGTCGCTCATCCGCTCATCCGCCCGTCGCGGGGCAAGACACTAGGGGACCTTCTGCTCCGGGAGCAGCACGAAGCGGGCGTACCGGTCGGTGCGCAGGTACCGGACGGCGGCCTCCCGCACCTGCTCCGCGGTCCAGCGTTCGATCCACTCGTAGCTCGGGATCTCGTTCAGGTCCCGGCCAGCCCGTTCGAAGGAGCCCAGTTGCGACAGCCAATACCGGTTTTCCTGCAGGCTCGTCTCCTTCGTGCGGCGCTGCGTCTCGCGGACCTTGTCGACGGTCTCCGCGTCCGGTCCCTCCGCCTTCAGGCGTTCGATCTCCTCGAACACGACGTCGGACAACTCCTGCGCGCGTTCCGGATCCGAGCCGAAGGAGATGGAGAAGCGGTACTCCTCATCGGGCCGGTAGCTCAGCGACCCGCCGACGCCGACGCCGTAGGTGCCGCCGAGGTCTTCGCGCAGCACCTCCCGGAGGCGGATGTCCAGGACGTCGGCCATGGCCGAGATCGCGTTCGACTCCTCCAGCGAGTATTCCGCTTCGCCCGCGAAGATGATCTGCGTGCGGCTCTGCGGCTCCAGACCCTTGTAGACCGTCGTTTCGATCGTCCCCGAAGGCGGATCGATCCCGAGATCGCGCCACTCCTCGACCCGCCCGAGATTCGGGAGCGCCCCGAGGTACTGCTCCACGAGCGGCCGGATCGTCGCGAGATCGAAGGCCCCGGTGAAGTAGAACGTGAAGTCGCTCGCGTCCGCGAAACGGTCGCGGTAGAGGTCGTAGGCCGCATCGAGGTCGGCCGCTTCGAGCATGCTCGCGAGTTGCGACAGCCGCAGGACCCTCGGATGCCCCTGGGACATGGTGACCGAGATCGTGTCGGCGAACACGAAGTTGGGATTCGCGTCCGCGTTCGCGAGCATCGCCATCTGCTGGGCCTTGAGGGCCTCGAACATCGTCTCGTCCCTGCGTGGCGCGGAGAAGTACAGGTAGATGAGCTGGAACGCCGTTTCCACATCCTGTGGAGACGCCGATCCTCCCAGCCCCTCGGCGAGCGACCCCACCGAAGGCGACACCCGCACCGCCTTTCCGGCCAGCTTCTTCCCCAGCGCGGTCTGATCGAAGTCGCCGACGCCGGACTGGCTCACCACGTTCAGCGCGAACGAGACCTTCCGGAAGAGATCGTCGGATATGATCGACGTGCCGCCGGGACTGGTCGCGGAGAAGAGGATCTCATCGTCCTTGAAGTCCGTGGGCTTGAGGACGACCCGGACGCCGTTCTCGAGGGTCCATATCGTGACGCCCACGTCGTCGAGGACTTCTTCGCTCGCGACGGGCATTCCGTCGGGAACGACGGGAAGGAGCGGGACGTCGGCCGCCTCGTCCTCGTAGGCCTCGACCTCCCGCCCGCCCACGGCGGCGAACACGCTCAGCAGGTCCTCCTCCGACGGAGGCTCCAGGCCCTCCTTCGTGGGCGCGCTGGCGAGGACGACGCGTCCCTGCTCCGCCAGCCACGCCTGCGCGATGCCGTTCGTCTCCTCGAGCGTGATCCCGGGGAGGAAGGCGTCCGCCAGCTCCATCTGCGTCTCGATATCCGGGTAGGCGCTCCCCTGGAGAAATACCTGGATGTAGCGGTTCGCGAGCGCGACGGACTCCTGGTTCTCGCGCTCGGCCAGGCGGCGCTCGTATCCCCGCCGCGTGTTGGTCTTCTCGCGATCCAGCTCGCTGGCCGTGAACCCGTTCTGAACCACGCGCTCGGCTTCGGTGAGGAGCGCTTCGAGCCCGCGTTCGATCCCGCCCTCGGCGACGACCGCGACGAGCTGGTAGGCATCCACGCCGCGCGAGAACTGCCCCTGGCCGGAAAAGCTGAACATGAACGGCGGGTCGGCCTGGAGCCGGAGTTCGTTCAGGCGCGCGTTCAGCATGCCGGAGTAGAGCCCTTCGACCAGGCCGCGGCGGAAGTCGCCGATCGTACCGCGGGGGGCGGGCGGCTGCTTGTACAGCACGCCGACCTGACTACCCTGCGCTTCGGGGTCCGTCGCGATCGTGACGAGCGGCGGATGGTCGATCGGGACTTCCGCCGCGATCCGGGGACGCGGCTCGGCGGGCCCGGTCAGCCCCCCGAACCGTGCGCGAATCGTCGCTTCGATATCGGCGCCGTCGAAATCGCCGACGGCGATGATCGCCATCAGATCCGGCCGGTACCAGTCTTCGTAAAAGTCGCGCAGCCGCGCGGCGGGGGCCGTCTCGAGGATCTCCGTCTTCCCGATCGGGAGACGCTCCGCATACAGCGACCCCTGGAAGAGGACCGGGAACTGCTGGTCCTGTATTCGCGCTCCGGCCCCTCGCCGTCCGCGCCATTCCTCGATGACGACGCCGCGCTCCTTGTCGACCTCCTCCGGGTCGAAACGCACGCCCTGCGCCCAGTCCACAAGGATCTGGAACGCGGTCGCGAGCGTCTCCGGGTCGTCCATCGGCACCTGGAGCATGTAGACCGTCTCATCGAAGCTCGTGTAGGCGTTGACGTCGGGGCCGAACTGCATCCCGATCGACTCGAGATAGTCGACGAGCGCCTGCTTCTCGAAGTTCTCCGTGCCGTTGAACGCCATGTGCTCGACGAAATGCGCCAGCCCGAGCTGGTCCTCGTCCTCGAGGATGGAGCCCGCGTTCACGACGAGGCGCAGCTCCGCCCGGTTCTCCGGCTGATCGTTCTCGCGCACGAAGTAGCGCAGGCCGTTGTCCAGGGTTCCGGTGATGACGGCCGGGTCGGGTGGAATCGGATCCGTCGCGGCCGGGGTCTGCCCCGCCGCTCCGGGAGCGGAGAGGGAGGAGAAAAGGGCAATGGCGGTCGTTACGAAAGCGACGCCGGGCAAGCGGGACATCTTCATCGCTGAACTCTCGACAGAGGGAGTGGACTACGGAATGGAAGCCACCAAGATAGCCGACCTTCCCCGGGGACGCATATAGTAGAGGAATGGGAGAAACACGTGGTGTTCAACCTCGGTTCGACATGAGATGGCGCGGCGCCTTCACGCTGGCGAAGGTCGTCGCCTGTATCCTGGCGACGGTCGCCGTCATTGCGGCCCTCGCCTGGTCGCAGGCCCAGCCCCCCACCTCGACCGTGGTTGACGAGGCGACCGGCGTCGGCGCGTCATGGGCCGCGCCCGCGGAAAGGCCCGCCTGGGCCCCGGAGGATTGGGCGATCTTCGAGGAGAAGGTGCGGTTGGCCGCGGCGCGCGGGCTCGCGGAGATGGACCTGGGCGACGCCATCGTGCAGCTCGCCGAGACCTTCGTCGGGACGACGTACGAGCCCGGCACGCTCGAAGTCCCGGGACCCGAACGTCTCGTGATCAACTTCCGCGCCCTCGACTGCGTGACCCTCGTCGAAACCGTCCTCGCCCTGACGCGGTTCGTCCGCGAGGAGGGTGTCGAGGCCCTTTCGGATCCCCTCGCCGCGCAGGCCGGCTACGAGGCACACCTGACGGCGCTCCGGTACCGCGGGGGCCGGCTCGACGGGTACCCGAGCCGTCTGCACTACTTCTCGGAGTGGCTCGCGGACAACGAAGCCCGGAGAACGGTGCGCATCGTGACCGGCGAACTGGATCCGGCCCTCGATCCGGAGCCGGTGAACTTCATGTCCCGGCACCCGGAAGCGTATCGGCAACTGGCCGAGCCGGGCGTGCTCCGGGCCATCGCGGACACGGAGGCGCGGCTCGACGAAGGCCCCGGCCGGGCATACGTGCCGCAGGACCGGATCGCGCCGGTGGCGGACCGGATCCGCAACGGCGACGTGATCGCGGCCACGTCGACCGTCGAGGGGCTGGACGTCGCCCACACCGGATTCGCCGTGTGGCGCGACGGGGCGCTTCACCTCCTTCACGCCCCCCTGGTCGGCAGATCCGTGGAGATCTCGGAACGCCCGCTCGCGGAGCGGATCCTCTCCATCGAATCCCAGGACGGCATCATGGTCGCGCGCCCCGTCGACCCGCCGCGTTAGCGGCCCGGGCCCCCGCGCCGGCCCGGACCGCGCTACAGGCAGTTACGAGATCGTGTACGTGACCCCGATCTTGATCCGCCGTCCCTTGGGATCGTGCGTGAAGCCATCGTACGAAGTTTCCCAGTTGACGAGGGGCGGAGGTGTTCCCAGCAGGTTGAACCCCGTGACGAAACCATCGATTCGGTCGGTGACCTTCATCATCAAGGTCGCGTCCAGCGTGCCGAAGGAACCGATCACGCGATGATTCTCGTCCGCGGAATCCGGATCGTCGTAGGAGGAAATGTAATAGTAGGCTCCCACCGCCGTGAGACGCTCCGTGTGGAACCCGACGGAAGCCGTCCACTTCCACTGCGGAAGAGGCCACGCGATGGGGTTGTTCCGGTTGAGAAGTCCGGCCCCGCTGGTCGCCGCCTGCAGCTCCACGCCTCCTCGCGTGAGGGCCATGATGTCGTACTTGTGCGTGTAGGTGCCGTCGATCCCGAATGACATCTCGGCGTTCCCCACCGGCCGGCGCGTCGACACGCTCCAGTCCAGGCCGGATGTCTGCATGCCGGGCCAGTTCACGAGGTCGATCCGAATGCGCTCGATGAGAGCCGCGTCGCACGTTCCCGTCCCCCAACCGTCCGGACACTTGATGAACTCCTTCACGGCCTCCCGGCTGGCGCCGCCCTCGTCGTAGAGCCGCGTGACGGCCGTATACGGAACGACGTTGATGATGTCCTTGAAGTCATACGTCCAGTAGTCGAACGTCGCCTGCGTACGACTCGGGAAATGGAAGAGAACGAGGCCGACGTTGCCCGTGGTGGCCCGCTCCGGCACCAGATCCTGGCTCCCGTACGTATCCACCGCCTTGTAGACATCCGTCTCCCACACATACTCGAGCGACGTGATCTTGTCCGTGTTGACATCGTCGACGGACGGGACGCGGAACGTGGACTGCAGGGATGCCCGCGCCGTAAGCTGATAGTCATCGGAGTCCACCAACCGAACGGCGAGGGCCGCCTTCGGGTCGAAGCTGCTGGCAACATCGTGGAACTCATAGTTGGCGGCGAACTGTAGATCCAGCCGGTCGCCGAGGTTTATCGGCAACTCACCGTAGAACCGGTGGACCGTCTGTGAACTCGCATAGGGGAAGTACCCGGTCGTGAACGTGAACGGCCCCGCCTGGTCGAGGCAGCTCCGGTCGCCGGGCACCTGGCAGGGGTTGAGGCGCTGGTTCCCCGGATCGTTGGGTTGGCCGGTCACATCGAACCAGCGGAACTGGTATCCGATCGCGTACCCGATCGCGTCGTTCAGCGCGTTGGTGAACGTAGCCTCGGCCGTGAGAAGCTCGGCGGTATTGAAGAGGTCCACCTCGTCGTTGATCCAGTCGATCAGCGCGGGCGAGTTCGCGACCGAGGGGTCGTAGTCCGGATTGTCCGCGTTGGTGTACGTCGTGCCCGGCTGCTGCGCGCGAAGGATCGCATTGCTGAACGGGTTGTAGAACATGCAGTTGCCCTGGCCCGCCACGGCGCCGCCCGTGTCTCCGAGGCTCATCCCGGCTGGCGACGTGGGGTCGACGACTACGCCGACTCCGCAGTCCGGTCCCCCGAAGCCGCGAAAAGCCAGATATTTTCGGTAGGCGTACTCCGCGGGCTGGTTCACGTTGCCCGCCGCCCGAGAGTAGCCGATGGCCACGTCCACCTCGCCCGTCGTGCCGATGTGGTGGTCCAGCGAAGCCGCGATCCTCTGCGTACGCGACGACCGGCTCAGCGTTCGTCCGGGACCGCTGTTGCCGACCAGGCGCCCGAAGAAGAACCAGTCGTCCTCGAGGCACGCCGCCTGCGAGGCAAAACCGGCCGCGGTCGCATTCGAGCTGCAGAACGACTGCCTGCCCGGATGCTCGGGCGTGACCACCTGAAGGCCGTCGTATAGCGAGGTCGGCGGGAAGGAGGGGGTCGTGTACCAGTCAGGGATGGCGGCCTCCGCCCAGAGCCCCTCGACGTGAACCGTGGTGTTTTCGCTCAACTCGCTGTTCAGCTCGCCGAACACCCGTGCGTGCCACTGGTTCTCGATCAGGTTGTCCCACGGCCCGTATCGGAACCGGCAGGTGAGGCCGGCATCCGTTCCGCCCAGACCCTCGCAGCCCGGGTCCACGAACAGACGGGCGTCGCCCTGGCTGTCCCCGTAGTGGGAGCGGATCAGCGCACTGATGAATTCGCCGGGAGTCTCGGTCCCGGTCAGTGTCGGGCGCAGGAAGGCCCCGGGGTTCCCGTAATAGGACCAGCCGCCGCCGCCCGGCCCGGGGTACGGGCGCAACACCCAATCGCGCTCCTGGGCCTCCAACTGTCGGCGCATGGCCCAATCGGCCGAAAGGACGGCGCTTGTTCCGTCGCCCAGGCTCGTGCCCCAGATGGCCCCTATGTTCGTGTCGCCGGCACCGCTGAAGTAGTCATGCGAAGCGGACAACTCGAATCCCTGGAAATCTCTTCGGGTCACGAAGTTGGCCACGCCGGCCACGGCGTCGGAGCCGTAGATCGCCGAGGCGCCCTCCTTCAGGACTTCGATACGGTCGAGCGCGATGGAGGGGAAGGCGTTGATGTCCACGAACCGGCCGCCGGGAAGTCTGGCCGGGGTGTACACCTGGCGGCGGCCGTTCAACAGCGTCAATGTTCGCGAGGCGCCCAGGCCTCGCAGATTGACGTTGGTCGCGGTCTCCGGTACGAGCGTCCCGCTTTGATTGTACCAGCCGTTGCGCTCGCCGATCGTGCCGTGGGTGGCGCCGAGTTTCTTGAAGAAGTCCACTGCCTGCGGCGCGCCCTGCTCGCGCAGTGACTCGCGGTCGGTCACGTCGACTGCGTACGGCAGGTTCTCCGGCGGCGCCGAAAAGTGCGTCCCGGTGACCACGGCCGTCAGCTCCTCCAACGCGATGGTTCGCTGAGAGGCCAGCTGCATGTCAACGTTCGTGCGCTCCCCGGCCCGAACGACCACGCCCGAACTCACTCCCGCGACGAAGCCGGGTAAGGTGAAACGCAGCGAATAGGTACCCGGCGGGAGGCCGGCGAGCGTGTACACGCCCTGCGCGGACGTCATTGCCGAGCGCGATTCGTCGCCGAGAGGCGCCCCCGTCGCCGTGACGGTGACGGTGGGCATGGCGAGGCCCTCCTCGTTGGTCACCGTGCCGCCGATGGCTCCTTCCTGCGCAAGGGCGGCCGTCGGCCACGCGAGCAGAACAAAGGTCGCGAGTCTGGCTCTGAACATGCTCTTACTCCCTATCTTCGAGGTCATCGGATCTCCGGAAAGCCGTCCGGGGGACGGCGGTGTCGTGTCGCCTGTTCGTACCCGTACGCGAGTCGGAAGAGAACCCCCTCGTCGTACGGTCGCGCGAGAATCTGCAGTCCCGCCGGGAGTCCATCGTACGCGAAGCCCATCGGAACGGTGATCGCGGGCATCCCGGTGGCGGGAGCCACGCGCTGGCTGTTGTCGCCGCAGTACTCCTCGTCCCCCCTGTCGATATGGGCGGGCACGCAGAGCCAGGAGGGATATACCACCGCGTCGAGGCCGGCGCCGTCCATCGCCGCGACGAGGTTGGCCAGGTAGGCCTGTCGGCCCTCGTTCTCCTGGTAATCCGGGCAGGGTTCGTCCCAGTCGGCCGGATGTACGTCGAGCGGCGCCCCCTCGTTCCGCCGCAACGACGCCTGTGCGTAGTCCGAGTAGCGCCCGTCCTCCAGTACCTCGAGGACATCGGTCATCGGCGCGGCCGGGCCCAGCGACTGCAGGTAGACCCACATGTCATGGCGGAAGCGGCGGCAGAACATTCCCTCCCGCGCCAGTTCCGCCGCGACGTCGAATTCGAAGGCGTCCACGATATCGGCTCCGAGCGCCCGCAGATCGTCGATGGCCGCTTCGAAGAGCGGCAGAATCTCCTCGTCGGTCTCCTCGGGATCCGCCAGCGCGCGCAGCACGCCGATCCTGGCCCCCCGCACCCCGTCGGCGTCCAGGAAAGCCGTGTAGTCGCCTTCCGCGCGGCCACGCCCCGCTTCCGTGTACGGGTCCGCGGGATCGTAGCCGACCACGACATTGAACACGCGCGCGACATCCTCCACGGTCCGGCCCATCGGACCCGCGATATCGCGGTCGAAGGAGAGAGGGATGACCCCGTCGCGGCTGGTGAGGCCGATGGTCGAACGGATTCCGACCAGGGCGAGGTGGGAACTGGGGCCGCGGATCGAGTTGCCCGTGTCGCTGCCCAGCCCGATGACGCCGAACGAGGCGGCGACCCCGGAGGCCGTGCCGCCGCTGGATCCCGCCGGGACGCGGTCGAGCGCATAAGCGTTGCGCGTCGTGTCGAAGGAGGAACTGACGGACTGGCGCGGGCTGAAGGCCCATTCCGCCATGTTCGTCTTGGCGATCACGATCGCGCCGGCCTCGCGGATCTTCCGCACCATGAAGGCGTCGTCGGGCGGAAGGTTTTCCGCGAGGGCGATGGACCCTCCGGTCGTGACCATGTCGTGCGTGTCGAAGTTGTCCTTGACCAGCATCGGGATGCAGAAGAGCGGTCCCGTCGTCTCGCCGCCAGCCAGCGCCGCGTCGAGCCGGTCCGCGCGCTCGAGCGCCAGCGGGTTGAGCACGGTGATCGCGTTGATCCGGTCTTCGTAGGCCGCGATCCGGGCGAGATGCCGCTCCACGACCTCGCGGCAGGTGGTCGTCCCATCGCGGATCGCCGCCTGCACGCCGTCGATCGTCGCCTCCACGACCGGGAAGGCCCCGGCGGCCTCGGCGTCCGGTTCGGGATTGCACGCGACCCCCGTCAGCGCGAGCGTAGCGGACAGCAACGCCGGAATCGCGTGGCGCTTCCGGTGGAGGCCGCCGTCGATCCGCGGACGCCGGGGCGTGCCGGGTGCGTTGCTCCTCGGTCGCATGCATCCAAACTTGCCAAGTTGGGTCGATATGCCAAGCGCCAGGACCGGGAGGTGTCGCCGATGAAGCGCAGAATCGAGACCGCCGTTTTCACCCGCCGAGACTTCGTTCGCGCCGCCAGCGTGGGACCCGCCGCGGCCTGGCTCGCTGCCTGCGACCGCGCGGGAGACGCCGGGTCATCGGCGGACGCGGGGGCGGCCATCGCCTCCGGGGGGGAGCAGGAACCGCCCGCGAGGTGGGTGAAGGATCCGTCACCCTTCATCCAGCGCGTCACGAACCTGGAGACGCGGCTCGAGCTCATCGACGGCTTCATCACGCCGAACGAGCTGTTCTTCGTCCGCAACCACTCGCCCACGCCGACGATCGACCCGGAGACCTACTCGCTTCGGGTGGAGGGAGACGGCGCCGAGACCGAGTTGCGGCTCGACCTGTCCACCCTCGAGTCGCTGCCGCAGCGCACGATCACCGCCTACCTGGAGTGCGCCGGAAACTGGCGCGGCCTGTACCCGGAACTCACGGGCACCCGTGCGAGCGGCGGCCAGTGGACGACCGGCGCCGTGGGGTGCGCGGAGTGGTCCGGTCCGTCGCTTGCCACGGTGCTCGACCTGGCCGGCGTGCGGCCGGAGACGGTCGACGTGAACCTCGTCGGGCTGGACGGGTCGGAGTTCGAGCGCGCCATGCCGCTCGCCAAGGCGCGGGATCCCGACACGATCATTGCGCTGCGCATGAACGGCGAGCCGCTCCCCGCCGACCACGGTTTCCCGGCGCGATCCGTCGTGCCCGGCTGGTCGGGGTCCAACAGCATCAAGTGGCTGGGGTCCGTGCAGCTTTCCACCGAGCGGGTGTGGAACCGGAACAACACGTCGTCCTACGTGCTCATCGGCGACCAGTGGCCGGAGGCCGACCACGCGCCCGCCCAGGGCCAGGTGATCACGGAACTCGTCGTGAAGAGCGCGCTGGCGCTTCCGAGGCCCGGGCGGCTGGAGCCCGGATCGCACGTGTTGCACGGGTTCGCGCACGCGCCGGCGGGGCCGGTGTCCGCCGTCGAATGGAGTCCGGACGGGGGGGCGACCTGGCTGGAAGCCGAGATCGTGGATCCGGTGCTGCCCCTCGCCTGGCAACGCTTCGAGTTTGAGTGGGACGCGACCCCGGGAGCGCACACGCTGGCCACGCGCGCCACGGATGCGGCGGGGAATACGCAGCCGGACGAGCCGCTGATGAACGAGAAGGGCTACCTGCTGAACGTCCCGCTCCCGCACCCGGTGCAGGTGGGCTGAACCGGCCCCGGCCGAGTTCCCGACGCGCGCCGAATCGCCTTGCTGTACCGGGTGCTCGCGGACCTCGTCCTCGTCGTCCACTTCCTCTTCATCGCCTTCGTCGTCGCGGGCGGCTTCGCGGCGGTCCGCTGGCCGAAGCTCGCCTGGGCGCACGTGCCCTGTTTCGTGTGGGGCGCCTTGATTGAGTTCGCCGGCTGGATCTGCCCGCTCACGCCGCTGGAGAACGACCTGCGGATCGCGAGCGGCCAGGCCGGCTACTCCGGGGGGTTCATCGAGCAATACCTGCTGCCGGTCATCTATCCCGGCGCGCTGACCCGGGAGATCCAGATCTGGCTCGGCCTGTCCGTGCTCGCGCTGAACGCGGTGGCGTACGCGTGGCTCCTGCGCCGACTGCGCCGGGGCGCCCGAAGCGGTCGCTGAGCCGCCGCCCGCGCTCGCGGCCGCCGCCCCGCTGGCGAGTCGGGGGTGTCAGTCGATCACGATGTCGCGGGTGAGCTGGCCGTTGCTCTCCCAGTACGTCCGCTTGTTTACGAGCATCGGGTCGTCCGCCGCCGGCTGGACGTTGCCGTCCGCATCGATCGCCCTCGAGACGATCGCATGCTGGCCCGGCGCGGCGTCCCAGTCTTTGCGCCAGAACGTCCACGTATGCGGGTCGCCCCGGCCTTCGCCCAGCGTCGCCGGCTCCCACGGCCCCTCGTCGACGCGGACCTCGACGGCGGCGATGTCCGCACCCCACGCGGCCCCGTGGATCGTGTACGCGTCGCCGTTCCGCGTGACCCTCGCGGGGACGGAGTTGATGTTCACGCGCCCCACCGAGGTCTCCGTCCATACCGTCTCGCCGTCGCGCTCTTCCGCCCGCAGCGTCACGTAGTCGCGAGCCATGAACTTGCCCATGAAGCGCCGGTCGCGGAGTTCGATCCGCGTCAGCCACTTCACGTTCGCGATCCCGTACCAGCCGGGGGCGATGACGCGCAGCGGGAAGCCGTGCGCGGTCGGCAGCGGCTCGCCGTTCACCTCGTAGGCGAGGATGATGCCGGGGTCCATCGCGTCCTCGAGCGACAGGCTGCGCGCGAAGTTCTGCGTCACGGTGTTGCCCCGGATCTCCTCCTCGCCCTCGTCCGCCCCGAAGAATACGACCTCGATCCCCGCCTCCTGGACGCCCGCCTCCGCGAGGACATCGGCGAGCCGGGCCCCCGCCCAGCGCGCGTTGTGCACGCCGCCGATGAACGAGGGACGGCCGCGGTTCCCCGAGCACTCCAGCGTGAACACGACCTCCTGGCGGGGCCGCGCGCGGAGCTCGGCGAGGTTGAAAGTCCGCGGACGGTCGACGAGTCCCCCGATCTCGAGATTCCAGTCGCTCTCCGCGACGACCGGCAACCCGTAGTGCCCCACGCGGAACATCTGGCTGACCGGCGTGATCCAGGAATCCAGCTCTTCCCAGTTCAGGATGTTCATCCGCTCCGTCAGCCCCGGGTGCGGACGCTGAACCCAGGGGATCACCGCCTCCTGATCGAATCCGGCCAGCCAGCCGCGGAAGATGTCCGTTGGCAGGACAGCGAGGCCCGCGGCCGCCGCGCCGCCCCGGATCAGCACCTGTCGTCGTGGAATCGGGTTTCGCTCGCTCATCATGTCAGACCTCGCTTCGGCTGGACCGCGTGCCTCGTCGTCTCCCGTCCCGTCCTTTGCCCCCCCGTCCTCTGCCCCGTCCCCGCGCAAGCTCGGATGCGACAAGGCGTCGGAGCAAGACGTCCGCCGCCAAGGACGCCGCGAAGGGCGCCGCTCAGCGGCCGGGTCGCCAGGCGGATTCTTCGGATGCGTCCGCCGGGCCGATCCTGCCTTCGGCCATCGCGAGCAGTTCGTCGGGCGAATGGAGGCGTCCCCGCGCGAAGACGAACCAGACGTCGCGGGCGACCCGGACATCCTCGAGCGGATTCCCGCGCACGATCACGAGATCGGCGAGCTTCCCTTCCTCGATGCTGCCGAGTTCGTCGTCCACACCCATGGCCCGCGCCCCGTTGATGGTCGCGATGCGGAACACGTCGGCGGGCGGGACCCCGGCGCGCGCGAACGCGAGGAGCTCGCGGTGGACGCTGAACGGCGACCAGTAGTCTCCCCAGCTCGGGTGATCCGTGCCGAGCGTGATCAGGTCGCGCCCGCCGCCGTCATGGAACGCCTTCAGCGTCCGCCGCTTGATCGGCGACATCTTCGCGAACGACTCGTTCACGGGGCGGGGCGGCCGCGCGTCGACGATCTCCCGCATGTACGGTGTGAGGAAGCGGTGTTCGTCCGTCCAGTACTCCGTCATCTCCGGGTCGTGCGGCCCCCAGTACCCGTAGATGGAGAGCGTGGCGTCGAAGTACACCCCGCGGTCGACGTAGAGATCGATGATGTCGCGGAGCGCGTCTCCCTCGAAGTCGTCGAACTCCTGCAGCGAAGCGTAGGCGCTGCGGTCGGCCGGCATCATGTCGCCGCCCAGAAAGTGCTCCACGCGGTCGATGCCCATGAGGATCGCGTCGCGCGGATTCACCGTGTTCCCGAACCCGGAATCGAGATGGGCGGTCACCGTGAGTCCGTGCTCGTGCGCCTGCTCGATGAGCACGGAGAGGTGGTCGGGCCGGATCCCCTTGGCCTTGAAGCCGGCCGCGCCGAGCGACGCCCAGTGGTCCACTTCCCGCCGGATCGAGTCGGGCGTCATGGCGTCATCGTCCCAGCCCCTCCGCCACGATCCGAAGTAGGGGCCGGAGTTGAGGATCCTGGGGCCCGTGCGCTCGCCGCGCTCGATGGCGAGCCGCAACTCGCGCATGCGGACCGGATTCAGCTCGCCGGCGGGGAACGTCGTCGTCACGCCGTTGGCGAGGAAGAGTTCGGGATAGGCGGCCGTCTCATCGACGCGGCCATCGCCGAACAGATCCACCGCGTAGTGGGCGTGGAGATCGAAGAACCCCGGAAGGATCGTCGCCTCCCGGTCGAGGTTGATCGTAATCGTGACGCCGGCGGTATCCGGCGATTCGCCGATGGAGACGATCCTCCCGTCGCGGATGGTGATTCCGGCGTTCTCGACGAGCGTCCCGGCACGCACGTCGAGCCAGCGTCCGCCCGTGATCACGTAGGTCGCGTTCTCATCCACGAGATCGACGACATCCATCACGAACCCCTCGCACCCCGCCAAGGTCACGGCCGGACCGCCCAGCGCGAGGGTGAGAAGGATCCACCTGCGCCGCATCTTTCTCCTCCGAACCATCGCCGGCACCTCCCGTTCCGTGCAGATCGCCTCCGCGTCGCCCGAAACGCGGACGACCGGGACGTTCAACATAGATGCAAGCACGTTCATCCACGACGGACTCGATCCTGTTACTGTGAGCCGTCATCACGCGGCTGCCATCCGAACCGGATCGGAGTTCGACACTGCACGAACCGAGCGCGGCGCTCGCCAATCCCCCGTCCGGCCTCACGGGACGCACGTCGATGCGCCCCGCGGCGGTCGTGGCGCTCATCGTCATCTCGCACACGACGATCGATGCGTACACCGCGTTCCTGCCGCCGCTGCTGCCGCGGATCATGGACAACCTCGGCCTCTCGATCACGCTGGCCGCGACGCTGTCGACCGTGCTCTCCATCTCGACCGCGCTTCCGCAGCCGGCCTTCGGCTACCTCGCCGACCGGTTCGGGAGGCGCGCCTTCCTCGCCGCGGGGCCGATCGTGGGGGGCGTGTTCATCTCGCTGCTGGGGATGGCGCCCAGCTACTTCGTCCTCCTCCTCCTCCTCACGGTGGGGGGACTGGGGTCGGCCGCCTTTCACCCGCCGGGGGCGTCGCTCGTCGCGCGCGCCGGGGACGGTCGCGGAAGCGGGGTGCGCATGTCGGTCTTCTCCTTCGGGGGGGCGGCGGGCTTCGCCCTGGGGCCGATCAGCGCCGTCGCCATCGTGGGCTGGCTGGGCCTGGCCGGCCTGTGGGTCGCGATGATCCCGGGGGTCCTCCTGGGGACCGCCCTCTGGTTCGGCGCGAAGGGTCGGACCCGGGTGGGGACGGGGACCCCGCCGCCCCCGCCGCTGGAGGTGCTCCGCAAACTCAGGGGGCCGCTCGGTCTCGTGTTCGGGATCTCCGTCGTCGGATCCTTCGCGCAGAAGGCGGTCCTCACCTTCATCCCGATCATCGCCCACCGCGCGGGCGAGAGCGAGACGGCGGGGGCCGTGGTGCTGAGCATCTATCTCGGCGCCCAGGGGCTGGGGACGCTCGCCTCCGGCTTCCTCACCGACCGGCTCAACCGGCAGCACCTGCTGGCCGTGATCAGCGTGCTCGCCGTGCCCACGCACATCCTCGCGTTCACGCTGGCGCCGGCCAGTCCAGCCGCGATCGTGATGGCCGTGTGCGCGGGCTTCCTGAACATGGCGCTGTTGCCTCCGATCGTCGTCGTGGCGCAGGAGATCCTGCCCTCGGGGACGGCCGTGAGTTCGGGCATCGTGATGGGGCTCGCGTGGGCGGTGGGGACGCTGGCGATTCCCGTCGTGGGCGGCTTCGCGGACGCCTTCGGGCCCGTCCCCGCGACCGCGTGGTCGATGCCGCTCCTGCTGCTCGGCGCGCTCTTCGCGATGCAGCCCTCGCTTCGCCCCTACCGCAGAGCCATAGCCCAATGATGAACCGATCGCATCCATTCGTCTCGTCCCCACCGACCTCGGCTCGTGCCGTCCGGGCGGGCGCCCTCCAGGCCGGCGTCGTGTTGGCGGGCGCCGTGCTGGCCGCCTGCTCCGGCCCGCCGCCGGCCGATCCGGCGGACCTGATCTTCGTGGACGGACGCGTGATCACGCTCGACGCCGAGAGCCGCGTCGCCGAAGCCGTGGCGGTGCGCGGCGAACGCGTCGTGGCAGTCGGTTCGACGGCGGAGGCCGAAGCGCTCGCGGGCCCGAACACCCGCCGCATCGACCTTGCGGGGCGCGCGGTGACCCCCGGCCTCATGGACGCCCACGTCCACTTCGCGAGCGGGGGCGCGAACCGCCTGTACCGGCTCGACCTCAGCTATCCGAACGTGGAGAACATCGCGGACGTGCAGGGCATGGTCGCGGAGCAGGCCGGACGGCTGGCCGAGGGCGAGTGGGTGCGCGGCGGCGGCTGGGACGAGGGGAAGCTCGAGGAGTTGCGCTACATCCATGCGTCGGATCTCGACGCCGTCGCCGCGGGGCAGCCCGTGTGGCTGGCGCACACGATGGGCCACTACGGCGTGGCCAACTCGCTCGCCCTCGACATGGCCGGCATCACGGCGGACACCCCCGATCCGCCCGGGGGCACGATCGACCGCGATGCCGCCGGGCAGCCGACCGGCGTGCTCAAGGAGTCCGCGATGGGGCTCGTGACCCGCCTCATCCCGCCGCTCGGGCCCGGCGAGCAGCGCGAGGGGATCCGCGCGCTCGCCGACGCCTTCAACGCCGAGTGCATGACGGGCGGCAAGGATCCCGGGATCGGCCGTCGCGCGTGGGAGGCCTACCTCGACGTGCTGGCCGACGGCGACCTCACGGTCCGGATCTTCGTCCTGTGGGGCGACCGCGGCGTGTCGCTGGACGAGGTCCGCGCCTACGCCGACAGCCTTGCGACCTTCACGCGACCGTACGAGTCGACGGGGGACGATCGGCTCATCCCCGGCGGCGTCAAGCTGTACATCGACGGCAGCGGCGGCGCCCGCACGGCGTGGCTGTACGAGGACTGGAACCGCGAGCGCACGGAGACCGACGCGGGCAACCGCGGCTATCCGACGATGGACCCCGACGAACTGCGGCGGCGCTTCCGGGCCTACCACGACGCCGGGCTCCACGTCTCGATCCACTCCATCGGCGACCGCGCGATCGACTGGACCGTCGACAGCTTCCTCGAGGCGCTCGAGGCCACCCCGACCCGCGGACTCCGGCACGGGATCATCCACTCGAACATCCCCACGGACCGGGCCCTCGACGCGATGGCCGAACTCCAGCGGGAATGGCAGGCGGGCTACCCGGAGCCGTCCCCCACTTTCACGTGGTGGATCGGCGACACCTACGCCGGGAACTTCGGGCCCCAGCGCACCCTGCGGCTGAACCCGTTCCGCTCCTACCGCGACCGGGGCATGATCTGGGCGAGCGGTTCCGACTTCTTCGTCACCCCCTACCCGGCGCGCTACGGCGTATGGGCCTCCGTCGCCCGGCAGCCGCTGCTCGGCGTCTACGGGAGCGACCCCTACGGCACCGCCGAATCCGTCGATGTCGAGACGGCGCTGCGCTCGTTCACGACCTGGGCCGCGCACCAGATGTTCCTGGAGGAGAAGGTCGGGACGATCGAACCCGGCAAGTACGCGGACCTCGCGGTCTGGGACCGCGACCCCCTCACCGTCCCGACGATCGAACTGCGCGACATGTCGTGCGAGATGACCGTCTTCAACGGCGACATCGTCTTCGAGCGGGCGGGCGCTGCCGCACCGTGACGTCCCCCGGTCGACGCGGCACGACCCCGCCCCGGAAAGGATAGCGAATGCAAGCTCGACCCCTCGCGACGGAACGTCCCATCCCGGAGGGTTGGCAGGCGGATCTCAATGCGACCCTTCTCTTCATCGTGCGGGGAGGGGAGATCCTCCTCATCCACAAGAAGCGCGGCCTCGGCGCGGGCAAGCTGAACGGGGCCGGGGGCAAGGTCGACCCCGGCGAGAGCACGCTGGAGGCCGCGATGCGGGAGTTTCAGGAGGAACTGCGCGCGCGGCCCGTGGCGCCCCGGAAGGTCGGCGAGGTGGCATTCGAGGTGCTGAGCGGCATGTCGATCCTGATCCACGTGTTCCGGGCGGACGCGCTGGAAGGAGACCCGGTCGAGACGAGCGAGGCGATCCCCATGTGGACGCCCGTCGACGACGTCCCGTACGACCGGATGTGGGAAGACGACCGCCACTGGCTGCCGCACGTCATCGAGGATCGCCCATTCGAGGCCTACGCCCGCTTCCAGGGCGACGACATGGTGGACTGCCGCGTCGTCCTCTTCCCCGACGACAAACGCCTGCCCTGGGAGTCGCGCTGAAGCCCCCGCTGTGACCCGGCGCCGGAGTTCCGAGTCTTCAGAGGAGATGAATCCGACCCCGGCTCCGACGACCGTTTCACGTCGCCCCGCCGTTGGCGCGCTCGCCGCGCTCGCGCTGGCGGGATTGGTTCTCCCTCGGAGCGCCGTGTCGCAGCAGCCGGTAGAGATCGCGGGACGCCTCCTCGACGCCGGCACCGGAGCCCCCATCTCGACGGCGCTCGTCTCCATCCCCGCGCTGGACATCTCGACGCTCACCAACACGGACGGAGCGTTCCATCTGGTCGTCCCCGCCGGCTCCCACACGTTCGAGATCCGGCACATCGGCTACGGTACGCGGACGACCGAGGTCGAGGCGCCCGACGGCACGCTGTCGCTGGAGATCCGCATCGAACCGGCCGCGATCGAAGTCGCCCCGCTCGAGGTCAGCATCGAGTGGAGACCGTCGTACCTGGAGCAGGTCGGCTTTTACGAGCGCCGGGCGCTCGGCAGGGGCCGATTCTACGATCCCGAGGACATCCGCCGCGGGGGCGACCCCCTGATCGTCGGCTGGCGAAACATGAGCGAGCGCATTCTCAACACGAACCGGGCCCAGCTGCAGCAGGAGTTGTTCAGAACCTCCGGCGGCGGGTTGTGCGAGGGCCCACAGGTCCTCATCGACGGCCGCCGGGACCGCGTCGGCCTCATGACCGGGCTCGCCTACCACCGCTTGGGAGGTGTCGAGGTCCACGACGAGCCGCACAAGGTGCCCGGCCTCGAGCCTCTGATACGCGCGGCGGGCGAGGATCCGTTCTGCCCCACGGTCATCGTCTGGACACGGCAGTGGCTGACCGCGGCCGAGCTTGAAGAGCGGCGGATCGTTCTCTGCGAGCCCGGCCCCACAACGGAACGGGCTCCACTCGTGGTCGAGGGGACGGTCACCGATGCGCTGACCGGCATTCTCCTGCCCCGCGCGACCGTGACGGCGTGGATCACGGATCCTGGCGGCCGGCGGCGCGAGAAGGAGACAACCGCCGACGACAACGGCCGCTTCCGGTTCTGCGACCTCGATCCGCAGATGGACGTGAGCATCTGGGCCAGGTTCGCCGGCCTCAGCGGTGAACTGGCGCCGGTGGCGGCCGCGACAGCCCCCGTGACGGTCGATACGGCCGCTGTGACGCGGGATCTGGTGGTCCCCATCGCTCGTCACGGCCACGTCGCCGGCCGCGTCTTCGATCTCCGGCGAGGCGAACCCGTGCCGGGGGCCGAGATCCGGCTGGCGGCGGCCGAGCCCGCACCTGCCCCCGGCGACCCTGCCCCGTCCGCGGACCCAGGCCCGTCCGCGGACCCCGAGTATCTGACGACAAGCAACGAGCACGGCTTCTTCGCGGTCCCGGACCTGATCCCCGGGGACTACCGGCTCGCCGTATCCCACCCCGACGCCGGTGTCGCCGCGGACACCATCCCGGTCCCCTCCGGTTCGACAATGGATGTCCGCGTCGAACTCGACCCCACGCCGCCTCGCGCGCCCGACGACGCCACGCCCGACGACGCCGCGTCGGCGGCGGGTCGGCGGATCGTGGCCGAACGTCGGCATCCGCGTCTCACGCAGGTCGGTTTCTACGAACGCAGGCAGGAGAGCGCGACGCGCGGCCGCGGACACTTCTTCACACGGGATCGGATTCGGGCCCTCGCGCCCGCCCGCCTCACCGACCTCCTCACCGAGGTGGACGGCCTGCGCGAAATCTGCCCGCGACAGACCTGCCGCCCCGTCTCGCGAAGGGCGCGGAGATGCTCCCACATGTCCGTGTACCTGAACGGAGCCCTGGTCATGGATGGCCGCGCCTGGAACTTCGAGCGGGGGGGCGTGGACGACCTGGCGGCTCCGCACGAGGTCGCTGGAATCGAAGTCTACCTAAGGTCCGTCACCCTGCCCGGCGAGTTCACCGCTCCAGCCGATCGGTGCGGCGCAATCGTCATCTGGAGCGGGTAGCCGCGCGCCTGATCCGGGACGGCTGTCCGAGACCGGGCGGGGTGGCGTTCGACGTGGCGTCCGGCGTATCGATGCGAGGCGACTCGAACGGCGGGCGTGGGACGAAGTGACCGCCGTGCCCCTCGGGTCCTGATTTCCGACGAGAGGAGATACAGATGGCGAACCGATGCTCCATGCTCCGAACAGTCCGCGCCGTGGTCTTTGGGCTCGTGGGGTTCGCGCTTCCGCTCTCGGCCCAGGATGTACGGCCGATTCCGCTGCCGGACCTGCTGGTTACGGGGCGGAGCATCTGCCCGACCACGCCGGAAGAACTACGGAGTGCCTTCGAGCTCTATGAGGCGGTCCTCCCGGCCCTGATGTCGGCATCGTCCACGGCGGACATTCGCAATCTGCAGGTCCGGATGATGAGACCGGGTGTCTCGTTGAGTCGCGGCGAACGCAGGTTCAACGCGGATTCCATGACGGTCGTCGTTCCCACCTCGGCGGTAACCGCGTCGCCTCCGCACGTCGAGACGTACGGGTACGCGGAAGTGGATCGGGATGCGGAAGCCACGTTCTATACCCCCGACGGCGCCGCACTGGCGTCTCCGGGGTTCCTGGCCACGCACTGCCTGAACCTCATCGAGGCGGAGGACGCAGCCAGCGTGGGGCTGGCTTTCGAGCCGAAGCCGGACCGGACCGTCGTCGACGTTCGAGGCGTCCTCTGGATCGACGCCGAGAGCTTCGCACCGCGAGAACTGGTTTTCCACTACACGTCCCTGCGGCGATTCCTGCGACGGAATCTGGAGGCGGCGCTGCTGGAGGACGTGCGTTCCCGTGTGCCGAGATGGGCCTGGGATGCCGTGGCCTTCTACCGGCTTGCCGTCGATGAGTCCCGGTTCGGCGGAGTGCTTCACTTCGAACGCCCGGTGCCCGACCGAGGGGGAATCGACGCGCGGGCAATGCCGTGATCCGACCGCCGACCAGAGTGCCGGGAAGGCTGGACCGGATCGGCTACTGTCTCCCCGTCGCCTGGGCTCTCAGGGCGGCGACACGCTCCTCGGTGGGGGGGTGGGTGGTGAAGAGGGATGTGAGACCGCGGCGCCGGCCGGCGAAGGGGTTGACGATCGCGAGTGAGGCGCCGGCCGGGTTCACGTCCATCGGGATGCGGCGGGCACCGGATTCCAGGCGCTTGAGGGCGCCGGCCAACCCCATGGGATCGCCCGTGATCTCGCCGCCGGTGCGGTCGGCCTGAAACTCGTTGCGCCGGCTGATCGCCATCTGGATGATGACGGCGGCGAGCGGGGCGACGATGGCCATGACGAGCATGCCCAGCGGGTTGTCGCCGTCGTCGCGGCCTCCGCCGAAGATGAAGCCCCAGCGGGCGATCGAGGCGATCATCGCGATGGCGCCCGCCATCGTGGCCGCGACCGTGCCCACGAGCATGTGCCGGTGCTTGATGTGGGCGAGTTCGTGCGCGATCACGCCGTCGAGTTCACGGGGCGGCAGGGCCCGCAGGATCCCCTGCGTGAAGCAGACCACGGCGTGCTCCGGGTTGCGGCCCGTGGCGAACGCGTTCGGCTGCGGCTGCGGGGAGACGGCCACGACGGGCGCCGGCAGGCCCGCCCGCTTCCGCAGCCGCTCGACCCGGTCGTAGAGGTCCGGCGCTTGAGACCGGTCCACGACCTGGGCGCGGTACATGCGCAGGACCACCCGGTCGCTGAACCAGTACATCCCGAAGTTCATGGCTCCCGACAGCACCAGGAACAGAACCGCGCCCTGCTGCCCGAACAGCATCTGGCCGGCGAACACCAGCAGAAGCGTCAGTCCCATCATGAGGCCGAAAACTCTGACCATCCTGGTTACCCTCTCTATCTCACGTTCCGAGCTGACTCGTCCGTGTTCCGAGCTGACTCGTCCGTCGCTCGCAGTACTGCTACACCCCAGGCGGCAAGTGGGTCACGCGTCCGCCGCGAGCAGGTCGCAGAAGACGAAACCGTCGCGTTCCACGACCTCGCCGCGCGCGACCGGGATCGGCCGGGGCAGGATCGGGCCGTCCCAGACGAAGGTATGGAACTCTCCGTTCTCCCCGCACGGATCCACACCCTCCGGAAGATCGGCGACGAAAGACGCGTCGAAAGCGCGACCCGCGAAGGAGGCGTCCAGCACCGCCGGGTTGACGCACACCGCGATGGCCTCGAACCCGTCCCGGATGAAGATACGCGCGAGCACGGCGGTGGGTTGCTTCCAGATCGGGAACAGGCACTCCAGCCCGGAGGCGGCGAGCTGTCGTTCGCGGTACTCCCGGAGATCCTCCAGGAAGATGTCCCCGAACGCCACGCGACGGATCCCGTCCTCGTGGACGCGGTCGAACGCCTCGCCCATGGCGCGTTCGTAGATCTCGTTGGAGGACTGCGGGGGGACGACGACCTCGATCAGCGGGACGCCGATGGCCGCCGCCTGGTCGCGCACGAGCGCGCGCCGTACGCCGTGCATGCTCACCCGGTCGTAGGCGTCGGTCACCGTCGTGATCAGCGTCTCGACCCGATAGTCTCCGGACCGCTGGAGCGCGTACAGGGCCAGGGCGCTGTCCTTGCCGCCGCTGAAGCACATCGCGATGCGTTCCCTCACCCGGCGGTCACTCCAGCGCCTGCTCCGGCGCTCACTCCAGAACCGTGGCCTGGAACGCTCCCGTGAGGACGCGGCCGTCGCGCTTCACCTGAACCCAGATCGTGTACTCGCCCGGCTGGGGGAACGCGAACGGAAACTCGACGACGCCGGTGGGGGCGTCCGTCCCGCCGCCCGCCATCGGCGATCCGTCCGGCGCGAGCACCGAGAGCGATCCCATCGAGATCGTGCCCGCGGGATGCAGGTGGACGAACACGGCGCCGTCGTCCCGCGTGAGCGCGGCGTGGCTGAGCATCCCCATGTAGGGCTCCAGTTCGGCCGGCTTCTCGTCGGGGTCCCAGAGCCTGAATGCGAGGACGGTCTCCTCGTCGACACGAAGTTCCTGGTTCCCCTGCCATTCGAGGATCGAACCGTCGTCCAGCCGTGCCTCCGAACCCGGCCCGGAGAGCGCGACCGGAACGCCCGTCCATGCCGAGTCGTCCGGGTCGCCTTGCAGGCCCGCCGGTTCGCGCGGCCGCAAGGCCTGGGCCTCGGGGGGCGCGACGCCCTCCTCGGGGGCCGCCGCCGAAATCGCCAGCGCCGCCGGGTCGACGATCACCGTGTCGACGACCGTCTGCGCGAAACCGGACTCCTGGACGATGTCGCCGTAGATGCGGTACTCGCCCGCCGGCAGGTCCGGCCACGGGACGCGGAACGTGGACGAGTCCACGGGAACGGGGTGTATGTGGGCGAACGCGTCCATGCCCGGCGCGCCGACCACGAACAGGTGCATGAGCTTGCCGTGGTCCGGCACCAGCGGGCTCCAGTTGCGGCCCCGCCAGGCGGGATCGATAATCGCGATCTCCAGAGCGGGCCTCCCCCCATCGCGCACGAGCGCGCCCTCGACGGCGAGACGCTCGAAGATCCCGCTGCGAACGTCCCGGTCGACCGACTCCCACCACGCGTTCCCCAGGTAGAGGAGACCCGCGACGCCGACGGCCGTGAAGGCCATGGCGATCCGGGCGCGGCGACGCCGTTTCGGGCCCGCCTCCTCGCCCGCCGGGATCTGGCTCTCGCGCACCGCGGCCCCCGTGATGGAGACCACGCCGGCGACGAGCAGAAGCCCCAACGCGGCCAGGATCCAGCCCAGCCCCGGCGGCAGGTCGCGCACGCCGAGCATGACCGAGGTCACCGGGACCGAGACCTCGCCGCTCCCCCGACTCCCCTCCACGGCGATCTCGATCCGGTAGGCGCCCACCGTCATGAGCCACAGTTCGGCGGCGTACAGTTCCGGATCGCCCGCCACGGGGACGGCCACGTCGGGGGGCGGCGCTCCGCCTTCCGGGGCCGCGTCCCAGCGCACGGGGCGCACGGTCACGCGCTCCGCCCCGCCGCCCGACACGCGGACGGAGATCTCCGCCAGCCCCGGGATGACCTCGGGGGGACGGATGACGACGGACACGGGATAGGGGCCCGCCTCGCCCGAGAAGAACACGTTGTTGCTCCCGACGTGCCCCGTCGCCACGACGTACAGCCCGACGACGAACGCCGCCGCGCGCGTCAGCCGGGCGACCCGGCCGCGCGTCCCTCGGACGGTCTGGCCGCGCGTCAGTCGGGTAGCCCGGCCGGGTCTCACCGGCGGACGCGCAGCCACCAGTTCCCCAGCCACAGCCCCGAGCGGGCCGAGACGAACGCGATCGGCAGCGCCCACCACGCCGCGGACAGGAAGCGCGAAGCCGAGAACTCGCCCCCAAGGAACTGGCCGCCGTGCCAGAACACGTTCTCCCAGTTGCCGGGCGCCGCCGTGTAGCCCCACGTGTTGCCCTGGAAGAAGTAGTTCCGCGCCCCGTCCGACAGCATGAAATCGGCGAACACCCACTGGATGACGCCGAAGACGCCCACGAAGGCGACGCCGCCCACGGCCGCGATCCGCCAATCCGCCGAGGCCCGCTCGGGCGCCTCTCCCGGCGCCGAATGCCGCCGCAGCAGGAGGTCGATCACGATCGCCGGCGCGAACAGGAGGAGCGGGAACTCGGGCGCCACCATGTGGGTGACCGGGCGCAGGATCGGCGCCAGCATCGGCTCCGCCGGGAAGAGCGGCAGCACCCACATCATCGCCAGCGAGATCCCCGTGTAGATCAGCGTCGCGCACGTCGCGGGCCAGCGCATCTGCCCGGCCCGCCCGATGGCGAAGAGGAGGACGGGGAAGAGCCCCGCCATGATGAGGTGGAACGTGGCCCCGTGCATCTGGTTCGGGAACGTGTACTCCATGAGCAGCACGGAGAGCGACAGGATCAGCATCGCGGCGCTGAACACGTACGCCCACGCGAGCTTGCGCCGGCCCGTCTCCGAGGCGCGGTTGTGCCACGACAGCGCCATCAGGAGGGCGCCGACCTGGATTGCATAGATTCCAAGCGCGAGGACGACATGGGGCGGGCTCAGGATCTCGACGTCGAGCCCGTACGCGTTGTGCCACCAGTCGTCGAGCGGCGCGGACGCGAGCATGGCGATCGCGCCCCAGATCGCCACCCATGCCCCGAGCGGCGCCCGGAACCCCCACAACCGCACGGAACGCCCCACTTCCCCGTCCGTCCCGGAGAACGTCGTCTTGAGCGCGAGCCACCCGCATGACAGCCCCGCCGCCAGCCCGCCCGCGTAGACCAGCAGGTGGGCCGGCGTGAAGAGCGTGTCGCGCCCGATCGTCCGGTGCCACGAGATATCCCACGTGATGCCCACGATCACCGCCGCCGAGGCGAACAGGACCGCGCTCAGATACCACGGGATGCTGTCCGCCGACTCCGCCGCGCCCTCGCGCTCCGTGAAGACCGAAGCCGGTGCTACCGTCGATTCCATTGCGTTCCCCTGCTGCGTTCCCCTGCGTTCCCCCGAGTTCCGTCCAACCGCAGCCAGTTGCTCAATGAGCCGCGGGCTATCGACACACCCGATCCACCGCCCGAAGATAGGTCTGGTTCCATCGAAATGCAGGAGATTCAACGTGAGATCACCCAGATTCCGCCGTGTCCGCCCGGTTGCCGCCCTCGCCCTCGGGGTCGCCGCCTGCTCCGCGCCGGACCCGACGTCGGACCCGGCATCGGATCCCGCTGCCCCGGATGCGTCCGATTCGTCCCCTGCCTCCCTGGCGCCGGACCAGGTCGACGCGATTCACGAGCTCGCGGCCGCCCCCATCGAGGCCGGTCGGACCGCCGGCATGTCGATCGCGGTCGTGCGCGGGACGGACACCCTCCTGATCGAGGAGTTCGGTCACGCCGACCTCGAACTCGGCGTGCTGACGCCGCCGGACGCCGTCTACGAGGTCGGGTCCGTGACCAAGCAGTTCACGGCCGCGGCCGTCCTCCTCCTGCACGAGGAAGGGAAGCTCTCCCTCGACGACCCGCTCACGAGGTGGCTGCCCGATTACCCGGTCGGGGACCGGACCGTCACCGTCCGCCGACTCCTGGACCACACCTCGGGCATCAAGGGCTACACCGAGATGGAGCACCTGTGGGTCGAACTCGCGCCCCTCGACCTGCCGCGGGACACGCTCGTCACCCTCTTCGCCGCCGAGCCGTTCGAGTTCGAGCCCGGCACCGCGATGACCTACAACAACTCGGCGTACTTCCTCGCCGGACTCGTCATCGAGGCGGCGAGCGGCATGAGCTACGAGGACTTCGTCGAGGAGCGCCTCTTCGGACCGGCCGGGATGGAGAACTCCCGCTACTGCCACAAGGACGAACTCACCCCGAATCGAGCGAAGGGGTATGAGCCGCGCGAGGACGGGCTGCACCCGGCGCCCTACCTGGACCATCAGTGGCCCTACGCCGCGGGATCGCTCTGCTCCACGGTGCGCGACCTCGTCGCCTGGAACCAGGCCCTCCACGGAGACGGCGCGGGCGGCGAGATCCTGAGTCCGGAGAGCTACCGGCTGATGATCACGCCGGAGCCCCTGCTCGACGGGACGGAGCTGCGCTACGCGAAGGGTCTCGCGGTCACGGATCGGGGCGGAACCCCGCGGATCGGACACGGAGGGGGGATCTTCGGCTACGTCTCCGACCTCCGCTACGTCCCGTCCGAGGATCTGTCCATCGCGGTACTCATCAACACGGCCGGAGGCGCCTCGTCCGGCGGGATCGCCGGCCAGATCGAGAACGTGGTGCTCGGGGAGCCGGCAGAGCGCGCCGCGGCGCCCTTTGAAGGCGATCCCTCGCCCTACGCGGGCCGCTACGAAGGCCCGGCCCGTGGCCAGCGCATCACCGCGACGGTGGCCGCCGAGGACGGACAACTGACGGTCAACACGGGGGTCGGCGAGCCGGCCACCCTCTCGTGGCTGGGCGGCGATGACTTCGCCGATGGGCGGACCCGCTACCGCTTCATACGGGACGGAGATTCCGGAGCCGCCGGAGCCGTGGCCCCGTTCGATGAGCTTCGGATGGATGTCGTATCGGGACACTTCGTCCTGCGGAGGATGACCCCATGACCGCGTATCGAACCGTCGCCCGCCCCGCTCGCGGTGCTCCCGTCGCCCTCGTCGCCTCCCTCGCGGGGCCGGTCGTCGTACTCGCCGGGCTCGTCACGGCGCCCGCCCGCCCCGCCGCGGCCCAGGATCTGGGTCCGCTCGTCGGGACGCAGACGAGCGAACTCGCGGCCGTCGTGGAGCGCTACAGCACCGACCGGTCGGCGCTGGGGCGGCGCTGGAACGTCTCCTACTCGCCCGAGCGCAACGCGCGCTTCCGCGACTTCTTCTCGGACTGGCGGCGCCGGGTGGGGGCGCTCGACTTCGAGGCGCTGAGCCTGGAGGGGCGCGTGGATTACGTCCTCCTCCTCAACGAACTGCGCTATCGGCTCGACCTCCTGACGCGCGAGGCGGGGCTCGCCGCCGAGATGGACGGATTCATCTCCTTCACCTCGCTCATCGTGGATCTGGAGGAGCGCCGGCGGCGCCGGGAGCCGGTGGAGTCGGAGTCCGCCGCGGCCCGTCTCGCGGAGCTTCCCGCCGAGATCGAAACCACCCGCGCGGAGGTCGAGGCCCGGCTCGAGGGAGGGGAAGATGTGTCCCGGATCGTCGCGCTCCGGGCGGTCACGGCGCTGGCCGAGCGCACGCGTCTCCTCGAGGACTGGTACGAGCACTACGCCGGCTACGATCCCGTCTTCACCTGGTGGAACGAGGACCCGTACGCCCGCGCGAAGGCCGCCCTCGACGGCTACGCGACCTTCCTGCGCGAGTCGGTGATCGGCTACCGGGCGGGCGAGGACGAACCGATCGTCGGCGACCCGATCGGGGCGGAGGGTCTCGCCGCGGACCTGCGCCACGAGATGATCCCGTACACGCCCGAGGAGTTGATCGCGATCGCGGAGCGGGAATACGCCTGGTGCGAGGCGCGGATGATCGAGGCCTCGCGCGAACTCGGCTACGGGGACGACTGGCGGGCGGCGCTCGAATACGTGAAAACGCTGCACCGTGACCCCGGCGACCAGCCGCAGATGATCCGGGAACTCGCCGATGAGGCGCTCGCCTTCGTCACCGAGCGCGACCTCGTCACCGTTCCCCCGCTCGCCGACGAGATCTGGCGCGTCGAGATGATGTCCCCGGAGCGCCAGAAGGTGTCGCCCTTCTTCCTCGGCGGGGAGGTGATCCAGGTCTCCTTCCCCACGGACGGGATGGAGCACGAGTACAAGCTCATGAGCATGCGGGGGAACAACGAACATTTCTCCCGCGCCACCGTGCACCACGAACTCATCCCCGGACACCACCTGCAGGGGTTCATGACGAGCCGCTTCAACTCGCATCGCGGCGCCTTCTCGACGCCGTTCTGGGGCGAGGGGTGGGCGCTCTACTGGGAGATGCTGCTCTGGGATCTCGGCTTCCCGTCGACCCCCGAGGACCGGATCGGCATGCTGTTCTGGCGCATGCACCGCACGGCCCGGATCATCTTCTCCCTCTCCTTCCACCTCGAGCGCATGACCCCGCAGGAGGCGATCGACTTCCTCGTGGAGCGGGTGGGGCACGAGCGGGCGAACGCGGAGGCGGAGGTGCGGCGGAGCTTCAACGGCTCCTACTCGCCGCTCTACCAGGTGGCCTACATGATCGGCGGGCTGCAGTTCCGGGCCCTCCACGAACAACTCGTGCAGTCGGGGGAGATGACGAACCGCGCCTTCCACGACACGATCCTCAGGGGCGGCCGGATGCCGGTCGAGATGGTGCGCGCGCGCCTGCTCGGCGAGGCGCCGCCGGAGGATTTCGAGTCGGAGTGGCGGTTCGAGGGCGACCCGCTGCGCCGCACGACCTCCGAGGAGCCGGCCTCGCCGGAGACCGCACACTGACGCGCTGAAAGGACGACCCATGGCTCGCGACCCGCAGTTGACGGCGATCACCGGCATCCTCCTCGCTCTGAGCGCCGCTGCCGGCGGACGGGGCGAGCTTCACGCGCAGAACGGCGGCGGGGACGGCGCGCTCTCGATCGACCAACTCCTCTCCATCGAGTCCGTCGTCGGGGGCGCGCCCGCCTGGTCGCCGGACGGCTCGGCGATCCTGTTCGAGTCCGGGCTCACGGGCGGGCTCATGACCCTGCCCCCCGAGGGCGGGTTCCCCACGCGGGTGCCCGTGGACATGGGCGGCTCCGGCCACTTCCTCACCTCCCAGATGCCGGGCTGGTCGCCCGCGGGCACATGGATCTCGTATGTGTCGGACAAGAGCGGCGCGCCCGAGATCTGGCTGTGGTCGACGCGCGACGGCGCCGACGTGCAGCTCACCGACCTCGGGGCGCGGATCAACTCGATGAGCTGGTCCCCGGACGAGCGCTCGATCGTCTTCGCCGGCGACCGCTACGGGAACTACGACATCTGGACGGTGGACGTCGCCACCCGGCGCGTGGACCGCATCAGCGAGGACAAGCGTTACGAGGTCTTCCCCACCTGGACGCCGGACTCGCGCCACATCCTCTACGTCCGCCTCGACGAGGCGTGGGAGGACCACGACGTGATCGAGGTGGACGCCATGGGCGGCAGCCCGCGCACGGTGATCGAGGACCGCGACTTCTTCGACTACGGAGCCGGGGCGACCTTCGGCTACCCGAGCGTGTCGCCCGGCGTGTCTCCCGATAGCGGCTCGATCCTCTTCCGCTCGCACCGGAGCGGCTGGATCAACTACTGGCTCGCGCCGCGGGATGGGGGAGACCCGCGTCCGGTGGCGCCCGCCGAGGCCGACCAGAGCGCCGCCGCGTGGTCCCCCGATGGACGCTGGATCGCCTACACGGAGAACCACAACGGGCACCACGACCTGCGCGTCGTCTCGGCGGACGGCGGCGAGCCGCGGGTGCTCGTGTCGCCGAAGGGCGGCGTCGCGTCGAGTCCCTCATGGTCTCCGGACGGCCGGGCGATCGCGTATCTGCAGGAGGATCTCCTGAACCCGCGCGACCTCCATGTCGTCTCGCTCGAGGACGGGAGCAGCCGGCAGCTCACCTCCTCGATGCCCGCTGGCGACTACGGCGCCCGGCTCGTGGCGCCGGAGAAGATCCGCTACGAGAGCACGGACGGATACTCGATCCCGGCCTATCTCTACCGGCCGCCGGGGGCCGCGGCCGGGGACGGTCTCCCCGGCGTGATGTGGATCCACGGGGGTCCCACGTCGCAGTTCCACGACACCTTCCAGCAGCACGTGCAGTTCTTCGTCCAGCGCGGGTACGTCGTGCTCCTGCCCAACATCCGCGGGAGTTCGGGCTACGGGAAGGACTTCGCCGACGCGAACAACGGCTGCTGGGGGCACTGCGACCTGGAGGATGTCGTCGCGGGCGCGGACTACCTGCGGGCGCTCCCGGAGGTCGACCCGGAACGGATCGGGATCACGGGGACGAGCTACGGCGGCGTGATGAGCATGTACGCCGTGGCCTTCGCCCCCGACGCCTTCCGCGCGGCGATCCCCGGGTCGGGCTACACGGACTGGGTCCACTTCTACCACGGCGAGAACGAACTGCGGCACATCAAGCTGCTCGACCACGAACTCGGCCCCTTCGAGACCAGCGAGGACGTGTGGAGCCACAGTTCGTCGATCTCGCACGTCGCCGACGTCTCGACGCCGATCCTCCTCGTCCACGGCGTCGGGCGCTATCCGGGCTCCGACCAGTCCGAGATCTTCGCGCGGGCGCTGGAGAACTACTACAAGCCGTTCCAGTACAAGACGTACCCGAACGAGAACTACTACGTGTACGGGAAGGCGAACCGCCGCCAGATGCTCCTCGACATGCTCGACTTCTTCGAACAGTTCCTGAAGTGAGGCCCCCCGCCCGCGCCGCGCAGCTCCTTGCCGCGACGATCCTCGTCCCGGGCTGCGAGCGCGTCGAACCCGTGCCGTCCTCCGAGGTCGGGGCAGAGGCCATCGCTGCCCGAGCCGCGACCGAGGCCGGCCCGGTCGACGTGGTGGTCGAGACGAGCCAGGGGGAGTTCGTCATCGCCGTGCACCGCGAGTGGGCGCCGCTGGGAGCCGAGCGGTTCCTGACCCTCGTCGAATCCGGCTACTACGACGACGCCCGCTTCCACCGCGTCGTCCCCGACTTCATCGTCCAGTGGGGGCTGGCCGGCGACCCCGCCTTCACCGCCGAGTGGATGAACGCCTACATCCCCGACGATCCCGTCGTCGCCTCCAACACCCGCGGCCGCATCGCCTTCGCCTTCACCGACCCCGGCACCCGCGCCACCCAGGTGTATATCAACCTTGTGGACAACGTGCGCCTCGATTCGACGGGATTTGCCCCGTTCGGCGAGGTAGTGAGCGGGATGGAGGTCGTGGATGCGCTCTACTCCGGCTACGGAGAGAACTCCGGCGGCGGCCTGCGGCGGGGCGACCAGACCCGGATCGTCGCGGAGGGCAATACCTACCTCGACCGCGAATATCCCCTCCTCGACCGCCTCATCCGAGCTGTCCGCCGCTGACCCTGCCCCTCCGGCAGCAGGTGGAGCCGCTCCGAAGCGCTAAGAGGTTGCCTTCTGTAGTGCGAACAGTTCGCCAGCGCCGGCGGCGGCGAGTGACAGGAGGTCGTCGAGTTCGGCGCGGGTGAAGGGGGCTCCTTCGGCTGTTCCCTGGACCTCGACGAGGCGGCCGTCTTCGAGGTGGACGAAGTTGAAGTCGACGTCGGCGGCGGCGTCCTCCACGTACTCCAGGTCGAGCCTCGCCTCGCCGTCCACCATGCCGGCGCTGATCGCGGCGACCCACTGGCGGAGCGGGCTCGCTTCGAGCGCGCCGTCGGAGACGAGCCGCTGGAACGCCATCTCGAGCGCCACGCAGGCGCCCGTGATCGAGGCGGTGCGGGTGCCGCCGTCGGCGACGAGGACGTCGCAGTCCACGGTCACGGTCCGCTCGCCGAGCGCCTTGAGGTCGACGGCCGCCCGCAGCGAGCGGCCGATGAGGCGCTGGATCTCCTGGGTGCGCCCTCGGGCTCCGCGACGCTCGCGACGCGTGCGCTCGGCCGTGGCCCGGGGCAGCATGGCGTACTCGCCCGTGACCCAGCCGCCGCGGCCCTCCCGCCACGGCGGCACCTTCTCCTCGACCGAGGCCGTGCAAAGCACGCGCGTCATCCCCATCGTGATCGTGCACGATCCCTCGGCGAAGGGGGCCGTTCCCGTCTCCAGGGTCGTGGGGCGCAGGGCGTCCAGCGCCCGCCCGTGTGGACGTGCCGGCATGGGGCAGCCTCGGTCGAAAGGTCGAAAAGGGAGAACCGATGAACGTCGAACGCGTTGAGAGTATGCCGGCCGCGACCCCGCTGCGATGGCGGATCCCGGCGCTCCGTTCCCCGGCGCGTCGCCGAGCACCCGCGCGCGCGGTAGTCGCGTGCCTGACGCTGGTGGGCACGACCCTGGCCTGCGCGCCGGGCGACGCTCCCGTGGCGGAGGGGGAGATCGTCCCGACGAGCGTGCTGCTCACGGGCGCGACGGTGCTTGACGGATCCGGCGGACCGTCGTTCGTGGCCGATGTGGCGGTGGAGGGCGACCGGATCGCCTTCGTCGGCGATGCCTCGGCGGCGAACCTCGCCCTGCGCGACACCATCGCGCTCGACGGCCTGCTGCTCACGCCCGGCTTCATCGACATGCACAGCCACATCACCGTCGCCAGCCTCGGCGAGGCCTACGGGCTCACGGCGGTCGAATTCCTCACCCAGGGGATCACGACCGGCGTCATCGGGGTCGACGGCTCGAGCAGCACGGACCTCGCCTCGCTCTACGCGGACCTCGAAGAATCCGGCGTCGGAAAGAACATCATCTCCTACATCGGACACGGTTCCGTGCGCGGGGCCGTCATCGGCATGGACGACCGCGATCCCACCGCGGGAGAACTCGACGAGATGAAGGCGCTTGTCCGACAGGGAATGGAGGACGGCGCCTTCGGGCTCTCCACGGGTCTCTTCTACACGCCCGGCTACTACGCGGAAGCCGACGAAGTGATCGAACTCGGCCGGGTGGCGGCGGAGTACCCGATCGGCGGCGAGCACGCCCCCATCTACGACACGCACGACCGGGATCTCGGCGCGGCCTACCAGGGGATCGGCTACCACGATTCGATCCGCGAGGCGATCCACATCGGGGCGGAGTCGGGCCTCCGCACCATCTTCAGCCACTTCAACGCGCAGGGGGCGGCGCTGTACGGACGTGCCTCGGAAGGCGCCGCGATCATCGATTCGGCGCGCGCGGAGGGACTCGAGGTGGCGGGCGCGCAGCACGTCTACACGTCCACGATGTCGAGCCTGCGTGCCTACACGATCCCGCGCTGGGCGCAGGCGGGCGGCCCGGAGCAGATGGTGCGCCGCTTCCAGCACCCCGACACCGCGCGGGTCCTCGACGTGCAGACGATGGAGATGCTGGAGATCCGCGGCGGGCCGGAGAGGATCGTGTTCGCCGACGCGAGACCCGAGTTCAACGGCAAGACGCTGGCGGATGTGGCGGCCGAGCGGGGGCTGCCCGTGCCCGAGGCCGTGCGCGAGATCATGTCCGAGTCGAACCCGTGGGTGATGAACCGCGATCTCTACGACGTCGAGAACACGCGCTATCTCGCGACGATGCCGTGGATGATGACGTGCACGGACGGCGCCACGCCCGCGCCCGGGGCCGAGATCGTGCATCCGCGCGTGTACGGCACCTTCCCGAAGAAGATCAAGGACTTCGTGGACCGGGACGGCGCGATCGGACTCCCGTTCGCGATCCGGAGCATGTCGGGCCTCGCCGCGGACTTCCTGCGGCTGGACGATCGCGGCTACATCCGCGAAGGTCTGGTCGCGGACATCGCGGTCATCGACCTCGACCGGTTCACGGACCGGGCGACGTACGACGACCCGCACCAGTTGTCCGAGGGCGTCGTGCACGTACTCGTGAACGGTCGCTTCGCGATCCGCGACGACGAGGTGACCAGCGAACTCGCCGGCCGCCCCCTGCGCCGCCCCTAAATGGCTGAAGGGTGAGTGAGGTGAGCGCGAAGAACCGCATGAGGCCGGTGCATCCCGGCGAAATCCTGCGTCAGGAACTCGACGAGCTCGGGCTATCGGCCAACGCGCTCTCGAAAGCGCTTGGCGTGCCCGTCAATCGGGTGACCATGATTCTGAACGGCCAGCGGGGCGTTAGCGCGGACACGGCCCTCCGGCTGGCCCGGTACTTCGGGACGACGGCGCAGTTCTGGTTGAACCTGCAGAAGACATGGGAGCTTCGCCGAGCCGAGATCGAGGCAGGCCGTGAGATCGCCAGGCAGGTGACGCCCCGGCATGCGGTTGTATAACGGCGGCGTGGACGAAAGAGGCTTCCCAGCGACCGTCGCGGCCCTGCTCGCGTGCACCGTCCTTCCGGCGGCGGGCGCTGCGCAGACGGGGCTTGTGATCGAGGACGGGCAGGCGCGGATCGTGCCCGCCTTCGCGGATTCGTCCGCCTGGATCCGCCATGAACTCTGGGTCGAGACCGAGTTCGACTCCGACGGCGATGGTCGGCCAGACCGGGTGCACCTGGATGTGACGCGTCCGGGTCAGACCGACGGCGAGGGGCTCAGGGTGCCGGTCATCTACGAGACGAGCCCCTACTACTCGGGCGTCGCCGGCATCGATTTCGCGCACTTCTGGGACCTGCGCCAGGAGGTGGGCGGCGAAGCCCCGCCGCGCGATCCGTTCCCGGCCACGATCCAGCACATCGAGCGCCAGCCGCGGATCTCGAACTCGCACGTCGCGACCTGGGTGCCGCGGGGGTTCGCGGTGGTCCACTCGCAGTCGCCGGGGACGGGCCAGTCCCAGGGATGCCCGACCGTGGGCGGCGCGAACGAATCGCTGGCGCCCAAGGCCGTGATCGACTGGCTCAACGGCCGGGCGCGGGGCTTCACGAGCGTGGACGGAGACGAGCTGGTCGAGGCCCACTGGGCGACGGGCCGCGTGGGGATGACGGGCACCTCCTACAACGGCACGCTCCCCCTGGCCGCCGCGACCACCGGCGTAGAAGGGCTGGAGGCGATCATCCCCATCGCGCCGAACACGTCCTACTACCACTACTACCGCTCCAACGGGCTCGTGCGGTCGCCGGGCGGCTATCCCGGCGAGGACATCGACGTCCTGTTCGACTTCATCTTCAGCGGCTTCCCCGAAGTCCGCGACTACTGCCTCGCCAACGTGCGCGACGAGATGACGGCGCAACTGGACCGGACGACGGGCGACTACAACGACTTCTGGGCGGGCCGCGACTACCTGAACCACGTCGACGGCGTGCGCGCGGCCACGCTCATGAGCCACGCCTTCAACGACTGGAACGTTATGCCCGAGCACAGCCACCGCATCTCGGCGGCGCTGCGGGACCGGGGCGTGCCGTTGCAGATCTACTACCACCAGGGCGGGCACGGCGGGGCGCCCCCGCTCGAACTCATGAACCGGTGGTTCACCCGCTACGTGGTCGGCGTCGAGAACGGCGTGGAGGAAGACGCGGCGGCGTGGATCGTGCGGGAGGGAGACGACCGGCGGGAGCCCACGCCCTACCCGGACTATCCCCACCCGGAGGCCGACGCCGTGACGCTCCGGCCGGATGGCGACGGACACTGGACGGGGACCCTCTCCCTCGATGAGTCGGAGGCGGGCTCCGGGGGCGCGGACGCCGGGACCGGTGCGATCGTCGACAACTTCGCGTTCACCGGGAATCAGTTGGCCGCGGCCGAGTGGTCGAACCACCGGCTGCTGTACGCGACGCCGGAACTGCGCGAGGATGTCCACCTGTCGGGCGTGGCCACCGTCCGCGTGCGGATGTCGGCCGACGCCCCCGCGGCCAACCTGTCGGTGTGGCTGGTGTCGCTGCCGTGGACCGGGGACGGGGAGATCAACGACAACCTCATCACCAGGGGTTGGGCCGATCCGGCCAACGCGGGCGCCGAGGACATCGCCTCGCCGCGCACCGGCACACGGCTCACGCCGGGAGCGTTCGTCGACCTGGAGTTTGCGCTTCAGCCCGACGACCAGATCATCCCGGCCGGAGCCCGCATCGGATTGATGATCTTCTCCAGCGACAAGTTTTTCACGCTGCACCCGGAACCCGGCACGACCCTGACCGTCGACCTGGGAGAAACTCGCCTCGCGCTGCCAGTCGTGGGCGGGAACGCGGCGCTGCGGCGCGCCCTGGGCGTCCCCGCCTCGCAGTAGCGGCTCGTAGAGACAACTCCCGGCGCATTCGTCGCATCCTACCAGGTGTGGTGCCCGCGTACGCGGACACCCGTGGTGACCGGGGAAGACTTCAGCCGGGAACGGAATCCATGGGCAGACTCTTCTTCGCAGGAGTCCTCAGTTGCGCGGCCATCGCCTGCGGCGGCGCTCACCCCGAGCTCGAAGATCAACCCCCGAACGCGGTTCTGGTCTCCGATTCGGCGGGCGTCACGAACATCGCCCTGGGCCGGGTAGAGGAGCTGTCGGTACCCCTCGTGGAGGCGAACCTCGTCTTCTCCACCCGCGATCTCGGGATCGAACTGTTCTGGGTCGGCGATGCCCTCCTCCTCGAAAACGGTGGCCTCGCCGTGGCGAACACCGGTTCGAGCGAGGTGCTGCTCTTCTCCGCCGACGGTTCGCTCACAGCCCGGCTCGGAGGACAGGGCGAGGGACCCGGCGAGTTCAGCGAGGTCACGACGCTCCTCGCCACGGATTCCGGGTTCCTGGCCTACGACGCGCGCCTGGCCCGCCTCAACGAGTTTGCCGAGAGCGGCGAGTTCCTTACATCGTCACCCCTCTCCGCCCAGAGCGCCATCGTGAGCCTGAAGCCGCTCGCGAGAGACGCCGCGGGACACATGCTCGCGATCCTGGGAGAACAGCGGTACTTCCTGCCGGAGGGGATGAAGAGGGACACGACCCCTCTTCTCCGGTTCGCCGATATCGCGGCCGAGCCGGACACGCTGGGCGTGCTGCCCGCCACGGAATGGAGCTACGGCGGCATCCCCGGCGGCGGGTCCACCCGCACCGAACCCGCTTTCGGGCGGGACATCGTCGCCCGCGGATTCCGGGACCGGGCCCTGATCGGCGACACCGACGCGCTGAGCCTCTCCGTCTACGCGGCCGACGGGAGTCTGACGCGTCGGATCCGTGGCTCGGCTGGCGGGGGGATGGTCACGCCCGAAGAAATCGGGACATGGAGAGCGGAGCGGCTCGCACGCAGGGGTCCGGACGCCCCCGACTGGTACATGGAGTTCGTCGAGAACGCGCCCTACAGGGAGACGCACCCCGCCTTCCACGCCGCAGTCCCGGGTCCCGATGAAATGGTCTGGATCGGACTCGCGACCCGCCCCGGCGAGGCGACCCGACGCTGGCTCGTCCTCGGCCCCGATGGACAACCGAGGGGGTGGCTGGATCTTCCCGCGGAGGCGAGCGTGCTGGCCATCGATGCCGACCGCTTCCTGCTCCTGCAGCGCACCGCGCTCGACGAAGAGGACGTGAGGCTCTACCGCTACGACCGGGGCCCGTAACCGCCCGCGTGGCTCTTGAGGCCGACGGCACGGCACGGCTTGGGTCCGGCGCTCGTCGAGAAGGGACCGACCGGGAAACCTGCGTCAGCGGCCCGCATCCTTCCCGGTGTCGGCGGATTCCCCCGTCCGGTGCCGCACGTAGCTCTCCAATACGCGGTTCATCCGCGTCTGGTAGCCCTTACCTGGTGCCTTGAAGTACGCCAGCACGGAGCGCTTCACGCGCATGGTGATCTGGTCGGTCAGATCCGGTTCGACGAGTTCCGCCCGCTCCCAGAACCCCTCGTCCAGTTCTGCGATGTCGCTGAAGTCGATGCTCTCGTCCTTCACCGCCGCGATCTGCTCGGGCGTGAGGGGCCTATCGTAGCGTCCGCTCATTGTAGACTCTCCTTTCCTTCCGCGACGCCGGGCGGGCGGAGATCAGACGGATACGCCCGCGGCGCTCGGTGTGGGTCACCACGATCAGCGCTCCGGGCTCGACCCGGCCTATGCTGATGCGCCGGTCCTCGCCGTAGTCCCGGCGACGGTCCGGTGAAGTTGCGACGGTCCCCTCGAAGATGAGCTTGGCGGTCTCGAACCCGATGCCGTGCTTGCGGATGTTCGTCCGGTTCTTGGCCTCGTCCCACTCGAATTCCATCGATCCATCATACATATGAATTGTAGTTACAGCAACGCGTGCCGTCGCGGTCCCCGTCGGCTCCTCGATGATCTTCGTCATGGGCGCGGGCTGGCTCTCGGTCGTCACCGATCTCGGCCCCGGCGACCTCTTCGCCGTCGGCGTGCAGCCGTTCCTGGTGGGCGCCGTCGTGAAGGCGGCCATCCGCTTCGCGGCGACGCGCCGGATCACGGCGAGGCGTCGGCGGCACTGATCCGCGTCTCGCCACCCCAGGATCGGTTGCGAAACCGTTCAGGATTGTATTCGTACGCCTGATTCGGTATGCCTGTTCGGCAGATTTGCGGCCGGACAGCCCCTCGGTAACGGACGTCACCACGCGGCGAAGCATGAGGACCCACCACACAGCGCACGTCACGCGCGCCATGCGCGTTGCACTCTTCGGCTTGCTCGCGGTCGTACAGGCGTGTGCCAGCGCGGGGTCCGGCGGCCGTCCAGCCGAGACGGCGGCTCGCCCCGACGCGGTCCGCCCGGATGCGGCGCGCGTGGCCGAACTCGAGGCGATCTACGAGGCGCGCGCGGCTGCCGCCCTCGAGGGCGCCCACGAGGCGGACATCCGCTTCATGACGCACATGATCCCGCATCACGCGCAGGCTCTGGTCATGGCGGGTTTCGCCCCGGCCGCGGGCGCGAGTCCCTCGATCCGGACGCTGTGCGCGAGGATCATCAACGCGCAGACCGATGAGATCGCCGTCATGAGCCGCTGGCTCTCGGAGCGCGGGCTGCCGGTGCCCGATACCGGCGACATGCGCGGCCACGGGGAAGGGGCCATGCTCATGGCCGGGATGCTGACCCGCGAACAACTCGCGGCACTCGAAGCCGCGCGCGGTCCCGACTTCGACCGCCTCTTCCTCCGGTACATGATCCAGCACCACCAGGGCGCCGTGACGATGGTTCGGGAGTTGTTCGCCACCGATGGCGCGGCGCAGGACGACTTCGTGTTCAAGCTGGCCTCCGACATCCACGTCGATCAGGCCACGGAAATCGCCCGCATGGAACTTATGCTCGAGGCGCTCGCCGCGCCGGAGCCGGGCGGCTGATTTGTGCAGTTCAACCCCATCGAAGGATCCGACATGTCCGCTGTGACGAAGGAACGCAACCACACCCGATTCACCGCGCGCCTCGCGACGATGCTCGCCGGAACGCTCGCCGGTACGATCGTCCTCGGGGGGCTGACCGCCTGCTCCTCCTATCGGTCGGCGCCGGCCGGCATGGCCGCCGCTCCCGCCGCCCCGGCCGCGGCGCCCACGGGGCTTCAGGCGAATCCGCCCACGCCGGACCCGCGCGTCGGGCTCGCGCCGGGCATGTTCGATGCGGGCGAGGCGATCTGGAACCTCAGCCTCGTGTCGGCGACGCCCCCGCCGGACCCGTTCGTGGGCCAGACGAACTCGGACCTCGCGTTCTCGGGCCCCTACGCGATCCAGGGGAACTACGACGGCATCCAGATCTGGGACATCTCCGATCCGGCCAATCCGCAGACCGTCGTCACGTACGTCTGTCCCGCCTCGCAGAGCGATGTCTCGGTGTACGAGAACCTCCTCTTCGTCTCCGGCGAGGGGTTCGGCGGACGGCTGGACTGCGGTGATCAGGGGGTGGAGGAGGCCGTGAGCCACGACCGGCTGCGCGGCATCCGCATCTTCGACATCTCCGACATCACCGCGCCCGAATACGTCGCCAACGTCCAGACCTGCCGCGGCTCGCACACGCACACGCTGCTGGAACACCCCGGGGACGACGAGAACGTCTACATCTACGTGTCCGGCTCCGCCCCGGTCCGTCCGGCGGAGGAACTCGCCGGCTGCTCGGGCGGGCCACCGGCCGAGGATCCCAACACCGCCCTCTTCCGCATCGAAGTGATCCGCGTGCCGCTGGCGGACCCGGCGAGCGCCGAGATCGTGAGTTCGCCCCGCATCTTCGAGGACCTGGTCGCCCCGCCGACGCACGGCCCGGCCCCCGACGACCTCGCGGCGCTCGAGGCGGCCCGGGCGCGCGGCGCCTTCATCATCGAGGTGCAGGGGCAGGAGATCGTACTGCCCGAACCGGCCGCCCAGGGGATGCTCGGACAGATCGTAGCCCAGCGCGGGGGCGAAGGCCCGCCCACCGCGGCCGACAGCGCGGAGCTGCGCGAGGCGCTGCCCATGATCGTGGCGCAGATGATGGGGCAGCAGGGCGGGGAGGGCGACGGCCCGGCGCCCGGCCCGACCCAGTGCCACGATATCACCGTGTATCCGGCCATCGGGCTCGCCGGCGGGGCGTGCGAGGGCTACGGCATGCTCCTCGACATCAGCGACCCGGAGGCCCCGAGGCGGCTCTCCGCCGTGTCCGACTCCAACTTCTCCTACTGGCATTCGGCCACCTTCAACAACGACGGCACCGCCATCCTGTTCACGGACGAATGGGGCGGCGGCGGCCAGCCGAAGTGCCGGGCCTCGGACCCGATGGAGTGGGGCGCGAATGCGATCTTCACCATCGAGGGGACGGAGATGGAGTTCCAGAGCTACTTCAAGCTCCCGGCTCCGCAGACGCCCGAGGAGAACTGCGTGGCCCACAACGGGTCGCTGATCCCGATCCCGGGCCGCGACATCATGATCCAGGGCTGGTACCAGGGCGGGATCTCCCTCATCGACTGGACCGACCCGACGGATCCGGTCGAGATCGCCTACTTCGACCGCGGCCCGGTGAACGGGGAAGTGATGGAGAACGGCGGCAGCTGGTCCGTCTACTGGTACAACGGCGTCATCGTGAACTCGGAGATCGCCCGCGGCCTCGACATCCTCGAACTCGTGCCGAGCGAAGCGCTCACCCAGAACGAGATCGACGCGGCGAACTCCGTGCAGTTGACGCACCTGAACTCGCAGGGGCAGCCCATCTTCGAGTGGCCCGCGACGTTCGCGCTCGCGAGGGCCTACCTGGACCAGTTGGAGCGGCACGGCGGGCTCGCCGCCGCCAGGATCGACCGTATCCGGAGCGGACTGGCCGAAGCCGAGGAGATGACGGGATCCGCCCGCGCCGACGCGCTCCGCTCGCTGGCCGACGCCGCATCCCGTAGCGCCGCCGGGGCGGGAGACGCCGCGAAGGTCCGCATGCTGGCCGATGCCGTCACGTCCCTCGCCGACGCAGGCATGTAGGGAACGCGGTCAGGGACGCCCGGCGCGGTCCGGGACATGCCCACGCTGATCGAAGCCCCGGCCGTCATCGAGGCGGCCGGGAACCGACCCAAGCGGATCGAGGAATACGCCGGCCGCATCCGGACGGGACAGGCTGACGTCAGCGTAGCGCGCATGGTGGCGCCGTCCGGCTGGGTCGAGCCGGGTCAGCGCCCCGAGTTCGAGGAGATCACCGTCGTGCTGAAGGGATCGCTGCATGTAGAGCACGCGGGCGGCGTCCTGGAGGTAGAGGCCGGCCAGGCGGTTGTGACGCAAGCGGGCGAATGGGTCCGCTACAGCACGCCGGGCCCCGAGGGAGCCGAGTACATCGCCATCTGTCTCCCCGCCTTCTCTCCCGACACCGTCCACCGCGACCCCTAGGCCGCGAAGCCCTCCCAGCGGACGTCGGGTACGGACTCGAATCGTTTTGCCATCACCTCGAGGGCTTCGGGGTTGTCGTCGACGAGGGTGAAGTCGCGTCCCAGTTGGTGGGCGGCCATGCCGGTCGTGCCGCTGCCGGCGAAGAAGTCGAGCACGAGGTCGCCGGGGTTCGATGATGCCGTGATGATGCGGCGCAGGATGCCGAGCGGTTTCTGGGTCGGGTAGCCCGTCCGCTCGGCGCCGCTGGTGGGGACGATCGTGTGCCACCAGGTGTCGGTGGGCAGCTTGCCGCGCGCGGCCTTCTCCGGTCCCACCAGTCCCGGCGCCATGTACGGGATGCGCTCGATCTCGTCCACGTTGAACACGTAGTTCGACAGGTCCTTCACGTAGAAGAGGATGTTGTCGTGCTTCGCGGGCCACCGCGTCCTCGGGCGCGCGCCGTAGTCGTACGCCCAGATGATCTCGTTCAGGAGGTGGTCGGGGCCGAACAGGTCGTCGAGGAAGAACCGGCAGTGATGCACTTCCCGATAATCGACGTGGAGGTAGAACGACCCGTGCGGGGCGAGGACGCGATACGCTTCGACGAGCCGGGGGCCGAGGAACGCGAGGTAGTCGTCGAACCGGTCCGCGAAACGCCGCGTGCCGAGAACGGTCGTTTCGTAGCGCTCGCCCTGGAAGCCCGTCCGGTCGCCTTCCGCTCCGCCCGAGGCGCGATGGGTTCGGATCCGGGTACGCCGCTGCGTCTTGCCGGTGTTGAAGGGGGGATCGATGTAGATGAGATCCGCGTGGCCGTCCGGCAGGTCCCGGAGCACGTCGAGGTTGTCCGCAAGGATGATCCTGGGCATCACATCTCCCGTCGCGGTGTCGCCCGCGCGCAGTGGCGGGCGTCGGGGCTCCCGAAGCTAGAGCCACCTTGCGGGCTGCTCAACGCGGGCAAGCGAAGTGACGCCCATTGCCGGCTCGCCGTCTGGATACCACGATCAACCCCCGTTGGATCGTTCGCTCGAATCGCGGCCTGACCGCCTCTGGGTCGGGTCGCTCACAACGCTGGACACGCGCCGGCCGACGGCGCCGCACCGGAGATGCCAATGGAATACGATCCCACCCTCCCCTGGTACCGACGCCTTCACTGGCAGGTGCTGGCCGCCATGGGCCTTGGTCTGCTCACCGGCTGGGCCTTCGGGGCGCCGGCGGCCGAGAACATTGGCTGGATCGGCGAGCTGTTCATGAAGTTGCTCCGGATGATCATCGTGCCGCTCGTGCTCACCTCAATCGTGTCCGGGGTCGCGTCCGTCGGCGGGGGGAGGGCGATCGGGCGCCTGTTCGGCAAGACGATGGGTTACTACGTCGTCTCCAGCATGCTGGCGGCGCTGACCGGGCTGCTGATGGTGAACCTCATCCGGCCGGGCGTGAACGCCGACATGGGCGCGGCGGCGCAACAGGAGGTCCCGGAACTCAGCACGCCGGACTCCGCCGTCGATCTCATCCTCGACATCGTCCCGAACAACTTCTTCGCCGCCGCCTCGGCCGGCGACATGCTGGCGATCATCTTCTTCTGCATCGTCTTCGGCGCGGCGATCACGGGGCTGCCGGAGAAGCCCCGTGTGGTCGTCACCGACATCTTCAACGCCTTCTTCCAGGCGATGATGGCGCTCACGTCGGGGATCATAAAGTTCCTCCCCATCGGCGTGTTTGCGCTCATCACCAAGATGGTGGGGGAGACCGGCTTCGACCGCTTTGCGGCGCTCGCGAAGTACTTCGCCACGATCGGGTCGGGCCTCACGATCCACCTCTTCATCACGATGCCGCTCCTGCTCATCGTGCTGGGCCGGATCAAGCCGCTGGTCCACTTCGCGAACCTGCGGGAGCCGCTCCTGACCGCGTTCTCGACGAGTTCGTCGGGCGCGACCCTCCCGGTCACGATCAAGACGCTGCGCGAGAAGGTCGGCGTCTCGAACAAGGTCTCGTCATTCGTGCTCCCGATGGGCGCCACCGTGAACATGGACGGCACGGCGATCTTCGAGTGCGCCGGCGCCCTGTTCATCGCGCAGGTACTCGGGGTCGACCTGAGTATCGGCCAGCAGGCGATCGTCGTCCTCACCGCGCTCCTCGCCTCGATCGGCGCGGCCGCGGTGCCCTCGGCCGGCGTGGTCGTGATCTTCATCGTGCTCAACGCGATCGGCCTCGGCGACAACCCGGAGGCGATCACGATCGTGGGCGCGATGCTCGCCATCGACCGGCCGCTCGACATGTACCGCACCGCGGTCAACGTGTTCAGCGACTCGTGCGGCGCCGCGATCATCGCCCGCTCCGAAGGGGAGGAGGGAGTAGACACCGAAGTCCGCCACTGACGATGGTGCGAGACCGACGCGGGGGGGCGGGGAGCCAAGCGGCCCCCCGCGTGGTCACCTCGGTTTCAACCCGTTCAGAATGGTGGCTTGCGTCCCGCGCTTCGTCTGGATGTCGATCGCACCGTTTGCGGCGCGCGGCCCGTACAGCATCGTCGCGGCGGCCCCCTTCACGACTTCCACGTGGTCTATGTCCAGGGCCTCGACGCCGGAGATGTGGAAGTCCTCCGGTTGCACGACCCCGTCGATCACGATCAGCGGCGGGACCGAGCGGCAGTCGGTGCTGATCGAAGTGGACCCGCGCAGCATGACGGATTCGGGTTCTCCGGGCTCAACGCGCCAGACGCCGGGAGTCTTCACCGGCGGATCCGCTGTCTCGCCACCCGCACGCGGGGCATCGATCGCTGCCACCGGGGGCTCGCCCGCCTCAGGTGGCTCTGCTGCCGCAGGGGGTTCAGCCGAGACCGAGAGCTGAGGTGGCTTCTCGACCCCGAAGTCCGGTGCGAAAGGCGACTCCACACGGTCGCACCCGACGCTCGCCAGAACGCTCGCCATCAGCATGGCGGTGGCCGCCGGGTTTCCGCGTTCGACTCTGCTCTGACCGAAAAGCATGAGCGCTTCCTCCTGTGCACCGTTCTCCCGCCGTCCCACGTGCTAAACGTCCGGCCTGGGCGCGCTGCGACAGTTCGGCGGCCTCCACCGACTTCATTTCGGCTTGCGCGCCGCAGATCCGGGATCGAACGTGACTACCTGTTGGGTAGCCGGTCGAAGTGCGGTGCGGCGGCTGCCAGGGACGGAGCGGGAGGTCTCGCCATGCCTGATCGCAGGGAGTTTCTGAGCCTGGCCGGCATCGGCGGGGGCGGTGCGCTGCTTGGGGCCTGCGCCGGCGGTGAAGCGGGGTTCGCGTCCGCCCGTGCGGGGAGCGAGGGGTTGGACCCGACGGCCCGCGCGCTGCTGGAGGAGTTGCGCGAGATTCCCGTCGACGACACGCACTGCCACCCGCTGACGTTCGACGACGCGCAGACGGATCCCGACGCGTTCGTCGAGCGGCTGGCGCTCTCCGCCTTCCCCATGGGCCGCTACTTCCCGGCCGGCGTCTACGGCCGCTGGCAGGCGGGTGATGCCACGGAGCGGGCGACGCTCGACGCCGAGTTCGACATCGCCGCCACGCGGGCCCGCGTCCTCGAGCAGGCCGGCGATACCGTCTTCCTCCGCTACCTCGTGAAGGAACTCGCCGCCTTCCTCGACTGCGAGGCGACCTTCGAGGCGGTGATCGAGGCCCGGAACGAGCGGGGCCGCGACTACGCGAGCTACCTCGGCGCCCTGTTCGCCGACGCGAACATCGAGAACGCGATGGTCGACATGGGCTACCGGGAGGGGATGGACCAGGCGGGCGTGGACCGCTTCAAGGACGCGATAGCCCCGTCGCGCGGACGCCACATCCTGCGCGTGGACACGATCCTCGTCGGCCTTATGCGGGACGACCTCGACCTCGGGATCGACGAGATCGAGGCCGGGATGATGGCGGAGATCGAGGCGGGACTCGACGGCGACGGGAACCTCGGTGCCCCCTCGTACGGGATGAAGTCGTACCTGCTCCCCCGCCTGGGGCTGCTGAAGCCGCTCTTCGACCAGGCGGCGGCGCGCCGCTCCTGGGACGCGTTCCGGGCAAGGCGCGCGCGCGGCGACGTCCCGGCGGCGGATGCCCAGGACCGCGACGACTACTGGCAGCTCCAGAGCGAGGCGCTGCGCTACCTGCACTCGCTCGCGCTCGAGGCGTGCCTGGAGCGCGACATGCCGATGCAGTTCCATGCGGGCGACGGCGAGGCCCCGCGCGGGATCATGCGCAACCAGGACCCGTTCCTCATGGAGGAGATGGTCCGTTTCGAGCGCGGCGGCGTGATGCGGATGCCGCAGGTCATCCTCATCCACGCGGGCTACCCGCTGATCGGGCGCGCGGCGTGGCTCACGCACCTGTACGCGAACTGCCACTTCGAACTGTCGCTCGCCGCGCCCCTCATCCACCACGGCATGCTGCGCATGTTCCTCGAGGTGATGGAGGTCGTCCCCCTCTCCAAGATCCTGTTCGGGAGCGACGCCTATCACCTGCCGGAGTTCTACTGGCTCGCGGCCAAGTGGGGCCGGCGGTTCCTGGCTCAGGCGCTGGGGATCTACGTCGACGCCGGCATCCTGACCCGCGACGAGGCCGTGGCGGCCGCGCGCATGATCCTGCACGAGAACAACCGCCGCCTCTACCACCTCGCCGATTGATTGGCGAAGCCGGAGGCCCTCTACCACACAGCCACAGCGCCGCCACCGCAGAATTGCAATTCCGATCACAAAAACGTTGCAAATCAGATCGCGTTACCGTTGCAATACCGTGTACGCAGTTGCCGCGATTCGCGCAGCGGGTGGACGCGGACCGGTGCGGAGAGCCGGCTGCCCTTTGCATTATCGTCCACGATGGCTACGCATACGAACGTGAGGACGGTGTTGCCGTAATCCCGATCGCGGCCCTCGGACCGTAGCGATCCGTGGCCGACAAACGGTGCAGGCCGCCAGCGGTCGCTTCCGCAACCGGACGGCGCGACCCCGCACCATCGAGTATGGAGAACGACCCATGAAGACGACCGGCCGCGTGATTCGAAGCGCACTGGCCGCGCTCTCGGCGCTGATCCTTCTGGCCACCGCGGCGGAGGCCGTTCAGCCGATGCAGATGGTCGGGGCTCCGGACCGGGGCCCGGACGAGGGCGAGGGGCCCTACGACCGCCTCATCATCCGCGGCGCCACCGTGATCGACGGCACGGGCGCCCCCCCCATCGGGCCGATGGACATCGTCATCGAAGGCAACCGCATCGTCGATGTCGTCGGCGTCGGCGTCCCGCAGCGGCCCATCGACGAGTCGCGCCGTCCCGGGCTCACGGTGGAAAGCAATCCCGACGCGGTTGTGCATGAGATCGACGCCACGGGCATGTACGTCCTGCCGGGGTTCGTGGACCTCCACCTGCACACGGGCGGCGTCCCCAAGGCGCCGGAGGCGGAGTACACGTACAAGCTGTGGATGGCGCACGGGATTACGACCGGCCGCGGCGTCGCCTTCGGCCCCCACGACTGGTCCGTGCAGGAGAAGGCGCGGAGCGCGGCGAACGAGATCGTGGCGCCCCGCATGTGGGTCTATCCCTTCACAGGCGCAGGCGGAGAGGGGTGGAGCGGCCGCCTGATCGACACCCCGGAGGACGCGCGCGACTGGGTCCGCTACGTGAAGGAGTCGGGGGGTGACGGGCTCAAGCTCAACTCGTTCCGCCCGGAGATCATGGAGGCGCTGCTGGACGAGGCGGCCCAGCTCGGCCTCGGGAGCACGGCCCACCTCGGCCAGATGGGCGTCGCGCAGATGAACGCGCTCGACGCCGCGCGCCTCGGCCTCGGCACCGTCACGCATTTCTACGGGCTGTTCGAGGCGCTGTACAAGGACCACGACGTCCAGCCGTGGCCGCCGGAGATGAACTACAACGACGAGCAGCACCGTTTCGGGCAGGTGCCCAGGCAGTGGAACCTCATCCACGAGCGCGCGGGCCCCGAGTGGAACGCCTTCCTCGAGGAGATGCTGGCGCTCGACGTGACGCTCGACCCCACCATGACCGCCTACCAGGCGAGCTGGGACGTGGACGACCAGATGTACGCGCCGTGGCACGAGACCTACACGCTGCCGACGCTGTGGGAGTTCTACGAGGCGAACCGCGAGGACCACGGCTCGTACTACTTCGACTGGACGACGTGGGAGGAGGTCGCGTGGCGCGACTTCCTCGAGGTGTGGCACGATCTGCTCAACGACTACAAGAACATGGGCGGCCGCGTCACCGCGAGTTCGGACGCGGGCTACATCTACAACCTCATGGGCTTCTCCACGATCCAGGAGATGGAACTTCTGCAGCACGCCGGGTTCCATCCGCTGGAGGTGATCCGCGCCGCGACCATGCACGCGGCCGAGACGCTGTTCAAGCCGACGGGCCGCCCCATCGAATTCGGCGTCGTGCGACGCGGCCTGCTGGCGGACCTCGTGATCGTGGACGAGAACCCGATCCAGAACCTCAAAGTCCTGTACGGCACCGGGGCGCGGCGCCTGAACGACGAGACGGGCGAGGTGGAGACGGTCGGCGGCATCCTGTACACGATCAAGGACGGCATCGTCTACGACGCGAAGCAACTCCTCGCCGATGTGGCGGAGATGGTCGAGGAACAGAAGCGCACCACGACCACCACCACCGAAAACGGAGATTCGAATAGGTGAGTGAGAGAGATGAGAGATGAGTGAGAGAAGCGAGACGGCGACGCTGGGCGGGGGGTGCTTCTGGTGCCTCGAGGCCGTGTATCAGCTCCTGGAGGGCGTGCACGGTGTGAAGTCGGGCTATGCCGGCGGGCACGCCGAGAACCCGACCTACGAACAGGTGTGTTCGGGGCGCACCGGGCACGCGGAAGTCGTGCGCGTCACCTTCGATCCGGATGCGGTCTCGTTTGACGATCTGCTCGATGTGTTCTTCACGATCCACGATCCCACGACGTTGAACCGGCAGGGCGCGGATGTGGGAACGCAGTATCGCTCGGCGATCTTCCACGAGAGCGAGGCACAGAAGGAAGCGGCCGAGCGGAAGGTGGCCGAGATCACGGCGGCCGGGATCTGGCCGGACCCCATCGTGACGGAGGTCGTCCCGCTGGAGATGTTCTACCCGGCCGAGGCGTACCACGACGACTACCTGAATCGGAATCCGACCCAGCCGTACTGCCAGGCGGTCGTGGCGCCGAAGGTGGCGAAGTTCCGCCGCCAGCATTTGCAGCGTCTGAAGCGCGGAGCGGGCGTCTGACCGAGACCGCTGCGCTGTCTGGACGGCGCGGGCTCCCGGGGCGGCCGCGGGTCGCCGGGTGACGACGCCGGCGCACGCCGCGCTCAGCCTGATCGTGCTGGGCCGGTCCGAGCGCAACGCGCTGCCGGTCGCGCTCGGGGCCGTCGCCCCGGACCTCCCGATGCTCGTCTTCTACTTCTGGGAGCGGCTCGTGCGCGGCGTGTCGGAGGGCCGGATCTGGTCGGAGCGCTACTTCGACCCCGGCTGGCAGGTCGTGTTCGACATCCCGAGTTCCATCCCCCTTCTCGTACTCACCCTGTGCCTCCTCCTCGTGCTCGTCGGCCGGCGCCCGCCCGCCGGGAGCATCCCGTCGGCCGGAGCGGCCGCCGCGCCACGACCGGCGAGGCTCACTGCGTCGGCCCTGTTCGTCGCGAGCATGATCCTCCACGCGCTGGGCGACCTGCCGCTGCACCGGGAGGACGCGCACCGCCACTTCTTCCCCTTCAGCGACTGGCGCTTCACCAGCCCGGTGTCGTACTGGGACCCGGACCACTACGGAGGATACGCGGCCATCGGCGAAGTGCTCCTCGTGCTGGCGGTCTCCTTCTTCCTCTTCCGGGCCTACCGCGGCCGGGGCCGCTGGATCGTCGCCGGGGTGGCCGGCATCTACGCGCTCTTCGTCGGCTTCGCCGTACTGGTGTGGTCCGGGTTGTGACGGCCGATCGGTTTCCGCTCGGGGCACGGGTCCGTCTCGCGGATCTCGCGGTCGATCCCTACCCGATCTTCGCCGAGTTGCGGGAGGCGGAGCCCGTCGCCTGGGTGCCGGAGATCGAGCGCTGGTTCCTCACGCGGCGCGACGACATCCTCGCCGTGCTCCGGGACCCAGACCTGTTCACGACGGACGCGCCCTCGACGATCCGCGACATGTTCGGCGTCCACATGATGACGACGGAGGGTCCGACCCAGATCCGCTACAAGCGGAAGTGTCTGCCCCCGTTCCACGCTTCCCGAATGGAGACGGTTTCGCTGCCGCCCCTGGTGGTGGAGGTCGAACGCCGGGTGGAGGCAATGCGGTCTGCGGCGAGGCGGGCGGCCGGCGGACGGGGCAGCCGCTGGTCGGTCGGGGAGGTGCGGACGCGGGTGGCGCGCCCGGTCGCGCTCCATTCCGTGCTGTCCGTGCTCGGCATCTCGTTAACCGAGACCGAGCGCGTGAACGAATGGTACGAACACTTCGCCCGGGCGCTCGCGAACTTCGCTGGCGATCAGGACGTGCGCGCGGCCGGGAAGGGGGCGGCGGACGCGTTCGGCCGGGCGCTCACCCCGATCCTCGAGGAACTCGGAAGGAACCCGGACGGCAGCCTCCTCTCCGACCTGGCGTGCGACCATGTCGACCCGCTCACGGTGGAGGAGATCCGCTCCAACGCGCTCATCATCCTCTTTGGGGGGATCGAGACGACCGAATCGATGATCGCCAACGCCGTGTGGGCGCTCCTCTCGCATCCCGAACAACTCCCGGCGGTACGTGCAAGCGAGGCTGCCCTGGATCTGGCGATCGAGGAGACGCTGCGCTGGGAACCCGCCGTGCAGTCCGCCGCCCGCCATGCCACCCGCGACACCGAAATCCGCGGCGTCCGCATCGCGCAGGGCGAGGTCGTGCACTGCATGCTGGGCGCGGCGAACCGGGACCCCGCGCACTTCGAGGATCCCGACCGCTTCGACGCGGCCCGCCGGAACGCCGGCGACCACCTGTCGTTCGCGGTGGGCCGCCACTTCTGCCTCGGCGCCCCCCTCGCCCGCCTCGAGACCCGCGTCGTGCTCGAAACGCTATGGGCCCGCTGCCCCGGCCTCCGCCTTCACCCCGATCGCCCCGCGGCCCCCTATGGCTACGAATTCCGGAAGCCCGAGACCGTGTGGGTGAAATGGACCGAATCGAGTTCCCGTTAGGTCGAACGCGAAACGTTCCCGCGGGAACGTCTTTCGGGGGCCTCGGAGCGCCTTGGAGCGAGCCCGGGACGTTCCCGCGGGAACGTTTTTCGGCCCTCGCGCCCGTCAGCAGTCGGCGCCGCAGTGGGCGGCGACGAGGCGGCTGAGGATGCCCATGTAGTCGCTCCACGGCGTCTGCGCGTCGGGCACCGTCTTGTGCGCGACGACCATGCCGACCGCTGGGATGACGGTGATGAACTGGCCGTAGGCGCCGCGGCCGCTGTACGCCCCCTCGAAGCCCTCCGGCACGGCGGGGCCGTCCCACACCCACCACATGTACCCGTAGCCGAACTCGCCGCCGCGCAGGCCCTCGGGGTTCATCTCCTCGGACGGCGTGACGATGCCGACGATGCGTTCGGCCCACCCGTCGGGAAGAATCCGCTCGCCTTCCCACATTCCGTCCCGCAGCATCACGTATCCGATCCGGGCCATGTCCCGCGTTGAGAGGACCATGTGGTAGGCGAGGTTCCGGGAGCGCGTCGCGTCCCCCGACTTGCGGTGGATCGACCGGTCCCAGTCCTCGAACCCCAGCGGCAGGGCGAGGTCGGTTTCGAGCGCGTCGTAGATGTTGCGGCCCGTGAGTTGCTCGAAGACGGCTCCCGACGCGTTGAAGTCCCAGTTGCTGTACAGGTAGTACGTGCCGGGTTCCTGCGAACCGCGCGGCGGGGCGTCCGCGAGGTTGTCTCCCGCGTTCGAAGCCGGGTGATAGACCCCCGACCGGGCCGTGACGAGGTCGAGGACGCGGGCGCGCTTCTCGATCGGGAGGAGGCCCTGCACGTCGTCCATGCCGAGGTCTTCGAGGGTCAGCTCGAGGTCGATCGTGCCGTCCGCCACGTAGTTCCCGTACAGCATGGCGAGGATGCTCTTCCGCACCGAAGCCAGATAGCTCAGCGAGTCGACGGGTCCGTGCTCGAACAGCACCCGCCCCCCGACCACGGCCATCACGGCGGACGTATTGATTCCCTCCACGTAGGGGTGGATCGCGTCCAGCGCCTCGCCCGAGAACCCGGCGGCGGCCGGATCCGCAATCCGCTCCCACGACGCGCCCGGAAAGACCGTCTCGGCCGCGCGCTCCGCAACCGGCGCCGGAGCGCACGCGAACCCCGCCGCGAGCGCCAGCACCAGCGCCGCCCGCGCCAGTACCGGCGCCGCCTGCGCGACGCGCCCTTTGACGCGATTCCCATGTCTCACGATCATCATGCCCCGATCCCACTCGGATCCCACTCGGAAGAACTGGAACAGAAACAGTGAGACGCGCGCAGCACCGCCGCCAGTGGCGCATCCGAGTGAAGCGAAGGAGTCGTCGATGCCCCGAGCGAAGGCCGCATGCCATGACCGTTTCCCCCTCATCGCGGCGCTGCTCGCCGTGAGCGTCCAGGCCGCCGGCTGCGCCGGGGAGGGCGCCGATCCCGCCGCCGAATCCCCGGTCGACGCCGGGATCGCGCCCCCCGTCGCACGCGTGATCCCGGAGCAACTGGAGACGCACGGGCACACGCGGATCGACAACTACTACTGGCTGAACCAGCGCGACAACCCGGAGGTCATCGCGTACCTCGAGGCGGAGAACGGCTACACCGACGCGCTGATGGGCCACACCGAGGACCTCCAGGCGGAGTTGTTCGACGAGATCAAGGGCCGCATCCAGCAGACCGATCTCTCCGTGCCGGTGAGGGAGGGCGACTTCTTCTACTACAGCCGCACCGAAGAGGGGCGGGACTACCGGATCTACGCCCGGAAGCGCGGGTCGCTCGACGCGGATGAGGAGGTCATCCTCGATGTCAACCCGCTCGCCGAGGGCCACGACTACTACGCCGCCTTCCCCGAAGTCAGTTCGGAGGGCGACCTGATGGCGTGGGCCGAGGACACGCGCGGACGCCGCATCTACACCATCCGGATCCGGAATCTCGACACGGGGGAGGACTACCCGGAGGCGATCGAGGGCGCGTCCGGCAACATGGTGTGGGCCGAGGACAACCGGACGCTCTTCTATGCGCGGCGCGATCCCGGCACGCTGCGCTCGTACCAGGTCTATCGGCACCGGATCGGCACCGACCCCGCCGATGACGTGCTCGTGTACGAGGAGGACGACGAGGAGTTCAGCTCACGCGTCGGCAAGACCAAGTCGAAGCGCTACCTCGTCATCTCCTCCTCCCACACCCTGATGGACGAGCACCGCTTTCTCGACGCGACGAACCCCGAGGGCGAGTTCACCCTCTTCCTTCCGCGCGAACGCGGGCACGAGCACCGCTTCGACCACTTCGGGGACCACTTCTACGTCCGGACGAACCTCGACGGGGCCGAGAACTTCAAGCTCATGCGGACTCCCGTCGACGAGACGGCGACGGACAACTGGGAGACGGTCGTCCCCCACCGGAGCGACGTCCTCCTGCAGGGGTTCGAGCTGTTCCGGAACTACCTCGTGCTCTCGGAGCGCGCGGGAGGGCTCACGCGCCTGCGCGTCCGCGCGTGGGAGGGGGAGGAGCACGAGATCGCGTTCGACGAGCCGGCCTACCTGGCCTCGCTGTCGGCCAATCCCGAACTGGACACAGACATCCTGCGCTACGGGTACACGTCGCTCTCCGCGCCGCGCTCCGTCTACGACTACGACATGTCCACCCGCGAGCGCACGCTGCTCAAGGAGGACGAAGTGCTCGGCGGCTACGACCGCGCGGACTACGTGGTGGAGCGGCTGCACGCCCCCGCCCGCGACGGCGCCGTGGAAATCCCGGTGTCCGTCGTCTACCGGCACGGTCTCGAGAAGGACGGCGACAACCCGCTCCTCCTCTACGCCTACGGCTCGTACGGGGCGAGCATGGAGCCCACCTTCTCCTCCACCCGCCTCAGCCTCCTCGACCGCGGCTTCGTCTACGCGATCGCCCATATCCGGGGCGGACAGGAATTGGGCCGCGCGTGGTACGAGGACGGGAAGATGTTCAACAAGAAGAACACCTTCACCGACTACGTGGACGTGGCGGACTTTCTCGTGGCGGAAGGCTACACGAGCCCGGAGAAGCTCTTCGCCCGCGGCGGGAGCGCCGGGGGGCTGCTCATGGGGGCGGTGGTGAACATGCGGCCGGAGCTGTTCCGCGGCGTGGTCGCGCACGTCCCGTTCGTCGATGTCGTGACGACGATGCTGGACGAGTCGATCCCGCTCACGACCTTCGAGTGGGACGAGTGGGGCAACCCGGCGGAACTGGAATCGTACCGCTACATGCTGTCGTACTCGCCCTACGACCAGGTGGAGGCGAAGGACTACCCCAACCTGCTCGTCACGACGGGACTCCACGACTCGCAGGTCCAATACTGGGAGCCCGCGAAGTGGGTCGCGAAGCTGCGCGCGACGAAGACGGACGACAACCGGCTGCTGCTCAAGACGCACATGGATGCCGGCCACGGCGGCGGCTCGGGCCGCGACCGCCAGTACGAGGAACTCGCCTTCGAGTTCGCCTTCATCCTCGACCTGCTCGACGAGACTGCGCCGCGCCAGTAGTCGCGGTTCGCCGTGGTCGGCTGGAAGGTGGAACGACAGCTATGCCGGGTCCGACCCGAGTGGATGGCGCCACTTCAGGCCCTCGAAGCGGCTGAAGTCGCGGTCCGTCGTCACCCACTCGCACCCGCTCTCGATCGCCATGGCCGCCAGATAGGCGTCCGGGACCAGGTTGCCCCGCGCCCCGGCCTCACGGCACAGCCGTAGGAAGATGGCCCAGTGACGAGCGCCGGGCGTTACTTCAATGCAGTTGGGCCGCTCACGGAGTTGCTCCGCGAACGCGGTCGCCTGGGACAGCCTGCTTGGAGTCTTGAAGACCTTCGGGTGCGTGACCACGCGGATGAACCCGCTGAGAACCAGCGGGCTCAGTCCGAACGCCGCATCGGAGTCTACCTCGGAAACCAGCCAGTCGAGGTATCGCGGATGGTCCGGAGCATCCTGGCGATGGGCGTAGACGAGGATGTTGACGTCGGGAAGGATCAAACGCCGTCTTCCATGAGTTCGATGAGGGCCGCGGAATCGTCGAGGTCGACGCCGGGCTGGAGGCCGCCCTCCCCCGTGGTCACGAGGGTAAGCGGCGCCGGCGGGTTCGAAATCCGGTCTCTGTACCGCTGAAGCCGCTCCCGCAGGGATTGTGCGATCACGGCCGTCACGGTCATCCCCGACTCGAGTGCGTGACGCTTTACCGCTCGCATGAGGTCATCGTCCAACCGAATCGTCGTCCGCATGACATATACGCATACACTGATGGCGTCAATATGTCAACGTGCCCGATGCTGCTACCGATACTGCTAGGGCATCGATGCCTGGGCGCGGACCCATTCGACGGCGGCGCGGTGGGTGCCGAACCAGACGCCGGGCTTCGAGCGCATGTGCTCGATGAGTTCGCGCAGGATCACGATTCGTGACCGGTGTCCGATGTAGTGCGGGTGCATGGTGAGGAGGAACATCGTCCCCTCCTCGTACGCCACGTCGAACTCGTCCTTGTACACCTCCAGCACCTCGCGCGGGTTCGAGTAGCGGTCGCCGAGCGGGTTGAAGAGCGGGGCGTCGTCCAGGATCCAGTCCACGGGGAGTTCGACGAGGCCCGTGGGTTCGCCGTTCTGGTTGATCTCGTAGGGCCGGTCGTCCGCCATCAGAGAGGAGTCGTACAGGAAGTCCATCTCGAGCAGGAGGTCGAGCGTCGAGTCGCTGAAGTTCCACGACGGCGCGCGGTAGCCGACCGGGCGTTCGCCCATGAGTTCGGTCAGCCGCTCGACGGCCATGCGCAGCAGGCGTTCCTCCTCATCGCGCGGGAGCGTGGCGTTGCGCTCGTGGATCCAGCCGTGGACGCCGATCTCGTGGCGGCCCGAGGCCTGGATCATGTCGACCTGGTGCGGCGCGAGGCTGAAGCTGAGGGCGGGGCCGAAGAACGAGGCGGCGATCCCGTACTCGTCGAGCAGATCGATGACGCGGCCGAGGGCGACGCGCGAGCCGTATTCCCCCTGCGAGAGGCCGCCCACGTTGGTGTCGCCGTTCCGCAGCCAGACCGTCTCGTTGTCCACGTCGAAGGAGAGCAGCACCGCGACCCGGCCACCGTCCGGCCACGAGTCCGGGTTGAGGTCGCGCCCGGCGCGCACCCGGTTGACGGCCTCGAACACGCGCTCTTCGGACCAGCGCCACGGCGGGTCGTCCGCCTCCTGCGCCGCGTGGGCCGCCACCGGAATCGCCACGGTCGTCGCCGGAGTTGCCGCAGCCGCCGCGCTGCCGCAAAGGACGATGGCGAGTCCGCGAGAGATCGAAGATCGTATCGGGCCGGTCATGAGGATTCCTCCGTTTCGGTAGTCATCTCAAGTCTGAAGGCTTATTTTAACAGATTGCTCGTGAATCGGACGGACGGCGCCGATTCCGTCCGGCGCTGAGATCTGTCCCCGATTCGTGGGCTCGTCGCCGTGGTGCCGCCCCTCCCCTGATTATGGCGACGACGACACATGACGACTACGACGGCCGAAATCGGCACCATGGACCTCAGCGCGCACGGGATCACCGTCACCCGCATAAAACGTAATCCCTCCGTGGGGGACATCTACGCCGATGCCCTGAGCGGCCGCGAACCCGGGGCGATCAAGGCGGCGAACGGAGCCCTCGTGGCTTTCTCCGGCGCCAAGACGGGCCGCTCGCCGAACGACAAGCACGTAGTGTGCGATCCGGAGACCGAGCGGGACGTCTGGTGGGGTCCGGTCAACTTCCCTCTCGAGCGCGAGAGCTTCCGCCGGAATCGCGAACGCGCGCGGGCTTTCCTGAACGCGCAGGATCTCCTCTACGTCATCGACGGTTTCGCGGGCTGGGACCCGGCCTACCGCCTCAACGTCCGGATCATCTGCAACCGCCCGTACCACGCCCTCTTCATGCACAACATGCTCATCCGCCCCACGCCCGCGGAGCTGGCGGAATTCGGCGAGCCCGACTTCGTCGTCTACAACGCGGGCCAGGAGGCGGCCGACCCGTCGGTCGAGGGCGTCACCTCACCGACGAGCGTCGATCTCTCCTTCGCCGACAACGAGGCCTGCATCCTCGGGACCGAGTACGCGGGGGAGATGAAGAAGGGCGTGTTCACGATCATGAACTACCTCATGCCGAAGCGGGACGTGCTCTCGATGCACTGCTCGGCGACGACCGACCCGGAGACCGGGGCCTCGTCGCTCCTCTTCGGTCTCTCGGGGACGGGGAAGACGACGCTCTCGGCCGACCCGAACCGGCGGCTCATCGGCGACGACGAGCACTGCTGGACTGACGCGGGGATCTTCAACATCGAGGGCGGCTGCTACGCGAAGACGATCGACCTCTCCGAGGAAAAGGAGCCCGACATCTACCGGGCGCTCCGCTACGGCGCGGTGCTGGAGAACGTCGTGCTGCGGGACGATGGGAGCGTGGACTGGTCGGACTCGTCGATCACGCAGAACACGCGCGGCAGCTACCCGATCGAGTTCATCGACAACGCGCAGGTGCCGTGCGTGGCGGGTCACCCGACGGACGTGATCTTCCTGACGGCGGACGCGTTCGGCGTGCTGCCGCCGGTGAGCCGGTTGACGCCCGAGCAGGCCATGTACCACTTCATCAGCGGGTACACGGCGAAGGTCGCGGGCACGGAGGTCGGCGTCACCGACCCGGTGGCGACGTTCTCGCCCTGCTTCGGGGGCCCGTTCCTCGTGTGGCACCCGGCGAAGTACGCTCGCCTCCTGGCGGACCGGATGCGTGTGCACGGCGTGAAGGTGTGGCTCGTGAACACGGGCTGGAGCGGCGGGCCGTTCGGCGTCGGCGCGCGGATCGACCTGCCGCACACGCGCCGGATGGTCGACGCCATCCACGCGGGCGAACTCGACGGGGCGCCGACGGAGCCGGACCCGGTGTTCGGGATCCACGTCGTGACGGAAGTGCCGGGCGTGCCGGGCGAGATTCTGCGGCCGCGCGCGACATGGCCGGATCCCGCTGCGTACGACGAGAAGGCCGCGCACCTGGCCCGGCTCTTCAGGGAGAACTTCAGGGAATACGAGGACGACTGTCCGCCGGACGTGTGTGCGGCGGGCCCCGTGATCTAGAGGAGGAAGCTCGATGCGGCGACGTGATCTGATCCTGGCGGTGGGTCTGGCGGCGATGGTGGCCGGGTGTTCGAGCGGACAGCGGGACGCGCCGCAGATGGCGGGCGCCTCCATGGGCGGCATGGGCGCCGCGGCCGCGGCGGGCAACGGCGACGGGAACTCGACGCCGCTCTACGGCAACCTCGGCCCGCACAATCGGCCGATCACCACGACGTCGGAGAAGGCGCAGGCCTACTTCGACGAGGGCCTGCTGTTCATGTACGCCTTCGGCACCTCGATCGCCGAGGAGTCGTTCCGCGCCTCGCAGGCGGAGGACCCGGAGTGCGCCTCCTGCTACTGGGGCGAGGCGTGGTCGCTGGCCCCGTACCTGAACGGCGGCATGTCGCCCGGCAACGAACGCTCGGCCCACGCCGCCATGCAGAAGGCGCAGGAGCACGAGTCGGGCGCGACCGAGGTCGAGCAGGCGCTCATCGACGCCTTCGCCGTGCGCTTCGAGGCCGACCCCGAGCGCGCCAGGCGCCGCATGCTCGACACGCTGTACGCGCGCGAGATGGACAAGGTCGCGGCGCGCTACCCGGACGATCTGGATGTGCTCACGCTGCAGGCCGAAGCCTGGATGCTGCTGCGGCCCCGGCGCGGGGACGTGGATCTCGAGGCGAAGGACGTGAAGAAGATCCGGCCCATCCTCGAGACCGTCCTCGCACGCGACATCAGTCATCCCGGCGCCTGCCACCTCTACATCCACCTCGTGGAGGCCTCGCAGGATCCGGGACTGGCCGAGGCGTGTTCCGACCACCTCGGAAGCCAGATCGCGGTGAGTCACATCCACCACATGCCGACGCACATCTACATGAACATCGGCCGCTGGGGCGATGCGGTGCGCGGCAACCAGCAGGCGTGGCACGCGGACCAGAAGGCCGCGCACGGCGGCCCCCCCGGCGTCTATCCCTCGCACAACCTGCACATGCTGCTCAACGCCGCCGTGATGGACGGACAGAGCGCCGTCGCGATCCAGGCGGCGAAGGACCTGGCGGGGCACCGGGGCCCGTGGGGGGCCTACATCCCGCTCACCTACGCCGCCTTCGGCCGCTGGAGCGAGATCCTGGCCGGCGACGGTCCGAAATCGGACGAAGCCATGGAAGTCGTCGCGTGGAGCTTCTCGCGCGGCCTGGCCTACCTGCGGATGGGGCACGTCGACGTCGCGCAGGACCACCTCGAGGAGATCGACCAGGCGCTCGAAGACGCCGATCCCTCCGCCACCTTCCGCTACAGCCCGCTCGCCGACGTCGTCGCGCTGCCGCGCTCGATCCTCGCCGGAGAGATCCTGAACGCGCAGGGGAAGGCGGACGAGGCCGTGGCGGTGCTGAAGCACGGGATCGAGAAGGAGGATGGGTTGATCTACTCCGAGCCGCGGGCGTGGCACATGCCGGTCCGCCATACGCTCGGCGCGATCCTGCTCGAGAACGACCGGACGGCGGAGGCGGAGCAGGTGTACCGCGACGCGCTCGAGGATCTGCCCAATCAGGGCTGGGCGTATTTCGGCCTCATGCAGGCGCTCGAGGCGCAGAAGAAGACGGCGCAGGCGCAGGAGGCGCGGCGGGAGTTCGACCGCTACTGGGTCCGCGCCGACACCTGGCTGCGCAGCTCCAGGTTTTGAGGAGGCCGCGAACGGCTTCCGCGCGAGACCGGGCCGCACGCCCATGATCGACTTCTCGCCGCCCGAGAGTCCGTACCGGGTCGGCTACGACGGCGACTTCGACATCGCCCGGGCGATGACGGCGCCGCCGCCCGACGCGCTCCCCGTGCGCGACATGAGAAAGGAACTGAAGCGCACGGTTCGCAAGATCTCGCGGCTTCAGCGGCGTCTGCACGCGCACCGCCACCACGCCGTGCTGCTGGTTTTCCAGGCGATGGACGCGGCCGGCAAGGACTCGACGTTGCGAGCGGTCATGACGGGCGTGAACCCCGCCGGCTTCCGGATCAACTCCTTCGAGGCGCCGTCCAACGAGGAGGTGAGGCACGACTTCCTGTGGCGCACGAACCGCCGGCTCCCGGAGAAGGGCCGGATCGGGATCTTCAACCGGAGCTACTACGAGGAAGTGCTCATCGTGCGGGTCCATCCCGAGTTCCTCGACCGGCAGAAGCTCCCGCGGAAGCTGCCGATCATGGAACGGTGCGAGGAGCGCTACGAGTCGATCCGGGATCACGAACGGCACCTGGCCCGCAACGGGACCGTGATCCTCAAGTTCTGGCTCAACATCTCGAAGGAAGAGCAGGCCCGCCGCTTCCTGCGCCGCATCGACCGTCCCGACAAGAACTGGAAGTTCAACCGCGCCGACATCGAGGAGCGGCAGCACTGGGACGATTACATGGCCGCCTACGAGGACGCGATCAACGCGACCGCCCGCCCGTGGGCGCCGTGGTATGCGATCCCCGCCGACTCCAAACCCTGGATGCGGCTTGTCGTCGCCCGGCTGGTGCGCGACCAGCTCGCCACCCTCGACCTCACCCACCCCGCGCTACCCGAAGAAGAACGCGCCGAACTCCAGGAATACCGCGCCGACCTCACCGCCGAACTCTAGTCAGCGGATGGTGGGGCCGCCGGTTCGGTTGTCGGGGACGAAGCGGTCGCGGGCGGGCATGTGCGTGTCGACGACCACCGCGGAGTCGACGACGGCGTCCGCCGGCAGGAGATCGTTGAAGTAGAGCATGGCGCCGACGACCGCGTAGACCTCCTCGTCCGTCATCGTTCCCGGCAGGTCGAAGGGCATGGCGCGGCGCGTGTAGTCGAACAGCGTCGTGGCGTAGGGCCAGTAGTTGCCGACGGTGGAGCGCAGGCTGCGGTCGTTCGCGAACGGGAACTCGTCTCCGGGGATGCGGCCCGTGAGGAGGTCGTTCGGACCCTCGCGCCCGGTGGGGCCGTGGCAGAGGATGCAGCGGTGGCGCTCCCACACTTCGAGGCCTTCCGCGACGGTGCCCTGTCCCGGGGGGAGGCCCGCGCCGTCGGGGCCGATGTCGATGTCCCACGCCGCGATCTGCGAAGCCGTCGCGGGCGTGCCGAAGCCGTACACCGGCTCGTCCGAGCCCGCCCGCCCGGTCGCCCCGACGCCCGGATCGGTCGTCGCGCCCGCAGCCGCGTCGGCTCCGGCGTTGCCGGCCTCCATGCCGGCCTCGGGATCGCCCGCGCCGCAGGCCGCCAGCCCCGGCGCGAGGGCCGCCAGCGTCAGTAGTCGCGAGACCACGTTGGCGCGGCTCATACCGGCGCGAACTCGATCGAGCCGTCGCGGGCCACGCGCCACCCGCGGATCGCGTTCGAGTGGTAGCGCGTGCCGGGTCCGCGCGCGTCGAGGACCTGCTGGCGGACCGGCTGCGTGTAGCCCGTCTCGTCGGTCGCGCGGCTCAGCAGGTGCGCCTCGCCGCCGTCCCACTCCCAGCCGTGGCGGAAGCGCGTCGTGCACTTGGGCAGCACGGGTTCCTGGAGCTCCGCGTCGTGCCACGAATCGCCGCCGTCCGTGCTCACCTCCACGCGCTCGATCAGACCCCGGCCGGTCCACGCATAGCCGGAAATCTCCACAAATCCCGGCTCCGACAGCCGCCGCGGATAGGTGGGGTAGGTGATGACCGACTTCGCATCCATCACGAAGGAGAACTGCCGCGCCGTCCCGTCCGGGAGCGGATCCGTGTACTTGGACGTCTCATCGCGGAACATCCCGGGGCGGTCGGAGAGTTCGATGCGCCGGATCCATTTCACGCTCGCGTTGCCCTCCCACCCGGGCAGGAACACCCGCGCGGGGTAGCCCTGTTCGGGCCGGATCGCCTCGCCGTTCTGGGCATAGGCGATCATCGCGTCGTCCCACGCCTTCTCCATCGGGATGCTGCGGCCCATGACCGCCGCGTCCGACCCCTCGGCGAGGAACCACGTCGCGTCCGCGTGCACCCCCACCTCCTCGAACAGCGTCGAAAGCGCGACGCCGGACCATTCGCTCGTGCTGAGCAGCCCGTCGACCGACTGCGGCGTGTGCTGCGGGCTGGGCGACGGGGCGTAGGCGCCGCCGCCGTTCCCGGAGCACTCGATGAAGAGCAGCTTCGAAACCTGCGGGAAGCGCTTCAGGTCTTCGAGCGTGAACAGCGTGGGCCGGTCGACCATGCCGTGGATGAGGAGGCGGTAGGTCGCGGGGTCGATGTAGGGGATCCCGTGATGGTGCCGCTCAAAATGCAGATCCGCCGGGGTCATGATCCCGTGCAGGTCCTGAAGCGGGGTGCGCGAGGAGCCGCCCATGGAACCGGAGAGGAGCTTCTCCGGCGTCTCGTGCGGCGACCGGGACCCGACCGTGACGGGACGCGCTCCCGGAACCTTCGTCGGATCCTGCGCCTCCTGGACCAGTCCGCGCGTTGCGCCGGCCGTGATCGCGCCCCCGGCGGCCGCGGCCGCCCCGGCGATCAGGGCTCGCCGCGTGAGTCCGGAGCTTTCGTCTCGGTCGTTCACGTCGCCTCCGTTTCCGTCGGTCTCGTGCCCCGCTTCCGCCCGTCCCGCGCCCCGTTTCCGCCCCGTCCCGCGCCCCGTCCAGCATGTGTGCGCCGACCACAGTTGCCGCCGTCACGAGGGCCGGCAAGAGCGACCCCCGCGGCGGCCTGCCGTCAGCGCGACGCGTGCCACTCCCGCAGGATCTCCGCCTCGCGGTCCGCGGGGAGTCCCGGCCGCATCTCCGCCTGACGCTCCGGCGTACGGGAGAAGTGGAAGTCCAGCGTCGCCTGCGTCGTATCGGCCAGCGAGCGGAACGTCATCCCGTGCGCGACTTCGTTGGAGAGGTCGAAGCGCGCGAACCCTTCGGACCCCGGCGTCGGCGGCCGCCACACCGGCATCTCGGCGTAGGGCCGCACGCCGCGCTCGGCGAGGAACTCGCGCGGCACCCACGTGAACGTCGTCTCCGCCGTCGTCACGGCGCGGATCCCGTACAGGAGTTCCGCCATCGGCCGAGGCGTGGCGGGACCCACGAGGTTGAAGATGCCCGTGTGCCCGCGGTCCGAGGACAGCGCCATGAAGTCGCCGAGATCGCGCACGTCGATGATCTGCACCGGGTCCGTCCCGTCGCCGGGAGACAGCACCTCGCCGCCGCGGTGGATCCGCACCGGCCAGTACGTGAAGCGGTCGGTGGGGTCGTCGGGGCCGATGATGAGGCCCGGGCGGAAGATCCCGTAGCGGTCGGGGAAGATCCGCATCGCCTCGCGCTCGGACTCCGCTTTTGCGAGGCCGTACGGAAGCCGCGTGATATCGGCCGTCGCGCGGTCCACGCCGGCCGTTTCGTACGTGTAGGAGGGCACGGCGGACGTCATCGGCACGGTGGAGTGGCTCGCGTACGCCGACCGCGAGGAGACGTAGTAGAAGTACCCGACCGAGTCGCGCAGAAACTCCCCGATGCTCGTCACCCAGTCGGGACGCGCCGTGGAGTTGTCGATGACGACGTCCCACGTCCTCCCGCGCAGCGACTCGAAGTCTCCATTCCGGTCCCCGACGAGTTCCTCGACGCCCTCGAACATACCGGGGCGGTTGCCGCGGTTGAAGATCGTCACTTCCAGCCCCTGTGCGAGCGCCGATCGAACCTGGTAGGGGCCGATGAACCCGGTCCCGCCCAGGATGAGCAGCGTGCGGGCCTGGCCCGCGGGCGCCCGGTTCGCGGACGGCCGAGGGGAAAGGGCGCGGGCCGCTCCGGGAACGCCTAAGCCGAGGGCGGCGCCCGCCGCAGCCGTGACCTTCAGAAAATCGCGCCGGTTCGAATCAGTGGACATCAAAAACTCCTCTCAGTTCGCGGTGCCGTCGAGCAACTCGAAGATCCGCAGCACCGCCACGGGGTTCGCGCCCGGGCTGGCGATCCCGCCGAAGTTGTCGGCGTGGGCCGTAAGGTCGATGCGCGCCGCCGCGTCCTCGGCGCTCACCCCCTGGCCGTGGAGCGCGACGGACTGGTCCCACAGGTCCTGCAGGTAGGCCTGCAGGTGGTCGATCCGCTCCCGCTCCCGGTACGGCTCGCCGTGGCCGGGGATGATCCAGTCGAAGTCGAGCGCCTTCAGGCGGTCCAGCGTCTCGACCCATTCGTTCACGTACCCGTCGCCCATGTAGGGGAGACCGGCCGTGAGCATGTCCCCGGTGATGATCACCCGGTCGTCCGGCAGGTAGACGATGACATCGCCCTCCGTGTGGGCGCGCCCGAAGAAGTGGAACTGGATCTCGCGTCCGCCGCGATAAAGCGTGAGCCGCTCCGAGAGCGTCGTGTTGGGAGGCGTGGGAACGACCTCCTGCAACTGCGCGTAGTAGGTCCGCTGCGCCTCCAGCGTGGCCTCCAGCTCCGCGCGCGCCGCCGCGTCCGTCATCGTGTCGAGCGTCGCCTCCAGTTGCTCGATCCGCCTGGGGATCGATCCCACAAAGAGTTCGTAGGAGCGGCCCGAGTTCGAGCGTCCCGCCGCGATCGCCGCCCGGGTCGCCTCGTGGCTGATGATCTCGACCTCCGGCGGATACACCTGGTTGCCGTGCGCGTGGTCGAAGTGCCAGTGCGTGTTCGCGGCGTAGCGCACGGGGTTGTCGGTGATCGAGCGCAGATCCTCGACGAGGGCGCTCGCCGCGGCGGGGGAAATGTGGGAATCCACGAGGAGCACGTCCGCCTCGTTCACGACCACGCCGGCGTTGGATCCCACGACGAGGTCGCTCGCGCCACGGGCATGGTAGACCCCGGGCACGACCTCCGTGAACGCGAAGTGGACGGCTTCCGTTGTCGCGCCGCCGCCCCCCGCCGCTTCGCCCCCGTCACCACCGTCATCCGGAGAGCACCCGGCAAAGAGCCACGCTCCCGCGAGGATGCCAGCCTGAACCACGCTCCGGGTTACACGTTTGCCTCGCACCAACCGCCTCCTGTAGATCGTGGGGGACACCGTTCCCTTCGATCATACCACGTCGGCCAACCGCCGCTCAACGAGATGACCCCGCTCGCCGTGAAGCATGTTTGCTGCCTGACCCGTGATACGTTACAGTTCCCACCATGATTCTTGGCTTTCGCCACCGAGGCCTCAAACGATGAAGAACCCGCCGCATCCCGGCCTGTCCGTGCGCCACGATTGCCTGGAACCCCTGGGGCTCACCGTAACCGAGGCGGCGCGGAGGCTGGGTGTCAGCCGAAAGCAGCTTTCGGAACTCGTCAACGGCCGTTCGGGCATCTCTCCTGAAATGGCGATCCGCCTGGACAAGGCGTTTGGGGGTGGAGCTGACACCTGGTATCGCCTTCAGTCGGCCTACGACCTTGCGCAGGCCATGAAGAGGGCCGACCGGATCCACGTCGAGCGGATACCGGCCCCAGTTTGATGCTCGATCCGACGAACCAGACGCCCTAGGCGTCTCGACCGGATAACTCCAGCCGGGCGGGAAGCTCCGCGACGTGCGCCCGAACCTCGCGTTCGACGGGGCTCGCTTCGACATCACCTCGCGCTGCGGCTGTCGCCCGAAGCTCGGTGTAGAGTTCGACCGCGGCCTCGAGCGCGGCCACGCACGCGGCGGCGTCGACGTCTGCAACCGTCCGTTCAAGATCGGTCGCGAACGCGGGAAGCCGGTCCTCGATCCGGCGCACGCCGGTCGCCTCGACGCCGGCTCCGAGGAACGCCAGCGGCGCCAGCGCCACGGCCCGCAGAAACGTCAGTGCGTCCAGCGCCTCGAAGATCTCTCCGCGCTCGATCTTGTCGGCGACGTAATGCGCCCAGATCCAGAAGCGGTCCTCGATCCAGCCCGGATCCGCGGCCGGGTAGCGGGGGGCGGCGCGGCCGAAGGCGGCGCTCAGGCGGCCATCGACCTCCCACAGGATGACCGGATCCTCGATCCGTTCGTGCACATCGTCGAGCGACACGAACTTCAGGTCCACGTGCAGAAGCGGAGGACCGTAAAGACACACGAGCAGGCGCGGCTCTCCCACGTGCTCCCCCGTGAAACCCGCCAGAAACGAGGCATCGAGTTCGGCGGCGACCGCCTGCCCCCGGTCGAGGATCTCAGGCCAGGCCCCCGGTTCCACCGCCAGCACGAGGTCGAGATCGGAAAACTCGTCGAACTCACCCGCGATGAACGACCCGCCCGCGGCCAGGCCGACGATGCCGTCGACCCCGGGTACCGCAGCGATCGCGCGCTCGAGAAACGCCCGGTGCCGGCCGGGCAGCCGCGCCAGACGGTCCTCGATCACCGAACCGCGGCGGCTGTGGCCCCGCCCTCCCATCTGATCAGCCGCTGATTTCGTGCGCCTCGCCCGCCCCGCGCGGCAGGCGGATCCGCTCGACCAGCCTCTGCGCCTCCGGCGGCGGGGGCGGCGTGAAGCGGGACACGACGGTCGCCACCGCGAAGTTCACCGTCATCCCGATGGCCCCGATCCCTTCGGGTGAGATCCCGAACCACCAGTTCTCCGCGATGTTCGCAGCAGGGTTCACGAACTTGAAGTAGACGATGTAGGCGGCCGTGAGCGTGATGCCGCACAGCATGCCCGCGATCGCCCCCTCGCGGTTGAGCCGCTTCGAGAAGATGCCGAGGATGATGACGGGGAAGAACGACGACGCCGCGAGCCCGAACGCGAAGGCGACGACCTCCGCCACGAAGCCCGGCGGATTGATCCCCAGATACCCCGCCACCATGACGGCCAGTCCGGCGCTGAACCGCGCCGCAATGAGTTCGCCCCGCTCACTGATGTCCGGGCGCCAGTTGCGCTTCAGCAGGTCATGGCTGATCGCCGCCGACAGCACGAGCAGGAGTCCGGCCGCCGTCGAGAGCGCCGCCGCCAGCCCGCCCGCCGCCACGAGTCCCACCACCCAGTTCGGCAGCCGGGCGATCTCCGGGTTCGCGAGCACCATGATGTCGCGGTCGATCGTGAGTTCGTTCCGGACCGGCGCGCCCGCCGCGTCCACGGCCTCCGGCCCCACGTACTGGATGAGCCCGTCCCCGTTGTGGTCCTCGTAGGAGATCAATCCCGTCGTCTCCCACTTCGTGAACCACTCGGGCATCTCCGCGTACGGCTGGTCCGTCACCGTGTTGAGCAGGTTCGTCCTCGCGAACACCGCCACCGCCGGCGCCGCCGTGTAGAGGAGCGCGATGAACACGAGCGCCCAGCCCACGCTGATGCGCGCGTCCCGCACCTTCGGCACCGTGTAGAAGCGGATGATCACATGCGGCAGCCCCGCCGTCCCCACCATGAGCGCGGCCGTGATCGCCAGCACGTCGAGCGTCGATTTCGTGCCGTCCGTGTAGGCGGTGAAGCCCAGTTCCTCGTGCAGTCCGTTCAGCCGGTCGAGCAGGAACGTCCCCGTCTCCTGGTCCGCCGCGCCGAGCCCGATCTGCGGAATCGGGATCCCCGTGACCAGCATCGAGAGGAAGATCGCCGGCACCATGTAGGCGAAGATCAGCACGCAGTACTGCGCCACCTGCGTGTAGGTAATCCCCTTCATCCCGCCAAGCACGGCGTAGAAGAAGACGATCCCCATCCCGATGACCACGCCCCAGACGATGTCGATCTCCAGGAAACGGCTGAACACGATCCCCACCCCGCGCATCTGGCCCGCGACGTAGGTGAAGGAGACGAAGATCGCGCAGATCACGGCCACGACCCGCGCCGTCTGGGAGTAGTAGCGCTCGCCCACGAAGTCGGGGACGGTGAACGCGCCGAACTTCCGCAGGTAGGGGGCGAGGAGCAGCGCCAGGAGCACGTAGCCGCCCGTCCACCCCATCAGGTAGACCGAGCCGTCGTAGCCCAGGAAGGAGATGATCCCGGCCATCGAGATGAAGGAGGCGGCCGACATCCAGTCCGCCGCCGTCGCCATCCCGTTGGCGAGGGGATGGACCCCCTTGCCGGCCACGTAGAACTCGCTCGTGGAGTGGGCCCGCGACCAGATCGCGATCCCGATGTAGAGCGTGAACGAAAGCCCGACGAGCGTCGCCGTCCACTGGAGAACCGTCATGCCGCGCCCTCCTCGTCACGCTCGTCGACGTCGAACGCCCGGTCCAGCCGGTTCATGAGGAAGACGTAGACGAAGATGAGGACGACGAAGACGTAGATCGCGCCCTGCTGCGCGAACCAGAACCCGAGCGGGAAGCCGGTCCCCGGAATCCGGAACGTGTCGAGCGCGTCCGCGAACACGATCCCGGCGCCGTAGGACGCCAGCGCCCAGATCGCGAGGAGGACCCCCACGTAACGGAGGTTGCGGCGCCAGTACGCCAGGTGATCGCGGCCTGCTGCGGGCTGATTCATGGGTCTCCCTTCATTTCGGCGTCGCCCAAGGCTGCGGCCCGGGTGCGCGGCGCGCCAGTGTCACGCTTCGCGCAGCGACCGGAGCTACCAGAACACGCCGAAGACGAGCCAGGCCGAGATCGCGGCGAGAACTCCGGTGTAGAGCGCCGGGCTGGCCAGCAACGGCACGCGTTCGCTGAAGGGGTGGAGGCGGACCGGGCCGAGTTCGCCGGAACTCTTCGCCAGCCAGTCGTCGGCGTCGGGGGGCGACGTATCGCCGGCGGGGGACCCACCGCCGCCGCCCGCCGCGGCACCGGCCGCCCGGCGCCAGCGCGGATGGAGCGCCGCGAAGGCGCAGCCGGCAGCCGTGAACGCGACGGCCCACACGAACGCCTCCCACTGCCCGGTCAGCCAGGAAGGCAGCCACGAGATGTCGACCACCTCGCGGTCCACGAAGCCGATGACGCCGTACAGCCCTCCGGTCGCGAGGCCGACGATCCCCACCCGGCGGTTCGTGCGCGTCACGGCGCCGACGAGGTAGACGATGAGGAGCGGCGTGACGAAGACGGAGGTGACCGAGCGGAAGGCGGCGAGCATCGTCGGCGCGCGCAGGATCAGCGGCAGGTAGGCGAAGCCCAGGATCAGGATCGCGACCGTCGCGATGCGTCCCGCACGGAGGTAGTGGGCGTCGTCGCGGTCCCGCGAGATGAAGCGGGCGTAGATGTCGCGCGTGAAGACGGCCGACATCGACGAGCCCATCGAATCGAACGTGCTCACCGCGGCGCTCACGACGCCGGCCACGACGAGCCCCTTGGCGCCGACCCCGAGATAGGTGGAGATCAGGTGAGGGTACATCTCGTCGGGCCGGGCGAAGTCCGGGAACTGCGCCCGGCCGAACAGGCCGAGCATGTCCGTGAAGAGCAGGATGACGAGGCTCACGCCCGCTCCGAGGACGCCGGCCATCTTCATGTCCCACAGCGAGCGGGCCCCCATCATGCGCTGGGTGGAGGTGTGGCTCACCGTCCACCACCCGGAGGAGATGAGAATCCACGCGATGAAGATGACGGCGGGCGACGTGGTTCCGTCCCGTCCCCGGAAGGCGCCCACGTGGACCAGGTCGGCGGCGGCGAGTCCCGGCGCGAGTCCCTCGGCCGTCGTCCCCAGGCTCTCCAGTTGCGCGACCATGGCGTCCCAGCCGCCCACGGCCTGCCACACGGCGACGCCCACCGCGAGCCCTCCTACCATCACGAGCACGCTCTGCAGCACATCCGTCGCCACGACGGCCCGCAACCCGCCCACGGCCGTGTAGATGCCCGACAGGACGACGAGCGCCACGATCAGCGCCCAGGACAGTCCGGGTCTCAGCCCGCCGACCCCGACCAGCGTCAGGTGGACGGCCCAGATCATGAGCCCCAGCACGGAAGTCCGGTACTGGATCTGGATCAGCGCGCCGAGGACGCGCGTACCCGGACCGAAGCGGTGCTCGAGGTACTCGGAGTTGGTGTAGAGTCCGGCCCGGTACATCGCGGGGACGATGACGAACGTCGCGATCGTCACGCCGACGAGTCCGCCGAACGTGTGTGCGGAGAGGAAGTGAAGGCCCTCGCTCGCGATCGTCCCCGTGGCCGACACGAACTCCGAGTTGTCCATGTTGGTCGCGAAGAGGGACAGGCCGACCGCCCACCAGGGCAGCGCCCGCGAACTCAGGAACCATTCGCCGCTCGTGGAGGTGCCGCGCGCGCGCCGCAGCCCGTAGGCGATGATCGCGCCGTTCAGTCCGAGGACGATCAGCCAGTCCAGGGCGCTCAAGGGATGGAGACGCTCCCGCTGCGAGGGTGCCGTGACGGCGCCGGGCCGGGCGCCACCGTAGCCGGCGCGCAGCCCGACCGTCAACGGCGGACGGCTATGCGGCGGCCGGCCGGGCCGGCGACGCCACGTCCAGCGCGCGGTCGAGATCCTCGATGATGTCATCGATGTGCTCGATGCCCACGGAGAGCCGGATGGTCTCCGGCCGCACGCCGACGCTCAGCTGCTCTTCCTCGGTGAGCTGCCGGTGCGTCGTGGACGCCGGGTGGCACGCCAGCGACTTGGCATCCCCGATGTTCACGAGCCGCTTGAACAGCTCGAGTGCGTCGTAGAACTTCACGCCCGCCTCGAAGCCGCCCTTCACGCCGAAGGTCAGGATCCCCGAAGCCCGGCCGCCCAGGTACTTCAGGGCCAGCTCGTGGTACGGGTCGCCAGGCAGTCCGGCGTAGCTCACCCACTCCACCGCCGGGTGGTCCCGCAGGTGCTTCGCCACGGCCAGCGCGTTCTCGGAGTGGCGCTCGATGCGGAGGTTCAGCGTCTGGATCCCCTGGATGATCTGGAACGCGTTGAAGGGTGAGATCGCCGACCCCGTGTTGCGCAGCGGCACCGTGCGCGCCCGCCCGATGTACGCGGCCGGCCCGAGCGCCTCCGTGTAGACGACGCCGTGGTAGCTGGGTTCCGGCGTGGTGAACTGCGGATAGCGGCTCGCGTGCTCCGTCCACGGGAACTTTCCGGAATCGACGATGGCGCCGCCGAGCGAGTTGCCGTGGCCGCCGATGTACTTCGTCAGCGAGTGCACCACGATGTCGAACCCGTGATCGATCGGCTTGAGGAGCGCGGGCGTGGCGACCGTGTTGTCCACGATCGTGGCGACGCCGTGGGCGTGTGCCACGTCGGCCACCGCCGCGAGGTCGACGATGTTGCCCGCCGGGTTCCCGATGCTCTCGACGAACACCGCCTTCGTACGGTCATCGATCAGCCTGGCCAGGTCATCCGGGCCGTCGCCCTCGGCGAAGCGCACTTCGATCCCCTGCTGCGGCAGCATGTGGGCGAAGAGCGTGTAGGTGCCGCCGTACAACTGGGGCACCGACACGATGTTGTCCCCCGCGGCGGCGAGGTTGAGGACGGAATAGTTGACGGCCGCGCTCCCGGAGGACAGCGCGAGCGCCGCCAGGCCGTGCTCGAGCTGGGCAATCCGCTCCTCCAGCACGGCCTGCGTGGGGTTCATGATGCGGGAGTAGATGTTCCCTTCGACCTCGAGGTTGAAGAGGTCCGCGCCGTGCTGCGCGTCGTCGAACTCGTACGCCACGGTCTGGTACAGCGGCACCGCCACGGCGTGCGTGGTGGGCTCCGACTCGTAGCCCAGGTGGATCGCTACAGTTTCGTCTCTCATCGGTCTCCGTCTTCTCTCCGATTGTGCCCGGTTTTCCGGGCGGTGAATGTCCGCGCTTCCGGCCGATCGTCCATCACTGCGGAACGGCCGTGGACGCGGATCGGGACTTCGTGTCGATCAGTCGCGCGCGCAGCTCGCGAGACAGAATTCCGCGTTGGCCAGACAGGCGCCGGCCGCTCCGCGGATGCCGTTGTGGGCGACCACGGTCATCGCCAGGTCGTGGGGCGGCGCGGCGCGGATCCTGCCGACGCTCGCCGCCATCCCGCCGGCCGCGCCGATGTCCAGGCGCGGCTGCGGCCGGTCCGGTTCCGAGCGGACGATGAGCGGCCGTTCGGGAAGCGAAGGCAGCCGCGGCAGGGAAGCCGGAGCCCGGAACCCGGCGAGCGCCCGCGCGGCGTCCGCGGGACTCGCCGGGGATGCGAGCTTCAGAAAGATGTTGGCCGTGTGGCCGTCGAGGACCGGTACGCGATTGACGCTCACCGCCACGGCGATCTCCGCCCCCAGGATCTTGTTCAGTTCGGGTCCGATCTTCTCCTCTTCGCCGGGAATCCAGGGGATGGCGTTCCCCTCGATCTGAACGGAACCGACTCCCGTGAGGCCGGCGCCCGTCACCGCCTGGAGGGTGACGACCGTTGCCGTCTCGATCCCGAAGGCGTCCTGCAGGGGCGCCAGGGCCAGCGCCAGTCCCGCCACCACGCAGTTCGGATTGGCGACGAGGCGGCCTCCCCCGTCCGACCAGGGCTGTCCGGCGGCGAGGGCCAGCGCCTGCGGGTTGACCTCCGGCACCAGCAGCGGCACGTCCGCTCTCAGCCGATGCGCCGAGGCGTTCGTGCTCACGATGTGTCCGGCTTCCGCGAGCGCCGGCTCGAGTTGGCGCGCCACGCCCGATGGGAGCGCGGAGAGCGCGATCCGGCACTCCGGCGGTTCCGTGGCGTCGCGGATCCGCAGGCCGGCGGCTTGGGTCGGAGGGTCTCCGCCGAGGCTCCAGCGCACCGCGTCGCCGTACCGCTCGCCCGCGCGCCTCCCGGACGCCGCGACGGAGGCGAGCCGGAGCGTCGGGTGCCCGTCCAGCATGCGAACGAGCCGCTGGCCGACGATCCCGGTCGCGCCCAGGACGGCCACCGGCACGCGTTCACTTGACGGCTGAGTCACGCGCATCGGGCGCGCTCCTCCCGGCCGTGGCCGGCGTCCGTCGGCGGGTCGTTTCTGCCGACCCAGGTGCCCGTTCCGCCGGGAGCCGCCACCCTGAAGGCGACTCGGTGCCGCTCGGCGAAGCTCAGCGCCCGGTCCTGTACGACTCCGGCGCCCGTTCGCCGGGCCTCGCTCCACGTTGTCCGGCGGATCGGCCGGACGTCCGGGAACCGTTTCGGGTCCGCGGGAAAGATCCCGTCCACGTCCTTCACCAGGCGGACCTCCGCCGCGCCGAGCGCGTGTGCCAGGAAGAGCGCCGTGAGGTCCGAGCCTCCTCGCCCCAGCAGTGACGTGATGCCCGTGGCGTCGACGCCCACGAACCCGGGAAGGACGATGACGTCGTGGGTGGCCAGGGCCGTCTCGATCGCGTGGGCGTCCACGTCCACCGGCTCGGCGGCCCGCAGCGGCCCCTGCGTGCGAATCGGCAGGCGCGAAAACGACATTCCCGCCGCACGCACGCGCGCCGTCACGAGGGCGAGGTGCAGCAGAGCGACCGACGCTTCCTCGCCGGTCGCCAGGAGCGACCCGATGAGATCGTCCGGCGGCGAGGGGGCAACTTCGCGCGCGGCAGAAAGAAGATCGTCGGTGGTGTCCCCCATGGCGGACACGACGGCAACGACCTTCGCGCCCGCGGCGACTTCAGCCCGGATCTCCTCGACCGCCAAGCGGTACGCGGCCGGACGCGCCAGCACGGACGAACCGAATTTGAGTACGTGAACGCGGCGAACTTCGCGCAATGAAACGCCTCCCCCCGAGTCGCGGTTCACACTCAGCGGACTCCGGAGAAGCGACGCCCTGACAACAGCTGCCGCGTAAGCAAAGCGCGGCGGGCGACTCATCTACCAACGGATCACATCCGTCGCAGGAGTTGGCACATCAGTGGAAGAGCCACCTTCCACAGGTTGCCCCGGTGTCTTCGGGCCTGTCCCTCGACCGGTCTCGATGAGCGTTGAGGGCGCGGAGGCTACAGGGTCGTGAACCGCGCGTCAAGTTTTTTCTTGACGCGGTTTTTCTTGACGCGCGTGCCCGGAGCCGGCAGGTTCGGCCGCTGCTCATCGAGACCGGCTGAGGGACGGGCCCTTTGAAGCCGGGGCAACCGGGGCGCGCGTGGTTGCGCGCATGCCCAGCGGTGCCAACTCCTGCGGACCCTGGAACGGGATCCGAGAGATGAGGGGCGCACCCGCACGGGTCGGTCGGCTGCTCCGGAGTTGGCGTCGCGAACCACGAACGCGAGCCAGGACGGAGAGACAGCGTGAACGCCGTACTGCCGGAAGGTCGAAGGGGCACGGTCGCGATGCCGACCGGGTGGACTCCGGAACTGATGGCCGGGACCGACGCCCGCTTCAGGGTGCGCTACGAACTCGCCGGGCTCGAGGACGCCCCGCTGCTCGTCGCCATGGGGGGCATCTCCGCTGACCGCCACGTCTGCGCCAACCTCCTGGACCCCGCGCCCGGCTGGTGGAGGAAGCTGGCGGGCCCGGGCCTGGCCATCGACACAAATCGCTGGCGGCTGCTCGCGATCGACTTCCTCGGATCTCCCGGGACGTGCGAGTCCATGGAGGCCGGCGACCCTTCGACGGAGTCCGGCGACTCATCGAAGGGGTCTTCACCCGACCGGACTCATCTCACGCCCGGAGACCAGGCGGACGCCGTAGCGGCCGCGCTGCGCCACCTCGGCGTCGAGCGGGCCCACCGCATGCTGGGCGCCTCGTACGGCGGGATGGTCGCGCTGGCGATGGGGATCCGCCATCCCGCGCGGCTCGGCGGCGTCGTCCTGATCGGCGCGGCGCACCGCGGCCATCCGCAGGGCATCGGAATACACGCGGTGCAACGCTGGATCGTCGAGTTCGCGCTCCGGCACGGCCGGGGGAGCGAAGGCGTGGCGCTCGCCAGAGCGCTGGCGTTCACGACCTACAAATCCGCGGCCGGGCTCGACGCGCGTTTCCCGCACGACTGGGAGTGGGAGGATGGCGCCCCGGTCTACGCCGTCGGCCGCTACCTCGAGAAACAGGGACGCGAGTTCGCGGCACGGTTCGAGGCGGAGACCTATCTGACGCTGTCCGCTTCGGTCGACCTGTGCGACCTGCGGCCGGAGGAACTCGGCGTCCCCGCCTGGCTCATCGGGTGGGAGGAGGACACGCTGGTGCCGCCGTGGCTGCTCCGGGAGACCGCAAGCCGGATCGGCGCGCCTTCCCACCTGCGGGTGCTGAACTCCGACGCCGGGCACGACGCCTTCCTGCTCCACGCCCCCGACTACGAGGCGGCCCTTCGGACCTCGCTCTCGGAGCTGCCGCAGGGTTTGCCACGAGCCGCCGGGGATGCGCACGCAGCCGGTCGACTCGCGGGTTCAGCCGGTTGGCGCCGCCGCGACGGGAAGCCGTACGCATGAAGGATATGCGGCGGTGTGCAACACCGTGTTGCGCGCCGTTCGCATGCGGGTCCCGGTCCCGACGTCTTCCCCCGTGTTGAGGTTGCGGCTGAAGCGGGGGAAACAGCTGCTCGTGATCTGAAGCCTGATCCGGTGGCCGGCCCGGAACACGTGGCTCATCGGGTAGAGCCGAACCCGGAACTCCGCCGCCTCGCCCGGCTCGAGCAGTTCCGTCCGGCTCAGCCCGCCGCGATACCGCGCGCGCAGGATCCCCTCCGTGAGAACGAATGATCCTCCCGCCGGATCGACGTTCGTCACGCGCGCCACGAAGTCCGTGTCCCGCGCCGACGACTCGGCGTAGAGCACCACCTCGACCGGCCCCGTGACCTCCAGATCATCCTCGAGGACGCGCGACGTGTAGACGAGCACGTCCGCCCGCCGCTCGAGCGGCGCCTGCTCGACGGGTCCGCCCCGCATGGGCGTCTCGGCGTGGGTCGTGATCAGCCGGGAGGAGAGGTTGCCCCCGAGCGACGGCGCCGGGTCGCGCGGGTCGTACTCGAAGCGATCCGGCGGCTCGTTCCCCGGCGGCTCCGGGTCGAGCCAGGCTTCGTCGCTCCAGTTCGCGCGCCCGCGGCTGCGCAGGTACCACGCCGCCTCCTCCGTCCCCGGTGGCGGCCACTCCGCGCCCTCCCGCCACCGGTTGGCGCCCGTCGTGAACCAGCGCAGCGGCGGATCTTCGCCGATCCCGTCGTCCACGCCGCGAAGCTGCCAGTCGAACCAGCGCCGCTCCTCCTCCCGCACGTCCACCCAGGCGTCCGGCCCGAAGTCGAGGTCCCCGACTGTCCTCATCTCCGGAACTTCGTGCGACCAGGGCCCGATGAGCGTCCGGTTCTGCGCGCGGGCGCGGGAAGTCCCGGCTCCCGCCGTCATCCCCTCGTGGAGGCGCAGCGCCGAGCCCGGATACGCGTCGTACCACCCGCCCTGCTGAAACGCGGGCGCCGTGACGCGGTGGTAGCGATCCGTGACCCTGAGACGCCGCCAGTACTCGTCCCGCGTCGGGTGCTCGAGCCATTCCCGCCAGTACGGGATCTTCCGCCCGATCGCGCGCTCGTCCATCTCGATGATGGGCAGATGGGCCCAGAACTTCGGGTTCTGAAACAGGCGCGCCGCCTGCCTGCCGGTCACGATCGCGAGGTTCGTCTCCCAGATCGCGGCCGCGCCGAGCGAGAGGAGCAACTGGAAGGCGCCCCCGAGGTAGTGGCAGTCGCCGAAATAGTCGTCGCAGATCACGTGCGGGGCCATGCAGGTGAGGTGCGGGCTTCCGAGCGGCGCGCTGAGCCACTGCGTGAGGCCGCCGTAGCTGCGCCCCCACATCCCGATCTTCCCGTCGCACCACGCCTGCCCCGCGAGCCACTCCAGGGTGTCGTACCCATCCTCGATCTCGGGGTGATACGCGTGGAACACGCCCTCGGACCTGAACCGGCCGCGGCAGTCCTGAACCACGAACGCGTACCCGCGCTCCGCCCACCAGACGCCGTTCTCGATGAACACGTCCCGCCCGCTCTCGTAGGGCGTCCGCGTCAGGATCGTGGGGAACGGACCTCCCGAAGCGGGCAGATAAACGTCCGCCGACAGCCGCACCCCATCCCGCATCCGCCCCCGCACCCCATGAAGCAACCGCACCTCCCGCAGGGCTTCGCGCACGCTAGGTCGGGATGGCGGCGAGGATCTCGGCGGGCTCGGCGCGCGCGGTGTAGTCGGGGTCGGCGGAGGCGTAGACGATCGTGCCGTCGCGGTCGATGACGAAAGTGGCCGTGAGCGGGAGTTCCCAGGACTCGTCGCCGTTGAAGCGGGCGAGGTCGATCCCGAGCCCGTCGCGGTACAGGGTTCGCAGGTCGCCGTCGACGGTGAACGTCAGGCCGTAGTCGCGCGCCACGCCGAGCCCGAAGTCGAGCAGCACGTCGAACTCGATGCCGTCCTCCTCGATCCAGCCGCGGGCGAACTCCGGGAGCTGCGGGGACAGCGTGACGAGACGCGCCCCCTTCGCCCTTATCTCTGGAAGAACCGACTGAAGAGCAACCTGCTCTTCGCGGCAGTAGGGTCACCAGCGGCCGCGGAAGAAGCTGAGCACGACGGGCCCCTGCTTGAGGAGCGTCGCGAGCCGGACCGTGGGGCCGGCCACGCTCGGGCGCGCGAAGAGCGGCGCCCGGTCGCCCACGCCGGGGATGCGGTCGAGGATGCCGGAACCTCGCAGCGTCTCCGTTCCCGCGGCCATGATGGCCGTCGCGGGCGGGGGGCGCGCCGCTTCCTTCTCCGCGCGGATCTCGGCGAGACGCCGGTTGAGCGGCCCGCTCACGGCGTGCCGGCGCGGAGGCGCCGCTCCCAGAAGTCGAGCTGGACGGTGCGGAGGTCGCTTCCCGCCTCGACCGTGGGCCCCAGCACGAGATGCGCTTCGGAGTCGCGCGTGTAGGCTGGCCACGGCGGCAGTCCGGGACCGTTCGGGTCGCCGTTCGCGGCGAAGTTGACCCAGTAGGAGGACATCGTCTGCGCCAGCTGGCGGTCCACCGCCTCCCGTTCGCCGGGACCGACGTTGCCGAAGGCATAGACGATCTCGGCCGCGTGGTACGACTTGAGATAGTCCTTCGCGGGTCCCGGCGGCTCGTGCGTGAAGTAGTAGAGCCAGGCAGGCGCGCCGGCGGCTTCCGACGCCCGCGCCCACGTCCGCATCTGGATGCCGAACAGGGCGTCGCCCCGGCTTCGCATGAAGGCGTCGAAGATCTCCCCCTCCTCCTCCACGGGATAGGCGGCCTCGAAGCTCTCCGCATCGTCGCCGACGCGGCCGGCCACCCACTCGCGCCACGCGTCGAGCGTCTCCGGCACGGATCTCGGGGACGAGAGCGAGGTCATCTCATCCGCGTTGAACCCGACGAGCACCGGGACGTTGTTGTGCGTTCCTTCCGCGAACGCCGTCGTGATGTCCGTCGGCAACACCCAGCCGTCCACGTTCTCCGCCGTCCTGAAGCCGCGCCCGGCCGGCGTGTCGAGCCCGGCCATCACGCTGGCGGCGGAGAGCCTCCGCATGTCCTCCAGCGTCTCGGCCCCGAGCGCCCCGAGGAACGCCGCGCCGATCTCCTCGGCGGAGCGTCCGCCCTCCGGCGCCTGAGAGAGACGCAGCATGGGACCGAACCGTCCCCCGCTCTGCCCGATGGCGCCGTGGAAGAGTCCCGCCGCCAGCGGCGTGGCCATCAGCGTGTTCACGCTCCACGAGCCGGCCGACTCGCCGAAGATCGTCACGCGGTCCGGGTCGCCGCCGAACGCCGCGATGTTGTCCCGTACCCACTCGAGCGCGGCGACCTGGTCGAGGACGCCGTAGTTGCCGGACGAGCTGTGTTCGGACTCGGCGGAAAGGAGCGGATGCGCGAGGTAGCCGAACGGTCCGAGCCGGTAGTTGATCGTGACGACGACGGCGCCCTTCTCCGCCAGCGCCGTCCCGTCGTAGATGCCGGTGGAACCGGACCCCCGCGTGAGCGCCCCCCCGTGGATCCACACCATGACCGGCCGCCGCTCCGAGGCGTCGGCGGCCCCGGTCCACACGTTCAGGTACAGGCAGTCCTCCGCCGTCGGGGCGGGGGGACCTCCGAAGAAGGAGCCGGTGCCGTACGGCGTCTGCATGCACTCCGGGCCGAAGCTGTGCGCGCGCAGCGTCCGCCGCCCCCACGCTTCGACGGGCTGGGGCGGCTTCCAGCGCCGGTCCCCCACGGGCGGAGCCGCGAACGGAATCCCCTTGTAGGAGCGGATGCCGTCGACGAGGCCGCCGTCGACGTTCCCGCTGGCGGTCTCGACGCGGGTGTCCTGCGCCTGCAGCGGCGCCCCGAAGCCGCCCGCGGCCAGGGCGACGAGCAGGCCGCCGGCCAGTGTGCGGGCCAGTGTGCGGGCCAGTGTGCGGGCCAGTGTGCGGGCTGGATGCGTGCGGAGGTCAGGGCGCATGCGAAGCTCCGGAGTCAGGAGGGAGGCGAGGGGCTGGCGGGGGGCGGCATCTCCCCGTCCCAGCGGAAGCGCTTGAGCGAGATGCGTCCCCACTTGTCGAACTCCACCCCTTCGTTCGCCAGCAGCTGGTACTGGATCATCTCGGAGTACGAGTCTCCGCGCGGGCTGATCTCGCCGCGCGCGTTGATCACGCGGTGCCAGGGGAGCGGCCGGTCGGAAGCGTAGAGCGCGTAACCCACGAGCCGGGCCTGTCCGCCGAGGCCGGCGAGTTGCGCGACCTGCCCGTAGGTGGCGACGCGCCCGGCGGGAATCCGGGCGACGACGTTGCAGATGCGCTCGTGAAGGTCCGAAGCCATGGTGGTCGTCACTCGCTCGGTGGCGGGGCGTGGTGTCATCTTCGAAGAAGATTCCTGAACGCGTGAATCTTGGGGGGGCGGCAACCGATGGACAAATCCCGGCTCGGGCGCGGTCTCGTACTGGCGGTGGCGCTCGCCGCGTGTACCGGAGATGGAGGCGCGCCCCCGACCCCGGTCGCCGACGGCCAGGGCGCGGCGGGCGCGGGCGCCGCCCTCAATCGATTCGCGCCGGACCCGGCCAATCCTTACGAGGCCCCCGAGCCGGAGCACGAGGTGCGGGTCGAGACGGATCTCCTGGTCCCGATGCGGGACGGGATTCGCCTCGCGACGGATCTCTACCTGCCGGTCGAGCCCGCCGACCGGGGTGATCGCCTTCCCGTCGTCATGATCCGATTGCCGTACGACAAGGCATCCTATCGGGCCGGCGCGATCTCTCCGGCGCGGTTCTTCGCGGGACACGGATACGCCGTCGTCGTCCAGGACGTGCGCGGCAAATACGCGTCGGAAGGGGACTATCTCCTGTCCGCCGCGGACCGCGAGGACGGCTACGACGCCGTCGAGTGGGCCTCGACCCGGCCGTGGTCGAACGGGAAGGTCGGGACCTTCGGCTGCTCCTACCTGGGGGAGAACCAGACGCAACTGATGACGCAGCGCCACCCGGCGCACGCCGCCGCCATCCCTCTGGCGGCCGGCGGATCGGTCGGATCGGCCGGCGGGCGGTACGGCTACTTCGGCATCTTCGAGGGGGGCGCCTTCGGGCTCTCCGCGAGTTTCGGCTGGTTCCGGGGCAACGGCCGGAAGCGGCCGGGGGGTGAGCCGCCGCCACCGGTCGAGATGTTCGCCGCGCTGCGCGAGCTTCCCACCATCGACCTCATGCGGAAGTACGGTCCGCCCGACCGGGACACCGACTGGGAAGAGGTCATGAGCACGCCGCTCGCCGACGAATGGTGGGACGGACTCGGATACCTGAGCGACGCGGACCGGTTCGACACGCCGGCGCTCCACGTGAACTCGTGGTACGACCTCGGCGCCAACGAGACGCTCCAGCAGTGGCGGATGATGCGGGACAATGCGGTGAGCGACCGGGGCGGCGCGCACCAGTACGTCATCCTCTCTCCCACCAGCCATTGCATGTCCGAACGGGCCACGGAACACACGGTGGTCGGGGAGGTCGACTTCGGCGACGCCCGCCTCCCGTACCGTTCGCTCTACCTCGCCTGGTTCGACCACTGGCTGAAGGGCGTGGACAACGGGATCACCGACATCCCCCGGGTCCACTACTACGTGATGGGCCGGAACGAATGGGCCTCGGCCGACACGTGGCCGCCCCCCGGAGCCGAGGCGACCCGCTTCTATCTCCGCGGCGGAGGGCACGCGAACACGAGGCTCGGCGACGGCGTCCTCTCCGCCGAGCCCCCCGCGGACGAACCCCCGGACCGGTTCGTCTACGATCCCGCGGACCCCGTCCCCTCCCGCGGCGGATCCGTCTGCTGCACCGGGAATCCCGACGACCAGCCGGGCGCGTTCGACCAGTCGGATATCGAGGAACGCGAGGACGTCCTCGTGTACACCGGCGATCCGGTCGGAGAGGACGGCCTCGAGATCGCGGGCCCGCTCGAGGCGCGCCTCTACGTGAGTTCGAGCGCCCCGGACACCGACTTCACCGTGAAGCTCCTCGATGTCCATCCCGACGGACGGGCCATCAACATCGTCGAGGGCATCATGAGGGCGCGCTACCGGGACGGATACGAGGAACCCGCCATGATGGAGGCGGGGCAGGTCTATCCGGTCCGGGTGGATCTCCATTCGGTGGCACACCGGTTCGCGCCCGGCCACCGCGTGCGCGTCGAGGTCTCGAGTTCCAACTTCCCCCGCTTCGACCGCAACCTGAACACGGGCGGCAACAACTATGACGAGACGGAGTGGGAGGTCGCGGAGAACATGATTCACCACGCCGGCGACCGGGCATCGCACATCGTCCTGCCCGTCATGGAGACGGACGGATGACCCGGTCCGGATCACCGCCCCCGGCCCACCGGCCGGACCTCGACGAAGCGGTCGAGACGTGGTCGCGCATGAACGATGCCTCGATCCTGCGCAGCGTCGCCGCCGTCATCCTGGGCTTCGTCGCCCTGACGCTGGGCTCGGTGCTCACCGGCCGGCTGCTGCTGTCACTCTTCGGCGTCGAACCGGGGGCGGCTCCCGGCGCCGCGTTCATCTTCACGAGTCTCGGTGTGCGCCTCGCCATCACCGTCCTGGCGGGCTTCCTCGCGGCCCTGGCCGCTCCGCGCGCGCCGCGCCTCCATGCCGTCGTCCTCGCGGCGATCCTCGTCTTCTTCAGCCTCGCCTCGCTCGCCGGCCTCTCGGCCTCCGGCGACCCGTACGGCCCGGCATGGTATCCCATCGCGATGCTCGTCATGGGCCCCGCCGGCGTCCTCATCGGCGGGTCCCTCCGAAGGCGAAACCGCTAGCCGCGAGCTCGGGCCGCCGCTAGCGGATTCACGGCCTCCCGCCGGTCCGGTCGGGCAGACCTCGGCTGATCAGAACCTCAAGGCCCGATTCGCCCGCCAGCGCGGACAGGGCGGTGTGAGGGTCACGGCGCGCGGACTCGGCCAAGGCTCGGATCGCGGCCATTTCACCCTTCGGGACGACGGCGCCGACCTCTGGATCCGAGAGGAAGGCCCGGATGCGTCCCGTTTCCCGGTCGCGAAGGATGGCCGCAGGGCGATCGGTCTTCTCGTCGAGAACCGCTGTTCCGCCCGGCCCCGAGAGCGTAATGCGCGCCAGCGCGTCTCCCCATGACGGTTGGACGGGGAGCGCAAACACAAACGACGCCACGCCATCGCCGCCGGCGACTTCGTCCATGTCGAAGTCGAACCGGAACAACTCCCGGCCATCCGCCGTCTGCCCGGAGACCTCGTATCGACCTCCGGCCCGCGGCAGTGCCGGTGGCGCCTCGACGAAGAACGCCGGTTCGAGGAATGGCGTCCCACGCTCGTTGACTCCGCCCCACAGCAGCAGGGCGTCCGCTTGGGGCCAGAGGCCGACTGCCGGCTCACCGCCGGAACTGCGTCGAGCCTGAAACGCCTTGGTGAAGTGATACTCGCTGATCCACTTCGGTGGACCGCATTCGGACATCAAGTCAGGTGTGTCGGGCTCGATCAGCGAGCCGTTCCGGAAATCATATCCCCAGGCGCCGATCGACCCGTCGCCGTGGGGAAACGCGGGATCCACTACGAACCTCGTCCCGCAGGGTGCGTGGTACAGCCCCATGTTGTGACCCAACTGGTTCGCGATCACCCACGGGTCCGCGATGGAAAAACTCGCAGGAAATCGGATGTAGGCGGCGCCCGTTCCGTCGGTACTCCCGGCCATGGTGCCCATGTAGTGGCCGCGCTGCCCCTCCATCGTCCAAATCACATTCGTGAGCACGGCCAGATCCCTTGCATTGTTCGTCAATACGACCGTCGGTTCGCGTACCGACACGTCGATCTCTCGGACGGGGAGCAGCGCGCGCACGGCCCAGAACAACTCGTCTTCTTCCGCAAACGTGCGCAGAATCGAGGAGTCGGGGGCCGCAAGGTAAAGGAACGGGATCACCGTGAGATCCAACCTCGGCATCCGTCCCACGTCCACCGGAATGCGGCCCACCTCGGGGATGCGTCTCGCAAGGTTGATTCCGTCGTCGAGCGTCCGCTCGGGGTCGATCTCGATGACCATCTCGAGGCCGGGCTGGATGACCCAGCCCGGAATCTCGACATTGGCCGAAAGCTCGAGCGAACCCTCCTCCGCTTCCATCGGGATGGGACTCGTTCCACCCAGAATCGTCGCCACGTGGGCCTCCACCCCGTCGACATGGAATCGGGCCCGCACCGGAGGGATGGTCTTGCCTCGTGCATTCGGGGCCGCCACAAAGACGCGCAGGAGCGCGGGCTCATCGGCGACGAGAGGGACCGGGAACGCCAGCGACTGCACCGCCTGTGTCAGGTAGGCGTTCGATCCGGCGCACCGGGGCAGGCCCTCCGCCCCTGTTCCCGAAAGCCAATCCAGCAGATCCGCATCCGAGGGGGCGCAAAGCTCCGTGTGGCTCGCCCGGAGTCGCTTCAGACTGGCCAAGTCGACGAAGCTCGTCGGCAGCGCGCCCGAGAGCTGCCGATTGCCGGTCAGATCGAGGTGCTCGAGGTTCGCGAGCCTGCCCAACTCCTCCGGAACGGCACCGGACCAATCTCCGCTGCGCAGGATGAGTTCCCTGAGGCTGGCGAGGTTACCGAGTTCGGGCGGGATGGATTGGTCGAAGGGGTTTTCGCCGATGTTCAGCACTTCCAGGCTGGCGAGACCCCCAAGCTCGGGCGGAATGCTGTCGAGACGGTTCCCCCGAAGGTTAAGTACCCGCAGTCGTGAGAGGCTACCCAGCTCTGAGGGGATCGGACCCGAAAGCTGCAGTACGATGCCCCGAAATGGCTCCGTGTCATGGCTGAGGTCCAGCACTCTGAGTCGGTCGAGGTCCCCGAGCCGGGCAGGAATCGAACCCCACAGATCGTTGCCGCCAAGATCCAGTACTTCGAGGTCGGAGAGGTTTCCGAGCCGAGCCGGAATCTCCGCAATCAGCCCCATGTCGCTAACGTCGAGCACCCTCAACCTGGAGAGATCGGCGAGAGCATGAAGCTCCACGCCGTACCGCATCGGGTTGTCGCTGAAGTCCAGCACTTCGAGCTTCGACAACTGGCCCAGTTCGCGCCAGTAACGCCTGAGGCGGTTTCCGGAAAGTCGTAACTCGACGAGGTTTGAGAGGCTCCCCAGTTCCGGCGGGATCGCGCCGGAGAGGCGGTTGTTCCGAATCGAAAGATGTGTGAGTTCGCTCAGGTCGCCGAGTTCCGGCGGGAGCTCATCCACGAGGTGGTTGTCGTCGAGAGACAGACGGGAAAGATGGGAGAGCCCGCCGAGTTCGGAAGGAATCTCCCCGGCCAGATTATTGTGATCGAGCGTCAGCCCGACGATGCGGCCATCGTCGTCGACTTCGACTCCGTACCATTCCTCGGGCGGCGCATCCTCCAGCCAGTTATCGCTTCGGGTCCAGTTCTCGCCTCCGGTTGCGCGGTACAGGGCGGCGAGAACTCCGCGATAGGAAAGAGACGTACACTCGGATCCTGTTCCATGATGCGAAGGAAGGGCCGAAATCCAGTCGCGAAACGACTCATCGGGAGGCGCACATAGATCCGTCCCGGCGTAGTGGAACACCCGGAGCGAAAGCCGGGTCATGGAGACGGTCAGCGCCCCCGAAAGCGCGTTCCGCCCTACACGAAGTGTCGACAAATGGCGGAGTCGCCACAGATCCGGCGGGAGGAGGCCCGTCAGGCCATTCCCGCTCAGGTCGAGCCCGGTGACCTGCCCGAGACTGTCGGCGGTCACGCCGTGCCATCCGTCGAGCGCCGCAACGGCCTGCAGTCGCAGGGACCCCTCCGCTTGTATCGTCCACCACTCCACGTCCTCCCAACCCTCGGCGTGCGCCCACTGGTCCCCTTCGGCGGACTCGTACAGTGACAGGAGAACGCGGGTATCCGCCGAGTTGCAGAACGGCCCGTTGTAATCGAGGGTGCCCGGGTTCACCTGATCCGCGGCGATGTCTTCGGCCCAGCCGATAAAGGCGGCCGTGCCGGGGGCGCAGAGACCATCGTTCTCCGAGAACCGGAAAGTGGCGGGATCCAGGTTCAGGAAGCTGCGCGGAATAGCCCCTCCAAGGTTGTTCCTGGAGAGCCGCAGGTGCGCCAGCCGGAGGAGCCTTCCGATTTCGGCCGGAATGGGGCCAGTCAGCCGATTGCCTCCGAGGTCCAGGTGCGTGAGGTCCCTCAGATGCCCGACGTCGGCCGGGATCGAGCCCGCCAGCTGGTTATGTCCCAGTGACAGCTGCTTAACCCGTCCTGCCTCGACCCACACGCCGTGCCAGTCGCCGAGCGGCGCGTCGGTGAGCCAGTTGTCGCGGTTTTTCCAGTTGGGGCCATCGGTCGCATGGTACAGGGCGACGAGCGCGGCCCGGTCGGAGTCCGAGTTCGCGGCCGAAACGGCGGCGGTCGCCGAGACCGCGCCCGATTCCGGCCGCTCCGTGCGGTCGGGCGCGACGGAGTCGTCCATACAGGAGAGAGCCAGCGCGCACGCCAGGCCAGCCTTGAGCAACGGGTGCCCGGTCCCGGTGGTCGACACTGCCGCGGGCCGCTCACGTCCCAGCGCTTTCATCGCGTTCCGCCATCCCGGTCCGCCCCGTAAGGGAGGCCCCGGCTGAAGAGAAGCGTGAGGTCACTCCCGAGACCGCCGTCCGGGAGCGTCGTGACAGGCACGCCGTCGCGGATCGCAACGCCGGAATAGCCGGGAAGGACGGTCGTGCCCGGCTGGCCCCGCAGAATCGCGCGGATCGACCCCGTCGATGAATCGCGGAGGATTGCCGTCGGCCGATCGGTATTCTCGTCCAGGGTGACGGCCCCTCCCGGACCCGACAGAGTGAGTCGCGCCAGCAAGTTGGCCCACTCGGGCTCGAGCGGAAGCACGAAAGCAAATCCGGCCCCCCCATCCCGCGCGGTCGCCCGGGGCAGATCGAAGGCCAGCGAAAAGAGCGTCGTACCCGCGGTCGTGCTCCCGGTCAACCTGTAGTCTCTTCCGGCCCGGGGCAGCCACGGTGGAGCGTCGACGACGAAAGCCGGTTCGAGGTGCGGCACCCCCGAATCCTCTACTCCACCCCAGAGGAGCAACCCGGGAGCAGCGCCGGGCATGGCCGTCACCCTGCCGCCGCCGTCCATTGCGGTAAGGTCAAGGGCGCGCGTGAAGTGGAATCCGCTGATCCACCGGGGCTCGCATTCGGACATCAGGTCGTATCTTTCCGGCGTGACGAGCGTCTGGTGACGACGGTCGTACCCCCAGTCTCCGATCGAACCGTCTCCGTTCGGGAACGCTCGACCGAACCAATCGGTTCGCCCGTCGCACGGGGCCTCGTTCAGCCCCATGCTGGAGCCCAATTGCTGTGCCATCACCCAGGGATCGAAGACCGCGAAGCTCGACCCCCGGGAGGCTGCCCCCGGCGGCCCCATGATCTCCCCGGCCATCGTTGCCATGTAGTGACCCACTCCACCCTCGATTCGGCGTATGGCCGCCGCCTCCCCCGCCAGCCTGAACGTGTGGTTGGAGAAAGTCGTCACCGGCGGGTGCACGACAGGTCTCAGTTCTCCGACCGGCAAGAGGGTCCGCAGAGGAAAAAAGATGTCATCGTCCGCGGCGAGGTTCGCGGTCAGGTGCAGGATGGACGAGTCCGGCGCCGCTCTGTACAGGAAGGGGATGACCGTGAGGTCGAGCGGGGGAACGGCCCTCACATCAATGCGCAGCCGACCGGCCTCGGGAAAGCGTGACGGAAGGTCCAATCCCCCTTGGAGGCTCCCGTCCGGATCGATCTGGAGCACCACTTCCAGGCCCGGCTGGATCACCCAGCCGGGAATATCGGCGTTGAGGGACAACCCCAGGGATCCCTCATCGATTTCAGCCGGAATGACGACCGTTCCCGCGGGCAAGTCCCGTGTCAAAACTTCGGTGTCCCCCCGGTAGAAGCGGGCGCGCACCGGGGGCATGGTCTGTCCTGCGACGTTCGGGGAAGCCACGAAGACGCGAAGCAGCGCAGGCTCCCCCGCGACCAGCGGCACCGGCGCCGAGAGCGACTGCACCGACTGCGTCAAGTATGCGTTCACGCCCACGCACAACGGGGTGGCCTCCGCGCCCCTGCCGGCGAGCCAGTCGAGGAAGTCCGGAGCCCTCGGGGCGCAGAGCCCGGTATCGTCCAGGGCAAGCTCCCCCAGTTCCGGAAGGGAGGCCAGACTCAAGGGCAGCGGTCCCGTAAGGTCCCGATTCGCGGCCAGATCCAGCCGCTCGAGGTTCGCGAGTTCTCCGAGTTCCGTGGGCAGGTTGCCCGACAGTTCGTTGTCGGCAAGCAGGAGTTCGCGCAGACTCGACAGGCTTCCCAGCTCGGCCGGAATCGAGTACCGCAGCCGGTTACCGCGCAGATCCAGCACTTCGAGACTCGACAGACGGCCCAGTTCCACAGGTATCGCGTAGTTGAGACCGGGAGAGGGGTAGGCGGGGGGCTGTCGCATCCTGCTTAGATCCAGCACTCTCAACGCGGCAAGCTGCCCGAGCTCGGGCGGGATCGGGCCCACGAGACGATTGCCGCTCAGGTCCAGGACTCTTGCGCGTCGCAGTTTCCCGAGTGCCCCCGGTATGGAACCGTATAAGTCGTTGTCGCTTAGATCGAGCACTTCCAGGTTTGGAAGGTCACCCAGTGTCTCCATGCTTACATTGTCGAGCCGGTTCTGTCCCAGCTTCAGGTCGATCAGGCTCTCGAGCCGGTGGAGTCCCCATATTCGGCCCACCAAACCGTTGTCCGTCAGGTCCAGCGCCTGCACGCGACCAAGGGAGTCGACGGTCACACCGTACCAGTCCGTTGGATCGGCCGCCGCGCCGACCTCCAACCACTCTTCGATTCCTTCAAGCCATCCCGTGGAATTCGTCCAGTTCTCGCCACCCGCGAAGTAGTAGAGCGACTCCAACTCAAGCACGTCGGTCGCGTTGCAGAACGGCCCGGCGTAGGAGATCCGCTCCGGCGGCGCAGGCGAACGGTTACGGATCGCGCCCGCCCATTCGATGAAGTTCGTGGTGCCGGGCGCACAAAGGTTGTTGTTTCGCCCGAACCGGAATTCGAACAGCTCAAGCGAGAGAAAACTGCGGGGCACGCTGCCGGTCAGGCGGTTCGAGGACAGTTCCAGACGCATCAGTTCCCGCAGATTGCCGAGGCTGGCGGGAAGCGGTCCGGTCAGACGATTCCAGGAGAGATCCAGCTCCCTCAACGCGTCGAGCCCGTCGATCTCCTCGGGGATGGATTCTGTCAGGAGATTTCGGGAGAGGTTCAGCCTGGTCAGGCCGCCCAGGTTCCCCAACTCGGCCGGAATGGCGCCGGTGAGCCGGTTCCCGGACAGATTCACCGTGTGCAGCTTCTCCAGTCTGGACAGTTCCTTCGGGAGCGGTCCCCCCAAGCTGTTGTCCGGGAGCAACAACACTTCGAGGTTCGCGAGGTCGCCGATCTCGGCCGGAACAGGGCCGTATAGAGCGTTCTTCCCCAGGCTCAGTTCGACGACCTGGCCGGCGTCGTCCACCCGGACGCCGCTCCAGTTCGCGACCGGGGCATCCGTCAACCAGTTGTCCCTCCCGATCCAGTTCGGCCCGTCCGTGGCCCCGTAGAACGCCTCGAGCGCCACCCGATCCGACTCCGCGCTCGTCACGAGCACTGCCGCGCTGCCCGAAGCCGACCGGACCGAGGCGCTCACCGTCGCCGCCCCGTAGCCCACTGACGTGACCAGTCCTCCGGCGTCTACGGCCGCGACCGCCTCAGCCGTACTCGACCAGGTGGGAGTCACATCGCGCATGACCCGTCCGTTCTGATCACGGACAGTCGCCTCCAGACGCACGGTGGCGCCGAGCGCCGTAAACCGGATGGTGGGAGGGTCGACCGAGACGGACGCAGGCTGGGGACGTGCGATCGGCTCGGCGGGACCATCCCCGCACGAGGCGACCGTCATGATCGCAACGCACGTTGCAGCGACCGCGCGGCCCGCCGCGCACCGCCCGGATCCGCGTGGGCGTCCGAACTGATCCGGGTTTCCCATGGCGATCTCCGAACCCCCTTTCGAGGCCACCGACCAGAATTAAAACGAGCCGGTCACTCCGAAACTGACAGATGAATCTTGCCGCACCCATCGCCGTGGCGAACTATCCGCTGGGCCCACGGGTTCGGTCATGGGTCGCACCTCGGAGGGCGGGTTCGGAAAATGAGACTTGAAACGCTGGCAGTGAAATCGGGCATGGACCCGGATGGGACGAGCCGGGCGATCGCGCCCCCGATCACCCTCTCGACCACGTTCGAGCGCGGGGAGGACGGGTCGTACCCCGGAGGGTTCGACTACTCCCGCAGCGGGAACCCGAACCGGGCCTTGCTGGAGGCGGCGCTGGCCGCGCTGGAAGGCGGGCCGGAAGCCGTCGCGTTCCCCTCGGGGATGGCCGCGACCTTCGCCGTCATCTTCTCGCTCGCGCCGGGGGATCACGTCGTCGCCGCGGACGACGCGTACTACGGGACCGGCGTTCTCCTGCGGGATTCTTTCGCCGAGCGCGGCATCGAGGCGAGCTTCGTCGACATGACGGACCTCGACGCCGTCCGGGCCGCCATGCGGCCGACCACCCGCCTCGTGTGGATGGAGACGCCGTCGAACCCGCTCATCCGCATCTCCGACATCGAGGCGCTCGCCTGCATCGCGCGGGAGGGCGCGGCGATCTCGTGCTGCGACAACACGTGGGCGACGCCGCTCCTGCAGCGGCCGCTGGATCTCGGCGTGGATCTCGTCATGCACTCCACGACCAAGTACTTCGGCGGCCACAGCGACGTGACCGGCGGCGCGGTGATTGTCCGCGAGCCGGGCGAGACGCTCGAGGCGCTGCGGAAGATCCAGAAGGACGGCGGTCTCGTGCCCTCGCCCTTCGACGCCTGGCTCACGAGGCGCGGCCTCGAATCCCTCGCCGCGCGCATGGCCATGCACTGCGCCAACGCTCTGGAGCTCGCCCGCTTCCTCGACGCCCACCCGCGCGTCGAGCGCGTCCACTATCCGGGGCTGGAGGACGATCCCGGACACGCACTCGCCGCGCGTCAGATGTCCGGCTTCGGCGGCATGCTGTCCTTCGACGTCGTGGGCGGCCGGGACGAGGCGTTCGCCGTCGCGGCCAACGTGAGGGTCATCGCCCGGGCCACGAGTCTCGGGGGGACGCATTCCCTCATCGAGCACCGCGCCTCGGTGGAGGGCGCGACGACGCGCGCGCCCGAGAACCTGCTCCGCATGTCCGCCGGCCTCGAACACGTTGACGACCTGAAGGAAGATCTGGACCGGGCCCTCGCCGCCGCCTGAGCTCCCCACAGCCGCCCAGGACGTTCCCGCGGGAACGTCTCAGCGAAGGGCGAGCCAGCAGTGGGAGTCGGTCGTGTCCGTGTAGTGCGGACCGTCCGGCATGGCGGGCGGCGCGTCGGGGCCGACGTGCCAGATCGAGGCCTGCGTTCCGTTCATCCGGTTGATCATCGTGGGGCGCGCCGGTTCAGTCGGAGCAGAGGTGGATGTCGCCGGGCGCTTCACCACGCTCCACGCGGTCGAGGGCCTCGTGCAGCGGCGGAAGCGTCCACTCGCCGATACGAGGGTAGGGATCTTCGAATCCGGCCCACAGAACCCTCTCGTCCGGGCCGATCCGCGCCACCGTGATGCGGTGGTCGAGTTCGTATTCCACCACGAACCGGCCGTCCCACGTGAAGACGTGCAGGAACTTGCCGAGGCCGTCGCGGTGCTCCCCGTCGAACACCGCGTACACGAGCCGGTCGGACACCACCACGTCCTTATAGGCATCCGTGCTCCTTGCGTGGTCGGGAAACAACCTGCCGTCGACGATCTCGAACACGGGCTCCGTGTGTCGCGGACCGATCACCCGCAAGTACCGGTGCGCTTCCAGATCGACGAGGTCGACGTATGGCCTGGACCAGTAGACGACCGCCGCGCGGTGACCCGCCACGTCCATGTGACCTTCATTGTAGAGGCGAGAAAGCCTGGCGCTGCCGCCTGTGTCCTTCGGCAGGAAGGGGGGCAGCGTTGCCAGGCGGCTGCGGAGCCGACCGTCCGAATCGAACGTGACCAGCGTGTGGTAGGCGAAGATGCCGCTGCCGATATAGCCATCGTCGAGCGGCGCGAGGCTGGAGATGCGTTCCGCCGCGTAGAACGGCGATTCGTCGAGGAACGTAACCGTTCCGGATGGCGCGTCGAAGCTGAACCGGCTAAACCTGCGGTTCACCTGATCGTAGATCTCCAGCGCGCCGGGACGTGCGGCGGACCAGTACATGCTGAGCGGCGTCTCGAACTCGAGGGGTCCGCGCCCCTTCTTGCCGAAGGCCTGTACGATCCGGCCGTCGCTTCGATCAACCACCTTCATTCGGGGATCCGAGTAGGTGTCGGATGCCAAGAGATAGGCATCGCTCAGAGGGAAGAGACCCCACACGTATCCGAAGTCGTCCTCGCCTCCGATGCGTCGATCCAGCGTCAGGCGACAGTCGTTGAAGATCGGACTGCCGGAAGACACGGTGGGCGCCGCCTCCAACTGGACGATCAGAGGCAGGTACGCCTCTTCCGCGGGCTGCCTCTCGGGAGCCCCGCAACCGCCGAGAACGATCGGCAGGGCAGCGACTCCGAAGAAAGCGGCCCGGCTCCCACAGTGGGAGCCGGGCGCTCGGCGAAGCATCAATCGCAACCGAAGTTGCAGTACCACTCCGACCCGAGATCGTCATCGGGACACGGCGGAGTGAGGGTGCCCTGCGCGCAACCGTAGCCGGACTGCGCGCAGGCCTCGGAGACCTCGAGAATCGATCCAGCCGCGATGGCCTCGGCAGATCCCAGCCGGACAGGAAGCATGACCAAGCCCAGCACGAGGCACGCGAGCACGGCGAGTCGGGTCTTTATGTGCGAACTCCTTCAGCAAGGGTAAGGGGACTTTTGAAGCGCCCGACGATACTCCCCCCCCCGTCGATATCGCAAGCCTATACGCAGCATGGAGTCCCTATACGCAGCATGGAGTCGTCCGACCGGTGATCTTGGTGGACAGAATGGGGGCGGGGACCGTCGGTAACGACACGCGTTTATGTAAAATGACTTATGTAATCCATCGAACGAGCCCGCGGGAATATCTCAGCTTTCGAGCAGGCGAATCCGGTCGGTGAAGACACGCTCGCCGGCCGGGCGCAGGCCCGCGTGGCGGCCTGATTCGAGGAGCGCTTCGACGAAGGTCTGTCCGTACCCGCGACTGAACGCGAGGAGGACGGCGTCGTCTTGCCAAGTGACGACTTGGCAGGGGACATGGAGGATCGGACCCTGCGTGAGGAAGGGCCGGACGCGCGCCGGATCGAAGAGGTCGAGACTCGTGACGCTCTCCAGCACTTCGCGAACGGACCCTCCCAGAAGGGCGAGCCAGCAGTGGGAGTCGGTCGTGTCCGTGAAGTGCGGACCGGCCGGCATGGCGGGAGGCGCGCCGGGGCCGACGTGCCAGATCGAGGCCTGGGTGCCGTTCATCCGATTGATCAGCAGACCGTCGCGGACCGCGACAGCTCCCGGTTGGCGCGGCACGTCGAGGCCGAACGGCCGCACGGTCCGAATGTCGCGGTGCTGGATGTCCCAGCGCGCGCGGTGGCTGAGGTCGATGAGGCAGGCCTGGCGCAGCGCGTCGGTGGGGGCGCGGTCGGTTTCGTAGTCGAGCACCACGTTCCAGCCGGCCCGGCGCTCGGTGCGGGCGGGCGCGGCGTCGAAGCGGACCGGAGACCGGCGATGGGCCGCGGGCGCCGGCTGCGGTGGTACCTCGCCGGCCCGGGGCGGGCGCCCTTCGGGGGCGGTCCGCAGGCGCGTCCCTTTCGGATCGTGGAAGTGGGGAGGCACCACGGTCGCCGTCGAACGGACGGTCCGCCGGCCCAGCGATTCGTACAGGTCGAGCGAACGGCCCCGCTCCGCCAGCCGGTCCTCGACGAGCGCGAGTCCGTACTGCCAGCCCAGCGTCTCGCTGTGCCGCGTCGTGCACACGAAGCCGGCGATCCGCTCCCCGTCCACGACGAGTGCCCCGTCCCCGGGCCGGCGGACGGCGGCAGGAGCGGTCCCGGCGCCCGGGTCGCCGGACGCGGGGTCGTCGACGCGGAGTCCGACGAGCTTCAGCCGCCCGGTCTGCCCCTCGCAGTGGCGCAGCGCCGCGGCGCCCACCTTGCCGGAGGCCGTGTCCTCGCGGTCCCACAGCCAGCCCATGCCGATGTCGAGGAGGGTGACGCGCTGCTCGGACTCCGTCCCGATGATCACGTGTCCCTTCTCGGCCCGCAGACAGCTCTGCGCTTCGAGCCCGAACGGGCGGATGCCGTACTCCGCTCCGGCCTCCCACAGCAGGTCCCACACGTACCGGGCGCTGCTCGCGCGCATGTGCAGTTCATAGGACAGCTCACCCACGAACCCCAGGCGCAGGCACCGCGCCGCCACGCCGTCGCCGACCTCGATCTCGCGGCAGCCGAGGTACGGGAACGCCTCGTCCGACAGGTCCGTGCCCGTGATTCTCCCGAGCACCCGCCGCGCGTTCGGGCCGGCCACGTTGATGGAGGCGAGCGCGTCGGTGAGGTTCACGAGGTTGTAGTCCCATCCGTCGTATCGGGTGTGGAAACGGAGCCACTCGACCGTGGTCCCCGCCCGGTTCGAACTCGTCGTGAAGTAGAACTCGTCCTCACCCGTCCGCACGACGACGCCGTCGTCGATGATGTTGCCCGTGTCGTTGCACATCGCCGAATACATGCAGCGGCCGGGCCGCGCGCGCGTCATGTCGGAGACGTAGACGCGCTGGAGCGCGCGCAGGGCGTCGGGTCCCCAGATCCGGAACTTGCCCAGCGGCGAACTGTCCAGGAGGCCGACATTCTCGCGCACGTTGCGGATCTCCTCCCGACACTCCCGGTCCGCGCTGAAGTAGCGCGCCCTCAGCCAGGGCCCCGCCCGCCGGAACACGGCGCCCCGCGCGGCCTGGTCGTCGTGGAGCGGAGTGCGCTTGTGGACGTCGTGGTTCGGGCCCGCGAGCGTCGAGAGGGAAGGGGGGATGACCGGTGGCCGCACCGTGGTGGCGGCGAAGCTGCCCAGCGGCCGATCCGCGATTTCGGCCATCGCCATGGCGAGGTTCTGACCCGGCACGCGGTACTGGCCGGGGCCGAGGCCGAAGTTCCCGAAGCGCTTCGCGAGTTCGGGCACGTCGAGGCCGTAGGCGGTGCACTGGGCCGCGTTCTTCCACGTGCCGTCTTCGTCAAAATCGAGGAACGCCTTGCGGCCGGGGGCGAGACGCCGTCCTGCGGCGGGTCCGCGGACGATCGAGGAGCCCCGGGCGGGCCCCGGCAGGTCGGCCAGGCGCGCGCGCTCCCGGGTCAGCGCGTCCCCGACGCTCGCGCCGCACTCCGCGGCGGCCTCTAGCCCCGCGATCCGCCCGGAACAGGCGAGCGCCTCGAGGTCGGTGAGCCGCAGGACGCCGCCCGCGGCGAACACGTCGGGTGGGAGGCGCTCGAGCTCGAAGGTCCGGGTGCGCTCGCCGTGGCGGAACCGCGCGCCGGCACACGAGAGGACGCCGATGTCCGGCTGCCGCCCCGCGCTCGCCACCAGCAGGTCGCACGCCACGCGCAGCGCGTCGCCCGCCGCACCGCCCACCGCACCGCTCCCCGCGCCGCCCGCCGCCCGGGCCGCCAACTCGATTGCCCGCACGCGCCCCCGCCCGCGCACGCGGGACGCGGCCCAGCCCGGCCGGAAGTCGATGCCCGCGCCCGCCAGGGCGTCCACCAGCTCCGGGTCGTGCCCGTCGCGCCGCGCGTCGGCGACGACGCGTACGTCCACGCCGAGCGCGGCCAGATCCGCCGCCGCCTCGAGCCCGAGGTCGTCGCCCACGCTGAAGGCGGCGGCCGCGCCCGGCCGGACGCCGTACGTTCGCGCGAGCCGGATCGCCGTGTCGGCCTGCATCGCGCCCGGCCGGTCGTTGTGCTCGAACACGAGCGGCCGCTCGATCGAGCCGGTCGCGACCACGATCGTCCGCGCGCGGCACTCCCAGTGCACTTCCCCCCGTCCCCCTTCGGACGGCGCGTCCGGTCCCGGAAGCTGAAAGCCCGTGAGGAGGTTCTCCCCCCAGATCCCCGTCACCGGCGCGTGCCGGAACACGCGCATGGATTCCATGCGTTCGAGCCGGTCGGCGAGCGCGGACGCCTCCCCGGCGAGCGCACGACCGTCCCGCACCCGCCAGTCGAGGTGCCCACCCAGCCACGGCCGGCGCTCGAACAGGCATACGCGGAGGCCGAGCCGCCCCGCCTCGAGCGCCGCGGACAGCCCGGCCGGACCGCCGCCGACCACCGCCACGTCCGCGTGCAGGTAGCGCTCCGCCCGTCCCCCCGTGTATGCCCGTTCCCCCGCGCCCGTCCGCTCCGCCGCGTCGGGCCGTAGCACCCCCAGGCCGGCCAGCCCGCGCATCCGCTCCTGGAAGAACCGGGCGGCCCACGCGGGGCGGTGGAACAGCCGGTAGTAGAACCCCGCCGGCATGAACCGGTCGAGCCGGTCCAGGAAACCGAGGGCGTCAAAGCGCGGATCCCCGCGCACGTTCTGGGCGCCGACCTCCATCCCCTCGCGCAGCGGCGTCGTCCCCGCGGACTGGTTCGGCACGCCGTCGACCGAGACGAGCTGGCTCGACCCTTCGCCCTCCAGATCGTACAGCCCCCGGGGCCGGTGATACTCGAAGCTCCGGCCGAAGGTGCGGACCCCCGCCCCCCAGAGCGCCGAGGCGACCGTATCTCCCTCGAACCCCTCCAGCGCGCGCCCGCACCAGCGGAAACCGAGCGGCCGCGAGCGGTCGATCCGCTCCGTCGACGACGGCGGCAGCCGACTCACGACGAGTCTCCCCCGCGCGCCTCGCCGCCGCCGGGCCGGGTCTCCCGGTTCGTGGCTGGGTCGCGCCACGTCGAGAACCAGACGCCGCAGCCCGCCCCGTGGTGCCACCACTCCTCACGCGGCTCCGGACGGTTCATGCGAAACTGCGCCCAGCGGAAGTGCGCCTCCGCGGCGGCCCCGCGATCCGCGCCCTCCGCGGCATCTCCCTCGGCCGGTCTCGGCCCCCGCTCGGGTCCTCCGTACGTGAACTCGTACACGTCGCGCTTCCCGCACACCGGGCACGTCAACCGGAACGTCACGGCACCATCAGTCCCACTATCAATCCCACTGTCCGTACTTCATGGTCGCGGCCGTTTCTCCCATGTAGCGGTTCTCCAGGAAACGGCGCAGCGCGAACGGCTTCAGGATCTCCGGCGCCTCCTCGCGCGCCATGAACTCGGCCATGTACTTGCCGGCCACCGGCCCGGACTTGAACCCGAAGTATCCCCAGCCCACGTCCACGTAGAGCCCCTCGTGGGCGAAGTTGCCGTCGAGGATCGGCGCCATGTCCGGCGTCATGTCCGCCAGCCCCGCCCAGACCCTCAGGAACCGCACGCCCTTCAGGCACGGCATGAAGTCCGTCAGCGCCTCCGCCTGGTGCTTGAAGTAGCCCGCGGTCACGTCCGTCGTGTAGTTCACCTGCGGGTCCATGTGCGCGCCCGTCGCGATCTCCCCCTTCAGCGTCTGGTTCGCATAGACGTGGTAGGCCCCGGAACTCACGACATGGTGCAGGAACGGCTTCAGCGGCTGCGTGACCATCGCCTGGATCGTGAGCGGGTTCACCGGCAGTTCGATGTCGAGCATGGCCGCGATCGCGGGCCCGTATCCCCCGGCCATGATCCCGAGCTTCCGGCACCCGATCGGCCCCGCGCTCGTCCGCACGCCCGTCACGCGCCCGCCCTCGGTATCGATCCCCTGCACCTCGACGCCCTGGTGGATCGCGGCCCCGTGCAGGCTGGCGCCCCGGGCCAGTCCCCACACCACCGCGTCGTGCCGCACCACGCCCCCGGGCGGGTGGTACATGCCGGCCTGGATCGGATGCGCAGGCCGGTCCGACACGTCCAGCGCCGGCACCAGTTCCTTGCACTGCCGCGGGTCGAGCAGTTCCGAGCGCACGCCGCAGAAGTTCGCCGTGTTGATGGAGAGCCGGAACGCGGCCACCGCCGCCTCGCTGTGCGCGAGGTTGAGGTTGCCGCAGTTATGGAACATGAGATTGAAGTCGAGTTCGTCCGTGAGGACGGGCCACAGCTTCAGGCCCTCGTCATAGAGCGGGACGTTCGCCTGCGTGCGCTGGTTCGCGCGCACGATCGCCGTGTTCCGCCCGGACCCGCCGAACCCGATGTACTGGCCCTCGAGAACGGCGATGTCCCGGACGCCGTGGTCCCTCGCCAGGTAGTAGGCCGTCGCGAGCCCGTGGATGCCGCCCCCGATGATCACCACGTCGTAGTGGCGGCGGAGCGGCCTCTCCTCCCACAGGCGGCCCGGCCGGAAGACCCCCGCCCCGAGTGCGGACTTCAGGCGCCGCATCACGCCTGAGGGTCAGCCGATGACCGAGTAGGACGAATCCGGATTCATCGTCCGCAGCCGGCTGAAGAACCCGAGGTTACAGTCCCGCCTCGTATACTTCATATGGAACTGGACCGGATCCGCGTCGTGGTCGCGCCCGTCCTCGACCTGCTCGATGAGTTCCGCCATGAGCTGGCCCGCGACCGGCGCGTTCTTGAACTGGTTCCCGGAGGTTCCCACCGCCATGTAGAAGCCGGGCAGGTCCGACTTGTCATAGATCGGGATCCAGTCGTCCGACACGTCGTAGAGGTCGACGAGTCCCTGCCGCGCCTCCGGCACCGGGAGTCCCTGCACCCGCTGCGCCTCGCGCAGGACCTGCGTCCTCCATTGATAACTGAAGGTATTGTCATAGTCGTCCGGATCTTCCACCCACTCCAGGTCGTCGCATGGCGGATCCTCCGAACCGATCAGAATGTGATTGCCGACTTCCGGCCGCGAATAACACCCGATATCGCTGTCGGAAATCAGCATCCCGACCACGTTATAGTCGACGCCCTCCGGCGCGGGCACGTGGCACACCTCCTGCTTCAGCGCGCGCGTCCTGATGTTCATCCCCTCCTCGACCCCCGCCATGCGGTTGATGACGAAGGAATGGGGACCGCCCACGTTGACCACGACGGGCGCCCGCACCTCGGACCCGTCCTTCAGGCGGACGCCCGCGACCCTGCCGCTCTCCCGCAGGATCTCCGTCACCTCCGTGTTGAAGCGGAACTCGCCCCCGTGCGCCTCGCACCCGAGCTGCACGTTGTGGCAGCAGAGCTGCGGGTCGTTGATGTACCCGGACTCCGGGATGTAGAGGGCCCCGGCCACGTTTCCGCCGGAGGGCCGCCCGAACCCCGGATCCTCCTCCGTCACGGGAGGGCCGAACCGCCGCGTGTCGAGGAAGGAGAGCTTCTCCTTCATCCCCTCCGCGTCCAGGTCCTCGTAGGCGACGTGGAGTTCGTCGAGACTGGCCTTCACCTTCTCCAGGTAGTGATTCTTCTCCGTCTTCGTGACGAGGCAGCCGGTGTTGACGTAGCGCGCCAGCCCGGAGGGGTCCGGCACGCCGACGTACTTCCCCCAGTCGAGCCAGTAGAAGTAGGACTCGCGCGCCATGGCCACGCCGTCGGGCGTCGAGTAGTGGAGACGGATGATGGCGCAGGTGTTCGAGGTCGACCCGTACCCGGCGGCGGGCAGCTTGTCGACGTTGAGGGTCCGGAACCCGCGCCTGGCCAGCTCGAGTCCGGTGCAGACGCCGATGACGCCGGCGCCGATGACGATCGCGTCGTAGTCCCTGGACATCGCTTCACTCACCTTCGCTCAGCCGCCCTCGCTCAGCCGCCGATGCGCTCGTACACCGCGTGCGAGACGCGCTCGTTCCCGTCCGCGTCCGTGCTCCGGTACTCGTTGTCGATCCGGTTTCCGTCCTCGGACAGGACGTTGATGATGACCTGCGTGACGCGGCCGTCCCGCCGGCTCGTGATCCGGTTCGTGTAGCGGTCGACGACCTCCACCGCCGTCTCGACCCCGTCCCGTCCGGTCACGGGCCGGAACTCGCCATCGAACATCGTGTCGTAGCTCCACTTCGACTCGCCGCCGCGGGCGTTCGTCGACTCGACGGTGATCTTCATCCCGCCGTCGCCCCACGGTTCGTACGTCATGACGTTGAGGGCCGGGGCCGGCGCGTCGGAGCGCAGCTTCCACACGCCGTAACGGGGATTGGCGCGGCCGGCGGCCGGATCCGCCGGGGTCCCGGGGTTGAACAGGAAGTAGTCGTAGATGGCGCGTGAGATCTGGGCGATCGTCGCCTCGCGCGCCGGGACCGGCCGCTCCGAGTCCTTCACGAACACCACCGTGATCACGTGCCCGGCGCCGTCCGGAAGGTAGATGTAGCCGACGTCGTTGGTGGTCCCGCCGATCGTCCCCGTTTTGTGCCCGACCGGGGTGCCGGGGGGCAGCACGCCCTTGATGCGGCCGGCGCCCGTCTGGACGCGCAGCATGACGTCCTTGAAGACCTCCGTGTTCTTCGAGCCCAGCGCCTCGCCCGCCCAGGTCATGGCGAGCAGGTGCGCCATCGCGCGGGGCGTCGACGTGTCGCGCGGATCGGTCGAGAAGGCCTCGCGCGCCGCCCCGCGCTCGGCTGCCGGCACCTCGGCGGCCCGTTCCCTGAACTCCGCCATGGAGATGCGGCCGTCCGCAGGCGTCTCGACGCCGGAATAGTCCCCGATCAGCGACGAGGTCGGCCGATCCACGCTCAGGCCGTCGACCCGGAGTTCCGCCATGCGCGCGTTCACCGCGTCGGGTCCGCCGGCCGCGGTGAGGGTGAGATCCGTCGCGCTGTTGTCGGAGATGAGAAGCATCAGTTCCATCAGATTCCGGAGGGAGAGGGCCACCCCGGGGTCGTCGAACAGGTTCGAGATCGTGCCGCTGCCGGGATGGATGTCCGCGGGTTCGAGTTCGACCATGTCCGCCAGCGAGATCTCGCCGCGGTCGACCCGGGACAGGAGTTGCACCGCGATCGGAACCTTGTAGGTCGAGGCCATGGGGAAGCGCTCGTCCTCGTTGAACCACACCGCGCGCCCGGTCTCGATGTGAACCGCTCCGACGCCCACCGTGCCGCCGCTGCTCGGCGCCATGCGCTCGATCTCCGCCAGGAGACGGCCGAGGCCGGCGTCCCCCGCGGGCGTGACGGACTGCGCCGCGACAGGAACGGCGGTCCACGGCCCGACCGCCAGGGCCGCGACGGCCAGGGTTGCGAAGTAACGACGTGTCCGGACGCGCATCGATCATACTCCGTGGGTTCGTTTGAGCTGGGTCCCGCTCCAGCCGGTACGGTAGCCGTTGCGGAACGCGCGGACGAGACCACCGGGGCCGGGTCGCCCCGAGTGTCGGGTCGGTGGCATACTCCGCGATCCACGCAGGTGGGAGGGAGACGATGCAGGGCAATCGGAACGAGGCTACCGCGAGACGTTCCCGCGGGAACGCGCCGCAGGATGCTGGGAGCTCGCCGCAGGATGCCGGGAGCGCAGAGCCGGCCGCGAACGGCGGCGCGCTGACGCCGGTCGAGCGCCGCGCCGTGGAGGCGGTGGACGCGGAACGGCTCTTCGCGGTGCTGGCCGACCTCATCGCGATCGAGAGCGTCGCGAACCGCGAGACGCCGGCCCAGGAGCGGGTGGCGGAGGAGATGCGCGCCATCGGTCTCGAGACGGACGTGTGGGAGATCGACTTCGAGCGGCTGCGCCGGCACCCTGCCTACACGGCCGACGTGGAGCGTCGCGAAGGACTCGGCGTGGTCGGGACCGTGGGACGCGGCAACGACCGCACGCTGATCGTCAACGGCCACGTCGATGTCGTCCCCGCCGGCGAGCTCGAGCGCTGGGCGCACCCGCCCTTCGAACTCACGGAGCGCGGCGGGCGTCTGTTCGGGCGCGGGGTCGTGGACATGAAGGGGCAGTTGTGCGGCGCGCTGGCGGCGGCGCGGGCGCTGCGCGACGCGGGCATCGAGCTGGACGGCGTGCTGCAGATCCAGAGCGTGATCGGCGAGGAGGACGGCGGCTCGGGGACGCTGGCCACGATCGAGCGCGGGCACACGGGTGACGGGGCGATCGTCGTCGAGCCGACGGAGTTCGTCATCGCGCCCGCGCAGGCCGGCGCGCTCAGCTTCCGGCTCACCGTCCCCGGCCTCGCGGCGCACGGGGCGCTGCGCGAGGAGGGCGTGGATCCGGTCGAGAAGTTCATCCCCATCTTCCAGCGGCTCCGGGCCCTCGAGGCGGACCGGAACCGCGACGTGGCCGACCCGCTGTTCCACGGCGAGGCGCTGCCGTACGCCCTGACCATGGGACGGCTCCGGGCGGGCATCTGGCCCTCGACCGTGGCCGAGAACCTCGTCGTCGAGGGACGCTACGGCGTGGCGCCCGGGGAGGACCTCGCCGGGGCGCGCCGCGCGCTCGAGGACGCCGTGGCCGAGGCCGCGTCCGGTGACGCCTGGCTGAGCGACCACTCGCCCACCGTCGAGTGGGTCGGGGCGCAGTTCGCCCCCGCCCGCACGGACGAGCGCACCCCCGTGGTCGGCACGCTGGCCGGCGCCGCGCGGTCGCTCGGCGGCACGGAACCCCGCGTCGGGGGCGTGCGCTACGGCGCGGACATGCGGCTCCTCGTCAACCACGGCCACGTGCCCACGGTGCTCTTCGGCCCCGGCGACGTCCGCGAGGCCCACCGCCCCGACGAGAGCATCCGCGCCCGGGAGCTGGTCGAACTGGCCCGCATCCTCGCCGTCACCGCCGTCCGCTTCTGCAGAATCCGTCCTTGAGCGTCAGCGACTGCCGGACAGTTCGTACACGGCGACATGACCTTCGTGTGGGCTGAATTCGATCACGGTTCGCTCCGGATCAAGACCGAAGCGCAATTCATCGGGGAAGGCGGGCCCGTCGCTTGCGAAGAGGATCGAGCCCGCGTTCCGGCCCGACGCGTCGAATCTGTCGATGTGAAGATAGCCTTCCTCCGTCGGGGCTCCGGCCAGGGCCCACACCTCGCCATCGTTGCCGATCCGCACGTCCGCCAGCAGTTCCACCATGTGAATGGTCTGGGTCGTGCCCGGGGACGGGACGCCGTCGCCGGTCTCCCGCAACTGCCGACGGTACGCCTCCCGGAGTTCGTCCGGCATGCAGGTCTCAAGCGTGCGCATGTGCTCGCCACCTTCGAAGAGTTCGATGATGCCGCTCCAGGGGAAATAGACGGCCACAAATCGACCATGGGCCGCGATCCCCACGTCCACGAAGCTCGGCACATTGTATCGCCGGGCGTCGAGACTGTCCGACGCTGCCGACCAGTGCGCTCGACGCTCGCGCCCGTTCCAGGTTCTGCTGGTGAGCAGCGGCGCTTCCCGCGTGCGTCCGGACTGCAGATTGGAGACCCACACGCCGTGCCCGAGCCAGACCCGCCCATCGTCCGTGACGCCGGTATCCTGGGCTTCGGAGTCGAGGCGAAACGTACGTATGAACTCGCCGCCGCCGCCGAACCGATGGACGGCGGGGGGACCCTTCTGGAGCACCATTAGGTCACCCGTCCCCGGCTCGGAGGTGGCGAGGGAAACAGGCTCTGCCAATTCCCCGGGGCCCGGCCCTCCACCGGCCCACGTCTCCCACGACGCCAGGTCGTCCGATATCCAGAGAAGCTCACGAGAGCGGGCGTCGAGCGCCGCATAACCGGCACGATAGGGGATGAGATCCCGAAGCTGGCCAGGTGTCCATGGCACATCCGGGCTCACGCGCTCTCCACGATACCGGCTGGCTTCGAGGCCATCCGCCTGCAGGATGCGGGTGCCGCTCACGACCGCCGTATCCGCGACCGAGGTCACGCAGCTTCGAGGAGGGATGAACCCCCCGGGGGGTGCGTAAACTTCCTGGGCACGCGCTCGGCCCGTGGGCCATGCGAAGCTCGCCGTGAGAAGGAGGAGCGCTCCATACGCTCGGGTGGCATTCATTGATCCGTACTCGCTCCGAAGACAACAGGTGGGGTACTGACCCGGAGCCGTACACCCGAAGGCGCCCCAGGTGCCCCGGCCACCGCGCCATCGCGATTCCCGCTCAGACGCTCCGCGCTGGCGTCTCTCACCGTGATCTTCACACTCGCCGCGGTTCAACCCGATTGCCGTCGTCAACCCGCGAGCCCTCGGGACCGCCGGGGCGCCGGGTTAGGTCCCTTCGGCACAGGCGTTTCGACGAGGAATAGCAGCGCCATTTCGAGGAGGAGTAACGCAGGAAGGACGGATGCCCGGCGCTCGAATGGTCTTCAGGACTTCTGCGACACTGCACTAGGAGGGATCCAGGACCGACACCCCCGTCGGCTCGAAGTGCCGAACATTGCGCGTGACGACCGTCAGCCCGCGCTCCAGAGCCGAGGCGGCGATCAGGAGATCCGCGTCCTGGCGGCCCAGTGCCTGAGAGAGGCGCCCCCAGCGCCTCGCCGTCGGAAGGTCCACGGGCAGAATACGGTCCCCATATAGCCTCATGACGTCGTCGAGCCAGGCACCCAGCGTGTCCGCGAAACCCGGATTGCGGCGTCGCTGCTTCTTGATTCCCCGCTCGATCTCGCCGATGGAAACCACGCTGAGATACAGGTCCCCCGTCCGCTGGCTCGCCACCCACCGGACGACAGGACGACTGCGTTCACGTTGGCGGAGCGCCGACAGAACGTCGGTATCGACCAGGAACATCAGAAATCGACCTGCCGGAGGCTCAAGGGACGCCGCTCGAATTCGCCATCATCGCGAGGAATCGCGAGCAGCACCTCCGCCAGGCTCGGTGCGGCCGCCGTCTCCGTCCGCCGGAGTCGCTCGTACTCCTCCACCGACACTACCACGACGGCCGGCTTCCCCCGCCGCGTCACGCGCTGCGGCTCTCCCGCCACGGCTGCCGCGACGACCGCGCTGAACCGGTTCTTCGCATCATGTAACGGCCATTCATTCATCGGAACTCCTAATGTCCAACAGATATGTCTAGATTATTAGGTTGGACAGATTGTGCGGTCAAGTTGAGGCTGCGTACCCTTTTCAACGGCTGGTCAACTCGAGTTCCCCCGAGGACAGGTGCTGCCATGTCTGCTCGCACGTCGATCGCAATCCGCTTGGCCCTCTCATTCGCCCTGGCGTTCACGGCGGCCCCGTTCGCGCTCCACGCGCAGGCGTTCGCGGTCGAGGAGACGACGGTCGCGGACGTCCACGCGGCCTTCCGGTCGGGCGACCTCACCTGCGAGGGCCTGGTGGAGAGCTACCTGGCGCGCATCGATGCCTACGACAAGCAGGGGCCGCGGTTCAACGCGATCGCTGTCGTCAACCCGCGCGCCCTCGAGGAGGCCCGCGCTCTCGACGCGGCCTTCGCCTCCGGTGGACTCTCCGGGCCTCTGCACTGCGTCCCCGTCCTCCTCAAGGACCAGGTCGAAACGAGCGACATGCCGACGACCTACGGGTCGGCGCTCTTCGCGGGCTACATGTCGGAGCGGGACGGAACCATCGTCACGCGGATGAAGGAGGCGGGCGCCCTCATCATCGCCAAGACGAACATGGGGGAGTTCGCCTCGCGCTACGTCGGCTCGGGGTTCGGGATCATCCGCAACGCGTACGACCCGGGGCGGAACCCGAGCGGCTCCTCCGGCGGCACGGGATCCGGCGTGGCGGCGAACCTCGGCCTCATCGGCATCGGCGAGGACACGGGAGGTTCCATCCGCGGGCCGGCGGCCGTCGCCTCGCTCGTCGGCCTCCGTCCCACGCTCCCGCTCGTGAGCCGGTTCGGGATGATGCCCGCCAATCCCACCACCGACACGATGGGTCCGATGACCCGCACCGTGACGGACGCGGCCATCCTCCTCGATGTCATCGCCGGCTACGACCCCAACGACCCGGTGACGGCATACTCCGTGGAACAGGTCCCGGATTCCTATGCGGCCGGACTCGACGCGGGGGCGCTGGCGGGCGCCCGGATCGGCGTCATCCGCGAGCCGATGGATCGCTCCGTGGACACGGCGTCTGAGGGATTCGAACAGGTGCGCGCCCGGATGGAGGCGGCGATCGGCACGCTCCGCGACCTGGGGGCCGAGGTATTCGATGTCGCCATCCCCGGGATCGAGCGGGTGAGCGCCGTCTTCGCCGCCAACTCCTACGAGACCGAGGAGGTGACCGACGCCTACCTCGCCGAACTTCGTGACCCGCCGTACCGCACGCTGGCGTCCATCCTGCTGAGCGGCCGCGTCAACCCTTGGCGGGCCGCCGGCATGGCCGATCTCCTCGGGAAGACGACCCGCGACCCCGGCTACCTCCAGTATCTGCTCGACCGCGAGCAGGTCCGGGAGGACGTCATTGCGACGATGGCGGAGCACGATCTCGACGCCTTCGTCTACGCCACCTTCGACCATCCGCCGGCCCCGGTCGCCGACGATGTGGAGACGAACCCCGCCCCGAACGACCGCTACGCCCTCGGCGACAACCGCTCGCTGAGCCCGCTGACCGGCTTCCCGGCGCTCACCGTGCCCGCGGGATTCACGGACGACGGCCTCCCGGTGGGTCTCGAGTTCCTGGGCCGCCCCTTCACGGAGGCGATGCTCCTCGGCTTCGGCTACGCCTACGAGCAGGCGACGAACCACCGCCGCCCGCCGCCCACCGCCCCGCCCCTCGGACGTTGACTCGACCGGACTTGCACCATCATCTTGTGCATGCGTCAAAATCATGCACATGCAAGAGGGGTCATGTCGAGGATTCACTTCGTCGTCAAGGAAAGCGCCAAGATCCGCTACCAGGCGGAGGCGGAGCGTGAGGGAAAGTCTCTCGGGCAATGGCTGCGCGAGGCCGCCGATCAGAAACTGGAGGCCGCCCGTCCACGCCTGTTCACCGTAGACGAACTCAATGCGTTCGCCGCCGAGTGCGCCGCTCGCCATCCCCCCGGTTCCAAGGAGCCGGATTGGCCGGAATACAAGCGTATGATCGCCGAAGGGAAGCTCAGTTCGGCTAGGAAACTGGGTTTCCTGTGATCTTCGTTGATGCCAACCTGTTCATCTACTTCGTTGGCACGGAGGATCCCCGACGGGAGCAGGCTTGGGACTTCTTCCGCCGGTCGAGGGAGCGGAATACACCGCTAGTCACGTCCGCCGAAGTTCTTCAGGAACTCCTCCACGTGTACGTGCGTCAGAACGAGCAAGGCAACCTCCATGCGGCGTTCGGTCTCGTGGAGGCGACCGTGAGCGAGGTCTGGTCCGTTCACCGTGAGGATGTCGAGATGGCCGGGAATATGGTCAACGCACATCCAGAACTCGAAGCGCGGGATCTTGTTCATCTCGCGTGCTGCATCCGGCGGGAGCCTGAGGACCTCATGACGTTCGACCGGGCGCTGGCCGCGGCCTGGCGTTCCCGGTCGCCCCGGTAGCCATGACAAAGAAGGAGAGCAGCGAGATGACGGATTCGTCGAGGCGTGGCGCATCGCGCGTGCGGATGGCGCTCGTTTGGGGCGTCTTCATGGGAGTTCCCGGCCTCCTTCCTCCCGATATGGCGGAGGTTCGGGCCCAGGAGGTCGATCAGTCGCTCGTGGCGGAGGTCGTGGCCGGCCTCCCGCTGCGCGAGATCGGCCCTGCCCTCATGGGCGGCCGGATCGCCGACATCGCCGTGCACCCGCACCGGAGCAGCACCTGGTACATCGCGGTCGGCTCCGGCGGCGTGTGGAAGACGACGAACGCCGGCGTGACGTGGGACGCGATCTTCGAGGACCAGTCCGTGTACTCGATCGGCGACATCGCGATCGACCCCAACCACCCGGACGTCATCTGGGTGGGGACGGGGGAGAACGTCAGCGGGCGCCACGTCGGCTGGGGGGACGGCGTGTACCGCAGCCGCAACGGCGGGGAGACGTGGGAGAACGTCGGCCTCCGGGACTCTCAGCACATCGGGAAGATCCTCATCGACCCGCGCGACAGCGACGTGATCCTGGTGGCGGCCGAGGGATCCCTCTGGGCGCCGGGCGGCGAACGGGGGGTGTACAAGTCCACCGACGGCGGCGACTCCTGGCGGCTCGTCCTGGAGATCGACGAGAACACGGGCGTCACCGACATCGAGTTCGCACCCGGCAACCCCGACATGGTCTACGCGGCCGCGTACGAGCGGCGCCGCAAGATCTGGGGACACCTGGCCGGCGGACCCAACTCCGGCATCTACAAGTCCACCGACGGCGGCGAAAACTGGCGACGGATCACGGCTGGACTCCCCGGCGGCGACGTGGGCAAGATCGGACTCGCCGTCACGCCGGCGAACCCCGAGGCCGTGTACGCGACCATGGAGGCGAACGACGAGGAGCGCGGCTTCTACCGGTCCCTCGACAAGGGGGAGAGCTGGGAGCGGCGGAACTCGTACATCTCCGGCGGCACCGGTCCCCACTACTACCAGGAGATCGAGGCGTCGCCGCACGACGCCGATGTCGTGTACCAGATGGACGTCTTCATCCAGGTCACGCGCGATGGGGGCGCCACGTTCGGGAACCTCGAGACGGCGCGCGACAAGCACAGCGACAACCACGCCCTGTGGGTCGACCCGGAGGACCCGCTGCACCTCCTCGTCGGCACGGACGCCGGTCTGTACGAGAGCTTCGACGACGGCCGCACCTTCCGGCACTTCCCGAACCTGCCCATCTCGCAGTTCTACAAGCTGACGCTCGACAACTCGGAGCCGTTCTACAACGTGCTCGGCGGCGCGCAGGACCTCGGCACGCTGTGGGGTCCCGCACGCACGACGAACATCGAGGGCGTGCGGAACCGGGACTGGTACGTGCCGATGGGGGCAGACGGCTACGCGGTCCAGATCGATCCCAGGGATCCGGACATCCTCTACCTGCAGACGCAGCAGGGGAACCTCTACCGCTACGACCGGGGGAGCGAGGAGGCGCTCGACATCCAGGCGCAGCCCGCGCCCGGCGACCCGCCCGAACGCTGGAACTGGGACGCGCCGGTCCTCATCAGCCCGCACAACGCCGACCGCATCTACCACGGCTCGCAGCGCGTGTGGGCGAGCGACGACCGGGGCAACTCGTGGACGGCGATCAGCGGCGATCTGACGACGAACGTGAACCGCTACGAACTGGAGTTCATGGGCCGCGTGTGGAGCGTCGACGACCTCATCGACAACGGCGCCATGTCCAAGTACGCGACCCTCACCGGCATCTCCGAATCGCCGGTGACGGCGGGCGTGATCTACACGGGGAGCGATGACGGACTCATCCACGCGACGGAGGACGGCGGGGCGAACTGGCGGCTCGCGAGCGCCCTTCCCGGCGTGCCCGAGCGGGCGTTCATCAACGACGTGGAGGCGTCGCAATTCGACGCGGCGACGGTCTTCGCCGTGGCGGACAACCACAAGGAGGGCGACTTCCGGCCGCTCGTGTTCGAGAGCAACGACGGGGGTCGGACGTGGCGCTCGATCGCGGGCGATCTGCCCGCCGGGACGATCCTGTGGGCGATCGAACAGGACCACCTGAACCCGAACCTCCTCTTCCTCGGAGCCGAGTTCGGGATGTACGCGAGCGTGAACGGCGGCGAGAACTGGCACATGCTTCCCGGTCCGACGATCCCGCACCGGGACCTGGAGGTTCAGCGGCGCGACAACGACGTGGTCGGGTCGACGTTCGGCCGCGGCTTCCAGGTGCTGGACGACTACACGCCGCTGCGCGAACTGGCGGGCGCCGCGACCACGGCCATCGCCGCCGCGGAGGGAGGGGCGCTGTTCCCGGTCCGCGACGCCTGGTGGTACATCCCCTCCGTCCCCATGCAGGCGCGCGGCAAGCCGACGCTGGGGTCGGACGACTACACCGCGCCGAACCCGGACTTCGGGGCCGTGATCTCCTACTACCTGCCCGAGACCTCGACGACGGCCGCGGAAGTGCGACGCGCCGCCGAAGCCGAGGTGCGAGCGGCCGGAGGCGACGTGGCGTTCCCAGGCTACGACGTGTTGAACGCGGAGACGGCGGAGAGCGGCCCCCGGGCGCTGATCGCGATCGCCGACGGGGACGGCCGAACCGTGCGCTGGGTGACCGGCCCCGCCAGCCAGGGGCTGCACCGCGTGAGCTGGGACCTGCGGGCTCCGGCGCCCGATCCGATCGACCTCACGGTACCCGGCTTCACGCCGCCGTGGGTGGGACCGCCCCAGGGACCCCTCGTCGCCCCCGGCGCATACTCCGCGCAGCTCGTCGTGGTCACGGCCGAAGGCGCGCGCGAGGTCGGACAGGCGCAGACCTTCGAGGTGAAAGCCGTGCCCACGGCCGAGCCCGGCACGGACTTCGGGGCCGTGGTCGCCTTCCAGAACGAGGCGTCGGAGTTGAGGCGCCGCATCGCCTCGGCGGGCGAGGAAGTCGGACGCGCCCGCGACCGGCTCCGTCACATGCGGGCCGCCCTCCTCGAGGCGCCGGACGCCCCGCTCGCACTGTTCGGGGACCTCGATGCGCTCGGCTCGAGCCTTCAGGACTTCTCGATCCGCCTCTTCGGCGACCCCGCGCGGCAGAGGCTCAATGAGTCCACCGTGCCCTCGATCTCGAACCGCGTGGGACGGGTGATCGGCGGCCACTGGGACACGCGCCAGACGCCCACGGCGACGCATCGCCGCAACCTGGAGATCGCCGAGACGGACTTCGGCGCCTGGCTGTCGGAGTTCCGGAACTTCATGGACGGCGCCTTCGCCAACGCCGAAACCGCGCTCGAAGCGGCCGGAGCCCCCTGGACCCCCGGCCGCCCCCTCCCCGGCCGCTAGCCCAACGCCGCCGGGGCCTCGCCGTCGGTCGTCAGTGGCCGATGGCGAGGCCGTCCTTGCGGGGGTCTGACGCGCCGGCCCAGCCGCGCTCGAGCTTCATGACGAGCTGACCGCCGCCGAACGAGGCGCTCTCCCAGTCCACGAGTTCGTGGCCGAGCGCGCCCATGCCGGCTTCGAGTCCGTCGGTCAGCCGCTCGACCGCCACCCGGAGCCCGCCCATGTGGCGGAAGCGGGCCGCGTCGATCGCCTGCTGCGGGTCCATCCCGAACTCGATCATGTTGAGGACGACCTGCGTGTGCCCCTGCGGCTGCATCGAGCCGCCCATGACGCCGAACGCCATCAGCGGCTCGCCGCCCCGGGTCACGAACCCCGGAATCAGCGTGTGGAAGGGCCGCTTGCCGGGCGCCACCTGGTTCGGGTGCCCGTCCTCGAGCGTGAAGCCGGCCCCGCGGTTCTGCAGCACGAACCCCGTCCCCGGGACGACGACGCCCGAGCCGAACGAGCCGTAGATGGAGTGGATGAAGGAGACCATGTTCCCGTACCGGTCGGCGACCGACAGGTAAATCGTCTCCGTCGCGGTCGCGAATTCGCCGGGCTCGACCCGGTCGGCGGCCACGGCCGGGTTGATGAGCGCCCGCCGCGACGCGAGGTAGTCGGGGTCGAGGAGTTGTTTCGGGTCGATCTCCATGTGGTCGGCATCCCCGACGTGCCGCGCCAGGTCCGCGAAGGCCACCTTCTTGGCCTCGATCAGGTGGTGGAGGTACTCGGGCGAGTTATGCCCCATGCCCGCCAGGTCGAACGGCTCGAGCATCCCCAGCATCTGCAGGGCGGCGACGCCCTGGCCGGCGGGCGGCAACTCCCAGATCGTCCACCCCTTGTAGTCCATGGACAGCGGCTCGACCCAGCGCACCTCCATCGCCGCCATGTCGGCCGGCGTGAGATAGCCGCCGAGTTCGGCGAGTCCCTCGGCCACCCGCGTGCCCAGCGCGCCTCCGTACATGGCGGCCGGGCCCTCCGCCGCGATCGTGCGCAGCGAACTCGCGAAGTCGGGGTTCCGGAACCACTCGCCCGCTTCGGGCGCCCGCTCGCCGTCGATGAGGTAGGTCGCCGCGGCCCCCGGATCCGCCTGCAGCTTGCGCAACTGCCCCTGCCACTGGCCCGCGATGATCGGTGTGACAGGGAAGCCCTCCTCGGCCAGCGCGATGGCCGGCGCCACGAGGTCGGCGAGCGGGCGGCTCCCGTACTTCTCGTTGAGTGCGCCCCAGCCCGCGATCGCCCCCGGCACGGTCACCGCCCCCGGCCCCGAGCCCGGCACGCGGTCGTAGCCGTCCGCCCGGATCCGTTCCGGCGTCATGTGGGTCCCCGCGCGGCCGGTCGCGTCCAGACCGACGAGACGCCCCTCCTCCGCGGACCAGAAGAGCGCGAACAGGTCGCCGCCGAGTCCCGTCATGTGCGGCTCGACGAGCGAGAGCACGGACGAGGCCGCGATCGCCGCGTCGAAGGCGTTGCCGCCGTCGCGCAGCACGCCGAGCGCAACGCTCGACGCCATGGGCTGGCTCGTCGCGACCATTCCGTTCGGGGCGTAGACGGTGGACCGCCCCGCCATGGACCCCGGAGCATTCATCGCGGCCTCCTGACTTGACGAGTTCCTCCGGCTCTCCGCGCCCGCCGTGCCGCAGGCGGCGGCGGTCACGGGGAGAACGGCGAGGACGAGAGTCGTGGCAACGTCGCGCATGCACATCATTCGGCTGATCCCCCTGACTGATCCCTCTGGCTGATCCCCCTGAGGGTGACGGTCGGGCCCGCACCGGGCGCCGCACGCACACTACGGCCTCCATGCGGCCATGGCATCCCAGCGCGGGTGGCGCGTGAGGTTCACCGGCCCCGATCCGTCCGCGCCCATCGCGTAAACCTCCGAGTTCCCGTCCCGCTTGGTCGAGAACAGCACGTACTCGCCGTCCGGCGACCAGCGCGGCAGTTCGTCCACTCCGGCGCGCCCCGAGAGGTTGGTCTGGCCGCCGCCATCCGCCCGCATGACGTAGATCTCGGCGTCGCCGATATCCCGGTAGGACGTGAAGACGATGCGCGATCCATCCGGCGACCACGAGGGGGAACGAGCGCCACCTTCAACCGGGAGCCTCGCGAGCCCCGTCCCATCCGCCCTCATCGTCCACAGCGAGAACCGCCGACCCCCGTCCCGGTCCGAGGCAAAGACGATCCGGGCACCGTCGGGCGACCAGTCCGGATCCACGTCGAAGGACGATGGGCTCCGCGTGAGGTTCACCGGATTCGATCCGTCCACGTCGATCACCCAGACCTCCGGATCCCCCGTCCGCTCGGAGACGAAGACCACCCGCTTCCCATCCGGTGACAGGCGCCCGGAACGGTCGTTGGCCGAATCCCGTGTCACCGGCCTCGCGTTCGAGCCGTCCGCGTCCATCAGAAAGATGTCGGGGTTCCCGTCGCGCCAACTCGTGAACACGATCCGCGAACCGTCCGGCGTCCAGCTGGGCTCGAGGTTCGTCTCCCCTTCCTCCGTCAGCGGCCGCTGTCCCGTCCCGTCCGCGTTCGCCACCCAGATGCGCATGTATTGCCCACGGATCGCGGTGAAGACGATCTCGCCCGCCGCGGGCGGCTCGGGGCCCGTGGCGTCCACGCACCCGAGCGCCGCCAGCGAAGCCAGCATCACGCAAAGGAGATTTCGCACGGCCTTGGCAGCTGCCATCCCTCGTTGCGTCCCTCCGGGGCGCGGACAAGCTTGCGCCATGGCGGTTCGGATCGACCAGGGAGTCAAAGATGAGACAAATCGTACGCTCGCACCAAGCCCTCCTGCCTGCGTTGTCCCTCTTTCTCGCCCCGTTTCTCGGGTTCGGTTGCGGAGGAGCGGCGGACGATGCGGGAACCGCGGCCGGCGAGGAGGCTTCCATGGACGAGGCCGAACTGGAGCGGCGCGCGCGCGAGATCCACGAGCGCGTGCTCACGGTCGACACGCACGACGACATCCCCTACAACTTCGCCACCCCGGAGGTGGATCCGCTCAACGCGGACCGGCAGGTGAATCTCGAGAAGATGCGGGCCGGCGGGCTCGACGTCGGCTTCTTCATCGTCTACGTGGGACAGACCGAGCGCACGCCGGAGAACTACGAGGCGGCGAAGCAGGGCGCGATGACGAAGTTCGAGGCGATCCACCGCATGACGAACGAGATGTACCCGGAGCAGATCGGCCTCGCCCACACCGCCGCCGACGCGGAGCGGATCCACGCCGAGGGCCGGCTCGTGGCGGCGATCGGGATCGAGAACGGGTACGTGATCGGGACGGATCTCTCCCTCCTCGAGCGATACCACGAACTCGGCGCCCGCTACATCACGCTGGCGCACAACGGGAACAACGACATCGCCGATTCGGCGCAACCCAACTTCGGGTTCGGCGACACGCCGGAGGAGAACGGGGGCATCAGCGACTTCGGCGAGGAGGTGATCGCCGAGATGAACCGGCTCGGGATCATGGTCGACGTCTCCCATATCTCGAAGGCGGCCAGCCTCGAGGCGATGGAACTCTCCGAGGCTCCGGTCATCGCGTCGCACTCCGGCGCCCACGCCGTGAACGCCCACCCCCGCAACATGGACGACGAGCAGTTGTACGCCCTGCGCGAGAACGGCGGTGTGATCCAGGCCGTCGCCCTCGGGGCCTTCGTGAAGTCGCCCCCGGAGGACCAGCAGGCGGAGGTTACCGCGCTCCGGGAGGAGATCGGCTTCACGAGCTTCTCCCAGATGACGGACGAACAGCGCGTCGCCTTCCGCGAGGGGATGGCCGAGATCCGGTCGCGGTATCCGGCCGTGAACGTGGCGGACTTCGTCGACCATATCGACCACGCCGTCAACCTGATCGGCATCGATTACGTCGGGATCAGTTCGGACTTTGATGGCGGTGGCGGCATCGAGGGGTGGAGCGATGCCTCGGAGACCTTCAACGTCACGCTCGAACTCGTGCGCCGCGGCTATTCCGAGGAAGAGATCCGGCGACTCTGGGGCGGGAACACGCTGCGCATCTGGCGCGCCGCCGAGGAAGTCGCCGCTGAACTGCAGCAGGCCGGGGGCTGATGAGCTTCAGGGCCCTCGCCACGGTCTCCTCGCTGGCGCTCGCGGCAGCCGCCTGCAGCGAATCGCCGGGCGCAGCCGCCGGGGCGGAGGCTCCCTTCCGGGTCGGCGCGACGCTCGACGTCGGGGCGGCCCCGCACGGCATCCGGTTCAGCGCGGATGGCGACACCGCCTGGGTGGCCCTGAGCGGCGAAGGCGGGATCGCGGTCGTGGAACTCTCCGCGTCCGCCGTCGTGGCGCGCTGGGAGGCCGGGGACGCGCCGCTCGACCTCGTCCGCGTCGACGGCGGCTGGCTGGTGAGCCAGTTCCGGGATTCGACGCTCATCCGGCTTGACGACGAGGGCCGGATCGTCCCCGGCGCCGTGTGGGATGTCGGGGCGGGTCCGTCGCTGTTCACGCCCGGGACCGTGCGCGGAGAGACCTGGATCACGACCGAGTTCTCCGACCGGTTGTGGACGGTGGACACCCGCGAGGGAACGCCGCGCGAATTCCACGCCACCGGCGACCGCCCCTATCCCGCGGACGTGATGTGGGACGGATCCCACGCCTTCGTCCCCAACCTCGATGAAGGGTCGGTCTCCGTCATCGATCTCCTGAACGGTGAACTGGACGCCACCGTCGAGGCGTGTCCAGGCCCGCCGGGGGGCGCGCTCACGCCCGATCAGGTCACCTACATCGTCGCCTGCGGCGGATCCGACGAGGTGGCCTTCATCAACACCGCGTCCTTCGCCGTCACGGGCCGCGTCTCGGAGGGCCTCGGTCCCCGGCCGTTCTCGGTCGCGGTGCCCGCGGACGGCCGCCACGCGTTGGTCAACAACGCGGGCGGGAACACCGTCTCCGTCGTCGACCTCGAGTCCCGCGCCGTCGTGCAGCGGCTCGAGGTCGGCGAGCAGCCCATCGTCCTCCGCGTGCACCCGGACGGCGAGCGCGTGTTCGTGGCGAACGAGATATCGGGCACGCTGGTCGAACTGGTGCCGACCGCGGGATCGACCGCGGCGGGTTCGCCCGCTCCCTCCGACTCTCCCTCCGATGGCGAGGCGGCGCTGACCGAGGTCGTCGTGCTCGGGATGATCCACTCGGGCCACGAGACCAGCGAGACGTTCAGCCTCGAGGTCGTTCGCGACCTGGTGCGCGAGATCGATCCGGACTACTGGCTGACGGAAATCCCGCCCAACCGCTGGGACCGCGCATGGGCCGAGTTCGAGGCCGCCGGGACGGTCGAGGAGCCCCGGGTCCGCCGCTTCCCCGAGTACATGGAGGGGCTCTTCCCTCTCTCCCGCGAACTCGACTTCGAGGTCATTCCCACGGCGGGGTGGACCGAACCGATGTCGGACTTCCGGGCCGCGTATCTCGACGCCTACTCACGGGACCCGGACCGGGCCGACCGGTGGGCGGAATACCGGGCGGCCGCGGAGGCCTCAGCCGAGGCGCTCGCCGCGGGCGCGGCGGACGACCCGCGCTGGATCCACACCGACGCCTACGACGAAGCCTACGACATCCGCATGCGGACGTACGCCCGCCTGTTCGACGCGGATCTGGGCCCCGGAGGGTGGGACGCGATCAACGCCTCGCACTGGGCGTACATCGAAGACGGGCTGGACCGGCATCGGGGCGAGGGGGTTCGCTTCCTCCTCACCTACGGCGCGGGCCACAAGGGGCCCTTCCTGCGCGAACTCCGGCAGCGCGACGACATCGTGCTCCTGGACGTGGGACCGTTCCTCGATCGGATAGCCGCTGCCCGCTAGGCGAGGTCGCCGCAGTCGGCCGAGCCGCTAGTCTCCGAGCAGGTCCAGGATCGCGGACTTCGAGATCAGTTCCGAGAAGACGTGGGGCTCCCCGCCCGGCCGGTAGAGGACGTAGAAGGGGATGCCGTAGCGGCCGAAGTCGGCCAGGTAGCGGCCGATCGACTCGTCGCGCCGCGTCCAGTCGGCCCGCATGGCGATGACGTCGTGCCGTTCGAACGCGCCCGCCACCTCCTCGGTCTCCAGGAAGAGCGTCTCGTTGACCTTGCAGGTGAAGCACCAGTCGGCCGTCACGTCGACGAACACGTAGGTGCCCTCCGCCGCGAGGTCCTCGGCCCGCTCGCGGTCGAAGGGCTGCCACGCGATCAGGCGGTCCTCCGGCGCGACGCCGATCGTCGAGGGCCCCGCTTCGGAGCGCCCCGCGGCCACCGTGGAGACCGCCACCACGGTCAGCGCCGCCGCGGCGACCCCGGCGAGGCGGCGCCCTGCCCGCCCGCGCTGCGACCGGCTGGCGAGCCAGATCGCGAGCGCCACGGCCAGCAGCCCGATCTCGAAGAAGGCCACGCGCGGCGCCGACACCAGGCCCGACATAACGAAGAGGAGCCACACCAGCGTCGCCGCGAGCAGGAACCCCATCACGACGCGGAAGGTCGCCATCCACGGCCCCGGCCGCGGCAGCACGCGCCCCGCTGCCGGGAACGCCGCCAGGAGCAGGTACGGAGAGGCCATCCCGGCGCCGATCGCCCCGAACATCGCCACCGTTGTGCCCGAATCCTGCGTGAGCGCGAAGCCGAGCGCCGTCCCCAGGAAGGGGGCGGAGCAGGGCGTCGCCATCAGCGTGGCGAAGAAGCCGGTCACCAGGTGCCCCGCGAGCCCCTCGGAGGGACCCGACGAGCCCACCTTGGCCAGCGTCCCCGGGAGGTGGATCTCGAACAGCCCCCACATGTTGAGCGTGAAGAGAAGGATCACGACCGCGAGCGCCCCGACGAACAGCGGCTCCTGGAACTGGATCCCCCAGCCCACCGCGACGCCGGCCGCGCGCGCCCCGATCGCCGCCCCCGCCAGCAGCAGGAAGGAGAGGATGATTCCGGCCGCCGTGGCGAGGCTCCCCGTCGTGAGCGCGCGCCGGCCCCCCTCCGCGCTCTTCATCAGCCCGAACACCTTCAGCGACAGCACGGGCAGCACGCACGGCATCGCGTTCAGGATCAGCCCGCCCAGGAAGCCCAGGAGCACGAACCACAGGAAGCCACGCCCCGCGCCCCCGACCTGCGATCCCCCGCTGCCCGTCGCGGCTTCCGCCGCCGCGAAGAACTCGGGGTTCGCGACCTCCCCCCCGGCGGCGATCGTCAGCCCCACCGTGGCCGGCGTCGTCACCGGCGCGAGGCACATTTTGTCGTCGCACGCCTGGTAGGTGACGTTCGTCCGGATGGGGTACGTGCCGGTCGCCGCTCCCGCCGGCGTCGGCAGCTCGGCCCGGATGAAGATCTCGCCCTCGTACACGGAGATGGCCGTGGGCGCGAACTCGAAGCGCTTCATCTCGCCCGGGGGATAGCGAGGCGTCTCCGGCGCCGGCCAGTCCGGCGGCGCCTCGATGTCGATCTCCGTCGCGATCAGATAATCGTAGGTCGGCTCGTAGCTGTTCGTGTGCCAGCCGTCCTCGATGATGAGGCGCACCGCGAGTTCCGCGGGCTCGCCGGCGAGGTAGGCGGTGCGGTCGAGGGCGACGGCGATGTCCCCCTTCTCGAGATCGAGCGCCCCCTGCCGGGGAAGCTGCGCCGCGCCCGGACCCGGGAGGAGAGATCCCGCGACCGCGGCCCACACGCCCGCGAACACCGGCCAGGCGCGCCGAACTCCGCCGCGTTGCTCCCGCGCCATCCTGCCTCTCGAACCGACCTTCATTCGTCTTGATCCTCTGAACTCGAGCTTCCGACAACCCGACGGGAAAATTAGCCGCCCGACCCTTGCGTCAAAACACCCGCCATGCCTGCCGCGATGGATGCCCACGATGGACGCCGGCGATTGACGCCCGCATTTGCGGCGGACCACTCTTGAAGGAACGAGGCACGTCCCGCGACACCGGAACCGGAGGGCGACATGAAACGCTGGGGTCTGCTGCTGCTGAGAGTGAGCACGGGGTGGCTGCTGGTGATGTGGGGGCTCGACAAGTTCGTCAACGTGGAGCACGGCCAGCGCGTGGCCGAGAGCTTCTATCTGGGGATCGGTTCGCAGGCGGTCGTCCAGAACGTGTTCGGCGGCCTGGAGATCGCCCTCGGTCTGCTCGTGGTGGCGGGCCTGTTGAGGAAGTGGGCGTACCCCGCGGCGTTCGTCGTCCTCCTCATCACGGCGCTCGCCGTCTGGAAGTCGATTCTCGATCCGTGGGGCTGGGTCCTCGAGGGATCGCAGGTCCTCTTCTATCCCTCGATCATCGTTCTCGCCGGCGCCATGGTCCTGTGGGGCACGATGGACCAGGACGAGTTGACGGTCGACGCCCGTCTGGGCTGACCTGTGAGCTGACCTGCCCGGCCCCGGCCCGGCGCGTTTCGAGGCGACGCGCCGGACGGGTCGGGAATCAGCCGTGCTCCGGCTCGGGCCGGTGGACCCTTCCGAGCCGCCACATGCCGATGGCGACCAGCACCGCGACGATCGGTAGGCCGGCCGCCCCCGTGAGGACGATCAGCGAGGCCATCATGAAGGCGACCGTTGCGGCGATGAGGCCCGTGAGGAGCCAGCCGCCGAGCACCACCATGATGCCCGTCACGCGCTGGCCGCCGTCGGTGGTCGTCCAGGTCCGGTCCCCGAAAGAGGCGCCCATCGCGGCCATGAACGTGATGTACGTCGTCGACAGGGGCAGCCTGTTGGCCGTGCCGATGGAGATGAGCAGCGCCGCGACCGTCAGATTCACGCTCGCGCGCAGCAGATCGTACGGAGGATCGTCCGCGTCCGGCGGGGGCGGTGCGGTCTGCACCTCGATATGCTCCCGGAGCCTGCGCGGGGTGAGGCGCTGCGCGAGAAGGAAGCCGGAGTATCCCCACGTCGCAATCGACGTGCCCAGCTTGCTGTCGCGGAAGCGCTGAGGTGTGTGGCTTTGCGCGGCCAGGCGGATCTCCGTGTCCGTCACGCGACGCGCTTTCCGGGACCTGATGAGCGCCACGGCCATGACGAGACCCGCCACCAGTAGCGCCCACGGCGGCGTCGGCACCCGGCCGGAGAGGTCGACCCCTTCCACGAGCACTGCCTGGAAGGCCGCGACCGACGGACCGATGAAGTTGACGAGGTCGTTTCCGGCGAATGCCATGGACAGCGCGCCCGTGCCGGTGAGCACGATGACGCCGACCACCGTCCTGGGCCGCCGCCGCAACGCGAACGCAAACACGCTCGACAGGACGAACACTCCGGCGAGAATCAGGACGATCTGCTCGCGCAGCATCGTCATCGTCTCCTCACCGAGAAGCGCGGCGCCCTGCAGACCCTTGAACAGCACGAAATAGCCCATCGCCGAGAACGAGACGCCGGTCCAGAGCCAGCCCCAGCGCGGAAAGCTCTCCTTCAGGTTGAATCCGTACAGGATCCGTACCAGCCACATGACCGCGGCCGCGCTCACAAAGGCAGTGACAACGGAGAGGAAGATGGCGGTGTAGATGCCGAGGACCGGCCCCGTGTTGATCACTTCCAGCGCCCCGCGGAACCCGCCCGCCGAGGTCCAGAAGGCGACCGCGATCGAGGCGCCCACGAGTTCCGACACGATCGATACGGTCGTGCTCGTCGGCAGCCCGAAGGTGTTGAACAGATCCAGGAGGAGGACGTCCGCCGCCATGACGCCGAGATAGAGCGCGAGGATCGAGGTCAGGATGATCGTCCCGTCCACGTCGGTGAAGAAGCTGGGGTCGAACACGCCGCGCCGCGCCACTTCCATGAGGCCGCTCGATGTGAACGCGCCGAGGAGGATCCCGATCGTGGCGATGATCATGATGAGGCGCCGCCGCGCCACCCGGGACCCGAACGCCGAGTTCAGGAAGTTCACCGCATCGTTCGCGACCCCGACCCAGAGATCGAAGGTCGCGAGCCCGAGAATCAGAAGCAGAGCAATCGTTTCGAACAATGGATCAACGCCTGGCTGGGGCTGCGGACGTCCGGAACCGGGTCACACCTGGCAGCCACGGACAATGCTTTCAGCGCCAACCCTAGGCTGATTTCACCACGGAGCAAGCGTCGTGACGGGACTGTTACGTCAGCGCCCTTCGGCTTCACCTTCCCTGGCAGCCCGTGGCAAAACCCCGCTGCGTTCGAGCGGCGCTGCATCTCGCCCGAAACGCTGCGCTCTGCGTCGCTCCTCGGTCGCGTAGCGCTGCTATGCTCCCTCGTCGCTCCTTGTCAGGCGAGCGCTTCACCGCCCTCGGCGCTGACGCGGGGTTTTGCCACGGACTGCCACGCGATCCGCCGCCTCCGGCGGCTCCCCGCCGCTTCGCTTCAGGAGCCTTCGCGCCGCTCCGATGTCGGCCCCATCAGAGCGCTCGGCGAAGAACTCGGCCGTCCTCATGGCCGTGATCTTCTCTGCCACCGCCGTTGCCACGAACTGATTGATGCTGGTTCCGTCCTCTTCGCTGATCTCGCGTACAGCCATCTTGAGAGATGAGGGGAGACGCAGGGGGTAGGTGCTGGTTTGCTTATGCCTCCGCGTCATTTCCGTATCCTCTGAAGCGCTTGTTGGGGCGACAACAACTTCATCCCGAATCTCTCGGCGGCGTCGCCAAAATCGCGCCGGTTGAAGGTGACCAGGGCGTCCGCGCCTCCGTTGATGGCGGCTTCGAGCACCATCTCATCCGCTGGATCGCGAAGCTGCGGACGCCACAGAAACCGCGATCGCACCGGCTCTGCCACCGCGCACAGGGCCGACATGATGACTTCAACTTCAGACTCCTTGAGACCAGCGACGATTCGCTGTGCCGGAGCCTTGCATATACTCTCGTATTCCAACACGAGCGCCACCGAGAGAAGCAACGTGAACTCCTGCCGCAACGCACGGTCGAGGAGATCCGCCGAGGCGCCACTTGGGCTTCGCAGGCCAGCGACGATGACGTTCGTGTCGAGAACGAGACGCATCGTATACGATATCACATCGCCCACGATGTGAAAAGGTCCCGCCGGGTTAACCTGACGGGTGATGAAGGAGGAGCGGATGCGGGTTCCCCCATTCCTTATGGAGCGGTGGCAGTCGACGTTCGAGCACCGCGTGGACTACAACCTCTCCGAGAGCGGCGTACACCCGCTCACGCTGTCGGAACTGCTGGAACTCATCGACCTGGACCCGGGCGGCGTCCGTCTGGAGTACGGCCAGAGCGATGGGTCGGACCCGCTCAAGGCCGTCATCGCGGGACTGTACCGGGGGGCGCTCGCCGACAACATCATCGTCACGACCGGCGGGGCCGAAGCGAACTACGTGGTGCTGTGGAGCCTGGTGTCGGCCGGGGACCGCGTCGTGGCGCTGGAGCCCACCTACGGCCAGACGCCGGGAATCGCGCGGGGACTCGGCGCGGATGTCGTCTCGTGGCAACTGAGGGAGGATCTCGGCTGGCAGCCCGAGCCGGGAAGTGCGGCCGACGTCATCACGCCGGGGACGCGTCTCGTCATCGTCACGAACCCCAACAATCCGACGGGAGCGGTCCTCTCGGGCGCGGCCATGGACGAAATCGTCGGCGCCGCCGAGGCGGTCGGGGCCTGGATTCTGTCGGACGAGGTCTACATCGGGGCGGAGGTCGAGGGCCCGGAGACGCCGAGCTTCTGGGGCCGCTACGACCGGGTGATCGTGACGGGCTCGCTCTCGAAGGCCTACGCGCTTCCGGGGCTCCGGCTCGGCTGGATCACGGCGCCGGCGCACATGCACGAGGAGTTCTGGAGCCGGAAGGACTACACGACGATCACGCCGGCCACCCTGTCGGACGTCGCGGCGCGCCGGGTCCTGAGCGCGGAGGTGCGCCCCCGCCTGCTCGAGAGGACGCGCGGGATCATCCGCGCCAATCTCTCCCGCGTCACCCGCTGGCTCGATGACCGCGCGGACCTGTTCGCCTACCGGGCGCCGGATGCCGGTGCGATCTGCTACGTGCGCTACGATCTCGACATCAACTCCACCGAACTGGCGGAGCGCCTGCGGGCCGAAAAGGGCGTGCTCCTCGTGCCGGGGGATCATTTCGGCATGGATCGCTACCTGCGGATCGGCTTCGGAAACCCGGCCGCGGAACTCGACGAGGCGCTCGACCGGGTGGCGGCCCTTCTCGAGGAGGCCTGCGCCACCGCGGCTTGAGGTCGTACGGTGTCCGCGACGGTCGAAGTCGAGGTCAAGCTCACCGGGCGTCCCGGGGAGTTGTGCGCGGCTTTCGACGACCTGATCGGTACCAGCCCGGTTCGCCAACGACTGCGGACGGTCTACTACGACACCTCGGAGGGCCACCTGCGGCGTCGCGGTTTCGCCCTCAGGATCCGGAGTCGGCCCGGCGTCCGGGAACTGACCCTGAAGAAGGATGAGGGGGACGGGCTGACCCGTGGCGAGTGGACCTCGCCCCTGCCGTCCACGACCGGGGATGAGGAAACGCCGACGCTCGATCGACTCCCTCCCGAGGCTCCCGTTGGCGATCTGGGGATCGCGGGCGCCGACGCGCTGAACCCCACCTTTCTCACGGACATCGAGCGCACGAAGAAGGAAGTCCAGGCGGGCGACGCCATGGTCGAGGTGTCGCTGGACACGGGACGGATCTCGGCCGGCGAGCGTGAGGCGCCGGTAGCCGAACTGGAGCTGGAGCTCCTGAGCGGGTCGGCGGGAGACATGCTGGCGGGTGCGCGCGCGCTCCTGGAGAAGCGCCGCCTCACCGTCGGGACGCGCTCCAAGGCGGCGAGAGGCAGCGACCTGCTACTGGGCGCGTCGCCGGCCGCCGTCCGGGCGACCCGGGTGAAACTCGATCCGGCGGATTCGATCGACGAGGCGCTCGCGAAGGTCGTCCGCGCGGCTTCGATCCACGTGACGGGGAATCTCGCTCCGGTCGCGGAGGTCGGCGATCCGGAAGGCGTCCACCAACTGCGGGTCTCCCTGCGGCGGCTGCGCTCGGCGCTCCTCTTCCTCAAGCCCCATCTGGGCTCCCGCGCCGCCGCCCTGAACCGCGAGGCCCGGCGCGCGCTGAAGCGGCTGGGCCCGGCGCGCGACCTCGATGTCTTTCTGCTCGAAACGCTGCCTCCCGTGATCGATGCGAACCCGGGTGCGTCATCGCTGCCGCGGCTCCGGGACGCCGCCCGGGAACGGCGGGCCGTGGCCTGGGAAGCGGCGCGGAAGTTGATTCGGGGCCGGCGGTTCAACCGGTTCGTCCTCGATCTGCTCCGGGTGCCGCACCACGGCGGACTCGTCGTGCGGGACGCCGACGAGCCCCTCCTGGCGACCGCGAGGCGCAGGCTGAACGGGAGATACCGGAGCCTGATGAAGGCGGGGAGCGGCTTCGATCGCCTGAGCGAGCAGGAGCGCCACCGGGTCAGGATCGCGCTCAAGAAGCTCCGCTACGCGTGCGGCTACTCCCGGACCCTCTTCCCCGGCCCGGCGGTGGACACCTGTCTCCGACGCCTGTCGGCGCTGCAGGATGACCTGGGCCGGCTGAACGATGCGTCGGTCGCCCGGCTGATCTCGCGAGAACTGGCCGCATCCGATCCGCGCGCGGCCGACGGCGCCTCGCGGGTCGTCGAATGGTGCGACCGGCGGGCGCGCGAGGCGGAGCCCGGTCTTATTGAATCCTGGCGGACCTTCGCTGCGACGGAACCGTTCTGGTAGCTCGGCCGCGCGGCTGGCCTCCCGGCGGCTCGGTATCCCTCAGTGGACGACGCGGGGTCCGAGCGAGCGGCGGTGACTGCGGACGCCGCGCGCGAAGAGGAGCAGCGTGAGCAGGAGCGCGGCCCCGCCGATCAGGAGCCGCACCGGATTGTCCGAGACGCGGTTGCCGGGGCTGTCGAGCAGGGCGTCGAAGAGCGTCGGCGGATCGTACAGGACCCCGCCCTTGCCCACGCGGGACACCGTCTGCGTGAGCGAAACATCCAGGCGCGGATCGCTCTCGAGAATGAGAAAGTCGCCCAGCTTGCCCGGCTCCAGCGTACCCCGGGAGTCGTCGAGTCCCAGGTGGCGGGCCGCCTCGCGCGTGGCCGCGTAGAGCGCGTCCTCCGCCGTCAGTCCGGCCGTGACGAGCGCGTCCATCTCCTCGTGCAGCGCCAGCCCCGGCGCGAGCGCGCCGTTCGTGGCCGTGGAGACGGATCCTCCGGCGGCGTGGAATTCCCGCACGAACTCGCGGAGCACCTCCAGCGCCGCTCCCAACCGTTCCGCCTCGGCGGGCGTTCGGTCGGGGAGGAGCCGGTCCTGGATGCGCTCCGTGACCATCGCGTACTCGACAAGGGGGTTCATCCCGTGCGGGAGCCGGTAGGGCGCCGCCCATCGTTCCTGCTCCAGGAGGCGCGGCGCGAACGCGGCGCCCCGGGCTCCCATCGCGCGGGCGGAGTCCAGCAGCGCATCCCGGTCGGCGAGCGCCGGCCGCGACCGCGCGTAGAGCTGGAGATCTCGCGGCTCGCGGCCCGGCGGCCCGGCGTCGAGCGGGATCGTCGCCGCGACGACCTGGCCGAAGAGACCGAGCGGGTACGGCGGTTCCTCCACGGGCGTTGCCGGCCGCGGCGCGGGGATGCGCGCGTCATCGCTGCCCGATGGCGGCAGCGGCTCCCCTTCGGGCCCCTCCGGAATCTCCGGGACGGCCGCCGTCGTGACGCCGAGCAGAAAGGCCAGGTAGGCGGCCTGCTCGTTGCTCGGCACCTCCGCGGCCTCCTTCACGTCGATCAGCCCCGGCACCACCCAGAAGCCGTCCGCGTCGAGCACCTCCACGCCCGCCGGTCCGTCGCAGTCGGCCGGCGCGCCCACGCACGTCACCCGGCCGTCGACCACGACGAGCCGCCCGCCCGGCCACACCGCCCCGGTGCCGTCGATGATGTTCCCGTTGTCGACCACGATCGATCCGGGCCCGCCGCACGCCGCGACGCCGACCAGAAGGGCGGCTGCCAGCCCCGAACAGCGTTTCATTCCCGTCATGACGTTCCAGCTCCGTTCAGGATCTCCATCGCCTCCCTGTGGAGCGCCGGCGCGGCCGCCACCGTCGACGCGCCACCGATGGGGTCGTCCCCTTCCCAGGTCGTGATCACGCCGCCCGCGCCCCTGATGACCGGGACCAGCGCCGCAATGTCCCAGGGATGCATGATGGGATCGAGCATGATGTCGCCTCGCCCGGTCGCGACCATGAGATATCCGTAACAGTCGCCCCAGCCACGGTACAGCGCCGCTCTCGACCACAGCGCCTCGAACCCCGCGAGGTTCCGGTGCCGGCCGACCGCCCCCGGATCCGTCGTCAGGAGCAGTGCCTCCGACAACGCGCGGTCTTCGCGCACCCGTACCGCCTTCCCGTTGAAGGTCGTCCCCGATGCGGTGCCGATGGCAAGCTCGCGCGTGATCGGCTGGTGGATCACCCCCAGGATCGGCTCTCCGTCGCGCAGCAGCCCGATGAGCGTACCGAACAGCGGGACGCCCGCGACGAAGGAGATCGTCCCGTCGATCGGATCCAGCACCCACACGTATTCCGCGTCGTCGTTCTGCGGGCCGAACTCCTCGCCCACGATGCCGTGGTCGGGAAAGCGCTCCAGGATCCGGTCGCGGAGGAGCGTCTCGGCGTAGCGATCCGCCACGGTGACGGGCGACGCGTCCGCCTTGGACTCCACGGCCAGGTCGGGATGGCGGAACATGCCCGCGATCGCCCGGCCGGATTCCTCGGCCAGCTCCGCCGCGAAGTCTCTCAGCGAATCGGGGTCCACCTCTCCTCCGGTTTCGAGTTTGAGCGCAATCCGGCCCACAGGTTAGTGTCGCGTCCGGGACACTACACTAGGTTCCCGGTCATGCTCAGGCTTCATCCGTACGAATACCACATGCCGCGCGCGCTCGACGAGGCGCTGTCGCTGCTCGCCGCCCACGGCGACGACGCGATGCCCATCGCCGGCGGGACCGACCTCGTCCCCAACATGAAGCACGGGCTGTTCACGCCCGGCCACCTCGTCGCCCTCAGCCGCGTCCGGGAGATGCGCGGGATCGCCGCCACCGGGGAAGAGATCCGCATCGGTGCAGCCGAGACGCTGACGTCGGTCGCGACCCACCCGGACGTCCTCGCGCGGATCCCCAGCCTGGCCCGCGCCGCCGAACTCGTGTCGGGTCCGCAATTGCGGCGGGTCGGCACCATCGGCGGCAACGTCTGCCTCGACACGCGGTGCGCGTACTACAACCAGACGAGGTTCTGGCGGAAGGCGCTCGGTTACTGCCTGAAGAAGGACGGCGACGTCTGCCACGTCGTGAAGGGCGGCACCCGCTGCGTCGCGGCGCACTCGGCCGACACGCCGCCCGTGCTCTCGGTGCTCGATGCGGTCCTCGAAGTCGCGGACGAGAACGGGACGCGCGACGTGCCGATCCGGCGCTTCTTCACATCCGACGGGATCTGGAACCGATCCATCGGGAGAAGCGAACTCGTCGTCGCGATCCGCATTCCGCAGCCGCCAGCGGGTACGCGGGTCGCGTTTCAGAAACTCCGGCCGCGCGCCGCGATCGATTTCCCGCTGGCCAACCTCGCGGTGCGCGTCGGACGCGACGACGACGGCCGCGTGTCCGATTTCCGCCTCGTCGTTTCCGCGATGGGCGCCTACCCCCGCCACGTGGGCAAGGTCGAGGACGCCGCCCTCGGGAACCGCCTCGGTACCGGCGTGATCGAGGCCGTGGCCGAGCAGGCGTTCCGCCAGTGCCACCCGCTCTCCAACATCACGGTCGACCCGGAATGGCGCCGCGCCATGATCCCCGTCCTCGTCCGCCGCGCCCTCAACGAGATCGCCGCCGCCTGAAGAGCAGGCGAAGCTCAGCAGGCGAGACTCAGCAGGCGAGACTCAGCAGGCGAGACTCAGTAGGCGAAGAGGTCGGCGAGGGGGACGTAGGCCTCGCCGGCGAAGGCGAGCACATCGTCGATGCCGAACAGGATCTCATCGAGCGCCGCGAGTTCCGAGTCGGTGAATCCCTGCCCCGCGGCATCGATGAAGACGGGCGCTTCAACGGTGCCCTCCACCAGAGCCTCCACGCGCCCCGCCTGGCGGATCTCGCCCTCCTGCGCCCCGTTCACGACGGCGAGGTCGACGAGCGTCCGCCCGGCCGAGCCATCGATGTCCATGCGGAAGAGGAGAGCCGCGTGCGATCCGTCCGCCGACAGATCGCCGCCCACCCGCAACCGTACCTCGGTCCCCTCGGCGGAGAGCACGCGGTGCGTGGACGTGACATGGGTCATCCCCGCCGCGTCATCGAACTCAAGCAACTCGTCGAGTTCGAAGTCAAAGCGCCCGTTCTGGTCTTCCGCGAACCCCTCGGCGAGCAGGCTCACCGACACCCCGTTCGCGTCGGACGCGAAGGCGCCGTCCACGAGGTAGTCGGCGACGCGCCGGGTTCCGCCCCCGCTCGTATCGAAGGCCTGGATCCGCAGCCGCGCGGACACCGCGTCGCTCTCGTCCATGAGATCCACGAACCCGAACGGCCGCAGCGGAAGCGCGGGCAGACCGGACGCAAGATCGACCACGTACAGCTCGAACCGGACCCCGTTTTCCGGACCGCCGTCCCCGAGCTCGACATACGCGTCGATGGACGCGTCGAAGATGAACTCCTTGCCGAGCACGTTGATCGGGAAGAGCGGGGTCTGCCCGCCCCGCGCGCGGCTCGCGGCCACGTTCGCCACCGCCCGTTCGAGCGAACGCGGCTTGAGCGCGCGGAGGAGGTCGACCCGGTCGGACGAGCCGCGGAGTTGTGAGTGGGCCACGCGATTCGCCGGGGGCGCGGACAGCCCGAGCACCTCGGCGATCATCCGCACCTGCGCCACGATCGCGTTGTCCGCGGCGAACCGGAGCGAGTAGATGGAGTTCGCCGCCAGCTCCGGATCGAAGGGGGGATCGGGCAGCGGCGGTCCGACGATGCCCCGTTCTTCCCCACAACCCGCGGCCGCCAGTACGAACAGCCCAGCCACCAGGACACGACACCTTCCCACCAGGGCACGACATCTTCCCGCCACTGCGATCCCTCCCTCATGGTTGAAGCCACGGTTGATGCGATTCGACAGAAGAAAGACGAGACGGGTGGGGAGCAGGTCACCGGCACGGGGGAGCACGGGGAACACGGGGCGAGTACGGGGAGCACGCGGGCGGCGGAAGCGGCTGGTCACGGTCCCCACCGCGCGCATACCTTGGCGAAGCGTTCAAGAATCCGGCATTCGTCACTACGGCCCCCGACCCGGGGGCTCTTGATTCCGAGGAGGTAGGATGCACGCCTTGCCCGACCTGCCGTATGCCCACGACGCGCTCGAACCGACGATCGACGCGCGCACGATGGAGATCCACCACGGCAAGCATCACCAGGTGTACGTGAACATGCTCAACGGCGCGCTCGAGGGTCACGACGACCTCGCGGGCCTCTCCCTGGAGGCCCTCCTGCGCGGCATCGCCGACGTGCCCGAGTCCATCCGCGGCGCGGTCAGGAACCACGGCGGCGGACACGCGAACCACTCGCTGTTCTGGACTTCGATGTCTCCGGACGGGGGCGGGAGTCCGTCCGGCGACCTCGCGGCCGCCATCGACGGCGCCTGCGGTTCCTTCGACGACTTCAAGGCGGCGTTCCAGCAGGCGGGGCTCACCCGCTTCGGCAGCGGCTGGGCATGGCTCGTGGCCGGGAGCGGAGGCGAACTCTCGGTGTACTCCACCGCGAACCAGGACAGCCCGCTGATGCAGGGAGACACGCCGCTCCTGGGCGTGGATGTGTGGGAGCACGCGTACTACCTGAACTACCAGAATCGCCGGGCGGACTACCTCGCCGCCTTCTGGGACGTGGTGGACTGGGCCGCCGTGGCCGCCCGCCACGCCGCCGCCACCGGCTGACCGCCCCGAAACCGCAGCGGCCCGGCTTCGGGGTCAGTCGCCGAGGCTGACCCCGATCGCCTGGGCGGTCATCACGATGTCGCCGTCGACCGGCACCAGCTTGGGATCGGCGAGCGCCTCGGCCAGCGGGATCGCCCGTACCAGCGGCGGGTCGAGCGCGACCATCGTCCCGAATCGGCCGCGGGCCACGCACCGCACGGCGGCGGCGCCGAAGCGCAGCGACATGACGCGGTCGTAGGAGGTCGGCGTGCCGCCGCGCTGCAAGTGGCCCAGCGTCAGCGACCGCGTCTCCTTCCCCGTGCGCCGGGCAATCTCGCGCGCCACCATGTCGCCCAGCCCGCCCAGCCGCTCCTGGTCTTCCCCGCCACCGTGGACGGTCTTCGTGACCATCTCGCCGCCGCCGGGCGACGCGCCCTCCGCCACGCAGACGATGCTGAACTCGCGCCCCGCGGCCTCACGCTCCCGGATCTTGTCGCACACTCTCTCGATGTCGAACGGAATCTCGGGGATGAGGATGACGTCGGCCGAGCCGGCCAGCCCGCTGTAGAGCGCGATCCATCCGGCGTCCCGTCCCATGACTTCCACCACCATCACGCGGCGGTGGCTCTCCGCCGTCGAGTGGAGCTTTCCGATCGCGTCGGTCGCCGTCTCGACCGCCGTCAGAAACCCGAACGTCAGGCTGGTTCCGCAGAGGTCGTTGTCGATCGTCTTCGGCACGCCGACCACCGGAAGCCCGCGCTTCGACAGCCGGTGCGCGAGGTGGAGACTGCCGTCCCCGCCGATCGCGATCAGCGCGTCGATACCGTGCTGCCGCAGGCTCTCGATGACCTCGCCGGACCGGTCGCGCTCCTCGATCGAACCGTCCGGCAGGCGCACCGGCCACGCAAACGGATCCGAGCGGTTGGTCGTCCCCAGAATCGTCCCGCCGCGGTGCGTGATCCCCCGCACTTCATCGCTCCCCAGCGGAATCACCTGCCCGGGATCGTCCGCCAGCAGCCCACCATAGCCGTTCTCGATGCCCACCACGCTCCAGCCACGGCGGCGGGCGCTCAACACGATGGCCCGGATCACCGCGTTCAGGCCCGGCGCGTCGCCGCCGCCGGTGTTGATCGCGATCTTCTTGATCGCTCCCGCTCCCCCGCCGCCGGGTGTCGCTTTTCGCTCGTTCATGGCCCGATAATCGGCCTCGCAGCAGCGCGTGGCAAAACCCCGCGTTAGCGCCGAGAGCGGTGGAGCGCTCGCCTGACAAGGAGCGACGAGGGAGAATAGCAGCGCTATTTGACCGAGGAGCGACGCAGAGCGTAGCGGTTCAGGCGAGATGCAGCGCCGCTCGAACGCAGCGGGGCTTTTGCCGCGCGCTGCAGGGGTTGACGCTACGGCCGCGGGTCGGCACCCTCGCTCCCCATGTCACCGCCCCGCCCGCTGGAAACGATCCTGTTCGATCTCGACGGGACTCTCGTGGACTCGACCCACCTCATCGCGGAGTCCTGGCGCCATACGATGCGGACCCACTTCGAGGACCCGCCTCCGGACGAGGTGTGGCTGAGTACGCTGGGGCAGCCGCTGCGGACCCAACTCGGCTATCTGGTGGACTCGGCCGAGGAAGTTCAGGCCATGGTCGACACCTACATCGACCACAACTTCCGGGAACACGAACGGCTCATCCGTTCATTCCCCGGCGTCCGCGAGACCGTCGGGCGGCTGCGCGCGAAAGGGGTGCGGCTCGGCGTGGTCACGAGCAAGGCGAGCGCCGGAACGGCCCGAAGTCTGGCCGCTTGCACGCTGGATCAGGCGCTCTTCGACGTGATCGTCACGTCCGACGAGCCGGTACCGCACAAGCCCGACCCGGCCCCAATCCGCCTGGCCCTCGAACGGCTGGAAGCCGCCGCCGAGACCGCCGCCTACGTGGGGGATTCCGTATGGGACATGCGGGCGGGGCACGCGGCCGGCGTGACGACGATCGCCGCGCTCTGGGGCCCGTTCCCGGAGCGCGTGCTCGCCCTCGAACGCCCCCACATCATGCTCGACGCGATCGAGGACATCGTCCGCTACGTCGTCGCGGCCGAGCCGCCGCCGCCCGCCTGACGGATTCGCGCGCGGGCGGTTAGTCCCCGGCGTCCGTCCCGTTCTCCGAGAAGGCGAGCGTCCCCTCTTCGAGCGAGCCGTTGGCCAGCGCCGCGGCGAGCGCTTCGTCGAGCGTCTCCACCAGGTGGAATTCGAGCTGCTCGCACACGTGATCCGGGAGATCCTCCAGGTCGCCCTCGTTGACCGCCGGGAGGATGATCTCGCCGATCCCCGCCCGGGCGGCGCCGAGCACCTTCTCCTTCACGCCGCCGATCGGCAGCACGCGCCCGGAGAGCGTGATCTCGCCCGTCATCGCGACGTCGTGCCGCACCGGGTGGTCGCCGAGGGCGCTCACGAGCGCCACCGCCATGGCGATGCCCGCCGACGGCCCTTCCTTCGGGATGGCCCCGGCCGGGACGTGGATGTGGATCTCGTGATCCCGTAGCCGTTCCTCCGTGAGATCGAGCCCGTTCGCATGGCTGCGCGCGAAGGTGAGGGCGGCCTGCGCGCTCTCCTTCATGACGTCGCCGAGCTGTCCCGTGAGGACGAGCCCTTCCTTGCCCTTCAGGACCCTCGTCTCGACGAGCATGATGTCGCCGCCCACGGGCGTATAGAACATGCCCGTCGCCACGCCGACCGCGTCGTCCTCCATCTTTTCGGCGGCATGCACCTTCGGCCGGCCCAGCAGTTCGCGCAGGTCATCCGCGTCCACCGCGGCCTCCGGGGATCCCGTCGCGATCTTCCGCGCGGACTTCCGGCAGACCGAGCCCAGTTCGCGTTCGAGTTGCCGCACGCCGGCCTCGCGGGTGTAGCGGGTGATGATCGCGCGAATCGCGCCCTCGTCGACCTCGACCTGCTCCGGGAGCAGGCCGTTCCGCCGCTTCTGCCTGGGAAGGAGGAAGCGGCGCGCGATCTCGAGCTTCTCGGCTTCCGTATAGCCGCGGAATTCGATCGCCTCCATCCGGTCGCGCAGGGGGCCGGGGATCTGCTCGAACACATTCGCCGTGGCGATGAACAGCACCTGCGAGAGATCGAACGGCACCCCGAGGTAGTGGTCCACGAACGACTCGTTCTGCGCCGGGTCCAGCACCTCCATGAGGGCCGCCGACGGATCGCCCTGGAAGGACACGCCCAGTTTGTCGATCTCATCCAGGAGGAACACGGGGTTCTTCGTTCCCGCCCGCTTCAACCCCTCGATGATGCGGCCGGCCATCGCGCCCACGTACGTGCGCCGGTGTCCGCGGATGTCCGCCTCGTCCCGCGCCCCGCCCAGCGACACGCGGACGTACTTGCGGCCCATGGCGTCGGCGATGGAACGTGCGATCGAGGTCTTGCCCACGCCCGGCGGCCCGACGAAGAGGAGCGTCTCCCCCGCGCGGTCGTCTTCATATCCGGGCACAGTGTCGGTCCCGGCCTCGCCCGGGTCGTCCCCCTCGTCCGCTTCGTCGCTGCCCGCCGCAGCCTCGGTGTCCGCGCCGTCGTCGTCGGTCGCGACGCCCTCGGCCTCGTCGTCTGTCGCGTCGCCGGCGTCATCCTCTGCCTCGGCGTCTTCCGCCTCGGCGGCCTCCGCTTCGGCCGCTTCCCGAATCCTCGTCTCTTCCTGCAGCTTCCGAACCGCGAGGAAATCGAGGACCCGGTCCTTGACGTCCTGAAGCCCGTAGTGATCCCGTTCCAGGATCTCTTCGGCGCGGCCGATGTCCAGCTGTTCCTCGGTCGTATCGGACCAGGGGAGGTCCGCGACGATCTCCAGGTACGTCCGCACGACCTGGGCCTCCGCCGACTCGCGCGGGATGCGCTCGAGGCGCCGAAGCTCGCGGTCGACTTCCTGGCGCGCCTCCTCCGGCAACTCGAGCGCCTCGATGCGCTCACGGAGGTCGTTCGCCTCCTGGGAGTCGATGTCCTCGCCCAGCTCCTTCTGGATCGCCTTCATCTGCTCGCGCAGGAAGATCTCGCGCTGCCTCTCCCCCAACTCCTCCTGCACCTGCTCGCGGATCTCCTCCTGGGCCTCGAGCAGCCCGATCTGCTTCTGCAGGTGCACGAGAAGCGAGCGCAGCCGCGCCTCGACGGAGAGGGTCTCGAGGAGTTCCTGCTTCTGCTCGACCTCGAGCTCGGTGTAGAAGGCGACGAGATCGGCGAGTTCCCCGGGCGTCGACACCCCGCCCAGCAGATGGTCGACGATTTCCTTCGGGACGCCGCGCAGGCGGCTGACTTCCGCGGATCTCTCGTGGACCTCCTTGTAGAGCGCCGCGAAGGCCCGCTCGTCCGGGTCGAGCGGATCCATGTCGTCCATGTCTCGCGCGACGACCTCGAGGTATCCGTCGCGCTCGGTGTATTCGAGGGCGGCGGCACGGGCATCGCCCTGGATGACCATCTGGATGCCGCCGGGCACCTTCTGCATCTGCGCGATCCGGCACACGGTCCCGATACGGTACAGGTGCTCCGGGTCCGGCCGCTCGATTTCGGCATCGAGCTGGGCGACCGCGAACAGCAGCTTGTCGCCCGCGATGGCCCGGTCGATGGCCTTCATGGTTTTGTCCCGACCCGCGGCGATCGGCGCCGCCACGGCGGGGAACACGACCGTGCCCCGGAGGGGGAGCACGGGCAGCCGCAAGCGCTTCGACTCGGTCCGGTCCGCGGGCTCCGTCCCCTCGGCGGCAGCCGTGTCCTCGGCGCCCTCCACCTCGTCGCCGTCCACCTCGGCGACCGTCATCTCAAGCAGGACGCCGCCGTTTTCCGGCAGCGCCTCCGCCTGATCCTTGCGTCCGTTTTCTTCGCTCATACTCGCGTAGCTTCTATGTTCTCGCGCGACACGCGCGCGTCAGTCGGATTCGCGTCCTGCGGTGCAGGTTTCGGGCCCGAAGGTCTCGCCCCGGGGCTCCCCACATCCGCCGATCTGGCGCAATGACGCTCGTAGAGGTCTGCCGCCGCGGGCGGTGTGCGTCAAGACGGCAGCCGGCCGCGCTCGCCCGGCACCCCGGCGGCGCTTGCTTGGCAGCCGCACGGTATCTTGCCATCTTGAGGGCATGGCGAAACAGACATTGAGTACGGGCGGCCGCAAGACGTCGACCGCGGAGGAACGCTATTACCGGCGCGGGCTGGGTCTGAAGAAGGAGATCCAGCCGGTGATCGATTTCGAGTACGGGAGCGCCATCGTCTCCCTCATCAGGGAGCGGGACTTCGAGCTCCAGGCCGGGCGCATCCTCCTGCGCCTCGCGAAGAGTTCCGGTTTCTGCTACGGCGTGGACCGTGCGGTCGACTACGCGTACGAGTCGCGCCGCAAGTTCCCGGATCGGCGGATCCTGCTCGTGGGCGAGATCATCCACAACCCGCATGTGAACCGCCGGCTCCGGGAGATGGAGATCGAGTTCCTCTATCCTTCCGACGACGGGGAGTTCGACTTCAGCGGCGTCACCGTCGACGATGTCGTGATCATCCCGGCCTTCGGCGTGACGCTGCATGATTTCGAGGCGTTGCGGGCCCTCGACTGCATTCTCGTCGACACGACGTGCGGCTCGGTGCTCAACGTGTGGAAGCGGGTGGAGGGCTACGCCCGCGACGGTTTCACCTCGATCATCCACGGCAAGCACTGGCACGAGGAGACCCGGGCGACCAGTTCGCAGGTGCTGAAGCACGAGAACGGGAAGTTCCTCATCGTTCGCGACATGGAGCAGGCTCAACTCGTGTGCTCGTACATCCGCGGCGAAGGGGAGCGCGATTCCTTCATGCGGACGTTCGCGGAGTCGGTGTCCGAAGGGTTCGATCCCGACCTCCACCTGGAGAAGGTCGGCGTCGCCAACCAGACGACGATGCTGGCTTCGGAGTCGCTGGCGATCGCGGCGAAACTCGGCGAGGCGGTCGCCGACCGATGGGGCGCGGAGGAGCTGCCGGACCGGTTCCGCAGCTTCGACACGATCTGCTCGGCGACCCAGAAGCGGCAGGACGCCGTCAAGGACATGATGGAGGATCCGCCGGACCTCATGGTCGTGATCGGGGGCTACAACTCCTCGAACACGAACCAGCTCGCGTACCTCTGCGGACTGTACACGACGACGTACCACATCGAGGATGCCGCCTGCATCGACACCGTGCGCGGGCGCATCACTCACAAACCGCTGGGGACCGCCGAGACGGTGACGGAGGGCGCCTGGCTGCCGGACGGGAACATCAGCATCGGCATCACGGCGGGCGCCTCCACGCCGAACTCGAAGCTCGGCGAGGCGGTGGAGCGCATCCTGCGGGGCGTGGGCTACGACCCTTCCCGCCTCCTGTAGCGCACGGGAACACCCCGCGTCGGCGCCGGGGGCGGCGAAGCGCTCGGGCTCCTCAGTCGCCGGCGAGCGCCGCCCGGAAACGGGCCTGCAGCAGAACGCCGTCCCGCGGCGGATATGAGCCCGCTTCCGCGCTGAGCGCGACCTTCGCGACGCACAGCACCGGGCCTTCCTCCTCGAACAGGGTTCCCGCGAGCGCGTCGAAATCCGTCCCTTCGGCCCCGTCGTCGGACCCGTCGTCGGCCCCGTCGTCGGCCCCGCCGCCGACCGTGAAGGCCGTCTCGATGCCGGCCCCGCGCGCCATCGCGGCGATGTCCGTGCTCTTCCCCGTGAGCCCCGCCTGACGTCCGGTCTCGCCGAACGCCTCGTTGTCGAGTACGAGGAGGGCGAGGTTGGAGGGGGCCTGGGCCGCGATCGTGGCGAGGCTCCCCACCCCCATCAGTAGCTCGGCGTCGCCGGTGACCACCAGCACCCGGCGCGCCGGCCGCGCGAGCGCGACGCCGAGCCCCAGCATCGCCGCCCCGCCCATCGCGCCCCAGAAGTAGAAGTTGAGCGGCGAGTCGCCCACCGCGTGACAATCCCACGCCGGAGAACCGAGTCCCGCGACCACGGCCGCATCGCCGCGCCGGTCCAGGATCCCTGCGACGAGGGCGCGCCGGTCCAGCCGGTCCAGCTTCGCGTCCCCCATCAGTCCCCGCTCACGAACGACTTGGCGCCGATGATGTGCTGGCCGACGAGCACCGCGGCGGGGCGGCCCGTCCCCCGCGCCCGCGCGGCGGCTTCCGCGAACGCCGGCGCCACCCCGGAGGCGGAGTCCGGGCGGAACACGTCCACTCCGAGCGCTGCGAGGAGGTCGGGGACGGCGCGCCCCATCGGGACCTGCCACGGGTTCCGCTCCTCGGCTTCGCCGCGCATGGACACGAGGAGGAGGCACGGAATCCGGCACACGTTCGGGAGCCCGAGCATGTTCACGATGTTGCCGACCCCGCTCGACTGGAGGGCGACGGCCGCGAGTTCGCCGCCGAGCCACGTTCCGCAAGCGAGGGCGATCCCCTCCTCCTCCGTCGTGAGCGTGATGAGCCGGATCCCGGGGTCGGCCTCGCACAGTTCGAGGAACCTCCCGAGCCCTGCGTCCGGTACCGTGGCGACGTGACGGATGCCGAGCCCCGGGAGCGACCGGAAGACCTGCTCTCCCCAATCGGCGCCGTCGGAGCCGGCGGAGCCATCCGAGCCGTCGGCGCCGTCCGAGCCACCGGCGCCGTCCGAGCCGTCCGAGCCACCGGAGTCTCGGCGCGACGGGATGTGCGGGCCGTCCACTGTGCTCAACGCTCCACCTCGATCCGGGCTGGGGATTCGCGTCCCGCGTTCCTTCCGGCGGGGAATATGCCGCCCCGTTCCGCCCGGAGCCATCGCGGCGCCCGCCGACAACCCGTACCCTCCGTCCCATCCCCTCGATCAACGAGACCCGGACGGAAACCGGCCCACGTGTTCACGAGTTCCGAAGACGGCTACGAGGCGATCCGCGAGGGCGTTCGCGGCCTGTGCGAGCGCTTTCCGGGAGAGTACTGGCGGGACCGGGACCGCGAGAGCGCCTACCCGACGGCGTTCATCGAGGCGCTGACCGAGGCGGGATATCTCGCGGCGCTCATCCCCGAGGAATACGGGGGCGCCGGACTCGACCTCAAGGCGGCGTGCGTCATCCTCGAGATGATCCAGCGCACCGGGTGCAACGGCGCCGCCTGCCACGCCCAGATGTACATCATGGGCACCCTGCTCAGGCATGGCGGCGAGGCGCAGAAGCGGCGCTACCTGCCCCGGATCGCGGCGGGCGAGTTGCGTCTGCAGGCCTTCGGCGTGAGCGAGCCGACCTGCGGCACGGACACGACCCGGATCGCGACGACGGCCGAGCGGGACGGCGACGCCTATGTGATCCACGGGCAGAAGACCTGGATCTCCCGCTCCGAGCACTCCGATCTCATGCTCCTGCTCGCGCGCACGACGCCTCGCGAGGAGAGCGCCAAGCCCACGGAGGGGATGTCCGTCTTCCTCGTCGACCTGCGGGACGCCGTCGGGGAGTCCGTCACGATCCGGCCCATAGAGACGATGATCAACCACTCCACCACCGAGGTGTTCTTCGACGGATTGCGCGTGCCGGCGGCGAACCTCATCGGCAAGGAGGGGAAGGGGTTCCGCTACATCCTCGATGGACTGAACGCCGAGCGCGTGCTCATCGCGGCCGAGTGCGTGGGGGACGCCCGCTTCTTCGTGGAGCACGCCGCGGAATACGCCAGGGACCGCGAAGTGTTCGGACGCCCCATCGGGCAGAACCAGGGCATCCAGTTTCCCATCGCCGAAGCCCACATGAAGACGGAGGCGGCGGCGCTCATGGTCGAGCGGGCCGCTTCGCTGTTCGACGAGGGGGCGCCGTGCGGCGCCGAGGCGAACATGGCCAAGTACCTCGCGGCGGACGCCTCGTGGGCCGCGGCCGACATGTGCATGCAGACCTACGGGGGCTTCGCCTTCTCCACCGAGTACGACATCGAACGCAAGTTTCGCGAGACGCGGCTGTACCAGGTGGCGCCGATCTCCACGAACCTGATCCTGTCTCATGTGGCGACCCACGTCCTGGGTCTCCCGAAGTCGTTCTGAAAGCGGGAGGATCGGCGATGACGGAGGATCGGTGATACCCGAAGGATCGGCGATGGACGGCGAGGCGCGCGGCGTCGGGCGCAGCGAGGAGGTGGTGGACCGGGCCTCCGCCACGCTTGCGAGCGCCATGCTGGCCACGCTGGACCGGGACCCGTCCGCACTGGGCGATGGAGACCCGCTCCCGCCGCTGTTCCACTGGATGTACTGCCGGGAACTGGCGCCGGGCAGCCAGCTCGATGTCGACGGCCACCAGAAGCGCGGCGACTTCCTGCCGGCGCTGCCGTTCTCGCGCCGCATGTGGGCCGGCGGCCGCCTGAAATTCGATGGGGCCGTCCGGGTGGGGGACGTGCTCCGCCGCCGCTCGACGGTCGTGTCGGTCACGCCCAAGACCGGGCGCAGCGGCCCGCTCGTCCTCGTCACGGTCGAGCACCGGATCTCGGGGAGCGACGGGGAGATCGTCGAGGAGCAGGACCTGGTCTTCCTCGAGCGGCCCACCGAGCCGCTGGTGCTGCCCGACGTTTCGGCCCCGCACGACGAGATGGAGTGGTCGGAGTCCGTGACGCCGAACGCCGCCATGCTGTTCCGGTTCTCCGCGCTCACCTTCAACGCGCACCGCATCCACTACGACCGGAGCTACGCGCGCGATGTCGAGATGTATCCCGATCTCGTCGTGCACGGCCCGCTCGCGGCGCTGCTCCTCGCCGATCTCGCGGTCCGGCGCTCCGGACGGCCGCTCCGGACGCTGACCTTCCGGGCCCGCCGCCCGATGTTCGTCGACCGGACGATCGCCCTTCAGGGATGGCGGTCGGGTAACGTCGTCGGTCTGAGGGCGCTCGACGAAACGGGTGCCCTCGCGATGTCCGCCCGCGCCGGCTTGGCCTGATCGCCTGAGCTTCCCGCTCCTGCGGGGCGTTTCCTACCCCTGCAGGGCGTCTTGAAGGACGACGATCCCGATTGCCGCGACCAGCACGCCGCCGACCCGCCACAGACCGGCGCCCATCCGGAGTCCCGTCTCCATCCCCTTGAGGGCGACCCCGGGCAGCAGGGCGTAGCACGCGCCCTTCGCCAGCGCCAGCCAGCCGTAGACGGTGAGGATCGTCGGCACGCCGCCCCACACGTTGTGGAAGGCGACGATGAAGGATCCGATCGCCATGGCGAGGAACGCGACCGTCAGGCTGCCGGCCGTCCCCTTCGACTGCAGGTGCTCCAGGAACGCCTTCCAGGCATCCGGCCGGAGGAGGTACGAGACCCCCAAGACGATGAGGTTGATCGACACGAACACTTCCACTGCCCGCGTGAGGTCTTCCATCCGTTTCCTCCTTCTCAGCTACGGGCCAAACGCTCGACCGGTCCCGGCCGTACGTCCTTTACTTTGCCGCTTTACCTTCAGAACTCGGCCAGCGCCGCCACGGCGCGTTCGTTGTCCTCGATCGTGTTGTAGAAGTGGGGGGAGAATCGAACGAGAGGTCCGCGATGGTCGACAACTACGTCGCGCGCGGCCAGGTGACGCACGGCGGCGGCCGCATCGCGCGGGTGCTCGACGAGGACGAGGGCGGATCGGGCCGCCGGATCGGAGGCCTGGTGGAGCCTGTAGCCGAGATCCGACAACCTCTCCCGCAAGTCATTCGCCAGGAGTCGGTTACGCTGTTGAATGGCCGGGATCCCGTACTCGAGGACGATGGATAGCCCTCCCGCGGCCGTGTAGGCCACCCCCGCGGCGGGGGTCCCCAGTTCGAAGCGCCTGGCGTCCGCCCGAGGCGTCGCATCGCGAATGTCGAAAAGGAACTGGTTTTCAACACCGAACCACGAGAGGGTGACCGGATCGATAGAAATCCCTGGGTTCACATGGAGATAGGCCATCCCCGGACCACCGCACAGCCACTTGAGCGCACCGCCGACGAGGAAGTCCACCCCCAGCGCTCCCGCGTCGATCGCGAGTTGTCCATTTGACTGATAAGCGTCCAATAGCATGAACGCCCCGCTGTCGTGCGCGATCCGGGTGAGTTCCGCCGCGTCCTGCGTGTTGCCGCTCGTGAAGAAGACGTGGGACGTCGCGAGCAGCGCGGTGCGTTCGTCCACGGCGGCGCGGATCGATTCGAGGGGGACGTGAATCCCGTCGGGACTCGGCACGATCTCCACTTCGAGATCGTTCGCCCGCTGCGACAGGAAATGGTGACCCACCGTCGGGAAGTCGAGTTCCGTGAGCACGACCTTGTTGCGGCCCGTGCCCCGAACGCTGGCCGCGATGGCCCCCCACACGACGGAGACGGCCGCGGAAACGCTCGACATGAGCGCGATCGTGTCCGCCTCGGCTTCAATGGTGCGCCCGAACTGAGCCCGGACTTCCTCGAGCTTGGCGACCCAGATCTCATACCAGGCGGCCGCGCCCATGTCGTGCCACAGCTCCTCGAAGCGCCGGCGCTCCTCCACGGAACGGAGAGAGAGCGCGCCGAGCGAGTTGGAGTTGAGGTAGGTCTTGCGGGAGAGGATCGGGAACTGGCCCCGCAACTCGTCGATGCGATCGTCGAGCGGCAGCGCCGGCTCCGCGACCCCGCCCGCCGCAGCCGGAGTGGCCGATCCCGCGGCGGCCGGACTGGCCGATCCGGACTCGGCCGGAATATCGTGTTTCGCCATGGATGATCCGTTGCCCTCGGCCCCGAAGAAGGGGCCGCTTCTCGACTTCGAGGCAGGTCAGACGCTCGAACGGCGCGACCGCAAGCATGCCGGTCCCGGCGGCGAGCCGGACTGCCCCCGGTGCGAAGCCCGCATGGTGCGCTGTGTCGAGCAGCACCGGGCGCCCCGCTCCGACGACTCGCCGTTCCGGGTGCGACTCGCGTGCCCGGCGACCGACTGCGGCGCGTGGACAACCTACAATTGGTAGAAGACGTCCACCCCCGACAACCCGCCCGCTACCACTCCATCTCGGGGAGGACGTCTGCCTGGAGGCGGAACATCTCGTTGATGGTGTGGACCGCGGCGCGGTAGGAATCCGTCGTGGGGTCGAGCAGCAGCGCCTGCAGCAGCGTCCCGCGGGAACGCTCGGCGAAGGCGTCGACGAGGAGGCGGTTGATCGACGTCTGAGTCCTGAGCAGTGCGAGGATTCCCTCGGGTAGCGCCTCCATGGCGGCGGGATGGAGGCCGCTCGCGTCGGCGCGGGCGGGGACCTCCACTACGGCGCCATCCGGCAGGCCGGGCACGTAGCCTTCGTTCGGCACGTTCACCGCGTCGAGATGCGTATCGATCCCGCACAGCACACCCTCCAGCAGGGGGGCCGCCAACTCTCCCGACGGGATGAGTTCCCCGCCCGCTCCGGCCTCGTCCCCCCCGTCGGGGTCGTCGCCGTTGTCCCGCACCCGGGGGAGCGGGGACTCAGGAAACGCCGGCACATCGGTCGGATTCTCGCCGAGGTTGTAGAGCCAGGTCGGGGTCTCTCCCGTTTCCCACGGGGCGCCGCGCACGGGGTCGTAGAAGAACTGGAGGAGGCTGCTGCCGAGGAATTCACGCGCCCAGCCCAGGTATTCGCCGATGTGGTTCGCCCCGGGGCTGGGATACCGGTCGAAGACGCGGAACAGGATGCGGCTGAGCGCGATCTCGTCCCAGTCGTGCAGCCAGTGCGCCTCCCGCTCGCGGCGCCGGAGTCTCGGGTAGAGGTCCTCGCCCGTCTCGCGGTCGCGCACGGACTCGAACCAGCTGAAGTGGTTGAGCCCGCTCGCCCGGGCGTCGAGGCGCTCCACCGGCAGTTCCAGGAGCCGCGCCATCTGTTCCATCCCGTGGAAAACGCCGTGGCAGAGGCCGACGACGCGCACGGATGAGAGCCGGCTCTGGGCTTCGCAAAGCTTGGTGAGCGGGTTGGTGTAGTTGACGAGCCACGCTTTGGGGCAGTGGACCTCCATCGCCCGCGCCAACTCGACCGCCGGACCCATGTTGCGCAGGGCGTGGAAGAGGCCGCCCGGCCCCCCGTTCTCTCCGTAGATCTGGGAAGACCCGAACGCGCGGGGGACGTGGAAGTCCTGAGCCCAGTAGAAATAGCGGTTGATCTCGATGGCGAGGACTACCGCATGGGCGCCGGGGAGGGCGGCCTCGAGGTCCGTCGTTGCGGACACGGCGACATCCCGGCCCAGCCGCTCCGCCACCGCCTCCGCGTACGCCCGCGTGCGGGGCAGCTCCGACGGGTCGATGTCGACGAGCGCCAGGCTCAATCCCCGATCACACAGCGGATCGCTGAGGAGCACGTCGCGGATCGAAGCGGGGCCGAACTCGCGGCTGCCGGCGCCGACGAGGACGATCCTGAGCGGGTCGTTCATGGCGCAGTCCCGGAGGGTGAGGCGGGCGATGCGGGCGTGTCGGCGTGCGCGATGCGCACCGTGATGGCCCCCGCGGCCAGCGACACGGCGATCAGGAGCACGCCCACGCCGGGGCGGCCCGTGAGCAGGTAGCCGATGCCGAGCAGGCTGGCGTAGACGAAGAGCGCGCCGAGCAGGAAGCCCGGCCACATGCGGCTCGCGGGCGGGTCGGACGAGCGGACGCCGGTGCGCGCGGCCACCCGGTGCCACCAGCCGCCGGGGTGTACCCGCCGGTAGAAGCGGTCCAGCACCTCGTCCGGCTCGGGCCGGGTCACGAGCACGACGGCCAGCCAGAGCGCGGTGCACGCGACGAGGATGACGACCGCCCGGATGAGGTCCATCTCCGGCGCGTAGAAGCCGTCGGCGGCCCGGATCGCCGCGGCGGGCAGCACGGGTTCGAGCGCGCCGACCAGGACGCGACCGTTGGCCAGGAGCACCGAGCCTGCCATGGCGGCGATCTCGGCCCACGCGTTCACCCGCCACCAGTACCAGCGCAGGAGCCACACGAGCGCGACCCCCGCCGTGAGTTCGATGATGTAGATCCACCCCCGCTGGATGGAGTCCATCTGCCAGGCCACGCCCGCGGCGACCGCCGCCAGCAGCACAACCATGATCCGCGACGCCGCGACGTAGTGCCGCTCGGAGCGGTTCTTCCTCAGGAAGCGGCGGTAGACATCGTTCACCATGTACGACGCCCCCCAGCAGAGGTGCGTGTCCATCGTGCTCATGAACGCGGCCAGGAAGGTGGCGACCATCAGCCCCCGGAGTCCGGCCGGCATGAGTTCCCGGATCATCATCGGATAGGCGAGTTCCGGGTCGGCCGCGAGCGCCGGGTCCATGGCCGCCGGCGGGAAGACGAGGAGCGATCCGAGTCCCACCACGATCCAGGGCCAGGTGAGGAGCACGGTCCCCGCGAAGGCGAACCACAGCGACGCCTTCACGGCCTGGCGCTCGTCCCGCGTCGCGAACAGGCGCTGGGCCACGTAGCCGTCGCCCTGCCCGCTCCTCAGCCACAGGATGCCGATGAGGCAGATGAAGGAGACGATCTCGAGCGACGAGGCGGTGCCGGCGGACGGCACGAGATCCAGCGCCCCCGGCGGCGCCTGCGGCACGTCGCGCACGGCGTCCGCCATCGCCGCCGGGCCGCCGAAACGGGTGAGCACGATCCCCGCCAGGGTGATCGCCCCGAGCATGCCCGCGACGAACTGGAGGAGGTCGGTGACGACGACGCCCCAGAGTCCCGACGCGACCGTGTAGGCGAGCGCGAGCCCGACGCAGACGGCCAGCGTCACGGCGGGGTCCCAGCCCAGCAGCACCCGGCTGAACTTCACCATCGCGAGCATGACCCAGCCCATGACGACGGCGTTCTTGAGGAGGCCCTGGTAGACCGCCGAGAAGGTCCGCAGCGCCCGGGCCGGCGCCCCGCCGTAGCGGATCTCGATGACCTCGGCGTCGGTGAGGACGCCCGCCCGCCGCCACAGGCGCGCGTAGAAGAAGGTCAGCATGAGGATCCCCGCCGCTTCGTACCACCAGAGCCAGTTGCCGTACACGCCCTGCCGGCGCACGAGGGCGGCCGTCGCGAGCGGGGCGTCCGTCGCGAACCACGTGGCCGCGATGGACGTGCCCGCGAGCCACCAGGGAAGCGAGCGGCCGGCGATGAAGTAGTCCTCGACGCTGCCGCCCGCCCGCCTCGCGAACCCGAACCCGATGGCGAGGACGATCGCGCCGTAGACGCCGACGACGACCCAGTCGAGCGTGGTCAGCGCCATGAAACGACGTTGGAGATGACGTTGGAGAGGATGCGGTAGGCGCCCGGCACGCCGTACGGCAGTTGCCGGTGGAGAGCGAGCGCGAGGTAGGTGTAGCGCCCCTCGCCCACGGGGGCCGTGAGCCAGACGCCCTCCTGCGGCGCCTGACCCGTGTCGTGCGTCTCCACGAGCGGCGTGTACGCCGGATCCCACTCGGAGAAGAACTTGGAGCCGCGCTGCTCGATCCACCCCTCGAAATCGGCCTCGGTGATGCGGTTCGGCGCGGTCATGAAGGGGTGGTCGGGCCGGAGCAGGCGGACCGGCGCATCCTCCTCCGACACCTCTTCCGCTCCCCGTGGAAGGGACGCCGGATACGGCGCCATCTCCGTGGGCACGTACTCCTGCGTCTGGTAGAGGACGACGAGGTGCCCGCCCCGGTCAGCGTACTCCAGGAGACGCCGGTTGTGTTCGACGAGGTCTTCCCGCACGGCGTAGGCGCGCGTGCCCACGACGATCGCGTGGAATCCCGCCCCGTCCCCGGCATCGTCTCCGGAACCCGCGCCGGCGGCCGGATCCAGTTCCGCGAGCGCGGCTTCGTCCAGCAGTTGGACCGTGGCGCCGAGCGCCTCGATCCCGGCCGGCACCTCATCTCCGACCCCCATCACGTAGCCGACCCGGATGCCTTCCAGATCGGCGACGGGAACGGACCGAACCGGCATGCGGGCGGGCCGCCAGAGCCGGGCCAGCGGCAGATCCCGGTGTTCGATGGTCCGGTATCCCCGGCGATAGTCCACTCCCCGCGCCCGGGCCACGGCCGCGACCTCCGCCTCGCCTCGCCATCCGGCCGGAGGCGCGATGACGAACGCCGCGTCCACGACCTCGCCCGGGTTGCGGAACTCGTGTTCCACCATGGCGGGGGTGCCGGGGGCCGTCGTCCACCCCTCCGGCAGCTCGAGACGAATGGCGGCGGAGAGGGGCGCCGCGTTCGCCGCGACCCGCGCGCGCACCTCCATCGGCCCCGCGGCCGACCCGCCGCCGCCACCCGCGCCGCTGTCGCCGCTCCCGCCGTCCACCGGCACGATGCCCACGCCCGGAGCCAGGGAAACGGAGAGGACCGGCAGCGTCTCGGCCCTCCGTGTCACGGTGCCGTAGGGCAGCCGAGAGACGGAGGCCGTCACCGGCACCGTGCGCGCGATGGCGTGCCCCCCGACGGCGAGTTCGACCCCCGCCGCCAGCGCCGGCCGCCGCCACGGAAGGTGAAGGTCCGCCGAATCCGCCACCTGGTAGTGGTTCTCCGACACGTCCCCGCGTCCGAAGTACGGCGCGGCGGGCGGGGCCGGCACCCGGACCTCGATCGCCTCCAGCGAGCCGTCCGTCCGACGCGCGATCCGGCTCGGCGGCGCCAGAATCTCGCCGCCGCGGCCCGCGATCCACGCCCTGACCCCGTCGCCCGCCGCGGACCCCGGCGCCTCGATCCGAAGGCGGATCACGGCCGGCTCGCCCGGCGCCAGAACGGCCTCGCCGCCGCCGGCCGCGCCGCCCGCCAGCTCCGCGGACACGACGGTCCCGCTCGCCGCCAGAAGCGCTTCCTCGAACTGCCGTTCCTTCAGCGAGAGCTGAAACCGCGTCTCAGGCGCGTCCGGCAGCGCGGCGCTCACCGCCCGGACCCATCCCAGCCCGCGGGCGACGTCGGCGACGGCGCGCCCCGGATCGCGGAAATCGAACGTCTCCGCCACCGTGCCGACGAGGCGGTCCAGTTCGGCGAGCAGCGAGTCCGCCTCGGGAGAGGACGCCTCGCCCAGGAGCCCGGGGAGTCCTCTCAGCGTTGTGTCGAGCCCCGCGAAGAACGAATCCGCGCTGCCCGTCGTCGCGCGCGCCCCGGCCCCCGCCCCGCCGCCAGTGCCGTCGAGGCGCTCGTAGAAATAGCGGCCGCCGCCCGTCCGCACGCGCCCCGCCGTCTGGGAACGCTGCAAACCGAGCCCCCGGCTGGCCCAGCGCTGGTACGTATCGCCGAGCCACGGGCTCTTCCCGGCCGCGTTCACCTCCACGTCGTAGGGTTCGTCGACGCGAACCCCTCCGCGGAACGTGCGGAGGACCCGCCAGGGCCGGAGCCCCTCTTCGGAGATCTGGCGCGGAAAGCGGGTCGGGTCCGCGGCCGCGGCCACCGCTTCCGGCGGCAGCAGCCCCGCCGCGTGGTGGTGGCCGTGCCCGTCGCGCGCCGACCCGTGGAAGCGGCTTACGACGACGAGCGGCCGGTTGAGGCGGATGACGCGCACCATGTCCTCGAGCACCGCCTCCCGGTCCCAACTGCGGAAGGCTTCGTCCACCGACTTCGAGTAGCCGTAGTCGACCGCCATCGTGAAGTAGAGGTCGTCCAGGCCGTAGTAGCGGCCGGAGAGGACGAGTTCGCGCGTCCGGATCAGGCCGAGGGCGTCGAAGAGTTCCGGGCCGATCGCGTTCGCCCCGGCCTCGCCGCGGTTGAGGCTGAGGAGGGCGGTCCGGGCGCCCCACCCCCGGCTGGCCAGCGTGAGCATGCCGGCGTGTTCGTCGTCCGGGTGCGCCGTGACGTGGAGCAGGCTCGCGGTAGTGGCGAGCTTGCGGATGCGGTGCCAGGCCCCCATCGCCCCGCGGTCCACGTCCAGCCGTTCCTCTCCCACCGGCGCCGGGAAGGCGAGGACGCGGTCCGGCGCCCGGCCGGCGGGACTCGACTGCGCCGCCGCCGCGGCAGCCCCCACGAGGGTCGCCAGCGCCGCCGCGGCCGCCACGGTCGCCACCGGAAGGACGGCGCCGAGTCGGAGCTGCCTGCGATCGATCATGGATCATCCAGGTCGGAGGGTCCGCGTTCGCATCGTGCCCGCGGGCGGAAGTCCGGGCAAGGAGGGCTTGCGAGCGAGCCCAGCCCGCCGATACTCAGACGGATCGTTCCACGGCCGCCAACTCCGGACCCGATGACAGACGCCAACATCCAGATCACGGTTGAGGGAACCCCGAACCCGCACGCGGCGAAGTTCGTGCTGGACCGCGACATTCCCGGCGAGGGGAGCCGCAGCTATTTCGATCCCGAGTCCGCCGCCGGGGACCCGCTGGCGGCGCGCCTGTTCGAGGTGGATGGGGTCCGCGCCCTGCTCATCGTCGAGAACTTCATCACGGTGACGAAGACCGCCGCGCTCGGGTGGCCGGACCTGCTGGACGAGATCGAGGAAGCCATCCTGAACGCGCTCCCCGCGCTGCAGTAATCGCCGTCCGACCCCCCTCATTTGGGGGAGGAACCGTGCCCGCCGCGAGCTTGCCGTCGTGCCCTCATATTGTTATGGCACAACGTGTTGATACCAGGTACATACCTCCCCTTAGGATCGTTCTTGGGCGACGGAACCACCGGCGCCAGGTCCATCACCTCGGGAAGGAGGAACATGTTCACGCTGCGCTGCTTCGGCGAAGTCGTGGCCTCGGACGCACGCGGGACAAGGATCTCGCTGCGGTCACGGAAGCACACGGGTCTCCTGCTCTACCTCGTGGCGCACCCCGGCACGGTCCACATGCGGGAGACGCTCGCCGATCTGCTCTGGGATAGTCGCGACAGGAAAGCGCGACACTCGCTCAGCCAGGCCCTCTACGACATCCGCTCATCCGTCGGTCCCGTCATCGCCGTGGACGCCAACACGGTCCGGCTCGTGCCGCAGCGGGTCACCTATGAACTCGATGCTTTCGAGCGAGCGTTCCGGGCCGGGGACCACGAGACGGTCATCGATCTGTACCGGGGAGACTTCGCCCCCGGCCTGCTCAACCTGGGAGCCGACGAGTTCGAGCGCTGGCTGGACGGCGAACGCGAGCGCTGCCGCGTTCTGGTCGCCATGGCACTCAAGAACGTGCAACAGGCGGCCGAGGAGAGAGGCGACTGGGACCAGACGTGCCTGGCGGCGCTCCGGCTCGTGAGGCAAAACGAGTTCGACGAACACGCCCACAGCACCCTCATGCGTGCGTTATGCATGAAGGGCGACTACGCCTCCGCCCTCGCCTACTACCGGGCACTGGAGAAGTGCGGCTGGGTCGCCAGCGCCGCGACGCTGACGGAAACGGCGGCGTGGGCCCGGAGCCAGCTTGACGGCGCACCGCCCGTGGTCCGCGAGCCCCACGAACCGCAGTTGTCGAATCGAGGAGGAGAATTCCGCCAGCTGAGCCTCGCCCTCCGTTCGTCCCGCGCCTTGCCCGTACGGTTGGTCCTGGCCGGCGAGCGCGGCCTCGGGCGGGAAGACGTGGTACGGAGCTTCGCCAGGTCCGTTTACAGCGGTGGAGGGTTGGTGCAGTGGCTGCCGCCGGATCTTGCGGGGGCACGGGAGGACCTGGCCACGGAGTTGGACCGGTACCCCGGAAAGACCCGGCTCATCGTCATCAAGGCCGATGTGGGCGATTGGGCCGCCGTCGATGACGTCATGCGAACGGCGGACTTCTCGGGCGCCCTGGTCGTCGGCTTCTCGAACCCGGAGGCGGCTCGGCAGGCGGAAGCCGCGCATCTGGTCGACTTCGTGATCCCCTTCGATCCGCTCACCATCGACGCGTGCGCGGCGTCGCTTCGGCTCATCGAGAGGGACTGCAGTCGTCCGCAGGCGCTCGAGAGTGCGAGGCTCTCCGGAGGCAATCCGGCCCTGGCCAGGGCCATCCTCGGGGCGTGGATGCGGCACGGCTTCAGCCCCGCCACCGCCGGCGACCGGGAATCGGGCGGTCGATTGGCCTATGAGCAGTCCGCTGAGGTCCGGTCGATCGTCGGCGATCAACTGGAGACCCTCTCCCTAGCGGAGGAACGCCTGGCGACGGCGCTGGTGCTGCTCACCCGTGCGGCGCGCGCGCACGCCGAGTCGGTCGTGGCCGGACACTCGAGTCGGAATGCCCTTGAAGGGCTCCGGGCCAAGGGCTGGCTGCACTCCGAGGCCGGCCAGTGGACGGTGAGCCGCCCTCTGGCCGGCGCAGTGCTCACATGGAATCTGCCGCCGGACGAGAAAACGAAGGTACATTTGGCAGCCGCTCAAACTCTCGAACACGCGGGTCTCGGCGCGCGTGCGGCGGCCGCCTCGGAGTTCGCCGCGGCCGGGGAATCCTCTCGGGCTTTCGGCCTGGCCTGTGACGCGGCGAAGGGGGCTTTGCGGGAGGGCCGGTCGCCGGTGGCGGGTCAGGCGGCGGCGTTGGCGTTCGAGCATGCCACAGCCGGGACCGATCGCCTGCATTCCGGTCTTCTCCTCACGGAGGCCGAGTTCCAGCGGGGACGGTTTCGGCGGGCCACGAGCGTGCTGCACCAGATTTCTGCCGTCGCGGACACAGGGAACGACCTGGGCCGCGTCCAACTGGCCCTGGCGCGGGCGGCGGTGGCGGCGGGAGATCGACTCACGACGGGCCTGCACCGACAGAATCTGGCGGAAGCGAGCAGTCAGGCGACCGACCCGGCGCTCCTCCGCGCGCTGGCCGTGCAGACGGCCGTTCTCGATGCGACGGAACCTGCGTCGTCGCGCAGCGGGAGGCCCGGCTTTGAGAGGATCCGAACGCATCTCCGCGGGGTCGTCCGCGAAGACGTCGACTACGCGGGCGTCTGGTGCGATGCATTCCGGCTCCTCTTCCATCGGGTTGGGGGTCGAAACGGTCTCGCGGAGGCTCGCCTGGTGCTCGAGACCTACCGTCACGGGCTCGGCCGGCTCGGCTACGAGGGTCTCAGGACCGCCACCGCCGCGGAGTTCTGGGTGGCCATGCGGGGGGCGCGTCTTCACGACGCCCTCCAGTTGCTGGAAGACACCTCCAGGACCCCCAGCCAGGACCGGCACGAGAACCGGCACGAGTCCGCGAACCTGAACAACCGGGGCGCCGTCCTGCTCGAACTCGGCAACTTCGAGCAGGCGCTCGAGGAGCTGGGCCGCTGCCGCGAGATGGACGAGGCGCTCGAGAGTCCACCCCAGGCCCGGGCCTACGCCCTGATGAATCAGGCGCAGTGTTTCTTCTTCAAGGGGGAGTACGCCCGTTCCCGAGAGTACATGGAACAGTTACTCCGGCGTCCCGGGCACACGGGTCAACATCCGTTTGGGGCGCAAGCATGGGCACTCACCGGACTGCTGGCCATGACCGAGGACGATCAACGCGAAGTCGAGGCCTGCCTCGAGTTGCTGGGGGATGGCTCCGATGGTGTCGGAGAGAACGACCGCTACCTGGTAACCTGGTTTCGTGCCGCCGCGATGGGCACCCGCGATCGCCGGGAAACCGTCGCCAACCTCATCGAAGCTGCAGAGCATACCGCCGAAATCGACCGGCTGAGCGCCGAGAAGCTGAGAGTGCTGGCCGGCACCTATTCCCCACCCAACGGACCCGGCGACCAGCGCGAGGCGTGCGGCTTCCTGCGGTCGGCCGGCGCCTCCTGGTTCGTGCGCTTCGCACACAACTGGCAGCGCGCGTAGCCCGGGCTTCCCGCGCCGCGTGACCCGGACGTTCCCGCTGGTGTCCGAATCGGGGTTCTTCGAGCGTTGCTACTACGTACCTAGTTGACAGCGGCGCCCGGTCGCGTTTACGCTGAATCGGGAACGACGCTCCGCCCGGCTCGCCAGCGTCTCGACGGCGGCCGGCCGGGGCAGGCGACGCTGATGGTTCGGGAGGGAAAGGACCAGACTGGTGGAGATCAAGTTCACGACCCGGGAACTCGACCTCATGGCGGTGCTGTGGGAGAGAGGGGCCTCGACCGTCGCCGAGGTGCAGGAACGCCTCGGCGATGAACTGGCCTACACCACCGTGCTCACGATCCTCCGGACGCTGGAGGAGAAGGGGTACGTGGGCCACACCCAGGAGGGGAAAGCCTACCGCTACCACACGCTCGTGGGGCGCGAATGCGCCGGCGCGAGCGCCGTGCGCCGGCTGGTTCAGAAGATGTTCCAGGGGTCGCCCGAACTGCTGCTCACGCACCTCGTCTCCGACCGGGCGCTCTCGAAGGAGGACCTCGAGAACCTGCGCGGCATGGTGGACGAACGCCTCAGCTCGAAGGAGTAGGGACATGGTCATCGCCTGGATCGGATACTGCCTGTTGATTTCGGGACTCCTCGCCCTGGCGGCCTTCACCTCGGAGCGGGCGCTCGGCCACTTTCGGAAGCCCGTGCGCTGGGCGTGGTTCGGGGCGATCGCCGGATCCGTGACGGTGCCCGTGGTCGCCTTCTTCGCGCCCGGACTCCTGCCCGGTTTCGGGGTGTCGCCCGGCGCTTCGGCGGCCGGGCTGGGCGGTCTGCCGGTCGCAACCACGGCTGCGGAGCTGCCTGCAACGGCCGCGGCGGCCGGTGGAGGTTTCGATGCGGCGGCGGTCGGCACGGTGCTGGCGTGGGGCTGGTTGCTCCTGGCCATCGCCATGGTCGGCTATCTCGGGCGGATCTACGGCCGGCTGCGGTCGGAGATGCGGACGTGGCGGCCGGGCCGCATCGCGGGATCGCCGGTCATGATCTCCGACGAGCGGGGGCCCGCCGTCGTCGGGATCCGGCGCTCGGTTGTCGTGATGCCGAAGTGGATCCCCGAACTCGACGACCGGCTGCTCCGCCTCGTCTTCCTCCACGAGCGGGAGCATCAGCGCGCCGGCGACCATCGGCTTTTCGCGGCCGCGGTCACCGCGCTCGTCCTGATGCCCTGGAACCCCGTCGTGTGGTGGCAGGTGTCCCGGCTGCGGCTCGCGATCGAGTTCGACTGCGACCGTCGCGTGCTCGGGCGGGGGGAATCGCGGCGCGACTACGCGGACGCCCTCATCACGGTGGGCAGCCGCGTCTCCGGGTCGCTGCTCGCCGCGGCCGCCTTCGCCGAACGGAAGCCGGCCGTCGAACGGCGCCTGCGCCGCATGACCGAGCCGCCCGCCAACATGCGTCTGCTCCGAACGCTGGGCGCCTCGGGGCTGGCCATGGTCGCCGTCCTCTTCGCGCTGGGCTGCCCCGGGCCCGAGAGCGGCATGAACGCGCCGGAGCCGCCCGCCGCGACGGTGACGCCACCCTCCGAAGCCAGTGAATGGGTGCCCCCGCTGTTGCCAAGCGAGGAGGCCGTGGGGCGCGGCGACCGGCCGTCCTTCATCGCGTACGACAGGCCGCCGGTTCTTCAGAACGGCGGCGAAGTGGGAGACGCGCTGGTGCAGGCCTACCCGCAGGATCTCAAGGAATCGGGCATCGGCGGCCGAGTCGAAATCTGGCTGTACATCGACACCTCCGGCATGGTGCGGAACACGGAACTGAAGACGAGCAGCGGCAGCGACGCGCTGGACGCCGCCGCCGCCGACGTCGCCGGAGCGATGCGCTTCGAGCCCGCGATGAACCGCGACCAGCCGACCGACGTCTGGGTCTCCCAGTTCATCACCTTCCAGGTTGCTGGCGGCGCGGACGCACCCCCCGCCCGCCGGGTTTCCGTAGCCGATGAGGGCGCACCCCTCGTCATCGTCGACGGCGTGATTCAGTCCGAGGGCAGGAGCCTGGAGGACCTGCAGTCCCTCGATATCGACCATGTCGAGATCATCAAGGGACCGAAGGCCGTCGAGCTGTACGGCGAGCGGGCCGCGAACGGCGTGATCGAAATCACGACCAAGGACGGCGCCGCCGACAGCGATGCCTCGAGCGACGCCCCGGAGGACAAGGTCGACGAGGCCGCCGATCTCCTGCTCGGAGCCGCCCGCGCCATGGACACCGGGGGCACGGTCGAGGAGGGGCAAGCGTTTGCGGTGAGCGAGGTGACGCCTCGTCCCGCGAGCGAGCTCACGGCCGAACGAGGCCTCGAGATCGAAGACATCGTTCGCTTTGGAGTTCTCGACGACTCCGACCGGGATGGCCTGCCGGAGGTCCGGATCGTGCCCCGGCCGGAGAACATGCCCGATCCCCTGATCGTCATCGATGGGGTGATTTCCGACGCCGCGGGGCTATCGGAACTCGGCCGACTCGACATCGATCATGTCACAATCGTGAAAGGTACGCGTGCCCGGCAGGCGTACGGAGAACGGGCCGGACACGGCGTGATCGAAATCACGACGAAAGCGGGCGCGCACGACAGCGGCTCGCAGGACAGCGGCTCGAAGGAGTAGGGACATGGTCATCGTCTGGATCGGATACTGCCTGCTGATTTCGGGGCTCCTCGCCCTCGCCGCCTTCGCGAGCGAGCGGGCGCTGGGTCACTTCCGGAAGCCGGTGCGCTGGGGCTGGTTCGCGACCGTCGTCGGCTCCGTGACGCTCCCGTTCGCGGCCTTTCTCGCTCCCGGCCTCTTCCCGGGCTTCGGAGCGGCGCCGTGGGCCCCTCTCGTGAGGCTGAGTGAGGCCGTCGTCGTGAGCTCCGCTCCCGCCGCGCCCGAGGCGGCGGGATCTGCGGCGTGGTTCGACGCCGGCGCGCTGGGCGTGCTCGCGGGTGGGGTCTGGATACTGCTCGTGGCGGGGATGCTCTTCCACCTCGGGCGGGCGTACCGGCGCCTGCGGTCGGAGATGCGGACGTGGACGCCGGGTCGGGTCCTCGGATCGCCGGTCATGATCGCGGACGACCGGGGCCCCGCCGTGGTCGGAATCCGGCGCCCCGTCGTCGTGATGCCGCGGTGGATTCCCGAACTCGAGGACAGGCTGCTGCGACTGGTCTTCCTGCACGAGCGCGAACACCAGCGCGCCGGCGACCACCGCCTGTTCGCCGTCGCGGTCGCGGCTCTCGTGCTGATGCCGTGGAACCTCTTCCTGTGGTGGCAGGTTTCCCGGCTGCGCCTGGCGATCGAGTTCGACTGCGACCGTCGCGTGCTGGAGCGGGGCGAGTCTCCGCGCGACTACGCGGATGCCCTCATCACGGTGGGCGGCCGTGTCTCCGCGCCCCTGCTGGCCGCGGCCGCCTTCGCCGAACGCAAGCCGGCCGTGGAGCAGCGGCTGCGCCGCATGACCGAACCGCTGGCCCGGCTCCGCATTCCGAGAACCCTGGGAGCATCGGGCGTGGCCGCGCTCGCCATCATCCTCGTCCTGGGCGTCCCGCAGCCCGAGGCGCCGATGGACGCGCCCGCGCCCGCGGCAGATGCTGTCCGGAGTCGCGATATCGAGGAGAACCCGCTGGTCCGCCTTGCCGAGAGAGCCGCGCAGGCGGACCGGCCCACGTTCGTCGCGTACGACACGCCGCCGGTTCTTCAGAACGGAAGCGAGATCCAGCAGGTGCTCGAGCGGGCTTATCCGAGAGCCCTGAAGGAGGCGGGTATCGGCGGCCGGGTCGAAATGTGGCTGTACGTCGACCTGTCCGGCGCCGTGGCCAACCAGGAGATCAAGACGAGCAGCGACAACGACGCGCTGGACCGCGCCGCCATGGAAGTCGCCGCGCAGATGCGGTTCCGCCCCGCAAGGAACCAGGGTGAACCGACCGCCGTCTGGGTCTCCCAGTGGGTGACCTTCCAGGTGATCTAGCTGTAGATCGCAAGGCCGTTGGTAACCCTCACGCCGCCAACGGCCTGCTGTCACGGTGCCGTCCGGGCCGCGCTTCACCTCCACGGTTGCCGCGTCGCAGGCGAGACGCCGGGACGTTCCCGCGGGAACGTGTGAGCCCTCCTCCGTGGCCAGGATTTCGGGGCCGCCGGCCACGGTGTGGAGCGCCAGCGCCCGGTCGAATCCTCGAAAGTGACGCGAACGCGGGTTGCCCCGTCTACTCACGGGCGGTGGCATGGTCTATTCTCCCGGTCCGGGTCCCGGACCATTCAACCTCGCGGACGTTCACATGACACAAACCCGTGCCTTCCTGTTCGCCGTCGCGCTGGCAGCGATCCCGGGCCTGAATCCCGCCGGCATGGCGGCTCAGGAGGCGGTGGAGGTCGCCGGGACCGTCGTTGACGACGGGACGGGCGAGCCGCTCGAGGGCGCGACCGTTCGGTTGGCCGACGCAGCGGGTTCGGCGCGCGAAACCATCACGGGGCCGGACGGCGCCTTCGCCTTCGCCCAGGTTGCGCCGGGCACCTACACCCTCGCCGTGCGGCGCTTCGGGTACGAACTGCTCAGTACGCCGCTGGAAATCGGCGCGCAGGCCCCCCCGCGGTTGGACGTACGCCTCACCCCGCAGGCGATCCCGCTGGAGCCGCTGGAAGTCGGCGTCGAAGGCCGCCCGCCCGACCTCGTGGAGTCCGGCTTCTACGATCGAATGGAAGAAGGCTGGGGGACGTTCTTCGAGCCCGAATGGATCGAGGCCAGCAAGGTCGGCTTCGTACGACTGCGGGACTACCTGTGGGTCCTCCAGAACCGCGCGCCCCTGTCCCGGTGCGAGAAGGTCCCGGTTTATCTCGACCGGAGGCCGGTCGGCACGACCCCCGGATGGGGGACGGACGATTCGTATCCGGGAGGGATCTTCACTGTCGCGTTGGATCGTCTTCCCCCGCTGCTCGAAGAGATGTCGGTGTCCGATCTCGGCGCGGCCGAGGTCTACCAGCCGGGAACGAAGATTCCGATGTTCGCCTGGACCTTTACGACCGCGGTTTGCGGCGCGGTCATCCTGTGGTCCGACTGGACGGCGCGCCTGCCGGAGATCCCGAAGATCGAGGTGAAGTTGTGCGAGTCGCGTGGCCGCCCCGGCGAGGTCGCGCTCGATGGCTTCGTGGAGGACGAAGTGACCGAAGTCAGGTTGCCCGCCGCGCATGTGTCCGCGTCGCACGCTAATCCCGACGATCCCGGCGGCCTCGAGCGGGTGGAAACGGTCGTCCGCACGGACTCGCTCGGACGGTATCGCGTGTGCGACCTGCCGGAGGGCGCCGTCATCCATCTGACTCCAGAGTACGGCCCGCACGCGGGCGGGCCGTTGGTTGCGCTTGCGGCGGCGGGCGGCGACGCGCTGAAGCTGACGGTGCCGGTAACGTCTCCGGCTACGATCACCGGCATGGTCCTCAACGAGGCGACCTCGGCGCTGATCGAGGGCGCGCGGATCGTGCTCGTCGATACGGACTTCCGTACGGTGACGAACGCCGCGGGACGATTCTCCCTCGAGGACCTTCCGCCGGGGTCCTACAGGGTACGGGCCGTGTGCGCCGGCTATACGGGCGCCCCGCAAGAGGTGGAACTGGCCGAGGGAGGGAATATCGCCGTGGTCATCCGCCTACGCGCGACGGATCTCGCGAGACGCGGAACATGCTCCATCTAATCCGAGGGAGCCGCCGCGGATGACGAACAGGGCGCCGGTGCTGGCTCTGGCCATCGTCCTTGCGGCGGGGAACGCGATCTCGTCCGATGCCGTGAGCGCCCAGGAGGCGGTCCGGATCCAGGGCACCGTCGTTGACGACGGGACGGGCGAGCCGATCGATGGCGCGACGGTCCGGCTGGCCGACGCGTCCGGTTCCGCCCGCGAAACCATCACCGGACCGGATGGCACCTTCGCGTTCGCCGAAGTTGCGCCGGGCACCTACACGCTCGCCGTGCGGCGCTTCGGGTACGAACTGCTCAGCACGCCGCTCGAGATCGGCGCGCAGGCGCCCCCGCGACTGGACGTACGCCTGACCCCGCAGGCGATCCCGCTGGAGCCGCTGGAAGTTGGCGTGGAAGGCCGCCCACCCCGCCTCGTAGAGTCCGGCTTCTACGACCGAATGGAGGAAGGGTGGGGCGTATTCCTCGAGCCGCAGTGGATCGAAGCCAACACGCGAGGCTTCGTGCGTCTCGCCGACTTCATGTCCACACTCCAGCTGCGCGCCCCTCTACCGCGGTGCGACAGGATACCGGTGTACCTCGACCGGAGGCGGGTCGGACTGGCGGACGGCTCGGGAACGAGCCGGTCGTACTCGTTGAATCCGGCGGGGACTTTCCGTTCTCCGGTGGGACCGCCCCCGACGCTGCTGGAAGAACTCTCGGTCACCGATGTCGGCGCCGCGGAGGTGTATCAGCCTGGCTCAAAGGTTCCGTTCTTCGCCTGGGACGACCTCACCATGACCTGCGGCGCGATCATCCTGTGGTCCAACTGGACGGCGGATACGCCTGAGATACCGCGGATCGAGGTCGAGCTGTGCGAGCCGGCCGGCCGACCCGGCAACGTGGCGGTGAACGGCTTGGTGGAAGATGAAGTGACCCGGGTCCGGCTACCCGCCGCGCATGTGTTCGCGTCTTACGCAAATCCCGGGGATCCGACCGGCCTCGAACGCGTGGAAACGGTGGTCCGCACGGACTCGCTCGGACGGTACCGGCTGTGCGAAGTCCCGGCCGACGAGACCCTGGAATTGACGGCCGCCTACGGTCCTCACCGTGGGGAGCCCTCGACGGTCGTCGCCGAGGCGGGCGTCGAGGCAGGGCTCGCCGTGACCGTGACCTCGCCCGGGGCGATCACGGGCGTCGTGGTGAACGAGCGCACCGAACATCCGCTCGAGGCCGCCAGCGTGACGGTGGCCGGCACGGATGTCCGCGCCACGACCGATCGAGCCGGCCGATTCTCGCTGGAGGGGTTGTCGCCCGGCACCTACAGGATCACCGCCCTCTGCGGGGGCTTCGACCTCAGAGTGCGAGAAGTGGAACTCGCCGAGGGGCAGCAGGCAAGCGTCGTGATCGGCCTCCGGTCGAAGGGAGCGGCAAGCCGGACGCGCTGCTCCGCCTGACGGGCCGCGACCAGCGAAGCTACACCACCTTCTGCTTCCAGTGGCCGCGGCGGAAGATCCAGAGGCCGACGACGGCCGACAGCGAGTAGGCGACCGCGAACGACCAGAACACGCCCGTCTCGCCCCACCCGACGCGGAACGCGAGCAGCGCCGCGACGGGAAGCTGGAAGAACCAGAACACCCAGATGTTGATCCAGGTCGGCGTCGCCGTGTCGCCCGCGCCGTTGAAGGCCTGCATCGTCACCATGCCCCAGGCATAGAAGATGTAGCCGTAGCTGATGATCCGGAGCGCGCGCACGCCCACGTCGAGCGTCTCCGGGTCCGGGGCGAACGGCGCCAGGATCGGCCCCGGGAACGCCACGAAGACCACCGTCACCACGGCCATGAACAGCATGTTCCACAAGCCGGTGAGGTAGACGGCCCGCTCGGCGCGGTCGGGCCTCTCGGCACCGAGGTTCTGGCCCACGAGCGTGGCGGCGGCGTTCGCGAGGCCCCAGGCGGGGAGGATGATGAAGATGACCACGCGGATCGCCATGGTGTAGCCCGCGAGGGCGATCGTCCCGAACTCGGACAATATCCGGATCGAGGCGATGTAGCTGACCTGGGTCACGAGCATCTGTCCCACGCCGCCGACCGACACCTCCGCGAGCCGCTGGATCACGGGCCAGTGGACCCGGAGGTCGTCCCGCCGCACCCGGACGCGCTCGCCGCGCGACAGGTGCCACAACTGGTACAGGGCCCCGATCCCGCGCCCGGTCGTCGTGGCCACTGCGGCCCCCGGGAGTCCGAGTTCCGGGAAGATCCAGAGGCCGAACACGAGCACGGGATCGAGCACGATGTTGATCCCGTTGGCCAGCCACACGGAACGCATCGCCATCGACGGGTCGCCCGCCCCCCGGTAGATCGCGTTGTTCACGAAGAGAAGGATGATGACGACCATCCCGCCCAGCTGGATGCGGGCGTAGGTGGTGCCTTGGGCGACGACTTCGGGTGAGCCGCCCATGACCCGAAGCAGCCACGGGGCCAGAATCGCGCCTGCGAGTCCGAGGACCGCGGCGATGCCGACGCTCAGCACGATCGCCTGCACGGCGGCCGTCGCCGCCCCCCGCCCGTCCTTCTCGCCCGTCCGGCGCGCGACCATCGCCGTAGTGGACATCGCGAGTCCCATCGCGACCGAGTAGATGACCGCCAGCATCGCTTCGGTGAGCGCGATCGCGGCGAGCGCGTCGGCGCCGAGCCGGCTGACGACCGCCATGTCCACGAGGAAAAAGAGCGACTCCCCCGCCATCTCGAGCACCATGGGGATGGCGAGCAGGAGCACGCCGCGGTTCAGACTCCCCGATGTGAAGTCCTCCTGCGTGCCCCACAGCAGCGCCCGCGCCGTATCCCACACTCGGGAGCGGCCGGGAGCCGCAGCTTCCCCTTCGGGCCGGCCGGTGTCGCTCAAGGAATCGTCCTGTCGGGAGGAAAGCGGTCTCGGGGCGTCAGTACGTCCAGATCGCGACCAGGTTGCAGTCGGTGAGGAGCATGGTGTTCGGCACCTGGTTCATGATCTCCGGGGGCGCCTCGCTGCACCTGTACGCTTCGATGCCCCGAACGGTGTCGAACTTCAGTTCGCCCAGGTTTCTCCGAGTGAATCCCAGGCGGCTGGCCGGCCGACCGTTGAGGAGGATGAGCTGGTTCCGGCGGTATCGGATGGAGAGTTCCCGCTTGAACTGGAACACCTGCCCCAGATGGATGAACTGGTCGATTTCCGGATGGGTCGCGAAGTAGCCTTCGTCGATGGACTGGCGGCGTTCGTAGAACCCGGACGTGAGCAGGAACGGGTCGCGGCCGGTCACCCTCACCTCGATCGGCGCGAGCGCGATCGCCTGCGTGTTGAGTTCGACGCGGAATTCGGCGCGCTGGTCCGTGAGGATGTTGATCTCGGTCTCGAGGGGCGCGTAGCCGATATGCGCGACGCGCAGGCCGTAGGTGAGCGGCGGCATGGAGCGGAACGCCACGCGTCCGAGCGTATCCGTGACCCCGGAGACCGGTAGCGGGGAGAAGTCGATCCGCGCGCCGGCCACCGGTCGCCCGTCTGCGGCATCCACCACGGAGAGGACAACGAACGCCGCGTCCCCCATGTCCACCTCGAGGTCGACGAACTGCGACCGGTCGAGGTCGACCTTGCGCTCCTTCCCGCGCCGGGACCGATAGTTCGGGCGCACCCGGATCTCCCGGAACGCTTCGAGGCCGCAGGCCTGGTATCGCCCTCGCTCGTCCGCTTCGACCCGCACGTCCTCCGGCGTCGGCAGCCCCCGTTCGGCCTCGTAGCGGATCAGGACCGTCGCCCCCGGCAGAGGGACCTGGCTCTCATCGTCCCGGATCGTGCCCTCGATGCCGACCTCGAGTTCCGCCTGCCCGAGTTGCCGGCAGATGCGGAGGACCCGTTCCTCTTCCTCCTCCTGCCCCGCGGCCGGGGAGGGCGCGAGCGCGACCGCCGCCAGCGCGAGGCGCGGCCCGGCACCACGGAGGAGTGGCCCGCTACGGTTCATCCGCCGGCCTCGAGCAGCGCCTTGAGGAGCCCGTTTCCGGCCTCGCCCAGGCTGGTGGCGCCGCTGTTGTAGTTGCGGCCGAGCGCCACGCCATAGCCGCTCTCGGGTTCGAACACGAGGTACATGTTGTACCCGGCCACGGAACCGCCGTGGCCGACGAACCGCACGGTGCCGCCGCCCTCGAGCGCGACCGGGCGGATCGAGAACCCGAGTCCGTACCCCGAGTCCGGATCCTCGGGCGTCTGGACCGCCATGACCTCCCGCCGCGTCGCCGGCTCCAGGAGTTCGTGTTCGGTCATGCCCATGACCGCGGCCGCGAACGTTGCGAGATCCCCGACGGTCGCGTAGACGCCCCCGTTCGGCACCTTGTAGCCGCGCCCCTCGTGCTCGAGCGCGGGAAAGTCGGCGTTCACGGCGCCGTCGCCTCCGTTCGCGAAGCCCACCGCGACCCGCCGCCACAGCTCGGGGCCGACGATGAAGGTCGAGGAGCGCATCCCCAGCGGCTCGAACAGGCGGTCCTCGACCAAGTCCATGAAGGACGTCCCGGCGGCCCGCTGCAGGGCGTACCCGAGCACCCCGTACCCGATGTTGGAGTACTGGTACTGTGTGCCGGGCATCGTGTAGAACCGGGTGTGGGGGATCGAGGCGAGGATCTTGTATCCCCAGTCCTCGATCGGCCCCGCCGCGGCGCCGAGGAGTTCGGGCTCCCGGATGAGGCCGGCGGTGTGGCTGGCCAGCTGCCGCAACGTGATCGGCTCCATGCCGGTCGGCGGGTCCGCGAAGCCGGCGGCCTCGGGCAGGTGGTCCACGACGGCGTCATCGAGCCCGACCGTCGCCTCTTCTACCAGGTCGGCCATCAGGATCGCGGTGATCGACTTCGAGATCGATCCGGTCCGGTAGATCGTCCGCACCCCCGCGGGCACGCGGTTCGGCGGGTCGGCCCAGCCGAACCCCTGCGCCCACAGCACCTGGTCTCCCTTGAACACCGCCGCCGTGATCCCGCCGATGCCGTCCGCCTCGACGTCTGCCGCGATCTGCCGCGAGAACGCGTCGATGGCGTCCGCGTCCTGCCCCGCCGCGGCGGACGGAAGGACGAGGACCGTGACGAGGGCCGTGAGAAGGAAGACGGTCGTCGCGGAGTGAAGGCGTGGCGCCATGACGTTCTCCTTGCGTGGCCTGCGGGCGGCCGAAACCCCCCGCCGGGCATCGAATCCAATGCAAGGTCGCAGCTTCACGCCCGCATTGGAAGCCTTCAGGCTGGCGGGTCGAGCCCGACTCGCCTAGTGTGGCGCGCATGTCACTTCTGAAGAAACTGATCTTCCGGATGGATGGGGCCGCCGACAGCGCCCGAACCCGGTTCCAGAGCGAGTCGGGGGCCACCTGGGAAGCCGAGTTCTCGATCTTCTCGGGCACCACGCAGCAGTCGCCCCGGCTGCTCGTGATGTTCCGCAACCAGGACGACATCACCATTCCCCAGCGCTACAACCAGGCGCCGCCGGGCGTCTCCAAGGTGCCGAAGGAGGCCGTGGCCGAGGTGGATGAGGCGGGACTCCGCGAACTGCTCGCGCGCTCGGTGAAGGTATGAGCGGCGCGAAGGTGGATCCGAAGAAGGCGCTCTCCCGCACCTTCCTCGACGGAGGGATGGTTCGCTGGGAAGCCTACGTCTCGGGTGGGCAGCCGAATACGCCGCAGGCAGCCCGCATCTACTTCGTGTGCCTGGAGAACCCCTTCGAGCCGCCGCGCTGGCTGTCGCACGAGAGCCGCAGCGTGGCCGAGGCGACGCGCGCCCTCGCCGGCATGAGCGACGCGGACCTGCTCGGACTCCATACCCGGTCCACGCCTCTGTAGCGACCCTCCGGGAGCGACCCGGCGCTAGTTCACGGTGACGACGTCGTAGAGCCGCTCGCCGGGGTTTCCGTCCACGCCTTCGTAGCGGTGCTCCACGAGAATCGACCAGGACCCGGGCTCCACGTTGTAGATGTTCGCCACGTACGAGAGGGTTGAAGGCGTCAGACTGTTGCAGCCCTGCCGGCCCGACACGATGGTGACGACCAGTTCCAGTCCTCCGTCGACCTCCCGCAGATCGGGGGACAGGTAATCGCACCGCAGCCGGCCCACGATCTGGCCCGAGACGCGCATGGACCCGGGCCCCCCGGCGGCGCGCGCGAACTCGGGCAGGGCGGATCCCTCGCTGACCACCGACGTGAGCATGTTCCCCACGGTTGGGGAGACGCCGACCCCCAGATTCAGGCAGCCGGACAATCCGGAGAGGATGCAGATGACGCCGACTGCACGGCGCGCTTGCCGGTTTCCCACGTTTTGCAAGACGAGACTCCGCGGCCGAAGAACCCTCGAAAGTGTGACAGCGTCCGGGAGTGTCCCGCAATAGCGTCGCGCGTCGTGTGTGCGATACGCGCTTGCGTTACCTTCCCCGCGTGGCCTGGCGACGTCGTGGCGGAGACCGCGGGATGCGAACACATCGACGAACACATAGAGAGGATCGTTCGGAGGTGCCGGCTCGGAAAAGGACCGTTCACCGGGCCGCATCCTGTGCGCTGGCGGCGGCCGCCGCCCTGACGTCGGCCGGATCCGGCTCCCGCCTGGCCGCGCAGAGCCCGTCCCCCACGCCACCCCGGAACTTCGTGACGTGTCCGGCGGAGATGGATCGCGCCCTCACCGGTCTCGCCGGCATCGTCCGCGATACACTGCAGGGCATCCTCATCCCGGGGGCTACTGTCTCCGCGACCTGGACCGAAGACGAGGGACAGGAGCACACCGTCTCGGTGGAGGCGGACAGCGAGGGGGTCTACGTCCTCTGCGGCCTTCCTCCCCGGGAAGATCTCACGGTGAGCGCAAGGTTCCCGTCCTTCCGCACGGAGCCGATGCGGGTGAGCATCGAACCGGGCCCCCCCGCCGGGTGGGACATCCTCGTGGGCGTGGAGGCGGGTGCGCTCGCCAGCCTGCTCACGGTGCCGGGCCGAATCCTGGGCCAGGTGCTCGACCGTAGTTCCGGCCGTCCGGTCGAAGCGGCGAACGTCATCCTCTCGGATACGCTGCTGGCGGAGGACCGGCAGCGAATGACCGATGGCAGCGGCCGCTTCATGTTCACCGACCTCAGCCCGGGGATGTACCGCGTGACGGTGGACCACATCACCTTCGATCCCCTCGACCAGTTGGTGGACCTCCCGAGCGACCGGACCGTGCAGGTGGATTTCGAACTCAGCGCGGACCCGATCGAACTCGCGCCGATCGTCGTCACCGCGGTGCGGGAGAAGCGGCTGGAGTTGCAGGGATTCTACGACCGGCGCGAACTGGGCGAGGCGATCGGCGCCGGCGTGTTCCTGACCCGGGACGACATCGAGGACGCCGGCGCGATCCGGGTCACGCACTACCTGGGACGGATTCCGGGCGTGCGCACCGAGTGCACCGGAGGCGCGAACAACAACTGCACCATCCGCATGACGCGGGGCGCGCCCAGCCTGAGCAGGCGCGCCGAGTACGGGTGCCGGAACGCGAACGTCTACCTGGACGGCGTGCGCGTGATCCGCGACGGCGGGGGCGGCGAATCGATCGACAACTTCGTCACGCCGGCCGAGATCGCCGGGATCGAGGTCTATCGGGGCGCGAGCGAGTTGCCGGCCGAGTTCGGCGGGGCCGTCGGGCGCTGCGGGGCCATCGTCATCTGGACGGGCCCGGGGATACGGCGGCGTTCGCGCTAGGACGGGCTGCCAGCTGCTAGGACGGGGCCGCGGCGAACGCATGCAGCGCCGTGGCCTTCGCGCGCACCGCGACGCGCACTCCGGGGTCGACGCCGAGTTCGTCCGCGGCGTCGAGCGTGACGAGGGCCACGAGTTCGACGGGACCGCGAAGCCGCAGCCGCACGAGCCCGCCCATGTCGCGCCGTTCCTCCACGGTCGCCACGAACAGGTTGCGCGTGCTGAGGTCCGCCGGGGGGACGTCCGGCGGTCCGAGGACGAGGTCTTCCGGCCGGTAGGCGATCTTCACGGGCGTTCCCGCCGCCGCCTCGCCCAGGGCCACGAGCGAGACGCCGCCGATGTCGACGGTCACCATGCGCTCCTGCGCCCGCGTCACGACGCCGGAGATCGTGAACTCCGCTCCCGTGACGCGCGCCGTGTAGACGTCGGCGGGATTCTCGTAGATCTCCTTCGGCGTACCCGTCTGGACCAGCTTCCCGTCGCGGATCACGGCGACCCGGTCCGCGAGGTGGAAGGCCTCGCCCCGGTCGTGCGTGATGAGAAAGACGCTCGTCGCCCGCTCCCGGGCCACACGCTCCAGGTCGTGGCGGAGGTCGAGCCGCGAATCGGTGTCGAGATTCGCCGTCGGCTCGTCGAGGAAGAGGATGTCGGGGTCGAGGACCAGCGCCCGCGCGAGCGCCACGCGCTGCGCCTCTCCTCCGGACAACCGCGATATCGGCGCCCCCAGCAGGTGCGAGATCGCGAGTTGCTCGCACACGGCGCGCGAACGGGCGCGGGACTCGGCGCGGGGCACGCCGCGCAGGGACAGGCCGAGCCCGACGTTGTACTCGACCGAATCGCTCCAGAAGTGAGGGCGTTGGAACACGACGGCGGACGCGGCCCTCAGCGCTCGCTCCGCCGGCCGCCCCGCCCCGCCGCGGAAGGCGACCTCTCCGGCATCAGGTTTCTCCAGCATGGCGAGCAGGCGCAGCAACGTGGATTTGCCGGCTCCGTTCGGCCCGAACACGGCGAGCATCTCGCCCTCCCGCAGTTCGATGCGGTCCACCTCGACGGCCGTCCTGCCGCCGTAGACGCGGCGCAGGCCGATGCCGCCGAGCAGGGGTCCGGTGGCGGCGTTCACGCTGCGTGCCGGCCGCGCATCGTGCGCCGGCCGAGCAGGAGGAGCACCGCGTTCACGCAGAGTGCGATGAGCATGAGCACGATCCCCATGGCGATCGCGACGTCGAAGTTGCCGCGCCGCGTCTCCAGCACGATCGCGGTCGTCATCACCCGCGTTTCTCCGAGGATGTTGCCCCCCACCATCATCACCGCGCCCACCTCGCTGATGATCGCCCCGAACCCCGCCGCCACCGCCGCCACGAGCGACGTCCGCACCTCCCTCAACTGGAGGACGATCGCCTGCCGCCGGCTCGCGCCGAGCGCCCGCGCCTGAAGCGCGATGTCCGGGGGGATGTTCTCCACCGCGGCGAGGCTCACCGCGGCGATGTACGGACCCGCGAGGATCGCCTGCGCGCCGATCATGGCCGCCGGCGTGTAGAGCATTTGCAGGTCGCCGAGCGGGCCCGCCCGCGACAGGACGAGGAAGACCCCGAGGCCGACCACGACGGGAGGGAAGGCGAGACCGGCGTTGATCACCGCGACCAGCGGCAGGCGAAGCCGGAACCGCGTCAGCCCGACCGCGATCCCGATGGGGAGTCCGATGACCATGGCCAGGAGGAGCGCCGATCCGCTGATCTGCAGAGAGCGGAGGATGACGTTCCAGACGTACAGGTCACCCGAAGTAATGAGCCGGAGAGCCTCGAGCAGCGGATCCACGAGCCGAATCTAGTGCTCCGCATCGTCGCGCGGCCACGGCGCGAAGAGGGCCTCGGCGCCGCCGCGCACCCGGAATTCTCCGATGGCGCGGCGCCCGTTTCCGGAGCGCAGCCAGTCCGCGAACACCGCGGCGCGTTCCGGCCGTAGCGCGGCGCGCGGCGCCAGCAGCGAGTAGATGTTGCGCAGCGACGGATGACCCTCGACGAGTGCGTCCAGCTCGAGCACCTCCGACAGCAGCGCGAACGTCGCACCGTCCGTGAGGACATAGGCGCCGCGTTCGCTGGCCACGTGCAGCGTCGTGGCCTGTCCCTGCCCGGATTCCACGTACCATGCGCCCCCGGCGGCCGCGCCCGCCTCCCCCGCCTCGCCCGCCTCGCGCCAGAGGGCGATCTCCCGGTAGTGCGTGCCCGAGCTGTCGCCGCGCGAGACGAAACCGTGCGTCCCCCGCGCAAGGGTCGCGAACGCATCGGAGGGGGACGCGGCCCCGCGAATTCCCGCCGGATCCGAGGGCGGACCGGCGATCACGTAGCCGTTGACGAGGACGGGATTTCGCTCTGGCGCGTGACCCGCCTCGACGAAGCGAGCTTCGGCTTCGGGCGCGTGCACGAGCAGGAGGTCCACGTCACCCGTGCGGCCGAGCGCCAGCGCTTCACCGCTCCCGGCGATGACCGTGCGCACCCGGAGCCCGGGATGGTCTTCGTTGAAGCGGGCGATCAGGTGTTCGAGCAGGCCGGAGTCGTAGGTGGACGTCGTGGCGCCGAGTACGAACGTGTCCGCGGCGGTCCCGCACGCCCCGGCGCCGACCCCGCCGCCGAGGACAAAGAGGACAAAGAGGAGGCGGAGTGCTAGCCGTGGCGTATCCACCGCAGCACCTGCGGCAGGTTGGCGCGCTGGCCCTTCATCAGAATCCCGACCCGGAAGATGCGGCCCGCGACCCACGCCGCCCCGAGGACGAAGACTCCGAGCAGAACCAGCGACACGAGCCACTGCCACACCGGCACCGATGTGGCGAACAGGCGCGCCGGCATCACCAGCGGACTGAAGAACGGCACGAGGGAGAGGATGACGCCCCAGCCGGCGTTCGGGCTCTGGATCACGCCCTGCGTCGCGATGAAGGGGAGGATGATCAGCATGGTGATCGGGAGCATGACCTGCTGGGCGTCGTGCTCGTTGCTGATCGTCGCCCCGGCCCCGGCGAACATGCCCGCGTAGAGCAGATAGCCGAGGATGAGGAAGAAGAACATCAGCACGAGCGTGCCCCACGGCACCGGGATGCTCGCGAGGTCGATCCCCGCCTCCGCCAGCGTGGATGCCCCGGCGGTGAGGCCGTACACGGCCGCGAGCGCGAACACCAGGGCCCACACGGCCATCTGCGCGATCCCCACCGCCCCGACGCCCACGATCTTGCCCAGCATCAGCTCCCACGGGCGCAGGGAGGAGACCATGATCTCGACGATGTCGGACTGCTTCTCCTCGAGGATCGCCCGCACGATCATCTGCCCGTAGATGAGCAGGATGAAGTAGAAGAAGAACGCGATCCCCAGGCTCAGCATCCGGTAGAGATCCTGGGACCGCGCCTCCCCTGACTCCGTGACGTTGATGACGTTGAACGAGGTCCGCTGGAGCAGGGCGCCGGGGTCGATGCTCTGCACACCCACCGAGCGCAGGCGCGCCCGCACCGATGCTCTCTGAAGGGCGCCCCGAACCGAGCCCTCGATGACCGAGGGCACGCTGGCCCGCGCGAGCAGCGTCGTCCGCTCGTCGTCCCCCGCGGACTCTTGCTCCGTCGCTTCCTCCGTCCCCGCCTCCGGCATCTCCGCGGAGCGACGGCCCGCGCTCCTCGGGATCATCAGCAACAGGTCGTACGAGGATTCGGAGAGCCGCGTCCGCGCCTCGTCGATCGAAAGCTCCTCCATGTCCCCGGCCCGCACGGCGTCCAGCGAGTCCGCGAGGAATTCTTCGACGAGGAGGTCGCCAATGAGCCCGGCGGGATCGGCGACCCCGATGACCCGGCGCTCCTCGCCCGTATCCGTGGCCGATCTCACGGCGAGGAAGGCGGAGAGGGCGCCGAGGCCGACGATCAGCACGGGGAGGCCCAGCGTGGAGAGAAGGAACCACTTGGATTTCACGCGCAGGACGAACTCCCGGCGAATCACGGCCGCGACCCTGGGCGTGAACGGGTTCATGCGGCCGCCTCGTCGTCTTCGCTCTCGTCCTCGTGCGAGAGTCCGGCCTCCGTTGCCTTCTCGATGAAGATCTGGCGCAGCGAAGGTTCGATGAGTTCGAAGCGCGAGATCAGGGCGCCGCTGTCCACCGCCCGCCGCAGCAGCGCCTGGGGATCGGCCCCGTCCAGCATGCGGACCTCCACGTAGGTGCCGTGCGCGGAGATGTCCTCGATGAGGTCCGGTGCATCGAGGAACGTGGGGTTCCCCTCGAAGGAGAGCGCGATGTCGCGCCGCCCCGCCGCGGCCTTGATGTCGCGGACCCGGCCATCGAGCACCTTGGTCGCCCCCGCGATCATGCACACGCGCTCGCACAGGCGCTCGGCGTCCTCGATGAGGTGCGTCGAGAGCAGGATCGTGGCTCCGGCCCGCTGGCGTTCCTGCAGGAGTTCCTTGAACAGTTCGACGTTCAGCGGGTCGAGGCCGCTGAAGGGCTCGTCGAGCACCAGCAGGTCGGGCTGGTGAAGGATGACCCCGAGGAACTGGGCCTTCTGGGCCATCCCCTTCGAGAACGTCTCCACCTTGTCGTCCGCCCGGTCGCCGAGACCCACCGCATCCAGCCCGTCCCGCGCCCGCGCGAGCGCCTCCTTGCGCTTCAAGCCTTTCAGCTGGCCGAAGAACGCGAGGTGGTCCGCGGCCGTCATCTTCTGGTACAGGCCGCGCTCCTCCGGCAGGTACCCGATGCGTTGCCGCATGGCTTCGACGTTGGGGGAACCGAAGACATCCACGGAGCCGGTGTCGGGCCCGATGATGTCGAGGATGATCCGAAGCGTCGTGGTCTTTCCGGCGCCGTTCGGGCCGATGAGCCCGTAGATCGAGCCGCGCGGAATCTCAAGATCCAGATCGCGGACCGCCGTCTTCCGGTCGAAGCGCTTGGTGACGCCGCGCAGGCGTATGGCCGGTGTGTTCACGAGGCCGATCATACCGACTGCCGGCACCCGTCGCCACGCAGCCGCCCCGTCGATATATTGAGGATTCCCCTCGTTCTGCCGAATCCAACCCTCCATGGGGAGGTTAGATGGCGATCTTCCGCGTCCTGTACTACCGCGACATCACCGTAGGAAGCGGTGGTCGTATCACGATTCCCTTGGAGATGCGCGACCATATGCGGCTGACAGATGGCGATGCGCTGAAGGTTCGCCTCGAGGAGAGCGAATCCGGCCAGCGCCAGTTCACCGTCTGGAAGACCGACTCCAGCCCTAACGGCGGTCTCCGTAGTTGAGGGCCATCGTGCCCAGCATCAGGTCTTCGTAGCCGCACTCAACGAACCCGGTCGCTTCCATCCTGCGGACCATCTCCCGCTGGTCCGGGAACCTCCTCAGCGACTCGGGGATGTACACGTAGGACTCCGGATCGCGGTGTAGCGCCCAGCCCGCGACGCGGGTCGAGGCGTCGAGATACCCGAGGTAGAGGCGGCGCAGCGCCGCGGCGCGCGGATGGCCGAAGTCGAGCGAGATGAGCCGCCCGCCAGGGCGCAGGCAGCGGAAGCTCTCGGCCAGCGCGGCGTCCAGACCGGCGAAGTTCCTCAGCCCGTAGCCGACCACGACGCGGTCGAACGCGCCGTCGGGGAAGGGCAGGCGAAGTGCATCGGCCCCGATCCAGCCGGCGAGGGCGGGGCCCGGTCTCGCGCGCCCCGCCTGCATCATCTCCGGCGTGAGATCCGCGGCGACGACCCGAATCTCGAATGCGTCGCGCGCGGCCCGGTCCAGCGCTCCCCGGGCGAGGTCTCCCGTGCCGGCCGCCAGGTCGAGGACGCGGTGGCCCGGCCGCAGGTCGGCCCGCGCGAGCAGCCGGCGCTTCCAGCGGCGGTGTAGACCCAGCGACATGACGTCGTTGGTGAGGTCGTAGCGGGCGGCCACGCCGGCGAACAGCCGGCGGACGTAGCGTCGCTTGTCCGCCGGCCGCTCGATCTGGCCGGAGATGCGTCGATTGAGCTTCAAGGGGCGCCAAATTAGCGCCGGGCGTCGTCCTCCGCTGCCGTTCCTAGCAGGTCCAGGTCGCGCACGGTCTCCACGAGGCGGATGAACTCGCCGCGATAACCCCGCGGATCGTCGCCCCGTCCTCTCTCCGCCAGCGAGATGACGTCATCCGGCGAGAGCCCTCCGGCGTGCGGCGAACCTCGCAGCAGCATGCCGAACCCCGCCACGGCCGCGGCGAAGCGGAAGCTCCGCGAGGGCGCGCGGGAGCGGTCCGCGACCGCATGCGCGAGGAGCTTGCTCTCGGAGCCGTCCGGGTGCTTGTAGCGGACCTTCACGTAGAGCAGCTCGTCCTCGAACGCGGCCGGGGGCGTCTCAACGGGAGGCGGCGGCTCGGCGGACGGCTGGTACCGCAGCGGATCCACGCGGCGGGGGACCGGGAGACCCGCGGGCACGACCTCGTACAGCGCGGTCACCGTGTGGCCGGCCCCGAGTTCGCCCGCGTCCTTCGTGTCGTCGTTGAAATCCTCGTCCGCGAGCAACCGGTTCTCGTACCCGATCAGCCGGTAGGCCGCGGCGCCCGCCGGGTTGAACTCCACCTGCAGCTTCACGTCCTTCGCGACCGTGAACAGCGTCCCTCCCATCTCCTCCACGAGCACCTTCCGGGCCTCGAGGAGGCCGTCCACGTAGTGGAAGTTGCCGTTCCCGCGGTCCGCGAGCCCCTCCATCTTCGAGTCCTTGAGGTTCCCGGTGCCGAAGCCGAGGACCGTGAGGAAGATCCCGCTCTCCCGTTCCTTCTCGATGAGGCGCACCATCGCCTCGTCGCTCGAGGCGCCCACGTTGAAGTCCCCGTCGGTCGCGAGGATGACGCGGTTGTTGCCGTCCTCGACGAAGTGCTTCCGCGCCACGTCGTAGGCGAGCGCGATCCCGGCCCCGCCCGCCGTGCTGCCGCCGGCCTCCAGGCGCTCCACGGCCGACAGGATGCGGGCGCGCCGGCTCCCCGGCGTCGGGGGCAGCACGAGGCCCGCCGCGCCGGCGTAGACGACGATCGCGACCCGGTCCTGCGGCCGGAGTTGCTCGGTGAGCAGGGCGAACGCCTTCTTCAGCAGCGGGAGCTTGTCGGGCGACGACATCGACCCTGACACGTCGAGCAGGAAGACCAGGTTGCTCGGCGGCAGGTCCTCCGTGTCGATGGAGGGCGCCCGGAGCCCGATCCGAACGAGCCGGTGCTCCGGCTTCCACGGCGCATCCCACACCTCGGTGAGGACCTCGAAGGGGTCGTCCCCCGCCTCGCCATCCCACTCGTACGGGAAGTAGTTGATCATCTCCTCGACCCGGACGGCGTCGACGGGCGGCCGCTCGCCCGCCTGGATGAAGCGGCGGACGTTGGCGTACGAAGCGCGGTCCACATCGATGGAAAAAGTGGAGAGCGGCGACTCGCCGACGCGGCGGAAGCCGTTCTCCTCGATCCGCGCGTACGACTCCGTGTTCTGGAAGGCGTACGCCAGAGACGCCGCCCTGGCCGAGACGCTGATGGACGCGGGGCCTCGCAGCACGGTAACGGGCGGCTCGCCGCGAGGGGTCTCGTCGACGACGCCCGTTACGATGGTCTCCTGCAGTCTGGTCGTCGTCTGCTCGACGGTGAAGTCCAGCACGACCGTCTCGCCCGCCGTCACGGTGATCGTCCTGCTGGCCTCCCGGTAACCGATCAGCCGAACCGTGACGACCTGCGCCCCCGCCGGCACGCCCGAGAGAGAATAGCGGCCCTCCGCGTCGGTCAGCGCGCCGATGACCGTGCCCGCCACGAACACCTGCGCTCCGGCGACGCCGACGTTGGCTGTCGCGTCGCGCACCGTCCCCCGCACGGTGCCCGTCTCGGACCGGCCCTCGGACTGGGCGTGAGATGGTGTCGGGACCGCAGTCGCGAGGATCAGCGCGAGCAGGACGCCGATCCGGGATAGGCGGGATAGGGCTGCGTGAACGTTCATCGTCGCCATGGTCGCTTGTCTCCTGTCCAGGGCTGAACCCGGGGCCGAACGGTTACACCCGTAGACGCCGCGAACGGAAAAAGGGTTACATCGCGATTCGCCGCCGCATCACGGGTTCCGGCAGGGCTGGCATGTCTCCGAAGGAGGGTATACCATGTATACATGCCCCTGCCCCGCCCTCTCTGCACGCGCGTCGCCCGTGAAGTCGAGTCGAAGCTCGAACGCGTCTTCCTCGAACAGCAATGGACCCCCTCGGAGGGACTCCGGAACATCCTCCTGGAATGGCTCGCGCTGCAGAGATTCCCGCAGATCGAGTTCCGGGAGACCCGCGCGGGCCGGCGGGCGGCCCTGCGCGGCGGGCCCGAGGTCTGGGAGGTCGCGGCGGCCGCCGGCCCCGGCCACGCGATGAGCGCCGCCGTGGGCCAGCGCTTCGCCGGGACGCGCACGGAAGCGCTGGAGGAGGCCCTCGCCTACGCCAAGGAATACGCGGCCCAAATCGACCCCATCGTCGCCCGCGAAGCACGCCTCGCCCGGCTGTAGCCGGACTCGTAGCTAGACTTTTGTCAGCGCTTCGAGGAGGACGCGGGCCTTGTGGCGGGTTTCTTCCCACTCGCGCGCGGGTTCGGAGTCGTAGACGATTCCCGCTCCGGCCTGCGCGTACACGCGGTCGCCGACGGAAAGCAGCGTGCGGATGACGATGGCCATGTCGAGGCTCGTTGCGCCGTAGCCGACGTAGCCGGCCGCGCCGCCGTACGGTCCCCGACGGGTCGGTTCGAGTTCGTCCAGGATCTCCATCGCGCGCACCTTCGGGGCGCCGGTGAGCGTGCCGGCGGGGAAGCAGGCCTTGAAGGCGTCGATGGCGTCGTCTCCGTCCGTCAGCGACCCCGCCACCTCGCTCACGAGGTGCATGACGTGGCTGTAGCGCTCGATCTCCATGAAGCGCGAAACCTCGACGGAGCCGGGCCGGGCGACGCGGCTCACATCGTTGCGGCCGAGGTCCACGAGCATGAGGTGTTCCGCCCGCTCCTTCTCGTCGGCGAGCAGATCGCGCGCGTGCCGGTCGTCCTCGGGCGGCGTGGCCCCGCGCGGCCGCGTCCCGGCGATCGGGCGCACGGTCACGATCCCGTCCTCGACCCGGACCAGCGTCTCCGGGGACGAGCCGATGAGGCGCATGCCGTCGAGTTCTATGAAGAAGAGGTAGGGCGACGGGTTGCTGCGGCGGAGCGCGCGGTAAAGCTCGAGCGGATCGCCGTCGAAACGTGCGCCGGCGCGCTGCGAGACCACGACCTGGTACGCGTCTCCCGCCACGATGTACTCGCGGATCCGCTCGACGGCCGCCTCGTAGTCGTCGCGGGAGCGGTTACCGGCCACCTCCGGCGTGCCCACCCCGCCGTTGCCGAGCGGCCCCAGCCCGTGCGGGTGCTCCAGGCCGCGCACCCAGTCGGCGAGCCGGTCGACCGCGTCTCCGTACAGTTCGGCCGGGTCGTCGCCGCGCGCAACCGGCACGGCCGCCACGGCGATGGCGCGCGAATAGAGGTTGTCGATGATGAGCATGCGCTCCGTCGCCATGAAGCAGGCGTCCGGCACGCCGAGGTCGTCGGGCGGCGCCGCGGGCAGGTGCTCGAGCCAGCGCACCGTGTCGTAGCCGAAGAACCCGACCGCGCCGCCCCGGAACTGCGGCAGGCCGGGCACTTCGACCGGTTCGTAGCGCGTGATCCAGGCCTCGAAGGCGCCGAACGGATCGCTCGTGGTCTCGGGCTCGCCCCAGCCCTCCGCGGGCGTCCACAGCCGGATCTCCGAGCCGTCGAGTCGCCACGCTTCCCGGGGTTCGGAGCCGACGAAGCTGAATCGCGCCCAGCGTTCCCCGCCCTCCACCGACTCGAGAAGGAAGGAGAACGGCCCGCGCCGGAGCTTCGAGAATGCCGTGACCGGCGTGTCGAGGTCGAACGGGATTTCGATGGCCACGGGCACCATCCGCCCGGGCTCGGCGAGGCGGGAGAATTCGGCAAAGTCGGGAATGACGGATACGTCGCTCATGCGCCCAAGGTAGCAGCCGGTGGCGGGGACGGGGACCGACGCGGACACGCGCCCGGATCACCTTGTCGGGCGTGGGCTTTTCGTCTACTCTCTCAGGTCCGGTTCAATCCGGCCCGAACCCGTATCAACCCATGGCCGAGGCACTGCCCGGCAGCCCAATGCAGCCCGATAATGCAGCCCAATGAGGAAGCGATGAACACCAGCGATTACATCTCTCAGGTCGAGCAGTGGAGCGCGCACAACTACCACCCGCTTCCCGTCGTGCTCGAGCGCGGCGAGGGCGAGTGGGTGTGGGACGTGGAGGGCCGCCGGTATCTGGACATGCTGAGCGCCTATTCCGCCGTGAACCAGGGACACCGCCATCCCCGCATCATCGAGGCGCTGCGCGCGCAGGCGGAGAAGCTGACGCTCACGTCGCGCGCCTTCCACAACGACCGCATGGGACCGTTCCTCCAGCAGCTGTGCGAGATGACGGGGTTCGAGCGCGCGCTGCCGATGAACACCGGCGCCGAGGGCGTGGAGACCGCGATCAAGGCGGCCCGCAAGTGGGGCTACACCGTGAAGGGCGTGGCCGAGGACCGGGCCGAGATCATCGTCTGCGAGCAGAACTTCCACGGCCGGACGACGACCATCGTGGGCTTTTCCTCGGATGAGGGATCCACCTTCGGGTTCGGTCCCTTCACGCCGGGCTTCGTGTCGATCCCCTACGGCGACGCGGACGCGCTGGAGGCGGCGATCACGCCGAACACCGTCGGCTTCCTCGTCGAGCCCATCCAGGGCGAGGCGGGCGTGGTCGTGCCGCCCGACGGCTTCTACGCGCGGGCGCTGGAGATCTGCCGGACGAACGGCGTCCTCATGATCAACGACGAGATCCAGACGGGCCTGGGGCGGACGGGCAAGCTGTTCTGCGCCGACTGGGAGGCGGACCGCGGCGACATCATGATCGTCGGGAAGGCGCTCGGCGGGGGTGTGTTCCCCGTCTCCGGCATCCTCGCCAACTCGGCCATCATGGACGTCTTCCATCCGGGAGACCACGGCTCGACGTTCGGCGGGAACCCGCTCGGCGCGGCCGTGGGAACGGCGGCGCTCGACGTGATCCGGGACGAGGACCTGCCGGGGCGCTCGAATGAACTGGGCGCCTGGTTCAAGGGAGAACTGGAGGCGATCGACTCGCCGCACGTGGACCACGTGCGCGGGCGGGGCCTCTTCATCGGCGTCGTCGTGCGGGACGAGTCGGGGTCGGCGCGTCCGTTCTGCGAGGCGCTGCAGGCGCGCGGGATCCTCGCCAAGGAGACGCACGAACAGGTGATCCGGTTCGCGCCTCCGCTCACGATCGAGAAGGCGAGCCTGGAATGGGCGCTGGAGAACATCGCCGAGGTGCTGGCGGGCGCGGCGGTCGCCGTCGCCTAGGGCGCCGGGCGCCTGAACGGGAGCCTGAGCCGCTCCCGGAACCCCGCCTCCGGTCGACCGGCCGCGGCGCATCCCCGCCGCGGTCCGGTCGCCCCCGCGCAACCAATCCCCGGTTGCCTGTGTCACCGGTCCAGAAGCAGAAGAAGCGGAAGAACCGACGTGTACCCGGAGACCCCGGCACGGTGACGGAACCGCAACTTATTCAGCGACTCAGGGACGGAGACCAGGACGCGGCGCGCGCGTTGTACGACGCGCACGTCGACCGGGTGTTCCGGATATGCTACCGCTTTGCGGGCGAGGACCACCTCGCCCAGGACTTCACGCAGGAGACGTTCGTGCGGGCGTTCACGAAGATCGACACGTTTCGCGGCGAGGCCGCGTTCGGGACGTGGCTGGGATCGATCGCCACGACCGTGTCGCTGAACGGGCTCCGCAAGGTGAAGCGCTTTCGCAGCCGCGAGACCGCGCTGCACGAGGACCTCCGCGCTACCGGCGGCCTGAACCGCCTCGAGCCCGACGTCAAGGAGCGGCTGCACCGCGCGATCGACGAGCTTCCCGCCGGTTATCGCACCGTCTTCCTGCTGCACGACCTCGAGGGCTACACGCACGAGGAGATCGGGACGATGCTCGGCATCAAGGCCGGGACGTCCAAGTCGCAGCTCTTCCGGGCGCGCAGCCGCCTGCGGGAGAAGCTCGCGGACTTCGCGGGAGAATGGGCATGCTGAAGGATCGCATGGACGACGCGAGCCGCTTTGCCCGGTTCGTCCGCCGGGAGGCGGCGGACTACCACGATCCGCCGGAAGCCCCGGTCGAGAGCATGTGGGCCGGGATCGAGGCGCGGCTCGTTGCGGCATCGACGCCCGGCTCCCACGGCGCGACGAACGACGTCGCGGGTGCAGCGGCGGACATCGAGGACGGGCTTGCCGGCGTCGGCGGCGCCGTCGATCGCCCGTTCGATGTGCTCGGCTACCACGATCCGCCGTCCGCGCCGCGCGAGGCGATGTGGGAACGGATCGAGGCGGAATGGATCGCGCGGCAGCCGGAGGACCCCGGCGCGCGCACGGCGACTCGCGGCCCGCTGCGGTTGATCGTGTCCCGGACGCTCGGGCGGCGGCCCGGCCGGACAACGATGTGGCTGACGGGAGCCGCCGCCGCTTCGATTGCCCTGGCCGTGGCGCTCGACCGCGGCTCGCAGCTCTCCGTGCCCGCCGAGCCGGAAACGGTCGCCGCGGCGACGACGACGGCGCCGGTGACGGCTGCGACGCCGAACTCGGTCGCCGCGACCGATTCCGGGCCCCTCGCGCCGACGGCCGCCGAGGAGGCGCTGGCGCTTTCCGTCGTCGAGGAGCCCCTGGAGACGAACCGGCAGTTCGCCGCGGCCGATCCGCCGCCGGCCGCCGATCCGCCGTCGGCCGCAGATCCGGCCCCGGCCGCGACACCGGGCCGGCCCGCAGCGGACCCGCCGCTACGCGATGCCGCCGCCGAATACGACATGTCCCGGATCTCCCGTCACCTGGACCGGACCCAGGCCCTGCTCGTCGCGTTCCGCACGGATATCGGCACCGACGAATCGCAGCGCGACCTGGCCCGGTGGGCGCGCGAGTTCCTGGTCGAGACCCGTTCGCTGCTCAACACGCCCGCCGCGGAAGGCCAGCGGGAACGCGCGCTGCTGCAGGATCTCGAACTCGTCCTCGTGCAGATCGCGCGCCTCGGCCCGGACGCCCCGGACTTCGAGCGCGAACTGGCCCGCGAGAGCGTGGAACGGCAGGGGACGCTGATGCGGCTGCGGTCCGCGAGCGGCACATGACGCGGCATCTGAAGCGGCACATGAATGGAACCGGACGGAGGTATACCATGAATAATCGCGTAAGACACCTGACGTGGACCGGGCTGCTGCTGGCCGGCCTCACGATCGTGGACGGCGCCCCCTGGCGCGCCGCGCTGCCCGTGCTCGGGGCGGAGACCCTTGCCGCGCAGACCGTCCAGCAGGAGGAGGTGGCGCGATTCCTCGAGGCGCGCCGCGCCATCAACGCGGAGGAGTTCGAACGCGCGGTGGCCCTCTTCCAGGCGGTACGGACCGAATCCCCGCTCGTGACGCCCCGGTTCGAGCCCGATTCCTACTACTGGGAGGCGTTCGCCCGCTATCGCCTCGGCGACCTGGCCGAGGCTCGGTTGCTGCTCGAAATACTGATGGTCGGATTTTCCGAGGCGCGGCCGCCCGAGGCTCGCCAGGGCAATCGCCAAGCCAGGGAAGCCGGGCGGCTGTACCACGACGCGCGGGCCCTGGACTTCGAGATCCGGAGCCAGCTCGCGTCCCAGGGCGACGCCGGCGATGCGGAGCGGCTGCTGCGCGAAGCGGAGGAAACCCTCGATGTCGCCGCCACGACGCCCGGCTTTCGCGTGATGCCCATGCAGGTGGGGGACCGCACCCTCACGCTTCCCGTGCGAGTGGCCGACCTGACGGCTGTGCCGGACTCGGTGGCCGCCGACTCGCTGGCCGACGCCCAGGGCGAGCCGGACGCACGGGGCGAGCCGGACGCACAGGACCCGGAGGACTACCTCCGGCGACTGGCGGAGTCCTCGGAGAGCATCACCGATTTCGAGCGGCAGGTTGCGGACTACGCGCGGCTGGCCTCGGACGTCGATTTGCTGCAGGCCGACTGGCACCGGGCGGAATACCAGGAGGCGCTGCGCGCCGCGTCGCAGGAGCGGGGGACGTGCGATGACGTGTCGGTGCAGTTGGCGGCGCTCGAAGCGGTCATGCGCTACGAGAACGAGATCAACCGGATGCAGGTGCTTCGCGACGTCCTGGACCGTGACGACGAGTGTGCGACGCGGCTTCACGAGGAAGCGGTCGGACTCATCGCGAGAGAGGGAACCGGGGAAGCCGAGGACGTTCTCCTCGGCATCTTCGAGACCCATTCGGAGAGATCCGTTCGCAGGCACGCGCTGCAGGAAATGTGGCGTTTCAACTCCTGGGATGCGTACCAGGTGCTCAAGCAGACGCTCGAGGACTCGGACGACTACGCCATGCAGAGCGATGTGATCGAAGCCCTCCGCAGGAGTACGTTCGAGGGGACGACGACCGGCGCCGCGTGGATGCAGTATGGCCTCCGCAACGGCGCCGTGAATGCGCTCGTCAACGCGGCCCTCGATGATTCCAAGTCGGAGAGTATCCGCAACGCGGCGATCAGAGCGGTGGGCCGTCGGGATGACGTGCAAGCCGCCGCTTTCATTCCGCTCTACGAACGACTCGATGCGGATGACCTCAAGGAGTCCGTGCTCCGGGCCGTGCAACGAAAGGTGCGCGAAGAAGCGGACATGGAGACGGCCGCCTGGGCGCGCTCGGTCGCCTTCGACACGGAGGAGTCCGAAGACGTGCGCGAGGAAGCCTTCACCGCGTGGGCGGGTCACCCGACGGTGACGGTGGCGTACCTCGCCGACCTCTACGGGGAGATTTCGGAGCCCTTCCTGAAGATGCAGGCCATCTACGCCATCTTCGAGCGGGCCGATGCCGACTCCGACGCCCCTCGGGTCCTGATGGAACTGATCCGGGACGAACCGAACCACGAGGTGCGGGAACGCGGTATCTACTGGCTCGGCCGCACGGGATCCGAGGATGCGGTGGACTTCCTCCTCGAATTGCTGCGTCCCCCGGTCGCCGATACGCTGCCGCCTGCCGCCACCGATACCGTGCCGAAGCGCCCCGGTTGAGGCGCGGCAGCGGTGTGAGGCGGGGCCGCGGCGCCTTTCCGCTGCTGGCCGCGGTCGCCACGCTGGGCTGCGATTCGGCGGGGGCGCCGGCGGGAACGCTGCACTCGGATTCGTCCGGTGTGGCGGTCGCCACGGCCGTCGAGCCGACTTGGGAACCCGGCGAAGGCTGGACCGTGGGCGAGCCGCCGCTGCTCCAGATCGGGACCGCGATCGGAGATCCCGACTACCAGCTCGACGGTATCGTAGGCGCGGTTCGTTTGAGTTCCGGAGACATCGTCCTCGGCGACGGGGGCTCCGGCGAACTCCGCCGCTACGATCCCGACGGGACCTTCGTATGGCGCGCGGCCGGAGAAGGCGAAGGCCCTGGAGAACACCAGTTCCTCTCCTTCCTCGGCACGCTCGCCGGCGACTCCCTGGTTTCGTACGACCTCGCGCTGCAACGCGTACAGATCTTCGACGCGGAGGGTGAACTCGTCCGCACGCTCCCCATCGAGTCGCCTTGGCGGGGATCCATGCCGCGGCGGGCGCTCGGCGTCTCGGGCCGCCATCTCGTCATGTCCTTCGCGGATCGTACCGAGATCCCGGAGGGAGGGATCGTGAGATGGCCCCACATCAGGGTCGCAACGGTCGACCTCGCCGACGGAGCGATCGAGGCGGTCTCGGACTTCCCTGGCGCCGAGCAGGTGATAGAGGACTACGGCGAGAGCGTCGCCTTTGTGGCCTACGACTTCGGGAAGGGGCCGCGGTTCGCCGTCGCCGCCGGGAGGCTCGCGGCCGTCGATACGGAGGCCTTTCGGATACGATCAATCTCCCTCGGAGACGGCGGGACCGAGCAGATCCTCCGCCGCGACATTGCGCCCACTCCGGTCACGAGCGCCCACGTGGACGCGGAGATCGAGGAGTACATCGAGACGAACGTGACCTACGGCGGCGTTTCCCGCGAACAGGCGGAGGAGATGGGGCGGCGTCGGCGCGACGATCCCAGAGCGGCGACGCTCCCGGTTCTGCGTTCCATCCGGCTCGATGAGACGGGGAATCTCTGGGTGGAGCCATTCTTCGGCGCCGGGATCGACGTCGGGCCCTTCGAGGTCTTCGCTGTGGACGGCACCTGGCTGGGCGCCGTCTCCCTTCCGTCCGGGTTGCGCCGAGGGTTCACCGCCGACATGGCCCCCGGCCTCGAGATCGGCGACGACTACCTGCTCGGGGTATGGACCGACGCGCAGGGCGTCGAATACGTCCGCCTCTATTCCCTGGACAAGTCATGATGATCGGCGTTCCGTGGATCCGTGGAGTTGCGCGGCTTCCCCTTCTGGCCTTCGCCGCCGCCTGCGGTCGCGGCGACGCCGCGGACCCGGGTGTTTTCACGCCCGAACTCATCAGCACGGCGGCCGTGCCGCTGAGCGAGAGCGAGGAAGTGGCGCTGCTCGCGGACGAGCGCACGGCCTGCGTCATCGACTCCTACGAAGGGCAGGTCCGCTGCGTGGACGGAGGAGGCGGCGTCGTCGGTGTCTTCGGGCGCGAAGGCGAGGGCCCCGGCGAGTTCATCGATCCCGCGTATCTCACCCGTGGAGAGGCGGGAACCGTCGGCGTGGTCGATTCCGACCTGGGCCGCTTCACGGTCTTCGAGCCATCGGGCGCCTGGGTGTCGGATGTGATGCTGCCGGAAGTGTTCCAGCCCTTCCCATCGTTCGGCGCCGCGGTTTCGGGCGTGTCGCTGGACTACATGGTAATGCTGGGCCGGATGTCCGGATCGCTGATGACCCGGTACGACGTGGACCTCGCCTCCGGGGCAGTCGTGGGGCAGGAAGAGTCGCCGCCCGGGCCGTGGGACATCGAGTGCGAGCAAGTCGTCCACGGCATCCCGGACCCGGCCGGGGGCTGGACGTTCGTGGCCTGCGAGGGGCACCTGATCTTCGTCGGCGACACCGGCGACGCCACAGTGCTCCGCGCGCCCATGTACGTCCCGGAACTCCCGAACGAACTCGACGTGGCGCGGAGGGAAGAGGAACTCCTGGCACTCAACCGGTCGCAGGGTTTCCCGCGCACGCCCGCCATCGACGAGGGGCTGGAGCGCTATCGCGCCACGCCGAAGAACTACTACGTGAGCGCGGGCGAGCAGTTGTTCGACGCCGCCAACCGCTACTGGATCGCCACCCAGCGCGACCAGCACGAATGGTCCTGGCTGGACGTGTACGAGGATGCCGCATACCTCGGGTCGGTGCGGGTCCGGGATCGGCTCCGCGCCTTCGACCTCCTCGGGTCGACCCTGGTCGTGCTGGCCGACCGGCAGCTCGGGCCGGACGATGGCGACGGGATTCCCGATCGAGCCCTCGACTGGTACGACATCGCAGACCTGCCCTTCGCGCGGTGAGGCCCTGCGCACAGCTGCCGAGCCGCATTCCGACACTGGGTCGCATACCGATCCTGATGGCGGCCCTCGCCGCTTGCGGGGGAGACCCCGGGCGCACCGACGACGTCGGGGTCCAGGTCCGGGACAGCGCCGGGGTGCGGATCGTCGAGTACGCCGGCCATCCAGCCATCGAGGCGCCCTTCGCCCTCGCGGCGGAGCCGTTGTACCGACACGGCGCGGACCCCGGCGATTACGGATTCCAGTTCGTCGACGCCGGCCGGCTCCTGCCGGATGGAAGCGCGATCATTGCCTGGTACAGCGGCATGGTCGTCCTGAGTCCGGACGGCACGACGCAAGAGGTGCTCGCCACCGCCGGAGAGGGACCGGGCGAAGTCATCTCCCCCCACGCGGTGTTCGTCCTGGGTCGGGACAGCGTCCTCGTGCCCGATGATCGTCTGTCTCGCCTGACGCTCTTCGTCGGCGACTCGGTCGCGCGCATCTCGAGCCTCCCCCGGGCGGGGCACCTCGGTGTGGCCGGGATCGGCTCAGCCGGCGAACTGCTGCTCCGGGACCGACACCCCGCCAGCCTCTGGATCGACATCGACACCGAGTGGCTCGCCGGGCACATGACCCGGTTCGATATCGAAACCGGCGCCCTCGACACGGTCGCGTCGTACGACCACTTCCCGAGTCAGCGGTCGGGGGAGGAGTCCCCGATCATCCGACCCATGGGCGAGGTCACGGTGGCTGCGGGGCAGTTCGTCTACACCCGGTCCGACAGGCCCGAGATCTCCTGGCGTCGGCCGGACGGCACCGTAACCCGGATCGTGCGCTGGCGGCCCGAGCCCAACCTGCTGACCGGGGAAGCTCTGGAGCACGTCGAGGCCTACCTGCAGATGCTGTACCGCAGGCACCGTGTAGGGTCCGAAGCTTGGCGCGACGAGATCATCCAGGAAGACCTGGCCCAGTATCGCGCCATGATCGGCCAGCCGGTGCCGTTCTTCGGCACCCCCTTCGCCGACGCCGACGGCAACGTATGGCTGCCCTCCTACCGTCCCGCCTACCCGGAGGAGGGCTCCCCCTACACCGTCATCTCCCCCGACGGCGAGTGGCTGGGCACAGTCGAGACCCCACCCCGCTTCCGAATCCTCGACGTGACCGGCAACCGCCTCCTCGCCGTCCTCCGCGACAACCTGGACATAGAAAGCGTCGCCGTATACGACCTGACCCCGAGCCCCCGATAGGCGCCGCTGACCAGCGTCATTCGATGATCACCTCAGCCTGAACACGGAAATCGGCTACGCCCTTGTCGAGCACCGTCGGCAGTGGAGAGTGCTCCTTCAGGGTCGTCGCCAAGTCGGGGTTGATCCAGGCTATCGTTTCGAGGATGTCCTGATGGCTTCGGTTGAGGTTCCGGTCCCAGACGGCCTCATGGTGAGAGACGCGGTTACGCAGGTCGCGGAGTGGATCCAGGGCGTGGAAGATCCGGCTGCGCGTGCGCTTCGCTTCGGGTAGATGCGGGAATCCCCGCGTCGCCAGTCCGGGCCAGAGGCGTGGCCCGCCGGCGCGCCCCTGTTCGTAAGGCGTCCTGCACAGGCTTACCCAGAAACCGAACCCCAAGGCCGAGACAAGCCGGCCTTCGGTCATCGTGCGGTTTCGCTTCGCGATCGTCTTCTTTGCCTTCTCGACGGCCAAACGCTCGTGGTCAGCAAGCAGCGAAGGTCGAGCATCGAGCCAACACGGAACCTTGTCGAAACTGAGGCTGGCCTCATCTACGATCCTCTTGGAAATCCTGAAGAGGCGGTTTCGGACGGTAATCTCGAGGGTGTGAAGCGCCGGTTGGAGAGCGCTGCACAGCGCGAGGTTCCACAGGTACCTCGCCACGCTGTCGACTTCGTCGGCGTCGCCGGGCAGCGCGTAGGCTTTCAGCCGCTCCGCTGAGAGCGCGCTTCGAAGGCTTCCGATGGATAGCATACCAACTCCGCAAGTTGCGTTATGGGTGAGAGTTCGCGATACTTCATGCGTAATTCCTCAGGTCGTCCTCTACTGCTAAAGGCCTTCGGGTGCAGAAAGACGCTGGGGTAAGGGCCCTGGGGGCGTTTTCGTCCCCGGGGCTCTTGGGTTAAGGGAAGAGTGTAGCGGTCCCGGAGCCTCCACCTCGCGCTCGCGGGGCCGCCCGCCGTCCGCGCAACCAAGGCGTCGTTGATCGTGTCTCCGGTTCGGTGCGGCTGAACCGACCCCGCCTTCCTTCCCTGGACACGTCATGACAATCCGAATCGCGCGAACGATGCGAACGATGCGGACGCTGCGGGCCACGCCCGCGCTCATCCTCGGCTCCCTCTCCGCGGCGTGCGGAGGCGACGGCGGCGGAGGCCTGCAAAGCACGGTGCGTGACAGCGCCGGGGTCACGATCGTCGAGAACGGGCGGCCCGCGCTCGACTCGCGGCTGGGGTGGCGAGTCGGGCCGGAAGCCACCGTGTCGATCGGGACGGCGGAGGGCGACCCCGCGTACGAACTCTTCCGGGTCGGCGGCGCGATGCGGCTTTCGGACAGGCGGATCGTGGTCGCCAACGCGGGGACCGGGGAGCTTCGCGTGTACGACCCGAACGGCGTCCACCTCACGTCGTGGGGCGGTCAGGGCGACGGTCCCGGCGAATTCGGAGCCATGGCTCCAGGTGGGGTGGCATCGTGGCCGGGCGACTCGCTGATGGCCAGAGATTCCTTCCGCGGCCGGATCTCCATCTTCTCCGCCGATGGCACGTTCGGCCGCGCCCTCCGGCTGCAGGGCGGCTACCAGCGGGTGGTCGGCCCGCTCCCGGACGGGAGCGTCTTCGCGGCCACACTCACGCGGTTCGAGCGCGGGGAGCCGGGCACCTCGGAGATCGTCCGGCAGGACCTGGAGTATGGGATCCTCCGAGCGGACGGGAGCGTGCGGCGGGACCTGGGCGCGTACCGCGGATCGGAACTGTACTTCGTCAACACGGCCGAGGGGTCGCCGTTCCCCCGCCCCTATCCCTTTGATCGCAACGCCTTCGACTTCGTGTGGGGAGATGGTGTCGTCATCACCACCAATGACCGGTACGAGATTCGCGCCTATCGGGCGGACGGGTCGCTGGCGAGGATCGTCCGCCGCGACCACGACGTCCGCGCTCCGACCCGGGGCGACCTGCGCGACTACGTGGCCCGGCAGAACCCCGACCGGCCCGAGGCGCTGGACGAGGTCGGCGACATGCCGCTCGTCGAGGCGTTCCCCGCCTTCGCCTCGGTGCACGTCGACCGGCTGGGTTACCTCTGGGTCCGGGAATACCGGCTTCCGGGAGAGAGGCACCGGCTGTGGACCGTGTTCGATCCGGAGGGTCGCGTCCTCGGCCTCGTGGAGATGCCGGGGAGCTTCTCCGTCGAGGAGATCGGCGAGGACTACATCCTCGGCACGCGGCGTGACGAACTCGATGTCGAGTACGTGGAGTCCTGGCCCCTCGACCGCTCCGGCTCATGAGGTCCGCAATTCCGCTCACGGTCGCGCCGCTCACGGTCGCGCTGCTCGCGGGCGTCGCCGCTTGCGCGGATGAAGATGACACTCCCGCGCCGCCGCCCGAGATCCCGGTCTTCGAGGGCGTGATCGACCTGGAGGTCGGCGAGATCGAGGGGGAAGACCCCTACCTCTTCACGAGAATCGGCTCCGTCGTGGCGGACGACCGCGGGCGGGTGATCGTCGCGGACTACCAGACGCACGAGGTACGGGTGTTCGAGGCCGACGGGCGCTTCGCCTTCCGTCTGGGAGGCCAGGGGGACGGTCCCGGCGAGCTGACGAACCCCTGCTGCATGACACTCGGACCCAACGGCCTCCTGTGGGTGCGGGAGAGCGCTCGCTACAGCGCATTCAGGCTCGGCGACGACGGCGCGGAGTACGCACGCAGCCTGAGGAGCGTGAACGCCTCCTTCAACCTGGTCGCTCCGGTCACCTTCGACGCGGAGGGCCGGCTCGTCGACCTCGGCACGGCGGCCGGCGAAACCCGGCTCACGCGCTTCCACCTGGGTCCGGGCATGGCCGTGGACACGGTCCCGATGGCGACGGCCGAGGAGCAGGCCACCGGCTTCAGCCCCGTCGATATCAGGATAGGAGACCAGGCTGCCACGTTCTTCCTCTACCAGCCCTTCGGTCCGCTGTGGATTCACGGACACGGGCCGGGCGGCCGGTGGGCCACGGCCGTCAGTTCCGCGTACGCGATCGCGCTCCACCATCCCGACGGGAGCACGTCGCGGATCGAGGCGCCGCTGCAGGGACCGGAGTTGAGTCCGGATGAGCGCCGCCGGGCGCAGGCTCAAATCGACCGGGAGAAGGAGAGGTTCGACCTGCGCGACCACCCGTTCGGGGTCCCCGACCGCAAGCCGGTCCTGGCCGAACTCTTTTTCGACCGCGCCGGTCGGCTGTGGGTGGAGAAGACGGGAATCGACGGAGATGAGATGCGCGAGGCCGACGTCTACCGTGAGGGCGCCCTGGAGGCCCGGTACCGCTGGCCGCGCCGCGTCGAACACCTCGCCTATCCCGCCTGGGCCACCGAGACGGAACTCTACGGCACGACGCGCGACTCCCTCGACGTCTGGCGCGCCGCCCGCGTCCGCTTCACCCGAATCCCGTAGCGGGAGAAACGCATGAGGAACGCATGAGGAACGTCCGGAAAACAACGATCCTGGCTGCTGTCGCCCTGTGGATCTGGTGCGACCCGGCGTCCGGCGACTCCCTTCAGGGCTTCCAGGTGCGCGACAGCGCGGGCATCGCGATCGTCGAAAACCGAGGAGATATCCCGGAGTTCGGCCTGCCGGGGCCAGCCACGTTGCGGCTGGGAAGACAGGACGGTCCGCCCGAATACCAGATGTTCCGCGTCCCCGACGCCGTGGAACTGGACGACGGATCCGTCGTGGTGGTGAGCCAGATCGAGCCCCTGATCCGGATCTTCGCCCCGGATGGCACGCTCCGGGCGCACTTCGGGTCTCTCGGCGAAGGACCGCGCGAATTCGGTCTCCCGCAGAGGGTGTGGAAGGCGGGGGCGGACTCCCTCGTCATCTATGACTGGCGCAATCGACGGCTCGCCTACTGGACCGCGGGCGGGAGCTTCCTCTCGGTGAACCCGATGCGCCCGCTCCCGGCCGCCCCGCTGCCTGGAGGGCGCTTCCGGGACGGGAGCGTACTCGTCACGAGCCTGCTGATGACGCGGGCGCGGGACTTCGCGTGGTCGCCGCTCATCGGCCTCCGCTACGCCGGGTCCGGAGCGCTCCGGGACACGGTGTTCAACGTCCCGGGATGGCACCTCGGACCCGTCGACGTCGCGGGGGAAACGCGGCTCATGCCCCGGCACTTCGAGGGTCTGGCCGGTGCGGTGGCCCTCGACGACGCCATCGCGCTGGCGACGGGCAACGCGTACGAGGTCAGGATCCTCGATCCCGACGGACGGCCGACCCGACGGGTCCGCTGGACGGGGCGCGACCGGACCGTCCAGCGGGCCCATGTGGACGCGGCGCGTGAGGAGACCCTCCGAAGCGCGCCCCCCGAGCAGCGGCAGCAGGCGGCGAGTTTCTTCGACGCCGCGCCGGCCGCCGAGGAGTTCGGTACCGTGTCCGGACTTCGCGCCACCCCGGCCGGCGGCCTCTGGGTGCAGGAGTTGCGCCGCCCCGGGGATCCGGAGGGCGAGCGCTGGCTCGCCTTTGACGGCGCAGGACGTCTTCTCGGCCGCATGGCGCTGCCCGCGCGCACGAGGCTGACCCGTGTCGGCGAGCGGCATCTCATCGTCATCGAGCAGGACGAACTCGACATCGAATACGTCTCCCTCTATCCCCTCCCCCCGGAGTTGAGCGAAGTTGGAGGACGGACGTAAGATCCCGGGACGTGGAGCGCCACACCATGCGGCACATCGTTCGCACCGGCCTGTTCGCGACGGCGGCCTCTTTCGCTGCGTACGGCAGCGTGCAGGCGGCGGGTGCAGGCCCTCAGTCGGTCGTGCGGGACAGCGCGGGCGTGACGATCGTGGAGAACGCGGCGCCAGCGGCGGACACGTGGCTCGGCTGGCGGATCGGGGCGGAGCCCGCGCTCTCGGTCGGCGCCGTCGAGGGCGACCCCGCGTACGAGCTGTTTCGGGTGGCGGACGCGACGCGGCTGCCGGACGGAAGGATCCTCGTCGCCAACACGGGTTCCGGCGAACTGCGGGCGTTCGACGCTTCCGGGACCCACCTGCAATCCTGGGGAGGGCAGGGCGAGGGGCCGGGGGAATTCAGCCGCGGCGCGCCCTCCGGGGTCGGGGCCTGGCCCGGCGACTCCATCTCCGCCTCCGACACGGGTGCGAGACGGTTCTCCGTCTTCGACGCGAACGGCGAACTCGGCCGCACCTCCCGGCTGCCGGATCCCTACCAGCGTCTGGTCGGAGTTCTGCCGGACGGAAAGCTGGTCGTCGTGTCCTCATCCGGTTTCAGCTTCACCGGCGGCGAGTTCCCGGACGGCCTGTCGCGGCGCGAGGTGGAGTACGCGGTCGTCGAGCCGGATGGCGGCGTACATTCGACGCTGGGCACGCATCCGGGCAGCGAGTGGGCGGCCAGCGCCGAAGACATGTCCGTCCGGCCGCACCCCTTCGGCCGCGATCCCATCTACGCCGTGTGGGGCGACCTGGTCGTGCTGGGCACGAACGACCGCTACGAGTTCCGGGCCCACGCCACCGACGGCGCGGTGGCGAGGGTCGTGCGGCGCGAGCACGAGGCCCGGCGCCCGACGCGCGCGGATCTCGACGCCCATTTCGCGCGGCGGTACGAGAATCTGTCCGGGCCGGAGCGATCCGCCGCGCTGGCCGACGTGGCCGACATGCCGCTGACGGACGCCTTCCCGGCCTTCACCAGCATCCGGGTGGACGAATTCGATCATCTCTGGGTCGAGGAATACCGCCACGCGGGCGAAACGCGCCGCATCTGGACCGTGTTCGACCCCGGGGGCCGAGTCCTCGGTCGCATCGAGACCCCGCCGCGTCTGCGCATCTTCGAAATCGGCCCCGACTACCTCCTCGGCGCCACCTACGACGAATTCCAGATCGAATACGTCCAACTCTGGCCCCTCGCCCGCTCAGGTTCGTGAAGCTCGACGTCTCGCGCACCGCTCGCCATTTCAGCTGTCTGGAGGCCGGGGAACCTGGAGGTCTTTGCAGATCTTTCGGGCGAGGTCGCGGTTGATCTCGTTGTGTCGGGGGATCGTCGAGACTTTCTTGGCCGTCCGGTTGATGTAAAGCGTGTGGTTCCCGCCCTCTCGCAGGAAGGCGCAACCGTGCCGTGTCAGGTGCCGCAGCAAATCCCGGCGCTTCACGCCGTGACGGTGATGGGCTCTCTTATGACCGTGCTGCCGCCGACGTCCTCGCGGGCCATTTCCCGGTTGGCTTCGATCACCAGGGTGACGGCTTCGCGAAGGTTGGACCGAGCTTCTTCGAGCGAAGCGCCCTGGGTGTTGGCGCCGGGAAACTCCTCGATGAAGGCGATGTAGCCTTCAGGGACTCTCCGGAACACCGCCGTGCATCGCAGGTCCACGACCGACCTCCTGATGATCTGGGTTTGCCAACGGGAGGGTGGTACGGCGCGTGGTGAGCCGCGGCCCCTGCCCGACCATGGAGAATAGGTGTTGCGGGTGCGGCGGCAAAGCTGGTGAGGCGGTATCTTCCCGCGCGAACTTCCTGATCCGAGGAGCGTAGCAGGGGCGTGATGAACGGTATCGAGCGCGAGAAGGTCGGTCCGCTGACGCTGCGTCTGTGGGGGTTCCTGACGGCCCTCGCCGTGTGGTGCCTCTACCTGCTGACGATCGCGCCCACGACCGGGTTCTGGGACACGTCGGAATACGTCACGACGGCGCACATCCTCGGGCTGCCGCACCCGCCGGGGAATCCGGGGTTCGTCCTCGTCGGGCGCGTGTGGTCCATTCTCCTCGAGTTCACGGGACTCCCCATCGCGCTCCGGATCAACATCCTCAGCGCGACGCTCTCCGCCGGGGCGAGCTTCTTCTCCTTCCTCGCCGTGGCGCGCATGGTCGCGCACTTCCGCGAGAACCGGCACGAGATCCTCGTGGCTTCGATGGTCGCGGTGTGGATCGGGGCCACGGCCTTCACCGTGTGGACCCAGTCGAATCTGAACGAGAAGGTCTACACGCTGTCGCTCTTCGTCGTCTCGCTCGTGAGCTACCTGACGATGCTCTGGGTGGACGAGGCGGATTCGGCGCGCGGGAACCGGCTGCTCGTGCTCATCGCGCTCCTGCTCGGCCTGGGCTGGTCGAACCACACCATGTCGCTGCTGCCGGGCCCGGCGCTGGCGCTCTTCGTCCTCCTCCACCGCTGGCGTGCGGCGCTCAACCCCCGCGTCCTCGGACTCGCCGTGGCGCTGTTCGCGGTCGGCTACTCCGTGCAGCTCCTTTTCGTCCCCATCCGGTCGGCGCAGAACCCGATCATCGACGAGGCGGATCCGGAGTGTCCCTCGCTCGTCTCGGCGGTCACGCCGAAGGTGGTGGAAGACCGCTTCGGAAACACGAAGTTCTCCGTCGCCTGCGAGCCACTTGCCCTGTCGCTCATCCGCGACCAGTACGGCCCGGGGCCGATCACGCAGCGCCAGGCCCCGCTCTCCGCCCAGTACGCGAACTACTGGCAGTACTTCGACTGGCAGTGGGCGCGCTCGCTGCCGCCGGGCGGCCGGGTCGCCGTGAGCATGCTCTTCCTCTTCCTCGCCCTGGTCGGTCTCTGGACCCACTTCAAGAGCGACCGGAAGACCTTCGTCTACGCGGGCACGCTCTTCTTCACGGTCACGCTGCTGCTCGTCTTCTATCTCAACTTCAAGTACGGCTACTCGCTGTACCTGGAGGAAGTGCCGAACATCCTCCTGCACGAGGTCCGCGAGCGCGACTACTTCTACATCATCGGCTTCCAGTTATGGGGGATCTACGCCGGGTTGGGGCTCGTCGCGCTGTGGGGCAACTGGACCGTCCAGACCGGGCAAAGGAGCGCGGTGCCCCCGGACCGGACGCGCCTGAAGGCGGACCGCCCGGCCGGGTTCAGCGCGCGGCACCGGAAGGCGGCGCCGGTCCTCGCCGTCGCGTTCGTGCCCTTCTTCTTCAACTTCGCGCGCGCGGACCGGTCGGAGGACAGCGCGGCCCGCGACTGGGCGTACAACATCCTGCAATCGGTCGAGCCGTACGCCGTGCTGTTCACGAACGGGGACAACGACACCTTCCCGCTCTGGTACCTGCAGGAGGTGGAGGGGATTCGGCGGGACGTGACGGTGATCGTCCACTCCTACCTCGGGACGGACTGGTATCCGAAGCAGTTGCGGTCGCTGACGACGCCGTGCGAACCGGGGGTGTCGGCGGCGGATTCCCCGACGACCGTCGTGTGCCAGCGTCCCTTCGACGCGGAGAACGCGGCGAGCCCCTACGTGGACGCGGCGGCGCCGGCTCCCACGCGCTCGATCATCGCCCTCAACGATGCGCAGATCGACGGGCTCGCGCCGGGGATCGGGGTCGCCCGGGACACGACGTTCCAGGTCTCGAGCGCGGTGACGGCGGCCGTGCGCGGCGGGGACTCGATCCTGTACCCGGACATCCTCGTGTTCCACATCATGCAGCAGTCACTGGGGGACCGGCCGGTCTACTTCGCGGCGACCGCCCCGCCCGTGTACGGGAAGTGGGGGCTGCAGCCGCACCTCGTCCGGCACGGGCTCGCCTTCAAGCTCGTGAACGCGCCGCTGGAGGAGTCGGAAGACCTCGTGAACCTGAGCGAGTACATGCCGAACACGGTGTCGCCGACGTGGAATGACCGGGCGCGCACGGCGGAACTCCTGTGGGAGGTGTTCGAGGTCGAGGACGTGCTGGGGTGGGAGGAGTGGCCCGAGCCGTCCACGCAGTCGAGCATCCCGGCCCAGTACTACCTCGCGTACTACCTGCAGGGCATGACCGAGGAGCACCTGGGCGACGTGGCGGCGGCCGAGGAGGCCTACGCGCGCGCGGACCGCTTCGGGCTCCTGGCCGGACTCGGCGTGCCGTAGCCGGTGGCAGCCATCGGCCGGATCGAGGGCGGGATCGAGGGCCGGATCGAGGGCGGGATCGAGCGGGAGAAGGTCGGCCCGCTGACGCTGCGGGTCTGGGGGTTGCTGACGGCGCTCGCGGTCTGGGCGCTCTACCTACTGACCCTGGCGCCGACGGTCGGGTTCTGGGACGCGTCGGAGTACGTGACGACGGCGCACATCCTCGGACTCCCCCACCCGCCGGGGAACCCGCTGTTCGTCGTCGTGGGCCGCGCGTGGGACGTGCTCACGGGGTTCACCGGCCTCCCCGTCGCGCTGCGGATCAACGCGCTCGGCGCCACGCTCTCCGCCGGGGCGAGCTTCTTCTGGTTCATGGCGGTCGTCCGCATCGTCGGGCGTTTCCGCGAGAGCCGGCACGAGGTGCTCGTCGCCGCGGTCGCCGCCGTGTGGATCGGGGCCACCGCCTTCACCGTGTGGACCCAGTCGAACCTCAACGAGAAGGTCTATCCCCTCTCGATGTTCGTCGTGGCCCTCGTGAGCTACCTCGCCATGGTCTGGATGGAGCAGGCGGACACGGCGCGCGGGAACCGGCTCCTCCTGCTCATCGCGCTCGTCCTCGGCCTCGGGTGGGCGAACCACACCATGTCGATGCTGCCCGGGCTGGCATTGGCCGCGTTCGCGCTGCTGCACCGCTGGCGGGCCGTCCTCAACCCTCGCGTCCTCGCGCTCGGCGCGGTGCTGCTCGCCGTGGGCTACTCGCTGCAGTTCCTCTTCGTCCCCATCCGCTCGGCGCAGAACCCGATCATCGACGAGGCGGACCCCGAGTGTCCGTCGCTCGTCTCGGCCGTCACGCCGCGGCGGATCGACGACTACTACGGGCAGAGCAAGCTCGCCGTGGCGTGCGAGGCGCTCGCCCTGTCGCTGATCCGCGACCAGTACAAACCGACGCCGATCACCCAGCGCCAGGCCCCCCTATCGGCCCAGTACGCGAACTACTGGCAGTACTTCGACTGGCAGTGGGCGCGCTCGCTGCCGCCGGGAGGCCGGGTCGCCGCGAGCGTCCTTTTCCTCTTCCTCGCCCTCGTCGGCCTCTGGACCCACCTGCGGAAGGACCGGAAGACGTTCGTCTACGCGGGCACGCTCCTCTTCACCGTCACGCTGCTGCTGGTCTACTACCTCAACTTCCGGTACGGCTACTCGCTGTACTGGGAGGAGGCGCCGCTGCTCGACGCCCACGAGGTCCGCGAGCGGGACTACTTCTTCATCATCGGCTTCCAGTTGTGGGGCATCTACGCCGGGCTGGGGCTCGCCGCGCTGTGGGGGCGGTGGACGGCGCCGGCCCCGGCGGGCGTCCCGCGGCGCCGGCTGCCGGCGCCGCTCCTCGCGCTCGGCCTCATCCCCTTCCTCTTCAACTTCGGCCAGGCCGACCGCACCGGGGACCGCGCCGCCCGCAACCTGGCGTACAACATGCTGCAGTCCGTCGAACCGTACGCCGTGCTGTTCACCTACGGCGACAACGACACCTTCCCGCTCTGGTATCTGCAGGAGGTGGAAGGACTCCGGCGCGACGTTACGGTCATCGTCCAGTCGTACCTGGGGACGGACTGGTATCACAAGCAGTTGCGGCGGCTGACGAAGCCGTGCGAGCCGGGCGAGTCGCCCGAGGACGCTCCCACGACCGTCGTGTGCCAGCGGCCGTTCGATCCGGAGACGGCGGCGGATCTGTACGCGGAGTTGCCCGCGACGCCGCCGGCGCGCTCGGCCATTCCCCCGCCCGACACCGGGATCGACGACCTCTCGCCGGTCATGTCCATCCCCGAGGACTCGACCTACGAACTCACGGATCGGATCACCGGCTCGCTGCGGGAGGGTGACGTTCTTTCGGCGGCCGATCTACGCGTATTCCAGATCGCACGGCAGGCGCTGGAGGACCGGCCGGTGTACTTCGCGGCGACGGCCAGGCCCGTGTGGGACCGATGGCGGCTTCAGCCGCACCTCGTCCGGCAGGGGCTTGCCTTCAAGCTCGTGGACGGCACGCTCGAGGAATCGGAGCATCTCGTCGACCTGAGCGAGTACCTGCGGGACTCGGGGTGGCCGACGTGGCACGACCGGGCCCGCACCGGGGCACTGCTGGAAGACGTGTTTCTCGTCGACGACATCCTGGCCTGGGACGCGTGGCCCGACCCGTCCACGAGGTCGAGCATCCCCACCGCGTACTACATGGCGCACGTCTTCCAGGGGATTTCCGAGGAGTTGGGCGGCGATCCGGACGCCGCCGAGTGGGCCTACCGGCGCGCGAACCACTTCGCCCGGCTCGCCGACGCCGACTGAACCGCCGCTACATGGGACGGATGGTGCCGAGGAGGGTGACGATCAGGATCAGGGCGCCGTTGATCGAGGCCACGATGGCGTTCGTCTTCCGGAACTTCACGAACGACGCGCTGGCCTCTCCGGCGTTGGCCGAGGCTTCGGCGGCGCGCGCGAGCCGTCCCGAGTTGGGGATCTGGACCGCGACCGCGAGCACGAAGGCGATGAGCCCCAGCACCTGCATCTGAAACTGCCAGTGCGGCGTGAGCCGGAAGACGCCGTAACCGCCCAGCCCGGCGAGGCCGAAGCCGGCGATCGTGGTCAGCAGCATGCCGAGGAGGCCGGGGCCCCTCAGCAGCCGGTGGCCGGCGCGATAGATGAACGCGATCACGTCGCGGTCGCCCGTCTTGTTGGCCCGGACGCCAAGGATCGCGAGCGAGAAGGTGACGCCGAACCAGAGCGCCAGCCCGATCAGATGCAGAAAAAGCATCACTCCACGCATGTCCATGCGCGCAAAGTCCGGGCGGCGTCCGCGCGGGTCAAGAGACCGCGCCCGGAATCGCCCGTGCGCGGGGCGCGATTGACGCGGGACGGGCCCCGGCGGCAACGTCCGGCATGAGCACGATCGCGCAGACCCGGCCGAGCCCGGCTCGGACCCCGCTCCCGGCCGCGCTCGAGAAAGAACTCGAGCGGGTGTTCGGCGACCGGTTCACGACGGCGGAGGCGATGCGCCGGCAGCATGGCGAGGGCGAGTCGTTCCACGCCAACGAACCCCCCGATGCCGTCGTCTTCCCCGAGTCGACCGCCGAGGTGTCCGCCGCCGTGCGCGCCTGCCACCGGCACGGCGTCCCCATGATCGGGTTCGGGGCCGGGACCTCGCTCGAGGGGCACGTCGCCGCGCGGCAGGGCGGGGTCACGATCGCGACGAGCGGCCTTGCAAGCCTCATCGAACTCAACCCCGAGGACATGGATTGCCGCGTCGAGGCGGGCATGACGCGCAAGGTGCTCGAGCGGCACCTGAAGGGGACGGGCCTCTTCTTCCCCATCGACCCCGGCGCGGACGCGAGCCTGGGCGGGATGGCCGCCACCGGCGCTTCCGGCACGACCACGGTCCGTTACGGCACCATGCGCGAGAACGTGCTCGGCCTCACCGTCGTGCTCCCGGACGGGACCGTGATCCGCACCGGCGGGCGCGCCCGAAAATCTTCCGCCGGCTACGACCTCACGCGGCTCTTCCTCGGCTCCGAGGGCACGATCGGTATCATCACGGAGGTCCTGCTGCGGCTGCACGGGATTCCGGAGGCGATCGCCTCGGCGGTGTGCGCCTTCCCGACGCTGGCCGACGCGGTGGACGCGGTGATCTACACGATCCAGAGCGGGGTGCCGGTCGCGCGCGTCGAACTCCTCGACGACGTGCAGATGGACGCGGTGAACCGGTATTCCGGCTTCGACTACCCGGTGCTTCCGACGCTCTTCTTCGAGTTCCACGGGACGGCCGCCGGCGTCGAGGAACAGTCGACCGAGGTTGGCCTCATCGCGAAGGAACTCGGCGGGACGGACTTCGAGTGGGCCACGCGGGCCGAGGACCGCTCCCGGCTGTGGGCGGCGCGGCACGAAGCCTACTACGCGTCGCTCGCCCTCCGTCCGGGAGCCCGGGGGTGGGCCACGGACGTCTGCGTCCCGATCTCCGCGCTCGCCGACTGTCTCCTCAAGACGCGCGAGGACATCGACGCGGAGGGCCTGCTGGCGCCGATCGTCGCGCACGCCGGAGACGGCAACTTCCACGTCCTCTTCATGATCGATCCGGAGGATGAGGAGGAGATGGCGCGCGCGAAGCGGGTGAACGCGCGCATGATCGAGCAGGCGATCTCGGTCGGCGGCACCTGCACGGGCGAGCACGGCGTCGGCTACGGCAAGGTCCCCTACATGCGGGCGCAGCACGGCGAGGCGGTGGACGCCATGCGCTCGATCAAGGAGGCGCTCGACCCGAAGGGCCTCATGAACCCGGGAAAGGTGGTCGCATGACGATCGGTGGCGGCGGGACGTTCCGAACGGCGTGGCTGGCGGCGCTCGCGGTCGCCGCGTGCGCTTCGCCCGAGGGGTCTCCCGGCGGCGGAGACGCGGCCGCGGGAGCGGGAGGCGTCGCGGACGGCGTCGCGGACCTCGTCATCCTCGGCGGCCGGGTCATGGACCCGGAGACGCGACTCGACGCTGTGCGCGATGTCGCGGTCGCCGACGGACGTGTCGCGGCCATCGCCGAAGGGGGGGTCGCGGGACGGGACACGATCGACGCCACCGGCCTCGTGGTCGCGCCCGGCTTCGTCGACCTGCACGCGCACGGACAGGACACGGTGAGCGCGAAGCTCCAGGCGCTCGACGGCGTGACGACGGCCCTGGAGATGGAACTCGGCGTGTACCCGGTGGCCGAATGGGTCGCCTCCCGCGAGGGGACGGCGCCCATCCACTTCGGGGCGACGGTGAGCCACCCGGGCGCGCGCACGAAGCTGCTCGCGGGCTTCGATGTCGGCCACTCCGTGATGACGCCGCCGGGCGAGGCCAGTCCCTTCGAGTTCGATGCGGTCTACGGCGCGATCGATGACGACCAGATGCTCGAGCTGAACGGGCTCATCGCGTCGGGCCTGGAGGAGGGCGGGCTCGGCATCGGCTTCGGCATCACGTACACGCCGGGCGCCTCGCGGACGGAGATCTACCGCGTCTTCCAGCTCGCGGCAGCGCAGGGGGCGCCGGCCTACGTCCACATCCGTGGGGAGAACTCGGGCGGCACGCTGGGGGCCTTCCAGGAGGTGATCGCGAACGCGCTCTCGACCGGGGCCTCGCTCCACATCGTCCACATGAACTCGAGCGCCGACGAGATGGCGCGCATGACGCTGGAGATGATCCGCGGGGCGCGCGAGCGCGGCGTCGATATCACGACGGAGTCCTATCCCTATACCGCGGGCTCGACGCGGATCGAATCGGCCCTGTTCGACCCGTGGGAGGGCCTCTCCGATGAGGAATACGGCCGCCTGCAGTGGTCGGGAACGCCGGAGCGGCTGAACGCGGGGAGCTTCCGGCGCTACCGCGAGCAGGGCGGCTGGGTCGTGATCCACGGGAGGAGCGAGGAGACGAACGAGTGGATTGTCGCCCAGCCCGACGTGATCGTGGCGAGCGACGGGATCCCGTACCTGTACCAGGCGATCCACCCGCGCGGCGCCGGCACCTACTCGCGGGTGCTGGGATACTACGTGCGCGAGCGCGGGGCGCTGAGCCTCATGGACGCCCTCGCGAAGATGACGATCCTGCCGGCGCAGCGCGTGGAGGGATTCGCCCCGGTCATGGCCCGGAAGGGAAGGGTCCAGGTCGGCGCCGACGCGGACATCGTCGTGTTCGACCCGGAGACGATCATCGACCGCGCGACCTATGCGGACCCGGCCGCGCCCTCCGAGGGCGTCCGCTACCTGCTGGTCGAAGGCACCGCCGTCGTGCGAGACGGCGAACTGGTCCCCGGCGTCTACCCCGGCCGCCCCATCACCAGCGGCACCCGGTAGCGCACTAGAGTTGGGCGAGCGACTTCAGGTCGTCTACGAGCCGGCCGCGGACCTTCGCGTCGCGGCAGAGCACGAGGATCGTGTCGTCGCCGGCCACCGTCGCGAGGACGCCATCGAGATCCGCCTCGTCGAGAGCGATCGCGACGGCGTTGGCGCAGCCGCTCAGGGTGCGGATCGCGAACAGCGCGTTGCCCGGGCCGACATCCAGCGCCAGCTCTCTCAGCGTCGCCGCCAGCATGCGCTGAGGCGAGGGCGGCGCCGTGTCCCGCCCCGGGCGGTGGTATCTGGGTCCGCCGGCGTCGGACCGCTTCACGATGCCGAGGCGCCTGAAGTCCCGCGACAGCGTCGTCTGCGTGGTCGAGATCCCCTCGCGCGCGAGCGCCGCCACGAGCTCGATCTGACTCCGGATTTCCTGGGTGTCGATGATATGCAGGATCGCCCGCTCGCGGGTTCTGCGGCGCTCGCGCGTCATGACGGCATCGCGCGGTTCATGTGATTGCCGCGTCCAGGAGCCGCTCCTCGAGATGGGCGCGCCGGATCGGCGGATCGGCACGGCCGTCGAGCCAGGCTTCGAGCGCCGCCACCTCGCGATCGACCTCCTGCAACTGCTCCAGCACGCGTCCGGGCGCCGGTCCGCCGGGCGAATCGTGTGCGGCGACGGCGGCATCCGGCCGCAGCACCTCGTGTACGTCGTCTCCCGCGGCGGGACAGCACGTCCGCAGGGTCTCGAAGTCCAACTCCCATAGCTCCACTCCGTCTTCCTCGGCCAGGCGCACCGCCTCGCCGACCTGATGGTGCGCCCGCCGGAACGGGACGCCGCGGCGGACGAGGTGGTCGGCGAGTTCGGTGGCGGTCAGCATCCCGCCCGCGAGCGCGGCTTCCATGACGTCCGTCCGATAGTTGACACCGCGCGCGACCGCAATCGCCGCGGCAAGGGACCAGTCCGCCGTGTCGAGCGTGTCGAACAGGCGTTCCTTGTCTTCCTGAAAGTCGCTGTTGAAGGTGAGCGGCAGGCCTTTCATCAGCGCGAGCAGCGCCGTCACGTTCCCGATCGCCCGGGCCGACTTCCCGCGCAGGATCTCGGCCGCCTCCGGATTCTTCTTCTGCGGCATGATGCTGCTGCCCTGCGCCACGGAGTCGTCGAGTTCGATGAACCCGAACTCCCGCGTGGACCAGAGCACGATCTCGTCCGCCCAGCGCGAGAGGTGCACCGCCAGCATGGCGCAGGCATAGGCCGCGTCGAGCACGTAGTCGCGGTCGCCGACGATGTGCATGCTGTTGGCGAAGGTGCGGTCGAGCCCGAGCAGGGCCGCGGTGCGGGCCGGATCGATCGGGAACGACGTGCCGGCCAGCGCCCCGGCGCCGAGCGGCGACACGCCCGCCAGCCGGTGAGCGGCCCGGAGCCGCCGCGCGTCCACACCGAGTGCGGCCACGTGGGCGAGAAGGTGGTGCGCGAGGCTCACGGGCTGTCCCCGCTGGAGGTGCGTATAGCCGGGCAGGAAGGTCTCGCGGAAGGAGGCCGCGTGGCCGGTCAGCACGCGCTGCAGCCCGGCCACGCCGGAGAGGATGTCCTCGAGGCGCTCGCGCACGTACAGCCGCAGCGCGACCGCCGTCTGGTCGTTCCGGCTCCGCGCCGTGTGGAGCCGCTGGCCGGCCTCGCCCACGCGCTCGACGAGGGTGCGTTCGATCCACGTGTGCACGTCCTCGTCCGGGCCCGCGACCTCGAGTTCGCCGGTCTCCACCTCCCGGAGGATCTCCGACAGGCCGGACAGGATCAGATCGCTGTCGCCACGAGAGAGGATCCCCGTTTCGCGCAGCATGCGGGCGTGCGCGAGGCTCGCCAGGAGGTCGTGCCGGGCCAGCCGGCGGTCGAACGGCAGCGAGTTCGTGAACTCCTGGATCGCCGGATGCACGGGCGCCGCGAAGCGCCCTCCCCACAGCACGTCATCCGGCATCAGAGCACATCGTCCGGCACGGTACGGTCCAGCAGACGGTACAGGGGACGGTTCAGCGCGATCCGGTCGCCACCGCCCGCCCCGGCCGCTGCATCGGCTTCGACGAACCCCGGACGGTCTCGACGGAGGCGGTCGCGGCCCAGTCCCGGCCGTCGGCCGCCGCGTTCGCCCGCACCCGCGCGGCGAGACTCGAGGGGAGGCCCCACAGGCGGACGAACCCGCCCGCGTCGGCCTGGTCGTAGACCGAGTCCTCCTCGAACGTGGCGAGATCTTCCCGGTACAGCGAGAAGCGGGACGTGCGCGCCACGGGCATCGCGGAACCCTTGAACAGCCGCACGGTGACGTCGCCGGTCGACATGGCGTGCGCCTCGTCGAGGAACGCGTCGAAGGCGGCCCGCAGCGGCGAGAACCAGAGACCCTGGTAGATGAGTTCGCCATACCGGTCGGCGATGCCGCGCTTGAATCCCGCCGTGTCCCGGTCGAGCGTGAGCGCCTCCAGGTCCGCCAGCGCGGCGAGGAGGACGGTCCCGGCCGGCGTCTCGTAGACGCCGCGGCTCTTCATGCCGACGAGCCGGTTCTCCACGAGGTCGACGCGCCCCACGCCGTGGGCCCCGGCCGTCTCGTTCAACCGCTGGACGAGCGCCACCGGGTCGAGCGCTTCGCCGTTGAGCGCCACCGGCACGCCGCGCTCGAACGAGATGACGACGTCCTCCGGCGTGTCCGGCGCCTGGGCCGGGTCGACCGTCAGTTCGCGCAATTCGTCCGGGGTGGCGGCCGTCGGGTCCTCGAGGATGCCGCCCTCGAACGAGGTGTGCCACAGGTTCCGGTCGATGCTGTAGAGCTTCCGGGGGCTCCCCGGCACGGGGATGTCGCGCGCCGCGGCGTAGGCGAAGGCGTCCTCCCTCGACGTGATCTCCCACTCGCGCCAAGGGGCGATAACGGTCAGGTCCGGCGCGAGCGCCTGGTAGGCGAGTTCGAAGCGGACCTGGTCGTTGCCCTTTCCGGTGCAGCCGTGCGCCACGGCGTCGCAGTCGAACTCCCTGGCGACCTCGACCTGGGCGGCCGCGATCACGGGCCGGGCGAGGGACGTCCCGAGCAGGTAGCGGCCCTCGTACACGGCCCCGGCCTTGAGCGCCGGGAACGCGCACTCGGTGAGGAACCGCTCGCGGAGGTCGACGACGCGGCAGGCCGTCGCCCCCGTCGCCAGCGCCTTCTCGCTGATCTCGTCGAAGTCTTCCCGCTGGCCGACGTCCACCACGGCCGCGACCACTTCGCAGTCGTAGTTCTCCTTCAGCCAGGTGACCATCACGGAGGTATCGAGGCCGCCGGAGTACGCCAGGGCGACCCGCGTCACGTTCTTCGTCGTCTGCTTATTCATGCGTCAATCCTGAAATGGCAGGTGCAGGGGATCGTGCACGAGGCCGAATATTATACACGATGGTGAATAAATATGCAATGCACCGACAGGGGCGCCGGGGCAGTGGGAAAGGTCAGTGGGACGGGTCAGTGGGGACGGTAGGCCTTCACCCTGTCGGGATCCGTTTCCAGGCGGGGGCCGCCGATGAGGTCGACGCAGTCGGGCACCGCCGCGAACACGGCGTCGAGACATTCGCCCACGGCCTTGGGCGACCCGGGGAGGGTGATGATCAGCGCCGAGCCCCGCACCCCCGCCGTCTGGCGCGAGAGGATCGCGGTCGGCACGTGGGGCCGGGAGACCGCGCGCATGGCTTCGCCGAACCCGACGAGTTCCTTCTCCAGCACCGCGGCGACCGCCTCGGGCGTAACGTCGCGCGGGGCGGGCCCGGTGCCGCCGGTGGCGATGACGAGGCAGCACCCGGCCGTATCGATCAGCTCGACCAGGGTCGCCCGGATCCGCTCCGTCTCGTCCGGGATGACGCGCGCTTCCGCCTCCCAGGGCGAGGTAAGGACTTCGGTGAGATACGCCTCGACCGCCGGACCGCCCCGGTCCTCGTACTCGCCGCGGGAGGCGCGGTCCGAAACCGAGACGATGCCGATGCGCGCGACGACGGCGGACGGCCCTTCCGCCGATCCTTCCGCTGGCCCTTCCATAGAATCGTCCATGGCCCGAATATGGGCCGTCGCACCCGTTCTTCACTAGGTTGGCGGACCGCGGAACCGGTTGGACGCCATGAACCCGACGAGGTTGACGACATATGACGAAGATGCTCGAGGAGATGCTCGACGCGGCCCCGCTGGCCGACGTGCAGGCTCATCCCGACACGCGCAGGGTGCCCATCAGCCGAGTGGGCGTGCAGAACGTCCGCTTTCCCATCTCGGTGCGGGACCGCCGCAAGACGGCCCAGCACACGATCGCCAACGTCGACATGTCCGTGGACCTTCCCCACGACTTCAAGGGGACCCACATGAGCCGCTTCATGGAGATCCTCAATTCGTACGACGATGAGATCTCGGTCGACGCGCTGCCCGCCATCCTGCGCACGATGCGCGAACGTCTCAACGCCGAGACCGCGCACCTCGGCATCTCCTTCCCCTACTTCATGGAGAAGGAAGCTCCCGTGACGGGCGCGGCGGGCCTGCTGTCGTACGACTGCGCCTTCGACGCCTCCAGCGGAGCGGAGGACGACTTCGTCCTCACGGTGAAGATTCCCGTGACCACGCTGTGTCCGTGTTCCCGGGAGATCAGCGCGCGCGGGGCGCACAACCAGCGCAGCGTCGTCACGGTCAAGACGCGCTTCACGGGGCGGCTCTGGATCGAAGACATCGTGGCGCTGGTGGACGCGTCGGCTTCCTGCGAACTCTATCCGGTGCTGAAGCGCAGGGACGAGAAGTGGGTCACGGAGCAGGCGTACGACAATCCCCGCTTCGTCGAGGATCTGGTGCGGGAGGTCACGCTTCGGCTCCGCGACCTGCGGCAGGTGACCTGGTTCAGCGTCCACGTCGTCAACTTCGAGTCGATCCACGAGCACGACGCGTACGCGCAGGTGGAGGAACCCGCCCGCGCGTCGGGCTGAGCGCCGTCGGGCTGAGCGCCGTCCGGCTGAACGCCGCCCGGCTGGCCGGCACAGCCGGGGGCGTCACTCTGTGTGCTACACCCGCACGGCCAGCCCGTCGTGGAGGGCGGTGCGGTAGGCCTTGAACGCGGGCACGAAACCCATCAGGAATCCGGCCGTCACCACGGCGGCGAGGAGGAGAAGTTCGATTACGCCGGGCGGCCGGATCGGGATGAAGAGCCCCGCCTGCGCTTCGATGATGGACTGCCCGACCGAGAGCAGCGCGTAGACCACCGCGAGCCCCGCGAGCGCCCCCGCCGCGGCCAGGCACACGGACTCGAGCACCAGCAGGGCGACGATCCGGTTCGGTCCGGCTCCGACGGCGCGCAGGATCGCCATCTCCCGTCGCCGCTCGTTGAGCGACGTGTAGAGTGAGACCAGCATCCCGAGCAGCCCCACCAGGACGACGAAGATGGCCACCAGCCGGAGGCCGGTCTCCGCGTAGCCCAGGCCCTGCCACATCTCGTTCAGGGCGACGCCGGGGAGCACGGCCATCATCGGCTCGTCCTCGAAGTCGTTGATGTCGCGCTGCAACTGGAGTACGTCCCGGCGGTCGGTCGTGCCCACGAAGAACGAGGTCACCTGCGTGACTTCGACGTCCTCGATCGAGATGTCCTCCTCATGGGCGTGGCCGTCGTCCGCCGCGGCCGCCTCCGCCTCGTCGTGGGCGGCTTCCTGCTCGTCGTCATGGGCGTGGCCGTCGTCGGCGGAGGCCGCTTCGGCCTCGGCCTCGTCGTCGTGGAGGTGCTCGTCGTCCGACGCCGGCGGCACTCCGTCCTCCCAGTGGATCGCCTCCATGCCCTCGAGTGTGACGTAGATGGCGCGGTCGACGGGCGTGAACGTCTTGGCGAGGATGCCCACGACCGTGAACGGCATGTGGTCGTGGTTCACGAAGCCGATCTCGCCGAGCCCGTGCGTCACCGAGACCTCGTCGCCCATGGAGTAGTTCAGCTCGGCCGCCACGTCCGCGCCCAGCGTCACGTCGAACAGGTCCGTGTTCGCCCGTCCTTCCGCCAGCGCGATTTCCTGGCCTCCGCGGTAGCGGTAGTGGCGATAGAAGTCCTCGTTCGTGCCGACGACCCGGAACCCCCGGTGGCTGTCCCCCAGGCTGTAGGGGATGGTCCACTCGACCGCCGGGTGCGCCGCCCACTGTTCGTAGGCCTCCCACGAGACGTTCTCCGTCGGCGCTCCCATGCCGAAGACCGAATACAGGAGCAACTGGATCGTGCCGCCCTTGGTGCCCACGATGAGGTCGGTCTGGCTGATGGTGTTGGAAAAGCTCTCGCGCATGCCCACGCGCACGTTCTCGACGCCGATGAGGAGGGCGAAGCTGAGGGCGATGGAGCCCACCGTGAGCGAGGTGCTGAAGGCGCGATTCCGGAGCGACTTGAGCGCCAGGTCGAGAACCAGCATCAGAACACCGCCTTGTTGGCCTTGTTGACATCCGGGAGCGAGATGTTGCGGGAGAACATGCCCTCCAGCGTGCGGTCGTGGCTCACGAACACCAGCGTGGAGCCGGCGCGCTCGCACTCTTGAAAGAGCAGCTTGAGGAAGGCCTCCCGGCGGTCGAAGTCCAGGGAGGAAGTCGGTTCATCGGCGACGATGAGTTCCGGCGCCCCGATGAGCGCGCGGCAGGCGGCCACCCGCTGCTGCTGGCCCACCGAGAGTTCCGTCACCGGCTTCTTGAGCAAATCGCCGATGTGGAGGTGGTCGGCGAGCTGCGTGGCGGTCTCCTTCACGCCCGCACCGTCCAGCCGGGCCCGGCGTTTCGGGTTCATGCGCGCCGGGAGCGCGATGTTGTCGAGTACCGACAGGTAGGGGATGAGGTTGAACATCTGAAAGACGTAGCCGATGTGTTCGGCCCGGAAGGCGTCCCGCCGGGCGCCCGAGAGCGACGCGAGGTCCTTGCCGAGCACCCGGACTTCGCCTTCCGTCGCTGCCAGGACGCCCGCCAGCACGCCGAGCAGCGTGGTCTTCCCGCTCCCGCTCGGACCGAAGAGGAACGCGCGCGTCCCCCGCTCCAGCGTCAACTCGCCGATATCCAGCACCCAGGGGCCGTCGCCGTAGCGGAAGCGCAGGCCTCGGACGTCGATTGCAAGGCTCATCCCGTGTCATCTCCCGGAACGTCGTCTCCCAAAAAAAAGCGCGCCCCCGGCCTGGCGGGGACGCGCTCCATGCATGCGTGCGGTCGCATCGCGGATCAGGGTCCGTACGGATAGACCCGCTGGCCGGCGACGGTGAAGCCGACGTAGCCGTACACGCTCTCCGTCATCTCGATCTCGAGCACGCCCTCGACCCACACCGGGTTCCACCCGTCCAGCTTCGCCCGCTCGCCGTCTTCCATCTCGATGTAGACGAGCTGGTTGGGCGGTGGCGGCGGCGTGTGGATGCAGGCGCCGACATACGGCACGAGGAGGAATTCCGTCGCCGAGGACGCCCAGTCTTCGAGCGGCACCGTGAATCCGGGGATCTTCACGAGCTTGCCCGCAAGCGCCGCCAACTCCTCGCTCGGCTCGCCGGTGCGGTAGTCGAGGCTGGCCAGAAGGCGCCAGCCCACCTCGGTGGGCTCATCGTCCGATGCGGCCGTGGCGTCGGCCGGGGGCTCCGTGACGGCTGCCGGGGGGCCGCCCGCGCCGGCAAGGGTCACCACGAGCAGCAACGCGGCGGCGGTCGAGAGAAGCCTGCGGCTGGCGTCGATCATCGTAAAACTCCAGCTGTGAAAAGTCCTCGGTTCGTTCAGTTCGACCCCGAACGGTCCTGCCGGTCCTGCAGATTCTCCTCGGAGGCCGGCCGCGACAGCGTGGGGTATTTGATACCCAGTTGATCAAGATACGTGTCGAAGCGCGTCTCGTCATAGTAGTACTGCTTCAGGAGCGGACGGAACGTGTCCATGATCTCCCGGTTGAGGTCGATCGGCGGCGGGTCGTCCGGGCCGATGAAGGGAATGTACTCCACGCCCGCCGTCTGTTCCTCGCGGAAGTAGGTCCAGGCCTCGTCGACCAGGGCCGGCTGGGCGAAGAGCTGGAGGGCGGAGCGGGCCATGACGCGCGCGCCGGCGACCGCGCCCTTGTGCGCGATCGGGGTGGCCATCGCCATGGCGCTCGACCAGTGGTGGCCCGGCAGTCCCGGCACGTTCGACGGGAAGCGCAGGGTCACCGTGGGCACGTTCCACGAGATGTCGCCGATGTCGTCGGAACCGCCGCTCCGGCGCGGCCCCGGCTCCCCCAGGGGCGAGAGCGAGATGGGCATCCCCGACGGGACGCTCCCCACCGATTCCTGCACCGCGCTCGCGAAGTCGTGGTCGTCGTCGGTCCACTCCGGAAGCCCGACATCCTCGATGTGCTCGTACATCGTCTCGGCCACCACCTTGTTGAAGTGGCGGGGCCAGGCGGCGCCGATGATCCGGTAGGACATCTCGGTGTCGGTCATCAGCGCCGCGCCTTCCGCGATGCGGATGGCCGTGTCGAAGTTGCGCTTGATGTCCTCGTAGTCCATCTCGCGGATGAAGTACCAGACCGACGCGCTCGGCGGCACGACGTTCGGCTGGTCGCCGCCGTCGCTGATCACGTAGTGCGAGCGCTGGTCGGGCCGCAGGTGTTCGCGCCGGAAGTTCCACGCGACGTTCATCAGCTCGACCGCGTCGAGCGCGCTGCGGCCCCGCCAGGGAGCGCCCGCGCCGTGGGCGGCCTCGCCCTCGAAGGTGAACTCGACGGAGACGAGGCCGGTGCCGCTCCCCTGGCCCCAGCTCACCGCCAGGTTGCTGCCCACGTGCGTGAAGAGGGTGATGTCGATGTCCTCGAGATAGCCATCCCGCACGTACCAGGCCTTGGAGCCCAACTGCTCCTCGGCGACCCCGGGCCAGAGCACGAGCGTGCCCTCGATGCCCTCGGCCTCCATGACGTCCTTGAGCGCGAGCGCGGCCACCACGTTCACGGCCTGCCCGGAGTTGTGGCCCTCGCCATGGCCGGGCGCGCCCGGAATCAGCGGGTCGTGATAGGCGACGCCGGGCTTCTGGTTGGCCTTCGGGATGCCGTCGATGTCGGACCCGAAGGAGATGACCGGCGAGCCGCTGCCCCAGCGCGCGAACCAGGCGGTGGGGATGCCCGAGGGCGCGTGCTCGACCGTGAAGCCGTTCTCCTCCAGGATCCCGGTGATGTAGGCCGAGGTCTCGATCTCCTGCTGCCCCAGTTCGGAGAAGGAGAAGATCTTGTCGACCATGACCTGGGCCAGCTTGGCGCGCTCGAGCACGCCCGCTTCGACGCGGGCCACGAGGGGCGCCAGTTCATCGTCGGATAGACCCTGCGCCGTGTCGGAGGGGTCCTGCGCGGTCGCCGGGGCGGCCGGGGCGGCGAGCAGGGCGACCAGCGCCGCTGCCAGCGTTCGTTGACTCGTTCTACCGGTTTTACCCATTCGTTTATCCATTGAGGCGCCCGGGAAGAAGGGACCGAAAGGCAACAACCTCATAGGATAAGTGCGGGCGACCCGCGTCGGAAAGTGGGACGTCGCCCGCCGGAAGCGGCGTTCCCGTGCCCGGCGAGACGTTCCCGCGGGAACGTCAGACGGAGCCGGCGGTCCTCGTGAGCCGGTCCTCTTCCACGTCGACGACGTCCCGCGCCTGGAGGCTGTGGACCGTGTGCCGGCGGTGGCGAAGGGCGATGATCGCGTCGGCGGCCGCGGAGGCCGCGGAGAGCGTCGTCGTGTAGGGCACGCGGCGCGAGACGGCGGCGCGGCGGATCATGTAGTCGTCGTACTGGGCGTGCTTGCCGAGCGGGGTGTTCAGGAGCAGCTGCACTTCGCCCGACACGATGCGGTCGAGGAGGTTCGGGCGTCCCTCGTGCACCTTGAGGATGCGCTCGCTCGGCACCCCGCGGCCGCGCAGGTACCGCGCCGTCCCCTCCGTGGCGAGGACGTTGAAGCCCAGTTCGTGGAAGCGGCGCGCGATCGGGACCATGTTCGGCTTGTCCTGGTCGTGCACCGTGATCGCGACCGCTCCCTCCGTCGGCAGCCCCTGGTAGGCGGAGATCTGGGACTTTGCGAACGCGAGTCCGAAGCTGTCCGCGTATCCCATGACCTCGCCCGTGGACCGCATCTCCGGGCCGAGCACGGTATCCGCGTCCGGGATCTTGTCGAAGGGGAGCACGGCCTCCTTCACGGAGACCTGGTGCGGGATGAGTTCGTCCCCGAGTCCGAGGTCGGCGAGCTTCACGCCGGCGAGCACGCGCGCGGCCACCCGCGCGAGCGGGACCCCCGTCGCCTTGCTGACGAACGGCACGGTGCGGCTCGCGCGCGGGTTCACCTCGAGCACGTAGACCGTCTTCTCGTGCACGGCGAACTGCACGTTGATGAGTCCCCGGACGTCCAGCGCGAGCGCGAAGTCCCGCGTGAAGCGGCGCATGGCCTCCATGTCGACGTCGCGCAGGAGGTAGGGCGGCAGGACGCAGGCGGAGTCGCCGGAGTGTACGCCGGCATCCTCGATGTGCTGCATGATCCCGCCGATGAGGACCGTCTCCCCGTCGCACACCGCGTCGACGTCCGCCTCGAAAGCGTCCTCGAGGAACCGGTCCAGGAGCACGGGATGTTCCGGAGAGGCCTGCACCGCGCGCACGAAGTACTCCCGCAGCGACACCGGGTCGTAGACGATCTCCATGGCGCGGCCGCCGAGCACGTAGCTGGGGCGGACGAGCACGGGATACCCGATGTTCTCCGCGATCGCCAGCGCCTCTTCGATGCTCGTCGCGGTCCCGCCCGGCGGCATCGGCACCCCGAGTTCGCGGCACAGTTCGTCGAAGCGGCGGCGGTCCTCGGTGCGGTCGATCGACTCGACGCTCGTCCCGAGGATGGGGACGCCGAGTTGCTCGAGCTTGCGCGCGATCGTGAGCGGCGTCTGTCCCCCGAACTGGACGATGACCCCCTCGGGCTTCTCCTGCTCGACGATCGCGAGCACGTCCTCCACCGTGAGCGGCTCGAAGTAGAGCTTGTTCGAGATGTCGAAGTCGGTGGACACGGTCTCGGGATTCGAGTTGATCATGATCGTCTCGAACCCTTCGTCGCGCAGCGCGAGCGAGGCCGACACGCAGCAGTAGTCGAACTCGATGCCCTGTCCGATGCGGTTCGGCCCGCTGCCGAGGATGATGATCTTGCGCCGCTCCGAGCGCTCGGATTCGTTCTCGTCCTCGTAGGTCGAGTAGAGGTAGGGCGTGGCGGCCGGGAATTCGCCCGCGCAGGTGTCGACCGTCTTGTAGACGGGCCGGAGCTCCGCGCCGTGGCGCACCTCGCGCACCTCGGCCTCCGGGATCCCGCGCAACTGTCCCATCTCCGCGTCGCCGAAGCCGATGCGCTTCAGCCGTTCGACGTCCTCCGGCGTGACCTCCCCGGCCGCCGCGAAGGCCTGGCCCTCGCGCACGAGTTCCTCGAGCTGGGAGAGGAACCAGGGGTCGATTCCCGTGATCCGGTTGATCTCGTCCACGGAGAGGCCGGCCTGGAAGGCGCGGTAAAGCTGGAAGGGGCGCTCGGGCGTGGCGGTGCGGATCGCCGCCCGCACCGTGTCGACGGCATCGTCCTCGAGGCGGTCCGCGTCCGGGTCCGGGGAGGGGAGCCACCCCGAGCGCCCGTTCTCGAGCGCGCGGAAGCCCTTCAGCCACGCCTGCTGGAACGTGCGCCCGATCGCCATCACCTCGCCCACGGCCTTCATCTGCACGCCGAGCGTGGCGTCCGCCTTCGGGAACTTCTCGAACGCGAAGCGCGGGATCTTCACGACCATGTAGTCGAGCACCGGCTCGAAGCAGGAGGGCGTCACCTGGGTGATCGCGTTCGGGATCTCGTCGAGGCGGTAGCCGACCGCGAGCTTGGCGCCGATGCGTGCGATGGGGAACCCGGTCGCCTTCGACGCGAGCGCCGAACTGCGGGACACCCTCGGGTTCATCTCGATGACGAGCATCTGTCCCGTCGTGGGGTGCACGGCGAACTGGATGTTGCAGCCGCCCGCGTCCACGCCGATCTCGCGGATGCAGGCGATGGCCGCGTCCCGCATCGCCTGGTACTCGCGGTCGGAGAGGGTCAGCGCCGGCGCGACGGTGATCGAGTCGCCCGTGTGCACGCCCATGGCGTCGAAGTTCTCGATCGAGCAGACGATGACGACGTTGTCCGCCCGGTCCCGCATCACCTCGAGCTCGAACTCCTTCCAGCCGATGATGCTGCGGTCGATGAGCACCTCGCCGATGGGCGACGAGCGGATGCCGGAGCGGACGAGATCCTCGAACTCCTCGCGGTTGTAGGCGGTGCTGCCGCCGGTGCCGCCGAGGGTGAAGGAGGGCCGGATGATGGCGGGGAATCCCGTGTCCTCGACCAGCGTGAGCGCCTCGCCGAGCGAGCGGGCGAACCCTCCCGCCGGCAGTTCGAGCCCGATGCGCTGCATGGCTTCGGCGAACTGCTCCCGGTCCTCGGCGAGCTGGATCGCCCGCACGTCGGCGCCGATCAGCTCCACCCCGTGCTCGTCGAGCACGCCGCGTTCGGCCAGTTCGAGTGCGACGTTGAGCGCCGTCTGGCCGCCCATGGTCGGGATGAGCGCGTCCGGCTTCTCCGCCTCGATGACCCGCTCGACCCAGTTGGCCGTCAGCGGCTCGATGTAGGTCGCGTCGGCGATGTCGGGGTCCGTCATGATCGTGGCGGGATTCGAGTTCACGAGGATGACTCGATATCCCTCCTCGCGGAGCGCACGGCAGGCCTGCGTCCCGGAGTAGTCGAACTCGCAGGCCTGGCCGATCACGATCGGGCCGGAGCCTATGAGAAGGATCGAAGAGATGTCGTCGCGGCGTGGCATCGGGCGCGCAAGTTATTCGGTCGGACGGCGGATCGCAGCCCCCGCCTACCGCATGAGAAGCGAGATTTCGCGCAGGACCCAGACGGGCGTCACGCGCCCGTCGCGAAGGGCGGGGGAGAAGAGCAGTCCGCGGGCCGCCCGCACGGCGGCCGCGTCGAAGGCCTGGTCGCCGGATGAGACCTGGATCGCGGTCGCCTCGACCCGTCCGTCGGTCCGCACGAGAATCCAGATGGAGGCCGCGATGTCCGCGTCGAGCCCCTCACCGCGGATCACCGGCAGCAGGGTCGTCGCGAGCGCGGCCTCGGCGTCGGTGTCCCACACGAGGCGGGGCGGCTCGTCGACGGCGACGTAGGCGGGGCCCGATGCGCGGAGTGCCGCCAACTCCGCGGCGACCGCGGCCCGGGCCGTCTCGATGGCCGCCAGCGAGTCGCGGCGGGCGGCGGCGATCAGCGAGTCCCGGAGCGCGGCGGCCCGCTCGGCCTGGAGGATGGAGTCGCGGCGCGCGGCCGCGGCCCGCTCGGCCCTGGCGATCGAGTCCTGCCGTGCGGCCTCACGCTCGGCCCTGGCGATCGAGTCCTGGCGCGCGGCTTCACGTTCGGCCCTCGCGATCGAATCCTGCCGCGCGGCCTCCCGTTCGGCCCTGGCGATCGAATCCTGCTGTGCGGCGTCCGCCGTGGCCGAGTCGGCGGCCACCGGCTCGGGCGGGCGCATCGCGCGCGGGATGGGGAGGAAACACGACGCGGCCCCCAGCGCGGCCAGCGTCACCAGGAGGATCCGTCCCCCGCGGCGCCCTTCCCTCAGCTCTCTCCGCCTCGCTTGGCGCCTTCCTTGCGCCAGGCGACCGACGCGAGGACGGCGAGTCCTCCCCAGACGAATCCGAGGATGAGGATCATCATGACGATCGTCGTCGTGGTCATGCTCGGGCACCTCCTGGGCCGTTCAGGCCGAGATCTTCCGCCGCAAGCTGCATGGCGGCGATGACGAAGGCGATGTGCTCGCCCATGTCTTCGCCCAGTTCAGCGCAATTCTCCAGCATTTCGTCGCGGCTGATCGCGGCGGCGAACGCCTTGTCCTTCATCTTCTTTCTCACCGAGCGGGTCTTCATGCCGGCGAGCCGCGTCGGCCGCACCAGGGCACAGGCGGTGATGAAGCCGGTGAGTTCGTCCACGGCCCGGAGCGCCTTCGACATCGGCGTCGTCGCTTCGACATCCGTGTAGTCCGCGTGGGCCATGATCGTCTCGAGGATGTCCTCGTCCACCCCCTTTTCGCGGAGGATGGCGACCCCGGTCGAGGGATGCTCCGAATCGGGCGCGTGGTCGTGGTTGGGCCAGCGCTCGTAGTCGAAGTCGTGCAGCAGGCCCGCCACGCCCCAGCGGTCCTCGTCCTCGCCGTATTTCCTCGCGTAGGCGCGCATGGCGGCTTCCACCGCCAGCATGTGGCGCCGGAGCCCGGGACTCTCGGTGTATTCGTGCACGATCGCGAGCGCTTCATCCCGTGTCGGGAGCATCCGTCGTCACTCTCCTCCAGTGGTGTTGCCGGCCGTCTCGTGCAGCGCGTCCAGGAAGCGCCGCGGCTCGCTCTGGCTGACGAGCAGCGAGTACCCGTCGAGCGTGGGAATGTACACGACCCGACGGCGGTCCGTGAGGTAGAGGAGCGCCTTCTCCCCGCCGCGGAGCCGGAACCAGCCCGCGGAGTAGCCGCCGAGCGCCGTCCCCATGGTGCGCCGGCGCGGGACGAGGTCGGGCTCGCCGCGCAGGTCCACGATCCGCGCGTCGTCGAGCTCGAGGCGGTCGAGGGGGATCGTTCGGCCCCACAGGTCTCCCACCAGCTTCAGGCCCGCGGGCGAGACTTCGGCCCGGCTGTGCCTCGTCGACCACGCCGCCCAGCCCAACATGAGTGTCACGCCGATGAGGACGACGATGATGATGATGAAGAACCAGAGGATACCGCGCCCGGAGGCCGGCGGAATCGGGAATACCTGCATGGTCATGCCTCGCAATCCGGGGCCCGCGTCACCGCTGTCTGCCCCGCGCGTCGGAGTCGAGAAGGGTGGCCCGCTTGAGCGCGTCCCGGCCGAAGCGGTCCGCCACGGCGTCCATCGTCTTCGCCAGTTCGCGCCGCGCGGGGCCGTCGCCCGCAGCGCGATCTGTGTCGTCCAGGAGCCCCAGTTGCTCGCCCTCGGGGTGGTCGAAGCCGGAGAGGCTGACCCCGATGAGCCGGACGAGGCGGCGGGGGTCGTCGGCCTCCCGGAACAGCTGGCGCGCGATGGGCCAGATGGTCTCGGTCATGTCCGCCGGCCGTTCGAGCGTTCGCTGGCGCGTGTGCGTCTCGAAGCCGTCCCAGCGGAGCTTCAACTGCACCGTGCGTCCCGCGATCCCCTTCTTGCGCAACGACCGCCCGACCCCCTCGCAGAGGGCGAGCAGGGTGCGCTCCACGCGGGCGCGGTCCTCGACGTCCTGCGGGAAGGTGACTTCCTTGCCGAGCGACTTTCGCCCCGGCCTGGGGTCGACCCTCCGAACGTCGAGGCCGTTCGCGAGTTCGTGCAGCCGCCGCCCCAGCTTGCGGCCCAGCGACGCCTCGAGGAACTCGGGCTTGTTGCGCGCCACGTCCCCGATCGTCTTGAAGCCGAGCCGCGCGAGCCGGGCCTGCATCTTGGGCCCCGCCCCCCAGAGCCGAGAGACGGAGAGCGGCGCGAGGAACTCCCGCTCGGTCCCCGGGGGTACGACGACGAGCGCGTCCGGTTTTCTGAGGTCGCTCGCGACCTTCGCGACGTACTTGTTGGAGGCGACGCCGACGGAGGCCGTGAGCCGCTCCTCCTCGGCGATCCGCTGACGGATGCGGGCCGCGATCTCCGGTCCCGCGCCGAACAGCCGCCGGCTCGCCGTCACGTCGAGGAAGGCCTCGTCCAGCGAGATCGTCTCCACCTGGTCGGTGAAGGAGCGGAAGATGTCGAAGATGCGACCGGAGACCGCCGCGTAGAAGGCGATGCGCGGGCGCACGTAGACGCCGTCGGGGCAGCGGCGCCACGCCTGCGAGATCGGCATGGCTGAGTGGATGCCGTAGCGCCGGGCCTCGTAGTTGGCCGTCGAGACGACGCCCCGGCCGCGGCCCTTGCGCGGCGCGGATCCGATGATGACCGGCTTGCCGCGCAGCGACGGGTCCTCGCGCACCTCGACGGCGGCGTAGAAGGCGTCCATGTCCACGTGGAGGATCGTCCGGGGCCGCGTCTCAGGCTGCGGCATGTACTCCCGCGCCTCCCTCCGCGTCCCGCTCGTCCAGGATCCGGCGGGCTCGCCCCGGTGCGTCGCTCACGAGGCCGTCCACGCCCCAGTCCAGCAGGCGCCGCATGTCGTCGGGGTGGTTCACGGTCCACACGAAGACGCCCATGCCGTCGGCGTGGGCGCGGCGCACGAAGCGCGGCGTGACGATGCGCAGAGCGCCCTGCCGTTCCGGCAGCATGGCGGCCGCGCAGCCGGCGGGGGCGAACCGGCGGCCGAGGCCGATCTTGCCGAGCAGGACGTAGGTGCGGAGTTCGTCCTGGTAGGCGCAGTGCCAGCGCGCGTGCCGACTCGCGGGCTCCACCTCCTCGCGCTCGAAGCCGCCGACCAGGATCCGCTCCCGGTCCGCGCGGTTCCGGCTCCGCTGCAGCCACGCGCCCAGTTCGTGCCCCGCCGCGGCCGACTTGATCTCGGCGATCACCGGCAGATCTCCCACCGCTTCGAGCACCTCTTCGAGCGTGGGGATGTCGACTCCCTTTCCCCGGAAGGGGAAGGTCTTCCCGTGGTCCGTCGTGAAGCGGTATCCGGCGTCGAAGGCGCGCAGTTCGTCTCGCGTCAGCGCCTCGATGTCCCCCGTTCCGTCGGTCGTGCGAGGGAGGCTCGAATCGTGGATGACGATGAGGCGGCCGTCCGCGCTCCGGTGCAGGTCGAGTTCCACCGCGTCGGCCCCGACCCGGACGGCGTGCTCGAAGGACGGGAGCGTGTTCTCTGGCGCGAACGCCGCCGCCCCCCGGTGGCCGATGACGCGCAGCGGGGAGCCGGGACCGAAGAGATCGTCGGGCAGCACCGGCGGCTCAGGCAGCCACGCGCCGTGCCTGGGCCCGCCCCAGCGCGATGGAGAGGACGATCCACATCCCGGCCAGCGGCGCCGTGGACATGGCGACCCACGCCAGCGCCAGGCCGAGCATCGCGAACAGACTGTCGATGCCGGCGCCCGCGAGGTCGCCGCCCCGGTACAGGAAGACGTCGACGATCGGCTTCCCCTTGTACTTCTCCGCGGGTGGCACGACGGAGAACAGCGTCTCGCGCGAGGGCCGGGAAATCGCGTACCGCGTCGCGCGGTGCACGGCCTGGAAGATCATCATCACCCCGTACAGGGGCCACACGGCGAGCACGACGAACCCGAGCACGGTGACGAGCGGCAGGATGGCGAGCGTCCACCCGACGCCCAGCTTCCGGATGAGGTGGGTGGTGATGAAGATCTGCGTCAGCAGGGTTCCGAACTGCGCCAGCGAATCGAAGTCGGCGAAGCTCCCCACCCGCTGGCTGAAGGTGTCCGTAGCCTCGAGAATGACGTTCGCCTGGGTGAAGTAGATCAGGGTGTTCGAGATCGCCATGAACACGACCCAGAGGCCGACGCCGAGCAGGTAGGGCGAGGTGAACACGGCGCGCAGCCCCTCCAGCGCCCCGCCTCCGATGCGCGTGCCTCCATCGCCTCGCCGCCGGGGTCCGGTTTCGGCCGCCCCGCCGTCCGACGCTCCGTCGTCCGCCGCCGCCGGTCCGCCCGGCGAGCCCGCGCCGAGTCGGGAGAGGTCCGAGGCCCCGGCCCCCCGGTCGAGGATCAGCATGACGGCGATCGCGAGCGCGAAGCAGCCGGCCCCGATCAGCATGAAGCCGGCGGGCAGGTACGGACTCTCGGTCAGTCCGCTGACGAGGCTCGCGCCGCGCCCCCCGGCAAGCGCCCCCAGCGTCCCGCCGATCCCGATGAAGGGGAACATCCGCTTCCCCTGGTCGACGTCGAACACGTCGACCATGAAGGCCCAGAATACGCTGGTCGAGAACAGGTTGATGACGCTCAGCCACACGTAGAACGTGTAGCCGACGCCGCGCGCGAGGCCGGTCTCCGCGTCGGTGCCGATGAGGCCGCCGCCCGCCCGCACGTCCTGGATCAGCAGCGTTGCGAAGCCGATCAGGCAGGCGATGACGAACAGGTACGCGATCGGGATGAAGCGCCGCCGGTTCGTCCGCGCCACGACGCCCCCGAAGACGAGGACCGCGAACAGGGAGGCCACCGAAGTCACGGCGAAGAGCCAGCGCAGGTCGTCCATCCCGCGGGCGACCCCCATCGCCTCGCGCACGGGACGGAGGAAGAAGTAGCCGCAGAGGACGAGGAAGAAGAAGAGCGCGGACAGTACCGCGAGACTGAATTCGCCCCGCCTCATGTTGAGGGCCCGGCGCGCGACGCCGAGGAAGGATTCCAGCAAGCTGGCCACGTTCGCTCCCACCGTTAGGTTCCGAGATCTTCTGAAGAGAATCCCTTTCTCCATCGACCGGCAAGCAGAACCACGATGAAGCGCCACCCCGGAGCTTCCCCCGGATGACCCCGTCCCGGGAAAGCGAGCCGCGCACGTTCGCGGCGTGGCTGACGGGCGCCCGCCCGGAAGAGGCCGGGCTGGTGCTTCTGTCGGCCCTCTACTTCTTCTTCATCCTGTCGGCGTACTACGTGATCCGGCCCATCCGCGAGGAGATGGCGGTGGCGGGCGGGGTCGAGAACATCCCGTGGCTCTTCACGGGCACGCTGACGGCCATGCTGCTCGTACACCCGATCTTCGCCGCGGTCGTGTCGCGGTGGACCCGCAAGCGGTTCGTGACCCTCACGTACCGCTTCTTCATGCTGAACCTGCTGGTCTACTTCGTGCTGCTGAGGATCGTGACCGACGGCGACGCTTCGGTGTGGATCGGCCGCACCTTCTTCGTCTGGATCAGCGTCTTCAACCTGTTCGTGGTCTCCGTCTTCTGGTCGTTCATGACCGACATATTCCGGGAGCGCCAGAGCCGCCGCCTGTTCGGTCTCATCGGGGTCGGCGGCACCTTGGGGGGGATCGTCGGGTCCGCGATCACCGCGTTTCTCGTCGGATTCCTGTCGCCCGCGACGCTCCTCCTGTTCTCCGTGCTGCTGCTCGAGGGCGCGGTCACCTGCCTCAAGGCGCTCGATTCGCGCTGCGCGACCTCCCCCCCGGTCGCGGCCGAAGGTTCGGCGGGCGGCCCGGGCCACGGTTCGGGTGACGGCGGCGCGACGGACGAGGTGATCGGGGGGTCGGCGCTGGAGGGGATCCGGCGGGTGCTGGCGTCGCCCTACCTGCTGGGGATCGGCGCCTTCATGCTGCTGTTCACGATCGGTTCCACCTTCCTCTACAACATCCAGGCGGACATCGTCTCGCGCACCTTCGCGACGGGGGCGGAGCGGACCTCGGTCTTCGCGCGCATCGACCTGTCGGTGAACATCCTCACGCTCTTCACCCAGCTCTTCCTGACGGGCCGCATCCTGAAGTGGCTCGGTGTGCGCCTCGCGCTCGGGATTCTGCCCGTGCTCAGTGTCCTCGGCTTCCTGGCGCTGGGAGCGGCGCCGGTCTTCGCGGCGTTCGTCGTGTTCCAGGTGCTGCGGCGGGCGGGGAACTTCGCGCTCGCGGTGCCCACGCGCGAGGTGCTCTACACCGTCCTTCCGCGCCGGGACAAGTACAAGGCGAAGAACTTCAACGACCTGTTCGTCTACCGGGCGGGCGACCAGATCGGGGTGTGGTCCTTCGCCGGACTGCGCGCGCTCGGACTCGGAAGCTCCGCGCTGGCGCTGACCATGGTCCCGCTCGCCGGACTGTGGCTGCTGATCGCGCTGTGGTTGGGAAGGAAGCAGGCCGCGCTGGCCCGGAGGCCCGCCGCCGGCCAGGCGGAAGTAGCCGCGGCCGGCTAGCGGGGGTTCAGACGGCGCAGAGCTCCACGGCCTCGCGCAGCGAGCGCAGGGGGTCGCCGCTGCGCGGGATGAACTCGTGGGCCATGAAGCCATCGAAGCCCGTGTCCGCGATCGCGCGCACGATCGGGGGATAGTTCAGTTCCTGCGTGTCGTCGATCTCGGCTCGTCCGGGGACGCCGCCGGTGTGGTAGTGGCCGATCCAGGGGCTCGCGTCCGTCAGCGTGCGGATGATGTCCCCTTCCATGATCTGCATGTGATAGATGTCGTACAGGATCTTCACGCGCGGCGAGTCGACGGCCCGGACGATGTCGAGCGCGTAGTCCATGCGGTCGCCGATGTAGTCGACGTGTCCGCCCGGCTTCGAGTTGAGGACCTCGACGAGGATCGTGACGCCCTCGGACTCGGCGATCGGGGCGCACGCCTCGAGGCAGCGGATGGAGTTCTCAATCCCGACGGCGTGCTCCATGCCGCGGCGGTTGCCGAAGAAGCAGATGACGTTGGGGACCGAGACGCGCGCGGCATGCGGGATGTGGCGCTCGAACGCCTCGATGATGCCGGCGTGGTTCTTCGTCTCGTTGAGGCCGTCCTCGATCGTCCCGGCCGTCACGTCGCCGCACGAGACGGTGAGGCCGTGGTCGTGCGCGACGGGCCATTCCTCGACCGTGAGCAGGTCCATCGCGGTGAGCCCCATGTCGGCCACGCCCCGGCAGAAGGGGACGAGGGGAATCTCCTCGAAGCACCAGCGCGCCACGGACTGCGTGATGGCGTTGGCGGCCCGGCGGGCGGCACCGCCGCCGAGTGCCGCCGCGGGGTGCGCCGTGCCGCCGACGAGGAGACCGAGCGAGGCGGCGCCGGTCGCGCGCAGGGCGTCGCGGCGGCTGACCGATCTTCCGTCGCGGGGCCGGGTCTCGTCAGGCATCGAGCGCGTCGAGATGCTCGTAGCTGGCGCGCACCGACCCCATCGGATCGCCCGGCGTGTCGTGCTCCACGAAGTAGTGGATGAGCCCCGCTTCTTCCGAGCGCTCGAAGATGGCGGCGAAGTCGATGACGCCGGCGCCCACATCCACCATCTCTCCCTCGGGGGTCCGATCCTTCACGTGGCAGAGTTCGAAGCGGCGGGGATACCGGTCGATGTAGTCGAACGGGTCGCCGCCGCCGTGGACGAGCCAGTAGAAGTCGACCTCGTAGGTGACGAGTTCGGGGTCGGTGTTCTCGATCATCACGTCCAGCAGGCGGAGACCGTCCACTTCCTCGAGTTCGAAGTCGTGGTTGTGGTAGGCGAACGCGAGCCCCGCCTCGCGGCACCGCGCCCCGAACGCGTTGAATTCGTCCGCGAGCCGCCGGTATCCGTCCACGAGCGCCGATCCCGTGGCGCCGTCGTTCCCCGGCCGCTCGGGACCCGCGAGGTAGGGGACGACGAGGTACCGGTGGCCGATCTCGGCGGCCGCGGCGGCGGCCTCGTCGAAACCCGACCGCAGCTCCTCGAGCGACAGGTGGGCCGCGGGGGCCGTGAGGCCTTCCGCCTCCAGCGCGCTCCGGATCTCGGCCGGGGAGCGGCCGAAGTAGCCCGCGAACTCGACCTCGCCGTAGCCGATGCGGGCGACGGACGCCAGCGTGCGCTCGACGTCGCGCGCCATCAGCGACCGCACCGTGTAGAGTTGGAGCCCCCACGCCTCGGGGAGCGTCCGGGCCCCGGGGAGGGTCCGGGCCCCGGGGAGGGTCCGGGCCTCCGGGAGCGTCCGGGTCCCCGCGGCGGCCGCGCGACCCGCGCATGTGAGAACGAGTCCGGCGCCGAGCGAGTGCCGTACGAATCTGCGTCTGTCCATGCTCAGCCTGTGCATGCTGCGTCTTTCCATGCGCGCAATATGTCGCGCCCTGTGGCCGCCGTCGAACCGCAGCTCGCCGGGCTGCGGCGCCGGTTGAACCCTGCGGGGCTTTTGCCGCGGGCTGCCGAGCCTATTATGCGGGGCGCGGCGGCGCTTCCGCCGTCCGCGCACGTCGATGCCGGCCGGGAGGACCGACTGTGAGACGGCGCAGGGCTCTCGAGATCATCGGTGTGGCCGCGGGCGCGCCGCTGCTGGCGCCGGGGAGCGCGGTGGCGGAGGCCCTGGCGCTCGGGCAGCGCATCCGGTCGGTGGCCGGCCCGGTCGGCGGCGCGCCGCCCGCGACGCTCACGCCCGCGCAGGCCCGGACGATGACGGCGCTCGCCGAGGTCATCATCCCCCGGACGGACACGCCCGGCGCGAGCGAGGCGGGCGTTACCGCATTCGTCGATGCCCTCCTGACCGGTTGGCTGGACGCGTCGGACCGCGACCGTTTCCTCGCCGGCCTGGACGCCGTAGACCCCATCGCCCGGGCTGCTCACGGCGCCGACTTCGCCGACTGTACCCCGGCCCAGCAGACCGCCCTCGTGGCGCGGATGGACGAGGACCTCGACCGCCGCCGCCGGGCTCCCGAAGTCGACGAGACGCAGACCTTCTTCTACGACATGAAGCGCTTCACGCTCGCCGGCTACTTCACCTCGCAGCCGGGCCTGCGCTCGCTGGGATACCGGATCATCCCGGGCGCCTTCGAGGGGTGCGTCATCCTCGACCAGTACGGCACCGGCGAAGGCCGGCCGGGCGCACGGCGCGGGCGGCAGAGCCGTTCGGGAGAGCAGGCGTGAGCCGCCGGCAGGAGGTGTGGGACGCGATCGTCGTCGGCTCGGGGATCACCGGCGGCTGGGCCGCCAAGGAACTCACCGAACTCGGCCTCCGCACGCTCGTGCTCGAAGCGGGGCCCATGATCGTCCCGGAGCGGGACTACACCGAGCACGTGCCACCCTACCGCATGCCCTACCGCGGCTGGAACGACCGCAAGGCGCTCGCCGCCGAGCAGCCCGTGCAGCGCGAGTGCTACGCCTGCGACGAGATGGGCCGGAAGTTCTTCGTCAACGACATCGAGAACCCGTACACGACGCCCGACGAGAAGCCCTTCCTGTGGATCCGGGGCCGCCAGGTCGGCGGACGCTCGATCATGTGGGCGCGCCAGTCCTACCGTCTCAGCGATCTCGACTTCGAGGCCAACGCGCGCGACGGGATCGGCGTCGACTGGCCGATCCGCTACGCGGACCTCGCGCCCTGGTATTCGTACGTCGAGGAGTTCGTCGGCATCAGCGGCCGCGTGGAGGGCGTCCCACAGTTGCCGGACGGCGTCTTCCTGCCGCCCATGCAGATGACGTGCGTGGAGAACGCGGTGAGGGAGGCGATCGCGCGCGCCTTCGGCGACACGCGGATGATGACGATCGGGCGCACCGCTGTCCTCACCCGCGATCACAGGGGGCGGAGCGCCTGCCACTACTGCGGTCCCTGCCACCGCGGCTGCCGTACCAGGAGCTACTTCAGTTCGCTCAGCGCCACCCTCCCCGCCGCCGAAGCCACCGGGCGCATGACGCTGCGGCCGGACAGCGTCGTGCACAGCGTGATCTGGGACCCCGCCCGCGGCCGGGTCACGGGCGTGCGCGTCATCGACCGGCAGACGGGAGAGGACCTGGAGTTCCAGGGGGAGATCGTCATGCTCGGCGCCTCCGCGCTCGAGTCGACCCGCATCCTCCTCCACTCGACCTCCGCCGACTTCCCGGACGGCCTCGCGAACTCCAGCGGGGTCCTCGGCCGCTATCTCATGGACCACACCATGAGCACCGGCGCGAAGGCGAAGTTTCCCGGCTGGGAGAACCACGGCTATACCGGCGAGCGCCCGAACGGGATCTACATCCCGCGCTTCCGGAACGTGACGGAACCCTCGCCCGACTTCATCCGGGGCTACGGCTACCAGGGCTGGTCGACGCGGCAGGGCTGGAGCCGCGGTCTCGGCATGCCGGGCTTCGGCGCCGACTACAAGCGCCGGCTCACCGAACCCGGCGTGTGGGAGTTCGAACTCGGCGCCTTCGGCGAGTGCCTCCCGCGCGAGGAGAACTACATCGAACTCGATCCGGAGCGTGTCGACGCGTGGGGGATCCCCGCCCTCCGCATCCACTGCGAGTGGGGCGACAACGAGCGCCTGATGATGCGGGACAGCGCGGACCGCGCCGCGGAAATGCTGGAGACCGGCGGCGGAACGGACATCGAGTTGCTCACGGATCTCACGGCGCCGGGGCTAACGATCCACGAGATGGGGACGGCGAGGATGGGGCGTGATCCGGCAACCTCCGTCCTCAACGGCTACAACCAGGCGTGGGACGCGCCGAACCTGTTCGTGATCGACGGGGCCGCCATGCCCTCATCCGCCTGCCAGAACCCGTCCCTTACCTACATGGCCCTCACGGCCCGCGCCTGCCACTACGCCCTCTGGGCAAAGAACCGCGGCGAACTCTAGACGGAAGTGGCGAGGGCATCGGCGATTTGCTCCATCTCCGCCATCGTGTTGTACATGTGCGGGCAGAGACGGATGCCCGGGAACACCCCCCGGCGGAGCGCTCCCGCGACGCCGTGTTCCTCGTAGATCCGGTTGTAGATCTCCGTGTGGTCGTCGACCCCCAGCTCGGCGATGACCACGCCGCCGCCGAGGCCCGGCACGTCGGACGTGTGGAACTTCACGCCGGGGATCCGTTCGCGGATCGCCGACTTGAGCCCCGTCGCGAGGGCGCGCATGCGGGCCTCGATCGCCGCCGCCCCGATCGCCTCGTGGAACTCCACCGTCGTCCCCACGCCCGCCACCGCCGCGTCGTCGCGCTGGCCGTACGTGCCGAACTTGTCGGCTCCGCCTCCGGCGACCGCGCCCTCCCAGCCCACGCCGACGTCGCTCGGCCACAGCTCCGCGACCCGGTCGGCCCGAACGTAGAGGACTCCGGCTTCCTTCGGCCCGCAGAACCACTTGTGGGCGCTCCCGGTGTACGAGTCGCAGCCCATGGCGTGGAGGTCGACTTCCACCGCGCCGAAGCTCTGCGCCCCGTCCATGTGCACGTAGATGCCGCGGTCGCGCGCGATGCGGCACAGGCGCCGCGCCGGCAGTTCGACCCCCGAGATGTTCGAGATCTGCGTCACCGCGAGGACGCGGGTCCGGTCGGTGAACGCGCTCACGAAGGCGTCGATCAGTTCGTCCTCCGTCTCGGGCGCCGGCGGCGTCGTTACGCGGATCACCTTGTAGCCCCAGCGGTCGGCGCGGACATCCCACGCCACGTTGTTCGTGGGATGGTTCTGGTCCCACAGCACGACCTCGTCTCCCGCGCCCAGCGTGAGCCCGTTGATGACGGTGTTGTTGCTTTCGGAGGTGTTGCGGGTGATGACGATCTCCTCGGGCGAGGCGCCCAGCAGCCGCGCGAGCGCCTCCACGGACTCGGCGGCGAGCGCGTTGAACTTGGCCCGGTTGTGGAACGAGGCGTCCCGGTCGATGTCGCGCGTGTAGCCGAACACCGCCTCCTGCACCGACCAGGGCGAGGGGCAGAGGTTCGCCGCGTTCACCAGGATGAGTCCGGGGCGGAGCGGGAACTGGGACTTCACCATCTCCCAGAAGGACTCGTCCTCCGTCCCCATGAAGTCTCGCCGCGCCGACAGTTCCCCCAGGCCGAGACCGGGCTTCGATGGCGCCCGCGTCCAGGCCGGGGTTGCCGCGAGGGCGGCTCCCGCCGCGGCGCGCTTGAGGAACCGGCGGCGGTCGGGCATGCGGGTCGCGTCGGTGGGCGTGCGAGTCGTCACGGAAACCTCCCGTCCTGTGGGCCGCCGCATCCCGCGCGATGGCCGCGGTCGTTCACTGACGCAACATAAGACGCGCAACTTCGGGCGGCATGGGGGGGCGCGCCGCCACTCACGCGGTCTATGCACGCGGCGAGGCACATCCCATGTTCCAAAGACCCGGCGCTCATCAACCCAGGAGGTACCCATGGACACGCGCGCCCCCGTCTCCCCCCGCGTCTCCCTCCGAGGCTTCTTCCGGAGCAGCCTCTTCCGGAATCTCGCCCCCCTCGCGGCGCTGTTCGCACTTGGCGCAGCCGGCAGCCTCGCCCTCCCCGGCTCGACGCTCGTCGCGCAGCAAGCGAACGGCGCCCTCGCGCTCGAGTCCTGGCTCGACTGGGAGCGGGTCCAGGATCCGCGGATCTCGCCGGATGGCGGCTCCGTGGTATACGAAAGTCTGTGGGTCGACAAGATGAACGACGCGTGGGAGTCGTCGATCTGGATCGTGAATTCGGACGGCAGCCGCCCGCGCCACCTCGTCAACGGGTCCTCGCCGCGCTGGTCTCCCGACGGCAGCCGGCTCGCGTTCCTCGCGCCCGACGACGAGGGGAACACGCAGATCTTCGTCCGCTGGATGGATGCCGAGGGCGCTGTCTCCCAGGTCACGCGGCTTACGGACAGCCCGTCGAACATCGCCTGGTCTCCCGACGGGACGCGCTTCTCGTTCACGATGCGGGTGGGGGCGGAGCAGCCGACGGCGCGGCACTGGTCCCTCTCGCTCCCCAAGCCGGAAGGGGCGACGTGGACGCCGGGGCCCCGGATCATCGAGCGCCTCGTTTACCGGCAGGACCGCATCGGATTCCTGGGCGACAAGTACCAGCACATCTTCGTCGTCCCCGCCGAGGGCGGTACCGCGCGCCAGCTCACCGAGGGCGACTTCAATTTCGGCGTCCCCGTCTGGGAACCCGGCGGAGGGTCGCTCCTCTTCAGCAGTCTCGTCGCGGAAGACGCGGTGTACCGGTGGCAGGAGACCGAAATCTACCGGCTCGACGCGGCGTCCGGCGAACTGAGCCAGGTCACGACGCGCAAGGGTCCGGACAACCGGCCGGTGCCGTCTCCGGACGGGCGCATGATCGCCTATGTGGGGCACGACACGACGACGTTCGACTACATCGAGTCCGCCGTCTACGTGATGAACGCGGATGGGTCGAATCCGCGCGCCCTGACGGCCGAGATGGACCGCAGTCCGGGGGCGCTGCACTGGGCCCCGGACGGCGGCGGCGTCTACTTCGACGCTTCGGCGGACGGCTATCGCAACATCCACTACGCCTCGGTGGACGGAGACGTGCGGGCTATGACCGAGGGCCCGCAGATGTTCGGCATCAACGATGTGAGCGGCGGCGGCATGGCGGTCGGGATGTGGGGCGATGCGCACGAACCCGGCGACATCTACGCCTTCCCCGTGGACCGGCCCGACCGGCGCACGAGGCTGACGGATGTGAACGCCGACGTGCTCGCGGGCGTGACGCTGGGCGAGGTCGAGCAGGTGTGGAGCGAGTCCTCCCACGACGGACTCCCGATTCACGGCTGGGTCATCAAGCCCCCGGACTTCGACGCGTCGCGGCAGTATCCGCTCATCCTCGTGATCCACGGCGGCCCGCACGGCATGTACAACGGGGGGTTCAACTTCTCGTGGCAGGAGCACGCCGCGAACGGCTACGTCGTCCTCTACACGAACCCGCGCGGAAGCTCCGGCTACGGGACGGAGTTCGGGAACGCGATCCAGTACGACTACCCGAACCACGACTTCGACGACCTCATGTCGAGCGTGGACGAGGTCATCTCACGCGGCTACGTGGATGACGACAATATGTTCGTCTACGGGTGCTCGGGCGGAGGCGTCCTCACATCGTGGGTCGTCGGGCACACGGACCGCTTCCGGGCCGCGTCGGCGAACTGTCCGGTCGTGAACTGGTTCAACTTCCCGAACGAGGTCGACGGCAACTACCTCCGCTGGTACGCGGACTTCCGGGAGTTCCCCTGGGTGGACCCGAGCGAGCACATCCGCCGCTCGCCGATCACCTACGTGGGCAACGTGACGACGCCGACGATGCTGATGACCGGCGTCCTCGACCTGCGGACCCCGATGTCGCAGACGGAGCAGTTCTACCAGGCGCTCAAGGCGCAGAACAAGCCGACGGCGATGGTCCAGTTCGAGGGCGAGTGGCACGGCACGTCGCGCCTGCCGTCCAACTTCCTGCGCACGCAACTCATCCTCAGGAAGTGGTTCGAGCGCTGGGGCACGCACGACGACGACCGCACCGCCGCCACCCAGGCCGGGTCGTAGCGTCGCACCCGGAAGACTGGCGTGGTCGCGCTGCGTCAGGACGCTTCGGGTTGCCGCTTGTATGTAGGTAAAAATGCGGCTATTTTACCCACATGTACGAAAGAATGTTGCATCCTCATCTGCGGTCCACGCGTCGCAGCGCCCTCGTGCTGGGGCCGCGACAGGTGGGGAAGTCCACCCTCCTGTCCTCGCTCGAGCCTGATCTTTCGCTGAATCTCGCGAACCCGCGAACCTTCCGGGATTACGCGGCGCACCCCGAGCGATTGCAGCGGGAACTCGACGCGGCGGCTCCGGCCGTGAAGACGGTCTTTCTCGATGAAGTGCAGAGGATACCCGCTCTGCTCGATGCGGTGCAGGTCTGCCTCGATGACAAGCCTGGCCGCTTCCGGTTTCTGCTCTCGGGATCGAGCGCGCGCAAACTCCGTCGGGGGCAGGCGAACCTCCTGCCGGGACGCGTCCACGTGCATCACCTGCACCCGCTTCTCGTTGCGGAACTCGGACGGGACTTCGATCTCACCCGCGTCCTCGCCCACGGGACGCTGCCGGGCATCTACTCCGAAGGCGACCCCGCGACCCGCGCCGCCGATTTGCGCAGTTACACGGACACCTATCTCCGGGAGGAAATCCAGGCGGAAGCGCTGGTACGAAACATCGGCGGCTTTGCGCGGCTGCTGGATCTGATGGCCGCCGCGTCGGGCCGCATCCTCAACGTGCAGGCGCTGTGCCGGGACGCGGGTCTCGGGTACGAGACGGCGCGGCGATACGTCGATGTCCTGGAGGACACGCTCGTGATGTTCCGGGTGCCGGCATGGAGCGGGCGACGCGGGTCGAGCCGCGCGAGTTTCGTCCGGCACGCGAAACTCTTCTTCTTTGATCCGGGAGTGCGCAACGCGTTGCTTCGGCGGCCGCTGGATGCGCCGCTTCCCGACGAGCGCGGCATTCTGCTTGAACACCTGATCGCCTGCGAGCTGTACCGAAGGCTGGGGACGCTCTGGCCGGAGGCCGCGCTCTACCACTACCGGACCCGGCACGGCGCCGAGGTGGATTTCGTGCTGGAGGTCGGGCGTGAGGTGTGGGGGATCGAGGTCAAGGCGAGCCGCCGAGTGAGCCGGCGCGCGCTGAGTGGCCTGTCATCGCTCGCCGACCGCTGCGACCGCCTCGCGCGCCGCATCGTCGTGTTCCTCGGTGAGCGCCCGCAGCGGCTCGACGGCGCGGACGTGCTCCCGCTCGAGCACTTCCTCGGGCAACTCCCAAACTGAAAGCGTTCCCCGGCCCTCAGGGCAGGAAAGCGGTTTCGGAGAGGATCTCGTCGAGACCTGAGATCAGGAGATCGGCGTCGCCCTCGGAGAAGACGAGCGGGGGCTTCATCTTGATCACGTTGTGGTCCGGGCCGTCCGTGCTGAGGAGGATCCCCCTGTCCCGCATCCGCTGGACGGCGGCGTCGGCGAGGTCGGCGGCCGGCGCCAGATCGTCGCCCTCCCGCACGAACTCGATGCCGGTGAACAGGCCGCGGCCGCGGGCGTCGCCCACCGGGGCGTGACGGTCGCGGAGGTATTTGAGGCCGGCCAGCAGGCGCGCCCCGACCCTCGCCGCATTCTCCCGTAACCCTTCTTCCTCGATCACATCCAGGACGGCGAGGCCGATGGCGCAGGAGACGGGGTTCCCGCCGTAGGTGTTGAAGTACTCCATCCCGTTGGCGAAGGACTCGGCGATCTCGCGCGTGGTGACGACCGCGGCGAGCGGGTGGCCGTTCCCGATCGGCTTGCCGAGGGTGACGATGTCGGGGACGACGCCGTGCTCCTCGAAGGCCCAGAAGTGCGACCCCACGCGGCCGAAGCCGACCTGTACCTCATCGGCCACGCACACGGCGCCGTGCTCGCGGGCCGCCGCGTAGGAAGCCGCGACGTATCCGGCCGGGAGCGGGATCTGGCCGCCGCAACTGAGGATCGACTCGTGGAAGAAGGCGGCCGCGCCGGGTGGGCGGTCCCCGAACCAGGTGGGCTCCGTCTCGAGCGCCCGCGCCGCCTCGCCGACGCAGGCCGCGTAGAGCGGTGCGATCTCGTGGTCGGGCCCGCGGTGGAGACCGCGGAAACGGTCCGGCATCGGCGCCATGCGAACCCAGGGGCGGAGCCCTTTCCCGCCGGAGCCGTTGAACTTGTAGGGGCTCAGGTTGACGACCGAACTCGAGTTCCCGTGGTACGCCCCGTCGAGGACGACTGCGCCCACCTTGCCGGTGTGCGTCCGCGCCATGCGCAGGGCGAGTTCGTTGGCCTCGGTGCCGGAGCAGACGAGGAAGCACACGTCGAGCGGGGCCGGGAAGAGGGCCGTCAGCCGCCCGGTGTATTCGAGGATGGTCTCGTGCAGGTAGCGCGTGTTCGTGTTGAGGGCGGCCATCTGGCGGCGCGCCGCCTCGTTCACGCGCGGGTGCGAGTGTCCCACGTGGGCGACGTTGTTCACGCAGTCGAGGAAGGGCTGGCCGTCGATGTCATAGAGCCATGCGCCCCGCCCCCTGACGATGTGAAGGGGTCGCCGGTATGAGAGGCTCAGCGAGGGCCCCAGCCGGCGGTTCCGATCCTCGACCAGGGCGGCGTGGCTGCGCGGTCGCGGGGCCGCCGCCTCGCCCGGGAGGCGGAGCAGGTGGTTCGGGTCGGGGCTCACGGCCGTCCACAGGCCGCGGGCGCTCGGGGCGGCGACCCCCGGGAAGGTTCCCTCGTAGTCCAGGGGATCGACAAAAACCTGGAAGTGAAGGTGCGGGGCCCAGTCGCCGTTGGCCGGCGGGGCCCCGATCCAGCCGATCGTGCCGCCCGCCTCCACGATCTCGCCGGGGGCGACGTTCGGCAGGGATTCGGGCGACAAGTGCCCGAACAGCGTCCGAAATCGCACGGGTCCGTCGACGTCACCCGCCGGGTCCTCGAGTTCGTGTTCGAGGATGATCGTGGGGCCGTAGTCCAGGCGGTCGGCGTTGTCGCGCACGGAGACGACGCGACCGCCGAGCGGCGCGAGGACGGGCATCCCCGGCTCCGCGAACAGGTCGACGCCGAGGTGAACGGTCCGCCACTCGTCCATCTCGTTGCCCGGCGCGCGGAAGGCTTCGCCCGTGTACCACCAGCGCACCTCGTCGTAGCGCCCGATGCCCACCGCCGCGCCCGCGTCGCGCATTTGGTCGAACAGTCGTTGCGAGAACGCCGCATGATCCGTGGGATCGAAGGTTCCGCCGTCGTCCCCCGACTCGACGCTCAGGTCCAGCGTCACGGTGGGCGCCGCGCGGGGGTCCGGATCTAGCACGGGCGCCGCTTGCGGGGCGGCGCGCTCCAGTGCCGCGATGACCCCGGCGGTCGAGGGACAGGGCGCGTGCCCGCAAGCCTCCCGCAGCCGGTAGCGCCCGAGGTTCGCGGGCGTGGCGTGCAGCCGCTCGAGCACCTCCCAGGCGGGGGCCTGGCTCACGAGCAGGTACTCGTTGTCCGGCTCCTGGGCGCCCCGGACGGACGAAATGGTCACGCTCAGGGCGAGCCGCAGCCGCGCCAGTTCGTAGAGGACGTCCGCTTCCGCCTCCACGACCTCGTGCTCCGCGACGTAGCCCCGCGCCACATCGCAGAAGGCGGCCACCGGATCGCGCGTCCCGAACCCGGCGTAGGCGCAGGCCACGGCGAGGTTCGCCACCGTCCACGAGCGGACCGTGTCGCCGAAGTCCACCATGCCCACGACGTGCGGCGCTCCGTGCTTCATCCGCCCCGGATCCACGTGGATGTTGGCCGGGTTCGCGTCGTTGTAGATCAGGCTCTCGCGCAACTCGCGGGCCCGCGGTCGCACGACCGCCGCGTATCGCTCGAGGACTCGGGCGACCACTTTGCGCCGGCCCGGTTCCCGGATCGCGCCCAGGTTTTCCGCGATGAGCGAGGCGGCGCCGCGAAGATCCCAGATCATCGGACGGTCCGCGCCCGCCAGCCGCGACGAGGAACGGTCGAGGATCCCGGCGAGGCGTCCGATCTGCCGGCGCAGCTCGGGTCCGTGCGGCCGGAAACCGTCCAGCGGAATGCCCGGGACCGGTTCCAGGAAGCGGGCGAAGTGGGTGCGCCCGCCGATCGCGTGCTCGACGAGACCCACGCCCGCCGACGTACCCGCGGACGCCGGGGCCTCGCCGTTGTTCGCCCTGTCGCTCCTCGCGGCGGGGCGCCAGTGCGGAAGCGCGAAGCAGGCCTGGGACTCCGAGAGGGCCGCAAGCAGGGCCGCTTCCTCCTCGAGCACCGCGCGGTCTTCGAGCGCGTTCGAAACCTTCAGGTATCCGCGGACTCCGGACCCGCGGGAAGTCTCGCGCGAGGGAGGGGGCGAGGCAGGGTCCGAAATCTCGAACACGCGATCCCGCTCACTCGCGCATTCGCGGGCTTGTCCGTCCACGCCCCAGTGGGCCTGGACGAGCTGCGCCGCTGCTTCCTCCGAGAGCGATGGCCTCCCGGCCGCATATCCGGCGTCGAGCGTTTCCATGATGGGCGAAGCTCCCACCCGGCAAAGGTTCGGTCAACCACGCTGCGCTGTTGCCGCGTATTGCCGCGTATTGCCGCTTATTGCCGCCCGCGCCGGTCGAAACGAGCTTTCGATCCCGGTTCGATCGCCTGGTCGCACGATCGCTTTGCCACATGGAGGAGAATCATGTCGCTCCGCTTTGGGCTCATCGCTTCCACCTTCGTCCTGGGTGTCGCGGGCTCGCCGGCCGTCCACGCGCAGGAGCGGGTGTACGCGGTCGCTTCGCCGGCTGAGCTGGAACTCGAGGTCGGGGCGTCCTACCAGCTCACCGCGGAGATCCAGGGAACCGCGGACGAAGGCGCCGCCTCGGAGGTGCGCTGGTTCGCGGCGGACGACGGCGTGACGGTAACGGACGACGGCATCGTGACGGCGGTGCGGTCGGGCGAGTCGCGCGTGGCGGCGATGTTCCGCGGCCAGCCGAGTTGGGTGACGATCCGCGTGCCCCGGCTCGAGCCCGCCCGCATCGAGGCCCGCGTGGTCGGTCCCGTCCATGCGGGCGCGACCGCGGCCCTGCACCTCGCGGCCTACACGGAACCGGGCGACGCGGTGGACGACGCCGAGTTCACGTTCGCCTCCGCCGACCCGGGCGTCGCGACGGTGGATGTGGCCGGACGCGTGCTCGGCCACGCGCCGGGGCAGACCGTCATCACCGTCTCCGCGGGAGATGCCTCGACCCGAATCGACGTGACCGTCGAGCCGAACACCGCCGAGGAATACGAACTGGTGGCTGCCGGCGATGTGAACGCGCTTTCGACGGGAGATGTCGCGGCCTTCCGGCTGGCGGGCCGCGACGCCGGGGGCGGCGAGATCCCTCTCGCGCCGCTGTGGAGCGTGACGCCGAGCGGGGCGAGCGTCGAACCCGTCGACGGACGTGGGCTCTTCGTGGCGGAGGAGCCCGGCACCTACCACGTGACCGCGGTCGCGGGCCCGGCCATCGCCCGCACTGTTTCCGTCCGCGTCGGCCGCCGCCGCCACACGGCGCGGCTCGAACTCGTGGGGAGCGGGATCACGTCCACGCACCGGGCCGGCGACACCTGGGTGTTCGAGGGCGTGGACGGACGCGACTACGCCTATCTCGGCACCTTCTACCACGACTGGATGAAGGTGTGGGACGTGACGGATCCCGCGCAGCCCGTCCTCACCGACTCGATCCAGCTCGATGCCCGCCGCATCAACGACGTGAAGATCCACCCGAACAACCGCCTCGGGATCGTCACCCGCGAGGGAGCCTCGAGCCGGCGCAACGGGATCGTCCTCCTCGACCTCTCGAATCCCGCCCACCCGGAGATCCTCTCCGAGTACACGGACACGGTGACGGGGGGTGTGCACAACGTGTGGATCCTGGGGGACGAGGACCTCGTCTACGCCTGCCACAACGGGACGAGCGAGATCGTCATCATCGACATCTCCGATCCGGCGAACCCGCGCGAGATCAACCGCTGGGCGCACGACGAACCGGTCCGCAGCCTGCACGACGTGATCGTCCAGGACGGGTACGCTTACGCATCGTTCTGGAACGAGGGCATCTACATCCTCGATGCGGGAGCGGGCACGCACGGGGGCACGGCCCGCGATCCGAAGCTCGTCTCGCGGTGGGTGTCCGGGCAGGGGAACACGCACGTCGCCTGGCGTCACGGCAAGTACCTGTTCGTGGCGGCCGAGATCTATCCGTCCGACTGGGATCCGAACGTGTTGGGCCCCATCGAGGCGCGGGGCTACGTGGAAGTGCTCGACATGACCGACATGGACGACCCGGTGAAGGTCGCCCACTACACCGTGCCGGAAGCCGGGGCCCACAACCTGTGGAGCGACGACCGCGACCGGCTCTACGTCGGCTACTACCAGGCGGGGCTGCGGGTGCTGGACATCTCGGGCGAACTGCGCGGCGACCTCTACCGCCAGGGCCGCGAGATCGGCGCGATCAAGACATCGTCGCCGGATGCCGCGGTGCCGAACTGGTCGATGACGTGGGGCGCCCAGCTGTTCAAGGGCCGGATCTTCACCTCCGACCTCCACTCCGGCCTGTGGATCGCCCGCCTCGTCGAGGAGGAACTCGTCCCATGAGAACGAAAGAGAGCACCATGAATCACGCTGCCGCGACGGTCGCCGCCGTCCTCATATCGGTCTGCCCGGCTTCCGTCGCGCAGGCCCTGGCCCAGGAGACCCCTGCGCCGGCCCCCGGACAGCCTGTGACCCTGGTCACCGGGGCCACCTCCGGCCTCGGCCGCGAACTCGCCCTGCGGCTGGGCGCGCGGGGCGATCACGTCATCGTCCACGGGCGCAACGAGGAGCGGGGAGCGGCAGTCGTCGCCGCCATCAACGCGGCGGGACCCGGGAGCGCGCGCTTCTACCGTGCCGACTTCGCGTCGCTGGGCGAAGTGCGGCAGTTCGCCGAGACGCTGCTGGCCGACTACGACCGGATGGACATCCTGATCAACAACGCGGGCTTCGGGTCGGCGCCGGACGAGCGCTGGGTCACGGAGGACGGGCACGAGTACCGCTTCCAGGTGAACTACCTCTCCACCTTCCTGCTCACACACATGCTGATGCCGCGCCTGCTCGACAGCACGCCGTCGCGCATCGTGAACGTGTCGTCGGGCGCGCAGGCGCCGATCGACTTCGACGACGTGATGATCGAGAACGACTTCAGCGGGCGCCGCGCCTACGCGCAGAGCAAGCTCGCGCAGATCATGTTCACGCACGACCTGGCCGAGGAGCTGGCCGGCACGGCATCGTGGTCGGCTCACTCCACCCGGCGACCTACATGCCGACCGAGATGGTGCGGCGGCTGGGGGCGACGCCGCGCGCCACGATCGCCGAGGGGGCCGACGCCGTCATGCAGGTCGTCGATTCCGACGATTTCGAGAGCGGGCAGTACTTCAGCGGACTCACTCCGACCCGCGCGAACGCCCAGGCCTACGACCCGGACGCGCGTGCCCGCCTCCGGGAGTTGAGTGAGGAACTGACCGGTCTCACCTGCAGCATGGGCCGCTGCCGATAGCCTGACAGTTCGCCAGGGCTCGGCTTTAGGGCTGCTCCAGGGCTTCGAGCGCGGCCAGGATGTCCGCGTGCTCGGGGCGGACGCGGTAGTCCACTTCCGTGAAGCTCCAGCGCACCGTGCCGTCCCTGTCGATCACGTAGGTCGTGGGGTGCGGGATCCGGCGTCCGCGCCCGTCCTCCTCGTTCAGGAGGCCGTAGCGGTACGTGATCGCCGAGCCGTCATCGGACAGCAGCGGGAAGTCGAGGGCGTAGTCGTAGTCCTCGAGGACGCGGTCCACCATGAGTCCGATGTCCTCGGGGCTGTCCGGGGCGATCGCCAGGAGCTGGGTCCGTTCGCGCTGTTCGGGCGTCATGAAGTCTCGCAGCTCTCCGAGCTGCTTTGCGCAGTACGGTCACCAGTGGCCGCGGTAGAAGAACAGGATGACGTCCTTCTCTCCGCGGTAATCCGAAAGCGTGATCGGCTCGCCCGTACTCGAGAGGGCGGTGAAGTCGGGCGCGGGGCTGCCGGCGAGCACGCGCTCGAGGTCTGCCGGGGGCAGGTCATGCCCGTCCACGGGGCCGAGCACCATCGGAGCCGCCTCCTCGGCCGCCGCGGCGACGTCGGGTTCTTCGGTGTCGTCGGTGTTTCCCCGGGGTGCGCAGGCGGTCGACCCCACGGCCAACGCAAGTCCCGCCGCCCAAAATCGGACGTAACGCGCGTCCATCATCCGCATCTTCCAGTCTCCCTTTTTCTTTCGTGTGCGCCCGCGAACGCCGCTGCCGTCCGCCGACCCGGCAACCCTATCGTACCGGGGGCGCGCGCGACAGCAGCGGCGGCCGTGAGCGGATGCCGGCCTGGCCCAGAGGTCGGCGAGGGGGTCCGGCGCGTCTTGCGTGCATCATCGGCGGTTCGGACTATGCCACCGTAGCCATGCCACGGTAGCCATGCCACGGCAGCTATGCCACGGTAGTCCGGATCCCGGTTTACGCGACCTCGGTCATCAGCTGGAGCCCGTACAATGCGACACGATCACAGTCCCCGAATCCTTCGATTCTCCCTCTCCCTGGCGTTTTCCTCGCCCTTCCCGCCGCCCTCCTCGCCGCGGCCGCGACGGATGTCGCCGCGCAGGAGGGTGCGGACGGATACCGGACGCCGGCCGCCGAACTCGCCGCGCTCGTCGACGCCCCGACGACCCCGGGGATCAGCCTGAGCCCCGACGAGTCGGTGATGCTGCTCACGATGCGGCCCAGCCTGCCGTCGATCGCGGAGGTCGCCGCGCCGGAACTGCGGATCGCCGGACTGCGCATCAACCCGCGCACGAACGGCCCCAGCCGCGCGCGGCCCTCGAACGGTCTCGCGCTTCGCACGCTCGAAGGGGAAGAGCGTGCCGTGACCGGCCTGCCCGGGAATCCGCGCATCCGCAACACGCGCTGGTCGCCGAACGGGAGCACGGTGGCGTTCACGCACGACACCGACTCGGCCGTGCAGCTCTGGATTCTGGACGTCGCGTCCGCGGCGGCGCGGCGACTGTCGGACCTCGATCTCGTGAACGTGGGCTTCGGGGCGCCGTTCAACTGGTCCCCGGAAGGAGACTTCCTCTACGCCATGGCGGTGCCGTCCGGCCGCGGCCCGGCCCCCGACGAGCCCATGGTTCCGACGGCGCCCATGATCGAGGAGACGTCGGGAGAGGCGGCCCCGGCCCGCACGTACCAGGACCTGCTGCAGAACCAGCACGATGAAGCGCTGTACGAGTACTACTCGACGGCGCAGCTGGCCCGCGTCGGCCTCGACGGGTCGGTGACCATGGTCGGCGATCCGTCGATCTTCTCGGGGACCTCACCATCGCCGGATGGCGAGCACCTGCTCGTGCAGACGACCCACCGGCCGTACTCGTACCAGGTGCCGGCCTCCCGCTTTCCGCGCACGATCGAGGTGTGGGACGCGCAGGGGAACGTGGTCCACGAGGTCGCGGAACTCCCGCTCCAGGACGGCGTCCCCACGTCGTTCGGGTCGGTGCCGACGGGCGTGCGGTCGATCTCGTGGCGCTCCGACGCGGACGCGACGCTCCATTGGACGGAGGCGCAGGACGGCGGCGACGCGCTCGCCGAGGCGGACATCCGGGACCGGGTGTTCATGCACGCGGCGCCCTTCTCCGGCGAGCCGGTCGTGATCGCGGACCTCCCGCTCCGCTACGGTGGGGTGATATGGGCGGAGGAGGGATTCGCCTTCGTGAACGAGAACTGGTTCACCACCCGCCAGCAGCGCACGTACCGGATCGATCCCGACGCCCCCGGCGAGATGGAGCTGATCTTCGACCTGCAGACGGAGGACCGGTACAACAATCCCGGCTTCCCGATGTTCACGACGAATGCGCGCGGCCAGGGCGTCCTCATGACCGCCGACGGCGGGTCTTCGATCTACCTGGCGGGGCAGGGCGCTTCGCCCGAGGGCAACCGTCCCTTCCTCAGGAAGCGGAACCTCGACACGGGCGAGGAAGAGGAACTGTTCCGCTCCGAGGCGCCGTACTACGAGGGCGTCGTCACGCTCCTCGACGACGGGCGGCTGATGACGCGGCGGGAGTCGGTCGACGAGCCCCCGAACTACTTCCTGCGCGACCTCGAGCGGGGGACGATCAGCGCCGTGACCGAATTCCCCCACCCGTATCCGCAGTTCGCCGGCATCCGCAAGGAGGCGATCCAGTACGAGCGCGGGGACGGCATCCCGCTCTCGGCCACGCTCTACCTGCCGGCCGACTACGACCAGGAGCGCGATGGTCCGCTCCCGACCTTCGTGTGGGCGTATCCGACCGAGTTCAAGAGCGCGGCGGCGGCCGGGCAGCGGCGCGACTCGCCCTACCAGTTCACGCGCATCCCCTACGGCGGGGCCGTGCCGTACGTGACCCGGGGCTACGCCGTGCTCGACAACGCGTCGATGCCGGTCATCGGCGAGGGCGACGCGGAGCCCAACGACACCTTCCGCGAACAGCTCGTGGCCAACGCCCAGGCGGCGGTGGACGAGGGCGTGCGGCGCGGGGTCGTGGATCCGGACCGGGTCGGCGTCGGCGGGCACTCCTACGGCGCCTTCATGACCGGCAACCTGCTCGCTCACTCCGACATCTTCCGGGCCGGCGTGGCGCGGAGCGGCGCATACAACCGGACGCTGACGCCGTTCGGCTTCCAGCGGGAGCAGCGGCTCTTCTGGGAGGATCCGGACCTCTACCTGTACATGTCGCCCTTCATGCACGCGGACAAGGTGAACGAGCCCATCCTCATCATCCACGGCGAGGACGACAACAACTCGGGCACCTTCCCCATCCAGTCGCGGCGCTTCTACGCGGCGCTCAAGGGGCTGGGCGCGACGGCGCGGCTCGTCTTCCTGCCGGCCGAGAGCCACGGCTACGCCGCGCGCGAGTCGGTCCTGCACGTCCTGTGGGAGACCGACCGCTGGCTCGAGATGCACGTGAAGCCGGCGAAGCCCGTCACGACGACGGACGACGCGGGAAGCTGAGCGCCGCCGCGGAGGTCCCGCTCCTGGTCGAGGCGGAGGGTCCCGTCCGGATCCTCCGCCTCAACCGTCCCCACCGTCTCAACGCCGTAAGCCTCCCCATGTACGAGGCGCTGGAGGCCGAACTCGCGCGCATCGGAGCGGACTTCGAGACGCGCGTCGTCATCGTGACGGGGACGGGACGGGGGTTCTGCTCCGGGGCCGACCTCAAGGCGCATCGCGACCACGAGGCGTCGCGGGCGGAGCGCCACGCCTACATCGAGACGAGCCAACGCGTGTTCCGCGCGCTCCAGACGCTGCCGCAGCCGGTCGTCGCGGCCGTGAACGGACACGCGATCGGGGCGGGCTGCGAACTCGCCCTCTCGTGCGATTTCGTCATCGTGGCGGAGGAGGCGAAGCTCCGCATGCCGGAGGTCGCGCTGGGGACCTTCATCGGCGGCGGCACGGCCTACACGCTGCGCCGGCGCGTCGGACACGCGCGCGCCGCCGAACTGATCCTGCTCGGCCGCTACTTCACCCCGGAGGAGGCCGGCGCATGGGGACTGGCGAACCAGGTGCTCCCGGCGAAAGAGGTCCTCCCCGCCGCGCTCGACCTGGCCGGACAACTGGCGCGCAACGCCCCGATCTCCATGCGCCTCGCCAAGCAACTCCTCGACCGGGCGGAATCCATCGACCCGGAGGAAGCGCTGCGCCTGGAGGCCGAGGCGCTCTTCACCTGCATGGCCTCCGACGACTGGCGAGAGGGCCTCGAAGCCTTCGCCGAGAAACGCGCCCCCGCCTACCGCGGCAGGTAGCCGTCACGCCCGGGACGTTCCCGCGGGAACGCCCGGAGGTCCGTCCACCCGCCATTGCCCGCCGACGGATTCGCGCCGCACGTTTCACGGACGTGTTGACGCAGTCCGCGCCAGGCAGAGGAGGATATGATGGATTCCGCCCGCCGCTCCGCCCGACTCACCGGGGTTCTCCCGGTCGCGATCTTCGCCGCGCTCCTCGGGGTCCCGCCCGCCGCCGCCCAGGAAGGGACGATCGCGCTGGTGGGAGGCCAGTTGCTGGACGGATACGAGGTGCCCCCGATCCATCACGCGGCCGTCGTCATCGAGGGGAACCGGATCGTCGCGGTGGGGCCCGCGGCCGAGATCGAGATCCCGCCGGACGCGGAGGTCATCGACACCCGGGGCAAGACGATGATGCCCGGGATGGTCGATGCGCACGTACACATCATGATTCTCGGCCACGGCGACTACAGCCAGTGGTTCCCGTGGTTCGAGGGGAACGACGACCTCGTGTACGAGACGTCCGCCAGGCAGTTGCTCGCGGCGGGCGTGACCGCGGGGGTCGACCTCGCGGCGCCGATGTCGAGCCTCGCCTTCCGCGACCGGGTCAACCGCAACGAGGTGCCGGGTCCGCGCCTCCTCGTGAGCGGACCCTGGGTCACGCGTTACGCCTGGGACTTCCTTCCCGACGAACTTCGCGTCCTGCACCGCACGCCAGAGGAGGCGGCGGAGCGGACGCGGATGCTGATCAACGCGGGGGTCGACGTCATCAAGACGTGGATCGGCACGACCGAGGAGGACATGCGGGCGATCAAGGCCGTGGCCGGTCCGGCGGGCGTCCCCATCCACTGCCATGTCTACGAGGAGGAGGTCGTGTGGGGGGCGATCCGCGGCGGTTGCGACGTCCTCCAGCACGCGGGTTCCGGCGGCAGCGTCCCCGCCTACTCGCAGGAACTCGTCGACCACATCGCGATGGAGGGGATCCCGGTCGTACAGACGATTTCGCACCGGATCTGGATCTATCCGGCCACGCTCGAGTTCCCGGAGCGGCTGTGGGACCCGGACATCATCAACAGCTTCCCCGAGCCGATCCGGGAGCAGGTGCTGAACTCCTACACGAAGGACGACTTCTGGCGGAAACCCTACTTCCGCAGCACGCCGCGGCAGATCCGCAACAGCGAGCGGGCGTCGCGCCAGTTCATCGATGCGGACGCCCTCATGGCGATGGGCACGGACACCGGCTCCCCCCTCAACTTCCACGCGGAGTCCGCCTGGCGTGAGGTGTCGGCCCTCGTCGACATGGGAATGACGGAGATCGAGGCGATTTCGTCGGCCACCAAGGTCGCGGCGGAGGTGCTCGGGCTCCGCGAGACGGGGACCATCGAGCCGGGCAAGCTCGCGGATATCATCGTCGTGGACGGCAATCCGCTGTTCGACATCAACGTGCTCGGCTACGTGACCGACGTGGTCAAGGACGGGATCATCTACAAGCGTGACGGCGTCCCGGTGTGGGAGATGGAGCGGGCGCAGACCAGCACGAGCGGGCGCTGATGCGCCGGATCCCGGCCGCGTTGGTCATCGCCGCGTTCGGCGCATGCGGCGCGCCGCCCGGATCGACCGGAGATGCCGCCTCCGCCCGCGCGGGGGACACCGCCTTCGATCTGGTCATCGTCGGCGGCACCGTCGTCGACGGGACGGGGGCCGACCGCTTCACCGCCGACGTGGGCATCCGCGACGGCCGCGTGGTGGAGGTCGCACGCGACGGCGGGCTCTCGGGGCAGGGGGCCGAGGAGATCGACGCCGCCGGGCTCATCGTCTCCCCGGGGTTCGTCGACCACCACAACCACGTCCAGAACCAGGTCCACCGGCGGCCGCTGGCCGAGAACTTCATCCGCCAGGGGATCACGACGATCCTCCCCTCCCTGCACAGCGGCGACCAGCCGTACCCCCTGCGCGACTACATCGACGACCTCGAGGTCGCGCCCAACATCGGCTTCTTCGCGGGCCACACCTGGACCCGCGAGCAGGTGCTCGGCATGGAGGACCGGGCGCCGACGCCGGAGGAACTCGACGAGATGCGCGACCTCGTGCGCGAGGCGATGGAGGACGGCGCGCTCGGGCTCGCGACCGGACTCCTCTACGTCCCGGCGAACTACGCCGAGACCGAGGAGGTCATCGAACTGGCGAAGGTCGCGGCCGAATACGGCGGCATCTACTACACGCACATGCGGGACGAGGCGCGCGGTCTCCTGCCGGCCGTGCGCGAGGCGATCCGCATCGGCGCCGAGGGCGGACTTCCCGTCCACATCAACCACTTCAAGGCGATGGGAGTGGACAACTGGGGCAAGACCGTCGAATCCCTCGCGCTCGTGGACTCCGCGCGCGCCGAGGGGATCGACGTCAAGGTCGACCTCTACCCGTACATGGCGGGCAGCACGGGCTCCAGCGTGCTCTTCCCGCAGTGGGTGCTGGCCGGCGGCATCGATTCCTTCCGGGTGCGGGTGACCGACCCCGAGACCAGGGCGCGGGTGGAGCGGGAGACGGAGGAGTGGATGAACCGGGACTGGACGGGCGGGGACCTGTCACGCATCCAGTTCCGGACGCTCCGCGCCTACCCGGCATACAACGGGAGGCGGATGTCGGACCTCGCCGCGGACCGGGGGCTCCCGAACAACGACGCCACCGGCGTCCAACTCGCGATCGAACTCCAGTTGGCGGGCGGGTTCAGCGCCATCTACCACTTCATGGACGAGGCGGACGTCATCCGCATCATGCGGCACCCGCAGGCGATGTTCGAGACGGACGGGGATCCGGTCGGCTACGGGCTCGGCTTCCCGCATCCGCGGAGCTACGGCACCTTCCCGCGCATCCTCGGCCGCTACGTGCGCGAGATGGGTGTGCTCACGCTGGAGGAGGCGATCCGGAAGATGACCTCGCTGTCGACGGATGAAATCGGCCAGTCCGAGCGTGGCCGGATCGCGCCCGGCATGTGGGCGGACATCGCCGTCTTCGACGCCGACCGCATCATCGACCGGGCCGACTACGTGGACCCGCACCGCTACTCCGTCGGCATCCACCACGTGATCGTGAACGGCGTTCCCGTCATCCTCGATGGCTCGGTCACCGGGGCGAAGCCGGGCCACGTGCTGAAGGGCCCCGCCCGCCACCTCACCGAAACCCGCGGCGGCTAGCGCGCCGGGAAGCGGCGGCTAGCCGGCGGGGTCGGCCTCCGGGTCGCCCGTCCTCTGGCCCAGCTCCGTCTCGAGCATGAGCAGGGCGGACTTGTCGTCGCCCCCGAGCCGCAGCCGGTCGACGATGTCGGAGATCGTCTTCTCCTCTTCCACCTGCTCGTTGACGAACCACTGCAGCATGACCTGGGCCGGATAGTCCGCCTCGTCCATCGCGAGGCGGTAGAGGTCGCCGATCATCCCGGACACCTTCCGCTCGTGCCCGAGCGCCTCTTCGAACACCTCCCGCGGCGTGCCGAACTCCGCGGGCGGGGCCGCGATCGCCCCGAGGGAAACCTGTCCCTCGCGGTCGTGCACGAAGTCGAAGATGCGGAGCGCGTGCTCCCGCTCCTCCTCGGCCTGGGCGCGCATCCAGTGCGCGAAGCCCGGCAGGCCCTCGCCCTCGAAGTGCGCGCACATCGACAGGTAAACCTGGCTCGCGTACAGCTCCTGCGTGATCTGCTCGTTGAGCGCCGCCTGCATCCGGGTGCCGATCATCTCGTCCGCCCGCTCCTCTCGTCTCGTCGGGGTTCGCGCGCGGCGGCGGAGATATGCGCCTCGCCCGCGCCGGTCCGAATCTCGTTTCCCGCGTGCCGGACCGCCAGCGACCGACGCCGGTCCCGGGGTGGAGGCGCGACAGATTGCTCGGCATTCCGAGCAGAATGACGCAGGATGCTGAGTAAACGGAGGCGACGATGGCGTGAGTCGACTACGAACGGGTCACGGGCTCGTAGGCGTATCGTTCACCGCCCGCCCGCGACGGTCGAGATGTCGTACCAGTCCACGCGGCGTTCCTGTACTACGCCGCCGCCATCCCGTACAACGAGGACCGCGAGCGTGTCCCCGAGGACGTCCATCCCCACGACCTTGTCCGCCACCTGAAGCGCCAGCGCGTACTGAGGCCCAGCGTCCGTGAGGCGAAACAAGTCAATGTGGCTGAGCGATGGAGTTACGTCGGCCCCTGCGTCCCAATGGGACACCGCCCAAAACCGCCGCTGGTCGTCCAGAACCTTCGGCCCGTACCACGCCTTCGGCCTGGACCGAATCTGCCCCTCATCAGGAGCCCAAGGCGCCGAGCGCAGCGTCCCGAGCGTTGACGCCACATCCTCCTCGGTCGGGTATCGCTCGACATACGTGGGAGACCGCACGATCGCGGCGGGCTCCTCCGCGTCCCGGTCCGCGTACCAGACCAGGAACTCGCCGTGGCAGGTCACGAACAGGAGGTCGCCGCTTCCATCTCCGTAGCCGAGCAGCAGCCGGGTGATCCTCCACAAAGGTGTCGAGCAACTCGCCACGTCCGCTTCGTACGGGAACGCCCGCGCCCATTCCACGCGGCCCGTCGCCACATCGATCTCCGCCTGCACGGCTGGCCGGTCGCTGTTTGAGTCCGACCTCCGGTACCAACCGGACACGGTCCCGTCCATCAGCTGGCGGCTGCGAAGGAAAAACTGCCCCGGAAACTCTCCCGTGGAAGCGAGGAACTCTCCCGACGCGGAGAACATGGACAGGCGGTCAAATCTCGAATCGAATACCCCGATCGTATCCGATGCACCGCGAAGCAGGTGGGTCGGGAACGCGAACTCGCCCGGTCCTTCGCCCTCGGAGCCGAACTCGATGGACTCGCCGCCGGGATCGATGCAGTTCACGCGATGCTGGTACGAATCGATGACGCATGCCGCGCCGCTGGCCAGGAGAGCGATCTCATTCGTTGCGCTGAGGGGTGACGGCTCGGAAGCGAGCAGATCGAACTGGACGGGCGACAATGCGACATCGGCCGGCCCGCCGCACGCCGCCGCGAGCAACGTAGTGACGAGCGCGGCCCGACGACGAGGACAGAGCACTAATAAGGTCCCTCGCAGAAGTACATGCAGTCGTTGAAGTGCGTTTCTGCCGCAGCCGAGGCATCTGCTTCTGAACGGTCATTATCGAGCCAGTCATTGTAGGTCCGGGAAGCCGCGAGACTGCACGCGTTCCAACAGGAGTTCATGTTGATCGTGACGACCACCTCCTGAGCGGCCACGGGAACCGTGCACAGCACAACAGCGAGCAGGGCGACTCGACGGAACCGCGCGTGGAAGGGGTTGAAACGGGACATTTGCGCCTCCCGGGTTTGAGGGGTTCTGGATATGACCCCATATCCTGGACACCCCACCTTTGTGACGTCTGACCGTCGACTTCAGCTTGAAGCTCCCAATCGTTCGGCGGCAGCGGTGATCCATGCGCCCAACACGCCAACTCCAAGCGTAACGCTGTTAGTAAGTTAGGGGTTCCACGACAGGCCGATAGGGCCGAAATCGATGAGTTTCTTGCCGAAATCGATGAATCTTGTACCGAAATCGATGACACGAAGGAGTGACGTCATCCGGTGGCGAAGGATCACTGATCCGTCGGCGGCTGGGCACCCGGTGGCGAACCCCAATGAGGCCTCAAACGGCCCGTGCGCTCCGCCGCCCGGTGATCTGGAGAGATCGGCGGACCAGCCTCACGCTTTGCCACGGGCTGCCGGGCACGGCTATCGTTGCGGCTCGCATTCCGAAGCCAAAATTCCGCCGCCGCGCCCAGCGCGAGCAGCCGTCGAAGATATCCATGACCGACAACACGAATACGGATTCCGCCGCCGATTCGGGGCATCCGGCCGGCCTGATGGACAAGCTCGTGTCCCTCGCCAAGCGGCGCGGGTTCATCTTCCAGTCCTCCGAGATCTACGGGGGGGTGGGGTCCGTCTACGACTACGGGCCGCTCGGCATCGAACTCAAGAACCGCATCCAGGAGCTGTGGTGGCGCGAGATGGTGTTCCGCCACGCGAACATCGTGGGGCTGGATGCGGGGATCCTCATGAACCCCGAGGTGTGGGTCGCGAGCGGGCACGTGGGGGCGTTCACGGACCCGCTCGTCGAGTGCCGCAGCTGCCACCGCCGCTTCCGCGCGGACGACCTGCCGCGGCTGGAGGCGGGCAAGCCCGAAGCCCAGCAGTGCGGGGTGTGCGGCACCACCGGCGAATGGACGGACCCGCGCCAGTTCAACCTCATGTTCAAGACGTTCATGGGAGTGGTGGAGGACGAGGCCTCGACCGTCTTCCTGCGGCCGGAGACGGCGCAGGGGATCTTCGTCAACTTCCGGAACGTGCAGGAATCCGTGCGCCAGAAGGTCCCGTTCGGGATTGCGCAGGTGGGGAAGGCGTTCCGGAACGAGATCACGCCGGGGAACTTCATCTTCCGCACGCGCGAGTTCGAGCAGATGGAGATGCAGTTCTTCGTCGCGCCGGGGACGGAAGACGAGTGGTTCGAGACGTGGAAGGAACGCCGCATGGGGTGGGTCGAGACGCTGGGGATCCGGCCGGAGCGGCTGCGCTTCCACCGGCACGGGCCGGACGAGCTCGCGCACTACTGCAAGGACGCGTCGGACATCCAGTACCGGTTTCCGTTCGGGTGGCAGGAGTTCGAGGGGATCCACAACCGGACGGACTACGACCTCGGGCGTCACCAGGAGCACTCGGGGAAGAAGCTGGAGTACTTCGACCAGCCCGCGAACCGGAAGTACGTGCCGTCCGTGATCGAGACCTCGGCGGGACTCAGCCGGACGCTGTTGGTCGTGCTGGCCGATGCCTATGGCGAAGAGGAAGTCGACGGCCAGCCGCGCGTCGTGCTGCGGCTCAAGCCGGCGCTGGCGCCCTTCCAGGCGGCGGTCTTCCCGCTCGTCAAGAAGGACGGAATGCCGGAGATCTCGGAGAAGCTGGCCGATGATCTGCGCGGGCCCTTCAACGTGCTCCACGACATCGCGGGATCGATCGGAAAGCGGTACCGGAGGCAGGACGAGGCGGGCACGCCGTTCTGTCTGACGATCGATGGGCAGACGCTGGAGGATGAGACGTGCACGGTGCGCGACCGGGATTCGCTCGAGCAGACGCGCGTGCCGCTGTCGGGCGTCGCGGCGTGGCTCGGCGCCGCGGTCGGCGGCGGCTGACCGGGCGGGCCGCGTGCCGTTTCGCGTCGCGGAGATCCGCGACCGGGCCCAACGCCTGCAGAGCGCCCTGGCGCGCGCCTCGTATCGGCTTCGCAGCGGACTGGACGAGCGGTCGTCGCTCGCGTCGCTCTACCGGCACCATCGGCTTCTCCTCAGCCCCGGCGTGCTCCGGGCCATCCAGCGCGACCTGTCCGAGGCGCAGGGAGATGAGCGCCGGCGCCTGAAGACGCTCTTCAACTGGGTCGCGGGCCAGCAGATCGAGGCCGAACTCGCCCCGCTGGATGACGAACTGCGGTCGTGGGAGACGGGGACGACCGTGGCCCTCGCCGAGACGGAGATCCCGCTGAGGCGCGTCCCGGACTGGATCGTGCGCGCGGAGGACCGGGGCGAACGGCTGGGGTGGGAAGCGGCGCGCCACCGGCGGATCGAGGAGGCCGCGGCGCTCCGGCTCGACGTCGTGCACCGGGGGCGCGAGGCGGTGGTCCAACTCGGACTTGGGGGATACACGGAGGCGCAGGAGCGGCTGGCCGGTCTGGACCTGCAGCGCCTGGAGCGCGATGCGGCGGCGATTCTGGAGGGTACGGAAGCGCGCTACCGGCAGATGTTCGCGGCAGAGGCGGAGTCTCGCCTCGATCCGCGCGAGGGGCCGCCTTCGCGGGCCGACGCCCGGTGGCTGATGGGGATGCGCTGGCTGGGGCGCCACTTCGAGATCGAGCCGTTCGCCGCGCGTCTGCGCCGCGCCATGGAGGCGATGGGGCTGGGCCGGGTGTTCGACCGCTCCGTGCGCGTCGACATCGACCGGCGACGGCTCAAGGACGAACGATCGTTCACGGCGGTCATCGACGTCCCCGGTGACGTGCGGCTCGTCGTGTGTCCGCTCGGCGGCTGGATCGACGCGCGCCGCCTGCTCCACGAAACGGGACACGCGCTCCACTACACGCACGCATCGGCCGCGCTCTCGTGGGAGGAGCGGGTGCTGGGCGACGATTCGATCGGCGAGTCCTTCGGCCTGGTGTTCGACTCGCTGACGCTGGATCGCGTCTGGGTGGAATCCGCGACGGGACTCGAGGGCGCCGCGCTCGAGGACTACCGGCAACTCGCGGGTTTCCTGAGGCTCTACCGCCTGCGCCGGGATGCCGCGCGCCTCCTCTGGGAGCTGGAGCTGGCGCGGGCGGAGCGGCCGGGCGAGCAGGCCGGTCGATACGCCGAGCTGCTGAGCGAAGCGACCGGGTTCGCGCACCATGCGGGCACCTTCCTCACCGACCATCGCCGGGCTTTCCAGGCCGCGCGGCGCCTGCGGGGCTGGATGCTCAGCTCCATCATCATCGATCGCCTGAACAAGCGCTTCGGGGCCGAATGGCACCGCAGCGCCGCGGCGGGCAAGTTCCTGCTTGAAGTCCTCTCGGCGGGCCGGCGCGAGGACGCCGCGCAGCTCGCGCCCCAGTTCGGCGTGGAAGGACTCACCCCCGAGATGCTCCTGCCGCGCGTCGAGCGCTGGCAGTGAGCGGACAGCAGTGAGCGGACGGCGGAGCGGACGGCGGTGAGCGGGCCGGGCTGGCCCGGCAGGTTCGCGCTGGGCGCGGCGGCCGGGGTTGCGGGCGTCGCGTGGTGGCTCGCCATGACGCGCCGCAACGAGGCGCTCGTGCGGCCCCCCGTCCGGGACGGCTCCGGCGAGGCGCTCCCCGGCGGTGTCATCGAGTACTCCGACGGCGAGACGGTCGAGTACGTCGACGCGGGGTCGGGAGCAGGGTCGGGAGCGGGGTCGGGGGATGCGCTCGTCTGGATCCCCGGCGCGGACGGGCCGAAGGAGACGTTCCGCTATCAGCTGCCGAACTTCGCCCGGCGCCATCGCGTCGTATGCGCGGATCTGCGGCGCGAGTTTGCGGTGACGGACGACTTCGACCGCCTGGTCGACGACGTGGCCGAACTCGTCGATGCGCGCGACGTCGACCGCTTCGTGCTCATCGGAACGAGCCTCGGGAGCGCGATCGCGATGCGCTTCGCGAGCCGGTTTCCGGAGCGCGTGCGGGGGATCGTGCTGTGCAACCCGCTGGCGCGCGTCTCCTACCGCCACGTCGGCTTCAACCGGGCCGCGCTCATCCCCCTCGCCATGGTGACGACCCGATATCTCCCGACGGAAATCTCCCGCGGCCTCGCCCGGGTCTGGAGCCGTCTCGGCGTGTGGATCTTCGACGACTCGCCGGGTCGGGACGCCCTGATCGAGTACGCGCTCTTCACCGGGCCGCGAACCGTCCGTCCTACGGTCTCCGACCGCCGCGTCTCCGGCCTGCGGCGGGTCGATCTGCGGACGGACCTGGCGGGCATCGCGGTGCCCGCGCTCGTGGTGAAGGGTCCGCACGACGAGTATTGTCCGGTGGACTGGGCGCGCGAAATTACCGAACTGCTCCCCGACGCCGAGTACGTCCCCATTCCCGGCACGGGGCACTGCTCGCACATCTCGCGCCCCGGCGCCTTCAATGGAACGCTGGCGGATTGGTTCCGGCGGCTCCGGGCGCGCGAGGAAGAGGAACGCGAAGAAGAGGAACGCGCGGAAGAGGAAGTGTCAGTCGAGAGAGGCGACGCATGACGAATCCCGTCTTCAGTTCCCGGGCCGCGATGATGCTGGCCATGCTCGGGATGGCCGTCGGAACCGGCAACATCTGGCGCTTCCCGCGCATCGCGGCCTCCAACGGCGGCGGCTCCTTCCTCGTCGCCTGGGTCGTGTTCCTCCTCCTCTGGTCCGTGCCCCTGATCCTCGCCGAGTTCGCCACCGGCAAGGCGACGCGCTCGGGACCGGTTGGAGCGTTCACGAAGCTGGGAGGGAAGAAAACCGCCTGGATGGGCGCCTGGATCGCCTTCATCTCGACCGCGATCATGTTCTACTACACGGTCGTGATGGGCTGGACGATCCGGTATCTCGTCGGGGCCGTGACCGGAACCGTGCCGACCGCCCCCTGCGAGGCCGGGGCTGCGGCGTGCGTCGGGCCGCAGGAGTACTGGGACAGCTTCATCGGCTCCCCGTGGCCCATCCTCACGCACGCGATCGCGATCGCCCTTGCCGTGATGGTCGTGCTGCGCGGCGTGAAGGGAATCGAACGCGCCGCGCGCTTCCTCATCCCGAGCCTGCTGCTGCTCGTCCTGGCGCTGACGATCCGGGCGGTCACGCTCCCGGGAGCGAGCGCGGGCCTCGCGTTCCTCTTCACGCCGGACTGGGCGCAGTTGGGCGATCCCACGATCTGGCTCGAGGCCTTGACGCAGAACGCCTGGGACACCGGCGCGGGCTGGGGGCTGATCACCGCGTACGCCGTCTACATGAAGAAGCGCGAGGACACGACGCTGAACGCCTTCATGCTCGGGTTCGGGAACAACTCCGTGTCGCTGCTGGCCGGGATCATGGTGCTGTGCACGGTGTTCGCGATCCTGCCCAACGCGGCCGACCAGATCGTGGGGGCGGGGAACGAGGGGCTGACCTTCATCTGGGTGCCGCAACTCTTCGGGCTCATGCCGGGCGGTTCGGTGTTCATGGTCCTCTTCTTCCTCGCGCTCGTGTTCGCGGCCTGGAGCAGCCTGATCGCGATGATCGAGATGCCCACCCGCGTCCTCGCCGATGCGGGGATCGCGCGCCGGAAGGCGGTGCTGACGATCGGCGGCCTCGGGTTCATCCTCGGACTGCCGTCGGCGATCTGGATCGAGGTGTTCCGCAACCAGGACTGGGTGTGGGGCGTCGGGCTGATGCTGAGCGGCCTCTTCTTCTCGATCATGATCATGCGCCACGGCGTGGACCGCTTCCGCACGCGGCTCGTGAACAGCAGGGGCAGCGATCTCGTGGTCGGAAGGTGGTGGAACGTCGTGATTCGACTCGTGGCTCTGCAGGCGGTCGTGATCACGGTGTGGTGGCTGTGGCAGTCCGTTGACCTGAACGACCTCGCCGGATCGTTCACGCTGTTCTCCGAGTTCAACGTCGGCACGGTGCTCATCCAGTGGGCGATCGCCATCGCCGCCTTCCTGGGCCTCAACCGCTGGCTGGCCGCGAACGCCGCGGGCTCGGCGGCTTCGGCGGAAGACGCCTGACGGGGGCGGCGACCGTTCGATCGCGCTGTGAACTTCAACCGATTCGAGACGGCGGCCCGCCGCATGTGGCACGAGATCCCCACGGACGCGCGCGAGGGGGTCGACGGACTGACGATCGAGCCGGAGTCCGCAAGCCACCCCGATTTCGGCTGGGTGTACACGATGGGGGAGTGCCTCACGGAGGCGTGGCCGAGCGGTGCCGGCGGGGACGGGGACGTGCGTTCCGAACTCGTCCTCTACCACGGCTCCTTCCGGGCGCTCGCCGAGGACGACCCCGACTTCGACTGGGAGGGCGAGCTGTGGGAGACGATCCTGCACGAACTGCTGCACCACCGGGAATCCGCCGCCGGGGAGGCCGGTCTGGATGAGGTGGACTGGGCGCACGAGCAGAATCTGCGCCGGCTCGCGGGAGAGCCCTTCGATCCGGACTTCTGCCGGGCGGTGCCGTCCGGCCCGGACGGCGTCGTGAAGCTGGAATCGGAGCTGTTCGTCGAGTCGGTGATCGCGGAAAACGCGGATGAAGCCGTCTTCGAATGGCGCGGGCGACGCTACGCGGTGGAGGCTCCGGTGTACGCGAACCGCGCCTTCGTGGAGGTGCCGAACCTGGCCGGGGGGCGCCTCTGCGTCATCATCCGCCGCCGCCCTCCATGGTGGCGGTTCGGGCGCGGGAAGAACTACCGGCCCGCGCAAGTCTCCCTCCCGGCGTACCCCCTGCCCGCCGACGACGGCTGATGCCGCTGTTCGGCAGCTTCCGGATCGGGCGCTGGTTCGGCTTCCCCATCCGGATCGACTACTCGTGGTTCCCGATCGCGGCGCTCGTGATCTGGACCTTCACCACGCGCGAGTTTCCGCGCGCGCTGCCCTTCTACCCCTCATCCACGTACCTCGCGATGGGGACGGCGGCGGCGCTCCTCTTCTTCCTCTCCGTGCTCCTGCACGAACTGGGTCACGCCCTCGCGGGCCGGGCTCGGGGCGTGGAGGTCGAGCACATCACGCTCTTCATCTTCGGCGGCATCGCGCAGGCGCGCGACGAGGCCCGGCGTCCGCTGGACGAGTTCCTGCTCACCGCGGCGGGGCCGCTGGCGAGCGTGGCCCTGGCCGGCGCGTTCCACGGAGGGCGGGTGGCGGCGGAGGCCTGGGCCGCCCCGGCGCCCGTGATCGAGGTGCTCGGGTTCCTGGCGCTCCTCAACTTCGTGCTCGCCGTCTTCAACATGATTCCCGGCTTTCCGCTCGACGGAGGCCGGATCTTCCGCTCCATCGTGTGGGCCGTCACCGGAGATCTCGTCAAGGCCACGCGGTGGGCGACACAGGGGGGGCGACTGTTCGGCGGCGCGCTCATCGTGCTCGGGCTCTTCAACCTGACCCGGGGGCAGTTCATCTCCGGCGTGTGGGCGGCCTTCATCGGCTGGTTCGTGGTCAACGCGGCGTCGTCGAGCCTGCGGCACTTCGAACTCCGCACGCTCCTGCGCCGGATCCCGGTCGCGACGGTCATGACCCCCCGCCCCCGCATGATCGAGGCGGCCATGACCGTGGAGCGGGCCATATCCGACTACTTCCTGCGCGGGCGGGAGGAGGCGTATCCGGTCGCGCGCGACGGCAGCCTGGTCGGCGTCGTCGAGGCGCGCGCGGTCTCGGCGGTGCCGGAGAAGGTTCGCGCGACGACGCCCGTATCGGCGGTCACGCGACCCGCAGCGGAGTTCCCCTCGGCCCGTCCCGACGAATCTCTCGCCGACGCCCTGTTCCGGATTCGGGTCCAGGTGTCATACCTGCTCGTGATCGACAACGGGTTCGTGGTCGGTGCGCTCGACCCGCGGGAGGTCGGCGCCAGAGTGCAGCGGCTGCAGCGGATGGGGCTCGTGAGCCTCGGGTCGCCGTCCGCGAAGAGCGCCTGATCCCGTGCCGCGGCCGCGTTCCTGGAAGGCTCGTTCGGAGTTGGCCGCGGCCCTGTCGCCGCGACTTGCCGCCCTCTACCCGGACCTCACCGTCTCGCTGGACTGGGAGACGCCGCTCGAGCTGATCGTCGCGACGGTGCTCTCGGCCCAGTGCACGGACGAGCGGGTGAACCGCGTCACGCGCTCGCTGTTCCCGGCCTATCCCGACGCCCGCGCGTACGCCGACGCGCCGCTGGAGGAGCTTCAGGAGGCCGTGCGCCCGACGGGGTTCTTCAACAACAAGGCGCGCCACCTGAAGGGATTGGGCCGCCGTCTCGTCGATGTGTACGGCGGGGAGGTCCCGCGGACGATGGAGGAGCTGCTCACGCTGCCGGGCGTCGCCCGCAAGACTGCGAACGTCGTGCTCTCCAACGCGTTCGGGCTTCACGAGGGCGTGGTCGTGGACACGCACGTGAAGCGGGTCACGCACCGCTTCGGTCTCACGAACGAGGTGGACCCCCCGAAGGTGGAGAAGGATCTGATGAGGGTGCTGCCGCGCGAGGAATGGCACCCCTTCGCGTGGCGGTCGATCCTGCATGGCCGCACCGTGTGCCACGCCCGGAAGCCGCGTTGCGCCGAGTGTCCGGTGGCCGATCTGTGCGCGAGCGCCGGGAAGTTCGGGTGACGTGAGTGTCGCCCGCGATGCCGCCGCGCTGAAGCGGGACGTGCGCGCCGCCGCGCGGTCCGCCGGGTTCGACCGGGTGGGGTTCGCTCCCGCGGCGCCCCCGGCGCACGCGGGCGTCTACGAGGCCTGGCTCGCCGACGGCTACCACGGCGAGATGGCCTACATGGCGCGCGAGGACGCGGTCCGCCGCCGCCTGGACCCGCGAGAGGCCCTTCCCGGCTGCCGGACGCTCATCGTCGTCAGCCTGCAGTACGGACCGACGCACGCCGGCACGACGACACCGGCGCGGCGGCTGCCGGTCGTCGCCCGCTACGCGCGGGGCCGCGACTACCACGATGTGTTCGAGGAGCGGCTCGACGCGCTCTCCGCCGCCATCGAAGCGCTTTCCCCCGGCGCGCGCACGAAGCGCTACGTGGACTACGGGCCCGTGCTCGAGCGGGACCACGCGCAGCGCGCGGGCCTGGGCTGGATCGGCAAGAACACGATGCTCCTCCACCCCGACCTCGGGTCCTATTTCATGCTGGGCGAGTTGCTCACCGACCTCGAGATCGAACCCGATCCCCCCTTCGTCCCCGACCGCTGCGGCACCTGCCGCCGCTGCATCGACGCCTGCCCGACGGACGCGATTCTGGATGGCCGCGTTCTCGACGCGCGGCTCTGCATCTCCTATCTCACGATCGAACTCCGGGGTTCCATCCCCGAGGCGCTCCGCCCCGCGATCGGAAACCGTGTGTTCGGCTGCGACATCTGCCAGGAAGTGTGTCCCTGGAACGCCGACGCGCCCGTGCCCGCGAAGGCGCCGTTCGCGCCCCGCCCCGGCCAGCCGGTGCCGCCTGACGACATGATCGCGTGGGCGGAAGAACTCGCCCCCCTCGACGCCGACGAGTTCCGGGCCCGCTACCGCGGCACGGCGTTCAGCCGCCCCGGCCGCGACGGACTCCTCCGCAACCTCGCCGTCGGCCTCGGCAACGCCGGCGAACCCGCCGCCCGCCCGATCCTCGACCGACTGCGGGCGGACCCGTCCCCCCTCGTCCGCGAGCACGCCCGATGGGCGCTCGGCGTGCTCCAGAGTTAGGTTGGATCCGTCGCCAATCAAACGCAGAGAACCGAGGAGAATGACGCATGCCAGGTTATGCCGTCCTGGGAGAACCGTGGTGGATCGCCCTCGTGTGGATCCTCGTCGCCGGCCACCTCACGAACATGGTCAACACCCTCTATCTGCACCGTTCGGCGACGCACGGCGGCGTCGTGTTCCATCCGGTCGTGGAGCACGCGATGCGTTTCTGGTGCTGGCTCACGACCGGGATCGTGACGAAGGAGTGGGTCGCGATCCACCGGAAGCACCACGCCTATGCGGACCGTGAGGGCGATCCCCATTCGCCCACGCTCGAGGGTCTCGCGAACATCGCATTCGGCGGGCTCTTCTTCTACCGGAAGGCCGCGAAGGACGAGGTACTGCTGGAGAAGTACGGGAAGGGGACGCCCGACGACTGGGTCGAACGCCACGTCTACTCGAAGCGCCGCGGCCTGGGGCTCAGGATCATGCTTGTCCTCAGTCTGTATCTGTTCGGGATCATCCCCGGCCTCATCGTCTGGACATGCATGGTGTTCTGGATGCCGATCACGGGGAACATCATCAACGGCCTCGGACACGCGCTCGGCTACCGGACCTTCGGGACGCGCGACGACAGCCGCAATCTCTATCCGTGGGGGATCTGGATTCTCGGCGAGGAACTCCACAACAACCACCACGCGGACCCGCGCTCGGCCAAGTTCAAGGCGCACTGGTGGGAGTTCGACATCGGGTGGTTCTACATCAGGGTCCTCAGCCTCCTTCGACTCGCCAACGTGCTTTACGCGCGCACGGCGACCCCCCGGGAATTCGCCGCGAAGTTCTATCGCGATTCGGCGAACCGCGTGAACCGACGCCTCGACCGGGCGCTGTCGCGCATCCAGCGGACCCGGGAGGCCGGCCTCCTGCGCATCGAACGCGCCCGCGAGGAGCAGTCCCTCAAGCGGCTCGACCGTGCCGCCGCCAGAGCCCGCGCCCGGCTGGATCGGGTCCGAACCGGCAAGTTCGCGCGCGTCGCCCGGGCGAAGGCGGAAGCCGGCGCTGAACTGGACCGGGCTCGCGAATCCGCCCGCGCCCGCATCCTCCGTGCCGTGGAGGCGATGACCCTCGAAAGCCAGCCCGCCACGGATTGACCCCGCCCGCCACGGATTGTAATTTTTAGTCTAGGCTAAAAATTGGCCCGGGCCGCGGCCCGGACGGGTGTCGGCGGGAAATTCGGAGGACGAGTGAGGCCGGAGAGGTTGAGTCGGCGCGACTGGCTGAAGCTGGGCGCCGCGGGCGTTGCGGGCGTTTCGGGCGCGACGGTGCTGGATCTGGCCTCGCGGGGCGGCGCGCGCGAGGCCCTGGCGGCCAGCGGCGCCATGCCGCGCGGGCCTGGAGCGGATGGCGCCGTGGCGGGCTCGCACGCGGTGCACCAGGAGGCGATGGGGATCGTCGGCCTGCCCGGGCCCGACGGCGCGTTCGATCCGGGGGCCTTCCTGACCGACTTCGACTACGGCGAGGTCACGACCCGGGCCGACGGGCGCGTCGTGCGCCGGTGGCAGATCGTGTCGCTCGACCGGGAGATCGAGATCGCGCCCGGCGTCTTCTTCCCGGCGTGGACCTACAATGGGCAGGTGCCGGGCCCGACCCTGCGCTGCACGGAGGGGGACATCCTCCAGGTCGAGTTCACGAACGCGGGCTCCCACCCCCACACCATCCACTTCCATGGCACGCACCCGCCGGAGATGGACGGTTTCGAACCCATCGTGGAACCGGGGCAGCGTTTCACCTACGAGTTCGAGGCGAAGCCGTTCGGGCTCCACCTGTACCACTGCCACACGATGCCGCTCAAGCGGCATATCCATAAGGGACTGTACGGGACGTTCATCGTCGATCCGCCCGAAGGCCGGGAGCCGGCGCGGGAGATGGTCATGGTGATGAACGCGTTCGACAGCAACCTGGACGGCGACAACGAGGTGTACGCGGTCAACACGTCGGCCTTCTACTACCACCACCACCCGGTGCGCGTGGGCGTGAACGACCTGTGCCGCATCTATCTCGTGAACACGACCGAGTTCGACCTCATCAACTCGTTCCACCTGCACGCAGGCATGTTCAAGGTGTTCCGGACGGGGACGCGGCCGGACCAGTACGAACTCACGGACACGATCATGATGTGCCAGGGCGAGCGGCATGTCCTCGAGTTCCGGCTCGAGAACCCCGGCGCGCACATGTTCCACGCGCACCAGAGCGAGTTCGCGGAACTGGGCTGGATGGGCTTTTTCGAGGCAGTCGAGCGGCTCGCCGCCAGCGAGGGCGTGCCCGTGGGCCCCGCGCCGCGCGATGTCTGACGAGCGGTCCGGCGCCCAGCCGCGCCGGAGCGGCCCGGCGCGCTGGGTGCTGGGCCTCTTCCCGCTCGCGCTGCTGGCGGGGCTCATCGCGTTCTTCTTCGGTGCCGACCCCACGGCCCCCTTCCGCGACGCGTTCCCGCCCGTCGAGGACCTCACGATCGAGCGCGTGAGCTTCCCGGAGGGCGGCGTCATGCGCGTGCACGTCGTGAACGGCGGTCCGGAGGCGGCCACCATCGCGCAGGTGATCGTCGACGATGCCTACTGGCAGTTCGAGATCGACGGCGATCCGACGCTGCCGCGTCTCGCCCGGGCCACGCTCGAGCTGGACTATCCCTGGGTGGAGGGAGAACTCCACGTCATCCGGCTCGTGACCTCCACGGGGCTCACGTTCGATCACGAGGTGGCGGTGGCGACGCTCTCGCCGCGCCCCAACGCCCTCTACCTGACGACCTTCGGCCTCCTCGGCCTCTACGCGGGCGTGATCCCCGTCCTCGTGGGCCTGCTGTGGTACCCCTTCCTGCGCCGGATCGACCGCAAGTGGATCCACTTCTACCTCAGCCTCACCGTGGGCCTCCTCGCCTTCCTCGTCGTCGACGCGTTCGAGGACACGCTCAAGGCGTCGGCGCTCGTGCCGGAGGGATTCCAGGCGGCGGGGCTCATCGCCGTCGGCGTCATCGGCGCCATCGTCGGGCTCCGGGCGCTGGGGAACCTCGGACGCGGCCGGAGCGGCGGAAACTCCAAGGGCACGGGCGGCGGTGGGGGCGGCGGCGGGACGAGCCCGGGGCTCACGGTGGCGTACCTGATCGCCATCAGCATCGGGCTGCACAACCTCGGCGAAGGACTCGCGATCGGGGCGGCCTTTTCCCTCGGCGAGATCGCGCTCGGGAGTTTCCTCGTCATCGGCTTCGCGCTCCACAACACGACGGAGGGGCTGGCCATCGTCGCGCCCGTCGCGGACCGGCGGCCCGCGCTGCGGCACTTCGCCTTCATGGGCGGAATCGCCGGGCTGCCGACCGTCCTGGGGGCGTGGGCGGGCGGATTCTCCTACTCGCCGACGCTGGCAACCTTCTTCCTCGCCCTCGGGGCCGGAGCCATCCTGCAGGTGATCGTCGAGGTCACGCGGCTGATCCGGAAGAGCTGGCCGCAGGGCCTGTTCACCCCCCTCAACGCCACGGGCCTCCTCCTCGGCCTGCTGGTCATGTACGGTACCGCACTCATGGTGACCGCGTAGCACCAAAGGAGGCGCGATGCTCGGCGGCAGAAACCCCGGCCTCGGTCTGGCCATCCTCCGCGTCGTAATCGGACTGATCTTCGTGATGCACGGCTGGCCGAAGCTGGCCGGCGGCATCGAAGGCACCGCGGCGTTCCTCGGGTCGCTCGGAGTGCCGCTCTCCGGCGTCGTCGCGTGGGGGATCGCGCTGGCCGAGACCCTGGGCGGCGCCTGCCTGGTCGCGGGCCTGCTCGTGACGCCCTTCGCCCTGCTTCTCGCCGCCCACATGCTGGCGGGGATCTTCCTCGTGCACCTGGCCAACGGCTTCTACGTCGTGGGCCCGGGCCAAGGGGGCTACGAGTTCAACCTGCTCCTGGTCGCCGCCCTGCTGACCCTGGTGCTGGCCGGATCGGGGATCGCGACGGCCAGGAGCCTCTTCACGAGCGACGTCGAGGTCGTCATCGACTGAGACGTTCCCGCGCATCGACACCGCGGACGGGGCCATGTAGACTGGAAGCATGCGCCGATTCGCGATTCCCCTGCTTCTTGCCGCGCTCGTGCTTCCGTACGCGCGCGCCCCGCTGTGCGAGGCGGGGTCGCACGAGCACGGGGAGCACCACGCGATGGCGGGATCGCCGACGCTCGTCGAGTCTCCGGTGGAGGGCGCGGACGCCGGCACGGACTGTCACTCGCTGATGGGTTGCGCCGTCGTGCTGCAGGCCTCGCTTCCGCTCGGCACGGCCGGCTTCCGCTCTTTCGCGCACGACGCGGACGCCGCGCCCGCCGGCGCCGCACTCCAACTCCGGTCCCGAGCCTCTCCCGACACCCCTCCGCCCCAAACCGTCTGAACGGACGCACCCACAGGAGCGTCCCGGTCGCCGTTAGACGACGGCGACCCGTGGGCGAGTTGTCACCGTTCAGATGAGAGGCATCTCATGCCAGCCGTATACCATGCCGGCGTGTCCCGCAGGAAGGGCGGGATCCGCGGAGGCATCCGGCTCTTCGCGTGTGCCGTGGCGGCAGGCGGGGCCATGGCGTCTCAGTCGCGGGCGCAGGAGCGCGACACGCTCCACCTGGCCGACGCGGTCGCCGTGGCGCGCGGCGCGAACCCGATGCTGCGGGTCGCCCGCCTGCGAGCCGACGCCGCCCGGGCGCGCGTGCCGCAGATGGGCGCACCGCCCGATCCGGTCGTCGCGTTCCGCCTCGGAAACCGCCCCCTCGACGGCTTCGGAGCGGGCGAGAGAATGACGATGAACACGCTCCAGTTCCAGCAGACGCTGCCCTGGCCGGGGAAGCTCGGGTTCGCGGAGGCGCGCGCGGCACACCTCGCGGGCGCCGAGGAACTGGCGGTCCTCGACGCCGAGGCCGCCCTCGTCCGGCGCGTGAAGGCGGTGTACTTCGAACTCGCCTTCGAAGACCGGGCACTGGACATCATGCGCGACACGCGCGACCTCCTGCGTGAGTTTCTCGACGTCTCCAACACGCTCTACGCCGTGGGGGCCGGCCTGCAGAACGATGTCCTGCAGGCGCAGGTGGCCGTCGCCACGATGAGCGAGGACATCACGGCGGCGGAACAGACCCGGCTCGCCATGGCGGCCCGACTGAACGCGCTCCTGGGGCGCGAGCCCGAACGGCACGTGGGGGCGCTCGAACTTCCCGGTGCCGGCGAGCCGCTTCCCGGCGTGAAGGACCTCATGGCCCTGGCTGCCGAGAGACGGCCCGCGCTGCGCGCCGCCCGCGAGCGAATCCGGGCCGCGGAGTCGGCCTACGAGGGCGCCCGCCGCGCCCTGTACCCGGATGTGAGGCTCGGGGCCGACTACGCGCACCGGCCGCAGTTCGCGGACATGCTGAGTTTCAGCGTGGGAGTCAGCATCCCGCTATGGGCGGGTTCCCGCCAATTGCCCATGCGGGACGAAGCGTTCGCCCGCCGGGCCGCCGAGGAAGCCGCCGAACTCGAACTCCTGAACGAGACCTATGCCCGGATCGCGGAGGCGCGGGCCGAGTCGGACCGGGCGCTGCGACTCCACGACCTCTATGCCACGTCGATCCTCCCCCAGGCGCGGGCGGCGGTCGAGTCGTCGCTCTCCGCCTACCGCGTGGGTGAGGTGGATTTCATGACGCTCGTGCAGAGCGAACTCACCGTGAACCGCTACGAGATCGAACGCGTGAGACTCACCGCCGCCTATCACACGGCCGTCGCGGAGATCGAAGCGTTGCTGGGGGGCGAAACGGAGGTGATCCGATGACGCGACTCAACCTCTTGCCGGCCGCGCGCGCCGGGGTCGGGCTCGTTCCGGTCGCAGCCGCGCTCTGGGCCTGCGGCGGCGGCTCCGAGATGGCGGAGATGCCCGGCATGGAAGGCGATCACTCCGCGCACATGCCCGCCATGGCCGCGCCCTCGGAACCCGACACGATGCCGGCGTTCGGGCGCGGCCTCGTGCAGCTTACGTCGGAGCAGGAGCAGGCGCTGGGCGTCACGTACACCGCCGTGGAGCGGATCTCGGCGGTGCGCGAGATCCGGACCGTGGGCCGCATCGACGCCCCCGAGGGCAACATCGCCGACATCACGCCCAAGACCGACGGCTTCGTCGAAGAACTGCTGGTCGCGACGACGGGTGAGGCCGTTCGCCGCGGCGAGCCGCTGCTCACGATCTACAGCCCCGCGCTCGTGGCGGCCCAGGAAGAACTCCTGACCGCACGCCGGCTCGCCGCGCAGGTGGACCCGGCGGCCACCGAGGCATGGTCGGGCGCGCAGTCCATGCTCGAGGCCAGCCGCCGCCGCCTCGCCTGGTGGGATATCACCGAGGAGCAGATCGAGCGGCTCGAACAGACGGGAGAGGTGACCAAGACGATGCGTCTCGTCGCTCCCGTGAGCGGGATCGTGCTCGAGAAGGATGTCGTCGAAGGACAGCGGGTGACGCCGGGTATGCGCCTGTACCGGATCGCCGACCTGTCGACCGTTTGGGTGGAGGGAGAGGTATTCGAACAGGACCTCCAGTTCGTCGAGGTGGGTTCCCAGGCCCATATCGAGGTCACCGCCTATCCGGGCGAACACATGATGGGGGCGGTGAGCTTCGTCTATCCCACCGTGGAGATCGCGAGCCGCACGAACCGGGTCCGGGTCTCCGTGCCGAACCCCGGCCTGCGCTTCAAGCCCGGGATGTTCGCCACCGTCTTCTTCGAGGTCGCGGCGATCCAGGACGAAATCGCGGTGCCGCTGGAGGCCGTCGTCGTCACCGGTGAGAGGAACCTCGTCTTCGTGCGCGACGAGACGGGACTTCTGATGCCGCATGAGGTGGTGCTGGGGGCGCGCGCCGGAGATCGCGTCCAGATCCTCAGCGGTCTCGTGGAAGGTGAGACGATCGTCGCCTCCGCGAACTTCCTCATCGATGCCGAGTCCCGCCTCGGTGCGACGGGCGGGAGCATGCCCGGCATGCAGCACGCGGGGCACGGAATGGAGGGACGATGATCACGCGCGTCATCGCGTGGTCGATCCGGAACCGGCTCCTCGTGCTTCTCGGGACCGCCGCGATCATCGGCGCGGGCCTTTGGTCCGTGCGTACGACGCCGCTCGATGCGATCCCGGACCTCTCGGATGTCCAGGTCATCGTCCAGACCGACTTCGCGGAACAGGCCCCGCAGATCGTCGAGGACCAGGTGACGTACCCGATCGCGTCCGAGATGCTGAAGGTGCCGGGCGCGCGCGTCGTGCGCGCATTTTCCTTCTTCGGGCTCAGCCTCGTGTACGTGATCTTCGAGGACGGCACGGACATCTACTGGGCCCGTTCCCGCGTGCTCGAATACCTGAACGGAATCCGGCGGCAGTTGCCGGAGAACGTCGAACCCGTGCTCGGCCCGGACGCGACGGGCGTGGGCTGGGTCTACGAGTACACGCTCGAATCCGACAGCCTGGACCTCGCCGAACTGCGCACGCTCCAGGACTGGTACCTCCGCTATCAGCTGACCGCGGTGCCGGGCGTGGCCGAGGTCGCGAGCCTGGGCGGGTTCGTGAAGCAGTACCAGGTGGAAGTGAACCCGGAGCGGCTGCGCGCGTTCGACATCCCCGTCACGCGCGTGTCGCAGGCGATCGGCGACCACAACATCGACATCGGGGCTCGCGTCCTCGAGATGGGCGGGCGCGAATACATGATTCGCGGCCTCGGCTACCTGCGGGGGACCGTGGACATCGAGAACGTGGCCGTCGGATCGACGCCGAACGGCACACCGATCCGGGTGGCCGACGTGGCGATCGTGCAGGAAGGCCCGGCTCCCCGGCGCGGCGTCGCGGATCTCGACGGCCGGGGCGAGGTCGTGGCCGGGATCGTCGTCATGCGCTTCGGCTCGGACGCACTCGAGACGATCGAGCGGGTCAAGGAGCGGCTGGAGGAGATCAACGCGGGGCTGCCCGCCGGGACCCGGCTGCGGCCGGCCTACGACCGGAGCGACCTCATCCACCGGGCGATCGACACGCTACGCGAGAAACTCGTGGAGGAATCGCTCATCGTCGCGGCCGTGGCGCTGATCTTCCTGCTCCACGTCCGCTCGGCGCTCGTCGCGATCGTGACGCTGCCCCTCGGCATCCTCATCTCGTTCATCGTCATGCGCTGGATCGGCGTGAACGCCAACATCATGAGCCTCGGCGGGATCGCCATCGCGATCGGGGCGATGGTGGACGCGGCCATCGTCATGGTCGAGAACATGCACAAGCATCTCGAGCGCGCGGCACCCGGCACATCTCGCTGGGACGTGGTCCTCGAGAGCGCGAAGCAGGTGGGTCCGCCCCTCTTCTTCTCCCTCCTCATCATCACGTTCAGCTTCCTTCCGGTGTTCGCGCTCGAGCAGCAGGAGGGCCGGCTGTTCAAGCCCCTCGCGTTTACCAAGACGTTCGCCATGGCGGGGTCCGCGTTCCTCGCGATCACGCTGGTTCCCGTGCTCATGGGGTATCTCGTGCGCGGGCGGATCCGTCCGGAGCGGGCCAACCCGGTGAATCGCGTCCTGCGCTGGCTCTATCGACCCTTCCTGGGCTTCGCGCTGCGCCGCCCATGGCTCGTGGTCTGCGCCGCCGTGGCGCTGCTCGGGGCCACGATCTTCCCGTGGCAGCGGCTCGGCAGCGAGTTCATGCCGCCGCTGCAGGAGGGGTCGATCCTCTTCATGCCGACCACCGTGCCGGGGGCGTCGATCGCCCAGGCGCGGGAGATCATGCGGTACCAGGACAGCGTCCTCGCGTCGTTTCCCGAGGTTGAGCGTGTGTTGGGGAAAGCGGGGCGCGCGGAAACCGCCACGGATCCGGCCCCGCTCGACATGTTCGAGACGACGATCACGCTGCGGCCGCCGGAGGATTGGCGCCCCGGCGTGACGTACGCCGGGCTGCTCGCGCAGATGGACGAGGCGGTCGCGCTCCCCGGCGTGACCAACGCGTGGACGATGCCGATCAAGGGACGCATCGACATGCTCGCCACCGGCGTGCGCACCCCGGTGGGGATCAAGATCTTCGGACCGAATCTCGACACGCTGCAGGCGCTCGGGGAGGAGGCTGAGCGGATCGTGCGCCGGATCCCCGGGACGCGGAGCGCGTTCGCGGAGCGCGGGGTCTCCGGGTATTACGTCGACATCGATGTCGACCGGCCGGAGGCGGCGCGCTACGGCCTCAACGTCGGGGATGTGCACAACGCGATCATGGCGACCGTCGGCGGGATGAACGCGACGGTCACCGTGGAGGGGCGGGAGCGCTACGCCGTGAACGTCCGCTACCCGCGCGAACTGCGGGACGACCTGCAGAACCTGCGCGAGGTGCTGGTCCCGGTCCCCGATGGCACGCAGATCCCGCTCGGCCAGGTGGCACGCGTCGCGGCTGTCCAGGGGCCCATGGCCGTGAAGACCGAGAATGCCTTTCCCGTGACGACGATCTTCGTCGATATCGAGGGAGTGGATGTCGGGAGTTACGTGGACGAGGCCCGGCGCGTCGTCGCATCCCAACTCGAACTTCCCAGCGGGTACTCCCTCGTGTGGAGCGGGCAATACGAATTCATGCAGCGGGTGCAGGAGCGTCTGCGCGTCGTGATTCCGGTCACGCTCGCCATCATCTTCCTGCTCCTCTACCTCAACTTCCGCGGCGTGGCCGAATCGCTGATCGTCATGCTCGCCCTGCCGTTCTCGCTCGTGGGCGGCATCTGGTTCCTGTGGCTGCTGGGCTACAACACGAGCGTCGCGGTCTGGGTCGGGTTCATCGCGCTCGCCGGCGTGGCGGCGGAGACGGGCGTCGTGATGCTGATATACCTGGACGAGGCGTTCCGCCGCCGCCTCCGCGAAGGACGGATCGAGACCGCCGCGGACGTGATGGCGGCGGTTCGCGAAGGGGCCCTGGAGCGGCTGCGTCCCGTGGTGATGACGGTGACGGCGATCACGGCGGGGCTGATGCCGATCCTGTGGAGTTCGGGCACCGGCGCGGACGTGATGAAGCGGATCGCCTCGCCCATGGTCGGAGGAATGATCTCCGCGACCGTCCTCACGTTGCTCGTGATCCCCGCCATCTACCTCCTGTGGCGCCGGTGGCAACTCCGGCGCCTGGCGGTCGCATCGACGCCGCCCGCTTCCCGGGCGTGACGGCCCGCCAGCCGGCGCGGCGTCAACCGCCCGGCGGACCCAGCGGGCTCGGCTCGCAGTTCTCCGTTTCGCGGGTGTAGGCGATGCTGGAGATCTTCCAGCCGTCTCCGCCACGAACGAGGCTCACCGCGTCGATCCCGCAGTGGCTGAACCGGCCGTCCACGTGGAAGTCGTAGGGCGTCCACACGACGGCGATCGGACCCTCGATCATCACGTGCGGGTCCCACATCCGTTCGAGCAGGGCGGGGCCCGGCTGGCCGATGGAGGCGGCGAACTCGGCGCCCGTGCTCTCCCGGACCTGAACTCCGTCTGGGGTCTCCGCCGTGGCCACGAAGGTGGCGCCTTCGGTCAGCAGGCCGCGGATCGCATCGCCGTCGCGGGCGGCCATGGCGTCGAAGAGGGCCTGCACGGCGGCGACCGCCCCCGCTTCGGCGTCATCCTGCCCGGCGGCAACCGCGGGCGTGGCGAGGATCGCCGCGGCGAGAAGGAACGTCGCTCCCAACTTTCTCATGAGATTCTCCCGATTTCTGTCGTCGGTGGTCCTTCGTCCGGCCGGTCTCCATGACACGTCCGGACGCTCAGTACGCGGTGGTGCGGAGCACCGGCTGGAAAAGGGCCGTGCGGTGCGCGCAGACGGGGTCCGCGGGGCACGCCGCGCAGTCGGGTTCCGTCATCTCCGGGCACCGCGTCCGGTTCTGAAAGAAGAACCAGTCCACGGCGCCCATCGAGCGTCCGCTCAGGCGCCGGATCTCCCCGACCGCCTCGTAGCAGGCGGCGCGCACGGCCTCCTCCTCTTCCACGCTCACAACCTCCCGCTTCGCGAGCTTCGCGGCCAGCGTCTCGTCGACCGCGGAGACGACGCCGAGCCGGAGGCAACTGCGCTGGCAGTGGTAGTCGATGATCGGCGGCACGTCCGCGGCCTCCCCCAGCCGCAGGAAGCGCTCCGGCCGCTGGCTGAGGATCGCCGCGAGGAGGGCGGACTTCTTGCGCCACGGGTCCTCCTTGTAGCCGCCGACCGCATCGAGGCGAGCGAGAAAGCGGACCAGGGGCCGCTCCGCGGCGTTGGCTTCGGCCAGGAGCGACGCCGGGGTCAGGCCGAGGCCCACCATGTCGCGGCCGTATGCCCGCGCGCACGCCGGATGGAGAACGCCCGCGGGGAGCGGGTTGCGGCCTCCGTCGTCCCGGAGGCGATGGTCGAAGTCCGCGTCGTCGAGGCCGGCCTGGCCCGCGGGGGTGAGTTCGTCCGGCGCCTCGCGGGCCCAGCGCAGGCAGGCGGCCCACAGGTAGTCGCTGCCCTTGAGGGCCCGGCCCCCCAGCGAGGCGATCATCGGTTCCCCGTAGCGGGCCGCGCGCTCGTGCCAGAAACCGAACTGCTGCACGGTGCCGGCGAAGAAGAAATCGAGCGCCGCCGGATCGCCGGGTGCGGGGAAGCCGGAGCCCGTGAAGTCGAAGGCCGCGGCTTCGGGCGCCGTCGCGATGACCCCGGCCACGCGCCGAATGCGATCCCCGTTGAGGCGGACCCGGGCATCTCGCGCCGGCGCCGCCGGCGGGTCGTCCGAGAGGAGGGGCGCCGGACCGATGCCGGTCACCGTGTGCGCGGCCCGGGCCGCCGCCACGCGCGCCGCGATGGCGGGGTGGTCTCCGGCCGCGAGCCGGGCCAGCGCCGTCCCGCAGAAGGTGTCGCCGGCGCCCGTCGGATCCACCTCCGCGACCTCGGGGGTGGGGATGTCGATCGCGTGGTCGCCCACGACGACGCGAGCCCCGCTGGGCCCCCGCGTGACGAAGACCGCGCGCCCCGGCGCGGCCGCCACCCGATCGAGCGACCCGAAGAGGAGACCGGCCTCCTCCTCGTTGCAGAAGAAGTAGTGGGACGTCTCCGCCACCCGCGCGACGACCTCCCGGTGCGCCCGGATCCCCGGCGCGTACGTCCCGCACCCGACGCGGACGCCCGCCGCCGACAGCCGCCGCGCGAACCCCAACTGCAGCTCCGGATCGAGGAGAGGGACGACGTACGCGAAGGCGCCCGGTCCCGCGTCGGGGATGTCGCCGTAGCGGATGTCCCCCTCGGAACCGCGCACCGCCCGGCGATAGACGGTGCGGCCATCGGGAAAGTACTCGATCTCGAAGTGGGGGAGCGCCGAGGGCGGGACGGGCGGCCCGCGCCAGTCGAGGAGGCGGTCCGCCGGTTCGAGTTCCGCCGGCATGGGATCGGGCCGCGGCGCGACGACCGTCACTGCGGCTCCGGCCCGTTGCGCCGCGAGCGCCGTGTAGAGTCCCGCGCCCCCGGCGGACCGCACGGAGCGGCCGCCGAAGTGCAGGAGGTCCAGTGAGGGGCTCCCGACCACGAGGAGCCGTGGCCGGGTGCTCATGCCGCCGGCGTCAGCCGCCCTGCTGGCCCTGCTGCTGGTCCGTCGTGATGCGCCCGGCCGCGCCCGCCGGCCCGTTGTCCCAGTCCTGGGCGCTGGAGATGTTCGGCACGCCCCAGTCCTCGCCGTTCCAGCCCTGGAAGCCCTCCATCCGGAAGGTCCACAGACCCGTCGTCATGTCGCTCACCACGATGAGTCCATCCTCGTTGCGGATGTCGACCCCGAACGTGCCGTTGAAGACGGGGGTCCGGTCGACGTTCGGCGGCCCGAGGTAGGTGTCGTAGTGGCCCACCGTCATCGGGTTCTCCGGGTCCATCATGTTGAACACGACGAGTCCGTCCAGGTAGCCCGACACGAACACGAGCGGCCAGCGCACCTCGTGGTTGTGGACGAGGTTCTTCCAGTTCGCCGTCCACGCCGCGATCGGGCGGTTGATGGCGGACACCTCGCCGTTCAGTCCCGGCCGGAGATCGAAGATCCTCAGCGGCGCGTACTGATACTCGGTCTCGGCGATCGCGAAGTTCCCGTCCGGCGTGGGCGTGAACGTGTGGCCGCTGCGAATCCCGGAGACCCCGACGATCTGCGTCAGAAGCTCGGGGCTCCCGAGATCCGTCACGTCGTAGATGTAGTAGCCGCCCGTGCCGCCGCCGTAGAAGCGGTCCGTCCCGGTTTCCGGGTGATAGCCGAGATAGAAATCGTGGTATCCCCGCCGCCGGTTCCCCTGCATCCCCTGATCCGGGACCGGAATCTGCGCCACCATCTCATCGCCCCGTCCCTCGACGAGCGCGCCGAGGTCGTAGACGGCCGCGTACGGTCCCGAGACCGTGGCGACGAGATACACGTTCATGTTCGAGTGCTTGTAGATGAAGATGTTGTGGAAGCCGCCCGGGAGATCGGGCTCCCTGATGCGGGCCACCTCACGCACCGTCGAGGCGTCCGGCAGGCCCGTGACGTCGAGGACCACGGCCCCCATGTCGGAGTCCGGGCCGCCCTGCCCGAACTGGAGCGACTGCACGACGTAGTAGCGGTCCCCCCACTTGAAGTGCTTCACGTCCATCCCGCCGGTGCGCTGGTGGAGGTCCTGGTCCTCGATCCGCCACTCGTAGAGCACCTCGGGGTTCTCCGGGTCCTCGATGGAGACGATGTCCAGCCCCTTTGGGCCCACCGGCCCGTACTGCATGCGCGCCACGTACGCGTAGGGCCGGTGCATCTCCTGCTCGATGTCCATGTCCGCGATGCTGAGCCGCGGGCCGAGCGGGACGTGTCCGAGCACTTCCATGTTCCGGCTGCCGCGCTCCACGACATCGATCGCCTGGGCGTCGAGTGCCGCCGGGGCGACGAAGACCGCTCCGAGCACGGCGAGCGCGGAGAGCGTCAGGGTCCGATTTCCAACCTTCATTCTTTCCTCCGTTTTCGAACTGGCGGCCCGCGAGCTAGCCGGGATCCACCGTGAACACCATGGACATGCCGGCCTCCAGATGCTCCGCAATATGGCAGTGCGCCATCCAGCGGCCAGAGTTGGAGGCCTCGAGCAGGATGTCGAACGTCGACCCGACCGGGATCACGACCGTGTCCTTCCAGGCGAGATTGTCCGACGGCACCCCGTCCTTCGAGAGCACGAGGAAGCGCTGGCCGTGGATATGGATCGGGTGCTGCATCGGGTGGAACGAGCGGCGCTGGTTGTGGATGCGGATCTTCCGCACGTCCCCCACCGTGAACCGCCAGTCGATGTCCCGGTTCTCCTGCCCCGTCCGCGTGTCGCGCAGGATCCAGGTCAGGTTCTCCGATGTCGAGAGGAAGTTCATCATCGGCATCGCGTCCGTCCACTCCACGGGCGGGAAGTACAGCGTGTCGATCGCCATCACCGCGACGATGTCGCTGGGGAGGTTCCCCACCCGGACCGTGAGTTCGAGTTCGTGGTCGACCGGCCGGCCGAACTCGCCGCGGTAGCGGTCAATGTCCTCGATGACGTCCACGTGCGCGCGCAGAGTGGAGAACGCGTCCCCGTGGTCCTCCGCCACCGGTTCGTCGAGGACCGTGACGAGCCCGAGCGTATCCGTCTGCGGATAGAAGCGGCCGTTGAAGTGGTCGATGGCCTGGATCGGGTTGAGGAGCGCGTACGTGCCGGGCTCGTCGAAGCGGGCGTCGACGATGTACCGCTGGGCCGGGGCGAGGACGACGTTGGAGACGAAGCTCTCGCGCTCGAACTTGCTCACGTCGGCGCCGACGAGCTTCATCTCCGCGCCCTCGAGGACGAGGTTGAAGGTGCGCGTGTTGGCGACGTTCGTGAGATAGAGGCGGCGAACCTCGCCGCGGCGGACCGTCGCCTCCCAGCGCGGCTCGCCGTTCACGAGCAACTGGTTCCCGAACCGGCCCATGAGCGTCTGCACGGCGGCTTCGCGTCCCCAGGGGAAGAGTCCTCCCTCGTCGACGAGCAGGTCGTCGAGCATGAGAAAGTCCTCGCCGTTCGCGGGACCGTAGTAGTCCGCGGCGGAGGCGTCGACGAGCATGTTCCCGTACAGGCCGAGGTCCTGCTGGATGTCCTCGCGGTGATGGGGGTGGTACCAGTAGAGGCCGGCGTCCCGGAAATGGACCCGGTACATGAACGACTCGCCGGGCTCGACCGGATCCTGGGTGACTCCGGGGACGCCATCGAACTCGTTCTCGAGCCGGACGCCGTGCCAGTGGACGGCCGTCGGCAGGTCGATGTGGTTCGTGAACAGGACGATGATCTCCGCGCCCTGCGGGACGCGGATGAGGGGACCGGGATACTGCCCGTTGAAGCCGTACATCGTGAAGGTCCGCGTCCCGATCGTGCGCCGCACGAACCCGGCCTCGAGGCGGAGCGTGTCGCCGTCGGCCATCTCCACGACCTCGCGGAAGACCGCCTCCGGGAGCATCGCCGGATCGTGGCCGGGGTCGGGCAGGTACGGGGTCACTACGGGGACGGCGCCCATCAGGCCCGGAAGCATCATCGGCATCGGGATCGGCTGCGGCGGCATGCGCCACACGGCCCCCGTGCTGTCCGTCGCCATCATGTGGCCCGCGTGCTGCTGCCCCGATGCCGGTGCGCCGCCCAGCCACACCAGCGCCTGAAAGGCCGCGCCGGCCGCGAAGGTACGGGCTGCCCGGTTGCCCGGTCGGCTCCTCGCCGCGCGAGGCATCACGTGTTCACACCGGCACCGGTGGGATCGGATCGCGGACCGCGGCTCCGGACTGCCGTCTCAGAAATAGAGCTGGCAGTTCATGGCCTCGAACGGGCCGTGGCCGGCCATCGTGTGCAGCCGGCCGGAGGGGGACAGCCCCGTGAGCATGATCGGCCCCTGCCAGCGCTCGACATCGGCCGAGGCCTCCTCGCTCACGAAGATGAGGAACTGGTTCCAGGCGACCCGCGCCTCGAGCCCGTTCTCGTCCGACAGGGTGCCGAGTTGCACCCACTCGTCGAGTTCGGGCTTCGCGGCCCATACCACATAGACCGCGCCGCGCCGCTTGCGCATTTGGTCCACCTGGATCTCGATGTCGAAGGTCTGGAAGCCGCCTTCGTCCACGGTGATCTCGAACGGCGACCCGGGCTGCGTGAGCGTCATCGACCCGCGGCTCCCGGGCGCACTCTGGGTGCCCGACAGCCGGACCACTTCGGGGGTGCGGAGGCAGGCGTCGACGGGAGGGGCCGCCCCCCACGGCGTCGCCCCCACCGGAGCCGGGATGCCGCGCGGTCCGGCGGCCCGTGCCTCGCCCGACACGAGCGAGCCGAGAGCGATCGCGAAGACGACGGTGGCGCCGGTCGCGCCGGCCTGCTGTTTCATGCTCTTCATGCTCGAAAGGTCGAATCCGCCGCGCCGCCTTGCAAGCGGCCAGCGGCCGGGCGCGCGCGCCGGGCGATCGCCCATCAGTCCGGCCCGGGCCGCCCGGCTCCCCCGCGCCTGCCGCTGCGGCCATCGGGCCGGCCGATCTCGGTATCCGTGAGATCGAGGCCCAGGTCGAAGGTGGCCGCGTATCCGTCGTCCGCCTCGCTCACCCGGGCCATCAGCCTCTCGCCACCGTCGCGGCGAAAGATGCCGTCGTCCGCGTTGCTCATGGGACGTTGTCCGCGCGCCGCGTACGGCGCCTGCGCGTGCACGCTGTCGGTGAGCGCCTCGTCGAAGTAGAGCTGCGAGGTGAACTCATACGGCTGGCCGGAGATGTCCGTGCGCACCTTGAAGTGTACGTGGACCGCCCGCCCGCGGTACCAGCCCGGATAGATCGTCGTGAACCGGGCCACGCCGTTCTCGTCCGTGTGCTGGTAGCCCCGGAGGAAGTGTAGTTCCTTCGCCGACTCGGGGGCTCCGTCGTCCTCCACGCCCGAGTACACGCCCTCGGCGTCGCACTGCCACACGTCGATCAGCGCGCCGGGCAGCGCCGAACAGTCGCCCTGCGCGATCTGCGAGACGTTGAACCTGAGCGTCAGCGGGATGCCCTCGCTCACCGTGCCGGTCGACGGATCGGACCGGATGTCCGAGCGTTCGAGCCGCGCGTCGACGAAGAAGGGCCCCTCGGTCTGCTCGGGCTTCGCCACACAGGTCGGCAGTGGGCGGGCGATCCCGTCCGTCTGGGCGGCGAGAGAGGTGCCCGTTCCCAGAACCCACCGACCGGCGGCCAGCGCCCCGCCGCCGACGCCGAGAGCGGCGAGCACCTCGCGCCGCGTCAGTACCCGACCTCGCTCAATGTCCTCGTGCCCCATTGCCGCACCTCCAGAGGGTTTGGGTCCGGGCGTCAGTCGCCTTCCGGATCGCTCTCCTCGATGATGATCTCCCGTGGGGAAGTCCGCGGCCCGCCGCTGCGACCCGACCGACCGGTCCCGGGGCGCGCCCCGAAGTTGCCGTACAGGCCGCTGAACCCGCCGCCGGATCCGCTCATCACCTGAATTGTGCCACGCTCGATCCCGGCGCTGAGCCGGTCCCGGACACGGGCGATGAGGCTCCGCCTCACCGGCGGGATGAGCAGCAGGATCCCGGCGATGTCCGTGATAACACCCGGGGTGATGAGCACGATGCCCGCCACGAGGATCAGGAGCGCGTGGACGAGTGATTCACCGGGGAGCGCGCCCCCCTGGAGTTCGTCCCGGACGGCGAGCCAGGCGCGCAGCCCTTCGCGCCGCGCGAGCCACGCGCCGGCGAACCCCGTCCCCATGACGAGCAGGAGCGTGGGGCCGAGTCCGAGCAGGCCTCCGACTTGAACGAGGAGCGCAAGCTCCACGACGGGGACGATCGTGAACAGCAGGAACAGCCGCAGAAGCACGGTCAGAACCGCGGGATCTTCAGAATCCGGACACCGTCAGAAGCCCATCATCGCCCGCACGGCCGGGTCGATCCTCTCGGGCGTCCAGAACGGCTTCCACACGAGGCTCACGACGGCCTCCTCCACGCCGTCCACCGTCTCCGCCGCATCCTTCGCGCCCCCGAGAATCTGTCCGCCGGCCGGGCAGCCGGGGCTCGTCAGCGTCATCGTGACCTTCGCCTCGCCCTCCTCGACCTCCACATCGTACACGAGCCCGAGATCCACGATGTTGATGCCGAGCTCCGGATCCGTCACGGTGCGAAGCGCGGTCCGCACCTGCTCTGCGATCTCCGGCGTCACTCCGGACGCCTCGTCGGCCGAGCCCGTGCCATCCGCCATGCCGTCCGCCATGCCATCCGCCATGCCGTCCATCGGGTCCCTCGTATCCTTCGTGTCCTTCGTGTCCATAGGTTTCGTCACCTTTCGACGGTCTGCCTCGCCTGGCCCGCCATCCGACACCTCGCCTATCCGACCAACTCGCCGGGGCGCACGCCCGGCTTCTCGAATTCCTTCAACAGATCCTCCACCGTGGGGCGCGCGCGCACCAGCGCCCGGCAGTCCTCCATCGCGCCGGTGGCGTTGATGAGGATCGTGCCGGTGAGCCGGTTGTCCGTCACGCAGTACACGATCGAGCGGCCGGAGCCGAGTTCGCCGGAGACGATCGTACGATCCACCGCGGCCGTCTCCCCGAACACGTTGATACTGAGATCGAACACGTGCGTGAAGAAATAGGAGAGGTGGTCGAACGCCTCCCGCGCGCCGGCCATGTTGCGGCCCGCGTGGCGGCCGTGCGCGCGGGCGTGGTCCCAGTGTTCGAGGCGCGAGAGCCCGCCCTCGATGGGATCCGGGAAGCGGGCCACGTCGCCCGCCGCGTAGATGTGGGCCGCCGTCGTCTCGGCGAACCCGTCCACGACGATCCCGTCCCGAACCGCGAGGCCGGCCTGGGCGCCGAGTTCCTCGTTCGGCGACATCCCGACGCCTACGATCGCGAGGTCGGCGGAGATCTCCTCGCCGCTGTCGAGCACGACCCGCGCCAGGCGTCCCTCGCCTTCGAAGGCGGCCACGCCCGAGCCCATCATGAATCGCACGCCGCGCTCCTCGAAGTAGCGGCGGAGGAAACCCGCGATCGTCTCCGGGAAGACGCGCGCCCAGACGCGCGGCTCCACCTCCGCGACGATGGCATCGACGTCGAACTTCGACAGCGAGGAGGCCAGTTCCATCCCGATGAAGCCGGCGCCGACGAGCACGGCGCGCGACGCGCCGCGGGCCGTTTCGCGCAGTTGCTCGGAATCGGCGGCGGTGCGGAGCGTCGACACGCCGGAGAGGTGGCTTCCCGGCACGTCGAGCCGCTTCGGCCGCCCTCCCGTCGCGATCAGAATGCGCCCGCCTCGAATCTCATCGCCCGCGGCCGTGTGGACGGTCATGGAGCGCGCGTCCAGGCGCCTCACCGGCGCGCCCGTGAACAGCTTGAGCCCGTCCGACTGCTCCTCGAACCAGCGCGCGGGCTTCACGTGCAGCAGGCTCCGCGGCGCCCCCTCCGCCTGCAGGAACTCCTTCGACAGGGGAGGTCGGTGATAGGGAGGGTCCGGCTCCTCGGCGAACATGGCGATCGAGCCGTCGCGGTCGATCTCCCGGATCCCGTCCACCGCCGAGACCGCCGCGAGGCCGCCCCCCACGATGACGTAGTCGAAGCTCCGCATTGGTCCTCAGCCTCCGGCGTCTTCGGCCGACTGGTCGTGGACGATGAGCCAGGCTCCCTCCACGTTCAGCAGCACGAGCGTGAACGGCCCCGTCGATGTGACGGTGCCGTCGCGTTCGAGGACGTAGCGCGCCGTCGCGACGCCGACCCGCTCATCCACTTCCCGGACCCGCAGGTCCTCGAAGCGAAGGCTGTCCCGCGCCGCGCCCTCCGCGAACCCCCGGGCGTATCGCTCCCGGATTCCGTCGTAGCCCTCGATGAGTCCCGTGGATCCGATATAGGTCGTCGTCGGAGATGGCGAGTAGGCGCTCATGAAGCCGTCGAGATCGCCCGCGTTCCACGCCGCCGCCTGCCGGTCGAGCAGGGAGGCGACCTGCTCGGCGAGGTCGGGCCCCTCGTCCGCCACCGGAACGCCGTTGCTGTCCAGCCGCTCGAGCTCGCAGCCCCCCAACGCGAGTCCGGCCAGGGCGACCGCCGTCGCCGCCGCGATCCCCGAGCTTCGCCTCCCGATGTGTCGATTTCGGGTCTTTCGTCCCATCCCCCTGGTCTCTCTCAACCTGGCCTCTCTCAAGCGAGCGCGCGCGTGAACAGTTCGACCGAGGCGTCGATCGCCTCTTCGAGCTCCGGCGTCGTCCCCGCGAACGGGTGTCCGGCCTGAAACGTATGCGTACCTCCTTCTACCCCGACGAGCCGCGCGAGGTCGCCTGCCGCGTCGGCGATCCGCCAGGCGTCGCTGAAGGGCACGGACTCATCGCCCGTCCCGTGCACCACGGTGACCGGAATCCGCAGGCTCGCGGCGCTGGCGAGCACGTCGAGGCGGTCCCGGTTCGCGCGCATGTCGTCGAGCACATTCCGCTCGAGCGGCATGTCCTGCTTCGTGCGGGCGTTCGGGATGATCACGGTTTCCCCGGCGTCCCACCGGTCGGCGTAGCTCTCGTAGCGCGTGACCGAGGAGATCGAGGCCCACGTGACGAGCGCCCGGACCTGCGACCGCAGACCCGCCTTCAGGATGCAGGTGGCGCCGCCCCGGCTGTGTCCGAGCAGGCCGAAGCGCGTGGCGGACGGGACATCGAGGTCGCCGAGCCGGCCCGTCGCGAGTCCATCGAGGATGGCCTCCAGGTCCCACAGTTCGCGGGAGAAGGTGTTGTGGCTGAAGGCCTCCAGATCATCGAAGTCCGCGTCGCGCACGCCGGAGCCGTCGAAGTTGAAGGAGACGACGGGGATCCCGGTCCGCTCGGCGAGTCGTTCGCAGAGGTAGGGAAAGAACCCCCAGTCCCTGAACCCCTTGAAGCCGTGGCAGACGACGATCGCCGCGTCGCTCGAGGGGGAAGCGTCTTCCGCGGGAGAGGCGCCGTCGGCGGGAGCAGCAGTCGCCCAGTAGTCGCCGCGGAGGTCCGCGCCGGGCGGCGCGAGGCGGAACGGGGTGCGCGTCACGGTCGCCATTGCGTCTTCAGCGCCAGCCTTCATCCCGCTTCACCCCGCTGCCGCTGCGGTAGCCACATCGCGTCCTCGCGGCCGGCGCGGCGGTTCGCGGCCCGGGCGAGGGTGAACAGCAGGTCGGAGAGACGGTTGATGTAGGGGACGACGACTTCTCCGAGATCGGGCTGGCCATCGAGGAGAGCCGTGACGCCCCGTTCGGCCCGCCGACAGACGGTGCGCGCCACGTGCAACTGCGCGGCGAGGGGCGACCCGCCGGGCAGAACGAAGGCCTCGAGCGCGGGAAGCTCGGCGTCCAGCGCGTCGATCCACGCCTCGAGCGCGTCGATCCGGCCGGCGGAGAGCGTGGGAATCGTGCCCTTGCGCAGCAACCGATCGGGATTGGCGGCGGCGAGGCGGGCCCCGATCGTGAACAGGTCCTCCTGGACGGCTCGAAGCGCGGGCCCGGACTCGCCGAGCGTCGCACTTTCCGGATCGAGGGCGAGCGCCACCCCGACCGCGGCGTTGAGTTCATCGACGGTGCCGTATGCCGCGACCCGCGCGTCGTCCTTCGGGACCCGCGCGCCGCCGAGGAGCGTCGTCTCTCCTCCGTCCCCGCCTTTGGTGTATATCTTCAATTCTTCAATCGGGTTTGGCCGTAATCGGATTTGGCCGCATGCCGCGCGTCGAGCGCCACGCTGATGGGCGAACCCTGGTGGCGAACCTTAGTGGGCGAACCTTAACAGCCCGCGCCGAAACGCCGCCACCGCGCGGCGCCAACAAGGAGTCGAAACGTGACGATCGACGGAACCGACCTCCGGCCCGCGGATGTTCAGTCTCGGAGGGCCTTCATCGCCACGGCGGCGGCCGGGGTGGGCGCCGTGGCGGCGGGATCGCTCGGGGCGTGCCGTCCGGAGGCCGAGGAGATGGCCGCGAGCGCACCGGACAACGGGTCACGGGACGCCGGGGGCGGGATCGTCGTGGCGCGCGGGCCGATCGCGGTGGAGGCCGGGGTCGGGGCCCTCAGGCGCGGCGGCAATGCGATCGATGCGGCCATCGCGACGGCGTTCGCGCAGTTCATCACGACGCCGTTCTCGGCCGGGGTGGGCGGCTTCGGCTGCATGGTCGTGTACGACGCGAGCACGCGGCGCGCCACGTCCATCGACTTCCACGGACGCGCGGGGAGCAGGGCCACGCCCGATATCTACCGCAGCGCGCTCGAGGGGCGGATCTACGGACACGCGGATCGCTGGAAGGTGCGCGGCGACATCAACCAGATCGGCTACAAGTCGGTCGTCACGCCGGGCACGATCGCCGGCCTGTGGGAGGCGTGGACCCGCTTCGGGACCCGGCCGTGGGCCGAACTGGTGGAGCCGGCGATCCGGCTCGCGTACGACGGGTTCGAGATCCCCGGCGCCCTCGCGCGCGGCTTCACGACGCGGACGGAGTCATCCTCGGGCGTGGTACCGTTCTTCACCAAGGTCCGGACCACGGAGGCCTCGGCGCGCATCTTCCTCAACGACGGCGTGCCGTGGCGGGCGGGGGAGCGGCTCGTGCAGCGCGACTACGGCCGCACGCTCGAACTCATCGCCGAGGGTGGCGCGGACGTGGTCTACCGCGGGGAGATCGCCGAACGCATCGCCGCGGACTTCGAGCGCAACGGGGGTCTCCTCACGCTGGCCGACCTCGAGGCGTACACGCCCGACGTCTACGACCCGGTGCACGGCACGTACCGGGGACACGACGTGTTCTCGAACGCCCTGCCGGGCAGCGGCGCCCAGGTCATCGAGATCCTGAACCTCCTCGAGGGCTACGACGTTCCGGGTCTCGAACACGGCAAGGCGGAGCACGTCGAACTCCTCGGCCGCGCCCAGATCCTCTCCTTCATCGACCGGCGCCGGTACCACGGCGACCCGAAGTTCATCGACGACCCGACGGACATCCTCGTGTCGAAGGATCGCGCCGCCGAACTGAGGGGCTTCATCGACCGCCGCGAACTCCCCCCCGATGTCGTCGAGGAGCCGCCGGAGGGACCCGATACGACGCACCTCTCGACGGCCGACCGGGCCGGGAACTGCGTGGCGCTCACGCACACGCTCGGCTCCGCTTCCGGGGTCGTCACCGAAGGCCTCGGCTTCACGTGGAACAATTGCATGTTCCAGTTCAACCCGGTCGCCGGACGGCCGAACAGCATCGAACCCGGCAAGGCGCGCATCACGGGGATCTCGCCAGCGATCGTGCTGCGGGACGGGCAGCCGATTCTGGTCACGGGCGCGGCGGGCGGCACCCGCATTCTCGGCGCCGTGCAGCACACGATCAGCAACACCGTCGACTTCGACATGTCCGCGCTGGAAGCCGTCTCCGTCCCCCGCTGGCACTGGGAGGATCACCTGCTGGAGCTGGAGCCGCAGCTCTACCATCACTTGAAGGAACAGCTGGAGGGACGCGGCCTGGAGGTCGCGAACGACGCCTTCGTCGCGCAGCTCCACGCGGTCGGCATCGACCCGGACACCGGCCGGCTCGCGGGGGGACCGGACCCGCGCGGCTGGGGCGGAGGATCGGCTACGGCATAGCCCCCTGCGCCCCCGGCTTGAAGCCGCGGGCCGGAGCCCCGCCGGAAGTCGTTTCGAGGTTGACACCTCCCGCACGCGTTTGTATCCTGCGGGTCGCGCTGCGGGGTGGAGCAGTCTGGTAGCTCGTCGGGCTCATAACCCGAAGGTCGCAGGTTCGAATCCTGCCCCCGCTATCTCTCGCCTCGCCTCGCAAAGCTGCGGGGCGAGGCGTTTTGCTCTCCGATCCGTTTTGCGGAACGCTTGCGGGACGGGAGTACGATCCGGGGTAGCTCAGTGGCCAGAGCGGGTGGCTGTTAACCACTAGGTCGTGGGTTCGAATCCCACCCCCGGAGTAGGACAGCAGGGCTCTTGCCACGGGCTGTCAAAGGGCTGGGTAGCTCAGGCGGTAGAGCACGGCGCTGAAAACGCCGGTGTCGGCGGTTCGACTCCGCCCCCAGCCATTTTGCCACGGGCCGCCAATGGCCGGTTCGCGGGAAGCGGCAAAGGGGCGTAGCTCAATTGGTAGAGCACCGGTCTCCAAAACCGGCGGTTGGGGGTTCGAGTCCCTCCGCCCCTGTCGGCTCGCGTAGCTCAGGGGTAGAGCGCATCCTTGGTAAGGATGAGGTCGCGGGTTCAAATCCCGCCGCGAGCTTGGAGCAGCTGGAACGGGATGGCGGGCGCCCGTAGCTCAGTTGGATCAGAGCACCGGCCTTCTAAGCCGGGGGTCCCAGGTTCGAGTCCTGGCGGGCGCGTGGCAGTCAGGCGACAACGGACGACATTCGGACGACAGCGGCACGAGCCCCCATCGTCCAACGGCTAGGACACCACTCTTTCAAGGTGGAGATAGGGGTTCGATTCCCCTTGGGGGTATGGACGGAGTTGAAGCGCGGGGCCGTAGCTCAGCTGGGAGAGCGCTGCAATGGCATTGCAGAGGTCAGGGGTTCGAATCCCCTCGGCTCCACTTCGCGGCTGGAGCGCGACTTGCGGGCGCGAGTCCGTGAACCAGCTTGTGACGTCGTACGCGCCGTTAGCTCAATTGGCAGAGCAACTGACTCTTAATCAGTAGGTTCGGGGTTCGACTCCCTGACGGCGCACTTCCCCCGCCTTACTTCTACCGGTTGTCGCCGCGCTCCTCCGCGCGGGCGCCGCGCAGGATGTTCTCCAGCGCGTAGTTCGCCTCGTGGCAGGCGTATTCGTAGAGGAGGTCGTCCATCCTTACGAACGGGACTTCGCCGCCCCACGGGTTCTCCCACGTGTCCGGGTCGTCGATCAGGAACTCGTAGTTGATCGTGTTCGCGTCCACGCGCGTGAGCCGTTCCGTGATCTTCATGTTCGGGCTCGCGCCGAAGAACTCGCGGTAGGCGGTGAGCTGCTGCGGGTTGAGCTTCGTCGTCTCGATGACGAGGGTGTCGTCCTCCCACCAGCCGCGCGAATCCCCGAACCAGGGCCGGATCGCGTCCGGGAACGACGGCGGGGCGCCGGCGCCGCCGGCCTCCCGGGCCTCGCCGGAGCCGGGAGCGACGCCGATCGGGATGATGCGCGCGTCGTGCACCATTTCCGTCATGACCATGACGTGGTCCGGCGTCTGCACGATGGTGTAGTTGTTGTTGTAGAAGTAGTTGGGGAGCATGGGCGGGCCGGCGTTGGACCCGAACGAGACGATGCAGCGCTCGGACAGCGGCCGGTTCTCGGGGTTGTCGTACTCGCCGTGGCGGCCGCGGGCGGCCATGAGCTGGCCGAGCCGCTGCTGCGCCTCGGCGGTGCGCGCGGGGATGCGGCCGTCCTCCGGGATCGTGAGGAGGGAACTGCGGGGCTCGCCGTTCACCACGGCGACCTGATCTCCCCGGTCCAGGTAGAAGAGGTTGTAGCCGCCCGTGCCGCCGGCCGCCGCCTCGAGGATGAAGTCGCAGCCGATGGCGATGCCGCCCTCCGCCGGCGCGTCACGGTCGGGATCGCTGGACCCCGAGTGGGCCTCGATGCACTCCTGCCGTCCGCCCTCGATCTGGGCGACCTGCTCGGGCGTGAGCACCGCCTCGAAGCCCTGCGGCCGCTCGATGGGCGTGATCGTCCCGTTCGTCCAGTTCCCCTGCAGGTCCGGCCGGCCGTCAGGCGTGCGCGGTACGCCCCCCTGGTCCTGCGCCCGCGCGACCGGGATCGACACCGCCGCGACCACCGCCACCGCGACCGCGGCGCGAATCATCGTTACGTTCATAGGAACTTCTCCTGCGGTTCAGCGTCTCACAGCGTCACTTTCTCATCATATGGCTCGTTGAGCGATGGTTCACGGGTTCCGGTGGCGATGTCACCGTTCGGCACCGACATTGTGCTTCCGCTTCGAGGGCGGAGACGCGTACGACGTGGAGATCGTTGACTACCATCGTTAAGGGGCGACAGGGGAATGGTTGAACTGGATCCGGTACACCCCGGCGAAGTCCTGAAACACGACTTCATGGAGCCGTTCGCGCTGTCGTCCAATGCTCTGGCCAAGGCAATCGGAGTGACTCCCGCACGAATCAACGAGATCGTCCGGGGTCGGCGCGGTATCACGGCGGAGACGGCGCTGCGACTCGCAAAATACTTCGGCACTGATGCCCAGAGTTGGATGAACCTGCAGGATCGGTACGAACTCAGGCTTGCCGAGCGAGCTGTTGCCGATGCGCTGGAAGCCATTCGCCCACGTGAAGTTGCGTAGCAACCCTTCGTGAACCCCTGCGTCGCATCATGACCGACGGCGAGCGCAGTCTCTTCTCGTCCCGCCGGGAGAGGCGCCTGTGGGTGTGGGCGCTGGCGGTGGTCGTGGCGATCTACGCGACGGCCGATCTCGCGCGAACGCTGGCCGACGCCCTGCGCGAGAGCGGGCTGCTCGAACTCACCCCGACCATGTTCAGCGCCGGCATGCTCCTGATCGGGATCGCGATCCTGGTGCAGGGGCTGAGGGAGCGGTCGCGCGGCGTGGAGGTCGGCTTCGCGCTGGGCGTCGCGGGGATCGCGGTTATCGGACTCGCCCGCGGGATCGATGCCGCCGAGCGTTCGCATCTCATCGAGTACGCGGTGCTGGCGCTCATCATCCACGAGGCCCTGGTGGAACGGAAGGCCCAGGGGTGGCGCGTCCCGGTGCCGGCCGTGCTGGCCATCGCGGCGACGACGGCAGTCGGCGTGGTGGACGAGTGCATCCAGTTCTTCGTGCCCAGCCGTACGTTCGACCTGTTCGACATCGGCTTCGACCTGCTCGCGAGCGTGCTCGCGGTCGGCTCCAGCGTCTCCATCCGCTGGGTCCGCCGCTGGATCGGCAGGTTCCGCCCCCCGCAGTAGTCACTGCGGTTGCCCGGATCCGCAGCCGTCCCCGGGGCGTCGTCGATCAGAATCTCGCGTCCACTGTCCGGACGTGTCCGGCCGCCCCGTAATCCAGCATCGCCCGGTCGGCCGTCATCAGCTGAGCCCCATGGTGGCGAGCGGTTGCTACGATCAGCCGGTCGGCAGGGTCACGCGTTAAGGTGCCCGGCAAGCGTACGCTCGCCACCGCGATCGCAGGTTCGATGGGCAGGAGCCGGAAGCCCGGCAGGTCCAGGACGGCTTCGATCCACTCCACGACATCGCGGTCCAGACGCAACCGTCCCCGTTCGGCCAGGAGGGCGATCTCCCACGGGCTGATGGCGGACACGCCGACGAGCATGGCTCGCCCATCGGCTTCGAGGGTGCGTGCCGCGGCGGAACCCAGTCTCGGATCCTCGTGGATGGCCCAGATCAGCACGTGAGTGTCGAGGACGATCACCGCGCGGCATCCCATTCCTCCGGGTCGGCGGCCGGCGCAAACGGGTCATCGTACCCCAGCACGGAGCCCTTCAGCGCCCCAACGATCCGCGAGGTTCCATCGTCGGGCGGGGGCACGGGCGACAGCAGTGCCACCGGCCGGCCGTGTTTCGTGATTGTGATCGGCTTCCGTTCCTCTCTCACCTGCGCGATGAGCTGCGCACACGTCTTGCGGAAAGCTGCGACGCCAACGGTCTTCCCCATTTCCAAGCCCCGAGTCCGAGTCCCATATTTTCAAGTATGTACATAACTAGTGTACATACATTCAGGAGGCAAACCACAAGACCAATCTCCACGGGGGGTCTCGAAGGCCCCGCCACAAACGTTCTTTGGGGGAGACTCTCAACCAACTCTCAAGGAGACCCGGGGGGGGCCGAACTGATGCGGCCGAGCACTGAACCTGGTGCCATGAACCACGATTCCCGGATCCTCGTCGCGTTCTCGGCGGTCATCCTCGCGACCGCGCTGATCGCCTGTGCACCGGAGCCGACTCTCCGAGGTGAGATCGACCTGACGATCGGGACCACCGATGGTGAGCCCGAATACCAGTTCCAGTCTGTCTCGGCGCTCACCCGGGACGCCGACGGCAGGATCTTTGTGGGTGATCGGCTCAAGGAGAACGTGCGGGTATACGACCCGGACGGGCGGTATCTGTTTCACCTCTTGCGTCCCGGTCGCGGTGGCGGGTCCACGTACCTGCGACCCAGTGGACTTCTGTTCGACCGCGATGGTCTCCTCTGGGTCAACGACATCGGTTCGTACAGGGTATTCGACATCCTCGAGAACCGGGCGAATCAGGTGAGGGAGATCCCGCCACCCCGCGAGAGACGGGAGCTCCGGTCAAGACGGGGCACGCTTCTCGCGTCGGTGGCGGGGACCACGACTTCCGGAAACCCGATGTTCGCGGGCCCCACCGGCTTGATGCTGGCGACGGACAGTGCATCCGCCGACGAGCGCGATAACCTGATCTGGCACCGGCAGCTCGTGACCGTGGGACCGGACGGCGATGTCCGCACGCGGGTCACGCTTCCCGAGCCGGATACCGCTGAAGCGAACTGGCGGGGTCTGGTCTACCGGGATCCGGACTCCGGGCTCAGGGAGAGCAAGGTTCAACCGCCCTTCGCCAGGCAGCAGATCCGGGCCCACGCGCCCGATGGTCGATCCGCCTACGTCTACACCGGCGAATACCGGGTCCGGTTGTTCACGGAGGACGGTGACGAGTGGCGCGAGATCCGCCGGGATATCGCGGGCCCTCTGGTGACCGAAGCCGAAGCCGAGCGCGAGCGCGAGCGGCTGGAGCGCATGAGGGCCGGCTTGGGAGAGAGACTCGTGGATTTTCCCGCCATCGAAGTGCCGGAGCGGAAGCCGCCGGTCGGGGACATGTGGTACGACGAGGACGGCCGGCTGTGGGTGCGCCTCGCCTGGGCGGAGGCGGACCCGTTCTTCAGGGCGCACGTCTACGACCCGGAGGGAGAGCCGCTCTTCACCGCCGAGTGGCCGCAGGGAATCGATCTCTCCCTGGGCGGGGTGCGCGGGAACGTGGCGCTGGGCGTCCAGTGGATGGACCGAGTAACCCCGCGTGTGGTACGGCTCCGTTTCTCCCCACCGTAGGCACAGAGCGTCCACTTTCCGCGTGGGGGGGCTCTTCGCGGGACGCCGCCAACGACGCCGCGCTTCTGATCGACCTCCTCCGGGCTCGGTGTGCCGAACGCGTCTCAGTCGTTACGATGCCTGTCTGCGGTCGACTCGAATCAGGAGGTTCTCATGCAGGTGCAGAGCATGATTCGCGCGCACCGTGGTGCGCTTTGGGCCGGAGTTCTTGCGGTTTCCGCGGTGGTCGCGCTTCCAGGCGTGGTGGCCGCTCAGTACCTGCCGGCGCGGGGGGACGCGTGGGAGACGCGCGCCCCGGAGCAGGTGGGGATGAGCGCGGCGGGCGTGCAGGCGGCCGTCGAGTACGCGCTCGAGCATGAGACGAGCCAGGCGCGCGACCGGGAGTTCCAGCACAGCCGGAGCTTCGGGCGCGAGCCACTCGGGGAGGGGATCGGACCCTTCAACGTGCGCGGCGGGCCGGCCGGGATGATCGTGCGGCACGGCTACATCGTCGCGGAGTGGGGGGACACGAAGCGCGTCGACATGACGTACAGCGTGACCAAGTCCTTCCTCTCGACGTCGGTGGGACTCGCGTGGGACGAGGGGCTCATCGGCTCGCTCGATGACACCGTGCGCGAGTACATGGCCCCGATCGACGTGCCGCCGGGCGACGGAGAGCCCGGCGTCGACCGCATCGGCTTCGGCAAGCCCGACCCGACGACGATGTTCGAGTCCGAGCACAACCGCACGATCACGTGGGACGACCTCCTGCGGCAGACGTCCGACTGGGAAGGCACGCTGTGGGGCAAGCCGGACTGGGCCGACCGTCCGAGCGGCGACCCGGACACCTGGATGACACGCGACCGCCACCCGTCCGGCACCGTGTACGAGTACAACGACACGCGGGTGAACCTGCTCGCGCTCGCCGCGATGAGCGTCCTGCGGCGTCCCCTGCCCGAGGTCCTGCACGAGCGCGTGATGGGGCCGATCGGCGCCTCCCCGACGTGGCGCTGGAACGGCTACGAGAACTCCTGGGTCACGATCGACGGGCGTCGCGTGCAGTCGGTGAGCGGTGGTGGCCACTGGGGCGGCGGCATGTTCATCAGCGCCCGCGACCAGGCGCGCTTCGGCCTGTTCACGCTGTGGCGCGGAACGTGGGGAGACCGACAGCTCCTGTCCGAGGAATGGTTCGACCTCGCGACGACGCCGGGCCCGGCGAACGGTTCCTACGGGTTCATGAATTTCATGCTCAACGTCCCGGACGCCGAGGGGAACAAGCGCTATCCGAGCGCGCCCGCGGAGGCGTGGGCCCACCTCGGCAACGGCACGAACATGATCTACTGCGACCCGGTGAACGATCTCGTCGTGGTGGCGCGCTGGATCCCCGGCGGCGCGATCGACGGCCTGCTCGACCTCGTCATCGACTCGATCGACGACACGGCCGCCACCTCACCCGGATCGCGCTGAACCGAATCGGGATCGGCCCCCTGCGACAGGTAGACGCTGGGGGCCGATCCGATTAGATTGCCTGTACGGCGCGTCGCCTCTTTCGGCGGCGCGTTTCGTGTCTGCGCCCGTAGCTCAGCCTGGATAGAGCGCTTGCCTCCGGAGCAAGAGGTCACAGGTTCGAATCCTGTCGGGCGCACTCGGTCCGGCGGAGCAGAACGCACCGGGCCGTGAAGCGGCTCCGGACCCGAAGGTTCAGGGGCGCAGGCTCGGGTGGCGGAACTGGCAGACGCGCAGGATTCAGGATCCTGTGGGATTAAACTCCCGTGGGGGTTCGACTCCCCCCCCGAGCATCACCGGCCCAGGTGGCGGAACTGGCAGACGCGCTAGCTTGAGGGGCTAGTGTCCTTTTACGGACGTGGAGGTTCGAATCCTCTCCTGGGCATGAAGACGTACGACATCGCCGGTCGGGACGGCCGGCTCCGAGCGCCCGTAGCTCAACTGGATAGAGCACCTGACTACGGATCAGGAGGTTGGGGATTCGAATTCTCCCGGGCGCATGCTTTCCTTCCTTCGGAAGTCAAACCTGCGCCCGCGAGAATTCGCGCGCTTCGTGGCTTCGCCCCTTCGCTGACCAAATTCTCCCGGGCACTGCCTTCTCCTGGCACAAGTGACGGGTTGGCTCGTCGGCGGCTCGCGGGGGCTTCGCCCGCTCGCCGGGTCAGATGCAACCAGGCGACCAGGCTGTGGGCGATCGACCCGCTTCAACGCTCTCCTCAAGGACGGAGTACGATGGCATGCGCGTGAGATCGGCTGAGAAACGAGATGTGGATGGGTTGCTGGAACTCATGCGGGGGCTGGCGCGGTTCGAGGAGTACATCGATGACTTCGCGGTGACGCGGGAGAGCGTGCTCGAGCATGGGTTCGGGGACGCGCGGCTCTTCACCGCGTTTGTGGCCGAGCGGGACGATGACCTCGTCGGGATGGCGGTCGTCTACACGATTCCGTGGACCTATACGCTGCGGCCGAAGGTCGTGCTCAAGGAGTTGTTCGTTGAGAAGGCGGCACGGAACGGCGGGGCGGGGAAGGCGTTGATGGCGGCGGTGATTTCGCACGCCGAGTCCATCGACGCGGCCGAATTGATCTGGACCGTCATGGACGGGAACCGCGAGGCCGAGGGCTTCTACCGATCCCTGGGCGCCTCGCCGGACCTCAAGTGGAACAACTGGTCCCTGAGGCTCCCCGCGAAGGGGTCACTCGCCCGCTGACGATGCCAAGTACTAACGATGTACTAATTCGTGACAAATTAGTATTTGGCTCGCGCGACAGCCGTCAGGGTATGCCTGAAGTCCGGGCCGGGGGGCGGCAGTCGGGCCACTGGGTGCCGGGGGGCATGGTGCGCCGGTCGCGGGGCATGCGGTCCGGGTCCTCGGAGGCGAGGTAGGCGAACATCGCGGTCATCACGGCGTCGTCGCGCAGGTCCTCGAAGACGATCTTGTCGAAGGTGTCGCGGTTGGTATGCCAGGTGTAGGTGCTCGTGTCCCAGCGGTTGTCGGCGATGTTCATCTCGCTGCGGCCGGCGCCCACGTGGAAGCTGAAGGCCGGCACCCCCGCGCACAGGAAGGAGGCGTGGTCCGTGCCGCCGGATTCGGGCATCCCCGGGACCTCAAGGGTGACGAGGTCGGACAGCTCGCTCGGGATCTGCGCGAGCCACTCGCCGAAGCGCCCCGCGGCGCCGGCGAAGCCCTGCATGGGGATGAAGGTGACCGGGCCGTTCCCGTGATCGACGTTGAACACGGTGTGGGTGCGCTCGAGGATCTCGGGATGGTCCTCGACGAAGGCGCGTGACCCGTTCAGGCCCTGCTCCTCGCCGTTCCAGAGGGCGCCGACGATCGTGCGGCGGGGGTTCGGGACGGCGTGTTTGAGGATGCGCATCGCCTCCATGATCGCGACGGCGCCCGTCCCGTTGTCGAGCGCGCCGTCGGAGCCGTCCCAGGAATCGAAGTGGCCTCCGAGGATCACGTACTCCTCGGGTTCGGCGCTGCCGGGGATCACGGCGAACGCGTTGGAGACCGGTACCTCTCCCAGGAAACGGGCCTGTGCGTCGACGCGCAGCACCGGCCCCTGATCGTTCTCGGCCAGCCGGTACAGGAGGCCGTACGCTTCGCAGCTCAGGTCCAGGACCGGCGCCCGCTCCGCGCGGGTGCCGAAGATCTTGGTGACGCCCCAGCCCGCGGACCACTGCGAGCGGATGATGCCGGCGGGTTCGGCCGCGCTCAGCGCTTCCGGCAGCGAGCGCGCGTCGAACCCCGTGTTCCCGACGCGCTCGTCCCATTCCGCGCTGGCGCGCTCGCGCTCCGCCGCCATGCGGGTTGTCGTCTCGGGCCGCGCGAACCACTCGAGGTTGTCGGGCGCGCGGCAACTCGGCTCCGGGCGCGAGACGAGCACGAACTTGCCGCGCATCTCCGACAGCGCTGCCTCGAAGGCGCCGGGGCTGGCCGCGTCCGGCAGGATCACCACCTCCGCCTCGACGGGGCCGTCCGTGGCCGGGCTCCACGCGGCCGCCATGCCCTCGAGCGTGCGCACGCGCGGCGCGATGAGATCGATGTGGGTGATCCCGCGCTCCCAGCCGCGCCAAGTGCCGTACTGCTCCTTGTACGCCTCGATGCCCCACTCCGCGTACTTTGCGAGCGCCCAGTCGTTGGCGCCGGCCATCGCGGGCGAGCCGGTGAGCCGCGGCCCGATCGAGTCCATCATCACCTGGCCGAGTTCGTAGACCTGCGAGCGCTCGACCCCCTCCTCCCAGATCACCCGGATGACGGGGTCGTCGGACGGAAACGACTGAGCGGCCGCGGCTTGGGTTGCGCCCGGCATCAGTGAAGCCGTCAGGGTGGAGAGGCATGCCAGCGAACAGGCGAGTCCGAGACGAACCGTGCGCTTCATGGGTCGCTCCGTGAGAAGATGGAACCTGCTCGAAGGTAGGTGTGCCCAGGTGCGTTGCGAATCCCCGTCCCCGCCGGGACTATGTGGGTCCGGTAGTCACCCTGGCCTCGAACCCCGGTCTCCTCATGCGTCTTGAAGGGAAGCGTGCTCTCGTCACTGGCGGCTCGCGGAGCATCGGTCGGGCGATCGCGCTCGGACTGGCGCGCGAGGGTGCGGATGTGGCGGTCAACTACCGGGGGAGTCGTGAGGACGCGGAGAGCGCGGTCGGTGAGATCGAGACGATGGGCCGGCGCGCGGTCGCGGTGCAGGGTTCCACGGACTCCCGTTCGGACGTCGAGCGTTTCGTCGCGGAGGCGCGCGACTTCCTGGGCGGCCTCGACATCCTCGTGAACAACGCGGGGATCCTGAAGCGGACGCCCTTCCTCGAGATCGATGAGGGAGAGTGGGACGCCATTCAGGGCGTCAACCTGAAGGGATATTTCCTGGTCGGGCAGGCCGTCGCACGCCGCATGGTCGAGGCCGGGACGGCGGGTGCGATCGTCAACGTGTCGTCCGCCGGGCAGGCGGTGGCCGCGCCGAACCTCACGCACTACTGCGTGTCGAAGGCGGGGGTCGAGATGCTCACGAAGCAGATGGCGCTCGAACTCGCGCCCCACGGGATCCGGGTGAACGCCATCGCGCCGGGGCTGATCGAGACCGACCTGAACCGCGCCGACATCGCGCGGGCCGACTTCCGCGAGGGGCGTCTCGCCCGCATCCCGCTGCGGAAGATCGGTGCGCCCGACGACGTGGTGGGAGCCGTCGTGTACCTCGCGTCGAACGACGAGGCGAGCCTCGTGACGGGCGCCTCCCTGTTCATCGACGGCGGCCAGACGATCTGGGGCGCCTGACCGGTCCGTGATGGCGCGTTCCGCGCAGATCCGGTCCAGATTCTGCCCAGGCGCGGCGGCGACGCTCCCCGTGGTGGCGACGCTCGCGGTGGTGGCGACGCTGCCACTGGTGGCGTGCGGCGCCCCCGGCCCCGGCGGTTCCGACCCGCCGGCGGACGCGGCCACCTGGGACGTTCGCTTTTCCCACGTGCTCTCGACCGGCTCGGAGTTCCACCTCATGGCGGAGCGCTTCCGCGATCTCATGCTTGAGCGCACGGACGGACGGTTCCGGGTCGTCATCTATCCCTCCGGGCAGCTCGGCGGCGAGCGCGTGGCCTTCGAGCAGATCCAGGTCGGCGCGGTGCACATGGCGATCACGGGCACGCCGGTGCTCTCGAGCTGGGTGCCGGAGACGCAGGTGTTCGATCTCCCCTTCCTGTTCGAGACCCGGGACCACGGGCTCGCGGTGATGAACGGCCCGGCGGGGGACTGGTGGCGCGAACTTCTCCTTGAGCGCACCGGCGTCCGCTCGCTCGGGTTCCTCGACTACGGGTTCCGCCACGTCTACAACCGACGCCGGCCCGTGGAGACGCCCGGGGATCTCGCCGGCCTCAAGCTCCGGGTCCTCCAGAACGCGACGTACCTCGCCGCCTATTCCGCGCTGGGCGTGCAGGCGACCCCGATGAACTACGGCGAGGTCTACTCCGCGCTCCAGCAGGGCGTGATCGACGGCGGGGAGGCGAACGCGGTCGGCTTCGTGAGCAGCCGCCTCCACGAGGTGGCGAAGTTCTACAGCTTCACATCCATCACCTACAATCCCATCACCCTTCTCGTGAACGAGCCGTTCTATCGGGGGCTTCCCGCCGAGATCCGGAGAACTGTCGACCGTTCCGCAGCCGAGGCGCTCGCCTATCAGAGCGAGGTCGCGCGCCGGATGGAGGCGGAGGCCATCGAGGCGATGCGCCAGGCCGGCGTGGAGATCTCGCGCCCGGATCCGGCGCCGTTCGCCGCGGCCGTCGGAGCGCGCACCCGGGACGAACTGGCGAATCGGCTGCCGGATGGCGAAGCGCTGATCGCCAGGCTGGTCGCGGAGGCGGAGCGCGCGGCCGCCGAGGGCAGGTAGGCTTCCCGGCCGCCATCAGGAGCGTGTCACACCAATAGGTCCTGCCAGAGTTGCCGGGCGAACTCTTCAGCGGGAAGGATGTCGATGCCATCGGACGTCCGCCGGGCGCGAGCTTCCAGGCAAACGATGACTCGGCGCCCGATCGAGGGGTGGTCGCGAATGACGCTGCGGAGTCCGCGGAGATGGCGCGAGCCGATGTTGGCGCTCGCCTTGGCCTCGACCGCCACCTGCATATCACCGACCACGAAGTCGACTTCGGTCCCGCCCGCCAGCCGCCAGTAAGAAAGCTCGCCATCGAGTTCCCGGTAGCTGAGCCAGGCGGACAACTCGTGGCACACCCAGTTCTCGAAGGCCTTCCCGTACAACTCCGAGCCGGGAGCCACGGAACCGCGCCGCGCGAGCCGGTTCACGATCCCCACGTCCGCAAAATAGAACTTCGGCGCCTGGATGACCCGCCGCTTTGGGCGCGCGCGATAGGACGGGACCCAGCGAGCCAGCAGCATGTCCACCAGGACCTGGAAGTAGTTCTTCACCGTTTGCAGCGCGACGCCGCATTCGGCGGCGACGTTCGAGAGGTTGACGATCTCTCCGTCGCTCAACGAAGCCGCGTCCAGAAAGCGTGAGAAGGCGGGGAGTTGCCGGACAACCCCCTCCGCCGCGACCTCCTGGACGAGGTAGTCGTTGATGTAGGCGTCCAGGAGACGGCTGGGGCGGGAGGCCTGGTAGATGCGAGGGAGATACCCCGTGTTGAGCAGACGGGTCAGGTCGAAGTCTTCACCGAGCTCGACCGCGGTGATCCCGAGCAACTCGTAGCGGACGGCCCGCCCCCCGAGGAGATTGGCGGCGCCCCGCTTCACCTTGGTCGCGCTCGATCCGCACAGCGCGAAGCTGACGCCGCGGTTCTCCATGAGCCAATGGACCTCGTCCAGGAGCGCGGGAACCTTCTGGACTTCGTCGATGACGATCTGGCGGTTCCGGCGATTCCCCTCCGCTTCGATTTCCTCGCGCAGGAATTCCGGGTTCGTCAGGTAGCGGCGGAACTCGTCGCTCTTCAGCAGGTCGACCCAACGGCCGTCCGGATAGTGCTGCCGCAAGAGCGTGCTCTTGCCGGCCTGGCGTGGCCCCCACAAGAAGAAAGTCTCCGTGCCGGCGTCCGGCAGGCGCAGTGATCGTTTGAACATAGCTTGCAATTTATCATGATAATTTGCAGTAGCAATGCACGTTGTCAGAGATCTTCCGGTCGCCGGGGGTTACGTATCGGGCCGGATCGCAGGTAGTGTAGAGAATGAAGCGGAGGCTGCGGGCGCTCGACCGGGTGCTGGTCACGCTGGAGACGTACGCCGTCGGCGTCCTGCTGATCGCGGTCTGCGACGTGGTCCTTCTGCAGGTCCTGATGCGCTACCTCTTCGCCTATCCGAATCCGTGGAGCGAGGAGGTTTCGCGCTTCTGCTTCATCTGGGTGTCGCTGCTCGGGGCCTCGCTGGCCGTGGCGCATCGGTCTCACTTCCGGTTCGACCAGGTCACGGGGCGGCTGCCTCCGCGCGCGAGGAAGGCGGTGGAGACGTCCGCGGCGGCGGTCGTCCTGCTGTTCGCATTCGTCCTCATCGGCACGGGCATCGCCCTCATGGACCTCACCATGGGAGAGCGCTCCGCCGCGCTGAACCTGCCTGTCGCGCTCGTCTATGCCGCGGCGCCGGTGTCCGGCGTGCTGATGGCGATCCACATGCTTGCGGGTCCGACGGCCGAGGGCGGCGGTTGATGGGCGGGCTCCTCCTCGGCGCTTTCGGCTTGCTCGTGCTGGCAGCGGTGCCGATCGGTTTCGCACTCGCGCTCGCGGCCGTCCTCGCGATCATCGTGGCGGATCTCCCGCTCGTCGTCATCCCGCAGCAGATCGTCGCGGGGATGGACTCCTTCCCCATGCTCGCGGTGCCCCTGTTCATCCTCGCCGGCTACCTGATGGATGTCGGAGGGATCAGCCGCCGCCTGGTGACGCTGGCCCGCGCGCTCGTGGGCCACCTCCCCGGAGGACTCGGGCAGGTGGTCGTCATGGCCGAGGTGTTCTTCTCGGGCGTGTCGGGCTCGACGTCCGCGGACGCGGCCGCCGTCGGCGGCATCATGGTGCCGCAGCTGACCGCGAACGGGTACGGCCGGGCGCGCGCCACCGCGATCGTCTCGGCCGCGTGCGGCATGGGGATCCTCATTCCGCCCGCCATCGTGATGGTCGTCTACGGCGTCATCGGGAACGTCTCCATCGGCGCCCTGTTCGTCGCCTCGATCGTCCCCGCGCTCCTCATCGCGGCGGGCCTGATGACGCAGATCGGGTGGCAGGCGCGAAGGGAAGGGTGGCCGCGCGGGGAGCGCGCCTCGCTCGCGGAACTCCGCCGCGCGACGCTCGACGCCGTGCTCCCGCTCTTCATGATCGTCGTCATCCTGGGGGGCATCCGCTTCGGACTCTTCACCCCCACGGAAGCCGCCGCGGTCGCCGTCGCCTACGCTCTGCTCCTGGCCGGACTGGTGTACCGATCCCTCACCGTCGCGGAGCTATGGAGCAAGGTCGTCCAGACGGCCGTGGTGTCGGGGATGGTGCTGTTCGTCGTCGGCGCCGCGCACCTGCTGGGCTGGGTCCTCGCCGTCCTGCAGGTGCCCCAGACGCTGGCGGCATCGGTAGCGGGGATCGGCGGCGGCCCGATCGGCTTCATGCTCCTCACGATTCTCATCTTCCTTCCGCTCGGCGCCATCCTCGAGGGCGTGCCCGCGGTCGTCCTGCTGACGCCGATCCTCCTGCCCCTCGCGACGCAGCTCGGGATCGACCCCGTGCACTACGGCGCCGTGATCGTCGCCACGCAGGGAATCTCGGTGTTCCTGCCACCCGTGGGCGTGAGCCTGCTCGTCGCCTGCTCCGTGGGAGGTGTCCAGCCGGCCGAGGTCGCGCGCCCGCTCTGGCCCTACCTCGCGCTCATGCTGGCGCTCACAATCGCCATCGCCTTCCTCCCCGACGTCGTACTCTTCCTGCCGGAACTGCTCGGGTACTGAAGGGTCGGAGCCACGCATGGTTTCGCGAACGACATGACGATGGGACCTAAAAATGGAGACACGGGAGTTTGAGATCGGGACGGAGCGGTTGCTGCTGCGGCCGCACAGGCGGGAAGATGTGGACGACATCTTCGAGTTCGCGCGCGATCCGGAGTGGGGCCGATACCTGACGGCGCCGATGCCCTACCTCAGGGAACACGCGGTGGAGTTCGTGGAGGACCGGATCCGCACGCCGCGGGACCTGTGGCCGGTGTGGGCGATGGAGTTGGAGGGGAAGGTCGTCGGGGGCATCGGCATCGAGATCGACGTCGAACATGCGACGGGGGCCCTGGGCTACTCGCTCGCGAGGGCGCATTGGGGCCGGGGCCTGACCGTGGAGGCGGCCCGCGCCGTCGTCGACTGGGCGTTCCGCGAGCGCGGGCTCGCGAAGGTGTACGCGTACGCCGATGCGCGGAACACGGCGTCTCTGAGGGTGATGGAAAAGCTGGGCATGACCCGGGAGGGGCTGCTGCGCGGCCACCGGATGCTGCGGGACGAGCGCGTCGACGAAGTGCACTACGGACTCCTCAGGGAAGAGTGGGAGAGGAGCGTCCGCTAAGGCTCGTTCACTCCGACGCGCGCATATCGCCCAGCCCCGTGGCTAGCCGTTCCACGTATTCTACTACTGGGTCCCACACTTCCTCGAACTCCCGCTCAGCACCCGGAGGGAGCAGGTGAGCCAGGTTGCGCTGCCAGTCAGCGTGGAACTCGCCCTTGCGTTCCAGAAGACGGCCCGGGTCGACAACCTCCAATTCGACTTTTCTCGCCTGCAGTTTCCGGGGGAGGTTGACTCGTACCTTCCGCTCATCCACGTGCTCCAGGAGCGAGAAGATGTCGTACACATCTCTCGATACGGCGTGAAGCCGTTGGCCGAGGACGGCTCGGACCTTCTCGGACATGACCTCTTCCAGGGCATAACACGTCAACTGGGGCCGCCCCAGATCGTCGGCGTCGGAGAAAGGATGGAATAGCGAGCGCGACACGGGGCTGAACGTCAGCACTTCGTTCCGCGTGATGTCGAGGCGAAGGCCGGGTGGAGATCCACCCGAAGCATGGGGTCCGCGCCAGTAGAGCGTGAACTTGAGACTCTCGCGCCCGTACTCGTCGTCAATGACTCTCAGCCTCGGTGCCCGGGCCGCGAAGTCGATGCCGCTGGCCCCCTGAGCCGCTGCGAATGCCTCGCCGACCGATTTCTCAAACTCCTCCCAACCAAACCACTGGGTTGCTGTGAAGTCGAGGTCTTCCGAGAACCGGTAGTGTGGGAAGTAGCACTTCCGCAGGCAGGTCCCACCCTTGAAGACCAGCCGCCTGGCCAGGAAAGGGTGTCCCGCGAGACCTCGGAGGGCCCATCCGAGCGCGTAATCCAACTCCACGATGCGAGGCTCGACACCCGCCGTTGCCGCGCGTCGGCGGATCTCCGCGTCCTGAATCATGGCTGCTCGCGGAGCCCTTCCTCCGGGAGATTGATTTCGACGCGCCAGCGAGTGACGATCCGATGGGGCTTCCGTGGAGTGGACGGATCGAGTCTGCTGATGCCAGCCGTGAGAAGATCCAACCATTCGTGCAGCATCGCCCGCTTCGGAGCATGGGTTAGCTCAACGCTCTCGACCAGAAACCCGAGCCGCTTCACGACCGCGCCGGAACCAAAGCGGCGCAGGTAATTCGTCATGCGGTCCCACTTGAAGTCGCCATCTCCTGCGAGTAGTGCCTCCGTGACCTGGGCCACTCCTCCGCTTAGCTCGGGCCTGTCGAGGCAATCGATGATCGTTTTTTCCCGATCCGTGACCTTGACTTGGGATTCTCCGGCACGGTATGCGTGGCAACCGAAGAACTTCCGAGGCTTCACCCGGACGATCCGAAACCGCATCCCGAGAACCTGCAGGGTGCGGCGCTCCTTGCGGGCGGTCGTCTGCACGTACGTAACGCGGGGGATCTGGTCGGTGAGGTTCCAGTAGTTGAGGGCAGACCAGTAGCTGACCATGGCGTGACTCACCAGGTGTCCGGCAACGACGTGGGCGTCCTCGGTCCAGGTGCGGTCGGGGCCGGCTTCGAGTGGAACGATGAGGTACTTCCCCTTCTCAAGGCGTTCCAGCCAGCCCTTGTCGACGAGTCGTGCCAGCGCATCCCTGGTCGCCCTGCCTTCGCCAAGCACATCGTACGCATCCTTTGTTGCGAAGATCTGCTTCCCGCTCGCGGCCAAGGTGGTGAGAAATGACGCTTCGGCGTCGCTGAGGCTTATTGTATTACGATACGCCATTACCGCTCCCAGATACGTCAATCACGTATCGAAATATAATCGACGCGAATGGATTCCGCTAACGCGGATTCCTGTACGGGGGATGGCTCCGGACGCCGGCGTTGGGCCCGTCAGTACTTGATGTCGGTTCGGCCGACCGTCATTCCGATGTTGCCGACCCGCCGGCCCGTCGTGTAGTGCTCGCCGCTTCCGGCGGTCATCCCGAAGAAGTCCACGGCGGGCACGATGAGGCGGCCGGCGTCGTCGACCGCGCCCTCGATGGCGGTCGTCGCCACGACCTCCGCGAGGAAGATCTTCCGTTCGGGCGGCACCTCGAGCGAGTCGAAGATCCGGCACTCGCAGTGGATCGGGGATTCCTCCACCGTGGGCGCATCCACGACCGTCGCCGCGCCGCGCGTCAGCCCCGAGAGTTCGAACTTGTCGGCCACGCGTCCGGAGTTCATGTCGACGGTGTCGAATGCCTCGACCATCGACGCGAGCGGCACGTTCAGCACGAACTCGTCGTGCATCTCCAGGAGTTCCCTCGCCTGGTGCTCGAAGGCCGCGCTCACGCCGATCTGGGGCGGGTCGCCGCTCACGACGAACGTCCACAGCACCGAGATCTCGTCCGGGTCGCCGGGTCGGCCATTCACGGTGAGCAGGATCGCCGGGACGGGCGGCAGCATCGGCCCCGGCTCCGCCAGCGAGCGGCGGGGCCCGGTGAGCGGCGCGGGCGGCCTACCCCCGCCCACCGGCAGCCCCTCGTCGGGTGCACAGCCCCAAACGGCGGCGACCGCGGCGGCCGCCGAGCCGCTCCCCAAAAACCGCCTCCTCGACCAGCCCGACATGGATGACCTTTCTCTCGGCGTTCAGTAGCCCTCTTCGACGTTCAGATTGTGAATGATCTCTCCATCTCGCCAGAACGTCAGGCCGAGAAACGGCTCATCGTGGTATGGCATGGAGCCCTCAGGTCCCTTGCCAAGGAACATGAAGTCTCCCCCTTCGTTCAGGTAGACACCGACCATACCCTCATCGTACGCGATCAGGGAAACGGCCTCCCCACCGTCCGAATCGAGGCCCAAAGCGACGTAGTCGCTGTCCTCTCGGCTGAGCACGCCGAAACCGCCCCGTTCGAATCCGTAGCGATCATGGACCACCAGACCCGAAGACGGCGCGATGCGTTTGCCCACGTGCGGATCGGGCGTCTCTTCACCAAGGACAAGCCGATCAAAACCATCCTCGTTGAGGATCACGAGCCCGCTGGTCCCGTGGTTATAGTCCTGGTAGGAGTCCATATACTCATCGATGTCTGGATGTTGAGGCCCCCACAGCGCACGCAGTCGAGCCGTATCGGTGCGAACGCGGTTGGTCGCCTCGGGAATTGGTGCGCCGAGGAGGATCCGTTCGCGTCCGGCCTCGTCCTCGATGATCAGCCCGCGCGCCCTCAGGACGCCCTCAGTCGCTGTTCCGCCCCTGACGAACAGGATGACGAGTGCAACGCTGGCCAGGGCGGCGTAGGCCTGAAGCCAACGGATCGTGCGCCTCACCTGCTCCATTTCCGCTTTCACGAACAACTCCTTCATGCATGGGTTGACTCACATCGAGAGACTCGCTGAAGGCTGGACAACCGAGAGACGACAGGAGGTTGCAGCTTTCGCCGGTGCCGTTCATTGGCTTTCCGAACCGACGGCCGCGTTCCCGGAGTGTTCAATAAATGCCGGGGATGATGCGGTATTTCACGCGCGCCTGGTACTCGGCCCACTTCTCGGGGCCGTATTTCTCGGCGCAGAACTTGTCGTCGAAGCGCTGCCGGAAAATGAACAGTCCGACGATGAAGACGAAGTAGGTCCAGGCCCAGGGGTTGGCGAAGTAGCCGAACACGAGGGCGATCGAGAGGGCGAAGCAGCCCTCGCCCATGTAGTTGAAGTGGCGCGCGACGCCCCACAGGCCGCTGCACAGGATCTTGCGGTCGCCGGCCTCGATGTACTCGGGTGCGATGAGGCCGAGGAACTGGCGCTCGGGCCAGCGCTTGAAGGTGTACTTCTGCATGTTGGCGCCGCGCGTGATGCCCCACCCGACCAGGAACAGCGCCGGGGCGCCGATCAACCACACCTGCCTCCACGGCGCCGCGAAGCCGGGGTCCGGGTACACGGCCAGACCCCACAGCGGAAGGATGTAGAGCCACCCGTACACCAGGATCCCGCCCCAGATCATCTTGAAGCCGAGCTTCTCGTGGATCACGTCGTAGGTGTAGAGCTGGACGCGCTCGAAGACGAAGTAGTCGAAGACGTAGAAGGCGAGGAACGCGGCATAGAGGAAGACGCCGGGGTTGGAGTCCGCGCCGAAGAGTCCGTAGTGGTACGCGGCGCCGGAGAGCGCGTTCAGCGACAGCATGGTCCCGCCGACGACGTACAGGAACATCTTCACGTCGAAGCGGTCGCCGAAGAACGACATCTCGAGGACGCGCCCTTCCCACAAAGCGGCGAGCGGCCGCCCCACCTTGCCGCGCGACCCGCCGAACACGGCGAGGAGGGCGAAAACGAGACAGAGGACGGTGCCGCCGGCGACCTGGTAGACGGTGGACCGGTAGAACCAGTCCCGCGGCATGCCGGTCAGTTCGAGCGCCCACACGAGTTCCGCGAGCACGAACACGAGGAGGCCGTTCAGCCGGTAACTGCGGGGTTCGCCGGTCTCCGCGTCGACGACGTAGCCGGGCACCCGACGACCCGGCAGGACGAGTTGTACCACGAAGAATGCGGCGCAGATCGCCAGCGGCGTGAGGAAGCCGGCCAGCGCTTCGGTCCCGGACAGCTCGAACAGGTGGCCGATGCCGAGCCATTCAATCATCGAAAAAGATCCTCTCCGGGGTGCGCGGCCGCCTGCCTGAGCCAGCTCACGAGGAGGCCCTCGTCCGGCTCGTCGCCTTCGTGGATGTGGAAGTAACGCACATGCTCGTGCTTCGAGTCCACCGGCGGCACGGGTCTGAGCGAGGCGCCATTGAGGAAGGTCACCTTGATGTACCGCGTGAAACAATGGAACGAGAGGAACCAGCCCTGGTCCTCGATGCCGTAGAAGGGAGAGTTCCACCGGACAGCCTTGCGCGCGCCGGGCACGACGCGCTCGACCAGCCCGTCGAGGTAGCGGCCGACCCCACGTTTCCAGCCCGGCATGGCCGCGATGTAGGCCTGGACGGGCGCGTCTCCATCCCCCTTCGGAATCCGGGGATTGCCTCCGGAGAGGAGTCTCGGTTTCGCGGCCGCGGCGCCGGCGGCGCCCTCCGGTGCGTTCTCCGGGATCAGGCGCCTATCCCTCCGTCCGCGCGAAGCGGAGGTTCCTGACCCGCCCGGCGTCGACCGTCATCGCCTCGTACCGGCTGGCGACGAGTTCGGAGAAGCGGAAGGTCGGCCCGTTCTCGGTCGTGAGCTGCCCGTCCGACTCGGCCACGAACGGGACCGGGTCCCGCCGTCCGACGTGCAGCGCGAGCCCTGAGGCGCCTTCCGCGACGATCCGATAGGTAGCGTCCAGCTCGGGGCTGTAGAAGGAGCCCGCGTACCGCGATCGATTCGGGATGTCGTGGTCGGGCGCAGCGCCGGGAGCGTCGTCTCCGGCTGCGGCCTCCGCGGCCTCCTCGGCGGCCTGCTCCTCCGCGGTCTCCGCATCCTCTCCGTCGTCATCTTCCGCGACGTCGGCGGGCGGGTCCATCGCGTCTTCCAGGTAGATCTCGGCCGTGCTCGCGATGAGGGCCCCGGGATCGATGCGCGACCGGTTGCACAGGGCCACGAAGGAGTAGCCGGCGTCGGGATAGCGGGTCATTGCCGTTCGGTAGCCGACCCAGGAGCCGCCGTGCCCCACCGTGGCCAACCCCCGGTGCTCGCCGTGGGAGAGACCGAAGGCGTAGGGAATCGTGTCGCCGGAGGTGAGCACGCCCCGCTCATGCATGAGCGCCACCCACTCGGGCCCGCCGACGGTGCCCTCGGTGAGGTTGCGGTCCCACGCGGGCCACTCCTCCACCGACGTGTAGATGCCGCCGTCTCCGACCACGTCGAGCGTCGTCATGTTGATGCGGAAGCCGTCATCGGTGGGCGAATAGCCGGTCGCCCGGTCGGGCGCGACTTCGTTGTGGTCGTCGTGGAAGTGCGTGCGCGGCATGCCCAGAGGGTCGAAGAACTCGGTTCGGGCGAACTCGCGCAAGCTCTGTCCCGAGACACTGGCCACGATCTCGGCGAGCAGGACATAGCCGGAGTTGCTGTACAGGTACTCGGAGCCCGGGGGAAAGTTGAGTTCGCGCTGCCGAGTGATCGCGTCGAGGATGTCCTGGTTCGTGATAAAGTCCTCGCTTCGGTTCCCCGCCAGGGTGAAGAGCCCGAGGTAGTCGCGCACGCCGGAGGTGTGGTGGATCAGGTGCCGAACGGTGGGCGGGTCGGCGTAGTCGGGGAATTCGGGGACGTAGTGCTGGACGGGGGCGTCCAGATCCACCTCTCCGCGGAGTGCGAGCAGGGCGACCGCGCCGGCCGTGAACTGCTTGGAGACCGACGCGATGCGGTAGATGGTCCCGGGGCCGTTCGGGATGCCGAAGTCGAGGTTGGCGGTGCCGTAGCCGGCGGCCTTGATCAGGCGGCCGTCCCGGATCACGCCCACCGAGCAGCCGGGCCCATCGGCGCTGGAGTAGTCGGCGAAGACGGCGTCGACCCGGGCGGCCATCCCGCCGTCGTCGTCGGGGGTGCACCCGGTGAGGGCGCCGGCCACGACCGCGACGATCGCGGCGCCGCCGATCCGGGAGGGGTCGTCGCTCCTCTGGCGCGCCCTCATGACCGCGTCCTCGGCCACAGGCTGAACGGTTCGCGGGCGAACACGCGGCGGACCATCGGCTCGAAGAACTCCAGCGGCAGCGACTCGTAGTCGGGATCGAACGAGGACTGGTCCCAGCGGTGGCAGAAGTCGACGGCGGCCTGGTACCAGGGGTGGTCGCGGTATCTGTCGCGCGCGTTGCGGTCGCGGCCCAGGTGGTGGGCGTAGTAGATGAGCTGGAAGAGGCCGTGGTGCCGGACGATCCAGTGCGTGCGCTCGGTGACGAACGGGCGCAGGAGGAGGGCGGCCAGCTCGCCGTGGCTGTGCGGGGCCAGCAGATCGTCGATGTCGTGGAGCAGCGCCGCCACGACCATCTCCTCGTCGGCGCCGTCGCGGTGGGCGCGGGTCGCGCTCTGCAGGGAATGTTCCAGCCGGTCGACCTGGTAGCCGCCGACCGAGCCGGAGAGCTGGCGGAGGTGCGCCAGGATGCGATCGGCGGTGTCGGCGGCGAACTCGTCCTCGAGGCGCGAGAGGAGTTCGTAGTCCTCGCGGGTGCCGTCCTCCATGCGGGTGAAGCTCACGACGGGGCCGCTCGGCTCCGTGCCGGCTGCTGCGCTCGGCGTCGCCTTGGGGGGCATGGCCGTCACTCTCCGATGAAGGCTGAATCGAGGGCGCTTCCGGGCTCCTCTCCAAGCAGCGTCGGTGGACGCGAAGGGCCTTGTCAAGCGCGCTCCGTGCCCGACATGCTTCGGGTCGGTCACGGCAGACGGAGGGGATCGACCATGACTCACTCGATCAGCAGCCTCGTGCAGAAAGGCGACGCCCTGACGGCGGTCTGGAGCGACGGCGCACGCACCGATCTCCCCTACCTCTGGCTGCGCGACAACTGCGGCTGCGGCGAGTGTTGCGTGGAGCAGACCACGGAGAAGCGGTTCCACGTCTTCCGCGTCCCCAGCGACCTGAGACCGGCCACGGTCGATATCGAAGGCGCCGGGTCCGACGACGAGGCGATCTCCATCGCCTGGCCGGACGGCCACCGCACGCGCCACCGGTCGAGCGACCTCCTTGGCCTCCTGAGCCGGCCTCGGCTCGAGTTGCGATACTGGGACGGCGCGTTCCAGCCGCGGAGGTTCGACTACCAGCGGTTCCTGGCGGACGACCGCGCGGCGGCGGAACTGATCGAGGAGTTTCTACGCACCGGGGTCTGCGTGCTGGTCGACGCCCCCACCGAACCCGATTCGCTGGAGGAACTCGCGCCCCGCCTGGGTCCGGTCCGGGAGGTCCTGTTCGAGCGCATCCACAACGTCAAGCTCGATCCGAAGGGATACAACATCGCGCACACGGCGCTGGCCGTCGGAGCGCACAACGACTTCACCAGCTACACCTGGCCCCCGAGCGTGCAGGCGCTGCACATGCTGGTGAACGAGTGCGAGGGCGGCGCGTCGACGGTCGTGGACGGCTTCGGCCTGCTGGAGGCGCTGCGCCGCGAGCACCCCGACAAGTTCGACGCGCTGTGCTCGGTGCCGGTGCCGTTCCGGATCTTCAGCGACGAGTACGAGTGCTACGCGGCCAACCCCATGGTCGATGTGGACAGCGACGGGGAGATCACGATGATCCGCTTCAACACGGCGCAGATGCAGGCCGTGCCCCTGTCGGAGCCCCGGCTGGGCGAGTTCTACGCCGCCTACCACGAACTGTCGAGCCGCGTCAACGACCCCCGCGCCCAGGTGACCTTCCGGCTGGAGGGCGGGATGATCCTGCTGTGCGCCGGACACCGCGTCCTCCACGGCCGCACCGAGATGGTATCGTCCGGGCCGCGCCACCTGCAGGACGCCTACTTCGAACACGACAACGTCCGCACCCATCTCAGGCTGCTCCGCCGCACCGGCCGCGCCTGAGGCTCCGGACCCTCCGCGGCCGCGGCGAATCCAGGGAGGCCCGTTACACGTACGCCAGGCTGCGGATCGGAATGGCAGCTTACAGCCAGGAAGCGGTGGCACACCGGATGGAGGTGGACACGTGTCGGAACTGTCGGGCTGGCTTCGGGCACTGGGCGTAGACGGCCTTCAGAGCATCTTGACGAAAATCGACGAGCGAGGAGGGGAACCGTTCGCGGAAGAACTCGACGCGGATGGAGACGTGCGCGTGGAAGGACAGCGCACGAGCGATGAACTGATGGCGAAGTTCGTCGCCGCCGGGGACGAAGGGCTCTCGACGCGGATCTTCCAGGCGACGGCGGACCGACCGGAGGGGTATCCGGATGACCTGCCGTTTCTCTCACTGACGACAATGATGACTTGCCTTGCGTCGGTAGGTGTTCGTCAACCCGGAGTGCGGGTCGCCATTTGGACCGGCGAACGGAATGCAGTCGAAACCCTGAAGGCAGTAGTGACCGAGAGCGCGAAGATTGGCTGGGCAGTGGCATCGCAAAGCGGTCTCGTGACGCGCATGGTCTCGGGAGACCGTGAGCGAATAGTGTCGTATCTGCCGGCGGGAGCGGGGACGCCTGCCGTCATGCTCTTCGAGCGGACCTAGGCTCTGCTGCGAGGTCCAACCACACGGGAGCCTCTCCAACACGCCGGACGCCTTGCTCCGTGGGATCATTCGCGTCGTAACCATGCAAATCCAACATCTGATGTAAGATCTGCATGGTTATTTCACTCCGGCACGCAAGGAGATCGAGGCCCCTGAGTCGAGGCCGCAGACGCGGGACTGATCCGGTCAGGCTCCCGAGCGCGGCGGCTTGCGGGCCAGGAAGAAGAACATCGGAGTGAAGATCCCGGCCTTGCCACCCGCGACCAGTGCGTCCGCTGTCCGGTTCAACATTGAGCTCACTGCGGCGGTACCCTCCGGAAACGCTCTCAACCTCTCGCCGACTGTCAGCACCAGATTCGTCAGCGCGCGGCCAACGGGTGTCCGCGGAATGCTCCTGAGGTTGAGGTCGCGACCCTGCAGAGCGCGGTACCAGGGCGTTGTCGGGTCCGCCGCGGGGGCGCGATCATGGGATTCGACGAGTTCGAATCCCGCCGTGCGCAGCGCGATGTCTATCTCCGAAGAGCGCGCGACATCCGGCAGCGCATCGCCCGCCACGATGTCCTGCTTGATCCGCACGTGTTCGGCGTCCCGTGGATCGAAGTCCTCGGTGAGGCACCAGTCGTAGCCCGCGATGCAGGCCCCCCGACGCAGGACGCGGAAGATCTCCCGGAACGCCGCCGTCTTGTCCGGTGCGTGCGGCATGGACTCGATGGCGATGGCGGCATCGTATCGGTCCTCGCTCTCGGGTATCTGCATGTAGTCGCCGTGGATAAAGCGGCACAGAGATTCGACATCCCGGGTGTGTTCCTTCGCGCGCTCAATCTGGTAGGCGTTGTTGTTGATGCCTACGAAGCTCGCCCCGGAATAGCGGGCCAGGGCGCCCATCGGTCCCCCGACTCCGCATCCGACATCGAGCACCCGCATCCCCGGTGCAAGGGACAGGTGATCGGCGAGAAAGTGCTGATGCCTGAGCAGCGACGTTTTGAAGCTCTCGCCCCGGCGCCGGGGAGCGAAGTGAAAGGACCGCCCCCAGCCGAACTCGTAGAAATCCGTGACCAGGTCGTAGTAGTGATTGACGAACTCCCGATAACGCTCTCGTCTGCCCTCCACACCGGCATCGTGGATGCCGGTGTATTGCTCGACCACCGACTTCACTTCGTCCGGGGCGAGGTCGCCGAGAGATCGAGCGTCCGATTGCTTTGCGGGTGTAGGGGTCACCCAATTCGTCCCGTTGAGTTCACAGGGTTGCCCTGAGAGTCGCGCGGGAAGGAACACCGATGCGCCGACGTCCGCAAGCATCGTTGCCGTTCCTGCGGTTAGATTGCTGTCGAATCTGCCGCTGGACCGATTGAAGGAGGGCTCATGACGACCCCGAGCGATAAGACGCGCCGCGACTTCCTGATTCGTCTGGCGGGTGCCGGAGCCGTGCTGGCGGCCCCGCGCGGCGTGTTCGGGAACGCGCTATCGGGCCAGGACGCGCTTCCCACCCGCTCCATCCCGGGAACCGAGGAGACGCTGCCCATCGTCGGCTTCGGATCGTCGAAGCCCGTGCTGGAGATCCCGACCGAGGGGACGGAGCCCGTGGCTGGCGTGATCCGCGTGCTCCTCGAACACGGCGGGCGGGTTGTCGATACCTCGCCGCGCACGCCGGAGATCGACGCGGAGTTCGGCACCGTCCTGACGGCGCCGGAGTTCAGCGGCCGCCTCTTCATCGCGACGAAGATCAACACGGAGGGGGAGGCGTCGGGCATCGAGCAGATGCGGCAGAACCAGCGGCTTGTCGGAAACCGCACCCTGGATCTGCTCGAGGTCGAGAGCATGCGCGATCTGGACGTACACTGGCCCAACGTGCTCCGCTGGAAGGACTCGGGCGAGGCGCGCTACATCGGCGTCACCACCTCCAGCATCCCTCAGCACGAGGCGTTCGAGTCGTTCATGCGGACGCAGCCCCTCGACTTCGTCCAGGTCAACTACTCGGTGATGGAACCCAACGCGGAGGATCGCCTCCTGCCGCTCGCTCAGGATCTCGGGCTGGCCGTCCTCATCAACCGCCCGTTCATGAACGGCAGCTACTTCGGCCGCGTGAGCGGGCGCGACCTGCCCGAATGGGCGGCCGAGTTCGACTGCGCGAGCTGGGCGCAGTTTTCCCTCAAGTACATCCTCGCGCACCCCGCCGTGACGTGCGCCCTCACGGAAACGACGAATCCGGGCCACATGGCGGAGAACATCGGCGCCGCCTTCGGCCGCCTCCCGGACGCGGCGACGAAGCGCCGCATGCGCGAACTCGTCCGGGACTTCTGAACTCCGGATCCGCGCCCGGACGTTCCCGCGGGAACGTCCTACTCCGCAGCGTCCTGTTCGTCGACGCTGACCTCTCCCTCGCAGAGAATCAGCTCGTCGTCGATCCAGACCGTAGGGATGCGGTTGACGGCGTCGAAGTGGGTCTTGGCGGAGACGGTGCCGCCGAGGTTGGCGGAGGTGCCGATGCCGATGTGGACGGTGCCGTTCACGCCCTCGTCGTTGAGCATCTCGCCGGTGAAGTCGGTGCAGGCCGGGTTCAGGCCGAAGGCGAACTGGGCCAGGTTGTAGACCCAGGGGTCGTCCTGCCGGGCGAGGAGGTCCGCGAGGAATTCGGCCTGGCCGCCGCCCTCGATATCGGTGACGAAGCCTTTCGAGATTCGGAAGGTCACGGGTTCACGGATCGGGCCCACGCCGTAGTAGGGGATGCTCCCGTCGCAGACGAACACGCCCTCGGCGGTGCCCTGCGCGGGGGCGCAGTTCGCCTCGATGTTGGGGACGGCGGTGAAGCCGCGGCCGTCCAGCAGGCAGGCGTGGCTGTTGCCGGTCACGTCCGCGAGGCTCATGGCGAGGTCGGTGCCGGCGGGGTTCGTCACCCTCAGGCGCTCGCCCGCGGTGAGTTTCGCCGCGATGGCGTCGCACAGCGGTTTGCGTGCCCGAAAGTCCGTGAACAGCCCGCCCTCGCGCATCATCCGCTCGGTGAACGCGGTCATGGAGAGCACTCGGGCTCCGGCGCCTATGGCCTCGCGCACCGCGCGGGTGTGGGCCAGCGCCAGCGTCACGGGCAGGAAGGCCACGTCCGCGGCGGAGAGCGCCGCGGCCACGGCCGGTCCCGGCTCCTCGTTGTCGATCGCCCGCTCGGGCGGCGTCACGATGCTCGGCGTGGCTCCGGCCTCAAGCGCCGCGTCGGCTACGGCCCGGGCGATCGACAGCCGTTCCGGATCCGTGACGATGACCACGTCCTCGGCGGGCCGTACGTTGGCGCAGGTCCGCACCAGGATCTCCGCACCTCGTCTCATACCAGAACCTGCTTGTCGCGCTGCACGACGCGGCCGTCGACGGCGATCGTCGGCTCCCACATGAGCAGGTCGTAGTGGGTCGGGGCCACGATCTCGCCTCCGAGGGTGTGGCTGGTGCCGATGCCGATGTGGATCGTGCCCATGACGCCCTCGTCCTCGAGCATTTCTCCGGTGAGGCGGGCGTTCGGGTTCAAGCCGACGCCCAGTTCGGCGACGTTGAAGCAGTGGGGGTTCCCGAAGGAGTTCAGGTGCTCGCGCAGGAAGTCGGCCTGAGGTCCGCCGGCCATTTCCACGATGGCGCCGCCGCGCACGGAGCAGACGATGGGTTCCTCCAGGATGCCGATACCGAGGTAGGGGACCGAGGCGTCAAAGATGAGCGTGCCCTCGGCCGAACCCGTCACCGGCACGACATTGACCTCGATGTCGGGGACAGGAGCCAGTTCTCCGGGTTCTGGAACGTTCGTCAGGATGTTCGTGACGCGGCCCTCGATCCCGAAGCGGAGATCGGTGCCCCGCGGGGACGTGAGGTGAACCGACTCCCCCTCGGTGAACGCCGCACCCAAGCGCCGGCAGACATCGGCCTGCGCCTCGAAGTCCGTCTCGAGCAGAGCGGGGCTGGTCATGATCGCGTCGGTGTAGGCCGTCATCATGCAGACGCGCGCGCCGGCTTCCATGGCGGTCCGCATCGCCCGCGTGTGGGTGATCGAGATGCGCACGGGGGAGAAGATCACGGCCGCCTCGGCCATGGCGCGGGCGACCGGCGGGGGTGGCTCCTGCCCGTCCTGGTCTCGCATCGGGATGATGCACTCGGTCACGGCGGCCCCGGCCTCGCGGGCGGCCGCTGCCACGGCATCCGCGTACCGCCGCATCGTCGGGTCGGTCACGATCACGACGGCTTCGCCCGGCTGGACGCGGCCGTTGACCTGCACGAGACGCCGCGCTCCGGGCGAGAGATCCACGCCCGCCTCAGCCACGGTCCCTCGCGAAGAACTCGTCGAATCGACCGTCGAAGATGATCGCGGTGTAGCCGTCTCCGGTCGTGTTCGTCGCGGTGCGCAACATGTCCGGGATGCCGCCGGAGAGCGCGATCCAACTCGCGATGAACTCGCCCTGCGCCTGGCCCTCGAGCCCCAGCATGCTCGCGAACAGCGTCGCGCTCCACAGCGCCGTCCCCATGCCGGCCGGGAGCCCGGGAGCGGCGATCGTGAACAGGACGACGGCGGGCCAGGCGGCGAGCATCATCATCCAACTGAGTTCCAGGCCGAACACATGGGTGACGACGAAAGGCCCGTACGCGACGTAGGCCAGCGCGCTCGCGTCCAGGTTCGCGACGGCGCCGAACGGGAGGACGAAGTCCGCCACCTCGTCACGGACGCCGACCTTCTTCGCGTTGGCGAGGTTGACGGGGAGCGTGGCCAGCGACGAGCACGTGCCCGCGGCGAAGACCGCGGTGGGCGCATAGTAGTCCCTCAGAACGGGCCCCACGGGCCGGTGTCCCACTCTCCGCACGAGCACGAACGTGTAGAACGTCCACCAGACCAGGACGAGCGCGCCGGTATAGGCGGCCATCGTCAGATAGTGGGAGAGCCCCAGGCTCGCGCCGAAGCGCACGCCCAGGGTGACGCCGAAGGCGAGGATGAGCGGGAGCATGACGTAGGCCAGCCTGCCGCCCGCCTGCTCGATCGAGTCGGCGGTTCGCCGGAGCACGCGGTAGGTCGGATCGTGCCGGGCGCCGAAGGCTCCGAGCAGAACTCCGGCGAGGATCGCGAGCAGCGGCCACGAGGCACCGCCATCTCCGAGGCTCCGCAGCATGGCGGCGGCTTCGGTCCACACCCCACGGTCCCCCGTTGCCAGCGGGATGCGGAAGATCGTGGCGGAGGTCACGACGGCGATGAGCCCGGCGACGGTCGACGTGAAGACGTACCACAGGACGACCGCGCCCGCGAAGCGTCCGGCGAGCCCGCGGCGCACCAGCGTCGCGATGGCCGGACTGAGGGCCGCCAGAATGAGCAGCGGTACGACCGCGACCACCCAGGCGATGAGCGTCGCCGTGGCATCGGCCACCGGCGCGAGCGGCCCCGGGAAGACCCCGCCCGCGGCCAGACCCGCCACCAGCGCCAGGATCGTCCACACATACGCGGGGACTCTGGTCAGGATCTTCGCAGCCATTCCGGGATGTCGCGCCGGCTGTGCAAAACGCGCCAGACATCGATCTGATCGTGGCCTGTCATGTAGAAGACAACGTGGGGGTAGCCCTTGAGCGGCCACGAGCGCAATCCGGGCAAGTTCACCTCGTGACCGTGCCGGGGTGAACCCGAGCGCGGGTTGTCGGCGATGTGCCGGAAGGCTTCCTGGAGCGCGTCAATGAAGCCAAGCGCGACCTGCGATCCGACTTCCTCCAGGTAGTGAGCGGTCGCCTGATCCACGTCCTGCCGGGCAGCCGCCCTCAGGACCACGGAAGCCGGCGTCACTCCGTTGCGTGTCTGCGAATCCGGGCGCGTAGCGCGTCGAAGTACGTCGTATCGGCGGTGACAGCGGGATCGGACTCACCGCCCTCCAACAGCAGATTTCGAAGGTGCTGCCGATCCTGATCTCGGCGGATCAGTTCACGGATGTACGCGCTGCAACTGCCGTAACCGCGACCGACGACCTGCTCGTCGACAAACGACTTCAGAGGAGCGGGGAGCGAGATGTTCATGGTACTCATGTCCAAAGCGTAGAGCGTTTGGCAAGAAATGGCAAACACATTCGGCATGCCATCCCCTCTCCCCGTTGCCGGTCCGAAGTGTCATAGCTAGACTTAGTCTAGCTAGATTCTGCGCAAGTGGGCGAGGAGAGGACGTGCCGCATGAGGGTGAACATGCACGAAGCGAAGTCACAGCTTTCCCGTCTGGCCAGGCTGGCCCGAGAAGGGGAAGAGGTCGTGATCTGCAACTCGGGACAACCGTGGGTGCGCCTGATGCCGTACCGGGAACCCGTTGAACCCCGACAGCCGGGCGGCCTCGAGGGCCAGATCGTGATCGGTCCGGACTTCGACGACGAGGACGAAGAGATCATTGCGGCGTTCGAAAACTCCAGGATCTTCCCGGACGCCGACTGACGATGCGGCTGCTGCTCGACACACACGCGTTTCTCTGGTGGGTGTCCGACTTTCGTCGGATCGCCGAGTCGGCCCGGAAGGCGATCGCGGACCCTGAAAGCGAGGTGTTCGTGAGCGCGGTCTCCGGGTGGGAGATCGCGATCAAGAAGGCCAAGGGTCGACTTGTCGCACCGGACAACCTGGCGGCCGTGGTAGACGAAAAGCAGTTCGCACACCTGCCGCTGACGTTCGACCAGGCCGAGCGAGCCGCGACCCTGCCGCCGCACCACCGCGATCCGTTCGACCGAATGCTCATCGCTCAAGCGCGGGCCGAAGGGCTCATCCTGGTCACGCGCGATTCGCGCATTCCGCTCTACGACGTGCCCACGCTGCGGGCCTAGCAGGGGCTGTCAGGGGTTTTGCGGCGGGACGTTAAGCGTACATTTGCGCTGTCAATCCACCGCCCGCTGAGCCCGGAGGGCCCCATGGATCGCCGGTCATCGCCTCTCCCGCGCCGCCGCTTTCTCCACCTGACCGGGGCCGCCCTCGGCCTCGCCGCGACCTCCGGCTGCGCGACCGCCGCGGGGGTGCGCGGTACGGGCGCCGGCCTGCTGTCCGCCGCCGGCACCGCCGACCGCACCTGGACTCCCGAGCGCTTCGATCCGTGGATCGAACTCGACCGCGCCGCCTGGACACACAACGTTCGCGAGGCCGCGCGGCTGGCGAGCGGACGCCCCATCCTCGCGGTCGTGAAGAACAACGCCTACGGCCTGGGCGACCGTGCGGTCGGCCCGCTCCTCGCCGGGCTGCCCGAGGTGGGCGGCATCGCCTCCGTACGCGCCGAGGAAGCCCTCGCCATGCGGGAGGCGGGGGTGACCAAGCCCATCGTCGTCATGGCCGAGGGACCCGAGGACGAGATCGAGGAACTGGCGAGGCACGACGTGCTCCCGTCCGTGTGGCTGGATGATGCGCCCGTGCGGCTGCGGAGCGTGTCCAGGCGACTCGGCCGTCCCGTGCCCGTCCAACTCTTCATCGATACGGGGATGAACCGGGAGGGGATGCCGTACACCCGCGCGCGCGGGTGGATCGAGGAACTCGTGCAAAGCGAACACGTCGACGTGAACGGCACCTACACCATGTTCACGCACGACCTCGACTTCGACCGGGAGCAGCTCGCCCGCTTCGAGGAACTCCTCGCGTGGGCCCGCGGGAAGAACCTTCCGCTCGGCACCCTCCACGCTTCACCCTCGTTCGAGCTGTTCCACCTGCCCGAGGCGCACTACGACATGGTGCGGCCCGGGAACGCGCTGTTCGGCAACCACCCCGGCGGCGAGGGTGCCAGTGAAATGGCCGACCTCAAGCCCGTGTTCCGCCTGAACGCGCGCGTCGTGCGCGTCGAACGCCTCGAGCCGGGCGACGGCGCGGGCTTCTACCACACCTTCACCGCCGACCGTGCGACGTGGGTGGCGCTGCTGCCGATCGGCCGCACCGACGGCTATCCGTCCGAAGCGAACGGGACCTGCGAGGTGTTGATCAACGGCCGTCTCTACCCGGTTGCGGGAGGGGTCAACTCCGCGCACACCATCCTCGACATCGGTCCGGAGAAGACGGTCGAGGTCGGCGATGTCGCCACCCTCATCGGCCCCGACCATCCGTCCGTGCTCCCCCACACCGTCGCCGAACGGACGGGCCGCGGCTTCCTCGGCATCATCCAGTTCATGAACCCCCGACTCCCGAGACGGGTGGTGTAGGTCCCACGTCCGGTGAGCTGCGCCCGCGGCACCGCTCAGGCACAGCGGTCCGCAATCGCCGCTATCGCGGCGTCGATCTCGTCGCGGGTGTTGAAGAAGTGGATCGACAGGCGGAAGTCGCGCTCGTGCCGGACCGGAGAGCCGAGGATCCCCTCGTCTTCGCGCAGATCGCTGTATAACTGCGTGGCGTCGCATCCCTCCGGGAGTCGAACGACGAACACGCCCGAGCGGTCCGGGCGCGCCCGGGGGGATGACACGCCCAGTCCCTCGGTGGCGTCCACGGCTTCGGTCGCGTGGTCGACGAGCCACTGGATTCGCTCCTCGATCCTCGCCAGGCCGATGTCCTCCATCCAGTCGACCGCGTGGGCGAAGCCGGCGAAGTCCGCGAGCGCGCGGGTGCCGAACTCGTAGCGGGCGGCGCTGGGGAGCAGCGTGTAGGCGCCCTCGTAGTCCATCGTCGCATGGCTGTGCGAACCGGCCCAGCTGAGTTGCACGTCATCGAGCATCTCCCGGCGCACGAAGAGCGCGCCCGTACCCTTGGGGCCGAGCAGCCACTTGTGGCCGCACGTCGAATAGCCGTCGCAGCCGAGGGCGCGGAAGTCGGTCGCGACGCAGCCGGGGCCCTGCGCGCCGTCGAGGTGGTAGCGCACGCCGCGGGCGCGCAGGAGGTCGCCCAGTTCGGCGGACTCGTCCGCCCGCAGCGTCCGTCCGTTGTTCCGCGATACGTGGCTGATACTCACCATCCGCGTGCGGTCCGAGAGCTGGCCGCGAACCTCGTCGATGAGCCCGGTGCCGGGACTCAGGTCGATCTCGCGGATCACGATTCCGAACCGGTCCCGCAGGACGTACCACGGGATGACGTTGGCGGGATGTTCCGTGTTGGAGATCACGACCTCGTCGCCCGCCTCCCAGTTCAGGCTCCAGGCGACGATGGCGATCCCCTCGGAGGTGCTGTGCGTGAGCGCGACCTCTTCGGTTTCGGCGCCGAACACGCGCGCCAGTTGCGCCCGCAGGTCGGGCTCGATGCGGGCCATCTCGTCCGAGATGCGGGGCTCGGCCGGACTCCGGTTCTGGAAGGCGAGCCGCTCCTGGATGTGGTCGATGACCGCCTCGGGAGCCGGGCCGATGCCGCCCGTCTGGAAGTACAGGCTCTCCGTCGAGGCGGGGATCTCGGCGCGCGCCCGCGCCACCCAGGCTTCCTGAGGGCGACCCCGACCGGCGGGGCGCGAAACCGGGTCGACCGACAGGGCGAGCCGCCCCACGGGCACGATCGGCGCCAGCGCCAGCGCGCCCGCGGACCGGCGGAGGAAGCTGCGTCGACTCGTGTTCATGGCTCGTCCTCCGGATTCCCCTCGCTCAGGATCAGCCACCGCAACCTTTCCTCGCTGACCGTTCTGCGCAGGGGGGCGGCGGCCCGGTAGAAGGCGAAGCCCAGCGCGGACCAGGCGACGAGCACAATCCACTCGGCGGGGATGCGCCCCCCCGCGGCCCGGAAGGGCTCCCACGCGGCGACCCCCGCCAGCAGCAGCGCGAGGAGCGCGCTGAGGTACAGGAATCCCCGGCCTCCGGGCACGGTGTACGGGCGCGGCTGATCGGGTCGTGTCCTGCGCAGCCGGAGAACCCCGACTACGACGACGAGGAACACCACCCCGGCCGAGATCGACGCCGCGCCGACGATCACCAGGATCGCGTTGCGCCCGAACAGCGCCCCCACCGCTCCCATCACGGCGACGAAGATCACGGCGGCCGATGGTGAGCCGTGTCGGTCATGCACCTTCGCGAGGCGGTGTGGGATCATGTGCGCCCGCGCCATCGCGAACACGATCCGCGTGGCCGCGAAGAAGAGCGCGTTCCACGTCGTGATGAGTCCGCACAGCCCCGCGAACAGGACGACGCGCCCGAGGATCGGAGACGCGAAGGCCGCTTCGATCGCCGCGGCGGCCGGGAGTTCGGACGCGAGCAGCTGCGGACGCGGGAGGCTCATCGCCGTCGCGAGGATCACGAGACAGTAGAAGGCGAGCGCGAAGACGATCGAGGCGCCGATCACGCGGGGGAGGAGCCGCAGCCGGGCGCCCGCCTCCACCTCTTCCATCGCCTGCGGGATCGTATCGAACCCCGCGTACCAGAACCCGGCGGTCGCGAGCACGACGGCCACCCCGGCCACGGCGGCGCCCGGGGTCGTCCCCGTGAACAGGGGTTCGAGATTGGCGGCGCTCCCTCCCGCCACCCCCGCGACGACGAAGATCGCCGTCAGGAGGATGAGTCCGCCCGTCATCAGATCCTGGAACCAGGCGGCCGTCTTACCGCCCCGGTAGTTGATGATCGCGATCGCGGCCATCACGGCAAGCCCGAGGACGAGGCTCCACAACCGCACCTCCTGCCCCAGCAGCGTGTAGATCACCGGACCGCCGAACCCCGGGACGAGCGCGGACACCACCCACTCGACGGAGATCGCCTCGAAGGAGGTCGTGAAGATGTAGATGAAGCCGAGGAACCAGGCGCAGGCGAAGCTCCACCGCGCGCCCCACGCCTCGAACACGTACGCGACCTCGCCCCCCGTGACCGGATAGGCCGCGGCCATCTCCGCGTAGCAGAGGCCGATCGCCAGCATGCCGAGGCCGCCGATCGCGAACGCGATGATGGCCCCCATCACCCCGGCGCCGCTCAGCCACGCCCCCATGACGGTGATCCAGCCCACGCCGATGATCGTGCCGAAGGCGAGCGAGAAGAGGGATCGAAGCCGGATCCCCCTCCCCAGCACTTCCCGCTCGCCGCCGGGGTTCGGGGTCATCGGCTCAACGGCGGGCGCGGTCATGGGGCTCAGCTGTACTGCGACGGGGTCGGCGAAAGGCCGAGCATCTCGCGCGCCTGGGCGGGCGTGGCGACCTCGCGGTTCAGTTCGTGCGCGATTCGCACGGCCCGTTCCACGAGTTGCCGGTTGCTCCGCACCTTCTCTCCGCGGCGGTAGTAGATGTTGTCCTCCAGCCCCACCCGGACGTGGCCCCCCATGAGCGTGGCCAGCGTCGTCATGGGCAACTGGTGCGGCCCGATGCCGGAACAGAGCCACACCGACCCTTCCGGGAACTCGCGCACCATGTTCACGACGTTGTCCACCGTGGGCCAACTCGACGTCTGGTAGCCCATCACCGTCTGCACCCAGTACGGCGGCTCGATGAGGCCCTGGGCGATCAGGTCGCGGATCACCCACCCGCACCCGGGATGGTACGTCTCGAGTTCCGGCTTGATGCTCCGCTTCTTCATCTCCGCGGCGAAGTGCGCGATCTGCCTGTACGAGAACGGCACGCAGTCGTCGTAGTCGATCGCGGGGCGCGGGTGCGTGAACTCCTCCCCGCGCGGCTTGAGGCTGAACTTCCCCATGTCCGGGGCGAGGTTCAGCGAGGCGACTTCGGGGTTGGCGTCGAGACAGGCCAGGCGCTGTTCATCGTTCATCCACAGATCGCCGCCCGTCGTGTTGTTGATGATGATCCCGGGGCAGCGCTCGCGCAGCCGGCGGTTCGCGTCCAGCCACACCTGCCGCGTCGTCGCCCCCTTCCACAGCGTCTCCGGATTCCGGGCGTGGATGTGCACCATCGAAGCGCCCGCGTCGTACGCCCTGCCGACGGATTCGGCCAGCTCCTCGGACGTCTCCGGGAGAGCGTCGTTATATTCTTTGCCCTGGATACCACCGTTCGCGGCCAGACAGATGATGACGGGGGGCATGCCGCCGGCGACCCTGTCCATGTAGGCGTAGGGGTCGCCGTAGTTCCAGGTTGTGGTCATCTGCTCCTCGGAAGGCTGTGACGGCTGTTATCGTCTCGGGAGGTTGTTCCCGGCCCTCGGGAGCCTTGGCCATCTCACACCGATTCACAAGAGGATGCCATGTCCGGCACGGAGCGCGTCGCAGAGGTGGTAGCCATCATCGGCGCGGGAACGATGGGACGGCGGATCGCCTACGGCTGCGCGGTGCGGGGGGTGCGCGCGCGGCTGCACGATATCTCGGAGGAGGCGCTGGACGGGGCGCTGGTTGCCGTGGGCGCGCTGCTCAAGACCGCGGACGAAGGGGACGGGCACGGAGCCGGCGCGACACATGGGCCCGTGGAGGCGTGCCGGGATCTCGAGGACTGCGTGCGCGAGGCGGACTGGGTCATCGAGACGGTCCACGAGGACGTTGAACTGAAACGCGTGGTCCTCGGGCGGATCGGCGCGGCGGCGCCGCCGGAGGCGTTCATCGCCTCCAACACCTCCTCGCTGCCGGGGTCGTGGCTAGCGGAGTCGACGGGCCGTCCCAGGCGCTTCACGAACATGAACTTCGGCCCGCCGGAGGACATCAAGGTCGAGGTCATGGGACACCCAGGCACCGACCCCGCGACGATCGATGCGGCGAAGCGGTTCCTGCGCGGGCTCGGCCTCGTGCCGATCGTCGCCCGCCGCGAGATCCAGGGCTATCCGACGAACCGGATCTGGCGCGCTATCAAGAAGGAGTCTCTCCACCTGATCGCCGGCGGCTACCTGAGCGCCGAAGAGATCGACCGGGCGTGGATGCTCGACTGGGGCACGCCGGTGGGGCCGTGCGGACTCATGGACGTGGTCGGACTCGATGTCGTGCGCGACATCGAGAACGTGTACTACAACGCCTCCGGAGACCCGTCCGACAAGCCGCCCGGTTTCCTCGACCGCATGGTCGAGCGCGGGGAACTGGGCGTGAAGTCGGGGAAGGGGTTCTACACCTACCCGTCGCCCGCCTTCGAGCGGGAGGGCTGGCTCACGGCCTCCGACGACTGACGCCGGCGGTTCCTCCTCTTACGAAGGTCTTCGTTGACAGGGCAGGCGGAACCACGTATCCTTTCGTACGAAGATGTTCGTACATGTTTCGAGCGGAGACGCTGCCAGGGCGCTGCCAGGAGGAGGTGAAGCCTTGAGGGACCCGACATTCAGCGACCGGGAGCTGGACATCATGAGCGTCCTGTGGCGCCGCGGGTCCGGCTCCGTGAGCGAGGTCATGGACGCGCTCGAGGACGAGGTCGGCTACACGACCGTGCTCAAGATCCTCCAGATCCTGGAGAAGAAGGGCGCCGTCCGGCACGAGGCGGAGGGTCGCGCGTACCGGTACTTCCCCCTCGTCGCCTCCGAGACGGCCGGAGAAACGGCCCTGGCCCGGATCCGGGACAAGATCTTCGGCGGGTCGGCGGAACTCGTCCTCGCCCAGCTCATCTCGGGCCGGGAGGTCTCGGCGGAGGAACTGGAGCGCATGCGGCGGATCCTCGACGAACTGGAGGAGGACGAGCCATGACTCTGGCCACGATGACCTACGGACTGATCGTCGCGACCCTCGTGGGCGCCGCCGCGTGGTTCGTCGATCGGGGTCTGCGGGCCCACCGGCAGCCGACCCGGTGGATCTGGCTCGGCGCCGTCGGCGTTGGCGCGCTGGCGCCGTTTCTTCCCCGATTCCTTCCGGCCGCGGCAACCGCGGACGGTCCCGGACCCTTCGCCCTTCCCGTTCGAACCCTGTATGAGCTCGGAACACCGGCTCCGCAGCTCCCCGAGGAAAGCCCGAGCCTTCTCGCCAAAGTTGGGATGGACGATCCTCTCGGAGCCCTCTGGATCGCGGGTTCCGTCGTTGTCCTCATCCTCTTCGTCCTGCTCTGCCTCCGCCTGCGGCGGTTGCGCGCGACGTGGGAACTCCGGGACGTCTGCGGCGAGAAAGTGCTGCGCTCGGAGAGGTTCGGGCCAGCCGTTGTGGGGCTGATCCGGTCCCGGATCGTCCTTCCATCCTGGGCCTTCGGCCTCGGCGAGAAGGAACTCGAGATGGTCGTACTGCACGAACGGGAGCACATGAGGGCGCGCGATCCCGTGCTCCTGGCGGCGGGACTCCTGCTCGCGGCGCTCTCGCCCTGGAATCCGGCCGTCTGGTGGTCGCTTGCCAGGCTCCGGCTCGCCGTGGAAGGGGATTGCGACCGCCGCGTGCTGGCCCAAGGCACACCCGCCCGGAGCTACGCGCGCCTGCTCCTGGCGGTCGCCGCCGGATCCCGGCGTACCCCAAATCCGGCGCCGGCCCTGATTCGCGGCGGCCAATCGGTAATCGAAAGGAGACTCATGATGATCAGGTCCGCCACGAAGAAGCCCCGAATCCGGGCTTCCATCCTCACCGCCGCGGCCGGGTTGGCCCTGTTCGCCCTGGCCTGCGACACCCCGATCCCGCAGGGCCCCGCCGAGCCCGAGCGCGCCTCGCGCCTGGAAGGAGTCACCAGCTCGGAGGGAGTCATTTCCTCGGAGACCGTCGGCCCGGAGGCGGGCGTCGGTCTGGAAGCTGGGATCGGGTACGTGGACGAAGATGGAACCTACCTGCTCCCCTCGGGGAACTGGGTGGTCGATCCGGTGACAGGTGTCGGGTACGTGGATGTGGACGAAGACGGAACCTTCCAGGCGGTCGACCTCGACTCGGCAGCCGAATCGCGCATCCGCAGCACGGTCGAGCGCATCGAACGCCTCAAGCGTGACATCGAAGCCACGCGCGAGAGGCTCGGGGAGCGGCTGCGACCGGGCGAATTCACGAATGAGGAGGTCCCCAGGGATCTGTGGTTGCGGCTGGGAACCGTGACGGAGCGCCTGCAATCCGCGTGGGAGGAGATGGTCACCGAGTTGGCCATGGAGGTTCGCCGGCTCCACACGGCTGTCGAGGCGGGCGAGATCACGCACGAGGAGGCGGAGCAAATGCTCCGGACCCACATGGAGGCCAGTAACGTCCGGCTGCACTTGCGCGACAAGCAGCGCTGATCCGCGATCCCGGGGCCGGAGACCGTTGCGGCCCGGCGTCCCCGACGGCACCGTAACTCTGCTCGGTAGCGCCTCCGAGCCCTGACCCGCGCGGGTCGCGCTCGGAGGCGCCAGTCGCGGGACACTCCGACCCGGGGAAGACACATGACTCCGACGCGCCGCCTCGCGGTTTCGTCCGCCGCCGTCCTGACCCTGACTGCCTTCGCCCCCGCCCCCGCGGTCGACCTCGTCCCCGCCCCCGCGGTCGACCTCGTCCCCGCCCCCGCGGTCGACCTCGTCCCCGCCCTCGCGTGCGACGAGCTGACCGCCATGTCGTGGAGCGGCTTCGTCCTCGATGAGGTGGCGGCGGTCGAAGCCGGCGCGACCGACCCCGCGCACTGCCGAGTGCGCGGGACGATCGACGAGGAGATCCACTTCGAACTCCTCCTCCCGCTGGCCGACGACTGGAACGGCCGTTTCCTCATGGGCGGCGGCGGCGGGTTTGTGGGGAGCGTTCAGAACCAGGCGCTCCAGTTCGCGGGGCCGGTCTCGGTCCTGAGCCGCGGGTTCGCCACGGTGGGCACGGACACGGGACACCAGGGCCCCGGCATCGATGCGAGCTGGGCGCTGAACCGGCCCGACCGCGAAGTGAACTTCGGCCACCGCGCGGTGCACGTGACGGCGGAGACCGCGAAGACCATCGTCCGCCTCTTCTACGGCCGCGACATCGAGTACTCGTACTTCATCGGCTGCTCGCGCGGCGGCGGCCAGGCTATGATGTCGTCGCAGCGCTACCCGGACGACTTCGACGGCATCGTGTCCGGGGCGCCGGCCTACGACTGGCCCGGCCTCGGCGCCTTCTTCCTCCAGACCCAGCAGGCGCTGTATCCCGATCCGAACGACCTCGCGACGCCGGTCATCACGGACGAGGCCGCGGCCATCCTTGAAGCCGCGATCCTCGAGGCGTGCGACGGAAACGACGGCGTGGAGGACGGGTTCATGACGAACCCGATGGCGTGCGACGTCGACATCGCTTCCATCGAGGGACTGACCGACGAGCAGCGGGCCGCCGCGGAAGTGGTGTACGGCGGTGCCCGCGCGGGGGATCGACATATCTATCCGGGCTTCCCGTTCGGGGGTGAGACGGACCAGGGCGGTTGGAGGCTGTGGGTCACGGGGCGGGAGATGCAGTTGGGGCCGGGCGGACCCAACCTCCACTACGCCTTCGGCACCCAGATGTACAAGTACATCATCTTCGACGACCCGGAGTTCGACTACTCCACGTACGACTTCAGCGACTACTTCGCGTGGGAGGAAGACACGCGCCGCGCCCGCTCGATCCTCAACGCGACGGACACGGATCTGGGCGCGTTCAAGACGGCGGGCGGCAAGCTGATCCTGTGGACCGGCTGGTCGGATTCCGCGATCCCCGCCAGCGGGACCATCGCCTACTACGAGGGCGTGGCCGCGGGCGACGAGGAGGCGAACGACTACACGCGGCTGTTCATGCTGCCGGGCGTCCTGCACTGCGCCGGCGGGCCGGGCCCGGACTTCGTCGACTGGATCGCCGCCATCCAGTCGTGGGTCGAGGAGGACGAAGCCCCCGAGCGGCTCGTCGCGACGAAGTTCGGTGAGTCCGGCGTCGAGATGCAGCGGCCTGTGTGCCCGTGGCCCGCCTACGCCGCCTACAACGGCACCGGAGACCCGAAGCAGGAGGACAGCTTCGAATGCGTCGCACCGTGATCACGCTCCGAGTGAACGGCGAGACCCACTCGCTCGATGTCGAACCCTCGACGCCGCTGCTCTACGTCCTCCGGAACGATCTCGGCCTCCGCGGCCCCCGGTTCGGCTGCGGCCTCGGCCAGTGCGGGACGTGTACGGTGCTCATGGACGGCCGCGCGATCCGCTCGTGCATGCGGCCGGTGTCCCGCGCCGAGGGCGAGATCACCACGCTCGAGGGGCTGTCGGCCGGCGGCGAACTCGATCCCGTCCAGCAGGCGTGGATCGACGAGCAGGTGCCGCAGTGCGGGTACTGCCAGAACGGCCAGATCCTCACGGCGAAGGCGCTCCTCGACCGCAATCCGGACCCGAGCGACGAGGAGATCCGGCAGGGGATGAACGGCGCCCTCTGCCGCTGCATGACGTACTACCGAGTCCAGTCCGCCGTGAAACGCGCCGCGGAGGCGATGGCGAACGGCGACGGCGGGGCCGACCCGGCGAATGGGGCCGGTGCGGCCGACGGCGCGGATGAGGCCGGCGGGGAGGTGGACCGGTGAGGCGCCCGGCGGAGTTGTCCGCAAGACTCGACGACGCGCTCGCCCGGTGGGACGGCGGCACGTCCCGCCGTGACTTTCTGAAGACTTCGGGGCTCTTCGTCCTCGGTTTCAGCAGTGTGGGCTTCAGCGGGGCGGGCGGCATCGGCGTGGCGGGGCTCGGCCGGAACGGCTCCGGCGACCCCGGCGAGGCGAACCCGTATCCGAACCTGTATCCGGATCCGGACTATCTCCAGCTCGACTCGTGGCTCGTCGTGCACGAGGACGGCACGGCCACCTTCTACGTCGGCAAGACGGACGGCGGGCAGGGGACCGGGACCGCCATGCGGCAGATGATGTGCGACGAACTCGACCTTGCCTACGACCGGGCCACGCTCGTCATGGGCCGCACGGACATGACGGTCGATCAGGGCGGATCGGGCGGCTCGGACGCCATCGAACGGGACGCGTTGCCGGCGCGGCGGGTCGCGGCCGAAGCGCGGCGGGTCCTGCTGGAGCTGGCCTCGGAGCGCTTCGAGGTGCCCGCCGACGAACTCGCCGTCAGCGCAGGCGTCATCTCCGTCGCCGCCGACCCCGCCCGCTCGGCGACCTACGGCGAGCTGATCGGCGGTCGGCGCTTCGACGTCGCCCTCACCGGACGGAACGTCAACGAGACCACCGGCCTCGCACCCATAAAGCCGGTCCAGGAACTGAAGATCGTGGGCCAGTCCCTCCCGCGGTACGACATCCCCGGGAAGGTCGACGGGTCGCTCGAGTGGGCGGTCGACGTGCGGCTCCCCGGCATGGTCCACGCGCGGAACGTGCGGCCGCCCTTCGCCGGCGCGCGGCTCGTCTCCATCGATGAGTCCTCCGTGCGCGACATCCCGGGCTTCATCCGTCTCGTCCGCGAGGGAAACTACGTCGCGGTCATCTGCGAGCGGGAGGAACAGGCGATCCGGGCGGCGGAGAACCTCGTCCTCGAGTGGGAGAAGCCGGAGACGGCGCCCTTCCCGTCCTCCGAGGATCTCTTCGACTACATGCGCGGCGCGAACCCCGTAGGAGCGGAGAACGGAACATCTTCCCGCCCCCGCGAGGAAGGGGACCCCGACGCGGCGCTCGCGGGCGCGGCGACCGTCGTTGAAGCGGGCTACGACATCCCGTTCCAGGGGCACACGGCGATCGGGCCCGCCCACGCCGTGGCCGATCCGTCGGACGGGCAGATGACGATCTACACGAACGACATGAAGCCATACAGCCACCGCACGGGAATCGCCGAGTTCCTCGGCATGCCGCCGGAACGGGTGCGGGTGATCTGGATGGAGGGCCCGCAACTTTACGGGCGCACGGCGGCGGACGACGCGGGTTTCGAGGCGGCGTACCTGGCGCGGGAGCTGGGCCGCCCCGTCCGGGTGCAGTGGATGCGGCACGAGGAGACGGCGTGGGACACGAAGGGCCCCGCCTTCGCCATCGACCTGCGCGGGGGGCTGGACGACGCCGGCAACGTGATCGCGCTCGACTACCGGGCCCGGATCGCGAACTACGCGCACGTCGGGTACAACCAGGCGGACACCGTGCTCATCGCCCAGCTCATGGGGATCCGACCCGAGCGCCCGTCCCCCGGCGGGGGGCGGGGCCCGGACGAGATGTACCACATCCCGAACCGTCGGGAGGAGACGCGGGCCGTCCGCTTCCCGCTCGCCTTCGAGACGCCGCTCCGCACCGGCAACCTCCGCGACCCCAACGGGCCGCAGACGACGTTTGCCGGGGAGTCGTTCATCGACGAAATGGCGGCGGCCGCGAGCGCGGACCCGGTCGAGTTCCGCCTCCGTCTCCTGGGCGGGACGACGGAGGACGACGCAACCTTCCGCCGGGCCCGCTCGATCGCCGTCGTCGAGGCGGCGGCCGAGGCGTACGGCTGGGAACCGCGGCCCTCGCCCCGCGCGCCGGGCAACGGGCGCATCCTCACCGGGCGCGGGATCTCCTACGCGTACCGCATCCAGACGGCCGTCGCCACGATCGCCGAAGTCGAGGTCGACCGGGAGAGCGGGCGCGTGTGGGTGAAGCGCATGGTCTGTGCGCACGATTGCGGCCTCGTGGTCAACCCCGACGGTCTCGAGAACACGATCCAGGGGAATCTCCTGCACGGGATCAGCCGGACTCTGTTCGAGGAGGTGCAGTTCGACGGAGACATGGTGACGAGCGTCGACTGGCGCACCCACCCGACCCTCACGCATCGGGACGCGCCCGAGCGGATCGATGTCGCGATCGTGAACGGCGACCCGAACCCGGACCGCCCGGACCTGCCGCACTACGGAGCGGGCGAGCCCTCGCACCGCACCGTCCCGGCCGCCGTCGCGAACGCGATCTACGACGCGACGGGCGTGCGCATGCGCCGCATCCCCCTGCGCCCCGAGCGCGTGCTGCAGGAACTGGCTGCGGCCGGGGTCTAGCGGCGACCGTCGCCGGGGTGTCCGGCTGCTCTACCTTCCGGGCGGGTCAGATCCTGATGTAGATGCGGCGGCGGTGGAGGAGCCACATCACGCCCAGCCAGAAGGTGACCTGGGCCAATGCCATGGCGAGCGAGCCACCGTAGTCGCCCGCCCATGACCGGAACGCGTTCTCGTACAGCCACGCGCTCAGCGGCACGCCCCCGTCGCCCCCCACACGGATCCGGACCAGCATCTTGGCGAACATGCCGGAGGCGACGAACACGGCGATCGAGTTCATCCCGTACACGACGAGCGGCGTCACCCACGCCCCGCGCATCCGCTTCACGTCGATCGCCCAGTACATGGCGCCGAACAGGAGGAGCGCCGTACCGGCCGTGAAGAGCACGTAGGAACTCGACCACAGGTTCTTGTTGATCGGGAACACCACGTCCCACAGGAATCCCAGCACGACCAGCCAGGCGCCGACGACCCACATGCCGCGCGAGATCTCGCCGCCGGAGCGGTCCGACCGCAGCCATTCGCCGCAGAAAATCCCCAGCAGACACGTCCCGATGGCCGGGAGCGTCGAGAGGAGTCCCTCCGGGTCCCACGTCCCCTGCCACAGCCGGTCTCCCATGAGGAACCGGTCGATGCGGGCCCCGAGATTCCCGTCCGGCGTCAGGTCCCCCGCGACGAGGGCCCAGTACCCGAGGAGGAGGATTCCTACGGCGGCCCACCGCACGCGCGCGGACCCCCACAGGTAGAGCGCGGCCGCCGCGCAGTACACGAGTCCGATCCGCTGCAGCACGCCGTAGAGGCGCATGTCGAACAGGTCGAAGTCGGGAATCGCCCGCATCGCGAATCCCAGCCCGATCAGGATGAGCGACCGCCGGACCACGTGCCGGAACAGCCGGCCCCGGCCCGCCCCCTCGGCGAGGCGGCGCGAGAATGAGAAGGGGATCGCGACCCCGACGATGAAGAGGAAGTAGGGGAAGATGAGATCGGTGGGCGTCCACCCGTGCCATTCGGCGTGGGCGAGCGGCGCGTAGACGTAGCTCCAACTGCCGGGATTGTTGACGAGAATCATCGCCGCGATCGTCAGGCCCCGGAACGCGTCGAGCGAGACGACCCGCCCGCCTGTCGGTTCGGTCATGACGAACCCCGTGCTGTGCTGGCGGCCTACTTGCGGAAGCGGTCCCCGCCGCGACTCCTGCCACCCCCGCTGGCCATCGAGCGGTTCCCGAGATACCAGGTGAAGTTCAGCATCACGTACTGCGTGAGCGACTCGACCCGGCGCTCCTGGATGAAGCCGGGCGAATTCGTGTAAGTGACCCCCTGATTCTGGCCCAGAAGGTCGAACGCCACCAGTCGGATCTCGGCCTGGTCATTGAGGATGCGCCGCTGCAGGGAAGCCTCCCACAGCGCGACGTTCCGCCCCGGGCCGAACAGATCCTGGTCGTAGAGCCGCCACTGGAATTCCGTACCCAGCGTCCAGGCCCCGAGGTAGAAGTCCGCGCTTCCGTACAGCGTGGAGTTGACGTAGTCCTCGTTCAACTCCTCGTTCAGGGAATAGCTGACGTCGCTGAGCGTCAGCTTGGCGCCGCCGCGCACGTCGTAGTCCTCCTTGGCGCGGTTCTCAAGTTCGACCCCGAACGTATGCTCCAGCGACCGGCTCCGGTTCTCCACCTGGTTCACGAACTCGTTCGAGCTGAAGTAGCCCAGGTTGTAGTTCAGGTCCACCTGCCCGCCCATCCAGCGCAGCGGCCGCCCGAAACTCGCGCCGCCGTTCGCCGACCACGCATTCCCGAGGTTGACGGGCGAGATCGTCTGGAGCCCGCGCTCGGTCACCGTTCGGGACTGGGCGATGTCGTTCGTCGTGACGCTGACGTTCGCCCACGTGAACAGGTTGACGAAGCTGAAGGTGTCGAAGAAACGGTATTCCGTCCGCAGGCGGTGCGTGTATTCGGGCTGCAGGTCCGGGTTCCCCATCCGGATCCGAAGCGGATCGCGGTTGTCGACGAAAGGCTGGAGATCCGTCATGCGCGGTTCCCGCGTCGATGTCGTATACCGGAACTGGAGGGTGCGCATGTCGTCGAGCTGCAGCCGGTACTCGGCGTTGGGCAGCACGTGCGTGTACCCGTTGGCGATCTCCTCGCTCCGGTCGAGGATCGTGCCCTCCAGGTTCGAGCCCTGCAGGCGCATTCCGAGCACGAACCGCCCGGCCTCGCTCGTGCGGTTGAAGCGAAAGCCCCCGCGCAGGTAGCTGTACGTCCGCTCGAACCCCGAGGTGAGCAGGGGGTTCAGCGTGCGGCCGTCCGGCCCGATGTCGAACACCGACTGGTTCTCGTCCTCGGCGGTCGCGCTCCGCTCGCCGTAGACCTCGAGCATGGATTCCCAGGGCATGGGCTGGGTCATCGAGAGGCGGACGGAGTGCGTCAGCGTCTGTCCGAGATTCGTCTGTTCCTGCAGCACGTCGCCGGCCTGCGCCCTCGGGTTCTCCACGTTGCCTTCGATGGACGACGCGAGGTTCGTCAGGCGGTCGGAGTCGCTGAGGTTCACCCGGGCCTCCGCGAAGAGGCTCCGCCCGCTGTCGTCGAGCCGCTTGCGCCACGTGAGACGGGCATCGCCGCCCAGGTCGTCGCCGTCCACGTCGTAGTTCGTCGCCGCGGCCGTGAGAAACTGCCCGGTGCCGGAGCGCGTGTCCTGGAAGTCGACGCGGTCGAGGAGGGAGGTGCGCGCGTTCAGATTCCCGCGCAGCCGCAGTTCGTGGCCCTCGGCGAGCGTGAACTGGGAGTTCAGGTTGACGCGGTGCGACGAGTTTTCGGTGTCCGTGCGCGTGGCCCGGTCGACGAGCGATGAGGCGCTCGTGCCGAGGAGTTGCTCCTGCTGTCGCGTTTCGTTCTGGAAGTTGTCGAGCGTGCTGATGCGATAGCTCGTCCGGATCCAGTGGTCGTCGTTCCCGCCGAAGTCGTGGTTGACGTTGAACGCCAGCATGCGGGTCTCGGTGAGCCCGTCGTCGCCTCCGCCGCCGCGGCCGAAATCCCGTCCGCCGAACGACATCGCGTCGCCCCACCCGAACCCGGCCTGGTTCACGTTGTTCGCGCTACCGAGGAGGGCAAGCTGCGTAGTGGGCGAAAAGCGGTTGATCGATACGGCGCCGGCGTACGGAATCCCGCCCGCCACCGTCCCGGATTCGCCGCCGGCCAGCCGCCGCGCGGCCGCCGACTCGCCGAAGCCCGGCGCCGCGGACGCGTTGTCCACGTCCGCCCCGAGTCCGCCCGACGTGCGGCCGAAGTAGCCCGCCCGCGCCTCTTCCTTGAGCTCGAGGTTGATCGTCCGCTCTTCCTCGCCATCGGCGATGCCCGTGAACTCGGCCATGTCCGATTCTTTGTCGTACACCTCCACCTTCTCCACGGCCTCGGCGGGCAGGTTCTGGGTCGCCATCGTGGGGTCGCCGCCGAAGAACTCCCTCCCGTCGACGAGCACGTTCTCGACCTCTTCGCCCTGCGCCGTGATCGATCCGTCGGTCTCGACCTCGATGCCCGGAAGCTGGCGCAGGAGGTCCTCCACCGTGGCGTTGGGCCGCGTCCGGAAGGCGAGCGCGTTGTAGCCGAGCGTGTCCCGCCGGTTCAGGAAGGGCACGTGGTCGAGGGTGACGACGAGCGGGTCCACCTCCACCGCCATCACCTCGAGGTTGATCGTGCCGACGTTCACGTCTTCGCCGGTGAGGGAGAGGTCCTGCCGCACCGTGCCGTATCCGAGCAGGGTGACCTGCAGGATGTATTCCCCGGGTCCGAGATCTCCGAGGGCGAAGACGCCGTCGCCGTTGGAGGTCGTGAAGCGGGTGAGAACCGAGTCGGGTTTCGCCAGCGCCACGACCATGGCGCCGTTGAGCCCCGCGCCGTCCGTGTCGGCGATCACGCCGCTCACCGTGTATTCGGCCTGGGCTTCGGCGGGCCGGGGCGAGAACGCCGCGACCAGCAACCCGGCCGCCAGCAGCGCCAGGGTCGGCGCGGGCCGCCTCATCGGAGCCCCCCGTCGAACGGACGACGCCGGTTGCCGGCCCCGCGCGTGGCCCGGATTTCTTCGATTTTCTCCGCCACGAGGGCTTCGTACTCCTCGCGCGTGACCATTTCCCCCTCCGTCGGCGGGGTGATCGTGACGTCGCCGAGACCGTCGAGATTCACCTCGGTCGCCGAGTAGAGGAGGTGTCCGCCGTCGATCGAGAGCACGAGGATGAGGCCGGGAAGCCCGCCGTACTCGCCGGGGCCCGCCTGCACCGGGATCTGAGGCGTGAACCAGGCTTCGATCTCCGCCCCGTCGTGGACGGTCGTCGCCTGCTGCACCATGTAACCGAGGAACTCGCGCTGCTCGGTGCCGAGCTTCCACGCATACGCGGGCCGGTCTCCGGAGATCAGGAACGTGCGCCCCATGAACTCGCGCGTCTCCGTGACCGCGCCGCTCCCGAAGTCCACATAGGCCTGGAGCAGGTCCTCCTGGTCCGTGCGCGAGGCCGATCCCATTCGGAGCCGCAGCGCCATCCCGAGCGCGCGGCGGTCCATTCGGTCCGAGTCGCCGGGGCCGCGTCGGGGCGTCGCTTCCTCCTCGGCCGGATCCGGCGTCATGATCGATCGGGATCCGTCGAAGAGGAGGACCATGGAGGCCGTGCTCTGCGCCGCGATCCGGTCGCGCAAGGCCGCCCACCGCTCGGGTACTTCGAAGTCGTACTGCACCGAGCGCAGGTAGTGGACATGGCCCGCCTGCGCCGCCTGCGCGCCGAGCGCCGCCGGCCCAAAGCCCCAGAGGGCGCCGGGAAGGGCCGCCAGAAGAAAAAGTCGAAACCGCCGCAGAAATCGTCGTCGTGTACTCATGGCACCCGCTGCCTGTCGTCCGTCCTTCATCCATTAGATCGGACACACGGCGCCACGGTCACGTTGTAGAGGGCGCCGCACGACGAGGAGAAGCGGCCCGCGGCGTCAGGACCAGAGTGTCGAAATCGGTGCGGCGGCCAGGCGGGGGCCGAAGGGGGTCGTGTGGTCGTGGTCGTGAAGAACCAGGCCCTGCGCGAAGCGATCGCCACAGGCGGCCTTGAGGCGCTCAAGACCGGCGAAATCGCGACGTGAGACCGTGGCGGATGCCTTGACCTCGATCCCGACCACTCTGCCGTGCCCATCTTCCAGGACGACATCGACCTCGTTGCCCTGCTTGTCCCGGAAGTGAGAGAACCTGCAGGGATCGTCGATCCAGCCGGCGAGCTTCAGGAGCTCGCCGAAAACGAAAGTCTCCAGCAACGGCCCGAGACGCGTTCGATCCCGACCGAGGAGTTCCGGCGATTGCTGCCCCCAGGACGCGAGCAGCCCCGAGTCCAGGAAGTGCAGCTTCGGGGTCTTCAGGAGCCGCTTCAAGGCGTTCGAATACCAGGGCTGCAGCGTCCGAACGAGGAACAGGTCTTCGAGCACGCCGACGTACTTGCGGATGGTGACGTGGTTCATGCCCAGCGCCGAGCCGAAGCCAGAGTAGTTCACGAGTCGCCCGGAATGTTCGGCCAGAACGCGCAGGAGTTTCGGCATGGACTGCAGTTGATCGACGCGGGCGACGTCGCGGACATCCCGTTGCAGGATCGCGTCGACGTAGTTCAGGTGCCAGCGGCGGCGACGACGCCAGGTCGAGCGAGTCAGCGCCTCGGGATACCCTCCGGCGAGAACGATATCCAGGAGATCGGCACCCACGACGGGGTTGGCGGCGACAGGAGCGTCGCCCGCGAATGCGCGCTCCAGGAATCCGGGTCGGGTTCCTCGAAGCTCCGCCTGAGCGAGGGGCAGGAGACGAATGGTCTCCATGCGACCCGCGAGGGAATCCGCGACGCGGGGCAGCGTCATCAGGTTCGCGGATCCGGTGAGCAGGAAACGTCCCGGCCGAGGATCGGTGTCTACGGCGGTCTTGATCGCAAGCAGGAGTTCCGGGACGCGCTGGATCTCATCGATTACGGCTCGGTCGAGGCCACGCACGAAGCCGGTCGGATCGGTCGCGGCGGCATTGAGAGTGATGCTGTCGTCGAGTGTGAAGAAAGGGATTTCCGTGCGCGCGATCTGCTGCGCCAGCGTGGTTTTGCCGGATTGGCGGGGACCGCATAGCAACACGACTCGCGTATCCGCGAGTGCCTCCACGATTCGGTCTTCAACGAAACGAGGATACAGAATTTCAGTCCTCCCGCGCTAACGTCGAAATCCCTGACCGATTGAAAATTTGTCGATGACTAATTGAAAGTATGATCGCGACCAATTGAAAATCAAGCTGTGTCCATCTGAAAAGATCAGGGCGCGTCGATGGCCACGCGGCGCACCTCCCGGCCGAGGACTTGCCGCAGGCGGGCGAAGAGGAGGACGGCCACCGCGGCGAGTCCGGCGGCCAGGCCCCACCACAGGCCGCGCGGGCCCCAGTCGGCGCGGAAGGCGAGCAAGTAGCTCACCGGCACGCCGAGCAGCCAGAAGCCGAGGGCGTTGACGAGGAAGGGTGTGAAGGTGTTGCCGGCGCCGCGCAGCACGCCGGCCGCGACGGTCTGGAGGCCGTCGGCGACCTGGAAGACGCCGGCGATCGGGATCAGGGATGCGGCGATCGCGATGACCGCGAGGTCGTGCGAGTAGAGGCCGGCCCAGAAGCGCGGGAAGGCGAGAAACGCGCCCGCGGTCGCGAGCATGAAGACGCCGCTGAGCTGGATCCCCGCGGCGGCGGCCCGGCGAGCTCCGTCCATGTCCTCACGTCCGACCGCGTGGCCGACGCGGACGGCGGAAGCGGCCGCGATCCCGAACGGGACCATGAAGGTGAGCGCGGCGAGGTTGAGCGCGATCTGGTGCCCCGCCATCGGCTCGGTGCCCAGCCAGCCCATCATGACGCCGATCACGGCGAACGCGCCGAACTCGAGTTGCTGCTGGAAGCCGATCGGAGTGCCGAGCCGCACCATGCGCACGAGCGCGCGCCGGTCGAGCGCCTCGCGCCGGAACCGGCCCAGATAGGGACGCATGGAGGGCCAGGACAGCCAGAGCAGCGCGGCCGCCATGCACCAGCGCGCGAGGCTCGATCCCCACGCCGAGCCCACCGCCCCCAACTGCGGCACCCCGAGATTGCCGTAGATCAGCACCCAGTTGAGGAAGGCGTTGAGGAGGTTCGCGCCCGCGATCGTCCACACGATCGGTGCCACCCGGTGCATCGCCTGCAGGCTCTGCCGGAGTACGACGAACGCGTAGAAGGGGAGCATCCCGAGGATCGACCCCAGCGCGTATCCCCCGGCCACCGGCACGACATCCGCGGGTTGCCGCAGGAGGGCGAAGATGCGTGCGGCGGGCAGGAAGAGCAGGGAGGTGATCGCCGTCAGAAAAAGGGTGAGGACGAGCGCCCGCTGAATCCCCCGGGCGGCGGCTTCATGGTCGCCCGCCGCGACGCCCTGCGCGACGATGGGATCGAGGGACATCAACACGCCCATCCCGAACACGGCGATCTGGAAGAAGTAGATGTTGCCCAGGCCGACGGCGGCGAGATCGGTCGCCGACAGGTGGCCGACCATGAGCGTGTCCACGACGCCCATCATCATGATGCCGACCTGGACGGTCACGATCGGGAGGGCCAGTTCCAGCATGCTCGCGAGGTCCGCGCGGCGGAGGGTGAGGTTCATCGCGCCATCATCGCCGGGCGTCTCGTGGCGCGCAAATCCCTGCGGGTCCGCGGAATTCCGTTGCCGCCCCGCAGCGCCGCGGATAGACTCCGCCTCACCCGCTCCGAGGGCCGGAAGCGGGCAGGACCGAGGGGCAGGACCGAGGGACAAGACCGAGGGGCAAGATCGAGGGGGCAGGATCGAGATTCTGACTTTTGCGGGCGGGCCGTTCGTGCAGAACACGCTGCTCGTGGTCTGTGAGGACGGCCGCACGGGGCTGCTGGTCGACCCCGGCGCCGCGACACCCGAGGCGCTGGCCGAGGCGCGCGCCCGCGACCTGGACATCGCGGCGCTCCTCGTCACGCACGCCCACCTGGATCACATCGACGGCCTCAAGGAGGCGAAGGCGGAGACGGGGGCGCCGATCTACCTGCACCCGCTGGACCGCCCGCTCTACGACAACATCGCGAACCAGGCCCTCGTGTTCGGCGTGCCGTATGTGGAGCCGCCGCCGCCCGACATCGACCTGGTCCCCGGCACGAACATCGCCTTCGGCGGCTCGGAATTCGAAGTCGTGTTTGCGCCTGGCCACGCGCCGGGGCACGTGATGTTCGTCTCGACGTCGCACCCCGTGGCGATCGTGGGGGATGTGATCTTCCGCGGGTCGATCGGGAGGACGGACCTCCCGAACGGGGACTACGGCGTCCTCATGGAGTCCATCCGGACGCAGGTGCTGACGCTACCTCCCGAGACCCGCCTCTACCCGGGTCACGGCCTCGAGACCACCGTGGCACTGGAGCGCGACACCAACCCCTTCGTCCTCCAGCTCCACGGCGGCCGCTGGGTCTAGCAGCCCGTCAGGGGTTCGTGGCCACGGGTTCGAACGCCTTGAGGACCTCGCGCGTCATGTCCCAGCGGTCGAAGCCCTGCCGGCCGTAGTCGAGCCCGCGGCGGACGATGACGACGTCGTGTGAAGGCACGACGACGACGAACTGACCGCGGTTTCCGGCGGTGGAGTAGGCGTCCTTCGGCACGTCCGTGCGGTCGTCGGGCACGAGCCAGAACTGGCCGCCGTAGAAGTTGCCGGTCTCGGAGGTGGCGGGGGCCGGCGTCCGCACGAAGTCGATCCACTCCTCGGAGATCAGGCGCTCGTCCCTCCACATCCCGTTCTGCGCGTAGAGGAGTCCGAAGCGGGCCAGGTCCCGGGCCGTCGTGTACACCTGGCTGCTCATGATGAAGTCGCCGAACCGGTCCGTGCTGAGGAGCGTGTTCCGCATCCCGATCTTGTCGAGGAGGCGTTCCCGCGGGAACTCGAGGTAGGCCTGCGGGTCGCCGATCACCTGCTTCATCGCGTACACGCCGAGCAGCGTGTCGTAGTTCTCGTAGTCCCAGAACGTCCCGGGTTCCTGCATGAGCGAGCGGTTGCGGGCGCCGTGCACCGAACTCTCGCCGGCCCAGTACGAGAAGCCCGATCCGGTCGCGTACTCCATGCCCCAACTGTCCACGGGATAGAGTCCGCTGGACATGTTGAGCACGTGACGAAGGGTGATCTCGCGCCGGGGATCGGTCTCCGGGGAGCCCGCGTTCTCGGGCAGCCAGTCGAAGGGCAGGGGCTCGTCGAGCGCCAGCTTGCCGTCGTCGACGAGCATGCCGATCAGGGTCGAGGCGATGCTCTTCGCGGTCGACCAGGTGCGGGTCTTCGTGAACATGTCGATGCCGGGAGCGTAACGCTCGTGGATGATCTCCCCGTCGTGGAGGACGATGAGACTGAGCGTCACCTGCTCCGGGGATTCGCGGTCGAACGTCCAGTCGGACGCGGCCTCGAGCGCCACCGGATCGACGCCGCGCGGGAGTGGACGGCTCATGACGAGGTCGCCGTCCGGCCACGCCGCCCCCGCCGCAGCGCCGTCCGGCCGGGGCGTCGCCAGGATCGGCAGGTCGTCGATGTCGTCGAAGGTCTGCTCCGGCGACATGATCACGCACCCGATCCCCTCGCGGAACGCCGCCCTCATGGTCGGGGTCGCGCCGGGTTCGCCGATGGCGACGGCCTTCCTCTCCCAGTCGACGACGTAGTCGCCGCCCTCGGCCGTCCCGACCGGGTCGCGCAGGTAGGCGAGTTCCTGCTCGAAGACCTGCTCGAGCGTCCGGTCTCCCGTGAACAGGCCGTTGCACTGGAGGATGGCCTGGACGCCGCGCTGGATCATCTCCCGCTGCGGAGCGAAGTAATCGTAGGACCGCTCCTGCTGGGCCGCGGCGGCGGCCGGTGCGAGAAGAGCGAGCGCGACGGCCGCGAAGGTGAGGCGTTTCATGGCTTCCCCCGGAGTCCGGACGACAGGTGTTCTGGAACCCTGCCAACATGCGGGGCGGGCGCGTTTCCGGCCACGGGGGCGGAGGTCGCGCCGGCGGGCGGGCGGGAATATCGTGTCCCCGTGATCGACCAGATTCTCTACGGCTCCATTGCGCTCATCGCGCTCACGAACCCACTCGCCGAGCTGCCCTTCTTCTTCGCGGCGACGGACGGGTTCTCGCGCGCGGAATTGCGGCGCGCGGCAGTGAAGGTTGCCATCGGGGTTGTCATCGTGCTCACCGTTGCCACGGTGGCCGGCGCGCGCATCCTCGACCTCTTCGACGTGAGCTTCGCCGCGTTCCGGACGGCCGGCGGCCTCGTCGTCATCCTCGCCGCGCTCGAGATGCTCCGCGGCGCCGGGTTCGGGATCACGGGCGTACGCCGGGATCCGGGCGAGACGGAGGACCACCTCTGGGTCCCGCTCGTCATGCCGCTGATCGCCGGGCCGGCGTCGATCACCGCCGCGATCACGCTGGCGCTCGACGAGGCCGGCGCGTTGATCGGGATCCCCGTCGCCACGCTCATTGCGGTATTCGTCGCGTCCGCGGGCGTGCTCGCCGTGCTCCTCGCGGCCAGCTTCCTCTCGCACGCCCTGAGCCGCCGCGCGGTCAGGATCTTCGAGCGTTTCTCGGGCCTGATCCTCCTCGCCATCGGCTGCCAGATGTGCCTCAGCGGCATCCGGGAGTTCTTCGCCGGCTGACGGAGTCGGCTGGCGGAATCGGCTAACGGACGATGTCCACGGTCACGTTCTCGCCGAAGTGTGTTCCCAGGTCCGAGAGGAAGAGCGACGCTGAAGCGTGGTGGCCCATGATGTAGCGGCTCACGAAGCGGAAGACGGCGCTGTACACCTCCCCCTCCTCGGTGATCGTCACGGTCGCTCCGCCCGCCGCGGGTTCGATCTCGTAGATCCAGCGGCCGCCGAAGGGCATGCCCTCGGAGAGGATCGTCGTCACGAGCCGGGTCGGGGGCTCGCTCTCCGTCAACTCCATGGGAAGCGGGCCGGTGGCCTCGATCATCACCCAGGCGGGGTTGCCGTCGCGGGCCGGGAGTTCCTCGACGCGTTCGATGGACGGACGCCACGCCGGGTAGGCCCGGTAGTCCGCGATGGTCGCGAAGATCTCCTCCGGCGACGCGGAGAACTCGGCCCTCACGGCCGCGACATGATCCTGGGGCAGGGCGCTCCCGACGCCGTAGACGACCGCGAACAGGCCCGCGATGACGACGAGCATGCCGATGATGATGCGCTTCAGGGTGCGATTCATGGGTTCGTTCCCGGTGTGGGGGGGGCGTCGTCGCGGAGGATGGGGAGCGTGAGGCACGTCGGCCCGCCCTCGCACGGGAGGCAAAGCGCGTCGCCGTCGACGCACGTGACGTCGCAGCCCGCGTCGCGCATCAGCCGGACGGTCTCCGGGAATCCATCCAGCGCGATGCAGCGGCGCGGGGCCGTTGCGAGCACGTTGAGATTCATCCCGGCGGAGGCCGCGAATTCCTCATCCCCCGCTTCAAGGCAGCGGATGCCGCGCTCCCGCATCAACGCGTGAAGCGCGACCGGGAAGAGCCGGGGATAGAAGAGCGCCAGATCCCGGTCCAGCGGGCTGACGAGCGAGAGGAGGTGGAGACAGGCGGCGCTTCCGTTCCACATCGGGAGATCGAAGGCGCGGACTTCGATCCCGAGCGGGGCCACCAGGGCCCGGAGCTGGTCGATGCCCGCCTGGTTGGTGCGGAAGCCGCGCCCCGCTGCGAGCGTGCGTTCGTCCACCCACAGCAGGTCTCCGCCCTCCGCGATTCCGGGGGGCTCGATGGCGCCGATCACGGGCAGGCCGAGACGCCGGTAGAGCGCCTCGTGGCTGGCCACTTCGGGCTGCCGCAACGCCTTGCCGGGCCGCAGGAGGATCGCCCCGCCGGGGGTCATGAAGGAGGGGTCGAACGGGAACATCGCGTCGGCGAGGCCGTCGTCCCCGGCACCCTCGATCCACTCGATCTCCGTCCCGGAGGCCGCGACGCACGCCGCGAACGCGTCGTACTGGCCGAGCAGCCGGTCGGGCGCGATCGGCCCCGCGTAGTGCCAGCGCGCCGGATCCGCCTCCAGCGTCGCCCGCCCCGGACGGCGCATCGCCACGCGCCGCAGCGGCGCCACCATGCTGGAGACGCCGAATCCCGCTTCGGTCCGCAGCCGCCCGTTCATCTGGCTGAAGCTACCGCGGCACCCGTACCTTCGCTGCCCGCGACGCCGCCACGGCACAGACCGCAGCACGAGGGTTCCCGAGCTTGAACCGAAACCGTTTCCGCAGCGCCTCGACGTTCTCCGAGTACCTGGAGACGGTCGAGAAGAACCGCGAACTCTGGCACGCGCTGGCCCGGCGCGCGGCGGTGGACGAGGAGATCCGGCAACGCGCCCGCGCCATCCCCGGCCGGTGGCACGTCATCGCGCTCACCGAGGACTGGTGCGGAGACGCGATCAACACCCTCCCCGTGTTCGATCGCCTGGCGGAGGCCGCCGGGAACATCGAACTGCGCCTCCTCCTGCGGGACGAGAACCCGGATCTGATGGACGCCCACCTGACGAACGGGACGAGCCGGTCCATACCGGTCCTCATCGTCTACGATGAACAGTTCCGCGAGCGTGGGTGGTGGGGCCCCCGGCCGGCCCCCATCCAGGAGTGGGTGATGACGGAGGGGATGGAGCTGGACCCGGCGGACCGCTATCGCGAGGTTCGCCGCTACTACGCGCGGGACAAGGGTCGCACCGCGCTGGACGAGTTCCTCCGGATTCTCGAGCGCGCGGCCGCCGGCGACTGAGCGGGAGTCAGCCGCCACCGCCGCCTCGGGCCCGCATCACGACGAACACCGGGACGCCCGCCACGAGGAGGAGGAAGCCCCAGAACACGATTTCGGGGCCCGCCCCCGCGATGGCCCAGAACGAAAACCCGAAGGCGAGGACGGCCACCACCAGCCGCCGCACGGGGGCTGCGGCGTCGGGGAGTTGCGCCGTCCCCGAGGCACCCTGCGCGGCGATGCGCTCGCGTATGGCGAAGAGCAGCCCGGTCGTGCTCGCGAACACGTAGGCGAGCAGCGTCGCGAGCGTGGAGAGCAGGATGAGAAAGGTGAAGGCCTGGACGAGGCCGCGCGTGTAGTTCATCGCGATGAGGATCGTCGCGACGCCCGCCGCGAAGATGAGTCCAAAGGACGGCGTGCCGCGCGGACTGAGCCGCGCGAAGGCGGCGGGGAGGAGGCCGTCCTGCGCGGCGGCCCGCGGGAGCTGGCCGGAGAGCAGGATCCAGCCGTTGAGCGCGCCGAAACAGGCGATCGTGGCGCCCGCGCCGATCACGAGCCGGCCGGCCTCCCCCCAGATCGATCCGGCCGCGTCCGCGAAAGGCGCAGTGGAGACGGCGAGGTCCGCCGGCGCGATGATCCCCATCACGGCCGAAGTGCTGATGATGAAGACCAATGCCGCGATCACGGTGCCGAGGATCGTGGCCCGCGGGATCGTGCGCGCCGGATCCCGAACGTCGGCGGCGGGAACGGTCGCGGCCTCGAGTCCCATGAAGGCCCACAGCGTGAGCGTCACCGTCGCTGTCACGGCGGTGACGGGACTGCCGCCGGCGGGGTTGAACGGCCGGAAGTGCTCGGGCTGGAAGTAGAGGAAGCCGATCGTCCCGATCGCCGCCAGCGGCAGGAGCTTGAGCACGGTGGTGACGAGCTGCACGTGCCCCGCCGCGCGCACGCCCCAGGCGTTCACGAATGTCAGGCCCCACAGGGCGACGAGGGATGCCACGCCTCCGGCGACGGGAGAAGCACCCAGCAGGGGCCAGAAGACGGTCGCATAGCTCACGGTCGCCACGGCGAGGGCGGCATTGGCCGTGAGCAGCGAGATCCAGTAGGACCACGCGACCCAGAATCCGATGAAGTCGCCGAAGCCCTCGCGCGCGAAGGCGTAGGGGCCGCCGACCTTCGGAATCAACGCGCCCAGCCGCGCCATCACGAGCGCCAGACACATGGCCCCGGCCGCGCTCACCAGCCAGCCGAGGATGCTGATCCCCCCGTACGGCGAGAGCGAGGCGGGCAGCAGAAAGACGCCCGAGCCCACCATGCTCCCGACGACGAGGGCCGTGCACATCCACAACCCCAGGGCGGGTCTGGGCGTCATCCGCCGCTTCGGGCCGGAGTTGCCGCGGTCCTGACTACGCTAGCGGTTGCCCCGGTAGCTGCGGACGGGCGGGAGGCGGGCGCCGGTGCCGCCGGGCGGTTCCGTCTCGGCCACCACCTCGAGCGTCAGCGTGCCGATGCCGTCGATCGAGGCGCTGACGACCTCGCCGGGCTGCAGGAACCGGGTCTCCCCGCGAACCGCGGTGCCCATGCCGACCCCGCCCGAGGTGCCGTTGTTGATCACATCCCCCGGGAACAGCGTCGCGACCGAGGACCCATACTCGATCAGTTCCCACAGCGTGTGGATCATGTCTCCAGCGGTCGCCTCCTGCATGCGCTCCTCGCCGACGTCCAGCGTCTGGCGAAGCTTCTCCATCGGGTTGCCGTAGAACTCCCTGGGGACGATCCACGGACCCATGGGCGCGAACGTGTCGTGACCCTTCCCGACGAACCAGTCCGACGTCATGGGGTTGCCGCCGGGCGGGCGCCCGCCGCGGTCGGAGACGTCGATCGTCACCGTGTACCCGAACACGTGGTCCTCGGCGTCGCGGGCGTCGACATACTTGGCGCTGCGTCCGATCACGGCGCCGAGTTCCACCTCCCAGTCGGTGCGGTCCCGTCCGAAGGGGATCACGATCCGGTCGTCGGCGCCGATCACCGCGCCGCGCGTCGGCTTGAGGAAGAGATAGGGCACGCCGCGGTTCTCACGCCGCTGGCGGCGGGCTTCGCGCCGCTCCTCCTCGGTGCCCGCCTCGTTGACGTGGCTGTAGAAGTTGACCGCCGCGTTCAGGATCTTCCCGGGGTACATGATCGGCGGGAGGACCCGCACATCCTCGAGGTTGTGGACGAAGTCGGCCCGGCCGCTCCCGGACAGCCCGCCCCGGGCCACGAGGTCGTTGACGATTTCGTACAGCCGGAGTCGGATCCCGTACTCGTAGCGGCCGATGAGGTCGATCATGTCGGCCGGCGGCGGGACGGGCGGATAGGCGGGGTTTCGCTCCAGGTCCCGGTTCGCCTCCTCGATGTCGACGATGAGCGCGTCCCGCAGCACGAGGGCGACGCGCGGAGCGCCGCCGATCTCGAACGTTCCCACCTTGAAGGGTTCCGCGATCTCGATCTCCGGCCCCCCCTGGGCCGCGAGCGGAGCGGAGAACGCCAGGGCCGCGGCCGCGAGGAGCGCCCTCATGAGCCCGGATCCCGCCGGTAGGTGCTCAGGGGCGGCAGCCGGACGCCGATGTCGCCGAGAGGTTCCGGCCCCTCCACGACGGGAAGCTCGATCGTGCCGATCCCGTCGATCGTCGCCGTGACGACGTCGCCCGGCTGAAGGAATCGCGCTTCGCCCATGCCGACCCCGCCGGAGGTGCCGAGGTTGATCACGTCGCCGGGGAAGAGCGTGACGATCGAGGAGGCGTACTCGATCAACTCCCACAGCGAGTGAATCATGTCCCCCGCCGTCGCCTCCTGCATGCGCTCGCCGCCCACATCCAGCGTCTGCCGCAGCATCTCCATCGGGTCGCCGTAGAACTCCTTGGGGACGATCCACGGGCCCATCGGCGCGAACGTGTCGTGCCCCTTCTCGACCAGCCAGTCCGACGGCGTGGGGTTGCCGCCGGGGGGACGCCCGCCACGGTCGGACACGTCGATCGTCACCGTGTAGCCGAACACGGTCGCCTGGGCATCCTCGGAAGCGACGTATTTCGCCGCCCGTCCCATGACCACGCCCAGTTCCACCTCCCAGTCGGTCTGGCTCCGGCCGTGGGGAATCACGATCCGCTCACTGGTCCCGACCACGGCGCCGCGCGACGGCTTGAGGTAGAGGTAGGGCACGCCCCGGTTCTCACGCCGCTGGCGGACCGCTTCCTCTCTCTCTCCTTCGGGCGCGTCCGCGGCGACGCGGCTGTAGAAGTTGCTCGCCGCGTTCAGGATCTTGCCCGGGTACATGATGGGCGGGAGGATCCGGACCTCATCGACATCGTAGACGTAGTCCGCGCGCGTGGCGCCGGAGAGCCGCTGATAGGCGATCGTCTCGTTGACGATCTCGTACAGGCGCCGCTGGAGTCCGTACTCGTAGCGGCCGATGAGGTCGAGCATGTCCGTCGGCGCCGGCACCCTCGGATAGGCGCGGTTCCGCTCGAGCACTTCGTTCGCCAGCTCGATGTCGACGACGAAGGCGTCACGCAGCACGAGCCCGACGCGCGGAACATCCCGGATCGCGAACGTCCCCACCTTGAACGGTTCCACGAGGACGATGCCCGCGACATCCTGGGCGGCCACGGAGGCCGCGGAGAAGAGGACCGCGATCACCCCAAGCGGAAGCGCCCGTCCGGCCGAAGTTCGTCTGCGCAGTGCGGTTCTCATGGGTCTTTCCTCTCGGTTGGGGACGGCGGCCTCAAGGCACCAGCCCGTCCAGTTCTTCGATCGTGGCCATCGAGGGGTCGCGTTCGGCCTGGAGCCGGCGCGCCGTCGCTTCGGCGGCGCGCATGACGCGAAGCAGGTTGTCGGCCGCGAGGGCCCGGAGTTCGGACTCGGTCCACCCGCGGCGGGAGAGTTCGGCGAACAGAGCGGGATACGTCGACACGTCCTCCAGCCCGACCGGCCCCCGGTCGATCCCGTCGAAGTCGCCCCCGATCGCGACGTGGTCGATGCCCGCGACGTCGCGGATGTGCTCTATATGCGCCACGACATCGGCCATCGTGGCGCGTGGGCGTCCATCCGGCGGGCCGACGTAGGTGGCGACTTCCTGGTTCACGAAAGATTCGACGAACGTGACCATGACCACGCCGCCGTTCTCCGGCAGCCGCCGCAGCACGTCGTCCGGCACGTTGCGCGGGTGGTCCGTCACCGCCCGGGCAGAGGAATGCGAGAAGATGACCGGCGCCTCGGTCACGTCGAGGGCGTCGTGCATGCTTCCCGGCGACACGTGCGAGATGTCGACCAGCATGCCCAGCCAGTTCATCTCGCGCACGACTTCCCTGCCGAAGGCGGAGAGTCCGCCGAGTTCGGGCAGCGCGCAGCAGGAGTCGGCCCAGGGGAGGTTGGCGCTGTGCGTGAGCGTCATGTACCGGACGCCGAGCGCGTAGAAGGCCCGCAGGGCGCCGAGCGAGTTCTCGATCGCGTGGCCTCCCTCCATGCCGAGCATCGAGGCGACCTTGCCGCGGTGGAACTGGTCCATCACATCCGCGGCGGTGAGCGCGAGCCCCAGGTCCTCGCGGTGATCGGAGATGATCTGGAGCGCGATGTCGATCTGCTCCAGCTGCATGCGCGCGCCGCCGCCGTCCTGCATGACCGAGGCGGGGACGTAGACGGACCAGAACTGGGCTCCGACGCCGCCGGCCCGCAGGCGGGCGAGATCGGTGTGTCCCGGGGTGGGGCGCGAGATGTCGTAGGCGCGGACATCGCGGGGCGCGTCCGCGTTCCGAATGGCCCAGGGGAGGTCGTTGTGTCCGTCGAACAGAGGGACGCTCGACAGCACGCGTTTCGCGATCTCGAGATGTTCGCCCTGCGCCTGCGCGCGCGCCTCCGTGGCCGCGAGCCCGAGGCCGAGCGCGGATAGAACCGCCATCGCCGGCGTTCGGGTGAGAATTCGCATCATCTTGCACCGACTCCCGTTGATACACGCAGCGGCAAAACAGCCTGGCAAAACAGCCTACCATGGATTCTCGCTTGGCGGACGGCGCGCCGCCAGCCGTGCGGCGTCCCGTGCGGCGTCCCCTGCGGCGTCCGGAGCCGCGCCATGGGCAGCGTTGTGGCGGGAAGCAGGTGCGGGCGGCCTTCCGGCATGGGTATCTTCCCGCATGCTGATCAACTGCGACATGGGAGAGAGCTACGGGCCCTGGGAGAAGGGCGCCGATGAAGCGGTGATGCCGCTGATCGACCAGGCCAATATCGCCTGCGGCGGCCATGCCGGGGATCCCGATACGATGGCTCGGACGCTCGAGCTGGCGGCCGGGCACGGCGTACAGGCGGGGGCGCATCCGGGCTATCCCGACCGGCGGAACTTCGGGCGACTGCGGCTGGACTGGCCGGTCGACTCGCTGGTGCTCGAGATGCAGGCGCAGATCGGGGCGCTGCAGGGCGTCGCGTCGGCGCTGGGCGTTCGGCTGCGGCACGTGAAGCCCCACGGCGCGCTGTACCTCGCCATGATGCAGGACGACCGGCTTCTCACGCGGTTGGCGGAAGGCGTGGCGGCCCTGGATCCGTCGCTCGCTTTCGTCCTGCAGGCGACCCCGGAGCGCGCGCGGCACGCGGCGATGCTGGAGCACACGGAGCTGACGCTGGCGTTCGAGGCCTTCGCGGATCGCGCCTACGCGGCGGACGGGCGCCTTCAGGCGCGGGGAATCGACGGCGCCGTCCTCTCGGATGCGGAGGCCGTGGCCGGCCACGTGGCGAATCTCCTCGACGGATTCGTGGAGACGCCCGCGGGTCCGCTGCCCGTGGCGGCCGAGACGCTCTGCGTGCACGGCGACAACCCCTCCGCCACGGCGGTGCTCCGCCGCATCCGCGAACTCGTGCCGCGGAAGCAGTAGATCGCCGGTGATCACCTTCCCGGGGCCGGTGAGCGCCCTGGTCACGCTTCCGGTGGCGCCCGACCGGGACGGAATTGCCCGCGTCCTCCGTCTCGAACGCTTCGCGCGCGACGCCCTGCCGGACCTTCGCGCGACGATTCCGGCCTTCAACCGGCTGCTCGTCGAGGGCTCGCCCCACAGTTGGAACGCCGCGGCCGTCGAGTCCAGACTGGCCGCCGGCGCTGAACAGTGCCTCGCGGAAACGCCCCGCATCGACGCGGGAGACGCGGGAGACGTGGGAGGGGCAGGAGACATCGTGTCGCTGCCGGTGTGCTACGATCCGGATCTGGCTCCCGACCTCGAGGACGTGGCGGCGCACGCGGGCGTGGGCGTGGCGGAGGTGGCGCGACTGCACAGCGGTACGACGTATGCCGTCCTCGCGACGGGGTTCGCGCCGGGGTTCGCGTACATGGGGGACGTGGACGCGCGGATCGCGCTGCCGCGCCTCGCGACGCCCCGCGCGAGGGTCGAGGCGGGGTCCGTCGGGCTCGCGGACCGGCGCACCGGCATCTATCCGGCGGCCGGGCCGGGCGGCTGGCGCCTGATCGGCCGCGTTCCCTCCGCGCTGTTCGCCGATGCCGCCGAGCGGATCGCGCGCTTCCGACCCGGCGGCTCGGTCGAGTTCCGTGCGATCGACCGGGACGAGTACGAGGCCGCCGGCGGATGAGCCCGCACGGCGTCGTGGACCGCCCCGGGCCGTTCTGCACGATCCAGGATCTGGGCCGGCGGACCGGCCGCCGCGCCGGGCTGGCTCCCGGGGGCGCCATGGACCAGCGCGCCTACCTTTGGGCCAACCGGCTGCTCGGCAACGATCCGGCGGCGGCCGCGCTCGAGATCACCCTGGGCGGCTTCGCCCTGCGCTTCGCCGTCGAGACGGCCGTGGCGCTGACGGGGGCCGACTGCGCCGCCACGCTCGACGGCGTCGAAACCGGCACGTGGCGCACCGTTCGGGCGCGGCCGGGCCAGGTGCTCCGGCTCGGCTACAGCGCGACCGGCATGCGCGCCGTCGTCGCGTTCCCCGGCGGACTCGATGTTCCCACGGCGTTCGGCTCCGCGTCGGCCGTGGTGCGCGACGGATGGCCGGGATTGCTCGGCCGGGCCCTGCGCGCGGGCGAACCCCTCCGCTGGGCTGAACCCGATCGCGCCTGTCCGGTGCGGCGCGTGCCCCGTGAACTCGTCCCGCCGGAGACGGCCGCGCTCACGCTGCCGCTGATCGCCGGCTACGAGTGGGCCGAGTTCTCCAGGGCGGACCGGGAGCAGGTGTTCGCAGCGGAATGGACGCTCGACCCGGCGAGCGACAGAACCGCGGGCCGGCTGGCCGGCCCCGCCCTGGTGTCGGGCCCGCGCGTGCTCGACTCGACGCCACTCGTGGACGGGACCGTTCAGGTCACCGGCGACGGCCTGCCGCTCGTTTTCATGCGCGACCGGCCCACGATCGGCGGCTACGCGAAGCTCGGCTCCGTGGACCCGATCGCGCTCGACGCGTTCGCGCAGGCGCGCCCCGGTACGCCGATCCGCTTCGCCCGCGCCGAGCCCGATGCGATCCGCCGCGCGCTGGCCCGGCGCGAGAGTTTCTTCGGAACAAGTTGAGGAACAAGTTGAACGTTGAAGCCCCGTTTGCTTATGTTTCAGGTTCGGGTGCAGTTCGGGTGGGGTGGATCAGCGGGGTGGAGGCATCGTGAAAACCTGGACGGTGTTCCCGCGCAACGGCGCGCGGTCCCTTCGAAATTCGCATCTTTTCTTCGCGACCTCGGCCGTCTTCCTGGCCGTGGCTGCGGCCGTGCCCGGCGAGATCTCCGGGCAGAGTCTGCGCGGATCCACGAGTTCGCTGGATCGCCAGAACCGGGTCGCCCGCGAGCACGACTTCACCTACATCGCGACGCCGGCGCAGCTGCAGCGCTTCGTCGACAACGGGTATCTCGTGCGCGTGCCCGAAGGGGCGGACTACGACCTTCATGATATCTCCTTCCCATACGCGCGCCCGGAAGTAGAGCTGTTCATTTCCCGGCTGGCGCCGCAGTACCGGCGTGCCTGCGGCGAGGTGCTCGTGGTCACGAGTCTGACGCGCCCGAAGAACCGGCAGCCGCGAAACGCCTCTCCCCGCTCCGTCCACCCCACCGGCATGGCGCTCGATCTGCGCCGCCCGGACCCGAAGTGCCGCGGGTGGCTCGAGCGCGTGCTGTTGCAGCTCGAGGGGTCGGGGGTGCTCGAGGTGTCCCTCGAACGCCGCCCGCCGCACTACCATGTGGCGCTCTTTCCGCAGCAGTACGCCGCCTACGTCGAGCGGATCACGCGCGCGCAGCAGCAGTACGTCGCCGGCGGGGAGCAGTACCGGGTGAGGCCGGGCGACTCCCTCTGGGGGATCGCCCGTCGCCACGCCACGACCGTGACCCGCCTCCGATCCGCGAACAACCTGAGCGGAAGCCGGATCTACCCGGGCCAGGTCCTCACGCTTCCCGACTGATCGCCGAGGACGATCCGGCCGGCCACCACCCGGGAAGCCACTTCAGACGGAGACCGACATTCGCTTCCAGAGCAGAGTGGCGCTGACGACCCTGGCCCTGGCGCCGTGGGCTGTCACGGTGGCGGGAGCCGGCGGGGCGCAAGCGCAGGAACCGGAGCCGGTGCGCCTCTCGGGCTACGTGCGAGTGGCGGAGAACGACGAGGTGATCCGGGCCGCCCGGCTCGACATCGAGGAGCGGGGTCTCATCGTCGGGACCAACCGGTTCGGGTTCTACTCGGTGGAACTGCCGCCCGGACGGTATTCGATCCGCGTCACGAGCCTCGGCTACGAGACCGTGACCGAGGTGGTGGATCTCCGGGAGACGACGTCGCTGGACTTCGCGCTCCCCCTCAGGCCGGTCATCGTGTCGGAACTCACGGTGACCGCCGACCGGGAACCGCCCGACCTCGACCCGGCGAGCCTGGACATGAGCGTCGTCCGGCTCGATGTCCCATCCCTCTCCGAACTCCCCCTCGTCCTCGGCGAGGCGGACCCGGTCCGCACGCTGACCCTCTATCCCGGGATCAGCACGGCCAACGACGCGACGACCGCGATCAACGTGCGCGGCGGCGCCGGCGACGAAAACCAGATTCGTCTCGATGACTCCGAGGTGTTCAATCCGGCCCACGCCATCGGCCTCTTCTCGACGTTCAATTCGGATGCGGTGGGGGACGTCACCCTCTACAAGGGCGGGATCCCGGCCCGCTACGGCGGCCGGCTTTCATCCGTGCTGGAGATCCACCAGCGCGAGGGCAACTCGCGCGAGTTCGAGGGAGCGGGGACGATCGGTCTCCTCTCCAGCCGCCTGAACCTGCAGGGGCCCCTGTTCGACGGGCGGGGATCCTGGCTCGTCGCGGGCCGCCGCACCTACGCGGACCTCTTCCTGGGCCTGTCGGACGACCCCTCGATCCGGGAGAGTACCGCCTACTTCTACGACCTCAACGCCAAGGCGAACGTGCGCTACGGCGCCACCGGCCAGGTCATGCTTTCCGGCTACTTCGGACGCGACCGGCTGCGGATCGGGACGCAGGCCTCCGCCGCATGGGGGAACGCGACGGGCACGCTGCGCTGGAACCACGTGTTCGGCCCCGTCTTCTCCCATCTGACCATCACCTACAGCGACTACGAGTACCACATACAGAACAGCTTCAACGCCCAGGCCGCCTCGCTCGATGCGGGGATCCGCAACTTCAGCGTCACCGTCGACGAGTCGTGGGATGTGAGTCCATCGGACCGGCTGGAGTTCGGGCTGGGGCTCCGGAGCTACGAGATCCAGCCCGCGAACATCGCCCCCGGCGAGGGCTCGGCGGTCATCGCGACGGAGTTCGAGTCGCGGAAGGGCCTCGCTCCCGAGGCGTACATCGAGCACGAAACGGAGATCGGCCGCCTGGGGCTCCGCTATGGGCTAAGGGCGGCCGGGTTCATCCGCCGGGGCGAGGCGACGGTCTACGACTACGAGAACGACGCGCCCGTCGTGTATCGTCCGGCGCTGGGCCGGTACGAACCCGGCGCCATCGCGGACAGCACGCGGTACGGAAACGGGGAGGCCATCGTCTCCTACTACGGCCTCGAACCACGGCTCGGGTTGCGCTTCGGGCTCGGCGACGCCGCGTCGCTCAAGGCGAGCTACTCCCGTACGCGGCAGTACCTGCGGCTGGTCACGAACACGAACTCCCCCACGCCGCTCGACCTGTGGGATCCCGTGGGGCCGTACGTGAAGCCGCACGTCGCCGACCAGTTCGCGCTCGGCTACGTGACCGCGCTCGCCGGGGGGCGCTACGCGCTGTCGGGCGAGGTCTACTACAAGCGGGCGCGCCATCTGATCGACTACGTGGACGGGGCGGACATCTACTTCAGCCGGCGTCTCGAAACGCTTCTCCTCCCCGGGGAGGGCCGCGGATACGGGCTGGAATTCCTCCTGAGAAAGACCCGCGGGCGCCTCACCGGATGGGCGAGTTATACGCTGGCGCGGTCGGATCAGCGGACGCCCGGGCTTACGGCGGCGGACCCCGGGGTCAACGGGGGAGACTGGTATCCCTCCCCCTACGACCGGACGCACGATTTCGCCCTGACGGGACTGTACAGATTCGGCGAGGACTGGAGCCTGGGGGCGAACTTCATCTTCGCCACGGGGCTGCCGACGACGTACCCCGTCGCGCGGTACGAGTTCGCGGGGCTGATTCTGGGAGAGTACGGGCCGCGGAACGCCAGGCGCCTTCCGGACTATCATCGTCTGGACGTGTCGGCCACCAGGAGGTGGGGCCGGGGAGAACTTCAGTTCGGGCTCTTCAACGTGTACAACCGCTTCAACGCGCAGGCGATCGCCTTCCGCCAGAACCGGGACTCGCGCACCGTCACCGAGGCGGTGGAGACCGCCGTGTTCGGCCTGGTGCCGAGCATCAGCTACCGGTTGAACTTCTGATGCGCGGAGGGACGGGGGGTTGCATGACGACGGCGGGCCGCCTGCTCGCGTTGGCGGGTTGCCTCGCGGCGGCGGGCTGCGAACGGGTGGTGGACGTCGACATTCCCGCCCCCGTCCCGCGACTTGTCGTGGAAGGGCGGATCGAACGCATCAAGGGTGCGCCGAGCGGCAGGCAGCGCATCCGGCTGTCCACGACGGCGGGCTTCTTCGACAGCCGGCCGACCCCGCCCGCGACGGGCGCCATCGTCACGGTCGTCGACGGGGCCGGCCGCGCCTACTCCTTCCCGGAGATCGAGCCGGGCCTGTACGGGACGGAACACCTCTTCGCGCGCCTCGGCGAGACGTACACGCTCTTCCTCGAGTACGGCGGGGATGTGTACGAGGCGTCGGCTCTGCTGCGGGAAGTGCCCCCGATCGATTCGCTGTACTTCGTGTTCGAGGAGGAGACGCTCTTCATCGAGGAGGAAGGCTATCGGGCCGCGATCGACTTCGCGGATCCGGCCGGCGTCCCCAACTACTACCTGTGGGAACAACTCGTCGAGGGCGTGAACGAGATCCCGCCGGACCCCGGCAACGCGATCAACCTCGTGAGCCGGGACGAACTCTACGACGGGCAGGACGTGATCGGCTTCCAGCCGAACGACGAGATCGCCATCGCGTCCGGCGAACACGCGGAGATCCGGCAGATCGCGCTCTCGAGGCTGGGCTACGACTACTACTACGCGCTCTTCGAGCAGAACGCGCTCGGGTCGGCGAACCCCTTTTCCATCCCGCCCGCCACCATCCGGGGGAACGTGGTGAATCTGGACCGGCCGCACCGGTTTGCGTTCGGTTTTTTCGGGGCGGCCGAAGTGAGTATCGCGGTAGGGGTGGCGCCCCCCCGCTGATCGTGCCCGAACCGGGACGACCGGGTTATATTGGCTCCGTGTTCGATCCCAGCATCCTGAAGGCGCGAGCGGGCCCGACGCTCCTGGTCCTGTCCGCCATCGTCTTCGCGGCCCTTGATCCCGGAGAGGCGCACGCGCAGGGGCCGGTGCGCCTCTCCGGGTACGTGCGCTCGGCCGTGAGCGACGAGGTGCTGCGCACCTCCCGGATCGAGATCGTGGAGCCCGGCATCTCCATCTCGACGAACCGGTTCGGGTTCTACTCCATCGAGTTGGTCCCGGGCCGCTATACGGTTCGCGTGTCGCAGCTCGGCTACGAGACGACCACCCGCGTAGTGGATCTCGACGCGACGGCCTCGCTCGACTTCGCGCTCGCCCTGCGGCCCGTGTCCCTGGCCGAACTCACCGTGGAGACGGAACAGGAGCCGCCGGATGTCGACCCCCGTACGGTCGAAATGAGCGTGATCCGGTTCGACGCCCCCACCATCTCGCAGCTTCCTGTCGTGCTGGGTGAAGCCGATCCCGTGCGCACGTTGACGCTCTATCCGGGAATCACGACGACGAACGACGCGACGACGGCGATCAACGTCCGCGGGGGTGCGGGCGACGAGAACCTGATTCTCCTCGATGATTCCGAGGTCTTCAACCCCGCCCACGCTCTCGGGCTCTTCTCGACCTTCAACACCGACGCGGTGGACGACGTCACGCTCTACAAGGGCGGTATCCCGGCGCGCTTCGGCGGGCGGCTCTCATCGGTCATGGAGATCCACCAGCGTGAAGGAAACTCGCGCGAGTTCGAGGGCTCCGCCACGGTGGGACTCCTGTCGAGCCGGCTGAGTCTCGAGGGGCCGATGTTCGACGGCGATGGTTCGTGGCTCGTCGCCGGACGCCGGACCTATGCGGACCTTTTTCTGGGCTTGGCCAGCGACCCGGAGGTGAGGGAGAGCGTCGCCTACTTCTACGACCTCAACGCCAAGGCCAACGTCCGCTACGGAGCGACCGGCCAGGTCATGCTTTCCGGATACTTCGGGCGCGACCGCCTGAGCGTCGGCAACGTGGCGTCGGTGGGGTGGGGAAACGCGGCCGGGACGCTGCGCTGGAACCAGGGGTTCGGCCCTGTCTTCTCGCACGTGACGCTGGTCTTCAGCGACTACGACTACCACATCCAGAGCGGCTTCAACGCGCGTGCGGTGTCGCTGGACTCCAGGGTCCGCCACCTGAGCCTGAGCGTGGACGAATCCTGGTCGCTGGGTGCCGGCGACGAACTGCAGTTCGGCGTGGGGATCGGAACCTACAACGTGCGGCCCGCGGACGTCATCGAGGGCGAGAACTCGGCGATCATCCCTCAGGAACTCGACGCGCGTCACGGCTTGGCGCCCGATGCGTACGTCGAACACGAGACGGAGCTGGGGCCTCTCGGGATTCGCTACGGGTTACGCGCGACGGCGTTCATTCGGCAGGGCGAAGCCACCGTCTACGACTACCTCAACGACGAGCCCGTCGTCTATCACCCGGAACTGGGCCGCTACGATCCGGGCGTCGTGACGGACAGCACGCGCTATGGGCCGGGGGAGAGCATCGCCTCGTACTGGGGTCTCGAGCCGCGGCTCGGGCTGCGCCTGCGGGTCGGGTCCGCCTCGTCGCTCAAAGCCAGCTACTCGCGAACGCGGCAGTACATGCGGCTCGTCACGAACACGAACTCGCCCACCCCCCTGGACCTGTGGGACATCGTCGGCCCGTGGGTGGAACCGCATATCGCCGACCAGGTTGCGCTGGGCTACGTGACGACGCTGTCACGGTCGCGGTACTCGGTCTCCGGCGAAGTCTACTATAAGCGGGCCCAGCATCTCATCGACTATGTGGACGGGGCCGATCTCTGGGTGCCGCGGCAGCTCGAGACGATGTTGCTGCCCGGCGAGGGGCGCGGGTACGGCCTCGAACTCCTGCTCAGGAAGACGCAGGGCCGGCTGCGCGGGTGGGCGAGCTACACGCTGGCGCGCACCGAGCAGCGGACGCCGGGGCTGACCGGGCGGGATCCCGGCATCAACGGGGGAAGCTGGTATCCGGCGCCCTTCGACCGGACTCACGATTTCGCGCTCACGGGACTGTACGAGCTCAGCGATACGTGGAGCGTCGGCGCCAACTTCATCTTCGCGACGGGTCTCCCCACGACCTTCCCCACGGCGCGCTACGAATTCGCCGGCGTCATCCTGGGTACGTTCGGGTCTCGCAACGCCGAGCGCCTCCCGGACTATCACCGGCTCGACTTTTCGGCCACGAAGCGGCTGGGACGCGGGGAGCTCCGGTTCGGCGTGTTCAACATCTACAACCGTTTCAACGCGCAGGCGCTCGCATTCCGCCAGAGGGAGGATTCCCCCGTCGTGACGGAGGCGGTCGAGACCGCCGTGTTCGGCATCGTGCCGAGCATCAGCTACAGGTTCCATTTCTGATGGCCGGGAGGACGGACGTCCGGTTCGCGGTCCTGCTCGGCTGCCTCTCCGCGGCAGCCTGCGAGCGGATCGTGGATGTGGAGATTCCCGCGCCGGAGCCGCTGCTCGTCGTGGAAGGGCGGATCGAACTCGTGAAGGAGGCGCCGAGCGGGATGCAGACGCTCCGGCTCAGGACGACGGACGCCTTCTTCAGCAACCGGCGTACGCCCCCCGCCACGGGTGCCGTCGTTACCGTGAGGGACGGTACGGGCGCCACCTACGCGTTCGCGGAACCGGAGCCGGGCCGCTACGTGACGAACGGCCTGCACGCCCGGATCGGTGAGACGTATGCGCTCTCCATCGAGTATGAGGGAGATCGGTACGCCGCTTCGGCGTCGCTCCTGCCGGTGGCTCCGATCGACTCTCTCTATTTCATCTACGAGGAGGCGACGCTCGTCATCGATGAGGAGGGCTACCGGGCCGCGATCGACTACACGGACCCCCCGGGGGGGCCGCACTTCTATCTGTGGGAGCAGTTCATCGACGGAGTCAACGAGCCCCCGCCCAGCGCGGGCAACCAGTTCAATCTGGTGAGCAGGGACGACCTGTACGATGGCCGCCCCGTCATCGGCTTCGAACCCCTCAACGAGGTCGTGATCGAGCCCGGGGCACACGTCGTGATCCGCCAGATCGCCCTCTCCCGCCGGGGCTACGACTACTATTACGCCACCTTCGAGCAGAGCGGCATCGGATCGGGGCCCTCGTTCTCCGTCCCACCTGCCACGATCCGCGGGAACGTCACGAACGTCACCAGCCCGGAGCGGTATCCGCTGGGATTCTTCGAGGCGGCCGAGGTGAGCGTGGCCGAGGGGATCGGTCCCGAAAGGTAGGGGGCTCGCCGTGTTCGACGATCCAGGCACGCTGAAGGCCGCCGGGGCGACGCTCGCCCTGGCGACTCTGTGGCTGGTCGAGGGCGTCCTCCCGATGTTCGAGGGCCGGAGCGCGCGGGCGGGACACGGAGCGCGGAACCTCGCTCTCGGCGTGGGGAACGCGGCGGTGGCGGCCGTCATCTTCGCCGCGGCCACGCTGGCCGTGACGGAAGGGGCAAGGGAAGTGGGCTTCGGGCTGCTTCACCTGCTCGAACTCCCGGCGTGGGCCAGGGTCGGCCTCGCCGTCGTGATCTTCGATGCGTGGCAGTACCTGTGGCACCGGCTGAATCACCGGGTCCCGTTCCTGTGGCGCTTCCACCAGGTCCACCATTCGGACGCCGAACTGGACGCCACGTCGGGTCTCCGCTTCCACACGGGAGAGATCGTGCTCTCCTCGATCGCCCGGCTCGCCGTGCTTCCCCTGCTCGGCGTGACGGTGGCGGAACTCCTCGTCTACGAGGCGATCCTCCTCCCCATCATCCTCTTCCACCACAGCAACGTGCGGTTGCCCGGCCGCGTGGACCGGCGCCTGCGCTGGCTCATCGTGACGCCCTGGATGCACTGGGTTCACCACTCGGACTACCAGCCGGAGACCGACTCGAATTACTCGAGCATCTTCTCCTTCTGGGACCGGGCGTTCGGGAGCTTCCGGCTCCGGTCCGAGCCGCGCGACATCCGTCTCGGGCTCGAGAACGTGGAGCGCTCGCAATGGGGGACGCTGCGCGGGATGCTCTCGATGCCCTTCCGGCGAAAGCCCCGCGGATAGGCGGCGGGTGTTGCGAGGACGAGGCCGGAGGGCGCGCGCTCCCCGCCTGACCGCGGCCTGCTTCGCGGCGGCGCTGGTGGCGTGCGACAACCCGGCCACGCCAGTGGATCCCGAGGGCATCGGCACCGGGCCCGACCCGGTGCCCGCGCCCGTCGATCTGTCGCGCGCGTGGGCCGCGTCGACGCCCGAAGCGCAGGAATTCGATCCGGAGTCGCTGGGAAGCGCGTTCGCGGGCGCGCCAAGCGCCGTGCCGAATATCCGGGCGCTCGTGGCCGTCCGGAACGGGCGGCTCGTCGAGGAGGCGTACTTCGGGGGCATGCGCCGGGATTCGGCCTTCGACATGCGGTCCGTCACGAAGACGGTCACCGCGCTGCTCGTCGGCCTCGCCTCGGACCGCGGGCTCGTCGATCCGGACGATCCGATGACGGATTGGCTGCCGCACCCGGCGCGGAGGTCCGAGCATGGCGGCATCCGCGTGCGCGACCTCCTCACGATGACGAGCGGCATGCAGTGGTCCGACGAGGAGGACTTCGGCCCGTGGGTACGTTCCGGCCGGCCCGTCGGCTACGTCCTCGACCTGCCCATCGTCGCCCCTCCGGGCCGGCGGTTCATCTACAACACCGGCGGATCGCACCTGCTGACGGTCATCGTCGAGAACGCGGTCGACGGGAGCGCGCTGGCGTTCGCCGAGCGGGAGTTGCTGGGCCCGCTCGGCATCGACAACAAGCGCTGGCCGGTCATGCAGGACAGCGTGATCGTGGGCGGCGCCGCGCTGGCGCTCCGTGCGCGAGACGCCGCGAAGCTCGGTCAGCTCCTCCTGCAGGGCGGCCGGTCCGGCGCCCGGCAGATCGTCTCCCGGGCCTGGGTGGAGGCACAGATCGGCCGGCTCGTCGAGGTGGGCGACACCGGCTACGTCCTGCGGGACGCGGGGTACGGCTATCAGACGTGGCGCGACCGCCGGGGGGGCGGCGGTGACGTGTCCGCCTTCGTGATGTGGGGCTACGGGGGCCAGTTCGTGTGGGTGGTGCCGGACCGGCAACTCGTCGTCGTGGCCCAGACCCACTGGCGCGGCACCGGCGACCACGATGGGAGACAGGCCGACGCGGTGGCCGATCTCATCGTGCGCCGCGTGGTCGAGGCCGCGCGCCCCATCCGCCGCTAGCGCCGCACTCGCCCCAAGCCGCTGGCGCCGCAGCGTCCCGCGACGGAACGTGAGGGCCTATGTTCCACGGGTTCTCTCGACCTCGTTCCGGAGAAAACGACCTGATGCGCATCGTTGTCGCCGCTTTTCCCGCCGCACTTGCCGGCAGTGCCCTGATCGCCGGAGCCGGGCAGGCCGTCGCCCAGGAGCGGGCGCGGGGGCTGCTTGATCCGCCCCCCATGGACGACAGCCCCGGGATGCGCGTGTATGCCGCCTCGTGCGCGGAGTGTCATTCCGGCCAGCGCACGGTGCGCGCCCCCGGCCTCACCACGCTTGGCGCGATGACGCCCCGGGCGGTCCTCAGTTCGCTGGAGGGAGGCCGCATGCGCCGGCACGGCGAGGATCTCACGGCGGACGAGCGCCGCGCCGTGGCCGAGTGGCTCACCGGCCAGCCCCTGGTCGAAACCCGTCTCCCATCCTCCGCCTTCTGCGCGAGCGCGCCGAGCGAGGAAGGCGTCGTGCACTGGTCCGGCTGGGGCGGCGGCGGCGGCGAGACGGGCTTCGCGGATGCGGCCCGCGCGGGACTCACGGCCGCCGACCTGCCGAATCTCGAACTCGCCTGGGCCTTCGGTTTCCCGGACGTGAGCCAGGTGCGCTCGAAGCCGGCCGTGATCGACGACCGGATCATCGTGGGCTCGGCGTACGGCGAGGTGTATTCCATCGACCTGGAGAGCGGCTGCGTTCACTGGGTGTTCGCGGGCGATGCCGCCGTGCGCGGCGCGATCGCGATCGGCGACGGTCCCGATGGCGGACAGTCCGCCTTCTTTGCGGATTACCGGACGAACGTGTACGCGATCGACGCGACGACCGGCGCCCTCCACTGGCGCGCCATGGCCGGGACCCACGCGGATCACGTCGTCACGGGGAGCGTCGCCGTCCACGAGGACCGCGTCTTCGTCCCGCTCTCTTCGATGGAGATCATCAGCGCCGGCGACCCGACCTACGAGTGCTGCACGTCCAGCGGAGTCGTCGCCGCCTTCTCGGCGGAGACGGGCGAACCGCTGTGGGAGTTCCGGACCGTGGCCGAGGAACCGCGGCACACGGGCGAGAACGAGGTCGGCACGCGCCTGTTCGCGCCCTCCGGGGCGCCGGTGTGGTCCAGCCCGACGGTCGACGCCGATCGCGGCCTTCTCTACATCGGCACCGGCGAGAACTACACGCGGCCGACGACGGGCGGGAGCGACGCGATCACCGCGCTCGACCTGGAGACGGGCGAGGCCCGCTGGACCTTCCAGGGGCGGGAAGACGACGCCTGGAACATGTCCTGCCTCTCGTCCCGCTTCCAGAACTGCCCCGCGCCGACGGGGCCGGATCACGACTTCGGCATGGCCCCGATCATCGTCACCGCCGAAGACGGATCGCAGCTCCTGATCGCCGGGCAGAAGTCCGGCATGGTGTGGGCGCTGGACCCCGATTCGGAAGGCGAACTCGTGTGGGCGCGGCGGGTCGGGAAGGGAAGCTCGCTCGGCGGCATCCACTGGGGCCTCACGTCCGACGGACGCCGGGCCTACGTGCCGAACGTCGACAACCCGTTCGCCATCATCTCGGACCCGCGGTCGGGGGGCTCCACGCAGATGAATGCCGAGGACCCGCCCACTCCCGGCGTCTACGCCCTGGAGCTCGCCGGCGGCGAAGTCCTGTGGCACGCTCCCCCCGATCCGTCCGTGTGCCAGGGCCGGGCCGGCTGCATGCCCTTCTTCTCTGCGGCCCCGACCGCGATCGAGGGGGCGGTGCTGGCCGGGAGCCTGGACGGCCACCTGCGCGCCTTCTCCACGGAGGACGGCTCGCTGCTGTGGGATGTCGACACGGCGCGCGAGTTCGAGACCGTCAACGGCGTGCCGGGCCGGGGCGGCGCCCTCGACGGACCCGGACCTGTCGTCGCGCGCGGCTACATCCTCGTCAACTCGGGATACGACCTGTTCAGCCAGATGCCCGGCAATCTTCTGCTCGCCTATCGAGTACGACGCTAAGCCCGTTTCGGAGGCCGCCATGCGCGTTCGCAACGCTCGACCGATCCTCTCCATCCCCCTCACCGTGCTCCTCGCGGCGCCTGGACTCGTGGCGCAGGAGGGGCGGCCGCTCGAACTGGCGGACTACTACCGGCTGAAGAACGCGGGGAGCCCGGCCCTCTCGCCCGATGGGTCGCGCGTCGCCTACGTCGTGACGTCGGTCCTCGAGGAGGAGAACCGGCGCCACAGCGAGATCCGGCTCGTGGACGCGGACGGTTCCGGGGAGGCCACGCGGGTGACGAGCCCGAGCTTCAGCGCTTCCTCGCCCCGCTGGAGCCCGGACGGCCGCTATCTCGTCTTCACGTCGAACCGGCCGGAGCCGGGCGGGTCGGGCGCCGGGAGCACGTGGTTCCTCCGCATGGACCGGCCGGCCGGCGAGGCGTTCCGGCTCGAGGGGCTGCGAGGCTCTCCCGTCTTCAGCCCGGACGGCCGCTGGATCGCGTTCACGCGGCCGACGCCGCCTCCGCCTCCGCCGGAGCCCGTCTGGGAGTCCGACTTCGAGCGCCGCACCGTGGAGAGGTTCGACGGCCGCGAGTACGACTGGATGAACTACCGCTTCGACCGGCGGGGCTACCTCCCCGACCCGCGCGACCCGAACGCGACGCCTCCCCGCGAAGTGTACCTGCTGCCGGCCGAGGGAGGAGAAGCGCGGCAGCTCACGGAACTCGGCTTCGACGCCTCCGGGCTCGCCTGGAGTCCCGATGGCCGGCGGCTCGCGTTCACCGCGGACGCGCACCAGCGCGATGAACACTCGTACGAGCGGTCGGATCTCTGGGTCGTCGACCTCGACGGCGAGGTGAGCCGGCTCACCGACGACGGATACAACTACTCCTCCCCGGCCTGGTCCGCCGACGGAGCGCGACTCGTCGTTCGGGGCAACGAGGGCCTGGACATCATCATCCGCGAGGCCCGCGACCGCGGGGCGCCCAACGACCTCTTCGTGTTCGACGCGGCGAACGGGACGCGGCTCCGCAACCTCACCGCGGATTGGGACCTCATCCCCGGCGGTCCCACCGTGAGCGCGGACGGCGGGCACGTCTACTTCTCGGCGGGCATTCGCGGCAACACGCATCTCTTCCGCGTCGCCGAGGGAGGGGGAGCGGTCGAGCAGGTGACGACGGGGGACCGCCGGCTCGGGAACTTCTCCTTCTCGGGGGATTTCTCCCGCGTCGCCTTCCGGGCCACCGCGCCGACGGAACCGGGCGATGTCTGGATCGCGGATGTGGGCGCCGACGCGGACGCCGGGATGGACAGCGAGGTGCGGCTGAGCGAGGTGAATCGCGACCTGCTCGCCGGGATCGCGCTGTCCAGCCCGGAGCGCCTCTCGTTCCGGAGTCCCGACGGGACCGCGGTCGAAGGCTGGATGCTCCCGGCACGAGGCTACGCCGCCGGGCAGGGCGGATTCCCGCTGGTCCTGCAGATGCACGGCGGACCGCACGGGGCCTACGGCAACACCTTCTCGTTCGACCAGCAGCTCCTGGCGGCGCAGGGCTACATGGTGCTGTTCACGAACCCGCGCGCCTCGACGGGATACGGCGAGGACTTCCGCTGGGGGACGTGGGGCGGCTGGGGCTTCAACGACTACGACGACGTGATGGCGGGCGTCGACCACGCGCTCGAACGCTACGAGATCGACACCGCGCGCATGGGCGTCACCGGCTACTCCTACGGGGGGTTCCTCACGAACTGGGTCATAACGCAGACCGACCGTTTCGCCGCCGCCGTCGCCGGGGCTTCGATCTCCAACTGGGTCAGCGACTACGCCGTGGCGGATATTCCCCGCACGAAGGAAAGCGAATTCTTCGGGCCGCCGTGGGAGGAGCGCGGGCTCGAGCACCTGATGCGCTCCTCGCCCATCATCCACGCGAAGGGCGTGTCGACGCCGACCCTCTTCGTCCACGGAGAATCGGACCACCGGGTGCCGATCGAGGAGGCCGAGCAGATGTACGTGGCGCTCCGGAAGCAGCAGGTGCCGGCGAAGTTCGTGCGCTATCCCGACTCCTACCACGGGGGATGGACGCCGTGGCGCATGGTGCACCGGATGTGGGTCCAACTCGAATGGTGGGAGCAGTGGCTCCGTCCCGCCGCGACGTCCGACCAATGAGCCGATCAATGAGCCGATCCGTGCGTGGCCGCCCGCGTGCCTGCCTGGCTCTTCTCCTCGTCCTGGCGGCGTGCGAGGCGCAGCCGGATCTGTCGCCGGAGCGCTGGGCCGCCGACTACGAGCGGTTCATGGAGGCGCAACTCGTGGACCGGACGGAAGCCGGCGTCGCCACGGGCGAAAACGGCGCGGTCACCGTCGCGTACAACGGGCTCGCGGCGCGCGCCGGACTGGAGGCGCTGCAGCAGGGCGGGAACGCGATCGACGCGGCGATGACGACCGCGCTCATGCAGGTCGCGCTCACCGCCGGCGCGCCGATCAGCTACTTCGGCATCCTGTCGCTCGTCTACTACGACGCGGGCACGGACCGGGTCCATACGATGAACGCCGAGTGGAACACGGTGCTGGGAGAGGACGATCCGGCGAACATCCCCGGCGGGGTCGATCTCTCGTCTCCCGACGGCATCTACGGCACCGACGTGAGCGGGCGCACGGCGCTCGTGGGCGGGTTCATGAAGGGCGTCGGGGCCGCGCACGAACGGTTTGGACGGCTGCCGTGGGCGGAGATCTTCAAGCCCTCGATCCATGTCGCCGAGCGGGGCTTTCCCATCTCGAAGAAGGTGCAGGGCTACTGGGAGGGGCGGGCCGCGGACCTCGCCCGCCTTCCGGAGACGAAGGCGACCTTCCTGAAGGAGGACGGCTCTCCCTACGTCGAGGGGGACGTGCTGCGCCAGCCCGCGCTGGCGGCGACGCTGCGCGCGGTGGCGGAGCAGGGGACCGGCTACATGTACGGCGGCCCGTGGGCCGAGAAGGCGGCGGCCGCGATCCAGGCGGACGGGGGCCGGATGACGGTCGAGGACCTCGCGGCCTACGACGTCATCTGGGACGAGCCGCTCGTGGCGGGCCTCGGGGACGGCTGGGAGCTGTACACGAACCCTCCGCCGAACAGTGGCGGGGTGGCGATGATCGAGGCGCAGCGGCTCGCGGCGGCTTCCGGGCTGCTGGCGGAGGGCCACTGGACGGAATCGCCGCAGGCCCTGCGGACCGCGCTCGACGTGACCCGCGCCTCGCTGCTCGACTTCCTGCCGCCCGAACTGGCCGCGTCGCTCGTCGGCGGCGAGTTCACGCCGGCCGCGCGCGTCACGCCGGACCACGCCGACCGGCTCTGGAATGTCATCCAGGCCGGCCTGCCCTTCGGCAACTGGGCGCCTCGCGGCCCCGGCCACTCCGACGACGTCGTGGCCATCGACGGCGAGGGCAACATCGCCGCGATCACGCACAGCATCAACGCGGTTCTGTGGGGCAAGACCGCCATCGTCGTGGACGGGATCACGATCGGCGATCCGGCGTCCTTCCAGCAGGCGCAGATCGCCCGCCTCGAGCCGGGATCGCGGCTCCCGGCGCCCACGCAGACCGGGATCCTGTTCCGCGACGGGCGGCCCGTGCTCGGCTTCGCGTCGATGGGGTCCGGCCTCCACCACCGGACCTTCCAGGGGCTGCTGAACGTGATGCGGTTCGGCATGACCGTGGACGAGGCGATCGATACGCCCGACTTCTTCATGCCGAACTCGGATCCGGCGACCGGCGCCCTCACGTTCCGCGTTCCGGGCGGGAAGTTCCCCCGGGAAGTCCTCGACGGGACGGGATACGCGTACGAGGAGATCTACCCGATGGAAGCCCGCTTCGGCGGCGAAGGGTTGTGGGTCGCGATCCAGCGCGATCCGGAGACGGGCGAACTGCGGGCGGCGTCCCACAACCGTAACAACAGCGCCGCGGTGGCGTGGTGAGGCCGCGCGCGCGGACTCCCGCGGTGGGTGTACTGGCGGCGGCGCTCCTCGCCGCCTGCGCGACGGGGCGCGGTCCGCCGGCGACCCCATCGGCTCCGATGGCGCCCCCCAACGCATCTCCACCCGCGTCCGCCGCGGCGACGCCGTCCGCCGCCCAGGCGTCTTCGGCCGAAACCGGCGCTCCGGTGCCGGCGACGACCGCCGGCCCGCCGTCCGGAACGGCGCGCTTCAACGACTCCCACTTCCACCTTCTGAACTACATCCAGCGGGGTCCGACGGCGCGCGAGTTCCTGGACATGACCGCCGGGCGGGTGGGTCGCGTGGCCATGTTCGGGATCCCGCTGCAGCAGAAGTGGGACTACTTCCTGTCGGGCGACCACGCGCCCGACTACTACCTGAGCACGAACGCCGACCTGTACTACTACTCGTTCGTGGACGCCGTGATCGCGCAGGAATACCTGTCGCTGCCCGAGGAGGATCGCCGCCGCGTCGACCCCATGATCACCGGCTTCAACCCGACGGACATGTACGCCTCCGACCACATCGAGCGCGTCCTGCTCACCTTCCCCGGCGTGTTCGCCGGCATCGGCGAGTTCACCATCCACAAGGAGTTCGTGTCGTCCAAGGTCTCCGGGCACGCGGCGAGCCTGCGCAATCCCGCCCTCGACCGGATCCTGGCCACGGCGGCGGAGATCGGCCTCGTCGTCATCTTCCACAACGACATCGACCACGTCCGATCGAGCGACCCGCCGCATCACACGGAGGAGGTGCTGGACCTGTTCGCCCGCCACGCGGAGACGACGATCATCTGGGCCCACACCGGCCTGGGCCGCTTCGTCGGGCCTTCGGAAGGGCACGTCGCGTGGCTCGAGGGCTGGCTGTCCGACCCGCGCTACGACCACGTGGCGCTCGACATCTCGTGGGATGAAGTGGCGAAGTACGTCGTGGACGACGACGCGAGCGCCGATGCGTGGGCGACCATGATCGGCCGGCACCCGACGCGGTTCCTGTTCGGCACCGACGCCGTGGCCCCCGCCGACTGGGAGAGCTACGTCGCCAACTACACGGTCTACGATCCGCTGTGGGAACGGCTCGATCCCGCGGTCCGCGCCCAGGTCGAACGGCTCAACTACGAACGCATCTTCGACGCCGCCATCCCCCGCGTCCGCGCCTGGGAAGCGCGCCAACGGCTTGGCCGTACCGGAGGCTGAGCCCCAGATTCGATCCTCGTGCTCGGGCCCTGAATCAGGGGCTACGCTACACCCACCGCCTTGACGGGCGGCGTTCCGCACGTTTCATTTCGGCATCGATAATTCCGATTTGCGACGCAAAATGGAACTTGTACGTCGATTTTTCGAGATTCCGGGGCAGAGCTTCTTCCTGTTCGGTCCGCGCGGCACCGGCAAGTCCACGTGGCTGCGGGAACAGTTGCCGGACGCGCTGTACCTGGATCTCCTCGAACCCGCTCTGCACCGCCGGTTGAGCGCCCGTCCCGAGCGTCTTCGGGAAGCTCTCGCGGGCTCCCCCCGCAGCGCGAACGTCGTCATCGACGAAATCCAGCGCACGCCGGAATTGCTGACCGTGGTGCATGCCATCCTTGAGGAACCGTCGCCGCCGCGCTTCGCTCTTACCGGATCGAGCGCCCGCAAGCTCCGCAGGGGAGGCGTCGACTTGCTGGGTGGCCGCGCACTGAACCGGACGCTGCATCCCTTCATGGCGTCGGAACTGCCCGATTTCAGTCTGGAACGGGCGCTGACCCTCGGGCTCCTGCCCCTCGTGCTCGATGCGGGTGACCCCGAGGGTGTCCTTGACGCGTACGCGAGCCTCTATCTCGAGCAGGAAGTCACGGCAGAGGGCCTGACGCGGAACGTCGGGCAGTTCGCGCGGTTTCTGGAAGCCGTCAGCTTCTCGCACGCCTCGCAACTCAACGCTGCGGCTGTCGCCCGCGAATGCGAAGTCCCGCGCCGGGTCGTCTCCTCCTACATCGGTATCCTCGAGGACCTGCTCCTCTCGTTCCGTCTTCCCGTGTTTCGGAAGCGCGCCAAACGCGCGACTGTGACGCGGGAGAAATTCTACCTGTTCGACGCGGGCGTCTTCAGATCGCTGCGACCCCGGGGACCCCTCGACCGGCCCGAGGAGATCGACGGGCAGACGCTGGAGGGTCTCGTCGCTCAACATCTGCGTGCGTGGTCGGCGTACTCCGGATTCGACGCCCGCATCATGTTCTGGCGGACGCGAGGCGGGTCCGAGGTAGATTTCGTTGTCTACGGAGACAGTGGATTGCATGCGTTCGAAGTGAAGAACACGGGCCGGGTCGACTCGGCGGATCTGCGGGCGCTGAGGACCTTCCGGCAGGACTACCCGGAGGCGGAGGCGGCCGTCCTCTACCGGGGTCGGGAGCGTCTGAAGATGGGGGACATCTGGTGTCTCCCGGTCGACGACTTCCTTCGCCAACTCGTGCCCGATCGGGCGCCGCTGGCGTGGCTGTGAAGAGAGGGGGCCGCTGGCGGCGTCGGCTTCGGGCGGCGCGCGACATTTACGAGGGGCTGTACATCGCCCCGTATCGCGCGACGATCCACCGCGAGTACCTGCGGCAGCACGACGCGTTCATGCTGATGGGTTTCTCCGACCTGCTCGGCGTGCCCAACCCCGTCCAGTTCTACATGCTCGAGCTGTATCCGTCGCTTATCGAGGAGTTTCACGAGTGGCATGTGCGGGTCGGGATGGAGCGCGGGCCGGAGGGCGGCTTCCGCTGTTGCTGAACGACGACGGTTCCGGGCGGAACGCGACGCCGTCCGGGGCGTCGCCCGGGCCCGGGCGCGCTCCGCTGCCGTTCCCGGACCGGCCGGTCCTCTTCTTCGGCGGCAAGGGTGGGGTGGGGAAGACGACCATGGCCGCCGTGGCCGCGCTCGACATGGCCTCGCGCGGGCGCCGAACCCTCCTCGTGTCCACGGACCCGGCGCACTCCACCGGGGACGTGCTCCAGGCGAAGCTGGGGGACCGGCCGCGGCAGGTGGCCGAGGGGTGCTGGGCCATGGAGGTCGATCCGGAGCGGGAGGCGGACCGCTACATCGAGGCCGTCAAGTCGCGCGTGGAGTCGGCCGCGCCCCCGCGGCTCCTGGGCGAGGTCTACCGGCAGATCGACATCGCGCGCGTCTCTCCCGGGGCCGTGGAGTCGGCCCTCTTCGACCGCTTCACGCAGATCCTCGACGACGAAGGGGAGGCCTACGACCGGATCGTGTTCGACACGGCGCCCACCGGCCAGACGCTGCGGCTGCTCTCGCTGCCGGAGCTGATGACGACGTGGATCGGCGGGCTCATCAAGCGCCGGCGGAAGGTGGGCGCCCTCTCACGGATGTGGAAGAACGTGGCCGGGTCCGAGGCGGCCGATCTCGATAACGATCCTCTCCTGCGGGCGCTCGAGGAACGCCGGGACCGCTTTCAGGAGGCGCGCCGCATCCTCACCGACCCCCGCCGGACGGCGTTCGTGTTCGTCGTGATCCCCGAACGCCTGCCGATCTGGGAGACGGAGAAGGCGGTCGAGGCCCTCTCGAAGCATGACGTCCCGGTGGGGGCCATCGTCGTGAACCTCGTGCTTCCGGAGCGCGGCGCCGGCGCGGCGGAGGACCCGTTCCTCGCCGCCAGGCGCGAACGCCAGGCCGCCTATCTTGCGAGGATCTCACAGTCTCTCGGAGATTGGCCTGTCCTCCGCGTCGCCCTCCAGGACGCCGATCCCGTGGGGGTGGACGCACTTGGGCGGATTCCCGTACTCGACACTGCCGTACTCGATACGACGGAGGAGGTTGTCCGATGAGCGCGATCGTCCTGCTGGTGATTGGTCTGTCGGCCTTCCTCACGGGAGTCCTCCTCTACTCGCGCTTCATCGCGGGCAAGATCTTCAGGCTCGACCCCGATTTCGTCACGCCGGCGCACGAGTTCCGGGACGGCGTCGACTACGTGCCGACGAACAAGCACGTGCTGTTCGGGCACCATTTCACTTCGGTGGCGGGGGCGGCGCCGATCGTGGGCCCGGCGATCGCGGTCATCTGGGGCTGGCTGCCGGCCTTCCTGTGGGTCGTGCTCGGGACGGTGTTCGCCGGGGCGGTACACGACTTCAGCGCCCTGTGGATCTCGAACCGCCACAAGGGCCGCTCGATCGGGACGCTGACCGAGTCGATCCTCGGCCAGCGCGCCCGCGTCCTCTTCCTCCTCATCATCTTCTTCCTGCTCCTGATGGTGAACGCGGTGTTCGCCGTCATCATCGCGAACCTGTTCATGGCCAACCCCGGCGCCGTCGTCCCGGTATGGGGATCGCTCGTCGTGGCGCTCATCGTCGGCTTCCTCATCTACCGGACGGGGACGGGGATCCTCATCCCCTCGCTGGGGGCGCTGGCCACCCTGTACGTGCTCATCTGGTTCGGGCAGGACATGCCGTTCACCCTGCCCGACTTCATCGGATTCAGCCCGACCGAGGCGCAACTGGCCGCGGCGGGAGGGGACGCGGCCGTGGCCGGGGAGGCGGCGACTGCGGACGGGCGGCGCGTGGGGTGGATCATCATTCTCTTCGCCTACACCTTCGTGGCCTCCGTCCTGCCCGTGTGGCTGCTCCTGCAGCCGCGCGACTACGTGAACGGGCACCAGCTCTTCGTCGCGCTCGGGCTCATCAGCCTCGCAGTCATCGTCGTGAACCCGGAAGTCGTGGCCCCGCCGGTCAACACGAACCTGTCCGCGGATACGCCGAACTGGCTGCCGATCCTCTTCATCACCATCGCGTGCGGCGCGATCAGCGGCTTCCACGGCCTCGTGGCATCCGGCACGTCATCGAAACAGCTCTCGAACGAGACGGAGGCCCGCTACGTGGGCTACGGCGGCGCCATCGGCGAGGGCTCGCTTGCCCTCACGTCGATCATCGCGTGTACGGCGGGCTTCGCCATCTACCTCAGCCGGGACGTGGGTGCTGCGCAGGGGCTCGTCCTTTGGCAGGAGCACTACGGGAGTTGGCAGGGAGCGATCAGCGGGGCCACGACCGCCTTCGTCAACGGGGTGGGCGTGCTCGCGGGCGGCCTGGGGATACCGGAGAGCGTGGCCGTGATCTTCGCGTCGGTCGTCGTGATCAGCTTCGCCGCGACGACGCTCGATACCGCGATCCGGCTGCAGCGCTACATCATCAGCGAACTCGGCGTCGAGTACAAGGTGAAGGCGATCCAGAACCGCTGGGTCGCGACCGGCATCGCCGTCGCCAGCTGCGCGCTCCTCGCCCTCTCGGTGGACCGGGGCGCCGGCGGCATGATGATCTGGCCCCTGTTCGGCACGACGAACCAGCTCCTGGCCGGTCTCACTCTTCTGATCGTGTCACTCTACCTGATGCGGAAAGGACGCACGTATTGGGTGACGCTGGTCCCGATGTCGTTCCTGCTCCTGATGACGACGTGGGCCATGGTCATCAACCTCGGCGGCTTCTTCGGCACGAACCAGTGGATGCTGCTCGTGATCGGGGCCGCGATCTTCATCCTCGAGATCTGGCTCCTGCTGGAGGGCGCCGCCGCCATCCGGAGGGTCCGCGCGGGACGAGCTGCCACATAAGGGACTCGGTGCTGAAGGGGGCACCGGTCTGGATGAGAGTGAGTCGGGCGCTCACTCCCCGGAAGGATCTGGCCCCGACCAGGGAGCGAGGAGCGGAATGGCTTGCCGCCGGTGGCGCCGGTAGACCCCGAAGTCGCGGTTGAGCGTGAACACGACGCTGCCGCGGTGAAGTTCGGACATGCGGACGAGACAGGCGTCGGCGAGCGACATGGGGACATCGCGATACTTTTCCATCAGGCCCCGGACCGGATCGATCTCCTCGGCGAGGGAAAAGGGGATGTCGAGGACGCCTCGGCGCACCAAATCCAGCACGTCCCCCTGGTTGCCGCGCCGGATTCGCCGTGCGAGAAAGCAGACCTCGGCGATCACCGCTTCGCAGATGAGGATGGGAGGCGCGAGAGCCTTCCACTGCCCAACGGCCCAATGGTGATGCGGATCATGCGAGTTCAGCGCGGCGACCAGGGGACCCGTGTCCAGGACCACCGGTCGCATCACTCCCCGAAGCCCTCCAGGTAGTTCGGATTGGTGGACAGATCCGGCGGTCCCTCCCACGTTCCGGCGAGATCGGCAATGAGATCGAATGCCGACGGGGGCGGCGTGCCTCCGCTGAGATGGCGCTCGATGGCCTCTCTCATCAACGCCGACCGGCTTACCCCCGCGTCCCGGGCGGCGGCCCTGATGCGAGCCGCCAGGTGCGCGGGCATCCTGAGTGACATGGACACCATGGAATCGACCTCTTGTTGCTCCGTTGTGTAATACGAAAAATTCAACTTACAGTATTACATCATCCGGCGACGACCGCCAAGTCGGGTTTCGCTCGATCTCAACCCCGACTCTGCTTCAGGATGTCGCGGATGATCGCTTCGTGATGGCGGTGGTGGAGGTGGAGGAAGCGTAGCCACTCGGGCGGTGTGAAGTGGCCGAGGACGTGGTGGGGAAGCGTGTGACGGCACCCGTCCAGTTCCTCCAGTCGCGGCTCGAGGCCCGCCGTCAGCGCGCGCAACGCCTCGAAACCCGCCCGCACGTCGGCAGGTGCCCCGCCGGTCGGTAGCGTGAAGTCAGGGGCCGGGCCGCGGCCGCGCGGGATCGAGCCGCGCGCCAGGAGCGACACGCCGATCTCGTGCGGGGATCGGTCCCGTGCGTCGGGATTCGGTCGGGCCAGCGCGTCGACGACCCAGCGCAGCACTTTCCGGTCGGAGAAGAGCAGGTGTTCGAGATGATCCTGCACGCTCCACGCCGAGACGTCGGATGCGGAGACAGCCAGACGATCTGCGTCGGCGGTTCGTTCGAGGCAGAGCGCGATTCCGGCGCGAACTCCAGCCAGCGCGTCCTGCGTCGTCCAGCGGGCCGGCCGGCCTTTCGGCAATCCGTCTACCAGTTCATGGCGAGGTTGAGGCTCACGCTGTTCGCCGGGCCCGAGCCCGCGCCGTAGGCGCTCCGGCCGCCCTCGACGTTCAGCCAGAGGCCCGAGCCGACGTTGAGACGCCCGCCCATGTGGTAGCCGTACAGGCTCTGCCCCGTTGCCTGGAGCGGCATCAGCGCAACCGGACCCTGGAACGGGCCCGTGCCCAACGGCCCCGCGCCCGGTCGCTCCGACATCACGAGCCGCGCGTACGGCGTGAACACCCCCCGGCCCGCCAGCGCGTCGACGCCATATCCGACCTCGGCATCGAAACGGCGGCTGCCCGGACCGTAGCCGTATCCGTTCGGCGTCAACCCGGTCGCCCCCTGCGCCCACAGGCGGGCCAGGCCGCTCGCCGTCGACCCCCACGAGGGGCTCGCCCGGAGCGACAACCCGCGCCCGCCGCCCTGCGGATTGAGTTTGATCGACCCGCCGAGTCCCCACTCCTCGTAGTCGCTCTGCTCGTGCGTCGCGAGCGCGCGGCCGTGCACGGAGATCGTGAGGCCCCGCCGGGGGTCGAGGAAGGTCAGGGCGGCGCCGACCTCCATGCCCAGCCCGGCCTCCACATCGCCGCCATCGTGGCGCAGGCCGACGCGAAGCTGAGGCTGGAGCAACTCTCCGCCGCTGAGTGCGTATCCCCTGTGGGCTTCGAGCATGGCCCGCACGCGACTCACGTCGGCCGCGAGTTCGCTCCGGCCCTCGACCTCGTCGGAGGTCATCTGCGCCACGAAGCCGTCCGCCCGCAGCGCGAGTTCGAAGCCGTCCGGATCGTCGGCTCCCACGAGCTCGCCGTGCGCTCCGAGGCCGACCATGCGCATCCCGATATCGCTCGTCGGGTCCTGCTCGCCGCCGCCCGAGATGTCGAGCTGGCCGAAGCCGTACCCGGCCACGCCCCAGACGGAGAGGCGGTTGCTGACTGCGAGCCGCGCGTAGGGAAACGCGCTGGTCAGGGACGTCGATACGTCGCCGATGTCGTCCTCCCCGGCGCGTCCCAATTCGAACCCGCCCGACCCCAGGCTGTGGGACACGGCGAGCCCCGCGAGCATTGATCCGAACGCGTAGTCGGCCCCGAGGGCGGCCGTGACGACTTCGCCGTCGTGGAATCCCGCACCGTCGCCGCTCGAGAACCGCATCATCTCTCCGGCGCCCCACAGCGAGTAGCCGCCTCCGTCCCCCGCGTCCTGGCCGGAGAGCTGGAAGGAGGTCTCGCCCAGGAGCCCTCCGGCGGACGAGGGGAGGAACGCGGTCGGCGCCATCCGGCTCGTGGGGGAGGCCGCGGGGGCCAGGGCGTTGAGGCCACCGATCAGCCCGCCCCCGGCACTCAGCCGGGCGAGGTCGATCGTGCGACCGCCGACCGTCACCTGATCGGGACTCCGGTGAGAGTGCGCCACGCGGTCGCCGATCATCGCCATCGCCTGGCTCGCCACCGAGCGGCCGAACCGTTCGAGCCAGTCCTCCGCGGCCGCCTCCGCTTCCGCGGTGGAGAAGTTCCGGTAGAACCCGGCCCCTACGATGAACTCGACGCCCTGGAAGACGGGCAGGTCGCTCTCCAGCGAGACGGCGTAACTCACCTTGGGGGTTCCGGTGTCCTCATCCCCCTGGACCGTCGGGTCGTCCCAGAAGTACTCGACGAATCCCCCGCCCCCCTGGGCGACAGCGATGACGTCCCTCACGAACATCCGCCCCTGGAAGTCGGTGTTGTCCAGCACCTGCCGCCCTTCCCGCCACGCGTCGGCGCCGTGGAAGATGACGAACCCCTGCGGAGTGAAGATGAAGAGATAGATGGGGCCGGACTTGAAGTGTCCCCCCTCTTCCCGCAGGAGGGCTTTCCATTCGTTCGCGCGCTCGAAGCCTACCTGCCCCACGAGCTCCCTCAGCCAGACGACCGTCCCGTCCACGAACTGCCGGAGGGTCTCGCGGTCCACGACGTCGGCGGCGGAAACCTCGGGGAGCGGGACCGGCGGCAGCGGCTGCCCCGCGCCGGACAGATCCTGGTAGTATCCCCCGACCACGACCAGATCCACTCCGGCCACCGGAGAGAAGTGCCGGAGTGCGTAGCTATCCTTGCAGCGGGCGTCGTTCGGGTCGTTCGGGTCGTCCCAGCACCACTCGACGAACCCGCCCCCGGCCGCCGCGGCGGCGAGCATCTGCTGGACGACCGGGCTCCCGTTTTCGTCCACGACCCCGAAGACATTCGTGCCGTCCAGGTTGGGATCTTCCCCGTGGATGAACACCTGACCGTCGAGGGTCATGAAGATCAGGTACATGTTGCCGGAGTTGTAGTCGCTGCCCTCCGTCCTGACCGCCTGGATCAGTTGCGATCCCTGGTTGACGTCCGTGATGGAGGCAGCGACGGATGCGGCGTAGGTCACGAATCCCTGCAGCGTCTCCCGGTCCGTCACCTGTGCGGCCGTGACCTTCGGCACCTGTGCGCCGGCGGGACGCGCCTGAAGCCCGGCCACCGCCACGCCCAGCAGAGCCAGGAGCAGCACGGAAGACGTTCGGTTTCGCATGGCGCTCATCCTTGCCCGAGGGGGGAGGGCGATCAGGGGTCGATCTCGACCTCGATCTCCACGGCGTCCAGGTTTTCGGCGGTCAGTTCGTCGTCGCCGGTCGGCATGCCGTTGATCTTGAACATGTATGCGACGACGTCGACGTACTGCTCGGTCGGCATCCCCCCCGGATTGTCCTCGGGCATGGTGGCCACGATCTCATCCACGAGGTCCTTCACCGAGGCCCCGACCCACGACTGGATGAACGGCCCCCCGAAATCCTCCTCGAAGTGGCATTCGGCGCAGATGTTCCAGAAGACGTCTTCGCCGCGCGTGGCCTGTTCCTCGCTGAACACGCCCTGGGTCGTGTTGGCCGGGGCGGTGGCCCCTTCGGCCTCGCCCACATCGCCGCCTTCCTCCTGGGCCGCGAGGCTGGAGGCGCCGAGGATGACCGCGATCGCCGCCAGCCAGACGGAGGCGCGGACGGCCCTCCACGGAGCGACGGCGGGAAGTCGGTTCGAGGCGTGGCTCGAGGTGTGGTTCGATATGTGCATCGGGATTCCCCTGCATTCCCCTGCGTTGAACGGGTCCGAGAACGCCCCAACCTGAATTCCGAAGCGGGGCCGGAGCAAGTATCAACCCTCCTCCTCCGAGTCCTCTTCATCCTCTTCGTCCTCGGGCGGCCGCGGGCGGTTCATGCGCAGCGACACGCCGCCGAAGAAGGAGGAGCCGGAGCGCTTCACCTCGTGTTCTCCCTCGTACAGATAGTCGAGCAGCGCCTGGTCCCACGAGAGTCCCGCCTTGGCGACCAGCTCCATCCACGGGCCGTACGCCGTCTCGTCCGGGGCTTCCGTCGTTCCGGACCAGATCGTGATGCGGGAATCGAATCCGAACCGCGACTCGCCGCTCGATCCCCTGAGCGGCATCTCGATGAGCACGCTGTCGGTCATCGGGAGCCGGAACACGTCCGGATCGTAGTCCGCGCCATAGCGGCGGTAGCGCTCATAGTTGCGCTGGTTCATCGCGAACACGTCGGGGTTCGAATTTATGCCGCGCGTGATGTAGTCGCGGATCTCGAACGCCGCGTCGCGGTGCCGGGGGTAGTCGGGACTGTCGACGTACCCGAACCCCGGCATGAACCAGCCCTTGTTGAGGCCCCAGTTGCGCTCGGTCACGCGCCCCCGCCGCACGAGGCCCGAGTATTCGCTGAACAGCTGCACGACCTGGTGCGAGGGGTATCCGTGCGGGTTCAGGAAGATGTCGGGCAGCCAGCGGCCCCACAGGCGGTTTCGTACCGGCGCCTCGGGGTAGATGGGGTGGTCGTCCCGCGACCCCGTCATCACGTCGATCCCCAGCGACGCCAGGTAGCCGGCGTGCAGGATGAAGTCCGGCGTGATCCGGTACAGGTCGTAGGCGAGCTGGGCGCCGTCAGGGTTCGTGAACGGGTGGATGATGACGTTCACGCCGTCGAGCTTGGCCCGCTCCGCGGGATCCGTGAGGAGGAGTTCCGCGTGCCGCAGGACGTGGCTCGTCGAGGAGACCTCGTTCGCGTGCTGCCGCGCGGAGTAGATGACTGTGGGCTTGAAGGTCGTCGCCTTGACGCGCGACCAGTGCGACGCGGCGATCGGGGGCATGAGATCCGCCGCCCAGATGTCCCGGCCCAGGTACGATTCGCCCGCCTTGTACATCGTCACTTCCTCGAAGGCTTCCGCCATCCGGGCCAGGATCCCGTGGCCTTCGGGGGGTGGCATGGGCGTCTCCCACTGGACGAGGCGCTCGCCGCCGTAGCTCCAGCCCTCGGGCAGGAGGCGGCGCCAGTCGGGTGGCCCCGGCGGCGTTCCGTTCGCCGCGAGCCGGGCGGTGCGGCGGGACTCCGGGTCCTGTTCGTGCGTCCATTCGGCCCACACTTCCAGGGAACCGAGCCCGGTCCAGGCCAGCGACGAGGCGTAGAGGCCGGCCGCGCGCAGCGCCTCGATTTCGCGCACCGTGGCCTCGACCTGCTCGGCGGAGACCATGCTCCGGTCGACCTGCCGCGGCGAGGCGTAGGTGAGGAGGCTGTCGCGCATGTCGGCGTCCGTGTCGACGCGGACACGGAGCCCGAGGTGCGCGATCCCCGGCTCGCCGGCGCGGACGATGGCGCGCCGGGCTGACGGGCGCTCGAGGCCGGTCTTCGGGATGTCGAGCCGCACCGTGTCCGCCGCGCCCGCCGCATCCTCGAAGGCGACGGAGACGGCGGGCCGGGAGGTGGCGAACCCCGTGAAGCTCACCCGGAGTTCCGCCGGCCGCCCGTCGCCGCGCGGCCGCATCACCGGGAGGATGCGCCCGGGGAAGGTCAGCCCCTGCCCGCGCGAGTTCCGGCCGATGAGATCGAAGAACTCGATCGTGCCGAAGTAGATCTCCTCGTGGAGGGCGTCCATCGGCGCGTGAATCTCGTTGTCGATCTCGAGCCGGTAATTGGGCTCGCTCATCTCGAGTTCGACGGTGAGCTCGCCGAAGTAGGGCGCGTCCGCGTTGCCGCCGTCGGGGATCCCGTCGTGCCGGTCCATCACGTAGTCGTAGATCGCCGGGAGAACGACGCTCTGGTAGTGGTCCCAGAAGGCCTCGGGGTCGGTGACGATGCGCTCGTCGACGAGCGTGCGGTCCCCCGCCGAGGCGTGGAGCCAGCCCGTCGTCACGCGGACGTGCTCGTAGTCCCGGAAGCGGTCGAAGTACGGCCGCATCACCCGGCGGGGCTCGAAATCGTCCGCCAGAATCCCGGCGCCGCCCGCGTCCGTGACGGTGACCTCGTAGGTCGGGCCGTCGGTCGTCTGCTCGAAGCGGATCCGCTCCAGCTCGAGGCCGAGTTCGCGGGCGAGGATCTCGTCGATGGGGAAGATCTCGTGCAGCCAGCGGACGGGCGTGTGGATCGCCTGCTGGGGCCACTCCGCCGGCGGATCGTTGCGGCGGAAGCGAATGACGATCTCGCCGATCTCATTCGGGTCCCGGCTCGCGAGCTGCGGCAGGATCACCTCTTCGAGCCACGAATACCCCTGCTTGAAGGCGGAGAGGACGCGGACCTCGACCGCGTCGGCCGGAGCCCCGGCCTCGATGAGGGCATCTCGCGCTTCGCGCTCCAGTTGTCGGCGGATCTCGGGCGGCTCGCTGAGGCGGGCCTCGATCCGGATGGGGCCGGCGGACCCGGCGGAGGCGGCCGCCGGGAGGACGCGGGCGCGGAACAGCTCGCGGAAGTGGCCGACCTCCGACGGCAGCGCGAGCGTGTCGGCGAAGATGGTGGCCGCCCGCTGCACATCGCGGTCGTCGATCGTGACGTCGACGGCGGCGGCATCGGCGAGGCCCAGCGCCTCCGCCGCGCGGGCCCGCACGTACGCGCCGAGGCCGGGGTCCGCCTTCTCGACGGAGAGCAGCACGTCCGCGCGGGCGATCTGCCGGTCGGCGAGCTTGGCGGCGATGCGGCCGAGCTTGTAGAGGCCGATCGCCGCCTGGCCCACGGGCGAGTGGCCGGACAGGGCGTCCCACAGGCCGCGCTCGACATCGTCGACGGTGGGGCGGTCGTCGCCGCGCTCCGCGAGGTGCGGAAGCGTCCGGGCCAGCTGGTCGAGCGCGCGCTCGGCCCCGGCGGCGTCCGCGCCGGAGACGACGAGGGCCGGTTTGGACCCGAAGGCCGCCGGGACCACCTCGATGAGCCCTTCGCCGGGGGCGAGCGACCCCGGATCGATCTTCGCGCTGTCGGCAAGCTGCCGGGTCAGGGCGTTGTCCACCCCCGCCAGGACCAGCGTGGGCCGGGCGGCGGCCCTTTCGATCGACGCGGCCGGGGCGACGAGCGGCACCGTGATCCCGGTCGACTCGAGTCCGAGCCGGCCGGCCAGGTCGGGCAGGCCGTCGACACCGTCCTCGCCGGGCGCCAGCATCGCGTCCACGCGGTTCGGGAGCACCCCTCCGCCGAGCAATCCGTCGGAGGTGTAGAGGTTGGAGAGGTCCATGTCGTTCTTGCCGCCGCTGCCCGGCCGGCCCGCGACCGGCCCCGGCGCATCCGGCGCCGCGCGCCCGGCGATGCGGATCGTGGGGCCGCCCGCCAGCCGCGCCTCCACCGATTCGAGCCCCGGGTATGCCAGGCGTGCCGGGGGCGTCTCCGCCTCGGTCGACTCAGCCCCTGTATCGGCCCCCGTCTCGTCCCCTGTATCGGCCCCCGCATCGTCCGGGTCGCCGGGGTCGGGGACCGCGTCGCCCGCGGCGAGGCCGCGAAGGAGTTCCGCGGCGGTGCTCACATCCGCTTCGCCCACCTCGATCTCGGCGATCACGCGCCCCACGCCGGCCTGGCCCGCCCTGGCCCTCGCCTGGGTCAGGCGCACGGCCGCGTCCGCCACGCCCCCGGCTTCCAGCGCCTCGGCGAGGTCGTCCCGGACGCGGTCCAGCTTCGCGGTCGACAGCGTGCGCGTATGCGGCAGGACGCCCGCGAACAGGCGGGCTGCGGCGTGCAGTCCCTCCTCGTCCCCTCCCACGACGAGGACCCACGTGCGCCCGTCCTCCTCGCGCACCGCCACGGCCCCTTCCCCCGAGTCGAGCGAAGCGGGGTCGATGCCCGGCGCGCGCAGGCCGGCGCCCGCGAGTCCGCTCCGGCCCACGACGATCCCGACCTGGCCGCCTTCGGGACCCCGGGACAGCGGCAGGTCCATCGCCATCGACTCGAAACCCAGCCGCGCGGCGACCTCGGCCGCCGCCGCGAGGATCCCCGGCGAGGGATCTTCCCCGAGCACGAGCGCGGCGTTCACGAGATCGGGCACGCTGTCGCCGTTCGTATCGAGCACGAGCGTCCCCAGTTCGAACAGCGTGGCGAGATCCGGCGTCTCCTGCGCCGCGAGTCCGCGAGAGGCCGGCACCGCGAACGCCGCCGCCAACACAGCCCCCACCGCCAGCGCGATCCGCACGGGTCTCGCCGCCGACACTGGGTTCTGCCACGGGGTGCCGGGGGACTGCGTGCGGGGATTCATCATGTCCGGTCCTCCGGTGCTTCGACCTTCACGTGGTTCGCCAGTACCCCGACGCCCTCCACCTCCACCTCCACCCGGTCGCCGTCGGCGAGCGCCGACGTCTTCCCGGGCGTACCTGTGTAGATCACGTCGCCGGGGAGCAGCGTGACGTAGCGGCTCGCGTAGGCGATGATCTCGGGGATGGAGAAGATGAGATCCGAGGTGCGCGCGTCCTGCACGACCTCGCCATTGAGGCGCGTGCGCAGGCGCAGATTCTCCCACGCCGCGCCGGTCACGATCCGCGGTCCGAGCGGCCCGAACGAGTCGCTGCCCTTGGCCCTGAGCCACTGCAGGTCGTCACGCTGCCATATGCGCTCGCTCACGTCGTTGCCCGCGGTTACGCCGAAGACGAAATCGCCCGCCTCTTCCGGGCTGACGTGCCGCGCCGCGCGGCCGATGACGACGACGACTTCTCCTTCCGCGTGCACGACTTCCGCGTCCGGGGGAATCTCGATCGCCGCGCCGGGCCCGACGATCGAACTCGGCAGCTTGGCGAACAGGGGCGGTTCCGCGGGCTCCGGGCGAGTCCCGATCGGGCTGTTGTCGAGGTGGCTCCGGTAGTTCAGGCCCACCGCGATGACCTTCGACGGGGTCGCCGGCGCGAGAAGCCGAAGCTCATCGAGCCGCATCCGGTTCCCGGTGCGGACCTCACCGCCGAAGGGAGGCACCGCCAGTTCCTCCACCATGCCGTCCTCGATGGTTCCGTCCGCGAGGACCTCATCCTCCACGACCCCCCAGCGGGCGCCACCGTCCGCAGCGTCCGCGGCGGTCGCGGCGTCCCCGCCGTCCGTGGCGTCCGGCGCGAGGTATCGGACGTACGCGGTCACCGCCCCGGCCCGATCACGCCGGCCCGGACCACGATCAGCCTTCCCCGGTCGGGATGTGCTCCGCGAGTTCGACCTCGAACACGAGCGGCGAATACGGAGGAATCCCCGATCGGCCCGCGGGGCCGTAAGCGAGATCGTACGGCAGCACGAGCTTGCGGCGCTCGCCCATCCGCATGCCCGTGACCCCCTCCACCCAGCCGTCGATGAGGGCCGTCGAGCCGAGGACCATGTCGAGCGGCTCCGGCGGGTCGTGATCGTGGCTCGAGTCCACCTTGCTCCCGTTCGGGAGCCAGACGGTATAATGCACGCCCATCTCGTCGCCGTAGCCGGCCGGCGGCCCGCTCCCCTCCTGCAGGACCTGAATGAAGAGGCCGGTCTCGGTCTCCTCCATCGCACCGAGGTCGACCGCGAGTTCATCGGCGAACGTCATCTCCCGGAGATCCGTGATCACACCCTCGGGCGTGCCGGCCGTCTCGGCCATGTCGGCCGCCTCCGCTGCCTCCGCTGCCTCCGCTGCCTCGCGCTCGCCCTCCGCGCCGCTGGCCGCCTCCTCGCCCGCGTCGCCCCCGCACGCGAGCGCGAGCGGCGCCAGGAGCAGGGCCGCCGCGGTCCGAAACCCGTTCGATGTCATATCACGCCGCATGGAATTGCCTCCGAGAGTGGAAAGTGGCGAATCGCCCGAATGTAGCGGCATTTCAACGCGGGTTGCTAGTATCAGGCATGAAGACTCTACGGATGTTCCGGCTGGCGTTCCGACCGACGTTCCGGCCGGCGTTCCGACCCGTTTCCCCCACCGCGTCCAGTGCCGCGTCCTGCGTCACGTACTGTGCCGGGCTCGTCCTGCTCGCCGCCGCCTGCGGCCCCCGTCCCCCGGCGGACGAAGACGCCTCCGGTTCGGTCGCGGAAGCCGACCTCACCGCTGCGCAGGAACTCGTGGCGCGATCCGTGGCCTTCCACGATCCGGGCGGAATCTGGGGCAGCCGGTCGATCTCGATGTCGTGGGTCGGGACCGACGGAGAGGGCGGGGAACGCGTCGCCGTCGACCTGGAGTTCGGCGCGGACGAGCGCGACTTCGCCCTGGCGGGACGCTATCGAGGCTCCTCGATCGAGTACGGGACGACGGCCGCCGGCTGGTCCGCGACCGTCGACGGGCTCGCGCAGGCGGACCTCGCCGACGCGGACCGCGAGCGGATGCGCCTCCATCGCGAGGACGGAATGTTCTGGCGCAGCTACTACGGGTTCCTGGCGGGTCTTCCGATGAAGATCCCCGACCCCGGCGCCCATCTCGACCCCGACATCATCGAGACCGCCTTCATGGACCGGGAGGTCCACGCCGTTCGGGTCACCTACGACCCCGATACCGGCGGCGACACGTGGTACTTCTACTTCGACCCCGGGACCGCGCAGCTCGTGGGCTGCCGCTTCTACCACGACGAGAGCGCGAACGACGGCGAGTACATCGTCTTCGAGGGCCTGGCCGAGGGCGGCGGACTGCGTCTGCCGCGGCTGCGGGGCTGGTACGTGAACGCCGACGGCCGTCACCTGGGGACCGATGAGGTGGGGACGATCCGCGTCGGCCCGTGACCCGGTCCGGCCCGTAGTCCCGGGCGGGGTGGCTCGGCCGCGCCGGGAGGGCCGCAACTCCGGAGCTGCGGTCGCCGTCCTCTTCGCCGCCCTCGCGGCGGTGCGGTGCTCGGAGTCGACGCCTCCCCCGCCGTCCCCGCCGCCTCCCATGCCGAGCGGGGACTGCGTCCTGTCCTTCGTGATCGACGGAGATTCGGTCCGCTGCGCCGATGGCCGGGAGATCCGGCTGCTCTCCATCGACGCTCCGGAGATGGCGCAGGAACCGTGGGGCGCCCGCGCCCGCGACGAGTTGCTGCGGGTGGCCCCGGTGAGCACCACGCTCGGGGTGGAGTACGACGCGGTTCGCGTGGACACCTTCGACCGGGACCTCGCCTATCTCTTCCTTCCCGGCGGGGACATGCTGAACGAACACATGGTGGCGAGCGGGTACGCCCTCGCGTTCATCATCCCGCCCAACCGCCGATACGCGGACCGCATCGAGGCCGCGGAAGCCGCCGCCGAAGCCGAGGGGCGAGGTCTGTGGGGCGAATGGGGCTTCACGTGCCGCCCCGTCGACTTCAGGCAGGAGCGCTGCTGACGCTGGCGGGAGTCCCGTCGTCCCGCCGGGCAGGGGCGCGCGTGACGCGGCGGAAGGCGAGGGCGGCGAGGAGGCCGATGGCGCCGAATCCGGCGACGGCGGCGAACACGTGCTGGTGCCCGGGGAGTCCCGGCGAATTGTCGAGGAGGACGCCCATGAGCGGTCCCATGAACACGTCGGGGGTGAAGCCGAGGACGGAGACGACGCCCGCCGCGCTCCCGGTGTAGGCGAGCGGCACGGCCCCCTCGGCCAGGAGGGCGAAGTAGACGCCGCGCAGCGCGTAGATTCCGACGCTGGCGGTGACGATGGTGGCGATGAGCATCCAGGCCGGTCCGGGCACGAGGAGGCCGGAGGCGATGAGCAGGCAGCCGCCGATGAGGATCGCGAACCCCCACACGATCACGCGGGAGGCGTCGATCCGGTCTCCGAGGAAGCCCGCCGCGATGGCCGCGGCGGCGCGGATCCAGAAGGCCAGCGTGCCGATCGCCGAAGCCTGGACGTCGTCGAAGCCGAGCGCGTCCCGCGACAGGAGCGAGAAGTCGTCCGTCGCCTTGTACCCCGTGTAGGCGCAGATGACGATGACGGCCTGCAGCCACACGGCCGGCATGCGGCACGCGGCTCGCACCCCCTCCAGCGACAGCTTCGGCTGGTCGCCGGCGTCGCCGCCGGGGGTGCTGTCGGGCACGACGAGCCACACGAAGACGGCGCTGGCGAGAGTGATGCCGGTGAAGACCCGGATCACGCCGCGGAAGGCCGCGGCCCGCTCCTCGGGCGTGGTCGAGGCCGCCTCGCCCGGCAGGAGCCAGGCGAAGACGGCCACCGAGAGGGTCGCGACGAGCGCCGCCAGGAGGCCCCGGCCCCCGTCCAGGAGGCCGTAGGCGCGGCCCTGGGCCGACTGTCCGCCCCACTCCCGCGCCGCCCGGATCATCGCGGCCCAGAAGAGGAGGACCGTCGTCATCCCCCAGAACGCCCACAGCAGGTTCATCGTCCGGGGCGGAGGAAAGTCGGCGAGCACGATCCCGCCGAGGCCGGTCGTGAGCAGCGCGAGCGCCATGAGCCCCCGGGCCGAGAACCGATCCGCGAGCGGGCCGCCGGCGAAGTAGGCCGCCATCGCCACGATTCCGTACAGCGAGAAGGCGGTCCCCAGTTCGAGGTTGGTGATGCCGAACGCGTCGAGCAGCGTCGGGCGGAAGACGCGCGCGAGGACGAAGGGGAGCAGGAAGACCCCCTCGCCCGCCGCGATGAGCGCGACGAGGACGAGCCCTCGCCTCACCGGAGGCCCCTGCGGTTGCGGTTCAGCGGTCGGGCTGGCGGCTCAGCGGTCGGGCCGGCGCCTCAGCGGTCGGGCTGGCGCCGGGGCCACGGGCGCCCTTCGACGCGGCCGAGCGGTTGAAGCCCGCGGGCCGGACGGTAGGCCTGACGCTCCGCCAGGTCGTACTGGTCGCCCGGGGCGAGGAAGTAGAACAGGCCGCCGCTGTCGAGCGTGCTCTGGTTGTCGTAGATGACGACGTACGACTCTCCGATGACCTCGAAGCGGTCGCCCTGCACGACGATCGCGGTGTTCTCGTCGATCCCGATGCCGAGGAGTTCGGGCCGGGCTTCGATGATCTCCAGCAGGTCGAAGTGCCGGTTTCTGTACAGGAGGTGCTGGTCGACCGCGGTGTTGCGGAGGAAGCCGAACCCTTCTTCGTGGCTCCCCATCATGATCGTGTTCGTCGCCGTGTCGCCGCGGGCCAGGTACGACCCCTGGATCGTCGCGCCGGCGGACGAGCCGCCGATCACCCCGCCGCGCTCGAGGAGCGCCCACAACTCCTCCTCCGTGCGCGTCCCCGCGTAGGAATCGACCAGGCGCCACTGCCGGCCGCCCGTAAACCAGACGCCGGTCGCCTCCCGGATCGCGGCCACGAACGCTTCGCTGTTCGCCTCGTCCCGGTCGTTCGTGTGGCGGACCGTCAGGTGCTCGACGCCCGCAGCCTGGAAGGGCCTCACGCCGCCGAACGACGGCCCGTAGGACTCGGCCCCGCCCGCCGTGGGGATGACGACGATGCGCGCGTCCGTCCCGCCAGCCAGTTGCACGAAGCGCTCCGCGATCTCCGGGCTCCGCATCGCGCCGCCCACCACTACGAGCGACCCGTTCGGCGGGCCGACTTCCTGACCTTCGACCCCGGCGGGAGTCACCAGCGCGGCCCCGAACGCCGTCACCGCCACGGTCAGGATTGCACACGCCCCGCCCCAGGCTCGCCGCTCTGTTCGCATCGTTCGACCCTCTCGATTCGGTTGCGCCTCCGGTCTTCCGGCGGACGATCTCACGGTACGGGGATGGCGGAGGCCCGGCGACCCCGGCGGTTCGCGGCTCCCGGGCCGCCGCTCGCCGCCCGTCGCTCGCCGCCCCTTGTCGCTCGCCGCCCGTCGCTCGCCGCTTGTCGCTCGCCGCGGGCCGCGTCACGTTGCGGGGCCAACGATCCCGGCGACCCGGAGACGCAGCCCATGTCCACACCGCCCATGTCCACGCCGCCCCGTGGCAGCCCCTGGCAAAAGCTCGTTCTCCCCGGCTCCGCTCTCTGTCTGGCGGCGCTGGCCGGGAGTCTCGTCGGCTCCGCGCCGCCCGACGCGGAGCGGCCGCCGTCGCCGCAAGCCGACGCTCTCGCGGGCGCCTGGGCCGCGCACGAATACGTCCTGGCGAGCGGCGCGCGGCATCCCGTGCGCGGGCGCATCATCTTCACGGACGGCGAGTGGCAGGTCCTCTTCTTCGTCATGGACGGCGACGAGCCGCGGCGCGGCTCCGGGGAGGGCGGCCGCTACACCTTCGACGGAGAGACGCTCACCTTCGAGCACCTCCATCACCTCTCCTACGGACGCACGATGGCGGGGCTCCCGGCGAGCCCGCTGGCGATGACGGCCCGGGACGGGGAGGGGCCGTTCGAACCGACCGGAGTCGAGATCGACGGCGACGCGCTGACGCTGCGTTTCCCGAGCGGAAACGCGATGTTCTTCACCCGCAGTTCTGCCTGCTGCCCATGACGGGTGCAGGCGCGGGTACGGGCACGGGTACGGGCGCCGGCGCGGGTGCGGGCGCGGGAGATGATCGCTACGGCCTGATGGGCCGGAGGGAGTGGCTCCGCCTCGGGGCGGCCGGCGCCGCCGCCCTCGGCCTCCCCGCCTGCGCCGCGTGGGAGGGAGACGCGCCGTCGGCCGAACTCCCGCCGCTCCGGACCCCGGCCGGCACGGGCGACGCGGACTGGGCCGATGTGCGCGCGCACTTCCTCGTCGAACCCGGCACGGCCTACCTGAACAACGCGAGCATCGGCATGCCGCCGCGGCAGGTCGTGGACGCGGTCGCCGCGGGGTACCGGGCCATGGCCGAACTTCCCGTCCGCGGCCGTTCGGATCTGAGCGCACGGATTGCGGAACACGTCGTGCCCGGACTCGCCGGCCTGTTCTCGGTGCGGCCGGACGAACTCACGCTCACGCGCAACGCGTCGGAGGCGCTCCACCTGCAGAGCATCGGCGTCGCGCTGAGCCCCGGGGACGAAGTCCTGATCACGACCCAGGAACATCCGGCGGGCCGTCGTCCATGGGAGTTCCGGCAGGTGCGGGAGGGGGTTCGGGTGAACGAGGTCTTCATCCCCAGTCCCCTGCCCCCGGAGGAGGAGGTCCTCTCCCGCTTCGAGGACGCCATCACGCCGCGGACGCGGGCCGTCTCCTTCTGCCACGTGACCCGGGGCGGGCACCTCTATCCCGTGGGAGCGATCTGCGGGCTCGCGCGCGAGCGTGGACTCGTGAGCCTGGTGGACGGCGCGCAGGCGGTGGGCCAGCTCCCCATCGACCTGGCCGCCCTGGGCTGCGACGCGTACAGCGTGAGCCTGCACAAGTGGATGCTGGCGCCCGCGGGGACCGGCTTCCTCTTCGTGCGGCGCGATGCGCGCGACCGCATTCGCACGGCCTTCGCGCCCGATGCGACCCCGGAGCAGCCGCAGTTCGACCCGCCGGGCACCGCGGCGTTCCCCGTGCGCGCCGCGGTCGGCACGGCGGTCGATTTCGTCGGCGCGGTCGGACTCGAGGCGGTGGAGGCCCGCTGCCGTCACCTGTCGGATCACCTCAAGTCGCGCCTCGCGGAGACGGACGGCGTCGCGCTCCTCAGCGGCGCCCGCGACCGGAGCGCGCCCGGGTCGACGATCTTCGAGAAGGAGGGTCTCGACGCGGTCGCCGCCGTGGGCGCCTTCGAGGCGAGCATTTCGACCCACATCGACGAACACCAGCGGGACGGCCACAACGCGATCCGTGTGTCGACCCACATCTACAACACGACGGAGCAGGTGGACCGCTTCGTCGACGCCCTGGCGTAGCGGACACGACACTGGCCCGCACGACACTGGCCCGCACGACACTGGCCCGCGCGACGGGCCGATCGGAGGCACGAATGACCGGTTCCGGACGCACCCCGCAGACCCTCGCGCTCGCCGCCCTCGGTGCCATGCTCCTCGTCGGTGTCGCCGCCGCGGGGCCGATTGCCGCGCCCGCGCAGGACGGCGCGATCTACGAGGTCCGCAACTATCACTTCGACCCGGCGCGGTTCGAGGAGTACGCGGAGGTCGCGAAGGGCGAATACATCCGCTACCTGCGCGAGCACCTGGACCTCGTCGGCTTCTGGATCGAATCGGGGGTCCCCGCGGAGATCCGGGGCGCGGAGCAGGACGAACTCGGGCCGGCGAACGTCACGTGGGTCATCCGCTGGGCGTCGAAGGAGGAACGGGACGAAAAGCTCCCGGCGGTCCTCGGCACGCCGGAATGGCGTGAGATCTTCGCCGAAGTCCCCGGGGGTGGGGCGAGCTACCTCAGGATCGAGTCGCGCTTCATGTCGTCGCTCGACTGACGGTGGAGACCGTCTCGTGATCACGGCACGAGGGCGGGCTCCCGCTTCCTGAGCACGAACAGGCCCTCGCGCATGCTCGACACGATGATGTTCCCCGACGGGAAGAACGGGTAGTTGCTCCAGGATCCCGCGAAGCCCGGCGCGTCCGGGCTCCCCGGCACCGTGTCGAAGAAGCCGGCCGGCACGGGGTTCTCGGGGTCGGAGATGTCGAAGATCCGGAGTCCGCTCACGTAGTTCGACTGGTACATGAAGTTGTCGCGGATGTAGAGGTTGTGGTCCGACGCCGCGTTGTCCTGCACGAACTCCCGCACGAGCACCGGGTCGTCCAGGTCCGCCACGTCCCACACCAGCGTCCGCGTCCCGGCCGTCCCGCCCGACAGCTCATCGAGTTCGTCGTTCAGGTAGAAGTAGCGCTGGTCCTCCGACAGCCATCCCTGGTGGGAGTAGGCCACGTTCGGATAGGCGGCGTTCGAGATGGGCGTCGGGTTGTCCTTGTCGGTCACATCTCCGATGCCGAGCTTCGTCGCGCTCGCGTTGAAGCACACCTCCTTGCCGACGTGGTCCTCGTCGGGACCCTCGTAGATCACGCACTGCGCGTCGTGGGTGTAGCCGCCCGATCCGGCGTTTCCCGTCTCCGGGTCCGCGAAACAGCCGGCGAAGGTCGGGTTCCGCGGGTCGCGGATGTCCACCATGTGCAGCGCGCCGCCGCAGGTCTCGCCGCCGCCGCTGCCGCCCACCACGTAGGCGAAGCCCGACGCTTCGTTGATGACGATGTTGTGCGCGGAGGCGAACTCGGCGTAGTGCGCGTCCTCGTTGAAATCCACCGGGGGATTGGTCACATCCCGCAGCCGGGTGAGGTCGAAGACCTGCATCCCGTGTTCGCCCGCGTTGTCCGCCACGATGAACGTGTGGTCGGCGTAGACCTTCATGTCGCGCCACAGGTTGGGCGTCGCGCCCTCGGTGAGGGGGAGGTTCCCGAGATAGACGGGATTCCCGGCGTCCGTCACGTCGATGAAGGAGGTCCCGTCGAACCGCCCCAGGATCGCGTACTCGCGGCCCGTCTGCGGATCCACCCAGCCCCAGATGTCGCTGACCATGATGCCGCGCCCGCCCCCGACGTCGCGGGCCGGCAGGAAGGAGACGAGGTCCACCTCGGAGCAGTCGAAGCCGGCGACGGTACCGGCTTCCGAGCCGGCTTCCGAGCACCGCATCTCTTCGCCCCGGACGGCGGCCAGGCCGAACTCGGTCTCGTGGATGGGCGCGGCCTCGCTCCACGTGCCGCCGGCGTCGCGCTCGAACACGAAGCCGATGCCCTCGAAGAACTCCGACCCCGGCGCTCCGACCACGGCCAAGCCGTCGCCTCCCGCGACCGAGTTGCCCATGAAGCCCATGAGCCCGCGGGTTTCGCCCTGCAGCAACGTCTCCTCGCTCCACTCGCCGTCGTCCCCCGCTTGAAGGACGTGGGCCGCGCCCGCGAAGGCGTTCGTGCCCGGCGCCCCGACCAGGAGTCGCCCGCCCGCCCCGGCGAGGGCATAGCCGAAGAAGGCCGCCGGTGACGGCGACGCGGCCGCGATCGACCCGGCCTGGGACCACACCCCGTCGTCGTCCGCCGCGAAGCGGAAGACCGCGCCCTGCGCCTGGTTGGCGAGCGGCGAGCCGAGGTAGGCCTCTCCGTCCATGAGCACCGCCGACAGGCCGGCCACCATGCCGCCGGCCGGGGTCAGGCGCCCGACCTCATCCCAGTCGGTCCCGCTGCGGCGGAACAGGTAACCGGTCCCCGCCTGCGGTGGCGCGGGCGGCGTGAACTGGCTGAGCGCGAACGGCCCGGGTGCGCCCACGAGGGCAAGGTCGCCCTCGATACTGACGGCCGCTCCGAATCGGGCATCGGCGGCGGCGCCGGACCCGGTGAGTTCGACCGACGCCAGGCCCATGTCGGACTGGACGTAGGCGAACACCGAACCGCTGGCGCCGCGTCCCGGCGCGCCGATGACGCCGAACTGCCCCCCGGCGCCCACGGCGATCGAGGAACCGAAGGCGTCCCCCGGCATCGCGTCCGGGGCCTCGAGCCGCTCCCAGAAGCTCCACATCCGGCCCTCGCGGACGAAAATGTACGCGGCTCCCCGGCTCTCGTTCTCCTTCGGCGCGCCGACCACGAGGATGTCGCCCTCGACGGCCAGCGCCTCTCCGAACCCGTCTCCGTACACCCCGCTCGGCGCCGGGATCGCCGCGAGCTCCACCCAGCCGTCCGCGCTCGGCCCGAATACGTGCACGCTGCCGGGTTCCGAGCCCGGCATCGGAAACGCCGCGAACTCGCCCGGCCGCGAGACGAAGATCTCGTCGCCGGACACCGCGGCCGCCGTCCCGAAGCCGATCATCGGGGCCCCGGCGGCATGGTTCAGGCCGCCCGCATGAGTCTGCGCCGCCGCCGGCCCCGGCACCGCTGCCGACAGCGCCGCCGCGAACGGAAGGAGGGAAACGAAAAGCGCGAGATTGCGTGGTCGCATGGTACGGACTCCCGGAATTTCAGAGGGTCGAGCGGCGGAACGTATCCCCATCGCCCAGCCTAGCGGAAGCGGATGCCGATGCCGAACTGCGCCTGCCACTGCGAGGCGCCGATCTGCGGCAGGTAGGGCACCGCGGCGCGGACGCCGCCCGTGTCTCCGAACTGGAGGGGGCCCGCGTAGCGCGCCCGGAGCGGGTCGTCCGGTTCGGGCGTCATGTTGGCCAGATCGAAGTCGTCTTCGATGCGGTCTTCGACGCTGAGCAGCTTTACGATCGGGTTCACGGTCTGGACATGCCCCCACGCGCTGTCGACCAGGTTCAGGACGTTGAGTACGTCGAGCGTCAGCGCCACTTCCGCCCCGCCCAGCCGGAAGGGCTGGCTGAACCGGAGGTCAAGTTCATTCGACCACGGCGTCCGGCACGCGTTCCGGTTCAGGATCCGCCGCCGGTTCTCCAGGAGGCAGGGTTCCTGCAGCATGAGCTGCTCGAACAGGATTCCGCTGATCGGGGCCTGCCCTCCTCCGGGGAAGTCGAATCCGCCCGCCGTCACGTAGATCAGATCGTTGGCGAGGTCGAGAGCCCGACCGAATCCGGGATACGTGTCGCCGTTGATGTCGTCGGCGTAGACGTAGGAGTACGGCCTGCCGGACTGCCCTACGTACAGCAGCGACAGCCTCCCGCCTCCCAGCAGCCGGGGCAGGGTGGTCGTCGCGCTCGCCACGAGCCGATGTGGCCGGTCGAAGAGCGAAGCCTGGCGCAGCGGGTCGTTCGGATCGCCCGAGACCGCCGTGAATCCGTAGTTCGCGATCGCATCGAGCGAAGCGAGGCTCTGCACATCCGAAGAGCGGTTGTACGCGTATCCGACATCCACCGACAGTCGGTCCCCGAACTGCTTGCGCAGCCGGGCGCTCACCGCGTATGAGAAGTTCCGCGCCCGGTCGCCGATCCTGATGACCTGCGCGAACGCCTCGTCCACCCGCCGCGGAATGAAAATCGGCTCCCGGGCGTCCGGCGGCTCTCCAGGGGGCGGGTCGACGAACTCGCTGCCCTCCCCCGGGTCGCCGAACACCAGGCGGGTCCCGTACCCGAATCCGTACGTGAATCCGTTCTCCTCCGTACGTTCACTATCGGGGATGGCGGGTCCGATATTCAGATCCTCGAACGCGATCTGGTTCACGGCGCGCGTGTAGATCCCCTCGAGCGACAACACGAATCCCGCCGGCAGGCGCTGGTCGATCCCGAACGAGGCCTTGAAGTCGCGGGGGAACCGGAAGTCGGGGTCGAAGGCCGTCACGGTGGGAACGCCGAAGTCGCCCCCCGATCCATCGGCGCACGCCGTCGGGGACGGGGCCTGCGGGTCGAAGATCGGAACGATCTCCGGATCGGGAACCCCGAGGTTCCGCCGCCGGCACGTCAGGAAGACGGAGGAGAGGCCCGTGTTCTGGTACGCGTTCGCCAGCCACGCGAACGGCGGCCGGCCGGTGAACAGGCCCGCCCCGCCCCGGATCTGCGTGCCTCGGTCCGCGCCGAGACCCAGGTTGAAACCGGCCCGCGGCGAGAACATGACGGTCCCGCTCGGCAACTCGCTCGTATCGAGGCCGAACGAACTCTCCACCGCCGGATTGTGGGCCGGCGCGTCCGGCATCAGAGGCACGTCCATGCGCACGCCCAGCCGCACGTTCAACCGGTCGCCGATCCGCGCCTCCTCCTGGACGAAGGCGGAGAACTGGTTCACCGAAAACCGCGCGGCGCCCGCGTCCTCCGCGAGAGGGACGTGGATCACATACTCGCTCGGCGTGTTCGCCTCCAGGTCTTCGGCCGAGTTGAAGTAGTAGCTGCCGAGGCTTCCGGGCAGATACTCGCGACGGATCGAAAACCGTTCGAACCCGCCGCCCACGGTGACGTGGTGGTTCCCGAGAACCAGCGTCAGCGCGTTCGAGATCTGAAGGATGTTCTGATCGAGTTCGCCGTCCGGGCCCGAATAGTTCGAACCCGCCCGCACTTCCCTCCGGAACCCGGCCCCGGGGACGCCCCCCTGGAGTCGGACCTGGACGCGCGGGAAGAGCGCGTTCGCCGTCTCCTGGTCGCGCAGGAATTGCACGTTCACCATGAGGTCGTTCGACAGTGTGGGGCTCGGCGTGGACAGCCATTGCGCGCCGATCGACTGGTTGCGCGACTCGATTCGAGTGCCGGTGGACGACATCTCGTACACGTCGCCCGGCAGGCGGTTGGTCGGGGGATCGTCCGCCGCGTAGGCGAAGTTGTAGCGCAGCATGAGGGAGTTGTTGGCGTCGGGACGCGCGTCGAAGCGTGCGAACACGTTCGCCAGGTTGTTCTCCAGCGTGTACAGGCCCGCTTCACCGGCATCCGCGCCGTAGCCCCTGAGAAGCTTCGAGATGCGCCCTATGGAATCCGGGTCGAGTTTCGTCCGGACGATGTCGTCGACGCCCACCGTGAACCCATCGGGCGGCCGCTCGCGGCCCTCGAACTCCCCGGCGACAAAGAAGTGCAGCCGGTCGCGCACGATGGGACCGCCGACATCGAAGCCCGCGAACACGTTGTCCAGCTCACCCGGCTCCCGCAGGTGGCCGCCGATCAGCGCCTCGCCGACCAGCGCGTCGTTGCGGAAGAAACCGAACGCCGATCCGCCGAACTCGTTGGACCCCGTCCGGGTCACGGCGTTGAGGACGCCGCCGGTAAACCCGGACTGGCGGACGTCGTACGGCGCCGTGAGCACCTGGAGCTCCTCGATCGCCGCGAGCGGAATCACGCGCCCGCTCGCCTGTCCCCCGGCCACGCCGGTCGGTGACAGGCCGAACACGTCCTGGTTGAGGGCGCCGTCGACCTGGATGTTGTTGAAGCGGATGTTGGACCCCGCCACCGACGTGCCCATCTCGTCGATCGCCACCAGCGGCGACAGTCGGGCGAAGCCCGTGAAATCCCGGGATATCGTGGGCAGGGCCTCGATCACCTCCCGGTTGACGACCCTCGTCGAGCCCATGCGGGTGGGGTCGAACTCCGGGTCCGTCTCGACCCGGACGGAGAGTTCGGGCAGGGGCACCGCCGTCTCGGAGAGTTGAACCTCGATCCGCAGCCGCTGCCCGGCGATGAGCGTCAGACCCTCCCGCGTCACCGGGCTGAGCCCGATGCGCGCGACCTCCAGCGTGTACGGCCCGCCGGGCCGGAGATTGGCGAGGCTGAAACGGCCGAGATCGTCGCTTAGGACGGTGTGGGTGGCGCCGGTCCGGGTATGGCGGAACTCGATCCGCGCCCCGGCCACCGGCGCCCCGTCGGCGTCGATCACGCGCCCCGCCACGCCGGCGGTCGTGACCCCCTGCGCGGAGACGACGGATGGCTGGGCCGCGAGGCCCGCGAGAAGGCCGATCAACGCAACGCCGACGAGGCGACTCAAGACGATTCTCCTTTCCGAAGACTCTAAGAGATAACGCGCGGGGGGCGGATGATGTATTGTCGGAGCCGTGAGTACCACGAGCCGCACGCTGAGGTTTCGCGCAATCCTGGGCCCCGGAGGCCTCGAGCGGGACCGGTCGATCGAGATCGCTCCGGACGGGACGATCCGTGCGATCCGGGCGGTTCGCGCCGGCGACGCGCCCTGCGACGGAGGCCTCGCGGTCCCCGGCATGCCGAACGCGCATTCGCACATCTTCCAGCACGCGCTGGCCGGTTTCGGCGAAGAGGCGCGAGGGGACGACTCCTTCTGGAGCTGGCGCCGGGCCATGTACCGGCTGGCCGCCGCCATCACCCCGGAGCAGTTGTTCGCCGTCGCCCGCCACGGGTACGCCCGCATGCTGCGCGCCGGCTTCACGCACGTGGTGGAGTTCCACTACCTGCACCACGGGCCGGACGGCGCGCGCGGGCCCGAAACGACCCAGGCTGTGCTCGCGGCGGCCGCGGACGTCGGCCTTCCGATCAGCCTCCTGCCCGTCTACTACCGGACCGGCGGCTTCGACGGGGCCGCGCCTCACGCGGGTCAGCGGCGCTTCGCCCACGACTCGGTGGACGAGTTCATGGCCACGGTCGAGGCAATGGTCCCGGCGGTGGCCGGCGTGGCGCCGCACTCTCTCCGCGCCGTGCCCGCGCCCGACCTCGCGGCACTCGTCGCGGGGGTGGATGCGACGCTGGGCCGCGAGGCGCCGCTCCACATCCACGTCAGCGAGCAGGAACTCGAGGTCGAGGAATGTCTCGCGGCGCGGGGCCGCACGCCGATCGATCTCCTCGCCGACACCGTCGAACTGGGTCCGCGCTGGAGTCTCGTGCATGCGACGCACGCTACGGAGGCGGAACGCTCACGGCTCCGGAGCGCGGGGGCGCGGGTCGTCCTGTGTCCGATCACGGAAGCCCACCTGGGGGATGGGATCTTCCCCGCCCGAGAGCACTTTCGCGCCGGTGGGGCGGCCGCCATGGGCTCCGACGCGAACGTCCGCATTTCCCCCATCGAGGAGGCGCGGCAACTCGAATACGGGCAGCGCCTGCGGGATCGGCGCAGGGCCCGCCTGGCGACCGCAGCGGGCGCCGGCTCCGTCATCTGGTCGTGGCTGGCGGAGGGTGGCGGCGCGGCGGCGGCGACCTGGCCTGCCCCGGCGGACACGGCTGCCCCGGAGCCCCGGCTGGGGCGAATCGAACCCGGCTACCGGGCTGACCTCGTCGTCCTGAACCGGGAGGGCCCGCACACGCTGGGGCACGATTGGGATACCCTCATGGATGCGTGGCTGGTGGCAGGCGACGAGCGCGACATCGAGGCCGTCTACGTCGGAGGGGAACGACGCGTCGAGCGCGGATCGGTCGAGGGCGGATCGCCGGCGGGCGAGGCCCGGATCCGATCCGGTTTCGGAAGGGCGATGCGCGAGATCCGGCGGGCGATCTGACCCCGGCTTCGCGCCCGGGCCGCCCGCCCGCGATTCAGGCGGCCGCCGGCTCCAACTCCATCGACCACTCGCCGCGCGTCGCGAGACCGTTCATGCGCGCGCGGTGCGCAAACGCCGCCTGCGCGGCCGACCCGTTCTCCGCGGCTCCGCCCCACGCCTGCAGCGGCGCGGCCTGCAGGGCCCGGCCGTAGGAAAAGCTCAGGTTCCACGGCGCATCGAACCCCGCGTTCATCGCGTTCAGGTGGGCGGTGGCCTCGATGTCCGACTGCCCGCCCGACAGAAAGACGATGCTCGGAACCGATGAGGGAACCGCGCGCTTCAGGCAGCGAACCGTCTTCTCGGCCACCTCGTCGACCCCGGCCCGGTCCGCGCACAGCTTGCCCGACAGCACCATGTTGGGCTTCAGGACCGAGCCTTCCAGGAGCACGCGCTGGTGGAAGAGGGCCATGTACACCTGCTTGAGCGTGGCTTCGGTCGCCTCGAAGCAGCGGTCGATGTCGTGGTCGCCGTCCATCAGCACCTCCGGCTCCACGATCGGCACGAGTCCCTGCTCCTGGCTGAGCGCCGCCATGCGGGCGAGCGCGTGCGCGTTCGCCCCGATGCAGTAGGCGCTCGGGATGGAGCGGTCGCCGCCCCGTCCGATGTCGATCACGGCGCGCCACTTCGTGAAGCGAGCCCCGAGTTCGTAGTACTCCGCCAGCCGCTCGCGCAGCCCGTCGAGTCCTTCGGTCACCTTCTCGCCCGGTGCTCCCGCGAGGGCGTGCGCCCCCCTGTCGATCTTGATGCCCGGGATCGATCCCGCATCGGAGAGCAGCTGGACGAGCGGCGTCCCGTCGGCCGCCGACTGCCGCAGCGTCTCGTCGAACAGGATGACGCCCGAGATGCACTCGCTCAGCGCGTCGCTCGTCCGGAAGAGCAGCTCGCGGTAGTCGCGCCGGTTCTCCTCGGTCGATTCGACGCCGATGCCGTCGAACCTCTTCCGGATCGTGCCGGAACTCTCATCGGCCGCGAGGATTCCCTTGCCCTTGGCCCCCATGTCCGCCGCCACCTGGACGAGCTGCTGCTTCATAACGGTTCCTCCGCCCTCATTCCGGGCCGGATTTCAGTGTTGGACGCGATCCACGTGTCGGATACTCCGGGGCATGAGGAGGGGCGTCAACGGGGTTCCCCCCGCGACGCCCCTCGGACGCCGAAACGGAACAGGGCTGCGGATCAGGTCGGATCCACGGGATCGTCCTCGAGCGTCCAGACCACCGGCGTGACCGGCGTGGCGGACTGGTTGAAGATGAACTTCTCGAACGCGGGACCCGGCTCGGTCGTTTCCAGGTGTACCGCCCGGAAGTCATAGCAGCCGGCCTCGACCGTGAAGTCCCGCTGGCCGCCGGGCTGGATCGTCCCCTCGATGGGATGGTCCGTGCCGAAGAGATCCTGGCCCCAGTCGGATGTCCCGCACGGCCGCGCGAAGAAGAAGATCACGGGGCCGAGCAGCCGGTTGACCACGCGCACCGTGGATGGACTTTCGAACGTGGGTTCCGGAACTACGGGGTCGCTGTCACCGCAGGCCGCGATGGCCAGCCCGATCGCCACGATGGCGACAATGGCATAACGCTTCTGTTTCACGCACCACATCTTGCATTCCTCCATGGCCGTCGTGCCGGGGGGCGCGGCGACTGCCGGGTCTGCGCGCGATCCGCACCTGCATTCGGCCGAATTAAATACCTCTGGGAAAGATACATCGGAGCGGGATACCGTCCACCCGACACGTAGCGTCTACACGTAGCGTCTCATTCGTGCTGCACCGATCTTACATGAGACAACGTCCGAACCCCCTCTTGAGCGACACGGCCCGGCGACGTGAGCGACGTGAACGACAGGCCTTCCGTCTGGTTCCATACCTTCGGGTGCAAGGCGAACCAGTACGATACGGAACGAATCCGCCAGGAGCTGGAGCTCCGCGGCGCGGAGACCGCGCTCGACGCGGACGCGGCCGACATCGCCGTGATCAACACGTGCACCGTGACGAACCAGGCGGACGCGAACGCGAGGCGACTCGTGCGCCGGCTGCGCCGCCAGCGTCCGGATCTCCGCATCGTCGTCGCCGGCTGTTCAACCTCCTTCCGTGAAGCCGAGTACCGCGCGCTGGACGAGGTGGATGGCGTCGTGCCCGGACACGACCCGTCCGCCGTCGCGCAATTGTTGCCGCAACTGGTGCCGCAGCCGTTGCCGCAACTGTTGCCGCAACCGGGAGACTCCGCCGAGGCCGGTCCGGTCACCGCGGGCGCTTCGGACGGTTCGCACGGGTCGTTGGCCCCGTTGCGGCGGAATGCGCGCGGCACCCGGGCGTGGCTCAAGATCCAGGACGGGTGCGACCGGAAGTGTTCGTTCTGCGCGACCCGGATCGCGCGGGGCGCCTCGGTCTCGCGTCCCGTCGACGAAGTCGTGGAGGAAGCCGCCATCCTCGCGCGCGCGCACCCGGAACTTGTGATCACCGGGATCCACATCGGCCATTACGGGAAGGACCTCGGCGCGGCACCCGGGCGCGATGGCTCCCGCGGCCCCCGCGCGCCCGCCAGCCTCGCGACGCTGTGCGAACGGTTGCTCGAGGAAGTCCCCGCCCGCATCCGCCTCACTTCCATCGAGGCGACGGAGATCGACGACCGGCTCGTGGACCTGCTCGCGGCAGCGGACGGACAACTGGCGCCCCACCTGCACGTGCCGATGCAGAGCGGGTCCGACCGGGTGCTTCGCCTCATGCGCCGCTGGCACACGCGGGAAGCGTATCGGGCCCGCGTGCTCGCGATCGCCGAGCGCCTGGCCGCGGTCGATTCCGGCATGGTCGATTCCGGCGCGTTCGGTCTCGGCGCGGACATCATCGTCGGGTTCCCGGGAGAGGGGGAGGAGGAGTTCGAGGAGACGCGGGCGCTGGTGGAGGAGTTGCCCTACACCTACCTGCACGTGTTCCCCTATTCGGTGCGGGACGGAACCGTGGCGGCGAGCCTCCCGGACCGTATACCCGGCGACGTGGCGGCCGCCCGCTCGCGCACGCTGCGGGACATCGGCCTCCGCAAGGGCCAGGCCTATTCCGAGACGCGCGCGGGCACCGTGGCCGACATCGTCGTGGAGGGCCGGGACGACCGCGTCGCCGGCGTGACGGGCGACTACCTGCGGGTCGAACTGCTCGGCCGCGCGACCCCCGGCGACCGCTTCCGCGCGCGCCTGCAGACGCGCGGCGGGCGGCTGGCCGCCGAGGCGCCGGCCACAGTACCCGCCGCCGTCTGAGACCTGCGCCTCAGCGCTCCGAGCTTCCGGCCTCCGAGCTTCCGGCCTCCGAGCTTCCGCCGGGGATCGTGCGCGGGCTCACGAGCGACTCGCCACCGTCGACGACGATCACGGAGCCCGTGATCCAGTCTCCGGCCGGCGAGCACAGGAAGGCGATCATCTGCCCGATATCGTGCGGGTGCCCCAGCCGGCCGGCGGGGATGAAGCGCTCCGCGAACCCGGCGCCGGAGCGCGCGCCGAACATGTCGACTTCCTCGCTCGGGGGCGCCTCGAACGCCTTCTTCACGCCCTCGGTCGGGATCGGGCCCGGCGCAATGGAGTTCACGTTGATCCCGTCCCGCGCCCACTCGATGGCGAGCGTGCGGGTGAGGGCATCGACCCCGGCCTTGGCCGCCGTCGCGTGGGCCATGAGCGGCCAGCCCCGGTGGTACAGTGTCATCGAGATCGACACGATGCGCCCGTACCCCTGCTCGGCCATGACGGGGTAGACCGCGCGGCAGGCGTGGAAGGTGCCGAAAAGGTCGATCTCCACCACGGCGCGCCAGCCGTTCGGCGACAGGTCCGCCGTCGGCGCGTAGAAGTTGCCCGCCGCGTTGTTCACGAGGATGTCGATGGACCCGAGCGCGTCCCGCGTCTCGCGCACCGCGGCTTCGAGCGCCGCCGGTTCGCGCACGTCCCCGACCGTCGGGAGCGTCCGCACTCCGTGGGCCGAGGCGAGGCGCTCCGCCGCCCGCGCGACACGCTCCTCGTTGCGGCTGAACACGGCCACGGAGGCGCCGGCCGCCGCGAGGCACTCCGCGATCCCGTACCCGATGCCGCTCCCGCCGCCCGTGATGAGCGCGGTGCGGCCGGCGAGGACATCCGGCGCGAAGAGCGCACCGACTCCCGGTTGCTCGTCCATTCGCTCGCTCCTAGCGGAACATGCTGCGGGCGACGAACCACACGTTCGCGGGCCGCTCGGCGAGCCGACGCATGTACCACGGGAACCACGCCCCCCCGTAGCTGATCAGCACCCGCAGCGGGGTCCCGTTGCCCACGAGCCTCCTCTGATCCCGCCGTCCGATGCCGTACAGCATTTCGATCTCGAACCGGCTGCCGTCCAGACCCGCCGCAGCGGCGTCCGCGGAGAGCGGTTCGATCATCGCCGGGTCGTGCGTCCCGAGCCCGAGGAATCCATCCCCTCCGTTCCCGAGGTGGTCGATGAGACGCCGCGACAGGGCGAGGTAGCTCTCGTCCACGTCCCGCTTGTCCGGAAAGGCGATCTCGGCCGGCTCCGCGTACGCCCCCTTTACGAGCCGGATGCGGGGGCCGAATTCCATGAGCGATTCGAGGTCGTCCGCGGTCCGCCGGAGGTAGGACTGGATGCAGAGTCCGACGTTCATGTGCCGACGCCGGACCGCACGGTAGAGGGAGAGGGTCGCCTCCGTGTAGAACGACCCCTCCATGTCGATCCAGAGCGTGCCGCGACCCTCGGCGCGGGCCGCGAGTTCCGCCACGTTGTCGGCCGCGAGTTCCGGGTCCTGGTCGAGTCCGAGGTGGGTGGGCTTGATCGAAACCTCCAGGTCGAGCCCCATCTCGTCCGCCAGGTCCATCGCCCGCATGTACTCGGCGACGGATTCGCGGGTCTCGTCCGCGGTCTCGACGTTCTCGCCCAGCGTGGTGACGAGCGTGGGGACGCCCTCCTCCCGCAGACGGGCGGCCTCGCCGAGTGCGTCCTCCAGCGTCTCGCCCGGCATGAACCTGCGGACCGCGCGCCGCACGAAACGACGCTGCGGCAGGCGCTGCGAGAGCCACCGGTTCGTGGAAGCCCACAGCAGCGCTTTCCGCATCGTCTCCATACGCCGGCCAGCCCGGCCCAGCTAGCTCCGCAACCCGGACTCGCCCGAGTCGGAGACGTCGAACCCGATCCACATCCCCGTGACCGCGTGGGCCGGGACGGGGCACACGAGCGCGTATTCGCCGGCCGTGGAAGCCGTGAAGCTGATGCTCTCCGTGCCGCCGCCGGGGGCCGTGGACTCCGTCATCGACGTCGCGTTCGAGGTGATCGCGCCATCGAATACGGGCGTGGCGTCATCGAAGATCGCGGGATAGCTCGCCGCCAGCTCGAGGACGCCGACGCTGTGAGGGTTGACCGGGTCCCGGTTCTCGAAGTTGAGCGTGACGGTGTATCCCGCCGGCACGACCACCGTGGCCTCGCCGTTGGCGTAGCCGTTGAAGTTCCAGCGGTTGTTCGCATCGGTCGAGCCCGCGACGAGATCGATCGTCACGGTGCGCGCGCCGTCGTCCACCGAGATCCAGTCCGCGGCCACGGGCCCCGAAGCCGCCGCGGCCGCCTCCGTGGCCGGCGCAGGGGCGGGGGCCGGGGCCGGCGACGGCTGGTCGCTCTCGCCGCCGCCGCAACCGAAGAGGACGAACGCGCCCAGGGCCGGTACTGCCGATCGCTTCATCATTCTATTTCCACTCCAGAGTTTCATCCGGAAGTTTCATCCGTAATGAGGTTCGCAAGACATGCGTCGAAGGTGCTCCCCCGGTCCGCCGCGTTGCTGCCGCGCCGGTGCCGGGCGGAGCGCCCGGAATATACAGGATCTCGATCCCCCGGCTACGGCGGCGCGCGCCGGAAAGCGGGCCCGAAAGCGCCCGGAAACTGGCGCGAGCCGCGGATGCGCCCCATACTAAGCCATTCAGGCGATATCCGGGGGGATCCCCGTTCGATGGTCGCCACGACCCTTGCGCCCGGCCAGACTTCCGCAGGCGCGAGATCCGTTCTCCGACCGACAATCCCCGTTTCCCGACGCGGTCGATTCAAAGAGTTGGTGCATTGACGAACAACACATCACAGCCCCGCGGCGGCTCCTCGCGCGGGGGCGGCCGCCAGCCCGGCGGCAAGGGGCAGCCCAGGGGCGGGTCCCAGGGGTCCAAGGGTTCTCAGGGGTCCAAGGGGTCCAAGGGGTCGGCGGACGCGGCGGAAAGGGCCGGAACCGGCGCCGCCGTTCGCGCGGACGCCGCAAACGGAAGGGACAGGGTCCGCCGCCGCAGCGCTCCGGCCAGCAGGGTGCGGCCGCCGAAGTGCCCGAAGGTCCGAAGGACGGCTACCTCGGACTCATCGAGCGGCTCGGCAACGGCACGGGGTTCATCCGCCGCCGGCACGCCGGGTACACGCCGAGCGACGACGACATCTACGTGAGCCCGAAGATCGTCTCCCGCTACGATCTGCGGACGGGAGACGAGATCTGCGGCCAGGCCGGCCGCCCTCCCCGCCCGGGCAAGAGCCCCCCGCTCCGGTATCTCCACACCGTCAACGGCCACCCGCCGGAGCAACTCGGACGGCGCCGGCAGTTCGACCGCCTGAGCGCGATGCACCCCGACCGGCGCCTGCGGCTGGAGTGCGGGCTCGAGCGCCGCGGGCAGCCCGACTACACGAACCGGATCATCGATCTCATCTGCCCCATGGGGATGGGTCAGCGGTCGCTCATCGTCGCGCCCGCCAAGGCCGGAAAGACGATGGTCCTGCAGGCGATCGCCGAGGGCATCTCGAAGAACCACCCCGATTCCAGGATCCTCATCCTCCTCGTCGACGAGCGTCCGGAGGAAGTGACGGAGATGGAGGCGACCGGACTCGGCGAGGTCACCGCGTCGAGCTTCGACCACCGGGCCGAACGGCATGTGCAGGTCGCCGAGATCACGCTCGAGCGCGCGCGGCGTCTCGCGGAGATGGGGCAGGACGTCGTCCTCATCCTCGATTCCATCACGCGGCTGGCGCGGGCGTACAACACGACGGAGGAGGGGAGCGGGCGCACGCTCACGGGCGGCATCGACGCGAACTCCCTCGAGAAGCCGAAGCGCTTCTTCGGCAGCGCGCGCTGCGTCCCGGAAAGCAAGGGCGGCGGATCGCTCACGATCGTCGCCACGGCCCTCGTCGACACCGGCTCCCGCATGGACCAGGTGATCTTCGAGGAGTTCAAGGGGACGGGGAACAGCGAACTCGTCCTCGACCGGGATATTTCCGACCGCCGGATCTTCCCGGCGATCGATCTCAACTCCAGCGCCACGCGGCGCGAGGAACGCCTGATGAGCGACGACGAACTCCTCGTCGCGCAGGCGATGCGGCGCGAACTCAGCACCTATCCGGCCGTCGAGGCCATGCAGGAAGTACTCGGCCTCATGCGGCAGACCGACTCGAACGAGGAACTCGTCTCGAAGCTGCGCCAGCGGATCTAGCAGCTAGCGGCCCGCGTCCGACTCCGCCTTCGCCTCCCCGCGCTCACGGGTGCGCTTCTCCTCTCGGCGGGCGAAGTTCAGCACCTCGTACGCCACCGCGAGGATGAGGCCGAGTTCGCGCCGGTCGAGGTCCGCGCGCTGAAAGATGTTCCGGAAGCTCCGCATCTTCGGCGCCGGATCGATGCCGTGGAAGAGGCCGACCTCCTCCATCGCCCGCTCCCAGATGTCGAAGAACTCCTCCAGTTCGCCGTGCAGGGCCGGCGGGGTCCGGCGCCGCCGCTTGCCCTCCAGGTCGCGCGCCTCCCAGTCGGCCGGGCCCAGCGCCGCCTTCCGCAGTTCGTACAGGATGATGACGGCCGCGTGGGCGAGGTTCATCGACGTGTGGTCGGGGTTCGTGGGGATGCACACGAGTCCGTGGCAGAGGTCGAGCGCCTCGTTGGAGAGGCCCCGGTCCTCGCGGCCGAACACGAGGGCGAGCCGCCCCTCGCGCCCGCCGGCCCGACCGGCCAATGCCGCCGCGGCGCTCTCGGGACTCCACCACTCGTGGCGGGTGGAACGGCGGCGGGCGGTCGCGCCGAGCACGTAGCTCGCGTCGGCGAGGGCGGCCGGGAGGTCGTCGAAGACGCGGATGCGCTCCACCACATCCTCGGTGTCGTGCGCGATCCCGGTGATGCGCCAGGCATCGAACTCGGCGGGGTTCACGAGCCGAAGGCGTGACAGGCCCATGTTCTTCATCGCCCGAATCACGAGTGCGATGTTGACGACATCCTGCGGCTCGTGGAGGACGATGCATGTCCGGTCGAGTGCGCAGCCCTCTGTCACGCCCGGGTCAGGCCCTCCGCGCGCGAGCCCTTCCACTTGCGGCCGCGGCGCGGGCGGAGCGCGGGATAGCCCGTCTCGCCGCAGCCGGGGCACGTCTCGGTGTAGGCCCCGATCGCGTCGCCGCACACCGCGCAGTGCACGCCTGTCTCATCGGGCGCGAACGACAGCGGCTCGCCACACTTCTGACACGTCTGATCGGACCGCCCCACGGGCTCATCGCACGCCGGGCAGTCCATCCGGGTGTCGTTGCGCTGGTCGCCGATCGGATCCTCCTCGTCGCGCGTCCTGTCCGGAGCACCGCGAGCCGGGTGACGGTAGTTTCAGCGGGACACGGCCATGCCGCGGGACACAAAGCTACGGTGGAGAGCGGTTTTGGGGCAGGACCAGATCCAAAGGGTCGGCGACGCGGCCGGCGACGCGCCCGGAAACGCTGCCGGCCACGCGGCCGGAGCGGAGGGGCGGACGCACCTCGGGCCTGCGGTCTGGATCTGCGGCGGGCTGATGATCGCGATCGGCATCGCGACGTCGATCCTCCTCCTGCGCGATTTCCGGTCAGACAGCTACCTGTACCTCGCCTTCTACTCCATCCCCGCCAACACGGCGATCTCCGTCTTCCCGCACGAGCCCGTCCTCATCTACTTCGGGAAGGTCGCGGACCTGTGGCTCGCCGCGGCGTGGGCCACGCTCGGTACGGCCATCGCGGGGGTCATGGACCACCTCGTCTTCGTCCCCCTCCTCAACCTGCAGAACATCCGGGCATACAAGCGCAAGAGGTTCTACCGGAAGGCGATCTCCTGGTTCATGAGGTGGCCCTTCGCCACCATCGTGGTGACCGGCTTCCTGCCCATCCCCTTCTTCCCCTTCAAGTTCCTCGCGTTCTCGATCCAGTATCCCATGTGGAAGTGGGTCGCGGCGCTGGTGGTCGCCCGTTTTCCCCGTTATTACCTTCTCGCTCTCCTCGGAGCCACGATTCCGATCCCGAACTGGGTGCTGATCGCATGCGTGGCCGTGGTCTTCGCGATGTACCTCGTGAAGGCCATCCCCGAGGGGGTCAAGCGATGGAAGGCAAGACGCCTCCAGCAGGGTTGAACGGATGCCGAACATCTCCGGAGCCATGGCCGCACGCATGCTCGCGCGGGGCATCCGGAACCGGATTCAGAACAAGCCGCTCTCCGTCTCGTTCGAGATCACGCACGCCTGTACGGCGAACTGCTGGCACTGCAACTGGGGCGGGCCGATCAAGGAGGAGCGCCTCGGGGCCGCGGAGTACGCGGCGATCTGCCGGGAGCTGCGGCCCGTCGTGTCCCACGCTTCCGGCGGGGAACCGCTCGCGCGCGGAGACGTGTACGACATCGTCGACGCGATGACGAACAAGGGCGGGCTGCCCTGGATGATCGTGGTCACGAACGCGTCGAACCTCACCCCGGAGCGCTTCTTCCGTCTCAAGGACAGCGGGATGCACCAGCTGTCCACCTCGCTCGACTTTCCCGATGAACGGCACGACGAGTTCCGCCGCATCCCCGGCCTGTTCGACCGCATGGCGCGCGTGGTGCCCGAGATCCGCCGCCAGAGCGCGGACACGGACGACATCCTGCTCAACGTGTGCATCACCGCCTGGAACTACCGGGACATCGGAGACATGGTGCGCGTGGCGAAGGACTGGGGCGTGCCGATCAACTTCTCCGTCTACACGCACCTGCGGGTGCAGGACCGCGACGGGCTCGTCGAGGGGAACGGGCTGGACGGCCTGGCGGAGAGTCTGCAGGAGGTCATCGACCTTCGGAACGCCGGATATCCGGTCTACACGACGCCGCGCGTGCTGTGGAAATTCCACCGGTTTCTGACGGAAGGGGGGATCCCCGGGTGCCAGGCGGGACGCCGCTTCCTCGTCATCAACCCGGACGGAAGGCTCACGCCGTGCGCGATGGTGATGGCGTACTTCGACCGGCAGGAGGACATGCTGGAGAAGTTCACGAAGCAGAACGCGTGCGAGCAGTGCTACATCTCGACGCGCGCGAACACCGAGAAGAGCGTCAGGGAGTTCGTGCAGGACAACACGGACGCCTTCCTCAAGCTGCTCACGCCCTGGCGCACCTGACTCGCCGGAAGATCCGCCGAGGGGCCCCGAACCGACCGTCCGCACCGACTCCCCGCACCGGAAGCCCGCAGCTTTGACATGGGACGGGGCTTCCGCGTAACATCGCGAGCAGTCCGGGGCGGTAGCTCAGCTGGCCAGAGCGCTGCGTTCACATCGCAGAAGTCGGGGGTTCAAGTCCCTCCCGCCCCATTGCAGCGCACGATTGCAGCACACGGCAGCGCGCGGGCGTAGCTCAGTTGGTAGAGCGTCAGCTTCCCAAGCTGAAGGTCGCCGGTTCGAGACCGGTCGCCCGCTTTCTTATTGACCGGCGTGAGCTCCCTGCCAGGCGTCCCTGTCAGGCGCCGTCCCCCTCGGCCCGGGCCACGGAGAAGGTTCCCGTGATCATTGCCGGCATTCCCTCCGGACCACCCTCGAAGGTGCCGCCGACCTCGCCCTCCGCCATCGTCCCCTCGAAGACGAGCTGTCCCGCTCCCCCCTGATCGTCGATGCTCACGGTGAAGCCGAAGGCGTCTCCGTCGACCGAGATGTCTGACATTTCATAGGTGCGGCCCTCTCCCTGCCCCTGCGCCTCGCCGGTCCAACTTCCCGTGTAGGTGCCATCTTTCGCCGTCTCGATCGTCCACGTCATGGAGATCGTGGGACCCGGCATGTTCGTGGACTCCGCCGTGCCCTCCCACGTCCCGACGAGCCAGGACTCCTGCGCCTGCACGCCGGAGAACGTTCCCGTGACCGCGGCCGGCACTCCTTCCGGACGAAGCTCGAAAGTACCGCTGACCTCACCCTCCGCCATCGTCCCCTCGAAGACGAATGCCCCCGTCTGCCGCCGCTCCCCGAGACGCACGGTAAAGCCGAAGGTGTCTCCGTCGACGGAGATGCCGGACATTTCACGGGTATAGCTCTGGCGCTCCCCCTCGCCCGTCCAGCTTCCCCTAAGGGTTCCATCCTCCTCCGCTTCGACCGTCCAGATCATCGAGATGGTGAGGTCCTGCATGCCGGGGGTCTCCGCGGTGGCCTCCCACGTCCCGACGAGCCAGGACTCCTGCGCCTGCACGCCGCCGTAGGGGACGGCCATCGCCGCGACCGCCACGAACCCCGCCCATCCGACCCGGAACCGTCCGATCCTCGTCATCGCTTCTCTCCCTTCGCGCCGCCCGCCCGCAACGCCGCCGCCGATCTGAGCCCATTCTTCAGTTTCTTCAATTCGAAGCTCGAAGGTGCCGGTCACCGCAGCCCCGGACAACCTGTCCCCGAGTTGTAGTTTCTACGGAAGAGGCGCGCCCCAGGCGTCCCGTGCAGGAGGCAGGCACGCGTCGAGGTCAGGAGGCAGGCAATGCGAGATTCGATGAGAGATTCAGGGTTCGCGGTACTCGCGGTGGCGTTCGTCGCGTGCGGAACCGGCGCGGAGGTCGCCCGGGGTCCGGAAGTGGTGACCGATACGATCGGCGACACGGTCGTCGTTCGCACCCTGTCGGGGAGCGTGTGGGGCACGGACGCGACGCTCGTTCCGAAGCTGTCGATCGGCGAGGTAGAGGGCCCCGACGAATATCTCTTCGGCCGCATCGGGTCCATCGCGGTTGATGACGACGGCAACATCTACGTGTTCGACCAGCAGGCCCGGGAAGTCCGCGTATTCGACGCCGCGGGCGGCCACCTGAGGACCCTGGGGGGACCCGGACAGGGTCCCGGCGAGTTGCAGCAACCCGAGGCCATGGCCCTGCTTTCCGACGGGCGGGTCGTCGTGCGCGATCCGGGCAACGCGCGCCTGCAGGTCTACGGCCCCGACGAGGAGTCGCTGGAGGAATGGTCCTACGTCGTGGCCCTTCACTCGAACCGTCCGCTGTGGACGGACGATCGGGGGAGGACGTACGTGGCGGCCCGCGACCTCTCCGATCCGACCGGTTTCGGCCGCGACCTGCTGGCCCTCTTCGGCCCGGATGGCACGCCCCGCGACACGGTCGCACCGCCCCACGGCGACTTCGAGACCGAGACCGTCACGGGAGTGAGTGAGGGCGGCGCCATGGTGACCTATGCGGTCCCGTTCGCGCCGCGGGCGATCTGGGTGGTCCACCCCAGTGGACACTTCGCCAGCGGAATTTCGTCAGACTATGCGATCGACCTGGAGCTTCCGGATGGAGTCCTCCGAATCGAGCGGAATCATGAGCCCGCTCGCGTCTTCCCCCGCGAGGCGGATCAGGCCCGCGCCCGGACCGAGCGCGGCATCGGGAGGACCGTCCCCGGCTGGACGTGGAACGGCCCCTCCATCCCCGACACGAAGCCGCCCTTCACCGGGTTCTACCCCGGGCGGGACGGCCGGATATGGGTGAGTGTCTCGACCGAGGCGCGGGAGGTCGAGAACGAGGACCACGACCCGGACAGCCCGTTCTCGACGCCCTCCGTGTGGCGGTCTCCGCTCCGGTTCGACGTGTTCGAAGGCGACGGGACGTACTTGGGAGCCGTGCATCCGCCCGAGGACTTCTCCCCCAACCCCCTCCCGGTGTTCGACGGCGACGACGTGTGGGCCGTCAGCCACGACGACCTCGGCATCCAACGCGTCGTCCGCTATCGAATCACCCCCGACCCCGGCACCCGAGACACCGACAGGTAGCCTGCCGATCATCGCCGCGGGGCGCCCCGCCAACTTGATCGGCCCCCGTCCCCGGGCCAGTTTCCGGCCCACACCCGGAGGGGTGGCAGAGCGGCTGAATGCACCGGTCTTGAAAACCGGCGGGCGCAAGCCCACGTGGGTTCGAATCCCACCCCCTCCGCTTGAGAGTAGGGCGTACGCCCTCGCGAGTTCGAACCGAGCGAACCAGGATCCACCCGATCTGCTATCGACGCTAGCAAATCGTCACTTATGTCAAGAGATCTCACGAGCATCATCCGTTCGCACTTCGGGCCATCGAACGGCGTGGACCTGGAGTTGCCGCCGCGGGAGTCGGGGCGCGAGCCGCCTTCCTTCGAGTGAGGGCGCGGGCCATGGCCATTGAGGGCATGGGCATCGAGATCGTGGATCCCTGGGCCGCGACTTGAGCGCCACGACCGAAGCCCCCCCATGTCAGGTCTTCGGAGCCGCCGTATTATCTCCCCCCCAAACGCGGGGTGAGGGGCGGAACGAGGTCGATCTCACGATTCCATGACGGGAGCCTTCCGCCCTGAGACGAGACGAGAGGCGGGAGGAGCATCCGCTTGATCCACACCGGTGCAACGAGGCGGGTCGTCATCACGGGCGTCGGGATGGTCACGCCCATCGGTCTCGATGTGGATTCCACGTGGGATGCGCTCCTCCGGGGCGTGAGCGGCGCGGGCCCGATCACGCAGTTCGACGCCTCTGGCCAGGCCGTCCGCTTCGCCTGTGAGGTGGAGGGCTTCGACCCCCTGCAGTACCTGGACAAGAAGGGGGCGCGCCGCGCCGACCGCTTCCTGCAGTTCGCCATTGGCGCGGCGGCGCAGGCCATGGAACAAGCCGGGTTCGGCGACGGGCTCGCCCACCTGCCGCCGGATCGGACCGGGGTTGTCGTCGGCGTTGCCGTCGGCGGGCTCCCGCTGCTGGAGGCACAGCACAGGAAGCTCCTGTCCAGGGGACCACGGGCCGTTTCTCCCCTCCTCATTCCGATGTTCATCCCGGACATGACGGTCGGACTGCTGTCCATCGTGTACGGGGCGCGCGGCCCGAACTACGCGACCGTGTCGGCCTGCGCCTCGAGCGGTCACTCGCTCGGCCTCGCCTTCCGCTCGATTCGGAGAGGCGAGACGGACGTGATGATCGCCGGGGGCACGGAGTCCGCCATCACGCCGCTCGCGGTCGCCGGCTTCGCGTCGATGGGATCGATGTCGACGCGCAACGACGATCCCGAGAGGGCCTGCCGTCCCTTCGACGCCGGCCGAGACGGTTTCGTGATCGGGGAGGGCTCGGGGATGCTGATTCTCGAAGAGCTGGAGCACGCGAAGGCGCGTGGCGCGGGCATCCTGGGGGAGATCGTGGGGTTCGGGCAGAGCGCGGACGCCTATCACATGACGGCTCCCGCTCCGGACGGCGTCGGCGCCCGGTTGGCCATGCGGCAGGCGCTCGACGACGCGGGCCTGGCGCCCGAGGACATCGGCTACATCAATGCGAACGGGACGGCGACGCCGGTCGGGGACGCCGCCGAGACGAAGGCGATCAAGGAAGTGCTGGGCGATCACGCGCGATCCACGGTGGTGGGCGCGACGAAGTCGATGACGGGTCACCCGCTCGGAGCCGCCGGCGCGATCGAGGCCGTGATCTCCACGCTGGTCTGCAGACACGGAGTGATCCCTCCCACGATCAACTTCGAGCAGGCGGATCCCGAGTGCGATCTCGACTACGCGCACGCCGGCCGCGTCGAGCGCCCGGTCCCGGTCGCCCTGTCGAACTCGTTCGCCTTCGGCGGACACAACGCCTGCCTGGCCATCCGCCGCTGGGATGACAACTGACGGAGAGTCCGATGAAGACCACGCTTGACCTGAACGATGAGATCCTGAGGAGAGCCGAGACGCGGGCGGCCCGCGACGACATTTCGCTTACGCAGTTCGTGGAGGAGGCGCTACGTACGAAGCTCATGGACGACAGCCGGCGGGATCCGGCCTTCAAGCTCGATCTGAAGACCGTCAAGGGACACGCGCCGCCCGCCGTCGATCTCTCCGACCGCGAGGCGCTGTACGACGTTCTGGGTGGTGTGTAGTCGTCGCCTGCACCCGAACGGCGGGTGCGGTTACTCGGTGCCGAAGATGCGGGTGTGGAGTTGGACGTTGTGGTCGGCGATGAGCTTTGGGACTTCGATGGCGTTCACGACGAGCCAGGCGAAGGTGCCGACGCCCCAGGCGATGCCGATGGCGTAGAAGGTCCACGCACGTCGCACGAAGTCGTCGAAGCCGCCCGACACATCTGCCATTTCGGCTGACGCGAAACCGACGAAGAGCCAGAGCATGGCGCCGGCCATGACGACGGAGAACAGGAGTTGGGCCAGCGCCTGTCCGCGCCGTCCGAGATAGAAGTTGTGGGCGCCCACCACGCCGAACACCACGAGGAGGATGTACGCCACGAGCGGCGTCTGCTGCTTCGCTTCGTATTCTGCCATCCGACGATCCATCTTCGGTCCTCCGTTCCTGTAGGGATATCGGCAATGTCGCGGTGTCGGCCGGGTCCGGCGACATCGGCGCGCCGCCGGGGCGGCAACGCCTTGCGGCTCGTGCGGCCCCCGCGCGACAATGCGCCTCGCGCCGGCCAGCGGTCCCGCGCGGATCACACTTCCGTAACACGCGAAGAGGCTTGGGTATGCGCCACTCGAAATCGTCCGCCAGCGTCGCCATTCTCGGCGCGGGGAATATCGGGCGCGCCATCGCCGAGGGGCTCGTGGCCGCGGGCTCGCACGCTCCGGCCGAGGTCCACGTCACGCGCCGCCACACGGAGCGGGTCGCGGATCTCGCGGGACGGGGGTTCCCGGTGTCGTCCGACAATCCGGGCGCCGTGGCGGCCTGCGACACGGTCATCGTCGCGGTCCAGCCGCAGGCCCTCGACGCGGTGCTGATGGAGGTGGCTCCGCACGTGGAGGCCGGGCGCCACCTCCTCGTGTCCGTCGTCTCGGGGGCGTCGATCGCGGCGATTCGCCGGCACGTGGGCCCCGATGTGGCGGTCGTGCGCGCCATGCCCAACACGGCGGTCGCGCTGCGCGAGTCGATGACGTGTCTCGCGGCGGAACCCGCGCACGCCGGGGCCCTCGACCGGGTGGCCGCGCTGTTCCGGGCCGTCGGGGCCACGCTCGTCGTGGAGGAGGAGCACATGGTGCCCGCCACGGCCCTCTGCGCCTGCGGCGTGGCGTTCTTCCTGCGGGCGGTGCGCGCCGCCTGCCAGGGCGGCATCGAGATCGGCTTCCACCCCGACGAGGCGCTCCGCATGGCGGCCCAGACCGCGCTCGGCGCCGCTGCCCTCGTGCGGGACCAGGGCCGACACCCCGAGCGCGAGATCGACAGCGTGACGACGCCGCGCGGCTGCACCATCGCCGGCCTCAACGAGATGGAGCACCGCGGTTTCTCCTCGGCCTTCATCAAGGGGATCACCACCTCCGCGGTGAAGGCGGAATCGCTCTATGCCGACGACTGAACTGCCGGCGACTGACCGGGGCCGGCCGTGACCGCGCAGACGCTCTACATCGTCGCCGTCCTGTGCCTCGTCATCGCCGGGACGGAGTGGCTCGTGCGCCGGAGCTTCCTGCGGCACGGTGGCACCGCGTTGATGGTCATCATCTTCACCGCGCTGATCGCGAACTTCGGCCTGCTCCCGACGAGTTCGACCGATGCGGACCCCGTCCCGGCCTACGACGCGATTTTCCGCACGGTCGCCCCGCTCGCGATCGTGTGGCTCCTGCTGAAGGTCAACCTGCGCGACATCCTCCGCGCCGGACTGCCGATCATCACGCTCTTCCTCATCGGGTCGCTGGGGACTGTGGCCGGCGTGATCGTAGGCATGGCGCTCGTGGACGGGCCGGAGCGGATCGGTCCGCTGTTCGGGCCGCTGGGGGGAATGTTCACGGGCACCTACACGGGCGGCAGCGTGAACTTCAACGCGGTCGCGCTCAGATACGACGTCATGCGTGAGGGCGTGCTGTTCGGCGGCGCGTCGGCCGTGGATTCGATCATGACGACGGTGTGGATGGCGGCGACGATCGCCATTCCCCGCTGGCTGCGACCGTACTGGCCGAAGTCCGTCCGGAGTTGGGTCGGGCCGGCCGACGCGGCGCCGGGTGCCGCCGACCGGGCCCCGGACCTCGGCGTCGACGAGGACACCGAGCGCGTGCATCCGGTCGATCTCTCCCTCGTCCTCGCGATCGGGTTCGGGACGCTGTGGGTCTCGCAGCGGCTGGAGGCCTGGACGGCGGCCATGGGGTTCCCGATCCCCGACATCCTCATCCTCACGGTCATCGCCCTCATCCTCGCCCAGTTCCGGGCCATCACGGATCTCGCCGGGAGCCGCACGCTGGGCCTGTTCTCCGTCTACCTCTTCCTGTGCGTGATCGGGGCCCACTGCGACGTGCGGGCGCTCGCCGACATCGGACCGCTCGGCTTGGCGCTCCTCGTCTTCACCTTCACGATCGTCGTCGTGCACGGGGCCATCACCTTCGGCGCGGCCCGACTCCTCCGGCTCGACGTGGACATCGCGGCCGTGGCCTCGCAGGCCAACGTGGGCGGCGGCACCTCCGCGCTCGCGCTGGCGCGCAGCCTCGGGCGCGGCGATCTCGTGCTCCCGGCCGTCCTGATCGGGTCGCTCGGCAACGCCGTAGGCACCTTCCTCGGTCTGACGGTCGCTCGCCTGCTCCCGACGCTGCTCGGATGAAACGGATCCACGAACGGAGGGCCCGCCCCATGCAGTTGCGAACGCTGACCGCCATCGCCGCCGCCCTCGTCTCGGCCCTCACCTCGACCGTCGCCGGAGCGGCGGCCCAGAGCTACGACCTCGTGCTCGCGGGCGGCCGCGTGATGGATCCCGAGTCCGGCCTCGACGCGGTGCGCCACGTCGGGATCCGGGATGGGACGATCGCCGCGATTTCCGAGGCTCCGCTGGAGGGCGAGACGGTGGTCGACGTGTCCGGCCTCGTCGTCGCGCCGGGGTTCATCGACCTCCACGCCCACGGCCAGGATCTCTTCTCAAGCCAGCTTCAGGCGCGGGACGGGGTCACGACCGCGCTCGAACTGGAGGGCGGCACCGGCGATGTGGAGGAGTGGTATGCGAGCCGGGAAGGGAAGGCCGCGATTCACTACGGCGCCACGGCCTCGCACGGGGCGGCGCGCCGACTGGCGCTCGGCGGGCAGCGGCAGGCGGTCCGGCTCGCGGCCGACCTCGAGCAGGTGTCGGTGATGGTGGACCGGCTGCGCGACGAACTGGGACGCGGAGCGCTCGGCCTCGGCTTCGGCATCCAGTACACGCCCGGGGCCCGGCGCGAGGAGATCCACCGACTGTTCCAGCTCGCGGCGGACGAAGGCGTGGCGAACTTCGTCCACATCCGCTACGCCGGACTCGTCGAGCCCGGGAGCTCGATCGAGGCGGTGCACGAGATGATCGCGAACGCCGCGTCGACCGGGGCCGGGGTCCACATCGTCCACATCGGGTCGAGCGGCCTCGGGCAGGTGCCGACGCTCCTGAGCATGATCGAGGGCGCCCAGGGGCGCGGGCTGGACGTGACGACCGAGGTCTATCCATACACCGCGGCCTCCACCGACATCCGGGCCGCGATCTTCGACCCGGGCTGGCGGGAGCGGCTCGGGGGCGACTACGGCGACATCGAATGGGACGGGACCGGCGAACGCCTGACGGAGGAGACGTTCAACGAGCGGCGCGAGACCGGCGGCCGGATCATCGCCCACATCATTCCGCAGGAGATGTTCGAACTCGCCCTCGCCCACCCCGCCGTGATGGTGGCGAGCGACGGCGTCCCATTCGTCAACGGCCAGGGGCATCCGCGCGGGGCGGGCACCTTCGCCCGCGTGCTCGGCCGCTACGTGCGCGAGGAGGGTCTCCTCACCCTCATGGAGGCGCTCCGCAAGATGACGCTGATGCCGGCGCGGCGGCTCGACGCCTACGTGCCGCAGATGGCGGACAAGGGCCGGATCCGGGTCGGGGCGGACGCCGACATCACCGTCTTCGACCCCGCCACGGTCATCGACAACGCGACCTTCCAGGCGCCCACGGAGCCGTCGTCCGGGATCGAGTACGTGCTCGTCGCCGGCACCTTCGTCGTCCGCGACGCCGCCCTCATCGAGACCGCCTTCCCCGGCCAGCCCATCCGCCGCGACTGAGCGTCCCGGTCACGCGGGCGCGCCGGACTCGGCGCCGGCATCGGCTCCGGCCTCAGCTCCGACGCGTGCGAGCCGGCCCGAGATCTCCCGCAGGCGCAGCCACTGCTGGTAGTAGAAGGGGAGGGCCATCAGCGATTCCACGAACTGGAAGACGTACATGACGATGGCGAACACGGCGCCGTACTCGACGGTGCGCTCCGCCGAGATGCCGACGGCGAACACCAGCAGGGCCATCATGAGCACCCAGTTGATGCCGAAGGTGCCCGCCTCGAGGTCGGAGAGCCGGATATTCCACCGCGTCATGGCGCGCAGGTGCTCGCCGAGGCGGACGGGGTCGCCGCTGTCCACGGCGTCGACCTGTCGCTCGTGCTCATCGTTGAGTCCCTCGTTGTAGCGCGTCGTCAACTTTCCGGTGAGCGCGTACAGGACGCCCGTGGCGACGGCGACGGCGACGCACCCCAGGAACACGGGCACGTTCAGCGTCGAGAGGATCACGATCGTGCCGGCGAGTCCGATGGCGCTCGTGATGAGCTGGGGAAGGGAGTGCTCGAAGAACTCGACGATCTCCCGGAGCATCCCGAGCCGCGCCGTCCGGGTCGACGTACTGCGCTCCGCGGCGGAGGCGACCATCTCCTCCCCCAGCCGTACGTAGATGCCGGCGTAGGCGCGGCTGTCGACGACCCGGCGGCCGATGGCGATGAAGATCGTCCCGATCCCGAGTCCGGCGAGTTCGTACAGGCCCCGGGTCGAGCCCGCGAGGACGCCGTCGATGGCCCGGCCGATGACGAGCGGGAAGAGCAGCCAGCCCGCGGACTCCAGCACCACCATCGAAAGCGTGAGCGTGAGGCGTCCGCCAAACCGCTTCAGAAGCATGTGCATGAGCCCTCTCTTCTATTGGTCCCTTCTGTCGGCCTCTTCTGTCGGCGGCGTCGGGCTGCGGTGTATTCTTGGCGCCCGATTCCCGCCCGCCTCCCGCCCAATATGAACCGGGGCCGGCGCGGCGCTGACATCCCAGCGCGGAGGTGCGCTCCCATGCGGTCGATCGAAGCGAGAACACTCCCCCCGTCCTTCCCGCGCTGCGCGCGGCTTCTGCGGCTCCTTCTTCTGACGCTGGTACTCGCCGCGCCGCCAGCCGAGGCGCGGGCGGCGGGATTCGCCCCGCACGAGAGCGGCGCCCGGGCGAACGGCGCCCAGGAGAGCGGCGCCCAGGTCAACGGCGCCGACGAGGAAACCGCGCTCTACCGCTCGATGCGGTGGCGCAACGTGGGGCCCTTCCGTGGTGGGCGGGCCGTGGCCGCGGCGGGGGTCCCCGGCGACCGTCTCACGTATTACATGGGGACGGCGGGCGGCGGCGTGTGGAAGACCTCCGATGCGGGCATCAGCTGGAACCCCGTGACGGACGGGTTCGTCGCCACCTCCTCCGTGGGCGCGGTGGCCGTCTCCGAGTCCGATCCGAACGTCGTGTACATCGGGATGGGCGAGCACTCGATCCGCGGCGTCACGACTTCGCACGGGGACGGCGTCTACCGCTCGACGGACGCGGGCCGCACGTGGACGCACTTGGGCCTCGCCCCAACCCGCGTCATCTCCCGCATCCGCGTGCATCCCGAGGATCCGGATCTCGTCTACATCGCCGCCCAGGGGTCGCCCTTCGCGCCGTCGCCCGAGCGGGGAATCTACCGCTCGGCGGATGGGGGAGAGAACTGGGAACTCATCCTGCACGTGGACGAGAACACCGGAGCCTCGGACCTCGCGATGGACCGCACGAATCCGCGCATCCTCTACGCCTCCATGTGGGACCACGACCGCGAGCCGTGGTACATCCGGAGCGGCGGGCCCGGCTCGGGGTTCTGGAAGTCGACCGACGGCGGGGACACCTGGGAGGAGATCAACGAGGGCCTGCCGGCTCTCATGGGGAAGACGGCGATCGACGTCTCGCCCGCCGACCCGGACCGCGTGTGGGCGCTGATCGAGGCGGACGAGGACGTGGACGGCGTCTACCGCTCGGACGACGGGGGGAACAGCTGGTCCCTCACGAGTTCGGAGCGCCAACTGCGGGGGCGGGCGTGGTACTACATCGAGCTGTATGCCGACCCACTGGACCGCGAGACCGTCTACGTGATGAACTCACCCTTCCTCAAGTCGATCGACGGCGGCCGCACGTGGGAGACGATCCAGACGCCGCACGTCGACCACCACGACCTGTGGATCAACCCGTTCGACAGCGACGTCATGCTCTCCGCCAACGACGGGGGAGGGACGGTCACCTTCAACGGCGGCGAGACCTGGTCCACGCAGGAGAACCAGCCCACGGCGCAGATCTACCGGCTGGCAGTGGACAACCAGTTCCCGTACCGCATGTACGGGGGCCAGCAGGACAACACGAGCGTGGGCATGCTGGGGTGGGCGACGCACTCCGGCGGCCTCGGCTGGAAGGACTGGATCGACGCGGGGGGCGGGGAGTCGGCCTGGGTCGCGTTCGACCCCGACAACCCGCGCTATCTGTACGCGACCTCGATCCAGGGGATCATCACGGAGCTGGACACGGAACTCGGCTCCGCGCGCAGCGTGCAGGCGTACCCGCAATTCCAGCTCGGGATGGACGCCGAGGACATGCGCTACCGCTGGAACTGGAACGGGCCGGTCGTCGTGTCGCCGCACGATCCGGGGGTCATCTATCACGGGGCGCAGCACCTGCTGCGGTCGAGCGACCGCGGGGTGACGTGGGAGGAGATCTCGCCCGACCTCACCCGGAACGAGCCGGAGAAGCACGTGGCGGCGGGCGGGCCGTTCACCAACGAGGCGGCGGGCGGCGAGGTCTACAACACGATCATGGCGATGGCGGAGTCGCCGCTGGAGGCGGGCACGATCTGGGTGGGAGCGGACGACGGCCTCGTCCACCTGACGCGCGACAACGGGGAGACGTGGATGGACGTCACGCCGGATGGGATGCCCGAGGGGATGGTGAATTCTCTCGACCCGTCGCCGCACGAGCCGGGCGGCGCCTACATCACGCTCGCCCGCTACAAGTTCGACGACTTCGCGCCGTACATCTACAAGACCGTGGATTACGGCGAGAGCTGGGAGCGCATCGACGCCGGGATCGGGGCGGACAAGCCCGACGCGTGGGCCCGCGTCGTGCGCGAGGATCCCGGGCGCCGGGGGCTGCTGTACGCCGGGACGGAACTCGGCATGTACGTGAGCTTCGACGACGGCGCCTCGTGGCGGAGTCTGGCTCTGAACATGCCCCTCACGCAGATCACCGACCTGCAGGTGCAGGCGGGGGATCTCGCCGTGGCGACGCAGGGACGCGGCTTCTGGGTGCTTGACGACCTCTCCCCGCTGCGGCAGCGGGCGGACGCCGAGACGGCGGACGGACACCACCCGTACACGCCGTCCACGGCGTACCGCGTGAGTGCCGGGCTCGGCGGCCCGGTGGGTCCGACGACATCGGGGCAGAACAAGACGCCGGGCGTGGCGATCGACTACGTCGTGTCGGGGCCCGAGGAAGCGTCGGACTCGGAGGAGGCCTCCGATGGCATCTCGCTGGTGCTCGAGATCCTCGACGAGGACGGCGCGGTCATCCGCACGTTCACAACGGATACGGCGATGACGGCGTCGGGCGTCCGGCACGCGCGCGCGCCCGCCGCGCCGGGTCACAACCGGGTGTTCTGGGACCTGCGCGTGGAGAGCGGGCCGCGGATCGCGGAGTCGTACGCGTTCTTCGGGGACGCGCCGGGGTATCGCGTCATGCCGGGCACGTACAGCGCCCGCCTGACGGTGGAAGATGCGCCGGCGCAGACCCGGTCGTTCGAAGTGCGCGGGGATCCGCGGATCGCGGCCTCGGAGACGGACTTCGCCGCGAACGGGCGCTTCCTGGAGGCCGTGTTCGGGACGATCGTGGACCTGCACACCGGACTCAACGACATCCGGGACGTGCGCGCGCAGGTGAACGCGGTCGTGGGGCAGGCGTCGGAAGCCGGCCTCTCGAGGGTCGAGGCGCTCGAGGCGGCGGGCGCCGCGCTCGCGGATTCGATCACCGTGCTCGAGGACCGCCTGTTCCAGAAGCGGCGGGCGGCGCAGCAGGACATGGTCGCCTACGAGGGGCTGCTGAACATGCAGTTGACGGCGCTCATGGGCGAGGTGGATGGCTCCGATCTGCCCCCCCGCGCCGGCGTGCTGGAACGCTGGGACGACCTCGAGACCGAGTGGGTGGTGGAGGAGGCCGCGCTGTCGCGGGTGCTCGGCGAGATGCTCGACGCGTTCAACCAACTCGCGCGGGATGCGGGCGTCCCGGCGGTCATCGCCCGGAGCCGGCCGCGCGCGGTCTCCTAGCGCATGACGGGTCGGCTGGCCATCGACGGCGGCACCCCGGTCCGCACGGCGCCGTGGCCCCCGTGGCCGCGCTCCGGGGCGGCGGAGCGGCGTGCCCTGACCGAGGTGCTCGAGTCCGGCCGCTGGGGGCTGGGCGGCGGGGCCGTCCCGGAGCTCGAGGCCCGCTTCGCCGCGCTGCACGGCGCCCGTTACGCCGTCGCCTGCTGCAACGGCACGATGGCGCTTCAGGCCGCCCTCGTCGCCGCCGGCGTGCAGCCCGGCGACGAAGTCGTCACGAGTCCGTACAGCTTCGCGGCGACCGCCCACGCCGTCCGGTCGCTGGGCGCCATTCCCACATTCGTCGACGTCGAGCCAGGGACGCACAACCTGGACCCTGAGCGGATCGGGGACGCGATCACGGAGCGCACGACGGCGATCCTGCCCGTTCATATCGGCGGCCGCCCGGCCGACATGGACCGCGTGAACGACATCGCCGCCCGCCACGGCCTCCGGGTCGTCGAGGACGCCGCGCAGGCGTGGCTCGCAAGCTGGCGCGGCCGCGCCGTGGGAACGTTGGGCGACGTGGCCGCCTTCAGCTTCCAGTCGAGCAAGAACCTCACCGCCGGCGAGGGCGGGATGCTCGTCACCGACGACGAACCCGTCTACCGCGGCGCGTGGTCGTGGCACGACTGCGGCCGCGATCCGGGGGGAAGTCGGCACGCGCACGCCGATGTCGGACTCAACCTCCGCATGACCGAGTTCCAGGCGGCGCTGCTCCTCGCCGGGCTCGAACGCCTCCCCGCCGAGCAGGCCATCCGTCGGCAGGCCATGGACGCGCTCTCGAAGGGCCTCGCCGAAATCGACGGTCTGCGCGCACCGGACCCGGACCCGCGCATCACCGCGCACGGGTGCCACATCTTCATGGTGCGGCTTGACGAATCCGGGCTGGGGGCGAACCCGTGCGACGAGCGTCTCGACAAACACCGCACGATCGAAGCGCTCCGCGCGGAGGGAATCCCCGCGCATCCGGGCTACACTACGCCCCTCGAAGGCGGGCTTCCGGTATGCGAACGGCTCTGCCGCACGACGATCTGGATCAAGCATCAGGTCCTGCTGGCGGGGGCCGCCCAGATGCAGGATGTCGTGGAGGCGTTCGCGAAGGTCGTGATGCGACACCGAGGGGGACGATGAAGAGCTACCAGTTCCGCGAGTACGGCGGGCCGCTCGAGCCGGCGGAACGCCCGACCCCCGAACCCACGGGCACCGAGGTGCTCGTCCGGGTCCACGCCTGCGGCCTCTGCCACAGCGACGTGCACCTGTGGCAGGGCTATTTCGAGATGGGCGGCGGCCGAAAGCTGGACGTCCGGGCCGTGCGCGAACTCCCCTTCACCCTGGGCCACGAGATCGTCGGGGAAGTCGCGGCGGCCGGGCCCGATGCGGCCGGCGTCTCCACCGGCGACCGCCGCGTCGTCTTCCCCTGGATCGGGTGCGGCGTCTGCGACTTCTGCGACGCCGACCGCGAACATCTCTGCCACCGTCCCCACGCCCTCGGCACCCACCTCGACGGCGGCTTCGCGGACTACGTCGTCGTCCCGCACCCGCGCTATCTGTTCGACTTCGGAAACATCGCGCCCGAACTGGCCGGTACGTACGCGTGCTCCGGCCTCACCGCCTACAGCGCCCTCCGCAAGGTGGAACGCCGGCTCGAGGACCAGCTCGTCATCATCGGGGCCGGCGGCGTCGGCTTCGCCGGCATCCAGCTCGCGAAGGCCCTCTTCAAAGCCGAACTCATCGTGGTCGAGGTCGACGACGCGAAGCTCGAAGCGGCGCGGCGGGCTGGGGTCGCGCACGTCGTGGACGCCCGCGAGGATGACGCATCTCGGCAGTTGAAGCAGCTCACCAACGGCGGCTGCGCCGCGGTCGTCGACTTCGCCGGCTCGTCGGCGTCTGCCGCCCTTGGCTTCCGTGCGGCCGCCAAGAGCGGAAGCCTCGTGGTGGTCGGTCTGCTCGGAGGCTCGCTCTCCGTCCCTCTCCCCCTGCTCGTCCTCAAGGATCTCGCCATCGAGGGGTCCGATCTGGGGAGCCTCGCCGAGATGGCGGAGTTGATGGAACTCGTGCGCGCCGGGCGCGTCGACCCGATCCCCTACGCGACGCGGCCCATGGATGAAGCGGAAGCGAGCCTGCGCGACCTGGAGGCGGGCCGCATCGTGGGAAGAGTCGTCCTTACCGCCTAACGTACTGCCTGAAGATCCGCCCGGGGATCAGCAGTCGACGAGTTCGATCCTGTCGGGCTGGTTCGGCACGGCGCACAGGAACTCGAAGGGTTCGTCGCCCACCGCGTCGTAGGAATGCGGCGTCCCCGCCGGAATGTAGACGACGTCCCCGGCTTTCACGTCGTGCATTTCGTCCCCGATCGACACCCGGGCCCGTCCCCGGAGCACGTACTGCTCGTGTTCGACGGCGTTCGTGTGCCGCGGCATCCCGCCGCCGGGCTGCATGACGAAGCGCCGCAGCGCGAAGTTCGGCCCCTGATCCGGCCCGATGAGCACCTGCGTTTCCGTTCCCGACCCGGCGGCGACCGGCGTCAGCCCGAACTCCGAGACATGTTTGACACTCACCGGACCCTCCCGCTGGATGACTCGTCACCCCCGGTCGCGGTTTGCTGCGCGTGATGGTGGCGGCCTACCGCGCGGGGCGAGAAAACTTGCCCCTCGCGGGGCCCGGTCGCCAGATTCGACGGCCTCGCGGGCGTAGCTCAGTTGGCAGAGCGTCAGCCTTCCAAGCTGAAGGTCGCCGGTTCGACCCCGGTCGCCCGCTTTTCTCGGACCTTGCGGAGCGACGCTTTCCCGCCTTCGTGTTCCCGATCGGGAAATTCTGCCCCCACGTCAGTTCTGAATGCCGCTAATATTCCCGATCGGGAAAAATAAGATTGACAAGCGGCATCACGACACCCGATATTCCCGATCGGGAATATCATGAGAAAACGAACCGTCACACCTTCCGACATCGGCGACATCGTCCGCGCCGCGCGCAAGGACACGGGTCTGCGCCAGCATGAGCTCGCGGGCACCGCGGGGGTAGGCCTGCGCTTCATCGTAGACCTTGAAGCGGGAAAACCGACCGCGCACATCGGAAAGGTCCTTCAGGTGCTGGCGGCGCTCGGCTGTTCCGTCGAGATCGTTCCGCCGCCCGAAGCCGACGCGACTGCACCGGCCGGTGTTCGTGACACATGAACCGGGTCCTCGACATCTGGTGGGATGGACGGCTCGTCGGCCGCCTGACGCGGCCCCGGCCCGCCACCCTCGAGTTCGCGTACGCGGACGACTGGTTGCGGGACGACCGGGCCCCGGCGCTGTCCACATCGCTGCCCAAGCGAGCGGAGCGATATCCCCGCCGCGAATGCCGCCCCTTCTTCGCCGGCCTCCTGCCGGAGGAAAGCCAGCGGGACCGAGCGGCAAAGGCCCTCGGCGTCTCCTACCTGAACGACTTCGCCCTTCTTGACGGTCTCGGTCGCGACGTTGCGGGAGCGCTCCAACTCCTGCCGCCCGCAGAACCGCCGGCGGAGCAAGATTCGGACTATTCGCCTCAACCCCTTGGCGACGCGGCACTGGTCGACGTGCTCGACAAGCTGCCGTGGCGTCCCCTGCTCGCCGGAGAGGCAGGTTTGCGCCTGTCGCTCGCTGGCGCCCAGTCGAAACTGCCCGTCGTCATGGTCGACGGGCAGATCGCACTGCCGGCGCCGGGGCAACCCACGACCCACATTCTGAAGCCGGCGATCCCCGACTTTCCCCACACGACGGAGAACGAAGCCTTCGCGATGCGGCTCGCGCGCGCCGCGGGCCTGGACGTCGCATCCGTGGAACCTCGACGGGTGGGGGACCGAACGTTCCTCCTGGTCGAGCGGTACGATCGATCGACCGGTCCGGATGGTCGTGCCTGCCGCGTCCATCAGGAGGATTTCTGCCAGGCGCTCGGGATACCGCCCGAAGTCAAGTACGCGGGTGAGGGCGGTCCGGGTCTGCCGGATGGTTTCGGGCTCCTGCGGCGGGTTGCCCTCCGCCCCGCCGTTGACGTTCTCAAGCTCCTCAACGCCACGATCTTCAACCTGATCATCGGCAACGCCGACGCCCACGGAAAGAACTTCTCACTCCTGTATGACGCCGCCGGACCTCGTCTCGCGCCGCTCTACGACCTCGTGATGACGGCCGCCTACCCGGAGCTGGCACCGGCGCTCGCCATGCCCATCGGGGGATGCGCCAGCCTCGCCGAAATGGATTCTCACCGCTGGGCGGCCTTTGCCGAAGAAGCGACGTTGGGACTCCCCCTGATCCGGAGGCGCGTCGCCGAACTCGGAGAGTCGGTGATCCGGCGCGCACCAGCAGTCGCGGAAGAGCTGGCGCTGCCGGGGCTGGATCAGGATGCGCTGTCGCGATTCCACCGCATGACCACGGCCCGCGCCGAGCAATGCATGGCCTCGACCGGAGCCGGCAGCACCCCGGTCAGCGGAAATCCCACGGGTTCGTGAGGACGACTTCGAGTCCGTCGAAATCCGCCGTGTTCCTTGTCGCAATCGACAAGTCACGGGCCTTGGCCGTTCCGGCGATCAGCGCATCTCCCAGGTCGAGCGGCCGACCCCGCCCGCGAGCCTCCGCCCGAAAGCGGGCGGCCCAGACGGCGGCCCTCTCGTCCACGGGCATAACACGGTCCTCGTAGCGCCGGATGAACTCCGACAGCACGCGGCGGAGCGCGTCCCGCCGGCTTCCGCGAGGCAGGAGGCGCAGGCCGAACTCCAGTTCGTGCAGTACCAGCGCGGCCAGCCAGAGGTCGTCTCGTGCGGCCAGAAACGCGACCACGGGTGGGGCGGGAACCTCTTTCGTCAACTCCGAGATCACGTTGGTGTCCAGCAGAACTCCGCTCACCCGGTGTCGCCCTCCTCGGTGTCGTCCTCGGCGTCATCAGAAACGAAGGGGACGGGACGCGCGGATCGTCGCTCCCGGGGGATCTCGAGGTCCAGCCCGCGAGGCATGTGGTCGATCAGCCACCGGCCGAGAGGCTGCCGGATCGGAGCCTTCTCGCGCCACAGGCGTTCGGACACCACGACGAAGGACCTCCGAACGCCGATACGCTGCGGTCCCTGTTCGTCCGCCAGACGCAGGATCTCGGACAGGCGCGCCTTCGCCTCGGCGACCCTCCACGTGCGCCCGAACCCTGACGTGTCCACCTGCTCACTCCCTCCATCCCACGACTGAATCAGTCTCAAATCGAGAAACTGGACCAATATAGACCATGTTCGCGTTCGGAATCAACGCTTCGGCGGATCGACGCGCCTGTCGCCGCCTTGCGGGTCGATGCCGTGGGTTTGAGCTTCGAGCGCGTGCGTTCGGCATCTCCGTTCCCCAACGATGGATGTGACCGATGGCTGCAGAGCCCCGCGACTTCAACAGCGCGATCCAGTACCAGCCCGACGAGACGCCCCCGTACCGGATCGCCATCGGACTCGCGCTCCAGTACGTCGTGCTCACCATCGCGGCCATCGTCATCACGGTGGCGATCGTGGTGCGGGCGGCCGGCGGCTCCGAGGACTACCTGTCGTGGGCGAGCTTCGCTGTTCTGATCGTGAGCGGCGTGACCACGGCCGTGCAGGCGGCGCGCATCGGGCGCGTGGGGGCGGGATACGTCCTTCTCATGGGGACATCGGGCGCGTTCATCGCGGCCTCCGTGACGGCGCTCGTCGAAGGCGGTCCCGCCCTCCTCGCATCGCTGGTCATCGCCTCCTCCCTCTTCCAGTTCGGGCTGTCGCGGCACCTCGCGCTCCTGCGGCGGATCATCACGCCCGTCGTGGCGGGGACCGTGATCATGCTGATCGCCGTCACGATCATGCCCCTCCTGTTCGATCTCCTGCGCCAGGTCCCGGAGGGCTCATCTCCGCTGGCGGCGCCGGTGACGGCGGGCGCGACGGTGATCGCGACGCTGTTCATCGTGCTGAGGGCGAGCGGCGTCATGCGGCTGTGGGGTCCGGTGATCGGGATCTTCGTCGGGTGCGTGGCGGCGGTCTCGTTCGGCATCTACGACTTCGAGCGCGTGGGGGCCGCGCAGTGGGTCGGTCTCCCCGCGGCGGGCTGGCCGGGCTTCGGCTTCAGCATCGGCCCCGCCTTCTGGGCGCTGCTGCCGACGTTCGTTTTCGTGACGCTGATCGGCGCCATCGAGACGGTGGGCGACGCCGTAGCGATTCAGCGCGTGTCCTGGCGACGCAGCCGGGCCACGGACTTCGGGGCGGTGCAGGGCGCGGTCGCCGCCGACGGGCTCGGCAACCTGCTCTCGGGACTGCTGAGCACCGTCCCCAACACCACCTATTCGTCGAGCATCTCGCTGGCGGAGATCACCGGCGTCGCGGCGCGCCGCGTGGGCGTATGCATCGGTATCACCTTCTGCGCGCTCGCGTTCCTGCCCAAGATCGCGGCGATCGTGCTCGCCATCCCGGACCCCGTACTCGCCGCCTACGGGTTCGTGCTGATCTCGATCCTGTTCGTCATCGGGGCGCGCGTCGTCATCCAGGACGGCATCGACTATCGCAAGGCGGCGATCGTCGGCGTGTCGTTCTGGGCCGGCGTCGCGTTCCAGGAGGGCGCGCTCTTCAACGAGTACCTGAGCCCCGGGCTGGCTCCGCTGCTCGAGAACGGGATGACGGCGGGCGGCCTGGTCGCGATCCTCCTCACGGCGCTGCTCGAGCTCACGGGCTCGCGGCCGCTGCGCGTTGAGACGACGCTCGACGTGGACGCCCTCCCCACCATCCGGAACCTCCTCGACAAGTTCTCCATCCGGCGCAAGTGGCCGATGGAGATGAGCGACCGGCTGCTGCAGGCGGCGGAGGAGACGCTGCTGCTCCTGCTGGAGAAGGCGAAAGAGGGGGAAGACGCCGGAGACCGGCGCCTGCGCGTCGTGGCCCGCAAGTGGGAGAACGGGGCCGAACTGGAGTTCATCTCGGCCGGCGGCGCCGGGAACATCGAGGATCAGATCGCCGTTCTGGCCAGCCACGGGACGGCGGAACCGCAGGAGCACGAGATCTCGCTGCGGATTCTGCAGCACCTGGCCACGTCCGTGAAGCACCAGAAATACCACGACGCCGACATCGTGACGGTCCACATCGAAGGCCCCGCCCGCGGCGCAGGCTAGCCGCGGCGCGCCACTGGATCAGGGGACGAGACCCTCCGCGGTGGCGAGGAGCCGGTCGCGGTCGAGCACCTCGCCGCCGAGGATGACGGCGTGCACGCGGCGGGCGTTGGCGATGTCGTCGAGCGGACTGGCGTCGAACAGCACGATGTCGGCCAGCATGCCGTGCGCCAGCGTGCCCCGGTCGGTCAGGCGCAACGCCTCGGCGCCCGCCCGCGTCGCGGCGATCAACGTTTGCGCAGGCGTCATGCCGGCCTCCACGTGCGTCTCCATCTCGCGCTGGAAGGCGAGCCCGGGCGGCGCGTTTGCGACCAGGCCGTGCGACCCCATGCTGACGGGACCGCCGGCCTCCGCGTAGCGCACCGTGAACGCGGCCATGTTCCGCATCGCCGCCCACTGCACCTCGCGGCCCTCCTCGCTGAACTCCGGCTCGAAGACGGCCAGCGTGCCGTCGAGGTTGACGTTGCGCTCCAGCATGAGTTCGATGAGCGCGTCGGCGCGCGGCCCGGCGGGATCCAGCGCCGCCCACAGCGCCAGCCCGCCCTCGCCGCGGTGGATGCTCTCGCGCAGCACCGCCTGCCGGAACTCCTCCGCCTGCTTGGGCGGGACGAGGGCACGGCCCAGGGACCTCGTGTGCTCGATCCCGTCCATCCCCAGCCGGATCGCGGCCACGGGGTCGACGATCTCGAGGTGGCCGTGGACCGGCACGTTGCGGCGGTCGGCCTCCTCGATGACGGCCGCGACCTGCGCGAGCGAGAGCCGGAAATACACCTTCAGCGAGGTCGCGCCCCGATCCATCAGTTCGTTCGCGGCCATCCGGGCGTCCATCTCGTCCAGGAGGACGCGCGAGATCGTGGGATAGGCCGTGTTGAACCCGTCGAGGATCGGCCCGGAATAGAGGAGCCGCGGCGCCGGCAGCCCCATCGCCTCCACCGTGCCGAGCCAGGCCTCGTTGTCCGCGATCCACTGCCCCATCTCCCGCTGCGTCGTGACGCCGTTGGCCAGGAAGAGGAGCGGAAGTTCCGGGTTCGCGTCGGTCCCCGTCCCGTCGATCGAGGCATGCGGGCCCGGGGAGTAGTGGAAGTGGAGGTCGATGAACCCCGGCGTGAGGAACTTGCCGGTCGCGTCGATGTGCTCGGCCCCGGGCGGGATCTCGACCTGTCCCGCGGGCCCGATGCGCTCGACCCGGTCCCCCCGGATGAGGACGGTCGCGTTCTCGTGCACGGCGCCCGTGCCGTCGAAGACCGTGCCCCCCTCGACCGCCAGCCACCGCTCCTGCGCTTGAAGTGAAGCGGCTCCCGCCAACATCCCGCAGAGAACGAACGAAGCTCTGGCAGCGCGCACGGTGAAGCTCCTGTGGTCGGGAAGTTCTCGAGGGGCGCGGGTCTTTCCGGCCCCCGCGGCCGCATCTACGCTGAGGAAGATTACGACTCGGCACAAGGAGAACATCATGCCCAGAGGCGTGTCTCTTCGCGGCGCATGGCTTCGCCGCGCACTTCTGCCGGCGCTCGCGGCGCCCCTGTTCGGCCTCGGCCAGGCCGCGGCGCAGGACCGCGACGCCCTCTCCGACGAGGTCCGGTCCTATTTCGGCGTCTCCGCGCCGGTCGTGGCGCTGGAGAACGTCCTCCTGTTCGACGGCACCGGCGGCCCCGCGCGCGCGGGACAGACCATCGTCATCCGCGGGAACCGCATCGAGAGCGTGGGCGCGGCGGGCGAGGTCGAGATCCCCCCGGGGGCCGAGCGGCTGGACCTCGAAGGCCACTCGGTCATGCCCGGCATGGTCGGGCTCCACAATCACATGTTCTACTACCAGTCCACGCCGCGCGCCTCGCAGATGCAGCACTCGGGTCCGCGCCTCTACCTCGGGGCCGGCGTCACCACCGTACGGACGACGGGGAGCGTCGCCCCCTACCAGGATCTCTCGCTCAAGGGATCCATCGACCGCGGAGAGACGCCGGGCCCCCGGCTCCTCATCACCGCCCCCTACGTCATCAGCCCCGGTCCCGACGAGCGGCTCCGGGATCTCGGGATGTACGCGATCCGCGACGAGGAGGCCGCCCGCCGCTACGTGCGCTACTGGGCCGCGGAGGGGGCGGAATGGATCAAGGCCTACACGCAGATCACGCGCGAGGCGCTCGCCACGATCATCGACGAGGCGCACCGGCAGGGGATGAAGGTCACGGCGCATCTCTGTTCCGTGGGGTTCCGCGAGGCCACGGCGATGGGGATCGACAACCTCGAGCACGGCCTGTGGGCCAACTCCGAGTACGATACGACCCGCGAGCCGGACCGCTGCAGCCCGAACTACCAGCGGAGCATCGCCGAACTGGACATGGCCGACCCCCGGGTGGCGGAGACGATCGCGGAGATGGTCGCCGCAGGCGTCGCCATGACCTCCACACTGGCCGTCGCCGAGCAGGCCACGCCGCTCGTGCCCGACCTCACGGAGCGCGACCTGGAGGCGCTTCCCGATCACGTCGTGGAGGCGGAGATGGAGCGCCGGTCGATCTTTCGGACGACGGAGATGCCGTGGATGATCGACCTGTTCGAGAACATGCTCGAGTTCGAACTCGCCTTCGTGGAGGCGGGAGGCGTGCTGGCCGCGGGCGTGGATCCGGCCTGGGGCGCGCTACCGGGCTACGGCGACCAGCGGAACTTCGAGATCCTCGTCGAAGCGGGGTTCGAACCGGCGGCCGCGGTGCGGATCGTGAGCGCGAACGGGGCGCGGATCCTCGGCCTCGATGGCGAACTGGGGACCGTCGCACCGGGCAAGCTTGCCGACCTGATCGTGATCGAGGGCGACATCGGACTCCGCCCCTCCGACATCCGCAACGTCCGCCTCGTGTTCAAGGATGGACTCGGCTACGACCCGGACAAGCTGACCGCCGCCGTCGCCGGCCAGGTCGGCGTCCGCTGACCCCGGCTGGAGGTCAGCGCGATAGCGTAGCCGCCAGGGCGCCGGCCTGAGAGATGGGGAGGACCGAGATCCGATCATCGAGCGGGTAGGCTTCCTCGCCCGGGTAGACAATCCAGAGGTGTGCAAGATCAAGGTCTTCCAACGCGGCGCGCATGGATCGTGTCGTGCCGGGTGCGTCGGCGAACTTGCACTCGAAGCCGTACCTCTTCCCCCCTCCGAAGACGAGCAGGTCCAGTTCGGCTCCTCCGTGCGTCGCCCAGAAATAGGCGTCCCGCGTGTCGAGACCGGCGAGCAGTTGCTCCAGCGCGAATCCTTCGAAGGACGCGCCGACCTTGTGGTGGCCCGCAAGTTCCTGTTCCCCCGACAATGCAAGCAACTCGTGCAGCAAGCCGGTATCGCGGACATACACTTTCGGCGCCTTCACCTGTCTCTTCTTCAGATTCTCGAACCACGGCGGAAGTGCGCGCACCATGAAGGCTCCGGTGAGGATGTCGAGATACCTGCGCGCCGTGGCCTCGCTGGTTCCCAGGGCGCGGGCGAACTCCGCTCCGTTCCACGTCTGTCCGTGGTAGTGGGCGATCATGGTCCAGAATCGCCTGAGTCGTTCGGCCGGAATCGTGATGCCGAGCTGCGGGATGTCCCGTTCGAGGAAGGTGCGGATGAAGCTCCGCCGCCAAAGCACGGATCGGCGGTCATCCGGCGCAAGGTAGCTCCGCGGGAAGCCGCCGCGCGTCCAGAGTGTCCGCCACTCCCCGGCGTCCACTTCACCCAGGTGGAATCCCCCCAGGTCGACGAGGCCGACGCGACCCGCGAGCGATTCGGAAACGCCTTGAACCAGCCGCGGCGAAGCGCTGCCCAGGAGGAGGAACCGTGCGGGGTTCGCGGGCCGGTCCACGAGTACGCGGATCGTCTCGAAGAGGGACGGCGAGCGCTGGATCTCATCGATGACAACGAGTCCCGCGAGGGGACCGAGCGTCTGCTCGGGGGTAGCCAGACGCCGGCGGTCGACCCCGGCCTCGAGATCGAAATAGGAACTCGCCGGGTCGTCGCCTGCGATCCGCCCGGCGAGGGTTGACTTCCCGCACTGGCGCGGACCGGTCAGCGCGACGCAGGAGTGCACCGAGAATTCTTCCCGGATGCGGTGTGCCGGTATCGGTCGCTCGATGTACATTCTGAACAATAATACTTGAAAATCCGTAGTTCAACTACCGATTTTCAAGAAACTACGGAGCGGAATCGATTCCTCGGCCGCTAGCGGATCTCGACATCGTCCAGTTCGAAGGCGAACGAGCCGAGCGGCGTCTGGGCCACGAAAGCGAGGCCGGCAATGATCGTCGGATCCGCCGTGGCGAAGCTCTCGAGCGGGATCTCGACCACGGCCCACTCCGGGCCGGCGACGAAGGGGACCGTGGGCGGCAGGGTGGCCGCGGCTCCCTCGCCGAACAGCATCGCGGTGTAGCTCCGTCCGTCTCCGCGGGTGCGGAAGCGCAGGACGCTGCGGCCGGAGAAATCGACCGCCTCCATGGGTTGGGTGCCGAGAAACCAGATCGCTCCCGCCCAGGGGAAGGCGAACCCCGTCCGGGTCTCTCCCCGCACGACGAGCGCGCCGTCCTCCACGGCCAGATCCGCGGTGGAGGCGCCCCCGTTCATGGCGTCCGTCGTCACCTGCCAGCCGAACCCGAAGCCGGAGTCGAGCCCGTCCTCGAAGTCGAAGACGACCGGCCCCTCGGGCGCCGGTGCGATTTCGGGCGCGAAGGCCGTCGCGTCGGTCTCGCGGACGACCGGATAGCCGTCCTTCCAGATGGTGACGATGTCGGCCGACCGCGACACGTCGCCTTCCAGGTCGCCCCGCACCAGCAGCAGATCGGCGATGTAGCCCTCCGCGATGCGTCCCCGCTCGGGGATTCCGAACGCCTCGGCGGCGGCCGAGGTTGCGGCGGCGAGCACCTCATGGCTCTCCAGGCCGGCCCGCTCGAGAAGCCGAAGCTCTCCGTGCATCGAGAGGCCGGTCGCCGTCCCGGGGTTCGGCGCGTCCGTGCCCGCGACGATCCGCACGCCCGCCGCATGGAGCCGCCGCACGTTCTCCAGCGCGGCCCCGCCGTCCGCCCCCTCGGGCATCTCGAACCGGTTGCTCAGGGTCTGCCGTTGCATCGGGGAGACCAGCGAATCGTCCGCCTCATCGAGGACGTGCAGACCCGTGGAGTCGCCGAACAGTCCCATGATGACGGAGAGCGTGGGAACGACGAAGACGCCCGCCCGGGCGAAGCCGCGAGCGTCCTCCTCGGAAATTGCGGCGTCGAACCAGGTGTGGACCAGGCCATCGGCCCCCAGCGAGACTGCCTCCAGCGCTGCTCGAAGGTCGCTGACGTGGACGACGGCCAGCAGTCCCTCCACGTGGGCCGCCGCGATCAGCGCCGCAATCGTCTCGCGCTCCAGAGAGGGGATCTCGCCGCGGTACGCGCCTCCATCCTCGGAAACGATCTTGATCCAGTCGGAGCCCTCCTCCTTCCGGGCCCTCACCCAGGCCGCGGCGCCCTCCGGTACCGTCAGCGGCTCCACCGCCAGCCCGAACTGCGTGCCGTGACCGCCGGGCGCCGTCGCCAGCATGCCCGCGGAGAAGAGATCGGCTTCGGCCGTGCGCGCGATGTCGTCCCGCGCCGTCCGCGCTCCCGCCAGGAGGCCGGGGTCCGTGAACTGGTCGAGCACCGAGGTCACGCCGAAGCGCAGCGCGTCGCCCAGCGTCCCGCCGAACGTGTGGACGTGGCCGTCGATCAGACCCGGCAGAAGCGTGTGGCCGCGGCCGTCGACCCGTGGCAGGTCGTCCGGCAGCCGGAGCCTCGCGCCGACGCGCCGCACCCTTCCGTCCTCCACCCACACATCCTGGCTCCGCCTGAAGGCCTCGCCGTCGAACAACGTCACGTCCACGACCGCGAAGCTCTCCGCCGGCGCCTCCTGTGCCGGGGCGGCCGCGTCGCCCGGCACCGGGAGCGTCGCCAGCGCGGCGACGAATCCCGCGGCGGCGGCAACGAGAAGCCACACGCTTCGCGTGGCGGAGCGGTTCTCCGCGTTCATGACATCCCTCCCGGGCCGGTCGAGACGGCGCCGCTCTCCGCACGCCGGAACCCGACCGCCGCGACGATGAGAAAGACCAGAGACTGCGCGGCGAGCACGGCGACATGCAGGGCCGTCGCCTGCCCACCGTCCATCGCGATGACCTTAAGAGCGAGCTGCGCGTGGTGATAGGCGGGCAACGCGTTGGCGATGTGCTGCAGGGCCTCCGGAAAGATCGTAATCGGGATCCAGAGTCCGGACAGCATGGCCATGGGCAGAAAGACGAGATTGGTGATGGCCACCGCGGCGCGACTCTTCGACCACGCTCCAACGGCCAACCCCAGCGCGCAGAACGGAATCACCCCGGCGAGTACGACCCCGGACAGTGCGAACCACTGCCAGCGGTACAGCACCACGCCGGCCCCGTAGGCGCCGATGAAGAAGATCCCCAGAAGGACGGCGGCCCCGAAGGCGAACGCCATCCCCACCTTGGCGAGCAGGTAGGCTGCCGCGGGCATTGGCGTCGTACGCTTGAGGAGGAGGACGCCGGAGTCGCGCTCCATGGCCAGCCCGGCACCGAAACCGAACAGCGAGGGGCCCATGACACCGAACACGCTGTACGTCGCCAGCATGTACGTAGGCGCAGCGGCCGAAAATCCCCTCCCGCCCATGACCACGCCGAAGAACAGGTAGAAGATCAGCGGAAAGAGCAGGGTCGGGATCGCGAAGGCGGGCTCCCGAAGCACCATCAGGAACTGGTACCGCACTTCCAGCGCGTAGATGCGCCAACGTCGCGCGCGTGTCGGCGCTGTCACGAGCCGGGCCCCGGGGCGTCGGGCGCTCGCGTGAGAGCGAGAAAGGCCTCTTCCAGTCCGGCGCCGACGACGGTCAGGTCGTGCAGATCCGGGTCCAGATCGAGGAGTGCGCGCACGAGATCCTCGGGCCTTGAAGTCAGGACCTCCAGGTACCGGCCTCGGACCTCGGACCTGACGACGCCCGGACGAGAGGCCACGCGGTCGGGTTGAACCCCGGTTACGCAACGGACCAGGCGGGCGGCCGTCCGCGATTTGATGGTCGCCGGCGAGCCATCCGCGACGACCCGGCCGTTATGGAGGACGACGACTCGATCCGCGAGCGCGTCCGCCTCTTCGAGATAGTGGGTCGTCAGAACCGTGGTCCGTCCGGAGTCGCTGAGCGCGCGGATCTCCTCCCACAGCCCGCGTCGTGCTTCCACATCCAGACCCGCCGTGGGTTCATCGAGAAAAACAAGCTGTGGGTCGCCGCACAGGGCGAGAGCGAACATGACCCGCTGCTTCTGTCCCCCGGAGAGCTTGCCGAACCTCCGCCGCTCCAGTCCCTCGAGCCCCGCCATGCCGAGCAGGCGGGAAGCCGACGCCGGAGCGGGATAGTAGGCGCGGAAGAGGTCGATGTGTTCGCCCACCGTCAGCGTATTCGGCACGCCGGAGATCTGGAGCATCGCGCCTCGGCGCGCTCGAACCCCGGGAGCGCCCGGCCTCTCTCCGAAGACGGTCGCTTTCCCCACCTGCACGGGAAGGCTCCCGAGCAGCAGATTGATTGCGGTGGTCTTGCCCGCCCCGTTGGGCCCCAGCACCGCAAGCACCTCGCCGCGCCGGACCTCGAGATCCACCTCCTCCAACGCGACGACCGATCCATATCGATGAGTCACGCCCGACAGTCGGGCGACGGCTTCTTCAGACATCCTCGTTGGACCCGGCGCAGGGGGGTTGGTGACGGCGCAAAGGGCCAGACTCTCAGCGGAGCTTACGCACCCGCCCGCCGGAGGTTTCGGATTGCGCGGCGGAGCTACGCTCGGACGGGGAGGAACTGCTGCATCGTGTGGACGGGCGCGCGGTATTCGCTCCCGTGCTCTTCGAGCAACTCATTTGCCAGGAGCCAGTTCAGATCTCGCGTAAGTGTCTTGGTCGTCCTCGTGGAATAGAGACGCGCCAGGCCGGGATCGAGATCCGGAATGTCGCGCTTCTTCGCCGGCTCCGCGTGCCGTCCAAGAACGAGGACGACTTCCCGGCGCCGGTTCATGGCGGGTGACCGGGGATGGAGCCGGAACCGCCAATAGACGTAGTGTTCCCATGCCAGCCATGACTGGACCCCTTCCACGTAACGACACTGTTCCTCGAGGCCGTCCAGGAACCCCTGGAGCGAATAGACGATGAAGGCCAGTGCGTCCCCACGCCCGCGGTTCGCACGGCTCGAACGGTCGAGCTGCCGGTAGTATTCGGCACGCGTGAGATTGTAGTGGTTGCTGAGGAGGTGGGTGGCGGGGGAGGGCACTCCGGCGCGCGCCAGGATGAGGAACTCGGTGAGCCGCGCCGTACGGCCGTTCCCATCGCCGAAGGGATGGATCCAGGCGATGTAAAGGTGTGCGAGGATCGCACGCAGGACTGCGGTTGCGACCGCACCGCCCAGGTGCTCCTCGAGGTCCGGCCAGACTGCGTTCTCCTCCATCCATTCGCACAGCCGTTCGAGCAGCAAATGGCAGTCCTCCCGCGGAGCTCCGGAGTATCTTCCCACGCCTACGGAGAACGTGGGCACCTCCCCCGGAACGACTCCTTCTTCCAGGTGCCCTTCCAACCCCGCGAGAACGAGGCGGTTCGCCTCGCGAATCCAGTCCGGAGTGAGGCGTGGAGGTTCGCCGGCTGCGATCCGTCGAAAAATGTCTTCGCAGGCACGAAGGACGTTGTCGACTTCCTGACCCAGGTACTCCTGCGATATCGGAAGTTCGAGTTGTCCGTCGAGTCTGCCCCGAACCTGTGTTTCGGTAAGCGTGTTCCCCTCGATGGCCGTCGTCGCGCGCGCACCCTTGACGAGATAGAGCTTGTGCATCTCCGCCGCGGCGGCGGGAGGTAGAACCGCCCGGGCGACCTGCTCGCAGCGAGCGGCCACCTGCCCGAGCAGGGACCACAACCGCGGCGTGGCCCGCTCCAGGCCCGCGCGAAAACTGATCCACGGGTGACTCCGCTCGTACGGATGCTCGTCCGTCATCCTGCCTTCCGTGCCGATGTCGCGGCGATTATGTGCCGATTTTTGTCCATCAGACTGTCCAACGATGCGTCCAGATTATGGTGTCGTCTCGGAGCGTGCGCAAACCGTCGAATCGGCGTGTCCGGCGATCAGAGGTCCATTACGCGTTGGATGTCGCGGTCGATGGGATCGGGCTTCGTGAGGAAGGAGATGGAGAGGAAGAGGACGAGGGAGACGAGGAGCGCCGCGGCGCCGTGGTCGACGCCGTAGGGGAGGCGCACGGTGCCGAACCCGAACCCGGACCGGAGTCCGAAGTTGACGAGCAGGCTGCTGGCGACGGCGATGTTGGCCGCGAGGGCGTTGGCGCGCCTCCAGTTGAGTCCGATCGCGATGACGGGCACGAGGCCGGCCGCGAACGTGCCCCAGCCGAACACGCCGAGCAGCGCCACGAGGTCGTCGGCGTAGAGCGCCACCAGCGCGGCCGAGATCGCCAACAGGACCGTGATGATGCGCGCCCACGCGAGTTCGTTGCCGAGCGACCGGCCGCGAATCGCGTTGGGCAGGTCGTGCATGATGGCGGCGGTCCCGATGTTCAGGAATGCGTCGGCCGTGGACATGATCGCGGCAAGGAGCGCCGCGAAGACGACGCCGGCGAGCAGCGGGTGCGTGAACGTCTGCAGAAACTCCGGCGAGGCGGCGTCCGGGGTCGCGAGCGCCGGGTGTCCGCCGGTGATGACCAGCGCCCGCATGGCGAAGCCGATGCCGATCCACAGCAGCGCCGCGAAGCTGTAGGCGATGACACCGACCGGGATCACGTAGCGCAGTTCCTTCATGCGCCGCAGCATCATGAACTTGGTGATGATGTGCGGCTGCCCGGCCACGCCGATGCCGAACACGAAGAACCAGGCGAGGGCGCCCATGATCCCGATCGTTCCCCACGGCCCGCTCGCCGCGCGGTCGTCGGCCGCCACGATCCGGCTGATCTCGGCCATCCCGCCGTCGAACGTCCCGAGCACGGTGACGAATACGAAGACGGACGCGACGACCATGATGGCGCCCTGGATCACGTCGGTGTACACGGAGGCCACGATCCCGCCGGTCACCGAGTAGAAGATCAGGACCGAGCAGGAAATGGCCACGCAGAGCGCCAGGCTCGGGTTCTCGAGCACGCCGGCGTCCGCCAGCACGCCCTGCAGCACGATCGACATCGCGAGGATCTGCGTCGCGAGGTAGCCCAGCACGCCAAGCAGGATCACGACGGCCACGGAGGCCCGCACCGACTCCGCGCCGTAGCGTGCCGCGGCAATGTCCGGCAGCGACACGCATTCGCGAAGTTCCGCCACGAGCCGGAGGCGTTTCGCCACCAGGTTCAGCACGATGATGTTGGAGATGACGATCGTCCCGAGAATCCAGATCGAACTCGTCCCCATGGAGTACATGAGGCCGGGACCGCCCACGAACCCGAACCCGCTCATCGTGCTCGAGAAGATCGCGAACGCGGTGACGAACATCCCCAGGGTGCGGCCGGCCACGAAGAAATCGCTCGCCGATTTCGTGCGCCGGAGCGACCAGAGACCCACGCCGACGCACAGAGCGAGATATGCGATCACGGCGAGGAGCGTGATCAGGGCGCGATTCGCCTCCACCGACCGCTATCCCTCGCCGCCGCCGTCGCCGCCGCCGGTACCGGCGATCTCGTCGAAGCGGGCCTGCTCCCGCGTGCCGAAGTACGCGTTCTCGAACGCCCAGGTGATGGCGAGAAGGGGAATCCACGGCGCGAGCGTGAGCCCATACACCAGCAGGGAAGTCGGGGCCGTGAAACCCAGGACGATCGTCGTGTCGCCGGCGGCGTAGGCGTCGAACGACCACACGAGCACCACGAAGAGGAGGACGTAGCCCACCATCCATGCGTTGACGGCCCGCCGGATCCAGTGTCCTTCCCGGAAGCCGATCAGCATCGTGACCCACATGGTCCCGAGCATGGCGATGCCGGCGACGTACGTCGCCCACGCCGGCGCGCCGAGTTCGCCCGCGTCGATCCCCACCTGCATCGGAGCGTACTCCGGGTGAGGGAGCGGCGTAGCGCGGCCGGTCCCGGTGGCGACCGCCACCGCGAGCAGGCCGAGCAGGAGAGCGCAGAGCGCGAGCAGTACCGCCATGAGGCGGGTCATGTGAGCGTTGTCGCGGATCGGGTTGTCGCGGATCGATCCCCCCGAGTTTGAGAAGCGCCGAAGTTGCCACGACGTGGGCGCGCGCGCGAGACCGCGCCAGGCGCCTCCCGCCGCGCCGGGCTGCTCCCGCCGCGCCAGTCCGGATCCGCGCTGGACTTGAGGAGTCGCTCCTGTGAGTTTGGCGCCCCCGGTGCGCATCGGCTTCAGGGACGGGGCTCACGGGACACCCACCGAATCGTTCACACGCAACGCGCGGAGACGACATGACTGCACCAGCGCGGGTCGCCATCACGGGGGCCGCAGGAAATATCGGATACGCCCTCGCCTTCAGGATTGCGGCGGGGGACATGCTCGGGCCGGACCGGCCCGTCACGCTTCAACTGCTGGAGATTCCGCCCGCGCTCGACGCGCTGCGCGGCGTGGAAATGGAACTCAACGACTGCGCCTTTCCGCTCCTGCACGGGGTCGTGGCGACCGCGGAGGCGGACGAGGGGTTCGACGGCGTCGACTACGCCCTGCTCGTGGGCGCCAAGCCGCGGGGGCCCGGGATGGAGCGCGGCGACCTGCTGGCCGACAACGGGAGGATCTTCGGCCCACAGGGGCGCGCGCTGAGCGATCGCGCCTCGCCGGACGTGCGCGTCCTCGTGGTCGGAAACCCGGCGAACACGAACTGCCTCATCGCCGCCGCCAATGCTCCGAAGCTCGACCGCCGGCAGTTCGCGGCCATGACCCGCCTCGACCATAACCGCGCGATCAGCCAGCTCGCCGAGAAGACGGGGGCGCACGCGACGGAGATCCGGCGCATGACCATCTGGGGCAATCACTCCGCGACCCAGTACCCCGACATCAGCCGGTGCACGGTGGCGGGCGCCCCGGCCGTCGATCTTGTCGACGAAGCCTGGTATCGCGACACCTTCATTCCAAAGGTCCAGAAGCGGGGTGCCGAGATTATCCGGGCGCGCGGCGCCTCTTCAGCCGCGTCGGCCGCCTCCGCCGCCATCGACCACGTGCGGACGTGGGTACACGGCACGCCGGAGGGCGACTGGACGAGCATGGCCGTGCATGCGGACGGGCGCTACGGGGTGGCCGAGGGCGTCGTCTACTCGCACCCGGTGACGTGCGCGGACGGCGACTACTCCGTCGTCGAGGGCCTCGACCCGAGCGACTTCAGCCGCGAGCGCATGGAGATCACCGACGCGGAACTCCGCGCCGAACGCGACGCCGTCGCCGACCTCCTCGGCTAGTCGTGAGGCCGACGGGTTCGTGAAAGGGCTGACGCCGATCCTGAACGTCACGGACCTGCAGGAGAGCTTCGCCTGGTTCGAACGCTGGGGCTGGAAGAAGAGCTGGGATTGGGGCGATCCGCCCGACTTCGGCGGCGTCGTCTCCGGCGACTGCCAGATCTTCCTGTGCCAGAACGCGCAGGGCGGCCGGGGCCGCAGCGAGGTGGAGAGGACGTTTGGCCCGGGCGGCGACGACGCCGCCGACAAGGGCGTCTGGATGTCGGTCTGGGTGGACGATGTCGACGCCGTGCATGAACGGTGCGTGGAGCAGGGCCTCGAAGTCACATGGCCGCCCACGGACATGCCGTGGGGCGTACGCGAAACGCACGTCCGCCACCCCGACGGCCACGTCTTCCGCATCAGCCGCGGCATCGACCTGGACTAGCAGCCGGTGCCAACGACGTTGGCGGCCCTCACGCCGCCATCGGTCACGCTGCCATCGGCGTGGTCTCGTACTGTCCCCAGAGGACCCAGAGCGCCCAGTCGAGGTCGAGCGGGTCGCCCATCCAGAGGCTCGTCGCCGTCCAGGGGTCGATCCCCTCCTGCCGGTGCCAGTTCCCGAGTCCCGCATCGGCGGTTCGGGGCGCCCTGACGTCTTCGCGTGCCGGGGGCACCGCCGGAACCACGCGTCCCCTCGGATCGCAGAAGCGCGCCGCGCCCGCCTGCCCCATCTCGACGCGCCAGCCGCCCTCGTGCACGGCCCTGTGATGGAACCGGCACAGGAGGGTCAGGTTGTCGAGCTTCGTCTCGCCCCCCTCGGACCAGGGGATGGCGTGGTGGGCCTGCGTGTGGCGCGAGCCGCAGCCGGGGAAGCGGCAGCCCCCGTCCCGGACGTCGAGCGCCTTGCGCAGCCGCCACCCGACGGTCCGCTGGCGGCGGCCCACGTCCAGCACCGAGCCGTCCCGCCCGCGCTTCACCTCCACGGTCTCCGCGTCGCAGGCCAGGCGCCGGGACGTTCCCGCGGGAACGTGTGAGCCGTCCTCCGTGGCCAGGATCTCGGGGCCGCCGGCCACGGTGTGGACCACCAGTTGAGCCCTCGCCTCGGCGCGCTCCTCGAGCCACGCTCCGAGCGCGTCGTGTCGCCGCTCCGTCGGACTCGGCCGGAGCCCGGGCGGGGGCGTCGGCTGGGGCCCGGCCATCGGCCCGGGCGTCGGCGGGGCCGGCTCCCCCGTGGCGGCATCGGCCTCGCGCTCCATGGCGGCGTCGGCCTCACGCTCCATGGCGCACTCCTGCCGGTGGAGTTCGTCCACGGTGACGTCCAGCGTCTCCACGAGCAGGGCGCCCACCTCGGGCATGAGCAGGCCCCGGACCTCGTACATCCCGTCGGCCGTCATCCGGACCGTCAGGTGACGGCGAGCCGCCATCTCCGACGTCCCGTCCAGCGCCGCCATGGCGGCCTCCGCGCTCTTCGCCGCCCGCACGAAGCGCTCCACCTGGCTCGCCGTGTGGTGGAGGGCGAACTCGACCAGCCGCGCCTCGTCCTCGGCCGTGGCCATGCGCGTGAGCGCCCGGACCTTGGACCAGGAGAGCCGGCCCTTCTCCATCTCGGCGGAGGTCAGGGGCAGGTCGGCGAGGCGGCGGGCCACCCGCAGCCGCTCGCGGGCCGAGCCGAGGGAGATGCCGGTGCGCCAGTTCAGCCAGTGGGCGCAGGAGCGCCACCCGCTCCAGCGTTCCTCTTCATCGTAGCGGCGCAGCAACGTCAGGAGCCGATACTGGGCGGCGTCGATATGGGCGCACAGCTCGGCGATCTCGTCACCCACGGGGTCGCCGGCCAAGGCAGCGGGGTGCGAGTCGGCAGCGTTCGAGTCAGCGGAAGGGTCAGGCGTCTCAGGCATGGCGTTCTCATCCGAATCTCAGGGTTCAAAGGGGGTACGCACTCATACCCCGATATTCGGTGAATGTTCGGGTTTCATCTCAACGCGGCCTCAACACGCGGTCTCAGCGCGATCCTCAACGCCCGGGACGTTCCCGCAGGAACGTCGGCGGCCAGTCAATAACCATCGTGGCAGCTACCACGAGGGCCGTTGTCCGCCAGAACGCCGTAGTCGGGTTCAGACGTCGGGCTATCCGTCGCGGAGGATGCGAGCGGCGGCACCGGCGCCGGGGCGGGCGTTGAGGCCGCCGCCGGGGTGGGTGCCGGCTCCGCACAGGTAGAGTCCATCGACCGGGGTGCGGTACCGGGCCCAGCCGGCGACGGGGCGCCCGAAGAAGACCTGGTCGAGCGTCATCTCGCCGTGGTGGATGTTCCCTTCCGGGAGCGCGAAGCGGTCGGCGAGGTCGGCGGGCGTGAGCACGTGCCGGTGCAGGATCGCCCCCTCGAGGTTGGGGATGTGCTCCGCCAGCGTCGCGACGACGGCATCTCCCAGCGCTTCGCGGCGCTCCTCATCCCATGGTCCGTCGGCGAGTCGGAACGGTGCGTACTGGGCCGCGACCGACAGGACGTGACGGCCTTCCGGCGCGAGCGACGGATCGAGGGCGGTCGTGAGGACGGCGTCGAGGACCGGCCGTGCGGAGGCCCGGCCGTACTTCGCGTCGTCGTACGCGCGCTCGATGTAGTGGATGCTCGGCGCGACCGTGATGGCCGCGCCGGCACGCACGGCGGCCTGGGCCGCGTCCCCGGCGGCCGCCGCCGCGCCGCCGCCGACCCCGGCCTGGTTGCCGCCGGACCGCAGGCGCGGGGGCTCGCCCAGCGCGAGGTGCACCTTCGCGATGACGCCCCGGTACTTGATGTGGTCCAGTCCGCGGGCGAACTCGGGCGCCAGTTCTCCGGGGTCGACGAGGCCGAGCAGCGTGCGGCCGGGATCGGCGGACGAGACGATGCGGGACGCCATGATCTCGCCGCCCCCGACGAGGGAGATGCTCCTCGCGCGCCCGTCTTCGACGCGGATCGAGGCCACCTCCTGGCCGAGGCGGACCTCCGCCCCCGCCGCCTCGGCGACGCGCTGCAGAGCGGCGCCGAGCGCGCCCGTCCCGCCGCGCACCTGGCGCCGTCCCCGCACGACCCCGTCCGCGCCCACCATGTGGTGGAGGAACATGTAGCCGGTCCCCGAGGCCAGCGGCCCCTGGCAGATCCCCCGCACGCCGTCCGCGGCGAGCGCGCCCTTGAGCGCCTCGCTCTCGAACCACTCGTAGAGCAGTTCCTCCACCGTCATCGGGATGAGCCGCATCAGTTCGAGCGCATCCCGCCGTCCGATGCGGTTCAGCTTCGCGCCGAGGCGAAGGAGTTCCCACAGGTCGCCACGGTTCGCGCCCGCGAGCCGCGGCGGTACGGTGCCGTACAGCACGCCGAGGGCTCGGCTCGCCCGCGCCATCGCGCGCACGAACTCCGGCCAGCGGGCGGCGTCCCGCGCGGAGAAGGGCCGAATCCGATCCGCCGTCCGCGCGGGGTCCGCCTCCAGAATGAGCGCGCCCCCGTCCGGCTGCGGAGACACGACGCATGGGTCGGGGGAAAGGAGTTCGAGGTCCGCACCCTCCAGACCCAGATCCTTCATGACGCGCGGATCGATCCCGGTCAGGCTGTGCGCGCCGGTGTCCACGCGATACCCGGGCCACAACTCCTCGGTGGCGGCGCACCCGCCCGCGGCCTCGCCCCGCTCGACGACGATCACGCGGAGGCCCGCCCGCGCCAGATACGCGGCCGCGACGAGACCGTTATGGCCCGCCCCGATGACGACGGCGTCGCAGGCGCTCACGGCCGCCCCCGCGGGCGCCGCCGCAGGTCCCGGAGGATCTCGAGCGCGGCGAGCCGCCCCGACGCCCCGCACACGCCGCCCCCGGGGTGAGTACCGGATCCGCACTGGTAGAACCCGCGCACGGGCGTCCGGTAGTCGGCCCACGCGGGCGACGGACGGAAGAAGAAGAGCTGCTGCGGCGTCAACTCGCCGTGGAAGATGTTGCCCTCGGTGAGCCCCAGTTCCTCCTGCATGTCCAGCGGCGTGAGCACCTGCCGATGGAGGATGGAATCCTTGAGGTTCGGGACGTACTCCGAGAGCGTGTTGACGACCGCGTCGCCGAACGCCTCCCGCTTTGCGTCGTCCCAGCCGCCCTCGAGGTCGAAGGCGGCATATTGGACGAAGATCGACATCACGTGCCGGCCCGGCGGTGCCATCCCGGGGTCGATCATCGACGGAATCACGATGTCCATGTACGGCTGCCGCGAGAATCCTCCGTACTTCGCGTCGTCGTAGGCGCGTTCCAGGTAGTCCATGCTCGGACTGATGGAGAAGGCGCCCCGCAGGTGTGGCCCCCCGCCGGGCAGGCAGGAGAACTCCGGCGCCTCCGACAGCGAGAGGTTCACCTTCCCCGAGGAGCCGCGGATCCGGAAGCGCCGGATCGCCTCCACGAGATCGTCCGGCAACTCTTCCGGGTCGAGCAGACCGAGGAAGGTGCGCTTCGGATCGACCCCCGACACGACCGTCTTCGCCGTGAGCTCCTCGCCACCTTCCAGGACGACGCCCGTCGCCCGCCCGTTCGCCGTCAGCACCCGCTCCACCGCGGCCCCGGTCCGGATCTCGGCCCCATGGGACCTGGCCGAGGAGGCGATGGACTCGCTGACCATGCCGTTCCCGCCCCGCGCGAATCCCCACGCCCGGAACACGCCGTCGATCTCCCCCATGTAGTGATGGAGGAGGACGTACGCCGTCCCCGGAGACCGCGGGCCGAGGAAGGTTCCGATGATCCCGCTCGCGGACATCGTCGCCTTGAGCACATCCGACTCGAACCACTCGTCGAGATAGTCCGCCGCACTCATCGTCCCCAGCTTGAAGAGCGCGTGGAACTGCTGCTCGCCCAGTCCGCGCGCGTGCCGCCCCAGCATGAGCAGCGTCTTCAGATCGCGAACCCCGGGAGAGAGCGGGTTGGGCGGCACGACGCCGAGGAGGGGTTTCACGGTCCACGCGAGCTGGTACATGAGCGTCGCGAAATCGTCGTACGCCTCGGCGTCCTTCGGGGAATGGCGGTAGAGGTCGCGCCGCGTCTGGTCGTGGTCGGCCCAGCGCCCGAGATAGTCGCCGTTCGGGAGCGGCGTGACGGTGCTCTCGAGGGGGAGGATCTCCAGCCCGTGCCGCGCGAGCCGCAGATCGCGGATGATCTCCGGCCTCAGCAGGCTTACGACGTAGGACGCGACGGAATACTTGAAGCCGGGGAAGATCTCCTCCGTGACCGCGGCTCCGCCCACCAGGTGCCGGCGTTCGAGCACGACGACGCGAAGGCCCGCCCGGGCGAGGTAGGCCGCGTTGATGAGGCCGTTGTGGCCGCCCCCGATGATGATTGCGTCGTACGTATTCGTCGTATTCACGGCGTGGCCCGTTTCCTGGCGGGGTCGAAGAACGGGGTCTTCGCCACCATCGCCCGGGCCCGGTCCCGCCGGTGTTCGACGGTCACCTCGATCTCGAGTTCGGTGCCGACGACCGCGGACGCCGCTTCGAGGTGCGCCAGTCCCAGATAGGTCTTGAGGGTCGGGGACCAGCCCCGGCTCGTGGCGTACCCCACCTGCCGCCCGCCGGCGTACAGCGGCACGCTGTCGCGCAGAGTCGTGCCCGGAAGCTGCGGGGGGAGGCCGACGGTCGCGTACGCCGCTTCGAGCGACTCCCAGTCGAGGGTGATGCCCCGGAAGCGCCAGGCGGGCGGGAGGTCCCGTTCGACCCGGAGCGCCGCCCGGCCCACGAAGTTCAACGCCTCGAGCGACACGGTCCAGCCGAGCCCGAGTTCGTACGGAGACGATTTCTGGTCGTCGATGACCGCACGGTGGGCCGGGATGAAGTCGACGTCGACGAGGAGCAGGCCGGCCTCGAGGCGCGCCATGTCCAGGGCGAGCATGCCCGCCGGGGCGAGGCCGAACGGCTCACCCGCCGCCGTGAGGGCGTCCCACAGCGGAATCGCGTCCGCGGCGCCGACCCAGATCTCGTAGCCGAGGTCGCCCGTGTAGCCCGTCCGCGAGATCTCCGCGGCGATCCCCCCGATTCGCGCCGACATCACGCGGAAATAGCGGAGTCCCGCCACGTCGCCGTCCGTGATCCGCCCGAGCAGATCGCGCGAACGGGGCCCCTGGACGGCGAGCGCGGCCACCCGCTCCGTCTCCTCCTCGATGTTCACGTCGAGTCCGCGCGCGTTCTCGTGCAGCCACTTCAGCGTCGGTTCGGCGGACGTGAGGCGGAAGTCGGACGCGCCGAGCCGGTGCAGGGTGCCGTCGTCCCGCACCTTCCCCGCCGCGTCGCACCAGGGCGTGTAGTACACCTGCCCCACGTCCTGCTGCTCGACATCCCGCGTGACGACCCGGTTCGCGAGCGCCGCCGCGCCCGGGCCCGACAGCCGGTACTTGTAGAGCGGCGAGACGTCGATGAGGGCGCACGCCGAACGGATGGCCTGGTACTCGTGCTCGTGGGTCGGCTCGTAGGAACCCGCCGAGAGATATCCGGCCCAGCGCCGCCAGTTGCCGGCCTGGCAGAGCCGACCGGTCCGCTCGTGAAAGGGCGTTCCCCGGACGACGGAAGGCGCTGGCACGGTGATGTTCCGCGGGTGGCTGGCTGCCGGATCCGCTGAGCTAGCCGGGGAGCCGCAGGGCGACGAGTTCCGCGGGCACGCCACGCCCCGCCACGGCGGCGACGATGTACTGCCGGCCGTCGTGCATGTACGTCATCGGGACGCCGGTCTGGTGCGACGGCAGTTCGATCTCGGCCAGGATCTCGCCCGTCTCCTTGTCGTGCGCGCGCAGGAGGCCGGTGCGGTCCGCCGACATCGTGCCCCCGCCCGTCCCCGCGAAGAGCAGCGTGCGCGTGGCGAGGAGTCCCGCCCGGCTGGGCCGCCCGGTGCGCGGCACGTCGACGCCTTCCAGCGCCGGGTGTTCCTCCACGAACGACGGCGTGTGGTCGTTCGCGACCTGCCACACCATTTGTCCCGTATTCATGTCGAGCGCCGAGATCCGTCCCCACGGCGGCTTCAGGATCGGCAGGCCCTGCGGGCCGCCGACGCCCCGGGGACGTCCGGCGATGTAGCGCATGTTCGACGATTCGGGATCGTTCACGAGGCCGATCACGGTGCCGCGCGTCGCGGACCCCACGAACAGGCGCTGCGTCTCCGGGTCGTACGCCGCGCCGGGCCAGTTCGCCCCGCCCAGGCTGCCGGGCGTGATGAGCGTCCCCTGGTTGCCCCCCTCGACGAGCACCGTCGGCGGCGTGAACAACTCGCCGAGCGTGAGGTTCTTCGCGATCTGGAGCGCTTCCGCCTTGAGTTCCGGCGTGAGGTCGATGAGGTCGTCCTCGGTCGCGCCCTGCATGTCGAACGGCACGGGGAGCGTCGGGAAGGGCTGCGTGGGCGCGTACCATTCCCCCGGCACGTCGCCGGCGGGCACGGGCCGTTCCTCGATCGGCCACACGGGCTCGCCCGTCACGCGGTCGAAGACGTACGTGAAGGCCTGCTTCGTCACCTGCGCGACGGCCGGGATCTCCCGCCCGTCCACCGTGATGTCCATCAGAACGGGCGCTGCCGGCGGATCGAAGTCCCAGATCCCGTGATGGACGGTCTGGAAATACCACACGACTTCGCCCGTGCTCGCGTCCACGCACACGAGGCTCTGCGAGTAGAGGTTGTCGCCGGGACGGTGGCCACCGTAGTAGTCGCCCGTCCCCGCCTCCACCGGCAGATAGACGTAGCCCAGGTCGAGGTCCGCCGTGAACGGCGTCCAGACCGCGGCGTTCCCCGTGTAGTCCCAGGACCCGTCTTCCCACGTCTCGTGGCCGGGGTCGCCCGGCTGGGGGATCGTGTGGAAGGTCCACAGTTGCTCGCCCGTGCGCGCGTCGAAGCCCCGCACGTGGCCCGGCGGCATCTCCTTCGTCGGAGGACGTCCCCCCTGCGGGAGCGCGGCGCCGACGACGATCACATCTCCGACGACGACCGGGGGTGAACTCGATCCGATGCGGTCGTTCACCAGGTCCACTTCCCGCCCGAGTCCGAGCTTGAGATCCACGATCCCCTCCTCGCCGAAGGCCGGGTCGGGGAGGCCGGTCTTCGCGTCCAGCGAGACCATGTGGTAGGCGGGGGTGATGAGAAGCACCCGTTCTTCGGCGCCATCCGTCCAGTAGCCGACGCCGCGCCCGGAGTTGCCGCGCGGCGCGTTCCGGCCGCGTTCGCCCTCGTCGAGCCGGTACATCCAGAGCGTCTCTCCCGTTGCCGGATCAATCGCCACCGCCGCCCGCCGGAATCCCGCCGTGGCGTACAGGACCCCGTTCGCGTACAGCGGGGTCACGCGGTAGTAGCCCTCGGGCGTCGGACCGAAGTTGCGCGCCTGCCAGCGCCACGCGATCTCCAGGTCCTCCACGTTCGAGGCGTCGATCTGGTCGAGCGGCGCGTAGCGCGTGGAGCCGGCGTCCCCGGCCCAGTAGCGCCATTCCCCGTCCGCCGTCCCGGACTGGGCGACCAGTGCGGAAGGCCCGGCGCCGAGTCCCATGCCGAGTCCCATGCCGAGTCCCGCGCCGAGCAGGACCAGGCTGCCCAGCCAGTTGGAACACCTGTTGCTTCCCTTCATACGTTCCACTCCGCGTGGCTTGTGCGAAGCTCCAAGCGACCCCCGGGGCCTTCCCCGGCAACGCCCCTACAGTCCGATGCGACGCCCCGGCGGGCAACACTTCGCCTGCCTCGCAGTCTCGGCCGGTAGCTCGCGGATTTCCGGCACACGACACTAGATTTTGCGTCGTCGGAAGCGCGGGAGATCCATGAGACTTCGTGGCTTGGTGATACTGACAGCGGCCACCGCGCCTGGCCTGTCGTGTAGCGGGGAGGCAATCGGGCCGCGGGGCAGCCTGTGCGACACGCGGCACGGGGCCGAGGTGTGCGTGGACCGGCCCGAGTACCGGTCCAACGAGGTCATCGTCATCACCACGCGCAACGTGTCCGACGGTCCGATCTTCAAGGATGCGTGCGGTACGACCGCGTTGCCCGATCCGGATTCCGAAGAGGACTTCAGGCCGGCCTACAATCCGCGGCGACACTGTGGCCCGGGGGTCACGCGAACCGTAATCGTGGAGCGCATGGTGAGGCTCGAACCCGGAGCATCGACCACGGAGATCCTGCGGTTGGGTTACTCTCCGCAGGACTTCTTACGCGTGACGGTGTGGCTGCTGACGCCGGACGGGGAGCCGGCCTTCGCCACGCCGGCGACGAGCGGCGTCTTCGTCATCTTCCCGGGAGCGAACAACTGAACCACGAACCCCCGAACCTTCGGAGACCGAAGATGTCGCGCAGGCTGCTCATGTCCATTCCGGCCGCCGTGCTCCTGCTGTCGTGCGGTGAGGACGCCACGGGCCCCGTGGGTTCGCTCTGCGCGACCCAGCACGGCCTCGAGGTCTGCGTGGACCGGCCCGAATACGAACCCAGAGAGTCGATCACCGTCACTTCGCGGAACGTATCCGGCGCTCGAATCTTCAAGGACTCGTGCGCGATCAAGCCCGTGGGCGTGACGAATCTCGAAGTGGAATTCGAGGCGTTCTACAACCCCACGCTGCACTGCGGCCGCGAGGCCACGCGCGACGACATCGTCGAGCACATGGTCGAACTCGAACCCGGAGACTCCGTACGGGAGACCGTGACGCTGCCGTTCTTCTCGTTCCAGGGGTGGTATCGCGTGAACGTGTGGCTCCTGGATGCGGAAGGGAACCTCGCCGTCGACACTCCGGCGACGAGCGGGATCTTCCAGGTCTTCCCCTCCGTGGGGGAATAGCGGCCCGTGGCAAACCCGGCCGGCTTGCTTCGCGCCGACCTGTCGCGAGTTCTCCTGACCGCGCTCGCCGCGACGGGGCTCCCGGCGGCCGCCCCCTCCGCGGGCCAGGCGCCGGCTGCGGTGCGTGAATTCCATGCGCCGGCCGCCGTCTCCCCGCCCGCGATCGACGGATCGCTCGATGACGCGGCCTGGCGGGCCGCGCCGTGGACGGAGCCCTTCGTCGACATTCGTGGCGAGGGTTGGCCCGAACCCCGCCTCCGGACGCGCGCCAAGATCGTGTGGGACGAACGCTTCCTCTACGTGGGAGCCGAACTCGAGGAGCCGCACCTGTGGGCGACACTGGCCGAGCGCGACGCCATCCTCTACCGGGAACACGACTTCGAGGTCTTCCTCGACCCGGACGGCGACGGCCTCGCCTACTACGAACTCGAAATCAACGCGCTCGGGACCGAGTTCGACCTCTTCCTCGACAGGCCGTACCGCCGAAAGGGGAAGGCGGACGTCGGCTGGGACATCGAGGGCCTGCGCACCGCGGTGCGTCTCGACGGCACGCTGAACGACCCCGCCGACGAGGACACCGGCTGGTCGGTCGAGATTGCGATTCCATGGTCGGCGCTGCATCCCCCCGGCGCCCCCGCGGACGCGGCGGTCGAGACGGTCGCGGCCCCGAGGCCCGGCGATGTCTGGCGCGTGAACTTCTCGCGCGTGCAGTGGCCGCTCACGGTCGTGGATGGACAATACCGGAAGGTGCGCGAACCCGCGGACTGGAGCGATCACCCCGAAGACAACTGGGTGTGGTCGCCGCAGGGTGAGATCGACATGCACATACCGGAGAGGTGGGGCGTCGTGCGCTTCGTCGCCGGCCGGGACGGGTCCCCGTGAGGCGCAGGGAGTTCGTCCGGGCCGCGGGCGGCGCGGCGGCGCTGGGGGCGGCGCTCCCCGCCTGCGCGTTCCCGCCCGATCCGGAAGCGCCCTTCACGCTGTGGACGTGGGTGCACGGGAACCGCGACCGCGACGCCTCCGCCTGGCGCGAACAGTTCGCCCGCCTGCGGGAGGCCGGCTTCCACGCCGTCCTCGTGGGCGGCGGCGATATCGACTTGGTCTCGCGGGCGGCGCGCGCGGAGGGACTCGAGTATCACCGCTGGTTCTGGACGATGAACCGCAACGGCGACGCCTGGGTGCAGGAGAACCATCCGGAGTGGTTCACGGTGAGCCGCAACCTCGAGAGTTCGCTCGATCAGCCCCCCTACGTCGGGTACTACAAGTGGGTCTGCCCTTCGCGCGGACCCGTGCGCGAATACCTGCGCGGACGCATCGCGGACCTCGCCGCCCAACCGGCCGTGGACGGGGTCCACCTCGACTACGTGCGCCACTGCGACGTCATCCTCCCCCGCGCCCTGTGGGAGACCTACGACCTCGTGCAGGATGTCGAGCACCCGGAGTTCGACTTCTGCTACTGCGACGTCTGCCGCGAGCAGTTTCGCGCCCTCGACGGGAGGGATCCGCTGGAGATCCCCGACCCGCCGGCCGACGAGGCCTGGCGCCGCTTCCGGTGGGACTCCGTGACCGGCGCGGTGCGCGAACTCGCCGAGGCGGCCCACGAGCACGGGAAGCCCATCACCGCCGCCGTCTTCCCGACTCCCTCCATCGCCCGCAGGCTGGTCCGCCAGGACTGGGACCGTTGGCCGCTCGACCGCTTCTTCCCGATGCTCTACCAGAGCTTCTACCTGGAGGACATCCCCTGGATCGGAGAGGGCGTGCGCGAGGGCATCGCGGCCCTCGAGGCGGCGGCTTCCACCGCGTCCACCGCGGGCCCGGCAGAGGCCCGGCCGCTGAACGCCGGACTCTACCTGCCCGCGCTCGATCCCGCCGCGCTGGCCGAGGCCGTCGCGACCGCGCGCGAGGCGGGCGCGGCCGGCGTGTCGACGTTCGAGATGGACGGTCTCACGGACGAACACCTCGCCGCCCTCCGCGACGCCACGGCCTAGCCCGTCCACCAGCGCGGCGCCGGGCTCTTGTCCCCCGGGGACGAGCCCACCAACATCGATGGACCGCGACGGGCCACCGCCAACCGCAGGAGTCTGCCATGTCTCGCCGCATCCTCGGACTCGGAATCCTCGCCGTTCTCGTCTCCGCCTCCCCCGCCACCGGCCAGCGACGGGCGATGACGATCGTGGACCTCATCGACATCCCCGGACTCGCCGACCCCCGGATATCGCCGGACGGGTCGGAGGCGCTGTACGTGAGGACGGACACCGACTGGGAAGCCAACGGCACGGTTTCCCACATCTGGCGCGTCGCGATGGACGGCTCCGGCACGACACGCATGACGAACGGCGAGGGCGGCGAGTCGAGCCCGCGCTGGTCGCCCGACGGCTCGCGCATCGCCTTCGTCGCGAACCGGCACGACACGGAGCACAACCAGGTGTTCACGATGCCGACCCGCGGCGGCGAGGCCGGCGCCGTGAGCGACCACCCGACGCCCGTGGGTTCGATCTCGTGGTCCGGCGACGGCGCCTGGATCTACTTCATGGCGGTCGACGAGAAGTCCGAGGCGGAGAAGGCGCGCGAAGCGGTCAATGACAACGTGTTTCGCTATGAGGAGGACAAGCGCCCCACCGGACTGTGGCGGGTGCCGAGCGAGGGCGGGGCGGCGGAGCGCGTGACGGAGCCCGGCCTGATGGTCCGCGGGTACTCGACCTCGCGCGACGGCACGCTCCTCCTCGTGCAGTTGGCGCCCACCGCCCTCTACGACGACCTGCTCAACTCCGAACTGTGGGTGATGGGTCCCGATGGGGCGGATGCGCGCCGGATCACCGACAATCACGTGGGGGAGGTGGGGGCCTCGCTCTCGCCCGACAACCGCCACGCGCTCTTCGTCGCCAACACGAACGACGAACTGAGCGACTTCTACTTCAACCAGCGCCTGTTCGTCGTCCCGACCGACGGCGGCGACCCCGTCTCGGTCGTGCCCGGCGGGAGCTTCGACGTGAACGCCGCCGTGTGGTCGCGCGACGGCCGCTCGATCTACTTCCGCGCCAACACGGGGGTCCGCCAGCAGATCTACTCCGTGCCGGCCGACGCCTCCGATGCGGCACGGGCCGAAGCGGTCACCGAGGGCGATCACTCGGTCGGCGCGTGGGACTACCACCCCTCCTCCGGCACGCACCTCTATTCCGTCAGCAGTCCGACCAACGCGGGGGATCTGTGGGCGATGGCCCGGTCCGGGCAGCCGCAACAGGTCACCCGCCTGTTCGACTACCTGGCCGAGGAGTTCCTCCTGCCGCGCATGGAGGCGGTGCAGTACGCCGGCGACGACGGCGTCGAGGTGGAGGGTCTCATCTTCTATCCCATCGACTACCGGGAGGGTGAGCGCTATCCGCTCGTCGTGCAGACGCACGGCGGTCCCCCGTCGTCCGACAAGTTCCGCTTCGCGCGCTCGAGCAACTACGAGACCGTGCTCGCCGCGCGCGGCTGGTTCGTCTTCAAGCCCAACTATCGGGGGTCCACCGGATACGGCGACGACTTCCTGCGCAACATGATCGGCAACTACTTCGACCAGGCCCACAAGGACGTGATGGCCGGGGTGGACTATCTCATCGAGCGCGGACTCGTGGACGGCGACCGCATGGCGAAGATGGGCTGGAGCGCCGGCGGCCACATGACGAACAAGATCATCACGTACACGGACCGCTTCAAAGCCGCGTCGTCCGGCGCGGGGGCCGTGAACTGGATGTCGATGTACGCGCAGTCCGACGTCCGCATCTATCGCACGCCGTGGTTCGGGGGCACGCCGTGGTCGGAGGACGCTCCGATCGAGCAGTACATGGCCGACTCGCCGCTCTTCGACCTGCACAAGGTCGTGACGCCGACCCTGGTGCTCGTCGGGGAGAACGACGAGCGCGTGCCGATGCCGCAGTCGGTCGAACTGTACCAGGGGCTCAAGCACAACGGCGTCCCGACCCACCTCTACGTGGCGCCCGAGCAGGGACACGGCTGGGTCGAACTGCAGCAGCGCCTGTTCAAGGCGAACGTCGAGCTGGACTGGTACTACCGTTGGGTGCTGGACGAGGACTACGAGTGGGAGACCTCCCCCGTCCACCCGGACAGGAAAGCGGCCGTCACCACCGCCGGCGGGTAGCTCCGGGCCGCTGGCTACCCCGGGGCCAGCGGATGGTATCCCGCTCCCGTCCTCTGGTGACCGTCCCTGCCGCTGGACGGCTCGCCGTGAGGTCGGTACCGTCTTCGCCGGCTGTCAGGCAGGAGACACCACACCGGTCAGGGCTCGACGGGGGGAGCGTGAGATGAAGAGCGCGTGGAGCGACCGCGAGGCGGAGGAACTCGTCGGGATGTATGCCGCCGAGGGCATCGGCGAGGATCTCGCGCTGCGGGTGTACACGACGCGGCTCCTGGGTTCCGAGCCTCGACTCGTGATGCACGGCGGGGGCAACACGTCGGTCAAGGGCCGCGCCCGCGACGTGACGGGGGTGGAACTGGACGTGCTGTACGTGAAGGGGAGCGGCTGGGACATGGGGACGATCGAGCCGCCGGGACTTCCCGCCGTGCAGCTCGATCCGCTGCTCGCCTTGGCCGAGATCGACGCGCTGTCCGACGAAGACATGGTCAACCTGCAGCGCCGCAACCTGCTCGATTCGAAGGCGCCGAACCCGTCGGTCGAGACGCTCCTGCACGCGTGGGTGCCGCGCACGTTCATCGACCACACGCACGCCAACGCGGCCCTCGCGCTCACGGACCAGCCGCGCGGGGAGGAGATCTGCCGCGAGGTGTACGGCGACCGTGCCGCGATCGTCCCCTACATCATGCCGGGCTTCGATCTCGCGAAGGCGGCGAAGGCGGCGGCGGACGCGCACCCGGAAGCGGAAGGGCTCGTCCTTCTGAAGCACGGGTTGTTCACGTTCGGGGACACGGCACACGAGGCGTACGAACTCATGATCGAGTTCGTCAGTCTCGCCGAAACGCGCATCGAACGCGGGCGCAGGACGGTGTTCGCCGCCGCCGCCCTGCCCGGCGCGGTTGCCTCCGCGAGCGAGGTCGCCCCGGCCATCCGCGGCCTGCTGGCGAACCGGCGGAGCGGCGACGGCGCGGAGTTCGAGGGCGCGGAGTTCGAGCGCTTCATCCTCGAGCACCGAACCAGCCCGGCCATTCTCGCCTACGTCGGCGGCTCGGAGCTGTCGCGCTACAGCCAGGTCGGCACGGTCACGCCCGACCACGCGATCCGCACGAAGCCGCTGCCCGTCGTGCTCCCCGCGCCGCCAGCCGGCGACCTCGCCGCCTGGACCGGAGAGGCGCGCGCCGCGGTGGACGCCTACCGGGAGGCCTACGCAGCGTATTTCGAGCGCCACAACCCGCGCTACGGCGGGTCGAAGCGCATGCTCGACCCCAGTCCGCGCGTGGTCCTGGTGCCGGGCGTCGGCCTGTTCGCGAGCGGTCGCGACGCGGGGGCCGCGGCGGCCGCCGCGGATCTCGCCGAGACGACGGTCGACGTCATCGCGGACGCGGAGAGCATGGACCGCTTCGAGAGCATCACCGAGGACGAGCTGTTCGACATCGAGTACTGGTCGCTCGAACAGGCGAAACTGGCCGGCGCGAAGGAGAAGGAACTGGCGCGCCACGTCGTGGTCGTCACGGGCGGCGCGGGCGCGATCGGTCGGGCCACGGCCGCCGCGTTCCGGGCCGCCGGCGCCGAGGTCGCCGTCTTCGACCTCCCGGGCCCCTCGCTCGACGCCGCCGGTGAAGCCGGAGCGGGGCTCGCCGTCCCATGCGACGTGACAGACGACGCGTCCGTCGACCGCGCGTTCGGCATCGTCGCCGCCCGCTTCGGCGGCGTCGACATCCTCGTCTCGAACGCCGGGGCGGCCTGGCGCGGTCCCATGGCGGATGTGACGGACGACATCCTGAGAGAGAGCTTCGAGCTGAACTTCTTCGCCCACCAGCGCGTCACCAGGGCGGCCGTGCGCACGATGCGCGCTCAGGGGACGGGCGGCTGCCTCCTCTTCAACGTCTCCAAGCAGGCCGTCAACCCGGGTCCCGACTTCGGCCCCTACGGACTGCCGAAGGCGGCGACCCTCGGACTCGTGCGCCAGTACGCCATCGAACACGGGTGGGAGGGCATCCGGTCGAACGGGGTCAACGCCGACCGCATCCGGAGCGGCGTCCTCACCGACGAGATGATCGCCTCCCGCTCCGAGGCTCGCGGCGTGAGCGAGGACGCCTACATGCGCGGCAACCTCCTCGGCCGCGAGGTCCGGGCCCGGGATGTCGCCCGGGCGTTCGTCTCCCTGGCCCTCGCCCGCGCGACGACCGGCGCGATCCTCACCGTGGACGGCGGCAACGTCGCCGCCGCGCTTCGTTGACCGCGAACGCAAAGGCCCGCGGATGAAGTGGACGAATTCGATCTGCCGAGTAGTTCCGCTGGCGACGTGCATCGCCCTCGCCGCCTGTGCGCCGCAGTCGGAGGGGCCCCGCTGGCCGGGGGAGACGTGGCCCGTTTCGACGGCGGAGGCCGAGGGCGTGGACCCGGCCGCTCTCGACTCGCTGATCGCCGACATCGACGCCGGGCGGTACGGGCTCATCGACCAGTTTCTTCTCATCCGCAACGGGCGCGTGATCGCGGACCGGCGCTGGGACCACGGGGCGCGGTACGCCGAACTTCTCGCCGCGCAGGAAGACACGGCGGACCACCAGTACAACTACGATCACCCGTCGTGGCACCCCTTTTATCGGGACACGGACCTGCACTCGCTCCAGTCCGTGACGAAGAGCGTGACCTCGGTCGCGTTCGGGATCGCCGTGGACGAGGGCCACATCCCGGGCGCGGAAGCGCCGGCGTGGCCCTGGTTCCAAGCGTATGGCGTCGATCTCGCCGACCCGCGTCGCGCCGCGACCTCGCTCGAGGACTTCCTCACCATGCGGAGCGGGATCGACTGGGCGATCCCGGGCCAGACCTACGAGGACGAGGCGCACCCCACCTCGGTCCTCGAGGCGAGCGACCGGTGGATCGACTACGTCGTCGCCCAACCCGTGGGGACGGATCCCGGCACCCGCTTCGACTACAACGACGGCGTGAGCGTCCTGCTCGGGAAGGTAGTGCGCGAGGCCACCGGAGCGCGGCTCGACGCGTGGGCGGAGGAACGCCTCTTCCGCCCCATCGGGATCGACGAGTACTACTGGAAGATCGCCCCCGACGGCGAAGTCGACAGCGAGGGCGGCCTCTACCTCTCCACCCACGACCTCGCCCGCGTCGGCTACCTCATGCTCCGGGGCGGGGAATGGGACGGCCGGCAGGTCGTCTCCCGGCAATGGGTCGAAACCTCGACCTCACCCGTCGTGCCCGACGTCGCCCCCGACAACGACCGGCCCGACACCGGCTACGGCTATCAGTGGTGGGTGCCGGTGCACGAGAATGGCGAAACGCGGGTATTCGCGGGGAACGGGTACGGAGGCCAGTTCATCCACATCGTGCCCGAATACGATCTCATCTCCGTCTTCAACGGCTGGACGCTGCACGAGCAGCCCGATCTCTTCAGCTGGACGGCGCTCCAGGACCGCATCCTCCCCGCCGTCCTCCCCGCAACCGCCCCCGCGGACGACGCCTCCCCCTGAATCGCCTCTGACTCAGGCGGGTTCCAGGCGGGCGGCGTGGCGCTCGATTTCAGTCGCCAGTTGCTCCATTTCAGCGAGGACGGTGGCCTCGTCGATCGTCTCCAGCGCGCGGTCGCGCAGCACCCAGCGCCCATCGACCATCACGGAACGGACGTCGTCGCGGCCCACCGTGTAGACGAGATGTCCGTACACGTCGTACATCGGCGTCAGATGCGGGCGGTCGAGGTCGATGAGGATGAGGTCGGCGCGGTAGCCTTCCGCGAGCCGTCCCACGCGGTCTCCCAGGCCCAGCGCCTCCGCCCCGACCGTCGTCGCCATGCGGACGATGTCGAGAGCGGGCGTGAGGACCGGATCCATGTGGACGCCCCGCTGCAGCAGTCCCGCGAAGCGCATCGCGGTCCACATGTCGAGGTCGTTCGAACTCACCGGCCCGTCCGTGCCGAGGGCCACCGGGATGCCCTCCTCGAGCATGCGCGCGACCGGCGCGATGCCGGAACCCAGCTTGAGGTTGGAGAGCGGGTTGTGAAGGACCGCCGCCCCCGCGCGCCGAAGGCGCACGAAATCGTCGTCGTCCAGGTGGACGCAATGCGCAAGCACCGTACGCGCGTCGAGGATGCCGAGTTCATCGAGGTGCGCGACCGGCGTATGCCCGAAGCGCTCGATCGTCTGCCGCACCTCGGTGGCCGTCTCGGAGCAGTGCGTGTGAAACAGGGTCCCGGCACGATCGGCGAGGTCGCGGGCCGCCCGCAGGCCGTCCGGCGACACCGTGAGCGCATTGTGCGGCTGCACGCACGGGGTGATCAGCGGTTCTTCCGCGTAGCGCTCCAGCCAGCGCTCGCCGGTCGCAATCCGGGCGTCCACGGAGACGCCGTCGGGGCCATCGAAATCGAAGAAGATGGGCCCGGTGACAAGCCGGAAACCGGCACCGAGCGCCGCGTCGGCCGCGGCCTCCGGGAACCAGAACATGTCGAGCGCGCACGTCGTCCCGCTCCGGATCATCTCCGCCAGCGAGAGCCGCGCCCCGAGTTCGACGCTCTCGCGGCTGACGAACTCCCGCTCGGAGATCCAGAGACGCTCCAGCCACGCCTCCAGCGGCAGCTCCTCCACGAGACTCCGGAAGAGGGAGTCGCCCAGGTGCGTGTGCGCGTTCACGAGGCCCGGCATGAGCAGGCGCCCGGTCGCGTCGATCGTTTCGGCGGCCTCGCAGCCTTCGAGTTCCTCGCGGGTCCCGACGGCGACGATCTCGCCGCCTCGCACGGCGACGGCGCCCGCATCGAGGATCCGTTCTTCGGCGTCCATCGTGACGACGAGAGGGCCGAGGATGAGGGTGTCTACAGGTTCCATGGGACGGCAATCTTGGCCGCCCTCCGGCCCGCCCGCTAGTTTCCCGCCACGGCCCCGTAGCTCAGGCGGATAGAGCGCGGGATTCCTAATCCCGAGGCCGCTGGTTCGAGTCCAGCCGGGGTCATTCTCAAACACGTGCGTCCCGGTTGGTTCCGTTGACGTTGAGACCCGCATGATTCTGGTTGTTAACGTGACCCCACGTCACAACCGGGAAGTCGGCAGCGTTGCACGGTGAGGGCACATCCTTTCGATTGCCTGTACTCTCCGGCGGTGAGGTCGCCAGGAAACCGGTGAGCCGCGGGGAGTGTCAGACTTTTGCTGTGGGGGCTCACTCCTTGAGGAGGGTTCCAGAGTGAGGATGGGCGGGGCACCGAGGACCGAAGGGGGGACCATGATTGATCCTGTCCGGCTTGACGCGGAGATCGTGAGGATCATCGAGATCCTCGATCCTGCTGAGCAGGTTCCTGTGATCATCTACACGAGCGGACCGGACGCTCTAGCGTTGGTGCGTGCGAAGCTCAACGAAAAGCAGATTCGTAGCTCATTGGATCGGCTGAACGCGCTGTCGGCTTGGGTGGCAGTGGGTAGGATTCAGAGCTTCATGAAGTCGGAGCTTGTGGTCGGGCTCGAAATGGCTAAGACTGTCGAGGTCAAGCACGCTACGTGTTGATGCAGTTGGCCTGCCGACAGCGGTTTGACAAGCCCGGGGCGGTTGTTTGCCGTCCCGGGTTGTCTACGTAGGGGATGGATCGGGTCCGGGCTGCCCTAGGCATATCCGATGACCTCTCCGTCTCGGGGAGGGGCGTCCGCGTCGCGGTCATCGACACCGGCGTGGATGCGGCGCACCCCGATCTTGCCAACCGAATCGATCTCGATGCTAGCAAGAATTACGGCCTCACCCTCGGTCTCGAGGACCGTGCTGGGCACGGTACCCACATCGCGGGAATCATCGCAGGGAATGGTCAACTCAGTGCTGGCCGTCTGCGAGGAATCGCCCCCAAAGCAACTCTGATTGCCTTCAAGGCGTTTTCAACATCCGGCACTCAAGCGTCCGACTTTGTGGCGGAGGCGGTACTGGATGCGATCGACGCTGGAGCTGACGTGATCAACTACTCCGGCGGTCGACGTGGCCACACCTCACCGCCTTGGTCTTGGTCGGCGTCGCCTGACGTCATTACGCAAGCTTTCAAGGTCGCGAACGATGCAGGCGTGCTCTGCGTTGCGGCGGCTGGCAACGAAGGCCCAACTGCCGGAACCATCAATCGTCCCGCGATTGACTCTTCGGTGCTAGCGGTCGGCGCTCTTTCGACCGACGGTCGAGTGCTCGCAAACGGCTCAAGTCGCGGCCCCGTTTATGTCGATCATACTCTCCCGGCAGGTGGCGTTGATTCAATGGGCCCCAACTCCGAACGCGTCAACTACACTAAGCCTGATGTTGTCGTACCGGCGTGGAACCACCCTCCAGGCCCTGGGAGGCTCTGGATGGGTCCTGTGTCGACCCGCAGCAGTCTTACCGAGACCCTGGTAGGTGTCGACCCGACTGACCGATCGTGTCCTTACGCGCCTTACGGGGGAACCAGCCAAGCCGCCCCGGTTGTATGCGGCGTTGCAGCTCTACTGATCGAGTATGCGGCGCGTCTCGGATTTGACTGGGGAGACAACCGCGCCGAGTCGCTACGACGTTTGATCTGCTTCGGCGCCCGTTTCCTCAGGGGCTACGATCAAGACGACCAAGGTGCGGGCATCCCTTACTGGCCCGCCGTTGCCAGCACACTCGAGGACTGTCTGGACAACCCGAACACCGCTGCATTGGTGCAACGAGGACCTCAGCTCGAAGCCTTCGAAGCGTCCCCGTCCAACCAGTGAACGCGCAACAGCTCGTCGCCGCAGGTAGGGGGCCAGACGGCCGCAGTCGCCGCCGCCGGTCTCCCTGATCGGGATCGGATAGCTGGTCGGCCACCACGTTGGTTGGGAGATGTTCCCCACGCCGCCCGCACCACGTCCATGTGGGACGGACGATCCGGGGCGCCGCGTTCAGTTGCCGAGCACGTTGACCCGCATGTACCAGATGCGGCCCGCCACGCCGTAGGGGGACTCCGAGGGGTACTCCATCGTCCAGAGTTGTGCCACGGCGTCGTCCGGGAGTCGATTCGGCAGCCGGTCCAGCAGGTTGTTCGCCCCGACGCCCACCTGGATGCGGCCGCCGACCCGGAAGCTGACCTCCAGGTCGGCGATGGTCGCCGCGTCGATCGTGACGTTCTCCTCGAAGATGAACGGGGTCGTGACGGAACCGATGCGGTTCAGGCCGAGCCTGGCACCGAGACCCTGCGCGAGGCGGATGTCGGCGCTGACGCCGATCCGCTGTCCGGGCTGGGCGTCCTCGATCAGCGTGCGCTGGGTGTCGCCGATGAAGTTCTCGTTGCGGTTGGCGGTGATCTTCGTGCTGTTCCGGTGCAGGCTGGCCGACAGGTCTGCGGCGCCCCAGTCCATGCCGCGGAAGCGCCAGGTCGCCGCCAGGTCGAATCCGTGCGTGCGCGTGTCGATCGCGTTGGTCCAGAACGCCACGGCATCCACCGGCCGGCCCTGAAACTGCGCGCCGGGCCGAAGCCCGTGGCTCTGATCGAGGCTCCGGGTCAGGGCGATCGCGTCGCTGACGGCGACGCGGTAGTAGTCCGCCGTCACCAGCAGGCCGGCGTCGGTGGAGTAGACGAGCCCGCCCGTGAAGCTGAGCGAGGTCTCGTGGCCCAGCGCACAGGCCCCGAAGTCGGAGCACGCGGTCGGATCGCCCTCGGGCAGGAATCCGGCGCTCACCAGGCCGTCGCCGCCGCCCACGAAACCGATCGTGTTGAACCCCCGCTGCGGGAGTCGCGGCGCCCGGAAGCCGGTGGAGACCGCGGCGCGGAGCGCGGCGCCCGTTTCGCCCAGCCCCACGCGGCCGGCCAGCTTGCCGGTCAGCGAACTTCCGGCGTCGGTGTAGTGTTCGAAACGAAGCGCGCCACCCAGGGTGCGCCCGCTCGGCGAGCGCAACTCCATGTCCGCATACGCCCCGACGCTGCCGCGGTCCTGTTCGCTCAGCCTGGCCGAGGTCGGGCTGTAGCCGGGGTAGCCCTGTATGCCGCAGCTCGCGTAGACCGTCCCGTCGTTCTGGTGGTGGGCCGCCGGGAAGCTGCCGGGCGTATCGCTCGGTCCGCACGCCCACGAGGCCCGGTCCCCGGCTTCCATCCAGTACGAGTCCCTCCGGAACGCTCCGCCGACGGCCAGGAACGCCGGAGTCGAACCCAGCTCGAGCTCGCGCGTCGCGTCGGCGTTCAGCGTCCACTGGCGCACGTTGAGCCCGCCGCTGAACGTGTTCCTCGGTCCGGCGTTGGCCGCGATGGAGGCGCCGTCGGCCCCGGGATTCCCGGCCAGGAACTCGGCCGCGTAGGAGGGGTTGATGGAATTCGCGGCGCCGAAGGCGAACCGGCCGTGTCCGAACCCGAGGCTGAGATCTCCCGCCCACGCGCCCACGTCGCCGCGCAGTCCCGCCACGGCGGACTTGTCCATGAGGTCCGATTCCTCGACGGGGAAGAAGCCATCCGGGTAGACGTAGCTGACCGAGCGGGGCACCCAGTCCGCCTTGCGGTACAGTCCGTCGGAGACCGCTTCGCGCGCGGAGTATCCTCCGAAGGCGTACAACTCGGCCGTTTCGCCCACGGGGATCGCGGCGTTGGCCATGAAGCCCGCGCCCGTGTAATCGGGTTCGCCGTTACGCTGCAACTGGATGACCTTCCCGCCATCCGCGCAGGGACCGTAGGACGGGTCGGGACCGAAGCAGGTGGGGGCCGCGCCCGCCCGGTTGGTGACCTCCTGCCGCGCGACCTCCATCGTGATGTTGAAGAAGCCGTCGCCGAGCGGAACCCCGGCGTTGGCCGAAGTGAGCAGCCTCATGCCGTCTCCGCGCGACGTGCGGCCGAGGAAGGTCGCCGCGCTCACGCCGCTGGCGTCGTCCCTGAGCACGATGTTGATCACGCCGGCGATGGCGTCGGAGCCGTACTGAGAAGCCGCGCCCTCGCGCAGGACCTCGATCCGTTCGATGGCATGGACCGGAATGGCGCGCAGGTCCGTGCCCGTCGTCCCCTGCCCGGCCGCCGCGAGCAACTTCGCGAAGGCGACGCCGTGCCGTCGCTTGCCGTTGACCAGCACGAGCACCTGGTCGCCGTTCATGCCGCGCAGCGTGGCGACGTGGAGGGCCGCGCCGTCGCCGGCGGACAGCCGCGTGGAGTTGAAGGACGGCGCGAGGCTTCCCAGCACTTCCGCGAGGTCGATCTCTCCCAGGCGGGCGATCTCCTCGGCGTCGTAGATGTCCACGGGGACGGGGAGCGTGGCCGGATCCGCCACACCTGCCCGCGACCCTACCACGACCTCGAGTTCCTGGACCACGACGACCGTGTCGGGCGGCTCCTGGGCCGAAACCGAGCCGGTCGAAGCAAGAGTTGCGAGGATCGTCGGAACGACGAACGAAGTCGGAGCTTTCATGGTTCCCTCGGCTCTCTCTCGGTAGCTCGCGGATTTCTGAGACACCATCCCATGTATCATAATGTGTCAGACGATCCGCGGGTTACACCCTCCAGGAGGCACCATGGCTCGCAGCCGACTCCGTCCATCGTTCGTTCTCGCGGGAATCGCGGTTCTCGCCGTCGTCTTCCTTCTCGTGCAGGTGGCGCCGGATCCGGTGGACTCGGCCGCCACGGCCGGTCCCGGCTCGCACGCCGACCTCGTCGCGCTGTTCGACGAGTGGCGAGCCTTCGAGCGGCCGGAGTTCGTGGATGGCGTGCCCGACTACTCGGCGGCGGCGATGGCGCGCCAGCAGCGGGAGCTCCCGGGCTGGCAGGCGCGGCTCGGCGGCGGCGCCCCGGAGGGCTGGTCCGTGCCGGAGCGGATCGACTGGCACCTGGTCCGCGCCGAGATGAACGGGCTCGACTTCGATCACCGCGTGCGCCGCCCCTGGGCGCGCGACCCCGCCTTCTACGTGATGATCTTCGCGGCGGAGAGCGACGTGCCGGCCCACGAGGGGCCGGTCATCCACGGCTGGATCGACCTCTGGACGTACGACTATCCGCTCGCGGACGCGGATGCCGCCGACCTCGCGGGTCGCATCGGCGCGATCCCGGCGCTCCTGGACCAGGCGCGCGACAACCTCGCGGACTCGAACGCGCGGGACCTGTGGCTTGCCGGCCCCCGGGCCTTCCGGGGTCAGGTGCGGGACCTCGACGACCTTGCCGCGCGGGTGGCCGGGACGAGCGCCGCGCTCGACCGGTCCATCGCCGACGCGCGCGCCGCCTCGGAGGCCTTCATCGCGTGGCTGGAGGAGGAGGCGCCCTCCCGCACCGGACCCTCCGGCGTGGGACGCGAGAACTACACCTGGTACATGCAGAACGTGCACCTCGTCCCCTATTCGTGGGAGGAACAGGTCACGATCATGCGGCGCGAACTCGCCCGCGCCCACGCTTCGATGCGGCTGGAGGAGAACCGCAACCGTCACCTGCCGGAGCTCGAGCGCATCGCCTCGGCGGAGGAATACGACCGGAGGCTGAACGAGTCCGTCGACCGCTACATGCGCTTTCTGGAGGAGGAAGAGGTACAGACGACGGAGGAGTGGATGACGCCGGCCCTCCGCGCCGTGAACGGGAGCTTCACGCCCGCCGAACCCGGCGAGATCCGGAACTTCTTCTCCGAGGTGAACTACCGCGACCCGGATTCGTTCCGGCCGCACATGCACCACTGGATCGAACTCGCCCGGATGCGCGTGGACCCGCACGCGAGCCCGATCCGTGCCACGCCGTCCCTGTACAACATCTTCGACTCCCGCTCCGAGGGGCTCGCCACCGGTGTGGAGGAGATGTTCATGCACCTCGGGCTGCTCGAGGGATCCCCCCGCTCCCGCGAACTCACGTGGATCATGCTGGCGCAGCGGGCCGCGCGGGCGCTGAGCGGCCTCTACCTGCACGGCGACGTGTTCGACATGGAGGAGGCGGTGGCCCACGCGATGAAATGGACGCCGCGCGGCTGGCTGCCGGACGGCGCCCTCGTGCGCGGCGAGCAGAGCCTCTACCTGCGGCAGCCGGGGTACGGGACGAGCTACGTGACCGGGAAGATCCAGATCGAGGATCTGCTCGCGGAGTACGCCATCCAGGAGGGCGAGGATTTCAGCGTGAAGCGGTTCTTCGATGCCTTCTACGATGTCGGGGTCATTCCCATTGTCCTCACCCGCTGGGAGATGACGGGAGAAGTGGATCCCATCCTGGGGGCCAACTGACGCGGCCGATGGCGCGGAACGCCACCTGGATGCAGACGGCGCGGCGGCTCCTTCCGCGGCTGGCAGGGCTGGCGCGGGAGATCCGGCCGACGCTCCATCTCGACTCGGTGAACGGCCTCAGCGCCGGCCGCCTGCGCGATCTCGGCGTCGAGGCCGTCCTCTGGGACGTGGACGGAACGCTGATGGCACACCACGCGGGGCTGGTGGATCCGGCGCTCGCGGCCGGGTTCGAGGGTCTGCTCCGGGCGCCGGACCTGCGACACGCGATCGTCTCCAACTGCCAGGAGGCGCGCTTCGCCGAGCTGGGGGAGATCTTCCCCGAAGTCCCGGTCGTGCTCGGATACGAGACCGGGGCGGGGGCGGCGTTCCGGGTCCGCCGAGGGCCGCGCGAGTCGTGGCGCGGCCCCGGCGCGGCGGCGGCTGCGTCCGCCGGCGACGGGACCCCGGGGGACCGGCCGATTCGCAAGCCGAGCCGCCGGCTCGTGCGGGCCGCGCTCGAGGAACTGGAGGTCGCGGACCGGCCGGGGGCGGCGCTGATGGTGGGGGATCAGTACTTCACGGACATCGCGTCGGCGAACCTGGCCGGCGTCCGCTCGGTGAAGGTGCCCACGCTGCACCGGGCCAGCTTCCCGGCCCCGGTCCGCTGGTCGCAGCGGCTCGAGGCCGTGCTCTACGGGCTTAGGTACGGCCGGCCGCGGCCGGGCGGCGCTTGACGGAGCCGGCCCTCGCCGCGATCGAGCGGGAGGTCACGGCCTGCCGGAAATGTCCGCGGCTCGTCGAGTGGCGCGAGCGGGTGGCGCGGGAACGCCGGGCTGCCTTCCGCGACGACACGTACTGGGGTCGTCCCGTGCCGGGCTTCGGCGATCCGGCCGCGCGACTCCTCATCGTCGGGCTCGCCCCGGCCGCGCACGGCGCCAACCGGACCGGGCGCATGTTCACCGGCGACCGGTCGGGCGACTGGCTCTACCGCGCCCTGCACCGCGCCGGGTTCGCGTCGCAGCCCGGCTCGACCGGCCGGCACGACGGGCTGGTGCTCCGTGGCGCCTGGGTGACCGCCGCCGTGCGCTGCGCCCCGCCGGCCAACAAGCCGACCGCCGGAGAGCGCGAACGGTGCCGGGGCTACCTCGAGCGCGAACTGGACTTCTTCGCCGACGCCCCCGTCATCGTCGCCCTGGGCGGGTTCTCGTTCTCCGCGCTGCTGAGGATCTTCCGCGAACGCGGCGAAGCCGTGCCGCGGCCGGCGCCCCGATTCGGCCACGGGGTGGAGGTCGGAATCGGGCGCCGCCTGCTGATCGGCTCCTATCACCCGAGCCAGCAGAACACCTTCACGGGCACCCTCACCGAACCCATGTTCGACGCCATCTGGACCCGCGCCGCCCAACTCGTCACGCCACCTCGACGCCCGTAAGCCCCTGGAGGCGCTCTCCCGGTGCCGCCACCACGCGGCACCCTTGCCGAGCATGGCGGCTGTCCGCGCATGTTGAGGGGGCGCGGACCCATGCAGTGCGCCGGGCGTCCGCGGCGGAAGTCACCGCAAGTCAGGAGCAAGCACACATGCCTAACACGTCCCGAGGGATCGCCGCCCGCCTCGCCCTGTCCCTCGCCCTGTCCCTCGCCACCACCCTTGCGTTTCTCCCATCGAGGGTGGCCGCGCAGGACAAACCCACGCTCGGGGCGGACGACTACGACCGGTGGGAGAGCCTGGGCCCGGCATCGCTGTCGCCGGACGGGCTCTGGCTCGCCGTCGTCGTCCGTCGCGTGGACGAGACGTCGGAGCTTCGAGTCCACCGCACGGACTCCGATTCGGTCGCCGTCGTCGCGGAGGGCTCGCGCCCCGAGTTCGGCGCCGACGGAAACTGGCTCGCCTACGTCATCGGCGTCTCCCCGGACGACCGCGAGCGGCTCGGCGAGCGGGGGGAACCCGTTCGAAACGGCGTTGGCCTCCTCGACCTGCGGACGGGAGAACGGGAGGAGATCGAGGCGATCCGGTCGTTCTCCTTCTCCGATGACGGAAAATACCTGGCGCTCCGCCGCTACGGCCCCGAGGAGAGCCGGAGCGACGGCGCCGATGTCCTGGTGCGGGATCTGGCCGGGGGCGGGTCGATGAGCTTCGGCAACGTCTCGGAATTCGCGTGGCAGGAGGAGGGGAGCCTGCTGGCCATGATCGTCGACGCCGAGGATCGGATCGGCAACGGAATCCGGCTCTACGACCCGGCATCCGGCCGCATCCGCTCGCTGGACGCGGACGAGGCGACCTACCGGGAGCTGTCGTGGCGCGAGGATGCCCCCGACCTCGCCGTCCTCAAGACGTTCGAGGACGAGTCGCACGAGGACACCGCCCATGTGGCGCTGGCGTGGCGCGATCTGGACTCCGGCAGCCCCCGGGCGTTCGCGCTCGACCCGCGAGAGCCCTCGGAACTCCCCGGCGGCACCCGGATCGTCGAACACCGCGTTCCTTCCTGGTCCGACGACGGTTCCACGATCTTCCTCGGCCTGCAGGAGCGGCGCCCGGTCGAGACTGGGGCGGCGGAGGACGACGCGGAAGGAGAGGGCGACGAGGAGGATGGCGAAGCCGCCGAGGAGGAAGCCGAAGAGGAAAACGGGGCCGCACGCGACGAGGAGGAGAGCGCGGGCGTCGAGGTCTGGCATTCGCTTGATGTCGATCCCGTCCCCCAGCAGCGCGTGCGCGAGGACCGGCTGCGGCAGGAACACGACCTCGGCGCCTGGAACCTGGCCGACGGCGGTTTCCTCCTCCTCGGGGGCGATCACGCGGACCAGGTCGAGATCGCGGAGGGCGGGCGCCATGTGCTGGCCCGCGACGAGACGCCCTACGACGTCGACGCGATGTTCCGCCAGCAGTTCCACGACCTCTACGCCGTCGACGCGCGCACGGGGCGCCGCGAACTGGTTCGCGAGCGGATCAACGTGGGGGGCGGTTCCAGCCCCGGTGGGCGCTACGTGGCCTGGTTCGAGGGAGAGGACTACTGGATCCACGATCTCGCCACCGGCGAGACGCGCAACGTGACGTCCGGGCTCGGCGGGACGTTCGTGGACCTCGACCGGACGCCGACCCGCGAGCAGATGCCGCCCTTCGGGTTCGTCGGCTGGCTGGAGGACGACGCGGCGCTGCTCGTGAACGACCGCTTCGACGTATGGGAGGTGAACCCGGACGGGTCGGGCGGGAGACGGCTCACGAGCGGGGCGGAAGACTCGATCCGGCACCGCGTGGTGCGGGTCGATCGGGACGCCGACGCCTTCGCTGCGGATGAACCGCTCTACTACTCGACGTACGGCGAGTGGACCAAGAAGGCCGGCTTTTCACGCGCCCGCCGCGGGGAGACACCGGAGCCGCTGATCTGGGCGGACGCCCGCTTCACGGGCGGCCTGCTGAAGGCGGAGGACTCCGATGTATACGCCTTCCGCCGCGAGCGGTTCGACGACTCGCCCGACTACTTCGCCGCGGGACCGGACCTGGACGAAGCGCGGCAGGTCACGCGCACGAACCCCTTCCAGGACGACTACGCCTGGGGTCGCGCTCAACTCATCGACTATGAGAACGAATGGGGACGCCCCCTCCAGGGCGCGCTCATCTACCCGGCCGACTATGATCCGGATCGGACGTATCCCAAGATCGTGTACCACTACGAACTGCTCTCGCAGAGTCTCCACCAGTACGTCGTCCCGGATCCCACGCGCTACTACAACATCCAGATCTGGAGCCAGGAAGGGTATTTCGTCTTCCAGCCCGACATCGTCTACCGCGACCGGCGCCCGGGACAGTCGAACGTGGAGACGCTGCGCCCGGCGGTGGCGGCGGCGGTCGAGACGGGAATGATCGACGCCGACCGCGTCGGCCTCATCGGCCATTCATGGGGCGGATATCAGACGACGTTCTTCGTCACGCAGGACAATCTCTTCGCGGCCGCGGTGGCGGGCGCGCCGCTCACGAACCTGATGAGCATGTACCTCTCCTTCTACTGGAACTCGGGAGGGACGGACGCGCGCATCTTCGAGATCAGCCAGGGCCGCATGCAGGTGCCGTGGTGGGAGGACTGGGACTCCTACTTCAACAACTCTCCGATCCATCACATTCAGAATCTCGACACGCCCCTCCTGATGGAGTTCGGGACGGAGGACGGCGCCGTGGAGTTCAACCAGGGCGTCGAGTTCTACAACGCGGCCCGGCGCGCGGGGAAGCATATGGTCATGCTCGTCTACGAAGGGGAGAACCACGGCCTCGCGAGGGAGCCGAATCAGCGCGACTACCAGAGCCGCATACTCCAGTGGTTCGCCCACTATCTGAAGGGGGAACCCGCTCCCGACTGGATCACCACCGGCGTCCCCTGGCTGGAGCAGAAGGACGGCCCCGGGAAGAAGAAGGTGAGCTGACCATGATGCTGCGTCCCGGTCGTACCCAGACCCAGGCGTCCCCGGGCCGGGTCTCCGTCCGCGCGCTGGCGTGGGCGGCGGCACTGAGCCTGGCCCTCGTGTCGGCGCCCCGTGGCGTGGAGGCCCAGTCGTCCGAACGAATCGCGGCGGGATTCACCTGGCGCCTGATCGGGCCGGCGATCTCCGGCGGCCGCATCGCCGATCTCGAGGTCGTGCCCGGCACCCAGTCGCACATCTACGTGGGGGCGGCCTCGGGCGGCGTCTGGAAGAGCGTCAACCACGGGACGACCTGGGAATCGATCTTCGACGACGCGGCGAACCTCTCGATCGGGGACATCGCGCTCGCTCCAGCCGATCCGCTGGAAGTGTGGGTCGGGACCGGGGAACCGAACAACCGCAACAGTACGCCATGGGGAGAAGGCGTCTATCACTCCTCCGACGGTGGCAAGACGTGGCGGCTCACGGGGCTGGAGGAGACCCGGCACATCGGGCGCATCGCCGTCCATCCCACCGATCCGGACATCGTGTGGGTGGCGGCGCTGGGGCACCTGTTCGGCCCCAACGCCGAGCGCGGCGTGTACCGCACGACCGACCGCGGCGAGACGTGGACGAAGGTCCTCCACATCGACGACGACACGGGGTTCGTGGACCTCGCCCTCAACCCCGCGGATCCATCCATCATCTACGCGGCCGCATACCAGCGCCGGCGGCGGGCGTGGGGGTTCGCGGGCGGCGGGCCGGGGAGCGGCATCTTCAAGTCGACCGACGGCGGGGACTCCTGGCGGGAGGTGACCGAAGGCCTGCCGGAAGGGGACAAGGGGAGGATCGGGCTCGCCGTCTCGGGGCGGAACCCGGCGCTGGTGATGGCCGTCGTGGAGGCGGAGGCGGGCGGGATCTTCATCTCGCGAGACCGCGGCGAGAGCTGGCGGCGCGTCAACGAACTGAACCAGCGTCCGATGTACTACAGCCAGCTCCGGATCGATCCGAACGATGAAGATCGGGTCTGGCTGGTGGCGGGCAGTCTGCACCGCTCGGAGGATGGCGGCGACACCTTCGAGGCCCTCCCCATGGAGATCGAATACAACACCGGCGTTCACGTGGACCACCACGACCTGTGGATCGACCCCGAGGACTCGCGCCACATGATCCTCGGGAACGACGGCGGACTCTATTCCACCTGGGACGACGGCGACCACTGGACGTTCATCGGGAACATCCCCATCGCCCAGTTCTACGACATCGACCTGGACCTGGCGGACCCGTACCACGTCTACGGGGGACTGCAGGACAACAACTCGTACCGGGGCCCCAGCCGGACGCGCCGCTACCAGGGCATCATGAACCGCGACTGGCAGGTCCTCGACTACGGGGACGGGATGTACACGGAGACGGACTGGTCGGATCCCGGCACCGTCTACGTGACGTCGCAGAACGCCGGGATCGTGCGCGTGAACCTCGCCACCGGCGACCGGAAGGCGCTCAAACCCTTCCCTCCGGACACGACGGTCTCGTATCGCTTCGACTGGAAGTCGCCGATTCTGGTGTCCCCGCACGACGCGGACCGGGTCTACCTGGGCGGCAACCGGCTCTTCATCTCGGATGATCGGGGGGAGAGCTGGCGCGCGACGGAGGATCTGACGCGACAGATTCATCAGGACAGCCTCGAACTGATGGGGGTGCGTCCGGATTCGACCACGCTCTCGAAGCACGATGGCGCCTCCGGGTACGGGGAGATCACGGCCGTGGCGGAGTCGCCGGTCGAGGCGGGGGTGCTGTGGATCGGGGCGGACGACGGCTCGGTGCGCGTGAGCCGGGACGACGGGGCGAACTGGGAGGACCTGACCGGCCGCGTGGCCGCGGCGGCGGGGCTCCCGTTCCCCTACTACGTGAGCTGGGTCGAGGCCTCGCACGCGGAGGCGGGGCGCGCGTACGTGAGCCTCGACGGGCACTGGGACGACGACTACGGGCCGCTCGCGGTCGTGACGGAGGATTTCGGTGCGACCTGGCGCTCGCTCGCCGATGGCCTGAGCGGGTCGGCGGCGGTGACGGGCACGGGTCGGGCGACGGGCGGCGGCATGGCCAGCGTGAACGTGATCCGTGAGCACCCGGAGAATCCTGACCTGCTGATCGTCGGCGCGGAGAACGGCGCCTTCGCCTCGCTGGACCGCGGGGCGACCTGGGCCGCGCTCGGCTCCGGCCTCCCCGCCGTGCCGGTCGACGATGTCGAGATCCACCCGCGCGAGAACGACATCGTGCTCGGCACGCACGGCCGCGCCATCTGGATTCTCGACGACATCGCGCCGCTGTCGCAGCGGTCGGCGGCGGCCGCGACGGGCGCCGGGGCCGTGCAGCTGTTCGCCCCGCGTCCCGCCACGCTTTTCCTGTACCGGAACGACGTGCCGTCGATGGGCCAGGGAACGTTCCGCGCCGAAAACCCCGCCTTCGGCGCGAACATCGACTACCGGCTCGCCGCGGAGGTGCCCGGCGGCGTGTCGATCGATGTGCTGGACAGCGCCGGCGGGGAAGTCCGGAGGCTCGAGGGCCCGGGCGCGGCTGGCCTCAACCGGGTCGCGTGGGACCTGCGGCACGATCCGCTGCCGCACGACACGACGCGGTACGAGGTACCCAGCCTCGATGCGGGCCCCGAGGGTCCGCTGGTCCTGGCGGGGACGTTCACGGTGCGTCTGACCGCGGCAGGCGAGACGCGCGAGCAGTCGCTGGAGGTGCGTCCCGACCCGGATCTGCCGGTGTCCGCGGAGGAGCGCCTGGCTCGCTACGAGTTCACGATGGCTCTTTTCGAGCTCCAGGGGGTGGCCTACAGGGAGGGCAGCGAAGCCTATGACGTGGAGCGCCGGGCCTCCGAGTCGCTCGAGGCGCTGGAGCGTGCGGACGATGTGGCCGGGGCGGATCTCGAACGCGCGCGGGAACTTGTGGCCGAGATCGAGGACATCGCCGATGAATGGCGTTCGATCAACGGGGACATCCGCAACTGGTGGACCGGCCTGAGAGGCAAGTTCGACGGCGGCCCCTCGACGACCGGATCGCTGACGGGCCCGTCCGACGACCACCGGCGTCGGCTCGAGCGGATCCGCGCGGAAGTCGAGGCCGCGTCCGCCCGGATGAGTGACGCGGCGGAGGCGCTCGAAACGCTGCAGAATCTGGAGAACCGCGCTACAGAATCTGGAGAATGAGGGAGAGTGAGAATGGATAGGAAACCGCACGTGTCCACGCTGCCTCGGCTGGCGTGGCTGGCGCTGCTTGGCATCGCGGCGCCCGCCGCGCTCGAGGCGCAGGCCTGCCTCGGCTTCAGCGGCAACGGGTTCGTCAGCGGCTCGGGCGCCGTGTGGCGCGAATCATCCGAAGACGTCAGGGGCCTGGGAGGCGCCGCCGGCTTCGACCTGGGTCCGGTGGCCGCGGTGGGCCACTACCTGAAGTTCTCCGGCTCGGACGAGTTCGATCAGGAGTTCGACTTCGAGGAAGCAAGGGCGAGTGTCGGCCTCAAACTCCCGCTCCCCGTGCTGTCGATCTGCCCCATTGCCAGCGTGGGCATCGGAGCCGTCCTGTCGAGGAACTTCAACGATCTCCCCCGCGAGAGCGAGACCGTCTACGGGGTCGGCGTGGCGGTGGGGCAACGCTTCGGCGCACCGGGCTCCGGCCTCGCGATCATCCCTTCGGCGACCGTGAGCATCGAGAACTACTCGGTCGACCGGCTCTACGACGACATCGTGGAGGGGGACAGGGAAGTCAGCGCCGTCATCCGCGGCGGCGTCACGGCCGAGATCGGCAGCATTCACGTTCGGCCGTACGTCGTGTTCACGACCGCCGACGACAGCTACCTGGTCGCCGGAGCCCTGCTGGGGTTCACCTTCTGATGAGTCCCGGCGGGCCCGAGCGGCGGGCCCGAGAGCTGCGCAGGGCGCTGCGGCGCCACTCGTATCTCTACTTCGTCCGCAACCTGCCCGAGATCTCGGATGAACGGTTCGATGAACTGTTCGGCGAACTGAAGGCGCTGGAGGCGGCACACCCGGAACTCGTCACGCCCGATTCGCCGACCCAGCGCGTGGGGGCGGCGCCGCTCGACGCGTTCGAGACGATCGAGCATGCCGCGCCGATGCTCAGTCTCGATTCCTCCGCCGACATCGAGCCGCTCGAACGGTTCGACGAACGGATGCGCAAGGCGCTCGGCGACGACATCGGGTACGTCGTCGAGCCGAAGCTGGACGGCGCCTCGATCGAACTCGTCTACGAGTCCGGCCGACTCTCGCGCGCCGTGACCCGGGGCGATGGCATGCGCGGCGAAGGCGTGACGGAGAACATCCGCACGATCCGCTCCGTGCCGCTCCGGCTGCGGGCGGCCGATCGCGAAGTGCCGCCGCTCCTGGCGCTGCGGGCCGAGGTCATCATGCGCGTGGGCGATTTCGAGGCGCTGAACGCCCGGCTTCTCGAGGACGACCGCGCTCCGTTCGCGAACCCGCGCAACGCGGCGGCGGGATCGCTACGGCAGCTCGACCCGCGCATCACCGCCGCGCGCCCCCTCGACATCTACGTCTATGACATCCTCGCGATCGACGGCCGGCCGCCGGCCACCCAGGTCGCCACGCTCGAGGCGCTGCGCGAGTGGGGGCTGCCCGTGAACGACCGCTGCCGCCGCGCGGCCGACGTCGGAGAGATCCTCGCGTTCCAGGCGGAGATCGAGGAGGGCCGCGACGACCTCGAGTACGAGATCGACGGCATCGTCATCAAGCTCGACGACATCGCCGGGCGCGACGAGGTCGGCGAGACCTCGCACCACCCCCGCTGGGCGTTCGCCTTCAAGTTCCCGCCGCGGAAGGAGGTTACCCGGCTCCTTCGCATCTTCCCCAGCGTGGGGCGGACCGGCGTGGTGACGCCCATCGCCTTCATGCGCCCGGTGGAACTCGGCGGCGTGACCGTGAGCCGCGCGAACCTGCACAACCGCGAAGAGGTCGCCCGCAAGGACATCCGCGAGGGCGACCGCGTGCGGGTGCAGCGGGCGGGGGACGTGATTCCGCAGGTTCTGGAGCGGATCGAGGAGCCGGGCCGCGAGCGCGCGGAGCCGTGGGTCATGCCCAGCGAATGTCCCTCGTGCCGGACCGCCCTGGAACCGCGCGGCCCGTACACGTTCTGTCCCAACCTGTTCGCCTGTCCCGCGCAACTGGCCGGGCGGATTCAACACCTCGGCTCGCGGCATGCCCTCGACATCGAAGGACTGGGAGAGGAAACCGCGAACCTCCTCGTCCGGGAGGGGGTGATCGCCAGCGTCCCCGATCTGTTCCGGCTCGAAGCGTCGAGGCTCATGGAACTGGAAGGCTTCGCCGAGAAGTCCGCCACCAACCTCGTCGACGCGATCGACGCGGCGCGCACGACGGAACTCGCACGCTTCATCTACGGCCTCGGCATCCCCGAAGTCGGCGTGACCGTGGCGCGGGAACTCGCCTCGCACTTCCTCTCCTTCGAAGCCTTCCGGGAGGCGGCTGCGGAAGAGGAGGCCCCGGCGGAAGGGGAGGTGGCGGAAGGGGAGGCCCTTCAGGCCGTGGACGGGATCGGGCCGAGGATGGCGGAGGAGATCGCCGCCTTCCTGGCCCGCCCGGAGGTGTCGGAGGTCGTCGACGAACTACGCGCCTGCGTCGACCCCCAGCCCCCGCCGCGCGCGGGAGACACCCTGGCCGGGCTGCGAATCGTCCTCACCGGAGGGCTCGAGTCCATGAGCCGCTCCGAGGCCGGGAAGCAGCTCGAGGCGCTGGGTGCGAAGGTCACGTCATCCGTAAGCAAGCAGACGAACTACGTCGTCGCGGGCGAAAACCCGGGCCGCAAGCTGGAGCGGGCCCGGACCCTCGGCGTCGAGATCCTGGACGAAGCCGGCCTCCTCGAACTCCTGGCCGGCGGACCCGATGCCCTCTCCGCGCTCTCCACGCCCGACGATACTCCCACACCCGAGGCGGCGGACGCGGCCCCCGAGGCCGGCGCGCCCTGATGGAGAACATCGAGATCGTCCGCGTGCTCAACGAGGTGGCCGACCTGCTCGAGATCCAGCAGGCGAACCCGTTCCGCGTCCGCGCCTACCGGAATGCCGTGCGCACGATCAACGCGCACGCGTCGCCCCTCCGCAAACAGGTCGAGCAGGGCGCCGACCTCACCGAACTGCCGTCGATCGGGAAGGGGATGGCGGACAACATCCGCGAGCTCGTGGAGAGCGGCCGCCTCGCCATGCTCGAGGAGATGGCGGCCGAGATCCCCCCGGGGCTCGTCGAGTTGATGCGGCTCCCGGGGGTCGGTCCCAAGAAGGCGCGCAAGCTGTGGGACGAACTGGGCGTCGAATCGATCGACGATCTGGAGGAGGTCGCGGGCGAGGGACGCGTGGCCGAACTGCCCGGTTTCGGACTCAAGACGCAGGACCGGATCCTCCGCGGCATCCGCAACTATCGCACCAGCACGACCCGCTTCCGCCTCGGAGAGGTCGACAAGCTGCTGCCGCCGCTGATCGAACACCTGCAGGCGACACCCGGCATCACCCGCCTGGAAGTCGCGGGGAGCTATCGGCGCCGGAAGGAAACCGTGGGCGACATCGATCTCCTCGTCCTGGCCGACGACGCACGCGCCGCCTCCGACGCCCTCGTCGGGTTTTCCGGCGTGGAGAGCGTGATCGGGGCCGGCGGGACGAAGACCTCGGTACGCCTCCGCAGCGGGCTGCAGGTCGACCTGCGGGTCGTACCGCCCGAGAGTTGGGGAGCGGCGCTCATCTATTTCACCGGGTCGAAGGAGCACAACATTCGCCTGCGGCGCCGCGCGCTCGAACGCAAGCTCCGGGTATCCGAGTACGGCGTGTTCACGATCCCCGAGGCGTCGCTCGGCGATGGGCTGGGCGAGCGGGGCATCGCCTCCGAGGGGGAGATGGTCGCGGGTGCGACGGAGGAGGACGTCTACCGGGCACTCGACCTCTCATGCCTTCCGCCGGAGATTCGCCGCGACCGGGGAGAGCTCACCGCGTCCGACGCCGGGGAACTGCCCCGCCTGGTCGAGACGTCCGACCTGCGCGGCGACGTCCACATGCACAGCACCTGGTCCGATGGCCGCGCTTCGCTGGAGGAGATGGTCGCGGCGTGCGCGGCGCGCGGTTACGGGTACATGGCGATCACCGACCACTCGAAGGCGCTGGCGATGGTCGAGGGTCTTGATTCCGCCAAGCTTCGACGCCAGTGGGACGAGATCGCGGAAGTCCAGGCCGCGCACCCGGAGATCCGGATCCTGCGCGGGCTGGAGGTCGACATCCTCCGCGACGGATCGCTGGACCTCGAGGACGAGATGCTCGAGCGACTCGATGTCGTGATCATCTCCGTTCATTCCTTCCTCGGACTGGAACGGGCGCCGCAGACCGCCCGCGTACTGAAGGCGCTCTCGCATCCCCGCTCGATGATCTTCGGGCACCCGACGGGACGGATCATCAACCGGCGCGGCCCGATCGATGTGGACATCGACGATATCCTGCACGCCTGCGCCGAGTTCGGCGTCGCCGTCGAAGTCAACTCGCACCCCCACCGTCTCGACCTGAAGGACAGCCACCTCTGGCGCGCGCGCGAACTCGGCGTACCCGTCGTGGTTGCGACCGACGCGCACCGGCCTGACGACCTGGGTCTGGCGCACTACGGCATCGAACAGGCCCGCCGCGCGTGGCTCACTCCCGAACACGTCCTCAACACGCGTGGCGTGGACGACTTCCTGGCCGCCCTTTGGAGAAAGCCGGCGAGTTGATCCCCCGTTGAGAGCCCGTCCCCATACTCCCGGCGACAAGCAGCCCGTGGGACCCCAGGTCAGGGAGGCTCGGACACATGACGCGTGGATGCGGACTTCCACCGCTCTCGCGGGATCACTACATACCGCTCCGCCGGCAACTCGCGGCGGACCTGGAGGCCGGGATTCGGGATGGACACGTGCGGCCCGGGGCTCCGCTTCCGTCCTCCCGGGACATGGCGCGCCGACTCGGCGTCGACCGGGGGACGGTCGGCGCCGCGCTCGCGCGACTGCGGCGGAGGAACCTCATCGAACTCGGGAAAGGACAGCGCCCCCGCGCGTCGATGCGCCGGCGCCCCCCCCGTCCTCCGCCGACCGTGGAGCTGGAGCCGAGGGCAGCGGCGCTGGATCTGCTGCGGCGCGCGCACGCGGGGGGATTCTCCCGTTGGCGGCTGCTCAACGAGCTGGAGCGGATCGTGGATGGCGCGCGGAGCCCCGATCCGCACCTCGTGACGCTGTGCGAACCTCGCGCCGGGCTGCGAGCCGTGCTCGCCGCGGAACTGGAAGATGCCTGCGGAGTCGCCGTTCACGCGGTCGACTCCGCCCGCGGGATACCGGAGAATTCGCCGGTCGTCCTGCGGCGCGAGCTGCAGTCGCGGATGCGCCGCTCCGGCACCGTCGAGTGCGTTCCGATCTCACTCGCCGGGGGCACCCGCGAACGCGAAATCGTGCGACGCCGAATCCGCCGCGGATTCGTGGTGCTCCTTTCCCGGAGCGAGACGGTGCGCGTGTTCGCCGCGGAACTCGCCGCTCGGGATTTCGCGCGCGGCGTCAACTTCAGAGCCCTCGACCCGCACGTCGACGCGCGGGCTGTGCAGCGGGCGGTGACGGCGGCAACGATCATCTTCCACGACCGACTCGTCCCCATGTCCCGGTATGACCCCGGAACGGCTCCGGCCGTGCCGATTACACTCCTGCCGCCCGAAGAGGTCGAACGCCTCAGCGCCTACCTGTCGAGGACGGACCGGTCCGAGCGCGGCCGCGGCGGATCCACTTCTTGCCTGCCACACGGAGGTCGACAGTAGCCCATGCACACATTCGCCCCTAAGTTACGGGAGTTTCCGCCCTTGTCCTTCCACGGAGTTGTTGGGATTGTGAAGAAGAGGTTCCATTCGTCCGTTTACTCCGGCGCCGAGTAGTGATTATGTCTTCGGCCAAATACGACCCCGGCGTGATCGTGAGGGCGCTCCGCTTCCGAGCGAAGCTCGATGGGTTTCGGCTCGAGCGCGGCCACTACATGGATCGACCCGAAGATCGCGCGGACCGCTGGTACGCCGTGCCGATGGGAGACAGCGACGCCTCGCGCGCCGGAGAGGGTTTCCCAACCATCATGAAGGCGGCCGACGAAGCAGCGCGCCTCCGCAAGCTCCGGCAAGCGTCCGATCCGGACGACTGACGCTCCGTTGCCACAGCCCGGCGCGGCCCGGCGAACGGTCGCTTGAAGCGCCGCGCCGGCTCAAGTATTATCGACGGCCCGACTCATTGGGACGTTGGCGGGACGTTGGCCCGTGGTGGAATTGGCAACACGTCTGGCTCTGGACCAGAAGATTCCAGGTTCGAGTCCTGGCGGGCCAATCAGCAGAGCAGCATCCTGCGGAGGGGTGGCCGAGTGGCTTAAGGCGGCGCCCTGCTAAGGCGTTGACTCGAGAGAGTCTCGTGGGTTCGAATCCCACCCCCTCCGCCTACCTACCTCCGGCCTCACCCCGGAGGCTTCCGGACGGGTGGCCGAGCGGACTAAGGCGCACGCCTGGAGAGCGTGTGGGCAGCAACCCTGCCTCGTGGGTTCGAATCCCACCCCGTCCGTTAAGCAGTCTACACCCGGAGAGGTGGCAGAACGGCAATGCACCGGTCTCGAAAACCGGCGCCCTCACGGGCTTGGGGGTTCGAATCCCCCCCTCTCCGCTATCGCAGTTTTGTGGGCGCTCAGCTTTCCTCCTAGTGAAAGCGCAGGGCGTCGCATAGGTTGAGAGATGACCCGTATGCGGCAGTGAACCGGTGAATCTCGCCTGCGTCGCGCTCGCGTTCTCGGTATGCTTCGGCACGCGCTGCTGGATACTGGACGGACCGCGCGTGACGGAGATCGATGAAGCCTCCGCCGACACGCTCCAGGGCTGGTTCATCGGCGATTTCGGCGCCGATACGCTATGGGTTGGCGAGAGTGGCCGGATCGTCCATGCCATGAACAGGGAAACCGGCGAACGGGCGACCATCGACCGGTTGCTCGTTCGGGTCACCCGTCATGGCAGAGAGGACTCGCAGACCCCCGCCCGACCACGGAGCCGACGCGACCCCTAGCAGCCCGCCTGATATGGGGCCGGATCCCGGGCTCCCGCCGCGGCGAATCCGAGGAGCCTCAGGCGGCAGGAGTCGCACGCTCCACAGGCCGCGTCGGATTCATCAGGGTCGTAGCAACTGCGCGTCATCCCGTAATCGACGCCCAGCGCCAGCCCTCGCCGGATGATCTCGGCCTTGGTGAGATCGACCAAAGGCGCATGGATCCGGAACGGTCGACCCCCCTCCACGCCGGCCCTGGTGCCGAGGCCGGCGAGTTTCTCGAACGCAGCGAGGAACTCGGGTCTACAGTCGGGATACCCGCTGTAGTCGACCGCATTGACGCCGATGAAGATGTCCGAAGCCTCGAGAACTTCCGCCCACGCGAGAGCCATCGACAGGAAGATGGTGTTCCTGGCCGGGACGTAAGTGACGGGGATGTCCTCCGAATCCGACGGATCGCGCCCGCCCCTGGGTACCTCGAGGTCCCCGGTCAGCGCCGAGCCCCCGAACGCGCGCAGATCGACGGCGGCGACCACATGCCGCGTGACCCGCATCGCTTCCGCCACCCGACGGGCGGCGTCCACCTCCCGCTCGTGTCTCTGCCCGTAGCGGAGCGTCAGCGCACAGGGCCGGTATCCCTGTTCCACCGCGATCGCCAACGTCGTCGCCGAGTCCAGCCCACCGCTGAGAAGGACAACCGACCTGCGGCCCATCCACTACCTCCGGGAAGCGAGTTCACGATCGCGGAATCCCGCCGGGGGGCCACTTGTAACACGATTTCGCACCGCACGCCAATGCATGGTAAAGTGAGGCCGGGAGCGGCTCCGGAACCTCGATGCCCCGCGGAGTCGAGCGGGGATACGCGGAAGGAGAACCGATGCGGATCCGGTCACCTGGCCGGGGCGACGCACTGCTGGTTGTGGACGTGCAGAAGGACTTCCTCACCGGCGGCCCGCTGGCCGTCTCCGAAGGCGATGCGGTGATCCCGCCGCTCAACGAAGCGATCCGCGCCTTCTCCGACGCGGACCTTCCGATCTTCGCGACGCGCGACTGGCACCCGCCGGATCACTGCTCGTTCGTCCCGAACGGTGGGCTCTGGCCGATTCACTGCGTCGCGGGGACGAGCGGGGCATCGTTCCCGGCGTCCCTCCGGCTTCCCGCCTCGACCGTCGTAGTCTCGAAGGCCGATGACCCGGCCCCCGAGGCCTACTCCGCGTTCTCGGGCACTGATCTCGCCGACCGTCTCGCGGATCTACGCGTGGGACGGGTGTTCGCCGGCGGCCTCGCGACGGATTACTGCGTGCTCCGAACGGTGCTCGACGCCCGCGCGGCCGGTCTCGACGTGGTCGTTCTGGACGACGCGGTGAGAGCCGTGGACCTCGAGTCGGGCGATGGGATTCGCGCCATCGCCCGCATGCGAGCGGCAGGTGTGACATTCGCTTCCACGCGAACGGCCCTGGCCGAGGGGTAGCGAATCATGGTGGCAGGTGGCGTCACCGGGACGCCGAGCGGGGAACGGAGCGCCCTGCTCACGGACCTGTATCAACTCACCATGCTCAAGGCGTACTGGGAACACGGGATGCACGAGACGGCCGTGTTCGAATTCTTTGTCCGCCGTCTCCCCCCGAAGCGCCGGTTCCTGATGGCTGCAGGGCTGGCGCACGCCCTCGACTACCTGGAAGGTCTGCGTTTCGAATCCGACGAACTCGAATGGCTCCGCGGCCAGCCCGGCTTCCCGCCCGCCTTCGTCGACTGGCTCGCCGATCTGCGCTTCACCGGGGATGTGGACGCCATGCCCGAGGGGACCGTCTTCTTCCCGGAAGAACCTCTGCTGCGGGTCACCGCGCCGCTCCCGGAGGCCCAACTCATCGAGACGCGGCTCATCTCCCTGCTCAACTACGCCTCCCTGATCGCGACGAAAGCGATCCGCTTCAGGCTCGCGGCCCCGACCGCCCGGCTCGTGGACTTCGGTCTGCGGCGGGCGCACGGTTCGGAAGCGGGGCTTCTCGCCGCCCGGGCCGCCTACATCGCCGGCTTCGACGGCACCGCGACCGTACTCGCCGGAAAGCACTGGGGGATCCCGACCTTCGGCACCATGGCCCATTCGTTCATCCAGGCGCACGACAGCGAGGCCGACGCGTTCATTCGCTTCGCCCGGGCGCATCCGGAAAACGCCGTACTGCTCATCGACACCTACGACACCGAGGCGGGGGCGTCGAAGGTCGTCGAGATCGCCTCCCGCCTCCGCGCCGAAGGCATCGAAATCACGGCCGTTCGGCTGGATTCCGGCGATCTCGCGGCCCACGCCCGGCGCGTGCGCCGGATTCTGGACGAAGGGGGCTTTCCCGAAGTCCGCATCTTCGCGAGCGGTTCGCTGGACGAGCACGACGTGGCCCGCCTGGCCCGCGCCCCGATCGACGGCTTCGGGATCGGGACCGCCCTCACTGTTGCCGCGGATGATCCGAAGCTCGACAGCGTCTACAAGCTCCAGGAGTACGCTGGCCGGCCGCGTCGCAAGCGCTCGGAAGGGAAGGCGACGTGGCCCGGCCGCAAGCAGGTGTTTCGCACCCTCGACCGCGGCCGGCTCGCCCGCGACGTGCTGGGGCTCGAGGGCGAGGCGCTGTCCGGCGAGGCGCTGCTCGCGCCCGTGGCGCGCGCGGGAACACGATTGCGGCCGGACCCTTCGCTGGAAGAGAGCCGCGCGCGCGCACGAGCCTCGGTGGCAACGCTGCCGGCGGAACTCCGGGCGCTCGAGTCGGTGCCCACGCCGTTCCCGGTGGACCCATCACCCGGCGTGCGCGAACTGGCCCGGGAGGTCGACCGCCGGGCCGCCGGTTAGCCGGGTCGGTTAGCCGGAAGAGAACTCGAGCGTGAGCGAAGGCGTCTCGCCGGCGGTGACGGAGACGCGTTCGGACACCGTTCCCAGCGTCGGGTGCCAGGCTTCGATCTCGTAGTCGCCCGGCGGGAGCGTGGGGAGCGAGAAGGTTCCGTCCTCGCCCGTGATGTCGAAGAACTCGTGGTCGAGGACATGGATCGAGGCGGTCATCCAGCCGTGGATGTCGCAGCGCACCTGGATCCCGACCTCCGAGGTTCCAAACGAGCGCGTGCTCTGGATCCCGCGAAGGGGCTGGCCGAGGTTGAATCCGGGGTTCGAGGCGGGCACGACCCGGACGTTGTGAAGGGTCGCATCGCTGTTGCGGATGACGAGCGGCTGGCCCACGCGCACGGCCACCGCGCGCGGCGTGTAGAGGCATCCCTCCTGGTCGAGCAAGGCCTCGGCCTCGGGCGCCGCGCTCGACGCGGGCGCGTTGACGACACGCACGAGCACGTCCGCCAGGCCCCCGTCCGCACCGACGCGCACCTGACGGTCCAGCAGGGTCTCGTCGTGCTGGTCCCGGCAGTAGGCGTCGGCGGACATGTCGATCTCCGTTCCGGCCGGCGCGTCCCCGGCGAAGCGCACCTGTCCCCCGGCCACGACGATGCGGCCCGTGACCGCTCCCGGTTCGGCCGCGTCCGCCGCCGTGCGCCCCTCGAACGTCCAGCCCGCCCCGACCGCCACGATCGCGAGCGCGCACGCCGGAATCGGGCCCGGTCCCCGTCTACCAGCCATCGAACAACCCTCCATCGAACCAGTCCCACAGGAAGTAGACGAGGAACTGCGTGCTCCTCACATCGGCATCGGTCAACGGCACCCGCACTCCGACGTTGAGCATCACGTGTTGCCGCGTGTTCAGCGTCACCTGCATCTGCGGCACCAGGTCCCACTGCGGCCGCGCACCTTCGGCCAGATGCGTGCTCGCCAGCACTTCGACCATGGGGGACCACGAACGGCCGAACTCCCCGCTCGTGAACGTGCGCCCGACCACGGCATGAAAGAACGCTTCCCGTACGTCTTCGTCGTGCTCGGCCGTACCGGCGAAGTCTCGATGTCCGCGCGCCAGGAGTCCCCCGCCGGTCTGCAGATGGACGAATGCGTCGCCCGGAAGGATCTGTCCCAGCGCGAGAAACGGTTCGATCTGGAACTCTCCGCTTCCGAGGCCGCGTTCCGAGTCGCCGGTAGGGAGCTTGAGTTCGGTGCCGAAGCTGAAGATCGTCTGCAGGTCGTGGAGCAGGGCGCGCTTGTAGCCGATCTCGATGTCGCCGAGTCCGATCCCCCAGTCCGACGCCGGCCCCGCGTCGCTCGCGGCCGGTGTCGCCGAACTCTCGGCGAAGCCGAACGGGAGCGCGATTTCGAACTGGTTCCGGGAGCCGAAGCGCTTCTCGTACAGGAGTTCGTTGACGACCGCCCCGGGTCCCTCCGCGGCCACGCTCGTCGTCCACACCCACTCGTCTTCCGGATACGCCTTCTCGGTGAAGAGCGGCCGAGGGAGGTTGAGTTCACCACGCGGCCAGGTGCGGTCCGTGCAGAAGGTCCGGATGTGGTCCATGACGGCCTGCAACTGGTCGTCGTCGAACGCCTCGCCGAACGCCGGCATCACGTCGCTGAAGCCGCGGACCGGTCCCCCGGCCTTGGAGACGATGATCCAGTCGGCGTCCGGCTCGCGGGAAGCGAAGCTGCAATCGGTCAGGTCGGGCAGCGGGTCGTCGAACGCGATCCGGTCGGCCGCCGCGCCCCGCCCGTCCGCCCCGTGGCAACTCGCGCACCCCGCCTCGTACAGCGCCATGCCGTCCGGCGCCCCCTGCGCGGCCTGCGTGCCGCCGAGCGCCCGGGGGGTTGAGAGCGAAGCCGGCACCGAAGCCAGCGCGATCAAACCTGCGGTGGCGAGGCGGGCTCCGAGGTGGGACAGCCTGTTGTCGGGTGCGGTCAAGTCCGTGCTTCCTCGCGGTCAGGGGGCCCAGGGGGCCCCAGAGGGTCCAGGGGGTCCCATCGGGCGGACGATGTCGTAATCTGCGAACGTGTCCGACGCGTCGGGATCGTGTCCGCCGCGCCGGACGCGCAGTGTCAATATCAATAATCGTTATCGGGGTCAAGGTCGTCGCGGGGTCACGGACGGCCGTGCCCGAGGAGGTCGCATGAAGTCCGCCATGTTGTCCCGGGGGTTCGCCCTCGCCGCGTGCATCGCGGCTCCCTTCGCCGCCGCCCCCTTCGCCGCCGCCGAGCAGGCGCCCCAGGCCGGCGCCACCGCCTTCGTCGACGTGAACGTGATTCCGATGGATTCCGAGCGGGTCCTCGCCGGACACACCGTCGTCGTGCGCGGCGACCGGATCGTCGCCGTCGGGCCGGTTGCCGACGTGGACGTGCCGGATGGCGCCCGCCGCATCGACGGCGCCGGGCGGTACCTGATGCCGGGGCTGTCGGAGATGCACGGGCACACGCCGGGCGGTTTCCCGACCGACACGTTCCGCGAGCAGGTGATGTTCCTCTACGCCGCGAACGGCGTGACCACCGTGCGCGGGATGCTCGGATTGCCCGGCGACCTCGAGTTGAAGGCGAAGACGAACACGGGAGAGATCTGGGGACCGACGCTCTACCTCGCGGGTCCGAGCTTCAACGGCAACTCCGTGACGTCGCCCTCGCAGGCGGCGGATCGCGTGTGGGTGCAGAAGGAGGAAGGGTGGGATCACCTGAAGATCCATCCCGGACTCACCGTGCCGGAATACGACGCGCTCGCCGCGGCCGCCGCGCAGGCCGGCATCCGCTTCGGAGGCCACGTCCCGGCCGATGTCGGGATCCGGCATGCCATCCTCATGGGACAGGAAACCTTCGACCACCTCGACGGCTACATGGAGGAGGCGGGAGGCATCCGCGGCCCCATGGACGCGGCCGGAATGGAGGAACTGTTCGCGCTGACGATCGGCGCCCGGGCATGGGTCGTGCCCACGATGGTCCTGTGGGAAGTGGGCGTCATCGGCCTCGGCGACCCTGAGGCGCTCGCGGCCTATCCGGAGATGCGCTACTGGCCCCCGCAGGGCGTCCAGGGCTGGAAGGACCGGCTCGAGGCGATCCAGGCGCGCGACGCGTGGGACGTGGAGCAGGCGCGGCTGCACGCGGGCAACCGGACGCGTCTCCTCGGCATGATGAACGAGGCCGGCGTCGGCATCCTCATGGGCACCGATTCGCCACAGATGTTCAGCGTCCCCGGCTTCTCGCTCCACCGCGAACTCGCGGCGATGGCCGAAGCGGGGATGTCGCCCTACGATATCCTCGTCAGCGGCACTCGGAACGTGGGGGAGTACTTCCAGGCCTACGACACCTTCGGGACGGTGGCCGCGGGCCGGCGCGCCGATCTCATCCTCACCAACTCCAACCCGCTCGACGACGTGGCGAACGTCGCGGACCGCGCCGGCGTCATGGTGCGCGGCGTATGGAAGTCCGAGGAGGAGATCCAGCAGGGCCTGACCGAAATCGCCACCAGCTTTGGCAACTGACGGGCCTGACGGATCTCAGGCGTCGGCCTGGACGAGACAGTCCGGACAGTGGCCGAGGAGGTGCACCATCGCGTTGCGGATGGACTCGGCCCACGGCCCATTGATCGACAACGCCGCGGTGAGCTCCTCCTTCAGACAGGCCACCCGGCCGCAGTCCTCGCACAGGAAGTGCGGGTGGCGATGGCGCTCTTCGTGTTCTCCCGCGAGCGCGTATCGATCGATGCCGTCGGCCCGGCTCACGACGGGGGCGAGGCCGGCCTCCCGCAGCTTGACCAGGTTGCGGTAGATCGTCGCCTGGTCCCAGTCCGAGTCGCCCAGCAGGTCGAGCACCTGCGTGAAGGACACCGGACCGTCCGCGTCGGCCAGGATGCCGAACACCGCAAGGCGCGGCGCGGTCACACGCAGACCGCGCTCGCGCAGCCTCCGACGGGCCTCGTTCTTCGTGATTCGCATGGGCCTTCCCCCGCGGCGGAACTGACGTTCGAAGACGCTAGGGACAAGCACTTGCACATGCAAGTCACTTGTGTATCTTCCTGCCATTCGCAAGCCGCTTGCAGAAGCCCCCCGCAGTGAGAAGTGCCCGAAAAGGAAGTTCGATGAGCAGCGATCCAACCACCGTTACCCGTGACGAGCGTCTCCCCGTCACGGTGTTGTCCGGCTTCCTCGGAGCCGGGAAGACCACCCTCCTCAACGAGGTTCTGAACAATCGGGCGGGACGCCGGGTCGCGGTCATCGTGAACGACATGAGCGAAGTCAACATCGATGCGGCCCTCGTGGAGCGCGGGGGCGCCCAGCTCTCGCGGACCGAAGAGACGCTCGTCGAGATGACGAACGGCTGCATCTGCTGCACGCTGCGGGAGGACCTGCTCGCCGAAGTCTCCCGGTTGGCCCGGGAGGGGCGTTTCCACTACCTGCTGATCGAGTCCACGGGGATTTCGGAGCCCATCCCGGTCGCCCAGACCTTCACCTTCGAGGACGAGCACGGTTTGAGCCTCGGTGACGTCTCGCGCCTCGACACGATGGTCACCGTCGTGGACGCTGCGAGCTTCCTGAAGGACTACCACGCCGCCGAAGCCCTGCAGGACCGCGGTGAGTCTTTGGGCGAAGAGGACGAGCGGACGGTCACCGACCTGCTGATCGACCAGGTCGAGTTCGCCGACGTCATCGTGCTCAACAAGCTCGATCTCGTCACCGGCGACCATGCGCGTGACGTCGAGGCTATCCTGCGCGCGCTCAACCCCGGCGCGGAGATCCACCGGGCGATACATGGGCAGGTGCCCATCGAGCGCGTGCTCGACACGGGCTTGTTCGACTACGACAAGGCGGAAAGCTCGGCTGGTTGGATCCGCGAGCTCGAGGGAGACCATACGCCCGAGACGGAGGAGTACGGGATCTCGACCTTCACCTACCGGACTTCGGCCCCGTTCGACGCGGAGAAGCTGTGGGCGTTCCTGAACGACGACGAGAACTGGCGCGGGGTGCTCCGGTCGAAGGGCTTCTTCTGGGTCGCCGCCGATCACAAGGTCGTATACGAGTGGGCGCAGGCCGGGGGTGTGAGTTCCGTCGACCCCATGGGCATGTGGTGGGCCGCGACGCCGAGGGAGTACTGGGACCACGCGGACGGCGAGCGACCGGACCAGCAGTCGAGTTGGCACCCGCGGTACGGGGATCGTCACCAGGCACTCGTCTTCATCGGTCAGGAGATGGATGAGGCCGCAGTCCGCGCGCGACTCGACGCATGCCTGCTCGATGAAGCGCTTGCCACCGCCGACAGCGGTGCCTGGGAGGGACGTCCCAACCCCTTCCCCGAGCTTCAGATGGTTGAGGAGGTGGCCGGATGAATGCTCCGGCTTCGGACGACCTGCTCGATGTGGTCATCGTCGGCGCGGGGGCTGCCGGCGTGGGCGTCTCGGTCGCGCTCGCGCACGCGGGGATCGAGAACTTCGTCGCGCTCGAACGCCACTCGGTGGGCGCCTCGTTCGCCCAGTGGCCGGCCGAGACTCGCTTCATCACGCCTTCGTTCCCGACGAACTCGGCCGGCATGCTCGACCTGAATTCCGTCGTGATCGGGACCTCGGCCGGCTGGTCGCTGGAGGTCGAGCACCCCACCGGGAGGCAGTATGCGGCCTTCCTCAAGGCGGTCGCCGACCACTTCGAGGTGCCGGTCCAGGAGGGCGTCGACGTGCTTCGGATCGACCGGCGCGGCGAAGAGTTCGTGGTCGAAACGACAGCGGGGCCTGTGCGCGCCCGGCACGTGATCTGGGCTGCGGGCGACTTCCAGTACCCGCGCTTGAACAGCTTCGAGGGCAGCGAGCTGTGCCTGCACACGGCGATGCTCCCCAGCTATGCCGCGCTGGATGGGGACGACTTCATCGTCGTCGGCGGCTACGAGAGCGGCGTCGACGTCGCCAGCCACCTGGCCGAGCGGGGCAAGCGGGTGCGCCTCTTCGACGAGGGGAGTCCCTGGGCGTCCGAGAGCTCCGATCCCAGCGTCGCGCTCTCCATATTCTCGCTCGAGCGGACACGACGCCCTTCGTACGCGGAGCACGTCGAGCTCTTTCCCGACACGGCAATCACCGCCGTGGCGACCGCCGATGCCGGATTCGAGGTCACCACGGCGGACGGGCAGCGCTTTCGCACGCCCGTGCCGCCCCTCCTCGCGGGTGGGTTTGCGGGAAGCCATGGGCTCGTGATGGACCTCTTCGAGTCACGGGAAGACGGCTTCCCGCTCCTCAACGAGCACGACGAATCGACGATCGTCCCCGGGATCTACCTGTGCGGCGCGGCCGTGCGGCACGAAAGCCACATCTTCTGCTTCATCTACAAGTACCGGCAGCGGTTCGCCGTCGTCGCCAAGGCGATCGCGACCTCGCTGGGCCTGCCCGCCGAGGGGCTCGAACTGTACAGGATGTGGGGCATGTACCTCGACGATCTCTCCTGCTGCGGACAGGAGTGCGTATGCTGACCGACCGTGCCGAAGCCCCGGCGCCCGTGACTCCGAAGCTGATGCCGAAGCTGACTCAGAAGCCGACTCAGAAGCGCACGCGACTGCCGCGGGTGCTGCGTCGAGCGATGCGTATCGAGTGGGCCGGCCAAACGGCCGCCAGCCTGTGCTGGATCGCCAGCGTGTTCGCGTACGGGATCAGCTCACGCGGAGATTGGCTGCAGCTCTGCGCCGCCTCCGCCTGGCTACTCGCCAACACCGCCACGATCACGATGGCCAGGGGCGACTGAAACGCTCGCAACGGTCTGGTTTCGTTCGTCCGGAACCCCTACTTCTCCTGGCGGAGGTGCGCGATGGACGGAAACAGACAGACGCCGGGGCGGGTGGAACGGCACGAGGGGATCATCACGGTGCGGGGCGGCGGCAGGCACCGCGCCTGGAACGGGATCGAATACAAGACGGGGATGTGGGCGGAGAACGTCGGCTCGGGCGGGCTCTCCATGAACGTGGCGATGATCCCGCCCGGCGGCGTCGCGAAGGCGCACATCCATGTGGACTTCGAGGTGATGCTCTACATCCTCGAGGGACGCGTCCGGCACGAGTTCGGGCCGCGGCTCGAGAAGACGCTCGATAACGAGGCGGGCGACTTCATCTTCATCGAACCCGGCGTCCCCCACGAGGTGTTCAACCTCAGCGACACCGAGCCGGTCGTCGCCGTCGTCGCCCGCTCCGACGCGCAGGAGTGGGAAAACATCGTCGACTTCGAACGCCCGGCCCCGGAGTAGGCCCAGCGGCGGAAGAACCGGGTCTCCAGGCGTCGGCACGCGTCTCAACTGCGAGACCGGTCAGAAGCCGAGCGACGCCGTCTCCCGTCTCACGTCCCCCGCCGCCGTCAGCACCCCCGTTTGCGGGTCGCGCCAGGTCACCGTGGGTGCTCCCGCACGCCAGTTCCACAGGCCCCACGAGCGCACGTCGTGGCCCATGGCGCTGAGCGCCTCGGCCGTCTCCGCCGGGATCCGGTCCTCCATGTAGAGGACGGCGGGATTGCGGTTCACCTCGCTCCCGGTGGCCGGGAAGTTGTAGCTGCCGAACCGGGGCTGGTCCAGGGCCTGCTCGGGGGACATCCCCCACACGACCACGTTCAGAAAGATCTGAAGGAGGCACTGCATCTGCTGGTCCCCGCCGGGGGTGGAGAGCCCCATGAACGGCTGGCCATCTTTCATGACCAGGAGTGGCGAATTGGTGTTGCGGGGGCGCTTGCCGGGCGCCATCACGTTGGCCAGGTCAGGGTCCAGGTTGAACTGACCCATGCGGTTGCCCAGCCCGAATCCCCAGCCCGGGATCATGGGCGTGAAGGTGTGGCCGTCGCTCTCGGTGAGGGAAAACAGGTTGCCCTCCCCGTCCATCACGTTCAGGGAGGACGTGTCGTCGGACAGAGATCCATCGCCGGCGGGCCCACCTCCCGACGCCACGAAGCTCATGGGCGCGCCGTCCGCCACCGCCGCCATCCGCTCCGGATCTCCCCACGGAGGCATGTCCTGAGACGCGCGCGTCTCGTCGATGAGCCCGATGCGCTCGCGCGCGTACGCCTTCCCGTACAATCCCTTCGGCGCGGGGGCGAAGTCCGGATCACCCACGTACCTGTGGGCGTCCGCCATCGCCAGATTGATCACCTGCGAGATGAGGTGGATGTACTCGGGCGTGTTGTAGCCGAGAGCGCGCAGATCGTAGTTCTCCAGCATGTTGAGCATCAGGATGAGACGCGGTCCCTGGCTCCACCCGTCGCCGGTGAAGACGTCGTAGCCGTGGAAGCCGGTTCCCAGAGGCTCCTCCCAGCGACTCTCGTATCCCGCCATGTCCTCGTAACGGACGATGCCGTCCTGATCGCGGAAGAAACGGTCCACGTCGCGCGCCGGCTCGCCCCGGTAGAAGGCGTCGCGAGCGGCGCGGATCCCTTCGGAACGGCTCCCTCCCGCCGTCAGTGCCTGCCTCTCGGCCTCCATCATGTAGCGGATGAGGCGCCCCAAGTCGGCGTTCACCATGAGATCGCCCAGGCGCTGCTCACCGACCCCGCGGGGGAACCAGAAGTCGCGATTGTAGGGGAAGGCGAGGATCCCCTCCGTCTGATCCTCGATCATCCAGGCCTGCATCTTGTAGAGGTGATAGCCCTCCTCGGCGATGCGGAGCGTCGGCTGGGCGGCCTCGCTGAAGCTGAGGGTGCCGAAACGGTCGAGAGCGGCGAGCCACACATCCACGTCCGCCGGAATCAGCGCGTTGTTGATGGGCGACTTGCCGTGCTCGAGGAAGTAGTCGAGGGTGGCCAGCGCGGGTGAGGTGCCCGCGCCGACTCGGGTGATCACGCGGTCCTCGGCGGCGCTGTAGAGGATCAGCGGCGCCACTCCGGCCCATCCCGCGTAGTCCATCTTGAGCGCCTTGAGCGCCATCCCCGCGGTCACCCCGGCGTCGAAGGCGTTGCCGCCGGCCCTGAGCACGTCGTACCCGGCCTGCGTGGCCAGGTAGTGCCCGGAGGAGATCACCCCGCGCGTGCCCATGATGCGCGGCCGCATGGCCTCGACGTTGTCGGCGTTGTGGACGGGACCGTGACTCCGGAACGGGGCGATAGTGGCGAAGACGCCGTCCTCCGCGGAGGCGGATGCCTCCGGCGCGTCCATCCGCGAGTCGCACGACGCGACGAGCGCCAGAGCCGCCACGGCGACTGCGCATGACAGGGACTTCATCGCGCCATCCTCCCGTTTCCGGTTCGAGGCGGAGACCCGACCGACGATTCCCCTGAACGCAGATTCTGACAAGGGACTACGGCTCGCGCCCTACTCGATTCGCGACCGTGCGGAGATAGTCAGCTATCGCCTGCTCGCTAAGCGCGTTGCGCCGCTTGCACCCGCGGCTCCACCCGAACCCACGGACGGCGGAGTACGATCCTGCCGCGCCCCACGCGGCAGCGACAGCGACGGAGCCGGCGTCCTCAGAGTTGAGACCATCAGAATCATCGGCTACAAGTACCACCAAACCGAGGGGGAAGACTACACCGTAGACGACATCGGCGACCGGAGCGATGATGCTGCGCGTGCAATGGCCTCGCGGAATCGGGCCATCACCGGGGGGCGGTTTTTTCATGAAGAGGACTGAACGGCCGGCGGACAGCGCGGCGACCAGGAGAACGGATGCGAGTCTTCGCACGTTCGTTTCCTCCTCTTGAGGGCATTGCACCCTCGATGCACGGCCGGTGAGCCGGAGCGACATCCCCTGCCCCACGGAACGTAACAACGCCCACGGTGCAGCGCGACGTTCCCGCGGGAACGTCAGGCCGCGGCCAGCGCCTCCAGCGCGGCGAGTGCGGCGGCGCGGCCGCGCGCGTCCGGGAAGGGTTCGAGCGCGAGGGCGACCATGCCGGTCGCGTTCGCCACGGCGAAGCTGATCCCGTTGAGGTTCCGCTCGGGCGGGACGCTCGGGATCGGGCGCGGATAGCCGGAGGCGTAGAGCACCCGGCGGCCGTCGCGCCGACCGATGCGGACGGCGTCCCGCGGGAGGTCCCAGTCGAGGCACACGCCGAGTGCGTCGGGGAGGCTGCCCGGGAGCCAGCGCTCCCCTTCGTGCGAATGGGCCGCGATGACGAGCGTTCCGGCGCGCGCGGCGCGTTCGACCGCGGGCTGCAGCACCTCGATGCGGCGCTGGCGGGGCGTTCCGAGGCTCAGATTGGCCAGCCGGCAGCCGCGCTCCGCGGCCCGGTCGATCGCCTTTGCCAGCGTCCGGGCGCTCGTCGCCAACTCGCCGTGAAAGACGCGGGCGACGTGAACCTGCGCGCCCGGCGCCTTCTCCTGGATGGCCGCGGTGACGGCGGTCCCGTGGCCCAGCCGGTCGGTCAGGTCGTCGTGCTCGCAGCCGTCCGGGGAGAACGCGACGCCGCCCGCCAGGAGCCCCAGGTGCGGATGGTTCGGGTGCGCCCCGCTGTCGATGACCGCGATGGAGATCCCCCGGCCGGTCCGGCGCCGGAGCGGCTCCGCGCCCATCCGCACGACCGCCGGTCCCGGGGGCGCTCCCGCCGCCGGCGCGGTCACCCGGCGAACAGGGCGCGGAACGCACCCGGCCGAGCGTCGAGTTCCGCCGGACGGCCATCCTGCGCGACCCGCCCGTCGCGGAGCACGACCACGCGCTCGGCCCGGCGCGCGAGTTCGGGGCGGTGCGTGATCAGCACGGTGGTCCGTCCCCGCATCAGCGCCGCGTAGCCCTCCAGCACCTGCGCCTCCGAGGCCGGGTCCAGAGCCCCCGTCGCCTCGTCGAACACGAGCACGGCCGGATCGGCGAGGAAGGCGCGCGCCACCGCCACGCGCTGCCGCTCCCCGGCGGAGAGCTGCCGGCCCCGCTCGCCGACCACCGTCCCCGCCCCCTCCGGAAGCGACGCGAGCAGCCCGTCGAGCGCCGCCGCCGCGAGCGCCCCGGTCACCTCCAGGTCCGTCGCGTCCGGCCTGGCGTAGCGCACGTTCTCGGCGATCGAGGCGTGGAAGATGAACGGGTCCTGCTCCACCACGGCCACGTTCCGCCGCACGTCGGCCAGCGCGAGCCCGCGCAGGTCCCTCCCGTCGAGCAGGACCCGCCCGCCCTCCGGGTCGAGTTGGCGCGAGAGCAGGTCCGCGATCGTCGACTTCCCGCTCCCGCTCGCGCCGACGAGCGCCACCACCTGCCCGGCGGGCACCTCAAGCGATACGCCCTCCAGCACCTCCCCTCCGCGCCCGAAGCCCAGCCTGACGTCCTCCAGCACCAACGCCCCCGCAGCCCGCTCCAGCCGCTTCGCCCCATCCGTCTCCACCACCTCCAGCGGTGTGTCGAACAGTTCGTGGACGCGCACGAGCGACGCCCGCGCGCTCGCCAGGTTCGCGTACAGCCCCATCAGCGCCTGCACGGGAAAGAGGAGCCGCATCTGGTACGCCATGAAGGCGACGAACGTCCCCAGCGTCGTCGCCTCCGTGATGACCCGGTAGCCCCCGTACAGGAAGACGGCGGCGGTCCCCGTCTGCAGGAGGACCCCCGGCAGGCCTCCCGCCAGGTACGTGTAGCGGCGCATCGACAGCAGCGCCCGCACGAACCGGTCGTTGTGGCGCCCGAACCGCGCCGCCTCCCGCTCCTGGGCGTTGGACGCCACGACCGTCCGCACCCCCTGCAGCGTCTCGATGAGAAAGCTCCCGATGTCCGCGCTCCGCTCCCGCAGGTGCCTCACCCGCCCCTCGAGCCGGCGACGGTATCGCACCAGCGCCCAGAGGCTCGGCGGCAGCGCAACGAGCCCCGCCAGGAAGAGCCGCGCGTCGAGATAGATGAGCATCCCCACCGTCCCGATCAGGAAAAGCACGTTCCCGAACAGCCCGAGCGCCGCGTCCGCCGTCACCCGCTGGATCTCGCCGATGTCGCTGTTGATGCGCGACACGATGTCCCCGAACGGCGTCCGCGCGTAGAACCTCGGCGAGAGCCGCTGCAGGTGGCGGTAGAGCGCCAGCCGCATGTCGAACAGGATGCCCGCCGACACCCGCGTGTACCGCATCCCGCTGGCGACGTTGGCCCCGAAACCGAGGAGAGTGATTCCGATGAAGAGGCCGACGATCCTGAGCAGAAGAGGGAAGTCCCCGCCCAGGATCGCGTCGTCGATCATCGCCTTCGACAGGTAGGGAAGGGCGAGCCCGAGCGCGGTCCCGGCCGTGGAAAGGAGGACCACGGGCAGCAAAGCCCCCGCGTACGGTCGAACGTAGGCGAGGGCTCGGCGAAGGTGCGGGTCCCGGATCACCCGGACCTCACGGGCTGCTAGGGATCGGGCACCACGACGACGCTCGTCATGTCCGCGTCCAGCGTGACCGTCCGCAGGAATTCGAACGTCTCCTCGTCGTAGATGTCGATCGTGCTGCCGGCATTGTAGATGTAGAGCTTCGTGCCGTCGGCGCTCGGCATCAGCGCCATCCGCGGCCGCCCCTCGAAGGTGACGCGCCCGGCGACCCGCCGGCCCTCGAGGTCGAACTTCCACATTTCATAGTGCCCGATCTCGGACTTGAGCCCGTATCCCTTCGTCCCGTCCGGCGAGAGCACGAACGAGACGCCTTCGCTGGGACCGATGGGGTGGAACTCCACGTCTTGCGCCGCCAGGTCCACGGTCGCGATGCCCATGAGGCGGCGGTTCTGGAGCGGATCCGTCATGCGGAAGAGACCCGTGTAGACGCCGTCCTCCTCCTGGTAGGGACTCTGGCCGAAGGGAAGCCTCATCTCGCCCAGCCCCGGCTCCAGCGGTTCCGAGATATCCCAGCGGTCCACCTCCTCGAACGTCTCGGAGTCGAGCGCGATGAGATCGTCCGTGAACATGTACAGAAGATCGCCGTCGGGAGAGAAGCGGAAGTTGGCGGAGCGGCGCGACTCGTCGTCCGGCCACGGGATGGTGTCGGTCACCTCGTAGGTCGTGAGATCGAAGCGCAGGATGGTCGGCTCGTCGATCCGGTACCGGTCGGCGAGCTTCGTGCGGCTCTGCACGAACATCGCCATCCAGTCCTGGCTCGGGTGGATCTGGAAGGAGCGGATCCACGTCCGGGTCGAACCCTCGCTCAGCGTGAACTCCCCGATCGACTCCTTGGAGGGGAGGGCGATGATCTCGATCGTCTCGAAGAAGGGGTCCATCACGTAGAGCCGCGACCGGTCCTCGGAGACGTCGAGGCGGAGGGAGATCGGACGCTTGACCGGGATCCGGTCCACGATTTCCTCCGTGGCCTCATCCCAGACGAGGACTTCATTGCTGTAGTTGCCCATGTACCAGTGGGCGTTGCGGCCGTTCCCCGGCGCGCCGCCGTTCTCCTGCGCCTCCAGCCCCGGCGCCGAGTCCGCGCCGAGTCCGCAGGCGATGGCGGCGGCTGCGGCGAGACCGGCCGCGCGTGTCCGGACCCCTCCCGGGCGGATCACGGGAAGACGAGGTCCAGCTTCCGCCAGTCCTTCTGCGCCGACGCGCACTGCGACGTCCAGTCCGGCGAGTGGTTGAGCTGGTCGGGCACGTGCGCCGGCCAGAAGCAGGCGAGGTGGCAGTCGAACAGGTCCCGTTCCACGGGCTGGCACAGCCCGGCGGTGCCGCCGGTCGAATCCACCTCCCAGCCGGGCGAGAACACGAGCGAGCAGCCCAGCGGAATGTGGGGCCCCTCCGGCCGGCTCTCGAGCCCCACGACGTCCATCTCCTCGTCCTTCGCCCGGTCCATCGCCTCGCGGGCCACCTGGGCCTCGATGCGGCCGGCCTTCTGGTTGATCGGTTTCAGGTGCTTCACGGCTCCCCCTCGTCAGTGCCCGAAGCGCGACAGGTACTCCGGGTTCCGCTCGGACAACTCTCCGTAGATCTCCAGACACGTGTGCGTCCACGTCCGGACCCAGGTGCAGAAGTGCAGGTTGGGCGCGGTCGTCTCGCCTGTCCGCGTGTGCGCCTCGTGGTAGCAGCCGCCCGAGCAGATCGGACGGGCCCAGCAGGTATGGCAGTCCGTCTTCTTGCTGATGTGGTGATCCTCGAGGAAGTCCTTCTGCCGCTCGCGGTCGATCCCCTCGGCGACCGTCCCGAAGCTGTGGTCGTTCGAGTAGGCGAAGCGGTGGCAGAGCGACACGTCGCCCCCCGTCGTCACGCCCATCAGCCCGAGCCCGGCCCCGCACGGATATGCCTTGCTCACGCCCTTGTGGATCTCCTCCAGCGTATCCTTCACGTTCGAGAAGCCGTGGTGCCGGTTCTCCACCGCGTGGTCCAGCCAGTCGCGCGCCAACTCTCCGAACTGGCGCAGCATGCGGTCGTATCCCTCGTCCTCGATCTCGTAGTCGCGCCCGGAGGAGGTCGTGACCGGGGCGAAGCCCACCTCCCAGAACCCCATTTCCTCCGTCAGGTGACGGTAGATGCGGTGGATGTCGAGGTTCTCGCGCGTGAGCGTGACGCGCGCGCCGATCGGCCGGGACTTGTGCCGCTTGAGCAGTTCCTTGATCCGGGGTTTGACCGTCTCGTAGGAGCCCTTGCCGCTGTGGAAGACCCGCATGCGGTCCTGCATCTCCTTCGGGCCGTCGATGGAGACGGTCACGCCGATCTCGTTGTCCGCCAGCCACTCGATGATGTCGGGGCGGAGGAGCGTCGCGTTCGTCGTGAGGCTGAACTCGATCCGCTTCCCGTCCTCCTGGGCGCGGCGGCGGGCGTAGGCCACCGTGTCCTGGAGCACGGGGAAGTTGAGCAGCGTCTCCCCTCCGAAGAAGGTGAGGTGCGCGACCTCGATGGGGCCGGACTCCTTGAGGAGGAACTCCACGCTTTCCCGCGCGGTCTCGTCCCCCATGAACTTCGGGTCGTCCGTGCACGTGGTGTCGACGATCTTGTCTTCGCCGTACTCGTAGCAGTACGTGCAGGCGAGATTGCACTTGTTCGTGACGTTGAGGACCATCGTCGTGAGCGGGAAGCCGTCGGGCGGCAGGTCGTTCACGACCTGTTCGGCGGGAGCCCCCGCCTCCCCGATGGCGCGAATCTGCTGAAGTTCGAGCAACCCATCGTGTACGCGGTCGACGGGATACCGGTCGGAGAGCGAGTTCACGACCTCGCCCGGCGCGCGGGGGCCGTAGCTCAGCAGGTCGAGGATCGCGGAGGACGCCGCATCGATCCGGAAGATGCCGGCCGAGGGCACGAGGTAGAGAAACCGCTCGCCTGCCGCCTCGAAGGCGTGGAATTCGCGCAGCGCCAGTTGGCCGATCGGTTTGATCACGGCACCAGCCTCCCTGCCGGAACGCCCTGCCACGGGTCGAACTTGAGATACAGCGGTACCGTGACGATGAGGTGGGCGCGGGCGCGGAGGCTCTCGCCGCCGGCCGGATCCGCGCCCGAATCCGCGTAGGTCGCGACGACCCACACGTCGCCGATGTTGTTCCGGTTGCCCTTGCGGCCGGGGTTCGGACCGTCGATTGCCGGAGTGAAGATGCCGTCCGACCCCAGCGCGCCGACGTACTGGATGTCGTCGTCATCGAAGGTGGCCGTGTACTCCTCCATGCTCCAGCTCACGGGCACGCGCCCGAGTCGCAGGTCGTCCTCCGTGTTCGGCTCGCCGTCGGGGCCGTCGTCCCACCCGATGGCGTCGTAGGGCTGATGGCCTTTCGGGAAGGCGGCTCCGCCGATCCGGGCCATCCCGGCGCGCGGCGTCACTTCGAGGCGGTCCACGCCGTCATGGACCTGAATCGCGTCCGCCAGGCTCACGCCGCCCAGGAAGAGGTCGCGCCCGCCGACGGCCGCATCGTCATCGACGGAGAGGCGAAGCGTGACCTGGCTCCCGTCGCCACCCGTCGCGGACTCGACCCGGACGCCGGGCCCGAAGTCGAAGTCGGTCGCGTCGGGACTCGCCGGGAGATCGACGCCGTGAACCCGGAGTTCGGTCGACGACGCGCCGGAGCGGATCGCCGGGGGATGCACGCCCGATACGACGGGGCCGCCGCTCGCGCGGGTCAGCGTCACGTCGGGGCCGAACTCATCGTACGCGCCCGTGAACCAGCGGCCCGTCATCCGCTGCCATCCGCGGTCCACCGTCATGACCTCCCGCAACTCGTCCGCGCCGCCGGGATTCGACCGTCCCCGCCACTGATAGCCGGTATAGACGATGGCCTGTCCGCTCCGACTCACCTCCCGCCCCGACTCCGCGTACGTGTACGAGGCGCGGGAGCGGAACTCGTCGGGCGCGTCGCCGGCGGAGATCTCCACCGTGCCGAAGATCCGGCCCTTCCCGGGCTCGAACCCCGCCAGCGCCCAGGTGCCCGCGAGCCGCGGCGTGCGCATCGAGGCCGACCAGGCGGACCATTCCGGCGTCTCGAGGGGGAAGGCCTCGGAGAGGTGCTCGATCGCCTCGTCCACCGGCTGAGGTCCGTCGCCTCCGCCCTGGAACCCCTGGAAATCGACGAGCGGGTACAGGCCGCGGTGCGTCGCCATGAGGAGTTCCCACTCCTCGCGCGTGCGCCGCTGTGTGATGACGCGGCCCATGCTGTGGCACTGAATACAGGTGTTTTCGACGTCGCGGTCCGCCTCGTAGACGTGCTCGATGAGGCGGCGTTCGACCTCGAAGCGCCCGGGTTCGAGTTCCTCCGGCGCGAGGCCCTGCCGGTTGGAGAGATAGCGCACGACCTCGCGCGCCTCGTCGGGGCCGAGGGAGACGTCGTTGAGCGCCACCATGCGGCGGACCGACGTCTGCCACCCCTCCGGCGTCTTCCGCTCGTAGGAGATCCGCGTCATCCGTCCTTCTTCATCGCGCTCGTGGCAGCGCTGACAGCGGCGGATGATGATCTCGTGGTCGATCGGATAGCCCTCGTCGTCGGCTGCCGCGTGGACGGGAGCGGCGCTCGCGGGCATGCCCGGGACCGAAGGCATCGCGCGGGCGGCGATGAGGGCCGCGGCGACGACGACCAGGCCGGCCGCCGCCAACGCGTTCTTTCGGGACGCTGCGTGATTCATCCGTCCTCCCGTTCGGAACCGGTCAATTGTGCGCCGCCTCCGGCACATGCGCCAGTCGTGACCGCCGTTCTCGCCCCCAAACGCCCCGCTCCCGAACCCCCCATGAAGGAAAGTGGGGGGGTAGCGGTAGCCGCCGCAGTTCCAAGGCCAGAGTTTGCGCAAGGCGTTGCCAGGATCGCGGTAGACAAAAAAAATGAATCGAGGCTTTTTCGTGGGACTGGCAGAGGGAGGATCGCGGGAGGAGAGGGAAACCGAGGATGACCGAAGGCCAGTATCAGCATCTCCTGAGCATCATCCAGGATAACAATACCAAGCTCGACGGCATCGCGGGGAAACTCCGGGAGCACGATGGGCAGCTCGACGGCATCGCAGGGAAACTCCGGGAGCACGATGGGCAGCTCGACGGCATCGCGGGAAAACTCCAGGAGCACGATGGGCAATTTCACCGCATCGAGGAGAAACTCCAGAAGCACGATGGGCATTTCCACCGCATCGAGGAGGAACTCCAGAAGCACGATGGGTATTTCGACCTCATGGCGGGCAAACTTCAGGAGCACGACGGGCGATTCAACGGGCTGGACGAGGTTCTTGATCTCGTTCTTCAGAAGGTCGGCGACGTCGACACGAGACTGGGCGGCTTTATTGATCTGATGAAGGCGAGCCCGCTGTGGCGGATGGTGGAGGCTGTGGAGGAAGGTCCAGGAAGCCGGCTCCGACGGTGAGGGCGAGGGCGGCGAGGAAGTCGGGGAGCGGCGCCGGGTCGGCGCGCCGGTTGTAGGCCTCGTAGATGTCGGGGACCTGGTCGAGCGCCGGCGCCACTTCCACGAGCTGCCGGAGATCGACGTTGCGCACGTAGCGCGCGCCGCCCGGCAGCCGCTCCGAGACGAGGTGGGGTTCGAGGGCGATCCGGTTCCCGGCCACGGCGGGGGCGGAGACGATTTCGAGTCCAGCGGCCGGGCGGAGGTGCACGGAGGGGAGCGCGCGGATGGTCTCGTACGCCGCCCGCACCTCCGTGCTTCCGAGGAACGCCTCGGCTTTGTCTTCCGCGAGCGAGCGCTCGCCCGGCTCCGGCATCCCGGACGCTCCGGCCGCCGCCGCGGGTTCCCGGAGGCCACCCCCCGCCGCGCGCGCGGCGTCGAGCCGGGCGTCCCAGAAGGGATGGTCGTTCGCGGCGGCGGCCTGCTCCAGGAAGGGAACGGACAGCGCCCGGTACGTGCGGTACACCTCGCGTTCCCGGTCGTCGTACAGCTCGCAGGCCGGGCCGGCCATCGCGTCGTCCTCCAGCGCCGTATGCGTCACGATCGCGGCGAGCCAGGCGGAGGCGAGCGCCTTCTTGACGCCGTACGAGGAGAGGGGGTCGATGAAGGAGCCGGCGTCGCCGACGAGGAGCAGGCCCGGCCGGCCATGCGAGGTTGCGCCGTAGAGCGACGCGGGACATGCCCGCACGGGCCCGTCCAGCCGGCCTCCTTCGAGGCGCCGGCCGAGCCGCGCCGCCTTGGCCAGCTCGGCGCGCCACATGCCGTCGAGGCCCCGCTTGCGCGCCAGATCCGTGCGGCGCGGGTCGACCATCGCCGTGACGCAGCGGGTACGCGGCGAGGTCGGCACCGACCAGGCCCACCCGTCCCGGTAGCTCTCGATCAGCGTACAGCCGGGGTCCGGTGGGGCGTGGCCGCGGTCCGCGGTCCAACGGCCGACGAGCGCGAGCGTGGCGATGCCGCGTTCGCGCGTCCGGAGCCCGCGCCGGGCGAGCACCCCGGCCCGCCCGGAGGCGTCGAGTACCCAGCGGCCCCGGTAGCGCGCGGCTGAGGTGGCCACGCGCCAGCCCTCGGGCTCAACGGCCGTCTCGACCACCGGCCCGTCCGTCACCAGCCGCGCGCCCGCCTCGCGGGCCACTCCATGAAAGGCGGTCTCCAGCGCCGCCCGCTCCGCATGGAAACCACGTTCAGGCTCCCCGAACCGTTCTTCGCGGCGGGGCATCCCGGCCCACCACACGGTGTTGCCCTCGTTCGGCACGAAGCCCGCCGCGTCCAGTACGTCCAGCGCGCCCACGCGTTCGAGGAGTTTCCGCGCCGAGCCGGGGATCGACTCGGCGAGCCACTTCGCCGGCGGCGCGGGCCGCGTGATCAGCGCGACATCGTGCCCGCGCCGCGCCAGCGACGCCGCGGCGGCGCAGCCGGCCGGCCCGCCGCCGACGATCAGGGCATCGTAGACGTGTCGGTCGGGCCCGCTCAGTTCGGCCGCTGGCGCAGCGCGAGCGCGCCCCCGCCGCCCGGCCCGTCCATGGCGAAGCAGTAGAAGCGGCCGTCGCCGCCCGTCCCGCGCAGATCCTCGAGGCTGCAGCCCCGCGACCCGTGCGCCTCGTTCCACGACGTCGGGTTCTGTCCGCCGCCCGTGCGGTCGTGGTGTCCGACGAGCGCACTGCCCTCGCCGCTCGACATCCAGTTGCTGCACGTCGTGTCGCCGTCCGCGCCCGAGGCCATGCCGTTCATCAGGGTCCCGGTGAGGATGTCGTGCTGGTTCGGCTGGTCGCCCCGGCCGTTCACCTCATCGCCGTTCTCCGTGAGGATCGTGGCCTTGGTCAGGTTCGGGCCGTTGCTGTGCAGGTGTTCGACATCCCGGGCGATCATCGTGCCCGCGTGGTTGAACCACGGCCCGTCGCCGATCCGGTCGCGCGCGTTCACGCCGCCCGTACCGGTGGTGCTGAGGTAGGCCCGCCACATGCGGTCGGGCAGTCCGGCCGCCTCGGCCAGCGTCCCGCAATACGCGTCCGCGCCCTCGAGACCGCCGAGGTCCGCGCCGTCCCCCGGATTCGAACTCGTGATGAAGAAGCTGATGTTCTCGTCCTGCGCCGCCACGGCGTTCGCGCCGAACGCGAGCAGGATGGCCGCGAGGCCCGCCGCGAGCCCCGCCGCGAGACCCATTGACCTTTTCGTTCTCCAATTCATTGTCCAACTCCTGTGCCGGTCCCGTTTCCCGTACCCGCCCCACTCCCGCGTCCTGCTTACCGCCGAATGTACTTTCTCATCTGTCGGGGGCCGACCTCGGCTCCGTAGAGGTTGCCGTGCGCGTCGACCGCGATCCCCTCGGCGCCGCTCGTGCCGGATGCGTCCTGGTTGGGCTCCGGATCCGGGATGAAGGTCGTCACCCAGCCGGTCGCCGCGTCGCCGATGTAGATGCCGCGGAGCCACCCCTTGTTGCGGCGCGCGTTCGACTCGGAGTCCGTCGAGTAGAGGACGTCTTCCTCGTCGATGAACAGCCCGCTCGGCCGCCCGAACTGGTGCCAGGTCTCGAGGTGGTTCCCCTCCTGGTCGAAGACCTGGACACGGCTGTTGCCGCGGTCGCCGACGAAGAGGCGTCCCTGCGAGTCCATGGCAAGCGCGTGCGGGTCGCGGAACTCTCCGTTCGCCGTGCCCGCGCGTCCCCACTCCATGAGGAAGGTGCCATCGGGCGCGAACTTCACGATGCGGTTGTTGCCGCCCGCGTCGTGCCCGTCCGCGACGAAGATGCTGCCGTCGGGCGCGATGAGGATGTCCGACGGCTTGTTGAAGTGGTTCGGACCGTCTCCCGCGACGCCCTTCTCGCCCAGAACCATCAGGACCTCGCCCTCGGGGCTGAACTTGTAGATCACGTGTCCCCAGCCCTCCGGTACCGGCGCGTATCCCACGGCATCGGCCACCCACACGCTGCCGTCCTCCTCGACGAACATTCCGTGCGGCCACGCGATCAGTCCCGAACCGAAGCTCCGCACGACGTTCCCCTCGGTGTCGAAGAGCAGGATCGGGTCGACGTCGCTCTCGACGCACAGGTTCGCGCCGCACCGCTCACCCACCCAGATGTGTTCGCCGTCCGGGGCCGGATAGACGGCGCTCGTCGCGCCCCAGTTGCGTCCATCGGGAAGCTGTCCCCAGCCGTCCACGGCCCTGTAGGGGTTCGGCGCCGTCAACTGCGCCGCGAGCGCATCGGCGCCCACAACGACTGCCGCGAGCGCGAGTGCCGCGCCGAGTCCGATTCGCCTTGTGCTGTGCATCCGTCCTCCTGTCCGTCCGGTCCGCGCCGTCCCCATCGCTGCCGAACCGAAAACGATGGGACGTCACCGGCAAAGCGGGCAAGTTGGGCAGGCGGCGCAACGGGGCCCGCCCGAAGGGGCTACTCCGCCAGGGCGGCCCGCCCGCCTCCTTTCGCCTTCGCGGCCAGCCGGCCGAACGGTCCGCTGATTGCCCACGCGGCGCCCACGACGATCAGCGCGAGCGCCCCCCAGCGCATGAGCGCGGCGGCGAGCGCTCCGTCGAAGGCGGGCCACGTGAAGCGGTAGGCCAGCAGGTCCGAGCCACGGTCCGTCATCCAGTGCCAGCCCGTGTGTGCGAGCAGCGCAGACCCGATGATCGTCCCCATCCGCTCCGCCACCACCTTGCGGAACAGCACTTCGACCACCGGAACGGCGACCGCGACCACGACGAGTTGTCCCAGCTCGACCCCCACGTTGAACGCGAGCAGGGAGGCGAGCAGGTGTCCGCCCGCGAACTGCAGCGACTCGCTGAGCGCGAACGAAAAGCCGAACCCGTGCACGAGCCCGAACCCGAACGCGAGCAGCCACCGCTTCCGGGGTTTTGCCCCGACGATGTTCTCGAGCGCCATGTAGACGATCGAGAGCGCGATGAGCGTCTCGATCAGGGGTGGAAACCAGAGGGCGCGCGGCGCGATCCCGAAGGCGGAGGCGATGAGCGTGATCGAGTGCGCGATCGTGAAAGACGTGATGACCGGCACCAGGCCCCAGAGCGTCCGCAGCGGGATGACGAGACAGAGGAGGAAGAGGAGGTGGTCGATCCCGTCGAGGATGTGCGTGAAGCCGAGCGACACGAAGCGCAGCGCCGCCTGGTGCCAGCGGGGATCGAGCCGCACGAGTCCGGGGTCGCCGACGTACTGGAAGGCGCGCTCCGGGCGATCCGGGGGCCGCAGGCGCAGCACCGTGACCGTCCGCAGGCCGAGGTGCGCGAAACCCGGATCGATCGAGAAACGGGACTCGTCCGACGCGATATCGTACTCCAGCAGCACGTCGAGCAGCGCCTGCCGCCACGGGAGCTGCAATCCGGGATCGAGCGGCGGGTCGTCGAAGTGCGCCAGCGCCGTCTCGTAGCTGGCGAAGGACCGGTCCGAGGGGAGAGAGACGCGGGTCGCCACGATGCGGGGCGCCTCCAGGCGTCGATCCTCCTCGTAGAACGTCACGTAGTCGGCGAGCCAGAGTTGCGCCGCGTCGCGGAGGAACGGGCCCGCCGCCTCCAGGTCCAGATACCCGAGTCCGTACTGAGGGAACTCGATGTCCCGCATCGCCTCGAGCGGCGCCCGCACGAGAAAACGGAGGCGGGATCCCTCCGGAGTGACGAAGGCCTGCACCGTGACGTCCGCCGGAATCTCGTGCGGCAGGGCGGCGACCGCCTCGGCCGCGCGATCCGCCGCCGTCCGCTCGGGTGCGCGATCCGGCGCCGCCCGCGCCGCGCCGGCCAGGCTCGTCAGACCGTAGAGCGCAAGCACGCACCCCGGCAGAAGCGCCGTGCGCCGCGTTGGACGCCGTGTGTACCCTCGTTTCATCCCATCAGGATGGCGCGGCCGGCGCGCGCCGTCGACCCCGGCCGATCTCTGGACGAACGCGGATGGCATCTGTAGCGTGAATCCTACACCTATCCGCAAGGAGAGACGGCCATGAACGGAAAGCGGCGAACCCTCATCTTCGGTATGGTCGCGGGCATCGCCCTCGCGCTGGCGTGCGGCCAGGCGGCCATGGACGACGGGGCCCAGGCCAGCGAGGGGCAGGGCGTCGAGGCGCCGATGTTCGAGGTGGACCCGTTCTGGCCCAAACCGCTGCCGGACCACTGGGTGCTCGGCTCGGCCATCGGCGTGGGCGTGGACTCGCGCGACCACGTCTTCATCGTGCACCGCGGCAACCTCACGGAACGCACCGAGGGCGGGGCCGATGCGGACCCGCCGATCGGCGAGTGCTGCCGGGCCGCGCCACCCGTGCTCGAGTTCGATCCCGAAGGAAACCTCGTCAACGCCTGGGGAGGACCGTCGGAAGACTACGTGTGGCCCGGCTCGAACCACGGGATCACCGTCGACCACATGGACAACCTGTGGATCGGCGGAAACGGGCCGAACGACACGCACATCCTGAAGTTCTCGCGCGATGGCGAGTTCCTCGCTTCGTACGGCGAGCCGGAAGCGGGGCCGGAACCGGACAGCCACAGCGAGACGCGCTTCAACCGCGTGGCGAAGCTGGCGTTCGACGCCTCGGCCAACGAGGCCTACCTCGCGGACGGCTACGGCGGGCGCCGGGTTGCGGTGCTGGACGCTTCGACCGGCGCCTTCAAGCGCTACTGGGGCGCCTACGGCAACGCGCCCGACGACACGCGCACGCCGCCCTACGACCCGGACGCGCCGCTCATCCAGCAGTTCCGCACCCCCGTGCACTGCGCCGAGCCGTCGCTCGACGGCCTCGTCTACGTGTGCGACCGCCCGAACGACCGGATCCAGGTCTTCCAGACGGATGGGACGTACGTGGATGAGGTGCGGATCGCGCCGCGCACGCTGGGCGACGGGTCGACGTGGGACATCGCCTTCTCGCGCGACGCGGACCAGAAGTACATGTACGTCGCCGACGGCAAGAACATGCGCGTCTACATCATGGACCGCGCCTCGCTCGAGATCCTGACCAGCTTCGGCGATGGCGGCCGGCAGCCGGGCCAGTTCTTCGCCGTCCACAGCATCGCGACGGACTCGAACGGCAACATCTACACGACGGAAACCTACGAAGGGAAGCGGGTCCAGAAGTTCGTGTACATGGGCACGGGCCCCGTGCCGGCCGAGCACCAGGGCCCGCCCTGGCCGCGCGGCGACCAGTAGACGGTAGACGACCGTTGGACCGGCGACTGGACCAACGAGGAGGTACAGCCATGAACGGCAAGCGGCGAACCCTCATCGGCGGCGCGACGGCCGGCGCTGTCATCGCGCTCGCCTGCGGACAGGCGGCGATGGACGACGCGGGCTCGGCCGGCGCGAGCTTGGCCGACGGGGCGGGACAGGGCGTCGAGGCGCCGATGTTCGAGGTGGATCCGTTCTGGCCCAAACCGCTGCCGGAACACTGGCTCCTGGGTTCCACGGTCGGGGTCGGCGTGGACTCCCGCGACCACGTCTTCATCATCCATCGCCGCGCCTCGATCAACCCCGGGACGGAACTGGGGCTCGACGCGGATCCGCCGACCAGCGAATGCTGCCGGGCGGCCCCCGAAGTGCTCGTGTTCGATCCCGAGGGCAATCTCGTGAACTCGTGGGGAGGTCCCTCCGACGACTACGTGTGGCCCGAGTCGAACCACGGGATCACCATCGACCACATGGACAACGTGTGGATCGGCGGCAACGGGGCGAGCGACTCGCACATCCTCAAGTTCTCGCGCGATGGCGAGTTCCTCGCGTCGTACGGACAGCCGGCCCTGGGGCAGGAACCCGACAGCCACAGCGAGACGCGCTTCAACCGCGTGGCGAAGGTTGCCTTCGATGCGGAGGCCAACGAGGCGTACGTCGCCGATGGCTACGGCGGACGCCGCGTGGCGGTGCTCGACGCGTCGACCGGCGCCTTCAAGCGCTACTGGGGCGCGTACGGCAACGCGCCGGACGACACCCCGCCGCCCCTCTACGACCCGGACGCGCCCCCTTCGCAGCAGTTCCGGACGCCGGTGCACTGCGCCGACCCCTCGCTCGACGGCCTCATCTACGTCTGCGACCGCGCAAGCGACCGGATCCAGGTCTTCCAGCGGGACGGGACGTTCGTCGACGAGGCGATGATTGCGCCGCGCACGCTCGGCGCCGGTTCGACCTGGGACATCGCCTTCTCGCGCGATCCCGACCAGCGGTACATGTACGTCGCCGACGGATCGAACCACCGCGTCTACGTCATGGACCGGGCTTCGCTCGAGGTGCTGACGATGTTCGGCGACGGCGGCCGCCAGCCTGGGCAGTTCATCGGCGTCCACAGCGTCGCGACCGATTCGAGGGGCAACGTCTACACGACCGAGACGTACGACGGAAAGCGCATCCAGAAGTTCGTGTACATGGGCATGGGTCGCGTGCCGGCCGAGCAGGGCCCTCCGTGGCCCGACTCCGGGAGCGAGCCCTGAGCCAGCCCTGAGCCAAGCCCCGGCTCAGCCCGGGGAGACCTGCAGGCGTGCGTACAGGTAGCGGCCGTTGAATCCCATCGCCGAGAACGAGCGATAGGGGAAGATCCCTCCGAACGCGTCCACCCGCGTCGGGAAGGCGTCGAAGAGGTTCTCCCCGCCGACCGTGAGCCGCCACCCTCCCGCCACCTCGACGTGGACTCGCGCGTCGAAGGTGACCTTCGGTTCGAGGAGCCGGATCCGGTGGGGGTGCTCTCCCACGCCGAGCGCACGCAGTTCCTCCTGCGCCCCGTAGACGTTTGCCCCGAGGCCGACCTCGAACGCGCCGGATGTGAACGTCGTCCCGAACCTGCCGCGCCAGTCCGGGCGTCCCTCCTCGAGGAAGAAGACATCGAACCCGTCGTAGATCCTGAACGATTCGTCCCGCAACGCCTCGTTTTCATGCACGCAGGCCGCGATATCGCCGTCGGGGCAGCGCCCGCGCACCTGCCCCCAGCCGGCGGAGGCCCCGAGTTCGAGGCGTGAGGCGTCCGCGAGCCGCCACCCCCATGTGAGCCCCGCATCGATGCCGTACGACCGCAGGTCGATCGCGTTGGTGAAGAAACGGACCGATTCCGCAGCGAAGCCCGCCAGCAGGTGCTCGACCAGGCCGCTGGCCCCGCTCGCCAACGGGTTGGAAAGGAGGATGGCGTCGTCGACGTCCGTCGCGTAGCCGTCGATCGTGAAGTGCAGGCCATCGGCCGGCGCGAGCGCGAACCCCGCGCTGACGGAGCGCGACCGCTCACCCCGCAGGGGCGAGGCGCCGACCGCCCCGGCCGCCGGAGCGTCCACCGGATACGTACCCGCCTCGAATCCGGCGATCGCGCCCGGCTCGTCCGGGTCCTCGCGCCGCCCCGCCGTGACGTGTCCGTAGCGCGACTGGCTCAGCGCGGGCGGCCGGAATCCGGTGGACACGCTCGCCCGGAAGGCGGCGGTTCCGGAGAGGGCCAGGCGCAGCCCGAGCTTCCCGTTCAGCGAGGTGCCGACGTCGCTGAAGCGCTCGTAGCGTCCCGTCGCGGAGAGCACGAGCGGCCGCGTGAGAGGCGCGTCTACGTCCGCGTGGAGGCTGAAGCTCGACCGGTACCAGATCCCGGCCTCCTCCGGCCGGAAACCGGTGAAGCGCTGGGAGCCCGCGGCCGCCACGCCGCCGCTCTGCGTCGGGTGGAAGCCGTCTACCCTCGACGCGGGTTCCCCCGCCAGGATCCGGTAGCCGTCGAGGCGGAACGTCGCCCCGAGGGAGAGGCTCGCCGGGCCCGCGCCGAGTCCCGTCGCGATTCGGCGCCCGACGTCCGCGTTCGCGAGGAACTGAAGGTTCTCGAGGGCGCCCGTGGAGAACCGGGTCCGGTTCGGAATTCCGGGATCGTCCGCGGTCCCCGGGATCCCGTCGGCGCCGGGCGCGCACGCCGCTTCAAGGCAGGGCCCGAGCGACGGGTTGAGCGTGTCGAACAGGTCGTTGTCGATCCGGTTCGAGCCGTACTGGGTGCTCAGGTCCCAGCTCCAGCCGGCCTCCGCGCCGGGCTCGGCGCCGGCCTCGGAGTTTTCCTCGGAGCCGGTCTCGGGGCGGCGCCGGAAGCCGGTGACGAGAGACACGTCGCGTGTGTCGGCGTCGAAGTGCGGCAGGAAGCCGAGCGGATGGATCCCGGGCCAGTTGCGGTCGTCCATCGAGCGCACGAAGAAGCCCGCGTGCCGGTCCCGGCGCCGACTGTAGCCGCCGAAGGCGTAGAGTTCCGCGCCGCCGGGGCGGTCGCCCGCCGCCGCGAGGGGGAGTTCGAAGTTGGCGAACAACATGAAGTTCGAGGCCTCGCCGTCTCCCCACAGGTGGTTCGGCTGCGCGACCTCGTTGTGCTTCAGGATGACGAGACCCCGGTCGACGAAGTCGGCGTCCCCCGGGAGGATCTGGTCGCGGCCATCGGCGCCCGCGCGGTTCGTCGGTTCCCGCTGGCTGAACGCGCCCGTGAGGTTCAGGACGCCGCGACGGCCGATGCCCGCACCCCAGGTCCCCGAGAAGTCGTAGCGAAGCCCGTCGTCATCCCACTCGTCCGGAAAGTGGTGGCCGACGGAGGCGATGAACTCGGGTGCCGAGACCGCGTTCCGGAGGCGCAGGTCGATGACCCCCGCGATCGCGTCGGCGCCGTGCCGCGTCGTGCCCCCGTCGCGCGCGACCTCGACGCGGTCGATCGCCTGCAGCGGGAAGGCGTTCATGTCCACGCCGCTCGCGCCCGGAAAGGCGCCGGCGCCCAGCGTATGCACGACCGCCGTGGCGTGGCGGCGTTTCCCGTTCACGAGGACGAGCGTGTGGTCCGGCGACAGCCCACGCAGATGGAAGGGCCGAACGCCCGACGTGAGGTCCGCGACCTGCCGGCGCGGGAAGTAGGCGGAAGGCAGGAGTTCGCCGAGGGCCGAGGCGAGTTCCGCCTGTCCGGCCTCGAGAAGCTCCGCTCTCGAAAGAACTTCGAGGGTGTCCGGGGGTGTGCGACCCGACGGGCCGGTCTGCGCCTCGGCGGCCCGGGGCGCGGCGGTGGAGTACGTCGCGGCACCGGCGAGGAGCAGCGTCCCGAGGGCGAACCGCGCACCGTGCCTCCGTCCCCGTGAGATCGGCGTGTCGGTCATCCAGCATGTTCACACGCGCGCGCGCCGGGCGCCAACACGCGGCGTCGGACCCGGGTGGCGGCGGCATCCGCCCTCCCGCGCTGTACGGCGCGCGGGCCAGGCGCGAGATTCGAGGCTCGGCCGCACCGGACGACTCCCGAAGGAACCGGCAACCCGTGGCAGAATCCCGCATGGCCCGACCCCGACCGATGACCCGAATCGCACGGACCCTGCTCGCGCTGGCGCTGCTCGGCGCCTCCGCCCCGGCGGGCGCGCACGCCCAACCCGTCGACGACGCGTGGCTCGATCTCCTCGAGTGGCGCTCGATCGGACCCACCCGCGGCGGCCGCGTGCTCGGCGTGGCCGGGCACCCCTTGGACGACCTCGTCTTCTTTCAGGGCGTCGCCGGCGGTGGCGTCTGGAAGACCGAGGACGGCGGGGCGAACTGGCGAAACGTCTCCGACGGCTATTTCGGCACGGGCTCCGTCGGGGCCGTAGAGGTCAGCCGTTCCCGCCCCGACATCGTCTACGTCGGCATGGGCGAGGCGTGCATCCGCGGCAACGCCTCGCACGGCGACGGCGTCTACCGCTCCGACGACGGGGGGGCGACCTGGCGGCACCTCGGGCTCGCGGAGACGCTCCAGATCGCCCGCGTGCGCGTCCATCCGGCGAACCCCGACATCGCCTGGGTGGCCGCGCTCGGCGACGCGTGGGGCCCGAGCGAGGCGCGCGGCGTCTACCGCACCCGCGACGGCGGCGCGACCTGGGAGAAGGTTCTGTACCGGGACGAGAACTCGGGTGCGATCGACCTCGTCCTCGATCCGGCGAACCCCGACGTCCTGTACGCGTCACTGCTGGAACTGAGGCGCTTCCCCTGGGGCTTCCGCAGCGCGGGCCCCGGCACCGGACTGTTCAAGAGCACGGACGGCGGCGACACGTGGGCCGAGCTGACCGACAACCCCGGCCTCCCATCCGGCCTCAAGGGGCGGATCGGCATCGCCGTCTCGCCGCGGAACTCAGGCCGTCTGTGGGCGATCGTCGACGCGGTGCGCGGTGCGAAGGGGATCTTCCGCTCCGACGACGCGGGAGAGACGTGGACGCGCGTCAACGAAGACGCCAACCTCCTCCAGCGCCCGTGGTACTACCACCACATCGTCGCGGACCCCGCCGACGAGAACACCGTCTTCGTCCTTAACGTTTTCCTCTGGAAGTCGACGGACGGCGGCGAGACTTTCGAGCGCGTGTTCACGCCGCACCCGGATCACCACGACCTGTGGATCGACCCCGCGAATCCGCGGCGGATGGTCAACGGGAGCGACGGCGGCGCCTCGGTGAGCTTCGACGGCGGCCTCTCGTGGTCGAGTCTTCTCAACCAGTCGACGGCGCAACTGTACCACGTGACCGCCGACCACCAGACGCCGTACCGGCTCTACGCCTCCCAGCAGGACAACACGTCGATCTCCGTCCCCGTCCGCTCGGACTTCGGCCGCATCGGCATCGAAGACTGGTACACCGTGGGCGGGGGCGAGGACGGCTACATCGCGGTGAACACCGAGGACCCGAACATCGTCTACGCGGGAGACCACCACTGGGTGTACCGGTACGACCACCGCAACCGGCAGGTACGGGACATCTCCCCGAACCCCGAGACGCACTACGGCTGGGGCTCGGCCGACATCAACTACCGGTTCTGGTGGACGTACCCGGTGATGACGTCGCCGCACGACCCGAACGTCCTCTACGTGACCTCGCAGCACGTCCACCGGACGACGGACGAGGGCCACAGCTGGGAGGTCATCAGCCCCGACCTCACGCGCGCCGACCCGCGGACGCTGGAGCCGACGCCCGCGTACGAGAACGAGGATACGGGAGAATACTGGGGGCCGATCACGCGGGAGGCTTACGGGCCCGAGTGGTACGCGACGATCTTCGCGTTCGCCGAGTCGCCGCTCGAGCCGGGGCTCCTGTGGGCGGGCTCGGACGACGGATACATCCACGTGTCGCGCGACGGCGGCGCGAACTGGCAGGACGTGACGATCCCGGACCTGCCCGAGTTCGCGTTGATTTCCATCCTCGAGCCGTCGCTGCACGATCCCGCGACGGCGTACGTCGCCGCGACGCGGTACAAGCTCTCCGACCACGCCCCGTACCTGTACCGGACCACGGACTACGGGGAGACGTGGACCCGGATCACGTCGGGGATCCCGGACAACGACTTCACGCGCGTCATCCGGGAGGATCCGGGCCGGGCCGGACTCCTGTACGCCGGCACCGAACGCACCGTCCACGTTTCGTTCGACGCCGGGGACTCCTGGCAGCCGCTGAGCCTCAACCTCCCGGTCGTCCCCATCCACAACCTCGTGCTCCGGGACGGCGACCTCGCGGCGGCCACGCACGGGCGCTCGTTCTGGGTCCTGGACAACGTGGACCTGCTCCATCAGCTCGAGGCCGGGGCAGGGGAGAGCGCAGCGGCGAGCGAGCCGAGGCTCTTCCGTCCGCCGACCACGACGCGCTTCAACCCGGGCGCCTCCCCCGCCGCCCTGTTCTCGACCATGGGCCGGCCGGGCGCGGGCGATCCGGCCGGCGCGAATCCGCCGGACGGCGTCGTGATCCCGTACTACCTGCCGGAGTCCGTGCCGGGCGGAGTGACGCTGCGGATCCGCGAGGGGGGTGCGCTGATCCGCGAGTTTTCGAGCGAAACGGCGGCGGCGTCACCGGCAATGGACTTCTTCGGCCTCGGCGGCGGCGGCGCGGCGCTCTCAGCCGATGCCGGCGCGCACACCTTCGTGTGGGATCTGCGCGTCGAGCCGGCCGACGTGCTCGACGACGCCGTCTTCCAGGGAAGCGCCCAGGGTCCCCGCGTGCCGCCCGGCGATTACACCGTCGAACTCGAGTTCGGCGGCCGCACGCTCACCCAGCCGTTCGCGGTCGTACGCGATCCGAGGGTGGATGTGACGGACGAGGAACTGCGCGCCCAGTTCGAGTTCCTGCTGGAGGCGAGGGACCGCCTGACCGAGACGATGGAACTCGTGGCGAGGATCCGGGATCTGCGGACCCGGGCCGAGGACGCCGTGGAGCGCGGCGGCGGCGGAGACCGCCTGCGGGCCGCGCTCTCGGAGCTCAACGGCGAACTCTACCCCGTCGAGGAACGCCTCGTGCAGTACCGGGCGCGCGCCGGCCAGGACCTGATCGCGAACCCCACCGCCATCGACAGCAAGCTGGCGCGGCTCATGGGATTCGCTTCAATGGGAGATGGCCCGCCGACGCAGGGACAACTGGACCTGCTGGCCCGGCTCGCCGCCGGCATCGAGGAGCGCGCGGCGGCGGTGGACGAGATCGAACGGACGACGTGGGCGAATCTCGTGCGGCTCGTGCCCTGAGCCGCACGAGGCCGGCCGGGAGGAGCCGCTAGTAGCGGTCCCTGAGCGTGATCGCGATCGCACCCACGAAGCCGTCTCCGCCGTAGCGGGCGGACGCCTCGGTCCGGGTCAGAATCTCGATTCGGCTCACTTCATCGATCGACAGGTCGCGGATCGCCCCGATCGCGTCGGCTTCCCGCCGCTCGTTGATCCTCAGCTGGATCGACTGCATCGAGCCGGCGCGGGCACTCGACGTCGCGGACATGAGGAGGATCACCTCCCCCACCCCGCTCAGGCGCTCGAACCGCAGAAGCTGGTGCCGCCGCAGCAGGTCGTACACGCTCATTTCGGGCAGGGTAAGCAGATCGTCGGCGCGAATGATCTCGGAGCTGAACGCCCGCCCGGATCCTCCGCTGCCCCCTCCGGCGAGCGATCCGATCTCCTCCCGCAGGTCGGCTTCGCCGGTCAGCGAGATGAACAGATCCTGCTGGGCAAGCGGCGCGGCCGTCGCGTAGGGGACGGCCTCGCCGCGCCGGTCGCCGAGGAGGGCCCGCAGCGAGACCTCCATGTCCTTCGGCAGCCCGCACATGATGTAGAGGCCTTCCAGGTTGGTCTGGACTTCGATGCGCTGCCTGGCATTGTCCTGCACCCAGCTGGCGGCGACGGTTGCGCCGGGAACGATGGTCTGCGCCTCGGGATCCGTCAGGTAGCCCACGACGGCCGCTTGCGTCGCTTCGTCACCGCCGGGGCAGAAGTCTATGAACGACTGGGCCGCCGCCGGGTTCGCGACGACCAGAAACAGGACAGGCACCGCAAGGCGCACGTACGAATGCCGCATATCGATCCTCTCTCCTCTCGGTTGTATACTCTCGGGCAAACTCGCCCATACCCCGCAAGGTGCCCCAGGTGCCGCCCGGAGCGCTACGGAGGAATCAACTGAGCAAGATCGACAGACGGGATTTCGTGCGTCGCGCCGGACGCTGGGCCGGGACCGCCGCGCTCGCACCTTCGCTCGCGGGTCTGGCCGCGCGCGCCGGACCCGCGGCCGCGTCCACGCTCCGGACGGCTCGCGGATCCGCCGGATACGGACCCCTGCGCCCCGCGGGTCCGGAACTCGCCCTCCCCGAGGGGTTTTCCTACGTCATCCTCAGCGTGGAGGGCCGTCTGATGTCCGATGGCCGCCCTACGCCCCGGGCCCACGACGGCATGGGACTCTTTCCGGTCGGCGACGATGTCGTCCGCCTCGTGCGAAACCACGAAGATCAGGACCCACCCGGTGTCGCGGTCCCGCTGGTGTCCCCGGAACTGGCGTACGACCCCCTCGCGGGCGGCGGCACGACGACCCTGGAGGTCCGGATCGAGGCCGACGGGCGTCCGGTCCTCGTGCGCGACTTCGTGAGCGCGGGGGGGACGATGATCAACTGCGCGGGGGGGACGACCCCGTGGCGCAGTTGGCTGACGTGCGAGGAAACGACCTTCGGGCCGGGGCGCGGCTGGACCGCGCCCCACGGGTACGTGTTCGAGGTCCCCGCCGACGCGGACGAACCGGTCCGGGCCGAGCCGATACGGGAGATGGGACGGTTCACGCACGAGGCGGTCGCGGTGGATCCCACGACGGGGTTCGTCTACGAGACGGAAGACTACAACCGCCGCTCCGGGTTCTATCGCTTTCGGCCTCAGACGCCCGGCGTTCTCCGGGATGGGGGCGCTTTGGAGATGCTCGCCGTGCGGGGGGCGCCGCAGGTCGATCTCCGCACCGGCCAGCGGCCGGGGGTATGGCGCGAGGTCGAATGGGTGCCGATCGAGAACCCCGATCCCCCCGAAGCCGAGCGCAACGCGACCACGGTGTGGATGGAGGGGTTCGAGGCGGGCGGGGCCCGATTCTCCCGGCTTGAGGGCTGCTGGCACGCGGACCGGAGCATCTATTTCCACGCGACGAACGGGGGGGATGCCCAGCTTGGCCAGGTCTGGCGGTATGTACCGGACGAAGAGGCGCTCGCGCTCGTCTTCGAGTCGCCGTCGGAGGAGGTGCTCTCGGGGCCGGACAACATCACGGTGAGTCCGCGGGGCGGGATCCTCATCTGCGAGGACAACTCGGGCGAGACGCACCTCCGGGGACTGTCGCCGGCGGGGGAGGTCTTCCCCTTCGCCCGGAATCTCCTGAACTCGCGCGAGTTCGCCGGCGCCTGTTTCAGTCCCGATGGCCGGACGCTGTTCATCAACCTCCAGGGAGACACGATTTCCATGGGGCCCGGGAATCTCGGTCAGACGCTCGCCATTTGGGGACCTTGGGAGCGCGGGCCGCTCTGAGCCGGCGCGGGGCCGCTCCGAGCCGGCGAGGGGCCGCGTTCGGCGTGGCGCTCGCCGCCGCGCTCTCCGGCCAGGCCTGCGTGTGGTCCGTGCCGCTCGCGACGACGCCATCCGCCGACCCGCCGCTCTACGCCGACCCGTCGCTCTACGCCGTCGGCTGGACGGAGACCGGGATCGCCTCGTGGTACGGGGAGCCGTTTCACGGTCGGAACACGGCGGCCGGGGACACCTACGACATGAATGCCATGTCCGCCGCCCACCGGACGATCCCCTTCGGGACCCGGATCCGCGTGAACAACCTCGACAACGGGCGCTCCATCGAACTCGATGTGAACGATCGCGGGCCCTTCGTGCCCGGTCGCATCCTGGACCTGTCCCGCGGGGCGGCGAGCGATCTCGACATGATCGGGCCCGGTACGGCGCGCGTGCGGATCACCGTCATCGGAGCGGCGACCCCCGTCTCCGCGCGCGGCGGATGCGTCGTGGTCCAGGTCGCCGCCTATCGGGAGCGCCGGAACGCCGAGGCGAAGCGGCAGGAGGTCGCGCGGGCGGGGTTCGAGGCTTCGATCGAACCGTACCGGGACATGTACCGCGTCCTGGCCGGCCCCTTCGCCGCCGAGCCCGCGGCCGTCCGCGCGCGCGACACGCTGGGCGGGTTCATGCGCCGCTGCTGACGGTCACGGCGGAGGTCGACCGCCGGCCGGTCCGTGACCTCACCCGCGCTTGAGTCGTGCTAGACCGTACGAGCTGGAGCGGATAGCGAAGGTCGGGTGCCTCGGGTAGCTTTCGGCACCCCCTGACTGCTTGCCGTCCGCGATGCGGCACGGCCCCCCGGGGTCCAGGAACCCGGGAGGGCCGAAAGCAGCGGTCTCCTGGTGGAGGATGTATGCTTCGCAGAACTCATGCGCTCTTCGCGCTCGCCGCCCTCGCGGTCTTCTCGGGTCCCGCCGCCGCCGCGCTGGAGGGGCAGGCCGGCCGGTATTTCGGCCGGAACAAGGTGGTCTACGAATCCTTCGATTTCGAGGTGCTCAAGACGCAGCACTTCGACATCTACTACTACGAGGAGAGCGCCGTCGGCGCGCAGATGGTCGGCCGCCTGGCCGAACGCTGGTACGCCCGGCTCTCCCGGGTGCTCAATCACGAGTTCCGCGATCGCCAGCCGATCATCCTCTACGCCGACCATCCGGATTTCGAGCAGACGAACACCTCCGGACAGTTCATCGACGAAGGCACACAGGGCTTCACGGAGATTCTGAAGCGGCGGCTCGTGATGCCGATGATGGTGTCGCTCCACGAGACCGATCACCTGCTCGGCCACGAACTCGTGCACGCCTTCCAGTTCGACATGACGGGGCAGGGGACGGGAGGCCCCGGACTGGACGTGCCCGGCGCCATCCGGCTCCCGCTGTGGTTCATCGAAGGCATGGCCGAGTATCTCTCGATCGGACCCATCGACCCGTTCACGACGATGTGGATGCGGGACGCCCTGGACCTGGAGGATGGGTTCCCGACGATCCCGGAACTCGCCGATCGGCGGTACTTCCCCTACCGGTACGGCCACGCGTTCTGGTCCTACATCGGCGGCGCGTTCGGGGACGATCGGATCGGCCGGATTCTCAACCTCGCCGCGCGCACGGGGAATGCGCTGGCGGCGATCGAAGCCGTCCTCGAGGTGCCGATCGGAGAGCTTTCGGACCGCTGGAAGAGCGAACTCGAGACCTATTTCGCCGACGCGCGGCAGGAGACCCGCTCGCCCGACGACTACGGGCGCCGCGTCGTCTACGAGCCGCCCGATGAGGGGAAGCTCCACCTCGGCCCGGCCCTGAGTCCCAATGGCCTGGACATGGTCTACGTCTCGCAGAGCGACCTCTTTTCCATCGAGATGTTCGGGGCCGACGCGCGCACCGGAGAAGTGAAGCGCCGCCTCACGAACAACGCGGTCGACCCGCACTTCGAGAGCCTCCAGTTCATCCACTCGGCGGGGGACTGGCACCCGAACGGCCAGCTGTTCGCCGTCGCCGGGATCAAGACGGGCAATCCGCTGCTCACGATCATGGAGGCCGAGAGCGGCAGCATCGTCAACGAGATTCCGGTCGAGGGCTTTCAGCTCGGCGCGATCTTCACGCCGAGCTGGTCGCCGGACGGATCGCACATCGCGTTCAGCGGCCACTCCGCCGGGTTTACGGACCTGTACGTGATCAACGTCGAGACTGGGCAACTGAGGCGGCTGACGGAGGACCCGTATGCCGACCTGCAGCCGGCATGGTCGCCCGATGGGCGGTCGCTGGCCTTCGCGACGGACCGCTTCACGACCGATCTGGAGCTGCTCGTCCCGGGGACCTATCAGATCGCGCTGCTGGACCTGGAAAACGGCGAGATCGAGCCGCTGCCGGGCTTTGACGATCAGTTCCGCAACTACAATCCACAGTGGTCGCCGGACGGGGGAAGCCTGTACTTCGTGTCGGACCACGACGGGATCGCCAACCTCTACCGGCTCGACCTCGAGACGCGAGAGCGGTACCTGGTCACCGACCTGTGGACCGGCGTGAGCGGGCTGACGGCCATCAGCCCGGCCGTGTCCGTGGCGCGCGCCACGGGCGATGTCGCGTTCAGCGTGAACAAGGGCGGGCCGTTCAGCTACGAGATCTACGTGATCGACGACCCGGATGTCCTGGCCGGGGAGCCGGCGCCCGAGATGCTCGTGGGCGTCGACGCCTCGATCATCCCGCCGCGGGAACGGCTGTCGACCGCGCACGCGGAACTGCTCGCCAACGCCCGCCTCGGCCTCGCCGACACGATCACCTTCGAGGACGCCGAGTTCCGGTCCCCGCTATCCCTCGATTTCATCTCTCAGCCCACGATCGCCTTCGGCGCGAGCGACTTCGGGGTCTTCTTCGCGGGCGGCGCGGCACTGTTCTTCTCGGACCTGCTCGGCAACCGCACGCTCCAGACCATCCTCCAGGTCAACACGACCTTCGGGGATCTGCTCCAGGGCACGGCGGCCCTCGCGGGCTACGAGAACCGGTCCAGCCGCTGGAACTGGGCCTTCATCGGGGGGCAGGTGCCGTTCGTCACCCGCCAGATCGGGTTCCAGCAGGTCGAGGTCGGGGGCAGGCCCGTGAGCGTCTTTCGGGACTTCCGCTGGTTCGAGATCAACCGGGAGCTGACCGGGATCGTCGCCTATCCCTTCAACCGGAACTCGCGGGTCGAGTTCTCCGCCTCGGCGCGCCAGATCGACTTTTCCGGCGAGATCGAGGAAATCGCCGTCGACTTCTTCACGGGTCAGCCATTGGCCAACGAAGTGACGGATCTGCACGATTGCGAGGGGGATACGGTGCAGTTCGGAAGTCAGCCCTGCGCCTTTGCGTCGCTGTACACGGCGAGCGCAAGCGCCGCCCTCGTATACGACAGCTCGATCTTCGGCGGCACGAGCCCGATCGCCGGGCAGCGCTACCGTCTGGAGGTGGAGCCGGCCGCCGGAACGCTGAACTTCCTGACGGTGACGGGCGATGTCCGCCGATACGTCCGCGCCGGGCCGTTCACCGTGGCCGGACGGGCCCTCCACTTCGGCCGTTGGGGGGGCGGTGCGGACGACCCGCGCCTGGGCCGGCTCTATCTCGGGGTGCCATCCCTCGTTCGCGGGTACGACAACCGGTCCATCGATGTCGCCGAGTGCACGGTCGCGGGCCAGGCCGCGTTCTTCAGTTGTCCCCTCATCGGGAACCTCATCGGCAACCGCGTGGCGGTAGGCAACCTGGAACTGCGGCTCCCCCTCCTGGGCGGGATCGGGGTGGTCCGGGCTCCGGGCGTACCGCCGGTCGAAGTCGGCCTCTTCTATGACATGGGCAAGGCGTGGTCGGGCGAGACGCCCCAGAACTGCCCGGAGGGAAACTGCTCCTTCGCCGACCGGACCTGGGTGTCGAGCGCCGGCTTCCTGACCAGGGTCAACGTCTTCGGCCTCATGATCGCGGAACTCAATTTCGTCCGGCCCTTCGATCGTCCCGGCAAGGGCTGGATCTGGCAGTTCAATCTGACGCCCGGCTTCTAACGGCGCGGGGGGCGGCTGCGGACGGCGATCGATGGGCCTGATCCGGAACTGGCTGATCAACGCGGCGGCGCTGTACGCGACGGCGCGGCTCCTTGCCGGCGTTCGGGTCGACAGCCCGGAAGCGCTCATCGGAGGGGCGCTCGTGATCGGTCTCATCAACGCGACCGTCCGGCCGATCCTGCGCTTCGTGACCTTCCCGGTCACGGTCCTGACGCTGGGACTGTTCTACTTCGTCCTCAACGGCCTGATGTTCCAGCTGGCGGCGTCACTGATCCCGGGGTTCGAACTCGACAGCCTCGTCTGGGCGGTCGGCGGCGCGCTCGTCATGTCGATCGTCGCAACCGGGCTGCACGTCTTCCTCAAACCGCGGAGGAAGAAGTAGTCAGGCGTAGTAGGGATTGCTGCCCGCGGCGTGGTCGGTCACGTCCTGCACGTCGACGATCTCGGGGGCCGCGTCCCGGATCATCTGCTTGATCCCCTGCGTGAGCGTCACGGAGGCCATGCCGCAGCCCTGGCAGCCACCCCCCATCGTCACGTAGACGACGTTGTCGCGGATGTCGACGAGGCGCACGGTCCCGCCATGCGAAGCGACCCCCGGGTTGATCTGCTCGTCGATGACGCGCTGCACACGGTCGACGAGAGGCCCGTCCAGCGGCGCGGAGCCGAGCGGCTGGACGTTGGGGTTGTTGAAGTGAAAGCCCGAGCCCTGGAGCGACTCCACCCAGTCGATGCGGGTTCCGGAAAGGATGTCCGCGCTCTTCGCATCGACGACGACCTCGAAGCCGGGGGCGTCGAACGACTGGTCCTCGGCTTCCCGCTCGAAGGGTTCGATGAGGGCCATCTCGTATTCCGGCGCGATGGGGCTCGCGTTCTGGACGCTGACGCGTACCGCGAGACCTTCCGCGGGGTCCTCGTCGATGAACGTTCGGATTCGCTCGCTGGCGGCGTCGGTGAACGTCAAGAGGTCGTGGTCGGACATGTCTTTTGCTCCCTGGCGGTCACCGCCGCCCTGAGGTCGCTCGCCGTGTAGAGGACCATGGTCCGCAGCCCCGCCCCCTCGAGCGTGGCTCTTCCCCCCTCCTCGCGGTCCACGAGGCCGAGCACGCCGAGCACCTCGCCGCGGGCGCGATTCACCGCCTCGACCGCCTGGAAGGCGGACCCGCCGGTCGTGATCACGTCCTCGACGACGACGACCCGCGCGCCGGGCTCGAAGCAGCCCTCGATCAATTGTCCCTTGCCGTGGCGCTTGGCGCGCTTGCGAACCGAGAACGCGTGGACCGGATCCCCGCCGCGCCAACTGGCGGCGGCGATGGCGTAGGCCAGCGGATCCGCGCCCATCGTGAGACCGCCGACCGCATCCGGCCGGAGTCCGGCGTCACGGAGGGCCGCGAGACCGACCTCGCCCATCAGCACCTGTCCGTGCGCGTGCATGGTCGAGGTCCGGCAGTCGATGTAGTAATCGCTCCGGGCGCCCGACGCGAGCACGAAGTCCCCGAGCCGGAACGAGCGCTCGGCGAGCAGGTTCAGAAGTCTCGAATGTGCGGAACTCAGCGGAACCTCCTGGTGTCGGGTCGCCATCAGCTGACCTGTCGAATCGCCTGGCCGGATTCGGCGTCGCAGCGGGCGCAGAACCCGTACAGCTTGAGTTGACGCTTCAGTACATGGAAGCCGAACTGCGCGGCGACCTCCGTCTGCAGCCGGTTGAGTTCATCGCGCTGGAACATGACCACATCGCCGCACCCCGTGCAGATCAGGTGATCCTGCTGCTCGTGGCCGACCTTCGCCTCGTATCGCTTGAATCCCTCGTCGAAGTCGTGCTCCGTGGCGAGGCCGACGCGCACCAGGAGGCCGAGGGTCCGGTAGACCGTGGCCTTGCCCGCTCGTTCGCCGTCTTCCCGCAGCCGTTCCACCACCTCGTCCGCCGACAGCCGCTGCCCGGACTCGAACAGGACGCGGGAGATCGCTTCCCGCTGATGAGTGACGGGCAGATGATGCTCCTGCAGCGCGGCCCGGAAGAGGCCGAGCATCACGGCGGCGCAGCCGAGAGGCGGTCGGGGAGTGAGCGTGTCCGTGGTCATCGTGTTCATCGTGTTCTCAACGCGCTGAGAAGATAAGCGCGCTCGTCACGCCTGCAACCAGCGCGCCTCGAAGTCGTCCACGACCTGCCTCAACAGGCGGTCGACCGGGGAGGCCGGCCGGGGCGTGAGATACCGGTCCGAGAAGCGATTGAGCGCGACGCGGAGCGCCGTGAAGGCCTGCGCGGCGTCGCGATAGCAGCCGTCGAGTCGTTGCCGGCGGGCGAAGGGGGCGTCGGCGGCCAGCGAGAAGCCGGTCTGGCCCATGGCCTCGTAGTAGCCGAGGTCGGGCCCCGCTCTCCGCCGCTCCCGCGTGCAGATCCAATCCGGAAAGAGCCCCGACAGCCAGAGCGAGAAGTTGCCGAGATGCGCGCTGAGCAGAAAACCGCGGCGGCCATCCGATTCGGCGATCTCCGCCACGAGGTCGACAAGATAGCGGTACTCGCGGTCGTCGACTTCGGGGATGCGGTGGGCCTGCGCCTCCCTCGCGAAGTGGAGGAAGATCGACGTCACGTAGTCGGCCATGAGGCGGGACTCGACGCCGCCTTCGAGCAGGCTGTGGCGCAGCGCCACGTACGAGAAAAGCGCCAGCGGGAGCGCCGACAGCCCCGGTTCGGAGGCGAGCGCGCCGGGCGCCTTCGGGTGATCGAGCAGCGCGTCGATCCCCCGCTCCGAGACCAGCGTCTCGAGGCGGGTCCGATCTTCGCCCTCGCGGGCCAGCAGGTAGACGAGTCGAGCCGCGTCATCCCGTCCGAAGGAAGCTCTGACATCCGGAAGAATCATGCCGCTCCCCCTTCCCATGGTCCCCGTCCGCCGGCCCCGCCGCCTCGTTCCATACCCCGGCCTCGTCTGCTAGTTTTTCGTCCGGGGAGGGAAGCCGCAACGGAGTCGACCAGGATGACGAAGATCTGACATGCCGAGAGAACGACCGAGAGAGCGACCGAGAGAACGCTGGAGAGAGCCCGGATTCGGGCTGCCGGCGGCCCTTGTGGCCTTCCTGGCGGCGTGCGGTGCAGCGGACGCGGGCGTTCGCGACACCGGCGCCGCGGCGAACGGCGACCAGGCCGCCGAAGCGGGAGCGGCCGCCGTCGCCCAGGCCGTGGAACTGGTCCCGCTCCGGGTGGGCGGGATCGAGATCCAGGTCGAGGTCGCCGACGACGCCGACGAGCGCCAGCAGGGACTCATGTACCGCGAGTCGCTCGAGGAGAACCAGGGGATGCTGTTCGTCTACCCCGAGCAGCGCACCCTGGGGTTCTGGATGAAGAACACGCTCATACCCCTCGACATCGCGTACATCGACCGCGAGGGCCGCATCGTCGACATCCAGCAGATGGAGCCGCAGACCACGGAAACCCACGACTCGGCCGCGCCCGCCATGTACGCGCTGGAGATGAACCAGGGATGGTTCGAGGCCAACGGGATCCGCGTCGGAGACCTCATCGAGTTCTAGCACCCGCCCGCCCGCGCGGACCCGAAAACCACGGAACCCACCAGAATCCACGGACAGCCCACGCATGGATCATCGCATAGAGAAGGACTCCATGGGGGAGATGGCGATCCCCGCCGACCGGCTCTACGGAGCGCAGACCGAGCGGGCCCGCCAGAACTTCCCCATCTCCGACCTCCGCTTCGGACGCCGCTTCATCGAGGCGCTCGGCGCGATCAAGCTGGCGGCGTCCCGCGTGAACCGGGAACTGGGGCTCCTCGACCCCGAACTCGGCGACGCGGTCGAGCGGGCGGCCGGCGAGGCCATGACCGGAGAACTGGACTCCCATTTTGTGCTGGACATCTTCCAGACCGGGTCGGGCACGTCGACGAACATGAACGCGAACGAGGTCATCGCGAACCGCGCCATCCAACTGCTGGGCGGGGTCGTGGGTTCGCGGAGTCCGGTCCACCCCAACGATCACGTCAACCTGGGGCAGTCGTCGAACGACGTGATCCCCACCGCCACCCACGTCTCGGGACTCGTCGCGATCGAGCGCGAGCTTCTGCCCGCGCTGGAGCGGCTGCGCGCGGCGCTCGCGGAGAAGGCGGAGGAATTCGATCACATCGCCAAGGCGGGGCGCACGCACCTGCAGGACGCGACGCCCGTTCGCCTGGGACAGGAGTTCGGCGGCTACGCCAGCCAGGTGCGGCACGGGATCCGGCGCGTCGAGGCCGTCCGTCCCGCGCTGGCGGAACTCGCCATCGGAGGGACGGCGGTGGGGACCGGCATCAACACGCCCGCCGACTTCGGCGCGCGGATGTCGGCCGCGCTGAGCGAGATCCTCGGCGTCGAGTTCGTGGAGGCGTCGAACCACTTCGAGGCGCAGTCGGCGCGCGACGCGGTCGTCGAGGCGAGCGGCGCGCTGCGCACCGTCGCTGTGAGCCTGACCAAGATCGCGAACGACCTGCGCTGGCTTTCGTCCGGTCCGCGCACGGGACTCGGCGAGATCAACCTGCCCGCGGTGCAGCCCGGTTCCTCCATCATGCCGGGCAAGGTCAACCCGGTGATGGCGGAATCGGTGCTTCAGGTCTGCGCGCAGGTCATCGGCAACGACGCCGCGATCGTCGTGGGCGGGCAGTCGGGGAACCTCGAACTCAACGTCATGATCCCCGTGATGGCCCACAACCTGCTCGAGAGCGTCCGGATTCTCTCCACCGCGAGCGTAGAGTTCGCCGAGCGCTGCGTCCGGGGGATCACGGCGAACGAGGAGCGCTGTCTCCGGAACGCGGAGTCCACCGCGGCGCTCGCCACCGCGCTCGCGCCCGTCATCGGGTACGACAAGGCGGCCGAACTCGCCAAGCTCAGCCTCGCGGAAGACCGTACGCTGAAGGAACTCGTGCTGGAACAGGGGCTCGTCGCCCCCGCGGAACTCGACCGCATCCTCGACTTCCGCGCGATGACCGAGCCCGGCTGACCCGGCCCGGCCCGACACCACGCTAGCAGTCCGTGGCAAAACCCAGCGTCAGCGCCGCTCGAACGCAGCGGGGGTTTTGCCACGGACTGCTAGGGGACGGGGACGAGCGCCTCCGGGAGCAGGCGATCCACCGTGAGGCTGGAGAGCCGGAAGGTCTCCGTGCCGTCCGCGAGGCGGGCGACCCAGTCTCCGCGTTCCTCGTCCTCCAGCAGGAGGATCGAGAGTTCGAGTTGCCGGCCCGTCACATCGGCGGCCGCCTCGGAGAACACTTCGAGCCAGCCGTCCGGGAGCGTGAAGTCGGCGGCCGCTTCTTCCTCCGGCGTGGGGAAGCCGGAAGCGGAGACGGACGGCAGGACGGAGAGGAGCCGCCGCACGAGCGCCGAGTCCGCCGGCGCGTCCCCCGCGAGCCACCCCTCGTCGCTCCTGTCACTCCTGCGCAGCACGGCCTCCCGGTCGCCGCGCCGCATGAGGATCTCGCGTACGCCGGCGGTGTCGACCGAGGCGATCAGGCGCGGGCGCCACCCGTCGCGGTCGCGGTTCAGGTAGCCCCCGGCCGGACCGTCGAGGCGATAGACGACATCGTCGCCGGGAAGGCGCACGAAGTACCCCCCGGAGCGCGTGTCGCGGTCGCCGAGATGGAACCGCCGCACGTCGCCGCCGGCCGTCCGCACTTCGACGCGCCGGCCGCCCTCCGCGACGCCCAGGCCGGCGTGATTCGACGGGTTGCGCGCGACGAGTTCCGACGAGGAGAGCTGTCCGATCACGTCCAGGAGGTCGCGGACCTTCGGTTCTTCCGCCACGTAGCCGTCGACCGTCCACCCCGCGTCCGTCCGCGCGAGACGCACCGTGCCGGCATCCTCCGCGAGCACGATGTCCACGCCCGCGATGGAGTCCGTCACGACGAAGGAGAAGCCGTCCCCGACATCCAGCGTTCCCCCCTCGCCGCTGTCCCTGAAGAGCCGGGGCAGATAGAGAAGCACCGCCACGCCGAGCACGACCGCGATGATCTTCAACTGCTTCGCGTTCATGTGAGCGCGCCTCCCTCCGTGAAGGTGCGCTGCTGCACCTGCCGCCGCCGCGCGAGCCGCAACACGCCGACGAGGACGAAGAGCAGCGGGACGCCGGCCAGGTTCCCGTACCGGGTCAGATCCGGGAGCCATTCGTTCGGGAAGAGGAGGAGCGGCGGCGCGCGGTCCTTGGACCGGATCGAGATCAGCGCCTCGTCCTGCGCGAGCCAGTCGATCGCGTTCTGGAAGAAGATCATCCCGGCCAGCCCGGCCATCGATTGCGACAGCGTCTCGTCGTGGATGAGCGACGAGGAGCCCGCGAGGACGATGCGGCCCCCGCCCGGCTGCGTGTAGGCCAGGGCGAGCGTCTCCATCGCCACGTCTTCCTCGGAGAGCTGTCCATCCGGTGCGATGACAGTTTCCCAGTCCTGCATCGCGTCGATCGAGAGCGGGGTCCCCAGTCGTCCGCCACCCTCCGACGTCGTGAGCAGCGGGGTGACCAGGGTGCTGTCTTCGACCTCGACGAGGAGCGGGCTTCCGAACCGGATGGGCACGTTCGCCACGCCCTCCACGATCACGTGCCCGGAGGCCGGCTGGGCGAGCGTCCACAGGGGATATGGCAGGACAACGGCGCCGAGGTTGGACGGGACCTGCACCCGTTCGTTGAGCAGATAGTCGAAAGCCATCGACGGGACGATGCCGAGCCCCCGCGCCTGCAGCAGCGAATCGAGCGCCGGGTCGAAGGTCGGGCCCGCGTAGCGCGCCTGCATGTCCGCCGTCACGCCCGACTTGAGGACGAACAGGCTCCCGCCGTCGTCGACGAAGCGGCTCAGGATCTCGCCCGCCGCGGGCTCCAGCGGCATCTGGCCGCCCGCGATCACGAGTACATCGATCGAATCCGGCACCGCGACGGTCGCCGAGTCGACGCGGAACTCCATCAGGTCGTACTCCAGGGCGAGGCGGCCGCGGGCGAGCCGAAGTCCCTGGTCGAGACTCAGTTCGCCGTGCCCGGTCAGGATCCCGATCATGGGGCGCTCCGGCCGCGTGAGGGCGCGGATCATCGAGGCGAGACGGTACTCGAGGTCCGCCGTCTGCCGGATGAACGGAATCGTCTGGCTCTCGCCGGCGTACTGTATCGCGAGCGCGAAGTAGCGCTCCTGGTACGACACCTCGTCATCGGCCATGACCTGGAAGGGCACGGGGCGGATGCCGAGCAGCCCCGCCTCCTCCTGCGCGTCCGGGTCCTCGTCGGGGTCGAGGCGCACGAGGTTCACGTTGGGGCCGCCGGTCGCGTCGAGATCCCGGAGGAGATCGTCCACGTCCCGGCCCACGGCCGCGAGTTGGGCCGGCAGTTCGGCGGACTGGAAGAGCTTGAGCGTGACGAGGTCGTCCACGCCGCGCAGCAGATCGGCCGTCGGCGGGGACAGCGTGTAGACCTTGCCGGGCGTGAGGTCGAGCCGGCCGCGCACCTGGGCGCCCGCCAGCGCGGCGAAGATCGCGATCCCGACGAGCCCGAGCACGCCCACGCGCAGCCGCCCGTACGCCGGCCGTTGGCGGCTCAGGCGTTCGCGCATGACGGAGAAGTAGGTGAGCGAGAGGAACGCCGTCCCGAGCGCCGCGAAGTACAGGACGTCCCGCAGGTCGATCACGCCCCGCGCCACGTTCGAGAAGTGCCCGAGCACGCCGAGACGCGCCGCCACCGCCGCGAGCGGGCCGGGGAGGGAGAGGGTGACCGTGGGGAGTCCGATGAGGTAGAGCGCGAAGCTGACCGTGACCCCGATGATGAACGCGGTCACCTGGTTTCTCGTGAGCGACGACGCCCACAGGCCCACCGCGATGAGGGCCGATATGAGGAACATCGACCCCAGGTACTGGGAGAAGACCACACCCCACTGGAGATCGGCGCCCAACGTGAGGCCGAGCGGGATGCCGAGCGTCCCCGCCATGGCGATCCCCAGGAAGAAGAGGACGCCGAGGAACTTGCCGAGCAGGAACTCGACGACCTGGATCGGCTGCGCGAGCACGAGTTCGAGCGTCCCCGCGTTCCGCTCCTCCGCGAACGACCGCATGCAGACGGCCGGAATGAAGAAGAGCAGGAGCCAGGGAAGGAGCGACAGCATCGGCCGCAGCGACGCCTCGCCCAGGAGGTAGGCCTCCTGAAAGTAGAAATAGAAGTTGATCCCGAGGAAGATGACGAGGAGGATGTAGGCGGTCGCGTGGTCGAAGTAGCCCGCGAACTCGCGCTTCGCGACGGTGAGGATGCGGCCGATCATCCGTCCACCTCCTCGCCGGCTTCGGTCGTCTCGTCGGTCGTCGCGTCAGCTTCGCCGCCGGCCTCGTCGGCCGGTCCCGCGCTCTCGGCGGTGAGCCGGTGGAAGAGATCCTCGAGGCTCGCCTGGGCGAGGTGCAGTTCCCACAGCGGCCAGTCCCGCGCCGCGGCGAGTCGCGAGATGTCCGGCCGCGGGTCCTGGCCGGGCGCGCCCTCGACGGCGAACCGGGCGCGCCCGCCCGCGTCCGCCTCGACGGCGTCGGCCCGGGCCACGGAGGAGAGACCGCCCATGGCCTCCGTGGCGGCGTCCGCCGGAGCTTCCAGTTCGACCATCACCCGGGCGCCCCCATGTCCGGCGACGAGCGCATCGACGGAGCCATCGGCGACGATGCGTCCCTCGTTGATGATGACGACGCGCGAACACGTCTTCCTGACCTCCTGCATCACGTGCGTGCTCAGGAGGACGGTGCGGTCGCTCCCCACGTCGCGGATGAGGCTGCGGATCTCGACGCGCTGGTTCGGGTCGAGTCCCTCGGTCGGTTCGTCGAGGATGAGGATCTCCGGCTGCGAGAGGATGGCCTGGGCGAGGCCGACGCGCTGCCGGTACCCCTTCGAGAGCTGGTTGATGGGGCGGTAGTAGACGGCTTCGATGCCGGTCTGCGTGACGACATCATCGGTCCGCGCGCGGATCTCGGCGGCGCTCATCCCGCGCAGCCGGCCCATGAACGTGATGTACTCGCCGGCGAGCATGTCCCGGTACAGGGGGTTCGTCTCGGGCAGGTAGCCGATGCGGCGCCGCAGTTCGACCGGGTGGTCCTCGATGGACAGGCCATCGATCGAGATCGTGCCCCCATCGGGTTCGAGGTACTGCGTGAGAAGCCGCATGGTGGTCGTCTTGCCCGCGCCGTTGGGCCCGAGGAAGCCGACGACTTCGCCGCGGTCGATCGAGAACGTCGCGGAATCGACCGCGACCGTCTCGCCGAACGTCTTCACGACATCGGTCAGCGATACGAGTGACATGCGAGTGACATCGGATCCGGGTTGGAGTGTGATAACCGCCCGCAGTCGACGGGACGTCGCCGGGCGAACCCGCCGATGGACAGCCGGGCGGGGTCGAATCGTTGCCCGCGCCGTGGCCACGTTCCTGGCCGTCTCCCAACGGGGCGGGAAAGGTAGATAGGGGGCGGTGCGAGTCAAGCGCCGCCCGGGATCGCAGACAGACGGACTGCGCGGGTGTAGCTTCCCCGGCATGAACGTATTCCTCGACGCGGGCCGGCGGATCCTGGGACTCTGCCTCGTCGTGCTTGTCGCCGTCCCCGTGTTCCTGATCCTCGATCCCGACGGATCCACGACTCCGCTCGATGTACCCATGCGCCGCGCGGGGCTGGAGTACTGGTCACACACGTGGGGCGCGTCGACCGCTGTCTGGACCCTCCTCGTCGTTGGAGGCGCCATCCTTGCCGGGTGGTTCGGGAAGGGGAGCGTGTCCCGCACCCTGTCCCGGATCGGCCAGGCCATCACGCGTCCGCCCACGTGGTCCGTGGCTGCCTTCATGGGGCTTCTCGGTGCCGCGCTCACGGCTGCGGTGGCGATCGTGGTCTTCGACGGGCGCCCGCTCTTCAACGACGCGAGCGTGCAACTCGTCCAGGCTCGCTACTTTGCCGGCGGGAAGCTCTCCGGGCCTCCTCTCGCGACGCCCGAGTTCTGGACGATTCAGTTCATGGTGCAAACGGCGGCCGGATGGGTGTCCCAGTATCCCCCGGCCCACGCCCTGTGGCTTGCTGGCGGCATGAAGCTCGGTGGTCCGGGGATCGCGGTGGCGGCGGCCATGGGCATGCTCGGCGTCTTCTCCGTCCTCTCGTTCGAGCGCCTGCTGCCCGGTCGGATCGCGGTCGCCCGCCTCGGCGCCCTGCTCGCCGTCACGAGTCCCATGCTGCTGGCCCTCGCCGGGACCTACATGAACCACGCCACGGTCGCGGCCTTCGCCACGCTCGCCCTCTGGCTGTCGCTCCGGGCCGAGACGGGCCGGGCCGTGTGGGCGCTGGCGGCGGGCGGCGCGATGGGCTTCATGGTCACGACGCGCCCCATCTCCGGCCTGCTCATCGGCGCCGCCGTGACGGCCGGCGTATGGCTCACCACGCCGCGGCAGGAACCGGGCCTGCACCGGCCGTGGCTTCTGCGCCGCTTCGCCTGGTGGGCGCTGGGCGGCCTCCCGTTCGCGGTCGGGTTCGCCTGGTTCAACGCCCGCTTCTTCGGCAGCCCGCTCACCCTCGGCTACACGGCCGCCGCCGGCCCCAGCCACGGCCTCGGCTTCCACGTCGACCCCTGGGGCCGCATGTACGGGTTCACGCAGGCGCTCGGCTATACGTCGACCGAACTTATTTCGCTCGGGCGCGAACTCCTCGGGACCGTGCTGCCGGTTGCCGTGCTCATCGGACTCTACCTCCTTCTGGCGCGTCGCCTGGAGCGCGGCGAGCGCATCCTGGCCGCGTGGGCACTGCTACCCGTCCTGGCGAGCGCGCTGTACTGGCATCACGACCTCATCGTCGGCCCCCGCATGCTCGGCGAGGCCGTCCCCGCCTGGTGCGCGCTCCTCGTGCTGGCGACGGTCGGCCTCGCGCGCACAATCCGTCGCGGCTGGCTCTCTGACGCGGTGGCCGTACTCGTCCTCATCGCCATCGGTTACGGTCTCGCAGCGGGGGGGCAGGGGCGTGTCGTGCGCCTGACCGGCCGTCTCGCGCCCGTTCCCGAGGTCACGGAGCCCGGCCCGTCGCTCGTGTTCGTGCACGAATCCTGGCAGGACCGGATCGGAGCCCGGCTCGCCGCCCGGCCCATGCGCCTCGACAGCGTGCGCGCGCTCATCAACCAGTTCGATCCGTGCCGCCTGGAGGGCGCCCTCGTGGGCGCGCAGCGGCCGGAAGAAGTAGAGGACCGGTGCCGGCGGGAACTCGCATCCGATCGGCTCAGGTGGCTCGGCCTCACCGACTACCTGTGGCTCGGCGACCTGCCCGGCCTCGGCGACTCGGGTGTGCTATGGGCTCGGGATCTCGGCCCCGAGGCGAACGCGCGCCTCATCGACGCATACCCCGACCGAACCTCCTTCTTCGTGCTCCCGGACGGAGCGGGCGGCGGCCAGGTCGTCCCCTACGAGACCGGCGTCTACGCCCTCTGGGGCCCTTCCCCCCCGTAACAGCCGGCGCAAGAGTTCCGCCGCGTTCAGAAGAGTGCCTCGAATGGCCGGGCGATCTACTCAGGCATGGGATGCCGGCGCCGTTGGGACGACGAGTTCGAGTTCCGTATGGCGGGCGATCGTGTCGAAGTCGCGATTCCGGGCCAGCAGCGGGCGACGCGCATCCAGGGCCGCGGCGGCGACGAGGCAATCTACCAGGGACCGAATCGTACGTCCCGCCCGCTGACACGTGCGGTAGATCTGCGCCGCACGCTGGAACTGGCCCAGCGAGTCGGGGACCAGGATCTCGGAGCGGCCAAGCAGCTTCAACAGATCCCGCTGCTCGGTCTCGTTGCGACAGCCTGCAAGGAGTTCCATGACCACGGGAGCGGGCGTGGCGATCGCGTTTCCAGCTCGTACGGCGTCGTCAAGGCAGAGGTCGAAGGGGCTCTCTGTCCGGCGCAGGTACTCGATCCACGCGGACGTGTCGACGATCACAGGGGCTCGACCGTGTCGCCGTCTCGCATTTCGTCCAGATTCCCCGCCCATCCCACGCCGCGCATGGCGAGCGCCTCCTCCTTGGTCATCGGGACGAAAGACTGGCGGAACACCGCTTCCTTCACAGCCGCCGACCAATTGGTTCGTCCGTACCGCTTGCGTACCGCCTCCAGCTCGCGCTCGGGCAACCTTACTTCCAGATTGACGAACCGCAGGCCGGCGGACTCGTCGGCGCCGTATCGTGGCTCCGCCTCGCGCACGGCGAAGACGGAGCCGCCCCTCAGCTCGCGCTCCCGCGCCTCGCGCAGCGCCCGCCGGACCCACGCGGACACCGTGACGCGGTTGCGCCGCGCCGCATCGCGGATCTCATCCAGCTCCGCCTCCGGCATCACCACCTGCAGTCGCGTACTCATGATATAAGTATATCGTACTCACGCCTTGTCACGCCACACGAAGAGACGCCGGAGCGTGGCGGCGATGGCGGGACCTCCACAACTTCGAGGAGGACCGCAACTTCACCTGGCAGGAGGGCTATGCGCATCTCGCGTTGCAGATCTGCGGCATCGGCGGTCGCGGTCGCTCTCGTTTTGCTCGCCGGCGCGGTCGACGGGCAGGACCGGCCGCTCTCGGCCGACTTCCCCGAGGTGTATCGTGTCGGGGGCTTTGACGCGCCCGAATGGGCGGAGTTCGCCGGCGCGCCGATGGTGGCATTCGACGCGGCGGGCCGCCTGTACGTCCAGGAGAGTTCCGCCATGTCCGCCGTCCTGGGCGGTTCCGCCGGGCCCGTGGTCGTAATCGATCCGAGCGGAAGCCTGATCCGGACCATCGGACGGCAGGGGGAAGGACCCGGCGAGTTCGACGAGCCCCGCGGGCTCGCGGTCTGGCGGGACGGTCGGCTGGCCGTCGCGGATGCCGGCCACAACGCCTACCAGTTGTTCACTCCCGATGGCGAGTTCGAGCGGCTCATCCGCATGCGGGGCGGATCCGACGGGTTCAGCGGTTTAGTGAACGCGCCTTCCCGTCTGCGGCCCGATCCCGCGGGGCTGGCTCTCGTCGCACAGGGCGTCTCGTCGGGGCAAAGCGCGTTCGCGAGTGCCGTCGGCAGAATGTTCGGGGCGGAAGGGGCGGAGGAGGGCCGGGTGGACGACCGGGGGCTCGAACGCCTCCGGCTCGATGGCGAAGGCGTGGTCGCCGAGACGATCCTCGAAGGATGGCGTCCCGCCGCTGACGACGACGGGCAGGAGTCGCCCCTCGATCTCTCGGACCCCTCGTCGATCATAGGCACCATCATGGGAGGCGAGAGGTGGTTCGAACCCGAGTTGCTGTGGGATATTCTGCCTGACGGCGGGATCGTCTACTCGGACTCCACCGCCTACAGGATCCGGGTGATGGATCCCGCGGGGCGCGTGATACGGACCCTGACCCGCCCCTTTGCCCCGAAGCCCGTCACGCGCGGGGTCCGCTCCGCCATGCGCGACCGCTCGCTGGCGAGGCTCTCCGGGGGGGACGGAGGCGACATGCAGGCGGCGCTCCGCGAACAGATCGGGAACCGCGGGTTCATGGACGAGATTCCCGTGCTTTCGGTGCTGCGGACGACGTGGGACGGCGCGCTGTGGATTCAGCGGCGCGGCGAGGAGCCGTGGGACGAGGACGGCCCGATCGACGTGATGCGCGCGGATGGTGGGTATGTCGGCTCGTTCGCCGCCGGAGCGACGGACATGCCGGGCGCCTTCGGACCGGACGGCCTCGTCGCCTTCGTCGAACGCGACGAACTCGACATCCCGAGCATCGTGGTCCGGAGGATCCCTGCCGAGGTTCGCTGACCGCTCTCCGCGCCGACGCCGGGTCTTGCGACGGGCTGCCTACGACGGGCTGCTTACGAGAAGGCGGCGTCGAAGGCGGCGGCGGAGGGGGGGAAGGTCAGGGCGCGGAGCCGCTCGCAGGCTTCCTGTGCCCCGTGCTCGCGGTCCATGCCGCTGTCCTCCCACTCGATCGAGAGGGGGCCGTTGTAGCCGACCCGGTCGAGGGCGCGCAGGACCTCCTCGAAGTCGATGCGACCGCGCCCGATGGAACGGAAGTCCCAGCCCCGGTCGGCGTGCCCGAAGTCGAGGTGGCCGCCGAAGACGCCGGAGCGGCGCGGGGTGTCGGACCACCACACGTCCTTCATGTGCGCGTGGTGAATGCGGTCGCCGAATTCGAGGATGAAGCCGACGTAGTCCACGCCCTGGTAGGCGAGGTGGCTGGGGTCGTAGTTGAAGCCGAACGCGGCGTGCCCCGCCACGGCCTCCACCGCCCGCGCCGCGCTGGCGGCGTCAAAGGCGATCTCCGTCGGATGTACCTCGAGGGCGAACTTCACGCCGGCCGCGTCGAAGGCGTCGAGGATCGGGGTCCAGCGGTCGGCGAAGTCGGTGAAGCCGGCCTCCACGAAGCGCGGCGGGTGCGGGGGGAAGGCGTATGCGGCGGCCCAGATCGAGCTGCCGGTGAAGCCGTTCACGACCGGGACGCCGAGCGCAGCCGCCGCGGCAGCCGACCGGCTCATTTCGGCCGCGGCCCGCCGCCGCACGGCCTCGGGGTCGCCGTCGCCCCACACGCGCTCCGGCAGGATGAGCTGGTGGCGGGCGTCGATCGGATCGCACACGGCCTGGCCGACGAGGTGGTTGGAGATCGCGTGCACTTCCAGGCCGTGGGCCGCCAGCAGGTCGCGCCGCCCGGCCGCGTAGCCGTCCTCCTCCGTCGCCCGCACGACGTCGAAGTGGTCCCCCCAGCAGGCCAGCTCGAGCCCGTCGTAGCCCCACGCCGCCGCCTTCCCGGCGAGCGTCGCCAGCGGCATGTCCGCCCACTGACCGGTGAACAGCGTGATCGGTCGTGCACTCATCGCGTCGACTCCTCGCGCTCGTCAGGCTCGTCAGGCGGCTCTCCCGGCGGTTCGTAGCGCGCGTCCACCCACGCGCCGCGCCGCCCGCTCTCCACCGCCCGCTCAAGGAAATGAACCCCGCGCGCCCCGTCCCACACGGTGGGGAAGTCGAGCTTCGCCCCGTCCGGCGTCCGCCCCTCGTCGAGCGCGCCGATGGTCGAGATCACGTTTCTGTACAGGTTCCCGAACCCCTCGATGAACCCCTCTGGATGTCCCGGCGGGACCCGCGAGGCCCGGGCAGCCTCGGGCGAGATCCAGCCGTGACCCCGGCGCCGCGCCCGGGCCTGCCCGTCCGGCGTCCGGTGCCACAGCGTCTCCGCGTCGTCGTGCCGCCAGGCGATCGAGCCCTCGCTCCCGAACACGCGGATCGCGAGCCCGTTCTCCTCGCCCGCCGCCACCTGCGACACCGTGAGCGTCCCCCGCGCGCCACCGTTCCAGCGCATGAGCAGGCTCGCGTCGTCCTCGAGGCGCCGGCCCGGCACGAACGTCGTCAGCTCGCCGCACAGCGCCTCGACCTCCAGCCCGGTCACGTAGCGGGCCAGGTGGTGCGCGTGCGTCCCGATGTCCCCCAGCGCGCCGGCCACGCCCGCCCGCGTCGGGTCGGTGCGCCACGCCGCCTGCGGGTGCCCCGTCTCCTCCAGCGGCGTCGCCAGCCACCCCTGGAAGTACTCGAGTTGAATGCGGCGGATCTCCCCGAGCGTCCCGCCGCGCACGAGGTGGCGTGCATCCTTGATCATCGGATAGCCACCGTAGTTGTGCGTGAGGGCGAAGACGCGATCCGCGGCCGCTACGAGCCGGCACAGCGCTTCCGCGTCCCCGAGGTCCGTGGTCAACGGCTTGTCGCACACCACGTGGAAGCCCGCCTCGAGGAAGGTCCGCGCCACGTCGAAGTGTAGGTGGTTGGGCGTGACGACGATCACGAAGTCCAGCCGGTCGTCCCCGGCGCGCGCCGCCTCGGCCTCCGCCATCTCCGCGTAGCTGCCGTACACGCGGTCCGGGTCCAGACCGATCTCGGCCCCCTTCGCCGCCGACCGCTCCGCGTCCGACGAGAAGGCGCCGGCCGCGATCCGCGCGAGACCGTCCAGTTCCGCGGCCATCCGGTGCACGTCTCCGATGAAGGCGCCGGGTCCGCCCCCCACCATCCCGTAGCTGAGGCGTCGCCTCATCCGGCGCCCGACTCCGTCCCGATCCGCACGGCGCGGTATCCGCCCGCCCGCCGGTCGCGCGCATAGAGCAATCCGAAGATGAGGATGAGCGCGCCCGTGAACGGAAGGATGTACCGGAACGAGACCCGTCCCCCGTAGTTGTCCGTCGGCGCGAGGATGGCGTAGGCTCGCTCCGCCAGCGCCTCATCCCCCCCGGAGTTGATGATCGCCCGCAGCGCGTTCGCCGTGACCGACTCCGGCAGCGCGCCGTCCGGCCCCACGCCGGCGAGCGCCTCGCCCACCGCCTCGTCCGCCGCCGCCAGGTCCGGCGCCGTCACCGGGTCGGCGCCGCCGAATGCCCCGGTCGCGTCCGTCAGGAGCGCCGTCGTCTCGACCGTCGGAAGCCGCTCGTGGCCCACTTCATCCGCGATCCTTCCCATCCACGGCGTCGTCCACAGCCCGACGACCGCCATCCCCGTCGCCCCCATCATCCCCAGTCCAAGCGCCCCGGAACGCGGTACGCGCTCCGACACGAAACCGAGCATCGTCGGCCAGAAGTAGCACACGCCGACCGCGAACACGGTGGCCGAGGCGAACGCCATCCCCGTCGTCTCCGCGTAGCTGAGCCACAGCAGCCCCACGACGGAGATTGCCGCGCTCGCGGACAGCACTCCGGTCGGCGAGAGCCGCTCGACCGCGAACCCCGCCTTGTACCGCAGGATCGCCATCAGCCCGTTGATCCACGCCAGCACGAGGATCCCGGGAATCCCGCCCGCCTCCAGCACCGCGGGCACCCAGCGGTTCGGCCCCAGTTCCGTCGAGGCCGTGATCGCCATGCACAGGAGCATCAGGATCATGAGCGGCGTCGCGAACGTGGCCTTGAACATCTCCCCCATGCTCACGCCGGCGCGCACGCCCTCCGTCGGCGGGAACTCCTCCCGCCACATCAGGTGACCGTAGATGAGGGTGGGGATGAGGATGAGCCCGATCTTCAGTTGCCACGCGGTGAGTCCCGCCCAGTCGAGGCCGAAGGCGAGCACGGAGCCGATCACGATCCCGCCCGGGAACCAGACGTGGAACTGGTTCAACTTGACCGTCTTTTCCTCCGGATAGAGCGCCGCCACCAGCGGGTTGCAGGCGGCCTCGACCAGCCCGTTCCCCAGCGCCAGCGTCAGTGCCCCGAAGAACGCCTGCCAGAAGCCGCCGGCCGTGATGAGCACGGCAGCCCCCACCAGGTGACACGCGAACGCGAGCCGGAGCAGAAAGCGCATCCCCAGCGTGTCGCAGAACGGCGCGAAGAGGACCTGCGACACGGCGAAGCCCCAGATCCCGGCGCCCGCGATCCAGCCGATATCGGAGTTCGTCAGCGTGAATTCGCCCTTCAGCGTGAGCATAACCGCGCCGACCACCGCGAAGGTGACGGAGGTCGCGATGAGCGACACGCAACTGGCCAGGAAGAGTCGCCTCGGGCGGACGGCGGACGAGGTCGTATCCACGGAACACTCCTCGGATGGGGTCGGCGGGCACGCTAGCGCCGCTTCGTTCGCCTCCGCAACGGCGCGAGCGACCCCCGCGACCCTCCCAACCCTACCGGCCGGCGAACGCTTCGGTCTATTCTTTCCGGGCGGTCCGGGGCAGGAGCCTGCGTAGCGCATCGCCGCTCGAACGCAGCGGGGCCCTGCCGCGGGCCGCCAGGCCAGAAACCCCAGGAGGATCCCGTGAAACGCTTCTCGATTCGCCGCCCGTCACCCGTCGCGCTCGCCGTCCTCGCGTGCGGCGGCCTCGCATTCGCCGTGCTGCCACCGGGAGCCCTCGCCCAGTCCCGGCCCTACCAGCCGGAATCCGTGAGCGCGAGCGAGTACGCGCGCGCCGAGCAGTTCCTCCCCTGGCACGCGGAGAAGCTGACGTCGGGCGTCACGGTGAACCCCCGCTGGGTCGACGCGAACCGGTTCTGGTACCGCAACCAGGTGTTCGGCGGCCACGAGTTCATCATGATCGACGCCGCGGCCCGCACCCGCCGGCCCGCCTTCGACCACGACCGGCTCGCCGCGGCCCTCTCCGAGGCCTCCGACGCGAGCCACGAGGCGACGCACCTTCCCTTCGACGAGTTCGAGTTCAACGCGTCCGGCGGGATCCGCTTCTGGACAGACACCCACGAGCGCTGGGACTGCGACATCGCCGCCTACCGCTGCACGGGCCCGGACTCGGTCGCGCGGGCGACGCACGAGATCGATGCCCCCGACGGCGCGCTCGCCGTCTTCTCGCGCGATGAGAACCTGTGGGTCCGCGACACGAACTCCGACGAGGAGCGCCAACTCTCGACGGACGGGGAACCGCACTGGGGCTACGGCGTCGCACCGGAGGGCTGTTGCCAGGAGATCTCGAACCGCCGCCGGGAGTTCAAGCCGCCCCCGGTCGCCGAATGGTCCCCCGACGGCCGCCGGATCGTGACCCACCGCTACGACGAACGCGATGTCGAGGACCTTCACCTGCTCGAGGCCGCCACCGGGCGCCCGATCCTCCACAGCTACCGCTACGCGCTCCCCGGCGATTCCATCGTCCCCACCTGGCAACTCCACATCTTCGACGCGGAGACCGGAGCCCAGGTGCGGGCCGACTACGACCCCGTCGTCGGCTACTTCGGCGGCGCGGACACGACCTGGCACGCCGCCCAATGGACCCCGGACGGCGCCCGCGTCTACTTCTCGCACCATTCGCGCGACTTCAGGAACCAGACGCTCGTCGAGGTCGACGCCACGACGGGCGCGACCCGCAAGGTGATCGTCGAGACCGGCGACACCTGGGTGGAGCTGAACCAGCTCCGCACGCCCTACAACTGGCGCGTGCTCGACAACGGGAGCGAGTTCATCTGGTTCTCCGAGCGCGAGGGCTGGGGCCACCTCTACCTGCACGACCTCGCCACGGGAGAGATGAAAAACCGGATCACGCAGGGGTCCTGGCTCGTCGTCCAGCTGCTGGCCGTCGATGAGGCCGCGCGGCAGGTCTACTTCACCGGCGTGGGCCGCGAGCCCGGCCGAGATCCATACCGGCATCACCTCTATCGGGCCTCGCTCGATGGCGGCGGGGTCACGCTCCTCTCGCCGGAGGACGCGCACCACGCGGTCTCCGCCTCACCCGACGGCCGCTACTTCGTGGACACGTACTCCACGCGTTCGACGGCCCCGGTCACCGTCCTCCGGGACAATGCCGGACGTGCCGTGATGACGGTCGAGCAGGGCGACATTTCCCCGCTCCTCGAGGCCGGCTGGGAACCCCCCGTGCGCTTCTCCGCCAAGGCGCGCGACGGCGTGACGGACGTGTACGGCTATCTCTGGCTGCCTCCGAACATGGAGGAGGGGACCGTCTATCCCGTCATCGACTACGTCTACCCCGGCCCCCAGATCGGCCCCATCCGCACGCCCGGCTTCACCTCCGGGCCGCGGGGCCAGGGCCACGCCCTTGCCCAGCTCGGTTTCATCACCTTCGCGATCGACGCCATGGGCACGCCGTACCGCTCCAAGGCCTTCCACGAGAGCTACTACGGCGACATGCGGGACAACGGGATCCCGGATCACGTCGCGGCGCTCAAGGCGCTCGCCCTCCGCTATCCCATCGACATCGAGCGCGTGGGGATCTTCGGCCACTCCGGCGGCGGCTTCTCCTCGACCGACGCCATCCTGACCTTCCCGGACTTCTTCAAGGTCGCGGTGTCGGGGGCGGGGAATCACGATCAGCGCGGCTACCACTTCCCCTGGGGGGAGAAATACCACGGGCTGCTCGAACGGAACCCGGACGGGACCGACAGCTTCGACTCGCAGGCGAACCAGAACATCGCCTCGAACCTCAAGGGGAAGCTGCTGCTCCACTACGGGTCGCTGGATGACAACGTGCACCCGAACATGACGCTGCTCGTGGCCGACGCCCTCATCGAGGCGAACAAGACCTTCGACATGCTCGTGTTCCCGAACCGGAACCACGGCTACGCGCGCGAGCCGTACCTGATCCGGCGCACCTGGGACTACTTCATCGAGCACCTCATGGGCGCCGACCCGCCGGCCGACTACCGCATCGTCCAACCGTAAAGGACGCGCGCCAGGCTGGATGCGCATGCAGGCACGAAGCGAGCACGCCAGGAAACGCCGGCGGGCCAGCGGGAGGGCCGTCGTTCGGTTGCTTTTCCTTGCTGTACTGCCCTTTCTCGCATCCTGCGAGGGCAGCGAGGCCGGTCCGCCCCTCGTCGTGCAGCGCGATAGCGCCGGCATCGAGATCGTCGAGGCCATGCGGCCGCTCTGGGGCGACTCGAATCTCTGGAGCATCGACCCGGATCCGCTCGTCGACCTCACGCTCTCGGGCGATGGCCCCCGCCACGAGTTCCATGGGCTCCGCGACATGAAGCAACGCACGGACGGTTCGCTCATGGTGGCCGACGGGAGCTCGCTGGAAGTGCGGGTGTTCTCCGCGGCCGGCGAGTTCCTGGGGTCGTTCGGCGGGAGAGGCGAGGGTCCCGGCGAATTCAGGAGCCTGCGGCGGATCGAGAACGCGGGCGACACCCTGCTGGCCCTCGACCGCGGACGCGTCACCGTGGCCGCCCACGACCTGACGGTGATCGGGACCTTCGACATCGATCCGTGGACGATCGACCTGCACTACCTCGGCGGAGGCCGGATCCTGCCGGAAGTATCGCGGCCGGTGTTGCCGATGGATGGTCTTGCCGGATCGGTTCGGCGTCCTCAACCTCTCGCGCTACTCGATCTGGAGGGGACCCGGATCGACAGCGTCGGCGAACTGCGGGGGGCCGAGGTGTACGTACTCGTCCGCGACGGCTCGTACGTCGGGACCGCGCCGCACTTTTTCGGCAAACAATCTCACGTTACGGCCCTGGGCCGGCACATCCTGCGGGGTTCCTCCGACACGATGCAGCTGGAGGAACTGGACCCGTCCGGAACCCTCGTGCGCATCCTGCGAATCCCCGACTATCCCCTGGACCTGAGCGACGCGCGGATCGCCGCGGAGCGGGACTTCCTGCTCGACGGATTCGCGCCCGGACACCCGTTGCGGGCGCCCTTCGAGGCCGCTCCCGCTTCGGACACCCGGCCCGCCTTCACCGACATCCTCGTGGACCCCTCGGGAGCGGTCTGGCTGGAACTTCACCGGGGAGAAACCGAGCAGGACCAACCGGAGAAGTGGCTGGTGCTGGACGCCGATGGGATGTGGCTCGGGACCGTCGAGATGCCGGACCGCTTCCGCGCGTCGCACATCACGATGGACGCCATACTCGGCGTCCACGAGGATGCCCTCGACGTCCAGCATCCCCAGGTCCTGCGGCTGACGAGGAACTGACCGGGGGACGTTCCCGCGGGAACGTCCTCGCACCCTCGGTGGCACACCGCTTGTCACGCGCGGTCGTTCGGACCACGTTCCACCCGACGTCCGTGGCTCGAAGGCGAGGCCGGACGCCCGGAACCCGACCGTACCTGGATGACCGGAGGATCCCGATGCGCCGCGCCCTTGATCGAACGTTCGTGACGCACCTCTGCTGTGCGCTTTCGCTCTCCCTGATCGGCCTCCTGGCCTGCGCGCCGGAGGACGGCGGCGAGGCCGGAGGCGGCGAGGCCGCCGGCGACGAAGCCTCCGGCGAGACCCTCATGGACCGCGTGATCGCGCGCGGGGAATCGCTCGAGTTGCCGACCGAGTGGGATCCGCCGCCGGGCGAGCCGATCGTGCACCACACGGCGGGCTTCGCGAAGACCCTCTGCTCCGGGACGTTCATCACCGGGCTCGACTGGCGCGACGCGGCCGCCAACGTGGGCGGCTTCACGGCGCCCTTCCAGCACCGCGGCGCGGTCGTCGACACGGTCGTCGACATGGAGGCGCAGACGGTCAGCCTCACCCTCGGCTCGGGGATCACGCGCACCGCCAAGCTGTACGGCAGCCAGGGCTGCATCACGCACCCGCTGGGCCAGGACTCGATCTACTTCACGCCCTCCGTCGTCGAGCCGATGACCCCCGACCCGGCCACCACGCCGTGGCCCATGGGGGACGTGCTCCCGGACGAGCCGTACCCGCCGGAGATCGACATGGACAAGGTCGGGCAGGCGGTCGAGATCGCGATGGACCAGGAAGGCATGACGCTCGGCTTCGTCGTCACCTATCAGGGCCGGATCATCGGCGAGGACTACGGCCCCGGCGTCGACATGCACACCCCGTTCGAGAGCTGGTCGAAGGGGAAGTCGCTCACCGGGACGCTCATGGCCGTCCTCATCCAGCAGGGCGTGTACGGCCTGTGGCAGCGCGCCCCGATCCCGGAGTGGCAGGACGATAGCCGGAAGAACATCCGCATCGCGGACATCATGCGCATGTCGAGCGGGATCCGGATCGTCGCGCCGCAGGACCCGGGGTATACGGAGGAGATGGGGTATCCCGATCACCTCTATCTCTACACCGGCGAGAACGCCTTCGAGTGGGCCGCGACCCGCCCGCAGCAGTGGGAGCCCAACACCGTGGGACGGTATCGGAACACCGACCCGGCGCTCACGAACTACCTGGTCCGCCTCGGCGTCGAGGGGCGCGGCGACGACTATCACGCCTTCCCGCAGCGGCACCTGTTCGACAAGCTCGGGATCCGGAACTTCATCATGGAGACGGACCCGAACGGGAACTTCCTCACCCAGGGCTACGAGTTCGGCTCCGCCCGCGACTGGGCGCGGCTCGGCAACCTCTACCTGCAGGACGGCGTGTGGGAGGGCGAGCGCATCCTCCCCGAGGGCTACGTCGACTACGCGATGGAAGTCGCCCCCGCGTGGATCGCGGACGGGCGCCCGACGTACGGCGGCGGCTTCGTGTGGAAGGACCTCGGCTTCCCGATCGAGGACGACTACGGCGCCTTCGCGGGCGCGGGCGGCCAGTACACGGTGTTCATCCCCGCGCGCGGCCTCGTCATCACCCGCCTCGGCAAGTACACGGGCGCCGGCCCCGGCGGAGAGAACCTGCGAGCCGCGATCGCGCTCCTGATGGAGGCCGTGCCGCCGATCGGCGACTAAACGGACGGTTGCCGGCGCGCCGTAGAGAGGCGCTCCGCGCGAGGGGGAAGGTCCGGGGCGTCGAGGATCGTGGCGACGAGGTCGAAGTCGTCTCGCGGTCCGGACCACTCGAGTTCGTCGACGGTTCCTGACACCGGAGCTTCTCGGACGAGCGTGGCGAGGCGGCGGAAGAGGAGCGCGTCGTCCAGCCCGTTGCGCAGCGTTTGGGCGAGGCGTTCGGGGCCACGCACGGAAACATCCCAGTCTCTTCCGTCCGGGGGTATCTCCTCGATACGGCCGTAGCGCGCGAGCACAGCGGCCGCCGTCTTGGCGCCGAAGCCGCGGATGCCGGCGAAGCCGTCCGCCGAGTCGCCCACCAGGGCCAGCCAGTCCGGGATCGCGGCGGGCGGCACGCCGAACTTCTCGACCACGCCGGCCTCGTCGCGCAGCAGCCGCTGCCGGCGGTCGAACTGCACGACGCGTTCGCCTTCCACGCACTGGGCGAGATCCTTGTCCGGCGTGCACAGGAAGACGCGCTCCACGCGGGGGTCCGCGGCGGCCATCGCGGCGCCGGCGGCCATCGCATCGTCCGCCTCGTGCTCCACCATCGGCCACACGACGAATCCCGCCGAGGCGAGCGCCTCCTCGACGAGCGGGAACTGGGAATGGAGCGCCGGATCGATGCCCGAGCCGTCCTTGTAGCCGGGCCACAGCTCGTTTCGGAAGGACTCGATCACGCGATCGGTGGCAATCGCGACGTGCGTGGCGCCGCCCTCGAGGAGGCCGAACATCGAACCCACGACGCCGCGCGCCGCCCCGACCTCGTGGCCCCCTGCGTTCTTCGCCGAGGGCGCGCCATAGAAGTGCCGGAACAACTCGTAGGTGCCGTCGATGAGGTGAACCTGCACGCGCACTCCGCCTTCCGCTTGACGCCCTGCCCGCGACCCTGCCCCCGTCCCGCTCGCGCCCCCGAAGCGTCGTGCGTCGGAGCGCAGTGTGCAACGGCCCGCTCCCGTGTACCTTTGGTGGCCTTCCGCCGGCTCCGCGGCCGGCTGTGGGTCCCGGTCCCGCTGTGAGGCGTTCGACGTGAGCCAGCTCCAACCAGTTTCGACCCCCGAGGGCGACGCCGTCGCGCCGCCGGTCCCGCGCGAGGTGATCGCGACGGCCGACCGGGTCGTCCTCAAGGTGGGAACGGGCGTCGTCACGCACGACGATGGGAGGATCGCCCTCTCCCGCCTCTTCCGCGTCGTCGAGAGCGCGAGCCGCCTGCGGCGGGAGGGTCGGGAGGTCCTCATCGTGACTTCGGGAGCGGTGGGCCTGGGACGCGTCGCCCTCCAGCTCGCCGAGCCGCCCGCCACGGCCGCGCTGAAGCAGACGTGCGCCGCCATCGGACAGAGCCGGCTCATGGAACTCTACCAGCAGGGGTTCGCCCGGCTCGGCGTCACCTGCGCGCAGATCCTCATCACGTGGACGGACTTCGACGACCGGGTGCGTTACCTGAACCTGCACGAGACGCTCCAGAGTCTCTTCCGGCTCGGCGTCGTCCCCGTCGTGAACGAGAACGACGCCATCTCGCTGAACGACCGCGTGTATCGGGGGACGGGAAAGCGGCCGATCTTCGACGACAACGATCGGCTGGGGGCGCTGGTCGCGAGCGAACTGGCGGCGGATCTGATCGTGCTCCTCACGGACGTGCCGGGGGTCATGACGGCCGATCCCAGGCGCGACCCGGAGGCGCGGCTGGTCGGTCGGATCGACCGGCCCGATGAGCACGGGCTCGACGTGGACGGGCGCTCCGGGCTCGGGCGGGGCGGGATGGCGAGCAAGCTGGAGGCAGCGCGGGTCGCGTCGCGCGGGGGCTGTCACACCGTCATCGCGTCGGGCGTCGATCCGGGCGCGCTCGACCGCGTGCTGGCCGGCGAGGAAGAGGGAACCTGGGTCCCGCCGCGCGCCGCGCTCTCCTCGCGCAGCCGCTGGATCGCCTACTGTTCGCACCCGCGCGGCACGCTGGTCCTGGCCGAGGGCGGGGCCGAACGTCTCCGGGGCGGCGAGCCGCTGAGAGCCGCGGACGTCGCGCGGGCCGAAGGCGAGTTCCGGCGCGGCGACGTGGTCGAGGTTCAGGCGCTCGATGGAGCCCTGGTCGGACGGGGCGTCGTCGCGCTCGACTCGCGGCTCGTCCTCCAGGCCGTCTCACACAAGGCGGGAGCCGGCGTCGAGATCGTGGGGCGCGAGCATCTCATCCTCAAGGAGTCCTAGGGAGTCCTGATGGAAGCAACGACACTGAAGCGGGAACCGACGGAGACGCTGAGGGAGCGGGCGGCCGGAGTACGGGCGGCGCAACGCACCATCGGGAGCGCCGAGGCGGAGCGCCGGACGGCGGCGCTGCGCGCACTCAAAGACGTACTGGTCCGGTCGCGGGTCGAGATCTCGCGGGCGAACGACGAGGACCTGGCGCGCGCGGCGGAGGAAGGGCTGTCCGGGTCCCTACTCCACCGGCTGGGCCTCCCGGATGCCAAGTTCGAGAGCCTGCTCGAGGGGATCGACGCGCTGGTCGACGGCGAGGACCCGATCGACCGCGTCCTCACGCGCATGGAACTCGATGAGGGTCTCGTGCTCGAGCGCGTCCGCAGCCCGCTCGGCGTCCTGCTCATCATCTTCGAGAGCCGGCCCGACGCGGTGATCCAGATCGGGTCGCTCGCCATCCGCTCCGGGAACGGGGTCATCATGAAGGGCGGCCGCGAGGCGGCCCGCTCCAACGAGGTGCTCGTCGGCTGCCTGCGGCGGGCGCTGGACGAGGCGGGCCTCGATCGCCGGGCCGTCCTCGGCGTCCCGGACCGGCGCGATGTCGACGAACTGCTCGCCCTCGACGACCTCATCGACCTCGTGATTCCGCGGGGGTCCGGGGCGCTCGTGCGCTCGATCCAGGAGCGGAGCCGGATTCCGGTGCTGGGGCACGCGGAGGGCGTGTGCCACCTCTACGTGGATGCCTCGGCCGACGGGGAGATGGCGCTGCGGCTCGCCGTGGACGGGAAATGCGACTACCCGGCCGCCTGCAACGCGACGGAGACGCTGCTCGTGCACGAAGCCTTCCTGCCGCGGCTGGCGCCGATCGGCGAGGCGCTCCGCGAGCGCGGGGTCGAACTCCGCTGCGACGAGCCCTCGCGCCGGATCCTGCCGTGGGCCGAGGCCGCATCCGAGGAGGATTGGGGACTCGAGTTCGGCGACCTAACGCTGGCCGTGCGCACCGTCGCGGGCGTGGAGCAGGCCATCGATTTCATTCACACCCACGGGAGCAGCCACACGGACGCGATCGTGGCCGAGGATCCGGACGTCGCCGAACGGTTCCTGAAGGCCGTCGATGCGGCGAGCGTATTCCACAACGCGAGTACCCGCTTCGCGGACGGCTTCCGCTACGGGCTTGGGGCGGAGGTGGGAATCAGCACGGCCCGCATCCACGCGCGCGGCCCGGTCGGCGTCGAGGGCCTCCTCACGACACGCTGGCTGCTGCGCGGCGAAGGGCAAGGCGCCGCGGACTACGGCCCCGGCAAGCGCAGCTTCACCCACCGCGCGCTGGATACGAACGGCTGACCGCGTAGGCGGCCGCCGGCCGCGTAGGCGGTGGTCGGCCGCTACTGAATGCGGCGGACGCGGATGTTGCGGTACCAGACGGGGTCGCCGTGGTCCTGGATGCCGAGGTGGCCCTCGTGGTGCCGGCCGTAGTCGGGCCACTCCACGAACTTGCTTCCCGCCACCAGCGCTTCCCACTCGTCCGAACCGATTTCGTACTCGACGATCCGGACGCCGTTCAGCCAGTGGGCGACCTGGTTGCCGTGGCGGACGATCCGGACTTCGTTCCACTCGCCGGCCGGGCGTGACACATCCTCCGGAGGCGCGTGCAGGCCGTAGTTCGATCCCGCCGACGTGAGCGGATTGCCGCCGTCGTAGTGCCCCGCGTTGTCCAGGACCTGCATCTCGGGGCCCGACTCGAACGCGCGCTCGGTGTTCTCGGAGATGCCGAAAAAGACCCCGCTGTTGCCGCCTTCGCCGACCTTCCACTCGAGGCGCAGGTCGAAATCCGCGTAGGTCTCCCGCGTGATGAGCGTCCCGCCCCCGACGCCCGGCGTGAAAGCGAGCGCCCCTTCCATCGCGCTCCAGCCCGCGGGGACATCATCCATCCGGAACCCCCGCCACGCCTCGAGCGATTCCCCGTCGAAGAGGAGTTCGAAGCCTTCCGCGGCCTCCTCGGCGGAGAGCCGGTTGGCCGCCATCTGCGCTTCGGCGTCCGCGTCGCCCTGCGCCGCGTCTTCCAACTGCGACCCCGCCTCCGCCTGCCCACACCCTAATGCGGCGACGGCGCCGAACAGGGGGAGGACCCACGTCGCCGGGGACCCCGGCTTGAACGAATCGATACGTCGCGTCACGGCTGAACTCCGGTTTCCGAACCGAATCGAGTGGCTCGCCTCACGGTAGACCCCGCGCCCGACCGCCACAACCACGCAACGGCCGTAGAGGTTGCCGCTCCAGTCACTAGCGGCGGCCGCCGGCGATGCGGGTGGATTCGGGGCGGCGGCGCAACGCCAGCATGCTCCATGTGCCGAGGGCGGGGCCGATGGCGAGAGGGGCGAAGGCCCACTCCCAGCCCAGCGTCGCCTCCCACACCGGGACGAGGCGGATGGTGGCGATCGTGAGCAGGAAGCCGATCGCCGTCTGCAGCGTGAGCGCCGTGCCGACGTACTCCGGTTCGGCGAGTTCGCTCACGCAGGCGGAGAACTGCGCGGAGTCGGCGACGATCGTGAACCCCCACACGAAACAGACCGCCGCGACGGGCCAGACGGGGCCGCCGAACAGGGGCCCGATGGCCAGGCAGCAGGCGCCGCTCACCACCATGCTCCAGCTTGTCACGGCCGTGCGCCCGATGCGATCCGCGAGCACGCCGGCCGCGGCGGCGCCAAGCCCCCCGGCCGCGATCGTCCCGAACGCCAGGTACGAGGCGAGGGCGGGGGTCGAGCCCGCGCTCGAGTCCGCCGCGAAGCTCGCCGCCAGGAAGGCGGGGATCCACGTCCACATGGCGAACAGTTCCCACATGTGCCCGAAGTAGCCGCCGTTGGCGAGCATCGTCGCCCGATCGGCGAACATGCGCCGCACGGCGCGGGGGTCGAAGGGGGCGGCCGGCGCCTGGTGGGGTCCCGCGCGGAGCCCGGTCGCGGCGAGCACGGCCGCCACGACCGCGAAGCCCGAGGCGAGCAGGAGCACCGGCCGCCAGGCGCCGATCCCCCCGAGCGGCCGCAGCAGGTGCGGCAGCGCGCTCCCGATCGCGAGGGCGCCGATGAGGATCCCGATCGCCATCCCCCGCCCCGCGCGGAACCAGCCCGCGACCATCTTCATCCCCGGAGGGTAGACGCCCGCCAGCGCGACCCCCGTCACGAATCGGAGGACGACGGTGAGGGCGAGTCCGTCGGCGAAGAGGGCGATCGCGGCCGTGGCGGCCGCTCCGAGCAGGGCGGACCCGGCGATGAGCCGGCGCGGGTCCCACACGTCCGAGAGCGTGAGCAGCGCCGAGAGGACGGCCCCCGTGGCGAAGCCGAGTTGCACGGAGGTGGTGAGCCAGGCCGCCCCGGAGTCGTCCAGCCCCCAAGCCTCGCGCAGCTCCGGCACGACCGCGCTGGCCGAGAACCAGAGGCTCATCGCGAGCAGATCGACCAGCGCGAGCAGGGCGAGCTGTCCCGCTCCCCGCGCACCGGTGGCACCGGTGTCGGGAGGGCGCGGGGTCATGGGTCGGCTACCCCTCGCTGTCGGCGAACTGTTGCTGCAGGCTTCGCACCACGGCGGGATCGGCGAGCGTCGTCGTGTCGCCCAGCGCCCGTCCCTCCGCCACATCGCGCAGCAGCCGCCGCATGATCTTCCCGCTTCGCGTCTTCGGCAGTTCGGCGGCGAAGATGAGATCCGCCGGCCGCGCGATCGCGCCGATCTGCGCCGCCACGTGCCCCCGCAGTTCCTGGCGCAGCGCCTCGGACGTCTCGGTCCCCTCCACGACGCTCACGAACGCGGCCACCGCCTGTCCCTTGATCTCGTCCGACCGCCCCACGACCGCGGCCTCCGCCACCGCCTCGTGGTCGACCAGCGCGGACTCCACCTCCATGGTCCCGATCCGGTGGCCGGCCACGTTCAGCACGTCGTCCACGCGGCCCATGATCCAGTAGTAGCCGTCCTCATCCACCCGCGCCCCGTCGCCGGGGAAGTAGATGCCGGGCCACTTCGACCAGTACGTCTCGCGGTAGCGCTCCTCGTCTCCCCACACCCCCCGCAGCATCCCCGGCCAGGGCGACGTGATCGCCAGGTAGCCGGACTCCGCCGGGCTCCCCTCCTCGTCGAGGATCGCCGCCTCGATGCCGGGGAACGGGACCGTCGCCGTGCCCGGCTTCGTGACGATCGCCCCCGGGAGCGGCGTGATCATGATCCCGCCCGTCTCCGTCTGCCACCACGTGTCGACGATCGGGCAGCGGCCGCCGCCGATGTGGCGGTCGTACCACACCCACGCCTCGGGGTTGATGGGCTCGCCCACCGTCCCCAGCAGCCGGAGCGTCGAGAGGTCGTAGCCCGCGGGCCAGTCATCCCCCCAGCGCATGAAGGCGCGGATCGCCGTCGGCGCCGTGTAGAACACCGTCACCGCGTAGCGCTCGCACAGCTCCCAGAAGCGGCCCCGGTCCGGCCAGTCGGGCGACCCCTCGTACATCACCACCGTCGCCCCGTTCGAGAGCGGGCCGTACACGATGTAGGAGTGGCCCGTCACCCAGCCCACGTCCGCCGTGCACCAGTAGATGTCGTCCTCCCGGAGGTCGAACACCCACTTCGCGGTCGCGGTCACGTGCGTCATGTAGCCGCCGGTCGTGTGCATCACGCCCTTCGGCTTCCCCGTCGTCCCGGAGGTGTAGAGGATGTAGAGCAGGTCCTCCGAATCCATCGGCTCGGCGGGGCAGTCGGCGTCCGCCGCGGCGACCAGGTCGTGGTACCAGTGGTCCCGGCCCTCGGTCATCCCGCACGACGGCGTCTCCACCCGAGCTCCGTGCGGCGCCGCCCCGGGGTCGGTCACGGCGGAGCGCTGGACGACGACGACGCTCGTCACGTAGTCGAGACCCTCGATGGCCGCGTCCGTGCTCGCCTTGAGCGGGATGATCCCGCCGCGGCGATATCCCCCGTCCGCGGTGATCACGCACGTGGCGTGGGCGTCTTCGATCCGGTCGCGCAGGGACTGGGGCGAGAAGCCTCCGAAGACGACGGAGTGCGGGGCGCCGATGCGCGCGCAGGCGAGCATGGCGATGGCCGCCTCCGGAACCATCGGGAGATAGATCGCGACCCGGTCCCCCTTCCCGACGCCGAGGCCCCGGAGCGCGTTCGCGAACCGGCACACCTCCTCGTGCAACTCGCGGTAGGTGTAGCGGCGCACGTCTCCCGGCTCGCCCTCCCAGACGAGGGCCGTCTTCGAGCCGCGCGCCTCCAGGTGGCGGTCGAGGCAGTTGTACGCGGCGTTGAGCGTGCCGCCCACGAACCACTTCGAGAAGGGAGGATCCCACTCCAGCACCGTGTCCCACGGCGTGAACCAGTCGAGCCGGCGCGCCCACGCCTCCCAGTACGCCTCGCGGTCCCGGCCGGCCTCGTCGTACGGGCCGCGGTCGCCCACGTGGGCGGCCGCGACGAAGTCCGCCGACGGTTCGAAGGTCCGCTGTTCGTCCAGCAGGACATCGATTTCCCGGTGCTGTTCTGTCATGAAGTTGCTCGAATCGGAGGGGAGACACGGACGGACGCGCTTGTCACGGAGCCGCCGGCGACGCCATCTAGTGTCGACACTGGCGGGCCGGCCGGGGCCGCATGGCGTGACAGTAGACGACGCCTGGCGGCGCAGGCAAGCACCCGCAGCCGCGGCGCGACGAAGCACGCAGTGAAGCACAGAGTGAAGCACGGAGTTCCATGACCGAAGACACGCTGGCCCTGATCCTGATCATCGCCGGATCCCTGGGCGCGCTCCTCGCCCTCGCCTTCGGCATCTGGGTGGGACTCGGCTCTCCGGGGCTCTACGACAAGCACGCGCCGACGGGAAGGGCGCCGCGCGAGTCGCCCTGGCGCTGGTTGCTGGGGGGCCGGCAGCGCGCCCGTTCGAGCCGCTTCGACGCGGTGATGCGGGACGCGGAAGCCGAAGAGGAGGAAGACGCGGGGGAGGAGCCCGAGCGGTACGCGTCGAAACCGGACTTCAGCCGGGGGCGTCGCTTTCAGCGATGAGTCCGGGGCGGTGAATCTGCCGGCGGACCGCCACGGACGGGTGCGCCGCATACTCCTGTGGGTGCTGCTCGCGAACGTGGCGGTGATCGCGGCGAAGTTGACCGTCGGTCTGCGCTCGGGGTCGATCGCCGTGCTGGGCGACGCGGCCCACTCGGGCGTCGATGCGATCAACAACGTCGTGGGCCTCGCCGCGATGCGCCTCGCGGCCGCCCCGCCGGACGCCGAACATCCCTACGGACACGGCAAGTTCGAGACGCTCGCGGCGCTCGCCGTGGCGGCCTTCCTCTCGGTCACGTGCTTCGAACTCGTCCAGGGCGCCCTGGAGCGCCTCATCCGCGGCGGCGCTGCCCCGGATCTCGAACCGGCGATGATGATCGTGCTCCTCGCGGCCCTGGTCGTGAACGGGGCGGTCGCGCTGGGCGAGGCGAGGGCGAGCCGTACGTTGTCGAGCGAGATCCTCGCGGCGGACGCCCGGCACACGGCCTCCGATGTCCTGGTGACGGCGGGCGTGCTGGCCGGTCTTGCCATCACCGCCCGGACCGGCTGGGCCGCGGCCGACGCATGGCTCGCGCTCGCCGTGGCGCTCGTCGTGGCCCGATCCGGCTACAAGATCCTCCGCGAGACCATCCCCGTCCTCGTCGACGAACGGGCTGTCGATCCGCGGGAGATCGAAGGCGTGGCGGGCGGGGTGCCCGGCGTCCATGCCGTGACCCGGGTTCGTTCGCGCGGCAAGTCGGTCGGGCGCTTCGCGGAACTCACGATTCGTGTGGCACCCGGAGAAACGGTGGTCAGCGGCCACGACATCGCCGATGAAGTCGAGCGGCGAGTCGCCGCCGAGATCGGATTCACCGACGTGACCGTGCACGTCGAACCGCATGTGAGCGAACCGCACCGGGAGAGTTGATCCGGCGTCGCCGGCGCGGCCCGTCCCGGCGGGTCAGTCCGAGGTCGCCTCGACGACCCAGAGGCAGTGATCCTCTCCATGGGCTTCGCACCGTGGGTGCGAGACGTAGCCCTCCGCCGCCCGGTACGTCCGGAACGACTCGTCGATGATCCCCGACAGGATTTCGCAGCCGCGCCCACCTTTATCGGCCGTGGCCAGCACCGGGAGGCCGCGTTCGATCACGAGCCCGTTCATTCCCTTCGCGATCCGGATCTTCGAAGACGGGCTGAGGCGGCGAGCGATTTTCTTCACTCGCCCCCAGGCGAGGATCCGCCGCAGCCTGGAGGGGATCAGCCGCCACCCGAAGCGCAGGGTTACGCGCGCGCCGGGGCCGAAGGCCTCATGCGTGACCCGGCGTCCCGTCGAGGCGAAGATCTCCGGAGCATCGGCCCGCTTCGCGACGAGTTCAAACAGGCTCGCCAGTTCGGCGGCGCGCACGTCCCCGCCACCCTCCTCGTAGCGGCGAATCTGCTTGAGCACCACACTCGACAGCCCCAGCCGCCGGCGGATGTTCAGGGAGAGGTCCATTCCCTCGAGTTCCCGCGGATCTTCGGGCGTGTCGAGGTCTTTGAGGGTCAGCAGAAGCGCGAGCGGAATGCGAACGGGTATGTCGCCCTCGAACTCGTCGTCCTGTGCGTCGTCTTGTGCGCGCGGAGAATCAACCGGCATCATGGGTCGCAAGGCTACGGCGGCACTTCCGGGCCTGCAAGCGGCGCCGGACGCCGGAGCCCCCCCTTACTGGGAGGCGTCATGAATGCACCCGTCTCGAAGGAAACCACCCACGCCGTGCTCCGGGTCACCGCCGGCCTCATGCTATGGCAGCACGGAGCCCAGAAGCTCCTCGGCATGTTCGGAAGGGACGCCGTCGGCAACTGGTTCTCGTGGCCCGTGGGGATCGCGGGCATCATCGAGTTCTTCCTGCCGATCCTCATCATCCTCGGGATCCGCACGCGCTGGGTCGCCTTCGTCCTCACGGGCCACTTCGCGGTCGTGTACTGGTGGCGCCACTTCTTCGCCCGCGAGATGGAGTTCTGGCCGATCGTGAACGGCGGCGAACTCGCCATCCTGTACTGCGCCATCTTCCTCTTCCTGTGGACGACGGGCAGCGGAAAGTTCAGCCTCGACCACATGGTCCCGGGTCCCGGCCGGGAAGAGTAGCCGCAAGTTGTTCGGCCGCCGTTCCGGCCCCATCTTGTGCGGCCGGACGGCGGCCTCCGCAGGGTGCCGCCGTCCGGCTTTTGCCACGGGCTGCCAGTGCATCTCCCCGGCATAATCCCCTACGACGGAGCGGACCCGCGACCCATGTACGACCCGATCGCCATCGAATCCCGGTGGCAGGCCTGGTGGGAGGAGAACGGGACGAACGAGCCCGACCTCGACGCCGCCGAGCGTCCGTTCTTCAACCTGATGATGTACCCCTATCCATCGGCCGAGGGGCTGCACGTAGGAAACCTGTACGCCTTCACGGGGGCCGACATCTACGGGCGCTTCCGCCGCCTGCGGGGCGATGACGTCTTCGAGCCCATCGGATACGACGCGTTCGGCATCCACTCGGAGAACCACGCGCTCAAGGTCGACACGCACCCGATGGAGTTGATCCCCTCGAACATCGGCAACTTCGAGCGGATGCTGAGGGCGGCGGGGCTCATGACCGACTGGTCGCGCACGGTCGATACGACGGATCCCCGCTACTACAAGTGGACGCAGTGGATCTTCGTCCAGCTCTTCAAGGCGGGCCTGGCGGAGAAGAAGGAAGCCGCGGTCAACTGGTGCCCGCAGTGCCAGACGGTGCTCGCGAACGAACAGGTGATCGCCGGCTGTGCGAACGGTGCGACGCCGCGGTCGAACAGCGGATGCTGAGCCAGTGGTTCTTCCGGATCACGGACTACGCGCAGCGGCTGCTCGACAACCTGGAGTGGATCGACTGGTCGGAGACGACGAAGACGGCCCAGCGCAACTGGATCGGCCGCTCCGAGGGCGCGCGGCTGCACTTCCCGCTCTCCGGCGCCGCGGCCGCCGCCGGCGCCGAGACCGGTGGCGAGACGGATCGGATCGAAGTGTTCACCACCCGGCCGGACACCCTTTTCGGCGCGACCTTCATGGTACTGGCGCCGGAGCATCCCCTCGTCGAGCGGCTCACGACGGACGAGCGGCGCGCCGAGGTGGAGGCCTACGTGCGCGCGGCCGCGGCCGTCGACCTCGTGGAACGGCAGAAGACGGACGAGCGCGAGAAGACCGGCGTGTTCACGGGCGGGTACGCGCGGAACCCGGCCACCGGGGAGGACATCCCCGTGTGGGTCGCCGACTACGTCCTCATGGACTATGGCACCGGCGCCATCATGGCCGTGCCCGGACACGATCAGCGGGACTTCGACTTCGCGCGCCAGTTCGGGTTGGCCGTCGTTCAGGTCGTATGCTCCCGCGCGGCACTTCCGGAAGGTGCGGATCCCGCGGACATTGGGGGCGGCGAGGCGGAGGCCGCCTTTGTCGAGCACACCGCCGATGAGATTCTCGTGAACTCCGGGCGTTTCAGCGGGATGAAGGCCGACGCGGGCGGGCGCGCGATCACCGAGTGGCTGGCGGAGCGCGGGCTCGCGGCGGCGGAGGTCAACTACCGGCTGCACGACTGGTGCATCTCCCGGCAGCGGTACTGGGGGCCGCCGATCCCCATCATCTACTGCGACGACTGCGGTCCGCAGGCGGTGCCGGAGGAAGATCTCCCGGTCGTCCTCCCGTTCGTGGAGGACTTTCGGCCCACGGCGACCGGCGTGAGCCCGCTCGCGCGCGACCCGGACTTCCGCGCGGCCGCCTGTCCGGCGTGCGGCGACGAGGCCCGGCGCGAGACCGACGTCTCCGACACCTTCCTCGACTCGGGCTGGTACTTCCTGCGCTATCCCTCGACCGAGTTCGACGACCGCCCGTTCGACCCCGCGCGGACGCGGAAGTGGCTACCGGTCAGCAGCTACATCGGCGGCGAGGAACACTCCGTCCTCCACCTCCTCTACTCCCGCTTTCTCACCATGGTGCTGCACGACCTCGGGCACCTCGAGTTCGAGGAACCGTACCACCGCTTCCGCAAGCACGGCCTCCTCATCCGGGACGGCGCCAAGATCTCGAAGTCGCGTGGCAACGTGATCCTCCCGGACGAGTACATCGCGCGGTTCGGCGCGGACACGTTCCGCATGTACCTGATGTTCCTCGGCCCCTTCCAGCGGGGTGGGGACTTCCGCGACAGCGGCCTGGCCGGTCCCGATCGTTTCCTGAAGAAGGTGTGGGACAGCGTGACGGCCGCGGCCGAGGCGGGGCGCACGGGATTCGACGATCCGGGCGTGGAGCGGGCGCTGCACGCGACGATCAGGCAGATCTCGGAGGACCTCGAGGCGCTGAGCTACAACACGGCGATCGCCGCCGCGATGGACTACCTGAACACGTTGCGCGCCGGCGGGCGCACGGCCTCGATCGACGAGGTGCGGCCGCTGGTGATCATGATTGCGCCCGTCGCGCCCCACATCGCCGAGGAGCTGTGGGCCCGCCTCGGCGGCGCCTCGAGCCTCTTCGATCACGCCGAGTGGCCGGCCTGGGACGAGCGCAAGCTCATGGTCGACGAGGTCGAACTCCCGGTGCAGGTGAACGGCCGGCTGCGGGCGACGATCCGCGTGGCCCGGGGCGCCCCGGAAGACGTCGTGCGCGAGGCGGCGCTGGCCGAGGCGAACGTGATCCGGCGCCTCGACGGGGTCGCGATCCGAAAGGTGATCCACATCCCGGACCGCATGCTGAACCTCGTGGTGTCCTAGCGCGGCGTCAGCATCGAGCCCGACCCCAAGGCGTCCCCCACCGGCCGCCTACCATTCGACGGAACCTTCCGCGCCGGTGTCGATGGGGGCGGCGGTGCCCTCCTCGCCGAAGAGGTGAATGCGGAGGTTCCTGTAGAGGAATTCGCGCGCCGGCGCCTCGTGGAGCTTGAGCCCGTAGTGGTTGATGAGGAGCATCTGCCGGTTCTTCCACTCCTCCCAGCAGGCGGCGCAGATCTCGGCCACGATCCGCTCGCCGAGTTCGCTCGGGAACGGGACGCGCTCGATCCGGCCCTGGTCGTCGCGGCCGCAGCGCACGCAGGCGAACGGTTCCGTCATCTCGAATCTCCCGTGGTCTCGGCGTCGTTCGGGTCCGTGTCCGCCGGACCCGCTATGCGCGTCAGGGCCTCCCACGGGTCGCCGGTTGCGGCCTCCCGCATCAGCGCTTCGAGGGAGGGCACCAGGGCGCCGTGCGACTCGTACACGCGCTCGAAGTCATCCAGCCTCGTGTAGTAGAGGAGGCGCGAGATGATCCACGCGTTGTCGAGACCGTCCGGGTCGATCGCGCCGTACCGCGCGTGCAGCCGCGGTATGTACTCCGTCTCGAAGCGTTGGGCCGCCGCCTCGAACACCTCGCGCTTGGCCGCCCGCTTCGCGTCGTCCGGCATGGAGGAGTCGTACACCTCCTCCAGCGGCGCGAGGATGGAATGGAAGAAGTGGCCGAATACGCGGGTGTCCTCCCACCTCCACTGGGCCCGCACGCAGGCGCTCTCATCCGCCACCGCCTCGCAGAAGAACTCGATCGCGCCGCGGTGCCCGACGAAGTTCGCGAAGCTCTCGTTGAAATCCGCCTGGCCGGTAGGAAAGTACGTGCTGTGCGTGATCTCGTGGATCACCGTCTCGACGAGCCCGAGGCTGTCGAGGCGCAGCGTCGTCGACATGATGGGGTCGGGGAACCAGCCCAGCGTCGAGAAGGCGGAGACGGGCCGGACCGAGACGTCGTAGCCTTCCTCGGCCAGGCTGGCGGCCTCCGCGCGGGCGTCGTCGAAGTCGAAGTATCCCTTGTAGGGGAGATGGCCGACGATGGGGAACCACCATGTCTTCCAGCGCAGCGCGAACTCGGGTGCGGCGAGCACGTTCAGGACCAGCGTGTCGCGGTGCAGTTGAGTGAACGACTCGTAGCTCGCCCCCGCGCGCAGCCCCAGGTCGCGTTCCGCGAAGTCTCTCGCATCGAGCACGAGCCGCAACTTGTCGCGCGTCTCGCGGGCCACGGTCGTGTCGTGGATCACGGCCCGGATGGGGCGGCGCGCCGAGAGAATGCGGGCCTCCTCCCAGCCGGCGCGCAGGACGTACGCCGGCGAGCAGCCGCCCGCGCCCAGCAGGAGCAGCAGGAGCGCCATTCTCCAGCGCGCGGGGCTCACGCGCACCTCACGTAGTGGAGGTGTTCCCGCACGTCGTCGCGCAGGTAGTTCCGCCCGGGGCCGTCGGCGTCGCTCCGGTAGCGGCGGTAGGGCCGGTGGTGGAACGCGTAGGTGTCGGGCAGGCCGCGTTCGCGCAGCGCCTCCTCGATCGCGGTGCGGTCCAGGTGCCCCTCGTCATTGTAGCTGAACAGGATGTGGCGTCCGTCCGCGGCTTCCAGCACCTCCCGCAGCGCGTCCGGAGCGCGGTGCTTCCGGCACCAGTCCGAGCGCTGCGCCTCGTCGGGGATGAGTCCCGTCTTCCCCCGGATCTCCGGCGGCGTGGCCCAGCCGAGCGCGAGGAGTTCGGGGATGTGATAATACGCGGGATATTGCCGGCCGTTGTAAGGGGGGTCGAGATAGACGAGATCGACGGGACCGATGGATTCCAGGAGGCGGGCGGCGGGTCCGCGAAACGCGCTGCAGGCGCCGGCTCCTTCCCGGCGCGGGGTCGGATCGATGGGGCGAAGTTCGAGCGGGCGCAGGGCGTTCGGCTGCATGGTTTTTACGAAGGAGGCGTACACGCCCGTTGTGTTCGCCACGCGGTCGGCGGCCTCGATGAGCGTCGCGATCAGGAGCTGCGCCGCGGCTTCGCTGTGGGAGGATCCGCGCGTCCAGCGGTCGATCCGCGTCCGGACCCGGTCGATCTTCCGGCCGTTCTCGGGGGAGAAGTACATGCGCCCGTGCGCCCGCCCCGCGGTTCCGTCGCTCGTGTAGTGCTCGGAGATGAAGCCGCGGCGGCCCGGGCCATCGAGGGCGGCCGGCTCATCGAGTTCGGCCAGCCCTTCGAGCAGGGTGTGGTAGCCGACCTCCCGCTTCCCGTTGCGGGCCGCCGCCGGGAGGAGCGAGGCCGGATAGCGCGGGGGCGCGTCGAGTTGGATCCGCGCGACCTGGAGGGCGTAGGAGGACGCCATCAGGTCGCCCGCATGGACCTGCCAGCCCTTCTCCTTGAGCGCCGCCGACACGCTGGCGGTGCCGGCGAACGGGTCGCATGCGACGCCGGGCGCCGCCTGGAACCGGTTTACGGTCTCCAGCAGGAAGGGGACGAGCTTCGTTTTGTTCCCGAGATAGCGCACGCGGGAGAATATGGAGACGGGATGCGGGCGAAAAGCTCCGGGCCGCGGCCGTGAACGCCGGGGCGCGGCTCACGGAGGCGGCCGCCGGCGTCGCGCTCGCGGCGGCGCCCCTGCTCCGGCGCGCCCGGCCGGACATCGCGCGGGCGGTGGCAGCGCGGCGGCGCGCCACGGCGGAGTTGGCCGCGTGGGGACGGGGCCGGGAGCCCGGGCCGCTCGTGTGGCTCCACGGCGCTTCCGCCGGCGAACTGCTCGGCGCCGCGCCGGCCATCCGGGATCTGCGCGGCGCACGGTCCGGCTCGCCCGCCGGCGCGCGGGCGCAGCTCGTCGTCACGCACGGCTCGCCATCGGGTCGGGCGGCGCTCGCGTGGCTGGATCCGGACCATGCGGGCCCGCCGCCGCTCGACCGCGCGCGCGACTGCGATGCAGCGCTCGCCGCCCTGCGGCCCGGCCTGCTCGTGTTCGCGAAGCTGGACGTGTGGCCCGGACTCGTGGCCGCGGCCGCGCGGGCCGGGGTGCCGACCGCGCTCATCAACGGCACCGTCCGCGACGGGAGCCGACGCTCCGGCCCCCTCGCCCGTCGGCTCTTCCGCGCCTCGTACGCGCGGCTGGATGCGGCCGGCGCCGCGAGCCCGGAGGATGCGCGGCGGCTCGAAGTGCTTGGCGTCCGGCCGGAGGCGCTGGCCGTGACGGGGGACGCGGCGTTCGACCTGGCGCTCGAACGGGCGGACCGCGCGCGCGCCGACGGGTCGGCCGCGTCTTTCCGCGCGGCGCTCGGGACAGCAGGCGGGACGGCAGCCGGAACGGCCGTGCGGCTCGTGGCCGGCTCTACGTGGCCCGCCGACGAGCACGCGTTGCTCGATGCCGTGGCGGCCGTGCGGCGGGGCGGCGGCCCGGGTTGGCAGATCGTGATCGCGCCGCACGAGCCGACCGCCGCGCACGTCGACGCCCTCGTCGCGTCGTGCGCGGCCCGCGGGGAACGCGTCATCCGCTGGAGCGAGATCGGCGCTGCCGCCGCGGAGCCCGGCGCCTCCGTCATCGTCTTCGACGAGGTCGGCCGACTCGCGGAGTTGTACGCGGCGGGCGACGTGGCCTACGTGGGCGGCGGCCTCGGGGGCACCGGGCTCCACAACGTCCTCGAGCCCGCCGCGGCCGGGTTGCCCGTCGTCTTCGGCCCGCGTCACGACCGCGCCGACGCCCGCGGCCTCGCGTCGGCGGGCGGCGGGCTCGTCTCCCCGGCCGGCGCGCTCGCGGACACCCTGACCGGGCTGGCCCGCCCGCCTCGCCGCCGGCGCCACGCCCGGGCCGCCCGCGCGTTCGTCGAGGCGGGCGCCGGCGCCGCCGCCCGCACGGCGGATCTCCTGCGCCCCCTCTGGCCCTCCTGACCCGCGGCTGCTAGCGCCTCTCCGCCCAGGGCTTGGGGCCGAACACGAACCAGAGCACGCTGCCGACGATGGGACAGAGGAAGATCACCGCGACCCACAGCACCTTCTCTCGCCTCGGCGCCGTGGAAAGCGCGGTGAGGCCGCTCGCCCAGAGGTTCAGGACCGCAAGGAGGGCCAGGAGCACGAGGCGCGGGTCCAGCCCCGCCGCCCAGTCCAGCGCCGCGTTCATGCGGCGGCCGTCGGCTTCTGGAACTGGAGGCGGTGGAGCTGCGCGTAGAGGCCGCCGCTCTCGAGCAGCGTGTCGTGCGTGCCGGACTCGCTGATGCGTCCGTGGTGGAGCACGAGGATGCGGTCGGCCCCCTGGATGGTGGAGAGCCGGTGGGCGATGACGAGGCTCGTCCGTCCCTCCATCAGGCGCTCCAGCGCTGCCTGGATCTCCGCCTCGATCTCCGAGTCCACCGAACTCGTCGCCTCGTCGAGCAGCAGGATGGGCGGGTCCCCCGCGAGCGCGCGGGCGAAGGACACCAGCTGGCGCTCACCGACCGACAGGTTCCCGCCCCGCTCGCTAAGCGGCTCGTCGTACTTCTTCGGCAGCCGCGCAAGGTGCCGGTCGACCCCGACCTGACGGGCCGCCTCGCGGATCTCGTCCCGTCCCACCGCCCCGCGGTCGAGCGCGATGTTGTCCGCGGCGGAGCCCGAGAAGAGGTAGACGTCCTGCAGCACGAGGCCCATCCGGTGGCGGAGGTCGGCGAGCCGGAGGTCCCGGATGTCGACCCCGTCGAGCGTGATGCGCCCGCGCTGCGGCTCGTAGAAGCGCATGAGGAGGCTGAACAGCGTCGTCTTGCCCGCGCCGGTCGCTCCGACGACCGCGAGCCGCTGACCCGGCTCCGCCGTGAAGCTGATGCCGCGCAGCACCCAGCCGTCGTCCGGCGCGTCCTCGTCGAGCCGCCCCTCCGCCCCTTCCCAGGCCGCGGCGTGGGCCAGGGCGGGCGTCGTGACCCCCGCCGCGTCCTCCTCCGGCGACAGGTACCGGAACCAGACATCCTCGAACTCGATGCGGCCCTTCACGCGCGCCGGAAGATCCGTCGGATCCTTGGGGTCCTCGATCCCCGGCGCTTCGTCCAGGAGCCGGAAGATCCGCTCCGAACTCGCCATCGCGCCCTGCAGGATGTTGTACTTCTCCGACAGGTCCTGGATGGGGCGGAAGAACCGCCTCGCGTACTGCAGGAAGGCCGCGATGACCCCGATCGTGAGCGTCCCCTCGAGGGCCTGGTTGCCTCCGTACCAGATGATGAGCGCGAGCGCGACCGACGCGAGCACCTCGACGACGGGAAAGAAGAGCGCGTAGTACGTGATCGAGCGCAGGTGGGCCTCGAGGTGGTCATCGTTGATCTCGCCGAACCAGCGCGTCGCCGCCCGCTCCTGCCGGAACAACTGCACGACGCGCACCCCCGTGATCCGCTCCTGCAGGAAGGCGTTGATGCGCGCGAGCCGGATCCTGATGTCGCGGTACGCCTCGCGCACCTTCTTCCGGAAGAGCCACGCGGCCAGGAACACGAGGGGGAGGACCGCGAACGTCACGAGGGCGAGCCGCCAGTCCATGACGAGCATGGCGATCATGATGAAGGCGACCGTGAACACGTCCCCGAAGATCGTCACCACGCCGGAGGTGAACATCTCGTTCAGGACCTCGACATCGCTCGTGAGCCGCGTCATCAGGCGTCCGACCGGGTTGCGGTCGAAGTACGCGAGCCGCAGGCGCTGCAGGTGCCGGAAGATCTCCTGCCTCAGGTCGACCATCACGTTCTGCCCGATCCACGTGGTCAGGATCGTGCGCCCGTACTCCAGCAGTCCGGAGAGGAGGAGCGAGACGAAGAAGAGGATCGCGAGGGTGCGGATGGCGCCGAAGTCGCCATCCGGGATCGCGTGGTCGATGACCTCCATCGTCAGCCACGGGCCGATGAGCGCGAGGCCCGAGGCGGCCACGAGCATCAGCACGGCGAGCGCGACCCGGCCCCGGTACGGTCTCAGGTAGGCGAGCAGACGCTTCATGAGACGGGCGTCGTACGCCTTTCCGAGCGCTTCTTCTTCCTGGAGGGGACCGTCCGGCGCTTGCATGCCCCATAGTACGAACTCGCCGCGCCCGGTCCAATCAGGTTGGCGCGCCCCGTCGCCGCCGGCCATCATGCTTCCATGAGCGACCGGATCCGGGTCCGAGGCGCCCGGCAGCACAACCTCAAGGGCATCGATGTCGACATCGAGCGCGGGGCCCTCACCGTCCTCACGGGGCCTTCCGGCTCGGGAAAGTCCAGCCTCGCCTTCGACACGATCTACGCCGAGGGACAGCGGCGGTACATCGAGTCGCTGTCCACCTACGCCAAGCAGTTCCTCGAGCGCATGCCGAAGCCCGCCGTCGATCTCGTCGAGGGCGTGAGCCCGTCCGTCGCGATCGACCAGAGCAACCGCGTGCAGTCGAGCCGCTCCACCGTCGGCACGATCACGGAGGTCTACGACTACCTGAGGCTCCTGTGGGCGCGGGTGGGGACGACCGTGTGTCCGGAGTGCGGGCGTGCCGTCGTGCCGGACACCGTGACGTCGGCCACCGACGCGCTGCTCGGTGCCGGCGCCGATGCCGGCCCCGAGGCGCGGCTCGCCATCGCCTTCCCCGTCCCCCCCGAGGAGCGCATGGACGGCGCGAGGGTGGTGCAGAACCTCCGGGCGCGGGGGTACGTCCGCCTCCTCGCCGACGGCCGCGAACTCTACCTGCCGGACATCGATCCGGACATCGATCCGGACATCGATCCGGAGGCGGAGGAGGAGAAGGGCGGAGGGGACGACCTGCGCGCGTTGGCGGACGCGGGCGAAGCGCTCGTGATCGTGGACAGGGTCGCCTGCCGCGCCGAGGATCGCGAACGGATCGCGGATTCGCTCGCCGGCGCCTTCGCCGAGGGAAGAGGCGCCGCCGTCGCGCTCATCTGGCGACGCGGCGCCTCCACCCCCGAGCGCCGCGACTTCGAAGAGGCCCATCGCTGCGGGGTCTGCGGCTCCGCGTTTCCGCGGCCCACCCCCCAGTTGTTCAGCTTCAACAGCCCCGCCGGAGCCTGCGACACCTGCACGGGCTTCGGCGCCGTGCTGGAGTACTCCCCCCAACTCATCGTTCCCGACCCGGCCCGTTCGCTGGACGAGGGGGCCCTCGATCCGTGGTCGAAGCCCCGCTACCGGCGCGAGCGCACGCGCCTGAGAGCGTTCGCCGCCGCTGCCGGGCTCGACGCGACCCTCCCGTGGGAGGCCCTCCCCCAGGAAGGCCGCGACGTCCTGTTGCACGGAGGGAGGTACGCGGAGGAACGCTTCCGGGGCGTGATTCCATTCCTCCGCTCGAAGGAGAAAAAGCGGTACAAGGCATACATCCGCGTCTTTCTGCGCCAGTATCAGCTTCCCGAGCGGTGTTCCGGCTGCGACGGCCACCGCCTGAAGCCGGAAGCACTGAATGTGCGCGTCGGGGGGCGGCACATCGCCGAAGTCGCCCGCTGGACGGTGAAGGAGATCTCCGCCTGGCTCGCGGGCGGACTCGATCTCTCCGCCTTTCAGCGTGAGGTCGCGTCGACCATCCTCCGCGAACTCGAGCATCGGACCTCGTTTCTCGCGGAAGTCGGACTCGGGTACCTGACGCTGGACCGCCAGGCGCGGTCCCTCTCCGGGGGCGAGATGCAGAGAATTCGCCTCGCCAGCTGTCTCGGGAGCCGACTGGTCAGCACGCTCTACGTCCTCGACGAACCCACGATCGGCCTTCACCCGCACGACATCGACGCCTTCACCGGCGTCCTCGAGCGGCTCGCGAGCCGCGGGAATACCGTGCTCGTCGTCGAGCACGAGCCCGCGGTGCTGGAACGGGCCGACCGCATCGTGGAACTCGGTCCCCGGGCCGGGGAGCAGGGCGGTGAGGTCGTGTTCGAGGGCGGCTGGAGCGACCTCCTCGCGGCGGAGACCGGCACCGGCCAGGCCCTCGCGCGACGGGCGGCCGCCGCCGGGCAGGGCGGCGCACGGCAGGGCGGTGCGTGGCAGGGCGGCCAACAGTCGGGTGGCGGCTCCCGACTCGCCCTGCGCGGCGCCCGCCTGCACAACGTACGGGGCGTGGACGTGGCGGTTCCGCTGGGGTCGCTCACGCTGGTCACCGGCGTCTCCGGCTCCGGCAAGTCGACGCTCATCCGCGGCGTGCTGTACCACGCCCTCGAGCGGGAGATCACGGACCGGTCCTCCGCCAAGCCGCACCTGGGCGAGCCCGCCGGCTCCTGGGACCGGCTCGAAGGCGCGGAGCTCCTCGAGGACGTCGTGCTCGTCGACCAGCGGCCGATCGGCCGCACCCCGCGCTCGAACCCCGCGACCTACATCGGGGCCTTCACCCCGCTGAGGAACGCCTACGCCGCCCTCCCGGAAGCCCGCTCCCGCGGATACGAGCCGGGATATTTCTCCTTCAACCGTCCGGGCGGACGCTGCGAGCACTGCAAGGGCGCGGGGGAGGAGACGGTGGAGATGGTCTTCCTGGCCGACGTCTCCGTGCCCTGCGAGGCGTGCGGGGGCTCGCGCTACCGTCCGGAGGTGCTGGAGATCGGGATCCGCGGCCGCTCGATCCGCGACGCCCTCGACATGACCGTGGACGAGGCGATCCGCTTCTTCATCCGGCACGACCGCCTCGGCGCCCGGCTGTGGCAACTGCAGCGGGTGGGTCTCGGATACCTGCGGCTCGGCCAGCCGGCCACCACGCTCTCCGGCGGCGAGGCGCAGCGCCTCAAGATCGCCCGGGAACTCGCGCGCCGGGGAGGCGCGGGCCGCAGGCTGTACATCCTCGATGAGCCCACGGTGGGTCTCGGCGTGGCGGAAGTCGGCACGCTCGTCGCGGTGCTGCGCGAACTCGTGAAGGAAGGGCACGCCGTCGTCGTCGTCGAACACAACCTCGACGTGGTCGCGGAAGCCGACTGGGTCATCGACATGGGGCCCGGGCCCGCGGAGGACGGCGGCCGCATCGTGGCGGCGGGCCCGCCCACCGTCATCGCCGAGTCCGAAGCCTCGCTCACGGGCGCCTTCCTCCGCGCCCGGGCGGAGCGGCTGGCCGTCGATGGGGCGGTCGCCGCCGGCGCGGAATCGGCGTGACCCAGGCCGGCGCGCCACGCGTCTCCATCCTTCTGCCGTGCCGGGACGCCGAGCCGTTCCTGGGCGCGTGCATCGAGAGCCTCGCCGCCCAGTCCGAGCCGCGTTTCGAGGTGCTCGCGCTCGACGACGGTTCGGTGGACGGCACCGGGCCGCTGCTGCGGACGTGGGCGGCACGCGACTCCCGCGTCCGCCTCGTCGACCGCGACGGCTCGGGCATCGTCGCGGCGCTGCGCCGGTTGTCGGGCGGGGCGCGGTCGCCCCTCCTCGCCCGCATGGATGCCGACGACATCGCGCACCCCGGCCGCTTGGCCGCGCAACTCCGCCTCCTCGCCCGATGCCCCGGCATCGCCGCGTGTGGCACGGGCGTCCGCTACTTCCCGCGGCCCCGGCCCGGCTCGGGGTACCTCCGCTACGAAGGCTGGATCAACGAGCTCACCGAGCCCGCCGCCGTCGAGCGGGACCTGTTCGTCGAGTGTCCGATCGCCCACCCCACGCTGATGGTGCGGCGCGACGCCTTCGAGGCGGTCGGCGGCTATCGCGACGCCGGGGGACCGGAGGACTACGACCTCATCCTGCGGCTGTCCGCGGCGGGCCATCTCATGACGAACGTGCCGCGGATCCTCCACGAGTGGCGCCTGGGCCCGCACCGGCTGTCCGAGCGGTCGGACCGCTACAGCCCCGACGCGTTCCGGCGCCTCAAGATCGCGCACCTCGCGAACGGCGGCATTCCGGCGGACCGGCCGCTCGTGATCTGGGGCGCCGGCAAGGTCGGCAAGGCCTTCGCGCGCGGCTGGCTTGAACGCGGGCTCGAACAGGGGGGCTCCGCGACTCGCGCCCGCCCGCTGGAGGCGTTCGTGGATCTGGACCCCCGCAAGATCGGGCAGAACATCCACGGCGCCGTCGTCCTCCGCCCCGAGGATCTCCCGGCGTTCGCCGCGCCCGCCCGCCCCTACATGCTCCTCGCGGTGGGCACCCCCGGCGCCCGCCGGGAGATCCGGGAGGCGCTGCAGGCCCTCGGGTTCCGGGAGATCGAGGACTACCGCGCCGTGGCCTAGCCCGTGGCGAAACCCCGCTCATCCTCGAGCACTTCCCACGTCACGTCATCGAACTCGCGCAACAGGTCCGCGCCGTAGGCGGTAGACGGGGTCTGGAAGCCCGGCTTGAAGTCGCCGGCCAGCGCGCGCGCCGCGATCGCGACGGCCACCGTAGCGGTGAAGCTGTAGGGATCCGGCGTCCGAACGCGCGCCGCCGCCCGCCTCCCCTCCTGGTCCTCGATCTCCGCGACCAGGATCGCGTGCGCCGTCCGGCGCGCCGACTCGCTCGGCCCCTCCGGTCCGCGATCGAGCAGGCGGTTCAGCAGCGCCTGTCCCGTCCGCGTGGCCAGGAGCGGACCGAAGCCACGCAGGATCCGCGTGAGGCGTGTGAAGCTCCGGGTCGCCTGCAGGTACGTCTCGATGTTCGGTATTCCCGTGGAATGGAAGGCCGTCGTTACGTCTCCCAGCACCCCGATGAGCGCGGCGTCAGGCGGGGGCCCGAAGTCGAACGCGTGACGCAGTTGACCCGGTCGCACCGTCGCGACCGCACCGTCGCGCCGAACCCGAAACTGGCCGATTGCCTGGGCGACCGTGCGCATGGTGCCGCGGGAGGCGCCGCTGCGGGCCGCGAGCCCCAGCCGCAGGGTGCGGCCGCCCGGATGCCGCGCGGCGAGATCCGCGATCAGGCAGTCGCTGGGCACGACATCGAACCCGACGCCCGGCAGGACCATGATGCCCGCCCCGGCGGCCTCCCCCCCGCGCGCCGCCAGCGCCTCGAACACGTCGATCTCCCCGGTGATGTCGAGATAGTGCGCGCCCGTCCTCAGGCAGGCGTCGTACATGGGAAGAGCCGTGCGCGAGAACGGCCCCGCGCAATGAAGAACGACCGAGACGTCCTCCAGCGTACCGGCAAGCGCAGCCGGGTCGTCCAGCCCGACGGCCCGGGTCTCCAGGCCATGCGCCACGGCGGCTGCCGACGCCAGCGCGGCGAGCTTCTCCGGATCCCGCCCGGCGACGACGGGCCGCAGTCCGGACCGAAGCGCCTCGGCGATCACGAGGCGCCCGGTGTATCCCGTGGCGCCGTAGACGAGCAGTTTCGATTCACGCATGTCCCCAACCTACGGAGCGATTCGCCATGCGTCTGCTGCTGTTCAGCGATCTCCACACGGATCTCGCCGCCGCCGCGTCGATCGTCGAGCGGGCCGCCGCCTTCGACGCCGTCGTCGGGGCGGGCGATTTCGCGGTGAAGCGGCGCGGTCTGGCCGGGATCGTCGAAGTCCTGGCCGCGATCGAGACCCCCACCGTCCTCGTGCCCGGAAACGGCGAGTCCGCCGACGAACTCTCCGCGGCCTGCCGCAACTGGCCGGCGGCGCACGTCCTGCACGGAGAGGGCGTCGACATCGGCGGCGTGCCCTTCTTCGGACTCGGCGGCGGCGTACCGGTGACCCCGTTCGGCTCCTGGAGCTACGACTTCACCGAAGAAGAAGCGCGGGACCTCCTCGCGACGTGCCCCGAGGGCGCCGTCATCGTGTCCCACTCCCCCCCGCTCGGCCACGCCGACGCCGACGCGACCGGCCGCCACATGGGCAGCAAGGCCGTCCTCGAAGCCATCGAACGGACCTGCCCCCGCCTCGTCGTATGCGGCCACATCCACGGCTCGTGGGGCGTCCGCTCCCAGTCCGGCGACACCCCCATCATCAACGCCGGCCCCCGAGGCGCGGAATGGCGCCTTGGAGAAGTGCTGTGACCAGGAGATCGCTCGCTTGGTCTAGGGAGTTGGGGCAACAGGTCCCGAACCACACCGTACGCGGAGCTCCGCCCTGAGTTGGGAGAAGCTGGAATGAGACGTTCGAGTAGCTGCTTCGACTTCCTTGGGTTCGTGAGAACAGTCGGTGCAGTGGCCGCGTTGGCCGCTGGAGGTGCGGATCTGGTAGGTCAGGAGCCCGACTGCGGCGGGCGAGGGGTGCTCCGGGTGGTGGTGTTCGACCAGTCCGGGTCGGTCCCGATTCCGGGGGCGACGGTCGTCCTGCGGTGGACCGATGCGGAAAGCGCGCGAAGGCCGGTGCGGGAGGACGCCGGGTCCCAGGGGCAACTTGTCCTCTGCGCCCCTCGCGACGCCCGGCAGGCCACGGTATGGGCCGAGTTCGGGGACGCGTCGAGCGACGAGGCCGTAGTTCCCATCGTGGCTGGGACCTCGCGAGAGGCGAGGCTCCTGCTTCATCTGGGCCAGGTACGGACGGGACGCCTGATCGGCGAGGTGCGGGACGCTCTCGCCGACAACCCCGTTGCGGCGGCCGCGGTGTCAGTGCTTGGGGGGACGGAGGTGGCCGAGACCAATCGTATGGGGCGGTTCATCCTGAGCGGCGTCCCGGTCGGCGTCCAGGAGCTTTCGGTGCGGCATCTGGGCTACGCGCCCCTTACCCATGAGGTCACGGTATCGCGCGGCATCACAACGGAGGTCGAGGTCGGGCTGGTTCCGGAGCCCGTGGAGATGGCGCCGATCGTGGCTACGGCGCCGAGATCCCGCCGCTTGGAGATCAAGGGGTTCTACGAGCGGAAATACTGGGGCGAACTCGTCAGCGGGGGCACCTTTCTCACCGCCGCCGACATCGAGCGCCGCAGACCCGTGCTCATCTCGCACATGATTGCCGACGAGGCGGGGATCCGGTTGGAGTGCGGCCTCAGGGTGTCCAGCTGCAGAGTACTGAACAGGCGGGGAGCCTCGCGGTTTGTGCCCGGCGGCTGTGAGATGAGCATCTGGGTCGATGGCGTCAACATCGGAAAGGGAGGACCTGATACCGTTGTAAGGCCGGTCGAGATCGCCGGAGTCGAAATCTACAAGGGACCCGCCTCCCTTCCGGCCGAATTCGCCGGATCCGATTCCGGGTGCGGGGTCGTCGTCATCTGGACGAAGTAACCCCCGTCCCGTCCCGCCCTTCCCACCCGCAGTCCACATAACCCCCCGGCGCGGATTCAGGTCGCGAGACACCCGCGAAACCCGTAAGTTGTAGGCTCCTTTCGAGCGTGGCCGGGCTCCTGCCAAAGCCCCCGGCTGCCGCGTCCTCGAGGATCTCGAAAACGCCAGTTTCCAGCGGGAATCCATGACCACCGAGAGTATAGAACGCGTCGAGCAGAGACCGCTCGAAGAAGAGATGCGCGAATCGTTCATCGACTACTCGATGAGCGTCATCGTGCAGCGGGCCCTGCCCGACGTTCGCGACGGCCTGAAGCCGGTCCACCGGCGGATCCTGTACGCGATGCACGAGGCCGGCCTCGGCCCGACCCGGCCCTACCGAAAGAGCGCCACCGTCGTCGGCGATGTGATCGGCAAATACCACCCGCACGGCGATTCGGCCGTCTACGATTCGCTCGTCCGCATGGCGCAGGAGTTTTCGCTCCGCTACCCGCTCGTAGACGGACAGGGCAACTTCGGGTCCGTGGATGGCGACTCCGCCGCGGCCTACCGGTACACGGAGGCCCGGCTCGCCGGATTCGCGAGCGAGCTCCTCGGGGACATCGACAAGAACACCGTCGACCACACCCCGAACTTCGACGATCGGCTGCAGGAGCCGACCGTGCTCCCCTCCGCGCTCCCCAACCTCCTCGTCAACGGCTCGTCCGGCATCGCGGTGGGCATGGCCACGAACATCCCCCCGCACAACCTCCGCGAGGTGGCCGCCGCCTGTCACCGCCTCATCGAGGCGCCCGCCACGACGCTCGACGAGTTGATGGAGATCGTCCAGGGTCCCGACTTCCCGACCGGGGGCACGATCTTCGGCGGCGCCGGGATCCGCGAAGCCTACCGGCAGGGCCGCGGCCGCGTCGTGATGCGCGCGAAGGCGGATATCGAGGAGGGACGGGACGGCCGCGACCGCATCATCATCCGCGAGATCCCCTTCATGGTGAACAAGACCCGCCTCATCGAGCAGATCGCGGGTCTCGTGCGCGACAAGAAAGTCACGGACATCTCCGACCTCCGCGACGAGTCCGACCGGGACGGGATCCGGGTGGTCATCGAGCTGAAACGCGACGCGGTGCCGCAGATCGTCCTCAACCAGCTCTTCAAGGGCACGCAGCTCCAATCCACCTTCGGCGTCATCATGCTCGCGCTCGTAGGCGGCGAGCCGCAGGTGATGGACCTCAAGACGATGCTCGCGCACTTCCTCGAACACCGGCACGAGGTCGTGGAGCGGCGGACGCGCTTCGAGTACGGCGTGGCGAAGGACCGGGAACACGTCCTCGAGGGGCTCAAGGTCGCGGTCGACAACATCGACGAAGTCATCCGCATCATCCGCGCCTCCCCCGAGACGGAGGTCGCGAGCGCGGAACTCCGCTCCGCCTTCGATCTCAGCGAGCGCCAGGCCGACGCGATCCTGAACATGCGGCTCGCGCGCCTCACGGGCCTCGAGATCGAGAAACTCGAGGAGGAACTGGAGAAGGTCCGCGCGCGCCGGCAGGAACTCGAGGCCATCCTCGCCTCGCGCGACCTGCGGATGGAGATCGTCGGGAACGAGCTGTCGACCCTCGTCGACAAGTTCGGGGACGAACGCCGAACCGAGATCGTGCCCGACACCTCGGACCTCACCGATGAGGACCTCATCGCCGAAGAGCGGATGGTCATCACCGTCTCGCACACCGGCTACATCAAGCGCATCGAGCCCCAGGTCTACCGGGCGCAGCGGCGCGGGGGGCGCGGGATCGCGGGCATGGGCACGAAGGAAGAGGACTGGGTGGAGCACCTCTTCCTCGCCTCCACCCACGACTACCTCCTCATCTTCACGACCGCGGGCCGGATGTACTGGCTCAAGGTGTACCAGATTCCCCCCGCCCGGCGGACCGCGCGCGGGAAGCCGATCGTGAACCTGCTCCAGATGGCGAAGGACGAAAAAATCGCTTCCATCGTCAGGGCGCGGGAGTTCACCGAGGACCGCTTCCTCATCTTCGCTACCCGCCGCGGACTGGTGAAGAAGACAAGCCTCGCCGCCTACCGGAACGTCCGCGCTCCGGGTCTTCGCGCCATCAACATCCTCGAGGACGACCGGCTCATCGACGTCAAGGTCAGCGACGGCTCGAACGATGTCGTCCTTGCGACACGACGGGGGAGGGCGATTCGGTTCCGCGAAGGAGACGTGCGGGAGGTTGGGCGCGTCGCCCAGGGTGTACGCGGCATCAGGCTCCAGGGGGGAGACACCGTCGTCGGAATGGTGGTCGCGCGGCGGGGCGGCTCCCTCATGACCGCGACGGATCTGGGGATCGGCAAGCGGAGCCACGTAGACGACTATCGCCTCACGAGACGCGCCGGACAGGGAGTGATCAACCTGAAGGTCACGGAGCGGTCGGGTGAAGTGGCGGCGATCCGGGAGGTGACGGACGACGACGAGTTGATGTTCGTGACCCGCAACGGCGTCATAAACCGGCAACGGGCAGCGGAGATCCGCGTGATCGGACGCAACACGCAGGGCGTGCGGCTCGTTTCCCTCGACGATGGGGATGAGCTCGTGGATGTCGCCGGTCTGATCGATCCGATCGGGACGGACGAGGGGGAGGATGAAGATCGGGAGCCGGACGCCTCGGTCCGCGCCGATGGCGAGTCCGAGCTGAGCGACCCCGCAGGCGCCGAAGCCGGGAACGCCGAGTGACCGGGGCTGTCGCCACCCTCGTTTCACTCGCCGACGTCGAGGCCGCGCACGAGCGGATTCGCGGAGCGGTTCGGCGTACGCCGCTCATCCCCGCCCCGTTCCCGCGCGCGGGCGGGCGCGGGGCGACCGACGCGCCGGACGGCGTGTGGCTGAAGTGCGAGAACCTCCAGCGCGTCTCCGCCTTCAAGGCGCGCGGCGCGTACAACTACGTGAGCCGGCTCTCGCCGGAGGCGCGGGCCGCGGGCCTCCTCACCTATTCGTCGGGCAATCACGCGCAGGCCGTGGCGTGGGCCGCCCGCGCGTTCGGCGTGCCGGCGCGAATCGTGATGCCGGTCGATGCCCCGGGCGTGAAGCGTGAGGCGACGATCGCCCTCGGGGCGGAGGTCGAACTCGAAGGCACGACGTCGGCCGAGCGCAAGGCGCGCGCCGAGCAGATTCAGCGCGAGGTCGGCGGGACGATGGTGCCGCCGTTCGACGACCCCGACATCATCGCGGGGCAGGGGACCGTGGCCCTCGAGATCATCGAGCAACTCGGCTCCCGGGAACCGGGGATGGTGCTGGCCCCGATCGGCGGCGGCGGGCAACTGTCGGGCGTCGCGGCCGCCGTGCGGCGCCGGTGCCCGGAGGCCGAGGTGATCGGCGTCGAGCCCGAGGGGGCGGCCTCGATGCTGCGCTCGCTCGAGCACGGCGGGCCCGTCACGCTCGACCGTGTGTCCACGGTCGCCGACGGCCTCAAGCCGGTCCGCCCCGGCGACCTCACCTTCGCCCACTGCCGCGACCTGGTGGATCGCGTGATCACGGTCGACGACGAGGCGATCCGGGACGCCGTGCGCTGGCTCTTCGGTCTGCGGCTCGTCGTGGAACCATCCGGAGCCGCCACGGTGGCGGCGCTCCTCGGCGGCGCGGTGACGCCCGCGGCGCGGGGAGAGACCGTGGCGATCCTGTCCGGCGGCAACATCGAGCCCGCGCTCCTCGCCGACTGGGTCGGCGGTTGACCGTCTCCAACGGCGCTCCGTCATGGGCTGCGAAGCTCGTGCTGTTCGACATCGACGGGACGCTGGTGCACGCGGCGGGGGTCGGCCGCGCGGCCATCGAGGGCGCGATGGTCGAAGTGTACGGGACGCCCGGTCCCATCGACGATCTCCCCTTCGACGGCATGACGGACCCGCAGATCGTGCGCACGCTCCTCCGCGCCGAAGGCCTGTCCGAAGCCGAGATCGCGCCGGGGTTCGACCGACTGTGGCCCGCCTACGCAGCCCGGCTGGAAGACGAGATCGACGAGCGGCGCGAACGAATGCGCCCGACGCCGGGCGTCCCCGAGATCCTCGATGCGCTCGAGGCCGAGGGGGCGACGCTCGGGCTCCTGACGGGCAACATCGTCTCCGGCGCCGAGGGCAAGCTTTCGGCGGTCGGGCTCTGGGGCCGCTTTCCGTTCGGCGCCTTCGGATGCGACGACGCGGACCGGAACCGCCTGCCGCCCATCGCGCTCGAGCGGGCCTTCCGCCACACCGGCACGCGCTACGGCCCGGGCCGCACCTGGATCATCGGGGACACCCCGCACGACATCGAGTGCGCCCTCGGGTCCGGTCTCTCCGTGCTCGGCGTGGCCACCGGGCGCTTCTCCGTGGACGACCTTCGCCGGGCCGGCGCCGATGAAGCTCTTGCCTCGCTCCGGGACACCGGCCGCGTGATGTCGGCCCTGGCAAGCGCATGAACCAGAGTCCGGAACACGACCCGAAGGCGTATCGCTTCGACGTTCACCCGGCGGGCGAGCCGATGCGGGCGCAGGTCTCGGTCGTCTGCACGCCGGCCGGGATTCACTTCGAGGACCGTCAGATCCCGCTCGCGTCCGTGTTCTGGGTCTCGCGGCGGGCCGGCCTCATTCTCGTCTTCGCCCGGCGGCACACCGTCGCCTTCTTCGGGGGCAGCGGAGATCTGGAGGACTTCGCCCGCAGCGTGGAACGGGGCAGCGATGTCGCGGGCCGCCGCGCTCTCCTGAGGCCGCTGGCCGCCGATGTCGTCGTGTGTACCGCCGGCACCGAGATCGCGGGCAGGTTCGGCGACGCGCCCCTCGAGGGACTCTACCTCGCGGTGTTCACGAGGCGGGGGCTGCACCTCTTCGCCGAAGAGCACGAGTACACCCTGCGCTGGCCGACCGAGCACGCGGCCGAGACTGCGTCCGAGGCCGTCGCCGAGACCGCGGCCGAGACCGCCGCCGACGCTCATGGAGACGGCCGCCCCGTCCTCGAACTCGCCAAGGGGGATGCGTCCTTCGAGATTCGCTACCTCTTCCCGGAGGAAATCCGCGCCGTGCTCGAGGTTGCCGGCACCGTCCCGGCGCCTCCGGACGCCGACGACGCCCTGGAGATGTTCGACAAGGGCGAAGTCGCGCGCCCCTTGCGGCCGCGACTGCCCGATTTCTCCGTGGGCGCGGACACGCTGCAACAGGTGTGCGAGGCGGCCGTCGACCGCGTGCGGATCGACCCTTCGATCGGCGAGAGCTTCGACCGGCGCTACTTCGAGCGGCACTTCCGGACGCTCGGCGAGATCGCGCTGGGCCCGCTCATGCTGCGGCGCTCCGCCGCGCTCGAAGCCGACTCCGTCGCCGGCACCGTTCAGGCCATGGATGCCGAGCAGATGCGGCAGGACGCGACCGCCGCGTTCCGTGGCGCCGCGGAAGAGCTGGCACGAGTGTACACGGCGGAAGTGCAGGCGGTCGTCAGGGCCAAGCGCCTCGACCGGGAGAAGGGCGAGAAGGCGCTGGCCGTGGCGGCGGAACCCGCCCTGTGGGAGGCGATGTCGGAGCACATCGACGCCCTGAACCCCGCGTTCGACGCCGCGCACGCCCGGCAACAGCTCCTCCTGCAACTGTTGCACGCGCGCGATCTCGCCCCGCCCGAGGCGGAGGAAGCGAGCGTCGAAGAGGCAATCCGGGCCTGGATGGACGAGGTGACGAAGCTCGACCGCGCGTACGTCTCCGCGGCCGCGGCGGCGCTGCTCGAAATCGGGGCGCTGTGGTCCGATCGCATGATCCCCGGCCTCCGGGCGCTGGCAGCCCTTCGCGCCCGACGCTTGTCGAAGCGGGGCCGATGGGCGATTCTCGCGATAGTGGCGTTCTTCGTCGTCGCCGCGCTGGCCTGGCTGGCCCGGGACCTGATCCCCGGCTGGCCCGGGACCTGATTCACGACAGGGAGTACGACAGATGGCAAGGAAGATGGCACAGCAGACGAGCGCTCCCGCGCGCAAGAACCGGTGGTTCCCGATCGCCCTGGTCGTGATCGTGGCCGCCGGCGGGTACTGGCTCTTCGTGGGGGGCGGACAGAGCGGCTCGGGTCCGCCGCCGACACCCGCCGAACTGGCCGAGGTGCTTGCCGCGGCAGAAGCGGACCCCGCCGTCGGTTACGAGCTGGCGGAGTCGGCCCCGGTCACGATCGAGGAGTTCTACGATCCGTCGTGTCCCGCCTGCGCGCAGTTCTCGGGCTTCCACGGGAAGCTCCTGCGGCAGAACTACGTCGAGCCGGCGAACGGCCCGGTGCGCTGGGTCTCGTACACCATCATCCTCGGCACCTTTCCCAACTCGGTCGCCGCGGCGCTGGCGGAGCGCTGCGCGAACGAGCAGGGCCTGTACTGGCCCGTTCACGACCTCCTGCTCGCTCGCCAGACGCGCTGGTACCTGGAACAGGATCCCGCCGGCGCGATCGCCGAAATCGCCCGGGACGGGGGCGTCGACTCCGACACCTTCAACGAGTGCATGCGCGAGCGCCGCTATCTCGATGACGTCGCCAAGTCGCAGAGGGTCGCCGAGTCGCGGGGCGTGAACTCCACCCCCACGATTTTCGTGGACGGAGAGCGCGTGAACTGGCAGGGCGCCGACCCCTATACGTTCCTGGAGGGGATGATCCGGACCCGGTTGGAGGAGATGTCGTCCGCCGACGCTTCTTCAGAGGGAGCGCCGTAACCCCGTGAGTGAACTGAACCGGCGCCGGGGGATCGCGCTCCTGGCGCTGGCCGGCGCCTTCCTCTCCACCTACCTCTTCCTCTACGCGCTCGGCTACTATGGCGAACTCGTGTGCGGCGCGGGCGGTGGCTGCGATCTCGTCCAGGGGTCGCGCTGGGCCCGCTTCCTCGGATTCCCCGTGGCGGGCTGGGGCGTGGGCTGGTACGTAGCCGTGTTCGGCGTTTCGATGCTGGGGACCCGGGACGGCATCGGCGCCGCCGGTTGGATCCCGCGTGTGCTGGCCATCCTCGCCCTGGGCGGACTCGCCTTCACGATCTACCTGACGGCGCTCGAACTCTGGGTCATCCACGCCATCTGCCGCTGGTGCGTGGGCAGCGCCGCCATCACCCTCGGAATCTTCCTCCTCACCCTCCCCGAGTTCCGCGCGCTCCGCCGCTCGGGCTGACGCACCCGGGCCGGTTCAGGAACCGGGGGGGCGGAGTTCGTTCCAGCGCTCGATGAAGGCCACCGCGGCGTCGACGAAGATCTCGGTGGCGACCCGGCCGCGCTCGACCGTAGCTTCGGCGGGATGGCGCGTGCCCCACACGCCCGTGGACGACATCTCCGCGGACGAGGTGCCCTTGCCGGTCGACTCGTCCTTGAGCCCCTCCGCGAGGAACACGGCGAGCGCCGTCGGGTCGCCGGCCAGCACGTCCGGGAGCATCGCCTCCAGGTGGGCCGGCATCGCGACCTTCGCCGGGACCGCCGCGTCGATGTCCACCAGTGTCGGCATCAGATAGAGCGAACTCGAGGTCTCGGGCGTCCCGCCGTGCCGGTCCAGTTCGTCGGGCGGCGGCGCCGGGACGGCGGCCATCCGGTTCCGATCCCGGAACGGCCCCGACACGGCGCCCAGGTCCACCGCGATCCCCGCCGTCTCCTGGTTGATGCGGTCCACGATGAACGTCGTGATGGCCCGGTTCCCGCCGTGCGCGTTCATGATCAGGAAGCGCTTGAACCCGTGCGCGATGAGGCTCTTCACCGCCTCGACGTACACCTCCTGCACGAGCGGAGAGGGCAGCGTGATCGTCCCCTCGAACCCCATGTGATACGGGGACTGCCCCGGCAGCAGGATCGGCGCCACCAGGACGTCGGCCCGCTGCGCCACGAGCTTCGCCTGCTCGACCCCGTTCAGGTAATCGGTGCCGATCGGCAGGTGGTTGCCGTGCTGTTCCAGCGCCGCGACCGGGATCAGGACCATGTCGCTGCGCGCGAGAAAGTCCCGCACCTCCGGCACGGTCATGTGCGGCAGGTAGTTCTTCACCTTCTCCTGCGTCCACAGCGGGTTCGTCTGCCCGGCCGCCGCCGGAGCGAGAGCGAGGGTAGAGAGGAGCACCAGCGAGAGCGGCGAGATGGGCGAAGATCGTCGCATGGGACCGACTCCTGTCGTTCTGGAGGCCCCCGGGGGTTTCAGGCGGTGGCGCGCCAGAACCCTTCCAGCGCCTCTCCGTCCGGCGAGGCGCGCAGCTTGTCGAAGGCCCGGTTCCGAATCTGCCGGATGCGCTCGCGGGTCACGCCGAGGAGCGAACCGATCTCCTCCAGCGTCATCTCCTCGCCGTCGTCGAGGCCGTAGTAGAGGACGAGGATCTTCCGCTCGCGCTCGGTGAGGTAGCGCTCGAACATCTTCTCGAGGAACTCCCGGCGCGCCTGGTCCTCGACATCCTCCTCGATGTCCGCGTCGTCCATGCCCGAGAAGCGCTCCCCGAAGGACGCGCTGTCGCGGTCGGACTTGTCGAGCGGCGCGTCGAGGCTGAGTTCGGCGGAGGCCACGCGCCGCAGCGCGCGCACCGTCTCCACCGGCTCCTCCATCTCCTCGGCGATCTCCCGGTCCGTCGGCGAGCGCCCCAGCTTCTGCGTGAGCGCGGTCTCCGTCCGGGAGAGCTTGACGAGATTGGAGTTCTGGTTCAGCGGGATGCGCACGGAGCGGGTCTGCTCGGCCAGCGCCTGCAGCACCGTCTGCCGGATCCACCACACCGCGTAGGAGATGAACTTCACGCCCTTGTCGGGATCGAACTTCTTGACGGCCTTGAGCAGGCCCTCGTTCCCGATGCAGACGAGTTCGGCCAGGTTGAGCCCCCGGCCCTGGTACTTCTTCACATACGAGATCACGAAGCGCAGGTTCGCCGTGACGAGGCGCTCCGCCGCGTGGCGGTCGCCGGCACGCGCCTTCCGCGCGATCTCCCGCTCGATCTGCGGGTTCTCGATGAGCGGATAGCGCTCGACGTCCTGCAGATACTGGTCGAAGGAGTCCAGCGCGTGCGTGTCGAAGAACATGCGTCGGCCTGTAGCCGTCTTCGCCATATGAAATCCGAATCCTGACCCGGGTCGGTTGTTGAAAACCATCGCCGCGGGGTGGGCCAACCGGAACTCCGCCCCGCCACGGTTCGATCCGATCGCTTTTGATACAAACTTGAGATAATAGAGAAAATCGGAGTGAACCGCACGTTTTCCCGACTGCTTCTACCGCGGACCCCCCGCTCCGGCTCCCTCGCCGCCCCGGCCCGAAGCCGCGGCGCGTTCCCGGCGTCGCAGGCGGAGGAGATACCAGCCCAGCGCGACCCAGGTGATGCCGTACCCGGCGCCGATAAACAGCCAGTGATCGTTCATACCCGGTTCACCCTTCCTCCGGTCCCGACAGTTCGAGTTCGAGTTCCGTTGCGGCCAGCCGGTAGCGCCGCAGCCACAGGTACGCGAACGCGAGCGCATAGGCGACGAATCCGAGCAGCATCACGAGCCCGTACGCGCTCCACATCGACTGCGGCGACGACGGGGGCTGGTGCAGGCTCCGCCACCAGAACACCGACAGGTACACGATCGGGACCTGGACGAACGCGATGAGGCCGATCACGGCCGCCCAGCGCGCCCGCCGGTCCGGATCCTCCGCCATCGACCGCACGACGAGGTATCCCGTGTAGATCGGTACGAGGAGCGCCGTGGTCGTGATTCGCGGGTCCCACGCCCACCAGATGCCCCACGTGGGCCGGCCCCACAGCGTGCCGAGGATGAGGGTGAGGACGGCGGCAAGCACCCCGAGTTCCGCCGCGGAGACCGCGAGCAGATCCCATTTCAGCCGGCGCTGCACGAGGTAGAGGATGCTCATGAGGAAGACGACGAAGAAGGCGAGCATCATCACCCACGCGACCGGCACGTGGACGTAGAGGAGGCGCTGGACCTCGCCCTGCAGCGCGTCGGCGGGCAACACGGCGAGTCCGAGCACGCTGCCCACGGCGATGAGGGCGATCGCGAGCCACCCGAGCATGGTCAGTCTGTTCATGAGACCCGCATCACTCCTCGAGGACGACGGGGAAGATCCAGAGGCAGACCACGAACAATATCACGTCGTAGGACGCCAGTAACCTCAGCCACCCTGACGCCCGTCCGAGCGGGTCGCCGGCCAGGAACGCCTCGGTCGCGCCCACGCTCCCGAGGACGACGGGGACGAGGGCGGGGAAGAGGAGGAGCGGCAGCAGGAGTTCGCGCGCCCGGAGGTGGACGGTGAGGGCGGAGAAGAAGGTCCCGATGACGGAGAAGCCGAAGGTGCCGAGGGCGGCCACGAGGAGGAGCGGGCCGGCCTGCGCGGTGAAGTCGACTTGGTAGAGGATCGCGGCGGCGGGGAAGAGGACGACCTCGAGCGCGGCGAGCACCACGAGGTTGCCGGCCAGCTTGCCCAGGTAGATCGCGCGCACGTCGCCGGGATAGAGCCGCAGCAGGTGGGTCCCGCCCGCAAGCTCCTCGTTCTGGAACGTCCGGCCCAGGGAGAGGGTGCCGGTGAAGACGATCGCCACCCAGAGGAGGCCGCCGGCCAGCCGTCCGAGCAGGTCGTTGTCCACGCCGATGGCGAAGCTGAACATGAAGAGGACGAGGGCGGCGAAAGAGAGCATCGCCGTGAACCCCTGCCGCGTGCGGGTCTCCGAAAGGATGTCCTTCCACAGGATGGCGGCGGCGCGCCGCGCGAGCGCGCTCATGCGGTTCCCGCGGCCACCCGGCCGCCCACCAGCCGCACGACCTCGTCGGCGTGTCGGGTCGCGTCCTCGACCCGGTGCGAGGCGATGACCACGGCGGCGCCGGCCTCGCGCCACCCGCGGACCGCCTCGTGCACGAGGCCCACGCCGTCCTCGTCCAGGCTCACGAAGGGCTCGTCGAGCAGCACCAGTTCCAGGGGGCGGAGCCGGAGCCGCGCCAGCTCGAGGCGCTGGCGCATCCCGGTCGACCACGCGCGCACCGGGACGTCCGCCGCCGCGCCGAGATCGACCGCGGCCAGTGCGCCCCGCAGGTCGTCGTCCGCGGCCGCCGTCCCGGACATGCGGGCCGCGAAGCGCAGGTTCTCGACCCCGGTCAACTCCTCGTAGGCGTGCCCGCCGGCCGTCATGAACGCGGCGCCCGTGCGGATCTCGTCCCCGCCGGCGGGAAGCGTGTGACCCAAGACCTGCAGCCGGCCCGCCGTCGGCCTGAGCAGCGTCGAGATGAGGCGGAGCAGCGTCGTCTTGCCCGTCCCGTTGGCGCCGAGCAGGGCGACGACCGCCCCGCGCGGCACGGCGAAGTCGACCCCCCGCAGCGCCCAGCGCCGTCCGAAGCGCCGGGTGACGCCCTCCGCGGCGACCGCGAGACTCACCGGCGCGCCCGCGCGATTGGCCAGCCGCCGAGGGCGCTCATACGTTCCGCCGCATGGAACTCGACCGGATCGCCCGTCTCGCCGGAGGCGGCGGGGGCAAGGTGCTGCTCTACGTGCTCGACGGGCTGGGCGGGCTGCCCCGCGAGCCCGGGGGGCCGACAGAACTCGAGGCCGCCCGCACCCCGCACCTCGACGAACTCGCCCGCGCCGGGACGTGCGGTCTCCACGACCCCGTTGCCCCGGGCATCACCCCGGGCAGCGGCCCCGGCCACCTGGCCCTGTTCGGCTACGACCCCCTCGTGTACGAGACCGGCCGCGGCGTGCTCGAAGCCCTCGGCATCGACTTCCCCCTCCGACCGGGCGACATCGCCGTGCGGGCCAACTTCTGCACCCTCGACGCCCACGGCCGGGTGGCCGACCGCCGCGCGGGCCGCATCCCGTGCGAGGAAGCCGCCCCCCTGGCCGCCCGGCTCAACGGCATCGAACTCGACGGCGCCCGCTGCACCGTGCGCCACGTGAAGGAACACCGCTTCGTCCTCGTCCTGCACCCCGACGCCCCCGCGGGCGACGCCGTGAACGACACCGACCCCGGCCGGCCCGGCCTGCCGACCAGGGCCCCGGTGGCGCGGAACGCGGCAGCCGAGCCGACCGCGCGGCTCCTCGCGGCGTGGCTCGAAGCCGCCGCCGAACGGCTCGCCGACCGGACCCAGGCGAACATGGCGCTCCTGCGCGGCGTCTCCAGCCAGCCCGACTGGCCCCGCTTCGGCGATGTATTCGGCATGCGGGCCACGGCGGCGGCCGCCTACCCCATGTACCGGGGCGTCGCGCGCCTCGTCGGCATGGACGCGCGCACGGTGCCCGCGGGCGCCCCCCCGCTCGTCGACGCCCTGAAGGCCCGGTTCGCCGAGCACGATTTCTTCTTCCTCCACTTCAAGCCTCCCGACAAGGCCGGAGAAGACGGCGACTTCGACCGCAAGGTAGCCGCCATCGAGGAAGCGGACGTCATCGTCCCGGATCTCGTCGATGCGGGCCCCGACGTCATCCTCGTGACCGGCGACCACTCGACCCCCTCCGTCATGAGCAGCCACAGCTGGCACCCCGTGCCCTTCCTCCTCCACGGCCCCCCGGCCCGCAACGACGCCGCCACCACGTTCGGCGAGACCGCCTGCCGCGCCGGCGCCCACGGCCGCGTTCGAGGCTGCGACCTCATGCGCCTCGCCACGGCCAGCGCCGGTCGCCTCACGAAGTTCGGAGCCTAGCCGCCGCGCCCGAATCCGTACAGCCCACGCGGGTTTTCGGCGATTCCCACGCCCCCATCCGGCCCCACCGCCCATCGAGCCCGATGCAAGTTTGATGCTCGGGCGGGCAATTAAGAGTAGGGGGGTGCATCGGAAACGCTCGGAGGGAGTACCGGATGATCAACGTTCTTGCGGGCTCGGAAAACGACGCCGCGCTCATCGCGCAAGCCGTCGGCAACGCCGCACAGGTCGTGGCGGATGCGGCTCAGTTCACGAACGGCGATGGCCCCGTGGAGTGCCTGATTCTCGGTTGCCGCCATCCCATCCCGGCGGAGACGATCGAACTCCTGCGGGACATCGAACGGAAGAGGCTGTGGATGCCCCTCATCCTCGTCACGGATCGCGTGCCCGAGGCCGCGCGCCGGCTGAGCGACGATAAAGCGCCCCTTGCGCTTCAGTTCGGTTCGATTGCCGGAGCCGCAAGGGGCCCGTCGGGGACCGTCTTCGTGCTTGATGCCCAAGCGTCGGAACTTCGGGCGTTCACGAGCGGGACGGGCGTGGCAAGTTTCGCGGTCGACACCTTCCAGGTGCTGGGTGGAGCGGGCCTGGGGCCTGGCGAATTCCAGTCGCCGAGGGCGTTGGCGCTCGGTGCGAACGGTACCGTGGCCGTGTTCGAGTCCATGGGCAGTGTGCACCAGTTCACGAACCGGGCAGGCGTGCTCGAGCACGATGGCACCATTCAGCTCCGGATCGATGTCGACGATGCGTGTATTCTGGGTTCGGAACTCGTCGTCGCCGGCAGGGACCTCCAGCGGCCCGGGTCGATACACGTATTCACCCTGGAGGGAGAGTGGCTGCGGTCTTTCGGCCACTTCTACGATACGGACAATCACCGCGTGTCGGCCGTGCTCCACCGTTCCAAGGTGGCTTGCCTGGAAGCATCGCGGCAGATTGTCGTGGCGCCGTGTTTCTGCCGGAACTCAGGAAGTACGATGCACACGGCCGATTGCTCTGGTGGTCCGCCTTGGACGGCCTGTCGCCGGTGTACCTGGAGGAGATGCCCAATGGGGCCATTGCGACCGGCACGCCGGAGGACGGATACCACGGGACGGTGGCGGTGCAGGCCGACGAGAACCTCAACGCGGTGATACTCCAGGTGGCTTTCGTAACGCGGGAACGCCGGCGGAAGGGTGAGGCTCCCGATATTTTGACCTATGTGTTCAAACTGGACGAGGGTCACGGTACGCTATTCGAGGGCGATGTCGATACCGTCCGGGATTTGTTTCCCGACGGTGCTCTGTTGTCGGCCCGACTTCCGTTCCCGACCCTGCGGATGGTTTCGTGGGCCGAGGGCGTGAGTCGGAGAGTCGCCGGGGGTGCGCCGTGACGCCTGCTGCCTTCATGTCAACGAACCTTATGCGCTCGCGCGCTCACGGGGTAACGTGGCGCAGGATGTTCATTGCGTTCGCGCTGAGCGTCGCGTGGCCGTCGGGGGCGGCGGGTCAAGAACCGGGACGGGTGATGGGCGTGGTCCGCGCCGAGGACACCGGCGCGCCCGTGGAGGGGGCTGCGGTACGGCTGGCGGGAGCCGACGTCGTGGTGGCGGAAACCGTCACGGGCTTGGGCGGCGCCTTTGCCTTCGACGGGATCGCGCCGGGCGAGTATGTGCTCGGCGTGCGGCGCATCGGGTTCGCCGCGTACAGCGTGCCACTGGAGGTGGGGCCTGACGGGACGGCCCCGCTAGATGTGCGGCTGTCGCTGGACCCGGTTGAGATGGCGCCGCTGGAGGTGGACGTCGAGGGCCGACCGCTCCGCCTGGTCGAGACCGGTTTCTACGACCGGCTGGAGGAGGGCTGGGGCACGTACTTCGAGCCGGAGTGGATCAGGACCCGAAGCGTGGGAGTCGCACGACTGGCGCACTTCGTGTCGAACCTGCAGATGCGGGCCCCCCTGTCCCGGTGTCCCACGGTGCAGGTCTGGTACGACCGGAGACTCATCGGGACAGTCGCTGGCTGGGGAACCAGCCAGCCGGCGTCGATCAATCCCGGCGGGACGCACCGGTCCGCCGGGGAGTCGCCCGCGCAACTGCTGGACGAACTGTCCGTGACGGATCTGGGCGCCGCTGAACTGTACCCGACTTCGTCTCCCATCCCGCTCTTTGCGCTCAACACTCACACGGTTCGCTGCGGGGCCATCATCCTGTGGTCCGACTGGATGGCGCAGATAGGGGGAGAGGTTCCGCAGATCGAAGTGAAGCTCTGCGAGCCGACTGGCGGTTCCGGCGCAGTGACGCTGGACGGGACCATCGAAGACCGGCTCACCGAGGTGCGGCTGCCGGCGGCCCGCATCCGGGCGTCGTTCGCGCCGGAGGGCGAGGTTGATCCGCCCGAACTCCGCGAGATCGAGGTGCGGTCCGACTCGACCGGCCGCTTCCGGCTCTGCGACCTCCCGTCGGGAACCGACGTCACGCTCGCGCCCTCGTACGGTCCCCATCCGGGCGAGGTCGCTGTGCTCCGTGCCGAATCCGGTGAAGCGGCCCGTCTGGTCGTCCCCGTCACGATGCCGGGATCGGTTGCCGGACGGGTCGTGAACGGGAACACGGGGCGGGGGTTCCCGGCCGTCCCCGTCATGCTGGTCGGCACAGATGTGCGGGCCGTGACCGATGGTGCAGGCCGCTTCACGATGGAGGACCTGCCCCCGGGCTCGTACCAGGTGCGGGCCGACTGCGGGGGCTTCGAGTCGCCAACGCCGCGGGTTGCCGTCTCGGAGGCAGGACAGGCCCGGGTCCTCCTCGTCCTCGAGCCCGAAGACCGCTCCGGCCGCGATCTACGCCGCTGCGACAACTGACACGCCGGTCGGGTGGTGCTGAGCGCCTCATCGGAGTGTTCACAGTTCAGAGCTTGAAGACTCTCCAGATGCCGTTACAGCCCGAGAGTGACCCTGACCTGCGGCGCGTTGCTGCTCCTGGCGGGCCTCCTCGCTCGTGGGGTGAGGGTGACCGCCCGGATTTGGGAGTTGCGGACGACCGGGAGGTGGTTGACGTCTCCGCGTCTCTGGAGGCGCTCATCGGGCCCAGCTTGCGAATCGGGAACGGAGTCCGGAACCCACTTCATTCCGGCTCGCGGCGGATCTCCCGCCTTCTACACGAGCAGCGAGGTGTGGACTATGACGCCTTCGTACGGGCGCTCGGCGTGGAGCCACGGTAGGAGACGTTCCCGCGGGAACGTGCGGGGTCAGGCGGTGGTACTCGCACCGCCCGCCCGCAGGCGTCAGATTTCGATCTGGAACAGGAGAGGAAAGGGAAGTTCCGGGCTACCCGAGAGGGAGGTTGGACGATCGGAGTTCCGGTGGATTCGTCACGCGAGGCCGTCCTGATCGAGCGGACGGTCGGTGCCGTGGCGACGAGTCTCGCAAGGTCGTGCGCTCGCGGCGTGACGCGGCGCCTGGTGCTCGTGGCGCTCGCGCTGGGCGTCGCGTGGCCGATGGTGGCGGCGGGGCAGGAGCCGGGACGGGTGATGGGCGTGGTCCGCGCCGAGGACACCGGCGCGCCCGTCGAGGGGGCTGCGGTACGGCTGGCCGGAGGGGACGTCGTGGTGGCGGAAACCGTCACGGGCCTGAGCGGCGCCTTCTCCTTCGACGGAATCGCGCCGGGCGAGTATGTGCTCGGCGTGCGGCGCATCGGGTTCGCCGCCTACAGCGTGCCGCTGGAGGTGGGGCCCGACCGGCCGGGCCCGCTCGATGTGCGGCTGTTGCTGGACCCGGTCGAAGTGGCGCCGCTGGAGGTGGACGTCGAGGGTCGGCCGCTCCGCCTCGTCGAGACAGGCTTCTACGACCGGCTGGAGGAAGGCTGGGGCACGTACTTCGAGCCCGAGTGGGTCCGAACCCGAAGCGTCGGCTTCACCCGGTTGTCGCACTTCGTGTCGAGCCTGCAGATGCGGGCCCCCCAGTCCCGCTGTCCCTCTGTACCGGTCTACTACGACCGGGAACTCATCGGCGAAGCCGATGGCTGGGGAACCAGTCGGCCGCGGTCGCTCAATCCGGCCGGCACGCAACGATCCGCCGTGGAGCCGCCCGCGCAATTCATGGACGAACTGTCCGTGGCGGATCTGGGTGCCGCCGAGGTCTATCCGACTTCGTCTCCCATCCCGCTCTTCGCATTCAACGATACCACGATCAGCTGCGGGGCCATCATTCTGTGGTCCGACTGGATGGCGCAGATAGGGGGAGAGGTTCCGCAGATCGACGTGAAGCTCTGCGAGCCGACTGGCGGTTCCGGCGCAGTGACGCTGGACGGGACGGTCGAAGACCGGCTCACGGAGGTGCGGCTGCCGGCGGCCCGCATCCGGGCGTCGTTCGCGCCGGCCGACCAGGAGGGGCCGCGCGAACTCCCCGAGATCGAAGTGCGGTCCGACTCGACGGGCCGCTTCCGGCTCTGCGACCTTCCGTCGGGAACTGGCGTCACACTGGCGCCCTCCTACGGCCCCCATCCGGGCGAGGTCGCCACGCTCCGCGCCGAACCCGGCGCCGCGGCGCGTCTGATCGTCCCCGTCACCATGCCGGGCTCGGTCGTCGGGCGGGTCGTCAACGGGAACACGGGGCGGGGGTTCCCGGTCGTACCGATCGTTCTGATCGGCACTGATGTCCGGGCCGTGACCGATGGTGCCGGCCGCTTCACGATGGAGGATCTGCCCCCGGGCTCGTACCAGGTGCGGGCCGACTGCGGGGGCTTCGAGTCGCCAACGCCGCGGGTCGTCGTCTCGGAGGCAGGGCAGGCCCGCGTCCTCCTCGTCCTCGAGCCCGAAGACCGCTCCGGCCGCGACCTGCGCCGCTGCGACAACTGACCCTCCGCCCATCCCGGTGCCCGTACCCACGGTGGTGACGCCGAAGACGAGGTCGTTGAACAGGGCCTATCGCCGTCACCGGCTGGCGTCGCCCAGGCTTCGAACCGCGCTCGCGGCAGTCACGCTGTTCGCCGCCTGCGGCGAGCAGACCGAGTCCGGGTCGCAGCCGCTCCAGCTCGATCCGTATGCTTCCGTGATCGCGCCGCCGAGCCTGATCGACGAGATCGTGCTGCTGGAGGGTGAAAGGGCCTGCGTCATCGATACCTACTGGTACCGTGTCGTCTGCACCGATCCGGGCGGTGATTCCTTCAGGTTCGGCAGGGAAGGCGAAGGGCCGGGCGAGTTCACGGACCCGACCGAGGTCCTCCGCGGGCCAGCGGGAATGATCGGTGTAGTGGACCCGCGATCGAACCGCCTGTCGATGTTCTTGCGGTCCGGTGAGTTTGTGGCTTCCACTCCGGGGCTGCAGGGGATCCCGGGCATCCTGACCAGCAGCGGCCCGTCCGCCACGGGCGGGACGATGGCCACAAGCTTTCGGAAGTTCGGTCCGGACAGGCGTTCAGGCTCTTCCACCGCGCAAGCGGAAATCGATACCGCCACGGGCCGGGTCGTATGGGAGCGGACGTTCCCGGACGAGGCCGATGTGGTGAACTGCTCGACCCCCAGACCCGGATCACCCCGCCGTCAGATGGGAACGGGATACGATGACGGGGACGGCGGCTTGGTCTTCGTGACGTGCTACGGGGAGTTCCTGGTTTGGTATGCCGACCGTGACGCGGACGAACCGGGCGCCATCGTGCGGACCACGTACGTCGAGCGATACCCGACCGACGAAGACGTCGCTTCCGAGCTTCGGTTCCTGAACTCGATTCCATCGGGCGGCTTCCGCCCGGACGTCGATGAGGAAGACATCCGGGCGCGACCCAAGGCCTGGTACGGCGCGCGCGTGGTGGACGACGAGTGTCGATTCTGGGCGGTGTCGCATTGGAATTCGAGCGACGTAACCCCGTCGCTCAGCTACATCGACATGTTCCGGCTCACCGACACAGGCCCCGGGTACGCGCTGACGCTGCAAGTGGCGGACAAGGTGGTGGGGATGGATGTGCTCGGAAACGCGCTCGCCGTGCTCGTGGAGCGCGAAACCGGTGGCGTAGTCCGCGAGCGCCGCGTGGACTGGTACGACGTGACCGACGTGGCCCCTCAACGCTGACAAGGCGGGCCACGTTCCCGCGGAAACGTCCAGGGGGTCAGGCGGTGCTGGGGGCCTCGTCGGAGTGTTCGATTCCGGCTCCGCCCATCGCGGCGCCGGTGCCCACGGTGATGACGCCGAACATGAGGTCGTTGAAGAAGGCCTGCGCGTTGGCGAGATACCCGTGGATGAAGGGCGACAGCATGCTGTAGGCGCCGAGGGCGATGAGTCCCCAGCCGCTGATCCGGTTGATGCCGAGGTTGAAGGTGATGGTGACGACGAGGATGGAACCGCCGAGCACCACGCTGTGCCACCACAGGAAACCGAACGGGTATCCCCAGATGAACGGGGCGCCCAGGAACCAGAGTCCCAGCGCGAGACCGACCCAGCGTGACGCCATCGAACCTCTCTCGGAAGAAACCGGATGAACCGTCGAACCGGCGCCTATGATGCGCCCCGGCAGGGGCAAAGGCAACGTCCTACAGGCGGGCGCGGCGGAGGCGGTTCGCGTTCGTGACGACGGAGATCGAACTCAGCGCCATGGCGGCCTCCGCGAGGACGGGGTGGAGAAGGCCGAGGAAGGCGACGGGGATCGCGACGACGTTGTAGACGTAGGCCCAGAAGAGGTTTTCGCGGATCTTGCGGAAGGTGGCGCGGGAGAGCTTCGTCGCGCGGACCACGGAGCGCAGATCTCCCTGCACGAGGGTGATGTCGGCGGCTTCGATCGCGATGTCGGTGCCGGTCCCCACGGCGATGCCGACGTCGGCCGCCTTGAGGGCGGGGGCGTCGTTGATCCCGTCGCCGACGAAGGCCACGGTGTGGCCGTCGGCGCGGAGTTGCCGCACGGCCTCGACCTTGTCGGCGGGGAGCAGCCCGGCCCGGAAGTCGTCGATGCCGAGGTGCTCGGCGACGGCGGCCGCCACGGCTTCATGATCGCCGGTGAGCATCACGGTCCGGAAGCCGCGGCGGCTCAGCTCCAGGAGGGTCTCCCGGGCGTCTTCCTTCACCGGGTCGGCGATCGCGATCGCGCCGAGCAGCCGCCCGCCGGCGGACACCCAGGCGACCGTGCGCGCGTGGTCGCCGAACCGCCGCTCGACCCGGGCGATGTCCTCCTCCGGGATGCCCTCCTCGCGCAGCAGCCGCGCGCTGCCCACGGAGACCCGCTGGCCATCGACCTCGCCGACGATGCCCATCCCGACGCGGGCTTCCACGCCGCCCGCCCGGGAGAAGGGGATGCCGCGCCCGCGCGCCTCCTCGACGACGGCGCGGGCGAGCGGATGCTCCGAGGCGTCCTCCACCGCGGCTGCGAGTGCGAGCACGCGCCCCTCGGCGGCTTCCTCCGTCGCGAAGATCTCGACCACGCGGGGGGCGCCGCGGGTCAGGGTGCCGGTCTTGTCGAAGACGAGCGTGTCCGCCCGGTCCAGCGTCTGCACGGCGGCCCCGTCCCGGATGAGGACGCCGCGGGTCGCCCCGAGGCCGGTCCCGACCATGAGCGCGGTGGGCGTGGCGAGCCCGAGCGCGCAGGGGCAGGCGATGACGAGCACCGCGACCGCGGCGTAGAGCGCGAGGGACAGGCGGCCCAGTTCCGGGTTCACCCACGGGATGAACCCCGACGCCCAGCGCGCGGCCTCCGTGAAGACGCCGGGCACGACGAACCAGCCCGCGAAGGCCGCCAGCGCGACGACGAGGATGACGGGCACGAAGATGGCGGTCACCCGGTCCGCGAACTCCTGGATCGGGACCTTGCTCGCCTGCGCCTCCTCCACGAGGCGAATGACGTTGGACAGGAAGGTGTCCTCGCCCACACCCGTCGCCCGCACCCGAAGCGCGCCGGAGTGATTGACGGTCGAACCGAGGACGGAGGACCCCGGTTCCTTCTCGACCGGAATCGACTCGCCCGTCGCGAGCGACTCATCGACCGCGCTCCGCCCCTCAAGGACGACGCCGTCCGTGGGGATCTTCTCGCCCGGGCGGATGATCATCACATCGCCCACCGCGACGTCGCGGGTCGGGATCTCGAGTTCGGTGCCCTCCCGCTCCACGCGCGCCGTGGGCGCTTCGAGCGAAAGCAGCGCCTGGATCGCCGACGAGGAGCGGCCGCGCGCCTTCGCCTCCACGTAGCGGCCCGTGAGGTGGATGGCGGCGATCATCGCGCCTACCGGCGCGAAGTTCATGATCATCGGGGCGAACCCGAGGACGTGCAGGACGGCCCACGCCCCCGTGAGCACGGAGACGCCGGCCCCGAGCGCGATGAGAACGTCCATGTTCGGCGTGCGGCCCCGCGCCGAACGCCACGCGCTGCGCAGCGTCGCCCCCCCCGGCCCGATGAGGACGGCGGCGCCGAGCACGGTGACGCCGAGGTCGAAGACGAGCGGCGACGGCCAGCGCACCCCGGCGAACATCTCCGGCAGCATCCACACCATGGCCGGGACGGTGAGCGCCCACGCGGTCCACATCGTTTTCCACGCCTCGCGCGAGCGGGCTTCCGCCTCCGCAAGGCGCGAGCGCTCCGCCTCTCCCCGGTCCACGTCGGCGATGGGCTCGATCTCGTAGCCGGCCCCCTCGACGGCCGCGGCGAGTTCCTCGAAACCCACGTCCCGGGTGAGCGTCAGCGTCGCGGACTCGGCGGGGAGGCTCACCGCAGCCTCCACGCCGTCGACCGCGTTGAGGCTCCGCTCCACGGCGCCGACGCAGGCCGAACAGTGCATGCCGGCGATCCGATAGGTCTTCCTTGCCGCGGTCGGCGTGGGGGCCGAGGCGTCCATGGTCATCCTTGTCATCCTTCCCGTATTACCTGTCGGCGAAGCGCGTGAAGAGATCCGCGATCTCCGCGCGCACCCGCGCGGCGTCGTCACCGCCTTCCTCGATGGCATGGGTGGCGCAGCGCTCGAGGTGGTTCAGCAGGAGTTCCTTCTCGGCCGCGCGCAGCGCGGAGTGAACGGCGGCGAACTGCTGCAGGATGTCCGGGCAGTACCGTTCATCCTCCACCATGCGGGCGATGCCCCCGACCTGTCCCCGGATACGGGCCAGCCGACGGCCGAGGTCCTGTTTCGTCCCATCCGCGATCCCCATCGCATGCGGCCCCGCGTCGCTCACCGCCATTCCCTCCGCGCTTACGTCCATCATCGTCCGACCGTGGGTCGGGTAACCGTGGGTCGTTCCTGCGTAAAATATACTATACAGGGGTATGGTATTCTCCGCAAGCCGTGAACCCCGATCCGAACCGCGGCGCGAAATCGGGACGTGAGCGGTGGCGGCGTTTTGCCGGGGGCTGCTAAACTCAGGGCCATGTTCAGAAGACTGAGGCAGATGGTCGACGAGGCGCTCGACCGGATGGAGGCGAAGCAGCCCGGCGCGTCCGAGGACGACATCGACCGCGTCATCCGCGCCATGCGCCAGGAACTCGTCGATACGCGGGCGCGGATCTCCGAACTCGAGGACCTGCTCGAGTCGCAGGTGCGCCAGGCCGACAAGGAAAGGGAGGCGGCCGGGGTCGCCGAACGGCGCGCGGCGAAGGCGGCCGAGATCGGCGACGCCGAGACGGTCGAGGTCGCGAACCGGTTCGCGGCGCGGCACCGCCAGCGGCTCGAGGTGCTCGTCCTCAAGGCCGAGGGGACGCAGGCCGAACTTCAGCAGCAGAAGGCCGAGGCCGCGCAGGGCGCCGAACAACTGAAGAGCGCCATGGCCCGGCGGGATTCGCTCAGCGTGCAGCAGCGGCGCGCACAGGCGATCCAGCACTCGTCCGACCGGATCGACTCCGTCGATGCGTTCGACCGCATGGCCGAGAAGATGGAGGGTAGGAGCGACCTCGACGACGCCCGACGCCAGGTGGAGGAGGCGCTCGACCCGATGGCCGGCGCGCCGGAGCGGGACTTCGTGGCCGAGCGGGAACTGCGGGAGGCGCGGGCGGACGCGATGCTCGAGGAGTTGAAGCGTCGCATGTCGAAAGGGGAGTAGCGGATGGACCTGCTGACCATCGCCGTCTTCGGCTACCCGCTCGTCCTCATCGGGATCGGCGTGTGGCGCTCCAGGCAGATCAAGAGCCACGCGGACTTCATGGTGGCCGGCCGGAACGTGCCGGTGGCCCTCCTCGTGGGGACGCTCATCTGCACCTGGATCGGGTCGGGGTCGCTCTTCGGCGGGGCCGGGCTGGCCTACCGCACGGGGGTCGCGGAGCTGTGGTTCTCCTTCGGCGCCTGGGTCGGCCTCCTCGTGGCCTTCTACCTTGCCCCCCGCGTGCGCTCGATCGCCAAGTACACCGTCCCGGACCTCCTCGAACAGCGCTACAACGCGGCCGCGCGCGTCCTCGGCACGGTCGCGATCATCCTCGCCTACGTCACGATCGCCGCCTACCAGTTCCGGGGCGGCGGCTGGATCCTGAGCATCGTCACCGACGGCGCCATCTCGCCCACCACCGGGATGATCATCACCTGCGTCACGATCGTGGCGTTCACGGCGCTCGCCGGGATGGTGTCCATCGTCTCCGTGGATCTCCTGAACGGGATCATCATCACCCTCGGCATCGTCATCGGCCTCCCCTATCTCGTCCTCTCCAACGGCGGCGTGGGCGAGATCGCGGCCGCGCTGCCCGAGGGTCACCTCACCGTACTCGGCGGGCACAACGTGCTCTGGGTCATCGGCGTCGCGATGCCCACCTTCCTGCTCATCCTGGGCGAGAGCGGGATGTACCAGAAGTTCTTCTCCGCCAAGGACGCGGGGTCGGCGAAGAAGGCCGTGGTCGGCATGTTCCTCGGGGTCGTCTTCATCGAGACGACGCTGGCGCTGATCGCAATCGTGGGCCGGGCCGTCTTCCCGGAACTCGCGGACCCGGAGCAGGTGTCGCTGGTCGGCCGCGCCGCGTCGGAGACGATCATCCTTCACATCGCCGCCAACGGCCTGCCGATCGTCGGGGGCGCGATTCTCCTCGCCGCGGCGGTCGCCATCGTGCTCTCCACCGGCAACACGTTTCTGCTCGTGCCCTCGACGAACGTGAGCCGGGACCTCTACGAGCGCTTCGTGGATCCGGACGCGAGCGAGGGGCGGAAGCTGGCGCTGCAGCGCCTCTGCGTCGTTCTGTTCGGCGGGCTGGGGCTCGTGTTGCTGACGCAGTTCGACACGGTGCTCGAGATGGCGCTCTACGCGTACTCGCTCGTCGGGGCGAGCCTCACGCCGGCGCTCCTCGCGGCCTTCCTCTGGCGCCGCGTGACGCCGCAGGGAGGGATGGCGTGCATCGCGGGCGGACTCGGGAGCATCGTGGGGATCGCGCTCCTGTCGAAGTTCGGCGTGAACTTCACCGCCACGATCGGGGGGACCGCGTTCGACTTCGCCTCGAGCGACTACATCGTGATCCCCGGCGTCCTCATCTCGCTCGGACTCCTGATCGTCGTGAGCCTCCTCACGCCGCCCTCACCGGAAGAGAAGTGGCGGCCCTTCTTCCAGGAGAGCCCCGAGAAGCTCTGAGCCTCACGCTCCCGGGCGGCGCCGCGCCGCAAGGTCAGCTCAGGAAAGCGCGCAGTTCGTCGAAGCTGGAAGTAGGTCCGAGCACCACGAGATCATCGCCGGCCCGCAGCTTCTCCTGCGGCCCCGGGTTGTAGACGAAACTCTCGGCGTCGCCGCCCCCTCCGCTTCCGCGCTGGATCGCGACGACGAGCAGGCCGGTCCGGGCCTGGATCTTCGCCTCGGCCAGGGTGAGTCCGGCGACCTCGGACGACTCCCGCACGGATACCTGCTCCAGGAGAAGCCCCGTGCCGCCGGCGTCGCCGGGGGTGTCGAAGTCGACGAAGAGCGTGAGGTCCGGCCGCAGGACGAGCGAGGCCATCTGGATGCCGCCCGTCGAGTTGGGGGTCACGACGCGGTCGGCGCCGGCTTTCTTGAGCTTGCTGACCGCGTCCTCGGAACGCCCCCGCCCGACGATCGTGAGATCCGGGTTCAGCTCGCGTGCCGCCAGGCACACGAACGCGTTGTCGGTGTCCGCGCTCAGCGAGGCGATGAGCCCGCGTGCCCGCTGGATCCCCGCTGCCACGAGTGTGTCGTCATCGGTCGCATCCCCCTCGACGACCAGCGCGTCGGGGTCGATCCGGCGTACCTCCTCGATCTGCGCGGGGTCGCGTTCGACGGCGACGTACGGGGTCCCGCGCGTGACGAGCCTGTTCAGCGCGGCGAGGCCGGTGCGGCCCGCCCCGCACAGGATCACGTGGTCGCTGCGGCGGTCGATCCTCTTCATCGTTCTTCGTCTCTTGAAGGACTGGGTCAGGTTCATCTCGAGGAGGGTGGCGGTGATGAGGGCGAACCAGATCGCGAGCGTGATGATGCCGCCCGCGATCATGAAACTCGCGAAGATGCGGCCGCCATCCGTGAGCGTCCGGATTTCGCCGTACCCGACCGCCGAGACCGTGATCACGGTCATGAAAAAGGCGTCGGACACGTCGTATTGGGGCATGAGGGCGAAGCCGGTCGTCCCGATGACCGTGAGGCTCACCGTGAAAAGGACGGCCCCGAAGAGGCGGCCTTCGAACCGGGTGAAGTCGAACAGGCGCCGCGCGAGGCCCCTCCGTCTCATCGCGCCCCGCGGTCCAGGCGCGCGACGACCTGGCGCCCCTTGATCCGGCTGCCGTCGAGGCCGCGGACCACCGCGTCGGCCGCCAGCGAATCGACGTCGACGAGGGTGAAGTTCTGCCGGATGTCGATGCGGCCGATCTGTCCGCCCGCAACGGAGGTTTCGCCGGTGATCGCGCCGACGAGGTCGCCGGGGCCCGCGCCGTCGCGCTTGCCGACGCCGACGAAAACCTTGGTCCAGGTGGGGCGGGTGGCGCGCCGGGCGCTCCGGTCGGGCGGTGCGGCCGCGGTGTCGCCGGGCGGTGCATCGCCGGGTGCTGCGTCGCCGGGTGCCGTCTCTCGCGCTCCGGTGGCCGGGGCGGGCCGGTCCGCCGTGCGGAGGAGTCCGGCGAGGGCGGCGGCCACGCGCGCGGCGCCGTGCTCCTGGATGAGAGGGGCGAGGAGGAGCGCGCCGGCCGCGAGATCCTGCTGCTCGAGCGCGGCGGCGACGCGGGTCCGGAAGGCGGCCACGTCGTCCATGAGCGCGGGGTCGGCGGGTTCGGCCAGGGGGGCGGCCCCCATCCCGGCCCGCAAGGCCGTCAGCTCGAACTGCCGCTCGTGCAGGGAGTCCACGACGGCGTAGCAGCGCTCGGCGCCGGCCGCCGCCCGGGCGAGGGGCTCCGGTGCCGCCGGCAGCTCGAACGCGACCGCATGGGCGGCGGGCTCGACCTCGCCCCACGCCCCGACCCGCACCGCTACGCCGCCGCCGGTTTCGCGCGCGGCGCTGTCGGTCTCAGCCGCGGCGTCGTCTGTCTCGGCCACGCCGCCGTCGGTTTCGCCCGCGCCGGCTTCCTCGGCCCCGGCGACATCGAGCCCGGCCAGCGAGAGCGCGGTGCGCACATCGGAGACGGCGTCGGGGGCCGTCTCGACGCTGACGGCGGCTGCCGCGCCGGCCCGCGTGAGGTCGCGGAGCAACTCGGCGAGGCGCGCCAGCCGGCCCTCGCGCGTCGCCCGGCTCGCGACGGCGACCGGAGTGCCCGCCGCGCCGCCCGCCTCCGGCCCTCCGGCCCGCGGCTCGGCGAACAGGTCGTTCGGCCACCGGCGCGCGCGCGGCAGCCAGCGCTCGATCAGCTCGTCGAACGCCGCATCCCGGGCGTGGGTCGTCGCGATCCGACGTGCCCCGTCGCCCGAGGCCTGCACCACGGCCTCGACGGCGGCCCGCGCCGGCTCGAGCGCACGCACGTCATCGAGGACCAGGGTGCACAGCGCCGCGGCCGGGATGTCGCCCCTTCGCACGCCCTCCAGCAGGTCGGCCGGCGGCCCGACCAGGATCGGCGCCCGCGCCACCGCCCCGCCCGCGGCGCCCGGCACGACGACGACCTCATGCCCCGCGGCGCGGGCGGCGGCATGCATGCGCGCCGCGCAGCGCCGCGCGCGGTCCGCCGTCGCGGTAAGCACGAAGGCGCGGCCGCCTGCCTCGCCGGCGGCAAGGTCGCGCACGGCGGCGGCCGCGTAGAGCGCGGCCAGGCCCCCTCCCTCCGCGGCAATGAGCGCGATGTGGCGGCGGCGCTCGACCGCGCCCGAGAGCGTGTCGAGGGCTTCGGGCAACGGCGGCGGCGTTCCCGCCGCGGGCTCCGACTGGTCCTGGTTCAAGTGCGGGATCCCGGAAAACGAATTGGACAATTGGACAAAGTCGTGCGCGGGCCTTCGCCCAGCGGTGGGGAAGGTACGCACGCCGTCCGTCCGTCCAAAGTGGACCCGCCCTCCGGGAGTGGACCCGGCCGCCCGGCCCCCACGCAGCTCATGTCACGTTGACGGCGCCTCGGAGGCGCGCCTAACGTCACGATTCGCTCGCCGTGGTCGCCCAGCGCGACCGTCCGGCGCGCTTGCCCCCGATGACCTCCAGTACAAGGTGACAGCAATTTCCACCATCGGAACGCTGGAGGCGATTCAGGCCGGGGTGTGGGGCGTCCCCCTCATCATCCTCCTCCTCACCACCGGCCTCGTCTACACGCTGCTGCTGCGCGGCCTCCAGTTCCGCCGCCTGCCGCAAGCCCTCTGGCTGGCGCTCGTCAAGCGCCGCGAACCGGAGGGCGAGGGCGACATCTCGCACTTCCAGGCGCTCATGACCGCGCTGGCCGCCACGGTCGGCACGGGGAACATCGTGGGCGTCGCGACGGCCATCGGCGCGGGCGGCCCGGGGGCGCTCTTCTGGATGTGGGTGACGGGACTCCTCGGGATGGCGACGAAGTACGCGGAAGCGGTACTCGGCGTCCGCTACCGGGAGACGGACTCGCGGGGCGAGAAGGCGGGCGGTCCCATGTACTATCTCGAGCACGGCCTCGGCCGGGGCGGGCTCGGCCGAGGCCTGGCGATCGCCTTCGCGCTCTTCGCGACGCTCGCCGCTTTCGGCATCGGCAACGGCGTCCAGTCTCAGGCGGTGGCGGACGCGATGAACGAGTCGTTTCACCTGCCGCACTGGATCACGGGACTCGTCACGGCGGCCGCCGTCGGGCTCGTCATCATCGGCGGGATCCGGTCCATCGGGCGCGTGGCGAGTGTCATCGTGCCGGCGATGATCATCCTCTACATGGGCGTCGCCGGCGTCGTCCTCATCTCCAATGCGGCGGCGATCCCCGCGGCCTTCCGGCTCGTGTTCGAGCATGCGTTTGGGGGGCGGGCAGCGGCCGGCGGGGTCCTCGGCTACACCGTCCTCCAGGCGATGCGTTTCGGCGTCGCGCGCGGGATCTTCTCGAACGAATCGGGACTGGGCACCGGGGCGATCGCCGCCGCCGCGGCGCAGACGCGCGAGCCGGTGCGGCAGGCGCTCGTCTCCATGACGCAGACGTTCATCGACACCATCGTCGTCTGCACCTTCACGGGGCTCGCGATTCTGACCACGGGGGCGTGGAAATCGGGGGCCGAGGGCGCGAACATGACGCAACTGGCCTTCGACACGAGCCTCCTCGCGGGCGCGGGGGACATCGTCGTCGCGCTCGGCCTCGCGACCTTCGCCTTCAGCACGATGCTCGGGTGGTCCTACTACGGAGAACGGAGCTTCGCCTACCTCTTCGGCGAACGCGTGATCCGTCCCTATCGGCTGGTGTTCGTGCTCGTGGTCGGGCTCGCCGCGGTCGTGGAACTCGATGTCGTGTGGCTCATCTCCGACATCCTCAACGGCCTCATGGCCGCGCCGAACCTGGTGGGACTCCTCCTCCTCTCCGGCCTCGTGCGGCGAGAGACACGGAGCTACTTCAGCCGCTAGCGTCGTGTACGGACGCTAGCCGCGGAAGGGCGGGTAGTGGCCGAGGTCGTAGGCGCGGATCGAGAGGACGCCGTGCGACCCGATCCCCACGTCGGCGAGGGTGCGCGTCTCGTCGCGGATGCGGCGCTCGGCGAACTCGGTGTAGAAGTCGCCGGGGTTGTCCGAGGAGCGCTGGAGCATCGCGCGGATGCCGAAGGCCTTGGCGTCGGCGACGGTCGTGTCGTCGGGCAGTTCGGCGACGTGCTCGAGCCAGCGGTCGGGCATGATGAGGCGAACCGTGATGGCGTTCATGCGTGGACGTTGCGGAGGGTGTAGAGGAAACGCTTCGCGAGGTCGGTCACGTCGAGGCCCACGACGCGGTCGGTCTCGACGCGGACGTTCGTGTGGCCGCCCGCCCGGTCGACCGCAAAGCGGGCCAGGCCGATCTCGCCGGCGAAGGTGACCGATGCGTCGGTCTCCTCGTGAACCCGAAGCCTGGAGTGCTCGCCGAAGAAGCTCTTCGCGCGGTCGAGCACATCTTCCGGGGACAGGTCGGTGATCGTGACGTATCGCATGTCGATTCCGGTTCGGCGATCGCAGCCCGGGGCCCGCGGCGCCGAAGCCGGGGCCCTCGTTGGGGCCGCAAAATCTTGCCGCCCCGGCGGCGCGTCAACCGGACCGCGGGAGGACCGCGAGCAAACAATTCGCCACAGGCGGCTGGGGGCGATACCATCTCCCGCCATGAACCCTCCAATCTCGTTCGGCCGCTTCTTTCTGCCCGGCCCGACCGAAGTCCCTCCGGATCTGTTCGATGCCATGCGGCGACCCGTCGTCGGACACCGGAGCGCCGAGGTCTCGGGCTTGGTCGAGGCGATGCAGCCGCTTGCGTCGCGACTCTTCCGGACGTCGCGGCCCGTGTATCTCTCGACCTCGTCCGCCACCGGCATGATGGAAGCGGCGATCACGAACCTCACGCGCCGCCGCGTCCTCTGTCTCACGAACGGGTCGTTCAGCAAGCGGTTCCACGCGATCGCCGAAGCGACGGGGCGTCCCGCGGATGCGCTCGAGGCGGAGTGGGGTGAGCCGAACCTGCCGGAGCGGCTGCGCGACGCGCTTTCCGCGGCGCCCGGCCGCTACGACCTCGTCACCGTCGTCCACTCCGAGAGTTCGACCGGCGTCCTCAATCCGCTGGAGGAACTCGCCGCCGTCGTGCACGAGTTCGACGACGTGCTGATCGCCGTCGATACGGTCTCGTCGCTGGCCGGGGCGCCGGTGGAGACGGACGAGTGGGGACTGGACTTCGTCCTCACGGGGTCGCAGAAGGCGGTGGCGCTGCCGCCGGGCCTCGCGCTGGCCGTGGCGTCCGAGCGGGCGCTCGCCCGCGCGGAGGAGGTCGAGCACCGGGGCTTCTACTTCGACATCCTCAAGTTCGAGAAGAACCTCGAGCGCTGGCAGACGCCGAACACGCCGGCCGTCTCGCTCTTCTTCGCGCTCGAGCGGCAGTTGGACCGGATGATGGAGGAAGGGCTCGAGGCGCGCTGGGAGCGTCACGATGCGATGGCCCGCCGCACGCACGAATGGGTGGACGAGACGGCCGCGCGCACGGGCCGGCCGTGGCGCGTGCTGGCGCCGGAAGGCTACCGCTCGCCCTGCGTGACCGTCATCATGCTTCCGGACGGTCTGACGGGTCCCGAGGTCGTCTCCCGCGCGCTGGCGCACGGATACACGGTGGCGGCGGGCTACGGGCCCCTGAAGCAGCCGTCCTTCCGGATCGGACACATGGGCGAGCACACGCTCGACGAGCTGGAGGCGCTCCTGGCCGTCCTCGACGAAGTTCTGTGATCTGAACGCGAGCCACCCACCGTGAGCGAGACGCCGTGAGCGAGACTGCCGGAGACGCCCAGCGCCTTCTCATCGCGGACCCCCTTCTCCCGGAGGGGATCGAAACGCTGCGCGCCGCTCCGGGAATCGCCGTCGAAGACCGCAGCGAAGGGGACCGCGAGGGGCTCCTGCGCGCGCTGCCGGGCGCGTCGGCGCTGATCGTGCGCAGCCGCACGAAGGTGGATGCGGAGCTCATCGAAGCCGGCGATTCGCTCCGGGTCATCGGCCGCGCGGGCGTCGGCGTGGACAACATCGACATCCCCGCCGCGACCCGCCGCGGGATCGCGGTGCTGAACGCTCCGGCCGCGAATACCCAGTCGACCGCCGAGTTGGCGTTCGCGCTCCTCCTGGCGGCGGCCCGCCGGATTCCGGAGGCGGATGCGAGCATCCGCGCGGGAGAGTGGAGGCGAAAGGAACTGCGGGGCATCCAGCTCAGCGGAAAGACGCTGGGCGTGATCGGGCTCGGCCGCATCGGGGCGGAGGTGGTCTGGCGCGCGCGGGCGTTCGGGATGCGCGTGATCGCCCACGATCCGTTCGTGAGCGCCGACCGGGCGAGCGACCTGGGGGTCGAGCTCGCCGACCTCGACGCACTGCTGCCCGCGTGCCACGCGATCACCGTCCACGTCCCGCTCTCCGCGGAGAACCGCGGTTTCATCGGCAGCACGGAGCTTGCGGCCATGCGGCCGGGCGCGATCCTGATCAACGCGGCGCGCGGCGGGCTCATCGACGAGGCCGCGCTGGCCGACGCGCTGCGGAGCGGCCATCTGGGCGCCGCCGGACTCGATGTGTTCGCGACGGAGCCGCTCCCCGCCGACAGCCCGCTGCGGGATGCACCGCAACTCGTATTCAGCCCCCACCTCGGGGCCTCGACCTTCGAAGCCCAGCGGCAGGTATCCCGGCAGATCGCCATCGCCGTGCGCAACGCGCTCATCGAGGGCGATTTCAGCGCCGCGCTCAACGCCCCGTTCGAGGCCGAAGATCGTGACGGGGCCGGGCCCATCATGTACCTCGGCCGCTGTCTTGGCCGCCTGCTGGCCGGACTCGACGACGCGGCGCCGAGCCGGATCGAAGTCCGCTACGGCGGGCCGCGCGATGGCGTCCTCGGACCCCTCGCGGCGAGCGTGGCGGTGGGCTTTCTCGAACGCCGGGTCGACCCGCCCCTCAACGTCGTGAACGCGCTGTCGATCGCGGGCGAGCGCGGTCTGGAGATCGTCCGCGTCCGCACGCAGGCCGAGGGGGACTACACGAACTACGTCGAACTCGGGGTGCGGTACGGCCGGAGTGAGTCGGAGGTCGTGGGCGGCGCGCTGATGGGCACACGGATGGAGCCGCGGATCGTGCGCGTGGGCACGTTTCGCGTCGACACGCAGCCGCGCGGCACCTGCCTCTTCATCCGCAATCGCGACCGGCCGGGCGTGATCGGCGCGGTGGGCACCGTCCTCGGCGAGGCGAACGCGAACATCGCCGAATACCACCTGGCGCGTCGCCGCGGCGGGGGCCGTTCCCTCGGCGTGGTGCGGATCGACGGCGAAGTCCCGCCGGAGGTGCTCCGCGGCCTGAGCCAACTCGACGGCATCGACGAAGTCCGCCAGATCCACTTCGACTGAGCTGTTTCGGGGGGGCGGCCGGCGTTTCCGGGGCATTCGCGCCTCCGAGCTGCCTCGCACATCATGTATCATGACTTCCAGCCATGATTCTGCCGGCAAACCTCGTCTTTCGGACCCGGATCGCCACCCCGCGCTCTCGATCGTCGGACTCTTCCGCGGTACGCCGCGGCTGGAGGCGGAGCCTCCCTGCAATGTGGCGCGCGCCCACGACGAGTTTCTCGCCGATGCGGAAATCGCCTCGTGGTCGTCCGATCAGAGCGATGCAGCCGTCAGGCGGGAGGACTCCACACGGCGGCGACCGCCGGGTTCGGGGTGGAGAGACGGTCGGGATGGAGGAGTCCACCGAGGATTTCGACGCCGGTGACGAAGCGGGGGCCCGAGCGGTTGAAGTAGGAGGAGGCGTCGACGACCCAGGCGCGGCCCTCGGCGACGGCGCGCGGAGCGACACGTTCAAGTTGCTGCGCATGGGCGTCGGCGTCCGTCCGCGCCGCCTCCAGACCGTAGCCGCACGGCATGAGGAGGAGCGCGTCCGGATCGAGGTCTCCGATCTCCTCCCAAGACACCTCGCGGGAAGGCTGCCCCGCCTCGCCCGCCAGGTTCCGGCCGCCGGCGAGTTCGACCATCTCGGGCACCCAGTGGCCGGGCGCGAACGGCGGATCGAACCACTCGATCCCGAGCACCCCCGGCGGGTCCGCGTCCCCCACGGCCGCCCGCACCGCGTCGAGTCGCCTTCGGAGCGATCCTCCCGCGTCCCGGGCGACGTGCGGATGGCCGGCGGCCCGCGCCACCTGTGTGAGCGAGGCGAGGATGTCCTCGATCGTATGCGCGTCGAGCGACACGACCTCCGCATCGATCTCGCGCGCCCCGAGCACCTCCCGCACCCCGCCGGTCGGCACGGCGCACACCTCGCACACGGCCTGCGTGAGAATGATGTCCGGATCGAGCCCTTCGAGGACGGCGCCGTCGATCTCATACACGCTGCCGTGTTCGATCATGGCCTGCCGCACGGCGGCGTCGATCTCCCCGCTCGAGAGGCCTTCCGGATCGAAGCGGGGGCGGCTGACGCGGGGACGGTCGAGCAGGTGCGGCGGGTGATCGCACTCGTGCGAGATGCCGACGAGGCTTTCGCCGAGACCGAGCGCGTCGACGATCTCCGTCCCGGACGCGAGAAGCGAAACGATCCGCATCAGTATTGCGGCATCGCGGGGTCGATCTCCTCGGCCCACGCGAGGATCCCCCCCGCGAGGTTCACGGCGTTGTCGAATCCGACCGCGCGCAGGTACTCGACGGCGCGATCGCCGCGGGGACCCGAGCGGCAATGGATGATGAGGGGTTCCGACGCGTCCAGGCTCTCGACGGCCTGCGGGAGCGTGGCGAGCGGCACGAGACGCGCCCCGGCAGCCTCTTCGAGGTTGCAGATCGCCCACTCGTAGTCCTCTCGCACGTCGATGAGCTGGAAGCGCTCGCCGGCATCGACCCGGCGCTTCAGTTCGTGTACGTCGATGTCGAAGTCATCCATCACACTCTCCGCTTCCGCCGCGCCGTCCGCAGTCCCACCGCAGAAGCGCTCGTAGTCGATGAGTTCCGTCACCGTCGGCTCGGGGCCGCACACCACGCACTCGGGGTCGGGCGCGATGTCCAGCGAACGAAACTCCATGCGGAGCGCGTCGATGAGGAGCAGCCGGCCGGCGAGCGTCTCGCCGATCCCCGCCAGCCACTTGATCGCCTCGTTCGCCTGGATCGACCCCACGATCCCGGGCAGGACGCCGAGCACCCCGGCTTCCGCGCAATTCGGCACGAGATCCGGAGGCGGAGGATCGCGAAACAGGCAGCGATAGCAGGGACCATCCGGCGCCGCGAACACCGCCGCCTGGCCCTCGAAGCGGAGGATGGCCCCGTACGCGAAGGGCGTCCCGAGCATCACGCAGGCGTCGTTCACGAGATAGCGGGTCGGGAAGTTGTCGCTCCCGTCGATGACGAAATCCCACCCCTCGAGAATCTCGAGCGCATTCCCGGAATCCAGCCGCGTCTCGAAGGTCTCGACGGCGATGTCCGGGTTCAGCCCCGCGAGCCGCGTCCGGGCCGAGGCGAGCTTCGGCGTCCCGACCGAATCCGTGTCATACAGCACCTGGCGCTGCAGGTTCGAGAGGTCCACGCGGTCGTGGTCCACGAGCCCGATCCGTCCCACCCCCGCCGCGGCGAGGTAAAGCGCGGCCGGCGAACCCAGCCCGCCCGCGCCCACGATGAGCACGCTCGAAGCCAGCAGGCGCCGCTGGCCCTCCACCCCCACCTCCGGGATGCTGACGTGACGCCCGTAGCGGACGAGTTCGTCGCGGGACAGGCCGCCGGTCATCCCGTCCTCAGCCGTAGGGCGCGAGCGCGTCGCGCAGCGCCGCCATGTTCGCGGCGATGCCGGGCGCCCACCGGAAGACCGAGGAGCCGGCCACGAACACCGACGCCCCCGCCGCGGCGCACACGGGAGCGGATGTCGGATCGATCCCTCCGTCCACCTGGATGGCCGGCGCGGCCAGCCCGCGATCCGCCGCCATCCGAAGCACGGTGGCGATCTTCGGCACGGCCTCGGCGATGAATTTCTGTCCCCCGAACCCCGGGTTCACCGTCATCACGAGGACGAGGTCCACGTAGCCCAGGACTTCCGACAGCGTTTCCGCGGGCGTGGCCGGGTTGAGCGCGACGCCGGCGTAGCAGCCCAGCTCCCGGATCCGGTGCAGGTCGCCGTGCAGGTGGGCCGACACCTCCTGGTGGACCGTGACCATGTCGGCCCCCGCCGCCGCGAACGGTTCGAGGAACTCGCCGGGGTTGTCGATCATCAGGTGCACGTCGAGGAAGGAGTCGGAGACCGCGCGCAGCGACTCCAGCACCGGCAGCCCGATCGTGAGGTTCGGCACGAAGTGCCCGTCCATGACGTCGAGCTGGAACCACTCCGCGCCCGCGGCCTCCGCCTCGGCGACCTCCGCCCCCAGCCGCGCGTAGTCGGCGGCGAGGATGGACGGGGCGATGACCATCCCCCCGGGCATGTCCCGATTCAGTCCCCGCTCAGTCACGATCCCACTCTCCCCCTCGGTTCTCCCTCTCGGTTCTCCGTCGCGGTTCTCCCGCGCGATCCCGTTTTCCTGGCCGGCTTGTCGGCGCCAACCGTGTCAGATCAGGCGAAGCCGTTCGCCGACCTTCTTCAGGGCGGCGAGGGCGGCGTCGATGTGTTCGCGCTCGTGCGCGGCCGACAACTGGCAGCGGATCCGGGCCTCGCCGCGCGGAACCACGGGATACCCGAACCCGATGACGAACACGCCCTCGCGCAGCAGTTCGCGGCTGAGCCGGATCGCATCCGCCGTCTTTCCGATGATCACGGGGACGATCGGCGTGCCGCCGGGAATCGGCCTGTACCCGAGTTCGATCAGCCCTTCGCGATAATACTCCGTGTTGTCGCGAAGCCGGGCCACGAGTTCCGGATGCATCTCCAGGTGCTCGATCGCGGCCATGGCCCCGGCCGCCGAATGGCAGGGCAGGGCGTTGGTGAACAACTGCGTGCGCGACGCCTGAACGAGATAGTCGATCACGGCTTCGGAACTTGCCGTGAAGCCGCCGGCCATGCCTCCGAGCGCCTTGCCGAGCGTCGACGTGACGATGTCGACCTCGCCGTGCATCCCGAAGTGCTCGGGCGTCCCCCGCCCCGTGTCGCCCAGCACCCCGGTCGCGTGCGAGTCGTCCACGGCCATGATCGCGTCGTAGCGGTCGCACAGTTCCCGGATCTCCGGCAGCGGCGCGATCTCCCCCTCCATCGAGAAGATGCCGTCGGTGATGACGAGCCGGTGGCGCGCGTCGCGGCTCGCCTCGAGGGCGTCGCGCAGCGAGTCCATGTCCATGTGGTCGTAGATGAAGCGGCGCGCCTTGCAGAGGCGGATCCCGTCGATGATGCAGGCGTGGTTGAGGCGGTCCGAGATCAGGGCGTCGTCCGCGCCCAGGAGCGGCGCGAAGAGGCCCTCGTTCGCGTTCCAGGCGGAGGTGTAGGTGAGGGAGGCCGGCGTCTCCAGGAAGTCCGCGATCTTCGCCTCGAGTTCGCGGTGGATGTCGAACGTGCCGCAGATGAAGCGCACCGAGGATGTCCCCGCGCCGTACTTGTCCACCCCGTCCTTCACCGCCTGCATCACCGAGGGTTCGTCGCACAGGCCCAGGTAGTTGTTCGAGCACATGTTGATGGTTTCGCCCAGACCATCGATGTCCACGACGGGAGCCTGCTGCCCCATGATGTGCAGCAGTTCCTTGTGAACCCCGTTCTCCTTCATCTCCCCGAGTTCAGAGACGAGGCGGTGCTCGAGGCCCCGGTTCACGTTCGACGTCATCACATCCCGCTCCTCATACAGTGTCATGATCGCGCCGTCCCGGACTCGTGTCGCTCAGGGGTAGAAGTCGCCGACCCGCTTGTCGGTGGCCCACGCGGTGTCCACGCGGATTCTGGGGCGCGACCCCCAGTTCCCGCACGAGATGAAGCCTCGCAGCCGCCCGCGCACGTGGAGAACGCGGTCGGTCCCCGCCTCGCGAAGCTCGGGGCTGAGGCCGTCGAGCGCGAATACCCGCTGGCCTCCGATCCACCCCGGCCCGAACAGCCAGCACCCGGCCGCCTCGCGGATCGTCCCCTCGCCCCAGGTGCGGATGCCGGAGAATCCTCCGCTGTCCGTCGCCACGAGCGTGCCGAGATCGATGTCGGTCCCGGTGCGGATCCGGTAGCGCCCGGGCGTATCGAGCGTGATGGGCCGCGCCTCGTAGTAGCTGACGTGCTGGGGCGCGCACACCGCCCGGAACGTCGTGCGGCGCGCCGCGAGATCGATCGAGGAGTCCGTCACGGCAAGCGTGGCCGTGTCCAGCCGTCCGCACGCGTCCTCGGACACGGGCCCGCCGAACTCGAAGGAGAACGGCGCCCCCACCTCGACGGTCTCCGGATACGCGACCCAGGTGACGAGCGCTTCGCTGGAGGTGCCGTCCCCGAGCCGCCAGCAGCCGGCCGTCAGCAGCGCGGCGGCGGCGAAGGCCGGGACGATGGGGGTAGCGAGGGGGACGGCGCGCGCCACGGCGTCGAAACGGCTAGTCCAGCATGAGGACGACCTTCGCCGCCTCGCCGGAATACATGGAGTCGAACCCTTCCTCGAAGCGGTCGAACGGGAGCCGGTGGGTGATCACCGGCCCGATATCGAGACGTCCCGACGCCAGGAAGTCCCGCATCTCGATCCACGTCCGGTACATGAGGCGCCCCACCACGCCATACACGTGGAGACCCTTGAAGATGACGTCGCGCGCGAGGTCGACCTCCACCGGATCCTTCGGCAGCCCCAGCAGCCGGACGTGGCCGCCGTTGCGGCACATGCGGAACGCGGAGCGCACGCCCGCGGGGTGCCCACTCATCTCGCACACCACGTGCGCCCCGTAGCCATGCGTGAGGTCGGCGATCCGCGCCTCCACCTCCCCGTCCGCCGGATCGAGGCAGTCGTGCGCGCCCATCCGCGCCGCGAGTTCCCGCCGCCCCTCGTGCGGCTCGACCGCGATGACCCTGGAGGCGCCCGCCGCGCGCGCGATCCCGATCGCGAACAGGCCGATCGGTCCGCACCCGACCACGGCGACGACCCGCCCCGCCACGTCCGTGTGCAGAACCGTGTGGAAAGCGTTCCCGAGCGGGTCGAACACCGCCGCCAGATCGTCGTCGATGGAATCGGGAACGTGGATGATGTTCGCCGCCGGGATGGAGACGTACTCGGCGAACGCGCCGTCCCGGTCGATGCCGATGATCCGCGTGTCCCGGCACACGTGCGCCTGCTCGGTGCCGCAGTACTCGCAGTGTCCGCAGACCAGGTGCCCCTCCGCCGAGACGCGGTCGCCGACCTCGATGTTCCGCACCAGGCGCCCCGTCTCGACGACCTCTCCCATGAATTCGTGGCCGAGGGTGACGGGGGGATTCACGCGATGCCGCGACCAGCGATCCCACTGGTGAATGTGCAGGTCCGTGCCGCAGATCCCCGCGCGCCGCACCTTGACCAGCACGTCGCGGGAGCGAATCTCGGGCACCGGCGCGTCGCACAGCACGAGGCCGGGGGCCGGCCCGGGTTTGCGGATCGCTTTCATGGAGACGGAGGATGACTCCTGGTGACGTGTCGGGTGGCGCATGCCGGGTGGCGCATGTCGGGTGGCGGATAATGTGCCGGAGGATCTCACCGGGCGGCAAGCGCCGGGAACCCGGGGGGGCGGCCCTCCGTACGATGTCTCAGCGGGGAGTCGCTGACCGCCGCTGACCGCCCCTGGCCGCCGCGTGACGCCGTCCCGACGGCCTCGGGACCATTCTGGAGTCGGATCGGACCTGTGCGCACGACGACAAGGAAACGACCGGACTGGCGATACCGGGTTGCGTCATCGCGCTCCCGCCGCCGCGAGCGGGCCGTGTGGTGGGGCGGGATGCTCGCTTCCGCCCTCCTGCACGCGTTCCTCCTCCTCGCCTGGGTGCGCCCGGCGCCCGAGTTCGAGCCGGCGGCCCGGCCCGGCGTGGATCCCGATCTCCTCGCCGGTGGCGGTGGTCTGCAGGCGGTGCGGGTTTCCATGCCCCGCAGGATCGAGATCCCTCCGCCTCCGCGGCCCGTCCTCGCCGTCGACATGCCCGAGATCGAGGTTCGGGAGGCGGCGATCCAGGTCGCCTCCGAACTGCTCCCCGTCGGCGCGCCGGCGCCGTCGCCCGGGCGCGGGGCCGGGACCGGCGCCGGAGAGGAGGGGGCGGGCGGGGGCGAGGGCGATGGATACGTGTCGCCCGTGCCGAGGTCCGTCGTGCCGCACTGGGACCCCCCGAGCGCCGTCCGCGGCATGGAGGTGACGGTGCGCGTCTTCGTCGACGCCACCGGGCGTCCCGGCCTCGTCGAACTGGATCCCCCGACCCCGGACGAGGACTTCAACCGCGACATCATGCGCCAGGTGCGCGCGTGGGAATACCGCCCCGCGCTCCGCCACGGAACCCCCGTCGACGGCTGGGCCGAGATCACCTTCATCTTCTGATTTGATGGCCGGTTGATCCGCTCACCGATCCTCGGGCAGGCATCGGACCTGTTACGGGGGGGGGTGAGGGGTGTGGGATCTGAATCGCGCGGAACGCAAGGCCATGGGCGCCGCGCTCGTGCTCGTGGGCGTGAGTCTCGTGACGCGCACCCTCCTCGCGCCCGACCCGGGCCGGCTTGAAGGCCTCGACACGATCGACCCCGCGACGGATCTGGAGGGCATCGAGGGCGAGGTCGTCGCCGCGCTGACCCGGGAGCAGCGAGCGCAGACCCCGCTCGCCGCCGGGGAAAAGATCGATGTGAACCGTGCCCCGGCCGACGAGTTGCGTCGGCTGCCCGGCGTCGGTCCGAGCCTGGCGCAGGCGCTCATCGAGGAGCGGCAACGCGCTCCGTTCCGCGCAACCGCCGACCTGGAGCGGGTCCCCGGAGTGGGGGAGGTCACCGCGCGCCGCCTCGCGCCGCATATCCGTTTCGAGCCCGGGGCGCCCCGCTCGGCCCCCGATCCCGGCGCGCGCCGCCCGGCTCCCGCCCCCGCCGCGCCGATGGCGATGGGCTGTCCGCCCGGCGGCGCACGGATCGATCTCAATCGGGCCGATCGCGCACAACTCGAGACCCTGTCCGGCATCGGACCCGCCCTCGCGGCCCGCATCATCGAGGACCGAAGCGAGAACGGACGGTTCGAAACGCCGGAGGCCGTGACCCGCGTCCGGGGCATCGGCCCACGCTCGCTCGCCCGCTTCCGGGAACAGGTATGCGCGGGGACGCGGTGACTCCCTCCCGGGCCGCGGATAGCCCGGCCCCGAAGCGGAAGCGGCCGGCGTCGGATCCGAAGGTTCTTCGTCTCATCCCGGCGGAGTTTGCGAGTCGGCATCTCGTGCTCCCGCTGCGGCGCACCGGCCGGACGCTTTCCGTCGCGATGGCGGACCCGTCCGACGCGGCGCTCATCGACGACCTGCAGTTCCTCACCCAGTTCGAGATCGACGCCGTTGGAGTGGGAGAACACACGCTCCGCCAACGGATCGACCGGAGTTATGAAGCCGCCACGACACGCGGGAGCGGGCGGGCGGAGGAAGTGACCGGGGCACCGCCGGCCGAAGCCGATTCGGCCGAAGCGAGTGAGGAACCGGCCGTGAGGCTTATCGACGACATCCTCGGCGATGCGGTACGTCGCGGCGCATCGGACATCCACTTCGAGCCGTACGAGACCGAACTGCGGATCCGCTATCGCCTGGATGGGAGATTGCGCGAGATCCTGCGGCCGCCCTTCCGGCTGGCGGCAGCCCTGACGTCTCGCCTCAAGATTCTGGCGGACCTGGACATCGCGGAGCGCCGGATTCCCCAGGACGGCCGGATCCGGATGCCGGTCGCCGACCGGGTCATCGATTTCCGGGTCTCGACGCTTCCCACGCTGTTCGGCGAGAAGGTCGTCCTCCGAATCCTCGACAGGGAGCGGCAGGCCTTCGACCTCGAAGCCTTCGGGATGGAGACGCGCGCGGAGCGCGAGCTGCTCGCGGCGATCGCGCAGACGTCGGGCATGGTTCTGGTCACGGGCCCCACGGGATCCGGGAAGACCACGACGCTCTACAGCGCCCTCGCGAGACTCAATACGCCCCAGGCGAACATCATGACCGCCGAGGATCCGGTCGAGTACAGCATCGAAGGCATCAACCAGGTCCAGATTCGTCCGAAGATCGGTCTCACCTTCGCCACGACGCTTCGCGCCTTCCTGCGGCAGGACCCCAACATCCTCATGGTAGGCGAGATCCGCGACCGCGAGACGGGCGGCATCGCCGTGAAGGCGGCGCTCACGGGCCATCTCGTGCTCTCCACGCTCCACACCAATGACGCCGCTTCGACCGCGACGCGACTCGTGGACATGGGGATCGAAGCGTTCAACGTGGCCGTCGCCGTCAAGGTCATCACCGCCCAGCGGCTCGTCGGCCGGATCTGTCCCGACTGCCGGGTCGAGACGAGCTACGCACCCGAGATCATGAGTTCGGTCGGGCTGGAAGCGGACGGACGCGGCGCGGGCGCCTTCTACCGCGGCGCGGGCTGCGATTCGTGCGACGGGTCGGGGTATTCGGGCCGTCAGGGCCTGTATGAAGTCCTTCCGATGTCTCCCGCGATCCGCCGGCTCGTTCTGGCAGGCGCTTCGTCGGAGGAGATCGAGCGCTGTGCCGTCAAAGAGGGGATGATCACCCTGCGACAGGATGGGTTCGCCAAGGCGAAGAGGGGGATCGCGACGCTCGAAGACGTGCTCAGGGAGACGCCGGCGTAGGCCGGGCCGGATGGACGCACGTGTGGTGGAACTGCTGAGCGAGATGGTCGAACGGGGAGCGTCCGACCTGCACCTTACGGCGGGCGAACGCCCGAAGCTGCGGATCGACGGCAACCTCACGGACAGTCGCGCGGAGAACGCGCTGGATTCGGAGGATACCGAAGCTCTCGGTCTCTCGATGCTGTCGAAGGAACAGCGCGAGCGCTTCGCGGGCGAGCCCGACTTCGATTTCGGCTTCGCGATCCCCGGCCTCTCCCGCTTTCGCGCGAACCTGTTCCGGCAGCGAGGGAGCGTGGCGTGCGCCATCCGCCGCGTGCCGGTCGAAATCCCGAGCCTGCGCGAACTCGGCGTGCCATCGGTCGTCGGCCGGCTGGCGGACAAACCGCGCGGGCTCGTGCTGGTGACGGGGCCCACCGGCTCGGGCAAGTCGACGACGCTGGCGGCGATGGTGGACCGCATCAACACGGCCCGAGCGGGCCACATCGTGACCATCGAGGATCCGATCGAATTCGTCCATCCGCACAAACGCTGCATCGTGAACCAGCGCGAGATCGGACAGGACACGCCCGACTTCGCCAGCGCCCTCCGCTACGCCCTGCGCCAGGACCCGGACGTGATTCTCATTGGCGAGTTGCGGGATCCCGAGACGATTCAGGCCGCGCTCACGGTCGCGGAGACCGGACACCTCGCGCTCGGAACGCTGCATACGCGTTCGGCGGCGGAGTCCATCCACCGGATCATCGATGCCTTCACGGCCCATCGACAGGAGCAGGTGCGCGCCCAGTTCGCCCACGTCTTCGAGGGCGTCATCACCCAGACGCTGCTTCGTCGCGCGCGGGGCGGCGGACGGGTCGTCGCGTGCGAGATTCTGGTCGCGACGCCCGCGGTCCGGGCTCTGATTCGGGAGGCGAAGGTCCATCAGATCCACTCCGCCATGCAGGCCGCGCGCAGGTTCGGCATGCGGACGCTCAACGATGCGCTCCACCAGCTCTATGTCCGGCGGCAGGTGGACTTCGAGGAATGTCTTCGGATCACCTCCGATCCCGCCGAGTTCCGTCGCATGACGAGTACGTCGGCGCCAGACGGGTCCGCCCGATGAAGGGAATCGACGTGAAGGGAATCGACGTGAAGAGAGGGGTAGCGGCCGACCGTCGGCAATGGTGCGGGGTGGATGATGTGGGGGCCGGCGGTCGGTCCACCTCTCTCCCGGCCGGAAGCCCGTGACGTCCGCCGCGGCGAACATCGTCCGGCACGCGAGGCGCCGCATCGTCGCTCCGCCGCCACGGGTGAAGACGCGTGATCTCGTGCTCTTCACGCGGCAGTTCTCCGTGATGATCAGCGCCGGGTTGCCGCTTACCCGGACGCTGGAGACCCTCGCGCTCCAGGCGGAAAACCCGGCGCTTCGGCAGGTGGCCCGCGACACGCTTCGCGACGTCGAAGCCGGCAACACGCTCGCCGGCGCGCTCGGGAGGCATCCGCGCATTTTCACGCAGCTCTACGTGAACATGGTCCATGCGGGCGAATCCGGGAGCCGGTTGGACGGGATTCTCGACCGCCTCGCCACCTTCCTCGAGAAGAGCGAACAGATCCGTCGAAAGGTGAAGGGCGCCATGCTCTATCCGGCCGTCGTGCTCGCGGTGGCCATCGCGGTCGTCGCGACGCTCCTCCTCTTCGTGATCCCGACGTTCGAGACCGTCTTCGCGAGTTTCGATGCGACGCTCCCTCTCCCGACACGCGTGGTCATCGGTCTTTCGGGGATCGTCCAGAACTGGTGGTGGGCGCTGCTTGCTACGGCGGCGGGCGCGGCCGTGGTGCTGCGCCGCTGGATCGCCACGGACGCGGGACGACGGCGTTTCGACCGTATCCTGCTGCAACTGCCGGTGCTCGGCACGCTGATTCGGAAGGCCGCCGTGTCCCGGGTCACGCGGACCCTGGGAACGCTGCTCTCGTCGGGCGTTCCGATTCTCGAAGGACTCGAGATCACCGCGCGGACGGCAGGGAACCGCGTGATCGAGGATGCGATACAGGCTAGTCGGGTCGCGATCCGGCGAGGTGACTCCATCGCGCGGCCCCTGCGCGAAACCCGGGCCTTCCCACCCATGGTGGCCCGAATGATCCATGTCGGAGAAGAGACCGGCGATCTCGATGGGATGCTGGCCCGGATCGCCGACTTCTACGACGACGAAGTCGATGCCGGCGCCGAAAGTCTGCTGAGGATACTGGAGCCCGTTCTCATCGTGATCCTCGGAGGTCTCGTCGGTGGGATGATCGTCGCCATGTACCTCCCCATTTTCGAACTTATCAACGCGATCCAGTAACGCCCGTTGAATTCGAGGGACACGGATCCGCGCGGCTTGCGGGGTTCCTCCTCGTTCCTCTTCTTGCCGCATGTCCGCGAGCACGAACGACGAAGACACGATCCGCCCCGAGACCGCTCCCCACGTGCGGGATCTCCTCGGTGAGCCGGTCGACGCGGCCTTCGAGCGGTTCGGACGCGCGGCGGCGGACCGGCCGTCCGGCGAAGACCGGTGGCTGCGCTTCGAGGCTCCGAACTGGACGTTGCGCCTGCGAGCCAGGCCGAACCGGGTCGGCGGTCCGGCACTCATCCGGTCGTGGACGGCCGCTTTCGCGGAGGGGTTCCCCACCGTGCCGGAGGCGCTGCGCGCGCTGGGGTTGCCGTCTCCAGAACCGTCGCCCCGGACGGAGAGTATTCGTCTCCCGCTGCGTGACGGCGCCGGGCGGGTGCATTCGCTGACCCTGTCGGCGCGGCACGGTCGAATCCGCGCCGCTACGGGTTTCGATGAACCGCCGGACTGGGACGTTGAGACTCCGTTGCTGGACCATGCCTAAATATGGGGTAACCGTCCGCGGTGGCCGGCGCCCCGCCGGAGCCGCGGCCCGGGCAGCCCCACGGGAGGGGCTGCCGAAGATCCAACCCGGGCGGAAGTGAGGAGAGGGATGAGAAGAACGACGAGGAGTGGCGCCGAGGGGTTCACGCTGATCGAACTGCTGATCGTGGTGGTCATCATCGGCATTCTCGCGGCCATCGCGATTCCGCAGTTCACGAGCACGAAGGAAAAAGCGTTCGATGCCGCCGCGCAGAGCGACATTCGCAACATGATGACGGCGGAGGAAGCGCACTTCTTCAACAACCAGGCGTATGCCGCGGTCAGCGTGGCCGCCGGTGGCGAGGCGGACCTCGACGGCGACGGGACCCCAGACTTCCAGGCCAGCACGAACATCGCGCTTGCAGTGACGGCCTATACCGACGGCTACCAGATCACGGCGAAGCACGCATCCTCGCCGAACACCTGGTGCGTCAATTCGTCGTCCGGGAACGCCGCGGGCGCCGTCGGGCAGATCATCGAGGCCACCAGTTGCTAGCGGCCCGCCGGTCGTTGATGCGCCGTTGACGCGACGGGCGATGCTTACGGTGAGAATCGGAAACACTCATTCGAGGAAGGGAGCACCCCGTGCAGCACAGCGGATCACCCGGGTCGCATGGATCGCGAACGGGGCGGAGCGGGTTCAGTCTGGTGGAGGTCGCGGTCGCGCTGGCCATCACGGGGTTGGCTGCGACCTTCATCATCTCGCGCCAGCCCCTCGACCGTTTCAGTCTGACGCGAGCCGCGCGGGTGGCGGAGTCGCAGCTCACGCTGGCCCGCCTCCACGCCGTGGCAACCCACGCGCCGACGACGGTGACGCTCACGGGAACCCGGCTCGAAGTGTCGCGCCGCGGAGGGTCGTTGCTGTCTCGCGTCGATCTGGGGGGGCGCGCCCTCGGCCGGCTCGACTCGGTGCGGCTGCGGCCCTCCACGCTCCGGTTCAACGCCCGGGGTCACGGGTCCCCCGGTAACCTCTACCTGTATCGCGGAGAGCGCGGCATTCGGCTCGTGTCGAATTTCGTGGGCCGGGTTCGGGCGGAACCGTTGCCGAATTGAAGACCACCGGCTTCAGTCTGGTCGAGGTCCTGCTGGCCATCGTCGTGACGTCCGTCGGGGTCCTTGGAGCCGCGGGCGTGGTGCTTGGGATCGGTTCCCAGGCGCTCCGGGCGGAGCGGGACACGGAGCATGCGCTCGCGGGTCGAAACGCCACGGAGTCGCTTGTCCGGGCCGGACATGCGGTCGCAACGTCGCACACGAGTACCGTCGATATCGGTGAACATCGATTCGACATCCGGCACGACGTGACCGAGTCCTCGCCACGGCTAAGACACGCCCGCGTGACCGTGTCCGTGCCGTCGGTCCCGGCGGCGGAATTCGAGATCGTGCTCGTGCGGCCCCGCCCGCTCCCCGCCGCGCCATGACCGTTCCACGACGCCTCGTGCCCGCCGGAGCCCGCCGGCAGAGCGGGTTCACGCTGCCCGAGATGCTCGTCGCGCTCACAAGCGCGGGTCTGCTCATCGGCCTGCTCATTGGGCTGCTGGCGAGTCAAAGCGCCTTTCATCTGCGAAACGAGGACGCCATCCAGGCCTTGCAGATTACGCGCGCCCTTTCCGATGGACCGGGAGCGGAGATCCGCGGCGCCGGGCCGAGCGATCTGCTCCTTGCGACGCCCGACACGGTGTCCATCCGCGTCGACGTGTTGACGGCCGTCGTATGCGACACGGCGAGCGGTTCGATCGATCTCTTCGTCTACGATTCCATCGCCGCGAACCCTCAACCCGGGTGGCGCGGTACGGCGATTTCCGGGCCGTACTCGGCGACCTGGATCTACGCGGACGGATTCACGCCCGTGTCCGGTGTCTCGGCGGCGGCGGAGACCGGTTGCCGGGCAGCCGGAGCGGATCGTGCGAATCGCATGCCGACCCGGTGGTTCCGCCGCACGAGCGGCTGGAGCGGCGGTTTCGCCGCGATGCCCGTGCCCGGCTCGCTCGCTCGCCTCTATGGGCGGCTCACCTACGCCATCCACCGATCCGATTCCGAGCCGGGGACCGTGTCCATCCGGCGTAACGGCCAGGCGTTCGTGTCTCCGCTCGAGCCCGGAACGGCGTTCGAGTATCGGTTGTCGGGCGGCGCGATCCAGGCCCGCGTGGCGCCCGGGGATCTTTCCCGCGTGCGCGAAGTCCGGCTGACCGGCACGGCCATCGGCCGAAACGGCCGCGCCACGGGTCGGCGCGTCGTCTACGCGCTGTCGCTCCGCAACTGAGACATGATGGGATTCGGATTGCGGCGCCGGAAGGCGACCGTCGGCGTCGATATCGGCAGCGGCTTCAGCAAGGCCGCGGTGATCGAACACGGCGAAAGCGGGCCGCGCCTGACAGCGCTCGCGATCGCGCCGAACGAGGCGGACGCCGTGCGCGGCGGGACGATCCGGGACCCGGAGCGTGTCGCCGACACGCTTTCCTCGATGTTCAGGCGGGAGCGAATCAAGCCCCGCGATGTCGTGATCGGCATCGGCGGGCGCGACGTCCTGAGCAAGGTGATCGAAATCGACCGCATGGAGGAAGTGGAGGCCCGCGCCGTGATGCCGTGGGAAGCTGAGCAGCACGTCCCCTTCGATATGAAGAACGTGGAACTGGACTTCGCGATCATCGATCCGAACGGCGAAGGCTCGACGATGACCGTGTTGCTCGCGGCGGCGAAGCGAGATGTCGTCGAGACGAGGGTCGCGCTCCTGCGGCGGGCGGACTTGAACGCCACAACGGTCGATGTTGAAGCTCTGGCCCTTCGCAACGCGTTCGAGGCGAACCATCCGACGGCCATGAAGGATGTGACCGTGCTCGTCGACATCGGGACGCATGCGACCGCCCTGCACCTGCTCAGGAACGGCCTGCCCCTGCTGACCCGCGAACTGGCCACCGGCGTTCCGGCGTCGGATGACCTTGATGAGTTCGTCCGCCGGATCGCACGGGGCATCAACCGCGCGGGAGCGTTCGTGGAGACGGGACCGGGGATTGCACGCGTATACCTGTGTGGGGGAGGGGCCACGGCGTCCGGGCTGGTCGAGGTTCTCGCGGAAACAACCGGCGTCGAGACGCGCCTCGCGAGTGCGTTCGAACGCATCGAGGTCGCGCACGACGTTGCGGACCGGACAGATCTGGACTCGGTGGCGCCGCTGCTAATGCTCTCGGTCGGGCTGGCCCTTCGGCCGCCGGTCCGGGGCCGCTGAGCGTGGGAGCGAGGGTACGGCATTGATCGAGATCAACCTCCTGCCCGGATCTCTGCGCGCGCGGCAAGGGTTCGCGATCGACGGAAACGCCGAGGGCGGGCGCCGCATCGACGTGTGGGGTATCGCACTGCTGATTTCGGCGTTGACGATACCGCCGGGCGCGGCCGCGCTGTGGTGGTCGCAACGGACGGAATCGCTAGCACTCGGGGTGCGGCTTGAAGCGGTCGTGGCGGACTCGGCGCGGCTCGCCGAGCTCCGGGCCGCGAGCGACAGCTTGGCGGAAAGGTCTCGCGAGATTCGAGAGCGCGTCGCCCTGGTCGAACAACTGGACCGCGACCGGTTCGCGTGGCCGCACCTGATGGACGAAATCAGCCGCGCCCTCCCGCCCCCGGCCTGGCTGACTTCCCTTCGTCAACTTTCGCCTCCACCCGACCTTTCGGTCGAACTCGAGGGGGTTGCGGGCAATCCGCTCGCGATCACGGAGTTCGTCCGTGACCTGGGGACCTCGGACTATATCGCCGACGTGAAGATCGTCGGCAGCCAGCAGCAGGCATCCGATCCGGATCAGGTCTCCCGGCAGGCCTTCACCCTCGTGCTTCGGTTTGCCCACGCGTCCGCCGCGTGGCGGGTCGAACCCTCGTGACCGTGCTGCCCCGGGATCCGCGCTCCCGGTACCGGATGCTCGCGTTCATACTCCTGCTGGGCTGCGGTACGGTCTTCCATCTGCGCTTCTGGAACCCCCGCCGGGTGGAGTTGGCCGAGTTGGCGGAGCGGGTTGAGCGGGCCGAACGCACCCACGCCCTCGCCGAGCTCGGCGAGGGCAACCTGGATGCGGTGCGCGAGGATCTCGTGCTCGGCGAACGACAACTCGGGGTGTTGAAGCGGCTTATTCCGCGAGAGGGGGAAGTCGAGGCCATCTATGAAGCCATCGCGGCCGAAACGCAGTCGCTCGGTCTCGAACTCGTCCACGCCTTGCCCGCCGATCCCGTGGCCGACTCCACCGGGTACTTCGTGCGGCAACGGTGGGCGCTTCAGATCGAGGGAGCATACCACGATGTTGGGACGCTCCTGACGCGAATCGCCGGCTTCGCCCGCCTCGTCCGACCCGAGGTCGAGGAGATCGTACCCTCCCGGATCGCCGATTCGGGACGGCAACTCGTTCACGCCCGCTTCAGCCTCGAGACGTTCGTGCTTCCGCCCGAGGACAGCGCTTCGCCGGAGGAAAGATGAACCGCCTGATCATCATCGTAGTGCTCGCCGCGACGTTCCAGGCCGAGCCATGGGACGTCGCGGCACAGACGCGGCGGCCGATCTACGAGCGGGAGGTCTTCACCTACCCCGCCTTCGACCGACGCGACCCGTTCCAGCCGCTTCACCTCGACACGGGGGCGGGGCCGCGTTTCGGCGACCTTACGCTGGTCGGCGTGCTGTACACCCCCCAATCCGGAAGCGTGGCGATCCTGACCGATCGAGCGACCGGCCGGCGATACCGTGCCCGCGAACGTGACGACGTCGGCGCCGCCCGCATCGTACAGATTCGCACGGACGAGGTGGATTTCGTGATCACGAGCTTCGGGGTCAGCCGTCGGGAGACGCTGCGGGTGCGGCGCGACCGGGGGCCAGGAGCATGATCTCCCGGACCATTCTCGCCTTCGCCGCAGCGGTTGCGGCGGCGCCCGCAGCCGACATGCGGGAAGTGACGATCGCGTCGGAGGGGACGGACACCGAAATCACCGTGGTCGTCGGCGGACCGGCCACGCCCCGCCACATGATGCTGAACAATCCTCCGCGGCTGCTTCTGGACGTAACGGGCGCGAACCTCGGACCGGTGCGCCGTCGCTACGACCGGATCGACCGCGGCGGAGTTCTCGGCATGCGTTCAACCCAGTTCCGGCCCGAGACGGCGCGGCTCGTATTCGACCTCGAGCGGGAAACCGCCTACCGCGTGACCGCGGACTCCGGCATGATTCGCGTGACCTTCCAGAACCCCGGCCCGCCTTTCTCTCCCTGGTCCACGACGGACGTTGCGGGGGCTTCCGAGACGGATGTTCGGGTGGCTTCCGGGCCGTTGCCTGTCGTGCAGGAGACCGAGCCGCGCATCTCGGTGGTGTACGACAGTGCCAGCATGCTCGATGTTCTCGCCGGTTTCTCGGAGTTTGCGGACATCTCGGTCGTCCCGAACGGGGAGGTCGCGTCTGTCGTCGTTCGAGGTGTCGACATCCGCGACCAGTCGTGGGACGTGGCGCTGAACGCGATCCTGTCGGCCCAGAACCTCGGCTGGCACCGGACCGAGAGCGGGATCATCGTCGTCGACTGGCTGGAGAACCTGCAGGCGCGGGATCAATTGCTGAGCGAAACGCGCGTGATCCGGGTCAACTACGCGAGGGCCGATTCGGTGGCGGAAACGCTCCGGCATCTGGCCACGCCCGACCGCGGCCAGGTCGTGTCGTTCTCCGGCAGCAACACCGTCATCGTGACGGACGCACCGTCCGTCGTCGCGCGGATGGACACGATCATCGCCATGCTGGACCGGCGTCTCCCCCAGGTCGCGATCGAGGCGAAGATCGTGTTCGTGGACCGGACGGACGTACAGCAACTGGGGATCGTATACGACCTCAAGGACCGGAGCGGCGGCGTCGTGGAACAGGGCCTCAACGACCTCATCGCGGTGCCCGACCCTGACGCGCCGCCTCAACTCGTCGATGTGGACGGCGATGGGACCGTCGATCAGGGGTTCGTCAGGCGGACGAACGAAACGATCGTGAGTCTGGGAGGTTCGGCGGTCGCCGCGCTGGCGAACGCGAATGACCGCCCGATCGGGCCCGCCCTCCAGATCCTGACGGCCGTGGCGTTCGGCGAGTTCTCCCTCTTCTCGTTCCTCGAAGCGCTGGAATCTCACCAGTTGTCGGACGTGCAGGCGGCGCCCTCGATCCGGGTCGTGGATCACGCGCACGCAAGAATCCAGGTTGGCGAGCGCACCCCCATACGGGTCCTGGAGCCGGGAGCCCAGACCGAATCCGCACGCGTCAACGTCGACTTCGAGGACACCGGGATTATTCTCGACGTCGTTCCGCACGTGACGAACAACAACCAGATCCGGCTGGAGCTGATGGCCGAACGGTCCGGCCTGAAGCTCGGGCTCTCGGATGTGGGCTTCGTGTTCGAGAAACAGATCGGCGAGACGACATTGCTGCTCGATGACGGCGAGACCGCCGTGATCGGCGGACTGACACTCAGCGAGGTGACCCGGAGCCGCAGCGGGATTCCCGGGCTGATGAATCTCCCGCTGATCGGAAATCTGTTTCGGAGTTCCAAGGAGCGGGAGGTGAAGCAGGACCTCATCATCCTCGTCACGCCACACATCATCCATCGCGGGCCCGAGGGACGATAGGGGCACGGCAGGTTGCGGGTCCCGCCCTCGGGGCATCCTTTTCCCGCCGTTGGAACGGCCGTTCGACGAAGAGAGATCCACGCGGTGTTTCACGCGGTGAGGCACGATGAGGCGCGATGAGGCGCGATGAGGACTGAATGCTGAGATGTCTGAGGTTGACCACGGCGGGCGAAACGCACGGCCCCGCCGTGGTCGCCGTGCTGGAGGGAATCCCCGCCGGATTGGCGCTCGAGCCCGACGATGTCGCCTGGGAACTCGCGCGCCGGCAGGGCGGGCACGGCCGCGGAGGCCGCATGAAGATCGAGAAGGATGTGGGCGAGATCTTCGGCGGCGTGCGCCTCGGGGAGACGCTCGGGGCTCCGGTCGCCGTCCGGATTCCCAACCGCGACTTCAGGAACTGGGGCGCGGCGATGGCGGTCGAGGCGCCGGATGTGGAGGACGACGAACTCCTGCGCCGGGTGTACCTGCCGCGGCCGGGACACGCCGACCTCGCGGGCATGCTCAAGTACGGCAGGCAGGACGCGCGCGACATCCTCGAGCGGGCGAGCGCGCGCGAGACGGCCGCGCGCGTCGCCGCCGGGGCCGTCGCCAAGCGGCTGCTGGGCGAGTTCGGCGTGCGCGTCGAGAGTCACGTGGTGTCGATCGGTCCGGTGGAAGCGCCGCCGCGGCTGCCGCTGCCGGAGGATCTTCTCTCCGTCGCCGACGCCTCGCCCGTGCGCTGCATCGACCCCGACGCGACGGCCGCGATGGTCGAGGCGATCGATGCGGCCCGCCGCGCCGGCGATTCGCTGGGCGGCGTGTTCGAGGTCGTCGCGCGCGGCGTGCCCGTGGGCCTCGGGAGCCATGTCACGTGGGAGACCCGCCTCGGCGGGCGCATCGGCGGCGCGATGATGTCGATCCACGCGATGAAGGGCGTCGAGATCGGGATGGGGTTCGAAGCCGCGCGTCGCCGGGGGTCCGACGTCCACGATGAGATCGAACGGGACCCGGCGCGCCGCGAGAGCGGGGGCTACAGGCGGCGGCGGAACAACGCGGGCGGCCTCGAAGGCGGTATGACGACGGGAGGCGATATCGTGGCTCGCGTGGCGATGAAGCCGCTCAGTTCGCTGCGCCGCCCCCTGGACAGCGTGGATACCCGGACCGGAGAGCCGGCCAAGGCGATCCGTGAGCGCAGCGACGTGTGCGCGGTGCCGGCGGCCGGGATCGTCGGAGAAGCGATGATGGCGCTCGTGCTGGCGGACGCCTGGGTCGAGAAGTTCGGCGGCGACAGCCTCGCCGAGATGCGGTCAAACGTGGAGAGCTACCTCGCGCGGATCGGGGACGCGGAGTGACGTGGCGAGTATGCCCCGAAGGATCTGGCTCGTCGGTCTCTCCGGGTCGGGGAAGAGCACCATGGGCCCGATCCTCGCGCGGCGTCTGGGGTATCGGTTCGTCGACCTGGACCGCGAGATCGAAGCGCGGGCCGGCGAGTCGATCTCCCGGATGTTCCGTCGCCGCGGGGAGGGCGAGTTCCGGAGGCTCGAGGCCGCCGCCGCCGCCCGCGTGGCACGGAAAAAAGACGTGGTCGTCGCGACCGGGGGCGGGTGGATGGCGCGCCGGGACATCGACCGCGCGTCCGGCGGCCGGGTGCGCGTCTGGTTGCGCGTGCGCCCCGAGACCGCGATCCATCGCCTCTCCGGGAAGGGCGCCGAGACCCGGCCGCTGCTGGCCGGACCCGACCCCGCGGCCGCGCTCGCCACGCTGCTCGCGGAGCGGGAGGCCGCCTACGCGGAGGCCGAATTGGCGCTGGAGACGGATGGCCGGGAACCGGAGGATGTCGTGGAGGTAGCGCTGGAGAGTCTGCGGCGTTTCGCCGCCCGCCAGGTGGCGGACGGACCAACGGAAGGACAACAGGAGAGTTGAGAGACCGCCCGTGAATCTCGTCATCGTGGAGTCGCCCGCGAAGGCCCGCACCCTGGAGTCGTATCTCGGGGCCGGCTTCAGCGTAGAGGCATCGGTCGGGCACGTCCGGGACCTCCCCAGGAGCGGCCTCGGCGTCGACGTCGAAAAGGGGTTCGAGCCGGAGTACGTCACGATCGAGGGGAAGGAACCCGTTCTCCGCAAGCTGCGGGCGGCGGCGGCGAAGGCGGACTCCATCCTTCTCGCCACGGACCCTGACCGTGAGGGCGAGGCGATCGCCTACCACATCGTGGAGGCCCTGACCGCGCGGAAGCGGGCGCTGCGGGAACGGTTCCACCGCATCACGTTCAACGAGATCACGAAGAGCGCCGTGCTCGAGGCGCTCAAGGAGCCGGGAGAGATCGATCTCCCCCGCATCGAGGCCCAGCAGGCGCGCAGGATTCTGGATCGGCTCGTCGGCTACCGGGTCTCGCCGCTCCTGTGGAAGAAGATCAAGCCCGGGCTCTCGGCGGGCCGCGTGCAGTCGGTCGCCGTCCGCCTGCTCGTGGAGCGCGAACGGGAGCGGCGCGCCTTCCGGAGCGGCGCCTGGTGGCGGCTGCGCGCGCACCTCGCCGCCGACGGAGGCGCCTTCACGGCCGATCTGGCCGCGCTCGACGGGGTGCCGATCGCGACGGGCCGGGACTTCGACGAGCGCACCGGCGCCCTCAAGGCCGGCCGCAAGGTCGTCCTGCTGGACCGGGAACGCGCCGAGGCGCTCCGCGCGCGGCTGGCCGACGCGGCCTTCACGGTCGTCAGCCTGCGCGAGAAGCGTTCGAAGCGAAGCCCGTATCCTCCGTTCACGACCGCGACCCTCCAGCAGGAGGCCAACCGCAAGCTGAACCTCGGGGCCCGGGAGACGATGCGGATCGCCCAGGCGCTCTACGAGGCCGGCCGCATCACCTACATGAGGACCGATTCCGTCACGCTCTCCGAGGCCGCGATATCGGCGATTCGAAGCCGTGTCGCGACGCGGTACGGGGAGGAATACCTGAGCCCGGCCCCGCGGCGCTACAAGACGAAGTCCCGCTCGGCGCAGGAGGCCCACGAGGCGATTCGCCCCGCCGGCACCGACATGCGGACGGCCGATGAACTCGGACTCACCGGCCGGCAGAAGGCGCTCTACGAACTGATCTGGCGACGCGCGGTCGCGACGCAGATGGCCGATGCCCGTCTGCGGCACCTGAACGTGCAGGTGGATGCGGAGGAGGCGCGCTTCCGCGCCGCGGGGAAGGTGATCGAGTTCCCCGGCTTCTTCCGCGCCTACGTCGAAGGCTCCGATGATCCGGACGCGGCGCTGGAGAACCAGGAAACCGTTCTCCCCGACATGCGGGAGGGCCAGGTGCTCGAGAACCGCAAGCTGGAGAGCCGGAAGCACGAGACGAAGCCGCCCCCCCGCTTCACGGACGCGGCGCTCGTGAAGGAACTGGAGGCGGACGGCATCGGGCGTCCCTCCACGTACGCCGCCATCATCTCCACCGTCGTCGATCGAGGGTACGCGGTACGGCAGAACAAGCAACTGGTCCCCACCTTCATCGCCTTCGCGGTGACCGGCCTCCTGGAGGATCACTTCCCGAACCTCGTCGACACCGGCTTCACCTCCGAGATGGAGGAGGCGCTGGACGACATCGCTCGCGGCAACGTGGACTGGCGCGCCTACCTCGGAGAGTTCTACAGCGGGGGAGACGGTCTCGAGGCGCGGCTCGCCGAGCGCGAAGCGGCCATCGACCCGCGCGAGGCTTCGACTGTGCGGCTGCAGGATCTGACGCCCCGCGTCCGGATCGGCCGCTACGGCCCCTTCCTCGAACTCGAGCGCAACGGCGACCGGCTCACCGCGTCCCTCCCCGACGACGTGGCCCCGGCCGACCTCAGCGAGGAACAGGCGATCGACCTCCTCCGGAAGCGGGCGGAAGGTCCGGACCGGCTGGGGGAGGACCCCGACTCCGGCGAGACCATCTACCTCATGGAGGGTCGGTTCGGCCCCTACGTACAGCGAGGCGAGAGGGCGGACGGGAAGAAGCCGAAACGCGCCTCTCTCCCGAAGAACGTGCGGCCGGAGGACGTGTCGCTGGCGACGGCGCTCAAGCTGCTCGCCATGCCTGCCCCGCTCGGCGCGCACCCGAAGAGCGGCGACCCGGTGAAAGTGGGCATCGGGCGCTACGGGCCGTACGTCGTCCACCAGTCCGACTACCGCTCGCTGACGGAGAACGACGACCCGCTCGACATCACCTTCGAACGTGCCATGGAGCTGCTCTCCGCGCCCAAGACGCGGGGCCGCCGGGCGAGCGCCACACCGCTGCGGGAGGTCGGCGCGCACCCGGATGACGGCGAGCCGATCGCCATCTACAAGGGTCGCTACGGTCCCTATGTGAAACACGGCAAGACGAACGCTTCGCTGCCCAAGGGAACCGAGCCCGACGACGTCACGCTGGACGTGGCCCTGGATCTGCTGAGGAAGCGAAAGGAGCGCGACGCGACCAGGCAGGCGGGCGGGCGGCGCGGCGGCTCCCGCAAGAAGTCGTCGAGAAAATGACCGAAACGTCCGCGCCCGCCGACGCGCGAGCGCGAGCCAGGCGCGCATGGGTCGACGACTTCCTTCGCTACGCCCGCGCGGAGCGCCGGCTGTCCCCCAACACCGTGTCCGCGTACCGTCGCGACCTCGGCCAGTTCGAGGCCTTCGTGAGCGCGTACGAGGGGACGCACGACTGGGGCTGGGCTGACGTACATCGCGTGTCCATCCGTTCCTTCATGGGAGACCTCGAGTCGCGCGGGCTGAAACGCGCCTCGATCGCCCGCAAGCTCGCCGCCGTGCGCGCCTTCTTCGACTTCCTCCAGCGCACGGACCGTCTGGAGGCCAGCCCGGCCCGGCTCGTCCGCACCCCCCGCCGGGACCGGACGCTGCCCTCCTTCCTGAGCGAGGACGACGCCCGCGAACTGCTGGACTCCGCCGGCGAGGCGGCGCGGCGCGACGGGTCCGCGGTGGCGCTCCGGCGCTGGGCCCTCCTCGAGCTGCTGTACTCGTGCGGACTGCGCCTGGCGGAGGTGCAGGGCCTCGACGTGACCGCCGTCGACCGCCGCACCGGGCAGGTTCGTGCACTCGGCAAGGGCGGGAAGGAGCGCGTGGTCCCTCTCGGGCGGCGCGCCTCGGACGCGCTCGGCGCCTATTTCGGGAAGCGGGGGGAAAGCGCCTCCCGCGCCGCCTTCCTCTCCGTTCGCGGCACCCGCCTCTCGCGGCGGCAGATCCAGCGCGACGTGACGGCCCAGCTCGCGCGGGTCGCGGAGGGCGACCGGCTGACCACGCATTCGCTGCGGCACTCCTTCGCGACCCACCTCCTCGATCGCGGGGCGGACCTCGTTTCGGTGAAGGAGATGCTGGGGCACGCGAGTCTGAGCACGACCCGGATTTACACGCACACATCCGTGGACCGCCTCAAGCGCGTACACTCCCGGGCCCATCCACGCGGAGGCGAATGAAAACCATGATACGAGCCACGACGATCCTCTGCGTCAGAGTCGGAGGGGAAGTCGCGATGGCGGGCGACGGCCAGGTGACCATGGGAGACACCGTCGTCAAGGCGAAGGCCAGCAAGCTGCGCACGATGCGCGATGGCCGGATCCTGGCGGGCTTCGCCGGCGGCGTCGCCGATGCCCTCACGCTGTTCGAAAAGTTCGAGGCGCAACTCGAACGCTACCCTCGCCACCTCACCCGCGCGGCGGTGGAACTCGCGAAGGAATGGCGGAGCGACCGCTATCTTCGGCGGCTCGAGGCGCTGCTGGCCGTCGCCGACCGGGAGACGAGCCTGCTTATCGCCGGCACGGGCGAGGTCATCGAGCCGGACGACGGCATTCTCGCGCTCGGGTCCGGCGGGCCGCACGCGCTCGCCGCCGCGCGGGCCCTCGCCCGCCGCACGGATCTGCCTGCAGCGGAGGTGGCCCGGCAGGCCCTCGAGATCGCGGCGGAGATCTGCGTGTACACGAACCGGGAGATCACGGTGCTCGAGCTGCCGGGCAGCGGCGACCGAAACGGAAGCGAGCCATGACGACCAGCGATGGCGGGCCGGTGACGCACCGCCCCGATATCAGCCCCGCCCCGGATCCCGGCGATCCCGGTATCGCGGCGGCGCTCACCCCCCGACAGATCGTCGAGGAACTCGACCAGTACATCATCGGACAGGACGAGGCGAAGAAGGCCGTCGCGATCGCGCTCCGCAACCGATGGCGCCGGCAGAACGTGGACGAGGGGATGCGCGAGGAGATCCTCCCCAACAACATCATCCTCATCGGCCCGACCGGCGTGGGGAAGACCGAGATCGCCCGCCGCCTCTCGCGGCTCGCGGGGGCTCCGTTCATCAAGGTCGAGGCCTCGAAGTTCACCGAGGTGGGCTACGTCGGCCGCGATGTGGAATCCATGATCCGGGACCTCCTCGAGATCGCGATCAAGCTCGTTCGCGAGGAGCAGGAGGCCCGTCACGGAGAGATCGCCGACCGGCGCGTCGAAGAGCGCCTCCTCGACCTTCTTCTCCCTCCCGTCGCGGAGGGTGAGCCCGCGGCCGGTTCCGGCGGCGGGGCGCAGCGGCAGTTCGTCGTGTCGCTCGCGGGGCAGGCCTCCGAGACCCGCTCCGACGAACCGTCCGAGCAGCGCAAACAGCGCACGCGGGAGAAGCTCCGCGGGCTCCTGCGCGACGGCATGCTCGATGAGCGGGAGGTCGAAGTCGAGGTCAGCGAGAGCACGGTCCCGATGCTGGATGTGGGGGGCGGCATGGAAAGCCTCGACTTCAACGTCGGGGAAGTCCTCAAGGGGGTTCTGCCGAAGAAGACGCGCCGCCGCCGGGTCACGGTGGCGGACGCCCGCCGCATCCTGCGCTCCGAGGAACTCGCGAATCTCGTGGACATGGAAGAGGTCACGGAGCAGGCGCTCCGCCGGACCGAGAGCATGGGGATCGTCTTCCTCGACGAGATCGACAAGGTCGCCGGAAAGCACGGCGCCGCCGGACCCGACGTTTCGCGCGAGGGCGTGCAGCGCGACCTCCTGCCCATCGTCGAGGGATCCACGGTCCAGACGCGGCACGGGATGGTCCGCACGGACCACATCCTGTTCATCGCCGCGGGGGCTTTCCACATCGCGAAGCCCTCGGATCTGATCCCCGAACTCCAGGGCCGGTTCCCGATCCGCGTGGAACTCGAGAGTCTGGACGCGGAGGCGTTCACGCGCATCCTCCAGGAACCCCGCTACGCCCTCCTCGCGCAGTACCAGGCACTCGTCGAGACCGAGTCCGCCCGGCTCGAGTTCGAGGAGAGCGCCGTTCGCGAGATCGCCCGCATCGCGAGCCGCGTGAACGAGAGGACGGAGAATATCGGGGCCCGGCGTCTCCATACGGTGCTCAGCACGCTCCTCGAGAAGATCCTCTTCGATCTGCCGGAGGCGCGGGCGAACGAGACGATCATCGTCGACGCGGACTTCGTGCGGAACCGTCTGTCGCGCATCGCGGACGACGAAGATCTTCGCCGGTATATTCTGTAGAAACCTGGTAGAAACCTGCAGATAGAGACCCGAGGACTCACGAAGCCATGGACCGGACCCGACACTTTCTCTCCATCGCCGACTGGTCGCCCGAGCGGTTGCGCGAGGCCCTCGATCTCGCCGACCGCCTCAAGGCCGACCCCGACGCGGCGGGCCGTCCCCTCGCCGGGAAGACGCTCGCCATGATCTTCACCAAGAGTTCGACCCGCACCCGGGTGTCCTTCCAGGTGGGGACGCACCAACTGGGCGGGCAGGCGCTCTTCCTGTCCGCGCGCGACATCCAGATCGGCCGCGGGGAGCCGCTCTCCGATACGGCCCGGGTGCTGTCGGGCTTCGTGCACGGGATCATGATCCGGACGTTCGCGCAGTCCGATGTCGAGGCGCTGGCCGAACACGGTTCCATTCCCGTCATCAACGGGCTCACGGACCTGCTGCACCCCTGCCAGATCCTGGCGGATCTGCAGACCGCGCGCGCCGAGCTCGGCCCCGACCTCTCGGGGCGGACCGTCGCCTGGATCGGCGACGGCAACAACGTCGCGAACTCGTGGCTGAACGCGGCGGCGAAACTCGGCTTTCGGCTCCGTCTCGCCTGCCCTGAAGGCTACGATCCGGACCCCGCGACCCTCGCCGCCGCGGGTCGCGCGACGCAGGTGGATCTCTTCCGGGCGCCCGCGGAGGCGGCCGAGGGGGCGCACGTCGTGACGACGGACGTCTGGGCCTCGATGGGACAGGAGGAAGAAGCCGCGGAACGCGCGCGGGCCTTCGAGGGATACCATGTGGGCGCGGAGATCATGGCCCGCGCCGCCGACGATGCGATCTTTCTCCACTGCCTGCCCGCGCACCGCGGCGAGGAAGTCGGCGCCGAAGTCATCGACGGGCCCGCGTCGCGCGTGTGGGACGAGGCGGAGAACCGGCTCCACTCGCAGAAGGCGATCCTTACCATGCTCATGGGAGCGGCCTCGTGAAGGACCTGAAAGAGACCCCGCTGTTCGAAGAACACGTCCGGCTGGGCGGGAAGATCGTGCCGTTCGCCGGCTACGCGATGCCCGTTCAGTATCCGACCGGCATCAGGGCCGAACACCATGCCGTGCGCGAGAAGGCGGGCCTGTTCGACGTCTCCCACATGGGAGAGTTCCGGGTTCGCGGCGCGGACGCGCGGGCGTTCGTGGCTTACGCGACGACGAACGACCCCTCGCGCCTGGAGCCGGGAGACGCCCAGTACAGCGCCATGTGTCACGAGACCGGCGGCGTCATCGACGACCTCATCGTCTACTGCATGGGCGAGGCCGATTATCGGCTCGTCGTGAATGCGGCCAACATGGCCAAGGACTGGGCGCACCTGGGCGGGCTCACGCAGGGGTTCGACGTGGAGATGACGGACGAGAGCGATGAGATCGCCCTCCTCGCCCTCCAGGGTCCGCTGGCGGAAGTGATGCTTGCGCCCCTGACCGACCAGCCGCTGGCCGAGATCGAGTACTACCGGTTCGTGCTCGGCGACGTCGCGGGCGCGCCGTGCGTCATCAGCCGGACCGGATACACGGGGGAGATCGGGTTCGAACTCTACCTGCCGAACGCGTTCGCGGTGCCGACGTGGCGGGCGCTCGTCGCCGCCGGCGCCGTTCCCACGGGCCTGGGCGCCCGCGACTCGCTCCGGCTCGAGATGGGCTACGCGCTCTACGGCAACGACGTGGACGACGAGACGACCGCGCTCGAGGCCGGGCTCGGGTGGCTCGTGAAGCACGGAAAGGGCGACTTCGTGGGTGCGGAGGCCCTCGCCGCGCAGCGCGCCACCGGCCTCACCCGCAAACTGCGCTTCCTGAGACTGCTCGAGCGGGGCTTCCCCCGGCCGGGCTACGATGTCCGATTCGAGGGGGAAGCCGTCGGCGTCGTCCGCAGCGGCACGGTGAGTCCTTCCATGGGGTACGGGATCGCGACCGCCTACCTGCCGGTCGCCGCCGGGTTTGGGGACGCGGTCGAAATCATGATCCGGGGGAAGGCGATCGCGGCCGAGGTCGTCCGCCCGCCCTTCTATCCGCGCGGCTCGCTGCACCGGATCGCGCCGAGGATCGCCGTCATGACCATCTCCGATGCCGTGCACGCCGGAGAGCGCGAGGACGGTTCCGGGGACCTCATCGGGAAGTGGATTCGGGGGCGTGCCTACTCGCTGTCCGGCGCGGATGTCGTGCCGTGCGAGAGCGACGCGATCGCCCCGCGCCTCCAGCACTGGTGCGACGTACGGGGGGTCGATGTCGTGCTCACGACCGGCGGTATCGGGCTCGCGGCGCGCGATGTGACGCCCGAGGCGACGCGCACCGTCATCGAGCGCCACGCACCGGGGATCGCCGAGCTGCTGCGCCGCGCCGGGGCCGAGTCGACACCGTACGCTGCACTCGGTCGCGGGCTGGCGGGAATCCGCGGTGAGACGCTCGTCATCAATCTGCCCGGCAACCCGGGCGGCGTCTCCGACGGCCTCGCCGCGCTCGAGTCCGTGATCGACCACGCGGTCGATCTGCTGCGCGGCGAGACCGTGCACGCCTCGCCCGGCGGCTGATGGCGCGCGTCTTCGTCGACGGGCGCGCGGTGGACGCCGCCATCGCCGTTCGGCAGGCCGTGCAGGCGGACGGACACGAGGTCGAGTTCGTGGAGTCCGTGCGCGAACTCGAGGGGCGGCTGGGCGGCGCGGCCGACGTCGCGCTCGTCCTTACGGGCCCGCCCGGCGAGTCGCGCGCCGCCGCCATGCGCGGACTGTTCGAGGCGGAGATTCCGCGACCTCCAGTGCTCGGACTGACGGAGGAGGCCCACCCGGACCAGCGGCGGCAACTGGCACGGTCCTTCGATCTCGACGAGGCGCTCTCCCTTCCCGTCGATCCCGACGAGATCCGCGTGGTCCTGCAGGCGCATCTAGACCGCTACGACCTCCAACGCCAGACGGGGATCATCGGGCGCACCGAGGCCGTGCGCGAGATTCTCGAGCGGGTGCACCTGATCGCCCCCGTGATGAGCACCGTCCTCCTCACGGGCGAGAGCGGCACCGGAAAGGAACTCGTGGCGCGCGCCTTCCACCGGCTGTCCCCCCGGCGCGCCAAGGCCTTCATCGCGGTGAACTGCGCCGCCCTCCCGGAATCACTGCTCGAATCCGAACTGTTCGGGCACGAGAAGGGCGCCTTCACCGGAGCGACCTCGCTGCGCCGCGGGATGTTCGAACTCGCCGACGGGGGCACGCTCCTCCTCGACGAGATCGCGGAGATGCCGCTCCCCACCCAGACGCGGCTCCTGAGGGTCCTCGAGAGCCGCCGCTTCATGAGGGTGGGCGGGGACCACGAGATCCAGGTCAGCGTGCGCGTCGTCGCGGCCACGAACCGCGACCTCAGGCAGGCGGTCGAAACCGGCGAGTTCCGCCGCGACCTGTACTACCGGCTCAACGTCCTCAACGTCCACGTCCCCCCGCTCCGCGAGCGGCGCCGCGACATCCCCGTCCTCATCCGCCGTTTCATCTCCGAGTTCAGCCGCCAGCACGACCGGGAGTTCCGCGGACTCGCGCCGGAAGCGCTCCAGATCCTCCTGGACTACGACTGGCCGGGGAACGTCCGCGAACTCCGCAACCTGATCGAATCCATGGTTGTGCTCGCGCCCGGTTCCGTCATCCGTCCGGAGGACATCCCGCCCGAGATCCGGTCGGGCGGCGTGAGCCTCGTGCCGTCCCCCACGCGCATCGCGCCTCCGGTCGATGCGGGCGCCGGCGCCGTCCCGAGTTCACCGCAACTCGCGTTCGTCTTCCGCACCCTCGTCGATCTCAAGGTGGACATCGACGATCTCAAGCGGGAGTTCGAGGCCTACCGGCTGGGCGCTCGCCGACTCCCTCCGGCCCCCTCCCGGCGCGAGGCGGGGGAGGACATCGAGGACGCGATCGAGATCGACATCACCGACGCGACCGACGCGATCGACGCCACCCCAGCCGGAGTCGCCTCGCCGGCGGGGGACAGTCCCGAGCCGGAGGACAGCTCCGAGCCGGAGGACAGCCCCGTCCCGGAGGATGCGGACACGATCGCGATCCGGCCGGGGATGACGATGGACGAGATCGAGCGCGCGGCGATCATCGCGGTGCTCCGCCAGGCCGGGGGCAACCGCCGCAGGGCCGCGGAGGCGCTCGGCATCGGCGAACGCACGATCTACCGCAAGATCCGGAAGTACGGCATCGACGACTAGCCGCCCGCGGGCCTCGTCACTCCGTCGAACCGGCTTCCGCGTGGGCTTTCAGCCCTCGGGCGACATCGTTGAAGCCGCGGCGCACGAACCCGCCGAAGAGCAGCATCACGAGCGGGATGAGGAGGCCGGAGAAATCGTCCGACGTCCGATACCGGCAGCGGCCCTCGCCGATGACTTCAAGACGCTGCTCCCGCAGGGCCGAGATCAGGAAACGGTGGCCCATCGTCGTGCTCCAGGCGATGAGGTGCGGCGGATCGACGGCCTCGATCCGTTCGACCTGCTTCAGCCTCCAGGGTCCCATTCTGACGTACAGTTTGACCGGCGAGCCGATCTCGAAATCCGTGGCGACCGAAGGCGTGAAAGGGTTCCATTCGCCGTAGCGCTCGAAGTCGGTGAGGATGTCCCACGCCCGTTCGATGGGCGCGTCGATTTCCACCGGTTCCGAGCGCACGTGTCCCTTGAACCAGGCGACGAACCAGGCGACGCCCCTCCGCTGTGATTTCACTCCGCTTCACCCGTGGCGAACCCGCGCGCACCCTCCTCGCCGGTTCTCGGGTGTCGTGCCAGTAGCGCCTCGCTCTCCCGCCACAGGCGCGCGCCGGCGGCGGCGTTCATGGCCGGCGCGGACATCTCCTTCTCCCGCATCAGGTGCAGATAGACTCCGCTGCGCCGACCCATGTCCTCCGCGCAGCAGGCATGGGTCACGGGCGCCACCGCCCTGTGCGGCGCCGCGAAGAGCAGGCGTTTCGCCGGGTGGAGCAGGGGCTTCAGCCACCACGGCGCCTCCCGCATCAGGTCGGAGTCGACCGCTCCCGGGCACAGCGAGTTCACGGCGATCCGCACTTCTCCCCCCGGGTTCAGCCGGCGCGACAGCTCCTGCGCATAGGTGCACAGGTGCAGCTTGCTCAGCGCATAGTACTTCAGCCCGTCCTTCAGCCCGTAGTCGGCAAAGGCGCCGAAGTCGTCGAAGTCGATCAAATCGGCGGCTCGATGCGTTTCGGACACGATGAAGACGATTCTGGGGATCTCTCCATTGCGGTCGCCCGGCCGGACGATGCCGTCCGCCAGGAGTCGGTCGACGAGTACGCGGTTGGCCAGGAAATGAACCGCGAACATCAACTCGTAGCCCTGGGCCGACCTGCGTGCCTTCGCCGGCATCACGCCGGCGTTGAGGACGAGGACGTCCACCCTGCGGCGCTCGCGCCGGAGCCGGTCGCAGAGCGCGTGTACGGAGTCGAAGTCGGCGAGATCGACGCGAAGCATGTCGACCGTGTCGGAACCCGCGAGCCGCCTGACGTCTTCACCCGCTTCGGGATGTCCACCGCGGCAGGCCATGAGCACTTCGGCGCCGCGTTTCGCCAGGTCGACCGCCACGGCCCTCCCCAGCCCCCGGTTGGCCCCCGTGACCAGGCAGACCTTTCCGTCGAGGCGGACGCGCTCCGGGACCGGGCTCAGCGTGGGGCGCTGGACGAAACGATCGACGACCCCGCTGGCGAAGGCCCTCAACTTCCGGTTGTACTTCACGTGACGGCCTCGTCCGGGATCCGGTACTCGCGCCGGTAGGCGGCGGAGTATCCATCAATCGTCTCGTCGTCGAGACCGAAGCTGGCCGGCGAGTAGACGTGCCTCCCGTGGCCGTCCCCCCCGCTTCGTTCGGAGACGTTTCTCGCGGCGTCCGCGGCTTCCTCCGTGAAGTCGATCCCCGCGGCTCCGTAGATCCGGCGCAACTCGCCGAGCGGGTCCGCGATCAGGTCGTAGAACGATACATCGATGAACACGCCGTCGTCGGCGCTTCGTCGCACGCCCATGGAGCGCGCCATCATCCGGCGGATCTTCCTCATCCAGTGCGCCCCGATCTCCCCCGGATCCACATCGTCGCTGAAGATGCCGCGCCCGTGCGCCACCATGCTGCAGAACGATGGCACCGACTTCTTCGGGTCGCGATGGGTCTGGATGATGCGCACGTCGGGAAAGACGTCGAGGATGACGTCCAAATACTCCATGTGATGCGGCGACTTCAGCACCCAGCGGTCGCCCGGCCGTTGCCAGTGCAGGATCTTCAGCATCGTGCGCAGGTACGCGTAGCACCTTGTGTGGTCCCGGGCTTCAAGCCAGCGTGAGTAGCTCGGCACGTGCATCGCCGCTTCCGGCGCCTGGCTCATGAAAGAGAGGTCGAGCAGCAGGACGTCCTCCTCCGGCGCATCCCAGGCCATGGGGTGGACGGCGCGGAAATCGGGCGCCAAAAACCCGATCGCCCGCGCGGCGCGCTTCGCCTGCCGCATGCGCCGCCGCGGCGCCCCCGGCCCTTCGTCCTCGAGAGGCACGGGGCTGAGGACTTCCCACGCGCGCAGGGCGCGAATGCCCGGGTCCGCGGCAAGCAACCGGTGCAGCGTCGTCGTCGCGGTGCGCTGCAGGCCCGCGATGAGGAGGATTCGCCCAGGATCCACGTCGAGAATCTCCGGGTGTTCCCCGAGCAACTTCTCCGCGCGCAGCCGGACCGCCAGGGCCGACACGATCCGTGCGCGCTGGATCGTCACGCCGAGTGGCGTCAGCCGAGCCTCCGTATTGATCGATTCGACGAGCATCTCGAGGGGTTCCAGGAACCACTCGTCGCCGAAGTCGGAGAGTCCCGTCCTTCGCCTCGCGGCGGCGATCATGCGGCCGACGTCGAGGGGGCCGCCGAGGGGAGCGCCGAGGCCGAGCCTCCGGGCCGCGCGCGCCGCCCGGTTGAAGAGGGAAACGGCCAGGGGGCGGTGCGGCCTGCGGTACTCCGTCGAGGTCCGCATCGGGCGGTCGTCCGCCTCGCCTACGCCTCGCGGAGTCCGCGCAGTTCCGAGAGCTTCACGAGCCGCGTTCGCGGCTGCGGATGCTCCTTCGCCCTCACCCAGCGAAAACACATCGTCCCCGACGTGTGACCCGCCGTCTCCAGCCAGTTCGGGAGCCCGGGATCCTCATGCGCGACGACAAGGCAGATGGAACCATCTTCTTGATGGTGCGCGAGGTGCTTGTTCGTGTGGATGGTGTGATAGCGGTAGTCCAGCGACTCCATCCAGTAGTTGTTCAGTTGAAAGTTCCAGTGCTCGCACTCGGGCGGCATCGCTTCGATGAGGAGCGCTTCGTCGTCGGCTATGGCCCAGTGGCTGTGGTAGTAGACGATGTTCGGGTCGCCGCCCGCCTGAAGCGACACGTCCGGATCGAACATGGGCAGCGTGTTCGAGTGTCTCCGGAAGCCCCGCGCCCAGTTCGCGAACAGCATGGCCGCGCCCGCCACCAGTGTGCCGGCGGACTTCAGTCCCTCGTCGAGCTGCTCCGGCGTGAGCGGGCGGGGTTGCCTCTCGTCCTCGGCGCACCCGATGCGCTCGATGTGAAGTTCGGCCGGCGTCTCGGACTCCCGGTCCAGGAAGGTCTGGCGCACGATCAGCGTGCGGCTCTCGGCCGTCATCGGCAGCCAGTTCCCGTCGCGGCGCCGACTGCTGACGATGAGTTCGAAGGTCCCGTCCTCGCCGATCTCGATCTCGCCGGCCTCGACATGGCCGGTGGGGGGCAGCCCCCCGCTCTGCCCGTAGTGGCCGGCCTGCGTGCCGAAGCTCAGGTAGGTCACGGTGTTGCGCCGCCCGGAGATCCGGTACTCCAGGTCGCCGTGAATCGCGGCCGTCTGATAGTAGTTGTCGGGGTTGTCGCTCCCCAGCTTCACCGTCTCGTGGGCCACGCGGTGCAGCACGGGCGCCCGCGGGTCGGCGTGTTCCACGAAGGCCATGAGTCCCCCGCGGGCCAGACGGCTCAGATACCGATATCCCTCCGCCTGGTTGAACGGATCGCGGGGCGCGCCGGGGAAGGTCAGCGCGGCCCCTGCCGCCTTCAGCGTGTCACAGAATTCGTCCCACGCCTTGCCGCTGACGACGCGTTGCGCGGCGGCATCCCCCGGCGTCCGGCGCCGCAGCGTCTGCGCCGCGAGCGACAGGCGCCGAAAGAGCCCGAGCAGTCCGATGACGAACGTTCTCATCGCGTCTCCCCTCCGCCCGTCCCGCGGCCTCGATATCCGTCGTGCGCCGGGCGACGAGTCGGATCGGCTAGCCGGTCTCCGCTTCGGCGAGGAGGGCGGCGACGCTCTCCCGCAGGGTATCGACGCCGGCGCCGGTGCGCGCGGACGTCTCGACGAGCTGATCCGCATCGAGTTCGAGCGCTGCGCGCAGCTTGACCATCGCCCGCCGACGCCCGGACCGGTTCAGCTTGTCCGTCTTCGTGAGCGCGAACAGCGTCGGCGTCCCCGTCGATCCCAGGAACTCGACCATCCGCTCGTCGTCGTCCGTGAGTCCGCGGCGTGCGTCCACGAGCAGCACGAGCCCGAGTAGCTTCGGCGTCCGGCGCAGATATCCGTCGATCAGCCGGCCCCACTTCTCCCGCACGGTCTTCGGCGCCTTCGCGAACCCGTATCCGGGAAGATCGACGAGCATATAGCGGTCGTCGACCAGGAAGAAGTTGATCTCGCGCGTGCGCCCGGGCTGCTTCGAGGTGCGGGCGAGGCTCTTCCGCCCCACCAGCCGGTTGAGCAACGAGGACTTGCCGACGTTCGAGCGCCCGGCGATGGCGATCTGAGGGAGGTCGCGCGGCGGTTTCTGGCCGGCCGCGCCGACCGCGCCGACGAACTCGACGGTCCTGACCCACGCGACGCCCCCGTCCGCCGCCGGCACGGGGCTACGCCTCCCTGCGCTTGGCCTCGGGCTCGAGGATGAGGAGTGGCTGGTTGCTCTCCTCGACCGTTTCGCGCGTCACGACGACCTCGCGGATGTCCATGCGCCCCGGCAGGTCGAACATCACGTCGAGCATGATGGATTCCATCACGGCCCTCAGTCCGCGGGCGCCCGTCCCGCGGTCGATCGTCTTGCGGGCGATGGCGCGCAGCGCCTCCGGGTCGAGCGTGAGGCCCACGCCCTCGAGTTCGAACATCTTCGTGTACTGCTTGAGCAGCGCGTTCTTCGGACGCTGCAGGATCTCCACCAGCGCGTCCTCGTCGAGGTCGTGCAGCGCAACGAGCACCGGCAGCCGGCCGACGAGTTCGGGGATGAGCCCGTAGCGAAGCATGTCCTCGGGTTCGACGCAGGCGAGGAGGTTGTCCTCGTCGTTCGGCCCCACGCTTTCCTCGATGAAGTCATCGCGGAAGCCGATCTGCCGGCGCCCCTGCCGTTCCTGGATGATCTCCTCGAGCCCGTCGAAGGCGCCGCCGCAGATGAAGAGGATATTCCGCGTGTCGATCTGGATGTACTCCTGCTGCGGGTGCTTGCGCCCGCCCTGCGGCGGCACGGATGCCACCGTCCCCTCGAGGATCTTGAGCAGCGCCTGCTGGACGCCCTCGCCGGAGACGTCGCGCGTGATCGACGGGTTGTCCGACTTGCGGGCGATCTTGTCGATCTCGTCGATGTAGACGATGCCGCGCTCGCACTCCGCCACGTTGTATTCGCCCGCCTGCAGGAGCCGGACGAGGATGTTCTCGACATCCTCCCCCACATACCCCGCCTCGGTGAGCGTCGTCGCGTCCGCGATCGTGAACGGGACCTGGAGAATCCGCGCCAGCGTCTGCGCGAGCAGCGTCTTGCCCACCCCGGTGGGACCGAGCAGCAGGATGTTCGACTTCTCGATCTCGACGTCGTCGACGAGACTGCGGTGGTTGATCCGCTTGTAGTGATTGTAGACCGCGACCGAGAGCGTCTTCTTCGCCATCTCCTGCCCGATCACGTACTCGTCGAGCGTCGCCTTGATCTCCGATGGCGTCGGGATCTCCGTGAAGCGCCCGCCCTGTTCGCGTTCTTCTTCCTCGGCGAGAATCTCGTTACAGAGCGAGATGCACTCGTTGCAGATATAGACGTTGGGTCCGGAGATGAACTTCTGGACGGCGTCCTTGGACTTGCCGCAGAAGGAGCAACGCAGGTGCTTGTCGCTCGGCATCGTCGCCTCCCCTCGGTCCCTCGGGTTTGCCCGGCGCTACTTTGTTACGGCAGGGCCGGGTCGGCCGTTCTTGCCGTCGACCTCCGCCTCGCGCGCGACCACCAGGTCGATGAGCCCGTAGTCCCGCGCTTCCTCCGGGGACATGAAGCGGTCGCGGTCGACATCCTCCGCGATCCGATCGAGGTCCTGCCCGGTGTGTTCGGCGAGAATCCCGTTCAGCCGCTCGCGGGCGTTCAGGATTTCCTTCGCCTGGATCTCGATGTCCGCCGCCGTCCCGTAGGAGCCGCCGGAAGGCTGGTGGATCATGATCCGCGCGTTCGGCAGCGAGCGCCGCCTGCCGGGCGTGCCGGCGGCGAGCAGGAACGCTCCCATCGACGCAGCCATCCCCATGCACATCGTCGCCACCGGGGCGTTCAGGAACTGCATCGTGTCGTAGATCGCGAGACCCGCCTGGACGCTTCCCCCCGGCGAGTTGATGTAGATGTTGATCTCGCGCTCCGGGTTGTCCGCCTCCAGGAAGAGCAACTGGGCGATCACCACGTTCGCCACATCGTCGTTGATTGGAGCCCCGAGGAAGACGATCCGGTCCATGAGGAGACGCGAGAAGATGTCGTACGTGCGTTCCCCGCGGCTCGACCGTTCGATGACGTACGGTGCAAATATCGTGCTCAAATCAGTCCCTCACGTAGTTTGCGAAGCCCATCAGCTCACGTCCGAGCCGTCGATCAGAAACCGGAACGCCTTGTCGATGGCAAAACGGCGGCGGAGCGGGTCGAGCTGCTTCTCCCTTGCGAGCTCCCGGCGTACCTCCACCAGGCTCTTGCCCCGCGCCTTCCCCAGTTCCGACAGGCGCTCGTCGAATTCCTCGCTCGACAGATCGAGCCCCTGGTCCTCGATGAGTCGCTCGAGCACCAGATCCCGCTTGATCTGACGCTCCACCTGAGGGGCCACGGACTTGCGGGCCTCCTCGACCTGCTCGGGATCCGCTCCCTCGGGGGCGTCGATCACCCGGTCAAGATAACGCGACGTGAGACTCGGCGGCACCTCGAAGGCGTTGGCTTCGATCACCGCGTCGAGGAGTCGTTCTCCGACCTCCTCGTCCGCCTGACGTTCACCCCGCGCCTGGAGTTCCTTTCCCACCGCTTCGCGAAGTTCTCCCAGCGTCCCGAAACTCCCGATCTCGCTCGCGAACTCGTCCGTAAGGTCCGGCAGCTCGCTGGCACGGACGTCGTCGAGGCGGATCTGCAGCGACCGGGTGGTTCCCGCGAGTTCCTCGGCCCCGAAGTCATCCGGGTAGGAGACGGTGAACGTGCCTTCCTCGCCGGGCGCCAGCGCGAGGATCGCGTTTTCGACATCCGGAATCGCGTAGCCCGCGCCCAACTCGAACCGATACGGTTTCTCCGCGCCGTCATCTCCGTCGTGTTCCCTGATCGCCACGGCGACGACGTCGCCGTTCCGCGGCGCCCGGTCCACGGGCTGGAGCACCGCGTTTTCCTTCCGGATGTTCTCGATGACCTCGTCGACGTCCGCATCCTCGACCGCCACCTCGCGCCGCTTGATCCGGAACCCTCCGGTCCGCGCAAGCTCGATGGCCGGCATCACTTCCACGTCGATGCGGAACGAGAGCCGCTCCCCCGGCTGGTAATCGAGTTCGCTGACCACGGGTTCCCCGATCGTGGAGAGGTCGTGCCGCTGCACGGCGTCCCGAAACGCCCGGTTGACGAGCGCATCGACCGTCCGTTCGTCGATGAGGGGACCGTAGCGTTCCTCGACGATCCGCACCGGGACCTTCCCCTTCCGGAATCCCTTGATGCGGGTCGTCTTCCGGATCCTGGCGGCTTCCCGGCGACGCGTTGCCGCCACCTGCGCGGGGTCCACGGACACGTCGAGGCGGCGCAGGTAATCGTTCTCCTGCTTGATCGCGACGTCGAACGGATCCGTCGCGGCGGCTTGTGAGTCGGCTGCGCTCAAGGTCGGTATGGCTCCCGCTCGTGTCTGCACACGATTTACGGCACGAAGTGCGAAAGGAGTGCGAAAGGGGGGACTCGAACCCCCACGGCCAAGGGCCACCAGCTCCTAAGGCTGGCGCGTCTGCCAATTCCGCCACTTTCGCGCGACTCCGCCAGGTCGAACGCGGCGCCGGATTGGCCGGGAATCTCGGCACCGGCTGGAACGGGGGCAAGCAGGAACCCCCGCTCCGCCGGCGTCCCGCGGATCAGCGTTCCGGGATCACGACGCTCCGGAACACGTTCTGCCACCCCCCATCGCGCGTGCGAAAGCTGAACTGGAGGCTGACGGCATCGCCGGACTCGAATCCGGAGATGATGCGCTCGTAGTCGCCCGCCGTGCGGACCTCCTCGCCGTTGATGTCGACGATCAGCGCGCCCTCGGGAGCGATGCCTGCCCGACCTACCGCGCCCCGCGAATCGGCATCGACGACGACGACGCCCGTGAACCCGGGGTCGATCCCGTAGCGCGCATGTTCGCGCGCTGGCAGACCCGCGTCGTCCCGGACCTCGAGACCGAGGACGTCACCCGTCGGTTCGGGCATCTCGGGACGTGACGCGACCTGGGGAGGGGAGTCGTCCTCCGCCGAGATGAGACGGACCTGCGCCCGGTCGCGCTCCAGCGTGGCGCGGCGCACGACATCCAGTTCCACCGTCTCCCCCGGCTCGAAGGCGCGGATCCGCCGCTGCAGTTCCGACACGCCGGAGACGGGTTGCCCCGCCACGCCGACGATGACATCTCCGCCTTCCAGTCCGGCCAGCCGCGCGGGGCTGTCGTCGAAGGAGAAAGTCTGGATTTTCGCCCCCCCGACCCGATCGAGTCCGTAGAACGCGGCGTCCGCTGCGTCGACATCGGTGATCGACACGCCGATCAGCGCCCGCCGGACCTCTCCGAACTCGATCAGGTCGTCCACGACTTCACGCGCCAGTTCGATGGGGACCGCGAAGCCGTACCCCTGGTAGTTTCCGGTTGTCGAGAGGATCGCGGTGTTGATCCCGATCACCTCCCCGGCGGCATTCACGAGCGGCCCCCCCGAGTTGCCCCGGTTGATGACCGCGTCCGTCTGGATGAAGTCCTCGATCGCGAGGGGCGAGCGGTTCTGAAGGATGCGGATGTTGCGTCCCTTGGCGGAGACGATCCCCGCCGTGACGGACGACAACAGCGGCCCCGACCCCGACACGGTGCGGAAACCGGGACTCCCGATCGCGAGTACCCACTCACCGACCGCTGTCGCGTCACTGGAGCCGATCGGCAGGACGGCAACGTCGTCCGCCTCGAGCCTGAGCAGCGCGACGTCGGTCTGCGGATCGCGTCCGACGAGTTCCACGTCTTCGAGCACCCGCCCGTCGTGGAGTTCGATGTCGATGCGCTCGGCGCCCGCGACGACGTGGTTGTTCGTCACCACGTAACCGTCCTCGGAGACGATGAACCCGGATCCGCTCCACGAATCCCTTCGCGTCGGCGGGTCGGCCCCGGGCGACTCATCCTCGGCGGAGGGTTCGTCCCCGGCGGGCGGTTCGAAGCCGGGCGGAAACTCGAAGCCGGGCGGGAATTCAAAGCCCGGGGGCGGCTCGAACCCGGGCGGGAACCGACCCTCGGTCACCTCCCGTTCCGCCGTCAGGTAGATCGTTACGACGGCGGGAGCCACGCGCTCCGTCACATCGGCGAAGCCGTTCTCCATCGTCATCCCGGCGCCCGAGGGGGCGCCGACTACCCACCCCGCATCCCGGTCCGTGTCCGCCGCGATCGAAAACGGCGTCAGATCCAGAACCGACGCCAGTCCCACCCCGAACGCGAACGCGATCGCCGTGGCGATCAGCAGATTCAGTCGAGTACGCAACGATTCGCTCATCTCTCTATCTCCTCATCCGGCCGCGACTCCACGCCCGCAGCACGAATATAGCAAACGAAACCGGCGTTCCTCCAACTCACGCTCCAATGACGGTGACCGGACCGGGTCCGTCACCCCCGAACGCCGAACCATGGGATGAACGGCACGCGACCCGGGGTTGCCCGCAGGCCGGGCTCCCGGGTCGCGCGGTGAGGCGTCGCCGGCGGGGGGCTACTTGTCGTCGGACTCCTCGACGATCTCGTAGTCCGCTTCGACGACTTCCAGTTCCTCGGCGTCGTCTTCCTCCGCCTCGACACCGGCCGCTCCGTCGCCGTCGTCCGGCATGTCGCCCGGCATGTCGCCCGGCGCCGCGTCCGCCCCCATCCCGGCCGCGGCGTACATCTTCTGCGCCGCCGCGCCGACCGCTTCCTGGATGGCGGCCGTCGCCGCGGCCACTTCCTCGGTGTCGTCCTGCTTGAGCGCCGCCCGCCCCCGTTCCAGCGTCTCCTCGATCACGGACCGGTCCGCGTCGTCGAGCGACTCCTTCCAGTCCTCGAGGTTCTTCTCCGTCTGGTACACGAGGGAGTCGAGCCGGTTGCGGGCCTCGACGGTCTCGCGCCGCTCCTGATCCTCGGCCGCATGCGATTCCGCGTCCCTCACCATGCTCTCGATCTCGGCGTCGGAGAGCCCCGAAGACGCCTCGATGCGAATCTTCTGCTCCTTGCCCGTCGCCTTGTCCTGGGCACTCACGTGCAGGATGCCGTTCGCGTCGATGTCGAAGGTGACCTCGACCTGGGGCACGCCGCGCGGCGCGGGCGGGATGCCCGTGAGCTGGAAGCGGCCGATCGTCTTGTTGCCGCTCGCCATCTTCCGCTCGCCCTGGAGCACGTGGATGTCGACCGTGTTCTGGTTGTCCTCCGCGGTCGAGAAGATCTCCGACTTCTTCGTGGGGATCGTCGTGTTGCGCTCGATGAGCGACGTCATGACCCCGCCCAGCGTCTCGATCCCGAGCGAGAGCGGCGTGACGTCGAGCAGCAGCACGTCCTTCACGTCGCCGCCGAGCACGCCCCCCTGGATCGCGGCCCCGATGCCCACGACCTCGTCCGGGTTCACGCCCTTGTGCGGGTCCTGGCCGAAGAAGTCCTTCACGACTGCCTGGATCTTGGGGATCCGGGTCGAGCCGCCGACCAGGATGACCTCGTCGATCTCATCGACCGAGAGACCGGCGTCCGCCAGCGCCTTCTCCATCGGCGGAATCGTGCGCTGGATCAAGTCGTCCACCAACTGCTCGAACTTCGCCCGCGAGAGGGCGAGGTTGAGGTGCTTGGGGCCCGACGCGTCGGCCGTGATGAAGGGGAGGTTGATGTCGGTCTGCATCGTCGAGCTGAGCTCGATCTTCGCCTTCTCCGCCGCCTCCTTGAGGCGCTGCAGCGCCATCGGGTCGGCCGAGAGGTCGATCCCCTGGTCCTTCTTGAACTCGTCCACGAGCCAGTTGATGAGGCGCTGGTCGAAGTCGTCTCCGCCGAGATGGGTGTCGCCGTTGGTGGCCTTCACCTCGAACACGCCGTCCCCGAGTTCGAGCACGGAGATGTCGTACGTGCCGCCGCCGAGGTCGAACACCGCGATCTTCTCGTCCGACTTCTTGTCGAGGCCGTAGGCGAGCGCCGCGGCCGTCGGCTCGTTGATGATCCGGCGGACGGTGAGGCCGGCCACGCGCCCCGCGTCCTTCGTCGCCTGGCGCTGGGCGTCGTTGAAGTAGGCCGGGACCGTGATCACCGCCTCCGTCACTTCCTGTCCCAGGTAGTCCTCGGCCGTCTGCTTCATCTTCTGCAGCACCATGGCCGAGAGTTCGGGCGGCGTGAACGTCTTGTCCGCGTGCGCGATCCGCACCTGGACGCGGTCCTGGTTGTCGCCCTGGATGTCGTAGGTGACGAGCTTCATCTCCTCGCCCACCTCGGACCGCTTGCGGCCCATAAAGCGCTTGATCGAGGCGACGGTGTTGAGGGGATTGGTGACGGCCTGCCGCTTCGCGACCTGCCCGACGAGCCGCTCTCCCTCCTTCGTGAAGGCGACCACCGAGGGCGTCGTGCGCGCGCCCTCCGCGCTCGGGATGACGACGGGGTCTCCACCTTCCATTACCGCGACGACCGAGTTTGTCGTCCCGAGATCGATTCCGATGATCTTGCCCATTGGTTTTCCTTGGCTTGTGCTTGTCCGCTGTTTCTGCTGGTTCCGTCCCAGGTCGAATCTCACGGGGTTGGCGCCTTCCTTCCGGCGCGCGCGCCGCGAACGAAGTAACACGTTGCAATCGGCGTGCCGCGCCGCGGACCGCCTGAGCGCCACCTTTTCCGACAAAATGGCACCTGGGGAGGGCCGCGCTCGGGCAGGGAGTGCCAGAGTGGCATGAAACGGGGCAGGGTTGTGGCGCGGAAGACGGGACGGGGTATGTTCCCCGGGCTCCCGTCGCCCAGAACCCTCAGCCGGACTGCGCCGATGTCCCAGCGTCGCGACCCTTCCCGCTCCGCAGCCGCGGCGCCCCCGGCGATGCCGCGGGAGAGTTGGCTGCTCCTCGCCGTGATCGCCGTGCTGGGTGTCGGCCTGGCCGCGGGCGCGACGCCGCTGGCCGCGCAGGGGCTCGAGGGCGTCGGCGGCGAGATCGACGAACCGTTCTTCTCCCGCCTGGCGCGGGGCCTGCTCGGGATCGCCTTCCTGCTCACAACGGTGTGGCTCTGCTCCGCGCACCGGAAGTCGATTTCATGGCCGCTCGTGGCGAAGGGGCTCGGGCTTCAGATCGCCTTCGCGCTCCTCGTCCTCAAGACGGGGGTCGGTCACACCTTCTTCAGCGCCGTCAACGACGTTTTCGTCGCGCTCATCGGATACACGAACGCCGGGTCGCGCTTTGTGTTCGGGTCGCTCGTGGACTACGGGACTCCGGTCGAAGGGGGCGCGGGCGGGGTGGTGAACATCGGCGCGAACTTCGCCTTCAGCGTCCTGCCCACGATCATCTTCTTCTCCTCTCTCATGGCTCTCGCCTACCACCTGAGGATCATGCAGCGCGTCGTGAGGGGCGTCGCGTGGGCGATGCAGCGCACGCTCGGGACGAGCGGCGCGGAGACGACCTCGGCCGCCGGCAACATCTTCGTCGGCCAGACGGAGGCGCCGCTCCTCATCCGACCCTTCGTGGACCGGATGACGATGTCCGAACTCAACACCGTGATGACGGGCGGCTTCGCGACCGTGGCCGGCGGCGCGCTGGCGGCGTACGTCGCGATCCTCGTGGGGGTGTTCCCGGGGATCGCCGGGCACCTCCTCGCGGCGAGCATCATGGCGGCGCCGGCGGGGATCGTCGTGAGCAAGATGCTGATGCCCGAGACGGAAGAGCCCGAGACGCGCGGCACGCTGGACATCGACCCGCCCCAGACGCACGCCAACGTGATCGACGCGGCGGCCGGAGGGGCCGGGGACGGGTTGAAGCTGGCCTTGAACGTGGGGGCCATGCTCCTCGCCTTCCTCGCCATCATCGCCTTGGGGAACGGCATCATCGGCTGGGTGACCGGGCTGTTCGGCGTCGAGGGGATCACGCTTGAGCGGCTCTTCGGCTGGGTCTTCGCGCCCGTGGCCTGGCTCATCGGCGTGCCGTGGGCGGACGCGGTCGAGGTCGGAACGCTGTTCGGCGTGAAGATGGTCGCGAACGAGTTCCTCGCCTTCACGAACCTCGGGGCCGGGCTCGGCGGCGACCTGCAGCTCTCGAACAAGTCGCTCATCATGTGCACCTACGCGCTGACGGGATTCGCGAACTTCAGCTCGATCGCGATCCAGATCGGGGGCATCGGCGGCATCGCCCCCGGCCGCCGCGAGGACCTGTCGAAGCTCGGCCTGCGCGCGATGCTCGGGGGGACGGTTGCCACGTGGATGACGGCGACGCTGGCCGGAGTCCTCGCGTGACCCCGGCCGCCGACATCCAGATCGGCGTCGAAGCGGCGGCCGCGGCGCTACGGGCCCGCACCGGAGAGCGGCTGGGCGCCGCCGCCCCGGACGTCGCGATCACGATGGGTTCGGGACTCGGCGGCCTCGGCGAAGAGATCGAGGATCCGGTGCGGGTGCCCTACGAGGATCTCCCCGGCTGGCCCCGTCCCACGGTCATCGGCCACGCCGGCCACGCCCTGATCGGAACGCTCGGGGGCCGACCCGTGCTGGGCCTGAGCGGACGCGTGCACCTCTACGAGGGCGGCCCGCCGGAGCGCGTCATCTTCTACGTGCGCGTCGCGGCGGCGCTGGGCATTCCCGTTCTCTTCCTCTCGAACGCGGCCGGAGCGATCCGGGAGGGATGGCACCCCGGCGAACTCATGCTGATCTCCGACCACCTCAACCTGACCGGCACGAGCCCGCTCATCGGCCCGGTCGCAGGGGCGGAGCGTCGCTTCCCCGACCTGACCTTCGCCCACGACCCCGAGTTACGGGCGATCGTGCGCGAGACTGCCGCCGAGCTGGGCCACACACTCCACGAGGGCGTCTACGCGGCGATGCACGGCCCCGCCTTCGAGACCCCGGCCGAGATCCGCATGCTGCGGACGCTGGGCGCCGACGCCGTCGGCATGTCCACCGTGCCGGAAGTCATCGCGGCGCGCGCCCTCGGCATCCGCTGCGTCGCCGTCTCCTGCCTCACGAACTACGCCGCCGGGGTCCTCGACGAGCCGCTGAATCACGAGGAAGTGCTGGAGACGACGAAGCTCGCCCAGGCCGGTTTCCAGCGCCTCGTCGCCGAGTCCATCCGCCGGTTCCCGTAGCAGGTGAGCGTCGGCACATGACCCTGCGATCCTGGACCGTGATATCGCTGTTTACCGCGGTGATCGCCGGCTGTGACCGGCCGGAACCCACGGCGTGCGAGGTGTCGGACACCGACGGTCGCGTTGTTCGCAACACGAGCGCCGGGGTCTGGCGCACGGATCTCTCCTGGCGCGAGGTGTGGCGAGCCGGAGGCGCCGAGGAGGCGGAGGAGCTGGTCTTTCCGGCGGACGTCGCCGTCGGCCCCGACGGGTCCGTGGCCATCGCGGACTGGGGTCTCGCCGAAGTCATCCTGCTCGACCCCGATGGAGCGTGGCAGGGGCCGGTCATGACACGCGGCGAAGGCCCCGGAGAGGTCCAGGCGCCGGCCGCGCTGACCTGGATCGATGCCGACACGCTCCTCGTCCTGGACTTCGGGGCGTTTCGGCTGACCACGCTGGATCTCGCTTCTCGCTCGGCCACCGTCACGGCGGTCGATCCGGCGTTCATGTCACCTGTATTCGCATCCGGCGAGGTCACGTTCGTGGCGCTCCAACCGGACCGCACGGTGTGGCTGGAGTTCCCCGGCCCCGTCGAGGACGGCTGGGAGGAGCGCTCCTTCGTCCGCTGGTCTCCCGAAAACCCTGTGAACGATACCGTGGCGCGGTCCCGTACCAGGCTGTTGGAGCGCACGGCGTTGCCCGCATGGCCGCGATCGCTGGTGGGTGTCGGCGCGGAGATCCGGGTCGTCTCTGCCCCGGGCGGACGTTACGAACTGACGGTACTGGACCGGGATGGCGCGACGCTGGTTCGGTTCTGCCATCCCGGGGAGGCGCTGCCGCTCTCGCCCGCCGAGCGTGGCGAGGATCCGGATGAGGGGATGCCCGACGCGTGGCGGGCCGCCCTCCGCGAACTCGGCGATCCGCCGGAAGCGGCGATCATCTCCCGGATCGTGGTGGACGCGGACGACCGGATCTGGGTGCAGCGGGACCGCCCCCTCCCCGGTGCAGCCGGCCCGCACGGGGCTCCGGGAGCCCTGCACGACGTATTCCTCCCGTCAGGGCGTTTCCTCGGCTCGATCCGCCTTCCGGCCGGTCACCGACTCCTGGAGGCGCGAGGCCGCAGAGTATGGAGCCTCCACACCGGCAGCCTCGACGAATCCTCCATCGTAGCCCTCGAAATCGAGGGTTTCTGAGTTCCCGACCGCTTGGTGCGCTGCGGTCAGGCCAGGTCGTAGCGGTCGAGGTTCATCACCTTGTTCCAGGCGGCGACGAAGTCGCGGACGAAGGCCTCCTGCCCGTCGTCGCACCCGTAGACTTCCGCGAGCGCCCGGAGTTCGGAGTTCGAACCGAACACCAGGTCCGCCTCGGTGGCGGTCCACCGGACGTCGCCGGTCGCGTCGCGGCCCTCGAAGGCGCCGCCGGAGGACGTCCGCCACTCCGTGCTCATGTCGAGCAGGTTGACGAAGAAGTCGTTGGTGAGCGTCCCCGGCCGATCCGTGAACACGCCGTGGGCAGACCCCCCGGTGTTCGCGTTCAGGACGCGCATGCCGCCGACCAGCGCGGTCATCTCGGGCGCGGTCAGCGTGAGCAGGCAGGCCCGCTCCACGAGCTGCTCGGCCGCGGACGTCCCGTTTCCGTCCTCGGCATAGTTTCGGAATCCGTCCGCGACGGGCTCGAGCACGGCGAACGATTCCGCGTCCGTCCACTCCTCCGACGCGTCCGTGCGCCCCGGCGCGAACGGCACCTGCACGTCGTGCCCGGCGTCGCGCGCCGCCTGCTCGATGCCCGCGCACCCGGCCAGCACGATGAGGTCGGCGAGCGAGACCCGCTTGCCCCCGCTCTGCGCGTCGTTGAACGCCGCCTGGATCCCTTCCAGCGTCCGTAGCGCTCCCGCCAGCTCGGCCGGGTCGTTCGCTTCCCAGTCCTTCTGCGGCGCGAGGCGGATGCGGGCCCCGTTCGCCCCACCGCGCTTGTCGGTGCCGCGGAACGAGGCCGCCGACGCCCACGCCGTCGCCACCAGCCGGGAGACGGACAGGCCCGAAGCGAGGACTCTGGCCTTGAGGTCCGCGACGTCCCCCTCATCGATCAACTCGTGGTCGACGTCGGGCACCGGATCCTGCCACAACTGCGGCTCGGCGGGAACCAGCGGTCCGAGATACCGGCTGCGCGGCCCCATGTCGCGGTGGAGCAGCTTGAACCAGGCCCTGGCGAAGGCGTCCGCGAGGTCCGCCGGGTTCTCGAGGAAGCGCTTCGAGATCGGCGCGTAGACGGGATCCTCTCGCAACGAAAGGTCTGTGGTGAGCATCATGGGCGGGTGCTTCTTCGACGGATCGTGCGCATCCGGCACGGTGGTTACCTCGGAGGCATTGACCGGCGTGTACTGAGACTTGCCGGCGGGGCTCTTCGTCAGCTCCCACTCGTGGTCGTGCAGGTTCTCCATGAAGTTGTTGTCCCACCGCGTGGGCTCGGTCGTCCAGGCGCCCTCCAGGCCGCTGGTGATCGTGTCGCCGGCCTTGCCGCTGCCGTAGCTGCTGTGCCAGCCGAACCCCTGCGTCTCGAGGCCGGCGCCCTCCGGTTCGGTACCGACGTGGGACTCCGGGCCGGCGCCGTGCGCCTTGCCGAAGGTGTGGCCGCCGGCGATGAGCGCGACCGTCTCCTCGTCGTTCATCGCCATGCGGGCGAAGGTCGTGCGGATGAAGTTCGCCGCCGCCGCGGGGTCCGGGTGCCCGCCCGGCCCCTCCGGGTTCACGTAGATGAGACCCATGTGGTCGGCGCCGAGCCCTTCCTGCAGTTCCCCGTCCGCGTCGTGGCGTTCGTCCGCGAGCCACTCGGTCTCCGATCCCCAGTCCGTCTCGTCGGCCTCCCACACGTCCGGGCGGCCGAAGGCGAAGCCGAACGTCCGGAACCCCATCGACTCCAGGGCGCAGTTCCCCGCGAAGATGATGAGGTCGGCCCACGACAGGTTGCGGCCGTACTTCTGCTTGACCGGCCACAGCAGCCGGCGCGCCTTGTCCAGGTTCCCGTTGTCCGGCCAGCTGTTCAGCGGTGCGAAGCGCTGGTAGCCCGAGCCGCCCCCGCCGCGGCCGTCGGTGATGCGGTACGTGCCCGCCGCGTGCCACGTCATGCGGATGAAGAGCGGCCCGTAGTGGCCGTAGTCCGCCGGCCACCACTCCTGCGAGGTCGTCATCACCTCCTCGATGTCCCGCTTCAGCTCCTCTACGTCGACGTTCTTGAACGCCTCCGCGTAGTCGAAGCCCCCGCCCATCGGGTCCGACGCGGGGGAGTTCTGCCGAAGCGCCTTCAGGCTGAGCTGGTTCGGCCACCAGGTTTCATTCGTCGTCATGGGATTCTCCGGATGGTCAATCGTCAGGTTCTCTCAGGGTGTCCGGGCAACAGCTTCGGCCCGGAGGCGGCCGAGCGTCAAGAAAACCATCGGCGTCTCGTCCCGGACCGCACCGTCCTCCAGGCGAAATGTACATTCGCCTGAGCCCGGCGTCCGCACGATATTCTACCGATGGACGTCATCCAGCGATCATCGGAACCCGCGGACGAATCATGACGAGAGCGGCGAAACGCGGCGGCACGCCCGAAGAGGCGGCTTCGTCGTCCCGTCGAATCTTCGCCGGGACGGATGCCGCGGATGCCGATGTCGTTCCCATGCGGGGCCGCAATGCCGGAACGCCGCTCGACCTCGATCTGATCCGGGGGCAGGCCGCGAACCGCAGCGCGATCGAGCGCCGGGCCGCCACGCTGGGGAAGCGCCGCAGCATCAAGAAGGAGTGGCAGACCGCCTGGCTCCTCCGTGCCGTGACGATGATCGACCTCACGACCCTCGCCGGCGACGACACCCCGGGCCGGGTGGCCCGCCTCGCCGCCAAGGCCCGTCAGCCCGTGCGTCCCGACCTCCTCCGCGCGCTGGGGGTCGAAGATCTCGGCCTGCGCGTGGCCTCCGTCTGTGTGTACCCGACGATGGTTCCGGCCGCCGTCGAAGCGCTCGCCGGCGACGACATCCCGGTGTGCGCGGTCGCCGCCGGCTTCCCCGCCGGGCTCACGCCGTTCGCGCAACGGGTCGAGGAGATCCACGAAGCGGTCGAGGCCGGGGCGCGAGAGATCGACATCGTCATCACCCGCCGCCACGCCCTCACCGGCGACTGGGAGGCGCTGTACGACGAGGTCCGCGCCTTTCGCGAGGCGTGCGGCGAGGCCCACCTGAAGACGATCATGGCCACGGGCGAACTCGGGAGTCTGCGCAACGTCGCCCGCGCGAGCTGGACCTGCATGATGGCCGGCGCCGACTTCATCAAGACTTCGACCGGCAAGGAGAAGGTCAACGCCACGCTCCCGGTGGGACTCGTGATGGCGCGTGCGATCCGCGCTTACCGGCAACTCTCCGGCTTCCACGTGGGCCTGAAGCCGGCCGGCGGAGTGGGGAAGGCGAAGCAGGCGCTGGAGTGGCTCATTCTCGTGAAGGAAGAACTGGGCGGGGCATGGCTCGACCGGTTGCTGTTCCGCTTCGGCGCCAGTTCGCTGCTCGCGGACATCGAACGCCAGTTGGAGCACCGGGCGACGGGGCGGTATTCCGCGTACCACCGGCACCCGTTGGGATGAGGGTCGGGTTGAGGTTGAGAGGGGGTTGAGGGAGATGCCGAAGATCGCGGAACTGTTCGAGACGATGGAGTACGGTCCGGCCCCGGAGGCCGCGGACGAGGCGCGGGCCTGGATCGCCGGACGGGGTCCCCGTTTCGGGCACTACATCGGCGGCGCCTGGTGCGAACCGGCGGACGGCGAGTTCTTCGCGACCCTCGACCCGAGCAACGAAGCGCAACTGGGCGAAATCGCGCAGGGCGTCCTCGCCGATGTGGACCGCGCGGTGTCGGCGGCGCGGGCGGCACAACCTGCCTGGCGCGACCTCGGGGGACACGGCCGGGCGCGCTACCTGTACGCGATCGCCCGCCACCTGCAGAAGCACTCCCGACTCTTCGCGACGCTGGAGACGCTCGACAACGGCAAGCCCATCCGCGAATCGCGCGACATCGATATTCCGCTCGTCGCGCGGCACTTCTATCACCACGCGGGCTGGGCCCAGCTCATGGACACCGAACTCGCGGACTGCGAGCCGCTCGGGGTCGCGGGCCAGATCATCCCCTGGAACTTCCCGCTGCTCATGTTGGCGTGGAAGATTGCGCCCGCCCTCGCGACCGGGAACACCGTCGTCCTCAAGCCCGCCGAGTTCACGTCGCTGACCGCGCTCCGGTTCGCGGAACTCTGCCGCGAGATCGACCTGCCGCCGGGCGTCGTGAACATCGTGACCGGCGACGGCCACACCGGGGCCGCGATCGTCGAACATCCGGACGTCGACAAGATCGCCTTCACGGGCTCGACGGAGGTCGGCCGCATCATCCGCGAAGCGACGGCGGGGACCGGCAAGAAGATCTCGCTCGAGCTGGGTGGGAAATCGCCCTTCCTCGTCTTCGACGACGCGGACCTCGACAGCGTCGTCGAGGGCGTGGTCGATGCGATCTGGTTCAACCAGGGCCAGGTGTGCTGCGCCGGCTCGCGGATCCTCGCGCACGAAGGGATTGCCGACGCGCTCGCCGACCGCCTGCGCGCCCGCATGGAGACGCTCCGCATGGGGGCGCCGCTCGACAAGGGCGTCGACATCGGCGCGATCATCGCACCGGTCCAGTTGAAGAAGATCGAGTCGCTCGTCGAGGAGGGACGCGAGGAGGGCGCCAGGATCTGGCAGCCGTCCTGGAGCGTGCCCCGGGACGGCTGGTTCTACCCGCCGACCCTCTGCACCGACGTGTCGCCGGCCGCGCGGCTCGCCCAGGTCGAGATCTTCGGACCCGTCGTGGTTCAGATGACGTTCCGCACCCCCGCCGAGGCGGTCGCGCTCGCGAACAACACGCGCTACGGCCTCGCGGCGAGCATCTGGACCGAGAACGTGAACCTCGCCCTCGACATCGCCTCGCAGATCAAGGCCGGGACCGTCTGGATCAACTGCACGAACGTGTTCGACGCCGCGTCCGGGTTCGGCGGCTACCGTGAGAGCGGATTCGGGCGCGAAGGCGGCCGGGAAGGGCTCCGGGAGTATGTCCGCCAGCGCCGCGAGCCCGAGGCGCCGGCCCCCTCAAGAGACTCGGAGCCGGCGGGGCGCGACGAGCCGGGATCGATCGGCGAGAACGCCCACGGCTCCGCGCCGCTGCCCCCGATCGACCGAACGGCGAAGCTCTATATCGGCGGCCGGCAGGCGCGGCCCGACGGTGGCTACAGTCTCGAAGTTCCGGATTACCGGGGCCGCGCGGCGGGGGAAGTGGCCCGCGGCAACCGGAAGGACGCGCGCAACGCCGTGGAGGCGGCGCTCGCCACGGAATGGGCGCGCACGACGGCCCACCTGCGGGCGCAGATCCTCTACTACGCGGGCGAGAATCTCGATGCCCGCCGGGGCGCCTTCGAGGACCGGCTGCGCACCCTCACCGGCTGCGGCGCGGCGGCGGCGAGCCGCGAAGTGGAGGCGTCCGTGCGGCGCCTCTTTACCTGGGCGGCGTGGGCCGACAAGTGGGACGGGGCCGTCCACCGGACGCCCTTCCGCAACGTGACCCTCGCCATGCCCGAACCGCTCGGCGTGATGGCGGTGGTCTGTCCGCCGGAACCTGCGCTCCTCGGGTTCATCTCCAGCGTGTTTCCGAGCGTCGCGCTCGGGAACGCCGTCGTTGCCGTCGCTTCGGAACGATGGCCGCTCCTCGCCACCGACTTCTACCACGTGCTCGCGGCCTCGGACGTGCCGCCGGGGGTCATCAACATCCTCACGGGCCTCGAGGAGGAACTGCGGCCCGCCCTCGCCGGCCACGATGCGGTGGACGGGATGTGGTACTTCGGGACGGAAGAAGGGGCCGCCGACGTGGAGCGCCGCTCCGCCTCCAATCTGAAGCGGACGTGGACGAACGGCGCTCGGGGGCGGGACTGGTTCGGTCCCGGTGGCGAAGGGCCCGAATTCCTCCGGCACGCCTCCCAGATCAAGAACATCTGGGTCCCGTACGGGGAATAGGTGCCGCAGGGCGAATAACCCTCAGCCGGCGGCGCGGCCTCCGGGATCGGCCCAGTGGTCCAGGGGACCGCGGCCGGAGCCGAGACCCGGCGCCGCCGCGATGGCGGCGTGAGTGAAGGCGAGCCCCCGTTCGATCGCCGGCTCGAGCGCGAGCCCCGAGGCCAGCCCCGCCGTGATCGCGGCCGAGAGCGTGCAACCGGTGCCATGGGTTTCCGTCGTCCGGATGCGGGGCGTCCGCCACAGGCGCTCCCGGGTTCCGTCCCCGAACAGGTCAACGACCTCCGCGCCGTCCAGGTGCCCGCCCTTGACGAGTACGGCCCGGGCGCCCCGCGCGACGATGGCGCTCACGGCCGCGGACATGTCCGCTTCGGTACGCACGGTCCGTCCGGCGAGGATCTCCGCTTCCGGCAGGTTCGGCGTGACGAGGGCGGCGAGCGGCAGAAGTTCCTCGAGGATGGCGGCGACGGCGGCCGGGTCGAGCAGCCGGTCGCCGCTCGTCGCCACCATCACCGGGTCGACGACAAGCGGCGCTTCGAAGCCGTGCAGACCCGCGACGACGGCCCGCACGATGTCCGCGTTGGCGAGCATCCCGGTCTTCGCGGCCCCCGGCGGCAGGTCCGCCCGCACCGATTCGATCTGGCGCCGCACGATCGGCGGGTCGAGCGCCTGCACCGCCTGGACCCCGAGGGTGTTCTGGGCTGTCACGGCGGTGACGGCGCTCGTTCCGAACACGCCGAATGCGTGGAAGGTCTTGATGTCGGCCTGGATGCCGGCTCCGCCCCCCGAATCGCTTCCCGCGATCGTGAGGGCCGTGGTCCGCGCTGCTCGCTTCGGGTTCACGCTCAACTCCCCTCGGGTCCGCACAGATCCGCACACGTCAGACGGCTCGCTCCGCGCACCGCGATGACAGCGCGTTGAGCCGCAGCGTAAAATAAGGGCATGCCAACGCGCGCGGAGATCAAGGCCTGGCGGTCGCTGCACCGCGGAAAGGGACGCAGGGAGACCGGGTGTTTCCTGGCCGAGGGGCGCCGCCTTGCCGGCGAGATGCTCGACTGGCCGGGCCGCACGGTGGCCGTGCTGCACACCGGCGCGGCGCAGGACGATCCGGAACTGGAGGCGTTGCTCGCGCGCGCGGTGGCGCGGGGCGTGCGCACGGAGGCGGTGCCCGCAGCGATCGTACGGACGCTGGCGGATGCCGCCACGCCCCAGCCCGTCCTCGCGATCGGCGAGATGCCGGCGTACGGCTGGGACGATGTGGACGATGTGGACGTCGGCGCGATCGTGCTGCTCGACGGCGTGCAGGATCCGGGCAACGTCGGCACCCTCGTGCGCACCGCGCTCGCGCTCGGGGCCGCCGCCGTGGTCGGCGTCGGCGAGACCGCCGATCCGTGGGGGCCGAAGGCGCTGCGCGCCTCGGCGGGCGCGTTGCTCCGCGGCCCCGTGTTCCGCACGGAGACCCGGGATGCCGTGGAGCGGCTCGCCCGGCGGGGAATCCCCATCTGGGTCGCCGCGGCCGATGCCCCGCCGCTCCCGGGCCCGCCTCCCGGACCGGTTGCCCTCGCGCTGGGGAGCGAGGCCCACGGCGTCTCCGCCTCGCTCCGCTCCGCCGCCGCCCGCGCCGTCTCCGTGCCGCTCGCCCGCGGCGTGGAGTCGCTGAACGTGGCATCGGCGGGCGCCATCCTGCTCGACCGGATGCGGGCGGGCCGCCCGCTTGGCTGACCCCGCGATCATCGCGGCGGCCGCGCTGCTCGGCGCGGCGGTGGGCTCCTTCCTCAACGTGTGCGTCACGCGGATGCCCACCGGAGACAGCGTCCTCCGCCCGCGCAGCCGCTGCCCGGCGTGCGGCGCGACCATCCGCTGGCGCGACAACCTCCCCGTGCTCGCCTGGATCTTCCTGCGGGCGCGGTGCCGCGACTGCGGCGGCAGCATCTCCGTGCGCTACCCTGCGATCGAACTGGCAACGGCCGTCGCCTGGGGCGGCATGGCCTGGCTGTACGGCACATCGGTCGCCGCCCTCACCGGTGCAATCCTGTTCAGCCTCCTCCTCGGGATCGCCGTCATCGACGCGCGCCACTACATCATCCCCGACGCCCTCTCGCTCGGCGGGTGCGCCGCGGGCCTCGTCCTCTCGGCGCTCCCGGGAGCGACCCGGCCGCTCGCGGCGGTCGCGGGCGCGGTACTCGGGTTCGGACTTCTCTACGTGGTCGGGTGGCTGGGCGAGAAGGCGCTCCGGAAGCCGGCGCTCGGCGGCGGCGACGTGAAGATGATGGCGATGGTCGGTGCCTTCCTCGGCCCCGGCGGCGCCCTTCTCACGATCTTCCTGGGGGCGCTCGCCGGGTCCCTCGTCTACGGTCCCGTCTCAATCCGGACGGGAAAGCCCGTGCCCTTCGGCACCTTCCTCGCGCTCGGCGCGACCGCCGCATTCCTGTTCGGGGACACGCTGTTCGAATGGTATCTGCGGGCGGCGGCCGTCCTGCCGTCGGCGCCGACGCAGGGTTTCGCCGCTGCCTGAAGCCCCGCGTCAGCGCCGAGAGTGGGTTCGTCCAGGTTCTACCAGCTACGGCTGTGCTCGATCAGCTCCGCAACGATGTCGTCCGCGGTCTTGCCTTCGGCCTCCGCCTCGAATCCGGGAACCACGCGGTGCCGGAGCACGGCGGGCGCCACCGCCCGTACGTCGTCGAGATTGGGGGCGGGACGACCATCGAGCGCCGCTCGCGCCTTCGCCGCCAGCACCGTGTGCTGCGACGCCCGCGGTCCGGCGCCCCAGCTCACCATGCGACGCACGAATTCCGGTGAGGAGGCCTCGCGCGGCCGGGTGGCCCGCGCCAGCCGCACCGCGTAGCCGACCACTGATTCCGAGGCCGGCACGCGCTGCACGAGCGCCTGGTATTCGAGCAGCTGGCCCGCGGTCACGACAGGGTTCACCTGGGCGGGCGGGCCGCTCGCCGCCATGTCCGCGATGACCGACTCCTCCTCCGCCGTCGGGTATCCGATCCGAAGCTCGAACATGAAGCGGTCGAGCTGGGCCTCGGGCAGGGGATACGTCCCTTCCTGTTCGATCGGGTTCTGCGTCGCGAGGACGAAGAACGGGCGGCCGAGCGGGAATGTCTCGCTGCCCACCGTGACCTCCCCCTCCTGCATGGCTTGCAGCAGGGCTGCCTGCGTCTTGGGCGGCGTCCGGTTGATCTCGTCCGCGAGGATCACATCCGCGAAAATCGGCCCCCGCACGAAGGCGAAACGGCGTTCTCCGGTGCGCTGGTCGTCCTGGAGCACCTCCGTCCCCGTGATGTCAGAGGGCATCAGGTCCGGCGTGAACTGGATCCGGCTGAATTCCAGGTGCAGGGCTTCGGCGAGCGTCGAAACCAGCAGCGTCTTGGCCAGGCCGGGGACCCCGACCAGCAGCGCGTGTCCATCGGCGAGCAGCGTGATCAGCAGCTTCTCGACGATCTCCCGCTGCCCGATGATCCGCTTCCCGATTTCCTCCTCGATCCGGCGCCGGGCGTGGCCCAACTCCTCGAGCAGCCGAACGTCATCCGTTTCGACTTTTCGACCGGCTTCCAAGACTCAATCGGCTCCAGGCGTGAGGGGGGCGCGGGGATGCGAGACCCGGGCGTCGGCGAGGCCATTTCGGAGTTGACCAGAGGCCTTCAATATGGTGGCAGGAACCTAGGCCTTCAGCGCCCAGCGTCAAGCGAAACCGGCATTGCGAAATTTTTCACAAGCGGTCAGATTGGGCTTGGGAAATTTTTCACAAGCGGTCGGCGCGGGCTCCCGGACGGAGAGGTCTTCCCATGCCGCATCCGCGTCCCGGTTCGACGAACCGGCCGAAACCCGAGAAACCCAGGGGACATGCCGGTCGCCTGCAGGCAAAGGCGGCGGGCGCCGAGTTCGCGAGTCTCGGCATTGCGATGGGTCTTGCGATCGCGCTCCTCGCGGTCGGCGGCAACTGGCTCGACGACCGTCTCGGGACCGCGCCGCTCTTCGTTCTCCTCGGCGTGTTCGCGGGGTTCGCAGGGGGGTGCTACAGCATGTACGGTCGGCTGGCGGCTCGGCGCGAAAGCTCCGGGGCTGATGAGTGAAGAGTGTTCCCGCCGGCTGGATGCGGCGTACGCCGACCTATGCGCTGGCCACGTTGGGGCTGGCGGTGGCGGCGGCCGCGTGGCTGGGAGATGGAGCGCGCACGTGGGGGATCGCCGCGGCCTGGCTGATACAGGTCGTCGCGGTCTGGCCGCTGAACCGTGCGCTCCTGGCGGGACGGCGGGCGACCCGGCCCTGGCTGGGCGGGATCGGTCTCCGCATGGGAGGGATGGTGGTGACGGGCGGACTCGCATGGACGGGGTCGGCGCCGCGCGACCTGCCCATCGCATACGGACTCGCCATGCTGGTGTTGTTGTGGACGGAAGCCTTGTGGCTCGCGCTCGCGCGCACGAAGAGCAAGAAGAACAACTCGACACGGAACGCACGACCGGATGAACCGGGTGCTCGATAGATCGATGGCCTCCCTGCGGAGTCTGACGGAGCGGGTGCAGGAGCACGCCGCTCCCGCGGCCGCGGCTGCCCAGGAACACCACGGCGAAGCCCACGCGGCGGGCGGGCACGCCGAGGAGTGGGGCACCGAAGTCATGATGCACCACGTCGTGGACTCCAACATCTGGGAGTTCGGACCCTTCGGCGAGATCCATCTCCCGGAGTTCCCGGCCTTCAACATCGGCGGCCTCGAGATCGACCTCTCGATCACGAAGCACGTGCTGTTCCTGATGTTCGCGGCCATCTTCACGATCGTGACGATGTTCATCGCCGCGCGCTCGACCGAGCGGCTGGAGCAGGGCGAGAAGGCGCCCGGAGGTCTCCTCAACGGGATCGAAGCCTTCTATCTGTACCTGCGAGACGACATCGTGATGGCCAACATCGGCCGCGGAGGAGAGAGGTTCGTCCCCCTCGTCATCACCTTCTTCTTCTTCATCCTCTATGCGAACCTGCTCGGCCTCATCCCCTTCGGCGCGACGGCGACGGGGAACATCATGGTCACGGCCGCGCTCGCCATCATCGCACTCGTCGTGATCGAGACGGCGGGGTTCATCGCCCTCGGCCCGCTGGGCTACGCGAAGACCGTCTTCTTCCTGCCGCCCGGGCTGCCCGGGCCGCTGAAGCCGGTCACGCTGCTCATCATGGCCCCGGTCGAACTGATCGCGAAGTTCTCGAAGATCATGGCGCTCGCGATCCGGCTGTTCGCCAACATGACGGCGGGACACTTCGTCATCCTCGCCTTCATGGGTCTCATCCTCACCTACGGCTCGATGGTCGGTCAGGGTGCCTTCGGCACGACGGTCGGCGCCGTGACGATTCTGGGGTCCATGGGCCTCGCACTGTTCGTGATGATGCTGGAGATCTTCATCGCGCTTCTTCAGGCGTACATCTTCGCGATGCTGGTCTCGGTGTTCATCGGGTTGATTCGCCACGCGCACTGACCCGGAAGGGTCCGCGGGCAACTTCCGCGCCGGGGAGGCGCGGACGGAACGGGGGGTGTCGTCCGAACCCCCGACTGAGAAAGGAAACTGGAGCAAACGATGCTGAACATGTTGACGCTGCTGCAGGGCATGTCGACGGGAGATGGCCTCGCGGTCGGTCTCGCCATTGTCGGGGGCGGGCTCTCCGTGCTCGGTGCCGGTATCGGAATCGGCCTCATCGGCGGGCGCATGACGGAGGCGATGGCCCGCCAGCCCGAGGAGGCGCAGACCATCCAGACCGGCGCGATCGTGCTCGCCGTGTTCATCGAGGGTGTGGCGCTGTTCGGACTCGTGATCGCCGGCTTCATCCGCGGCGGCCTCTGATGCGTCTCGCCGCTCTCGGCGCGCTCTGGGGTTTCGCGGCACCGGTGAAGCTGGCCGCCCAGGCGGAGACGGGGATCTTCTCGCTCAATCTGGGGCTCGTGGTGTGGACCTGGATTCTGTTCGTGGTCACGCTCCTCGTCCTGGCGAAATGGGTCTTCCCGCTCATCGCGGGGGGGCTCGAGCAGAGGCACGCGAAGATCCAGGGCGCGATCGACGATGCCCTTTCCGCGCGCGATGAGGCGAAGGGACTGCTCTCGCAGCAGGAGGCCGCACTGGAAGCGGCCCGGGGCGAGGCGCGCGAGATGCTGGAGAACGCCCGGCAGCACGCCGACGGCCTCCGCAAGGAGATGCTGGAGGAGGCGCGGGCGCAGCAGGCGCAGATGCTCGATGACGCGCGCCGCGAGATCGGACACGAACGGGACCTGCTGCGCGAGGAGATCCGGCGGGATGCGGTGGATCTCGCGCTGGCCGCGTCCGAGCGACTGATCCGCGCGCGGCTGGACGCCGAGGAGAATCGGCGTCTGGTGCACGAGTTCGTGTCGGACGTCTAGTCGGACGTGACGGAGCGATGAGCGCATCGGCGGTGGCCCGCAACTACGCGGCGACTCTCTTCGAACTCGCGGCGCGCGATGGGAGCGAGGCGGAGTACGGGCGGCTGATCGAGGAGATCGGCGACCTGTACGCGAACGTCCCGGATTTCCAGCGCTTTCTGGAAGTGCCCGCGGTGTCGCTGTTCGAGAAGAAGGAGACGATCCAGGCGGCTCTCTCCGGAAAGGCGCCGGATCCGTTCGTCCGCTTCCTGCTCGTCATCCTGGATCGCCACCGGCAGCGGGCCCTTCCGGGGATCGCTCGCGCCTACCGCGACCTGCTCGACGAGGAGGCGGGGCGGATCCGCGCCACCGTGACGCTGCCCTTCGAGGCGGATGACCGCGTCCGGAACGAAGTGGTTTCCGCGCTGGAGCGGCGCTTCGAGCGGGAGGTCGTCCCGGAGTTCCACGAGGACCCGAGGATTCTGGGCGGCGTGATCATCCGCGTCGGCGACGAGTTGCTGGACGCCTCGCTGCGGCGGCAACTCGAGCGGATGCGGCGCGAACTGTACTGAGCCGCCGGTACTGACCTGCGGCACCGAGCCGCCGGTAACGAAAAACAGAGAAGAGAAGACGATGACAGGTTTCGACAGCTCCCTTCGAGCGAGCGAGATCAAGAAGGCCCTGCTCGAGCAGATCGACCGCTACGAGGAGGAACTCCGGGTCGAGGAGGTGGGCGAGGTCCTCGAGGTGAAGGACGGCGTGGCCCGCATCTGGGGGCTTTCCACGTGCGTCGCCAACGAGATGCTCGAGATCACGTCCCGCGATACCGGGGTCTCCGTGATCGGTCTCGCCTCGAACCTCGAGGAAGACAACATCGGCGCCGTGATCCTCGGCGATTACCTGGCCCTCAAGGAGGGAGATCCGGTGCGCCGCACCGGCCGCGTCCTCTCCGTGCCCGTCGGTCCGGAGATTCTCGGCCGCGTCGTGGACACGCTGGGGCAGCCGCGCGATGGCCGCGGGCCGATCGAGACGGTGACCTACATGAAGGTCGACCGGAAGGCGCCCGGCATCGTGTACCGCCAGCCGGTGAACGAGCCGCTCCAGACCGGCCTCAAGGCGATCGACTCCATGATTCCGATCGGCCGCGGCCAGCGGGAACTGATCATCGGCGACCGCGGCACGGGCAAGACGGCCGTGGCGATCGACGCCATCATCAATCAGAAGGGCGAGGACGTCGTCTGCGTCTACTGCGCGATCGGGCAGAAGGGCTCGACGGTCGCCGGCATCGTCGAGCGGCTCCGCGAGGAGGGCGCGCTCGATTACACGGTCGTGGTGGCCGCGAACGCGTCCGAGCCCGCGCCGATGCAGTTCATGGCCCCCTACGCGGCGTGCGCGATCGGCGAGTACTTCATGTACGAGGAGGGGAAAGCCGTCCTCGTCATCTACGACGACCTCACGAAGCAGGCGGACGCCTATCGCGAGGCGTCGCTCATTCTGCGGCGTCCGCCGGGGCGCGAAGCGTACCCGGGCGATGTCTTCTACCTGCACAGCCGCCTGCTCGAACGGGCGGCCAAGATCAGCAACGATCCGGAAGCGATCGCCGGACACCCGGACATCAGGAAGCCCGGCGGTTCGCTGACCGCGCTCCCGATCATCCAGACGGCGGCCGGTGACGTGTCGGCCTACATCCCGACGAACGTGATCTCGATCACCGACGGCCAGATCTTCCTCGAAACGGACCTCTTCTACTCGGGCGTGCGCCCCGCCGTGAACGTGGGAATCTCGGTCTCGCGCGTGGGCGGCAACGCGCAGATCAAGGCGATGAAGAAGGTCGCCGGACGTCTGCGGCTCGACCTGGCGCAGTTCCGGGAGATCGAGGCCTTCGCGCAGTTCGGCACGGAGCTGGACGCCGCGACGCAGCGGCAGCTGGACCGGGGCCGGCGCACCGTCGAGATCCTCAAGCAGGGCCAGTACGAGCCGATGCCGGTCGAAGAGCAGGTGATGGTGATCTTCGCGGCCACCCAGGGGTTCCTCGACGACCTGGACGTGTCGCGGATTCGGGGCTGGGAAGTCGGCTTCCTCGAGTACATGAGCACGAATCATCCCGAAGTCGGCGAGGCGCTCCGGGACGAGCGGGTGATGTCCGACGAGACCGAGGCGGCCCTCCGCGGTGCGATCGAGTCGTACTCGGGCACCTTCGTCCACGACGGCGCCTCCCGAGGGGAAGCCGCGGACGCCGCCGCATGAGCAAGTCGAGGGACATCTATCGGCGGATGAAGTCCGTCGACAGCACGAAGAAGATCACGCGCACCATGGAGATGGTCGCGACCGCCAAGCTCGCGCAGGCGCAGGGGCGGGTGATCCGGGCACGTCCCTACTCGGCCGAACTGATGGACATGATCGCCCGGCTCGCCACGCCGGATCTGGCGGAGTCCCGGCCCCTGCTGCGTCAGCCGGCCCGCATCGAACGGGCCGCGGTGGTGCTCGTGACGAGCAATCGCGGGCTGTGCGGCGCCTTCAACGCGAACCTCATCCGCACCGCGCAGGCCCAGCTCGCCGAGCTCGGGGAAGCCGGAGCCCGGGTCGAGTTCCACGTCTACGGAAACAAGGGGATCTCGTACTTCCGGTTCCGCGGCGTGGAGATGGCGCACACGCGCAACGACCTCGGGGACCCTCCGGCGGTGGACGACGCGCGGAGTCTGATCGACGATCTCGCGGCGCGCTTCGTGGCCGGCGAACTTGACGCCGTCCGGCTCGTCTTCGCCGAATTCCGGAACATGGTCAGCACGCCTCCGGCCGTCCGTCAGGTCCTGCCGGTCGGCGTAGGCGAGGCGCGCAAGGGTCCGCAGCCCTTCTATATCCTGGATCCCTCGGAGGAGGAAATCCTCGATCATCTCCTGCCGCTCTACGTGACGAACTCGACGTACAGCGCGCTCCTCGAGACGGCGGCGGCGGAGCAGGCGGCCCGCCGGACGGCGATGAAGTCGGCGACGGACAACGCCAACGAGTTCCTCGACAACCTGCGGCGGACGTACAACCGCGCCCGCCAGGCCGAAATCACGAATCAGATCGCGGAGATCATCGGCGGCGCGGACGCGTTGGACGGATAGCGGCCGGATAGCGGACGAACAGCGTACGGGGCGGCGGCGCCCCCGAGAACCGATAGCCATGAGGCTGACATATGTCTGAAGGATCGACCGAACGAGGCACCGGCAAGGTCGTGCAGGTCATCGGACCCACGATCGACGCGGAGTTCGAGCCCGAGCATCTGCCGGAGATCTACAATGCGCTCTCACTCTCCTGGGAGGACGATGACGGGACCGTGCACGATCTCGTGTGCGAAGTGGCGCAGCACATCGGCCGCAACCAGGTACGCGCCGTCGCCATGGACGCGACGGACGGCGTGACCCGCGGGATGGAGGTCGTCGACACGGGACACCCCATCTCGGCGCCCGTCGGCGAGGCGTCGCTGGGCCGCATCCTCAACGTCCTCGGCGAGCCCGTGGACGAACTGGGGCCGGTCGAGGCGACGGAGCGCTGGCCGATCCACCGCAAGTCGCCCACCCTCCAGAACCTCGAGCCGAAGACGGAGATCTTCGTCACCGGGATCAAGGTCGTGGACCTCATCGCCCCCTACGTGAAGGGCGGCAAGACGGGACTCTTCGGCGGGGCCGGCGTCGGCAAGACCGTCATCATCATGGAGCTCATCAACAACATCGCGCAGGAGCACGGCGGCCGCTCCGTCTTCTGCGGCGTGGGCGAGCGCACCCGCGAGGGCAACGACCTGTGGCTCGAGATGAAGGAGTCGGGCGTCATCGACTCGACGGCGCTCATCTACGGGCAGATGAACGAGCCGCCGGGCGCCCGCCTGCGCGTGGGACTCACCGGCCTCACCGTGGCGGAGTACTTCCGCGAGGTGGAGGGGCTCGACGTCCTCCTCTTCATCGACAACATCTTCCGCTTCAGCCAGGCCGGGTCCGAGGTGTCCGCGCTGCTCGGCCGCATGCCGAGCGCGGTGGGTTACCAGCCGACGCTCGCCACGGAAATGGGCAACCTCCAGGAGCGCATCACGTCGACCACCCGCGGCTCGATCACGTCGGTGCAGGCGATCTACGTGCCGGCGGACGACCTCACGGACCCGGCGCCGGCCGCGGCCTTCACGCACCTCGACTCCCAGACCGTGCTCTCGCGCCAGATCGCGGAGCTCGGCATCTACCCGGCCGTGGACCCGCTCGACTCCAGCAGCCGCATCCTCAGCGAGCAGTTCCTGGGCGAGCGGCACTACCGCGTGGCGACGGCCGTGCAGCGCACGCTGCAGCGCTACAAGGATCTTCAGGACATCATCGCGATTCTCGGGATGGATGAACTCTCCGAGGAGGACAAGGTCATCGTGAACCGGGCCCGGCGGATCCAGAAGTTCCTCTCGCAGCCCTTCCACGTGGCCGAGCAGTTCACCGGCATCCCCGGTCGCTACGTGCCGCTGGAGACGACGATCGAGTCGTTCGAGCGCGTCGTCGAGGGCGAGTTCGACCACCTGCCGGAGCAGGCGTTCTACATGGTCGGCGGGATCGAGGAGGCGATCGAGCAGGCGAAGAAGCTGGAAGCGGAGGCCGCATGACGGCGATGGCGTCCGCCGAGCCGCGGCTGAACGTCACGGTGATCTCGCCGTCGGCCGCCGCCTTCTCCGGCGCCGCCACATCGGTCGTCGCCCCCGCCCACGACGGCGAACTGGGGATTCTGTACGGCCACGCCCCGATGGTCGTCCTGCTGGGCGAGGGGCTGCTTCGCATCCGTACGGACGACGGCCCGCGCCGTTTCCGCGTCGCCCGGGGCTTCCTGCAGGTCCTGGACAACACGGTCGCGGTCCTCGCCGAAGAGGTGGAGCCGGCGGCCGAGAGCTGACCCCACGAGGGTCCGCGGGAGGTGCTTGACGGTTCTCCGGACGGACCCTATTTTACCCGTCTTCCCTGCGAGCGCCTTCGGGCGTCTTGCGGGTCCGCTTTTTTGACAATCTGGTAGCGAGTGAGAGTGCTGGGCGCCGAGTGCGTCTGAGGTGCTTGATGCCGTCAACGAAGATGGATCAAGCGATCAAGGGCACAGGGTGGATGTCTAGGCACGGACTGGCGATGAAGGACGTGGCAAGCTGCGATAAGCCAGGGGTAGCTGCAAGCAAGCGTTAATCCCTGGATTTCCGAATGGGGAAACCCGGCCGGGGTGATGCCCGGTCATCCCTTCGCTGAATACATAGGCGTTGGGAAGCGAACCGAGGGAACTGAAACATCTAAGTACCTCGAGGAAGAGAAAACAACCGTGATTCCCTTAGTAGCGGCGAGCGAACGGGGAAGAGCCCAAACCATGGAGGTGCCAAGGCGGCAGCCGTTGCTTCCATGGGGTAGGAGGGTGATTCGTGAGAGTCTGCCGGCTCTCGGAGCGTCGCGCGACGGTGAGTCGAATCCGTCTGGAAAGCCAAGCCATAGAGGGTGACAGCCCCGTAGGCGAAGCCGACGTCGCGATCTCGGGATCATTCCTGAGTAGGTCGGGACACGTGAAATCCCGATTGAATCCGGCAGGACCACCTGCCAAGGCTAAATACACGTCCGTGACCGATAGCGAACGAGTACCGTGAGGGAAAGATGAAAAGTACGCCGGGAGGCGGGTGAAACAGATCCTGAAACCGTGTGCCTACAAGCGGTGGGAGCTCGACCCTCTCTTCGTGAGAGACGTCGGGTGACCGCGTGCCTTTTGCATTATGATCCGGCGAGTTGTTCCTCAGTAGCGAGGTTAAGCCGTTCAGCGGCGGAGCCGAAGCGAAAGCGAGTCTTAACTGGGCGTAAAGTTGCTGGGGACAGACCCGAAACCAGAGTGATCTATCCATGGCCAGGTTGAAGCGAGGGTAATGCTTCGTGGAGGACCGAACCGTTGTGGGTTGAAAACTGCTCGGATGAGCTGTGGATAGGGGTGAAAGGCCAATCAAACCTGGAGATAGCTGGTTCTCCCCGAAAGATATTTAGGTATCGCCTCTGAGTGTAGACTGCGGGAGGTAGAGCACTGGAAGGGCTAGGGCCCTAAACCGGGTACCAACCCCTACCAAACTCCGAATGCCCGTTAGTTGGTCTCAGGGAGGAAGTGCACGTGCGATAATGTTCGTGCGCGAGAGGGAAAGAACCCAGACCTTCAGCTAAGGTCCCCAAGTGCTAGCTAAGTGACAAAGGTGGTGGATTTGCGGAGACAACTGGGAGGTTGGCTTAGAAGCAGCCATCCTTGAAAGAGTGCGTAATAGCTCACCAGTCAAGCGGATCTGCGCCGATAATGGTCGGGACTCAAGTTAGCCACCGAAGCTAAGGCTGCGCGCATCTGCGCGCGGGGTAGGGGAGCGTTGCCTGAGCCGTGAAGCGGGGCCGGAAGGCTACCCGTGGAGCGCAGGCAAGTGAGAATGCCGGAATGAGTACGCGATAAACAAGGTGAGAACCCTTGTCGCCGTAAGCCCAAGGTTTCCTGAGCCATGCCAATCAGCTCAGGGTTAGTCGGCCCCTAAGGTGAGGCCGAAAGGCGTAGCCGATGGAAAACGGGTCAACATTCCCGTACCACACGATACTGCGCTTGAGTCTGCGGAGGGACGCAGAGGTGAAAGGTCCGTCGTTTCAATGGACATGAACGATGTAAGGAGGTAGGCGTTTCCGGGTAGGCAAATCCGCCTGGTGAAGCCGAGATCCGATACCGAAGAAGTCTTCGGACTTCGCTAAGGGACCGTAATCGTACTGCCAAGAAAAGCTTCGTGGACGAGGAGTACGTGTGACCGTACCGCAAACCGACACAGGTGGGCGAGGCGAGTAGCCTCAGGCGCTCGAGTGAGTCTTGGTTAAGGAACTCGGCAAAATGTCCCCGTAACTTAGGGAGAAGGGGAGCCGGCGGTAGGTGACCCTGCTTCGCGCAGGAGAGCCGAACCCGGCCGCAGAGAATCGGCCCAAGCGACTGTTTAGTAAAAACACAGGTGTCTGCAAAGTCGTCAAGACGACGTATAGGCACTGACGCCTGCCCGGTGCCGGAAGGTTAAATGGAAGGGTTAGCTTCGGCGAAGCTCTGAAATGAAGCCCCGGTAAACGGCGGCCGTAACTATAACGGTCCTAAGGTAGCGAAATTCCTTGTCGGGTAAGTTCCGACCTGCACGAATGGCGTAACGACTTGGGCACTGTCTCAACCAAGAGCTCGGCGAAATTGGAGTCTCGGTGAGGATACCGAGTACCCGCGGCAGGACAAAAAGACCCCGTGCACCTTTACTACAACCTGATATTGGGTTCGGGCACCGTCTGTGTAGGATAGGTGGGAGGCATTGAAGCAGGACCGCCAGGTTCTGTGGAGCCATTAGTGAAATACCACCCTTGCGATGTCTGGATTCTAACCTGGGACCGTGAACCCGGTCTGGGGACAGTGTCAGGCGGGTAGTTTGACTGGGGCGGTCGCCTCCCAAAAGGTAACGGAGGCGCGCAAAGGTTCCCTCAGCGCGGTCGGCAATCGCGCGAAGAGTGCAAAGGCATAAGGGAGCTTAACTGCGAGACCGACAGGTCGAGCAGATGCGAAAGCAGGCCTTAGTGATCCGGCGGTTCTGTGTGGAAAGGCCGTCGCTCAACGGATAAAAGGTACGCCGGGGATAACAGGCTTATCGCCCCCGATAGTTCACATAGACGGGGCGGTTTGGCACCTCGATGTCGGCTCATCGCATCCTGGGGCCGGAGAAGGTCCCAAGGGTCGGGCTGTTCGCCCGTTAAAGCGGTACGCGAGCTGGGTTTAGAACGTCGTGAGACAGTTCGGTCTGTATCCGCCGTGGGCGTTGGAGATTTGAGAAGAGCCGCTCCTAGTACGAGAGGACCGGAGTGGAGTGACCGCTGGTGTACCTGTTGTCCCGCCAGGGGCATCGCAGGGTAGCTATGTCGCGAAGGGATAACCGCTGAAAGCATCTAAGTGGGAAGCCTACTTCAAGATGAGATCTCCCGCACCACAAGGTGCCTGAAGGACCGCAGGAGACGACTGCGTGGATAGGCGGCAGGTGTAAGGCGTGCAAGCGTCTCAGCCGAGCCGTACTAATCGTCCGTGAGGCTTGATCCATATCTTCATATGAGGTCGATTAGCGCTTCAGCGCGCTCGACCGCCCTGCACTCGACTCGTTAGCCGGATCCCGGATTGCCGGCGGCTTTAGCGAGGGGGAAACACCTGGTCCCATCCCGAACCCAGCAGTTAAGCCCCTCAGCGCCGATGGTACTTGGGCGGGGACGCCCTGGGAGAGTAGGTCGCTGCCGGCGACTTTTTTGAGAAAACGCCTCGTGTCCGTTGCGGATGCGAGGCGTTTTCTGCATCGGGGTGGGGGTGGGCGAGGGGAGGGTGGGCGTTCACCAGCCAGCTAGCGCCCATACCTCGCTCCTCCGCCGGCGATACGCATCAGTTCCCGCACGACCGCCGCCGGGTCGGAGGCGGACATCACGGCGGAAAGGACGGCGATGCCGGCGCCGGTCTCAAGCACCCCGGAGGCGTTTGTGGGAGTGATGCCGCCGATGCCGAGACAGGGGAGGCGGCTGGCCTGCCGGACGAGCCGGACCCGCTCGGGGCCGATCGCTTCGTCCGTGAGGCCGGGCTTGGAGCGCGTGCCGAACACGGCTCCGACCCCCAGATAATCCGCCCCCGCAGCCGCGGCGCGGCGGGCTTGCTCGGGATCATCGGTGGAATACCCGATGAGAAAATCGGGCGGGACGATGTCGCGGGCCGCGGAGACGGTAAGATCGTCCGGGCCGAGATGGACGCCGTCCGCGCCGGCGGCGAGGGCGACATCGAGACGATCGTTCACGATCAGCGTGGCGCCGGCCGATGTCGTGATCGCGCGGAGGCGCTCCGCTGTCGAGGCGAGCGCGCGGCCGTCGGCGGCCTTGTCCCGGAACTGAATCGCGGGCGCTCCGGCGTCCACGCATTCGGCCACGACCTGCTCGAGCGGACGGCCGCAGGCGGGCTGCGGGTGGGTGATCACCATGAGAGGCCAGCCATCCCACGCGGGCGAGCCGGGCATGGTCCCTTTCGTCCTAGCGTTCCGCCGACTCGCGGGCGAGGCGTATACGGTTTCTCGCGTTGTTGTGCTCGCGCAGAGTGCGGGTGAATTCGTGCGAGCCGTCGTTTCGCGCCACGAAGAAGATGTACTCGTGGTCGGCGGGGTGGAGGGCGGCCCGCAGCGATGCCGCTCCCGGCGAAGCTATGGGCCCGGGCGGCAAACCCGGCTGCGTGTAGGTGTTGTAGGGGTGATCCGCGACCGAGTCGATGTCACGGTAGAGCAGACGGGCCCGCGGCTCGCCGAGGGCGTACTGCACCGTGGGATCCGCCTGCAGCAGCATGTCGCGCTGAAGGCGGTTCCAGTAAACCCCCGCGACCACCGGACGCTCCTCGTCCCACCGGACCTCCTTCTCGACAATGCTCGCGAGCGTCACGACCTCTCGCTCGTCGAGACCGAGTGCGGCGGCCCGGGCGCGCTCCTCGGCTCCCCAGAAACCCCTGTATCGTCCGACGATCGCCTGGACGATGACCGGGATTCCGACACCATCGGCGAATCGATACGTCTCCGGGAACAGATATCCCTCCAGCGTGGGGCCCGGCACGTCCAGCTCGCCAACCCGCTCCGGATCCGTGAGATAGGCCAGGACGGCCGCGGTCGAATCGCCGACGTAGGCGGCGAGGCGTTCCGCCACCTGCGGGAGCCGAAGACCCTCCGGGATTGTGAGCGGCGTCGTCACGACAGCCCCGGTACCGAGCACCCCCAGCAGGTACGGGTACGGGGCGCCGCGCGGAATCTCGTACCGACCGGCCTTCAGTTGCCGTCCCTGACCCTTCAGGCGCACGTACGCGTCGAAGATTCGGGGATGGAAGATCAGTTCCTGCACCCGGAGTGCCTCCGCGACCTCCAGCGATGCGGCGCCATCCGGGATGAGAACCTCGACGACCGACCCATCCGGAATGCCGCGGCCCCGGAACTCGGCGGAAAAGAACCCGTAGGCCACGGGGGCGAAGGCGACGAGGGCGGCGAGGAGCAGGCGAACGCCCGTCCCCTTCGGCAGGCGTCTCATGGGCCGCGGGCGACCTCCGCACCGGTGGGGAGGCTGCGCAGATAGGCGGACAGCATCAGCGCCGCGGCCATTTCGTCCGTCCGGCCCTTCCGCCGCCGCCGGCCTCGAGGCGGATCCATGCTGAGGATCTCCTTTTCCGCCCTGGCCGTCGACAGCCGCTCGTCCCACTCGATGGTTCGCACTCCCGTCGCTCCCTCCAGGGCCTGGGCGAAGGCCCGCGCCTCCGCGGCCATCTCGCCCGCGCTCCCATCCATCGAGAACGGGATACCCACAAGGATGGCGGCGGGGTCCAATTCCGCCACGAGTTCCGTCAGCGCGACCGGGATTGCGCCCGCCGGCGCCCGTCGGTTCGATCTCTCCACCACACCGTGAGGCGCCGCGATCGTCCGCGTGGGATCCGTGACCGCCACCCCGATGCGCCGTCGGCCGTAGTCGAGCGCCATCAAACGGCCGCGTGGCATGCTCAGTGCGCCTGGCCCGCGGACCCCGATTGGCCGTCGGCAAGCACCCGTTGGATCGTCTCCGCGGATCCGAACAGGAACCAGCATGGCTCCGTCCCGCCGCCGCATTGCACCTCGGCGACCTCTACCGGGCGGTCCGCCAGGCGGCTCAGCACGCCTCGCAACAGCGCCGTCGCGAAGTGACAGTGAACGTTCCCGGCCGCCGTGGCCTCCGGCGAGTCACGCCAGGCGATGGCGGCGGATGCTGCGCCCCCCGGCCTGAACGATATCGACCCGAGGCCCGCCTTCCGGAGTATCTCGTCCAGGAAAGCCCAGAACTCCGCCGCGGCGAGTGCGTCCGGAGCGTCGCCGAGCAGGGCGACGGCCTCCGCGCCGGTACGGTCCCCCGCCTCGTTCAGCGCCGCAATGCCGGCATCGCCCAGGCTCGCGCAGCGGTGAAGGAGATCCGCGAGGACCGACCTCGGCAGGATCACGGCAGAGGTCTGCGTGGGGGAGATCATCGCGAAAAAAGCTAGACAGGGGGCCGGGGCCGGACAAGGTTGCCGACTCATGCTCCCAACCCGGATCATCGAGAAGAAGCGGGATGGCGGGCGGCTCTCGTCCGACGAACTCGCGGCCTTCCTGCGCGGGTATCTCGAGGGACGCGTCGCCGAGTACCAGATGTCCGCCTTCCTCATGGCCGCGTTCATTCGCGGGCTGGATCCCGCCGAGCTCTCCGTGCTCCTGCGCGAGATCATCGAGTCCGGGGCGCGCCTGCGGTTCGACGACGACGGTCCGCCGGCCGTCGACAAGCATTCGACCGGCGGCGTCGGCGACAAGGTCTCGCTGATCCTGGCGCCTCTCCTGGCCGAAGCAGGACTTCGCGTCCCCATGATGTCGGGCCGCGGTCTCGGACATACCGGGGGGACGCTGGACAAGCTCGAGGCGATCCCGGGCTTCGACGTGTCCGTGGATCTGGTCCGGTTCCGGGCCATTCTCGATGAGGTCGGGTGCGCGATGATCGGCCAGACGAAGGAGATCGCGCCGCTCGACGGACGCCTCTACGCCCTGCGGGATGTGACGGGCACCGTCCCTTCCCCACCCCTGATCGCGGCCTCGATCGTTTCCAAGAAGGTGGCTGAAGGCATCGGGGCGCTCGTGCTCGACGTGAAGTGTGGACGCGGCGCCTTCATAACCGACCGCGAGCAGGCGCGAGATCTGGCGCGCACCATGGTCGACCTCGCCACCGCCGAGGGGGTGCGGACGAGCGCGCTCCTCACCGCAATGGACGCCCCTCTGGGCCGCACCGTCGGCAACGCGCTGGAAGTGCGCGAGGCGATGGAGGCCCTGAGAGGTGGAGGACCGGCGGATCTGCGCGCCGTCACCCTCGCGCTGGGCGCCGAGTTGTTGGTCTCCGTCGGTCGCGCGCCCGACGTGGACGAGGCTGGGTCGGAACTCGGCCCGATCCTCGACAGCGGTGCGGCGCTTGCGCGTTTCGCGCGGCTCATCGAAGTCCAGGGAGGGGATCCGGGGGTGGTCGACGACCCCGGGCGCCTCCCCTCCGCCCCGGTCCGCGAACCCTTCCGATCCCCCGGCTCCGGTTGGCTCGACGTCCATGCCCGCAGGGTGGGCGTCGCCTCGGTGGAACTCGGGGCCGGCCGCCGGCGCGTCGAGGACGCGGTCGATCCGCGGGTGGGGTTCGAGTTTCACCGCAACGCGGGCGACCGGGTCTCCGAAGGCGAACCTCTCCTCACCGTCCACGCGGCGGACGCGGCCGGCGCGGCGACGGCCACCCACCGTCTCGCGGGCGCGATTCGGCTCACTCCGGAGCCCCCCGCGGCGCAACCGCTGATCCTGGAGCGGATCGTCAGCTAGGGGCCTTCCATGTCTGCTAGTGTGGCGAGGAGTGCCGCCGGACGGGGGCCTGCGCGCTCCACGGGCCGTGCGCGTCGCACATCTCGGTCGGTTCCGTCCCTTCGAGGTAGATCTCGACGTAGCGGACATCGAGCGGACACCAGCGCGTGGACAGCAATCCCGTGGTCTCGCTAACGGTCCGCTCGATGAGGCCGGGCGGCCGCTCCCACGCGGCCGGGTGTTCGTGCGTCTCGTAGTAATGCGCCAGCACCGCCGCTCCGACCGGCGCCGCCGTGCCCCCGCCCGTGGCGCCCGTATAGATGCGGCGGGGCCGGTCGTGCCCGATCCACGTCGTCGTCACGAGATCCGGCGTGAATCCGACGAACCAGGTGTTGGTCGCGTCGTTCGTCGTTCCCGTCTTGCCCGCCACCGGAACGGAGAAGGGAATCGCATAGCGGGACCTCACCGCCAGCGTCCCCGTCCCCTGGTCCACCGCGTCCCGCAGCATGGACTGGGCGACCCAGGCGATGTCCCGCTCCAGCACCCGCTCACGCTGAACCCGGCTCTCCCAGAGCACGCGGCCGTCCTTGCTCTCCACGCGAAGGATCGACCGGGGCGAGACCCGCACGCCGAGGTTGGCGAACGTGCTGTAGGCGGCGGCAATCTCGATCGGACGGACATCCATCGAGCCGATCGCGGCCGACGGCACGCGCGGGACGCTCGAGGCGATCCCCATGCGTTCGGCCATCTGCGCGAACGATTCCTCGCCGACGCGCTGCCCCAGCTTGACGGCCACGATGTTGATGGACCGGGCCAGCGCGCGCCGCAGCGTCATCGGGCCCTTGAAGTCGTTGTCGAAATTGCGCGGCGCGTAGGGATCGCCGCCGACGTTCTCGAGGTAGTACGGCTGGTCGTAGATGATCTCGGATGCGGGGATCCCGGCCGCGATCGCCGTCGCGTAGACGAACGGCTTGAACACGGATCCGGGTTGCCGGATGGCCTGGGTCGCGCGGTTGAACTCGGAGTCGCCGAAATCGCGCCCACCCACCATCGCCCGCACGTCGCCGGTCGCCGCGTCCAGCGCGACGAACATCCCCTGCAGATAGGGCATCTCGGCGCCTCCGCGGCTCACCTGATACAAGCTGTCCGGCGGCCACGCCCGCACTTCCTCGAAGGTGACGCCGGAATAGGCCGGGTGCCGGTCCACCCACTCCAACTGGGCGAGCAGCGCGGAATCCGCGACCGCCTGGAGGTCCGGGTCGAGCGTCGTGTAGACGCGGAACCCCTTCTCGTAGATGTCGGTGCCGTATCGGTCGTACAGCCGCTGCCGCACCCATTCCACGAAGTACGGCGCGTCCTGCTCGATGCGGGCTCCCCTCGCAAGCTCCAGCGGGTACGCCTTCGCCGCCTCGGCGTCCTCGGTGCTCACGAGTCCCTGGGCGGCCATCAGTTGAAGGACGAGATTGCGCCGTCCGATCGCCCGCTCCGGGCGGCGGATCGGATTGTACCCCGCCGGATTCCGCGGGATCGCCGCGAGGAGCGCCGCCTCCGGCAGATTGAGTTGCGCGGCGGTCTTCCCGAAGTACCGCTCCGCCGCGGCCTGGACTCCGAACACCCCGTCAAAGTTGATCTGGTTGAGGTAGGCCTCGAGGATCTCCCACTTGCTGTACGCGCGCTCCAGGTCGATCGCGACCCGCATCTCGCGCAGCTTCCTGCGCACGCTGATGTCGCGCCGGTTCACGGAACTCTCGAACATGTTGCCCGCGAGCTGCTGCGTGATCGAACTGCCGCCCGCGGCCCCGTACCCTCTCAGCAGGAAATCGAAGAAGGCGCGCGTCGTCCGCAGCAGATCCACCCCGGCGTGTCCCCAGAAGCGCTTGTCCTCGACCGCGATGAAGGCGTTGTACACGTGACGCGGGAGCCCCTCCATCCGGATCGGCGTCCTCCGCTCGATGGCGAGTTCCGCGAGAAGGGATCCGTCCGCCGCGAAGAGTTTCGTCGCTTCCTTGGGTTCGAAGGCGTAGATCTGGGCGATGGAGGGACACGCGTCGCACAGGTGGGTCCACCCGCGCCACGCCACGCCTCCCCCCAGTCCACCGCAGATCAGAACGGCAAGCACCAGGGCCCGCCGCACGTTTCTCCGCTTCCCGGCCGTCCCCCTCCTGGCGCCACGCGACCGGCGCGCGGTTCGTCGTCGACGGATCATCCCCGTTCCCCCCCTGCGATCTCCCGGCCGTTCACTCGTTCCTCCGGACCTCACCCCTCGCGTCGGACCGCCGACGGCCCGATTCTGTCGTCACGCCGCCCCCGCCGGGGAGCGACCCGCGGCGGGGCGATACGGAATATACCAACACCAGGCGCAGATGTTTCTTCCCGTAGACGAACAGATCCGCCGGATCCGGGAGGGGGCGGAGTCCATCGTCCCCGAAGACGAACTCGCGGTCAAGCTCGAGCGTTCGGCACGAGAGGACCGGCCCCTCCTTATTAAACAGGGGTTCGACCCGACCCGGCCCGACCTCCACATCGGTCACGGCGTGTCGATCCACAAGCTGCGCACCTTCCAGGAACTCGGCCACCGCGTCGTCTTCGTGATGGGCGACTTCACGGCCCGCGTGGGAGACCCGAGCGGAAGGGACGAGACGCGGCCGATGCTGTCCGAGGAGGAGATCGAATCGCACCTCGCGACCTACGAAGACCAGGTCTTCCGCATCCTCGATCCGGAGACGACCGAGATCCGGAGGAACAGCGAATGGCTCGCCGGCCTCGCGCTGGCGGACGTCCTGCGGCTGACGTCGCAGTACACGGTCGCCCGCATGCTCGAGCGCGACGATTTCGCCGCGCGCCACCGGGAGGGGCGTCCCATCAGCCTCGTCGAATTCCTCTATCCGATGATGCAGGCGTACGATTCCGTCGCGTTGCGGGCCGACGTGGAACTCGGGGGTACCGATCAGCTGTTCAACCTGCTGCTCGGGAGAACGCTCCAGGAGCGGGCGGGCCAGGAGCCGCAGGTGTGCCTCGTCATGCCGCTTCTGCGCGGGACCGATGGGCATCGGAAGATGTCCAAGAGCTACGGCAACTACGTCGGCGTCGCGATGGAGGCGGGAGAGACGTTCGGGCGGGTGATGTCGATCCCGGACACGTTGCTCGACGAGTGGCTCGTGCTCGTCTCGAGCGCCTCCGGAGAGGAACTCGACACCCGTCGCGCCCAGGCGGGGGCCGACCCCCTCGCGGCCAAGCGGTGGCTCGCCGCCGACCTCGTGGCCCGCTACCACGGCGCGGCGGCCGCCGGCGAGGCGCGGGAAGCGTTCGACCGCCTGCATCGGCGCCGGGAAGTACCGGAGGACGTCCCTGCCGTCTCGCTCTCCCTCGGAGGGCAGGAGACGCTCTGGATCGCGCACATCCTCCGGGATTCGGGACTCGCGGCTTCCTCCTCGGAGGCGGGTCGACTCATCCGCCAGGGGGCCGTGCGAGTGGATGGGAGCGTGATCCGCGAACGCGACCTCCGTCTGGGAGAAGGCGAGTATCTCGTGCAGCGCGGCAAACGAACGTTCGCGCGGATCTCTCTCCGTTCCTGAAGTCCCCGCAAGGGTCTTGCACGGGCCGAAATCGGCGCTCATGTTGCCCGGTCCCCTTCGTGGGGAAGTTGCGCGTGTGCGCCGAAGGGCCGCACGCCACATGCGGGAATCGTCCGAGCTTCGGAGCCTGTCCGGCGCGTCGCAAAACGGTTCCGTCAATCGTTGTAAAGGAGTAGTGGTACGACACGACGTGTTTTTTTCGGTGGTCTCGATGCGGTGAACTGACCCGGCCGCGTCGGGCGAGGGCTCGGCCCTCGAACAGATTCGGGTCGTAGAGGATCCCACTGCCACAGGAGGGCGATCCATGTTGTTTCACTTGTCAGGGCGGCGGAGTCGCGCGAGCGCGCTGACCGCTGCAGCAGTGAGCGCCTGGCTCTTTATCGGCGCGGCCCCGCTGCTCGCTCAGGGAGCGGTGTCGGGGACGGTGACCGATGCGGAGTCGCTGGCCCCGGTGGCCGGCGCGCAGGTGTTTGTTGCGGGAACGGTGATCGGTACGCTGTCGGGCCCGGAGGGCACGTACCGGTTGGAAGGGGTGCCGGCGGGCGAACAGACCGTGACGGTCCGCCTGATCGGCTACCACGAGCTGTCGCAGACCGTGACGGTAACGTCCGGTCAGGTGGCGACGTCGGATTTCTCCGTGGAGCAGACGGCCCTTCGCCTCCAGGACATCGTCGTGACGGGGGTGGTGGGCGAGACGCCGCAGGTGAAGCTCCCGTTCACGGTGGAGCGGCTGTCGGCGCAGGACCTGCCGGTTCCGTCGGCGGACGCCTCCTCGCTGCTGGCGGGTAAGGCGGCCGGCGTATCGGTCATATCCAACTCCGGCCAGCCCGGCCAGGAGTCATCGATTACGCTGCGCGGTCCGACCTCGATCAACGCGTCCGGCCGGAGCCAGTCGCCGCTGATCGTGATCGATGGCGTGATCCAGGCCGATGGCGCATCGCTTTCGGACGTGGGCGCGCTGGACATCGACCACGTGGAGATCGTGAAGGGTGCGGCGGCGGCGTCGCTGTACGGTTCGCGGGCGCAGAACGGCGTGATCGAGATCACGACGAAGCGCGGCACGGGCCTGCAGACGAACTCGCTGACGATCACCGGCCGCGGCGAATACGGCTTCGGCCAGCTGGTCGGCGATGTCGGTCTCGTGCGTTCGCATCCCTACGAGATGAACGCATCGGGAACGAAGTTCATCGACAGCGAAGGCAACGAAGTCGATTTCGGCGACCTCAACCGCCCCGGCTTCGGTTCCGCGCGGCTGTACAACCAGATCGCCCCGGGCGAGGCGGCGACGCCGCAGACGGCGTTCGCGAACCAGGCGTTCCCGACTGAACTGTTCGATCACATGGACACGTTCTTCGATCCCGGCGAGACCGTCGACGTCTACGGTGCGGTCACGGGCCGATTCGGCGAGTCGAGCTTCCGGGTGAGCGTCAACCAGTTCCGCGAGGCCGGCGTCGTGAGTTGTTCCGCCTGCGTCGACAACCTCGCCACGCTCAACGCGGACCGCGTTGCGCAGGGCCTCACGGCTTTCGACGTGGGGATTCCGAACGACGAGGGCTACGAGCGGCAGAACGTGCGCCTGAACGTGGACACGCGCTTCGGCGACCTGGACATCGCGGCGAGCGGCTTCTACTCGCGCTCCGACCAGGACGACAAGGCCGTGTCGACCGGCGCCTTCTCCCGGTTGACCTTCATGTCGCCTGCGCTCGATATCTCGCAGGTCGATCCGATGGACGGGTATCCGGACCTCAATGCGGATCCGCAGTCGATCGAGCCCAACCCGCTCTACCTGCTGGCCGTCAATGACAGCCGCGACGAGCGGACGCGGACGATGGGGTCCGTCGACCTCAACTTCTCGCCCGCGGCCATCGACTGGCTGACGCTCGAGGCGAACGCCTCGTTCGACCGGACCGACTTCAGCGATTACACGATCCGGCCCAAGAACGAGCGTACCGCGGGCGGCGGCGGCACCGGCGACTTCACGGGCGGCAGCCTCCGCGAGTTCAACTCGACCAACGAGGCGGTCAACGCGTCGGTGACGCTCGGCGCGAGCCAGACGTTCATGGACGGCGACCTCACGGTGCGCGGTAAGGCCCGCTACCTGATCGAGGACCAGAGCTACCAGTCGAACGGTGTGTTCGGGAGCCGCTTCTCGGTGCAGGACGTGCCGAACTTCGGCGCCATCATCGGCGAGACCTCGGGGAACAACTTCACGAGCGCGGTCAAGGCGGAAGGGCTGTTCGGCATCGCGAGCGCCGACTACCGCGGCCGCTACATCATCGACGGCCTCGTTCGTCGCGACGGCTCCTCGCTGTTCGGGCCCGATGAGCGGTGGCAGACCTACTACCGCGGCTCGGTCGCCTGGCGCGTGGCGCAGGAAGATTTCTGGAACATCGACGCGATCGACGAACTGAAGCTGCGCTTCTCGCTGGGGACGGCGGGCGGGCGGCCGAACTTCGCCGCCCAGTACGAGACGTTCGGCGTCTCCGCGGGCGCGATCTTCCCGATCAACCTCGGAAACCGCGCGCTGAAGCCGGAGTTCACGTCCGAGAAGGAAGCGGGACTGAACTTCGTGTTCTTCGAGAACCTGGGTCTCGACCTCACCTACGCCTGGAACACGACGGATGACCAGCTTCTGCAGGTTCCGCAGCCGGCGTTCGTCGGCTTCTCGAGCCAGTGGCAGAACGCGGGCGAGATCGCGGCGCAGACGTACGAGGTCTCGCTGCGCTACGCGGCGATCGACACGCAGGACATGGGCCTGCAGTTCCGGTTGAACTGGGACAAGACCCGGCAGGAGATCACGCGTCTGGACGTTCCGGACTACTCGTTCGGCAACTTCTACGTCTCCGAAGGTCGTCCGCTGGGCGAGCTGTGGGGCGAGCGGTGGGCCAGGAGCTGCGCGGACCTGGCGCCCATCGGCGTGTCGGCTTCCGACTGCAACGCCAACTTCCAGGTGAACGATGACGGTCTGCTCGTCCCGACGGGCGGCGCCGCCTTCACGGAAGGGTTCAGCAAGACGCTCTGGGGAACCCAGGTCGAGGTCGCCACGGACGACGGCAGCAACTCGTACCACTGGGGCCTGCCGGTGAAGGTTCAGGATTATTCGCCGGCCTGTGTCGCGAAGAATCCTGGCGACTACACCGAGAAGTGCGTGCTCACCGAGTTCCTGCCGTTCGGAAACACGACGCCGGACTTCAACGCCTCGTTGGCGACGAACTTCCGGTATCACGGTCTGAGTGTGAACGCGCTGGTGGAGACCTCCCAGGGCCAGTCGATCTACAACGGCACGGCGCAGTGGTCGCTTCGCGAACTGCGCGGCGAGGACACGGACCAGACGGGCAAGCCGCTCGAGCACAACAAGCCCGTCGGCTACGCGTCCGCGGTCTACTCGGTCAACGCCGACAACGACTGGTTCCGCGAGGACGGCAGCTGGATCAAGCTGCGCGAGCTTTCGTTCGGCTATACGCTGCCCGAAGGCATGGTCGAAAGTCTGTTCAGCGGCGTCTTCGACAGGGTGACGCTGAACGTGATCGGCCGGAATCTGATCACGATCACGGATTACCGCGGTTACGACCCCGAGGTCGGCTACACCGGCGGACAGTTCGGGAGCGCGGCGCTTAACCGGATCGACAGCTTCGGTTATCCGAACTTCCGGACGTTCACCTTCGCAGCCGAGTTGGTATTCTGATTCTCTGCCCGTGGCAGTGGCGGGTCGCCCTCTCCGGAGGGCGGCCCCGCCTCGTTACGACAGGGGGATCGGGAGATACCGCTTGAACAACGGAGAGATCATGAAAAGGAAGCTGACGCTACCGGCCTTTGCGCTGGCGTTGACGGTCGGCTTTTCGGGCTGTGACCTGCAGGTCGACAACCCGAACCAGCCGGACCGCGCCCGCGCGCTCGCCGGCCCGGACGATGTGGAGACGCTCATCTCGAGCTCCTTCCTCAAGGTCTGGGAAATCGGACACTACTGGAACAACTCGAACTTTGCGTTCGGTCACATGGCCAGTCGCCACACGGCGACGTGGGGCAACATGGGGATGAACGACCTCGGTCGTGAGCCCCGCGAGTCCCTGCCGAACTCGCCCTCCTATCGCTGGGCCTACGTCTTCGAGGCCAACTGGGGTGACGCCTACGGCGGCATCTCGGCGGCATCGGATGGGATCCGGGCCATCGAGGCGGGCCTCGAGATCGGTCCGGGCGGTGAGCGGAACGCTCGCGCCCTCGCCTTCGCGGCGGGCAACCAGGCGATCCTTTCCTGTCTGCTCGCGCTCTGGTACGACCAGGCCTTCATCGTCGACGAGACGACGGACCTGGGCGGCGAGCTCGAAACGGTCGACTACAACGCCATGTTCAGCTACGCGATGGGCAAGCTGGACGCGGCGGAGTCGCAGGCCCGAGGATCCTCGTTCACGCTCCAGGACACGTGGATCAACGGGAACGCCTGGGACAACAACCAGTGGGCGGACTACCTCGTGGGCTGGAAGGCGCGCTGCGCGGCGAACATGCCGCGAACCGACGCCGAGGCCGCGGGCGCCAACTGGAGCGGAATCATCACCAACGCCCAGAACGGCATTGGTGACGTCGTCGTCGTGGGTGAGGACTCGTCGTCGGACAGCCCCTGGTTCGATGGTCTCAAGACGCTCATGCAGGAAAACGAGACCTGGCACCGGATGCACATGGACTGGGTGGGCATGGCCGACCAGTCCGGGGAGTACCAGGACTGGCTGTCGATCCCGACGCAGCAGCGCACGGCGCGCAGGATGTCGTTTGGCGACGACATGCGCTTCCCGCCGAGCAACGAGAACGGCGTCACGTCGGAGGTCGTCAGCCCGTCGGTCGCATCCTTCGGCCCGCGGTCGCGCTACAACTCGACGATCATCTTTCGGCCGGAGCGTGGGACGTACCGGCAGTCGCACTACGGCGACATGCGGTACGACGCCTACACGCTCAGCTGCAGCTTCTGCTTCTTCGGCGACATGGAGCACATGACGACGCAGGAGATGGAGGGCTACATCGCCGAGGCGCACTACCGCATGGGCAACTTCGCGGGCGCCGCGGAGATCGTGAACAAGACGCGCATGGAAGCGGGCCTGCCGGCCGCGCCTGCCAACCCGACGGATGCGGTTCCGTCCAACGGTGCGGGCGAATGCACGCCCCGGAAGCGGTACGACACACAGGGACGCTGCGGCAACCTGCGCGACGCGATGTGGTTCGAGCACTTCGAGAACGTGTTCAACGTCTTCGGTGGACTCGAGTTCTGGCACGGGCGTCGCAACGACATCCTGCCAGCGGGTACGGGGCTTCAGTTGCCGATCCCGGCTTCGGACCTCGAGGTCCTGCAGCGCGACGTCTACACGTTCGGCGGTGGCGGTCCGAGTTCGGCGGGCGATCCGACCCCGTCGATCGTGCCCGGCAGCCTGGACGCGGCGCTGGAGCGGGCCGCCTATACGCTGGAGCGGTTCAGGGCCAGCCAGGCAGCCGACCGCAAGGCGCGGGATCTGGTTGTCAGGTAGGAGAAGCAGCAGCCCGGCGGGGACCGGGCGGGGGGGTGGTTCTCCCCCTGGATTTTGAACCAGGAAGGCGGTCCGTTGGATAGACAGCCCTTCCAGGGAGTGCAGACGCCTCCCGGCGCCGTCAGTGGCGGCTCCGGGAGGCGTGCGCTTAACAACGAGACGAGCGTCGGCAAACAACGATCGGGGGCCCGCGATCCCGGGGCCGCCGATCGTTTCTGTTGTTGGGGCGGGGAGAGGGTTCGGGTCGCTTAGGGTCCCACGCTAGAGGAAGGGTGATCCATGTTGCACAAGTCGTCAGAACGGTGGAGGCGCCGGGGCGCGCTGGCCGCCATGGCAGTGAGCGCCTGGCTCTTTATCGGCGCGGCCCCGCTGCTCGCTCAGGGAGCGGTGTCGGGGACGGTGACCGATGCGGAGTCGCTGGCCCCGGTGGCCGGCGCGCAGGTGTTTGTTGCGGGAACGGTGATCGGTACGCTGTCGGGCCCGGAGGGCACGTACCGGTTGGAGGGCGTGCCGGCAGGCGAGCAGACCGTGACGGTCCGCCTGATCGGCTACCACGAGCTGTCACAGACCGTGACGGTGGCGGCCGGCCAGGTGGCCACGGCGAACTTCTCCGTGGAGCAGACGGCCCTTCGTCTCCAGGACATCGTCGTGACGGGGGTGGTGGGCGAAACGCCGCAGGTGAAGCTCCCGTTCACGGTAGAGCGGCTCTCGGCGCAGAACTTCCCCGTGCCGGCGGCCGACGTCTCCGCGTTGCTGACGGCGAAGGCGGCCGGTGTGTCGGTCGTTTCCGGCTCCGGCCAGCCGGGCGCTGAAGCATCCATCATGCTGCGGGGGCCGACTTCCATCAATTCAGCGGGCCGCTCGCTGTCGCCGCTGATCGTGATCGACGGCGTGATCCAGTCGGAGTCGGCGTCGCTCTCCGACATCGGATCGCTGGACATCGACCACGTGGAGATCGTGAAGGGCGCGGCGGCGGCGTCGCTGTACGGATCGCGGGCGCAGAACGGCGTGATCGAGATCTCGACGAAGCGCGGCACGGGCCTGCAGACGAACTCGCTGAACATCCTCGCCCGCGGCGAATACGGCATCGCCCAGTTGGTGGGGGACGTCGGCTTGACCCGGTCCCACCCGTACCAGATGAACGCGGCGGGAACGCTCTTCATCGACACCGACGGGAACGAGGTCGCGTTCACCGACCTGAGCCGCGGCGGATTCGGTGCTCCGGTCCTCGCGAACCAGATCAACCCCGACGAACCGGGCGATTCCTTCACCTCGTTCGCCAACCAGGCGTTCCCGCATGAGCTGTTCGATCACATGAACACGTTCTTCGATCCCGGTGAAACGTTCGATGCCTACGGCGCCGTAACGGGCCGCTTCGGGGAGTCGAGCTTCCGGGTGAGCGTGGACCAGTTCAGGGAGGGCGGCATCGTGCGTTGCACGCCGTGCATCGACAACCTCTCCACGTTGAACGCGGACCGGGTCGCCCAGGGCTTGACGGCCTTCGACGTGGGGCTGCCCGACGACGACGGATACGAGCGGCAGAACGTACGCCTGAACGTCGACACGCGGTTCGGGGACCTGGACATCGCGGCGAGCGGGTTCTACTCGCGCGCCAACCAGGACGACAAGGCGCTCGAGAACGGCGCGTTCAGCCAGCTGACGTTCGCCTCGCCCGCCGTCGACCTGGCGCAGATCGATCCGGTGGACGGATATCCGCTGATCGATGCGGACTCCCAGTCCATCTCCAACAATCCGCTCTACCTCCTGGCGATCGTCGACAGCCGGGACAAGCGGACGCGGACGATGGGGTCGGTCGACCTGAACTACTCGCCAACGGGTCTCGACTGGCTGACCCTCGAGGCGAACGCGTCCTTCGACCGGACGGACTTCTACGACTACGAACTCTACCCGAAGAACGAGAAGACCCGGGAAGGGCCGACCGGCGGCAGCCTGCGCGAAGGCAACTTCGAGGACGAGGCGATCAACGCCTCGGTGACGCTTGGCGCGAGCGAGACGTTCATGGACGGCGATCTCACGGTGCGCGGCAAGGCCCGCTACCTGATCGAGGACCAGCGCTTCGAGTCGAACGGCGTGTTCGGCACCCAGTTCTCCGTGCAGGACGTGCCGAACTTCGGCGCCATCACCGGCTCCACGACGGGCAGCAACTCCGTCCGGGCGATCAAGGCGGAAGGACTCTTCGGGATCGCGAGCGTGGACTACCAGGGCCGCTACATCCTCGACGGTCTGATCCGGCGCGACGGTTCGTCCCTCTTCGGGCCGGACGAGCGGTGGCAGACCTACTACCGGGGCTCGTTCGCGTGGCGCATCACGCAGGAGGATTTCTGGAACATCGACGCGATCGATGAACTGAAGCTGCGCTTCTCGCTGGGTACGGCGGGTGGGCGGCCGAACTTCCAGGCGCAGTACGAGACGTTCGGCATCTCCGGCGGCGCGATCTTCCCCGTCAACCTCGGGAACACCGCGCTCAAGCCGGAGTTCACGACGGAGCGCGAAGCGGGGATCAACTTCGTGTTCTTCGACAACCTGGGTCTCGACCTGACGTACGCGTGGCAGACGACCGACGACCAGTTGCTGCGCGTCCCGCAGCCGGCGTTCGTGGGCTTCTCGAGCCAGTGGCAGAACGCGGGCGCGATCTCGGCGCAGACGTATGAGATCTCCATGCGCTACGCACCGATCGACACGCAGGACATGGGCCTGCAGTTCAGGCTCAACTGGGATCGGACGCGCCAGGAGATCACGCGACTCGATGTTCCCGCGTACCGCCAGGGCACGTTCTTCGTCTCGGAGGGTCGTCCGCTGGGCGAGATGTGGGGCCATGTGCTGGCGAGAACCTGCTCGGATCTCGAACCCGTCGGCATCTCGGCTTCGGACTGCAACGCGAACTTCCAGGTGAACGACGACGGCATCCTCGTGTGGACGGGAGGCGCCGACTACACGGAAGGGTTCAGTAAGAGGCTCTGGGGGACGGACGGGACGGTGCCCACGACGGATGGTGGCGAAAACAAGTACCTGTGGGGCATTCCGATCAAGGTCGTGGACTACTCGCCGGCGTGCGTGGCGAAGAACCCGGGCAACTACATGGAGAAGTGCCAGCTGACCGACGTGCTTCCGTTCGGGAACACGACGCCGGACTTCAATGTGTCGTTCGGGTCCAACTTCCGTTACAAGAGCCTCGCCCTGAACGCCCTCGTGGAGTCGTCGATGGGTCACTCCATCTACAACAACACGGCGCAGTGGGCGCTCCGGGACGACCGGGGCGAGGACGTGGACCAGACGGGGAAACCCCTCGAGTTCAACAAGTCCATCGGGTACGTGGCGGGGGTCTATCTCTCGAACAACGACAACGACTGGTTCCGCGAAGACGGCGACTGGATCAAGGTTCGCGAATTGTCGATCGGGTACACGCTGCCGGATGGCATGCGGCAGAGCCTCTTCGGCGAGATGTTCGACCGGGTTACCCTCAACGCGATCGGCCGCAACCTGCTGACGATCACGGACTATCGCGGATACGATCCCGAAGTTGGCCGGAGCGGCGGCGAACTCACGAACGCGGGCCTGCAGAGGTACGACAGCTTCGGCTATCCGAACTTCCGCTCGTTCACCTTCTCGGCGGAACTGGTGTTCTGATGCCCCTCCGGGAAACGGAGGCCGGACGGATATCCGCGGACATGGACTGAGTTTATGGAGGGGTCATGAACAGGAAGTTGACACTGCCGGCCGTCACGCTGGCCCTCGGAATCGGTTTTTCGGGCTGCGACCTTCAGGTCGCCAACCCGAACGAGCCGGACCGGGCGCGCGCGCTGGCGAGCCCGGATGACGTCGAATCGCTCATCGCCAGTTCCTATCAGCAGGTCTGGGCGATGGGTCACTACTGGAACAACGCGAACTTTTCCTTCAACCACATGTCGAGCCGGCACACGGCGACGTGGGGCAACAACGGCCAGAACGACCTCGGCCGGGAGCCCCGGGAACCGATGCCGAACTCGACCTCCTATCGCTGGTCGTACGTGTTCTCGGAGCACTGGAACGACGCCTATGGAGGGATCGCGGCGGCGTCCGACGGAATCCGGGCCATCGACGAGGGTCTGGAGATCGGGCCGGGCGGCGAGCGGAACGCGCGGGCGCGCGCCTTCGCCCTCTCCAGCCAGGCGATGCTGAGTTGCCTGCTCGCGTTGTGGTACGACCAGGCCTTCATCGTCGACGAGACGACCGATCTCACGGGCGAACTCGAGACGGTCGACTACAACAGCATGTTCAGCTACGCGATGGGCAAGCTGAACGAGGCGGAGTCCGCCGTGCGGGCGACTTCGTTCTCGCTCCCGGACACCTGGATCAACGGGAACGCCTGGGACAACAACCAGTTCGCCGATTATCTGGTCGGCTGGAAGGCGCGCTGCGCGGCGAACCTGCCCAGAACGGATGCGGAGGCGGCGGGGGTCAACTGGAGCCAGGTCATCTCCGACGCCCGGGCCGGCATCCAGGATGTCGTCGTGGTGGGCGAAGACCGCTCGTCCGACACGGCCTGGTATGACGACCTGAAGGCCAAGGCCCAGCAGAACGGAACTTGGCACCGGATGCACATGGACTGGGCGGGCATGGCGGACCAGAGCGGGCAGTACCAGGACTGGCTCACCTTCGAGACCTCGAAGCGGACGGCGCGCAAGATGGACTTCGGGGATGACCGGCGTTACCCCGCGGCGAACGAAGACGGGACGCTGGGCGAGAGCGTGAGTCCCACGGCCGCTTCGATGGGTCCGATCCACCGCTACAACGCGAACATCATCTTCATCGCCTCGCGCGGGACGTACCGGCAGTCGCACTACGGAGATGCGCGGTACGACCACTACACCCTGAGCTGCAACTTCTGCGAGTCCGGGGACATGGAGGAGATGACGAGCCAGGAGATGGACCACTACGTCGCGGAAGGCCTGTACCGGATGGGCGACTTCGCGGGGGCGGCGGACATCATCAACGTGACGCGGATGCAGGCCGGGCTGCCGCCGGCGCCGTCGAATCCGACGGATGCGGTGCCCTCCAACGCGAACGGCGAGTGCACGCCGCGCAAGCGGTACGACGTGCAGGGGCGTTGCGGCAATCTGCGGGACGCGATGTGGTTCGAGCACTTCGAGAACGTGTTCAACGTGTTCGGCGGGCTCGAGCACTGGCACGGGCGACGCAACGACATCCTGCCGGCGGGCACGGCGCTGCACCTGCCGATGCCGGCCGCGGATCTGGAGGTGTTGCAGCGGGACATCTACACCTTCGGCGGGAGCGCGGGTGGTGCGGCCGGTAATCCGACGCCCCCTTCGATCGTTCCCGGCAGCCTCGACTCGGCGCTGGAGAGGGCGGCTTTCACGCTGCATCGGCTCCAGCGGCAGCAGAAAGCCGCACGGGCCAGCGAGGAGCTGATCGTGCGCTGATATGAAACGACCGGGGGGCGGCAGCGGGCGCCTCCCGGTCTGATTTCGGATAAAGGACGGTTCGTATACGAAGCACAACGGATCTGGCTGCTACAGGAGGGTGATCCATGTTGCACAAGTTGTCAGGACGGCGGAGGCGCGCGAGCGCGCTGGCCGCCACGGCAGTGAGCGCCTGGCTCTTTATCGGCGCGGCCCCGCTGCTCGCTCAGGGAGCGGTCTCGGGGACAGTGACCGATGCGGAGTCGCTGGCCCCGGTGGCCGGCGCGCAGGTGTTCGTTGCGGGAACGGTGATCGGTACGCTGTCGGGTCCCGAGGGCACGTACCGGCTGGAGGGGGTGCCGGCGGGCGAGCAGACCGTGACGGTCCGCCTGATCGGCTACCACGAGTTGTCGCAGACGGTGACGGTGGCGTCGGGCCAGGTGGCGACGGCGGACTTCGCCGTGGAGCAGACGGCCTTGCGTCTTCAGGACATCGTCGTGACGGGAGTGGTGGGCGAGACGCCACAGGTGAAGCTCCCGTTCACGGTGGAGCGGCTGTCGGCGCAGGACCTGCCGGTCCCGGCGGCGGACGCCTCCTCGCTGCTGGCGGGGAAAGCGGCCGGTGTCTCGGTCATCTCCGCCTCGGGTCAACCCGGCCAGCCGGCCTCGATCATGCTGCGCGGTCCGACCTCGATCAACGCGGCCGGCCGGAGCACGTCGCCGCTCATCGTGATCGACGGCGTGATCCAGTCCGAAGGCGCGTCGCTCTCGGACGTAGGCGCGCTGGACATCGACCACGTGGAGATCGTGAAGGGCGCGGCGGCGGCGTCGCTGTACGGTTCGCGGGCGCAGAACGGCGTGATCGAGATCACGACGAAGCGCGGCACGGGCCTGCAGACGAACTCGCTGAACGTCCTCACGCGCGGCGAGTACGGCCTCGGCCAGCTCGTCGGTGACATCGGTCTCGTGCGGTCCCATCCGTACACGATGAACGCGTCGGGAACGAAGTTCATCGACTCGCAGGGCAGCGAGGTCGACTTCCGCGACCTCAACCGACAGGGCTTCGGCTCAGCGCTGCTCTACAACCAGATCGACATCGGCGAGCCGGGAACCACGCAGACGGCGTTCGCGAACCAGGCCTTCCCGGGCGAACTGTTCGACCACATGGACACGTTCTTCGATCCCGGCGAGACGATGGACATCTACGGTGCGGTCACCGGCCGGTTCGGCGAATCGAGCTTCCGGGTGAGCGTGGACCAGTTCCGCGAGGCCGGGGTCGTGAGTTGCTCGCAGTGCATCGACAACCTCGCCACGCTGAACGCAGACCGCGTGGCGCAGGGCCTGTCGGCCTTCGACGTCGGCGTTCCCGACGACGAAGGGTTCGAACGCCAGAACGTCCGCCTGAACGTCGACACGCGCTTCGGCGACCTCGACATCGCGGCGAGCGGTTTCTATTCCCGCTCCGACCAGGATGACAAGGCGGTCACGACGGGCGCCTTCTCGCGGCTGACCTTCATGTCGCCGGCGATCGAGTTGACCGGCGTTTCGGCGTTCGACGGCTATCCCGACATCGACGCGGATCCGCAGTCGATCGAAGCGAATCCGCTCTATCTGCTCGCGGTGAACAACAGCCGGGACAAGCGGACGCGGTCCATGGGGTCCGTGGACCTCAACTTCTCGCCGGCGGCCGTCGACTGGCTGACGCTCGAGGCGAACGCCTCGTTCGACCGGACGGACTTCCGGGACTACACGATCCGGCCCAAGAACGAGCGGACATCGAGCGCCAGCGGCACGGGAGAACTCACCGGCGGCAGCCTGCGCGAGTTCAACTTCACCGATGAGGCGATCAACGCTTCCGTGACGCTCGGCGCGAGCCAGACGTTCATGGACGGCGACGTCACGGTGCGGGGGAAGGCCCGCTACCTGATCGAGGACCAGCGCTTCAAGTCGAATGGCGTATTCGGCAGCCGGTTCTCGGTGCAGGACGTGCCGAACTTCGGCGCCATCATCGGTGAGACAAGCGGAAACAACCAGGCCCGCTCGATCAAGGCGGAGGGTCTGTTCGGGATCGCGAGCGTCGACTACCAGGGCAAGTACATCCTGGACGGCCTGATTCGGCGCGACGGATCCTCGCTGTTCGGGCCCGATGAGCGGTGGCAGACCTACTACCGCGGCTCGGTCGCGTGGCGCGTGGCGCAGGAGGACTTCTGGAACATCGACGCGATCGATGAACTGAAACTGCGCTTCTCGCTCGGTACGGCCGGCGGCCGGCCGAACTTCTACGCCCAGTACGAGACGTTCGGCGTCGCGCAGGGCGCGATCTTCCCGATCAACCTCGGGAACCGCGCGCTGAAGCCGGAGTTCACGACGGAGCGCGAAGCGGGGATCAACCTGGTGTTCTTCGCGAACCTCGGCCTCGATCTGACGTACGCCTGGCAGACGACGGACGACCAGTTGCTGCAGGTTCCCCAGGCGGCGTTCGTCGGCTTCTCGAACCAGTGGCAGAACGCGGGCGAGATATCGGCACAGACGTACGAGGTCTCGCTGCGCTATGCCGCGATCGATACGCAGGACATGGGCCTGCAGTTCCGGCTGAACTGGGACAAGACCCGGCAGGAGATCACGCGCCTGGACGTTCCCGATTACACAGTGTCGACGTACTACGTCTCCGAAGGGCGTCCGCTGGGCGAGATGTGGGGCGAAGTCCTGGCCACAAGCTGTGCGGACCTGGCGCCGGTCGGCGTGTCGGCTTCCGACTGCAACGCCAACTTCCAGGTCAACGACGACGGCCTGCTCGTGTACACGGGCGGTGCCGCCTACACGGAAGGGTTCAGCAAGAAGCTGTGGGGCACGACGGGCCAGGTGGCCACGGACGACGGTGGAACGCGCAACTACCACTGGGGGCACCCCTTCTACGTTGAAGACTACTCGCCGGCGTGCATCGCCAAGAATCCGGGCGACTACGAGGAGAAGTGCCGGCTGACGGACTTCCTCCCCTTCGGGAACACCACGCCGGACTTCAGTGCCTCGTTCGCCACGAACTTCCGCTACCGGAACCTCAGCCTGAACGCGCTGCTCGAGTCGTCGGTGGGTCACTCGATCTACAACAACACGGCGCAGTGGGCGCTGCGCGAGTTGCGCGGCGAGGACGTGGACCAGACGGGCAAGCCGCTCGAGCTGAACAAGCCGACGGGCTACGCCTCGGTCATCTACAACGTCGGGTCGGACAACTCCTGGTTCCGCGAGGACGGCACGTGGCTCAAGGTCCGCGAACTGTCCCTCGGTTACACGCTGCCGGAGTCCTTCGCCTCGGCGGTGTTCGGTAACGTGTTCGAGCGGGTCACGCTGAGCGCCATCGGGCGCAACCTGTTCACGTTCACCGAGTACCGCGGCTACGATCCCGAAGTCGGCCGGGATGGCGGGGAGGTCGGGAGCGCGACCTTGAACCGCTACGACAGCTTCGGTTATCCGAACTTCCGGACGTTCACTTTCTCGGCGGAACTCGTCTTCTGATGCCCCTCCGGGAACGGGGGTCGGATGGACATGGATTTGAGTAATGGAGGGGTCATGAAAAGGAAGCTGACGCTGCCTGCCATCGCGCTGGCGCTGACGGTCGGCTTTACGGGTTGCGATCTGCAGGTCGACAACCCGAACGAGCCGGACAGAGCGCGTGCGCTGGCGGGCCCGGACGATGTGGAGACGCTCATCGCGAGCTCCTACCTCAAGGTCTGGGAAATCGGGCACTACTGGAACAACGCGAACTTCGCCTTCAACCACATGTCGAGTCGTCACACGGCGACCTGGGGCAACATGGGGATGAACGACCTCGGTCGTGAACCCCGCGAACCGCTGCCGAACTCGGCCTCGTACAGTCCCTCGTACATCTTCGAGGCGAACTGGGGTGATGCCTACGGTGGCATCTCGGCGGCCTCGGATGGGATACGGGCCATCGATGAGGGTCTGGAAATCGGCCCCGGCGGCGAGCGCAACGTACGCGCTCGCACGTTCGCGATGGCCAGTCAGGCCATCCTGAACTGCCTGCTCGCGCTGTGGTACGATCAGGCCTTCATCGTCGACGAAACCGTGGATCTCACCGGTGAGCTGGAGACCGTCGACTACAACGCCGTGTACCAGTACGCCATGAACAGGCTGGATGAGGCCGAGGCGGCGGCGCGATCGTCCTCGTTCACGCTCCCCGAGACGTGGATCAACGGGAACCCCTGGGACAACAACCAGTTCGCGGACTATCTCGTGAGCTGGAAGGCGCGCTGCGCGGCGAACCTGCCGCGAACGGATGCGGAAGCCGCGGGCGTGAACTGGAGCAAGGTCATCTCGGACGCCGAGAACGGCATACGCGAACTCGTCGCCATCGGCGAGGACCGTTCTTCCGGAACTCCATGGTGGAGCGGCATCAAGATCTTCATGCAGGAAAACCGGACCTGGCACCGCATGCACATGGACTGGGTCGGCATGGCGGACCAGAGTGGCCAGTACCAGGACTGGCTCACGTTCCCCACGGAACAGCGGACGGCGCGCGAGATGACGTTCGGCGACGACAAGCGGTTCCCGGCCGTGAACGAGCACGGCACGCTCGGTGAACCCGTGAGCCCATCGGCCGCCTCGTACGGTCCGCGCCACAGGTACAACGCCACGATCATCTTCCGGCCGGAGCGCGGGACGTACCGGCAGTCGCACTACGGCGACTCGCGGTACGACGACTACACGCTGAGTTGCAGCCGGTGCGAGTTCGGCGCGATGGAGTCCATGACGCACCAGGAGATGGACGCGTACGTCGCGGAAGCGCACTACCGCATGGGCAATTTCGGGGCCGCCGCGGACATCGTGAACAAGACGCGCATGGAGGCGGGCCTGCCGCCCGCGCCGTCGAACCCGACGGATGCGGTGCCGTCGAACGCGGATGGGGAGTGCACGCCGCGGAAGCGGTACGACGTGCAGGGACGCTGCGGCAACCTGCGCGATGCCATGTGGTTCGAGCACTTCGAGAACGTGTTCAACGTGTTCGGCGGACTCGAGTTCTGGCATGGTCGGCGCAATAACATCCTGCCGGCGGGGAGTGCGCTGCAGTTGCCGATCCCGGCCGCGGATCTCGAGGTCCTGCAGCGGGACATCTACACGTTCGGTGGGGGAGAGCCGAGTTCGGCCGGGAACCCGATTCCACCGGCCATCGTGCCGAGCAGTCTCGACGCTGCCCTGCAGCGTGCGGCGTACTCGCTGGAACGCATCCAGAGGAGCCTCGCCGCCGAGACGCGGGCGGCCAACGCCGATCTCGTGGTGCGTTAGCGGTCCGGCGGAGCGTCCCGTCCCGGGTGCCTGCGGGCCAACTCGGGTTTGCGGAAGAGGCCACCGGGTTTGTCCCGGTGGCCTCTTCGCGTTCGGGATCGGGAAGTGTCAGAAAACGCGGACTTCGGACGTTTCCTCGTTGTGTGGCGGTCATCCGCCACGCTGGTGTAACTTCCGTCTACGAAGACGGTCCCAAGCGAGAATACAGAGGCGTACATGAGACTGAGAGCCACGCACTTCCTGGCGACATGCGCCGTCCTGATCGGTCTGGTCGGTGTGTCCGCGACCGGGTGTTTGGATCTCACCGTCGGGCCCACGGTTCCGGCCGTCGACTCGACGGAGGACACCGCACTCGATGAGCCGGGCAACACGAATCCGGGCAACAGCATCGTCCCGGCCCTCCCGGAGAGCCGCTAGCCGTCCGGGCGCCCGGCGCGCCTTGACGGGGCCCGGCGGACCATCCGCCGCCGTCGATGCCTCGCTGCGGGCCGTGGCCCTGGGGATGGGATCGAATCTGGGCGCTCGCATCGACCACCTGCGCGCCGCCGCGGGGCGCCTGGCGAAGTCGGTGCTGGTTGAGCCCCGGTTCTCCAGGGTCTATGAGACGGCGCCCGCGTACGGTCTGGACCAGCCCGCCTACCTGAACGCCTGTTGCGTCGGCTGGACCCGTCTCGGGCCCGACGCCCTGCTCGCCTCGCTCAAGGACCTCGAGTCGCAGGCGGGCCGCGATCTCGACGCGCCGAGATACTCCTCCCGCCCGCTCGATCTCGATATCCTTCTCTACGCGAACGAAGTCGTCGAGACACCGCACCTCGCGATTCCGCACGCCGCGCTCGCGGAGCGGGCCTTCGTGCTCCTTCCGCTGGCGGAGGTCGCCGGCGCCTGGCGGCATCCCGCGCTCCGGCGCTCGATCGCGGAGTTGGCGGCTGCTGTGGACCCGATGGGCGTCACGGTCACGGAGCTGTGCCTGACGGAGGCTGCCGATGGAGGCTCATGAGCCGTAGGACGCTGGAGGTCCGGACCGCGGGGGGCGGGAGCTACCCGATTCACATCGAACCGGGCCTGCTCGGCGACGCGGCGTCCGTCTGCCGGGAGTACGCGCCGGCGCACCGATACGCCGTGATCGCGGATTCGCAGGTCGCGCGGCTCTACGGCGCCGGTGTCGTCTCCCGCCTGGAGGATGCCGGCCTCGCCGCCGCTCTGTTCCCGTTTCCGGCGGGCGAGTGGAACAAGAACCGGGAGCAGTGGGCCGCATTGAGCGATCGCATGCTTCACGCGCGCTTCGGTCGCGACTCGGCCGTCGTCGCCCTCGGAGGCGGGGTCGCGGGCGATCTGGCCGGTTTCGTCGCGGCCACGTACATGCGCGGCCTTCCCGTCATTCAGATTCCCACGACGCTCCTGGCCATGCTGGACAGTTCCGTGGGTGGAAAGACGGGGGTGGACACCGAGGCGGGGAAGAACCTGATCGGGGCGTTCCATCACCCATCGGCCGTGCTCGTCGATCCTGCCGTGCTCGAGACACTGCCGCGGCACCAGCGCTGCGCCGGGCTGGCGGAGGCCGTGAAGACGGCGGCGATTCTCGATGTGGAACTCTGGGATTGGATGGTGCGGGGGTCTTCGGCGCTGTCGAGCGGCGACCCGGAGGCATCGTCGGAGCTCATCGAGCGCGTCGTGCGGCACAAGGCGGCGGTCGTCGGCGACGACCCGCTGGAACGCGGCCGCCGCGAGATCCTGAATTTCGGACACACCGTCGGCCACGCGCTGGAAGCTCTCGAGGGCTACAAGCTCCTCCACGGCGAGGCCGTCGCCGCGGGCATGCGCGTCGAATCGCGTCTCGGAGAACTGCTCGGGATCACCGAGCGCGGCACCTCCGAACAACTCGCCGTACTGCTGGAGGCGTGCGGGCTCGGCGGCGACTGGGAGACGGACCGCCAGCCAACCGAGATTCGCGAAGCGATGTCGAAGGACAAGAAGGCACGTCTGGACCGGATCCGCTGCGTGTTCCTGTCGCGCCTCGGCGAAGTAGCCACCGACGCGGAGGGGCGACACAGCTTCGGTCTCGGCGAGGAAGACCTCGGACAACCTCTCGCGACGGCTTTACGGCCGGCCCCGGGGGGTTGAAATTGTCGGAAGTGATCCCAGCCGAACCGTCACCGACCTCCACGCTCAGCGTCGCCGGTCTCTTCGCCCGGCACGCGGAGTTGAGCCCGCACGCGCCCTGCATATGGGCGGGGGGCGGATCGTGGAGCTATTCCCGCGTCGCCGCGCAGGCGCGCGCCCTCGCGGCGGGGCTTCACAACCTGGGCGTCGAGCCGGGCGACCGCGTCGCGGTCCAGCTGCCCAACTGGCCCGAATTCGTCGTCTCCACCCTCGCGGTCGCGGAAGCGGGCGCCGTCCTCGTGCCCATCAGTCCGAACTGTTCGCCGCGCGAACTGCGCTTCACGCTGCGGAACTCCGAGGCGGCCGTCGCGATCACGGCGGAGAACTGGAACGGGGTGGACTATCTGCAGCGTTTCGAGAACCTCCTCGCCCGGCTGCCGGACCTTCAGTACGTGGTGACGGTCGGAGACGAGGATCTCTGGTACGACGACCGGATCTTCCAGTTCGAAGACCTCGTCGCGAGCGGCCGCGGTCGGGAAGTCCCCCCGGCGGAGGTGGACCCGCGCCGGGATCCCTGCGCCATTCTGTACACGCCCGGGACCACGGGGGCCCCGAAGGGGGTCGTCCTCACGCACGACAACCTGGTGCGGACCGCCCTCGCGACGGCCGCGCGGCTGGAGTTGGACGGCGAGGATCGAACGCTGTGCATCGTCCCGCTGCCGAACATCTTCGGGCTCACCGCGCTGCTCACGACGCTCGGCACCGGAGGAGCGCTGGTGCTGCAGGAGACCTTCGACGCGACCGGTGCGCTCGCGCTCGCGCGGGAGTACGAGGCCACGGTCGTTCACGGCGTCCCCACCATGTTCGTGATGCTGCTGCGGGCGCTGGAGCAGGGCAGGGCCCGGCCCGACGCGCTGCGCACCGGGGTCATCGCGGGCGCCCCGGTAGGCGAGGATCTCGTGCGTGACGTGCGCCGTCGCCTGATTCCGGATCTCGAGAGCGCCTACGGCCTCACCGAGACCTCCCCCACGGTGTCGATCACGACCCGGTCGGATCCCGAGCCGAAGCGGGCCCACACGGTGGGTCGCCCGCTCGATGGGGTCGAGCTCCGGGTGCTTGACGAAGCCGACGCGGAACTCCCCGACGAGTCGGTGGGTGAACTCGCCGTGCGTGGTTTCAACGTGATGCAGGGGTACTTCCGTCAGCCCGGCCAGACCCGAAAGACCATGACGCAGGACGGCTTCCTGAAGACCGGTGACCTTGCGATGGTGGACCCCGAGGGTTACCTGCATATCGTCGGTCGCCTGAGCGACGTGATTCTTCGCGGGGGCAACAGCGTACATCCCGCGGAGATCGAAGCGCAGCTCCGGTCCCACCCTGCGGTGGAAGAAGCGGTGGTTCTCGGGATCCCCAACGACGTGCTGGGTGAACTCATCTGCGCCTGCGTAGTCACCGCCGAAGGGGCCTTGATCACGGCCGACGAAATCCGCGATTTCTGCCACGAGTCTCTGGCAGAGCACAGAGTGCCGGATCTCATTCACTTCCTGGATGAGCTTCCGGAGGCTTCCAGCGCACAAGCGCGCCGGGTGAATCTGGCCCGCATCGTGCGCGCCGAGGCCGAACAGACCTGATCGCCGCGGCGGTCGCCGGGCAAAGCGGCCCGCGACCGGACCGGCGAGAACGCGAACGGCAGTTCGTAGACCCCTCTCACCATCCCCCCCGCCACCGGGGGCGAGGCAGAGGGGCCTCACCGGGCCCGTTCGCGGCAACGAACGGAACTAGAGGACATGAACGACATGTACACGCGGGCGCCTCACCGGCGTCCCTCCGCCGATATGGCAGACGCCGCGGCGCTTCTCATCGATTTCGACAACGTGACCATGGGGATCCGGTCCAACCTGGGACAGGAACTCCGAAACTTCCTCGATTCGGACATCATTCGCGGCAAGGTGGCCGTGCAGCGGGCGTACGCGGACTGGCGGCGCTATCCCCAGTACATCGTGCCGCTCTCCGAGTCCTCCGTCGATCTCATCTTCGCGCCCGCCTACGGGTCGTCGAAGAAGAACGCCACCGATATCCGACTCGCGATCGACGCGCTCGAACTGGTGTTCATACGCCCCGAGATCGGGACCTTCATCCTCCTCTCGGGGGACTCCGACTTTTCGAGCCTCGTGCTGAAGCTGAAGGAGTACGGGAAGTACGTGATCGGCGTGGGGCTCCAGGAGTCCACCTCGGACATCCTCGTCCAGAACTGCGACGAGTACTACAGCTACAACCGGCTGTCCGGGCTCACGGCGGCCGACGAACTCCAGACGGAGAAGCACGACCCGTGGGAGTTGACGAGCAGGGCCGTGGCGCGCATGGCCGAGCGCGGCGACGTCATGCGGTCGGACCGCCTGAAGCAGGTGATGCTGGAGATGGATCCGGGCTTCGACGAGAAGACCGCCGGGTTCTCCCGGTTCAATCGGTTTCTGAGTGAAGCGGCCAAGCGCGATCGAATCGTGCTTCAGAAGCGGGAAAACGGCCAGTACGATGTCGGGCTGCCGTCCGGCGCCGCGTCGGCGGCGGCGAGCGGCGGCACGGTATCCTCCAGGGGGGAGACCTCGACGGCCGGGAGCCGCGGTCGGCGCGGCCGTCGCGGAGGCTCCGGCCGTGGGCGCGGCCGCGCCTCCGCCCCGAAGACCTCGGAAGGGCGCGCACCCGCCAAGACCGAAAAACCATCGGCGAAGACGACCGCGAAGGCGGTGGACTCTTCGGCGGCTGCCCTCGAAAGGGCCTACGAAGCGCTGAAGCGGGCGGTGGCCGAACTCTCGCGGGACGGAGCCCCGGTCCGCGATTCCATGGCCAAGCGCAAGCTGCTGCAGCACGACGGCACCTTCGATGAAGGCAGCGTCGGCTTCAGCAAGTTCAGCCTGTTCCTGCGGGCGGCGCACGACGCCGGCGTCGTGCGGATGTCGCGGCATGACGACGGCAATCACTATCTGACCGTCGTGGACGCGCCGGCCGCGCCCGCGCGCAAGGCGGCGTCGGAGCCGGCCGGAAGCTCGGACGAGGCGGGTGGACGGTCCCCCCTGTCCGCTGCGGCGAGGGCCGCGCGCAAGACGCTCGGCCGCTTCCGGCGAGGGCCGGCACCCCGCAGCGAGGCGGCGCCCTCCAGCAAGCCGGCGCCCTCCAGCAAGCCGGCATCCCGCAGCGAAGCGGCGTCCCCGAGCAAGCCGGCGCCCCGCAAGCCGGCGCCCCGGAGCCAACCGGCGTCCCGGCGTGCCCCAGCGTCTCCGGCGGCCGGTGCGGACGCGCAGCGTCAGCCAAAAAAGCCGGCTCAGCAGCGGAAGGCGGAGCCGCCTCGGTCCGAACGTGGCGGTAAGGACGCGTCCGGCGCGCAGGGGGCGAAGGCAGCCGCGAAGGGCCGGTCGGATCAGCGTCAGGCGGATCGGCGCCGGCCCGATGAGCGCGGTGGCCGGCCCGCGGAGCGCCGCGGCCAGCCGAAGGCGCGGGAAGCGCGCGCCTCGGAGCCGGGTCGCGAGAAGGCGGCGCCGAAGAGGGAGCCGGCGGCGTCGGCGCCGAAGCCCGAGCCGAAAGCCCGGGACAGCCAGCCCAGCGCCCGCGAGACGACGCCTTCCCGGCGAACGCTCGGGCGCTACCGGTCGGGGTCGCGCGGGCGGACGGCGGCGCCAGGCGCGGCGAAGCAGGCGGGCGCTCCCCGTATCGGCCCGGTCGCCGACGAGGAACCGGCCAAGGGGGAGACGAAGAAGGAAGCGGCGCGCGCCGACGCTCCGACTCGCGGCAGGCCGGCGGCCAAAGAGGCGGGAAGGGCCGGCAAGGCATCCCGCGGAACCGCGAAGCCGGCCGCGAAGTCGGCTGGAGGGCCCATCGGGCACATGGTCCGCAACTATGCGGGCGTCGGGAAGCGGACGGCGGAGGTGCTCTTCGACCATTTCGGCGACCGCGTGTTCGAGGTCATAGACTCCGAGCCGGCGCGCCTGACCGAAGTACTCTCGGAAGGTCGGGCGAAAGTGGTTCGCGAGGCCCGGCGCGCAGAGCTGGACAGCTGAACGACCCGACCGGCCCGGATCCCGCATCCGGACCGATCGGCGCCGACTTTCTTTCCCGCCCCGCCGTGGAGGTGGCGCGGGCGCTGCTCGGGTGCACGGTGCGTTCCGATTGCGCCGGCGAGCGGACGGTCGGCCGGATCGTCGAGACGGAAGCCTACACCGGGCCCGAGGACGACGCCTGCCATGCGGCGGAGCGGATCGGCCGCACCGCGCGGAACGCGCCGCTGTTCGGACCTCCGGGCACCGCGTACATCCACCGCAACTACGGCATCCACTGGCTGCTGAACGTGGTCACGGGACCGGAGGGCTTTCCGGCCGGCGTCCTCCTGCGCGCGGTGGAGCCCACCGATGGTCTCGCGGTCATGCGCCGCCGCCGCGGCCGCGCCGAACTCACCAACGGTCCGGCCCGACTCGCCCAGGCGCTCGGGGTGGGCCCCGAGATGCAGGGGCATCGGCTCGATCATCCTCCGCTCTCCCTGCATTGGGGAGAGCCTGTCCCGGAGGCGGCCGTCCGGGTCACGACGCGGATCGGGATCTCGCGCGCGGCAGACCGACCCCTCAGGTTCTACGATCGACGGAGCCGCTGGGTCTCGAAGCGCTGAGTCGCCGCCACGGGCCGCTAAACGCCGGGAGGACGTGAATGGCCGAAATCGCTCTGCAGGAAGTCACGACGTACGGCTTCGCTTCGCTTCTCCCACCGCTGCTGGCCATCGGGCTCGCGATCTACACGCGCCAGGTCTTCCTCTCCCTGGCGGCCGGCATCTGGCTCGGACACACGATTCTCTCCGGCTGGAACCCGGCCGCGGGCGCCGCGGGGGCGATCGACGGCGCGATCGGGGTATTGGGCGACGCGGGCAACGCGCGGGTGATCGTCTTCACGTTCCTCATCGGCGCCCTCATCGCCACGGTGGAGGCGAACGGCGGCATGCGGGGCTTCGTGCGCTGGGTCGAGGAGGCCCGGTGGGTGACGAACGCCCGGCGCGCGCAGATCATGGCCTGGCTGATCGGGATCGTCGTCTTCATCGAATCGAATCTCACCATCCTCGTCGCGGGCTCCGTGTCGCGGCCTCTCTTCGACCGCTTCCGGATCTCGCGGGAGAAGCTGGCCTACATCGTCGACTCGACCTCGGCGCCCGTCTGCATCCTCATCCCGTTCAACGCGTGGGGCGCGCTGGTGCTGGGAATCCTGACCGAGCAGGGCGTGGGCAATCCGCTCGGCGTCTTCCTCCTCGCGATTCCGCTCAACCTCTACGCCGTCGCGGCCCTCATCCTCGCGGGCCTGACCGCTTTCCGGGGCTGGAACTGGGGTCCGATGAAGAAGGCCGAGGCGCGCACGCGGGACGGGCGGCTCCACTGGGACCACGCCGTGGCGCTCGCGGACCCGGACGAGATCGCGCCGCCGCCGGCCGAGGGCGTCGCGCTCAAGCCGCGCAACATGCTGGTCCCGATCGCGGCCATGGTCGTCTCCATGCCCGTCTTCATGTGGGTCACGGGCGGGGGGACGATCGCGGAAGGTTCCGGCACGACGAGTGTGCTGTGGGCGGTGCTGGCAGGGCTGGCGCTCGCCTGGCTCCTCGCCCTGGGCCAGCGCTCTCTCGACCTCGAGGCGTTGAGCCGCGTCGGCCTCAAGGGAGCGGGCGCCCTGACCGGAATGGCGGTCGTGCTCTGGCTCGCGCTCTCGCTGGGTGACGTGACGGGGTCGCTGGGGACGGGGCTCTATGCGGCGGGCATCGTCGGAGACACCTTCCCGCTCATGGCGCTGCTGCCGCTGGTCTTCGTCGTCACGGGCGGGATCGCCTTCGCTACGGGGAGCAGTTGGGGCACCTTCGCGATCATGCTCGCGGTGGCCATTCCGCTTGCGAACGCGCTTGGGCTGCCGCCCGCGCCGTTCGTGGCGGCGGTGCTGTCGGGCGGCATCTTCGGCGACCACTGCAGCCCGATCAGCGATACGACCATCATCGCCTCCCTCGCGTCGGCCACCGATCACATCGAGCACGTCCGCACGCAGATTCCGTATGCGCTCGTCGCGGGAGGGATCGCGACCGCGGGCTTCGCCGTCGTCGGGGCGCTGATGTGAAGCACGTCCTGCCCGTCTCCTGGACGGAGGCCGGCGGGCGCGGGCGCGTCGGCGGGGTGGCCCTGATGGAACTCGCCGCCCGCTTCGGGACGCCGCTGGTCGTCGTCGACGAAGGCCACGTCGAGGACCGACTCGCCCGCTTTCGCGCCGCCTTCGGACCCGATGCCGCGCTGACGTACGCCGGCAAGGCCTTCCTGTGCGGGGCCCTGGTGCGGCTCCTGGCCCGGGAGGGCTGGCTCGTGGATGTCGTCTCCGGCGGGGAACTCGAACTCGTGCGGCGGGCCGGGTTCCCGCTGCGCGACGTCATCCTGCACGGGAACGCAAAGTCGGCCGCCGAACTGGAACGGGCCATCGAGTACGGCGTGGGTCGGATCGTCATCGACCATCCGGACGAGATCGCCGATCTGCGGCGAGCCGCGGGCGCGGTCGGGTCCGGCCATCGTCCCGATGTGCTCCTGCGGCTGAACGTGGACCTGACGCCGGAGACGCACGAGAAGGTTCGGACCGTGGGGCCGGGCACGCATTTCGGGATGTCGCCGTCGGTTGCGGCGTCCGTGGCGCGGCGCATCGCGGGCGCGGGGGAGTGGCGCCTGACCGGCGTCCACATCCACGCGGGCAGCCAGATTCGGGATCCCGCGCTCTTCTCCCGCGTCGCCGAGGCGGCGGTGGATTTCGCGGCGCCGCTACGGCTGTGTTTCTCCGGGACGGTCGACCTGGACCTCGGGGGAGGGCTCGCGGCGCCGTACCGCGCCGGGGAAGAGGTGCCCTCGCCCCGGGAGTATGCCGAGGCGCTGGAGGCCGGCCTGCGCCGGTCCGGCGCGGAGGCGCGGCTGGGGGCGTACCGGCTCATCGTCGAACCGGGACGGTCGGTGATCGCGAACGCCGGCCTCACCCTCTACACGGTTCACGCGCGCAAACGTCTCGATGGGGCCGGGGAGGCGCTGGCCGTGGACGGCGGGCTGTCCGACAACCCGCGCCCGTCGCTCTACGGAGCGAGCTACGAGGTGCTCAACGCGTCGCGCGCGCGCGGCGAGGCCGGGCGGTCGTTTCGCGTCGTGGGGAGGCACTGCGAGTCGGGCGACGTGATCGCGCCGGCGGCGACGCTGCCCGGCGACACGGCCGTGGGCGACGTGCTCGCCGTCCCGGGCACGGGCGCCTACGTGTTCGCGATGTCGAGCCGGTACAACGGGGTCGGACGCCCCGCCGTGGTCTTCGTGCGGGACGGCGAGGCGCGGGAGGTGGTGCGCCGCGAAACGGACGACGATCTCCTGGCGTGCGACCTCACGCTCGGCAGCCCGGCGCCGGCCCGCGACGCCCGGCAGTCTGCGGCCAAGCCCTGCGTCAGCGCCGCCGCAGTTCGGCCGTCGCGAGCACGCTGACGTCGGGGTCGAAGCGCACGCCTTCGGCCCCCGCCGCGCCCGGAATCCGCAGCGTCGCCTGCCGCGCATCGAAGCGCACGCCCGCCCGGCGGCCATCGGCCGCGCCACCCTCGACCTCGAAGTCGAGATCGAGCGTGAACACCGGCCACTCCGCCGGCTGCACCTGGCGGATCGAGAGCACGAGATCTTCCGCCTCCGGGCCCCATTCGATCTCGAGTCTCGGGTGCCCCGGACCGTGGACCCACTGGTCGAAGAACCAGCCCAGTTCGCGGCCCGAGGCGCGCTCGAACGCCTCCCGCACGTCGCGGGTGAGGGCCACGCCGTGAAGGTGGCCGGCGAAGTAGTCCCGGATCCCGCGGAAGAAGGCCTCGTCCCCGACGTGACGCCGCAGCATGTGAAGGATCCACGCGCCCTTCTGGTAGTTGTTCCGGTTCAGCAGGTCGAAGAGCTGGTTCGAGCTGGAGTCGGTGATCGCCTGCCCCACGACATCCGATCCCACCGCCACCTCGCGACTCGCGCCCATGAGCGCGCGGAAGGCGTCGACCCCGTCCCGGGCCTCGAAATAGAGCGGGCCGAAGTAGCTCGCGAAGCCCTCGCTGATCCAGAGGTGGTGCCAGGACGCCGGGCTCACCGCATCGCCGAACCACTGGTGCGCGGTCTCGTGGGCGATGACGCCCTCGCCCATGCGGCGCTCCTCCCATGCTCCCCGCCCATAGAAGATCGCGCTCGAGTTCTCCATGCCCCCGAAGCGGGTCGACGACTCCACATGGGCGAGCTTCTCGTAGGGATAGGGCCCGATCAGCTCGCTGTAGAAGTCGAGCATGTCCGGCGCGCGCGAGAAGCGCTCCGCCCCGTAGTCGCCATCGCCGGCCAGCGCCCACACGGACACGGCGGCGCAGGCCTCCCCGCCTCCCTCGGGGAGAGGCGCGGCCGGCGAGAGGCCGCAGGCCGCCCCGGCGAGGGGGCGACGCTCGAAGCGGGCCATCCCGACGACCATCGTATAGGAAGGGATCGGCGCGCCGGGATCGGTCTCCCAGGTCCACACCGTCCCGCCCTCCGCCCCCGGGCGCGTCTCCACGAGGCGCCCGTTGGCGATGACCTCGTATCCCTCCGGCGCCAGTACCTCGAAGCGGGCGGTGGCCTTGTCGAGAGGGTGATCGTTGGAGGGGAACCACCACCGCGCGCGGTTCGGCCAGTTGTCCGCGAACACGGCTGGCTCGCCGTTGCGATCCTCGCCGAAGAAGAGGCCGTTTTGGGGCGCGCCGCCGTATTCGACGCGGATCTCGCGCTCGGCCGCCGCCGTGGTCGGTTCGAACGGGCCGACCGTGAGCACCGAGCCGCCGCGACCGAACGCGATGGCCCGGCCGTCCATCGTCACGGATGCCACCTCCAGCCCGATGAAGTCGAGGTCCACCCGGTCCGCTCCGGCGGCGAGCTCGCCGCGCAGCGTCGCCACGGCGGCGAACTCGCCGGAGGCGGGCCGCGAGAGGTCGAGTTCGAGCCGATAGTGCGCGACGTCGAAGCCGGCGCGGTCCGTCGGGTGCCGGAGTTCGATCCCCGGTTCGGGGGCCGCGGAGGCCGCTTCGAACCTCGGCTGCTCCGCCGGAATCCGGGGCGGGCGCGGGCCTTCCGGGGCCGGCCGACAGGCAGCCGAAAGGCCCGGCAGGAGGCACAGGAGGAGCGCCGAGCGGGGGAACGGCGACCCCGCGGGTCTTCCGCCGCCTTGCGGAGCGACTTCCCGCTCCCCACCGTGGCGGCGCATGCTTCGTCGGGCGAGGGCCCGGCGTCTGTCCGATTCCATGGCGAAACGAAGTCCGGTCATCATACCCGCTCTCGAAAAAATGCCCGCCCGTTCGGCGGTCCGCCCGCTACGCGCCGCGCCTCATGAGACTGTACGCCGGTGAGTGACGAGGGGCACCCCTTCGCCCAACTCGGCCTCTCCCCCGATCTCGTCGAGGCGGTGGCGAAGGCGGGCTACGTCGAGCCCACCGGGATTCAGCGCCAGGCGATCCCCGCCATCCTCGCCGGCCACGACGTTCTCGGGACCGCCCACACGGGCACGGGCAAGACGGCGGCCTTCACGCTCCCCGCCGTGCAGCGGCTTGCGGGCACCGAGCCATCCGCCGCGCCGCGGGGCCTCGTGATCACGCCGACGCGCGAACTGGCGCAGCAGGTCGGAGCGGCGGTCACGACCTACGGCGGCTCATCCTCCATCGAGTCCGTCATCGTGCACGGCGGCACCCCGCTGGGGCCCGAGAAGGCCGAACTCTCGTTCGGCTGCGACGTGCTCGTCGCCACGCCGGGCCGGCTGCTCGACCACATCAAGCGCGGGAACGCGGACCTGTCCCGCGTCGAGGTCCTCGTGCTCGACGAGGCCGACCGCATGCTCGACATGGGGTTCATCGACGATGTGAAGGAGATCGTGCGCCACACGCCGGAAGACCGGCAGACGCTCCTCTTCTCGGCGACGATGCCCGACGGCGTCCGCTGGCTCGCCCATCAGTTGATGACCGACCCCGAAGAGGTGCAGGTGGGTCGGGAGACCGCGGCGGAGGGCATCCGCCAGGTCCTCCATCCGGTGGACTGGTCGCAGAAGCACGCACTCCTTCACCACCTGCTCGGCGAGTGGCCGGAGGGACAGGTGCTCGTCTTCACGCGCACGCGGGTGACGGCGACCTACCTCGCCGACTATCTGCGCTCGCACGACGTCGCGGTGGCGGGACTGCACGGCGGCAAGCACCAGGACCAGCGCGACAAGGCGCTGCGGCGCTTCCGCGAGGGCTCGATCCGCGTCCTCGTGGCCACGAACGTGGCCGCGAGAGGTCTGGATATCCGCGGCATCCGCCATGTCGTGAACTTCGACGTGCCCGAAGACCCCCGAGACTACGTGCACCGTGTGGGCCGCACCGCCCGCGGCGACGACACCGGCGACGCGATTACGCTCATGGCCGCGAGCGACTGGGTCGAGATCCGCGCCATCGAGCGCCTGCTGGGCGAGACGATCGAGCGCCGCGTCGTCCCCGGCTTTGAACCCGACGTGGAGCCGCCGCCCCCGGAGGAACCGGAGGTCGAGCGCCCGGAGCCCACCGCCCTGAGGCGCGGGATCCGGCGCCGGCGCTAGCAGCGGGGCTTCTGCCACGGGCTGCTGGCTGTCGGGCTTTTCGCCACGGGCTGCCGGCTTTGCCCCGCTTTCGCCACGCGCGGGGCGGGGCCCATATTCGGCTGTCGGTTCGCTCGGTCCCTACCCGGAGGATTCCATGATGTCTGTCGCTTTCCGCCCCCGCTCTCCCCGCCACCTGCCGACGCCCCGCGTCGCGCTCGCGGCCCTGCTGCTCCTGGCGCTGCCCCCGGTCGTCGAAGCCCAGCGCACGGCCAAGCCGGTCCTGCACGGACGGCACTGGATGGCGATCACCGGCAAGCCGCTCGGCGCCACCGCCGGAGCGCGCATGTTCCACCAGGGCGGGAACGCGGTCGACGCGGCCGCCGCCATGCTCGCCGCGACCTCCACGATGTGGGACGTGCTCTCGTGGGGAGGGGAAACGCAGGCGCTCGTCTATCACCCCGGAGAACAGCGCGTGATCGGCGTCAACGCGCTCGGCGTGGCTCCGACCGGCGCCACCCCCGAACACTACCGCGCGGAGGGCCACGACAACTTCCCGCCCGAGTTCGGCCCGCTGTCGGCCGTGACCCCCGGCACGCCCGGCGGGCTCATGACGATGCTCGCCGAGTGGGGGCGGCTGAGCCTCGCCGATGTGCTGCAGCCCTCGATCGAGATGGCGGACGGGTACCCGATCGAAGCGGACGCGGCGCGCCGCATCCGGAATACGGTGGACGAGATTCGGCAGTGGCCGTCGTCCATGGACGTCTACTTCACCCACCCGGATGACGCGGAGAACCCGGGCCCGCGGGAGGGCGAGATCTTCCGGCAGCCCGGCCTCAAGCGGACGCTCGAACGCCTCGTGGAGGCCGAGGCCGCGGCGCTGGCGGGAGGCGCCAGCCGCAGGGAGGCGATCTACGCCGCCTACGACGCCTTCTACCGGGGCGACATCGCGGCGGATTTCGTCGCGGGCGCGCAGGCGGCCGGCGCGCTCATCACGATGGAGGACATGGCGAACTGGCAGGTCTACCTGGAGGAACCCGTCACCGCCAACTACAAGGGGATCGACGTCTACAAGCTCACGACCTGGGTCCAGGGCCCCGTCATGCTGCAGGCGCTCAACATGGCCGAGCAGCTCGACCTCCGGGCCATGGGGTACAACAGCGCGAACTATCTCCACGCCCTCTACCAAGTGATGAACCTCTCCTTCGCCGATCGCGACTTCTACTACGGGGACCCCTACTTCCCGCCCGCGGAACCGATCGAAGGACTCCTCTCGAAGGACTACGCGAAGGCCCGGCTCGAGACCATCGACTGGGACCGGAACGACCCGAACGCGGGGCCCGGCGATCCCTATCCCTTCCAGGGTGAGGAGAACCCCTTCGCCGATCTGCTCGAGCGCTGGGGGACGCGGGCCGCCGTCACGACCGAGCAGGGCGTCGAGTTGTCGCTGGGCGATCACGCGGAACTCGACGAAGACTTCTATCTCGGCACGACCTCCGTGCAGGCGGCGGACGCCGAGGGCTGGGTCGTCTCCATCACGCCCTCCGGCGGCTGGATCCCCGCCGTCGTCGCCGGGGAGACGGGCATCGGGCTCTCGCAGCGGGCCCAGAGCTTCGTGCTGGACGAGGCGGACAACCCGTACAACGTGATCGAGCCCGGCAAGCGGCCCCGCGCCACGCTCACGCCGGGCATGGCGCTCAAGGACGGCCGTCCCTTCCTCTCCTTCGCGGTCCAGGGCGGCGACGGACAGGATCAGAATCTGCTCCAGTTCTTCCTCAACGTGGTCGAGTGGGACATGAACGTGCAGCAGGCGGTCGAGGCGCCGAACATGAACAGCTATCAGATGCGCGGCTCGTTCGGCCAGCATGAGACGCGCCCGGGACGGATGCTCCTGCAGGATGCGACGCCGCCCTGGATCCGCTCCGCCCTGGAGTCGATGGGATACGAACTGACGTTCTCGGAGCGCACGTCAGGGCCGATCAACGCGATCTTCTTCGACTGGGAGAACGACGCCTTCTGGGGTGGCTCGAGCCACCACGGCGACGACTACGGCATCGCGTGGTGACCGCGCCCCGGTGCGGTTGACAGCGCTCTGTTCGCCGCTCTATTCGCCGCGCTCCATCACGTCGAACAGATCGTAGCGCCCCGGTGAACGGGTCCGGCCGCCCCGGCGGTCGGATCCGTCGCGCGGGCCGTCCGCGTCCCCTTCGGCGGGCCGGAGTTCGGCGGGGTCCGCGGGACGCTGCAGGTGCCAGTCGGTCGCGCGCTGGTACGCCGCGATGACGGCGAGCAGGTGGTGCTCCGCGTAGGGTTCCGCGCCGAACATGCCTCCGATGGGCCTCGGGTACCCCGTCGACCCGGTCTCGAACCCGATCGGGAAGCCGATGAGCGGCAGCCCCACCATGTCGAAGGGGAAGGGCGCGGTCTGCGTCACGAGGTCGCAGCGGCCGAACACTTCGTCGAGGATTTCCTCCAGGAGGACGAGCCGGGCCCGCGAGCCCCGCACGTACTCCGCCGCGGGCAGGAGGAGGCCATTGATCCAGGGCGCGAGCGAGACGCCGAACTTCCTCACGTCATCCCGCAGGTGTTCGAGGAAAATCTCGGAGCGCTCCGGGAGCCGCACGTTGTTGAAGTTGAAGCTCGTCAGCGTCTCCCAGTGGGTCGGGAAGTCGAGTTCGACGACCTCCGCTCCCAGCTCCTCGAGGGTCGCGAGCATCCGCCGCCGCGCCTCCGCCGTCGCCACCTCGCGGCGGTACGCCGCCTGCGTCCGCTCGCGCCGCGGGAACGAACTCCCGATGCGGTCGACGTCGGGGTCCGGCTCGGGCGCGGTGTCCTCCGGGGGCTCGGGCTCGTCCAGAAAGCCGGGCAGGACGCCGATCCGGACCGCTCCCCCGCGCTCCGGATGCGTGAGCGCGCCGTCGGCCTCGCGCACCGCCGCCAGGTAATCCGGCACCGGCGGGAGGCCGAGGGATCGGGGGTCCGCGGGGTCCGGCCCCGCCATGATCTGCAGCATCAGCGCGGCGTCGACCGCGTCCCTGGCCAGGGGGCCGGGGTGATCGCGGGTATAGGTGAGAGGCAGGATCCCGTGCAGCGAGACCCGGCCCATCGTCGGCTTGATGCCCGTCAGGGCCTGCGCGTTCGAGGGGTTCGTGATCGAGCCGCCCGTCTGCGTCCCGGTGCTCGAAGCGGCCATGCGCGCCGCGACCGCCGTCGCCGATCCGCTCGAGGATCCGCCCGGGCTCACGTCGTCGTGGTGCGGGGCCCAGGCGTTGACGGTCGTGCGCTCACCCGTGGGCGTCGACGCGGCGGTCGTCGCCAGCGGCCCCATCTGGGTCTTGCCGAGCAGGATCGCGCCCGCGTCGCGCAGCCGGGCCCACGAGGTCGCGTCGAAGTCCGGCACGAAATCCTCGAAGATGAACGAGTTGGCCGTCGTGCGGACCCCGGCCGTGAAGTAGTTGTCCTTGATCGCGAGCGGCACCCCCGTCAGCGGCGCCCGCCCGCGCGTCCGGTCGGCGATCCGCGCCGCCTCGAGCGCGGTCCGGGGAACCACCGTGTTGAACGCGTGGTAGCGGGGTTCCCACCGCCCGATCCGCGCGAGATACGCTTCCACGAGTTCGACCGCGCCCACGTCGCCCTCCCGAAGCAGCCGCGCCGCCTCCGCGAGCGTGAGTTCGGTCAGGTCCGCAGGTTGCGGACGGCCCGCCGGCGGAAGGTCCGGTTCGCCGCGGCGTCCGGCCGCGGCACGCCCGCCCGCTCCGGTCGCCCCGGTCGCCCGCGGGAATCGCGTCGCGGCCCCGGCCGCCGCCCCGGGGATCGCGGCCAGCGTCGCGGGGGTCGCCACGGCGGTCGCGGTCAGCGCCGTCATGCGCTCGAGGAAGCGGCGCCGGTTCACCTTACCCACGGTTCCACGCGCTCACTTCGGCCGGGTAGATGGCGGGCGCCGGCCCCATCGGGTCCAACTCGAAGTCGGCGATCGCCCCGGGCGTCGACCTCAGGAAGCGCCGCGCGGACGCCATGATGCGGCGCTGGTCCGCCGGCGCATCCTCGTCGTCCTCGGGGAGCACGGAGAGATCGACGCCCGCGAGCGCGAGGCGCGTGCGGATGTACGCGTCGAGTTGCTCGTCCGTCACCTCCTGCGACGACGCGACGGGACGCGGCGGAGCGGATCGGCGGACCATGGCGCCTCCGTTGGGAAGATGTTCGGAAGCATCATGATGCCGGGGATCGTCGCGCGCCACGGGGTCGTCCGTTTCCGCACGCTGGCGGGGTTTGCCGCGAACCGCAGGCTGCGCTAACGTTCCCGGAGACGGATGCAAGGCACATTTCTTGAGCCAACAATTGCCCATAGAGTCTCCGATCCGGAGGCGGACGTCATGCCCTGCGGGGACGGCGAAAACCGATGGGAGGGGCCGAACCGTGTTGCGGAGGGCTTCAAGAAATCCCCTGCATCCGATTCTACAGAGGGGGTGACCCACGGGTCGCCCCTTTTGCATCCCGGGCGGGGCGCGGCGGCGCGGGACAGGAGGGGACGGCATGGGACGGTGGCGTGTTTCTCGAACTGGCTGAAGTCCTCGACTGTCCCGACTGCGGGGCGTCGGCCGGGCTCGTCGCCTTCGTCGACCGGGCGGAGTCGCGTCGCGTCGTCGAGGGGTGGCTGGGCTGCCCCCTGTGCGAGATCGAGGTGCCCATCCGCGGGGGGGCGATGCGCTTCGATCTCTCCGAGGCCGGGCGACCCGAAGCCGGGCAACCCGAGGCCGGGAAACCCGAGGCGGGGCACCGCGCCGGCCCGGGCGCCGCGACGCCGGTCGAGGGCACGGCGGCTTCGGCCGGGCTCGCCCGGGAATCCGGTCCGGACGCGGCGCTGCGCATCGCCGCCCTGCTGGGCGTGAGCGACCGGGCCGGCATGGCGGTGCTCCTGGGCCCGCGGCTCGCCGCGCATGCCCCCGCCATCGCCCGGCTCGGAGATCGCGTCGAGGTCCTCGCCTGGCTGTCGGACCCCGGCGGCGGTCCCCCTCCCGCCGCCATGGCCATCGAGGATCTCGCCGGGGGCGTCGATCCGCTCCTGGGCGCCTCGCCCGACCGCTGGCCGGTCCGCTCCGGCGCACTGCACGGCATCGCGCTCGCCGCGCCCATGGCGCTCCGACTGTCCGAGGTCACCCGCTGCGCGCGGCCCGGCGCGCGCCTCGTCGTCGAGGCGCCGACCCCTCCCGAGCTCGAATCGCTCGCCGCGTCCGAGTTCGCGGAAGTCGCCTCCGACCGCACCGTGTGGGTCGGGGAACGTCGTTAAGCGTAGCCGGAAATTTGCCACAGCCTGACGAAACGCTATAATTCTCCGTTGTCGCCAGATGTGTGGGGCTGTGTGGAATGTGGTTGAGTGAGATGTACGGTCCAGCTCGCTCGGGGGGAGGGTGGCATGGTGTGGTGGAAGATCTGGGACAGTGACGGAAGGCGCCGACGGAAGCAGCCGGACTTCTACGAGGAAGGTGTGGAGTTGGTTCGGCAGGAACTTTACCATGAGGCGCTCATCTCGTTTCGTCTCTGCTTGAAGTACAACCCGCGGCATCCGGCCACGCTGGAACAGATGGCCGTGGTGTACACGCACATTGGACTCACCGATGATGCGGTTCGCGCCTACGGGGCCGCGCTCGAGGAGCGGCCGCGCAGCACGGCGGCGCACTACGGCTTGGCTTTTCTCCTGTTGAAGAAAGGCGCCGAGCGGGACGCCTCGCGGCACCTTCAGGAATTCCTGGCCTATGCGCGGGGAGACCGGGAAGAGCCGCGGCATCTCGAGCACGCACGCCGCACCCTGCAGCGGCTGGGGGTGCCGGCGGAATCGGTCGCGCACTAGCGGCCGCGCAGCTGCAGCGTGCACGTCTCGAGCCCGCTCCCGGAAGACTATCGTTCCGGCACATTACCCGACCTCTTCCTCGACGGGCTCTCGCGGCCCAGAGCTGACGCCGCGCGAACGCGGGGAGCAGACGGCGCCTGGGTCTCGACCTCCACGGATGACATCGGGCGCCGCGCCCGCGCCATCGCGCTCGGGCTCCGAACGCGAGGCTTCGAGGTGGGCGACCGCATCGCGATCCTCTCGCAGACCCGCCTCGAGTGGGCCCTGGCCGACTGGGGCATCGTCATGGCGGGGCTCACCTCCGTCCCCGTCTACCCGGTGCTTCCCGCCGACCAGGTTCGCTACATCCTCGCGGACTCCGGCGCGCGCGCCGTGTTCGTGGAAGACCAGGAGCAGCTGGACAAGGTCGCGGAGGTAAAGGACGACCTGCCCGCGCTGGAACTGGCCATCGCCTTCGCGCCCGTACGGGCGCCCGACGGATCCTCGCTCGCGACGCTGCAGTTGGACGCCCTCTCCGATCTCGGCGAGTCCGCGCCCGAAGCGCTCGCGTCGACGTACGAGGCGCACGCCCGGAAGACGCGTCCGGAAGACCTGGCGACGCTCATCTACACCTCGGGCACGACCGGCGACCCGAAGGGCGTGATGCTCACGCACGGCAACTTCCATTCGAACGCGGACATGGCGCTGCGGGTCTTCCCGATCGACTCCACGCACGTGGCCCTCGCGCTCCTGCCCCTCGCGCACGTGTTCGAGCGCACGGTCGGCCATTACATCATGTGGCGAGCGGGGGTGACCGTTGCCTACGCGGAGTCCCCCAACACGGTGGCCCGCGATCTAGGCGAAGTGTCGCCCACCTTCATGGCCGCCGTCCCGCGCGTGTTCGAGAAGGTGCTCGAGCGGGCCGAAGCCAGCGCCCGGGAGGCGGGCGGTGCCAAGCAGAAGATCTTCGACTGGGCGCGGCGTGTCGGGGAGACGCGTGCGATGGCCGAACTCGAGGGACGTCGGGTGGGGCCGGGTCTCCGCCTTCAGGCCGGGCTCGCCGACCGCCTCGTGTTCTCGAAGCTGCGCGCCCGGACGGGAGGACAGGTCCGCTACTTCGTGAGCGGCGGGGCCCCGCTCGCGCCCGCCATCGCCCGCTTCTTCTTCGCGGCGCGCCTGCCCATCGTCGAAGGGTACGGGCTCACGGAGACCTCGCCCGCCGTCAGCTTCAATCCGATCGACGCCATCCGCCTCGGCACGGTCGGGAAGCCGATCCCCGGCACCGAGATCCGGATCGCCGAGGACGGCGAGATCGTGATCCGCGGGCCGCAGATCATGGCGGGCTACTACAACAAGCCCGAGGCGACGGCCGAAGCCATCGACGACGACGGCTGGTTCCATACCGGCGATGTGGGCGAGATCGACGAGGACGGGTATCTCCGAATCACGGACCGCAAGAAGGATCTCATCATCACCGCCTACGGCAAGAACATCGCCCCGCAGCCCGTCGAGGCGGAGATCAAGCGGCACCCGATGGTGGCGGAAGCCGTGATGCTGGGTGACGGGAGAAAGTTCCCGATCGTCATCGTCGTGCCGGAATTCGAAGCCGTCCGCCCGGAACTGCACGGGGTCGAGGAAGCGGCGGACGCCGATCTCGTCGCCGACGCCCGGACGCGCGCCATGATCGAAGGGGCCGTGCGCGAACGCTGCCGGGACTTCGCGCACTACGAGAGGCCGCGCGACGTGCTCCTCGTCCCCGGGCCGTTCACCGTCGAGGGCGGGGAGTTGACGCCGACGCTGAAGGTCAAGCGCCGCGTGATCGAAGCCCGCTTCGCCGACGCGATCGAAGCGCTCTACGAGCGGGCCGAGGACGCCATGAGCGGACGGGAAAAAGAGCGGGACCGCCCGTGAGCGACGTCGTGGCCGGGCTCGTCACGGGGCCCGACCGCGAACAACTCGTGCGGCTGGGACGGACCCTCGTCGAAGAACGGCTCATCGCCTGTCTGAACGTCGTGGACCGGGTGGCCTCCGTCTATCGCTGGGAGGGCGAGGTGTGCGAGGACGCGGAGGCGCTCGGCATCCTCAAGACGACGGCCGCCCGCACCGATGCCGTCGCGCGGCGCATCCGCGACCTCCACCCCTACGATGTCCCGGAGGTCCTCTTCATCCCCGTGGCCGCCGGTTCCGCCCCCTACCTGGACTGGGTCTCCGGCCAGGTGAGCGCATAGCGCCGTCGCGGCTCAGCCGCCCCCGTCGTTCTCCGCGCGGTACCAGAACCAGAAGATGACGCCCGCCGCCGTCCACAGGATCGTGCCTCCTCCGATCCGCATGATCAGTCCCGCGAGCCGCTGGTCTTCCCCCGCGGAGAGCGTGCCCACCGGCGGCGCGAGTTCGTACGTCGCGTAGAAGGGGAGTTCCGCGAACGTCAGGAAGACGTACGGCAGCGTCATCAGCACGGTGCTCGCGATCAGATAGCAGATCCGCACGCCGAGCGGAAAGCGCGGCCGGTGCGGGACCGGACTCACGACCGGCCACCAGAAAACGAGTCCGCCGCATAACCAAGCCATGTCGAGGACGAGCGAGCCCGCCTGCGAGGCCATGAGACCGTCCACGACCTCCGGCCAGTGCGTCGCGATGACGATCGCGTTGAAGAAGAGCAGCGCGATGAGAGGTCGCGCGAGGAAGCCGAGGAGGGAGAGGACCCGGCCGACGCGGACTCGCTCAAGCGCCGCGCGCGGAAGTCCCGCGATGAGGAGCGGCGGGGCCAGCAGCGCGATGAGGAGAAACTGCACCATGTGCACCGACGCCAGGTATCCCGAACCCAGCGCACCCACCGGCCAGTCCAGCGCGACCCAGAGTATGAGCACGCCGCCCGCGAAGCGCACGACCTCGAGTCGCGATGGCGCGGCGCCCCGCGTGATTGCGCAGTAGGCGAGGCAGAGGAGCGCGACGAAGAGCCAGACGCCCGGGTAGGGGCGCCACGACCAGTCCCAGGGGATGTCCTGGGCCGCACACCACCATTGCATCGCGTGGCCTCAGCCGCCGCTCGTACCCGCTTCGCCCCCCGGGCTCGACACGGACCGGTTGAGACGCAGGAGCAGCGGAAGATCGTGCCGCCAGTCGGTCTGGCGCACGCCGCTCGGGTACAGCGCCCGCGCCACGCCGTCGCCCGTGACGGCGACGACCGGCGTCGCGTGTCCCACGAAATACGGCTCTCCCGCGCCCGGCGGGGGGGACGCCCCTTCGATGCGCGCGGGCGGAAGGCGGAATCCGGCCTGGATCTCGTTCACCGTCTCCAACTCCCCGCGGAGGCCGACGAAGGACTCGTCGAAAAGGTCCAGCCAGCTCCGCAGCCGGTCCGGCGTGTCGCGCGAAGGATCCGTCGTCACGAAGACGACGTGGATCTCGCGGCGATCCGCGTACGGAAGATCGTCGAGCGCCGCCCCGAGCACCGCCATCTGCACGGGACAGATGTCCGGGCAGTTCGTATATCCGAAGAAGAGCAGCGTGAGCGCCCCCGCGGTCTCCCGCCGGAAGTCGAACCGGCGCCCGCGGGAATCCGCCAGGGCGAATTCCGGCGCCTCGAACGGCTGGTCGAGCGCCAGCCCGCGCAGCTCGCCCGTGCCCTCCGTGCGGTCGATCGCCGCGTCCGGGGAGGCGCAGGCGACCCCGGCAAGACCGGCGCCGCACGCGACCGCGACGGCGGCGGCGACGCGCCCCGTCCTCATCCGAACAGCCCCCGGATGAACTCGAGCACCGGCAGGGAATCGAGAATCACGAGTCCGGTGCCGATGCCGGCGCCGAGCAGGTATCCGAGCCGCACAATGAGGTCGAACTCGCGCTGGCTGATGTCGCGAACAAGGCGTTCGATCCGTTCGATGGAGAAATTCTCGATTTTCGTCGAGATACGTTCGGCGATCCGGATTCGTTCCGCCACCTCGGGCACCCGGTTGACGACCCAGTCCCACGCGGGCGCGGCGAGCGTGTCCGCAAGCCGCACCGCGGCGTCCTCGCGCAGGAAGCGCCCGAGCCGCCCGATCGGCGTGTGCAGGAGCCGGTCCGCCATCGGCTCGGCGATCGAGTCGAAGAGGACGCGTCCCGCGTCGGACCGGAATCCCGCGGCAAGCGATGCCGCCACGCGGTCGGCGGGAACGGCGCGCAGCAGGTCCGCCCAGCTCCTCTCTCCGAAACGCTCGAGCAGTCCCTCGAGCCGGTCGAGCAGGAAGGCGCGCGAGCCCGGATCCCGCGCCGCCTTCACGAGCCACTCGGCGGTGGCGTCGAGCGCGCTCTCGACCTGGGGATCGCCCGCGCCGCCGATGACCTCCGAAGGAGGGTGCCGGAGGAACTCGACGACGCCGTCGTTGACGTGCCGCGCGATCGCCGTCTGGACCTCCGGTTCGCGCAGGACGCCGCCCAGCCGGTCGGCACCCTCCTCCCGCAGCGCATCGAGCGCGTGCGTCACCGTTTCCTCCGTGACGATGAGGCGGGCCACGACGCGCTGGTGGAAGCGGAGATCCTGCATGAAACGGTCGAACAGTTCCCCGAGCACATGCTCGATCCGCCGTCGCGCGTCCGGATCGTCGAGCAGTCGGCCCAGGCGCTCGATCGCCACAGGCAGGTAGTCCTTGATCGCGTGCTCCAGCGCGGCCACGAGCCCGGCGGGAATCAGCTGCTCGAACGTCCGGTGCGGCTGGAGCAGCTGCCGCGCGGCCTCGTCCAGGTGGCGGCGCACGGTCGCCTCGAAGGCCGCCGAATCGACAAGCCGGGCGAGCCAGCCGTCCATCGTGTCGCGGATGGCCGCGATCCGCTCCGGCTCCAGGGTCCGCGCGAGGGACTCGTCGCTCAGCGACTCGCGGATCGACTCGAGGAGGCGCCCGGATTCATCTCCGAAGTCCGGGGAATCCAGCGTCGCGGCCAGGAACTCGCGGCCCTGCCCGAGGATCCGCGTGAGGAGTTCGCGGACCTCGACGAGCGCGGCGTCCGGGAGGAGGTCGGCCAGCGCCGGTTGCTCTTCTTCGCTGAGTTCGACCGCGAGCTCTCGCAGGCGCTCCCGAAACGCGGACTCGAGTTGCCGCAGTTCGGAGGTGATGTCCTCCGGCGTGAGGAGCGCCCCCCCCACGACGCCGCCGACCGAATCCGCCAGCCGCTTCTGATTCTTCGGCACCGCCCCCTGCAACCACCGCACGGGCCGGCCCAGGACCTTCGGCGGACGATAGGGATGGAAGATCATCCAGACGGCGATCCGGTTCGTGATTCCGCCCGCCAGGGCGCCGAAGGCCACCGTGACGAGGGCGCGCAGCCAGTCGAACTCCATCAGGGAGAAGGCAGCGTGGCGACGAACCCGTTGAAGTCGAGTGCCTCCGTTCCGACGTAGACGATGGCCTCCATGCGGATGAGCGTCCCGTCGCCGGCCTCCTCGGTCGCCAGCGGCCGAAAGCTCCCGCGGACCGTCGTACCGGAGATCTCGAACCGCCAGCCGGCGGCCGATCCGTCGGCCCGACCCGGATCCGTCGGTTCGAGCGTTACGTCGCCCCAGGCCGCCTCGACTCCGTGCAGCCAGGTATGGGCGACGGCCGGCTGGCCGACCGTGCCCGCGTGGACGATGAGGCCGTTCCCGAGCGAGTCGGCGAACACGAACGTCCGGGCGTCCGTCGTCGCGACGGGTATGCCCAGCGCACGCGCGGCACGACGAAAAAAGAGGATGCCGGGCACCACCCTGTCGCTCGTCTGCAGCGCCGCGATCCCCAGCGACTCCCGCTGCCCCGTCGGTCCCGTCCAGACCGACACCTCCTCGCCCGCCACGAGGCGCACGGAATCCGCGCCGTCGCCTCCGGGATCGCTGAACCGAAGACTCACGACCTGGCCGGCATCGCCCACGCGCACCGCCATCGCCGGCGTGGGCAGAAGGCGCCACGCCGCGCGGGCCACGGACACCGTGTCCTGCGTCCGAACGAGCGGCCGCCAGGCGTCTCCGTCCGCGAGGCGCACGTCGTAGTCGAGGCGAAGGTCTTCGCCCTCGGCCGTCTGGTCGAACGCGCCGATGAAGGCGGTCCCGTCGTCGGCTGCGAAGAGCAGGTGCGTCAGATAGCGCGCGTCGACCGCCGGCGTGAGCGGCTCGCCGACGATTTCCCGGCGAGCCTCCGCCGTCCCGTCAGCGGGAGGTCCTGTACAGGCGAAGAGGACCAGGAGGGCGCCCGCCGCGCCGGGAGGCCAGCGGCCGATCACGTCTCCCACATCACGCCTCTTCCGGGGCATCCCGCGCGTCGGCGGGCGCGGACTCGGGCAGCCGGGCTCGCGGCCCCAGCGCCCGGTCGAGCGACTTCAGCGTGCGCCGGATCCGCCGCCGGTTCATGCCGAGATCGAAATCTCGCCGCCGAGCGCGCGAAAACACCTCGACCCGCGTGAGCCCGTTCGCATCCAGCGCGACCCAGATCGTCAGGTCATCCACCCATCGCAGGAGCGGCACCACGCATCTCACGGAGATGAGTCCAAGGTCTTCGTCGCGGTGGGCGAGCGTCCACCACCAGCGCCGTCCCACGTACTTCAGCAGCTGGTCCCAGACCTGTGAGAAGGCGATCTCGTAGACGCGCGGCTCGGGCCCGCCCGGCGCGCGGGTGTCCGCCGAATTTTCGTGGAACCAGCGGGAGCGCCCACGGGTGCGTGCGCCCCCGGGAGATGCCTCCGTCACCCCGGAAGTCCTCTTTCCCCGGTTGCCCGCGTCCGCCGCGGACGGATAGCTTGGCGATCCGCGGGGCCCGGTTGGCCCGGGCTCCCGGCCCCCGCAGACAGCAGGACCACTCTCCCGAAACTCTGACGGCTCAACATGCAGGCCATAATACCGTTGGCGGGAATGGGTACAAGGGTCCGTCCCCACACCCATACCCGTCCCAAACCCTTACTCCGCGTGGCCAATCGGCCCGTGCTTTCCTACGTCGTCGAGCAACTCCGCGCCGAGGGCGTCGACGATTTCATCTGCATCACCGGGCACCTTGCGGGCCAGATCCGCGCCTTCATGGCGGAGGAGTTCCCCGGCCTCCCGGTCACGTACGTGGAGCAGGTCACTCAGCGGGGGACCGCGGACGCGATTGCGCTGGCCGAACCCCACGTGACGGGGCCCGTCCTCATCGTGTTCGTGGACACGCTCTTCGATGCCGATTTCAGCGTGCTGCACCGCTACGCGTCCGCGTCCGGCATCATCTGGGCCAAGGAGGTCGAGGACTACCAGCGGTTCGGCGTCATCGTCACCGACGAAGCGGGAACCATGCGGCGGATCGTCGAGAAGCCGTCGGAACCGGTATCGAAGCTCGCGAACATCGGCCTCTACTACGTGAAGGATCACGAGCTGATGTTCGAGGGGGTTCGGCATGTGATGGACCGGGATTCCCACCTGGGGGAGTATTTCCTCACGGACGCGTTCCAGTACATGATCGACCGCGGCGCACGTCTCCATACGGCGGAAGTGGGCGGCTGGTTTGACTGCGGGAAGCCGGAGACGCTGCTCGAGACGAATGGGGTGATGCTCGAGCGCGGACACGGAGGGGATCCCGACCTCCCCGATTCCGTCACCGTCGACGGCGCGGTCGCGGTCGCGGCCGACGCCCTCGTCGAGACCTCCGCGGTCGGCCCCAACGTGAGCGTCGCATCCGGAAGCCGCATCCGGGGCTCGCGCCTCCGCCACACGATCGTCGGCGCGGACAGCGTCATCGAAGACTGCGATCTGATAGATTCCCTCGTCGGGGACCGCGTGACGCTTCGAGGCGTGCGCGGCAGAGTGAGCGTGGGAGACGACGGAGTCGTCGAAGGCGAGCGGATGTGAGCCAGGACGAACTGATATACGACTGGAACGCGCTTCCGGGGAGCCACGACTACGCGGCGACCCGCGTCGAACTGGACGACGAGACGCTGCGCGACGGCCTCCAGAATCCGTCCGTCAAGGACCCGCCCGTCGAGAAGAAGATCGAGCTCCTCCACCTCATGGTGGATCTCGGCATCCACGCCGTCGACATCGGCCTTCCCGGCGCCGGGCCCCGCGCCTACGAAGCGTGCCTCGCGCTGGCCCGCGAGATCGTCGATGGCGGCCTCGCGATCGACGCCAACGCGGCGGCCCGCACCGTCCGGGCCGACATCGAACCCGTGGCGCGCGTCCAGCAGGCGACGGGCCTCGAGATCGAGGTCGCCACTTTCATTGGAAGCTCGCCGATCCGCCAGTACGCCGAGAACTGGGATGTCGACCAGATCCTCGCTTCGTCGCGCGACGCCATCGGGTTCGCCGTCGGCGAGGGGCTCGATGTCATGTACGTGACGGAGGACACGACGCGGTCGCGGCCCCGGACGCTCGCCCGGCTCTTCTCGGCCGCGGTCGAGGCGGGGGCCCGGCGGATCTGTCTCGCGGACACCGTCGGCCACTCGACGCCCCACGGGGTGCGGCGGCTCGTGCGGTTCGCGAAGGACATCGTGGCCGGCACCGGAGAGTCGGTGAAGATCGACTGGCACGGCCACCGTGACCGCGGCTTCGGGCTCGCGAATGCGCTGGCGGCGATCGAGGAGGGTGTCGACCGCGTGCATGCCACCGCGCTCGGGATCGGCGAGCGGATCGGCAACGTCGAGATGGACCTGCTGCTCGTGAACCTCCACCTGCTCGGGACGCACGATCACCCGATCGACCGGCTGTCGGACTACTGCCGCCTCACGGCGGAGATGTGCGGCGTCGAGGTGCCCCACAACTATCCCGTCATCGGGGACGACGCCTTCCGGACGGGGACCGGCGTCCACGCGGCCGCGATCATCAAGGCCATGCAGAAGGGGGACGGCTGGCTGGAGGATCGCGTTTACAGCGGCGTCCCGGCTTCGATCGTGGGGCGGAAACAGACCATCGAGATCTCTCCGGTGTCCGGTCTCAGCAACGTCCGCTTCTGGCTGAGCCAGCACGGATATGATGCGGGGGACGAAACCCTGTGCGAGGCGGTGTTCCGGCTCGCCAAGAAGTGCGATCACACGCTCTCGCAGGAGGAGATCGAAGCCGAGATCGCGGGCGTCGAGGCGGCGCGGGCATGAGGCGCCGGACAGCATCTTCCTGCGGGCTCGCCCTTCTCTTCGCCGGGGCCCTGGCGGCGCAGCAGCCTGCGGCCGGCGATCCGCCGACGGTGCCCGCGGGCGTGCCGGTCGTCGTCCTCCCCGTGCAGTCGGCCGTCCCGGGCGCCGACGGAGCGTGGGTCGGGGGGACGGGGAGCGCGCAGCGGACGATCGACCTCCTCAACGCCGAGATCGTGTTCGCGTTCGGGGAGGAGGAAGGGGCCGCGGGTTGGGCCCTCGCGCCCGCCGTGGAGGCTCGCCTCGCGCGCAACCCGACGCTCGGCGTCGACCCCGGGCGGCTCGCCTACAAGGGCCTGCTCGCCGCGCCGGACGCCCGGGCGCAACTCTACGAACCGCTCCACACGCAACTCCGCCAGGTGGCCGCCCTGTTCGGAGCCCGCATCGTCGTCCTGCCGCTGGCGGTGTCGTATCGGGAGAGTCGGGCCGTCCTGCGGCTCGCCGTCATCGACGTGCGGCGCAGCGCCGTCCTCTGGCACGGCGCCGTCGCGGGGGCGGCCGCCGAGGCCGCGTCGCCGTTCGCCCTCACCACGCTCGCGCTGCGCGTGGCCGATGGACTCGCACCCTCGTGATGATGAAACCGCCCCACGACGTCGTGCTGATCCCGGGTGACGGCATCGGCCCCGAGATCGCCGAGGCCACCGTCGCGATCCTGGAGGCCGCGGGCGCGCCGATCCGCTGGGGCGAGTGTCTCGGGGGCGTCACCGCCATGGAGACCGTCGGAGAGCCGCTTCCCCAGGCGACCCTCGAAACGATCGAGGCGACCGGCGTTGCGCTGAAGGGGCCGCTCACGACCCCCATCGGCTCCGGCTTCCGTTCCGTGAACGTCGCGCTCCGCAAGCACTTCGACCTCTACGCGAACGTCCGCCCGGCGGTAACCATTCTCCCGGAGGCCCGCTATCAGGACGTGGACATCGTCATCGTGCGCGAGAACACCGAGGGCCTCTACGCCGGGATCGAACACTTCATCGGGATGGAGAACGACCCCCGCGCCGTCGCCGAGTCCGTCATGCTCATTACGCGCTACGGGTCGCGCCGCATCGTCCGCTTCGCGTTCGAGTACGCGCTCGCCCACAACCGGCGTCTCGTGACCCTCGTCCACAAGGCGAATATCCTAAAATACACGCAGGGTCTCTTCCTCGAGGTCGGGCGCAACGTCGCGGCCGAGTACGAGGGAAGGGTGGAATTCGACGAGAAGATCGTGGATGCGACGGCGATGCAGCTGGCACTGGATCCGCACCGCTTCGACGTGATCGTGACCGAGAACATGTTCGGCGACATCCTCTCCGATCAGGTTGCCGGACTCATCGGCGGGCTCGGCTTCGCGCCGGGCGCGAACCTCGGCGAGCGGGCGGCCATCTTCGAGGCGGTGCATGGATCGGCCCCGGACATTGCGGGGCAGGGGATCGCGAACCCCACCTCCCTCCTGCTTGCGGGCTGCCTCCTGCTCGACCATCTCGACGAACCCGAGGTGGCCTCGCGCATCCGCGCCGCGCTGCACCGGACCCTGCGGGAGGGCGCCGCCTACACCCCGGACCTCGGCGGTTCCGCGCGCACGGCGGAGTTCGCCGGCGCCGTCATCGAACGGCTCGATGCCGCGGGTGAATGACCGGAGCGGAACGACCGGCATGGAGCGCGAACGGATGGACGAGCTTCATTTCAAGGGCGTGATGTGCGGCGCCTGCGGCCAGATGTTCCCCAAGGGGGAGCTGGACGGCGACGACTGGTGCGAAGCCTGCGGGCTGCGCATGCAGCGGCGCATGCGGCGCTGGCGCCACGTGGTCGCCGCGGGCATCACGCTGCCTTTCGCCGTGTGGGTCGTGATCTGGCTCCGCACCTCCCCCGAACTCGGTTTTCTGCCCGCGTACGCGTGGGGGCTGCCGCTCGCGGCCGCGTACTATCTCGGTTTCCGCATCGGCCGCGAGGTCGTAAAGGGCTACACCCGATGGCGGCTCGGCCGCTAGCCTCCCGGCGCGGCGGCGTCCGGACCGTGCTGGGGCTGCCGGCCTCGGCGCTCGCCACCATGGTCGGGGTGGTTCTCGTCATCAACGCGCACGTCTACGGCTGGCCGGGCGTCGCCGCGGGCCTCCTCCTTGCCGCGGCCGGCGTCGCGCTCGGCGTCCATTGTTTCCGTTTTTCCCGCGCGGATTCGTCCGCCGTCCCTCACCCTGCAGCCACGGGCTGCCCGGAATCCGGAGAGATTCGCGAATGACTTTCGAAGGTGTCGACTACTTCAATCTCGACGCGCTCCTCCACGAAGAGGAGATCGCCATTCGGGATCTGGTGCGCGAGTGGGTGGACCAGGAAGTCCTGCCCATCATCGGCCACCACTACATCGAACGCACGTTCCCGCGGGAACTCATCCCCCAGATGGGCGAACTCGGCTTCTTCGGGGCGAACCTCCCGGAGGAGTACGGTTGCGCGGGCCTCAACAACGTGGCCTACGGCCTCATCATGCAGGAACTCGAGCGGGCGGACTCGGGCCTCCGCTCCTTCGTCTCGGTACAGGGCGCCCTCGTCATGTACCCGATCTTCGCCTTCGGGTCGGAGGAACAGAAGCGCGAGTGGCTGCCGCGGCTGGCGAGCGGCGAGTCCATCGGCTGCTTCGGCCTCACCGAGCCCGACTTCGGCTCCAACCCCGGCGGCATGATCACGAGGGCCGTCGAGGACGGGGACGAGTGGGTCCTCAACGGCGCCAAGATGTGGATCACGAACGGCTCGATGTCCGACGTGTCGGTGATCTGGGCCAAGACCGGCGACCTCGACGACGCCGGCTCGATCCGCGGCTTCATCGTCGAGACGGGACGCGACGGCTTCTCTGCCAGCGACCAGAAGGGGAAGCTCTCCCTCCTCGCCTCCGACACCTCCGAACTCGTCCTGCAGGACGTGCGGGTGCCGCGCACGAACCTCCTCCCCGGCAGCGGGGGGCTCAAGAGTCCGCTCAAGTGCCTCACGCAGGCGCGCTACGGGATCTCCTGGGGAGCCGTCGGCGCCGCCATGGCCTGCTACCGCGAGTCGGTCGACTACGCGAAGAACCGCATCCAGTTCGACGGCACGCCGATCGCGCAGACGCAGATCCAGCAGGTGCGGATCGCGGACATGCTCACGGAGATCACGAAGGCGCAGCTTCTCTGCCTCCGGCTCGGCCGAATGAAGGACGAGGGCACGATGCGGCCGCAGCACGTCTCCCTCGCGAAGCGTAACAACGTGGACATGGCCTGCGAGTGCGCGCGCGAGTCGCGGCGCCTGCTCGGCGCGAACGGGATCCTCGCCGAATACGCCTCGATGCGGCACATGGCGAACCTGGAGTCGGTCTATACGTACGAGGGCACGCACGACATCCACTCCCTCATCCTCGGACACGACGCGACCGGGCTCCCGGCCTACAACTGACCGGCGGCCCGGGCGGGTCCCCCGGGGCTCTGGCCCGCGTCCGTCCGGGGCCGCACGTTTCCTCGCTCAAACGACCCGTTTCACGAGGCAGAGAGCCATGTCCAACGTTCGCCGCTTCTCCATCAGTCTCGCCCTCGCGCTCGCGGCTGCCGCGCCGCTGGCGGCCCAGCAACTCATGCCCGAGCAGTACGAGGGGCTGCGGGCGCGCCACATCGGACCCGTCGGCAACCGCGTCTCTTCGGTCGCCGGCGTCCCCGGAGACCGCAACACGTACTTCGCCGGCGCCGCCACCGGAGGGATCTGGAAGACGGACGACGCCGGCCTGCACTGGCGGCCCGTGTTCGACGACCAGCCCGTGCACTCCATCGGCGCCCTCGCCGTCGCCCCGAGCGACCACGCGGTCGTGTGGGCGGGGACCGGCGAGACCTCGATCCGCTCGAACGTCTCCATCGGGAACGGCGTCTGGAAGTCGACGGACGGCGGCGAGAGCTGGACCCACATGGGGCTGGAGGGCACCGGCCGCGTGGGGAGGATCCTGATCCACCCCCGCGACGCCGACATCGTGTACGTGGCGGCGCTCGGCCACGCCTACGCGGAATCCGACGAGCGCGGGGTGTACCGGACCTCGGACGGCGGCGCCTCGTGGGAGAAGATCCTCTTCGTCGACCGCGGGACGGGTGCCTACGACATGGTCATGGATCCGGCCAACCCGCGGAAGATCTTCGCCACCATGTGGGACATCGATCTCAAGACGTGGAAGCGCGACAGCGGCGGGCCGGGGAGCGGGCTCCACCTCACGATGGACGGCGGCGACACGTGGACGGAACTCGAAGGGAACGGGCTTCCCACCGGCACGCTCGGCAAGATCGCCGTCTGCATGTCCCACTCGGACTCGGACCGCGTGTACGCCCTCATCGAGACGAGCGATGGCGTGCCGATGGAGGGCTACGAGACGGACACGGGCGAGCTGTGGAGCAGCGATGACGGCGGCCGCACGTGGCGCCTCGTGAACTACAGCCACGACCTCGCGACCCGGCAGGCCTACTACACGCGCTGCGGCGTCGCCTCCGACGACCGCGACGAACTCTACTTCCTCTCGTCCAGCTTCAGCGTGAGCCGCGACGGGGGCGCGACGTACGAGATGTTCAACTTCCTCGGCGGCGGCCCCCTCGGCGGAGACCCGGCGGCCCCGGGGTGGGACCTGCACGACATCTGGGTCGATCCGGAGAACTCGGACCGCGTCTTCATCGGCGGCGACAGCGGCGTCGCGATCACCGAGAACCGGATGAAGTCGTGGTCGCGCATGCAGCTGCCGATCGCGCAGATGTACCACGTCACGGTGGACAACGAGATCCCCTACAACGTGATGGGGAACCGGCAGGACGGGCCCTCCTACCACGGGCCGTCGAACACCCGCTACAGCGGTTTCTGGGCCCGCGGACTCATCCCGCGCGGCGACTGGACGACCGTGGGCGGCGGCGAGAGCGGCTTCGCGACGCCCGACCCCACCGACCCGAACATCGTGTGGTCGAGCGCCTCCGGGGCCGGCGCCGTGGGCGGCATCGTCGTGCGGCACGACCGCGAGCGCGGCCAGTTCCGCGACGTCGAGGTGTGGCCCGAGTCGACCATGGGATACCCGGCGGAGGAGATCCGCTACCGCTTCCAGTGGACCTTCCCCCTTCTCATCTCCCCGCACGACCACGAGACGATCTACGTCACGAGCCAGCACGTGCACCGCACGCGCAACCGGGGCCAGAGCTGGGAGGTCATCAGCCCCGACCTGTCGACGAACAACCGTGAGCGGATGACGATCTCCGGCGGGCTCACGCCCGACAACATCGGCGTGGAGTTCTGCTGCGTGATCTACGCCTTCGACGAGTCGCCCATCGAGCAGGGCGTCTTCTGGGCCGGCACGAACGACGGCCTCGTGCAGGTGAGCCGGGACGACGGCGCGACGTGGACGAACGTCACCGGGAACATCCCCAACCTGCCTCCCGACGGCATCGTGCGGAGCATTGACGCCTCCCGCTACGACGTCGCGAAGGCCTACATCACGATCGAGCACCACCAGGTCGGCGACTTCGACGCGCGCGCCTACAAGACGGACGACTTCGGGGAGACGTGGACGCAGATCACGAACGGCGTCGACAACTACCCCGTGGACTACACCCGCTACCTGCTCGAGGACCCGGTGCGGCCGGGCCTCCTCTACCTCGGCACCGAGACGAACGTCTACATCAGCTACGATGACGGGGAGAGCTGGCAGCTGTTCATGCCGAATCTCCCCCCGACGCCGTACTACGGGCTCATCATCCAGGAGCACTTCAACGACTTCGTGGCGGGCACCTACGGCCGCGGCTACTGGATCCTCGACGACCTGAGCGCAGTGCAGCAGCTCACGCCCGAGATCGCGGCCTCCGACGCGCACCTGTTCGCGCCCCGCGACGCCTACCGCTTCAACGACATCTCCGAGCCGCAGATCATGTACGAGGACTGGTCCGTGGGTCAGAACCCGCCCAACGGGGCGTCGATCAACTACTGGCTCGGTGGCGGGGACGGACGCGAGGTGCAGGTGCGGGTCGAGAACTCGGACGGCGAGACGCTGGCGACGCTCGACGGCTCCAGCCACGACGGCTTCAACCGCGTGTGGTGGAACTTCCGCGGTCCCGACGCGAAGCCGATCGCGTACCGCACGAAGCCGCAGTTCGCCGACTGGATGCCGATGCCGGAAGTCTCCCGGCAGGTCGGGGGCGGCTTCTTCGGCTTCGGCGGCGGGCCGCGGCAGCCCCCGGGCACCTACACCGTGACGCTCGTCGTGGACGGCGAGGACGTGGGGTCCGAGGAACTGACGGTCCTCCGGGATCCGAGTTCCGAGGGCTCGATGGCGGATATCCTCGCCCAGAAGGCGCTGCTCGACGACATCGTGGAGGACCGGAACCGGCTCGCCGATGCCGTCAACCGGATCGAGCTCCTGCGGCGGCAGATCTACGACCTGCGGCCCGTGCTGGAAGAAGCCGGGGATGCCGGGGACGCGCTCGAGGCGGGCGAAGCGCTCGACGAGTCGCTCATCGAGGTGGAGGGCGAACTCGTGCAGCTCAAGAACACGGGGCCGGACGGGGTGCGCTGGCCCTCGATGATCGCCGGCCGCCTGCAGTACCTCCAGGGCGCGGTCGGCACGGCCGACTTCCCGCCCACCGATCAGCACGCCGAGGTGGCGCAGCTCCTCAGCGACCAGATCGATGAAGTTCTGGTCCGGCTGGAAGCGGTGCTGGCCGACGAACTCGCCGAGTTCAACCGGCTGCTCCAGGCAAGGGTCGGCCGCGTCATCACGACCGACCAGGACGGATAGCGCAGGTGCGCCGGGCGATCCTCCGGCTGGCGGCCGGGGGGGCGCTGGCCGGAGGCACGCTCGCCTGCGCACCGGGCCCGGACATCGCCCCCGAATCGCGCGCCGCGACGGCGGGGTTCTGCTCGAACGTGCCCCGCGGGCAGTACGCCGACCTGGAGCGCGTCGAGATCGCGGACGACTGGTTCGAGGTGTATCGCGTCGCGCCTCGCGTGTACGCGATCTACGAGCCGCACCAGTTCCAGGAGGTCATCTCCTACCTCATCCTCGGCGATGAGGGCGCGCTCCTGTTCGACACAGGGATGGGGATCAGTTCCATTCGCGCCCTCGTTTCCGGACTCACCGATCTGCCGGTCACCGTGCTGAACTCGCACACCCACATGGACCACGTCGGAGGCAACGCGGAGTTCGAGCGCGTCCTCGCCCTCGACACCGAGTTCACCCGTGCGCGAGCCCTCGGCCGCGGGAATGCGGACGTTCGGGGCGAGGTGCAAGAGAGCGCGCTTTGCCGGCCCCTCCCCGCGGGCGTCACCGAGGACAGCTATCACACCCCCGCCTTCGAGATCGACGCTTTCGTCGGCGACGGGGACACGATCGACCTGGGGGGACGAACGCTCGAGATCATCGGGGCGCCCGGCCACACGCCCGATGCGATCGTCCTCCTCGACCGCGAAGCCGGGTTCCTGTGGACCGGGGACTCCTTTTACGAGGGCCCGATCTGGCTGTTCGCGCCCGAGACGGACCTGGAGGCGTACCGGACCTCGGTGGCCCGGCTCGCCGAGCTCGTGCCCGGGTTGACGACGCTGTTCACGGCCCACAACACGCCGGTCGCGCCGCCGTCGCGGCTGCTCGAGCTGCACGATGCCGTGGAAGCCATGTTCGAGGGCATCGCCGTCGGCAACCGGCTTCGGGACGGCGGCGTCGAGTTCGTGTTCGAAGGGTTCTCGATCATGGTCGGCCCGGACCCGCGGTGAACGACCCGATCCGGGGTTTTCTCGAGCGGGCGGGCTTCCTGGTCCTCGATGGGGGCCTGGCGACGGAACTCGAGGGGCTGGGCTGCGACCTCGACGACCCCCTGTGGTCCGCCCGCGCCCTCATCGAAGAGCCCGAGGCGATCCGCGCCGCGCACCGCCGCTTCCTGGAGGCGGGCGCCGACTGCATCGCCACCGCGACCTACCAGGCGACGTTCGAGGGCTTCGCGGCCCGGGGGCTCGACGCGGCGGCGACCGCCCGCCTCCTGCGCGCCTCCGTCGACCTGGCCATCTCGGCTCGCGAGGACTTTCTCGGCGGCGGAGCGGGGCCGGCGATCCGCCCGCCGCCGCTCGTCGCGGCGAGCATCGGGCCGTACGGGGCCCACCTGGCCGATGGATCGGAGTACACCGGCGACTACGGGCTCTCCGCAGCCGAGTTGTACGACTTCCACGCCCGACGCTGGGAAGTCCTCGCCGAGACCCCGGCCGATGTCCTCGCCTGCGAGACCACGCCTTCCGTGGAGGAGACGCGCGCCTATTGCCGGCTCGCCGCGGTATCCCACCGCCCGACCTGGGTCAGCTTCCAGTGTCGCGACGCCGCGCGCCTCGCGGACGGCACCCCGCTCGAGACCGCCGTCGCCCTGTGCGACGCCGAACCCCACGTGGTCGCGGTCGGCGTGAACTGCGTCGATCCGCGCTTCGTGGCGCCGCTCGTCCGCGCGGCCCGGCGAGCGACCGAAAAACCGGTACTCGCCTATCCCAACTCGGGCGAGGCCTGGGACGCGGAGGCGAAGTGCTGGACGGGCCCCGCGACCCCGACGGACTGGGCCCGGGGCGCCGCGGAATGGCGGGAAGAGGGAGCCGACGGCGTTGGCGGCTGCTGCCGCGTGGGCCCCGCCGAGATCGCCGCCATCCGCGACGGAGCCGTACCTTCCGGGCCGACCGTCACTTCAGCCGACTCTTCAACCTGACCGGATAGCATCCATGTGGCATGAGGACATCCTTGGCACGATCGGCGGCACGCCTCTCGTCCGCGTGAACCGCCTCGCCGCGCACCTCCCGGGCACGGTCCTCGCGAAGCTCGAGTACTTCAACCCCGGCGGCTCCGTGAAGGACCGCATCGGGATCTCGATGCTCGACGACGCCGAGGCACGGGGGGAGATCGCGCCCGGCGGCACGATCGTCGAGGGCACGAGCGGCAACACCGGCGTCGGGCTCGCGCTCGCCGCCATCGCGCGCGGCTACAAGTGCATCTTCGCGACCACGGACAAGCAGAGCCCCGAGAAGATCGCCATCCTGCGGGCGCTCGGGGCCGAGGTCATTGTCTGCCCGACCGCCGTGGACCCCGAGGATCCGCGCTCCTACTACCAGGTCTCGCGCCGGCTGGCGGAGGAGACGCCCAACTCCTTCTACATGAACCAGTACGACAACCCCGCCAACACGCTCGCCCACCTGCGGACGACCGGCCCGGAGCTGTGGGAAGGGACCGGGGGGAGGATCACGCACCTCTTCGTCGGCTCCGGCACGGGCGGCACGATCTCGGGCTCCGCCGCCTACCTCAAGGAACGGAACCCCGAGGTCCGGATCATCGGCGTGGATCCGCATGGCTCCGTCTACTGGAAGTACTTTCACACCGGCGAGTTCGACGAAGACGAGATCCAGCCCTACGTCACCGAAGGGGTGGGAGAGGACATCCTCGCGGGCAACATGAACTTCGACATCGTCGACGACTACGTGCGCGTCACGGACCGGGAGTCGATGCTCATGACCCGCCGTCTCGCGCGCGAGGAGGGGATGTTCCTCGGCGGTTCCTGCGGCATGGCGATGGCCGGCGCCCTGCAGTGGATGGAGGCGAACCGCGACGCGACCGACGACGACGCGGTCCTCGTCGTGGTCATGCCCGACGGCGGCTATCGCGCGCTCGGAAAGGTCTACAACGACGTCTGGATGCAGGAGCACGGCTTCCTCGACGAGGGCGAAACCCTCACCGCGGGAGCGCTCGCCACGCGCCGGTCGACGGAGAGGCCGCTGGTGTCCGCCCCGGTCGACATGTCGCTGGAGGACGCGATCGCGTCGATGCGCGAGCACGCGATTTCGCAGTTGCCGGTGATGGAGGGAGGAGACGTCGTTGGCAGCCTCATCGAGCAGAACATCCTCCGCTTCCTCATGGGAGACCCCGACGCGCGGAGACGCCTCGTGCGCGACGTCATGGGCCCGCCCTTCCCGGTCGTGGAGGCCTCGAGCCCCGTGCACGCGTTCGCGAACGCGCTCAGCGGAGACCAGCCCGCCGTGCTCGTGCGGCGAGAAGACGGCACGCTCGCCATCCTCACCCGCTCCGACCTGATCTCCGCCCTCGGCGCGTAGAAGCGACGGATGAGCAAGCCGGAAGGGACCGATGAGCGTATGCCGAAGAAGCTCCCCATCGAGGAGTGGATCAAGAAAGTCCGCGCGGACAAAGCCCGGGCTCGCAAGGAGGGGTCAAAGAACCGCGTGACCACCGAGAGCATCCTGCGAGCGAGAGACGCCGACCGGAAGTAACGGTCGTCAGCCTACCACGGGTTGGTAGTCACTCCCGTTCATCGGCTCGTAGCGGTCCCACCGGCCTTGCATCTCGATCAGAACGCGCTGCTTTGACGGTGCGGGTTGCGGATTCATCCTTACCACCCGTGCCGAGTATCGGTCAGGCACTTCCGCCATGGCCATCGCCAGGTCGGAGGCCAGATAACGAGGCGCCCAACCGATCATGAAGTAGTCCTCAGTCTGGATTTGGACGGCGAACCCGGTGACTGGATTGGTGAGCTCCACCGTGACGTACAGCGCTTCTCCCGGTGTCAGGCGCTCGAGACGCTCCTTGGCCGCAGAATTGACGTGCCGCCAACCGTGGAGGAAAAACCGGCACGAAAACGATCCGTCCGCATCTCTCTCGATCTTCGGGAAGACCTCGTAGGCATCTGTCTGGCGGTAACCACCGTTCGCCGCCAGGATTTCAATCGGGTCGGCCTTATGACCCAGGTCCAGATTGCGAAGGTAGTCCCCCAGGTCCGGCCTGCCGGGGTTGATCACTCGGTTCTGAAACAGCGGAAACAGGCTCGACGCCTTGTAATCCTCCTCCAGCTCCGGGAACTCGACGAGCAGCGGAAACCCTGCTTCGGCCTGGGCTCGCCTGGCGCCGCCGGTGTAGCGGAACCGGTACTCCGGTTGAGATACGTCCGCATCGAGACGGCCGACGGGGAACCACTGCCGCCTATCCTCTTCCTGCCACGCCAGGAACAGAGTTTTCGGAGTCATCGAGCGACCTCCCGTAGCTGGTCTCGATTGTAGCAGATCAGTTCGACGACAAACGCCCGTGCGGTATCCGACATCCAATCAACCGGCACGCGACGCACAAGCTCCGCTACGAGGGAATCAGTCAACGCGTCCACACGTTCCAAGATACTGCGGAAATAGGGCCCGTGCCTTTCAGCCGCCTCCCGCACCAGCGTCAGGGGACTCGGACCGTACCGCGCATCCCCCGACCAGTGGATTCCTCCACGGCCCCTCTCCGAATACCAACCCACCCTCTTCTCGTTCAACAGGAGGGTTCGCCTTTCGTCACGAAGCTCCCTCCCAAGCGAGGAGGCGTGATCGAACGACGGGGCAAGCCCACCTTTCCAATTCTCTCCAACGCGACGCCGCAGGAAGCCCCAGTTCTCGTGATGGCGATCGGTGTTCCCAATCACCGCGTCCAACACCAGATACCCCGCAAACGCCGTCCGGTTTGTTTCGGCTGCGGCTCGCTCCCGAAAGATCCGGTCGAATGATGCCCAGATGTTGCTGAACGAATGGTCCGATTGACCGAACCTGGCTGTTCGATCGTAGCCCTCCACCGTCCGCGCAAGGACCTGGTTTCCGTGAACCAGCTCGGTGCTTCCCGGAGCGAAGGACTCGGAGATCGACCCACGTTCGCTCTCAAACTCGGCCAGTTCGGTTCTCGCGTGCCGGATGCCCAGAGCTCGCGCGATTTCGGCCGCAATCTTCTCCGCCCAATGCTGACCGGTGTTGGGTTGGGGATACTTGAAGAGCCATGCTGGTCCGTGACCCTCGGCTTTTCGATACCAGAACTTCCGCTTGGTGCCCATGTCTTCCGGTCCACGCCATTCCGGATCCACCACGACAACGGGATAGTTCTCAAGCACGATTGACGCCGGCGCGAACTAGCCTTCGCCGGGGAGGGAGTAGAGGTGGGCGGTGACGAGGGCGGCGACGAGCAGGAGGAGGGCGACGAGCCAGAGTTGCCCGGCGGCGAACACGGCGGAGATGAGGATCGCGCTCCACAGGAAGATCGTTGCGCCGCGCCGCACGCGCGTGGAGATCACGCCGCGCTCCCGGTAGGCGGCGAGGTAGCGGCCGAAGAGGCGGTTCTCGTACAGCCAGCGCTCGGCACGAGGCGAGCTGCGCGCGAAGCACCACGCGGCGAGCAGGAGGAAACAGGTCGTGGGCCAGAGCGGCACCACGATGCCGATGACGCCGGCGCTCACGCTCAGGCTTCCCACGCCCAGGAAGACGGCTCGTCGCACCGGGCCGGGCAGTGAACGCGCCACGCGCTCCGCGGCCTCGTGATCGACGGGGCAGCGCGCGGACGCCGACCGGGGCGCGGCTTGGCCGTGGGGCGAGCTATGGGGCATGTGTTCGGCGAACTCCGTCTGGTCCGGGAATCTTCCGACCGGGGGATCATGCGCCCGGGAGGACTCGAACCCCCAGCCTTCTGATCCGAAGTCAGACGCTCTGTCCAATTGAGCTACGGGCGCGGGTGGCGCGCGCCGAAAACGGTAGAACCGGCCCGCGTCCGATGCAACTCCGATCCGCCGTTTCTCGCCGGAACGCCCGTGTGGGAGCCGACACCCCGGCGCTCCCGGTCGTTCGCGGATTTCCGAGACACGGCGCTAGATTCGGGGACGCCCAACCACGTCACCCGGAGCGGAACGATGCGACGACTGCGTACACTCTTCCTCCTCGGCGCGCTGGCCGCCGGACCCCTGGCGCTAGCGGCGCCCGCCCCCTCCCTTGCCCAGAGCCGCGCGAACGTGGCCATGGCGGAGAGCTGGCCCGACGCCGATCCCGGCGACGTGGAGTCGGTCGACAGCATCCTGACCGCGCTCTACGACGTCATCTCGGGCCCGGCCGGACAGGCGCGCGACTGGGACCGCTTCCGCTCCCTGTTCATCCCGGAGGCCCGGCTCATTCCCACGGGGCGGTCCCCGGAGGGCGAGCACGGCTACCAGGTGTGGAGCCCGGGAGAATACGCCGAACAGGCGGGCGGCTACCTCGAGCAGAACGGGTTCTTCGAGCGGGAGATCGCCCGCAGCGAGGAGCGCTTCGGCCCCGTCGTCCACGCCTTCTCGACCTACGACTCGAAGCGCACCGCAGACGACCCCGAGCCGTTCGCGCGCGGCATCAACTCCATCCAGCTCATGCACGACGGCGACCGCTGGTACGTCGTCACGATCTACTGGGCCGCGGAACGGCCGGATCTGCCGATTCCGGGACAGTATCTGCCCTCCAGGAACGGAGGAGGCGCCCCGTGAAATCTCCCCCGAACGTCACCGCTGCCACCGTCCGGGCCGCGAGGCTCCGCACGGCGTGGATCGACGCCGCAGCGGTCGTCGTCGCGGTCGCCGCCGGGTGGACCGCCGCCGCACCCCCGCTCCACGGGCAGGACGTCGCCCGCTTCGAACCCGCCCCCGCGCGCGACAATGCCTTCGCGCTCACGCTCGAGTCCATCATGCGAGGCTCCGAGCACGTCGGGCAGGCGCCCGTCGGCGTCACCTGGTCCGACGACGGCGAGTGGATCTACTTCCGCTGGCTGCCGGGCGGCGCCGAGTGGCACGAGCAGCGCGCCCTCTACCGCGTCCGCTCCAGCGGCGGCACGCCCGAGCGGCTCGAGGACGAGGAAGAACTTCGCCTCGGACCCATCCTCGCGTCGGGCGATGTCTCTCCCGATGGCCGGTGGCGCGTGACGTCCTCCGACGGAGACCTCTATCTCATCGAACGGGACGGCGCCGCGACCCGGAGGCTCACCCACACCGCGGACGCCGAGATGAGTCCCGTCTTCTCCGGTGACGGCGCCTCCATCTTCTTCCGCCGCGGCAACAACCTCTTCGCCTTCGATATCGACGACGGCGAGATCCGGCAACTCACCGCGGTGGGCGGGCCGGAGCAACCCGAAGACCCCGAGGCGGAAGGGCACAAGGCCTTCCTCGAGGAGCAGCAGCGGGAGCTGTTCGAGCACATCCGCGTGCAGGACCTCCGGGAGGAGCGGGCCGAGGAGCGCCGGGAACTCCGCGAGGCCGGACAGCGCGAGACGCTGCACCTCGCGCAGGGCGAGCGCGCCCAGTCATTCGTCGCAGACCCCACCGGCACGTGGATCGCGGTCACCGCGACCCGCGGCAGCTTCAACGATGGCGGCCGCCGCACCGACATCCCCCTGTGGATCACGGAGTCCGGGTACACCGAGAACACCGAGATGCGTCCGAAGGTGGGCGACGAACAGGGCGAGTCCCGGCTCGCCGTGGTCCATGCCGAGACGGGCGAAGCCGTTTGGCTCGACCTCACCGGCGACGGCTCGGACCCCGAATCCGGGGCGGCGGAATCCGACCCCGAATCCGAGGCGGAATTCGGGGCGGCGGACGACGCCGAGTCGGACGACCGCCTCGCCGTGGCCAGCTTCGCGGGCTGGAACGAGGCGGGCTCCCACGGTCTCGTATTCGCGGTGGACTACGACTACAAGACGTGGCGCCTCTACGCCTACGAAGCGGCGACCGGCGCCCTGACGCTGCTGGACACCCACTACGATGAGGCGTGGGTCGGCGGCCCCTGCTTCGGCTTCCAGGGCGCCGGCTGCATCGGCTGGTTCCCGGCTGGGGAATCAGGCGAGATGCCGCGCGCCTGGTACGTGAGCGAGGAGACGGGCTACTCCCACCTGTACGCGATCGACGCCGATGGCGGCGACAAGGAGGCGCTCACGGCCGGCGAGTGGGAGGTCCTCGGCGTGACGGTTCCCGATGGATGGGATGCCTTCCTCCTCCAGACGAGCGAACTCTCCCCCTTCGACCAGCACCCGTGGCGCATGGAGTTCGACGGCTCCGACCGCGTCCAGCTCCTCGAGGGAGAGGGATCGTTCACCGTCACGCCGTCGCCCGACGGACGCCGCTTCGCCGTCCTCCATTCGCGCGCGGACCGGCCGCCCGAACTCCATGTCGCCGACGCCGCGCCGGGCGCCGCGCTGACGCAGGTCACGACCTCCCCCACCGATACGTGGCTCGGCTTCTCCTGGCTCCGGCCCGAGATCGTGCACTTCGAGGCCCGCGACGGGACGCCGGTGCCCGCCCGCATCTACCGGCCCGCCGACTTCGGGGTCGAACCCAACGGCGCCGGCGTCATCTTCGTTCACGGGGCGGGGTACCTGCACAACGTCCACAACTGGTGGTCGAACTACTACCGCGAGTACATGTTCCACCACTTCCTGGCGGCCCAGGGCTACACGGTGCTCGACATCGACTACCGCGGCTCCGCCGGCTACGGGCGCGACTGGCGCACGGCGATCTACCGGCACATGGGCGGCTGGGACCTCTCCGACCAGGTGGACGGCGCCGCCTACCTCGTCCGCGAGGAGGGCGTCGACCCCGACCGCATGGGGATCTACGGCGGCTCGTACGGCGGCTTCATCACGCTGATGGCGCTCTTCACCGCGCCCGAATCCTTCGCGGCGGGCGGCGCGCTCCGCGCCGTGACCGACTGGGCGCACTACAACCACTGGTACACGAGCCGCATCCTCAACCTCCCCCACGAGGACGAGGAGGCGTACCGCCAGTCCTCCCCCATCTACTTCGCCGAGGGGTTCGAGGGACACCTCCTCATCGCGCACGGGATGTATGACACGAACGTGCATTTCTCCGATGTCGTGCGCCTCGCCCAGCGTCTCATAGAACTGGGGAAGGAGAACTGGGAGATGGCCGTGTATCCGGTGGAGAACCACGGTTTCGCGGAGCCCTCGTCGTGGACCGACGAATACCGGCGCATCTACGAGTTGTTCGAGCGCGTGATCGGCGGCGGCCGCGGGGCGTCGGCGAACGGGGAGGGTGGCTGAACACACGGGCGCCGCTCGCGGCGGCCCTCCTCGCGGCGGCCCCCCTCCTCGCGGCGTGCGGGGCGCCGGACCCCGGACCATGGGTCGAGGCGGACGGATACCGCTGGCGGGAGTTGCGGCCGCGGGGATCGGGCGGCTTCCGGCCGCTCGATGCTTCCGATCTCGGCGTGTCCTTCCTGTACGACGTCGACGAAGAGGCGCGCCTCCGCAACCGGGTGCTCGCGGAAGGGCAGGGCGTCGCGATCGGAGATGTCGACGGCGACGGCCTGGCGGACCTCTTCCTCGCCGGCTTCGGGCGCTCGAGCGCGCTCTACCGCAACCTCGGCGGCTGGCGCTTCGAGGAGATCACGCCGGCCGCGCTCGCCCTCGAGGATGTGCTCCCGAGAGGCGCCACGCTCGTCGACATCGATGGAGACGATGACCTCGATCTCGTGATTGCGGTCCACGGCGGCCGGAACCGGATCTTCCTCGGTGACGGCGCGGGCGGCTTCGCGGAATTGGAGGATGCGGGCCTCACCGGGGCGTGGGGGAGCACGACGTCTACGCTGGCCGACACCGATGGCGACGGCGACCTCGACCTCTATGTCGCCAACTACAAGACGCGGCAGGTCGACGACCTCTATCCGCCGGAGGTCCTCGACATCAACCACCTGCAGCGCGGCGAGGACGGCGATCTCGTCATCCCTCCGGAACTGCGGGAACTCTACGACGAGCACTACCGCGTGGAGTTCGATGGCCGCTTCGTGCGCCGCTTCGAGCTTGGCGAGCCGGACGAGTACTACGTTGGTCTCGGGGATGGAAGGTTCGCGCCCGCGGCCCCCGGACCGCCCCTCACGCGTTCCCGCGGGAACGTCCCGGCGCCGGCTCGCGACTGGGGACTCGCGGCGAGGTTCAGCGACTGGGACGAGGACGGCGACCCGGACCTCTACGTGGCGAACGACTTCAACAGCGAGGACGGCATCTGGATCAACCGCGGCGACGGGACGTTCGCGCCCGCCCCGGCCGCGGCCGTCCGCACGACGAGCCTCTCATCGATGGCGGTCGATGTCGGCGACCTCGACCGCGATGGCGACCTCGACCTCCTCACCACCGACATGCTCGCCCGGGACGCGGCGGAGCGCCTCGTCCAGACCCCGAGCTACGAGGCCGTTCCCGAGCGGCCCGGCCTCGCGGACACGAGAGTGCAGGTGAACCGCAACGCGGTCCAGCTCAACCGGGGGGACGGAACGTTCGCCGAGGCGGCGTGGGAACTCGGGCTCGCCGCCTCCGACTGGACGTGGGGCGCGCTCATCATGGACGCGGACCTGGACGGCTGGAACGACATCCTCGTCACGACGGGACACGCGTGGGATCAGCTGGACGGCGATGCGAATGCCCGCGTGGCGGCGATCCCCGGGCTGCCGGCGGATCAGGCTCTGCGCATGTTCCCGCCGCTCGCGCAGCCGAACGTCGCCTTCCGCGGAGGAGAGGACGGCTTCACCGACGTCAGCGAGCCTTGGCGCTGGGGACACGAGGCGGACATCTCGCACGGCCTCGCGGCGGGCGATCTCGACCGCGACGGCGACCTCGATGTCGTCGTGACCAGGCTCGGCGCGCCGCCCGTCATGTACCGCAACGACGCGGCCGCGCCCCGCATTCTCGTGCGTCTGCGGGGGACGGGCCCCAACACGCGCGGCATCGGCGCCCGGATCCGCCTCGCTGGACCCCTCGCTGGACCCCTCGCTGGATCCCTCGCTGGGGCCGGTGGGGTTCCCGCCCAGGTGCGCGAGATCACGGCGGGCGGCGCCTATCTCTCCTCGTCGGAGCCCGTTGCCAGCTTCGCCGCCGCGGCGGACGGAGAGATGATCATCACCGTCGACTGGCCGGACGGCCGCCGCACGCGGTTGGAAGGCGTCGTCGCGAACCGCGAGTACGTCATCGACGACGCCACCGCGGAGCCGGGGGTCCCCGACCCGGCCGCCGTGCCCGACCCGGCGGCGGCGGCCGAGGCCACAACCCACTTCGTGGATATCTCGGACCGGCTCGGACACCGGCATGTCGAATCGCCCTTCGACGACCGGCTCCGGCAGCCGCTCCTGCCCCATTCGTTCGATCGTCCCGGCCCGGGCGTGTCGTGGATCGACGTCGAGGACGATGGCGATGCGGATCTCGTGGTCGGGAGCGGCCGGGGGGGCAGCCCGGTCCTGATGCGGAACGAGGGCGACGGCTTCGCCGCCCCGCGGGCCCTCGTGCCCGCGCTGGCGTGGGACGCGACCGCCGTGCTGCCGCATCACTCACCCGACGGTCACGTCGCGCTGCTCATCGGCACGAGCGCGTACGAGGCGGGCTCGCCCGCGGAGGCCGCGGCCGTCCCCGCGGTCATCGCGGCGCCGCTCGGCGCGTCCGCGCCCACGCCCCCGCTCATCGAAGCCCCCGGCGCCCCGCCCGGTCAGCTCCCCGCCGCGACCGGCCCGCTCGCCCAGGCCGACATCGACGGCGACGGTGACCTCGACCTCTTCGTGGGCGGACGCGTCGCCCCCGGCGCCTATCCTCTCGCCGTGGACTCCCGCCTCCTGATCCACGACGGCGACGCCCTGCGCGCCGATGCGGAGCGCTCCCTCCCCTTCGCGCGCCTCGGGCTCGTCTCCGCCGCCCTCTTCACCGACTACGACCTCGATGGCGACCCGGACCTCGCGCTCGCCCTCGAATGGGGCAGCGTCCGCCTCTTCCGCAACGATGAGGGCCGTTTCACCGACGTGAGCGACGCGCTGGGGCTCACGCGTCTCACGGGGCGCTGGAACGGCCTTGCCGCCGCGGATTTCGATGAGGACGGCCGGCCCGACCTCGTCGCCACCGGCTGGGGCGCGAATCTCGACGTGCCCGCCGCCTACTCCCTCATCTACGGCGACATGAATCGAGACGGCATCGTCGATCTCGTCGAGGCCCGGATGGAGTCCGGCACGTGGCGCCCCCTGCGGGGCCGAGACGCGCTCGCCGTCCCCGGCGGACTCTCGGCCCTCCTCCGCGTGACGTACGAGCGTTTCGCGCGCACGTCCCTCGCCGACCTCGTGGGCGGCCTGGACTCCGGGCGGCGGCTGGACGCGAACGAACTCCGCCACACCGTGTGGTTCAACCGCCCCTCCGGCTTCGAGAGCGCCCCGCTGCCCGCGGCGGCCCAGCGCGCGCCCGCGTTCGGCGTCGCCGCCGCCGACCTCGACGGGGACGGTCACGAGGATCTCGTCCTCGCGCACAACTTCTACGCCGGCCGGCCGGGGGTGCCGCGCTACGACGCGGGGCGCGGGCTCTGGCTGAGAGGGGACGGCGAGGGGGGCTTCGAGGCCGTTACAGGTTCCCGTTCAGGGATCGCCGTCTACGGAGACGCCCGGGCCGTCTCGCTCGCCGACCACGACCGCGACGGGCGGGTGGACGTGGCGTTCGGCGTCAACGGCGGTGAGACCCGGCTCTACCGCAACGCCGGCGCGGCGCCCGGCCTCCGGGTCGTGCTCGAGGGCCCACCCGCGAACCCGCGGGCCATCGGCGCCCGCCTCCGCCTCGAATACGCGGACGGCACGTTCGGTCCGGTGCGGGAGGTCCGGTCGGGGGAGGGTTACCTGGCCCGCCACGAATCGACGCAGACGCTCGGCGTGGTTGGCGCGGCGGGTGCGGCGGCGCTGCACGTCGTGTGGCCGAACGGCGAGGAGATGTCCGTTTCCATCGCGCCCGGGACCCTGGAGGTGCGCGTCCCGTCCGCCGGATCGCGGAGCTAGCGGGGGCGGACGCCGAAGCCGATCGTGATGCCGATGTCGTTCTGCAGCTTCGATGCGTCCGTCTCGGCCGAGATGTAGTAGGATGCCATGTTCCGGAGTTCGCCCCGGAACCAGAGCGACGACATGAGATGGACCCGAACCCCGATCGCGGCCGTCGCCAGCGGATCCGTCGCGCTGAGTTTCGGCACTTCGGCGCCGTAGAACTTCAACTGCCGGAGCCCGCCGCCAACCGTGAAGTAGGGTTCGAGTGCGCCCGCCGAGCCGGCGGACCGCAATCGGAACGTCAGGTTCACCGTGCCCGCCAGGTACTCCATCTCGCCGAGCGTTCCGGGTCCCCGCCCCGGCCCGCCGGCGACGGCTTCGAGCGTCGCCGGGGAATAGAGCCCCATGACGCCGATCCCGACCGCGCGCGACGCCCAGTAGGTCGCTTCGCCCCCCATCATCACGTCCGGCGGAATCACGGTGCCGTAGGCGCCGGTATTGTCCGTGAGGTTGTTGAGGGGCTGGATGACGCCGGCGAGTCCGAACAGTTCCGGACCGGTATCGTCGCCGAACGCTGCCGCGGGAGTCATCTGGGCCGTCAGCTTCGACGCTCCGGGATAGAGCCCGCACAGAAAGAGAAAGAGAAGAACGCCGGCCGGGCGTCTCATTTGATCCTCACGATCGTGATTAGCGGTTCCGCGGTCTCACCCGCCGGGGTTCCTCCCGCCGTTTCCAGCGACAGCGACAGGCCCGGCGCGCCGGGAGCCGAGGCGAGTGAGAAGTACTGTATGCTCGACGGCCCTACGTCGAGGCTCAGCACCCGGGTTTCAAACCCCAGCGGCTCGGTCCGGAGCGCGATCGCGGTCGGAAGACCCGATCGGGTGTCCATATCCTGGTTCAAGGATCGGAACACATCGGTGGCGTCCCACGTTGCCGAGGCGAGCGGCGGCTGCGCGTCCGGCGCCTCGAGATCCTCACCCGGGGGATCCTCCGTACCCGCGTCCAGCGTCGCCGCGCCCAGCGTCAGGGCGACCGACACATCCGCCAGAATGTTCGCCCACTCCCTTCCCGTGACCCGCTCCAGGTTCGCGATCCCGCGCCCGTAGTTCTCGCCGCCCCGGATCACGGACCGGAAGAAGGCGCGTTCGTCCCCCCCCGCCTGGTCCGCGAGCCGTCGCAGGAGGAACCAGCCGAAGCCCCGCATCTGCAACCCGCCGACACCGTCCGGGTCGTCCGTCGAGACCGTGGGCGCCCCGGGGAGTCCGAGGAGGTACAGCCCGAGGTTCCGGAAGTTGCCCAGCATGTAGGCATTGAAAGTCTCGAGTTCCTCGGGCGTCCCGGATACGCGGTCGAAGGTGAGGCGTTCGCCCACCGGGAGCCCGAGCGCGGCGAGCCCCGCCACCTCCTCGGCCAGACTCGAAAGCGCCTCATCCAGCCATACTTCCTCGGCGGACCCGAAACCCGCCGAAGAAGCGGGCGCGCGCCGGCCCACGCTCACGATATGCTGGACTTCGTGCGCCACGAGCGCGGGCGTTTCTCGCAGCAGATCCTCCGTCGAGACGGGACGGCCGAGCGTCGCCTCGGGGTCCGCGCTCACGCTGTAGACGATTTCCGCCTCGTTGCTCGCCGGACAGATCCCGCCGTCCGGGTCCGACAACTCGCCGTCGCCCCGTCCCGAAGCGGCAAGATCCTGGGGGAGGGAGAACCCGCCGACGCCCGCCTCGCCGTCGCCGAGCCGGTTCACATCGGGCGTGAACAGGACGACGACGCGTCCGTTCCGGTCGATGTCGTCGGGAGGACCGAAGTAGGAGGTCACGGCCGGCAGCACCGTCCCGTCCAGTTCCCGGGCGAGCGCGAGCCACTCCTCCTCCGTCGGACCGCCCGCGGGCGCGGCGAGGTCCTCGACCAGGACGACGCCGTCGCCCACGGCCCGCACCGTTCCCCGCACCGTCCTCGTGGGGTCGACGCAGGTCGCCGTCAGCTCCGGGCCGACGGAGAAGAAGTACTCGAGCGTGTCTCCCGGGACGGGCTCGGAGACCGCGGTCGATCCATCGGGGCGGAGGGGCGAGATTCGGTCCTGAACGAGTCGGGCGAGCGTACGGGCGCGAATCCCGATGTCCCTGCGCGTGCCCGCGAGCGCGGCTTCCGCAACCCGGGCATCGATCGTCCCGAGGCCGACCGCCGCCGCCGGGCCATCCCCCGACATGTCGGTGGGCGTCCGCATCGTGAGCCGGAGCGGGAGCCCGCTCGATGCGCCGCGCCCCGTGTTGCCGATGACGATCCGGTATTCCCGCGTCGCCGCGTCGTCTTCCGGTGCTCCCGGTGCCCCGGCCTCCGCCGGTTCCCCCGCTTCTCCCGCTTCCACGGGGGCGCCGGGTCGGAACTGAACACACTCGACCTCGACGGGGCCCCGCAGGGTAAGCGATTCGCCGACCTCGAGACCCACCCGCAGGTTGGCCGGCTCCATGGGAAGCAGGAGACCGTTGCTGGCGTCGGAGCCCACGAGCACCCGCACGCCGACCTCGCGCTCGGGCAGGCAGGTGCGGGCGAAGGCCGGCACTTCAACCGTGAGTTCCGTCTCCGTGGCGCTCACCACCGTCGCCGCCGTGCCTTCGATCCAGACTTCGTTGTCGGCCGCGACCGGACGGAAGCCGCTGCCGTGGAGGAGCGCCCGCGTACCCGCGGCGAGTCTTCCGTTCCCGACCGAGTCGAGTTGCACGGCCCCGCCCGGCGATGCGAGTGCCGTGGCCGAGAAGGAGAGCGTGTCCGAGTACACGCCGTCCGTCGCGAAGGCGTGGATCCGGTAGTCGCCCGCCCGTGAGCCGAGCGTGAAAACCGCCCCGCCCCGTCCGTCCGCGTCCGTCATCACGATGTCGTGCGTGAGGGCGCCCCCGCGTTCCGGCGATTCCTCCGCCGCGGGCGGTCCCGGCGGTCTCGGCGGTTCCGCCACGACGGCCGTGTCCCCCGTCTCCGGCAGTGCCTCCGCTTCCGGGGCCTCTCCCGGGGCCTCTCCCGGCGCCTCTTCCGGCGCCGTCCAGGCGAAGGCGATGCGGACGCCGCCGGCCGGGGCGCCACTCGTCGTTTCCGCCCGGATCGAGAACGGGAGCGGCAGCTGGCTCCCGGCCTCCGCCCGCTGGCCGTCTCCCTCCACGATGCTGAGACGGACCGTGTCCGCGGCCTCCGCGAAGACGAGGAAGCGGAGCGGCGGGACGTTCGCGGCACTCGGGATGTCCGCCTGGATCTCCGCCTCGCCCGGCGTCGGCCCCGCGCGGTAGATCGATTCCGCGACGCCGTCCTGCCCCGCGACCGCGACCCCCGGAGAAAGCTCGCCCTCGCCCCGCACGATGACGAAGCGGACCGGCGCCCCTTCGACCGCGTTCCCGAGCGCGTCCTCGACCCGGACCGCGATCGGCGGGTCGGTGGTTTCTCCCGTCACGATCGTGTCCACGGCGGAGGAAACGGGCACGAGCGTCGTCGGCGGAGAGCCGAGTTCCGTGCTCCCCGCATCTCCGCACGCCACCGCGAGCACCCCGGCGAGCACCCCGGCGAGGGCGGCCTTCGCGCCGCGCCTCACCACGGCTCCGCCTTCCAGAAGGCGATGCCGCCCGCCTGCTTCCCGACGTCGACGCTGGCCGCCCGGACCCCGGCTCGGAGGTCGATCACGTCCACCGTTCCTGGCTCTCCGCCCACGCCCTCCACGCTCACGAAGGCGTACCGGGAATCCGGGGAGATCGCGATCCCGTGCGGCAGTGTCCGCGTGTTGGGAATCCGCGCCATTTCCGTCCCGCCGGCCAGATCCCAGACGCCGGTCGCCTGCCCGCCCTTGTAGGTCACCACGAGGTAGGCGCCGTCCGGAGAGACATCGAGGTTGTACGGACCCTCGCCCGTCTCGAATCGTCGCGTCACCCGCCACGACCGCACATCGATCTCCAGCACCTCCGCGTTCCGGTTGCACGCGACGTAGACGTGGTGTCCGCCCACGGCCGGGTGCGCCCACGTCGGGCTGCACGCGGCCGCTCCCACGGGCTGCGTCGGGAGCCAGTCGTGCGGCCACGCCTGCTCCGAGCCCGGGTGGAGGAGAAAGCGCTGCGTGACCTCGAGCCGGTGCGCGTCGACCTCCACGAGCATCTCATCCATCATGCACACGGAGTAGTGCCGCGCCCCGTCCGCCGTGAGCCGCGAACCGTGCGGCATCGTGCAGGTCGGAATCCGGGCGACCTCGATCATCGCGCCGACGTCGACGACGGACACCGAACTCGGCTCGTGCTCGCCGTGCAGGTTGAAGTTCGCCGCGAAGAGCAGGCCCGCCGGCGTGACCTGCATGGTGGCGGGGAAGAGCCCCAGCTCCGCGCTCCCGACCGGGCGGTTCGTCTCCGTGGAATAGGCGACGACCGTGCCGAAGGGATTCCCGTGCGCGAGCGTCACGTACCACCGTTCCCCGCTCGGATCCACCGCCAGGCCGTGCGGCCCGTCGATTTCCGTGGGAAAACGGCCCACGAAGACGGAATCCAGCAGCGACGCACCGGTACCGTCGAACCGGACGAGATCGACACGATCCTCCGATTCGGCCGCCACGTAGACGTAATACGACAACGGGCCGTCAGGGCTGGTTTCCTGGGAGGCCGCGAGCGGAACCGCCACGGCCGTGCTTCCCAGCGCCCACAGGGCCATCGCCATGCGGGGTATGGCAGACTCAGGTAGCATACGATTTACGCGCGTTCGCGACTCCTTCTCCCTGAAGCCTCCGGACCCGGAAACCGCTTCCGCCGGACACTTCCCCTCCTACCTTAGAGTAGACAATTCCTCAAGGGGTTGCCAATCGGTTAGGTTGTCGGCGGCGGAGGGAGAAGAGGTCGCGGACGGGTGCGCGTCACGCCGTTCGAGGAAAGTCCGGGCTCCACAGGGCACGGCGCCGGGTAACGCCCGGGCGTCGCGAGGCGACGGAAAGTGCCACAGAGAGCAGACCGCCGATGGCAGCCTGCGACCCGAAGGGGTCCAGGCGCACAGGCAAGGGTGAAAGGGTGGGGTAAGGGCCCACCGCGTTTCCTGGTGACAGGGACGGCACGGCAAACCCCGCCGGGAGCAAGGCCAAGCAGGAACGAGCGGCGGCCCGTCGCGTTCGAGTTCCGGGTAGGCCGCACGAGGCCTCGGGTAACCGAGGTCCCAGATAGATGACCTCGCCGCGGGCCTGGCCCGCCGGTGACAGAACCCGGCTTATCTCCCTCCGCCTCACCTCATGCCGCGGCGCCGGGAGCGGCACGGAGACCAGCGATGAGATTCGATATCCTCGAGCACACGCTCGACAACGGTTTGCGGGTGGTCCTGCAGCCCGATGCGTCCGCTCCGCTCGTGGCGGTCCACGTCATGTACCACGTGGGATCGAAGAACGAGCGCGCCGGCCGGACCGGCTTCGCGCACCTCTTCGAGCACCTCCTCTTCCAGGGCTCCGAGCACGTGCCGCGCGAGCACCACTTCAAGCTCGTTCAGGACGCCGGCGGAACGCTCAACGGGACGACGTGGTTCGACCGCACGAACTACTTCGAGACGCTGCCCGCGAACGAACTGGATCTGGGGCTGTGGCTCGAATCCGACCGCATGGGGTTCTTCAAGCCCGGGATCACCCGGGAGAAGCTCGACAACCAGCGCGAGGTGGTGAAGAACGAGCGGCGGCAGTCGTACGAGAACCGCCCCTACGGCCTCGCGTTCGAGACCCTGCTCGCGCGAGCCTATGACGAGGGACACCCGTACCGTCATCCGACCATCGGCTACATGCCCGACATCGACGCGGCCCGGCTCGAGGACGTGCACCAGTTCTTCGACCTCCACTACGGACCCAACAACGCGACCCTCGTGCTCGTCGGCGACTTCGATCCGGCCGCGGCGCTGGAGCGGGTCGAGGCCTGGTTCGGTGAGATTCCCGCGCGACCCGTGGCGCCGCGCCCGGACGTCCCGGTGCCGGCGCGCGGCGGCGAGCGGCGCGCGCTCCTGCGGGACCGCGTCCAGATGCCCCGCGTGTACCTCATGTATCATTCGCCGTGCTACGCGGACCCCGATTTCGAGGCCGTCGTCATCCTCAACTACCTGCTCGCCGACGGAAACAGCTCCCGCTTCGAGAAGGCGCTCGTGTACGAGAAGCGGGTGGCGGCGGACGCGACTTCCTTCACCTGGCCGACCGAGAACGCCGGAATGTGCTTCGTCGTCGCGACGGCCCGCCCCGGCGTCCCCGCTGCCGACCTCGAGACGGAGGTGAGGGACGTGATCGACGACCTGCTCCGCGGCGGCGTCGAGGAGGAAGAGGTCGAGGGGGCGCGCAACCGGGCCCGGCGCGGGCTCCTGAACGGGCGCGCGGGCTTCGGCGACCGGGCGGACGCGATCGCGCACGCCGCCGTGCTGCGGGGCGACGCCGCCTATGTGAACGACGCCTTCACGCGCTACGGAGCCGTCGCGCGCCCCGATGTGGAGCGCGTGGCCCGCGCCGTGCTCGACCCGCGCGGCCTCACTGTCCTCCACGTCGTGCCCGAGGACGGAACGGGCTCGGCGGACTCGGCGGGCTCGGCGGATTCGACAGGGGGAACGCCGTGACGAACCCCCGAGCCGCGACGCCCGACCGGGCCGTGCGCCCGCCGCCGGCCGCCCCGCGCCCGCTCGCGCTCCCGCGCTTCGAGCGGCACGCGCTCCCCAACGGCCTCCGCATCGAGCACGCCGAGCGGCGCGGTCTGCCCGAAGTGTCGCTCCACCTCGTCCTCGAGTCCGGCGCCGGCGCCGAACCGCCGGCCCTCGGCGGACTCGGCGAACTCACGGCCCGGCTCCTCACCGCCGGCACCCCCGGCCGGGACGCCATCGAAATGGCGCGCTGGCTCGACCGCCTCGGCGTCGGCTACCGCGCGACGGTCGGCTATTCCGTCGGGGCCGTCTCCATGCACTTCCTGTCGGAGGTGTTCGAGGAGGCGCTCGAGTTCCTCGCCGCCACCGTCCTCGATGCCGAGTTCCCCGAGCACGAAGTCGAACGCATCCGCGGGGAGCGCATCGACGAGATCGAACGCCAGGCGGACGACCCGGCGACCGTCGCGGGTCTCGCCACCATCGCCGAACTCTACGGCGACCGCCTGTACGGCCGCCCCGCCGCCGGCACCGGTGCCACCGTGCCGGAGATCGGCCCCGACGCCGTGCGGGAGTTCCACGACGCGCGCTATCGCCCCGGCGGGGCCCTCCTCATCGTGTGCGGCGACCTCGACCGCGACCGTCTGCTGTCCGCGGCGGAGGCGCGTTTCGGCGCCTGGCGCGGCGAGGCCGCCCGGGTCCCGCCCCCGGACACGCCGGAGCCGCGGGCGAACGACCTCATCCTCATCGACCGTCCCGGCAGCGCCCAGAGCGAGATCCGCGTGGCGACGGTGGGCGTGCCCTACAACACGGAGGATCACCACGCGATCATCGTGGCCAACGCGATCCTCGGCGGCCTCTTCAACTCCCGGATCAACCTCAATCTGCGCGAGGACAAGGGGTGGACCTACGGGGCGAGGTCGAGTTTCCGGTTCCGCCGCGGCGCGGGACCGTTCGTCGCGCGCACGGCCGTCGAGACCGGCCGGACCGGACCCGCATTCGAGGAGATCCTGCGCGAGATCGAGACCATGCGCACGACACCCGTCACCGCCGACGAAATGAAGCTGGCCCGCAACGCCCTCACGCTCTCCCTTCCGCTCCAGTTCGAGACCGCGGTGCAGATCTGCGGAAAGGCGAGCCGTCAGCGCATATTCGGTCTCCCCGACGACTACTGGGAGACGTACCGCTCGCGCATCGAGGCCGTGACGCCCGACGAGGTGCGGGAGGTCTGCCGCACGTACCTCGATCCCGACCGCCTCACGCTCCTCGCCGTGGGCGATGCGGCGACGGCCGCGCCGACGCTGAACGGTCTCGGGCCCGTGGATGTCCGGCCCGCCCCGTGAGCGCGCCATGACCGGCGGCGCGCAGGAAGGCGCCGAGCGCTGCGGCCCGACCGGCCGCGTGGACGGGGAGCGCGTCTACTCCGGCCGCAGGATCCACGTCGATGTGGATCGCGTGCGGTTCCCGGACGGGTCCATCGGCCGGCTCGAATTGATCCGCCACCCCGGCGCCGCCGCCGTCGTCGCGCTGGACCTTCCCGCCCCTCTCCCCGAGACCGCCGGCGCCTCTCCGCGCGAACCCGCCGTCACGCTGGTGCGTCAATACAGGTACGCCGCCGACGGCTACATCTGGGAAGTGCCGGCCGGGAACCTCGAGCCCGGCGAGCCCCCCGAGGCGTGCGCCCTCCGGGAACTGGAGGAGGAGGCGGGACTGCGCGCCGGGCGCCTGGAGCGGCTGGCCTCCGTACGCACGACGCCGGGTTTCACGGACGAGATCATTCACCTCTTCGTCGCGTGGGATCTGGAGGCGGGGGAGACGAGTCACGAGGCGAGCGAGTTCATGGATGTGCATCGGCTGCCCCTGCGCCGTACCATCGAGATGATCGATGCGGGAGAGATCAGTGACGGCAAGACGATCTGCGCGCTGACCCTCGCGGCGCGCTGGGTCGCCCGCCGGATGGATCGAATCGGCGGCGGTGGGGTTTAACGCGTCGGAGCGACTGCAACGAGAGCTGTAGCGAGAGCCCCGCAAAGGGAGCGGCATGGACACGAAGCCGAACCTCGAAGTCACGAGCCAATACGCGGCGCCGGAGGGGATGGCGTCGCTCGGGCGCGCAGAGCTGAAGCGCCTCGAGGACGCCGAACTCGTCACCCATTACCTGGCGGGGCAGCGCTTCGCGTTCAATGAGATCGCCGACCGCTACCAGGATCGCCTGCTGAACTTCATCTACCGCACGATCGGCGACCGGGACCGGGCCGAGGATCTCGTGCAGGAGACCTTCGTCCGCGTCTACCGGCACCTCCACCGGTTCGATCCCGCGCGGAAGTTCTCAACCTGGATCTATACGATCGCCAGCAACCTGGCGAAGAACGAATTGCGGAACCGGGCGCGCAACCCACTGGTACTCTTCCATTCGCTCCGGAAGAGTTGGGAAGCCGACCATCGTCCGCTGGAGTTCGAGGATACGGCCTACCGGCCCGACGACCTGTTTCGCAAGCGGCGTGTGCGCGAGCAGGTCGAGGCCGCGGTGGCGGAGCTTCCCGAGCATCACCGCGTCGTATTCGTGCTGCGCGAGCTCGAAGGGAAGAGCTACGAGGAGATTTCGGAGATCACGGGAGTGACGCTGGGCACCGTGAAGTCGCGCCTCAACCGGGCGCGGAACCGGTTCGCCCGCATCATCGCCCCGATGCTCGATTGAAGCCCGGGGCCCGCACGGCCCGGCCGCCGGAAGGAACCCCGGCACGCGGTCAAGAGTAGATGGGCACGGATGGACGTTTTTCGTGATGGTGCAATGATGGTTTGCAAAGAGTTTATCGAGCGACATACCGACTACCTCGACGGTACGCTTGCCGCCGGCGAGCGCCGTCGTTTCGACGCGCATCTGGAGGACTGCCGGTCGTGTCGGCGCTACCAGCGGGTCATGACCCGCGGGCTCGCCGCATGGCGCGCCCTCCCTCGCGTCTCCACCTCTCCGGACTTTCTTCCCCGCCTGCAGCATCGCCTCTACCACGTCGACGAGTCCCCGAAGCGGTCGTGGCGCGGCCAGGTCGGCCGGGCCGCCGCCATCGTCGTGGCGTCGGCGGGACTCTTCACGCTCGGCGTGTCGAACGGAAGCCAGCCCCTGCTCGTCGAAGTGCAGCTTCCGCCGGTGATGGCGGACGTTCCGGCGGAAACGGTGGCCGAGAGCCAGGGGGCGCGGTTCGCCGGCGACCCCTACGTGCCCGACTGGTTCCTCGTCCCGTTCGCTCCCGCACTCGATGATGGAGGCGGGTTGTTCGGCCAGTCCTACGCGGTGCCGATCGCGACGAGCGATTCCATTGTCGTGCCGGTCGAGCGACGCTCCGGCCAGCTCGACGAGTCTCGCTGACCCCGCGGCACGGGTCTCTCCCGGCGCCTTGAGCGGGCCCCTCGACCCGCGGCTCTCCCGAGCCCTGGGGAAGGCTCCGCCGACCGGCGCCTGGTTCCTGCACGGAGACGCGGTCCGCCTGCGGGACGAAGCCGCGCAGCAACTCGTCGAGGCCGCCGTGGACCCGGCCACGCGCGACTTCAACTACGATCAGTTCCACGCCGAAGACGTGACGGACGAGCAGCTCGCCGCCACCTTGGCCATGCCCCCCATGATGGCCGAACGCCGCGTCGTCTTCGTACGCGACGTCGAGCGACTCGGGACGAAGGCTCGCGCGGTCCTGCAGCGGGTCGCGGCGGCGCCGCCCGCCGACCTCGCCCTCATCGTCACGGCGCGCATCCCCAAGAGGTCGCGCGCGGCGTTCTACCGTGACCTCCGGAAGGTCTGCCGCACGCTGGAGTGGACGACGCCGCGGGCGGCGGAGATCCCCGGCTGGATCCACGACCGGGCGCGCAGACGCTGGAAGCTCGACCTCTCGCCGGCGGCGGCGCAGTGGATCGCGGGAGCCGTGGGGTCGGACCTTTCCACGCTGGACGCCGAACTCGAGAAGCTCGCTTCGCTGCCCGCCGACCGCCGGACCGACTCGGACATCCGCGACATCGTTCCCCGGACCCACCGCATCGATCGCTGGAGCTGGCTCGACCTCGTGGCTTCGCGCGACTACCGGCGCGCCTTGCGCGAGTTGGAAAACGTGCTCACTTCGGAACGGGGGGTCGGGCTGGTCGCCGGACTTGTGGAACAGCACCTTCTGCTTGGTCTGGCCCTCGACGCGGGACCCGCCGGCCTGCGCGCCGCCCTGTCGGAGACCGGGCGCGGCTATCTCTCCTGGAAGGCGAACGCCTACGCGAAGCAGGCGAGGGCATGGACCGTACACGAACTCGATCACGCGCTGCGGGTGCTTCACCGCGCCGACCGGCACCTCAAGTCGGGGCGGGGAGACCACGCGGTGCTCTCCGGCATGCTCCTGGAACTGGGGCGGACGGAGCACGCCCGGAGATGACTCGGGGCGGCCGCGCCCTGGCGCTGCTCGTCGGCGCGGCGTTAGGGGGATTCTCCGTCCCCTCGGCCGCGCAAGCCGCGCAGGCCGCCGCTCCCGTGGATCTGGACCATCTCGAGGCACGGATCGAGGCCGGGAGGTTCGAGGGCGCCGCGGAGGCGATCGAGCGCTGGCTCGCCACGGAGGCGCGGAATGCGGCTCGCGGCGACGTGCTGCGCGCGCGCTACCTGAGGGCGCGCCTCCTGGCCGACCCTGATTCCGCCCGCGCGGAACTCCTCTCCGTCGCCATGGACGGCGGCTCGCGCCACGGATCCCGAGCCTGGCTGCGGCTGGCGCAACTGGACCTGGCGCTCGACGAGCCCTCCCGGGCGGCGGCCGACCTCGAACGCCTGCGATCGGACCATCCCCGGAGCGCCGAGACCATCGAGTCCTGGTACTGGACGGCCCGGACGTTCGAGGCCCGGGGGCAGATCGATCGGGCGTGCGAGGCGTGGCAACGGGGGATCGCGGAGGGCCGCCGCGTCGACGCCACGGAGACCGTGCGCCTCGCGGAAGCCGCGGCACTCGGCTGCGCGACGGGGGCCCCGCGCTTCGCGATCCAGGTGGCGGCGTTCTCGCGCCGGGATCCGGCGGAGGACGTCCGTGGGCGGCTGGAGGCCGCGGGCTTCTTCTCCCGCGTCGTCGAGCAGGACGGACTGCACCGCGTCCGGCTGGGCCGCTTCGCCCGCCGGGAAGCGGCCGAGAGCCTCGTGCGCCGACTCCGGGATGAGGGCTTCGAGCCCGCCGTCATCCCCGTCGTCTCGTGAGGCGGTGATGGCCACGCCCCCCCCGGACCCGGACGGACACTCGCCGCTCATCCGGCAATACCTCGACATCAAGTCGCGCCATCCCGATTCGCTCCTCTTCTTCCGGGTCGGCGATTTCTACGAGATGTTCTTCGAGGACGCGGAGGAGGGGAGCGGCCTGCTGGGACTCACCCTCACCGCGCGCAACAACGGCGGAAAGCGGGACGTTCCCCTCGCTGGCGTCCCCGTGAAGGCCGTGAACGAGTACGTCTCCCGCCTGCTCGAGATGGGACGCCGCGTGGCGATCTGCGAGCAACTCGAGGATCCGGCGGAGGCGCGGGGGATCGTGCGGCGGGACGTCGTCGAGATCATCACGCCGGGCACGGTCCTCGAGGACAAGCTCCTCGCGGCGCGCCGCAACAACTACGTGGTCGCGATCGCCGGCGACGCCCCGTTCGGGCTCGCCGCGGTCGATCTTTCGACCGGCGAGTTCGAGCTTCGCGAGGTGGCGGCGCCCGACCTCGACGACGAACTGGGGCGACTCGAGCCGGCCGAGATCGTGATCCCCGAGGAGGCGGCGGCGCCGGCCGGGCCCTGGCACCTGACCGAGCGGCCCGCCTGGCGCTTCGACGCTTCGCTCGGGGACGAGCGGCTCCGGCAGTGGTTCGGGGTCTCCTCCACCACCGGGTTCGGCCTCGACGCCGCGCGCGACCCGCTCCTCCTCGCGGCGAGCGGCGCCCTCCTCGGCTACCTCGACGAGGTGCGGCCGGCCGGCCTCGACCACCTGCGGCCGCCGCGGGTGGACCGGGCCGGACGCGTCATGTACCTGGACGAGATGACCCGGCGGAACCTCGAACTCGTGGAACCCCTGCGCCCCGGCGAGGGGGCGTCGCTGCTCGCCCTCGTCGACCGCACGCGGACCCCGATGGGGGCGCGCCTGCTGCGGCGGCGCCTGCTGCGCCCGCTCGTCGTCCGCGGCGAGATCGCGGTCCGCCTCGACGCCGTGCAGGAACTCGTCGAGCGGGCGGAGGAGCGCGAGCGCATCCGCGGCGCGCTCCGCCCGATCCGCGACCTGGAGCGGCTCGCCGCCCGCGTCTCCACCGGCCGGGCGGCGCCCCGGGAACTCCTCGGCCTCGGCCTCTCGCTCGACGCGCTGCCCGGGCTCGCGGCCGCCCTTTCGCCGCTGGAGGCCGACCGTCTCGCCGAACTTCGCTCCGGCTTCGATCCGCTCAGGGACGTGGCGACCCGCATCGAAGACGCCATCGACCCCGAGTCCCCCCACGCCCTCAAGGACGGCGGCGTGATCCGGAGCGGCTTCTCGGCCGAACTCGACGAACTGCGCGGTGTGCGCGGCGGCGCGGTCGACTTCATCGCCGGCATGCAGGTAAGGGAGCGGGACCGCACCGGCATCGACACGCTGAAGATCGGCTTCAACAAGGTGTTCGGGTACTATCTCGAGGTCACGCGCTCGAAGCTCGACCGCGTGCCCGAGGAGTGGACCCGGCGCCAGACGCTCACCAACGCCGAGCGGTATCTCACGCCGGAACTCAAGGAGTGGGAGGCGAAGGTCCTCGGGGCCGGCGATGAGATCGCGCGGCTCGAGGCGCAGCTTTTCCATGCGCTGCGGGACGCCGTCGGTGCCGAGGTCGGGCGGATTCAGGCGACCGCGGCCCTCGTCGCCGAGATCGACTTCCTTGCCTGTCTCGCCGAGGTCGCCGCCGCCGAGGACTACGTGCGTCCGCGGCTGAGCGACGACGTCGTGTTCGACATCGAGGAGGGCCGGCACCCGGTCGTCGAGACCGCGGTCGCGAGAGAAAACTTCATCCCGAACGACATGCGGCTGGACGAAGAGCGACGCACCCTGATCGTCACCGGCCCCAACATGGCGGGGAAGTCGACGGTTCTGCGCCAGGCGGGGCTCATCGCGCTCATGGCGCACATCGGTTCCTTCGTCCCGGCTCGCCGCGCCCGCATCGGGGTATGCGATCGTGTGTTCACGCGCGTGGGCGCGAGCGACAACCTCGCGGCGGGGCAGAGCACCTTCATGGTGGAGATGACGGAAACCGCGACCATCCTGCACGGCGCCACCGAGCGCTCGCTCGTCCTCCTCGACGAGATCGGACGGGGCACGTCGACGTACGACGGCCTCTCGATCGCGTGGGCGGTGACCGAGCGGCTGCACGAACTCGGCGCGCGCACGGTGTTCGCCACCCATTACCACGAACTCGTCGGCCTCGCGGAGTCGCTGCCGCGCGCGGCCGCCTTCAACGTCGCGGTGCGCGAGACCGGTCAGGACATCGCCTTCCTCTACCGGCTGCAACCGGGAGGCTCGGATCGTTCCTACGGCGTCCACGTCGCCCGGCTGGCCGGGCTGCCGCCCGATGTCGTGGGACGCGCCGGCCGCATCCTCGGCGTGCTCGAGAGCGGGCCGTGGGGCGCCGGCGGCCGCGGCGCCGCGCTCGCCGAGGCCGGGATGGGGCAGCTCTCCCTCTTCGAGGCCGCCGCCGGCCCGAAGGGCGGCCCGGCGCCATCCGGCGCGCCCGGCGGGGCCGAGAGTGCGGACCTCGCCGCCGCCCGCGCGGTGCTCGACAAGCTGGACGGGCTCGACCTGGAAGGGATGACGCCGCTCGAAGCGTTGAACATGCTCGCCGAGTGGAAGGCGTTCGCCGATGCCTAGTGTCGTGTCGCAGAAATCTGCGCGTCACCGAGCGTGCCGAAGCGCCGGGTCCCGCGTGGCGCTCGCCGGCGCCGTGCTCCCCGTGCTCGCCGTGCTCGCCGGCGCCGCGTCCGCCGGGTGCGCGGACGAGCCCGGCCCGGAAGTCGGCGCGCTGCGCGTGGACCAGCTCCGGGAGGGCGGTCTCGTGTGGCCCGTGCTCGAATCACCGTCGTCCCCCGCGTTCCCGTACCCGGCCCAGGCCCTCGAGGCGGGCGCCGGGGGAGACATCCTCCTCCGCATCCGGATCTCGGATACCGGCCGCGTCGACTCCGTCGCGATCGTGACGTCATCGGGACACGCGGTCCTCGACTCGGCCGCGGTGGAAGGCGCCCGCCTCCTCCAGTACCGGCCGGCGCGGCACGGCGGCGCCCCCACCGCCATCTGGGCGCGCCTCCCCGTCAGCTATCCCGTGCCCTCGTCGTCCGGTGGCTGACCGCCGCGTGCGCGTCGGCGTGCTCTTCGGCGGCGAGTCCCCGGAGCACGAAGTATCGCTCCGCTCGGCGAAGAACGTCATCGAGGCGATCGACCGCGAGCGCTGCGACATCGTGCTCATCGGCATCGACCGCCGCGGCCGCTGGCACCTCGCCGACGAATCGCGCTTTCTCCGGCACGCCTCGGACCCGCGGCGCATCCGCCTCCCGGACGCGCCGGTCAGGCTCGCCCTCACACCCGGCCGCCGGGCCCGGATCGTCCCCGTCGCCCCGCACGACCCCGGCGACCCCGGCGAGCCCGGCGGCCCCGGCGAGCCCGGCGGCTCCGGCGGGGTACGCCCGGCGTCGGCCGAGTTGCCGGAACTCGACGTCATCTTTCCCGTCCTGCACGGCCCCTTCGGCGAGGACGGCACCGTCCAGGGGCTCCTGCGGCTCGCGCACCTCCCGTTCGTCGGGCCCGGGATCCTCGGCTCGGCCGTGTGCATGGACAAGGATGTGGCCAAGCGGCTGCTGCGCGACGCCGGCATTCCCGTCGCGCCCTTCATCACCGTCCTCTCCCGGGACGAGGCTCCCTCGTGGGACGAGGCCGTGGCCGCCCTCGACGCCCCGATCTTCGTCAAGCCGGCGAACATGGGGTCGTCCGTCGGCGTGTCGAAGGTCGCGACGGATCCCGACTACCGGCGGGCGCTCGACGAGGCCTTCTCCTTCGACACCAAGGTGCTCCTCGAACGGACGGTCCGGGGCCGTGAGATCGAGCTCTCCGTTCTCGGGAACGAGACTCCCGAAGCCTCGGTTCCGGGGGAGATCGCCCCCACGCACGCCTTCTACTCCTACGAAGCCAAATACCTGGATCACGACGGCGCGGACCTGATCATCCCCGCGGACCTTGATGCCGAGACCACGGCCCGCGCTCGCGAGATCGCCGTTCGCGCCTTCCGCGTGCTATGCTGCGAGGGGATGGCGCGCGTCGACCTCTTCCTCGCGACGGAGGCTTGCGGCCCGCTGCCGGCGGGTTCACTGGTGGTGAACGAGATCAACACGTTGCCGGGCTTCACCCGGATCAGCATGTACCCGAAGCTCTGGGAGGCGAGCGGCGTGTCCTATCCGGAACTCATCGACCGTCTCCTGCGGCTGGCGATCGCGCGTGCGGAGCGTGACGAGCGGCTGGCCTCCGCCATCGACCTCGAGGGCGGCGGCGAGGCGGGTTCGCGATGATGAGACGGCCCGCGTACCAGACCGGCGGGGTCCGCTTCGGCCACGGCTTCCCGATGAGCCGCTGGGTGCTGCGCCTCATGATCGCGAACTTCGCGATCTTCCTCCTCATGGCGCTGCGGATCGTGCCCGTCGCGGCGGTCGACTGGCTCGGCTTCGCCGTCCCCGGCTTCCTCACGCGCCCGTGGACCGTCGTCACCTACATGTTCGTGCACGGCGGCTTCATGCACGTGTTCATGAACATGCTCGCCCTCTTCTTCTTCGGCCCGCCGCTCGAACAGAAGTGGGGCAGCCGTTTCTTCCTCCGCTTCTACCTCGCGACCGGACTCGGGGCGGCGGCCTTCTCCGTCCTGCTCTACTCGCTCACGGGGCCGACGATCATGGTGGGCGCTTCGGGCGCCATCTTCGGCATCCTCGTGGCCTTCGCCCTCAACTGGCCGGACGCGAAGATCTACCTCTACTTCGTCTTCCCCGTGCCGGCGAAGTGGTTCGTGGCCGCGCTCGGCGCCTTCACCCTCCTCTCGACCGTGCAGGGGTCGGCGGACGGCGTGGCGCACTGGGCGCACCTCGGCGGACTCGTGACCGGGTTCGTCTATCTCCGCTACGGAGAACGCATCGGCCGCCTCGCGCAAAGCCTCCTCTACAAGGAACGGCCGGCGACCCCGCGCGCCCCGCCGCCGGCCCCCACGCCGCGGCGCCGCCGCCGGGCGGAGGGGGATTCTCTCGATGAAGTGGACCGGATCCTCGACAAGATTCGCGAGAGCGGCATGGACTCCCTGTCGGCGCGCGAACGCGCCTTCCTCGACGAGGTGAGCCGGCAGTACCAGCAGACGAAGGGCACTCGGGAGAAAACCCGCACGCACTAGAGTTTTTTGCCGCCGGTTTCTACAATGTCCGCCCCGCGCGACCCCCCGGCCGGGGAGCGTCACGCACGGAGCGGCCCGTGGCCGTAGCAAAGCGCCTGTCGCGGGCCGCCAGCCCCGGTGTCATCCCAGGCAGAAGAGTACGGGAGGTGTACATGGCGTCTGCCGCCTCGGAACATCAAACGCGGAACCTTCGCAACGTCGTCCTCTTCGGGCACGGGGGGGCCGGAAAGACCACGCTCGTGGACGCGATGTGCTACATCGCCGGCGGAACCACGCGGAAGGGCGACGTCCAGAAGGGGAACGCGCTCACCGACTTCACGCCGGAAGAGACCGGCCACAAGATCTCGATCAACCTCTCCGTCGCCCACGCCGCCCGGAACGGCGTGCGGATCAACCTCATCGACACGCCCGGCTACCTGGATTTTCTGGGCGAAGTCGTGGCGGGGATCTGCGTGGCGGACGCCGGCATCTGCGTCATCGATGCGATCTCCGGCGTCGAGGTGGGGACGGAGAGGACCTGGGCCGCCGCGGACGCCGCGAGCCTGCCGCGGGCTGTCTTCGTCTCGATGATGGACCGGGACAACGCGGACTTCCGCAACACGCTCGGTCAGATCCGGGACGAACTCACCTCGGCTGCGATGCCGGTCCACGTCCCCATCGGGGCGGGCGCCGACTTCAGCGGCTTCGTCGACCTGCTCACGATGAAGGCCCACACCTTCAAGGGAGGGGACAAGGGCGCGGCCGGCGTGGCCGATGCGCCCGACGACGTCGCGTCGGAGGTGGAGGATCTCAGGGAGGAACTCATCGAAGCGATCGTGTCGGGGGATGACGACCTGCTCGAAGCCTATTTCGAGGGAGAGGACCTCGACCCCGGCCGGCTCGGCGAGGCCTTCTCGGAGGCGATCCGCTCCGGCGACATCGTCCCCGTGTTCTGCGGTTCGTGCCAGACGAGCGCGGGCGTGCCGGCGCTCATGGACCGCATCGTGGAACTCTTCCCCTCGCCCGACCGCGCCGCCCCCCGAACCGCGCACGACGGCAACGGCGAAGTGACTCTGGAGCCGGGAGCCGCCGCGCCCACCGCGGCGCTCGTCTTCAAGACCACGTCCGAACCCCACGTCGGCGACCTGAGCTATTTCCGCGTCTTCTCCGGCCGCATTACGAACGGCGTCACGCTCGCGAACCCCGACCGTTCCGCGAACGAGCGCCTCGCGCACCTCGCGATTCCGCACGGATCGCGCCGCATCGACGTCGAGGCGCTGAACCCCGGCGACATCGGGGTCGTGACCAAGCTCAAGGACACGCACACCGGGGACACCCTCTGCGACAGCGGGAGCCAGCTCTCCTTCGGGGGCATCGAGTGGCCGCAGCCCGACCTCTCCCTCGCCGTCACGGCCCGCACGCGCGCCGACGAGGACAAGATCGGCAGCGGCCTCGCGAAGCTGCACGAGGAGGATCCGACCTTCTCCTCCGGCTACGATCCCGAGCGCGGGCAGACGATCATCCGCGGGCTGGGGGAGATCCACCTCAACATCTCGCTGGAGAAGATGACCCGGAAGTACGGGGTCAACGTGGACACGCACCAGCCGAACATCGCCTACCGCGAGACGATCACGAAGACCGCGGAGGGGCAGGGGCGCCACAAGAAGCAGTCGGGCGGGCGCGGGCAGTTCGGCGATTGCTACATCCGGCTCAGCCCGTTGCCGCGCGGGGAAGGGTACAAGTTCGTCGACTCGATCAAGGGCGGCGTGATCCCGACCAAGTTCGTCCCGGCCGTGGGGAAGGGGATCGGGGAGGCCTCGGGCAGAGGCGTGCTCGCCGGCTACCCCGTCGTCGACTTCCAGGCCGAGTGCTACGACGGCTCGCATCACTCCGTGGACAGCTCGGACATCGCCTTCCAGATCGCGGGCTCGATCGCGTTCCAGAAGGTGGCGCGGGACGCGAACCCCGTGATCCTCGAGCCGATCATGGAGATCGAGGTCGAGACGCCCGAGGAATACATGGGCGAGGTGATGGGAGACCTGAACCAGCGGCGGGGCCGCGTGCTCGGCATGGACTCGAAGGGGCGGCGGCAGATCGTGAAGGCGCACGTCCCCCAGGCCGAACTCTACAAGTACTCCGCCGCGCTGCGCTCCCTGACGCACGGAAAGGCGACGCACACGCGCAGCCTGGCTGCGTACGAGCAGGTTCCTCCGCATGTTCAGGAGAAGGTGATCGCCGAGTCGCAGCGCGACGACGACCAGTAGCGCGACTCTACACCAGGAAGACGAGCGGGCGGTAGCCGGTGGCGGGCCATTCGAAGTGGTCGAAGATCAAGCGCCAGAAGGCGGTGACCGACAAGGCGAAGGGGAAGCTGTTCTCCAAGCTCGGTCGCGAAATCGCCGTGGCGGCGCGGGAAGGCGGAGGAGACCCCGACTTCAATCCGCGCCTGCGCACCGCGATCGACAACGCCAAGAGCCAGCGGATGCCGGCCGACAACATCGATCGGGCGGTGCGGCGCGGGACCGGGGACCTGCCGGGCGCGAGCTTCGAGGAGGTCACGCACGAAGGCTATGCGCCGGGCGGCGCGGCGCTCTACCTCGAGTGCCTGACGGACAACCCCCGGCGCACGCTCGCCGAGCTCCGGCACCTGCTCGACAAGCGGGGCGGCAACCTGGGCCAGAGCGGCTCGGTCGCGTGGATGTTCGAGCGCAAGGGCCAGATCCTCGTGTCCGCCGACGAGTGCGACGAGGACACGGCGCTCGACGCGGCGCTCGAGGCGGGGGCGGAGAACTTCGAATCCGAGGACGGGATGTACGTGGTGACGACGACCGCGCCCGACTTCCACGACGTCCTGGGCGCGTTGCGCGACGCCGGCCTGCCGGTGGAGGAGGCCGAACTCGCGATGGTGCCCAGCAATACGGTGAAACTGGAGGGGCGCGAGGCGGAGAAGGTGCTCGGCGTCCTGCACGCGCTCGACGAGCACGACGACGTGCTGAAGGTGAATACGAACGTGGATCTGGAGGAGGCGGAGGGGGCGGACTGGGAAGCCCCCTGACGGTGCTGGGCATCGACCCGGGCACGCGGGCCACCGGATACGGCTTCGTCGAAGGGCGCCGCCCGGGAGGGCCCGCGCATCGCCTCATCGAGTGCGGCGTCGTGCGGCCGCGCGGAGAGGACCTCCCCGGGCGCCTCGTGGACATCCACACCGCGGCGCTCGAGCTTATCGACCGGCTCGGGCCGACGTGCGTCGCGATCGAGAGCGCCTTTCACGGGCGGAACGCGCGCACGGCGCTCGTGCTCGGGCACGCGCGCGGGGTCCTCGTGCTCGCGGCGGCGCTGCGGGGCCTGCCGGTGCACGAGTATGCGCCGCGCGACGTCAAGAAGCGCGTCGTGGGGACGGGCGCCGCGAGCAAGGAGCAGGTCGGCTTCATGGTCAAGCACCATCTGCGGCTCGGCGAGCCGCCGAGTCCGGCGGACGCGGCGGACGGCTGCGCGGTCGCCCTCTGCCACCTCCTCGGCGGACCGGTCCGGTGAGCCGGGCGCGGCGGAGGCTCCCGTGATCCGGCGGCTGCGGGGCGAACTCCTCGCGCGCGCGGACGGCGCCGTCGAGATCCTCACGGGCGACGGCGTCGGCTACGAGGTCGGCGTGCCGCTCGGGCTCGCCGGACGCCTGCCGCCCGAGGGGTCCGAGGTCGAACTGCACACCGTCCTTGTCGTGCGCGACGACGTCTTCGAGCTGTTCGGCTTCGAGACGCCGGGCGACCGCGAACTCTTCCAGCGGCTCCGCGTCCCGAGCGGCGTGGGTCCGCGGCTGGCGCTCGCGATCCTGGGGGCGCTTCGGCCCGAACGCGTCGTGCGCGCGATCCGGGCCAAGGACCATCGCACGCTCCAGACCGTGAGCGGCGTGGGCAAGAAGACCGCCGAGCGCATCGTGATCGAACTCAGCGACAAGCTCGACGACCTCGGCGACATGGGCGACGATCCCGTGCCGGGCGACGGAGTCGCCGCGGCCGCCGTGCAGGCGCTGCGCGGGCTCGGCTACCCGCGCTCCCAGAGCGAGAACGCCGTCAGCCGCGCCCTGCAGGGGCTCGCGGACGCCGGGGAGCCGGACGTCGGCGCCGAGGAACTCGTGCGCCGCGCGCTGCAGCACGTATGACGGCGCCGGGGCCGCCGGGCCGGTCGGGCGACACGCGGCATGCGGGCGACGAGGCCGACGCAGGCGACGCGGGCGAGGCCCCTTCGCGCACGGAGATCACGACGCCCGAGGTGCTCGAGAGCGATGAGCGTCCGGACGCCTCGCTGCGCCCGCAGCGGCTCGACGAGTTCATCGGCCAGGCGCGGGTCAAGGAGAGCCTCTCCGTCTTCGTGGAGGCGGCGCTCGGCCGCGAGGAGGCGCTCGACCACACCCTCTTCTACGGCCCGCCGGGCCTCGGGAAGACGACGCTCGCCCTCCTCCTCGCCGGGGAACTCGGGGTCGGGATCAAGCTCACCTCCGGCCCCGTGCTCGAGAAGCCGGGCGATCTCGCGGGCCTGCTCACGAACCTCCCGCCGCGCGGGATCCTCTTCATCGACGAAATCCACCGCCTGCGGCCCGTGATCGAGGAGTTCCTCTATCCCGCGATGGAGGACTATCGCATCGAGATCCGGCTCGGCGACGGCCCGCGCGTGGAGACCTTCTCGATGAAGCTCGAGCGCTTCACGCTCGTGGGCGCGACCACCCGTTTCGGGCTCCTGACCGCCCCGATGCGCGCGCGCTTCGGCGTCGTCGAGCGCCTCGGCTACTACCCGCCGGCCGAACTCGCGCGCATCGTCACGCGCTCCGCGAGCCTCCTCGACATCCCCATCACGCCCGGCGGGGCGGAGGAGATCGCTCGCCGGGCGCGCGGCACGCCCCGCATCGCGAACCGCCTCCTGCGCCGCGTCCGCGACTACGCGCAGGTGCGGAGCGAGGGCACGATCGATTCCGCGACGGCCGAGAAGGGCCTTACGCTGCTCAACGTCGACGAGTACGGCCTCGATGAGATGGACGCGCGCGTGCTGAAGGCGATCATCGAGACCTTCGAGGGGGGGCCGGTGGGGCTCGCCTCGCTCGCGGTCGCGGTGGGCGAGGACGCGGGAACGCTCGAGGAGGTCTACGAGCCGTACCTGATCCAGAACGGCTACATGCAGCGCACGTCGCGCGGCCGCGTGGCCACCCGGAAGGCGTACGAGCGCTTCGGCTACGCCCTCCCGGGCGGCCCGGAAGGCTCGGAGGGCGGGGCACAGGGCGGGGCACAGGGCGCGTTGTTCGGCGATGACGGATGAGCGGGCGGGCCGGACGGAGGGGTACGACTACGAGTTGCCCGCCGAGCTGATCGCGGCACGCCCGGCCGCGCGGCGCGACGCCAGCCGCCTCCTCGTGCTCGACCGCGCCCGGGGCCGCTTCACGGACGCGGCCTTTCCCGCGCTGCTCGGCCGGCTCTCCGCGGGCGATGCCGTCGTCGTCAACGACAGCCGTGTCTTCCCGGCCCGGCTGCTGGGCCGCAAGCCGACCGGCGCCCGGGCCGAGATCCTTCTCGTCCGCCCCGAATCCGACGCGCTCCGGCCGTTCGCCCCCTTCGACGAAGCGGACACCCGCCTCTGGCGCGCCATGGTCCGCCCCGGCGGTAAGCTCAAGCCGGGCCGCACCGTCGACATCGCGGACGGGTTCGCGGTCGAGATCCTCGACTCCGCTTCAGATGGCACCCGTCTCGTGCGGCTGGCCGGCGACGACGACCCGTGGCGCCTGATCCAGCGCCACGGCCGTGTCCCCCTCCCTCCGTACATCGTCCGCGACGATCCGGGCGGCGATCCGGGTGACGACCCGGGCGGCGCGCGGCGCGCGACCGATGATGCGGACGACCGGGAGCGCTACCAGACGGTGTACGCGGCCCCTGCCGGCAGCGTCGCCGCGCCGACGGCGGGGCTTCACTTCACCCGGGAGATGCTGGCGGCGGTCGAGGCCCGCGGCGTCCGTCTCGTGTCCCTCACCCTCCACGTCGGGTTCGGCACCTTCCGTCCCGTGACCGCGGACCGGATCGACGAGCACGAGGTCGCCCCCGAGGCGTACAGCTTCTCCTCCTCCGCGGCCGAGGCGCTGAACACGACGCGGGCGGGGGGCGGGCGCGTGTTCGCCGTCGGCACGACCTCCTGCCGCGTGCTGGAGACCGTCGCGGCGGGCGGCGGCGCCCCGGCGGGCAGCAGCGCCTCGGCGGGCGGTGGCGTCCCGGCGGGCGGCCCCTTCGAGCCGGGGCGGGGCTGGACGAACCTCTTCATCCGTCCCCCGTACACCTTCCGCGCGGTGGACGCGCTCGTGACGAACTTCCACCTTCCGCGCTCCAGCCTGCTCATGCTCGTCGCGGCCTTCGCGGGCCGGAGGCTCACGCTGGAGGCCTACGCGCACGCGATCCGCGAGCGATACCGCTTCTATTCCTACGGCGACGCGATGCTCATCACATGAGGGAGACTCCCGAGACGGATGCCGCGGCCGGGCCCGCGGGCGACGGCCGCTTTCGCGTCGAGGGGACGAGCGGGCGGGCGCGCGCCGCGACGCTCCGCCTGTCGCGCGGCACGATCCACACCCCGTGCTTCATGCCGGTCGGGACCATGGGGACGGTGAAATCGCTCAGCCCCGACGAACTCCGCGCCGCCGGGGTCGAGGTCCTGCTGGGCAACGCCTATCACCTCCACCTGCGGCCGGGCACGCGCGTGCTCGAGGAACTCGGCGGACTCCACCGGTTCATGGGATGGGACGGTCCCATCCTCACCGACTCGGGCGGGTTCCAGGTCTTCTCGCTCGCGCGCATCAACCGGATCGACGACGAGGGCGTCACCTTCCGCAGCCACCTCGATGGGAGCCTGCACCGGCTCACGCCGGAACTCTCGATGGAGATCCAGGCCGCGATCGGTTCCGACATCCGCATGGCGTTCGACGAGTGTCCCCCCGGGGCGTCTTCCCCCGAGGACGCGCGGACCGCGGTCGAGCGCACGCTCGCGTGGCTGGCGCGCTGCCGGGCGAGTCACGAAGCGCACGAAAGTCTCCTCTTTCCCATCGTCCAGGGCGCCGCCTACGACGACCTGCGCCTCGAATCCGTCGAACGCACCCTCGCCATGGGCGAGTGGCCGGGCATCGGCATCGGCGGGCTCTCGGTGGGCGAGGAGAAGGAGGTGACGCACCGCGTCCTCGACACGATCGAACCCGCCCTTCCCGCCGACCGGCCCCGCTACCTCATGGGCGTCGGCTATCCCGACGACGTCATCGAGGCGGTGCGGCGCGGGGTGGACATGTTCGACTGCGTGGCGCCGACCCGGAACGGGCGCAACGGCACCGCCTTCACGGCCGAGGGGCGGCTCAACATCAAGGGCGCGCGCTTCGCGTCCGATCCCGCGCCGCTCGACGAGACGTGCGATGCACCCTGCTGCACCGACTACAGCCGCGCCTACCTGCGGCACCTCTTCGTGAGCAACGAACTGCTCGGCCTGCGGCTCCTCTCACTGCACAACGTGCGCTTCCTGATCCGATTGACTTCCCGCGCGCGCGCGGCGATCCTCCGGGGCGAATACGACCGCTGGGCCGACGCCTGGCTCGCCGCCTACCGGCGCGGCTCCCGGCGCCCCGCGACCGAACAGGAAGGTGAGGACGGATGATGCTGATGTTGAATCTCATGGGCTCCCCGGAGGGCGGGACGGCGAATCCGGCCGCCACCATGATCATGATGTTCGGATTCATCGCCATCTTCTATTTCATCTTTTTCCGCCCGCAGCGAAAGCAGCAGAAGGAGCACGAGGCGCTGGTGAAGAACCTGAAGCGGGGGGACAAGGTTTCGACGATCGGCGGCATCGTGGGCGAGATCGTCCACCTGACGAGCGACGTCGTCACGATCAAGAGCGGCGACACCCGGATCGAGGTCGAACGCTCCAAGATCGGAAGAGTTACGTAGCCCCCCTCCGTGTTCGACGCGTGGTCCGGCCGTGATCCTCGACATCCGCACCTTCGGAGACCCCGTACTGCGGGAGAAATGCGCCCCCGTGACGGAGATCGACGATGAGGTCCGCCGGCTCGCCGCCGACATGCAGGAGACGATGTACGACGCGGACGGCATCGGCCTCGCGGCGCCCCAGGTGGGCGTGCCGATCCGTCTCTTCGTGTACGATGTGCGCCAGGAGGGGATCTCGCCCGGCGTCCTCGTGAACCCCGAGATCGTCGAGGAGGAGGGCGCGGTGAAGGAGGAGGAGGGGTGCCTGAGCATCCCCGGACTGTCGGAGACCGTCGAGCGCAGCGAGTCCATCGTCGCCCGCGGCCTCGGGCTCGACGGAGAGCCGGTGGAGATCCGCGCCGACGGCATTCTGAGCCGCTGCATCCAGCACGAGAAGGACCACCTCGACGGGATCCTCTTCCTGGACCGCGTGAGCCCGCTCAAGCGCAAGATCCTGCTCGCGAAGTGGCGGAAACAGGAGCGGGACTGAAGCGGCTGCGGGCGGCATGAGGGTCCTCCTCCCATGAGAGTTCTGTTCTGGGGTACGCCGGAGTTCGGGCTCCCCTCGCTGGAAGCGATGCGCGAGGCGGGGCACGATATCGCGGGCGTCGTCACGAACCCGGATCGGCGCGCCGGCCGGGGGAGGCGTCCACGGACGAGTCCGGTGAAGGCGTGGGCGCTCGAGGCCGGCGTGCCCGTGCTCCAACCCGAGCGTCCCGGCGAGGAGGGCTTTCTCGCCGCGGCCCGCCGCCTGCGCCCCGACATCTCCGTCGTCGCGGCGTACGGCCGTCTGCTCCCGCCGGCGGCGCTGGACCTGCCGCCGCTCGGGTCGGTGAACGTGCACGCGTCGCTGCTGCCCGCGCTGCGCGGCGCGGCGCCCATCAACTGGGCCATCATCCGGGGGCACCGCGAATCCGGGGTCAGCATCCAGCGCATGGTCGCGGCACTCGACGCGGGACCCGTGCTCGGACAGACCCGCATCCCCATCCCGGCGGCGATGACGGCCGGGGAGCTGTACGCGGAGGCCGCGGAGGCGGGGGGTGCGCGGCTCGTTGCGGTGCTCGACGACCTGGCGTCCGGGCGGGCGGTGGAGCGGCCGCAGGACGACGCGCGGGCCACGTGGGCGCCGAAGCTGGACCGCGCGGCCGCGCGCATCGACTGGTCCCGCCCCGCGGCCGAAGTCGCGAACTGGCTCCGCGGCTGCGACCCCTGGCCCGCCGCGTGGACGGAGTTGGTGGCGCCCGCCGCCCTCGCCGGAAAAACCCTGCAGTGCTTCGAACCGCGCGTTGAAGGCCCCCGCGCGGAGCCGGACGCTGCGCCGGGTACGGAGCCGGACGCAGAGTCGGACGCAGAGCTGGACGCAGCGCCGGGCACGGTCGTGCGGGCCGACCCCGTGCGGGGACTGCGCGTCGCGACCGGGTCGGGCACGATCGCCGTGGGCGCCGTGAAGCCGGCCGGCCGCCGCCGCATGAGCACGGCCGAGTGGGTGCGGGGCCTCCCGGATCCGAAGGAGGTCCGCTTCGGCTGAGCCACGACTCCCCCGATTGCACGTCCTTGTCTCGGAGCGGGAACTGGGCGACGCGGGCGACCCGGGCAGTGTGGGCGGCCCGGGCGGTGTGAGCGACGCGTGCGACCCGGGCGATCTCGTGGCGGTCGAGCGCGTGCTGGAGCGCGCGGCCCCCGTCGCGGTCCATCTGCGCGCCCGGATCGCCGCCCGCCGCCTGTTCGAAATCGCGGACCGGCTCGCTCCCATCGCGGCGCGCGCCGGGAGCTGGCTCGTCGTGAACGGGCGGCCTGATGTGGCGCTGGCGGCGGGTGCGCGGGCCGTACAACTTGGGCGCGGGTCGCTCGGGGTGGAGGAGACGCGCCGAGCGGTCGAAGCGTGCGCGCGGCGGCTGGCGATCGGGGCCTCCGTGCACGACGCGGAGGGCGCGCTCAGGGCCGCCCGGGAGGGCGCCGACTACATCGTGCTCGGCACGATCTACGCGACGCCCTCGCACCCGGGGGTCGAGGGGAGCGGTCCTGCCGCCGTGTCCGCGGTCCGCCGGCGACTCACCGCCCACCGGCTTGCCGTGCAGCGCCTGTCCGCCCGGCGTCCGCCCCCGGTCCTCGCGATCGGAGGCGTGAACGCGGACCGGGTGGAGGAGGTGACGGAGGCCGGGGCGCACGGCATCGTGGTGGGCCGGGCCGTGTGGTCCGCGCCCGACCCGGCGCGCGCCGCGCTCGACCTTCGCCGACAGCTCGACGGCCTGCACCGGGGGAGATCATGCAGATACAGGTGAACGGACGGGAGCGAGACGTTCCCGCGGGAACGTCTGTCGCCACATTGCTCCGGGATCTCGGACTCGATGGACGCACGCTCGTCGTCGAACTCAACCGGCGGATCGTCCGTCCGCCCGAGACTGAGAGCGCGCGGCTGGAAGCGGGGGACCGCGTCGAACTCGTCCATTTCGTGGGAGGCGGATGAGATGGCTCCGCTCGAAATCGCCAGCCGCACGTTCGCTTCCCGGCTCATCGTCGGAACGGGGAAATACCCGAGTCCCGAGGTCATGCTCGAAGCGATCCGGGCCTCCGGCGCCGACATGGTCACCGTCGCGGTGCGCCGCGTCGACATTGAGAACCCGGACCGCGACGACATCCTCCGCACGCTGAGCCCGGACGAGTTCAGCCTCCTGCCGAACACCGCGGCCTGCTACAGCGCCGAGGAGGCGATCCGCGCGGCGCGGCTCGGGCGGGCGGCGGGCCTGAGCGACTGGGTGAAACTCGAAGTCATCGGCGACCCCGACACGCTTCTCCCGCACACCGAGGAGCTGCTCGAGGCCACGCGCGTGCTCGTCGCCGAGGGGTTCGTGGTCCTCCCGTACACGAACGACGACCTCATCACGGCGCTGCGGCTCGAGGAGGCCGGGGCCGCCGCGGTGATGCCGCTCGCCTCGCCCATCGGGAGCGGTCTCGGGCTTCTCAACCCGCTCAACATCCGCATCATCAAGTCCCGCCTGTCCGTGCCGGTCATCGTCGACGCCGGCGTGGGCACCGCGTCCGACGCCTGCGCGACGATGGAGCAGGGGGTGGACGGGATCCTCATGAACACGGCGATCGCCGCGGCGGAGGATCCGGTGGAGATGGCCCGCGCCATGCGGCTGGCGGTGGACGCCGGCCGGCGCGCCTACGTCGCCGGCCGCATGCCCCGACGCGAATGGGCGGTGCCGTCGAGTCCGCTCGAGGGCGTGCCGCCGCCGGCTTGAACCCCCGCGCGGCGGCCCACCGGATTCTGGGCGAGGTGCGGCGCGGGACACGCTCCGACCGCGCGGCGTCGCGCCTCCTCCCGGTCGTGGATCCGGCCGACCGCGGACTCGCGCTGGACATCGCCTTCGGCTGCCTCCGCCTGCGCGCCCGCCTCGACGCCTGGATCGGGGCGTGCGCGGACCGGCCGCCGTCCCGCATGGACCGCGCGGTGCGCGACTGGCTTCGCATCGGCGCGTACCAGCTGACGGAGTTGCGGACGCCGGACCACGCGGCGGTGGGCGAGACCGTCGGCGCGGCGCGTTCGGCGCTGGGGCGCGGTCGCGCCGGGTACGTGAACGCCGTTCTCCGGGCGCTCGCGAGGCGCCGCGGGGCCGCCGGTCCCGCCGGTCCTGCCGGTCCCACTGATCCCTCCGGTCCCTTTCCGGATCCGGACGCGGATCCGGTGGGGCATCTGTGCTCCTGGGGCTCGCATCCGGAGTGGCTCGTCCGGCGGTGGCTGGCGCGCTGGGAGCTGGCGGACGTGCGGCGGCTCGTCGAGCACCAGAACCGGCCGCCGGATGTCGTCGTCCGCATGCTGACCGGCGAGGATCCGGCGCCGCCCGACGGCGTGGAACTCAGTCCCGTCCACGGTTGGCCGCGCTCCTTCCGGCTCGAGAAGGGATTGCCCGGGACGGCGCTCTCCGGCCTGCGGGCCGTGGTTCAGGACCCTGCGGCCTCCGCCGTGGTAGATTATGTGGGCGGCCGGCTCGGCGAGCCGGTGCTCGACGTGTGCGCGGCCCCGGGCACGAAGGCCCTCGGGCTCGCCGCGGCGTACGGCGTGCCGGTCGCGGCGCTCGACATCTCGCACCGGCGGCTGGACCGCATCGGCGCGCCGGCCCGGCGGCTCGGGCTGCCGGTGAGCGCGGCGGTCGCCGACGCGCGGCGGCTTCCGGTCGCCGAGGCCGGGACCGTGCTGGCCGATGTGCCCTGCACAGGCACCGGCGTACTGCGGCGGCGGGCCGACGCCCGCTGGCGGCTCGGACAGCGCGGCCTCGACGACCTCGTGGCCCTGCAGCGCGAGATCGTGGACGCGTGCGCCGCGGCCGTGAGACCGGGCGGGCTGCTCGTGTACAGCACGTGTTCGCTCGAACGCGAGGAGAACGAGGAACAGGTGGACGCCTTGCTGGACCGCAGGCCCGACTACCGGCGCGAGCCGCCCCCCGCGGGCGTGCTCAGCGATTGCACGACGCCGAACGGCGACCTCTTCGTGCGTCCGTGGCTCACCGGCACCGACGGGGCCTACGCGGCGCGCCTGCGGCGGATTGCGTGAGGGCCCCGTGAAACTCCTCCGCCTGGTCCTCCTCTTCGCCGCCATGTTCGGCATCGGCTACGCCTTCGCCGCGATCCGGCTCTTCCCGGCGGCGGCGGACCCGATCGATGTGGATTTCACCGAGATCCCGGATCTCACGGGCGTCCCCCTGGCCGCCGCCGGCGAACGCCTGTCTGCGCTGGGGCTCGTCTCCACCGAGCAGGGCCGGCTCCACCACGGCGAGATTCCCGCCGGCGCCGTCGTCGCTCAGCGGCCGCTCCCCGGCCAGCTCGCCCGGGCCGGGGACACGATCGTGCTCACCACGAGCGCCGGCATCGAAACGCGCCGCGTACCCGATCTCGCCGGCCTTCCGGGCGGCGAAGCCGCGACCCTCCTCACCCGGCTCGGCTTCGAGATCGACATCGAGGAAACCGACGAGAGCGCCGTCGCCGGCGCCGTCCGGACCGAGCCCCCCGCGGGGACGAGCCTCCCGCTTCCCGCCCGCGTCCGCCTCTTCGTCAGCCAGGGGAAGGCGATCGTCTCCGTGCCCGATCTTCAGGGCCGCCACGTGGACGACATCGAGCTTCTCCTCGAGGAGGTCGATCTCCAACTGGGTGCCGTCCGCTACCAGGTCGAAGGCCCCGGCGTGCAGGGACGCGTCATCTTTCAGAGTCCCGCCCCCGGCTCCGCCCTCCGCGGAGAGGGGTTCGTCTCCGTGATCGTGGCCGGGACGCCGCCCGACTCGGCGACCGCCGATCTCACGAGGGAGGACCGATAGATGGACTTCAAGAGCGCGTTCACGAAGAACTGGCCATACAAGGTCGCGGCGATCGTGCTGTCGGTGCTCCTCTGGCTCAGCGTGTCGGCCGACGCCGAGATCGCCGAGCAGCCGGTGTCGACGCTCCTCGAGATCCAGGTGAGCGATTCCGCGTGGAGTCTGCGCGAAGTGCGGCCCGCCGAGATCACGACGACCTTCCGCGGCCGCCGAAACCAGATGTTCGCCGCCCGCTTCGAGCGGCCCGTCATCCGGAAGGTGCTCGACCAGGTCGAGGACACCGTGGTCCAGGTGCCGCTCTCGGCCTCGGAGGTCATCTACAACGGCGAACTGGGGCTCGATCCCGTGGGCGTCTCTCCGGGAGCCGTGACCGTGTTCCTCGAGGAGCGGGTCGGGAAGCGGGTCGCGGTCTCCGGGCGGACGGACGCGAGGGCGGCGGCGGGCGTGATGGTCGTCGGCATGCAGGTCGCCCCCGACAGCGTGTGGCTCCAGGGGCCCGCGTCCTTCGTCAACCAGATCTCCGAGGTGACGACGGCCATGCTCGAGGTGGGCGCGGTTTCCTCGCGCGTCACCCAGCAACTCGAAATCGCCCTGCCGCCGGATCTTGCGGGGCTCTCCGTCGCGCCCGCCACCGTGATCGCGACCGTCGACGTAGATTCGCTCCGCACCCGCCTGTTCGCGATCGAAGTCATCACCACGGGCCCGCGCGCCCTCATGGCCGCGGTGGATCCGCCCTCCATCACCGTGGCCGTCACCGGACCCGCGGCCGTCGTGGACGGACTCGATCCGGGGGACGTGCACGTGACGGTCGACATCCCCAATTCCTTCGAGTCCACCGGTTCCTATCCCGTGCGCGCCCAGTTGCCCGAAGCCCTGGCCGGCACGGTGACGATCGACCTCGTTCCGGAGCGGGTGAGCGCGGGCATCGCCTCCGACCCGCCCGACCGATAGACGCGCCGGCCGCCGCGGGCGCCGCCCCGCGCACCGCTGCGTGCACTGCTGCGCCCGCCGCCGGCTTCCGGGGCGGCCCGGTCCTCGGCATCGAGACGTCGTGCGACGAGACTTCGGCCGCCGTCGTGGATGAGAACGGGATCCGGGGTCTCGCGATCGCCTCGCAGGACGCGCACGCCGCGTTCGGGGGCGTCGTGCCCGAGATCGCCGCCCGCGAGCACCTCCGCTCGCTCGACGCGATGGTGCGGCACGCCATGCGGGAAGCGGAGGTCGACCACGCGGACATCGCCGGCGTCGGCGTGACGGCCGGCCCCGGACTGGTCGGCGCCCTGCTCGCCGGCGTGAACTGGGCCAAGGCCTACGCCTTCGCGCGCGGGCTTCCCCTCCTCGGCGTCCATCACATGGAGGGACACCTGTTCGGCACCGCGCTCGAGCACGAGGGCGCGCATCCCCCCTTCATCGGTCTCCTCGTGTCGGGCGGACATACGCTCCTGCTGGAGGCGCGCGCGTGGGGGCGCTACCGCCTCCTGGGCGGGACGCGGGACGACGCGGCGGGCGAGGCGTTCGACAAGGTCGCGCGCCGGCTCGGGTTGCCGTACCCCGGCGGGCCCGAGATCCAGCGGGCGGCGGAGAGGAGCGCGGCGGAACGGAACGCGTCCGGCGGCGCGGCGTCCGGCGGCGCGGCGTCCAGCGGCGCGGCGGGACGTTTCCGGCTCCCGCGCCCGATGCTGAGCGGGCGCGATCTGCCCGGCGATCCCGCGTACTACGACATGTCCTTTTCCGGCCTGAAGACCGCCGTGGCGCGGATCGCCGAACAACTGGAGGCGGAGGGCGCCCTCGCCGGCGCCGTCGACGACCTCGCGGCGGAATTCCAGGAGGCCGTGGTCGACGTCCTCGCCGAGAAGACGCGGCGCGCCGTGGAACAGACGGGCTGCCGGCGGGTCGTGCTGGGCGGGGGAGTGGCGCGGAACTCCCGACTTCGTGAAGGTTTAGCCGAGCGTCTGGGCTCGTCCGGGGAGCTGTACGCCCCCTCTCCGCGCCTCGCGACGGACAACGCGGCGATGATCGCCGCGGCCGCGCGGTTCCGCCTGGCGAGAGGGGAACGCAGCCCGTGGTCGCTCAACGCCGAAGCGGCGCTCGCCTTTCCCGGCCTTGCCTGACGGCCGGCGCGAAGCCGGGACCGCCAGCAGCCAGCACAGCAGCCAGGACAGCAGCCAGCACAGCAGTCAGGACAGCAGCCAAAGAGGAGCGTGCCAGACGTGTATCCCGAACTCTTCACACTGACGCTGCCGGTTCTCGGCGAGTTCACGATCACCACCTTCGGGGTCATGATGGCGCTCGCCTTCCTGTGCGGGTACCTGGTCCTGCGCACGGAGACGGCGCGTCTCGGCGCCGGGCGCGAACTCGCGGCGGACATGCTGCTGGGGGCGCTGATCGGCGGCATCGTGGGGGCGAAGATCTACTACGTCCTCCTCTACTGGGACCGGACCGCGGTCGATCCGCTGGGGATGATCTTCTCGCGCAGCGGGCTCGTCTGGTACGGCGGGTTCATCGGCGGGTTCATCGGCGTCATGTGGGTGCTGCGCCGGCGTCCGGTCGCCCCCGGCCTCGGCGTGGACGCGATCGCGCCGGCGCTCCCGCTCGCCTACGGAATCGGCCGCATCGGCTGTTTCCTCGTCGGCGACGACTACGGGCGCCCGACGGATTCGTGGGTCGGCATCGCCTTCCCCAACGGCCTTCCGCCCACGACCGCCGGCAACCTGCGGCGTTTCGGGGCGGAGGTGGACCCCGCGATCCCGGACGCCACGGTCCTCACCGTCCACCCCACGCAACTCTACGAGACGGGACTCTCGCTCATCATCTTCTTCATCCTGTGGCGGCTGCGGCGGCACCCGCACGTCCAGGGGTGGCTGTTCGGCATGTGGCTCGCGATGGCCGCGGCCGAGCGCTTCCTCATCGAGATCTTCCGCGCCAAGGACGACCGCTTCTTCGGAGGCTTCACGCTCGCCCAGGTGATCTCGGTCCTGCTGTTGGCGGGAGGCATCGCGCTCGTGCTCAGGTTGCGCCGCCGGGACGCAGAGGCGGCGGTGTGAAACGCGCGGCTCTGGCCGGGCTGGCGCTGGCCGTCACCCTCGCAGGGCCGCCTTCGTTCGTCGGGCCGTCGCTGCACCTCCCGCCGTCGCCGTACCTCGGGCCGTCTCCCCTCAGCGGGCAGGCGGCCGGCGAGGCGGGACCGCGCCGCGCCGAAGTCACCTCCCTCCGTTTCCGCGGCAACGAGACGCTCTCCGACGGTCAGTTGCGCACGGTGATCACTACGCGCAGCACGGAATGCACGAGCCTCCTGCTGGCTCCCTTCTGCCTGGCGACGAACTGGGGGTTCGCGCACCGCCGGGCCTACCTCGACACGCTCGACGCCAGGCTCGACGCCGACCGTCTCCGCCTGTACTACAACTTCCGCGGCCACTTCGAGGCGGACGTCCGCCACGTCGTCCGCACGAACGGCGTCAACGCCAGCGTCTCGTTCCTCATCGAGGAGGGTCCGGCGACCCTCATCGACGAGTTCTCCATCGAGGGGCTGCCCGAAGCCCTCGGCGCCGGGGAGGCCTCGGCCCTCGTCGACATCGGCGTCGGCGATCCCTTCGACCGCCTTCGGCTCCAGGCCGGCGTGGACAGCCTCATCGGTTCGCTGCGCCGCCAGGGCTACGTCAACGCGATGGCGCTGGAGGACTTCCACCGCGGGCGGGACGGGACCGCGCAGGTGGCGCTCGACGTCCGTCCCGGCGCCCGCTATCGCCTGCGGGAGATCCGGATCGAGGGCGGCGAGACCATCGGCGAGGACGTGATCCGCGACCTCTTCGCCCTGCGCGCGGGCGACTACTACAACCAGGAGGCCGAGCAGGAGGGGCAGCGGAACCTCTTCGGCCTCGAGGCCATCCGCTTCGCCTCGATCCGCCGGGAACCGCCGCCGCCCGAGGCCGCCACCGCCGATTCGGCGCTGGATCTCGTCGTCCAGGTCACGCCGGCCTCGCCGCGGGCGGCCCGAGTCGGCGTCGGATGGAGTACGGACCAGTGCCTCCGGACCGAGACGCGGCTGACCCACCGCAACCTCTTCGGCGGGGCCCGGCGGCTGGAGTTCACCGGCCAGCTCGGGAACATCGCCGCGGACCAGCTGGACGGGTCCTTCCCCTGCTCCCAGGTGGGCGCCGACCCCGATTTCCGGACGCTGAACTACCTGCTTCAGGCGGAACTGCTCCTCCCCGTCGCGTTTTCGGCCGAGAACACGTTCAGCGCCCGGGTCTTCCTCGAACGGGAGACGATCCCCGACGTCTTCATCCAGCAGGGCTTCGGCAGCGAAATCGGCCTGACGCGCCGGCTCGGGCGCCGGGCGTCCGCCACCCTCTCCTATTCGCCGGGCTACACCGGCTTCGGCGAGCAGTCCGCGGACATCTTCTTCTGCATCAACTTCGGTTTCTGCGAACCCGAGGACATCGTTACCGTGTCGAGATCACGCTGGCTGGCGCCCCTCACCCTCGGCTGGCTCTACAACGAGACGGACGACGCGCTCCGCCCGACCCGCGGCCATTACCTGGCGGCGGAGGGCGAGGTCGCCCACGAGATGACGGGATCGCAGTACCGATACGCGCGCATCGTGGGGCAGGCCGCGCTCTTCCGGGAACTCGAGCCGGGTCTCGTGATCGCGGCGCGCGCCCGGGCCGGGATGGTCCGCTTCCCCGGCACCATCATCTTCACGCCCGGCGCGCCGCGGACGGACCGGCTCGTCCATCCGTCCCGCCGCTTCTTCGTCGGCGGCTCGCAGAGCGTCCGCGGCGTCGGCCAGAACCTCCTCGGACCCCGCGTGCTCGTCGCCGATGAGGTGGAAGACTGCCCGGCCGGAGACTTCGAGGCGTGCGTCCAGCGGCTCGCGACGCAGAACCCCGGCGCCTTCGACGAACGGCCGCGCGGCGGCGATGCTCACCTCGAACTGAGCATCGAACTGCGCCGGTACCTCAGCGACCGCTGGAGCCTCGTCTTTTTCGGGGACGCAGGCAGCGTCTCGCAGAGGCTCCAGGAACTGCGGAAGCTCCAGTGGACGCCAGGCATGGGACTCCGGTACGCGAGCCCGATCGGTTCCATCCGGCTCGATATCGGGTACAATACGACATTCGCGACCGAGCTACCGGCGATTGTTTCGATGGAGGACGGAACCTTGGTCCAGATGCCGCAGCCCGTCAGGTTCGACCCCTTCCGGTTCGATGATCCGCACCCCCTCCTCGAACTCTGGCGTCGCGTGCAGATCCACGTATCCATCGGAGAAGCGTTCTGAGTCCCGGCGACCGCCCCCCCGCGTCGACCTCCCCACCGGATTCCGCCTCCGGGTCGCCGGATTCCGCCGACGGGTCCGACGGGTCCGCGTCCGCGCCCGGCGGGTCCGCGTCCGCGCCGCCCCGGCGCCGGCGACGGATCGCCCTGCCGCTGGCCATCCTCACGAGCCTGGCGGTGCTCGGCGTCTTCATCGTGATGACGCAGACGGCCGGGGGTCGGGACGCGGCGCTCTCGCTGCTCGAAAGCGCCATTGCCCGCAGCGTGAACGGAGAGGTGCGCATCGGCCACGCCATCTCGGGCAATCTTCTCAGCGACCTCACCGTCTCGCGTTTCGAGATCGTCGACGCGGACGGGGAACTGTTCCTGGGGCTCGATACCGTGACGATCGAACACGACCCGGTGGCGCTCCTGCGGCAGCAACTCGACGTGGGCCGACTCCACGCCCGCGGTCTGGACCTCCGTCTTCGGCAGTACCCGGATGGCCGCTGGAACTACGAACGGATCTTCGACGCGCCCCCGCGGTCGGAGCCGCCGTCGCCGTCCGCCCCGCCCTCGCCGTCCGCCCCGCCGTCGGACCCCACCGCCGACGCCGTGGCCATGGCGGCGGCCTCGCTCCTCCCGGCGTCCCTCTCCTTCGCCCCGTCCAGGGATCGGGATCAGGATTCCGGGCAGGACCCGGACCAGGACCAGGACCAGAGCCCGGACCAGGGCCCCGACCAGAACCAGGACCAGAGCCCGGATCCGGGGGCGGAGGCGCCGCCGCCGGCCGCCGAGGCGCCGAACCCCGAACTCGGCATCCTCCTGCATAACGCGACGATCACCTCCGGCCGCATCCGGATCGTCGCGCCGTGGACGCACACGCTGACGGGAGCGGCGAAGACGGAGGCGTTGCGCGAGGCGCGGGCGGGGGAGTCGCCCTGGGCCCTGCGGGAGACGCCGGACGGCGAATTCGAGCGCGTGTTCGAACTGACGAACCTCCGCGGCCGGTTTCCTGTCGCGCGGATCACGGATCCCGAGGCCCCCTTCATGGTCGAGGTCGAGGAGGCGGCCGCCACGCTGCTCGCCGTAAACCAGCCGCTGGAGTTCTCGAACCTGCGGATGCACCTGACGATCGGGGACACGGCCCACCTGGACCTGGAGCGGTTCGAGACGGATCAGTCGGTGATCCGCGGGGAAGGGTGGATGGGCGCGAACGGCCTCGACTTCGAGTTCGCGCTGGAGGCCGACCCGCTCGATGTCCGGGACCTCCGCTGGCTGCCCATCGACCTGCCCGAGACCGGCGGCGGCCCCATGTCCATCGACCTCAGCGGCCGCGGCGGCGACGCGGTGGTGGACGTCACGAACGGCGACTTCCGGACGGGCGACACCCGCATGACCGGAGGCTTCGCCCTCGCCCTCGATCGACGCCCCAGGTTCCAGCGAATCGGCGTCACGCTGGCCCCCTTCGATCTCGCGCATCTGGGCCCGCTGCTGGGACGCGACACGCTGCCCGCGGACGACGACGGGGCGGCGGCCGCGATGCTGGGCACGTTGCCGGGGACGGTGCCGGGGACGCTGCCGGGGACGATGCGCGGCACGCTGCGCGGCTCGGGCTACGTCGATGATCTGATGATCGTCGCCGATCTCACCCTGCACGATCCGGAGCCGGACACGCCGCCTTCCGCCCTGCGGGCGCGGGGTGGCGTCGGCGTCGGCGAGGAGTTCCTCAGCCTCCGCCGCCTCGGCGTGGAAGTCGACGCCTTCGAATCTCGCTGGACCCGGCTCATCGGCATGGACCTGGGGATCGGCGGGCGCTTCCAGGGGACGCTGACCCTCGACCGCGAACAGGACAGCGGCGTCGCCTTCGAGGGCGCCGTCGAGCACCTGACGCCGGCGGGCGATCGCTCGCGCTTCTCGGGTGCCGGGCTCCTCAACATCGCCCGGTCGCAGATCGATGCGTCGATCGACGCGAACCCGCTGGCGCTCACGCTGCTGCGCCCGTGGGCGCCGGGCATCGACCTGGCGGGCACGGTGACCGGCCCCATCCGGGCGCGGGGGAGTCTCGAGGCGCTGGCCCTCGAGGCGGAACTCGAATCGGAACGCGGCCGGCTCACGCTGAACGGAGACTTCGATCTCGCCTCCGAAGAACTCCGCTACGACACGGAGATCGAGGGAACGGATCTTTCGCTGGACCAGTGGGTTGAGGGCGCCCCGGCGTCGCGGCTCGCCGTCCGAGGGCGCGTGGCGGGAGAAGGGATCGATCCCGCGACCCTCGAGGCGGCGTTCGACCTTGAAATCCCCGCCTCCCGGGTGGATCAAGCCGAGATCTTCGACAGCCGCGTGCGGCTGCGGGTGGCCGACGGCGTGGCCACGATCGACAGCGCGTTCCTCGCCTCCGACGTGGGGACGCTCTCGGTGCGGGGGGACTTCGGGCTCACCGAGGGCCGGAGCGGGGAGATCGCCTTCGAGGCGGAGGCGCCCGACCTCTCCGCCTGGGACCGCTGGTTCGTGGATGAGATTCCGGGCGGCGCCGAGGCCGAGGCCGGCGAGGCGCTGTTCGAGAGCATCGAGGAGTTGCTGGGCCGCGTCCAGCGAACCCGGCGACCGACGGAGGGACTCGAAGGCCGACTGGAGACACGGGGGACCGCCACGGGCCGCTGGGGAGACTTCACGCTCGACGCCGCCATCGAAGCCTCCGGCGCGCGTTTTCGGGACTACCGCGCCGCGGACTTCTCGGCCCGCGTCGAACTGTTCGACCCGCCGCGGATCGGCGACCTGCGGTCCCGGTTCACGGTGACGAACGCCGAACTGGCCGGGCGGCGGGTGGACTCGCTCTCCCTGCGGCTGGCCCGCTCGGGCGCCGGCGAGCCCGGCGCCGCCGCGCTCGACGCCGAATTCTACGCGCAGCGCGACTCCAGCCTCGAGGTCTCGGGCCGGGGCGTCGTCGTCGGCGGCGACGTCTGGAGCGCGGGCCTGACCGATCTCCGCCTCCGTCTCGGCAAGCTCGAATCCACGCTCGAGACGCCCGCCAGGCTCGTCTACTCCGACTCGGCGCTGCTCGTCGACGACCTCTTTCTGAACGGTCAGCTCGGCCGGCTCCGCGCCGACGGCCACATCCCCGCCGCCGGCGAGGGATCGCTCGACGTGGAGCTCTACGGCGTGCGCGTGGACCAGTTCGGCTACCTGCTCTCGGAGCAACCGATCCTCGGGGGCACGCTCGGAGGACGCGTGCGGGCGACGGGCACGCTGGCGGAACCCCTCGTGACGGCGGAATTCGAGGTCCTCGATCCATCCCTTCAGCACCAGGCCTACGACGCGCTCAACGCGCGGGTCGGCTACGCCGCCCGCGAACTGGAGGGAGAGATCGACCTCATCGAGGGCGGCGCCCTCCTCGGACGACTCGGCGGCTCCGTGGCGGCGGATCTCGCGATCCTGCCGGTGGAGCGCCGCCTCCTCGACGACCCGTTCGACCTCGACCTGACCGGCGATCGCCTCCCGCTCGCGCTCGTCGAACTCGTGCTGCCGACCTTCGAGGAAGTCACCGGCATCACCGAGACCGACCTCTCGATTCGCGGCGCCCCCGGCGCCCTCCGCTACGATGGCGCCCTGCGGCTCGCGGACGGGCGGGGCTGGGTGCCGGACCTCGGCGTCTGGCTCACCCGGGTCGGCGCCCGGATCGCCTTCCGGGGTTCCTCGCTCGCCTTCGTCGATTCGGCCTACGTGGGGTCGGATCTCGGCGGTTCGCTGCGCACGCGCGGCACCGTCGACATCGCCCGGATCACCAATCCGGTCTTCGCCCTCGACTTCGACGCGGACGAGTTCCACGGCATCGTGCGCAACGACATGGAGTTCGCCGTGAGCGGCCGCGCCCGGCTCGACAGCGCCTACGCGCGGCCCTGGGTGACAGGCGACGTCGTCCTCTCCGACGGCTACCTGGAGCAGGACGAGTTCCTCCGCGGACTCGAGGTGTTCAATCCCGGCGACGTGGAGGTCTTCGACTTCCTCGACGCGTCCGCGGAGGGCGTGCTGGCGCAGTTCCGGAACCCGTTCCTCGACAACCTCGTCCTGGACGCGAACGTCGATCTCGGCTCCGGACTCAGCCTGCAGTCGGCGCGGCTCGATGCGGAGGTCGCGGGGGAGGGGATTTCCGTCTACATGGACCGCCGCCTCGATATCCTCGACATCAGCGGAAGCGCCGAAATGCCTCGGGGCACATACTTCTTCGACCGCGTGCCGCCCTATGTCCGGCCGCTCCGGATCACCGCGGGGAGCATGCAGTTCGTGGGAGACGCCGGGTTCAATCCCATCATCGACATCACCGCCGAATACCGGGACCGGACCGTCGACGGCCCTGTGTTCGTCGAGGCGAGGATCACCGGCACCGCCACCGAGCCCGAGGTCCTGCTCACGAGCAACCCGCCCATGAGCGACACCGACCAGTACTGCCTGCTCGCGGTCGGCACGCCGTGCTACCGCTCCGCCGACCCGCAGCTGGCCCAGCGCGTCGGACAGCAGCTCGTCTTCGGTCCGCTGAGTTCCGGGCTCACGTCCGCGCTCGGGGCGATCGGCCTCTCCTACCTCAACCTGACGTCGATCGCCGCCGGGCGCGGGGCCGGAGGCATCGTGGCGAACCGGAACCTGTTCGAGCGCACGGCGCTGGAGGCCGGGTGGTACGCGAGCAACGCGCTCTTCCTCTCCTACTGGCAGCCGCTGGGCGGCGGGCCTCCGAGGGCGGCCCTCGATTGGGCGTTCCTCCCCGGCTGGTCCGTGGAAGCCGGCACCGCCAGCCGGTTCGACGAGCGGCTGTTCGGGCTCAGCGTGGGCACGAACGTCGCCAACGACCGCACGTACAGCCTCTTCCTCTTCCGCGAGTGGGAGTTCGGTGCAAGCTCCGGCGACGATTCCGACGAGGATCCCGGCTCCGGCAGCGATTCCGGCAGCGGGTCCGGCAGCGGGTCCGGCAGCGGCTCCCGTTAGCGGCGCATAGTTTCCATCCATGTCTGGCGCACACCTCTATCCCGATTCGGAGCGATTCCTCGTGCTCCTCAACCCCGGCGCGGGGGGCGGGACCGCGGAACCGAAGACGCTGCGCCGGCGGCTGGGCGGCGCGTTCGCCGCGAGGGGCGTCCCCTTCGACATCGTCGAGGCCGCGAACTCCGAGGAAGGGCTGGACGTGGCCCGCACGGCCGCCGAGCGGGGATACCGGGCCATCGTCGCGGCGGGAGGCGACGGCACGGTGAGCGTGGCCCTGCGCGGCGTCGCCGGGACGGCCGTGCCCGTGGCGATCGTCCCCTTCGGCACCGCCAATCAACTCGCCCTCAACTTCGATATTCCCACGTCGCTGGAGGACAGCGTGCGGGTGGCGGTCGAGGGGGAAGTGACGAGCATCGACCTCGCGGAGGCGAACGGCGAGACGTTCGCGCTCATGGCCGGCGCGGGCCTCGACGCGCAGGTCATGGCCGACGCCACCGCCGAACTCAAGAGTCGCCTGGGCTTCGGGGCCTACATCTATAGCGGCCTCAAGAACGTCATCAACCGCCCCGGCGCCGACTTCCGGATCACCGCCGACGACCAGGAAGTGGAGGTGAAGGCGTCGATGGTGCTCGTAGCGAACGCGGGCCAGCTCGGGGCCGGCCCTCTTCCCGTCGAGTTCCGGATGGCGCCCGGAGCCTCGTTCCAGGACGGCCTCATCGACGTGTGCATCTACGCCCCCAGCAACCTCCCCGAAGTCGCCCGCATCATCTGGCGCGTCACGCGCAACCGGTTCTCGGGGGACGACAAGATCATCTACTTCCAGGCCCGCAGCGTCCGGATCGAGGCCGACCCGCCCGTCGCCATAGAAATCGACGGCGACCCGCGGGGCGAGACCCCGCTGGAGGCGAACGTCTCACCGCTGGCGGCGCGGATCATCGTCCCCAGGTAGGGCCCCGCCGGAGAGTGTCGTCGGCGCGCGTTCCCGCGGGAACGTGAGCGGCGGGCTCAGGCGGCCCGGGGCGCTTCGCCCGGAGTGCGCGGCGCCCGGGAGTCGCCGTACTGGCCCCACAGGACCCAGAGCGCCCAGTCCATGTCGAGCCGATCCCCCTGCCACTTGCCAGCCCCGGTCCAGGGGTCGATCCCTTTCTGTCTGTGCCAGCCGGCGAGCCCCGCATCGGGCGTCCTCGGCGCTTCCACATCCTCGCGCAACGGTGCAACCGCCGGTATCACGGTCCCGTCTGGATCCCTGAACCGCGCCGCCCCCGCCGCGCCGGCCTCCCCCGCCTGCATCTCCACGCGCCACCCGCCCTCATGCACCATCCGGTGATGGAAACGGCAGAGGAGGATGAGATTCTTCAGCACGGTTTCTCCGCCCTCGGCCCAGGGGATTGCGTGGTGAGCCTGCGTGTAGCGCGACCCGCAGCCCGGGAATCGGCAGCCCCCGTCGCGAACCTCGAGCGCCTTCCGCAGGCGCCAGTTCACCGTCCGACGCCGCCGGCCGACATCGAGCACCGAGCCGTCCAGCCCGCGGGTAACCCGCACCGCCTCGGCATCGCAGGAGAGGCGCCGCGACGTTCCCGCGGGAACGTGTGAACACTCCTCGGTGCTCAACACGTCGGGGGCTCCGGCCACCGTATGGACGACGAGTTGGACGTTCGCTTGCGTCCTGTCCTCGAGCCAGGCCTGAAGCGCATCGTGGTGCCGCTGCCCGGGCGTGCGCGGCAGTCTCAGCGGTTTCGGCTCCCACGGCGCGCTCGGCTGGTCCTCGCTTCCCTCGGCCCCCGCCTCCGCCCCTCCGGGGGTCTCGATCGCCGGTTCGGGAGCGGGCTCGGCGGCCTGTTCCGCTGCGCGCTCGGCCGCCCGTTCCGCGCGGTACAATTCGTCACCCGCCGTCTCCAACGCCTGCAGGAGGAGGGCACCCACCTCCGGCGTCAGCAAGCCCCGCACGCGGTACATCCCATCTTCTGCCGCATGCACGTTCAGATGGCGGCGCGTCGCGACTTCCGAATGGTCGTCCCACGCCTCCGCCGCCGCCTCGGCCGAGCGCCACGCCCGAACGAAGCGTTCGACCTGGCTCGCCGTGTGGTGCAGGGCGAACTCGACCAGCCGCTCCTCGTTTTCTTCCGTGGCGATCCGAGTCAGCGCCCGGACCTTGGACCACGAGAGACGCCCCCTCTCCATTTCCTCGGAGGTGAGCGGGAGGCAGGCGAGACGCCGGGCGACCCGCACCCGTTCGCGCGCCGTGCCGGTCGTCATGCCGGTGCGCCAGGACAGCCAGTGGGCGCACGAGATCCACCCGCTCCAGCCTTCCGCCGCGTCGAAGTGCTGGAGCAGGGTGAGAAGTCGGTACTGGCCGGCGTCGAGGTGAGCGCACAGGTGGGCGATCTCATCGCCGAGGGGGCCAACGGGCGGAGGGGCACCCAGTCGAGTCGAGTGGCTGCGCCCCTCGCCGCTCGGGTTGCTGCCGCCGTGAGGCGTGTCGTGAAACATGGCGTGTCTCCGAAGTCGAGGGTGATCGTGCGCGACCGTGACGGCGCGCACCGGCGCGGAGCGGGTGACGTCGCGCCAACTCCGCTCTCCGCTCGCTCTTCGGTCAGTATTCGGTGAGATCTCAACGGAGTATCATCGGAGACCTCGCCACGGCGTTCCCGCGGGAACGCCGGTCGTCCCGGTTGCGGGTCAGCCGGCGCGCGGCCGGCGGTCAGCGGGGGTAGAGCAGGTAGGGGCGGCGGAGCGCCTCGAAGGCGGCGACATCGGCCGCCCATTCCGACGTGACTTCGTCGAGCGGGGCGCCGCGGTCGATGGCGAGCCGGAGGCGGTCCGAGCCCGCGAGTCGGTCGAAGTGTCGCACCCTCCACTCCCAGGCGTCGCCCGAGAGTCGGCGCGCGGCGAGCAGCGCGGCCACCGCCGTCCGCACCGGGTCGTAGGTCGACCGGTCCGTCACCGTGAGGCGGATCCCCGGGATCTCCTCCCCCCCGAACCTCCCGTCGCTCGGCGACTCCGGCGTGAACGCGATCGCCCGGATCTCGACCCCCGGCAGCCGCGCGATGCCCGCCTCCGCGCCCGCCTCCGCCGCGCCCGCGACGGCCGCGATCTCCGCCACCCAGGCTTCGCCGTCCAGCCACGGCGCGCCCAGCACCTGAAACGCGGTCGGCGTCCCGCGGCCGACCGAGAGGTTCGTGCCCTCGAACAGGCACGTGCCGGGATAGTGGGTGGCGCTCTCCAGCGAAGGCATGTTGAGCGACGGCGCGATCCAGGGGAGGTCCGTCTCATCGAACCAGCGGTCCGCGGACCAGCCCGCGGCCGGGACGACGTGCAACTCCACCTCCACGCCGAACGCCCCCCGGTACAGGCGCGCGAGTTCCCCCGCCGTGAGTCCGTGCCGCGCGGGCACCGGGTACAGGCCGACGAAGGTCGCGAAGGCGGGGTCCAGCACGGGACCCTGCGTGAGGCCGCCGATGGGGTTCGGGCGATCGAGGACGATCATGGGGATGCCCGCGCGCCCGGCCGCCTCCATCGCCATCGCCATCGTCGATACGTACGTGTAGTAGCGCGCGCCGATGTCCTGGATGTCGAACGCGAGCACGTCGACCGAAGCGAGCATCTCCGGCGTGGGCGCCCGCGTCTCGCCGTACAGCGAGTAGATCGGCAGCCCCGTCCCCTCGTCCGTCGCGTCGTCGATCGCGGAGCCCTCCGCCTCCGTGCCCCGGATCCCGTGCTCGGGCGCGAAGAGCGCCGTGAGTTCCGCGCCCGCGTAACCGTGCAGAAGGTCGATGGAACTCCTGCCGTCGCGCCCCACGCCGCTCCGGTTCGTGATCAGCCCCACGCGCCGCCCGTCGATGAGATGAGAGGAATCGGCGAGCAGCACATCGATCCCGGGTCGCACCGTCGCCGCAGCCGCGTCCGCCGCCGCAGATTCCACTGCCGCCCCGCCAGCCTCCGCTCCCGCTTCCGCCCCCCCGCACCCGGCGATGCCCGGAATCGCGAGCAGGGGAAGAAGGAGGGGACGAAGACGGGGAAGAAGGAGGGGACGAAGACGGGGAAGCAGGAGGGGACGAAGGAGGAGGAAACCGGCGAGCGGATTCATCTCGCGCCGCGTAGGTTCGGGGCAGCGAGCGCGAGACGCGGGGCGGGCGGAGGTCGACATGGTGCGGAGACTAGAGATGTGGAGCGGCCCCCGAAAGCGGCACCGGCGGGAGCGGGCGGCCGGGGCGCCTCGGGCGGTTAGGCCGGCGCGGGCGGTCGTGCCGGCGCCGGCGGTCGTGCGGGGGCGGACTGTCGTGGCTCTCGGGCTGGCGACGTTCCTCGCCGTCAGCGCGCTCGCCTGCCGCACCTCATCCATCCCCGCGAACTCGGGGCCGGCAAGCGTGGCCCCCGCCGCTACGGACCCTGCGGCCTCCGGCGCCCCCGATACCGAGCCCGTCCCCGCCGGCGCCCCCTCCGATCCAGCCGCTTCCGATCCCGCCGGCTCGAGCTCCGATCCAGCCGGGTCCGGATCCACCGCTGCACCCGGCGAGCCTCCGGTCGAGTCCGCGCTTTCCGCCGAGGCACGGGCCTGGGTGGAGGAGACGCTCTCCGGTCTCAGTCTGCGGGAGCGCGTCGCGCAGCTCGTGATGGTGTGGATGAGCGGCGGCTACGCCCCGCGCGACGACGAGGAGTTCACGCGCATCGAATCCCTCGTGCGCGACGACGCGATCGGCGGCGTCGTGATCTCGCTCGGGACCCCCCTCGGCTACGCCGCGCGGCTGAACCGGCTGCAGGCCTCCGCCGACGTGCCCCTGCTCGTCGCGGCGGACTTCGAGGCCGGCGCCGGGTTCCGCGTGAGCGGCGTGTATGCGCTGCCGAACATGCTCGAAATGCCCGGCGCGACCGTCCTCCCCCCCGCGATGGCGCTCGGCGCGGCGGACAGCGAGGACTACGCCTACTCCGCGGGCCGGATCACCGGCATCGAGGCGCGGGCCCTCGGCGTCCACATCGCCTTCGCGCCCGTGCTCGACGTCAACAACAACCCCGCCAATCCCATCATCAACACGCGCTCCTTCGGGGAGGATCCGGAGCGCGTGGCGGCGCTGGGCGCGGCGTTCATACGGGGCGCGCACGACGCCGGCCTGCTCGCCACCGCCAAGCACTTCCCCGGCCACGGCGACACCGGGACGGACTCCCACGTCGCCCTCCCGGTCATTCCCGGCGACCGCGCCCGCCTCGACAGCCTCGAACTCGTCCCCTTCCGCCGCGCGATCGCCGAGGGCGTCGACGCGGTGATGACGGCCCACGTCGCGGCCCCCGGCATCCTCGGCGCCGGCGCCCCGCCCGCCACACTCTCGCCGTACTTCATGACGGACATGCTGCGCGACGACCTGGGCTTCGACGGCGTCCTCTTCACCGACGCGCTCGACATGGCCGCCATCGCCGACGACTACGGGGCCAGCGAAGCCGCAATCCGCTCGCTGGAAGCGGGGAGCGACGTCCTGCTCATGCCGCGCGAGCCGCTGCGGGCCATCGCGGCCGTCGTCGGCGCCGTCCGCTCCGGCCGGCTCACCGCCGGGCGCATCGAGGCCTCCGCCCGGCGCGTCCTGGAGTTGAAGGCGCGGGCCCGCCTGCACGAAGGCGCGCAGATCGACCCCGACGCCCTCCCCCGGCTCGTCGGCACCCAGTGGCACGAGTCCTTCGCCCGCGGAGTCGCCGCGCGCTCCATCACGCTCGTGCGCAACGAGGCCGGCGCGGTGCCCCTCGACCGCCGCGGGTCGCGTTCCGTCCTGTCCGTGACCTTCGCCGGGGCGAACGACCTCGCCGCCGGACGCGTCTTCAACCGCGAACTCGGCCGGGCCGTGCGCGTCCGCCGGGCCCGGATCGGGGCCGACACGCACCCCGACACCTACGAATCGCTCCTCCGCCGCGCCCGCTCCGTCGACGCCGTCATCTTCTCCGCTTATGTGCGTCCCGGCGCGGCCTCGGATTCCACCGACCTCCCGGAAGAGGTCCGAGGCTTCTTCGACCGCCTCGACGCTGCCGGCCGAACCCCCGTGCTCGTCTCCTTCGGGAGTCCCTACCTGCTCAACTCCGTGCCGGACGCGGAGACGTACCTCATCGCGTGGGGCGGGGCGGACGCCTCGCAGGAAGCGGCCGCGCGCGCCCTCCTCGGCGCGCCGATTTCGGGCCGCCTGCCCATCTCCCTCCCGCCCCGTCACGCGCTCGGCGATGGCCTGGTCAGCGGTGGTAGTCCGGAAGGGGAACAGGGTCCGCCGCTCGCAGGCGGGCGCATGCGGCTCGCGCGGGAGGAGTGGCCCGCGAACGTGGGGATGGATGGAGATTCCCTCGCCCGCGTGGACCGGATCATCGCTGCGGCGATCCGGGACGGGGCGACCCCCGGCGCGGTGCTCGCCGCGGGGCGGGGGGACCGCGTCGTCCGGCTGCGGGGCTACGGAACCCTCGACTGGGCGTCGTCCGCCACGCTCGCCACGCTCCCGGCCGGGGCCGCCGCGACGGACTCGAGCCTGTACGACCTCGCGTCGCTCACGAAGGTGGTCGCCACGACGACGGGCGTGATGCAACTCATCGACCGCGGCGATCTCTCCCTCGACACCCCTATCGGCGAGCACCTGCCGGAGTGGTCGCAGGGGTGGAAGCGCGACGTCACGGTCCGCCACCTGTTGACCCACCAGGGGGGCCTGCCGCCCTTCCGTCCCTACTGGCGCACCCTCCGGGGAGAAGGGGAGTACCGCGACGCGATCGCCACCCTCGAGCCCGACTACGAGCCAGGGGAAGACGGGGACCCGACGGTCTATTCCGATATCGGGTTCATGACGCTGGGGTTCCTGATAGAGGAGATCACAGGACAGCCCCTGGACTACTACCTGCATGAGTCCGTCTTCCGTCCGCTGAGGATGACGGAGACCTGGTTCGAGCCGCCCCGCTCGCTGTACGGCCGGACGGCTCCGACCGAGGTGGACACCGTCTACCGGCACCGGCACGTGCACGGGGAAGTGCACGATGAGAACGCCCACGCGCTGGAGGGCGTGGCGGGACACGCGGGACTCTTCTCGTCGGCCCGGGACCTCTCGAAGTTCGCCGCCTGGATCCTCGCCGCCGCGCGCGCAGGGCGGGGTCTGGCGCCCGCCGACCGCCCGCCGCCGGGGCCCTACACCCGTTCCTTCGCCGCCCGTCTCGACTCCCCCTCGCCGGAGACCGTCGCGCGGTTCACGGCGCGGGCCGCCCCCGCCTCGAGCCGGGCGCTGGGCTGGGACACCCCTTCCGGGCGCTCGTCGGCGGGGGACTACTTCGGTGAAGGCGCGTTCGGGCACACCGGCTTCACCGGCACGAGCTTCTGGGTGGACCCGGAACTCGACCTCTTCGTCATCCTGCTCACGAACCGCGTGAACCCGACCCGGGACAACCGCAAGCACATCGCGCTGCGGCGCGCGGTGCACGACGCCGTCGCGACGTCGATCCGCGACCAGGCGGTCCGGCCCCGCGAGCCGGGCAACCCGGGCGACCCGGGCGACCCGGCGGCGCCCCCGGGACGCGACCGCTGACCTCTCTCGACCTCGCGATCCTCGTCGTCTATCTCGGCGGGGTCACCGCCTGGGGGGCGTGGCTCGGCAGGGGCGCGCGCGGGGGAGAGGAGTATTTCCTCGGCCGTCGCGACCTGCCGTGGGGCGTCGTCCTTCTTTCGGTCGTGGCGACGGAGACGAGCACGCTCACCTTCCTCTCCATCCCCGGCATCGCGTACGGCGGATCGCTCGCCTTCGTGCAGATCGCGGCCGGTTACGTGCTCGGCCGGATCGCGGTCGCCTCCTGGCTGCTGCCGGCGTATCGCGAGGGACGGCTGCGCACGGCCTACGAGTTGCTGGAGGCCCGCTTCGGGACGGAGACCCGGCGGCTGACCTCCGGCATCTTCATGATCACGCGCCTGCTCGCGGATTCCGTGCGGCTCTTCGCGACGGCGATTCCGCTCACGCTCGTCACCGGGTGGCCGCTCATCGTCTCCGTGCTCGTCATCGGGGCCGTCACCTTCATCTACACCTTCATCGGCGGCATCCGCGCCGTCGTCTGGGTCGACGCCTCGCAGATGGCGCTCTACGTGGCCGGGGGGCTCATCGCCCTCGTCGTCCTCGGCGGCGCCGTGCCCGGCGGCTGGCCCGAGATCCTCGCCCGCGCCGGCGAGGCCGGGAAGCTCACCGTCATCGACCCCGCCCTCGACTTCGGACGACCCTACACGCTGTGGGCCGGCCTGCTCGGCGGCGCCTTCCTCTCCATGGGCTCGCACGGCGCGGACCAGCTCATCGTCCAGCGCCTGCTCGCCTGCCGCGACCTCGCCGCGAGCCGCCGCGCCCTCGTCGGCAGCGGCTTCGCCGTCCTCTTCCAGTTCACCCTTTTCCTCTTCGTTGGCTTGGGCCTCTGGGCGTGGTACGACGGAGCCGCCTTCGTGCGCGCCGACGAGATCTTCGCCGGATTCATCGTTGAAGCGCTTCCGGCCGGCGTCCGCGGCCTGCTCATCGCGGGCGTGTTCGCGGCCGCCATGTCTACGTTGTCCAGTTCGATCAACGCACTATCATCCACGGTGGCCTACGACTTCTGGGCGGCGGCCCATCCGGAGGCGGACGAGCGGCGGATCCTGCGCGTGGGGAGGATCGGGGCCGTGGCGTGGACGGTGCTGCTCGTGGCGGCGGCGATCGGGTTCATCCCCCTGAGCGAGGAGAGCACGGCGGTGGAGGTGTCGCTGGGAATCGCGTCGCTCGTCTACGGCGGACTGCTCGGGGCGTTCGCGCTCGCCCGCTTCTCGCGCCGGGCCACGAGCCGCTCGGCCCGGCTCGGGATCGTGCTCGGGATCGGTTCCGTCACGGCGATATGGATCGGGGCCCGGGCCGCCGTCGCCTGGCCGTGGTTCGTCCTCATCGGCACCGCGATCACCGTGGCCGTCGGCCTCCTCGCCGGCGCCCGCCGCGATTCGTCCACATGAGCGCGAGGTCGCGGCGCGCACCCGCACTGGCCGCTGCCGCCGTCGTGTGGTTCGCGGCCTGCGGCGATGGGGAGCCGGACGTCACGGGGCCCGCCCCCGTGCCGAACCGCGCCCCGGAGGCCGTGGGGACGATCCCCGCGCGCACGCTGCCCGTCGGCGACACGGCGACCGTGGACGTGTCGGCCCACTTCCGCGACCCCGATGGGGACGCCCTGTCCTACACGGCGGCGTCTTCGAACGCGGGCATCGTCGGCGTTTCGGTGTCCGGCAGTTCCGTCACGGTCACCGCCGTTGCAAGGGGCCTCGGCACGATCACGGTGACCGCGCGCGATCCGCAGGGTCTCGCCGCCCAGCAGAGCTTCGAGGTCACGGTGCCGAACCAGGCGCCCGCGGCCGGGGACACGATCCCGGCCCAGACGCTGTTCAAGGACGAGACGGCCACGGTGGACGCCTCCGCTCACTTCCGGGACCCGGACGGCGACCCCCTCACCTACGCGGCGACTTCGTCCGATTCCGCGGTCGCGACGGTCACGGTCTCCGGGGCCACGCTGACCATCCGCGCGATCGCCGCCGGCGTCGCGACCGTGACGGTGACCGCGACCGATCCGGACGGCGCCGGGGCGGAGCAGCGCTTCGAGGTCACGGTGCCGAACCGGGCGCCGGAGGCCGTCGACATGCTGCCTCCGCGGACGCTCGCCGTGGACGAGACGGAATCCGTCGTCGTGTCCCCGTTCTTCCGCGACCCGGACGGGGACTCCCTCACCTATACGGCGGCTTCATCGGACACCGCGGTCGCCGCCGTCTCCGTGTCGGGCGACTCGGTGACGGTCACGGCGCTCGCGAAGGGACTGGCGACGATCACGGTGACGGCCACCGACGCGGAAGGCCTGACCGCGGAGCAGCGCTTCGAGGTCACGGTGCCGAACCGGCCCCCCGAGACCCGAGACGCGATCCCGGCCCAGACGCTGTCCGAGGGCGAGACGGCATCGGTGGACGTCTCCGCCCACTTCCGGGACCCGGACGGCGACCCGCTCATCTACACGGCAACCTCCTCCAATCCCGAGGTCGTGGAGATCACGGTCGCCGCCGATACACTGACGATCCGCGCGGTCGCCGCCGGCGTCGTGTTGGTTACCGTGACGGCGACCGATCCCGAGGAGGCCGCCGCCGTCTCATACTTCTCGGTCACCGTCGAGCACCCCCCCACGCCATTCGACATCGAGCTCGTGTTCGCGACCCCGATGACCGCGGCCCACGAGGCCGCGTTCCGGCGGGCGGCGGAGCGATGGATGGCGATCCTGGCGCCGACGGACCTCCCCGACGCGTGGCTGAACCGGACGCTGGGGTGCGGCGCCGACCCGCTATTCCAGCGCCATGTGGAGACGATCGACGACCTGATGATCGTGGTGGCGGTGGTCGAAATCGACGGTCCGCTGGGGACCTTGGGACGCGCCGGGCCCTGCTGGCTCCGTCAAGCGAACTTCCTGCCCCTGTACGGCCGGATCTTGATGGACGCCGCCGACCTCGACCGGCTCCCGACCGGAGACCTGGAGGAGGTGATCCTCCACGAGATGGGTCATGTGCTCGGCATCGGCATTATCTGGCAGCGTCTCGACCTGCTCCGGAACCCCGCCTCGGCAACGTCGGAGCCGGACACCCACTTCGCGGGCCCGCTGGCCATCGCGGCGTTCGACCAGGCGGGCGGCACCGGCTACCGCGGCGCAAAGGTGCCCGTGGAGAACAGGGGCGGCCAGGGAACGCGGAACAGCCATTGGAGAGACACCGTCCTCGCGCCGGAACTCATGTCGCCCTACCAGCGCTTCGGGGTGCGCGAACCGCTGAGCGCGATCACCATCCAGTCGCTCGCGGATCTGGGCTACGAAGTCGATCCGACGTTCGCCGAAGCCTACCGGCTGCCCGACGCGGACCTCGCGCGCGCCCTCGAGGCGGCCCCGAGGATTCCCTACGGCGACGACATCTGGAGAGGCCCCCTGATCTTCGTCGACCCCAACGGCCGCATCACGCGCGTGATCCCCAGGTAACAGGCGTGATCCCCGAGTAGGAGGACAGCGCTGGCGTCAGGCGGGCTCCGGCCGGCTGAACCCGTGCACCACGGTCTCGGAGAGGGCGGCGAACTGCGCGGCGAACTCCTCGCCCATCTCGTTCAGCCGCGCCTCGAACCCATCCATCCGCGCGTTGACGTTCTCATGCAGACGGGCGACGTGCTCGCGAACATCGGCGTAGCCAACCCGCAGTTTGGACATCTCGGTGGAGAGAGCGACGAACCGGCCCTCCCACTTCACGTCCATCGCCCCGAAGCGGTTGTCGATGGCCTCGAAACGGTGGTCTATCGACACGAAGCGGCCATCCATGACGTCGAGGCGGTTCTCGATGAGGTCGAGGCGGCGGTCCACGGCGTCGAGGCGGTTCTCGATGGCCTCGAAGCGGGGATCGAGCGCCTGCACGACCGCGGCCACCAGGGCCGCGTCGCGGTCGTTACGTGTGAATCTGCGGATCAGCAACGTCCCCCTCGCATCCGGAGTACCATGACGCCCCAAACATGCCCGGCGCCATCAACGGGCCATCAACCGGGCTCCGGATCCCGGCGCTCGCCACGGCCCGCCACACCAACGTAGCCGCTCCGGCCCCCGCGCGCGCACCGCACCGGCAAGCTGGCGCGGGGTACGTCGAACTGCCGCGCGACCGCCTCATCGTCGCTCACCGAACCTCGATGCCCTGCTCCGTGGCGATCCGCATGTCCCTCTCGGAGTACTCGACGGCCCACGTTTCTCCGTTCTGTCGGTTGATCCGGGCAAGAGCACCGTCGATGTGCTGACATTCGGTCACCGCCCGGGCGAATCCTTCCACGCAATCTCGGCTGTGCGTTGTCGCCAGCACCTGAACGTTGTTGGCCTCCGCAGTTTCCAGAACCATGCACCAGAAGCGCTTCTGCAGGGAGTGGTGGATGCCGTTTTCGGCTTCGTCGATCACCAGGAATCCGTCCCGGCTGTTGGCCAAGGCCAACGCTACCGCGAACACTCGCACGGCCCCGTCCCCCAGACTCTTCAACGGAACAGGCGCAGGGTCGCCCTTGAACCTCACAATCACCTGATCGTCTCGCCGTCGGTGGCGAGCGGGTTCCAGGACCACGGCCGCGCGCTCCACCGAGTTCGCCACCAGCTTCAAGGCGTCAACGACCTGGTCCTCGTCAGGGGTCAGCTCAACGTCGTTCCACCATTCCGCGATCTTGTCGTCTTCCAATACGCCCGGGCCCAGGGAAAGGCACCGCCGGCCAGGTGCCGCCAACGCTCGGACGGCCTCGAGGACCGTGGTCTTCCCCACGCCGTTGTTTCCGGTGAGTAGCGTGACGCGGCCGAGCCGGCTGATCGAAAGCTCCCGGATACCCCGAAACCCGGAGATGGCCAAGGTCGGGAGATGAAGGCCGCTCTTTGGTGCTTCCCGGATCATGAGGTCTCCAGCCAGGCGGGTCGGCAGAGCGGTAACGCTGCCCCCTCAGGTTGCGGGCTCGCCGAGGGATTCGAGGCGGCGCAGCCAGGCGTCGAATCTCGGGCATTCGTTTCGGATCCTGTTCAGCCCGATTTCAGCCGCCAGCGGAGGGCCGTCCAATCGCTTCCGGTAGCTCGGAATCAGCCGCTTGATTCGTTTGCTCGGCGCTGTCGTGGGATTGTCGTTGATGTCCTCCGGCGTGTCGAATTCGGAGCGGATGGATCTCAGATCCGCGACCGGAGCTTTGGGGAGAACGATCGCGAATGCGTCCACATTCGAGAACAGCAGCCCCTCGAACTCGTGCATCTGGACGTACGGGAACACGAATCGCTCGTCGGATGGTTCGATGCTCTCGCGGATCGCCCGAAGGAGGTCGTCGGGCGACATGGCTCCCTTGCCTCTGAACCCATAGAAGTCCACCAGGGAGGTTACGGCGTCGAAACTGGCCTGCAGTGCCCGCATTTCCCGTGCGAGCAGGCCTATTGAGACGTTGCCGCCGCCCTGCCCCCTGCCGCGCGCCCGGCCGACGGTGACAGGCGTGACATAAACGCCCCGGCCTTGGAGGTGGGGCACCAGTGAGTCCTTGACAAACTCCTCCTCCGTTTGCCCCTCGACGGAGATGGCCAATCGGGTCACGGCCGTCCGCCGAGCAGGTTCTTCTGCCAGAGTTCTCCCAGCGTGTAATCGTCAAGCCATTCGCGGAGCTGGTTCGCGTCCTGCGGGCGCAACACCGTCCGCCCGTCGTCCAGTTCCAGTACGAAGATTTGATCGAGCTCGAACGCATCGACGAGGAGGGGCGACTGCGTCGCCACGATGACCTGCCGACTCTCGGCCAGCGCGAGGATCATGTCGCCCACGAGTGCGACCGCCTTCGGATGCAGGCCGAGTTCCGGTTCGTCGAGGAGCAGCACGCCCGGAAGCATTTCCGCGGGAAGGTTCAGCAACGTCACGAGAGCGAAGAAACGCAGCGAGCCGTCCGATGTGAGGTGCGCGCCGTAGGTCTTGTCAGAATGCCTGGATCGCCAGCGCAGGGCGACCTTCCCGTATTGCTCCTCGATCTCGAACCGGTCGAAGCCGGGCAGTACGCGCCGAATGTGACGGCAGATGACGTCGTATCGGCGCAGATCTTCCTGCTCCAGCCGGTACAGTATTGCTGGCAGGTTGCCCCCATCGGCTCGCATGTATGCGTGATCCTCGGCGTCCCAGTTCTTCTTGAATTGCGAGGTCGCGCCGGTGTTGTGGAACTGATAGGCGGCGCAGTCCCTCAGCAGATGAGTCACCGTGCGCGCGGTTCGCGCGCGGACCTCTGACACCGGTTCCTGGCCGTTCGCGTACCCCGTATCGACGATGAGGGCTTCCCGGTGCCCGCTGCCCAGGGAATTCCATGGCGGGTTGCCCTCAAGATCGTCACGGCTGTAGCGAAATGCCTCGTCGACGAACAGCAACTGGTCGGGATGGGCGAAGGCCAGCTTGAACCGGTAGTCGTTCCGCCCGGTGGACGTGCGTATCGCGATTTCCGCGTCCAGGCGCGCCGTAGTGTCGTTCCCTCCGTGCAACTGGTCGTCCGCGCCGCCCTCCACGCCGACGAACTCCGCCAGCTGCCGCGACTTCAGCATCCAGCTCAGCATGCTGAAGAACTTCACGAAGTTGGATTTTCCGGAGCCGTTCGCGCCGATCAGTACGTTCGCGCCTGCTCCCGGCGACAGGTCGACATCGGCCAGCGACCGGAAGCCTTGGATCCGGATGCGCTCGATGTGGGCGTGGTCGCTCATGGTCGAGGGGCCCCTCTACGTTGTCGTTGCCGCGCGGCGTTCCTGGTCGACGCACATCTTGCTTCAAGCCGAACCAAGCTCGCGCGCCCGGCCTTGGCGGAGCAAGCGAGAGGAGAAGGGTCGCCGCACCGGGCTTCCAAGCTGGCGCGGGGGCGGCGGGGGCGTCTACGATCCCCGGCTATGAAGAACTCGAACCCGACCGGCGCCGGCTCAACCGACTCCGACTCGAACGCTCTCATCGTGCGGGGGGCGCGGGAGCACAACCTCCGCGACGTCGACGTCGAGCTGCCGCGCGACCGGCTCATCGTCGTCACCGGGCTCTCCGGCTCCGGCAAGTCCTCGCTCGCCTTCGACACCATCTACGCGGAGGGGCAGCGCCGCTACGTCGAATCCCTCTCCGCCTACGCCCGGCAGTTCCTCGGCGTCATGGAGAAGCCCGACGTCGACGTCATCGAGGGACTCTCGCCCGCGATCGCGATCGAGCAGCGCACCGCCGGCGGCAACCCGCGCTCCACCGTCGGCACCGTCACCGAGATCTACGACTACCTGCGGCTTCTGTGGGCCCGCGCCGGCACCCCCCACTGTCCCTCGTGCGGCCGCCCCGTGCGCCCGCAGTCGCCCTCGGAGATCGCGCTGCAGATCCTCGGCTGGCCCGACGGCGCCCGCATCGAGGTCCGCGCCCCGCTCGTCCGGGGACGCAAGGGCGAGTTCCGCGACCTGTTCGAGCGCACACTCAGTGAAGGTTTCGTGCGCGCGCGCGTGGACGGCGAACTCGTCGACCTCTCCGACCCGCCGCTGCTGAACCGGCGCCGCAACCACGACATCTCGGTCGTCGTGGACCGGCTCGTCGTGCGCGCCTCCGACCGCGAGCGCCTGGCGGACTCCGTGGCGACCGCCCTCCGCATGGCCGACGGCGTCGTCGAGGTCGCCCTCGACGGGGCCGCCGGCGAGAGCACCGACGACGGCGGGGAGACGCGGCACCTGTTCAGCGAGCGCTACGCCTGTCCGGCGTGCGGTCTCGGCATGCCGGAACTCGAGCCCCGGCAGTTCTCCTTCAACTCCCCCTTCGGCGCCTGCCAGGAGTGCGACGGGCTCGGCTCCCAGCGCGTCCCCAACGCCGACCTCATCGTGGGCGGCGACCGCATCTCCATCCTGGAGGGCGTCCTCCTTCCCCTGGGGGCGCCGAGTCATGGTTCCCGCCGCCACGCCCTCGCGCGCCTCGCCCGCAAGCTCGACTTCGACCTCAACACCGTCTGGGGCGAGCTGAACGCGGACCAGCAGGAGGCGATCCTCTACGGCGACACCGATGTCGGCTGGGAGGGGGCCGTCGCCGCCACCCTGCGCCGCTACCACGAGACGACGAGCGAGCGCGTGCGCCTCTCGCTCGAGGAGTACATGACGCTCTCCACCTGTCTCGCCTGCGAGGGCGGCCGCCTGCGCCCCGAGAGCCGGGCCGTCACGCTGGAGGGGCTCTCCCTCCCCGCCCTCACCGCGCAGTCCGTGGCCGAACTCCGCCCCCTCCTCGGCGGCTGGCTCGACGACGCCCGCGCCACCGGCGGCCAGGCGGCCGAGATCCGCGTCCCCATCCTCAAGGAAGTCGTCGAGCGGCTCGAGTTCCTCGACCACGTGGGGCTCGGCTACCTCACCCTGGCGCGCTCCGCCGGCACCCTCTCGGGCGGCGAGGCCCAGCGCATCCGCCTCGCCACCCAGATCGGGAGCCGCCTCGTCGGCGTCCTCTACGTGCTCGACGAACCCAGCATCGGCCTCCACCCGCGCGACAACCGCAAGCTCCTGCAGACGCTCGGCGCCCTGCGCGACCTCGGAAACACCGTCCTCGTCGTCGAGCACGACGAACTCACCATCCGCCGCGCCGACCACATCGTCGACATGGGGCCCGGCGCCGGGCGCGAGGGCGGGGAAGTCGTCGTCTCCGGCGACATCGACCGGCTCCTGGCCGACGAACGCTCGCTCACCGCCGCCTACCTCCGGGGCGAGCGCGAGATCGCCGTCCCCGCACGCCGCCGCCCGCCCGACAACGGCCGCCTCGTCGTGCGCGGCGCCCGCGAGCACAACCTGCGGGCGATCGATGTCGAGTTCCCGCTCGGAACCTTCATCTGCGTCACCGGCGTGTCCGGCTCCGGCAAGTCCACCCTCGTCGAGCAGATCCTCTACCGCCGCCTCGCCCGCGAGATCTACCGCTCGAAGCTCGTCCCCGGCGCGCACGAGGCGATCGAGGGCATCGACCTCTTCGACAAGGTCATCGACGTCGACCAGAGCCCCATCGGCCGCACCCCGCGCTCGAACCCGGCCACCTATACCGGTCTCTTCACCCCCATCCGCGACCTCTTCGCCCGCCTGCCCGAGTCGAACATCCGCGGCTACGCGCCGGGGCGGTTCAGCTTCAACGTCAAGGGCGGGCGCTGCGAACCCTGCCGCGGCGACGGCCTCGTGAAGATCGAGATGCACTTCCTGCCCGACGTGTACGTGCCCTGCGACATCTGCCGGGGGCGCCGCTACAACCGCGAGACGCTCGAGGTCCTCTACCGCGGGCGCAGCATCGCCGACGTGCTCGCGATGAGCGTGGACGAGGCGCTCGAGTTCTTCGACGCCGTGCCCTCGGTCAAGCGCCGCCTGGGCACCCTCTCCGACGTCGGCCTCGGCTACGTGACGCTGGGCCAGCCCGCCACCACGCTGTCCGGCGGCGAGGCCCAGCGCGTGAAGCTCGCCACCGAACTCGCCAAGACGAGCACCGGCCGCACCGTCTACATTCTCGACGAGCCCACGACCGGCCTCCACTTCGAGGACGTGCGCCTCCTGCTGCGCGTCCTCCACCGGCTCGCCGACCGCGGCAACACGATCATCGTCATCGAACACCACATGGACGTCGTGAAGACGGCCGACTGGGTCATCGACATGGGCCCGGAGGGGGGGGCGGGCGGCGGCCTCGTCGTGGCCGAGGGCCCCCCGGAACTCGTGGCCGCGACGCCCGCCAGCCACACCGGCCGCCACCTCGCGCCGCTCCTCCCGGAATCGAGCCGGAAGGCGAGCCGGAAATCGAGTCCGAAATCGAGTCCGAAATCGAGTCCGAAGCCGAGGGGAACCCTGGCCATATGAGAGGGGTAGGGCCCGGTATCAGCGTCCGTACCAGCGCCCGTACCAGCGTCCGTATCCGGACACGGCGCAGCAACGCTCGACGGTTCAAAACCTTGACGGCAGGCGGCGATCGGTGCCATACTCCAGGTTACGCGGGGGATTGGGTGTGGAGAGTGTGGTGGGGCCTGCCTCGAATCCCCCCGGAAGAACGTGATCCGAAGCGACGGTTTCACGGACTTGTTCGACCGAAGGAAACATCGACGAAAACACGGCGTTTTTACGGCTTCCGGCGCTCTTGCCACCCTGTGAGAGCGTGGGTATGTTCAGCCCGATTTGTGGGCTGGGGTGTGGTGCATCGTTCGTCGGCGGTGGTACGTTGATCGATCGAGTCGGCCATACACCCGAAGGACTCCATCTTGAGGAGGAGTGAAGAATGAGAAAGGGTACCAAAAGGCTGTTGACGGTCGGGGCGGTCCTGACCATCGGCGCTTGCGGTGACACCGTAGAGGTCGTCACCCCGCCGTTCCCGGACATTCCGCCCATCACCATTCCACCGCCGGTCATTCCGCCGCCGCCTCCGCCGCCGCCGCCCCCACCGCCGCCGCCTCCGGTGGCGAACCGGGCGCCCGTGGCAGTCGGCACGATTCCGGCGCACAACGTCGACGTGGCTGGCACGGCCACCGTTCCCGTCGCGGGCTACTTCAGTGACCCCGACGGCGACGCGCTAACGTACACCGGTACTTCGTCGAACCCCGCCGCCGCCACGGTCAGCCTTGATGGCGCGACCGCGACGGTAACGGGTGTCGCGCGCGGAAGTGCCGTTGTCACTATCACGGCGGCCGACCCGGCCGGTTTGCAGGCCAACCAGGGCTTCAACGTCACGGTGGGCCAGAGCGGGATCAAGGAAGCCACGGTCGCGATCTTCGGCCTCCGAGATGTCGAGGATCGGTCGAAGTCGATCAACCCGACCAACGTGTCGGGCAACATCTCGGTCATCCTCGACGTGCAGCCGAACGACGAGACCGTGACGGCGATCGCGCTCACGCTGGGCGATGAGACGATCCAGTGCCGCGGCACGTCGGCCGACGCGGACCCGATGGCGGGTCTCGCCCAGTCGGGCGGACAGATCGAGGTGGACTGCTTCCTCGACACGGACGCCGTCAGCGGCGCATGCATGGGGATGCAGCTCGATCCCACCTACGCCAACGGCGACTACGCGCTCGGCGCGTTCCTCACGACGGACGAGGGCAAGACCCGCAGCGTCGTGGCCACGCAGCCGATCACCCTGAAGAACAGCGGGTTCGTGGTCATCGCCCACGAGGCCGGCGCGATGTCCGTGGTGTCGGACGCCACGGAGGGTCTCACGTTCTACGGCGGGCCTTCCACGGCCGAGGGCAACCTGAACAGCTTCCACGCCTGCCCGGTTTCCTACAGCGGCACGGTGGTCGGGGAGCTGCAGCTCGGCACCAAGCTCACGGACACGGCGCGGCCAACTCCGAGTGAGGTCGAAGGTGCAAAGATCTCCTTCCGGAATCCGGCGGGCGGACCTTTCTACCCGATCGACGACGAGGCGCCGTTCACCTGGTCGGTCAGCACGGCCCACTCACGGACCGGCAACAGCGCCGTGGAGAATATGCCGGGCGAGACCGAGCACTGGGTCGAGGTCACCGGTCTCATCAAGAACCCCGATGGGCTCGACGTCAGCGGCGAGTTCGCGACGACGCCGTCAGGCCCGTACCACTTCGACTTCCGGGCTCCGCGCATCAATGCCGACGACGCGACATCGGCGGTCGTGGCCAGTGGGCCGTTTGGCGCTAGCGGCGCCCGCGCGAGCATCCCCATCGACGGCATCTACCTGTCGGCGAATTCAAGGACGACGCCGCGCCTGGTCATATCGGCCGTTGAGGAGATGGGCGTGGGTGGCGTCGACGAGACCATCGCGGTGGGCGATTGCTCCGTCTCCGCCAACACGGACGCCGCCTCGAGGGGCACGGCGTTCGTGCCCGGCGAGGGAATGGACGACGTGCGCAACATCAGTGAGCTGCCCGAGGACGATGCGGAGAGCGAACTGACCGACGACGGGGGCCTCGACTGCTACGTCGCCGAGTTGCAGGCGCTGCAGGACGCGATCGGCAACTCGACCTGGCTCGGCGGCAGCACCGCGCGGATCCAGACGGCGGGTGCATTCGGCGTCGACCACACGCCGCCGGAAGTCGACCGCCTCAGGCCGGATGAAACGCTCGTCATGAGCACGGACATGCTCACGTTCGAGGCTGAGGATCCGGCACTCGAGACGGGCGAAGACGGCAGCGGCTTCAGCCGGCTCGTCGGCCAGCGCTTCTTCAGCGGCGCGTGGCGCTCCGGCGGCTCCAATGTCTCGGCGTCCAACACCGACGAAGATGTCACACTGAACGTCGGCGCCTTGGACGATGGTTCACATTCCGTGCGGGGACTCGTAGGCGATGCCGCCCAGCCGACCAACTGGAACACGGCAGTCTTCCAGTTCGTGCGCGACACGAAGGCCCCCTCGTTCACCGCTGGCTCCGGTCCGGGCGCGGTCAGCGCTGGCTCGTCCGACCGCGTCACGGTCACGGTCAGCGGCTCGATCAGGGACGCGAACGTGATCGACGAGGCGCTGCTGATGGTCTTCGCCAATAACGGCTCGACGGCCGTCTGCGCCGGAGAGGACACCGCGGACGAGATGCTCCCGTCCTCGCGTGTCGGCACGAAGGACATCGAGAACGACTCGAAGAGGATCGACTTCGAGGAGTCCTTCACGATCAAGCGGCCGGCGGCCGGCGGAGGGATGGAGGAACTCTGCTTCGTCCTCGAGGTGATGGACGTGGCCGTTGACGCCAGCGGTGACGATGAAGGAGCGAATATGGCCCAGTATGCGGCCGGCAGCTTCTCCATCAACTGGGGTGTCGGCATGACGATCACCGCAGAGGACGGAGGTGCCAACACGCTGGATGCCATGGGCGCCCTGCGGGTCAGCGAAGACGCCACCGCCGTCACGATCGGCGCTACCAGTCATACGCAGGCCGGCACCTTCGACGTGATGCTCGACGCGCAGCCGGCGGGTCTGGTGACGGTCACCATTACCGGACATGGCGACAACGCCACGACGACGGACAGCACGTTCATCTTCGCGCCGACGGACGCTGAAGCTTCCGCGGCCACCGACGACGGGGCTGCGACGCCGACGGTGTGGAATGTCGCACAGACCGTCACGGTGAACGGTGTCGAGGACCACCGGGGCGACGACGCCGCTACTCCGCCGGTTCCCAGTTCCGAAGACGCGATGAACGAAGCGGCGACACTGACGCTGACGGGGTCAGGCGGAGGCTACAGCGGCGTTACGGGTTCCGTCCCGGTGACGGTGCTCGACAATGACGTGCTGCTGACAGTGGCCGACCATGACATCTCGGTCGGCGATGCCGCCACTACGGTCACGCTCACGGCGACGCTGGCCAACGCGATCCCATCGGCAACGGACGGAGGAAGTGCTCGAACCGTCTCGGTGTCGTTCCAGGATGGCGAGGGTGCAGCAGCGACTGGAATCACCGTTAGCACCGTTACTGTCACCATCGAGCCCGGCGCCACGTCGGGAACGGCCGATGTCAGCGTGGATGCGTCGACTGGCGCCAGTTCCGGAACGATCACGGTCGGAACGGCCGCTGATCAGGTGCCCGCCACGATCACGATCAACGCGGCGGACAGTTGACCGGAGGCTGATCGCGTCGCCTCGGCGACGCTGACCGGCCCGTTGTACGGAAGGGGCTCCGCGAGTTCGCGGGGCCCCTTCTGTTATCGTCCGCATGCGCGAGGGAAGGAACGTGCCACGGCCGGTTCCTCGCCGTTCGGCTCCTGCTGCCCATGTCCTCGACCGAGAACTACGAGTTCGCGGTCTTCGATGCCGCGCAGAACACCTGGCTCACGGTGGACGACCTGTCCGGCTATTCGCGGTCCATCTCGGCGGCGCCGAATTCGTACGATCACATCCGGCTGGCGCATGAGACGGAGGACGGCTTCTTCGTGTTCGAGGCAGGCGCGGGCCACCAGCTCTTCAGGGTCGACCTGGACGCCACCCTGGCCGGCATTCGCCTGGGCGACATCCTGGATGGCGTCGTGGACCTCTGGCTGGTGAATCGGGCCGACATCGGCTTCACGGCCCTGTTCGACTGGGTGGAGATATCCGGCGAGGAGATCAGCGCCGACGCCGCCGGCGGAGTCGATCCCTCGAGCGGAGTCTCGAGGGGAGCGGACGCCGTGGACGCTTGGGACGCCGCGGACGCCGACCGCGTGAGGGCGCTCGCCGACGCCCCGGCCGCGAACCGGGTCCGCCTGGGGCGCCCCGCGGGCCGTCCCGACTGAACGTCCCGCCCGCGATCCCGCGCTGATTGCGCCCCCAAGCGGGCGGGGCGACGTTCGGGCCATGCGCCGATTCAACACCGCGGGCCCGATCCGGCCGGGCGAGCACTACTGCGTGCCGCCGCTGGATCGGGCGAGTCTGGCCGGGGTCCTGGAGCTGATCCGTTCCAGGGCCTGCTTCGTCGTTTACGCCCCCCGGCAGACGGGGAAGACCTCCACCAGGCCCAGGACACGCTGAACGATCCTGACACCGCCGAGGCGGCGCGCAGCCTTGACACCACCGGGCGTCCCGACGTGGCGCTGCGTCCGCGCGGCCGTCCCATTACCACTTGCCCGAGGGGCGCACGGAAACGGCTAAGGGAATCATCTGTCTGGAGTCGACATGAACGTTCATCGAGTGCTCGTTCTGGGAGCTGTCCTGGGGGGTTTGGGCTGGCTGGTGGGATGCGGCGACTCGACCACGGATCCCGTGCCTCCGCCTCCGCCCCCTCCGCCCCCGGATCCCCCGCGGGCGACGACGGTCACGGTCAGCCCGAGCACGGCCGAGTTGACCGCCCTGGACGCGACGGTGCAACTCGCGGCGGAGGTCCGCGACCAGAACGGGCAGGTGATGGCGGGGGCCGCGGTCACCTGGACATCCGGCAGCCCCGGAGTGGCGACGGTGAACGCGTCCGGCCTCGCCACGGCAGTGAGCAACGGGACGGCTACGATCACGGCCACGGCGGGCTCCGGATCGGGGAGCGCGGCGGTGACCGTGGCCCAGATGGCCGGTTCGGTCACGGTGTCGCCAGCGGAGGCGGCAATTGCGCCTGGCCACACGCTGCGCCTGGCGGCCGAGGCGCTGGATGCGAACGGCCACCAGGTGCAGGACGCCGAGTTCTCGTGGGCGTCGAGCGACGAGGCCGTGGCGGCGGTGAGCGCGTCCGGCCTGGTGACGGCGATCGCGGCAGGCGCGGCGACGATTACCGCGTCATCGGGGGCCGTGTCGGCGACGGCCGAGATCACGGTGGGCGACGCGGACCGGGCCGTGCTGGTCACGCTCTACGAAGCCACCGACGGTGCGGGATGGCTCGAAAACAGGGGCTGGCTGTCGGATCGCCCGATAGGGGAATGGCACGGCGTGACGACCGGTTCGGACGGCCGCGTCACCGCCGTGCGGCTCTCGGCGAGCAACCTGGCGGGGTCGATCCCACCGGCACTCGGCCGCCTGACGCGCCTGGAGACGCTCGAGCTCGAGCGTAACAAGCTGGCGGGGCCGATCCCGCCCGAACTGGGCCGGCTGGCCAGCCTGAAGACCCTGATCCTCGGCGTAAACGACCTTACGGGAGGGATTCCTCCGGAGCTGGGCGCGCTGGGCAGTCTCGAGGTCCTTCGGCTGCGCCGGAACGACCTCACCGGACCCGTACCGGCCGAGCTGGGCCACCTGCGCAACCTCAGGAGGCTGGGGCTCGAGAGGAACCAGCTCTCCGGGTCGATCCCGCCGGGATTCCTGGAGCTTGAGCGGTTTCAGACGCTGCACTTCGAGAGCAACGACGGCCTCTGCGTCTCCGGGTCGGCGGATTTCCGGGCCTGGCTAACGGGCCTCGAGGTCTACGTGGGCCCGCTCTGCGATGCGCGCGACAGAGCCGTGCTCACGTCGCTGTACGAGGCCGGCGGCGGAACGGACTGGACCCGCTCGGAGGGGTGGCTCGTCGACGGCCCGTTGAGCGAATGGCACGGCGTCGAGACCGACGCGCTCGGGCGGGTGGTGGGCGTCGACCTTTCGAACAACGGGATGATCGGCCGCGTCCCCGCGCGGCTGGCGGAGCTCGGCAGCCTGAGGTCGCTCAGGATCGGCGGGAACCCCGGCCTGGGGGGTCCGCTGCCGCTGTCGCTGTCCGCGCTCTCCCTGCGCGAACTTCACTACGCGGACACCGGTCTCTGCATCTCGCCGGACCCGACGTTCGGCGAATGGCTGGGCGCGATTCCGTCGCACGAGGGCTCGGGCGCGGAGTGCTCGGCCCTCGCCGACCGGGAGATCCTGGCGCTGCTGTACGAGGCGACCGGCGGCGCCCGCTGGACCGACAATGCAAACTGGCTGTCCGACCGGCCGCTCCACGAATGGGCGGGGGTGACGCTGGACGCCGATGGCCGCGTGGTCGCGCTGTCTCTCGCCTCCAACAACCTGACGGGACTGATTCCGGCGGAGCTGGGCGGCCTTTCCGGTCTGGCCCGGCTGGACCTGCGGGGCAACAACCTGACGGGGTCCATCCCGGCGGAGCTGGGCGGCCTGTCCGGCCTCACGACGCTGGAGCTGGGCTCCAACGGCCTGACGGGGCCGATTCCGCCCGGACTGGGCGGCCTCTCCTACCTCGTGGTGCTGGACCTCGCGTTCAACGACCTGAGCGGAGCGATCCCCCCCGGACTGGGCAACCTCTCCCGCCTGACGACGCTGAATCTCAGCTCCAACGATCTGGCGGGAGCGATCCCACCCGAACTGGGCGGCCTCTCCCGCCTGAACGTGCTGGACCTCAGGTCCAACGACCTCACGGGAGCGATTCCCTCCGAGCTGGGCGGCCTCTCCCGCCTGGTAGTGCTGGACCTTACGTCGAATGACGTGACCGGGCCGATCCCGCCCGAACTGGGCAACCTCTCCGGCCTGAGAGTGCTGGCCCTCAGCTCCAACGACCTCACGGGGCCGATTCCGCCCCAACTGGGCGGCCTGTCCGGGCTGACGACTCTGTTGCTCATCGGCAACGACCTGACGGGACCGATTCCGTCCGAGCTGGGCGACCTGTCCAACCTCGCCTGGCTATACCTCTTCGACAACGACCTGACGGGACCGATTCCGCCGGAACTGGGCCGCCTGCCCAACCTCATGGGGCTCTACCTCTACAACAACGACCTGGAGGGACCCATCCCGGCGGAGCTTGGCTCTCTGCCCCGCTTGCGTCTCCTGTCGGTCGTCGGAAACCGGCTGACGGGCCCGCTGCCGGCGGAACTCGGTGATCTCGCCTCGCTCACACAGCTCCACCTGACGAACAACCCGGGACTGTCCGGGCCGCTGCCCGCGAGCTTGACGGCTCTGACCGGGCTGCGGGAACTCCTGCTGAACGGGACGGAACTCTGCGCGCTCGCCGACGCCGATTTCCAGGCGTGGGTGTCCCAACTTCAGTTCGCGCAGGTGCGGCAGTGCGAGGCGGCGCGCGGCTCGGGGGCGTACTTGACGCAGGCCGTGCAGTCGTCGGCGTTTCCCGTCCCCCTCGTCGCGGGCGAAGCGGCGCTGCTGCGCGTCTTCGTGACGGCTTCCAGCAGCACGAGCGAGGGCCTCCCGCCGATGCGGGCGACATTCTACGTCGACGGCGTTGAGACGTACGTCGCCGATATCCCCGGCTCCGGGACCCCCATCCCCACCGACGTGGAGGAGGCCGAAGGCGCGCTCGAGAAGTCGGCGAACATCGAGATCCCGGGATCCGTCATACAGCCGGGACTGGAGTTCGTCGTCGAGGTCGACCCCGCCGACACGCTGGACCCCGGTCTGGGAGTGGCGCCGCGCATCCCCGGGACGGGCCGTGCAAGGGTCCGCGTGGAAGCCGTGCCCACCCTCGACCTCACCGTCGTTCCGTTCGTGTGGGCGGAGGGTTCCGACCTGTCCATCGTCGACATCGCCGAGGGAATGGCCGCGGATCCCCAGGGTCACGAAATGCTGTGGCATACGCGGACGCTGCTCCCGGTCCGGGACCTCGACGTGAAGGCCCACGCGCCCATCCTGACCTCGACGACGGACGTGTTCACCCTCTTCCGCGAAACCGCCCTGGCCTGGACGCTGGAGGGCAGAGTGGGCCGGTACATGGGCATCATGCCCGCATACGTCATCGGCGGGCAGTCGGGGATCGCCAGCATCGGCGGTGCCTACAACTTCAGCGTGGCCGACCCCTTCGTGATCAGCCATGAAATCGGGCACAACCTGAGTCTCCGCCACGCGCCGTGCGGCGGCGCCGGCGGCCCGGATCCCGCGTTTCCGCAGCCGGACGGGACGGTCGGCAACCGGGGCTACGATTTCCGCGGCGGCGGGGCCCTGGTCACGCCTCATGCGGCGGACATCATGTCATACTGCGGCCCCCCGCACTGGATCAGCGGCTACGGGTTCACGAAGGCCCTGAACTACCGGCTCGGGACCGAAACGGGCGCCAGCGCGTCCACCGTCGCGTCCACCGTCGCGTCCGCCCGCGCTCCCGTTCCCGCGGGGCCTCCCACGAGGACGCTCCTGCTCTGGGGCGGCGCCGACGCGCGGGGCGAGCCCTTCCTCGAGCCCGCCTTCGTGCTGGACGCCCCGCCCTCCGTGCCGTCCTCCGTGCCACCCTCCGCCGGCGAGTACGAACTCACGGGACGCGCGGAGACCGGCGACGAGTTGTTCTCGCTGAGCTTCGACATGGAGGAAACGGTCGACGGCGATGGCGGGTCAGCCTTCGTCATCGCGATGCCCGCGCCGGCCGAGTGGGTCGGCCGCCTGGCGAGCATCACGCTGTCCGGCCCCGCGGGGTCGACCACGATGGACCGAGCCACCGACCGGCCCATGGCGATCCTGCGCGATCCGGAGAGCGGTCGGCTGCGCGGCGTTCTGCGCGGTTCATCGTCCGGCGATCCCGTCCGGGCCGTTGCCTCGGCCGGGCTCGCGGCGGGGGCGGCCGCAGCGACCGGATCGGAGTTGGAGATCCTCGTGAGCCGCGGCATCCCCGCGCAGCCCCCCCAGGAGCGATAGACGTCATCACGCTCAATCACGCTCACGCCGAACGTGGAGGAAGCGCTGAGACCTTCCGGATCGCTGGCCGTGATCGTGACGGTGGCGTCGCCGGGCGCGACCGCCCGCACGGTCACGACGTTGCCGGACGCGGAGACCGCGGCCACCGCGGCGTTCGACGAGGCCGCCGACCAGGAGAGCGTGTCGCCGTCGGCGTCCGCAAAGTAGGCGGAAACGTCCAACGCCACCGTGTCGCCGACGGTCAGCGTCCGTGACGGAATGGTCCCCGACGGCTCCGGGGCCCGGTTGGGCACGGTCACCCGGAACGTCTGCCGCGCCGCGGCCCCTTGCGCGTCGCGGGCGGTGACCGTCACGGTCGCAAGTCCCTTCGTGACCGCGGTCACCGCGACGGAATCTCCCGCCGCCGAGACGCCGGCCACCCGGGCGTCGGACGAAACGGCCGTGAAAGAAAGGCTCTCTTCGTCCGGATCCGTGAAGTAGGCGGACGCGTCCAGGGTCACCGTGTCGCCCACGGCCAGCGTCAGCGGCGACATCGTCCCCACCGGCTCCGGGGCCCGGTTCGGCACGGTCACCCGGAACCCCCGCTCCGCGCTTGCGCCCTCCACGTCGCTTGCGCGCACCGTGACCGTCGTGACCCCGGGGGCCAGCGCCCGGATCGCGATCTCCGCTTCCGATACCGCGACCGCCGCAACATCGGTTCTCGACGAAGTGGCGGTGTAGCCGAGAGCGTCGCCGTCGGGGTCGTGGAACCAGGCGGCCGCATCCACCGTGGCGGTCCGTCCCGCGAACAGATTCTGGACCGGCTGGACCGGGATCTCGTCCACGACTTCCGGGCTCCGGTTCGGCACCGTCACGCCGAAGCGCTGCCGCGCGAGCAGACCACGCGGGTCGCGCGCCGTCACCGTGACCGTCACGACGCCCTTGGCGCGTGCGGTGACCGCCACCGAAGCGTCCGACACCGAGGCGGCCGCAGCCACCTCGTTCGATGAGCTTACCGCGTAGAACAGGGCGTCCCCGTCCGGGTCGCTGAAGTATGGAGACGCGTCGATGCGGGCCGTGTCGCCGACCGCCACCGTCATGGCGGGGATCGCGCCTACGGCCTGCGGTCCCCGGTTCAGCGGCGGACTCGGCGTCACAGGACCGGAGTCCGCATGGCCGCAGGCCGCGAGGGCCGCCGCCACCGACGCCACGAGGACGCGCACGCGTCGTGATCGAGAGGGGGATTCGATGCAAGGCAAGGGTTTGAGCCTGTTGGAGTTGATGTAGGGTTCTTTCGGACGGAGGCCGCGCCCGCGGCGCAGCCTTCGCAGGCCAACTTACTGCAAGAGCTCCGGAGTTTTTCACCACCTGTCGTCGGCGCCGTCCAAGCGACGCTCCGTCGCGTCAGCGGCGTGTCCCACAAGATCGCGGACCGCCTTCGTCGCACTCGACGCCGCCGCGTTGCTCTCCGTGCCGGTCACATGCACCCAGTCGAAGTGGACGGTGGAGAGGTCCGTTCCCGCCAACCAGATATCGGTCACGCTCTGCAGGGCGGGACGGAACGACGCGGTCGGCGTGAACCGGATGATTTCGGTCTCCCCGGCCGCCATGAACGCCTGTGCGCCATCAAATCCGACCGTGAGGTCGGTGAACTCGCCCGGCTCGTCCATGACGGCATCCGAGTTGCCGGCCAGACTCGAGATGAAGAACCAACCTCGCTCCGCCGCGTCGAAGAACAAGAACCTGAAGTTGTGGTCTCCGACGGGCCCCAGGCTGAACCCCAGAGCCGGGTAGTCAGCGTCTCCGGTGAACCAGTACACCCGCACCGTTCCCTCGCTCGTGGCCCGGCCCATCCGGGCGCGGATCGTCCACTCCGTCAGCGCGGGATCGAGCGGGCGTTCCGCGATTCCGAGCCGGCCGTCGGTAGTCGGCGTCAGGCGCAGGAGACCATCCGCCACGGCGGCGTCGGCGTTGCTGATCTCCCAGTGGTCGAGGCTCGCGGCCGAGTCGAAGTCGTCCCGGAATCCCGCGCCTTCCGCCACCGTGACCTCGACGCTCTGAGTCGCCGAGAGGCCGCCCGGGTCCGTCGCCGTCGCCGTCACCGTCGCCGTCCCGGCTGACACCGCCGTCAGCGTCAGCGTGCTGCCCGACAGGGCGACCGAGACCACGCCCGCGTCGCTCGACTCCACCTCGTACGTCAGCGCGTCGCCGTCCGGATCGGTGAAGAAGGCGGATACGTCCACCGTCGCCGTCTGGCCCACGGTCATCGCCTGGGCCGGGATCGCGCCCACCGGCTCGGGCGCCTGGTTGGCCGCCTCGACCGTCACCTCCGCGCTCTGCGTGGCCGTCAGACCGTCCGGGTCGGCGGCGGCCACCGTCACCGTCGCCATGCCCACGGCCACCGCCGTCAGCGTCAGGCTGCTGCCCTCCAGACCGGCCGTGAGCGCCGCCTCATTGCTCGACTCTGCCGTGTACGTCAGCGCGTCGCCGTCCGGATCGCTGAAGAAGGCGGACACGTCCACCGTCGCCGTCTGGCCCACGGTCATCGTCTGCGCGGGAATCGTGCCCACCGGCTCCGGCGCCTGGTTGGCCGCCTCGACCGTCACCTCCGCGCTCTGCATGGCCGTCAGACCGTCCGGGTCGGCGGCGGTCACCGTCACCGTCGCCATGCCCACGGCCACGGCCGTCAGCGTCAGGCTGGTGCCCTCGAGCCCGGCCGTGAGCGCCGCCTCATTGCTCGACTCCGCCGTGTACGTCAGCGCGTCGCCGTCCGGGTCGCTGAAGAAGGCGGACACGTCCACGGTCTCCGTCTGGCCCACGGTCATCGCCTGCGCGGGAATCGTGCCCACGGCCTCCGGCGCCTGGTTGGCCGCCTCGACCGTCACCCCCGTGCTCTGCGCGGCCGTCAGCCCGCCCGGATCGGTGGCCGTCACGGTCACGGTCGCCGTCCCCGGCGCCACCGCCGTGATGGTCAGGTTGCTGCCGGTGAGCGAGACGGTGAGCACGGCCGTGGCCGACGACGCGGCCGTATAGGTCAGGGCGCCCCCGTCGGGATCGCGGAAGAACGGCGACACGTCCACCGACACCGACTCCCCCGCGGTCATGACCTGGGCCGGGATCGACCCGACCGCCACCGGAGCCACCGGAGCCGGTGGTGGCGGCGGCGGGGGCGGATCCGTCGTCCCGTCTCCGCCGCAGGAGACACCGCCGACGAGCGCCGCAACGAGTGCGCTCGCGATAGCCAGAGTGCGGTAACGATTCGCGCTTCCGTTCATTCCGTCAGCCCTCCCAGCTCGTCTCCCGACAGATCCGATGACCCGAAAGTCGGGTGAAAGGAAGCTCACCCTACGAGAGAAGGGAGCCCCCCGCGAATCCGCGCGGGGCTCCCCGTTGCCCTCGGGTCCGCCGCCGCACCCGCCGTCTCCTCTTCATAACCTGTTGATCGCTTCCACGATCTTTTGTGTGACCGTGCCGACACGGCTAACGTTCACACGGCGGAACCGGGAGAAGACACCATTGGCGACCCGAGGAAACGCACAGGACGAGAGGGCCGCGACCGTGGCCGAGCTGCGCAACGCCGTCGAGACGATCCTCAGCGGCGTGGACCTGAGGCTGAACCGCGTTCAGACCCGCTGGGACGAGCGCTTCACTGAGTTGCGGGAGTCCGTCCTGGCCATGCGCGAACGCGCAGCCGACGACCGCGGCCACTACGACGACATGTTCAACGCGGTCCATCGGCGCTTCGACCGCGTCGAAGTACGCCTGGACGAGATCGACCGCCGACGCCCAAGGATCGGTTTCGGCGGTGGCGGCGAGGCCGATAAACGCACCTGAGGGCCCTGGACGCGCTGGGCGTTCGTCTCACGATCCTTGTTGATGGTCTCTAGAGCGCCGGTTGGATTTTGGTACGGTAGCTCGAATCGGTGGCTTGAGATCATCGGAAGAGGAGTGTCCATGCCCAAGCCCAGGGGGCAAGCACGAGAGCCCGGAGCGAACGCATCCCGCGGGCGCGTTGACGACCGCCGCTCCGGCGCGATCGCGGAGCGGTCGGGGGTCGCCGACGGGATCACGATCACGCGCTGGAGCCTTGCACTCTCCCTTACGATCGCGCTCGCCGTCGTGACGGGGGCCTTCACCCTCGTCTGGGAGCAGATGACGAACCTCGGTGAAACGCAGAAGCAACTCGTCGCCGCTGTTGCCGGGCTGGATGCCCGGACGACCGGCTTGGATGCGCGCATCACGGGCTTGGAGACGCGCATGATCGGCTTGGAGTCGGAGATGCGCGAAATGCGCGGAGAGATACGCGAACTCGCCGACCTCATCCGCGCACGGGAGCCGGGCGTCCCGCCGACCCAGTAGAGGGTCGCGAGACGCCGGGCTGCCCCTGACGGATACGGGCCCCGTCTACCGGGTCTATCGCTCCCGTGGGGGCTGCGCGGGGATGCCGCGGCTCACGAGGACTTCGAGGTCCGCTCCTGCCGCCGCCAGTCCGGCCGACGCTGCTGCCCGCATGGGATCGCCGGATGATGGGCCGCGCAGAACGCCGCGCAACCGGCGTGATGCTCGCCAGGAGGCTGGCCCACTCGGCCGGCGCGGGCAGCGCGATGACGAAGGAGGACTCGCCATCGCCGTCCACCGTTTCCTGCATGTCGAAGCTCAACGAGAACAACTCGTCCCCGGTCTCCGCGCGGCCGGTGAGTTCGTACTCGCCGGCGGAGGGTGGCACCGACGGCGGGGCGTCCAGCACGAAGGCGGGCTCGAGGAAGGGCTCGCCCCGGGCGTCGGCGCCGCCCCAGAGCAGGAGCGTCCTGGTTGGAGGCCCCGCAGAGACGGGAGTACTCGCGGACGCGCCGGCGGACGCGCCCGCGCCCCCGCACGGTGCGTGGAGGAGACTCAGGTTGTGCCCGATTTCATGGCTGACCACGAAGGGGTCGGCCACGCTGAAGTTGTAGGGACCGCCGATGCTGCCGAGCCCCGATTGCCCGCCGATGACGTACTCCGGCATGATGCCCATGTACGTTCCCATCAGGTCTCCCATGGCCCAGGCCAGGGCGGTTTCTCGATAGAGCGTGAACACGTCCGTGGTCGACGTCAGGATGGGCTCGTGGGCCTTCACGTCGAGGTGCCCTACCGGGAGCAGCGTCCGCGTAGGCCACAGCATTTCGTGTCCCTGCGGATCCGCCGCCATCCCCTCGGCAATGTCGACGATGGAAAGATCGGAACCCCCGGCCCACACGAAGGGAATGACGGTGAGGTCGAAGGTGGGCACGGGCTCCACGCGGACCCCTGCACGGCCCGTCTCGGGGATCCGCCGCGCCACTCCCAGTCCGGGGTCCAGTTGGCTGGCGGGGTCGACCTCGACGACGAACTCCAGTCCCGGCTGCACGACGGATCCCGGGATCTCGATGTTCGCCGACGTCTCGAGCGCGCCTTCGGCCTCATCCATGTCGGTGGGAATGGGAGTCTCGGAGCCGGCGATATCGGCGACGTACGTCTCAACGCCGTCGACGTAGAACGTCGCCCGCATGGGCGGGATGCCCTCGTCCGTGCTGCGCGAGGCCGTCACGAAGACGCGCAGCAGCGCCGCTTCGCCCGCGACGAGGGGGACGGGAAACGCCGACGACTGCACGGCCTGCGTCAGGTACGCCCCCGCGCCGCGCGTCGCCCCGCACCGCCGCACCTGAGCGAACCGAACCCGGGACAGCCACGCCTGGAAGTCGGCGTCGGCGAGGGCGCAGAGATCCGTCCCGCTCAGCAGGAGTTCCCGCAGCCCGCCGAGCGCGGTCAGGCTGAGGGGCAGCGGCCCCGAGAGTCCGGGATTGTTGGTCAGGTGAAGCTCTTCGAGCGAGCCGAGATCGCCCAGTTCCGCCGGCAACGGGCCCGTCAGTCGGTTCCCGACCACCGACAGCCGGCCCAACCGGGAGAGAGAGCCCAGTTCCGCCGGGATGGGTCCCGTCAGGTCGTTGTCGTGGAGATACAGCCGCGCGAGGTTGGACAGGCGGCCCAGTTCAGGCGGAATCGATCCCGTCAGGTCGTTGAACCTGAGGTCCAGCACGTTCGCGGGGCGTCCCCGAGCCACCCCTCCGAGCGGGTCCAGTTCGTTCCGCCGCCGGCCTCGTGCAGCGACGTGAGCGCGGCTCTGTCGTCCTCATCGCAGAAGGTGCCCATGTAGACCTCGACGTCCGCGAGCCGGGCCCGAAAGTCCGCCGACCCGGAGGCGCAGAGACCGTTGTTGCGCTCGAAGTGCAGCGTCTCAAACCGGTCCAGCTCCAGGAACCCCGTGGGAATCGACCCGGTGAGCCGGTTTCTCTCGAGCCCCAGTCTCCGGAGGTTGCGCAGGTTGCTCAGCTCGGCCGGTACCGGTCCGGTCAGGGCGTTCCGGCGCAGTCGAAGCACCTCAAGGGCGGCCAGGGAGCCCAGCTCCGCCGGGATGCCTCCCGTCAGGTCGTTTACGCCGAGGTTCAGGCTCTTCAGGGCGGCCAGCCGGCCCAGTTCGGGCGGGATCGTTCCAGCCAGCTCGTTGCGCTCGAGATCGGGCGTATCCAGGGCGCGAATCAATCGGTGGCGGCGGACACGCGGGCACCCTCGCGGAGCGCTTCCTCGATACTGAGGAGACGGTTCTCGACACCTTCGAGCCGCTGCTCCACGCCGCTGATCTCGGCCTCCATCGCGCCCATGCGGCCCCCGAGATGCCAGACGCCGCTGAACCAGAGGGAGAGGAGCGTGACGAGCGACACGAGCCCACTCATACCGGCAATCCAGCGATCAGGGTTCTTCGTCATCTTCCGGCTCCAGCTTTCCTGAACATGGCACTTACAATGGGTCGATCCGGCACGCCCCTGCAATCGCTGCGGTCGATACCCCCCGGACGACCTCATGATAAGGTCGCGGATCAAGGGACTCTCAACATGATCGACGGGCACCTTGGCGCCGGCATAGCTCGCGCCCCCGGCTTCGTCTCGGCCGCGTACGTCGGGGTCCCCCCGTCGGGCTCGCGGAAGAACGGCGTCACGTCCAGCGTCACCGACTGCCCCACGGTCATGACCTGCGCCGGGATCGGCCCGACCGCGACCGGAGCCACCGGCGCCGGAGGAGGTGGCGGAGGCGACGGGGCGGATCCGTCGTCCCGTCTCCGCCGCAGGAGACACCGCCGACGAGAGCCGCAACGAGTACGCTCGCGAAGCCCAAGATGCGGTAACGATTCGCCTTTCCGCCCATTCGGTCAGCCCTCCCAGCGTTCTTCCCCGACAGACCCGATGGCCCGATTCGGACGAAAGTGTTCCCCTTGGAAGCTAAAGAAAGGGGCCCCGCGAAAATCGCAGGACCCCTTTCCGTACTGCCGGCTGCCTGGCGAGTTCCTGCCCCTAAACTCGCAAATCGTTGGTGTATTGTTGATGCATCACGGCGGAACGGTTGTTTTCGTCTTGAACCGGGGTTCGAGATCGCGGCGCGGGCGGGCGGGGCTGCCGTGCGAGGTGGTTCTGCGTTGCGGGACCCGGGTCCGTGTCGCCGCAGGCCGCGAGGGCCACCGCTACCTCCGCTGCGATGCTACGAACGCGTCGTGATCGAGGCGCCGCCGGCTCCAGATCGATCTCGCGCCGACGTACCCCTTCCCGGTCAACGGTCCGTTGATCTGATTGCGGTCGGGTTGCGGGACAGGCCGGAGAGGAGGGTGGTCACGTCTCCTTCGCCACCGGTGCACCGCTGGAGGACGTCCAGGATCGTCTCCCGGGCATCGGTACCGCCCTCGTAGCCCATGGCGGCTTCGCCTTCGTGAAGCAGCCACGAGACGAAAACCGTCTGGCGGTCCACCACCAGTCCATTGATGAACGGGTCACGGGACGCAGGGCTGAGGCGAGCCGTCCAGTTCTCCCAGTGGGGGTATTGGTTGACGGTGATCTGCTCGATGGCCCGCGGTGGCGGCGTGTACCACTCGATGTTGACGCGAGACCTGTAGCCGAGACGCCCGGACTCGTAGTTCGCTTCGCTCTCATCCAGGCGCGCGCCTCGAGCCACGAACGCGAAGTCCACGGACGCGGACGTCGACGTGCAGAACACCGCCACGTGGCCGGCCACCCCCACCTCGTTGAGATCCGGTTTGTTGGGGGACAGCGCCTGCCAGCCGCTTTCGCCGCCCAGGGTGATGGCTTCGACCGTCCATGTTTCGGGGGTGAAGACCAGCGCCGTTGACTCGCAGTCCGAGAGCACTGCCTCCAGGGCATCGCGCTCGGCCTCGTCCACCGTCAAGGCGTACTTGAGGCGCACGGCCACGACGGCGCCCGCGTACCAGCACCGGTTGAAGTCGGGCAGCCACTCGGCGGCGTCCCGTCCGGCCTTGACGCCGAGATCCAGCGCCGGGGAAGCCAATGCGAGGTTCTCGAGGTCGCGGGCGAACTCCCGGCGCGCGCTCGGCGCCCAGGCGCACGCACCGGAATCGTGCGCCTCCCGTTTGGCCACGATGTGGTCGATCTGGATGTCCCGCGCGTGGTCGTAGTAGACCCCGGTGTACGCCTCGTAGAGCCTGTCGCCCAGCGTCGCGACCACCGCGTCCTCCAGGCCGGCCGGATGCCGGTAGTGGCCCACCTCGTACTCGGAGCAACGGCTTTCCGGCGCGACCACAAGTCCACGCCACGTTCCCGGCGCCGGGGGCGTACCCATCACCCAAACCGTCGTTGAAGCCGCCGTCTCGGGCTCGGTGATCGCGAGCGTGAGGGTGTCGCCCGATAGCGCATACGTGCCCTCTCCGGATACCTCTCCGGTCTGCCGCCAGTTTCCGTCGGTGCGCACGGTGAACGTGCCTTCGTCCGTGATCGTCAGGGCCGGCGTGGTGATGTCGACATCGTAGTTGCCCATCGCATAATCGCCCGTGGGCGCCTCCTGCGTGAGTTCCAGCGTCCCCGAGACCGTCGGGCGAGTGAGGCGGGTCCCGCCCGTAGACATCCCGACCAAGCTCTCGAGGAAGTACGTCCCCGTGAGATCCGGAGGCGGAGGAGGAGGAAGAACGGTGATCTCTGCCGTGCCTTCGACCCCGGCGGCCGAATCGCCGTCGGCCGCGGTGATGGTGGCCGTCCCTTCAGCCAGGCCCCGTACAAGGCCCAGGTTGTCCACGGAGGCGACGACAGTATCGCTCGAAGTCCAAGTGAAAGCCGCGTCGGCGATCACATGTCCGTTGGCGTCGGTGGCCGTCGCGACCAGCCGCACCGTGTCGCTCTTGGCAAGCGTGTGGGTCGGCGGCGCGACCTCCACCATCGCGGCCGTCTGCGACACCACGATCGAAACGCTGTCCGATGCCCCGCCGGCGAGCGCCATGACAGTTGCGTTCCCGTTGGCCACCGCCATCACGAGACCGCTTGTATCCACCCTCGCGACGTTGGCGTCGCCGCTCGACCAGACCACGGTCGCGTTCGAGATCGGGCGCCCGAGCTGGTCCCGTACGTCGGCGGACAGCCGGACCGCGTCATCGATCGCGGTGAGCCTTGCGCTGTCCGGTATGACCGTCACCGTCGCGGGCGCCGGCGCCGCTACCTCGACGGCGAAGCTCTGCGAAGCCGAGAGCCCGCCTGGATCGGAGGCCGTGACCGTCACCGCGGCCGCGCCCTGCGCGACGCCCGTGACGGACAGCGCCGTTCCCGACACGGCAACGGTCGCGACTTCAGCGTTGGACGTCGCGGCCGTATGGCTGAGCGCGTCACCGTCCGGGTCCGAGAACGATGCCGAGATGTCAATCGTGACGGTCTGCCCCTCGATGACCAACTGATCCGGAATCGCCGTAGCCGCTGCCGGCGCCTGGTTGGCAGGAGGAGGAGGCGGTGGGGGTGGGGGAGGAGGTGGCGTGGGCCCGGGGTCGACCGTGTCTCCCCCGCCACACGCTGCGCTGAGAGCTGCGGCTCCGATCAGAAGGAGCGGACCGGTCCTTCGCGCCCGGCCGTGTCTCGGCTTCATCGCTCGCACTTGAACCTCCCCATAAAGAAAGAAGCGGGCCCCCGCAGACTGCGCGGGGGCCCGCTTCCGTGAGGCCTCTCGTCAGAGACCGCTAGGGTTTACGAATCGTCGTCCTGATCGGTGATCTTCACCTTCGCACCACCAATTGTGTACACCACCGTCGGCGTAACGCCGCTCTTCTCAGTCGTCGAAACGCCGGTGATATCGATGGTGATATCGCTATCATGGTTGTCCGCAGGTGTCAGCGTGACGGTTCCGGAAACTGAGGTCGCCGTACCATCCAGATCCAGCGTGAGAGTAGGCGAATTGAACGTCCACCTGGCAGGATTCTCACCATCACTCGGCAGCGTGACCATAATCTGAACGATATCACCGAGCGCCTCATCCACTTCTGCTGTGACGGTCAACTCGGCGGCTCCTGCGTCCTCCGCCACCTCTGTCATATCCACCGACAGCTGGATGTCCGGGTCGTCGTCTACGATCATGATTTCGACGGGATTGGTGTACCCTGCACCGGTTGTGGGGTCGCTGTTGCTCCCCGTCAGCCTGATCGACTCGCCCTGCTCCTCCATAAGGGCGTCGTCGATTGCATCCACTTCGACCGTGTCGGCCACCGACGTCTTGCCCTCGGGAATCGTCAGATTCAACGCAGCGATGGCGACGAAATCGTCCGCCCCATCATTATCCCCTGCGCCTCCGAAGTTCACCGCCACGGCTGTGCCACCGTCGGGTGCCTTCATGCCGGCCGTCACGGTAACGACCACATCCACGGGGTCGTCATCCTCGTTCACCAACGACCGATTCACGGAGATCGCGAAGTCGTCATCCATAACGCGCACGCCAACCGCCGTGTCGTCGAAGTCCTTCGCCATGTGGGTCAGGCTCCTCAGCTCGGAGGCGATGTTCAGGTCGTGCGGCGGGGTAGCCGTTACGGAAACCGTATCGGTCGCCGACGCGAACTCCAGCGCATCGCCGTCGGCCCCAGCGACCGTCCAGGCATTCGGCGCGTCAACCGTCAGTTCGAGCGGGTACGTCGCGGTCGACGGTGCATTCTTCAGCGTGACGTGGTAGACCATCGCAGCCCCCTCGGTCACGCTCAGCGAATCCGCTGCCGTCGCCGTCGACGGATTCGCGTTGTCCGTTCGCGTCTGGAACTCGAACGTCGGACCCGAAGGCGGCGCTGCTGTGGTGGGCCACTCGACGGTGAACTGGCCGACTTCGTACGCCATCTCGTTGCCCGCGCCCCGACCATCGCCACCAACAGCCACATCGGCGACTTCGAGGAAGAAGCAGTACGTCTCGGGCCCGGTGCCGGTACCCGTCGGCCTCTTGATGGTGAAGGCCTCGTCGAACTCGATCTTCTTCGAGTCGTTCTCGAGGTCGCGCTTGTTCCGGCTTACCTGACCGTTCCGACCCTGTGTGAGAGGCGTCCCGGCCGAGCAGGCCGCGTCGCCCTCGACCTTCCGGATGCTCAGTTCGGCCTTCCGAATGACGTTGTTGTCAGAGATCGTTCCGCCGACGCCTGCGACGACCGACGGTGCCTGCGTTCGGCCGATGTCGGACTGGCTCTTGCTTACGGAGAAGGTGGGAGCCTTCGCGTCGCGCGTGTAGGCGAAGCTGGTGTACGAGAAGTTGGGCGGCGAAGAATTGTCCGGAACCTCCACCGTCACCACGTATCGCCGTTCCTTGTCGGCCTCCGTATCGCCGGTGGCCGTCATCAGCGTGACGACGCCGTCGCTTACGTCGATGACGTCGCTGCTGGCATCGGCGTCGAAGTAGCGATCTCTGTAAGTGGAGGTGGGACCCCACCAGGCATTGATGCCGTCGGTATCGATATCGCTACCATCCTCGCCCGTCTCGAGCTCGGGATCGGCCACGTCGAACGTGAGCGTGGCGTCATCCATCAGCACCAACTCTTCGCCGGGTACGACGTTGTCGATTTCGGGAGCCCCACGGTCGACACCGAAGAATGTCGCCGACTGGATGCGGACCCTGCTAAGACCCCGGGAGTTCCCCATGCGGTCCATCAGCGACTGCAGCTCGGCGGTGTAGCACTGCACGCCGCCGTCGTCACTGAGGTCCTCATGGTCCCAATCCTCTTCGGGGAGATCGCCGATCGCGGCGACATCCTCGGCACCTTCCAGAGCCTCGAACGCCGTACCCGCGCCGCGCTCACCCGTGTCGGTGTTTGCCCCGACGGAGCAGTCACCCACAGAGATGACATCCGAAACACCACCCGCGCCCCGCTCGGTGACACCCGAGATATGGAGCCTCTGCGACCGGCCGTCATAGTTCCCTCGCTTGCCCGAGTAGAACTTCGCTTCGGTGGCCTTGCCTTCGATATAGACCTGCGAGCCGTCGGAAAGCCTCGGCGACGCAAAGTCGAGGTAGATCGGACCGATCTTCGTCAGATCGTTCTCCATGTCGCCAGGCACGAACTTCGACGAGATGTCGAGCCCGTCAGGATCGCTGATCACACCGTCCTGAATGATCCAGTGACCGCCGTGGCCTTCGGCGTTGCGGTCCTCGATGTGGGCGTTCTGGCTGGAGAGCGCGGTGAAGGTGAACGGCGGCTCGTCGTCAACACGCCGCACGCCGTAGTACTCGCCGTAGCGACCCGACCGATGGTTCCGGAAGGACACGTTGTTGCCGTAGCTGTCTCCGTCTTCACGCATCGTGTCGGTCATGCCGCGCAGACCGATCTTGCCGACCACGGTGCCGTCGAACGCGACCGGGCACACGTCGAACGTGTTCACGTTGTCTTCCGTCGTCGGGCCGCCGTAGTACGTCACGCCTCCGACGATCTTCGACACGCTGCCGGGGTTGTGGTCGATCATCACGTAGTTGGAGTTCTTCAACGTGACCATCTGCGAAGCGAGCGCGTCGCGCGTCGTCCCGTCGGCCGTCGTGATCCGCGCGCCGAGTTCGTGCTCGCCGTTGGCGAAGCGGGGCTCGAGTTGCATGCCCATGCACTCACCGGACACCTGGTCGGTGTCGAAGAAGCACTCGACTTCGACCGAGCCGCCGGACTCCGCAACACCCGGCACGACACCGGCCGGTGCGGCGGCGTCGCTCGAGGCGCCGCGGCAGGAGATGACCTCGTCGCCCAGCGTGAGGTCGATGTTGGTCACCGTCTCGTCGTTGTACTGCACGTCGAGCAGGACGGAGACGTTGCCGGAGACGTTGCTCGGATCGACGGACGTGTTCCGGTCGCCGACCTCCCGCAGACCGAAGATCGTCACGGTCGCCGGCTGTCCGGCATCCTGGCCGACTTCGACGTTGAATCCCTGGTTGGCCTGGAGGCCCGCAGGGTCGGCCGCTGTGATAGTAACAACAGAGAATATCCCGTAAATCTCTGAACACCAACGTAGTAAAGATCAGGCGATGACGCTGGTTACCACATTCAACCCCTCGTTACCGATCCCGGCTCGGACCGGCTAAATAGGCGGCCCAGTCGTTCATGAGGTGGCGCCGCCGCTCGAACAGATCGGTGCGCCGATATGCGGCTTCGACCTTGTTATGCACGACGTGGGCCAGGGCCGCCTCGACGACGTCGCGGGGGTAGTCCGTCTTCTCGGCCGCCCAGTCGCGGAAGCTCGACCGGAAGCCGTGCGGCACGGCCGCGATCTCGTGCTTCTTCAGGAGGCGTCGGAGCGTCTTCTCCGACAGCGGTTGCGCGCCGCCGCGGGTGAACACGAACGGACTGTCGCCGTCGAGCTGCCGCGCCCGGTCGAGGACCTTCAGCGCGCGGGGGCACAGCGGCACGCGATGCTCCCGCTTCGCCTTCATGCGCGCCGCGGGCACCGTCCACACCCTGGCGCGGTCATCGATCTCCTCCCACTCGGCCCACCGCACCTCGCCCCACCGCGCGGCCGTCAGCACGAGGAACTCGAACGCGAGCGGGCCGGCGACCGACCGCCTCGAGCTCCGCACCGTCCGGATCGCCGGTCCGACCTCCCGATGCGGCAGGGCCGGCATGTGGCGGATCACGCGGTTCTGCGAGCCGAGCACCGGCGCGAGCTGGTCGCAGGGGTTGCCGCCGCGGAACTCCAGCGCGACCGCCCAGTCCATCACCGAGCGGATGCGCTGCAGCACGACCTGGGCCGTGGCCGCCTTCGTGTGCCAGATCGGGGAGAGGATCTCGAGCAGGTCGGCGCTCGTCACGTCCGACACCGCCATGTTGCCGATGCGCGGGAAGGCGTACCGGTGGAGGCTCGCCATCCAGTCGCTCGCGTGCTTCTCGCTGCGCCAGCCGCCCTGCTTCTGTTCCAGGACGCGCGCGGCCGCTTCGGCGAAGCTGGGCACGTCCCGGGCGCGCCGCCTCTCCGCGATCGGGTCGCCGCCCTCGCGGGCCAGCTTGCGGTTCGCCCGCGCCTTCACCCGGGCTTCCGACAGCGAGACGAGCGCGACGCTGCCGAGTCCGAGGTCGTGGCGCCGCCCGCGGATGACGAGGCGCTGCACCCAGCTCCGGGCTCCGCTCGGCTGGACGTAGAGGTACAGCGTGTTGCCGTCGCAGTACCGGCCCGGCGGCGCCGCGCGCACGAACGCGGCCGAGAGCGCCTTGTCCGGATGGCGCCCCTTAGGCTTCCCCTTATGGGGCGGGACGGGGGAGGAGGCCGGCTTGTTCATCTCACCATAATAGACTGCACCCGAACGTCCGCCGCCGCCGCCGCGTTGACGACCGCCGCTCCCGCGCGACCGCGGAGCGGCCGGGGGACCCACAGTCGCGGCAAGCACCGTCCGGCGTGCTCCGAGTGCGCTTCGCCTCTTGTACCCACTTTGGGGGATGGCGCGACCAATCTCTCGTGATTCAGTATTAATCCCCAAGGTAACTTGCGAACACCAAACCACGCTTCGAGGGGAAGGGCCAGCCATGCGATGTTTCCTGGGAGTCTGCCTTGTCGCCGTGACCACCGCTGCCTGTGGGACTCTCTTCAACGCCAAGGTCAAGACAATCAGCATGGTGTCGAACCCGGATCAGGCCGAGGTATGGATCGACGGGACGCTGCGCGGTGTCACCCCCCTGTCGCTGGAACTCGACAACCAGGAATCCCACACGGTCGTTTTCCGAAAGGAAGGCCATTCGGATGTCACGTGCGAACTCAACTCCAGCACCGGAGCCGTATGGGTCGTGCTCGATGTCCTGAGCGGCCTGATTCCCATCATCGTCGACGCGGCGACGGGCGACTGGAAGGGGATCGGCCAGGACGCCTGCGATGTCGTCATGCCTGCGACGCCTGGACCGCCTCATTCCGCCTTGACCGAGATGGCCCGTACGAACGGATGGGTCATGTTCCGGTGAAGACAAAGCTCGTCCGGACGGGTCGAATCGCGAGTGCTGGAGAATGCCGGGTCAGGAGCGGCCCCCCCCCAAGAGGAGGAAAAGCATGACACGGTCGAGGACTCTGTTCGTGGTGGTGATCGGGCTCCTGGTCGGCCCGCAGATTCTGGACGCACAGCAGGTCGGTGACCGCGTTCGTGTGACGACGGAAGTCGGCAGCAGAGTGATTGGTCGGATCGTCGCCGTGAGAAGCGACGCATTCGACCTTGACATGACCGGAGGCCAGGCCGGCTCCTTCGCGCGCGCCGACCTCCTCCGGCTGGAACGGAGCCTCGGAAGCTCATCCCGCTGGAAGCAGGGCCTCCTGTACGGGGGCGGCGGCGCGTTCATTGTGGGGTTCACAGTAGCGAAAACCCTGATCGACACGACCTGCGATGTCTTCACGCTGGGGACGGCCACCGAGGAGTGTGCGGAAGAGGGGCTCGGTGCCGCGTTGGTCTTCGCCGGGGTCTGGGGCGCCGTCGGCGGAGCGCTGGGTCTGGGTGTCGGCGCGCTGATAAGAGGCCCCGAGCGATGGGAAGAGATCCGGTTCGGTGACGTGGGCCTGGGGTTCCGTCCGATCGTCGACCTGAGGTGGGTCGAGGGTCACCCCGCTGCGGTCGTCGGAGCTCGCCTGCGGTTGTGACCGGCACAACCTGCAGCCCAATCTGGCCCGGGAGATCGAAAATTGAAAGGAGCCTTGCCGATGCGCCGAATGATCGTATCGCTACTTCCGCTGCTCATTGCCGCCCCCCTGGTGGGGCAAACGATGGTAGGCGTCCGGGCGGGTTTGAACCGGTCTACAATCTCCGGCGAGGGTGGTGGGGGCCAGGACGCCCGCCTGGGGATGATCGTCGGAGTCGATGCGGCCCTCCCCCTTGCGGGGGCCATCGAGCTTCGCGTGGGCGGAGCGTATGCACAGAAGGGTTCGGGCGCTTCCGAGGAGGGCATCGGGTCGTTCAGTCTCGAGATGGACTACATGCAGGTGTCGGCCCTGGCGAGGTTGGGAACGCCGAGAGGCGAAGGAGTGTCCGTCGGGGTGCTGCTGGGCCCGTGGGCCGCCTTCAATCTCTCCTGCAACGCGGCGGCAAATGTGGACTTCGGAGAGTTCGGCTCTGTGAATGAGTCCGTGTCGTGCGGGGACGACGTGAAGGGCACAGACATCGGGATCGCGGCCGGTGCCGGCCTGGAACTGGCGGTCTCGGAAGGCCTGAGGTTGGGCCTTGATCTTGTGTACGCGATCGGACTTGCGAACCTCGACGATTCGTCGGACAGCCTCAAGAATCGGAGTCTGGCAATTCAGGCTGGCGTCGTGATTCCGTTCGGAGGCTGACGAGAACTCACAGGCCACGCCGTTATCCAAAGGAATGATCTGCGATGAAACTAAGGAACCTGCTGTTCGTGGCTCTCATGTTTGTCGTCCTGGCCGCCGTGGATTGCCCTGGCGGATCGATTCTCTAGGTAGCCGACAACAGGTAGCTGACAACGATGCGCTGACCGTGACGGGACGCAGGAACCACCAGGCTCCGGAGGTCCGCGGCGATATCGCGATACTAGACGTCAGCTGCTTACGGCGAGGGTCGTCGCAGGGCGTCCAGCGAGAGGACCCTCCGCACGAGTTCGGTTTGTTTTCGGATCCCCAGTTTGCGGTAAACCCGCTTGAGGTGTGTGCGCAACGTGCTCTGCGCACAGCCCAGTTCGCCGGCGGTCTCGGCTACCGTCTGGCCGGCCGCCAGCGCCGCCGCCACGCGACTCTCGGTGGGTGTGAGGCCCAGGACCGCCGTCAGTGAGCCCGGATCCACCCGTGGCCGCGCCGCCGGGTCGACGACCAGCACCAGGGCGCCGACCTCCCGCGCGCCACGTCTCGCATCGTCCCGTCGCACAGGGTGGATGTCGAGTACGAGCGGCGTCCCGGCTTTCCGGCGCGTGAGCTTGAGGGAGCCCCCCGTTCCTTGACGGCTGTGCGGGGGTAGCGCCTGCGCCAGCATGCGCTGCAACGCCGCATCCTCGTCCGGGATCCCGGCCGCCAGCGCGCCCCCCCGGTCGTGGAACCCATCGCGCTTCAGCAGGATATCGCGGGCCCGGTCGTTCGCTTCCAGAACTCGTCCACGGCGGTCCAACTGAATGAACCCTGCCCGTCCGTTCTCGAGGAGCGCGGTGAGCGTGGCGCCGAGCGCTCGGGCATTGGCCATTGCGTGCCGCATGCGCGCGAACTGGCGGATATGTGGCCCGAGCCTCTCGATGGCCTGGATCTGATCGCAGGTCCACCCTCCGCGTTCGGTGGAGTTGCCCAGCGACCAGACGATCCCCTGCCCGTCGAACCCATCGAGCCCCACGAAAAGGCCCTTCTCCGTCGCGTGCATCCGTCGGAACTCATTGTATGTGGCGGACGTCCTCTTCTCCGCGTCCGTATAGAGATGCGCCTTGTGGACAATCTCGCCGTCGCGAAGACCGGAGAGCCGCGGTATGGCTTCGTCGCGAGAGTAGTAGTCGTCAAAATACCGTTGCCTGAGGTCGGGCCGGCGACGGGTACCCACGAAGAACCGGGACCAATGCACCTGAGGGTCGATCGGCTGGCTCACGTCTGCGAACGTCAGGCTCTGGCCGTTCGCCCCAAGCATGTCGTGGATCTGGACAGCCGCGGAGGTCCACGTGACATCTCCGAGCGCCGCCCCGTACAGCGACAACACGGCGCGGTCGAACCTGTCCTGGGTGATCATACCGTGTCCCCTGCTGCCGACTCAATCCCCATCCGCTCGCTTCGTAGTAGATGAATTATCAGTAAAATGATGTAGATATTAACCATTTTTGACACTTATCGAGCGTAGACAACCAAGACGAATATCTGTATTTTTATAAATCTGAGCAACACGCTCCCCATGCCCCACGCGCAGGCGGCGGTTCAGGGGCTGGCTTCATTCAGGGGGTCAGGTCATGCGGGCAGCCGAGGCGAATCCAACGCCGGGAACGAATCGCCGCCGTACAGGCAGCCGGATTCCCGAGACGTTGAGATGGCGCATCGACGCGCTTCCGTAATGCGCATCGGGAGATGAGCCAGCGAGGCAACGCCGCCGGCTACCGCAACGCCTTGCTCGCCATCGCCGCGGCGGCCGGCCTGGTCTGGGCCGCCGGCTGTGGAGACGGCGTGACGGAACCTCCCGCACCGTCCCCCGATCCGCCCCGCCCGACGACCGTCACGGTGAGCCCGTCCACGGCCGAGCTGGCAGCGGTGGGCGAGACGGTGCAGTTGGCGGCGTCGGTGCTGGACCAGAACGGCAACGCGATGACGGGGGAGACGGTGACGTGGTCGTCGAGCGCGGCGGAAGTGGCGACGGTGAGCGGCACGGGGCTGGCGACCTCGACAGGCAACGGGGAGGCGACGATCACGGCGCTCGCGGGCACGGCGTCGGGCACCGCGGCGGTGCGGGTTCAACAGCTCCCCGCCAGAACGGAGGTCGCGCCGGATTCGCTGATGCTCGAACCGGCCGACACGGCGAGGCTGACGGCGACGGTGACTGATGCGAACGGACATGTCGTCGAAGGCGCCGGGATCGAGTGGGCGAGCGCGGACGTGGCGGTAGCGACCGTGGATTCGCTGGGCCTGGTCACGGCCGTGGCCAAGGGCGGCGCGGCGGTCTCGGCGAGGTCGGGCACGACTTCGGACACGGCGTCCGTGACGGTGCGGCGGACGCCAGCCGAGATCGCGGTCGCTCCCGACTCGGTGGCCTTCGCCGCGCTGGGCGACACGGCGAGACTGTCGGCGACGGTGTTGGACCGGCGTGGCGAGGTCATCGAGGACGCCGAGGTGATGTGGTCCAGCCGTGCCGCTATGGTCGCGGCGGTGGACCCGCTCGGGCTTGTCACCTCCGTCGGCAACGGCAGCGCGACGATCACGGCGAGCGCCGGAGGAGGAGTCGAAGCGGCCGCGACCGTCGCGGTGGACCAGATTCCTGCATCCGTCGCCATCGAGCCCGAGAGCGTCGTGTTCTACGACATCGGAGAGACGGCGATTCTGGCGGCCGCCGTGCGGGACGCCAACGGCCACGCGATCGACGACGCCGGCGTTTCCTGGGCCAGCGACGACCGGTCGGTGGTGACGGTGACGCCGGCGGGCGCCGTGACCGCGGCGGGCTACGGAACCGCGCTGGTGCGGGCGAGTTCGGGAGCGGTGGACGCTTCCGCCGAAGCCAGTGTGCTGCGACCGTCGCCGGAGCGGGACCGGCAAGTGCTGATCGATCTGTACGAGTCGGCGGGGGGCGACGGGTGGCTGGAAAGCGATGGCTGGACGACCGGAGCGCCGCTTTCGAGCTGGCATGGCGTGGAGACGGATGCCGAGGGATACGTGACGCACCTGTGGCTCGTCTACAACGGGCTCACGGGCCGGCTGCCGCCCTCTCTCGGCAGGCTGCGCCGGCTTGAGGAGTTGGTCCTGTACGAGAACCGGATCGGCGGGTCCATCCCGCCGGAGCTCGGGCAACTCCAGCGGCTTGAGCGGTTGTGGATGAGCGGCAACGCATTCGAGGGTCCCATCCCGCCCGAGTTGGGGAGGCTGGCCGCGCTCGAAGAGCTTGGGCTCCAGTACAACAGCCTTTCGGGATCGATTCCGCCCGAGCTGGGCAACCTGTCCTCGCTGAAGGACATGCGTCTCTACGGAAACAGCTTTTCCGGATCCATCCCGCCCGAGCTGGGCAACCTGCGCAACCTGAAGCGGTTGGAGCTGAACGGACGGTATCCGTACGAACCGAACACCGGGCTGTCCGGCGAGATTCCGCCCGAGCTCGGGAACCTCGCCTCGCTGGAGGAAATCCGTCTCGACAGGAACCAGCTGTCCGGCGAGATCCCGGCCGAACTCGGCAACCTCGATAACCTGGTGAGGCTGAGCCTCTTCGAAAACGAACTCACGGGTCCCATCCCGCCGGAACTGGGGAGGCTCCGCAACCTCGAAGCGCTCTGGCTCGGCTGGAACCGGTTTTCGGGTCCGATTCCGCCCGAGTTGGCGGGCATGACCTCGTTGGTCATCATGAACTTCGGCGGCCTCAACGACGGGGGGGAAGAACTGGAATGGGAGGACGTGCCCCGGCTGTCGGGTCCCATCCCGCCGGAGCTTGCCGGGATGCCGAACCTGAGGGACTTCGTAGCGTTCTATCACGACCTTGCCGGCCCGATCCCGGCCGAGTTCGGCAAGACCGCCACCTTGGAGTGGATAGAGCTTGCCGACACGAAGATGGAGGGGCTTGTGCCCCGCAGCCTGATGAATCTCGGCCTACAGTATTTCACCATTGATGGCACCGGGATCTGCCCCCAGCGGGACGCCGTGTTCCAGGAGTGGTGGAACGGCATCGGCACGGTCCATCCCAACGAGGACTGCACCGACGGCGTCATCGAGCGGATGGCGCTCTCGGAGACGTACGACGGGACGGGCGGAGCGTCGTGGACCGAGGACGCGGGGTGGAACACCGACGAGCCCGTGGGGGATTGGTACGGGGTCACGACGGTAAACGGCCGGGTCGCCGAGCTTCGACTGCCGGACAACGGGCTGCGGGGACCCTTGCCGGCGGAGGTCGCCAACTTCACCGGCTTGAAGGTGCTGGACGTGGGCGGCAACGAGTTGGCGGGTAGCCTGCCGGAGGAGATCGCCACTCTGCATCGCCTGATCGAGCTACGCGTTGGCGGCAACGCGCGGCTCGAAGGAGTGCTCCCGTACGATCTCACGCGGCTGCGGGACCTCGGAGTGCTGCGTCACGATGGCACGGGGCTGTGCGCCTCCCCGGCACCGTCTTTCCAGGAGTGGTACCGCGGGATCGGCGACCGGGCGGGCGTAGTCTGCGGCAACGCGGAGCAGGTCAAGCTATCGGTTCCGGTCGTCTATCTCACGCAGGCGATCCAGACGCCGGAGCGCGGAGTACGCCTGGTCGAAGGCCGGGACGCCCTGCTTCGGGTCTTCGTCACGGGGAACCAGGAGCGGGCCTTCTTCGAGCCCCGGGTCGTGGCCACGATCGAGGGCGGCGGCCGAACGCACACCGTGGAGATGACGCGGCACGGAGACCGGATCGCGACGGCGGCGGACGAGAGCGATCTGGCCAACTCCTACAACGCCGTGGTTCCGGGCGCGTTGATTGCGCGCGGGGCCACGCTGGCCGTGCATGCCGACCCGGATGGTGTCGTGCCGCTGGCCCCCGGCAGTGCGACCCGCTTCCCGGCGTCGGGGTCGGAGCCGCTCGATGTCGTAACCGTGCCGCCGATGGAGTTGACCGTGGTGCCGGTGCTCGAAGCCGTGCAGCCCGACTCGTCGATCTTCGAGTGGACCGACAACATCGGCGACGGCAGCGAGGAGGTGGGCCTGTTCAAGTACTCCTTCCCGTTCGGCGACTTCAGGGCGAGAAGCCGGGAGACCTACGTCACTTCGCTCGACCTGACCTCGGATGCGGGGCAGTGGGGTCTGGTGCTCGAACTCGAAGCGGTGCGCGCCGCCGAGGGCGGAACCGGATACTGGTACGGGGCCGCCGCCAGCGTCAACGGCTATGTGCGGGGTGTGGCCTACCTGGCGGGCTGGGTGGGCATGGGCAAGGCGTGGGACACCGAGCTGGCGCACGAGGTGGGGCACAACCTGAACCTGCGCCACGCGCCGTGCGGAGGCGCGGGCGCGGCGGACCCGGATTTCCCCCATGACGGCGGGAGCATCGGGGCTTGGGGCTTCGATTTCCGGGACAGCACGCTCGTGTCGCCCCGCTCCCGCAAGGACATCATGGGCTACTGCTACGAGCAGGGCTGGCTGAGCGACTTCTACTTCGAGAAGGTCATCGACTACCGGGAGGAGGTCGAGGGAGACGGGGCGCGGGCGCTTGCGGCGGGCCGTTCCGAAGGAGATGCACTGGTGCTTTGGGGCGGCGTCGTGAACGGCGAGATTCAGCTCCTGACGCCGTTCAAGATGCAGGCGCCGCCGAAGCTGCCCGACCGACCGGGACCCTACCGGATCGAGGCCACGGGCGTCGGCGGACGCACCGAAATCGACCTGTCGTTCACGCCCGGCGAAGATCAGTTTGGCAACAAGTACTTCTTCTTCACGATCCCCGTGGAGGCCGGCTGGGCGGACTCCCTGGACCGCCTCACGCTGACCGGGCCGGAGGGCATCGTCACCGTGGCCGCGGCGGACGAACGGACGGTGACCATCTTCGCGGATCCGGCCACGGGACGGATACGGGGCATCCTCCGCGACTGGGATGGCACGCCTCCCGCGGCCCTGGGGCCGGTCGACGCATTCGACGCAACGACAACCCGGGGACTCGCGGGCTCCGTGCGGCAGCCAAGGTAGGGCCGGACGCGTGGCGCGGAGTTGCGCAAGCGCGGGGCTCCACCGACACCGCCCCAGCGCGGGCTCCCGCATCGGGAGATGAGCCAGCGAGGCAACGCCGCCGGCTACCGCAACGCCTTGCTCGCCATCGCCGCGGCGGCCGGCCTGGTCTGGGCCGCCGGCTGTGGAGACGGCGTGACGGAACCTCCCGCACCGCCCTCCGATCCGCCCCGCCCGACGACCGTTACGGTGAGCCCGTCCACGGCCGAGCTGACGGCGGTGGGCGCAACCGTGCAGTTGGCGGTCGAGGTGCGCGACCAGAACGGCAACGCGATGGCGGGAGCACCCGTGACCTGGGCGAGCAGCGCGCCCGCTGTGGCAACGGTGAGTTCAGCCGGTCTGGTCACGGCCGTGAGCAACGGCACGGTCACGATCACGGCGACGGCGGGATCTGCATCCGGCACCGCTACGGCGACCGTGGTCCAGCAGGTGAGCAACGTCGCGGTCTCGCCAGCGACTGACACGCTGGTAGCGGGGGATACGCTGCGTCTGAGCGCAGTGGCCGCCGATGCGAACGGCCATCCCGTGGCGGAGGCCGAGTTCTCGTGGGCATCGAGCGACACGCTGGTGGCCGTGGTGGACGACGCGGGCCTGGTCACCGGGGTGGGCGCGGGCCAGGCGGAGGTGATGGTCACTTCCGCGGAGGTCACGGGCCGCGCGCAACTCCTGGTCGTGGCTCCGGCGCCGACGACTGTCGCGGTCACCCCGGATACTGTGGCACTGACGGCGTTGGGACAGACCGCACAGTTCGCCGCCGAAGTGCGCGATCAAGCCGGGCGGGTCATGGAGGATGTCCCGGTCGACTGGTCGAGCGCGGACACCCAGGTCGTGGCCATCGACTCGACCGGGCTGGTAACCGCCGTGGGCCGCGGAGTGACCACGGTCGCGGCCGCCGCGGGGTCGGCCTCCGGGACGGCTGTCGCCAGCGTGATGCAGTCGGCGGGTTCGGTGGTGGTGTCGCCTTCTTCGGAGACAGTCGCGCCTGGCGACACGCTGCGTCTGGTCGCGGAGGCGTTCGACGAGAACGGTCATGCGATCGGTGGCACGGAGTTCGCCTGGTCCTCGAGCGATGCGTCCGTCGCGACGGTCGACGACGCGGGACTGGTACGAGGCATCGCCGAGGGGGCGGCCACCATCACCGCAACTGCGGGCTCGGCTTCCGGCACTTCCCGGATCGCCGTCGAGAACCCGGACCGCGCCGCGCTGGTCGCGCTCTATGAGGCAACCGACGGGCCGAACTGGATCGACAGCAGGAACTGGCTGACCGACGCACCGCTCGGCGAGTGGTACGGGGTGGAAACGGACGCTCTCGGGCGGGTTGTACGGCTGGATCTCTCCGGCAGTCGGGATCTGGATGCGCCCGGGCAACCCATTGAAGTCCACGGTCTCACCGGCGCGATTCCACGTGAACTCGGGCACCTCGGCAGCCTGCTGGTCCTGGATCTCGAGTACAACGACCTTTCGGGTCCGATCCCGTCCGAATTGGGCGCACTCGCGGACCTCAGGGAACTGCGGCTCGGCCGGAACGACCTTTCGGGCCCGATCCCGCCCGAACTCGGCGGGCTGGCCAAGCTGGAGAGACTGGATCTTGTCTCCAACGACCTCTCGGGCCCGATCCCGCCATCACTCGGCGGTCTGGCCAAGCTGGAGAGGCTGGATCTTGGCTTCAACGACCTTTCGGGCCCGATCCCGCCCGAACTTGGCAACCTCGCCAGCCTGAGACGGCTGAGGCTCGGTTACAACGACCTTTCGGGCCCGATCCCGCCCGAACTCGGCAACCTCGCCAGCCTGTGGCAACTTTCGATCCGGAACAACGATCTCTCCGGCGTGCTCCCGCCCGAGCTTGGGAACCTCCGAGGGATGACGTGGATCGATCTCCGCAACAACTCCCTCTCCGGTGCGGTCCCAGGCAGTTTCCTGCAACTCGACCGGGTTTTTTTCCTCCAAATTGCGGGCAACCGAGGTCTCTGCGTGCCGGGGACTCCGCGCTTCGCGGATTGGCTGCGGGGCATTAGGGAGCACGACGCAGCGTCAAATCCATGCAACGCGGCCGACGCGGCCGCACTCAAGTCGCTGTTCGAGGCGGCGGGCGGCACGAATTGGAGTGAGTCCGGCGGGTGGCTGGGCGACGGCGCGCTGGAGACATGGTACGGGGTCACGGCCGACTCTCTCGGCCACGTGACGCAACTGGATCTGACCCGCAACGGCCTGACGGGCCGGCTGCCGCGAGATCTTGGCGACCTGGCCCAGATGACGCACCTGCGGATCGGAGACAACGCGTTGTCCGGTCGCCTGCCGTCCACCCTCAGCCGCCTTTCGCTCGTCGAACTCCACTACGCCGGCACCGAGCTGTGCGCGCCGGCCGAGGCATCCTTCCGAGCGTGGCTGGCGGGGATACCGGTGCACGAGGGCACCGGAGAAGAGTGCGCTCCGCTGTCAGAACGGGAGATCCTCGAGATCCTCTACGAAGCGACCGGCGGACCGAACTGGACCAACAGAGACAATTGGTTAACCGACGCCCCGCTCCGAGATTGGCATGGTGTCAGCGTTGATGGCGACGGCCGAGTTCGCGTGCTATGGCTTGGGGACAACAACCTGACGGGCACGATCTCGCCGGAACTCGGCGAATTCCCCAATCTGAGAAGCGTCTACCTGTCCGGCAACAACCTGACGGGCGAGATCCCGCCGGAACTCGGCAACCTCTCGACCCTGGAGTGGCTGTGGATCAGCGGGAATAAACTGACCGGTCCGATACCCGCCGAACTGGGCAATCTCGCAACCCTGGAGAACCTCAACCTCTACAACAACCACCTGAACGGCCCCATCCCGCCGGAGCTCGGTCGCCTCGCCGGATTGCATCGTCTCAGCCTTTCCAGTAACGCCTTGACCGGTTCGATCCCGCCGGAACTGGGCAACCTCGCCAATCTGAAAACGCTGTTCATCGGCTCCAACCCCTTGGAAGGGCCGATCCCTCCCGAGCTCGGCCAACTCTCAAGCTTGGAAAGGCTCTCGCTCCGCGACAGCGACTTGACCGGCCCGATTCCGCCTGAATTGGGGAACCTCGCCAGCCTGACGCACATGTGGCTGTGGGGCAACGAGCTCACCGGCCCGATTCCGCCGGAACTCGGCAACCTCACCAGTCTGCGAGACGCGTATCTCGGCGACAACGACCTGTCCGGCGCGATCCCCCGGGAACTTGCCGGCCTCGACAACATCAAGGATCTGTATCTGGGCGACAACGCCCTGACCGGCGCGATCCCGCCGGAACTCGGCGACCTCTCGACGTTGGAGGGACTGGTCCTCGCCAACAACGCTCTGACAGGTTCCGTTCCACCTGAATTCGGCGGCATGTCGAGCCTGAAGCAGCTGGCTCTCACGAACAACACGGGAATGGCCGGTGCACTTCCGTCGCGTCTTGCGGATCTTCGCCAGTTGGAGGAGCTCCTCGTCGGGGGCACGGACCTGTGCGCGCCCTCAGACCCGGACTTCCAGGCGTGGCTGGATGGGGTTCACAAGCGTCGGATCGCCCAGTGCGTCGAGGGAGAAGCACCGATGGCGTACCTGACGCAGGCCGTTCAGTCGCGTGAGTTCCCGGTCCCGCTGGTCGCCGGGGAGGAAGCGCTGCTGCGGGTGTTTCCAACGTCCCGGCAGGCCACCAGCGCGGGTATGCCGGCGGTCCGCGCCCGGTTCTACCGGGATGGCCGGGAGACCCATGTCGAGAACATTCCGGGAAAGTCCGCGCCAATTCCCAGGGCGGTGGACGAGAGCCGTCTCTCGGCGTCAGCGAACGCCGAGATTCCGGGCCATGTAGTACAGCCGGGGCTCGAGATGGTGATCGAGGTCGATCCCGAAAGTGCGCTGGACCCGGCCCTTGGAGTCGCCAGGCGAATCCCCGAGGAGGGGCGCCTGCCGGTGGACGTAAGGGCCATGCCAATCCTCGACCTGACCCTGATCCCGTTTATCTGGAGCCGGACCCACGACTCTTCAATCGTGAAACTGGTCGACGCGATCGCGGCAGTTCCCGAGAATCACGAACTGCTGGAAGAGACGCGAACCCTGCTTCCGGTTGCCGATCTGGATGTGGCGGCGCACGAACCAGTCCTGAGTTCAAGCAACGACGTGTACGATCTGCTCGCCAATACTCAGGCCATTCGGGCCATGGAGGGTAGAACGGGCCACTACATGGGCATGATGTCACGCCCGGTCACGGGCGCTGCCGGGGTCGCGTTTATCGCCGGGCGGGTGAGCTTTTCGATTCCGGCCTCAGGCGTCATTGCTCACGAACTTGGCCACAACATGAGTCTCTGGCACGCACCGTGCGGCGGCGCCGCCGGTCCGGATCCGTCGTTCCCGTATCCGGACGGCTCCATCGGGGCCTGGGGTTACGACTCCCGCGACGGTGGAAGCCTGGTGCATCCTCGTGGGGAGCATCCTCGTGGAGGGCGTGACCTGATGTCCTATTGTGGGCCGTGGTGGATCAGCGACTTCTCGTTCACGAACGCGCTTCGCTATCGGTTGTTCGACGAGGGTGCGCAAACCGGCGCCGCCGCTGCTGCCACCGCTCGGTCCCTGCTGCTCTGGGGCGGCATCGGCGCGGACAGCGTGCCCTACCTGGAACCCGCCTTCGTGGTCGAGTCGCCAGCAACGTTGCCCGACTCCGCGGGCGAATACCGAGTCACCGGGCGGACGGATGCCGGAGACGAGCTCTTCTCCCTCAGCTTCACCATGCCGGAGACGGCCGACGGGGACGGCAGTTCAAGCTTCGCCTTCACGCTGCCCGTACGCCCCGAATGGGAAGGCAACCTTGCCGCCATCACCCTCGCGGGACCGGAGGGATCCTTCAGCCTCAATGGAGAGAGCGACATCCCGATGGCCATCCTGCGCAACCCGCGCACGGGGCAGGTCCGCGGCATCCTGCGGGACCTGCCGCCCGCGACTCAAGCCTCCGCGGACGTCCCCCGGCAAACCGTCGGTCAGGGGCTGGAGGTGCTGTTCAGTCGCGGGATTCCGAGGCTGGAGGCGCGGAGACGCTAGCCATCTGGACGGGGCCGCATTCTCCGGCGTGTCTTCCAAGTGCCCCTCTACACGGTTTCACGACGTCCAGGGCTCATCCCCACTGCGCGTCGGATGTGAAGATAATATCAATGATAAGAGAAGATCATTTACGGACAGTAACACAATATGGTGTGGACAAGAAGAGGTCTTATCCCTATTCTTGAAAAACACTTCCCGGGCCAACACACCCAATACTCGGGCAGTCAACCTCTCATCATGATCTACACCCGTCGCGGGATCCCGGCGACCGCAAGAAAAAAATGACCGCGCGCAAGCTGTTGAACCCGGAGGATGTCATGAAGAAGCAACGGTGTTCCCAACGATCCATCCCGCAGCGGGGTTCCGCAACAGCCGTCCTGGTGCTCGCCCTTGTCGGGTCGGCGGCGCCGACGGTCGCCCAGGATCCTCGAGCTCCCGAGGCAGCAGGGACCATTCCCGGCCGGAACATCTCGGTGGGGCAGTCGGCGTCCGTCGACTTGACTCCATTCTTCACCGACGCCGACGGAGATGCGCTGGCCTACGCGGCAACCGTCTCGGATGTCGGGATAGCCGCAGTTTCCGTGTCCGGCAACATCTTGACGATCTCGGGCGTGGCATCCGGTACGGCAGTCATAACCGTCTTCGCCAGCGATCCCGGGGGCTTGTCGGCCACGCAGCGTACCGAGGTCACGGTTACGGCGCCCAACCGCGCACCGGAGCCGGTTGGAACGATTCCTCGACAAACCCTTGCCAGGGGCCAGTGGGTTTCGATCAGCGTATCCTCCTATTTTCGCGATCCGGATGGAGAGGCGCTGCGCTATTCGGCGACGACGTCCGATGCGGGCGTCGCTGGTGTCGAGGTGTCAGGCGACATCGTCACCATCACACAAACCGGTACCGGCACAGCGCTCGTAAACGCGGTAGCACGTGACCCCGGCGGTCTGTCGGTTCAGCAGAGCATTACAGTCGCAGCGGGTTCGGATGGGGTAGCGCCCGTCCCGACACCCGAGCGGGTCCAGCCCGAGCGGACTCGTCCGGAACCACCACAACCCCGGCGGCCGCAGCCCGGCGCCCCCCCCGTGGCCGAAGCCGGTCCCGGTGCGCAGAGTGCGGTCGAGGCCCGACAACCCGGTCCCTTCCCGCCACGGCTGCTCGCGGGCTTCGTGGAATCGACCGGGTATACGCTCGCACGGGGTCGAGGTCATGCAGGCGTGGGCTACCTGGGCGCAAACCCGTTGGCACAAGCGGCAGAGCTCGGGGACTTTGTGCCGGTTGCAGGTCAAGCGGCGTACGGTGTGACCGACGATCTGACCATCACCGCAGGCTCCGGTCTCTTCTACTACAACGTGGGTGGTGGCGACTCGGACCTGTTTCCGTACTTCGCCCCGAAGTTCCGCGCATGGCACAACGGTCAGGTCTCGGTGGCCGTCACAGGTTACCTGGGGCTCTGGCTTGCGGAGGAGACCATCACTTACTACGGAGGCTCCGTTGCAGGCTCAATGGCGGTGAACGACGCGCTCAGCCTGCACGCTTCCGGCGGAATGCTCGGGATCTCGGCAACCGTCTTCGGTGAAACCCTCAACGAGCAGATCGGCGTCGCGGCGGTCGGCGGCGACTTCGATGTCACGCCGGAATTGGGGCTGGCCGGTGAATTCCGGCGGGTCGGGTTCGAGGATGGAACGAACATCCTCACCGCCGGCCTGCGATTCCTCGGAACGCCGATCGCCGGCGAGCTGGGCCTCGCCTACTACCTGGAGGACGCGGCGGAGATCCGCCCGATCGCGAGTCTGGCATACCGGTTCTAGCAGACGGTCTACCTGCAAATCGATCCTCCCTGGTGATCGGCTATGCCACGAAGCCAGGTCTGGAACGCCTCGTTGCCGGGAGAGCAGAGCCGCGTGTCGTCCCAGTGGAACAGCGCCAGCGGCACGTTGATGAGGTCCTGCGGGAGCGCGCCATCCATTCCGCTGTCGCTGACGTCCAGCTCTTTCAGGTTGGACAGCTGGCCGAACTCGGGCGGAATCGAACCGTCCAGCCAGGTCATGTCCGAGAAATCCAGCCGGGTCAGACTCTGGAGATTGCCGAGTTCCAGCGGGACTTCTTCTTGGAAGCCCGTGTCGCTCAGATCCAGCAGCTTGAGCTTGTCGAGCTTGCCGAGGGCCGCGGGAATCGAGGTGTGCGATCCGAGGAATATGTTGTCGCCGAGGTTCAGTTCTTCCAGCTCGCGCAGATCCCCGATCTCCGCCGGCAGCTCGCCGTTCACGCGGTTGTCGTTGAGGTTCAGCACCTTGAGCTTCTGTAGGTGGACGAACTCCTGGGGGATCGGACCCCACGCGCCGTTGCCGGGAAGGCTGAGTTCGATGACCCGACCGTCATCGTCCGTCGTAACTCCGTACCAAGTGCCCAGTGGCCGGTCGCTCAGCCAGTTGGTGTCGATCACCCAGTGAAAATCGCCACCGGTCCCCTCATAGAACGCTTCCAGCGCTTCCCGATCCCGGGAGCGGGTGGCCACGTTGACGTTGACGCTTTGCTGCGCGGCAAGGCCGCCGGGGTCGGTCGCTGTCACCGTCACCGTCGCGCTGCCCGCTGCAACGCCCGCGATCGTCAACGTGCTCCCGGATATGGAGACCGCGGCGACGGCGATGCTGGATGTGGTTGCCGCATAGGTGAGCGGGTCGCCGTCCGGGTCGCTGAAGTACAACGTGAGGTCGACCGTGGTCGTCTGGCCAGCCGTCGGCGCCTGAGCGGGAATGGAGCCGACCGCTTCCGGCGCACGGTTGGACTGCGCGACGGTCACCGATGCGCTTTGCTGCGCGGCAAGGCCGGCGGGGTCGGTCGCCGTCACCGTCACCGTCGCGCTGCCCGCTGCAACGCCCGCGATCGTCAACGTGCTCCCGGATATGGAGACCGCGGCGACGGCGATGCTGGATGTGGTTACCGCGTAGGTGAGCGGGTCGCCATCCGGGTCGCTGAAGTACGACGGGAGCTCGACCGTGGTCGTCTGGCCAGCCGTAATCGCCTGATCGGGAATGGAGCCGACCGCTTCCGGCGCACGGTTGGGCTGTTCGACGCTCACCGATATGCTTTGCTGCGCTGAAAGGCCGCCGGGGTCGGTCGCTGTCACCGCAACCGTCGCGCTGCCCGCCGCCACCCCCACCACCGTCAACGTGCTCCCGGACACCGAAACCGAGACCACGCTCGCATTCGACCCGCTCGCCGCGTAGGTGAGCGGGTCGCCGTCCGGGTCGCTGAAGTACTGCATGACCTCGACCGTGGTCGTCTGGCCAGCCGTAATCGCCTGATCGGGAATGAAGCCGACCGCTTCCGGCGCACGGTTGGGTTCCAGGGGGCTCGCACCTTCACCATCACCACCGCACGCCGCAATCCAGCAGACCCCGAGCATCAGCAGGAGTGAAGTTGTCGCCCCATGCTCCGACTTCCTGAATGGCATCATGATATGTCCTGTCCTCGTCTTGTCGTCGCCTGGGTCGCAGGGTTCCTCCGAACTCGATACGGTCACCGACGGGCAGCACCCGGCGGCTGCTTTGGTCATCAGCGGCGATCAGAACCGCAGGCGCACGCCGAACGAGAGTCCCAGACCGCCATCGGGGCCGACCCATGGCCGAATCGTTGGCGTGTACTCGATCTTCGTGTCGCCAAGAGCGATGGGAGTCCATGCTTCGGTCCTGAAGAGCGCACCTATTCCCATACCGGCCAAACCGCCGACCATGCCCAGACCCACCCCGCCAACAAGTACGGCAACACCTAGCGCGGACACAGCGCCGGAGCAGTCGTCAGTGTCGCCGACAGCGCTGGTGACAGCTCCGCAGGCGAGCACCATCACGATGCCTACTGCGAATCCTGCGCCGCCCCCGACACGAGCCCCGAGATAAGCCCCCGTGACGAATCCCTCCTTCCACCGGGAGCGAATCCCAACGCTTCGTTCCAGCCGGCTCATGCCGATAAAGGCCAGCGACATCGTCCTCGTCCCGTCGGAAAGCTCCAGGTGTTCATCGCTCACCGCCGTCACCTGGCCGATAAACGTGGTCCCCGAAGCGGATACGCGAACGCGGTCGCCGACTTGCTGGGCCTGCAGTTGGCTCCCCGAACCGGCCGCGGCCAGCGCGAGGAGCAGCCAGAGCGAGCGTGGACCAGACACTGGAAACCTCCTTCGATTACGTCCCGGTACTCCACCATAACAGTACCAGTGGATGTTTCCAAATATCACCGTATTTATTTATATTAACATAGTACCCCAATAATAGATTGGTTGTTAATTGCAGGCGTAGGCCAAGCCGCTCCCGGCTGGAGCGACAGTTGCTGGGTGGGGTTCCGGGTTAGCCGCCATCTCCGGGCTTGGCCATTCGGTAGCCGACCCGTGACTCGGTGAAGATATAGGTCGGGTTCCTCGCGTCGTCGCCCAGCTTGTCGCGCAGCTTCTTCACGTATACGCGCACGATCCGAGGCGTCCCCGCGCGCCGGGAGCGCCAGACGCGCCGCAGCAGGTAGTCGTACGACGATACCCGGCCCGCGTTGGCCGACAGGGCGCTCAACAGGTCGTACTCGGTGGCGGTCAACTGGACCGGCTCGCCGGCCAAAGTCACCCGGCGCTCGTCGTAGTGGATGGCGAGGTCGCCCACCCGGTAGGGCTCCGCCGGTCCGGCCCGCTTGCGCATCGCCGCCTTGATCCGGGCCACGAGTTCGGTCGGCGAGAAGGGTTTGACCACGTAGTCGGCCGCGCCGATCTCAAGGGCCCGGGCGATCGTTTCGTCGCGGCCGTAGGCGGACATGAAGATGACCGGGCGGTCGGCGAGTGCGGGCAGGCTCTGCATCAGCTCGATCCCGTCCATCCCCGGCAGGAGCAGGTCCAGCAGGACGAGGTCCGGCCGGTGCGTATCGAGAAGCACGCCCACCTCGTCCGGGTCCCCCGTCACGATCGCCCGGTGCCCCGCATCCTCGAGGATGCCCCGGGCGTACAGGAGCGCCTTGGGATCGTCGTCCACCACGAGCACCTGCAACGCGTCTTCGGCACCGACTTGCAGGTCGGGCGCAACGCGCGACCGCACCGCGCCATCGGGCCGCGCCTCGTCCGCGGCCGGGACCGTGAACGTGAAGCGGGCGCCCGGCCCCTCGCCCGCGCTCTCGGCCCAGATGCGGCCCCCGTGCGCCTCCACGAGACCCTTGCAGATCGCCAGCCCCAGTCCGCTTCCCACTCCCCGCCCGCGGTCGCGGCGCGCGCTGCGGGCGAACTTCCGGAAGAGGTGCGGCAGACGTTCGGCCGGGATGCCGGGGCCCTCGTCGATCACCGAAACGGCCACGTGCACGCCCTCCTGCTCCGCGGTCACCCGGACGGACGAGGATCGGGGCGAGTGCCGCGCCGCGTTGGAAAGCAGGTTGCCCAGCACCTGGACGATGCGCTGCCGGTCCGCCAGCACCAGCGGCAGGTCCGGCGGCAGGTCGATGACGACAGGGTTCGTGCCCCCTCCGCTCACGTAGAGGTTCCGCGCCTGATCCACGACGGCCGCGAGATCCGCGGGCTCGAGCGCGACCGACAGCCTGCCCGCCTCGATGTGCGCCGCGTCCAGCAGATCGCCGATCAGCTGGCGCATGTGGTCCGCCTGCTCGTCGATGATGCGGAAGAACTGGACCATCTCGGCCGGGCGCAGCGCCGTCGCCGCCCCCAGCAACGTACCCGCCGAACCCTTGATCGAGGTCAGCGGCGCCTGGAGTTCATGGCTCACCATGCCCAGGAACTCGGCCCTGAGCACCTCGACCTCCTCCAGCGGCGTCAGGTCCTGCAGCGTGACGACCACCGACTCGACCTCGCCCTCCTCCGAGCGGATGGGCGTCGCGTTGATGAGCGTGTTCAGCTTGCGGCCGTCCGGGACCTCGAGCACGATCTCCTCGACGCGGACCGCCGCGGCGTCCGCCAGGACCTGCTTCAGCGGCGTGCGGTCCAGCGCCACCTCGCGGCCGTCCGCCCGGCGCACCCGCAGCACTTCCAGGAGATCCTCCGCCAACTGGCCGGGGAGGCAAAGGTCCTTCAGGATGCGGCGTCCCTCGCGGTTCAGCGACGCCACCTGCCCGCTCCGGGCATCGAGTACCACGACGCCCACCGGTGTCGTGTCGATCAGCGCCTCCAGGTCGGCCCGCGCCCGCTGCTCGTCCCGGTGGGTGCGCGCATTGGCGATCGCGGCCCCGGCGTGCGAGGCGAACAGCACCAGGATCTCCTCGTCCCCCCTCGTGAACTCCCGGCCGCCTTCCTTGTCGACGAGGTAGAAGCCGCCCACCCGCTTGCCCCGGTGGCGGATCGGCGCCCCCAGGAAGCTCCGGGCCAGGGTGCGGTCCTCGGGGTAACCGAGCGAACCCAGGTGGGCCGCCAGGTCGCCGAGCCGGAGGGCCCCCGGCAGTTCGCGCAGATACGTCCACAGCTCCGGCCCGTAGGGGAGGCCCAGCAGCCTCTCGTGCTCTTCGGCGCTGAGACCGGCCGAGACGAAATCCCGCAGCCCGCCGGAGCCGTCCATCGTCGCGATGACGGCGCGGCCGGCGCCGGTGAGCGCGCGCGTGCTCTCCGCCACCTCGCCCAGCACCGTATCGACGTCCAGACTCTCGCTGATTCGCAGACTCGCGTCGCTCAGCCGTGAGAGCCGGTCCCGCAGGGCTTGGGCCTCTCTGCCCGATTCCTCGCTGTCTCGCACTCTTCGAACCTCCGTTTTTGCGTGCATGAACCAACAATAAATGAATATGCCTGCGAATTGACAACTAATAACACATATCGGGGCTGGACACCAGATGGCATTTCTTGTACTTAAATCGTTATCCCGAGAAGGTATACTCGATGCCCCTTCAACTCACGGCGGACGATGACCAAGCCCATGCGGAGGCACCACTACACGACCGGGAACGAAAACAGGATTGCCGGAGCGGCGGCCGGATTGCTCCTTGCGTGCGCCGGGCTGCTCGCCGCGGCGCTCCCGGCCGAGGCGCAGACGACCTACATCAGCAATACCGGGCAGACGTACGATCCGGACTTCAGCTACCTCGTAGGCCCCGACCACATTGGCGGACAATACTCATACGCACAGCAGTTCACGACGGGCAAGGAACCGGGCGGGTATGCGCTGGGTTCGGTCGAGCTGTACCTGCGCCACGTCGGCCGGATGGATGTGCCGAAGGTGAGCATTTACACCGTAACGAGCGATGATCCGGGCCGTAGCGTTTACGTGCTGACCAACACCCGGGCGGGCGAGTACGTCCACAACAGCCTCGTCACGTTCACCGCGCCGCCGCGGGCGACCCTCGCGCCAAATACGCCCTATTTCGTGGTGGTGGAGGCGGTGGACGGAGCCTTTGGCGTCGGGGGGACGGACGCGCTCTCGGAAGATGCGGGGAGTGCGGGCGATTGGAGCCTCAGAGGCGCGCGCCACTGGAGGAATACCGACGCCGGCAATTGGTTCGCGACGACACCGCCGTTGCGCATCGCGGTCAAGGGCCTTGGCCCCAACACCGCCGCCACCGGCCAGCCATCGATCTCCGGCGCTCCTCGGGTGGGCACGATCCTCGTCGCGGGGCTGGGAACCATCGCCGACGTCGACGGTCTGCCGTGGACGTTCCCGGACGACTACACGTTCCAGTGGGTGCGGGTGGACGGGGGCACCGAGACGGACCTCAGCGGGGAGACGTCGCATACCTACACGTTGGGCACGGCCGACCTCGGCAAGACGATCAAGGTGAGGGTCAGCTTCGCCGACGCCAGAGAGAAAGCCGAGGGGCCGCTTGAGAGCGACGCGACGGGGCCGGTGACGGAGGCGAGGGAGATCCCCGGCGACGAGATCCTCGACGCGACCCTGACGGTCGGTCGAAACGGCTACGGGTGCGGCCGGGAGGGGGACAACCAATGCGGCGCACAAATGAGTCAGCACGCATTCTCCAGCACCGACGCGCTGGGCGTGTCGAGGAGGTTCACGATCACTGCGCTGGGGATCGATGCGACCCAGCAGCAGTTGTGGTTCCAGGTTTCAACGCAGCTCAGCGACTACGAAAAGCACAACCTGGTGCTCGTGCTGGGCGGCTGGCGCTTCGCCTTCCGGACCGCCAACTCCCAGGCCAGCAGCAGTCTGTTCAAGTTCTGGAACGACGCCGGGCTGTCCTGGGCCGCGGGGCAACAGGTGCAGGTGCAGATCGTGGACGCGGACAACCCCCCGTCGACCCCGCGCGTGCCGTCCGTGCGCGTGGCCGATGCGGAGGCGCACGAGGCCGACGGCACCATCGACTTCAAGGTGACGGTGAACCGGCCGCTGCAGGGTGACAGGCCGTTGCTTCATACCGTCACGGTGGACTATGCGACCTCGGACGGCTCGGCGAAGGCGGGCGAGGACTACGAGCAAAAGTATGGCACGCTGACGTTCCCGCGGGACGAAACCGAGCAGACGGTATCGGTGCGGCTGATCGACGATGCGGTGGAGGACGACGGGGAGACCTTCACGCTGACGCTGAGCGATGCGAAGAGGGCGACGATCGCCGACCAGTATGCGACGGGCACCATTCGCAACAGCGAGGATCCCGGGCTCAGCGTGGCGGACGCGAGCGCGACCGAGGGCTCCGCGGTCGTGTTCACGGTGTCGCTGTCGCGGTCGAACAGCGAGCCGGTGACGGTTGCGTACGCGACCTCGGGCGGCACGGCGACGAGCGGGATCGACTTCACGGCGGCGTCGGGGACGCTGACGTTCGCGGCGAACGAGATGTCGAAGACGGTGAGCGTGGAGACGACCGACGATTCGGCCGGCGAGGAGGACGAGACCTTCACGCTGACGCTTTCGAGTCCGACGAACGCGACGCTGACGGACGCGTCCGCGACCGGCACCATCAACAACGACGATGGCGAAGTCGTGCCGCTGACGGCGGAGTTCCAGAACGTGCCGGCGACTCACGACGGGTCGACCGCGTTCACGCTCCGGGTGTTGTTCAGCGAGGCGCTTGCGCCGGGTGGCTCGGGGCGCAAGCTCGCTCGGGGGCTCGCGCTCACGGGGGCCACGGCGGGGACGGTGCGCCGGGTGGATGAGCGGCGCGACCTCTACGAGTTTCCGGTCCGGCCCTCGGGGACGACGGCGGTGACGGTGTCGCTGTCCGCGACGACCGACTGCGCGGCCGACGACGCGTTGTGCACCGCGGAGGGCAAGGCGCTGTCGCAGGCCGTGTCGGCGACGGTAGCGGGCCAGACGGTCACTCCTGAGCTCAGCGTGGCGGATGCGAGCGCAGCCGAGGGGTCGGCGGTGGCGTTCACGGTGTCGCTGTCGGAGGCGAGCAGCGACAGCGTGACGGTCGCGTACGCGACCTCGGGCGGCACGGCGACGAGCGGGACCGACTTCACGGCGGCGTCGGGGACGCTGACGTTCGCGGCGAACGAGACGTCGAAGACCGTGAGCGTGGTGACGACCGACGACTCGGACGACGAGGAGAACGAGACCTTCACGCTGACGCTGTCGAGCCCCACGAACGCCACGCTTGGAGACTCGACGGCGACCGGTACGATCAACGACGACGATGGTGAGGTCGTGCCGCTGACGGCGGAGTTCCAGAACGTGCCGGCGGCCCATGACGGGTCGACCGCGTTCACGCTCCGGGTGTTGTTCAGCGAGGACCTGGCGCCGGGGGGCTCGGGGCGCAAGCTCGCCCGCGCGCTCGCGCTCACGGGGGCGACGGCGGGGACGGTGCGCCGGGTGAACGAGCGGCGCGACCTCTACGAGTTCCCGCTGCGGCCCTCGGGGACGACTGCGGTGACGGTGTCGCTGTCCGCGACGACCGACTGCGCGGCCGACGACGCGTTGTGCACCGCGGACGGCAAGGCGCTGTCGCAGGCGGTCTCGGTGACGGTGGCCGGCCCGGCGGCCACTCCCGCCGTCAGCGTGGCGGATGCGAGTGCGACGGAGGGGTCTGCGGTCGCGTTCACGGTGTCGCTGTCGGAGGCGAGCAGCGACCAGGTGACGGTCGCGTACGCGACCTCGGGCGGCACGGCGACGAGCGGGACGGACTTCACGGCGGCATCGGGGACGCTGACGTTCGCGGCGAACGAGACGTCGAAGACGGTGAGCGTGGCGACGACCGACGACTCGTCCGACGAGGAGAACGAGACCTTCACGCTGACGCTGTCGAGCCCCACGAACGCCACGCTGGGAGACTCGACGGCGACGGGCACGATCGAAGACGACGACGCGACGCCGCTCACGGCTTCGTTCTCGGACGTGCCGGCGAGCCATGACGGTTCGAGCGCGTTCACGTTCACGCTGTCGTTCAGCGAGAACGTCGCGGGGCTGAGCTTCAGGAAGTTGCGAGACTCCGCGTTCGACGTGACCGGCGGAAGCGTGAAGGCGGCGCGCCGGAAGACGGAAGGCAGCGACCAGCACTGGAACATCGAGGTCGAGCCGGACTCGGAGGCCGACGTCGTGATCCTGCTGCCGGAGACGACCGACTGCAGCGCGACGGGGGCCATCTGCACGTCGGACGGCCGAAAGCTGTCGCAGGCGGTCTCGGCGACGGTGGCGGGCCCGGACGTCACCGCGGCCCTCACGGCGCGCTTCGAGGACATGCCGGCCTCGCACACGGGCGCGGACTTCACCTTCGGGCTGGTGCTCAGCGAAGACATCGGGGGACTCGGCTTCAGGACGTTGCGCGACGACGCGTTCGATGTCACGGGAGGCAGCGTGCGAAATGCCAGGCGCCAGGAGCAGGGAAGCAACCAGCGGTGGACGATCACGGTGCGGCCGTCCTCGGCGAGCGACACGGTGAACATCACGCTGCCGGAGACGACCGACTGCAACGCGACCGGCGCGATCTGCACCGACGACGACCGGCCGCTGTCGCACTCGCTGTCGGCGACGGTCCTCGACGCGGCCTCGTCGAGTTCGGTCGCGGGTGACGCGGCCGCCGGGCCCGTGGGAGACGGCGGCGTGGACGCCGCGCTGGCGCTCGCGGCCGGCCTCACGCCGGACGACGCGACGGCGGCGCTGTTCGGCGAGCGGAGCCTGACCGATGCGCAGGAGGCCGCGCTCGACCGCCTGGGCAACCGGAACGGGAGCTTCGACCTCGGGGACGTGCTCTCCTGGATCGAGCGCTGCCGGCGGGGCGAGGCGGACTGTGGCGGCGCGTCCGGAGATGCCGGGCCCCTGGGTGCCGCCGCCCTGCTCGCCGCCGCCCGCCGCCGGCGAACCTCCGGCCGCAGGGGAGGGCGCGCCCCCGGGCCTCGCGGACGTACCCGGGCGCGCCGCGCGCGCCGCCGGGCGGGGATCGCCAGATACGCAGTCGTGGTGCTCCTCGCCGCGGTCACGACATGGTCGTGCGCGGACGGCGTGGTGGGGCCAGTGGCGCCGGACGCCGCCGTGCCGGATCCGGGCTTCCTGACCGTGGAGCTGGCCGCGCCGGCCGCCCATCGCGTCAGCGGCGTTCTGCTCGAGATCGAGGGTCCCGGCATCGGAGTCGTCCAGGCTCGGGGCCTCGAGTTGTACGAGTCCGCAGCCTCAGGGCGGCATCAGGTCATCCTGGCGGGCACGCTCGAATCGGGTCCCCTGATGCAGTTCCGCGTGCCGGACCGCAACCGGCTCGCTCAGTACCGGGTCCGCGTGATCCAGGTCACGGGCGAGGACTACGGACTCATGGACGCGGGCCGGTACCGGGCGGTGCTCAGGCACTGACGGCCTCCTCGGATGGTCCGTCGGGGCATGGCCAACAGGATCGCTGACGGAAACCGGGGGCGGCGGCCGGCGGGACCGGTGAGCCCCGCGCACCGCTGGGAGCGCGCCTTGGCGCCTTGCGTCCACGCGGGCCTCGCCCTGCTCCTGCTCATCCCCCTCGTGTGGACTCCGAACACCTACTTCCCGTTTGCGGTGGGCAAGGCGGTCTACGCGCGTTCGCTGATCGCGGTGCTGTTCGCGCTCTGGGCGCCGCTCGCCCTGGCGCGGCCGAGCTGGAGGCCCCCCGGAACGGTGTTGTTGGGAGTCCTGGCCGCCGGGCTCGCGGTGGCCGGCCTGTCGGCCTGGTTCGGGGTGAGCCCCCAGCGCAGCCTGTGGACCACCTACACGCGGATGGAGGGGCTCGTGGGTGCCATCCACTGGACGGCGCTCTTCATGGTTCTGGCGGGGACGTTGCGCACCCGGGCCGGCTGGACGAGGCTTCTCAAGGCGAACGTCGCGGTCGGGCTCGCCGTCGCCCTGATCGCGATGGCTCGTTTTCAATTCCCGGAACTGCCGCTCTTCGGCCTGCCGTCCGAGGCGCGCTACCCGCGCATCAGCGCGACGACCGGCAATCCGACGTTCCTCGGCGGATACCTCCTGGTGATCGCGCTTGTCGCCGCGGGTTTCCTGGTGCGGTCCTTCATCCGGCCCGGGAGCGGCGGGGCGGCCTGGACCGCGCGGCTTCCCTGGGCGTTGACGGCCCTCGCGGCCGTCTTCGCGCTGGTCCTCACCGGCTCGCTCGGATCCCTTGCGGGACTCGGGACGGGCGCCGCCGCCGCCGCGGGACTCTACGCGTGGCTGGGACCCACCGCGCGCTCGCGCGGGACCGGGCGCGGGGCGCTGCTGGTGCTGGGCGGCGCGGGCGCGGTGCTGGCCGTCGTGATCGTGGTCCGTGCCGCCGCCCCGCCTCCCGCGGCCGATGTACCCGGGCGCGCGTTCGAGAGCGTCATGCTGGAGCGGGCGACGAGCGCCGAGCGGATCGGCGCCACCTTGGGGCGCCGGCTACGCAACTGGGAGAGCGGTCTCGCGGCGTTTGCGGAACGCCCGCTCACCGGGTGGGGACCGGGCAACTACTTCGTGGGCTCCGCCCGCCACATCTCCGAGCCCGACGGGCCCCAACTGGTCCGCGACCACGCCCACAACATGCTCATCGAGGAGGCGGCGACCAAAGGCGTTCTCGGCCTCGCGGCCTACCTGGCGCTCTGGGGCTGGACGTTCGTCCTGCTGATCCGAGCGGCCCGCGCCGCGGGCCCCCGCGACCAGGCGCTGCTCATCTTCGCGGCCGCCGCACTGTTCGGGTGGTTCGTGCAGACGCAGAGCCTGTTCTACAGCGCGGCCAACTGGCTGCAGCAGATCCTGCTGCTCGGCTTCGCCGCGCACTGGGAGGCCCGGCTGCGTCCCGGCGGCGGCGGAGTGCGCCGATGGCTCTCGGCACGGGCGGCGCCGCTTCGCCATCCGGCGGCGCGGATCGCGGCGGGCGCGCTGGTGCTGGCCGCCGCCGCGGGTTCGCTGGCATCGAGCCGCGCCGTCCACGCCGGCGCCGCCGCGATCGACCGGGCCGAGCACGAGGGAGAGTTTTTGGCCGACATGGAGCGCTCGATCGACGCCTTCGAGCCGCTCGCCAACGGGCCGCGCGTCATCCTCATCAACAACGTGGCGGCGAACTGGCCGGTGCTCTCGCGCGACCACGCGGCCGAGGCGGAGAGGCTGCTGGCGTGGATGAACACCGAGGCGCCGGCCGCGCTCGCCGCCGAGCCGGAGAGCTGGGTGGTCCACCATGCGCTGGCGCGCCTGTACCGGGTGGTGGCGGAGACGGAGCCCGGATACGCCGAACGCGCGGAGCGCCACTACGCCCGATCGCTTGAGCTGGCGCCGAACCTCGACCCGCTGGAGCCGCCCGTCCAGTCGCCGCGGGCGCGATGAATGCGCCGGGGGAGTTCTTCTTCCAGATCGGCTTCAGGCGGTGCGGAACCACCGCCATCGCCGCCTTCTTGAACCGGTGCGGGATCCCGTGCGTGCATCACGACCGGGGGCGCCTGGCGCGCCGCATGCGCGACAACCTCGCGGCCGGACGCCGGCCGCTCGAGGGCTACGATCACCGCTACCGGGCGTTCGCGAACATGGACTTCCAGTCGCCCGGGGACCACTTCGACGGGTTCAAGCACTTCGAGGTGCTGCGCCGGGCTTACGGGGGCCGGTTCATCCTGAACACCCGGCCGGTGGAGCACTGGATCCGGAGCGTCACGCGCCGGGCCGGACGCCGGCGTCTGCGGAGGGCCTGGATCGCGCGCTTCGGCACCGACGACCCGGAGCGCGTCGCCGCCCTGTGGCGCACGGAGTGGGAGGCGCACCACCGCCGAGTGCGCGAGAGCCTGCCGCCCGAGATCCTTCTGGTCTTCGACATCGAGTCGGACGCGCCGGAGCGGCTCTGCGACTTCGTGGGCGTCCCCCGCTCGTGCGCCCGCTTCTACAGGCTGGAGAACCCGTCGCCCGGCCCCTTCGGCGAAGCCCTCGACGCCTGCCTGCCCGTGGCGGTCAAGCGGCTCGCGCCCGGCCGGATCAAGTATCCGGTGAAGAAGCTGCTCCGGAAGCGGACCCGCTGAGGCGCCCGGTGGCCCATCCGCCCGTCTCGGTCGTCATCCCGGCGCGCAACGAGGAGGAGGCGCTGCCCCGCGCGCTCGACGCCGTGCTGGCCCAGGACTATCCGGGCACGGTCGAGATCGTCGTCGCCGATGGCTCGGACGGTCCGGCGATGGCGGAGATGGTGCGCGCCCGGTATCCGGCGGTGCGGCTGGTCGCCAACCCGGACCGGATCATCCCGGCGGGGCTGAACCGGGCGGTGGCGGCCGCCGCCCACGCGGTCATCGTGCGCTGCGACGCGCGCTCGGAACTCCCCCCCGACTACGTGAGCCGGGCCGTGGTGACGCTGGCCCGCACCGGGGCGGCGAACGTCGGCGGGCGGCAGTGTCCGGAGGGACGGAGCGCCTTCACCCGGGCCGTGGCGCTCGCGATGACGACGCCGCCGGGCGCCGGGCGTGCGCGCTACCGGCTGGGCGGCGCCGAGGGGCCGGCCGACACGGTGTATCTCGGCGTGTTCCGGCGCGGGGCGCTGGAGGCCGCCGGAGGGTTCGACGAGCGCCTGGCGCGCAACGAGGACTACGAGCTGAACTGGCGGCTCCGCCGGCGCGGCCGGACGGTCTGGTTCGACCCGGCGCTCCGGGTCGCGTACCGCCCGCGCGGGAGCTTCGGCGCGCTGGCGCGGCAGTATCTTGCCAACGGCCGGTGGAAGGCGGCCGTGCTGCGCCGGCATCCCCGGTCGTGGCGCTGGCGGCAGCTCGCCCCGCCCGCGCTCCTGCTGGGGCTCGCAGCCTCCGGCGTTCTCGCGCTGGCGGGCCGGACCGGGGCGGGGGCGGCGCTGCCTGCGGCGTACCTGCTCGCGCTCGCATGCACCGGCGCGTGGTCCGCGGTGCGAAGGCGTGAACCGGCCGCCCTGCTGCTGCCGCCCGTGCTTGCGACGATGCACCTGTCCTGGGCGGTCGGGTTCCTGGCGGCCCCGTTCGCCGGACGGCGGACGCGGGGTCCGTGAACCTGCTCCGGGCCGGGGCCACCGTCGGCGTGCTCACGGCGGCGGGGCGCATCCTCGGGTACGCCCGGAGCGTGCTGAGCGCGGCGTTCATCGGCGCGGGACCGCTGGCCGACGCGTTCTTCGTCGCGCTCAGGGTCCCGGTCTTCGTGCGCCGCCTGTTCTCCGGCGGCGGGATCGGCGCCGCCTTCGTGCCGCTCTTGACCGCGCGGCTCGGCGACGGCGGCCGGGCGCCGGCGCGGCGGCTGGCCGGCGAAGTGATCTCGGTCGCCGCCGTGGTCCTGGTGCTGCTCACGTCGCTGGTCGCGCTCGCGGCCCCCTGGCTGCTCGACGTCCTGGCGCCCGGGTTCGAAGACGATCCCGAGCGGTACGCGCGGTCGGTCGAACTGCTGCGCGTCATGCTTCCATTCGTGCTGTTCGCGGGGCTGGCCCAGCTACTCGGCGGGGTGCTGAACGGGGCGGGACGGTTCGCGGCGGCCGCCGCGCTGCCGGTGTTCTTCAACGCGGTCGCGATCACCGCGCTCGTCGTCCTGGCGGGGCGGCTCGACACTCCGGCGCACGCGCTGGCGTGGGGCGTCGCCGCCGCCGGCATCGTGCAGCTCGCCGCCGTCGCCCTGGCCTGCCGGCGCGCGGGGCTGGCGCCGCGGCCCGCGTGGCCGCGTCTCACGCCTCCCGTAAAGCGCTTCCTCGTTCGCGCGGGCCCGGCGGTCGTCGCCGTGGGCGCCGCGCAGGCCATGGTGCTCGTGGACCTCGCCATCGCCTCACTCCTGCCCGCGGGCTCGGTGTCGTACCTGCACTACGCCGACCGGGTGGCGCGGATCCTTCCGTCCGTCGTCGGCGCGGCCACCGCCGTCCCCCTGCTTCCGCACCTCGCGCGCCGGGGATCCGGCCGGCGGCCCGCCGACCCCGCCGCCACCAGCCGGACGCTCGAGGCCGGCCTGCTGCTCGGCCTGCCGGGCGCCGCGGCCCTCGCGGTGATCGCCGGGCCCCTGGTCGCGGCGCTGTTTGAGCGCGGCGCGTTCGCGGCGGAAGCCACCGCCGCCACGGCCTCGGCGCTGGCCGCCTACGCGGCGGCGCCGCCCGCGTGGATCGCCGTCCGCACCCTCGGCTCCGTGTTCTTCGCCCGCGGCGACGCCGCCACCCCGATGGCCGTCGCCGTCGCGGCCGTCGGGCTGAACCTGATCCTTGGCCTCCTGCTCATGGGTCCCCTCGCCCACGCGGGGATCGCGCTGGCCACGGCGCTGGCCGCCTGGCTCCAGGCCGGCGCCCTTGTCTTCGTCCTCGCGCGCCGCGGCGCCTACCGTCCGGACGCCCGGTTGCGGCGAAAGGCCACGGCCATCGCCGCGGCGAGCCTCGCGATGGCCGGCGTGCTGTGGCTGGTCCGCCTCGCGCTCGACACGGGCCCGGCAGCCGGAGAGCTGGCGCGCGCCGGCACCGCCCTCGTCCTGGTCGCGGCCGGGCTCGCCTCCTATGCGGCCCTCGCGCTGGCCGCGCGGATCGTGCGGCCCGGCGACCTCGCCCGCGCCTGGGGAGCCCGCCGGAACGGCGCCTGATCAGCGACCGCGCAGGAGCCGCTTGAGCGGCAGCTTCCACCGCTCCGGGATGCGCCGCTTCACGGCGCGCGGCACGAGCGCTCCCACCAGGCGGCCCGCCGCGTTCATCGACGGGTTCTCGACCCGCCAGTGGCGCGCGCACGAGCGCGGCATCCCGACGAAGTCGCACAGCCGCTCTGGCGGGTCCGACTCGATGTCGAAGACCAGCAGGCGCTCGGCGGGGATCTCGGCGACGACCCGGCGGTGATGCTCCTCCCACTCGGCCCGCCAGCGGTCCGCCACCTCGGCCGGGTCGTCGGTGCCGAAGCGCTGCCGGTGGTTGGCGAGGCGGCGGCGGCGCAGGCGGCGGGCGTCGTGCGACATGCGGCTCCGCAGCCAGTGCTCGCGGGGGCGGGTGTTGAGGATGAACTTGCCGCCGTACGCCCGGTCGAGGGCCGCGTACTCCTTGAACGCGTCGAAGTAGTCGTCCGGCGCGTTGTAGTTCATGTTGGTGAACGCGCGGTACCGGTGATCGTAGCCCTCGAGGGGCCGGCGCCCGGCCGCGAGGTTGGCGCGCATCCGGCGCGCGAGCCGACCGCGGTCGTAGTGGACGCACGGGATCCCGCAGCGGTTAAGGAACGCCCAGATGGCCGTGGTCCCGCACTTCGAGAACCCGATCTGGAAGTAGCGGTCCGCCGCGTCGCGGGCGGGCGGCGGCATCATGCCGGCTCCCGGTCCCGCCGCCGCGGCCGCAACGCGGCGCGCGCGACCCTGCGAAGGCAGAGCAGAATGAGCCTCAAGTCCAGCCACGGGCTCATGGTCTCGATGTAGCACTCGTCGCACTCGAGCTTGCGGCGCGGATGCGATCCGTAGGGCCCGAGCGCCTGCGCGAGGCCCATGATGCCCGGGCGCACCCGGAGCCGGCTCGAGAACCCCGGCACCTCGCGCTCGATGCGGGCCGCGAGTTCCGGGCGCTCGGGCCGGGGGCCCACCAGGCTCATCTCGCCCCTCAGGACGTTGACGACCTGCGGCAACTCGTCGATGTGCAGCCGGCGCAGCACCCGCCCCACGCGGGTCGCGCGCGGATCGGGCTCGCCCGCCCAGACCGGTCCGGTGAGACGCTCCGCCCCCACCACCATCGTGCGGAACTTGACGACACGGAACGGGCGCCCGCCCCGTCCGAGCCGGGTCTGCCGGTAGAACACCGGGCCGGGGCCGTCGAGCCGGATGGCGAGCGCCGTCAGCCCGAACAGCAGGACCCACGCCGGCAGGAGAAGCACGGCGGCAGCCGCGACCAGGCACAGGTCGAACGGTCGCTTGTAGCGCTCGCGGCCGGCATCGCCGCCTGGCCCAGCCCCGTCAGCCGGTCCCGCCGCGCCCCGGCCTCTCTGCCCGGCCCCGCGAGGTCCCGCACCCCTCCGATCTCCTCCTTCGGCGGGAAATAAACTGAAAATAAATGTCAATTCATGTCTGTTAATGAACAATAACATATATCCGAATGGACAACGGGTCGCTTTGTGGTTAAATGTGTCCACCCAAGAGAACACTCTCGATTCCTCCAGCCAACCATCGCCTCATGACCGACATCCGAGTTGGGACGACCACGCACGGAACGAATCCGGGCCTGCGGGGCCGGCCGGCCGCGTTGTTCCTCGCATGCGCCGGGCTGCTCGCCGCGGCGATCCCCGTCCAGGGGCAGACGGCGCCGGTGTGGTCCACGACCCTGATGGTGGGGGAGTCCAGCCAGGGAAACCATCGAGGATACGAAGGGAGAGGCACCGGGTCGGAGAACTACGGGATGCTGCCGGACTCCGCATTCACGTTCAGCACCGCCGACTACACCGTCGGCCGCATCGACATTCAAGATGTGACCAATGCGGCCAACGATTTCGTGTCCTTTTCGATCAGCCCCGCGATTTCCAGTACGGCCGGCCTGATTCTGGAGTTCGCCGGGGGGGTCTTTCCGCTTGTCGCGGAAGCCATCCCTGCCGGCCCCGGCAGGAACTACAGATGGAGGAGGAATGACACCACCACGGGCCTGACCTACCCGTCGGGCGAGTTCGGCGGGCTGTCCGTGGGCGACACCGTCACCGTCTGCCTGCGCACCTCCAGCCAGAGCTGCCCGGGGCCCATCCTGGTCAGCAATCTCGGGCAGACGCACGATCCGGGCGTTGGCGCCACCGTGGGCACCTCCGGGTCGGATAAGTTTACAATGGCACAGCGATTCGCGACGGGCAGCCAAGCGGGCGGGTACACGCTGGGTTCGGTCGAGGTCTACCTGCGCCAGTTCGGGGGGTCGGATGCGGTGAGGGTGAGCATCTACAGTTCGGCTTCGGGCAATCCCGGCAGCAGCGTCCACGTGCTCACCAACCCGAGCACGGTCGCCGACACCACCGTCAACACGTTCACCGCGCCGGCGAACGCGACGCTCTCGGCCGATACGGCGTACTTCGTGGTGGTGGAGGCGACGGCCGGGCAATTTGCGGTGGGGACAATCACTTCGAACGATGAGGATGCCGGCGCCGAGAGCGGGTGGAGCATCCACGATTCGCGCCACTGGAGAAACTCCGACACCGGCAGTTGGTCGACGAGCGCCGCGGAACTGCGGATCGCGGTCAGGGGCCCCGCTTCCACTCCCACTACCACAAACACCGCCGCGACGGGCACGCCGACGATTTCGGGGCCGCCGCAGGTGGGCGAGACGCTGAAGGCGGGCAAGGGCACCATCGGCGACGCCGACAATCTGCCCACCACGACCTTCCCGGACGGCTACAGCTTCCAGTGGATCCAGGTGGACGGGGGCACGGAGACCGACATCACCGGCGCGACCGACAGCACGTACGTGCCGGTCGCGGCCGACGAGGGCAAGACGATCAAGGTGAGGGTGACGTTCACCGACGGGGGCGGCACGGAGGAGTCGCTGACCAGCGACGCCTGGCCCGAGGGCGGCAACACCATCGTGGCGGCGAAGGCCGCGTGTCCCACGGACGTCGACTGGTGCGGGGAGATGACCGTGGGCGTCACGGGCAACGAGTTCGTTGGATTCACATACGGGTTTTCAGGCGGCGGCTACGGCGAATTGACCAACGAAGTCTTCGCGGTAGGCGGCAAGGATTACGACGTTTCCCTTTTCCTGCTGAACCAGCAGGGACGATTCTCGGCTGCCTTCTCCATAATATCGCCCAACGTTCTTCCGGCGTTCGGCTCGATTCTCGAGGTGCAGGGCAAGAAATTCACCCTGAGTTCCTCGTCCCGCGACGGTTCCAACACCTTCCGGTTCTCCAATTCCGGCCTCACCTGGATCGAGCACCAGAAGGTCACGCTCACCCTCAAGATCAACACCCCGGCGACGGGCGAGCCGGACATTTCCGGGCCGCCGCAGGTCGGGGACACCCTGAGCGCGGGCGTGGGCGGCCTCGCCGATGCGAACAACCTGCCCACGACCTTCCCCGACGACTACAGCTTCCAGTGGTTCCGGGTGGACGGGGGCACGGAGACCAGGATCACCGGCGCGACCGACAGCACGTACACGCCGGTCGCGGACGACCAGGGCAAGCAGATCAAGGTCAGGGTCGGCTTCACCGACGGCCGCGGCCATCCGGAGCAGCGCACCAGCGCGGCGTACCCGTCCGGGACCGACCGGATCGCCGCGGCGCTGACCGACTGCCCCGACGGCGCGGAGTGGTGCGCGACCATGACGGTGGGGACGAGGACCATATCGCCAAACACCTACTACGGTTTCTCCTCCGGGAGTCCTCCCTACGGCAGCCTGGACCCGGCGATGTTCGACCCCGCCGAAACCGGCACCGCGTACGTGGTCGAGGGCGTGAACATCATCGTCGATGCCTCCGACGCCGCGACGCTCAACATCAATCTGGACAACCCGATCCCGCGCGTCACGGAGTACACCGTCGACGGCGTCGAGTTCGCGGCGACGCCTGACACGGATGGACGCGGCAACAGTCAAGTCTGGTCCAGCCTCGGCAGCCTGTCCCGCTGGATCGTCGGCCAGAAGGCCCGGGTGAGCGCGAATCTGCCGCCGCAGCTCAAGTCCGCGACGGTGAACGGGGCGTCGCTGAGGCTCTTCTACCACGAAGATCTCGACACCGGCTCCGTGCCGGCCGATACCACCTACACCGTCACGGTGAGCGACACCAACGTCGATCTGTCGGACGTCGCCATCGCCGACAGCGTCGTCACCCTGACCCTGGCGACAGCGGTGACCGACGATACGGCAACCGTGACGGTGAGCTACAGGGTGCCCGCGTCCAGCGCCATCCAGGACGAGTACGACATCAAGGCGATCGGCCTCACGAACCGGGACGTGACCAACAACACCGGCGCGGCGAACACCGACGCGACGGGCAAGCCGGACATTTCGGGTCCGGCCCAGGTCGGCAAGACGCTGACGGCGGGGACCTCCGACATTGCGGACGCCGACGGACTGACCAACGTGAGCTACGCATACCAGTGGATCCGCGTCGACGAGGACGAATCGAATGCGGTCGACATCTCGGGCGAGACCGCCAGCACCTACACGGTGGTCGCCGCCGACAAGGGCAAACGCATCAAGGTGAAGGTGACCTTCGACGACGATGGCGACAATGCCGAGGAACTCACCAGCGCCGCCTCAAGCCTCGTCATGCCAGCCGCGGTCTCGAACTGCCCCACTGGCGCCACCAACGTTTGGTGCGCGACGCTCACCGTGGGGCACTTCACCCAGTTGGAAATGGGCGAGACAATCGTTTACGCCACGGGGTTTGGGTCCGCCGACGGCGTCGGCAGCCTCACGCCGACGACGTTCACCCACCAGGGGGTGACCTATACGGTGACCGAGATCTCTGGTGGTGGCGCGGCGTACACGCTCACTCTCGCCACGAGCCCGGCTCTCCCGCTCGACGGCGCCGGGCTGACGCTGCACCTCCAGAAATACGAAGGAGAGCTCGAGGTGCCGCTGAGCGACACGACGAACACCACGGCGGGGAAGCGGCTATACGACCTCGTGCTCTTCGTGGACCCGAACGGCGAGTTGAACGACGTGCCGCTGCTGCGCATCCAGACCACGCGACGCGGCAGTCAGCGCCTCCATGAGCAACCCGACATCGGCACCGAGGTGGCCGTGCGCCTGAGCAAGGCGGCGGCCAACTCCCCCGTTTCCGGCACGTTCCAGATCACGGGCACGGCCCAGGTGGGCCAGACGGTCACGGCCGACATCAGCGGCCTCGTCGACGCCAACGGCAGGACCAAGGCGGACAACGGCGAGACAGGCTACGCCTACACCTACCAGTGGATCCGCACGGACTCCGACGGTCAGAACGGGGTGAACATCGTCGGCGCCACGGACGGCACCTATACACTCACCGCAGACGACGCGGGCCACAAGGTCAAGGTGGCGGTGCTTTTCCGCGATGACGACGACTACGACGAAAACGCGGTCAGCGGGACCTTTCCCTCGGCGGGCTACGGGACGCTGGACATCGCGCCGCGGCTGGCGGCCTGCCCCACCGGCAACGAGTGGTGCGCGACGCTGACGGTGGGCGAGGGGATTGTGAGCGGCGTGCAGAAGTACGGGTACTTCTTGAGCCAGCTGGGCTCGCTCGACGACACCTCCATCGACGCGACGGTCGAGGTCCGGAAGATCGCCATCGAGGACGACGCCAGCGACGTCGTCGGTTTGACGACGACTGCGGACCTGCCGCTCGGGTCGGTGCTGGACCTGGACGGCACGTCGTTCACGGTGAACGCGTCTTCGAAACAGTCAGGCACGGGCGAATACGCGTGGCCGGTACCCTCGGACTTCGGCTGGGTGGTGGGCCAGAAGGTCAGGGCGAGCATGAACCGGCCGCCGATCCTGCAGAGCGCCACGGTGGACGGCACGTCGCTGGTCATCACCTTCCACGAGACCCTGGCCGCCGCGTCCGGTCTGGCCAACGGCGCCTTCACGGTGAAGAAGACCCCGTCGGGCGGTAGCGAGCAGACGGTGAGCCTGAGCGGCTCTCCGTCGATCAGCGGCGCCACCGTGACGCTGACGCTGGCGACGGCAGTGGCGTCCACCGATACGGACATCAAGGTCAGCTACACGAAACCCACCACGGGCACCAACAACAAGCTCGAGGACGCCACCGGCAACGAGGTGGCCAGCTTCACCGACCAGACCGTGACCAACAACACCGGCCAAACCTCCGGCGGCACGGTCGCGTTCGGGGCCGCGGCCTACTCGGCGGCGGAGGGCGGCGCGGGGGCGACGGTGACGGTGACGCTCTCCCCGGCACAGTCGTCGCAGGTGACCATCCCGATCACGGCGACGCCCCAGGGCGGCGCGTCGGCCGGCGACTACTCGGGCGTTCCGTCCTCCGTGGTATTCGCGGCGAACGAGACGAGCAAGACCTTCACGCTGACGGCGGTGGACGACGCCGTCGCGGACCCCGGCGAGAGCGTGCGGCTTACCTTCGCGTTGCCGCAGGGGGTCACGGCCGGCACCCCGTCGACGGCGACGGTGACGCTGGTCGACAACGACGGCACCAGCGAGGGCAGCATCTTCGATGCGATGCTCACGGTGGGGAACGCCGGCTTTTGGGACGTGGACTTCGGGTGCAGTGCGAACAGCCCCACCAAATGCACGGAAGCGATGAGTCAGCACACCTTCTCCAGCACCGACGAGCTGGGGGAGCCGAGGGATTTCGAGATCCGCGGGCTGTCGATCCGAACTGTCAGGAGCGGTGCGAACCAGGGGGAGAGAAACCTCCTTTTCTGGATCAATCATACCCGCCCCTTCCGCGACTACGAGAACCACCGTCTGGTTCTCGTGCTGGACGGCGTGCGCTTCCCGTTCCGGACCGGGGATCATGCCGCCGACAGCAGGGCGCTCAAGTTGTGGTACGATACGGGACTGTCGTGGAGGAGGGGGCAGACGGTGCGGGTGGAGATTCTCGACCTTGACCCCGGTCGAGGGGGCAAGCCGTGGTGGGAGGTGGGCGATGCCGAGGCCCGCGAGGCCCATGGCTTCATCTACTTCCCTGTGAGGCTGCGTCGGAGCAACAACCCGAGGAACCACTTCATGCAAGTGGACTACGCGACCTCGGACGGCACGGCGGTTGCGGGGATGGACTACGAGCACACGACGGGGACGGTGACGCTCCGCGATACCGTGACGGTGGCGGAGATCCGGGTGCCGCTGATCGACGACACGGTGGAGGACAGCGGGGAGACCTTCACGCTGACGCTGTTCGATGCGGAGCGGGCGACGATCGGGCGCAAGTATGCGACGGGCACGATCATCAATAGCGAGGACCCCGGGATCAGGGTGGCGGACGCGCGCGCGACCGAGGGCTCCGCGGTGGCGTTCACGGTGTCTCTGTCGCGGGCGAGCAGCGACCCGGTGACGGTTGCGTACGCGACTTCGGGCGGCACGGCGACGAGCGGGACCGACTTCACGGCGGCGTCGGGGACGCTGACGTTCGGGCCGAACGAGACGTCCAAGACGGTGAGCGTGGCGACGACCGTCGACGCGCTCGACGAGGAGAGCGAGACGTTCACGCTGACGCTGTCGAGTCCGACGAACGCGACGCTGGAGGACGCGACGGCGACGGGCACGATCGACAACGGCGAGAGCCCCGACCCGGTCCTCGGCGTGGCGGACGCGAGTGCGGCCGAGGGGTCGGCGGTGGAGTTCACGGTGTCGCTGTCGGAGGCGAGCAGCGAGTCGGTGACGGTCGAGTACGCCACTTCGGGCGGCACGGCGACGAGCGGGACCGACTTCACGGCGGCGTCGGGGACGCTGTCGTTCGCGGCGAACGAGACGTCGAAGACGGTGAGCGTGGCGACGACCGACGACTCGGACGACGAGGAGAACGAGACCTTCACGCTGACGCTGTCGAGCCCGACGAACGCGACGCTGGGAGACTCGACGGCGACGGGCACGATCGAGGACGACGACGCGACGCCCCTCACGGCTTCGTTCTCGGACGTGCCGGCGAGCCATGATGGTTCGAGCGCGTTCACGTTCACGCTGTCGTTCAGCGAGAACGTCGCCGGGCTGAGCTTCAGGAAGTTGCGGGACTCCGCGTTCGACGTGACCGGGGGAAGCGTGAAGGCGGCGCGCCGGAAGACGGAAGGCAGCGACCAGCACTGGAACATCGAGGTCGAACCGGATTCGGAGGCTGATGTCGTGATCCTGCTGCCGGAGACGACCGGCTGCAACGCGACGGGGGCCATCTGCACCTCGGACGGCCGAAAGCTGTCGCAAGCGGTGTCGGCGACGGTGGCCGGCCCGGACGTGACCGCGGCCCTCACGGCGCGCTTCGAGGACATGCCGGCCTCGCACACGGGCGCGGCCTTCACCTTCGGGCTGGTGTTCAGCGAGGACGTCGGGGGACTCGGCTTCAGGACGTTGCGCGACGACGCGTTCGACGTCACGGGAGGCAGCGTGCGAAATGCCAGGCGCCAGGAGCAGGGAAGCAACCAGCGGTGGACGATCACGGTGCGGCCGTCCTCGGCGAGCGACACGGTGAACATCACGTTGCCGGAGACGACCGACTGCAACGCGACCGGCGCGATCTGCACCGACGACGACCGGCCGCTGTCGCACTCGCTGTCGGCGACGGTCCTCGACGCGGCTTCGTCGAGTTCGGTCGCGGGTGACGCGGCCAACGGGCCCGTGGAAGACGATGGCGTGGAGGCCGCGCTGGCGCTCGCGGCCGGCCTCACGCCGGACGACGCCACCCAAGCGCTGTTCGGGGAGCGAAGGCTGACCGATGCGGAGGAGGCCGCGCTCGACCGCCTGGGCAACCGGAACGGGAGCTTCGACCTCGGGGACGTGCTCTCCTGGATCGAGCGCTGCCGGCGGGGCGAGGCGGACTGCGGCGGCGCGTCCGGAGATGCCGGGCCCCTGGGTGCCGCCGCCCTGCTCGCCGCCGCCCGCCGCCGGCGCACCTCCGGCCGCAGGGGAGGGGGCGCCCCCGGGCCTCGCGGCCGCACCCGGGCGCGCCGCCGGGCGGGGATCGCCAGATACGCAGTCGTGATGCTCTTCGCCGCGATCACGACATGGTCGTGCGCTGACGGCACGGTGGGGCCGGTAGGGCCGGTGGCGCCGGAGGCCGCCGTGCCGGATCCGGGCTTCCTGACCGTCGAGCTGGCCGCGCCGGCCGCGCCGGCTGCCCATCGCGCCGGCGGCGTTCTGCTCGAGATCGAGGGTCCCGGCATCGGAGCCGTCCAGGCTCGGGGCCTCGAGCTGTACGAGTCCACAGCCTCAGGGCGGCATCAGGTCATCCTGGCGGGCACGCTCGAAACGGGTCCCCTGCTGCAGTTCCGCGTGCCGGACCGGAACCGGCTCGCTCAGTACCGGGTCCGCGTGATCCAGGTCACGGGCGAGGACTACGGACTCATGGACGCGGGCCGGTACCGGGCGGTGCTCAGGCACTGACGGGCCCGGCCATGATGGATCCCCCGGCGTGCACGACGAGGTTCGGGTGCGCCCCGGGGCAACCCCGGCAGCCACCCAGGCCCCGGACAGTCGTCTGACGCCAGGACCATTCCACCCAACAAAGGACGAGCCACACACATGTTGCGGAGAGACCGCGGTGCCACAGGAATCGGTCCGGTCCTCCTGTCCCCGCTCCTCACGGTTGTTTCGTTTCTGCCGGCAAGCGCGCAAGCGACGCAGTCCATCTGCGACCGGACTGCCGCGGTACGCGACGAGATCCTGTCGGAATCCGAGGCCAGCGATTGCGCGGCGGTGACGAGCAGTCAGTTGGCATCGGTGTCCCGCCTGAGGCTCGCGAACTCAAGTATCACGTCACTCAAGTCCGGAGACTTCGCCGGACTGTCCGGGCTCACTCGACTGGAACTCTACGGGAACGAGCTCGACTCGCTGCCGTCGGGCGTGTTCTCCGGGCTCGACTCGCTGACCGTGCTGCTAATGTCGCACAACAGTCTGGACGCGCTGCCGTCAGACGCTCTTGCCGGCCTGACTTCGCTTCGAGAACTGAGCGTCAGCCACAACAAGCTCACGGCACTGCCATCCGATCTGTTATCGGATTTGTCTTCCCTGCAGTTCCTCTACCTGGACGGCAATGACATTGCTGCACTGCCGGCCGGCATCTTCGCGGGGGTGCCGCTGTTGAGCGCGCTGTTCCTCTACGGCAACGACTTCACCACCTTCCCGGCCAGCACCTTTACGGGCCTCGCTTCGCTCAGCTGGCTCACGCTGGAAGGGGGTGCCCTGACCTCGCTGCCCGCAGGCGCATTCTCCGGTCTGGCCGAGCTCAGGCATCTCGACCTCTCCAACAACAGTCTGGGCTCGATTCCCGGCGATGCCTTTTCCGGCGCGACCGCGATCGGCAGGCTTCTGCTGAACGGCAACAGCCTGAGCTCGCTGCCGGACGGCGTGTTCACGGGTCTGTCCGCGCTGGATCGGGCCTTGTGGCTGCATGACAACAGCTCGGACCCGATGCCGATCAAGGTGTCGTTGGTAGCCACTTCCGACACGACCGTCAAGGCGAAGGCGCGTACCGGGGCTCCCTTCGCCATCCGGGTTCCGCTCAGGGTGACGAACGGTACGCTGGGCGCCAGCACGGTCACGATTCCCGCCGGTGCGATCGAGAGTTCAGCAATTGCGGTCACTCGTTCGGCCCGGGCGCAGGGCCCGGTGACGGTCGATGTAGGCCCCCTGCCCGGTCTGCCGGACCTCGGCACCTACACGCACTACTGGGGCGACGAAAATTCCGCCCATCACGGCTACGAACTCAAACGATCCACAGACCTCCCGCTGGCGCTGAACAAGGTGGACACGACGGTGGCGTCGCTCGTACTCACGCCCAGCACCATCTCCGAGAACGGCGGCTCGACCACCATCACGGCCACCGCCTCCCCCGCCTCCGGCACGGCTTTTTCGGTGACGGTCGGCGCCGCGGAGGTGTCACCCGCGATCTCGAGCGACTTCACGCTGAGCGGCAGTACCCTGCGCTTCGCGGCAGGCGACAGCATGAGCACCGGCACGGTCACGATCACGGCCAACGACAACGATGTCGACGCCGCCGACAAGAGCGTCACCGTGTCGGGGAGCATCGCAACCTCGGGGGCCGACGCGAAGGCGCCGGCCGACATGACGCTGACCATCACGGACGACGACGATGCGGCGCCCCTCACTGCGTCGTTCTCCGACGTGCCGGCGAGCCACGATGGATCGAGTGCGTTCACGTTCACGCTTTCGTTCAGCGAGGATATCGGCGGGCTGGGCTACAGGACGTTGCGCGACTCCGCGTTCGATGTGACCGGCGGCGCGGTCACGGGAGTGCGCCGGCAAACCCAGGGCAGCAACCAGGATTGGAGCATCAAGGTCAGGCCGGATTCGCGGGTCGACGTTGTCATTGCGCTACCGGAGATGACGGACTGCAGCGCGGCGGGGGCCATCTGCACGCCGGACGACCGAAAGCTGTCGCAGGCCGTGTCGGCGACGGTGGCGGGCCCGGCCGTCACTCCGGCCCTCGGCGTGGCGGACGCGAGCGCGGCCGAGGGGTCCGCGGTCGCGTTCACGGTGTCGCTGTCGGAGGCGAGCAGCGACCAGGTGACGGTCGAGTACGCCACTTCGGGCGGCACGGCGACGAGCGGGACCGACTTCACGGCGGCATCGGGGACGCTGACGTTCGCGGCGAACGAGACGTCGAAGACGGTGAGCGTGGCGACGACCGACGACACGGTCGACGAGGCGAACGAGATCTTCACGCTGACGTTGTCGAGCCCGACGAACGCGACGCTGAGAGACTCGACGGCGACAGGTACGATCATCGACGATGATGGTTCCGTGCCGTTGACGGCTGAGTTCCGGAACGTACCGGCGGAGCATGACGGATCGACCGTGTTCACGCTCCGGGTGTCGTTTAGCGAGGACCTCGCGTCAGGTGGCTCGGGCCGCAAACTTGCCCGGGCGCTAACGCTCACGGGCGCCACGCGGGGGGAGGTGCGCCGGGTGAACGCGCGGAGGGATCTCTACGAGTTTCCGGTGCGGCCCTCGGGGACGAACACGGTGACGGTGTCGCTGTCGGCCACGAGTGACTGCACGGCCAACGACGCGGTGTGCACCGGCGACGGTAAGGCGCTGTCGAACGAGCCGAAGGCGACGGTCGTCTACGCGGCCTCGTCGAGTTCGATCGCGGGTGACGCGGCCGCCGGGCCCGCGGAAGACGACGGCGTGGAGGCCGCGCTGGCGCTCGCGGCCGGCCTGACGCCGGACGACGCGACGGCGGCGCTGTTCGGCGAGCGGAGCCTGACCGATGCGCAGAAGGCCGCGCTCGACCGCCTGGGCAACCGGAACGGGAGCTTCGACCTCGGAGACGTGCTCTCCTGGATCGAGCGCTGCCGGCGGGGCGAGGTGGACTGTGGCGGGCCGTCCGCGATATAGATAAATTATTAATAGATCACCGAGTTTATTTACTCAACAATTACCATTGGATGGCTTGACAGACCCGATACTGATCCCTCTTGTGCATGCAGTGCAGTAATGCAGATGACGGGCGAGGACCGGTAGCAGCCCGGCCCCCAGCGCGGGCATCCCCGTGACTCCCCACTGCGCAGGGAGGGAGGTTTGTGTTGCCCGCATCGAGACAGTCTCCTTGCAGTACCCCCTGCGATTCTCCCCTTGCAGCGAACGGCATGGCCGTGGTTCTCCTCTTCACGGTCGCGGTCCCGGCCGCCACGGTTGCGCAGGCGCCATCCCAGCGGACGGACGGGTCCATCCGCGCTGCCGGTCCGAACATCCACGACCGGCCGGCTGCCGCCCGGGCCGCCGGGTCCGTTCGCCTCATTCTGTCTCCTTCCGCCTTCTCGCTGCGCGAAGGGGAGAGTTTCGACTACACGGTCAAGCTCGGCACGATGCCGTCGGCGACCGTCACCGTCTCGATCACGGGTGCTGCGGGGAGCGGCGTGTCGTTGGACAAGGAGAACCTGACGTTCACGACATCGAACTGGGACGACGCGCAGACGGTAACCGTCACCGCCGAGCACGACGGGGACGATGTGGACGACGCGGTGACCCTTGTCCACACAGCGTCGGGCGGCGACTACGATGCGGTGACCGGGGATCTGGCGGTGGCCGTCCTCGACGACGATTCGCCCGGACTCATCCTCTCCAAAACGGCGTTCCAGGTGTGGGAGGGGCAGACGGCAACCTACACGGTGGTGCTGGCGTCGCTCCCCACGGCTTCCGTGACGGTGGCCATCACGGGGGCGGGGGCGGATCTCGGCCTCGACAAGACGTCCCTGTCCTTTACGACCACGGATTGGGACGAGGCGCAGACGGTGACGGTCACGACCGTCTCGGACTACGACACGAACGACGCCGCGGTGACGCTGACCCATGAGGCCACCGGGGGCGGCTACGGCTCGGAGACCGCGGACCTGGAGGTGGCCGTTCAGGACACCACGCGTCTGGAGGTGATCAGCGGCCCTCACACGATCGTCATGACCGAGGGCGACTCGGTCTCTGTCCCGGTGTCTCTATCGGCCGAGCCGTCGGGGCCCGTGACGGTCGCCATCACCGCAGACCCGATCGGAATCGATACGAACCTGAATATCACGGTGGACAAGCCGTCTCTGACGTTCACGGCCACGGACTGGAACGAGCCCCAGACGGTTACGGTGAGCGCCGGTCACGATGACGACGGCGGACAGGGGACCGTCCTGCTCATCTTCTCGCCGTCCGGCGGCGGCTACGGCCCTCCGGCCAATGACTTCGTGAACCTCGCCGTCTCCGACGACGACGAGCAGGATTTCGTCTTCACACCGGACCGGGTCGTCGTCGCCGAGGGAGACTCGACCACCTACGGGGTCAGCCTGGCCACCCAGCCGACGGGCGATGTCACCGTGACGCTTACCGGATTCGGTGACGCCAGCGTGAACCCGACCAGCCTGACGTTCACGCCGACCAACTGGAACGAGCCGCAGGAAGTGCGGCTGCTGGCGGCGGAGGATGACGACGGAGCCGGCGAATCGGCACTCGTCGAGCACCAGGGCTCCGGCGCCGACTATGGCCACATAAACCGCTATATGAACGGGAACATCCTCGAAAACGACGAGCTTTCTCTGGTGCTGTCGGGCTCCGCCATAGCCGTCGACGAGGGAGGTGAGGCCAGCTACACCGTCGCGCTGGCGACGGAACCGGGGCCGGACGTGACCGTCGCGATCAGCGGAGCCTCGTCGGGCCTCACCGTGGATCCCGACACGCTCAGGTTCACCTCGTCGGACTGGAGCGTCGCGCAAACCGTCACGGTGAGCGCGGCCGACGACACGGACGCGACGAGTGAGACGTACACCCTCACCCACAGTCCCTCGGGCGGCAACTATGGGAGCGCCCGATTGTCGAAGACCGTTGACGTCACGGTCTTTGACGATGACGACACGACCAATCGCCTGCTGCTGAGTCCGCCGAGCCTCACGTTGGCTGAAGGCACGTCGGCCAGTTACGGGGTAAGGCTCGGTGCAGCGCCGACGGCGGACGTGACCGTGACGATCGGGAGCCGGACGGGCATCTCTACGGACAAGTCGAGTCTGACGTTTACCACGACCGACTGGAACACGCCGCAGGCCGTGATGATCACCGCAGCCGAGGACGCCGACCCGCATAACTTCGCGGCTTCCCTGTACCATTCGGCGATCGGCGGAGGCTACGTGTCGGTGAGCACATCCCTGTCGCTCCTCGTCGACGACGACGAAGTGGCGGGCGTGGTCATTTCCCCGAGGGACAGAATCGGCCTGGTCGAAGGCGAGGAGGTCGCCGTGTCGGTGAGGCTCGGCGCGTCGCCGGGATCCGCTACGGTGACCGTGGCGGTCACGGGCGCGGACGGTACCGCCGTTTCGGTGGACAAGACGGCTCTGACGTTCACGGACGCCGACTGGAACGTGGATCAGACGGTGACGGTCACCATCGTCGACGATGACATCGACAGCAACGACCGGAACCCGCGCCTCTTGTTCACACCCTCCGGCGCGGGTTTTGTCGTGAGCGAGCGCTTGAGACTGATGGTGACGGAGGACGACACCCGGGATGTGATCCTGTCTCCGGTCCCCACCAATATCACGGAAGGGGAGACGGTCGACGCCGGGATCCGATTGGCCACGGAGCCTTCGGCGACCGTAACGGCAACCGTGCAGACCCGGCGCACGGGCGGCCCTTCGGTCGTGCCCCTCACGCTGAGCCCGTCGACGTTCCAGTTCACGAAGGAGAACTGGAACGAGCCGCAAACGTTGACCGTAACGGCCACGGAGGATGACGAGGATCTCGACGCTTCCTTCGGGAGGTACATCATCACCACCTCCGGCGGCGACTACGCTGCACTTGGGGAGGTGAGGCGCTCGTTCCTGGTGTCGGACAACGACGAGGCCGCGTTGGAATTCGCGCCCGCGAGCTTCACCATGCACGAAGGGTCGACGGCGACGTACACGGTCGAAATGTCGGTCAAGCCGACGGCGACCGTAACGATGGCTCTCGTCAGCACGGCCGACATCATGCTGGATCCGCCCGATCTGTCGTTTACTCCCCAGGACTGGGCCGGGCCGCGGACGATCACGGCGTCGGCGCCGGAAGACGCGGATGCGAAGATGGACACCATATTCGTGCAGAGCCTGGTCGCCGGCGGCAACTACGGTCACCTGGGCGGGCGGTCCGGCCTTCCCATTGTGTACATCAGCGACAATGACATGCCGGATCTGGTGTTGTCAGGGACCCGCTTGACGGTCGACGAAGGCGAGACCGCCAGCTACACGGTGAGGCTGGCGTCGCAGCCGCTGGGCGCGGTGACCGTGACGACCTCCGCGACCGGTAGTCCGGACGTGAAGGTGAGCCCGACGAGCCTGACCTTCACGGGGACGAACTGGAACATGACGCAGACGGTGTCCGTGGAGGCGGAGGACGACGCGGATGCGGTGGACGACACGGCGTCGGTGATGCACATGGCGTCCGGCAGCGACTATGGCTCGGTGAGGGCGGGGACCATGGCGGTCACGGTCAGGGATGACGAGGAGCCATCGACCGGGTTGGCGCTGAGCGTGAGTCCGGACAGCGTGGCGGAGGGGGCGGAGGGGACGACGGTGACGGTGACGGGCCGGCTGAACGCCGCGCCCCGGACGGAGGAGACATCGGTGACCGTGTCGGTCGGGTCGGCCAGCGATCCGGCCACCGAGGGCACCGACTACACGACTGTTGAGGACTTCACCCTGACCATCGCCGCGGGCGACACCAGCGGCACGGCCACGTTCACGCTGACGCCGGACGACGACGATGTAGACGAGGATGGCGGAGAGGCGGTGACGGTGAGCGGGGCGGCGACCGGTTTGACCGTGACGTCCGCCGCGCTGACGATCGTCGACGACGACACGCGAGGGCTCCGGGTGACGCCCACGTCGCTGACGATCATGGACGGCGAGACGGGCACCTACACGGTGGAACTGACCTCGGAGCCCACGGCGCCGGTGACGGTGGTGCCGACCCCGGACTCGGTCGTCACGGTGAGTCCGGAGGAATTGACGTGGATGCCGTCGGAGTGGGACCAGGCGCGAACCGTTACGGTGAGCGTGCCGAGCGCGAGCACCCGCTCGGCGGACGCGACAATCACCGTGAGCCACAAGGTGTCGGGCGGCTATGCCGGCGTCAGGGCCGACGACGTGGGCGTGAACATGATGGCCGGTCCGCGGGTGGCGTTCGGGGCGGCGTCCTACCAGGCGGCCGAAGGGGGCGCGGGCGCCGAGGTGACGGTGACGCTTTCGTTGGCCCAGTCATCGGCCGTGACCATCCCGATCACGGCAACGCCCCTGCACGGCGCGTCGGCCGGCGACTACTCCGGCGTTCCGTCCTCCGTGGCATTCGCGGTCGGCGAGACGAGCAGAAGCTTCACCCTGACGGCGGTCGACGACAACGATGTGGACCGCTGCGAGGCCGTGCTTCTCGCCTTCGGGACGCTTCCCCAGGAGGTGAGGGCCGGCAATCCGTCAGCGGCGAAGGTGACCCTCGTGGACGACGACGGCGCCACGGACGGCGCGCTCCTCGATACCTGCCTGTTCGTAGAGAACTTGGCAAGTGGGGACTTCGGGTGCAGTTCGACCAGCGACTACGAATGCACGGAAGCGATGACCGATCACACCTTCTCCAGCACCGATGAGCTGGGGGAGCCGAGGGATTTCGAGATCCGCGGGCTGAGCGTCGGAGTCCCCTCGGGCGGTGAGTACCAGGGGAAGAACAACCTGTTGTTCTGGATCGATCATACCCGCCCCTTCCGCGACTACGAGAACCACCGCCTGGTTCTCGTGCTGGACGGCGAGCGTTTCCCGTTCCGGACCGGGGATCATGCCGCCGACAGCAGGTCGGTCAAGGCCTGGTTCGACACGGGGCTGACGTGGAGCGGGGGGCAGGCGGTGCGGGTGGAGATTCTCGACCTTGCCCCCGACCCGGTGGGGGGCAAGCCGTGGTGGGAGGTGGGCGATGCCGAGGCCCGCGAGGCCTCTGGCTTCATCGACTTCCCGGTGACGCTGCACCGGCCCCAGCCGAAGGACCACTTCTTGTGGGTGGGCTACGCGACTTCGGACGGCACGGCGGTAGCGGGGATGGACTACGTGAGCACGACGGACACGCTGATCTTCCGCGGTGCGCAAACCACGGGGACGATCAGGGTGCCGCTGATCGACGACCTGGTGGAGGACAACGGGGAGACCTTCACGCTGACGCTGTTCGATGCGGAGCGGGCGACGATCGGGCGCAAGTATGCGACGGGCACGATCATCAACAGCGAGGATCCCGGGATCAGGGTGGCGGACGCGCGCGCGACCGAGGGCTCCGCGGTGGAGTTCACCGTGTCGCTGTCGCGGTCGAATAGCGACCCGGTGACGGTTGCGTACGCGACTTCGGGCGGCACGGCGACGAGCGGGACCGACTTCACGGCGGCGTCGGGGACGCTGACGTTCGGGGCGAGCGAGACGTCGAAGACGGTGAGCGTGGCGACGACCGTCGACGCGCTCGACGAGGAGAGCGAGACCTTCACGCTGACGCTGTCGAGTCCGACGAACGCGACGCTGGAGGACTCGACGGCGACCGGAACGATCGAAGACGACGAAAGTGACGTAGTGCCGCTGACGGCGGAGTTCCAGAACGTGCCGGCTGCGCACGACGGATCGAGCGCGTTCACACTCCGGGTGTTGTTCAGCGAGGCGCTTGCGCCGGGAGGCTCGGGGCGCAAGCTCGCCCGGGGGCTCACGCTCACGGGGGCCACGCGGGGCGAGGTGCGCCGAGTGAACGAGCGGCGCGACCTCTACCACTTTCCGGTACGGCCCTCGGGGACGGATGCAGTGACGGTGTCGCTGTCCGCGACGACCGACTGCACGGCCGACGACGCGGTGTGCACCGCGGACGGCAAGGCGCTGTCGCAGGCGGTGTCGGTGACGGTGGCCGGCCCGGACGTCACCGCGGCCCTCACGGCGCGCTTCGAGGACATGCCGGCCTCGCATACGGGCGCCGACTTCACCTTCGGGCTCGTGCTCAGCGAGGACATCGGTAACCTCAGCTTCAGGACGTTGCGCGACGACGCGTTCGACGTCACGGGAGGCAGCGTGCGGAATGCCAAGCGCCAGGAGCAGGGAAGCAACCAGCGGTGGACGATCACGGTGCGGCCGTCCTCGGCGAGCGACACGGTGAACATCACGCTGCCGGAGACGACCGACTGCAACGCGACCGGCGCGATCTGCACCGACGACGACCGGCCGCTGTCGCACTCGCTGTCGGCGACGGTCCTCGACGCGGCCTCGTCGAGTTCGGTCGCGGGTGACGCGGCCGGCGGGCCCGTGGAAGACGACGGCGTGGAGGCTGCGCTGGCGCTCGCGGCCGGCCTGACGCCGGACGACGCGACGGCGGCGCTGTTCGGCGAGCGGAGCCTGACCGGGGCGCAGAAGGCCGCCCTCGACCGCCTGGGCAACCGGAACGGGAGCTTCGACCTCGGGGACGTGCTCTCCTGGATCGAGCGCTGCCGGCGGGGCGAGGCGGACTGTGGCGGAACGTCCGGAGACGCCGGACCCCTGGGTGCCGCCGCCCTGCTCGCCGCCGCCTGCCGCCGCCGGACCTCCGGCAGCAGGGGAGGGGGCGCCCCCGGGCCTCGCGGACGGACCCGGGCGCGCCGCGCGCGCCGCCGGGCGGAGATCGCCAGATACGCAGTTGTGATGCTCCTCGCCGCGATCACGACATGGTCGTGCGCGGACGGCACGGTGGGGCCGGTAGGGCCGGTGGCGCCGGAGGCCGCCGTGCCGGATCCGGGCTTCCTGACCGTGGAGCTGGCCGCGCCGGCCGCGCCGGCTGCCCATCGCGCCAGCGGCGTTCTGCTCGAGATCGAGGGTCCCGGCATCGGAGCCGTCCAGGCTCGGGGCCTCGAGCTGTACGAGTCCACAGCCTCCGGGCGGCATCAGGTCATCCTGGCGGGCACGCTCGAATCGGGTCCCCTGCTGCAGTTCCGCGTGCCGGACCGCAACCGGCTCGCTCAGTACAGGGTCCGCGTGATCCAGGTCACGGGCGAGGATTACGGACTCATGGACACGGGCCGATACCGGGCGGTGCTCAGGCACTGACGGGCCCGGCCACGATGGATCCTGCCGCCGCTTTAGCGGGGTCGCCATGGAAGCTATCCGGGGAAAGGCTGTCATGACCCGTCACCGCATCTCCTTACTCGCTGTCGCCGCGCTGGCGGGCCTGGTCTGGGCCGCCGGCTGTGGAGACGGCGCGACGGAACCTCCCGCACCGTCACCCGACCCGACCCGCCCGACGACCGTCGCGGTGAGCCCGTCCACGGCCGAGCTGACGGCGGTGGGCGCGACCGTGCAGTTGACGGTCGAGGTGCGCGACCAGAACGGCAACGCGCTGGCGGGAGCAACTGTGACCTGGGCCAGCAGCGCCCCCGCTGTGGCAACGGTGAGTTCGGCCGGTCTGGTCACGGCGGCGGGCAACGGGACGGCCACGATCACGGCGACCGCGGGGCCCGCATCCGGCACCGCGACGGTGACGGTAGCCCAGGAGGTGAGCGCGGTCGCCGTCTCGCCAGCGGCCGACACGCTGGTGGCGGGCGATACGCTGCGTCTGAGCGCAGTGGCTGCCGACGCGAACGGCCATCCGGTGGCGGAGGCCGGGTTGTCGTGGGCATCGAGCGACACGCTGGTGGCCGCGGTGGACGACGCGGGCCTGGTCACTGGTGTAGGCGCGGGGGAGGCGGAGGTGACGGCCACGGCAGCGGGGGTCGCGGGCCGCGCGGAACTCGTGGTCATGGCTCCGGTGCCGGCGACCGTTTCGGTCACCCCCGATACGGTGTCGCTGACGGCGTTGGGACAGACCGCGCAACTGGCCGCCGAGGTGCGCGACCAGATCGGGCGTGTGATGGACGACGTCCAGGTGTCCTGGTCGAGCGCGGAGACGGCCGTCGCCGCGGTCGACTCCGCCGGTCTGGTCACTGCGGCGGGCAACGGGTCGGTGACGATGACGGCCACGGCCGGTTCGGCTTCGGGCAGCGCGGTGGTCACGGTGGCGCAGGTCGTGAGCGCAGTCACCGTGTCGCCTTCTGCCGACACGCTGGTGGTGGGCGAGACGCTGCGCCTGAGCGCATTGGCGGCCGACGCCAACGGCCATCCGGTCGCGGACACCGAATTCTCCTGGTCGTCGAGCGACAAGCTGGTGGTCGTGGTGGACGATGCGGGCCTGGTCACCGGAGTAGGCGCGGGCCAGGCGGACGTGACGGTCACCTCAGCTGAGATTGCGAGCCGCGCCGCGCTCACTGTCACGATCAACGAGCCTCTGATCTACAAAGACAACGTGTTCGTCCTGCCCGTGGAGGAATACCTGGCGACGCGGGATCTGCCATATGATGCCTACGCCAAACGCGTCTACGAGCACTTCGCGGATGCCTTCGATTTCCTAGTGTTCGTCCACAATCTGACCTACCGCGAGGGCACGCAGGGCACCGGCACACAGGGGTTTCTAAGTGGGGTGAGCAACGACGTGAGCGGGATCGGCCTCAGGTCCTTTTCTCGCGCCGACCGCTTTGGATCGGCAGGCAGGCTCCAGTCGGTTGTGGTGCTCCCGTTCTACACCGCAGTGCGTCGCGGTCCCATGCTGCACGAGATCATGCATCGATGGGGGAACTACATCTTGACCACGGGGCAGCAGAGCGGATCCCACTGGGGATTCAGCAGTGCCGATGGGGAGCTTGGAGGCTTCGACATCGCCGACCTCGTGGATCTGGGTGGCGGCAGGTATACGGCCGGCAACGGCAACTACTCCATGGGGAGCTTCTCGCCGGTGGGGCGGAGCGGGAACATGGATCCTTACAGTCCGATCGAGTTGTATCTGGCGGGTATGATCTCGCCGGAGGGTGTGCCCAACTTGTGGGTCGCCGAAGACGGCGCAGCTCTGCTGGATGAAAATGGAGTCGTTACGACCGTGAACGGCGAGCCGATATTCACGGCCAGCACGATCAAAACGTACACGATAGAGGACATCATCGCGGAGCACGGCCCGCGCGTGCCCGCGGCAACAGGGGCGCAACACAGCTTCCGCGCGATCGTGATTCTTCTGGTCAACGACCGGCAGCACGCCTTGCACGAGATCCTGGAGACCGTCAGTGCTGACGTGGCGTGGTTCAGCAACCCGGCTGAGGACGAGGATGAACGCTATAACTTCTTCGAGGCGACCGGCGGCCGGGCGGAGATGAGGATGGACGGCCTTTCGGAGGTCATTCGGACACCGTGATGGCACTCTCGTTTCCGCCGTAGGTTCCGCTCGTCGGCCAACCCATCTCGTTTGCTTTTCAAGGCTGCCAGGGCCGTAAGGTCGCGGCCGCATTCAACGGCGGCACGATCACTTCCCACGCCGGGGCCCTGCTGCTCAGAGAGATCGAGCGGGCAATCGGGCTGTTCGACCGCGTCGCGGCCTGTTTCACCGACCACCGCGACCCGCGAACACTCCGTCTCCGCGCTGGTGGCTCAGCGCATCGTGGCTCTCGCCCTCGGCCACGAGGACCTGAACGATCACGACCACCTGCGCCACGATCCCGTCCTGGGCCTACTCTCCGGCAAGACCGCCGACAGCCGGAAGGGCTGCGCCGCCCTCGCCGGAAAGAGCACGCTCAACCGTCTGGAACACGCCCCCGAGGGCGAGCCCGGACGCTACCACGGGATCGGCCACGACCCGGAGGCACTACAGAACCTGCTCACCGATCTGTTCGTCGAGTCAAAGACCGTCCGACCCCGCTGCCGGCGCCGGCGACGGAAGCTCCAGCTTCGCCTTCGTGCTGCCGGTGCGCGCGGGATGGGAGGGAAGTCTCACAAGCATCACCCTGACAGGCCCCGGCGGATCGACGACGCTCGACCGGGACAGCGACCTCCCGATGGCCATTCTCCGCAGGCTTGGAGACGCGCATGGCCGGCGTCGAGTCGGAGGTGCGCGAAATGCGCGGAGAGATACGCGAACTCGCCGACCTCATCCGCGCACGGGAACCGAGCGTCTCGCCGACCCAGTAGACCCGGCCCCCATCCGTAAGGGGCACCCCGCCGCCTCCTCTTCATAACCTGTTGATCGCTTCCACGATCTTTTGTGTGACCGTGCCGACACGGCTAACGTTCACATGGCGGAACCGGGAGAAGACACCATTGGCGACCCGAGGAAACGCACAGAACGACAGGGCCGCGACCGCGGCCACTACGACGACATGTTCAGCGCGGTCCATCGGCGCTTCGACCGCGTCGAGGTACGCCTGGACGAGATCGACCGCCGACGCCCAGGGATCGGGTAAGACTCGAACGTGCCCGGCGAATGGCGGGCGAACTCTGAGGAGGCGGCGTGACCGGAGAAGCCTACACCCCTTGGGACAGCGCCGAGTTTCTCGATGATGACGAAGCGCGCATCGAATACCTGAAGGCCGCGCTGGCGGAGAACGATCCGGAGTTTTTTGCGAAGGCGGTCGGCAACGTCGCCCGCGCCATGGGCATGAGCACGGTCGCCCGGGGGGCGCAACTGGGCCGCCGATTACTACGGCGTCTGCGGGTTACGTAGCGCGAGCCCCGGCGTTATCATGGCCCGCCGCCGACGGCTTGCGCGGGCGTTCGCGGGGAAACTCCGGTTCGGTCCGTCTCGTAGGTTCGTTTCGCCGATGGCGGCCGGTCCGGGTGGTACCAGTTGCGGCAAGGACGCTGGCAAGGACGGCGGCAAGGACGGCGATGAGCGTCTTCGTTTTCATCATCATCATCGTGGCGCTCGTCACGTTCGGCGAAGTGGCCCAGAAGTGGTTCGCGGCCCGCCCGTCGCCCACACCGGTGGAACCGGGCCGGGACGCGGAGGTCGAGCGTCTGCGCGAGCATGTCGCGCTGCTGGCGAACCAGGTGGACCAGTTGACGGAGGAGCAGCGCTTCATGACCCGTCTCCTCGAGGGTGGCGGGCTCGCGGGCGGGGCGCCATCGGATGAGTCTCGCCCGGAAGGGCGACCCGATTCACGACTGCGGGGACCGAACTGATGCTGAACCGAGAAGACATAGAGAGCTTCCTCATCCGCACGGAAGCGGACTATCAGGAACTCGACGAAGGCCTGTGGATCGTCCACCCGGACGGCGCGAGCGCGGGGCGGCAGCCGCGGATCCTGGTGAACTACCAGCCGCCCGTCCTCGTGTGTCGCGCGGACATCCGCGACCTTCCGATCGACGATGAGGACCAGCTCGCGCTCTACCGGAGGCTCCTGGAGTTGAACGCGGTGGACCTCATCCACGGGGCCTACGGCCTCGAGGACGGCGAGGTCATCCTGAGCGACACGCTGGAACTGGAAAACCTCGACTTCTCGGAGTTCCGCGCCACGCTCGAGAGCCTCACGCTGGCGCTGACCTCCCATTGGGACAGCCTCACCGCCGACATTCCGACCGACTGAAAGCAAGCACAGGAAACGAGCATACACCATGGGTGTCCTGGACCGACTTTCCCGGCTGATTCGATCGAACCTCAACGACCTCATCGCTCGGGCCGAGAATCCCGAGAAGATGCTCACCACGATCATCGAGGACATGCGCCGCCAGCTCGCCCAGGCGAAGCAGGAGGTGGCGGTCGCGATCGCCGACGAGCGCAAGCTGCGGGCGCAGTTCGAGGAGTCGCGCTCGACCGCGCAGGAGTGGGAGCGGCGGGCGCGGCTCGCGATTCGCGAGGGCCGCGACGACCTCGCGCGCCAGGCGCTCGTGCGCGGGCAGGAGCACGCCGAGCACGCGCGCGAGTTGGAGACGCAGTGGCAGAACCACCGCGCCGAGACGGAGAAGCTCAAGGATTCGCTGCGGCAGCTGAACGCGAAGATCGAGGAGGCGAAGCGCAAGAAGAACCTCCTCATCGCGAAGCAGAAGCGCGCGGAGGCCCAGAAGCGCATCCACGACACGATGCAGGGGCTCCACGACAAGAGCGCCTTCCGCGCCTTCGATCAGATGACCGAGCGGATCGAGCAGGCGGAGCGCCAGGCGCTCGCGAGCGCGGAGGTCACGGAGGAACTCACCGGCGACACGCTGCTCAGCGAGTTCAAGGCGCTGGAGGCGGGCGGCGACGCGGCCGTGGAGGACCGGCTGCTGGAGATGAAGGCCTCCATGGGCCTCCTCCCCTCGGGTGAGCCGGAGGAAGTGAAGGCGCTCGGCGCCGGCGACGACGCCGGGTCCGCGGCGGATGCCGGGTCGGACGCGGCTGCGGCGGGCGGCGCAGGCGGCGCGGGCGGCGGTGCGGGCGGCGCCGCTGACGCGGAAGAGATCCCCGAGGCGGAACTCCTCGAGCTGCTGGGCGAGTCCGGCGAGACGGAGCGGGCCGAGGGCGAATGAGCCCGGGCCCGGGGCGGAAGCGGCTTTCCTCCTCCCGGCTCGCGATTCTCGCGGAGGGGGCCTTCGGGGTCGAGACGGCGAAGACCGCCTCGTCCGCCGTGCGCTACCAGCCGGAGCGGGTGAGTTCCGTCATCGACTCGCGCTTCGCCGGCAGCACGGTGGGGGAGACGCTCGGCTTCGGCGGCGACATCCCCATCGTCGCGACCTTCGCCGAGGCGCTCGCGACCGAACCCCGCCCCGAAGCCCTCCTCGTGGGGATCGCGCCGCAGGGGGGGCAGCTCCCGGAGGCGTGGCGGACCGTGCTCGTGGCCGCGCTCGAGGCGGGGCTCGACGTCATCAGCGGCCTCCACTTCTTCCTCTGCGACGACCCCGAACTGGCGGCGCTGGCCGACCGGCACGGCTGCACGCTGTTCGATCTGCGCAAGCCGCCCCCTGACCTGCCGGTGGGCGCGGGCCGGGTCATGGGGACCGACGCCTTCCGGGTGCTCACGGTCGGCACGGACTGCAACACCGGAAAGATGACGGTCTCGCTCGAACTGCAGCGCGCCCTGCAGGCCCGGGGCGTGCGCGCCGCCTTCGCCGCCACGGGCCAGACGGGCATCCTCATCGCCGGCACCGGCATCGCCGTCGACGCGGTGGTGTCGGACTTCATCTCCGGCGCCGCCGAACGCCTCACGCTCGAGGCGGCCCGGGCCGGGAACGGCGAAGACGGCGCGCCCGCCGACATCGTCCTCGTCGAGGGCCAGGGGTCGCTCATGCACCCCGGCTACTCCGGCGTCACGCACGGCCTCCTGCACGGCACCCTGCCGCACGCGATGATCCTCACCTGGATGCCGAGCCGCCCCCGCATCTACGGCGGCAACCACAGTTGGGTCGTGCTCCCGGAACTGGACGAGGTGATCCGCCGCTACGAAGACGCGCTCGCCTGGGCCTGCCCCGACGTCCCCGGCCGCGTGATCGGCGTCTCGCTCGCGACCTACGACATCCCCGAGGACGAAGCCCGCGCCGCCGTCCGCCACGCCCGCGAGGTCACCGGCCTCCCCGCCACCGACCCCATCCGCTTCGGCACTGATCCCCTCGTCGAAGCCATCCTCCAAGCCCACGACACCCACCGGGAGGCCGCAGCCCCCGCCTGACCTTGCTCCCGGCCGGATCTTCTCCGTAGACTCCGTGGTATCAGAGGGTCCGCTCCGGGAAGAACGGAGGGGGCCTGCCACTGACAGGAGCAAAAGCCGGAAGACGCTTCGCGGATCGCCGGAGCCGTCCACCAGGCCATAGCGGAGACGTTCAACCCAACCCCTCGAACGCCACCGCCGGGCTTCCCCGTTCAGCAGTTCATGCAGACGGTACTGATCCTCGAGATGGCATTGCGGCGGCACGCGAGCATGGTCATCGGCGATCGGATCCGGGATGCCGTCGGCGAGCCATTCAAGCTGCACGGAAGCCAGGTGTAGATGCCAAGGACGTTGGCGGCCCACACGCTGCCATCGGTCACGCCGCCATCGGCCTGGTCTCGTACTGTCCCCAGAGGACCCAGAGGGCCCAGTCGAGGTGGAGCGGATCGCCCATCCAGAGGCTGGTCGCCGTCCAGGGATCGATCCCCTCCTGCCGGTGCCAGTTCCCGAGTCCCGCATCGGCGGTTCGGGGCGGCTTGACGTCCTCGCGGACGGGGGGCACCGCCGGAACCACGCGTCCCCTCGGATCGCGGAAGCGCGCCGCGCCCGCCTGCCCCATCTCGACGCGCCAGCCGCCCTCGTGCATGGCCCTGTGATGGAACCGGCACAGGAGGATCAGGTTGTCGAGCTTCGTCTCGCCCCCCTCGGACCAGGGGATGGCGTGGTGCGCCTGCGTGTAGCGCGAGCCGCAGCCCGGGAAGCGGCAGCCCCCGTCCCTGACGTCGAGCGCCTTGCGCAGCCGCCACCCCACCGTTCGCTGGCGGCGGCCCACGTCCAGCACGGAACCGTCCTGTCCGCGCTTCACTTCCACGGTCTCCGCGTCGCAGGCGAGCCGCCGGGACGTTCCCGCGGGAACGTGTGAGCCGTCCTCCGTGGCCAGGATCTCGGGGCCGCCGGCCACGGTGTGGACCACCAGTTGCGCCTTCGCCTCGGCGCGCTCCTCGAGCCATGCCCCGAGCGCGTCGTGGCGCCGTTCCATCGGACTCGGCCGGAGCGTGGGCGTCGGCGGGTCCGGCTCCTCCAGGGCGGCGTCGGCCTCGTGCTCCATGGCGCACTCCTGCCGGTGGAGCTCGTCGGCGGTGACATCCAGCGTCTCCACGAGCAGGGCGCCCACTTCGGGCATGAGCAGGCCCCGGAGTTCGTACATGCCGTCATCCGTCACCCGGACCGTCAGGTGACGGCGGGCCGCCATCTCCGACGTCCCGTCCAGCGCCGCCATGGCGGCCTCCGCGCTCTTCGCCGCCCGCACGAAGCGCTCCACCTGGCTCGCCGTGTGGTGGAGGGCGAACTCGACCAGCCGCGCCTCGTCATCGGCGGTGACCATGCGCGTCAGCGCCCGGACCTTGGACCAGGAGAGCCGGCCCTTCTCCATCTCGGCGGAGGTCAGGGGCAGGTCGGCGAGGCGGCGGGCCACCCGCAGCCGCTCGCGGGCCGAGCCGAGGGAGATGCCGGTGCGCCAGTTCAGCCAGTGGGCGCAGGAGCGCCACCCGCTCCAGCGTTCCTCCTCATCGTAGCGGCGCAGCAGGGTCAGGAGCCGATACAGGGCGGCGTCGAGGTGGGCGCACAGCTCGGCGATCTCGTCGCCCACCGGGTCGCTGTTCAAGGCAGCGGCGTGCGAGTCGGCAGCGTTCCAGTCAGCGTTCGAGGCGGCGTTGGAGTCAGCAGAAGGGTCAGGCGTCTCATGCATGGCGTTCTCATCCGAATCTCAGGGTTCAAAGGGGGTACGCACTCATACCCCGATCTTCGGTAAATGTTCGGGCTCGACCTCAACCAGATCTCAACCAGATCTAACGCCGTCTCAGCGTCCGGGACGTTCCCGCGGGAACGTCCGCGGCCAGTCAGCCGGTACTCCCGCTCGGCGGGCGTCGATCCAGTGAACAACTATCGTCAACGCCGTTCTCCGCGCCCGCAATTCCCAGCGCGAATCCGCGACCTTCCTGCCGCGGCACGAATTACGCGTGACACGTCGATTGGTTACGTTCACCGGATGAACGGAATCACGATGACGCGCTGGAGCCTGGGTTTCTCGCTCGCCCTCGCGCTCACGGTCGGGATGGGAGCCTTCTTTCTCCTGTGGGATCGGACGAACGCGCTTCACGCGAGGCACCTCGAACTCGTCGAACGGGTGTCCCGCGTTGAAGCGCAGGTCACGGCCCTTCAGGAGGACGTCACAGCTCTTCGCGGGGAAACGCGTGACGGAGTGGCGGGTCTCCGCGGGGAGATTCGGGAACTGGGCAACCTGATCCGCGCGGGCGAGACTTCGGGCGTCGGTACGCGATGACCGACGAGGCCCTCTCGGGCCAGCGCAAGCGCGTGTTCAGCGGCATCCAGCCGACGGGGCACGCGCATCTCGGGAACTACCTCGGCGTGTTCCGGCGCTGGGCGGCGATGGTGGACGAGTACGAGTGCTTCTACTGCATCGTCGATCTGCACGCGATCACCCGCGAGTACGAGCGCGAGGACCTGCTGCGCCGCGTGTTCGACCTCACGGTGTCGCTCGTGGCCTCGGGCATCGACCCGGAACGCTGCACGCTCTTCGCGCAGTCGCACGTCCCCTACCACAGTGAACTCCAGTGGCTGTTCAACACGGTCACGCCGGTGGGCGATCTGGGACGGATGACGCAGTTCAAGGAGAAATCCCAGGGCCGGGAGTCGGTGAACGCGGGCCTCCTCAACTATCCGGTGCTGCAGGCGGCCGACATCCTCCTCTACCGGGCCGACTTCGTGCCGGTGGGGGAGGACCAGCGCCAGCACCTCGAGCTGTCGCGGGAGGTCGCGCGGCGCTGGAACGGGCGCTTCGGCGACTTTTTCCCGGAGCCGGAGACGCTGGTGGGGACGGGGGCGCGCGTCCGCGGGCTCGACGGCGTGGCGAAGATGTCGAAGTCGCAGGACAATACGGTGCGCATGGACGCCGAGCCGGATGAACTGTGGGCGCGGCTGCGCACGGCGGTCACGGATCCGGCGCGGGTGCGGAAGGACGACCCCGGCAACCCGCACGTGTGCAACGTCTTCGCCCTGCACGAGTTCTTCACCGACCCGGCGGAGCGCGAGGAGATCGAGATCCTCTGCCAGACGGCGGGGATCGGCTGCGTCGCCTGCAAGCGGCAACTCGCGGACAACGTGGCGGAGGATCTTGCCCCGGTGCGCGAACGCGCGGCGGAACTGCGCGCCCACCCGGAGCGCGTGATCGAGATCCTGGCGGCGGGGGCGGAACGCGCCCGCGTCGAAGCCGCCCGCACGATGGAGGTGGTGCGCGAGCGCATGGGGGTCGGCGCCCGCACGCTGGACGCCGACCTGCCCAGCCTCGCCGGGGCCGCGCGCAACCAGGAGTAGCGTTGCGACGCTTCGTGATCTGGATGTACGCGCCGGAGACCCCCCACTGGTCGATGCCGGAGTGGTCGTTCGAACGCATCCGCGACGCGCTGGACCCGGAGTGGGAGATCGAGTCGGTCCGCGTGGCGCTGGAGGCGACGGGCGACGGCGTGCGGGTGACGCCGCCGGAGCTGCTGGAGGCGGTGGCCGACGCCGAGGTCTACTGCGGGTGGGGGATCCGCCGCGACGTCTTTCTCGCCGCCCGCAAGCTGCGCTGGTTCCACTCGGGCGCGGCCGGGGCGCGGAACTCGCTCTTCGAGGAGATGCGGGAGAGCGACGTCATCTTCACGAACTCGGCGGGCATGTACGCGGACTCGCTGGCGGACCACGCCATGGCCGGCATCCTCTATTTCGTCCGCGGCCTGGACCTGGCCGTGCGGGCGCAGCGCGAGCGCGTGTGGGTCCAGTCCGCGCTGAACTCGCCCCGCAGCCCCCTGCACGCCGCACCCGCCGCCGGCGAAGTGGCCGGGGCCTCGCTCGGCATCGTCGGCTACGGCGGCATCGGATCGGCGCTCGGCCGCCGCGCGCACGCCCTCGGCATGCGAGTTCAGGCCATTCGCCGGCGCGCCGGCCGAACACCCCCCGAGCTCGACCGCCTCGACGGCCCCGACCACCTGCCCGAACTCCTGGAGTCCTCGGACTTCGTCGCCCTCACCGCCCCCGAGACGCCGGAGACGGAGAACCTCCTCGGCGCAGCGGAACTGGCGCGTATGAAGCCGGGCGCCGTGCTCATCAACCTCGCCCGCGGCACCCTCGTCGACGAGGCCGCGCTCGTCCGCGCGCTGGAGACGGGACACCTGCGCGGCGCCCTGCTGGACGTGTTCGAGACCGAGCCCCTCCCCGCCGACCACCCGCTGTGGGGCCTTGAGAACGTCCTCATCACCCCCCACGTGGGCGGCACCTCGGCCCGCTTCTGGGAGCGCGAGACGGACCTCATCGTCCGCAACATCTCCCGCTACCAGCGCGGCGCCCCCCTCGAAAACCGGGTCGACAAGACCCGCGGCTACTGAGGCGGCTACTGAGCTTGAAGCCGGTCGCCGATGACACCACATTGAGACCTGCCCGGAACTTGGGTTCGAGACACCCACGAACCCGAGACGCTGGAGAACGCCGTCCTCATGGGCGACGAGAAACTGCGGGGAACATCAACTACTACATGAGTCTGCCCTACGGCGAGCGGGTCCTGCAGGAAGTTCTCGACGACGGATCGTCGTACTACGTCGCCCGCGTCGTTGAGTTGGAGGGATGCACAAGCCACGGCGATACGCGCGACGAGGCGCTCTGGAACCTTCAGGACGCCAAGCAACTCTACATCGAAACGATGCTTGAAGACGGTCTGAAGCCACCGCTTCCCCGGAACCAGCCAGTTCTCCGTCGTCCCGGATAACCCCTTCAGGAAGACCCCATGAGAGATCTTGCCGGTGTACATCCGCCCGTGGCCACGCCGTTCGGCGAGGACGGCGAGCTGGCGCTCGACGCGTTCGACAACAACCTGCGCGAGTGGCTCTCGCACCCCATCGCCGGGATCGTGGTGGCCGGTTCCACGGGGGAGGCGCCGCTCCTCGACCGCCGTGAGTTGTGCGCGCTGGTGGAGACGACCGCCGCGCGCATCGGCGACCGCACGCTCACGGTCGGGACGGGCGCGGAGTCCACGCGCGAGGTGATCTCGGTGACCCGCGAGGTGGCCGGGCTTGGCGCGAACGCCGTCCTCGTGCGCTCCGGCTCCTACTACCTGAAGGCGATGCGGCCGGACGTGGTGCGCGATCACTTTCTCGCGGTGGCCGACGCGTCGCCCGTGCCCGTCGTCCTCTACCACATCCCCCAGTTCGTGCCGGTCCATCTCACGCCGGATCTCGTGGGCCGGCTCGTCGAACACCCCAACATCATCGGGATCAAGGACTCCTCGGGCGATCTCCGCAACCTCGGCCAACTGATCGAGGCGTGCGGCCGCAACGCTCAGGTGCTCGTGGGCTCGGGCGCGCTGCTCTACGCGGCGCTCGAAGCCGGGGCGGCCGGCGGCATCCTGGGCGTGGCCGTGATCGCGACGCGCTCCTGCTGCCAGATCTACGACGCCTGGCGCGAGGGCGACCACCGCCGCGCCGGGGCCATGCAGGAACGCGTGGCGCCGCTCCACAAGAGCCTCGTGGCTGAGGGAGGCATCGCCGCGGTGAAGGCCGCGCTCGACCGCCTCGGCCTCTACGGCGGCGTCCCCCGCAGCCCGCTGCAGCCCGCCGACGCCGCCAAGCTCGCCAAGGTCGACGCCGCTCTCGAAGCCGCCGCCCTCGGCGTCTCCGCCTGAGCCCCGGCCACATCATGTTCACTGACAGGGTGCGTTGCGTCGTCGTGGTGGGGGCGCAGTGGGGAGACGAAGGGAAGGGGAAGATCGTGGACGTGCTCGCGGAGCAGGCCACGATCGTGGCGCGATACCAGGGGGGCGCGAACGCGGGGCACACGGTGCGCGTGGGGGAGGGGGCGGACGAGGAGGAGTTCATCCTCCACCTCATCCCCTCCGGAATCCTGAATCCCGGGACGCGCTGCCTCCTCGGCAACGGGGTCGTCGTGGACCCGTGGGTGCTCGCGCGGGAGATGGATACCCTCCGGGGGCGCGGGATCGGTCTCGACGGGCGCCTGGGGCTGAGCCGGCGCGCGCATCTCGTCCTCCCCTATCACCGGCTGCTCGATGCGGCGCAGGAGGACAGCCGGGGCGCGAAGAAGATCGGGACGACGGGGCGGGGAATCGGTCCGGCCTACCGCGACAAGATCTCCCGCACGGGCCTCCGCGCCGGCGATCTGCGCAACCTGGATCGCACGCGCGAGATCGTGGCGGGGGCGGCCGGGCGCGCGAACGTCACGCTGGCGGGACTCGGCGACGAGCGGCGCGTGGATGCGGACGAGGTGATGTCGGAACTCGAGACGGTCCGCCCGGCCATGGTCGAACTGCTGACGGACGCGGGGGATGAGATCCGCGGCGGGCTGGCGTCCGGGGGACGGGTCCTCCTGGAGGGAGCGCAGGGCGCGCTCCTCGACATCGACCACGGGACGTATCCGTTCGTCACCTCTTCGACGACGACGGCGGGGGGCGCGGCCTCGGGCGCCGGGATCGGGCCCACCCTGATCGACGAAGTGATCGGTGTCGTGAAGGCCTACATCACGCGCGTGGGCGAGGGCCCGCTGCCGACGGAACTCCCGGAGGCGGAGGCCGAACGCCTGCGGCAACTCGGCGGCGAGTTCGGCGCCACCACCGGCCGCCCGCGCCGCCCGGGCTGGTTCGATGGCAGCGTCGCCCGCTATGCGGCCGGCGTGAACGGCCTCACCGGCCTCGCGGTCACGAAGCTGGACGTGCTCGACACCTTCGAGACGATCCGGCTCTCGACCGGCTACGAACTCGACGGGGCGCCGGTCGCCTCGTTTCCGGACTCCGTCGCGGATCTCGCCCGCGTGCGTCCGGTATACGAGCGCTGGGCGGGCTGGAGCGCGGACACGAGCGGGTGCCGGGCCTTCGGCGACCTGCCGGTTTCGGCGCGCCGCTACCTGGAGAGGATCGAGGAGGTGTGCGCCGCGCCCATCCGCTTCGTGGGCGTGGGCGCCGCCCGGCGCGAGACGATCGCGCTGTCCACGGGCGCCGCGGCCTGAATTCGTTGCCTGAGGCCGCGAAAACCCCTAAATGAAACGGCTGAATGTTCGAACGCCTGGGTGACCGGCTGGACGGTGCGCTGAAGAAGTTGCGTCAGCGCGGCGTCATCACGGAAAAGATGCTGGACCAGGGGCTCCGCGAGGTGCGGCGCGCCCTGCTCGAGGCGGACGTCAACTTCCGGGTCGTGCGCGACTTCCTCGCGAAGGTGAAGGAGCGCGCGCTCGGCGAGGATGTGCTGAAGTCGGTTCGGCCGGGCGATCAGATCGTGAAGATCGTCCACGACGAACTCGTCGCCCTGCTGGGAGAGGCGGCGCCGGAGGAGTCGGAGGCGTCGGTTCCGCCCACGGTGATCATGCTCGTCGGCCTGCAGGGGTCGGGGAAGACGACGACGGCGGCGAAGCTGGGGCGGCGCCTGGCGCAGGAGGGGCGGCGGCCCGCGCTCGCGGCGTGCGATCCCTACCGCCCGGCGGCGCCCGAGCAGTTGGAGGCGCTGGCGGCGCGGATCGGCGTTCCGCTCCTGGCGCGGCCGAGCGGCGAGGACATGTCGGAACTCGCCCGCGGCGCGCTGGACGAGGCGAGGCGGAGCGGGGTCACGCACCTCCTCCTCGACATGGCCGGCCGGCTGCAGGCGGATGAGGCGCTGCTGGACGAACTCCGCCGCGTGAAGGCGGCAGTGGAGCCGCAACAGGTTCTGCTCGTGGCGGACGGGATGACCGGGCAGGAAGCGGTGCGGATCGCCGAGGGATTCCACGGCGCGGTGGGGCTTACGGGGATCGTCCTCACGAAGATGGACGGGGACGCCCGCGGGGGCGCGGCGCTCTCGATCTACAGCGTGCTCGGCGTGCCGATCCGATACGTCGGAACGGGCGAACGGCCCGAGGACCTCACGGTCTTCGACCCGGAGCGCATGGCCGGCCGGATCCTCCAGATGGGGGACATTGTCGGCCTCGTGGAGCGCGCGCAGCAGACGGTCGACCTCGGCGAGACCGAGCGGTTGCAGAAAAAGATGCTGGCGGGGAAGGGGGAGTTCGATCTGGCGGACTTCCTGACCTCCATCCAGCAGATCCAGAAGATGGGACCCCTGAAGGGGTTGCTGAAGATGATGCCGGGTGTCGACGCGCGCATGCTGGACCAGGCGGACGTCGACCCTCGGCGGGTGCGGCACCTGGAGGCGATCATCCTCTCGATGACGCCGGAGGAGCGAAGGCGGCCGGAGATCCTCAACGGGTCGCGCCGGGCGCGGATCGCGAAGGGATCGGGACGCCCGGTGCACGAGGTGAACCGGCTCCTCAAGCAGTTCCGCGAGATGCGGAAGATGATGAAGCAGATGGGCAAACTCATGCCCCGGATGATGCCGGGAGGTCCCGGCGACCTCGGCCGGCTGGGCAAGGGATTGGGTTAGCGGGATTGGGTTAGCGGGATTGGGTTAGCGGGATTGGGTTGGCAGGGGATCGGGATAGCAGGGAGACAATCGGAGAACTGAATGGCGACGACAATCAGACTCAAGCGGCGTGGGGCGAAGAAGGCGGCCTCGTTCCGCATCATCGTGACGGATTCGCGGGAAGGGACGGCGGGCGCGTCGATCGAGCGCCTCGGGCTCTACAACCCGCGCACGCAGCCGTCGCTCGTGCGGATCGACGCCGCGCGCACGCTGCACTGGCTCAACGAGGGCGCGCAGCCGACGGACACGGTGCGCTCGCTCCTGCGGAAGACGGGCGTGTGGAAGCAGTTCCACGATGGCGTGGATCCGGGGTCGCTCGAGACGGCGATCGTCGAGATCGGTCCGCCGCCGGGACAGCGCGGCACGTCCCGGCGTCCGAAGCCGAGCGCGGAGGCCCGGCCGGAGCCCGAGCCGGAGCCGGAGGCGGAGCCCGAGCCGGAGGAGGCAGCGCCGGAGGCGGAGGCAGCGCCGGCAGCCGAGGCTGCGGCGGAGACGGAGGCCGACGCGGGCGCAGACACGGCTGACGCGGGCGACGCCGACGCGAAGGCCGACGACGACGCGAAAGCCGCCGCCGACGCGGACTAGCGTCACGACCACCATGTCCGACGCGCCCGTGATCGTGGCCCGCATCGCCCGGCCGCACGGGATCCGCGGCGGGCTGCTCCTGGAAGCCGAAACCGACCACGCCGAGGCGCTCTTCCAGGCGGGTCGCCGGCTCCACCTCATCGACGCGCCCCCGGACGCGACCGCGCGGGCAGGCGACCGCGCGGTCGGGGCGCCGGCGTCGCGGGCGCTCACGCTGGAGACGGCGCGGCTCCACGGTCGGCGGTGGCTCGTCGAGGTCCGCGAGGTGGCGGACCGCACGGCGGCCGAGGGGCTCCGCGGCGCGCGCCTGGGCGTCCCCCGCGATGAGCTGCCGGAGCTGCCCGACGGGGGCTATCTGCTGCACGATCTGATCGGCATGTCGGTCTGCGAGGCGGACAGGACGATCGGCGTGGTCCGGGATGTGTACGATCAACCCGGCGCGCCGCTCCTCGCGCTCGATGTCTACGGCCGCGAGCGGCTGGTCCCGTTCGAGGCGGAGCTGGTCGTGGCGCTGGACTTCGAGGCCCGCGAGGTCCACATGAAGCTCCCCGCCGGCCTGCTCGACATTTGACATGCCCGGTATTTGACATGCCCGGTATTTGACATGCTCGACATTTGACGCGGACGATCCGATGCGAATCAACGTCCTCACGATCTTCCCCGACTACCTCGAAGGCCCGCTGGGTCTCTCGATCCCGGGCCGCGCCCGCGAGGCGGGGCTCGTCGACTACCGGCTCATCGATGTGCGAGCGTACGCGACGGACCGCCACCGGACGACGGACGACGAGCCGTTCGGGGGCGGGGGCGGGATGGTGATGAAGCCCGAGCCCTTCGACGCCGCGCTCGCGGCGCTGGACCGTCCCGGGCGCGTGATCTCGCTCTCCCCGCGCGGACGGCCGTTCGACCACGAGACGGCGGTGCGCTTCGCGCTCGAGTCCGATCTCACGCTGTTGTGCGGGCGCTACAAGGGGATCGACGAGCGGGTCGTCGACGCCCGGGTCGACGAGGAGATCTCCATCGGCGACTACGTCCTCAGCGGGGGCGAGCCGGCCGCGCTCGTCGTCATCGACGCCGTGGTGCGTCTCCTGCCCGGGGCGCTCGGCGATCACGAATCGGCCTCCTCCGACTCGTTCTACGAGGGACGCCTCTCCGCCCCCTCCTACACGCGGCCCGCCGAGCACGGCGGCCGGACGGTGCCCGACGTGCTGCGGTCGGGCGATCACGCCCGCATCGCACGCTGGCGCGCCGCGCAGTCCGACGCGGCGACGCGACGCCGCCGACCCGACCTTCTCGACCTCGACGCGGCCGACTGATATAATGAAGGGCTGTGGCCGTACCCATCGTCACAGCGCCCGTCACATCGGCCCGTCACATCGCCGCCACCCTCCCGTGACGCAGTGACTGCAGTGACGCGACCGCAGTGACGCGGATGGATACGCCGCACGAAACGCACCTGGAGACGCCTGGAGACGCAGGGAACAAGGATAGACGAACGATGGATCCCAGAATCGCCGGTATCGAGGAGGGATATAAGCGCACGGACCTTCCGGCCTTCGCGCCGGGGGACACGGTGCGCGTTCGCGTACGCGTGAAGGAAGGGCAGAAGGAGCGCGTGCAGCCGTTCGAGGGCGTCTGCATCGGCCGCCGCGGGGCGGGGGTCAACGCGACCTTCACGCTGCGGCGGATCTCCGGCGGCGTCGGCGTCGAGCGGATCTTCCCCCTCCACTCCCCGTGGATCGTGGGGCTCGAAGTCGTTCGGCGGGGCGATGTCCGGCGGGCCAAGCTCTACTATCTGCGCAACCGCCGCGGCAAGCGGGCCCGGGTGCCAGAACGAAAGTGGTGGCGCGACAAGCGGCAGGAAGGCTGACACCGGCGACGCCTGCTCCAGCGGCGGCTCCAGAGGCGCCGGCCACGGCGCCGCTCGACTACGAGGAGGAGGGCTGGGCTTCCGGCCTCGAGGTCGTGGTCGGGATCGACGAGGTCGGGCTGGGGCCGGTGGCGGGTCCCGTGATGGTGGGCGCGGTGGCGCTCCATCCGGGACAACAGTTCGAGGGGTGTACGGACAGCAAGCAGGTCTCCCCGTCCCGTCGCGAGGAACTTGCCCGGCGCATCCGCGCGGAGAGTCTCGCCTGGCGCGTCGCCGCCGCCTCCACCCGCGAGATCGAACGCTTCAACGTTCGCGCCGCGACCATCGTGGCCATGCGCCGCGCGCTCGACCGCCTCGCGCTCCCGGCTGAACTCGTGCTCGTGGACGGCAACCCGGTCCCGGAACTCGGCGAGCACCGCTCGATCGTCGGGGGAGACCGGGCCTCGCATTCCATCGCCTGCGCCTCGATCCTCGCGAAGGTCACGCGCGACCGCCTGATGCGGCGGCTCGACGCGCGATACCCGCCCTACGGCTGGGCGTCCAACAAGGGATACCGGACCCGCGAGCACATGGCAGCGATCCGGCGGCACGGCCCGACGCCGCACCACCGGATCACCTTCCAGGGCGTCCTGCAGACCGAACTGGAGTTCAGTCCGGCGCCTGACGGGATGCCTGACTGGACGCCTGACCCGGCGCCTGCCCCGACGTCCGATCCGCGGCGCGATCCGGAGGCGTGAGCACCGGCGGCGCCCCCGGACTCGCATCGCCTCCGTACCAGGTGGCCATGACCGTCTCCGCCGGTTTCCCCTGCGGCGAGTAGTCGGTCGCGATCCACTCCCCGGCCGGAGATCCCGCGTACCACTTCCACGCGAAGCCGCCCGCGAACCAGGGACGGTCCCACCACACGCGGAAGAGCGCCTCGTAGGCCCCGGACTGCGCCTCGTAGTTTGCCGGCACGCCCCGCGCGCGGCGTCCGTCCGGCAACTCCCACTGGCGGCCCGCCGCTCCGTCCACGCTGCGATACCCGTACTCGGCAAACAGGATCGGCTTGCCCGTGGCGACGGCGACCTCGCGCAACTCCTCGCTCCACGGCTCCCACGCCTCGATCAGCGTCTCCACGTCCGGCGTGGCGGCGTCGGCGAGCGGGAAATAGGCGTCCACGCCGACCAGGTCGAGCGCGTCCCAGAACTCGATCCGCGCGTACTTGTCCCAGTTCGCCGCGTAGGTGAGGCGGCCGCCGTAGATCGCCCGCACCTCCTCGATGAGCGACCGCCAGTAGTCGGGCCGCGCGAGCGCCACCAGGTCGACCTCCGTGCCCACGCTCATCATCTCCACGTCCAGCGAGTCGGCGACGTGCGCGAACCGGAGGATGTACTCCCGGTACCCCGAGAGGAACATCTCCCAATCCTCCTCCGTCTCGGGCTCGAACTCGCCCGGCCAGCCCTGTCCGCGCACCCAGAGGTGCGGCTTGAGGAGGACGGAGAGCCGGCTCTCCCGGGCGTATTCGATCGTCTTCGCGACCCCCTCCGTCCGTTCGCCCCAGAACTGGCGTTCGCGGTCGAACGCGACGCGCGGCTCGGCGGGGTCCACGAAGGCGTAGGGGATGACGGCGACCCAGTTCGCCCCCGTGAGCGACGCGCGGACGAGCGCATCCGGCGCCATCTCGCGCCGCGGGGCGGAGAAGGAGACGCCGCGCATCTTCTGTTCCGGTGGGATGTTCGCCGTGGCGGCGGCCAGGCGGCCGGACATGGCCGGATCGTTCCCCGCTCCGGACGCGCCGCAAGCGGCGAAGATGGGCAATGCGGCCAGCACCGCGACGAGCGCGCGGCCAGCCAATCTCTTCGTTTTCATCTGGACCTCATCTATACCATCGTGCCTTTCGGCAATCAGAATCTCAACAGGTGCGCGACGCTTGCCATGCGAGCCGCGACCCTACTCACTACGAGCCGCGACCCCGTGTCGGGTTCACGTCCCGCGTAGCCGTGAGGTCACGCCCGCCTGGCCCGCGACGTCACACCCGCCCGCCCGCGACGTCACACTTGAACGAATCCCGGGCGGCGGGTTTCTTGTGCCCATGAATACACGCGGGAACGAGGCCCCATTCGACTTCGACGGGGCGTACGGCGGCGACTACGAGTACATCGCCCGCACGGTGATACCCGGCTACCGGAGCTCGTTCCGACAGGCGCTCGCGCTCCTCGAGGGACGCCTGGGTCAGAGTCCGCGGGTGCTGGTCGTCGGGGCCGGCACCGGCATCGAGCTGGTCACCTTCAGGACGGCGCGGCCCGGCTGGCGACTGACCGGCGTCGACCCGTCGCGCCAGATGATCGACATCGCCCGGGATCGGACGCGGGAGGCCGGCGTGGGAGACGGCGTCCGCCTCGTCCACGGACACGTCTCCGACCTCGACGAGGATGGCTTCGACGCCGCGACCTGCTTCAACGTCATGCACTTCCTCCCGGACGACGGCGCCAAGCAGGCGCTCCTGCGCGACATCGCCGACCGCCTCGCGCCCGGCGCCCCTTTCCTCCTGTTCGAACTCCACGGAGACCGGAACGGCCCCCGCTTCGACGAGCTCTTCGCGGCGTGGAGCCGCTACTGGGAGATCCAGGGGATGGGAGAGGCGGAGCGGACCGCGTTCCAGGCCAAAATCGACGAGGGCATCCACTGGGCTTCCGAAGCCCGGATCTTCGAACTGCTGGCCGGGGCCGCATTCGAGGACGCCTGGCGCTACTACCGGGCGCTCCTCTACGGCGCCTGGATTTCGCGCCGCGCCGGGTAGCGTCCCCGGCGGACGGGACGTTCCCGCGGGAACGTCCGGTTCAGTCGTCGCGTTCGAGTTCGGGGAAGTAGCTGGAAAAAAAACCACGGTCGCGGGTGAGAAAGCGATCACAGCTCGCGACGGCGTGGGCGCCGATCAGAAAGTCCGTGATGATCCGGTCCCGGGCCCCTCCGGACCGGCGGTATCGTCCCCAGCGGCGCCCCGCATCGTGGGCCATGTCCGCATCGATCGGGGATACGGCGACATTGACCTCGCGTAGCGCCCGGTCCAGCGCCTCCCGGTCCGGGAACGCGGGGGCCAACTCGGCGTACACGATGTGAGAGACGATGATCGCGCCGGCGTCATATGCCTCCACCAGCCAGGCCCGCGAGGTGCGGCCGTGCCGCCCGTCCCGAAGGAAGATGTCGAGCAGGACGCTCGTATCCACCGCCGTGATCATCGGCCCCGAATCGCCTCGATGTAGTCGTCCGTGTTCCCGCCCGTCCCCAGGATGCCGTACACCCGGTCCACCGGGTGCCCGGCGGCCGTTCGCTTTCGAATGAGAAGGCCCCCTTCCGTTGGAACGAGTTCGACTTCGACGTTGTGATTCATGCCGAAACGGTCTCTCAGCTTCTTGGGGATCGTGATCTGCCCCCGCTCCGATATGCGCATGTTCCGGGTCCGATGATTCGAGGTATGAATATTGGCGACAGAAAATCATACTTTAAACTCCGTACCCTGGGCAAGGGTGAGGCCGGGCCGCAGGTGACGGGTCGGCCAGCGTGCAGGCGACGGGCCGGGCGGAGCGTTGCCTGACGTCGAGTGTTCAGGCAGCATGATGGAGAGGAGGATCAACGGCGGATCATGAACGGATTGGAAATGCTCCAGTGGCGGGTTGCGCTACAGGCCCGCTTCCTCGCGACCGCAGCGGCGATCGCTTCAACGGTCCTGCTGGCGGCGGCGCTGCTTGGGGGTGGGATTTCGGCACAGGAGCGGTCGGAGGAGCCCCCGCAGGGGGCGGCGGAGGAGCGCCGGCAGGAGGCGACGGTGCTCATGCTCTGGGGGGGGATCCGGGCGGACGGGGAACTCGTGCTCGAACCCGCTTTCGCGTACGAGGGAAGGGTCAGCCGTCCGGGGAGGCCCGGCGACTACCGGGTGCGGGGGCTCGACGGCGAGGGGGAGACGCTGTTCTCGATCCGCTTCATGCCGGGCGAGATCTCGGATGGGAGCAAGGGCTTTTCCTACTCGATTCCGTTCGACGCGGCGTGGACGGAGGCGCTGGACCGGCTCGAACTCAGCGGGCCGGAGGGCGTGACCACGGTGGACCGGGAGGCCGGCGCGCGGGCGATGATGGTGATCGACCGCGCCACGGGGCAGGTGCGGAGCATCCTGCGCAACGCGGCCGCCGGGCTTCCCGAGGAGCTGGCGGCCGATAGTTCCGGCCTCCGGATCCTCCGCGGGCTGCCGCGCCCCCCGGGCTGACCGCGAGGTGTACGGCGTTGGCGCCGGTGTTAGCTTGAGCCGCGCCGGGCGGCGCCCCCGTCGGGTCCGCCCCGCTTCCCGGCCGGGTAGCTCAGTTGGTAGAGCAACGGACTTTTAATCCGCAGGTCGTGGGTTCGACCCCCACCCCGGTCATTCTCTCCTGCTAGTTCCAGCGATAGGCGAGGCGGACGTAGTAGAAGCCGCCGTTGGAGCCGAAGGGGGATCCCGGACCGTAGCGGTTGCCGGAGAACGGGGCGCCGGGATTCTCCGCCGGATAGCGGTTCAGGGCGTTCTGACCGCCGGCGGTAAGGGTGAGCGCGTCGCCGATCGACCATGAGGCCTCGAGGTCGACGAGGTGGGCGCCGGGATAGGAGCGATCGTCCCGGGCATCGAACCAGCCCGCGTAGTAGCTCACGCGCGCCAGAAGACCCAGCCGGCCGAGCCCGTGTTTCCCGGTGAGGATCCAGCGCGTGCCGGGAAGACCCTCCTCCAGTTGGCGGATCCGGGTGTCATCGAGCTTGGCCGGATCGAACTCCGTGACCCTCGTCTGCGTGTGGTTGAAGGCGAGGCTCAGCGCCGTCCCGCCGGCGCGCGTCGCGGGCGCGTACGTGGCGACGACGTCGAGACCCTGGGTGCGGGTGCTGAAGTCGTTCGTGAAGAAACGGAACTCCTGCAGATTACGCGCGCTCACGATGCCCTCCTCGACGAGTCTCGTCTGTTCGTCGGGCGTGAGATTGAAGCGCTGCGTGAGCGCGATGCGGTCGGACAGGCCGACGCGGAAGTAGTCCGCCGTGAGCAGGAAGTCGCCCCGCTCGAGCACGGCTCCGGCCGCCAAGTTGCGGGACTTCTCGGCGTCGAGCGGCACCCCGCCCCGGAGTTCCGCGACTCTGGAGGTGGAGGGGATCGTCCCGCTGTTCACCAGGTCGCCCAGGTTGCGGTCGAAGATGGTGGAGACGTTGAAGGCGTTCTGCTGGCCGGGCGTGGGCGCGCGGAAGCCGGTGCTCAGGCTGCCGCGCAGGGCGAGGCCGCCCGTGAGCGCGTACCGCCCCGCGAGCTTGCCGTTCAGCGTCGATCCGAAGTCCTCGAAATCCTCGAAGCGCAGGGCCGCGCCGAGGGACCAGCGGCCGCCGCGGTAGTCCCGCAGTTCGGCGTCCGCGTAGAAGGCCGTGTTCGTGCGGTGCCAGTCGCCGGCCGCGATGGGGCTGAAGCCGGGAAAACCGTTGGAACCCGCGCTGAAGCCCTGCGGCGCGAGGCGGCCCAGCGTCCAGGATTCGTCCTGGCCGAGGCCGACCGTGAAGTGCTCGTCACGCCACTCGACGCCCGCCGCCAGGTCGAGCAGGTCGCTCACGGTGTACGCCGCGTCGACGTGCACGTCGATGTCCACCTGCCGGTAGAGTCCCGGATCGAACTCGGTGGGCGTGGCCGGGCCCAGCGAGGCGTTGACCGTGTTGAAGATGAAGAAGTCCACTTCGTTGGCGCCGTAGTTTCCGCTCACATCCCAGTGCAGGCGCCCGATCTGGCCCTCCACGCCGGCGACGAGCGAGGCGTCTCTCACGTCTCCCCCGAACTGCGGCGTGAAACCGCCCGGGAACAGCTTCTGGAAAGTGAAGCAGTTCGGATCCGAGAGGACCTGCTGCAGCGCCGCCGGGTCCGGCAGGCCATCGGTGACCCGGACGACGGGGCAGCCGGCGGAACCGTCGAGGACCCCGTCCTGGGCGTCGAGCAGGTCGCCGATGAGGAGTGTCTCGCCGCCGTCCAGGCTGAACACGCCGCTCCGCGTGTTCGGGTTGCGGTAGAAGAAGCCCCCGGTCACGCGCTGGCTCGCGTAGTTCGCGTGCGCGTAGGCCTTGGTGCCGCTGCCGAGGAAGTAGCCGAAGTTTCCCCACAGCTTCAGGTCGTCCTCGATCTTGGGCGCGCCCCAGATCTGGGCCGGGTCACGGACGTGCGTGTTCCCGCGGGAGACGAGCAGCGCGGCGTCCGCCCGCTGCACGCTGCGGCTGCTCGAGTTCGAGCGCCCGTACTCGGCGCTCAGGTTCGCGAAGCCGGTGGCGCCGAGGGGCAGTCCCGTGTTGCCGGAGATCGTATAGCCTTCGCCGCCCCCGTCGCCGAAGCCGCCGCCGCGCACTTCGAGCGCGCCACCCGACCGGGCGTCCTTGAGATGGAAGTTCATGACGCCGGCGATGGCGTCGGAGCCGTACTGGGCCGAGGCGCCGTCCCGCAGCACCTCCACCTGGCGGAGCGCGATGGCCGGGATGCTGGAGAGATCCGGGCCCTGCGCGCCGTCGGCGACGCCGTTGCCGATCCATGTGATGACCGCCGCGCGGTGGCGCCGCTTTCCGTTCACGAGCACGAGCGTATGGTCCGGGGCGAGTCCCCGGAGGTTCGCCGGCCGGATGATCCTGGCCGCGTCTCCGGTCGCCTGCGGGTTGACGTTGTAGGAGGGGACCGTCGCTCGCAGAAGGTCGTCGATGTCCGTGTCCCCCTGGTCGAGCAACTCCGAGGGGGTGAGCGCGTCGATGGGAACCATCGATTCCGTGGCCGTCCGGGGTCTCGACCGGCTGCCGACGGCGACGAGGCCGGCGACCGAGATCACGGTCGGGGTCAGGGGGACCTCGAGCACGACGATGGAGTCGTCCACGACGGTCGCTTCCCGCCGCGCGATACTGTAGCCCAGCAGCCGCACTTCGACCGCGACGGGGCCCGCGGGGAGGTCCGGCATGTGGAAGTGGCCCTCGACGTCCGTGATCCCGCCGTAGCCGAGCCCCGGGAGCGTGACCTGCGCCCTCGGCAGACCCGCCCCCGTCTCGGCGTTCCGCACGATCACGTCAAGCCCGCCCTGCGCGAGGACTCCGGCCGGCACGGCCAACAGGCCGAGCGCCGCAACGACGAGGATCCTGCGCACCCTACGCATCCTGCCCATCCTGCGCCTCCTCCGCATCCTGCGCCTCCTCCGCATCCTGCGCCTCCTCCGCATCCTGCGCCTCCTCCGCATCCTCCGGGGCGGCTGAGAGCAGTTGCTGCGTCCAGCCCGCGACGTGGGCCATCTGCCGTTCCCTTTCCCCCGCCCAGCGGGGCAGCCGGACGGCATTGGTGACCAGCACGCCTCCGCCGCCGAGGCCCATCAGCGCGGGGACCATCAGCGCCGCGCCCGCCCTGCCGTCGGCGACCATGATGAAGGTGACGATCACCGCCATGACGGAGAACATGATCCCGATGAAAGTGGTTTCGAACGCGTCGCCCTTGCGCGTGCCCAACCGGAGCCGGTGGCCGGACTCCGTCTGCTCGAGGACGGCATGGAGATTCCCGTTGCTCCACTCTCGGATCCCGCCCTCGGCCTTGACCTCGCCCTTCGCGTCGAACGTGGCCCGCAGTTCGGCGACGAGAAACTGCCACTCGCGATCCGTCAGCTCACGGGGGAGATCGACGACCCGGCCCGCGGAAATCGGAATGCCCAGCAGCTTTCGGCGCGGTACGGCTCGCAGCGGCGCGTCGAGTTCGGCGGCGGCGGCCGCGACCCGCTCCGGTGGAAGGCCGACCTCGAGACCGACGGCCTGGAGTTCTCCAAGCGTCAGTCCGCCATCCACGCGAGCCGGAAGGCGGGCGCGCTCCTCCTCCTCGGCCGCCTCGGCGGCGCGCGCGAAGACCTGCCGTATCTCGTCTTCCCCGTACCTGCGTTCACTGTTCATGGCGGCGTGAATCTGGGGTCCATCGGCGGACGAGGGAAAGATCGTGACGACCGAGCGGGCGATGGCGGAACCGCCCCGGCGGACGCAGCTTGTCGTCGGACGCTTCGCCGACGGGCGCGCCGGGCAGGGCGGGCAGCGAGACAAGGAGCGGGATGTGAAAACGATCCGGTGGTTTGCGGCGTGCGCGACCGTCGCGGCTCTGCTGAATCCTGGGTCCGCGGCGGCACAGACCGCGTTCGGCATCAAGGGAGGCGTGACCTGGGCGGACGCCGCCTTCATCGACCAGTTCACCTCGGAGGCGCTGCTTCGAAAGGTGGGTGGCGGTTTCGTGACCCTGCCGCTGTCGGAGCGCGCGACGGTGCAGCTCGAAGCGCTCTACATCGAACGGGGGTTCTCCACGTCGGGCCTCCACCAGGACGGCTCGAGCACGAGGATGTCCTACCTGGATTTTCCCGTCCTGCTTCGGTTCCGGGCGACGCCGTCACCCGCGCGGGTGCGCCCGATGCTCATGGCGGGTGCGTATTGGGGCCACGAGGTCGGCTGCCGCCTGGAGGGCGGCGTGGCGCAGTTCGAGGAAAGCAACAGTTGCGAGGGCCGCTTCCGGCGGCGCGGCGTCGCCGACGTGGGCCTCATCGTCGGCGGGGCCATCGAGGTGGCCGCCGCCGACGCCTGGTTCGTGACGCTCGAAGCCCGCTACCACTACGGCGTCCGGAACCTCTACTGGGATCCCGCGTCCGATGGAGCGATGGCGCGCAACCTGTCCGCCATGGCCGGCTTCGGGGTTCGCGTCGGAGGGTGACCGGTCAGCCGTCCTCTCGCGGGCCGTTCTCTCGGCCCGTGGTCGGCGCGGTCGGCAGCGCGGTGATCGGAAACGCCTTGATCCCTTCGACGATCCCCCGCGCGGCCCTATCCGGCGCCCCGAGGATGATCTCGCGATCCCGCGCGCTGGTCATGAACCCCGTCTCGATGATCAGGGCGATCGTCATCGGATGGAGCGCGTGCTCGTACCGGCGGTAGTTGAAGGCGTAGTAGTTCCGCATGCGGCGGGTCGAAACCGGCAGGTTCCTGAGTCCGGTCGCGGCCCCGTACGTCTCCCGCATCACACGCGCGGCGTCCTCGGCGCGGCCCGTGGCGTCGCGCCGAGGCGAGGCGATGCGGTATCCCGACGCGGCGGGGCTGTCGCTCCCGTCCGCGTGGATGGAGATGAAGAGGTGCGCCCGGTAGCCGGGGGGCACGACGGCGGGGAGGAGGTCGACCTCGTAGCCGAGCGCCTCGAGTTCCGCGCCCGCCAGCCGGGCGATGGCGAGGTTCGCCTCCCACTCGGCGGTTTCCCGCCACCGCGTACCGTTGTAGCGGATGCGGCGGAGTTCCTGCGGGGCTTCGTCGGCGCGCCAGTGACCGACCTGGAGGCCGATCCGGATCGGGCCCGCGGGGGGCTCCCACTCCTCGGGCGTGGGGATGGGGCCGGGGTAGCGGTTGTAGTTCCGCCAACTGCGCCACCGCGCGCTCGCGGCGGCGTCACGATCCGTGGCGCGCTGCTCCTGGGCCGCGACGCCGCCGGCGCCGGGTCCCTCCAGTCCGGCAAATAGCACCACGGCCGCCGTGATTACCGTCAGCTTCAAATCGAACCCTCCTCGCGCGCAGTCCCCACGACTTCAACCCCCGACCCGCCCGAAGCGTTGACGCTAACCCGCGCGGCGGCGCCTCGGCAACGGAGACCGGCAGGCAACGGCGACCCGCGAGTGGCTAGCGGCAGTTCAGCCCGGGGCTCGCGGGGAGGCCGTCCGTCGCGGAAGCGGCGAGCGCGTTGAACAGAAGCTTGAACGTGTTGCGGGGCTGGCCGCGGAAGTGGGGGCGGAAGGCGAACAGTACGACCTGGCCCGCGCCGACCTCGACCTGCGCGGCCGCCGGGTAGCCGGCCAGCACCTCCTCGCCGCCCAGCGTCCAGCCGCTCACGAGGAAATCGGAAGCGGCGTAGCACACCGGGGTCGAGATCCGGCCCACGTTGCTCGCCGCACCGCCCGCCGCACCGCCCGCCGCGCCGCCGCCCGTCCTCTCCAGCACCTGGCTGCGGGAAAAGAGGGCCACCGCCTCGTCATCCATCCCGTAGCCGAGCGGGTGCGAGGGGTCGACGTCGAGCCGGATCACGGATCCCGGGATGAAGAACTCCTGCGAGGAGAGCCCGCGCGCGCGGTTCCGGAAGGGGAGGCCGAACGTCTCGATCGCGTAGTCCACCGCCTGGTCGGAGGCGACGAGCCAGCCCCCGCCCTCGACGAAGGCGCGAAGCGCCGCAGCGCCCTCTTCGCCGAGGCCGCCCGTGTACTCCTCCGGCATCGTGCCCGGCAGGTTCCCGCTCGCGATCCCGCCCGCGCCCTGCGAGGGGAGGAGGATGACGTCGAAACGCGACAGGTCGCCGCTCCGCACGTCGGCGTCCCACACGTTCTCCCACTCGAAGCCGTACTCGTCCAGCACCCAGCGGGTCCAGCCTTCGGGCATCGGGGCCTGCCACGAGCGGTAGATCGCCACGCGCGGGGGCCGCGCCTCGGCGACGGTGCCGGAGGAGGGCGGGGAGGAGACCCCGGTGAGCGTGAGGCCGTGGTCGGCGGCCAGCGCCCGGGCCGCCTCGGCGGACAGGCCGGGCAGCCAGTACGACCCGGCGGGGATTTCGCCGTCCGGCGTCGCGAGTGCCTCCACGGTGCGAAAGCGCGCCGGGGCGTCGGCCGCGTCGCCGCCCGCGCCGGACTCGCCGCCCGCGGCGGACAGGCCGCGGTAGGTCGCGTTGGCGTTGCCGTGCAGCGCGAACCCCGCCGCGCCCTCGCCGCGCACCTCTCCGATGTCGGTCGAGACCTCGCCCCACTCGCCGGCCGGCATCTCGAACGGTGCGTCCACGTTCACCGCCGCCAGTCCCATCTGGAAGCGGAGTTCGTAGCCCGTCATGTCGTACGGCGGCTCGGGCGGCCCGCCGGGATACTGGCGCCGGTCGGGGTACTCCTTGGGCTCCATCAGGTCCACCACGTACGGCCGGAAGGCCTGAGGCGGAATCACGTACGACCCGGCCGGAAAGGCGACATCTCCCTCCGGCCCCGCCACCGAGAATGGCTCCGAGGCGCGCAGGAACTCGATCCCGGACCTCGACATCAGGCCCATGAACTCGACCACGGCCCCCGGATCGTGCGAGGCCCGGGGGTCGAGCACGTAGGCGAACGGGCCGCCCTCGGCCGCGTTGCCGCGCTCGATCTGGCGCCGGCCCATGAGGTAGTGGTTGAAGAGGTATTCCTCCTTCAGCTTCGCGCCCATGTCCGCCACGGCCTTCGCCGCCGTCATCATGTAGTCCATGGCGTCGCGCAGGTGCCAGCAGCCGCCGAGCCACGGGTTGTTGTAGTTCGTCGACGGCGTCTTCGCGGGCAGGTTCCCGGCGCGCGCGCCGAACGTGTCCGGTATCTCATCCTCGTCGTAGCAGCGGGGCGTCGCGTACCCCGCGCCCGCCGTCTCCGTCAGGAAGCCGAGCATGTTGTGATAGTCGGGCCCGCCTCTCATGGAACCGTTCCACCACAGGTCGAAGACGATGCCGCTGTTGACGCCCGGCTTCCCCTCCTCGTCGAAGCGGCGCCGCATCGAATGTCCCATCTGGTTCAGGGAACTCACGACGAGCGGGTCGAGGTGCGGGCTCACGGGGTTCTCGAAGGGCGGCATCCAGATCCGCCCGGGGAAGGGGCTCGACTGATGCTGATTATAGACGATCTGCGGAAACCAGTTGTGATACAGTTGCCGCGTCACGGCCCGCGTCTCGACCTGCGTCAGCATGTACCAGTCGCGATTGTTGTCGTGGCCTATATAGTGATGATAGAGCTCCGGCACCCGCGCCATCTCGAACTCGCCGCCCACGTTCGACATATACCAGTCGGCGACGATATTCAGACCGTCCGGATTCATATTCGGCATGAGGAGGACGACCGCGTTCTCCCGCACGCGCCGGGTCTCCGGGGACTCGTCCGTGACGAAGTGGTGCGCCATCTCGGGCATCAACTGCCCGTGCGCGACCTCGGTCGCGTGCAGCCCGCCGTCGATCCACACGACGGCCACGCCTTCCCGCGCCAGCGCCCGGGCTTCCTGCTCGTCGAGGACCGATCCGTACCCCGCCTCCGGATCGCGGGCATAGGCCAGCGTCCGCGTAATCTCCTTGATCCGCGCCAGGCGCCGCAGGTTCGACGGTGACGAGATCGCGGCGAGGTAGAGCGGCTCGCCGCGAGTGCTCTCTCCGATTCGCTCGAGCGCCATGCGGTCGGTGGAGGCCGCGAGCGCCTCGAAGTACGCCTTGATCCCGTCGTAGTTCGTGAGCTTGTAGTCCTCGCCGGGCGCGAACCCGATGACGTCGGCCGGCATCGGCACGTCGGCGGTGCCGCCGCCCCCCGTCGAGCAGCCCGCGATCAACGCGGCGCCGATCCACGATCCGAGCACCATCCGCCATCTGGCGGTCAGAAAGAGGTCCCTGGCGATCATCGGCTCCGTCCTCCCGTCTCTAGAAAACCCGATACCGGGAAGAAACGGTCACGGTGCTCAACGTGCAATCCGTCAATTGGGGATAATTCGGATCACGCGGCCGTTGCGGTCGACGACCCGGATGGGGCCGCGGAGGATGTCGTCGCCGTAGGGGATTCGGCGTTCGGGCGTGGCGCGCGCGCCTCCCGTGGATCCCGGAATCCGATAGATCTCGGCGAGCCCGACCTTGACCGCATATCCGAGATCCGCCAGCGACTGGACGGTGATGAGGCTCAGGAGGTCGCGTTCGCCGGCCGCCTGGAAGGGCGTCATCAACTCGTGGCCCAGTACGGACTCCCGCCAGTGGGAGTCCGCCGCCCCGGCGGCCGACGCGTTTTCGACCGGCACTTTCTCGCCGTCGTCGTAGTTCTCGCCGCCCCGCTCGTCGAATGCGGCGATGGCCAGGGGTCCCGTGAAATGCGTGTCCGCTCCCGAATTGTGAATGGACGGGTTCCGGAGAAGACCGTGGTCGACCCACACCGTCCCGATGCCCAGGACGTGGCCGATCTCGTGCAGGATCACCTCCTCCACATCCTTCGCGCTGCCCTCCTCTTCGAGCCGCGCGAGGTCGGCGACGTCGAGTTCGAGCGCGCCCATGAAGGGGAGCCTCGAGGCGTCGCGGACCCCGCACGGGCCGGCGCGGGCCAGGACTCCATCTTCACCGTCGATCTCCCGTACCGAAGCCACGACTACGACGTCGTCAACGGTGCCGATGCGCTGCTCGCTCAGGATCTCCCAGCATCCGACCGGGGTGTCCTGCCCGAGTGGAACGTCCGGCAACTCGGTGTCCTGCAGGATCGCCGACCAGAAGTCCACCGCGTCGGCGAAGGCCTCCGCCTGGGATTCCGTCACCTCGTCGAGGAGGATGAGGTCGATGTCGAAGGGCCGTGAAGCCGCCTCCCTCACGAGCACGGGGAAGGAGAGTTCCGCGGTCGCGCCGGGCGGGTCGGTCGCCGTCAGCGTCACGGTGGTGGAACCGGCGGCGACGGGCGTCAGCGTCACGACGCCGTCCTGGACGGTCACGGTCGCCACGGCGGCGTCGGCCGTGGCGACGGTGATGCGCACGGCGGCGCCCTCGGGATCCCGGAAGTAGTCCGACGCCGTGAACGTGGTCGGGTGGGCGCCGGACTGCATGCGCTGGGGCGCCACTTCGCGCTCGGGCACGGGCGGCGCGTTCGTTCCTTCGCCGAAGAGGATGAGCGGGTCCCCCAGCCCGAGCTCGATGCCCCTCACGCGCCGCGGGACCGCGGGCGCCGGGCCCGCCACCACCTGAACCTCGGCCTGGCCGCCCTCCGTCGCGGTCACGGTGACCTCGGCGCTCCGCTCGCTCCCCGCTTCGAGGACCGCCGTGTCCGCCGAGAGCGCGCCGCCCCTGGCGGAGAGGGGTACCGGGATGGCGAAGGGCGCCCCCTCGGCGACGGTGAGTGCGATCCGCGCGGGACCCGTGGCGGCGGGGTCCGGGTTGTCGGTGCGCTCGAGTTCGAGGGCGAGCGCAAAAGGGGCGCCCGGGTTCGGTGCCAGGAGGAGCGTGTCGAGGCTGGCCAGGCCGACGAACATCCGCTCCGGCAGCGCCGCCAGGCGGTTCCCGTCCAGCCGCAGCACGCGGAGCGCGGAGAGGCCCGAGAGCAGCCCGGCGGGCAGCCCGGTGAGCCGGTTGCCGTACAGCCGCAGCGATTCCAGGCGCGAGAGGTCCGCGAACGCCCCCTCCGGGAGGGCCGCGAGCGCGTTCCGGTCCAGCCGCAGCTCCCTGAGGTTGGAGAGGCCCGCAAGGGCGCCCTCGGGAAGCGTCTGGAGGCCGCTGTCCTGGAGCAGCAGGCTCTCCAGCCCGGCCAGGCCGGAGAAGACGCCCGCCTCCAGCGCGCCGATCCGGCCGTTGCCGAGGTAGAGCCACTTCAGGCTGTCGAGTCCGCCGAAGACGCCGGCGCCCAGGATCGTGAAGTCGTTGGCGCCCAGGTGCAGCCGCTCGAGGCTCGTGAGTTCGGCGAAGGCGCCGGCCGGGAGCGTGGCGAGCGCGTTGGCACGCAGCTCCAGGGTCTCGAGCGAGGGGAGTCCCGCAAACGACTCGGCCGACAGCGTGGCCAGCCCGTTGTCGCCCAGATCCAGCGTCTTCAGGCGCCCGAGACCCGCGAACGCGTCGGCCGGCAGCGTCTCGAAGCCGTTGTTCCGCAGGCGCAGCGTCTCGAGGCTCGTGAGATCGGCGAACACGCCCACCGGAAAGGCGGTGAAGCCGACGCCGGAGAGGTCCAGGTTTCTGAGGTTGTACAGGCCGGAAAGATCGCCCGGCCTCAAGGTGGGGATCGCGATGCCGGCGAGGTTGAGGGTCGTGATCCCCAGGTGCCCCGTCGTCACCCCCGAGCAACTCTCGGCGCGGCTCCGGACGACGAGCGCGTCCCGGATCTCCGGAGTGCGGTCGCAGACGCCTTCGGCGATCGTCACCAGCGTCGAGGTGGTCGCTCCCAGTTCGTATCCCGCCCCCGTCTCCGGTGCATCCAGGGTGAAGAGGAAGGCTTCGCGCGCGGGCTCGATGTCGTCGTCGTCCAGGATCGCGATCCTGGCCTCGACGATGCTCGTCCCGGCGGGGACGGATACCGAACCATCGGCGCGGTAGTCCGCCGTGTCCGCGTCCGCGGTGGCCGGGTCGCCGTCCGCGCTCAGCGTATAGCGGACGGTGATGGGCGAGGCCGGCGGGGGATCGAGACGGACCGACACGATCGCATCCAGACCCTCGAATACGTCCCCCGCTACGACGCCGACCGTCGCCACCGGCGTCGGCGCGGGTTGGGGCCCCGGCCCCGGGTCGGTGCTGCCGCCGCCGCACGCGGCGACCACCGCCACGGCGCAGACCAGCGTCCACCTGCTTCGTCTCGCTTCCACCATCAGGTCACCGTGAAGAACGTCCCGTAACCGGCCGCCGCGTCCCGATCCTCATGCTCGAAGGCAGACTCCATCCGCACGATCTCCCCCGGGGAAGCGCCGAGACCCGTCGCGGTCCCGCGCCAGGCCGAGACCGCCCGCCCGATCTCTCCCACGATCCGCTTCGCGTCGTCGAGATCCAGACCATAGTACTCCGCGGTCGCCAGCGCGCGTTCCACCGAGGCGGCGCCATCGTACTCGTCGATGTACGTCTGCAGGACGCGTGGGCCGACCTCGGCCGGGGTCGGGTTCAGATCGTACGCCGGAGAAAGACGCCAGCCCCGTCCGTCCTCATACAGGAAACCGTGGTTGCGGAGATGGTCGTCGGTATTCGAGGTGAGGATGTTGAATATGACCCTGCGCCAGAGTTCGGTCAGGTCGCGTCTGGCGGCCACGCCGTGGCGCCGAAGGGCGTCCGCAATCTCCAGGTATGATCTGGACTCGCGGTCATCGGCTCTCAACATGCTCATCGCGGACAGGAACGGTACGCGGCAGCCCGCCTCGCGGTCGAAGCGCCGCACGAGGAGAACGCGCCGCCCCGCAACCCGCTCGAAACGCCAGGCGGCAACGTCGATGCCGGCCCGTGCGGCGAGGTCGAGCGCGACGCCTTCCCAGAGTACGAGATCGTAGTCGTCCCGGGCGGCGGGAAATTTCGCGATGGCCAGCCCATGGGCGCCATCCCTCACGGTGGCTTTGGGGCGGGCGCCCCCGAGCGAGGCCCCGGGTCCGAGGAGAAGGCGGAGATCCTCATCGCGCTCGTCCCGCCGCGTGATTCGCGTGGCCGCGGCGAGGAGTCGTCCCAGTTCGACAAGTGGTGGGATCCGCCTCTCACCGGGCTCGGCGAGGAAGGGTCCGTCCCTGTCCAACGAGAACCTGAGCGCCCCCATGCGAGCCTCGTCATCGACCCGAAGGAGGTAGTCGGACTCGAAGAGCGTGCGGGGTGTCCTTCCCTCCCGCCGCGCGCGGCGAGCCTCGTCGCGGCGCATCAAGGCCCGCCCCCAGCGGTCGGGCGCGGAATCGCCAATCGACCCGAAGAGCGCTCGCGGGGTGTGAAAGGGCCCGGGCCCGAGCGTCAGCGCCGGTTCGAGGGCGAACTGTCGCGGGTGGTCCAACCAGCCCCGATCGTACTCGAACGTCGCACTCTCGCGGTCGCCACGAACTCTGACCCAGAGCCTGCCGACGAGGAGGGGCGTGTCGTTCAGGTCCAGGTGGACCAGTATCCGGCGTTCCACGCAGGTCGCCTCAGGTGCCCCCGCGCTCACGCCGCGTGCGGGGGGCGGACACGCGTACGCGTTGCGGCAGGCGTTCCTCGAGCAGGTCGAGCCCGAGCCCGTCCCGCTTGCGGTCGGCCAGTTCCGCCAAGCCGTCCTCCATCCCCAGGACAAAAAGCACGGTCGCATAGTTGCCCATCGAGACGCCCGGATCACCCCGCTCGACCTTGCTGAGGGTGGTTCGGCTGATCAGTGCCCGTTCCGCCATGGTCGCCGCGCGGATGCGACGACGGAGACGGGCATCCCTGATGTCGGAGCCGAGCTTACGGAGGAGTCGCCGAACCGGAAGCGGCAACGTGCCGTGAATGTTGTTCTTCATCGTAACGACCATATTAGTAGACGGTATAAGCTGTACCGTACATTATTGTGGTCGTTACGACAAGGTTGCTCATTCTCCGCGCGCGTCGGTCGCCGCGTCGGGGGAGACGTAGCCGTCGAGGATGTCTTCCCGTACCCGCTCGGTCGGGCGGTGCGCCGGGTCGCCGAGGCCGCCGCCTCCCGGCGTCTCGAGCACGATGCGCCGGCCGGGGGGCACGACCTGGCGGCCCTTGGGCCGGAAGTCGCCCACGCCCGGCACGTGGATGCGCCCCGCGGCGCCGTCCCCGCCCCCGTCGCGGCCTCGCGCCGGGTTGCGGACGCGCTCGAACATCTTGGAGACGGCGAACGCTTCGCCGTCCGCGTGGGAGATCTCCATCACCTGGCCGAGGCCGCCCCGGAACTCGCCGGGACCGCCGGAATCCGGCAGGTACTCCTTCCGCCAGAAGATGAGCGGCGCGACCGTCTCGGTGATCTCGATGGGTGTGCTGCGGACTCCGGAGGGGAAGGCCGTCGCCGAGAGTCCGTCCTTCCCGGGGCGGGCGCCGGTGCCGCCGGCGTGGAAGGGGTTCACGACGAACGCCTCGCCGCCGTAGGCGTGAGCGCCGGTCAGTCCCGGCCCTGCCATGATGACGGGGTTCCAGAGGCACGACGCGCCTTCCGCGGGGACGGCGCCGGGCTCCAGCGCCTGTTCGAGGCAGCCGAGGACGACGTCCGGCAGCATCTGCCCGATCGCGTGGCGGGCGGAGACGGCGGCGGGAGGGGGCGCGTTGAGGAGCGACCCGGGCGGGGCGGAGACTTCGATCGCCGCCAGCGACCCCGCGTTGTTCGGGACCTCGGAGCCGACGATGCAGCGCACGCCGAAGGAACTGTAGGCGCGCGTATAGGTCACCGGGACGTTGATGCCGCGCGACGACATCGGCGACGTGCCGTCCCAGTCGATCCCGATGGTCCCGTCCGGCCGGACCGTGAGGGCGCACATGAGGTCGAGGTCCTCGTCGTAGCCGTCGATCCGCATCCGGTTCCGGTACGTCCCCGGGCGGAGCGCGCTGATCCGCTCCCGCATCGCCCGCCGGGAGGCGGAGATGATCGTCTCCGCCAGCGGATCAAGGGAATCGATTCCGAACTCCGTCATCATCGCCACCAGCCGCTCGCACCCCGTGCGGTTGCAGGCGGCCAGCGAATAGAGATCGCCCTGGGCGACATCCGGGTCCCGCACGTTCGCGCGCACCAGCCGCATGAGCGTCTCGTCCACCTGCCCGCCGCGGATCAGGTAGCCGATGGGAAGGCGGATCCCCTCTTCGAACACCTGGTTCGCGTCCGCCCCGAAGCCGCGGCCCCCGACATCGGCGATGTGGCTCGTGGCCGCGAACAGCGCGACCGGACGCCCGTCGAGGAACGTCGGCGTGACGACGGTGAAGTCGTTGAGATGTCCCGTGCCCTCCCACGGATCGTTCGTGATGAGGACGTCATCCTCGCGCAGCGTTTCCACCGGGAAGTCCCGGAGGAAGAACCCCACGGAGGCGGCCATCGCGTTGACGTGGCCGGGCGTGCCCGTGACGGCCTGCGCGAGCATGCGCCCGGAGAGGTCGAACACGCCGGCGGAGAGGTCGCCCGCCTCGCGCACCGGGGTCGAGAAGGCGGTGCGCACGAGCGTCCGGGCCTGCTCCTCCACCACGGACAGCAGCCGGCTCCACATGATCTGCCCTTCGAGCGCCGCGATCCCGGTCTGCGCGCCGGCCGCGCCCGCTGCACCCACGGCTGCCGCACCCGCGGCTGCCGCACCCTCCGCCGCCCTCCGCTCGACGAGGAGGTGGCCGCCGGCGACGGCCCGCGCATCCCAGCCGTCCGGGACCACGGTCGTCGTCTGGTCCTCGGCGATCAGCACGGGGCCCTCGACGCGGGCGCCCTCCGCGAGCGCCCCTCGCGTGTAGACGGCCGCGGTCGCCGACTCGCCCCCCGGTCCGTCCCACAGCTCGGTCCAGCGCTCCGGCTCTGGCTCCGACTTGGGCTCCGGCGCCGGCTCCGACGCCGGCTCCAGCTCCGGCTTTCCCGCGGCGGCTTGCCCACCGGGCGACGTTCCCGCGGGAACGCCCGATTCGGCCAGTTGCCCAACTGGCGGGGTCCGTTCACGGGATAACGTTCCCGCGGGAACGTCCGCGGCCTCGGTCGCGGCCTCGGTCGCGGGCGCCATCGCGGGCGCCGAAACGACGAGGGTCCAGCTCAGCACCTCGATGTCCAGCCCCGGGATCGTCCGCCCGTACACCGTCTCGTAGCCGCGGTCGAACGCGTCGCGCAGGACCGCCGCGTCCTCGATGTCGCCGGGGAGATCGACGCCGATCTCGTGCCCCTGCCCGACGTAGCGCATGTAGGCGCGCGCCTTCTCGCTCGTGGGCGCCCCCGGCGCCCCGCGCGAGACCACGGCCTCCGCCTCGTCCCTCATCTCATCGAACACCCCCGCGACGACCGCGGGATCGAACCCCGACAGGCGCATGTAACGGCTGCGCACGACCTCGTAGGAGATGGGGGCGAGGAGGAAGCCGACGGCCGATCCCACCCCCGCGTCGGCGGGGATCAGAAAGCGGTCCACCTCCAGCTTGTCCGCCAGGCGCGCGGCGTGGATGGGGGCGGAGCCGCCGAAGGCGATGAGCGTGCGTCCCGCCACGCCCTTCCCCCACTCGATCGCGTGGGTGCGGGCGGCGTTGGACATGTTTTCGTCCACCATCTCGGTGATGCCGAGGGCGGCGAGTCTCGCGTCGAGCCCCAGTTCGTTGCCAATGCGAGCGTCGATCGCGGCTTCGGACTGCCCGCGGTCGAGGGAGATCGAGCCTCCGGCGAAGAGCTGAGGATCGATCCGCCCCAGCACGACGTCGGCGTCCGTCACGGTGGGTTCGTCCCCTCCCCGGCCGTACGCCGCCGGCCCCGGCTCCGATCCGGCGCTCCCGGGCCCGACCTGGATTCGCTCCAGGTCGTCCACGCCGGCGATCGACCCGCCGCCGGCCCCGATCTCCACCATCTCGATCACGGGAATCCGCACCGGCAGCCCGCTCCCCTGCTTGAAGCGGTAGCTGCGGGCGACCTCGAACGTGCGCGAATGGAGCGGCCGCCCGCCGTCGATCACGCACAGCTTCGCCGTCGTCCCGCCCATGTCGAAGGAGAGGACGTCGCCGAGGTCGAGGTCGCGCGCGAGGCGGCTGGCGAGGATGGCGCCCCCGGCCGGCCCCGATTCCACGAGCCGGACGGGTGCCGCGACCGCTGTCTCCAGCGTCGTGAGACCTCCGCCCGAAGTCATGAGGAGGAAGGGACAGGCGAGCCCCGACTCGCGCAGCGAATCCGCGAGCCCCTTCAGGTAGCGGGCCATGAGCGGCTGGACGTAGGCGTTCGCACAGGCCGTCGACTGCCGCTCGTACTCCCGCACTTCCGGACACACGTCCGAAGCCAGCGTCACCGGCAGCCCCGGCCGCCACGCATCGAGAATCTCCCCGATCCGCCGCTCGTGCGCGGGGTTCGCGTACCCGTGAATGAGCCCCACCGCGACGGACTCCACCTCCGCCGCCTCGAGCGTCGGGAGGAGCGCGCGCACCGAATCCTCCTCGAGCGGGATGAGGACGCGGCCGCGGTGGTCGACCCGCTCCTCCACCGGGAGCCGGCGGCGGCGGGGGACGAGCGGGGCAGGGCGGTCGACCCCGATGTCGTACTGCTCGAAGCGGTTCTCGTGCGCCATCTCCAGCGCGTCGCGGTGCCCGGAGGTCACGATGAGCGCCGCGCGCGCGCCCCGCCGCTCGATGATCGCGTTCGTGGCCAGCGTGGTGCCGTGGATGACGAGGCGGACCGCGGAGGGGGGGACGTCCGCCAGCCCCAGCACCTTGTGCACGCCTTCGAGGACGCCCCGCTCGGGCGCCGAAGCCGTCGTGAGCACCTTCGTCGTGACGAGGCGCCCGCCGGTCTCCAGCGCGACGTCCGTGAACGTCCCCCCGATGTCGATCGCGAGCCGGGCTTCGCCGCCCGAATCGCTCGTTGCGCTGCCGCTCACGCGCCCCTCACCCGCCGCTCACCGATCTTCCCGCAGCGGCACCGTGTAGTTCAGCGCCAGGCGCCCGCCGTCCGGGTAGATCGTCTCGCCCGTGAGGTACGAGGCGTAGTCGCTCGCGAGGAAGACGGCCACGGTCCCGATCTCGTCCGGGTCCCCGAACCGTCCCAGCGGCGTGCGGGAGAGGATGGTGCGCCGCGCCTCCTCGTCGGCGATTACCGAATCGAGGATGTCGGTGATGATCGTCCCCGGCCCGATCGCGTTGACCCGGATGTCATGCGGCGCGAGCGCGAGCGCCATCACCTTCGTGAGCTGCATGACCCCGCCCTTCGAGGCCGCGTAGGCGAGCTGGTTCGGGATCGTCACCACCGCGTTGGTCGACGACATGTGGATGATCGACCCCTTCACCCCGCGCGCCACCATGTCCCGCGCCACGAGACGGGAGACGAGGAAGGTCCCGCGCAGGTTCACGCCCAGCACCCGGTCGAAGTCCTCGACCTCGGCGTCCAGGATCGAGCCCGCGGCGATGATCCCGGCGTTGTTGAGCAGGATGTCGCAGCGGCCGAAGCGTGCCGTGCAGGCGTCGAGCAGGGCGGCGCAGTCGGCCTCCTCGCTCACGTCGGCGCGCACGGCGAGCGTCTCCCGTCCCGTCTCCTCCGCGATGCACCGGGCCGTGTCCGCGCAGCGGTCCTCCAGCACGTCCCCCAGCACGACATCCGCCCCGTGACGGGCGAAGGCGCGCGCGCACGCGGCGCCGATCCCCTTCGCCGCCCCCGTGACGATGGCGGTCTTCCCCTCGAGTGTGATCACGCTGAGCCCTTCCCTGGTTCGATCCCGGTTCCTTCTCCGAGGCCGGCTCCCGCGCCGATGATCCCGCGTTGAGCCTGGAAGCGAAGCTGGGGAGTCGGAGCGACGGTCCCATGGTATCGACGAAAGCGGCGTGTGGCATGCGGCAACAGAATCTCACTTCGATCGGGTTACGACATCTCCCTCTCGTGGCTCGGCCCGTGTCATGGTATTTTCATAAAATATACCAGAAACATGGAGCATACCATGAAGAAAAAGACTCGGAACTCGCCGGCCGATGCTTCGCCGGATTCCGTGCCGGACCCCATGCCGGATACGCTGCCCGACACCGAACGGGTGACGATCGACGAAGCCGGCCGGCTGGTGGTCCCCGCCCGCTTTCGTCGCGCCTTGGACATTCGGGGCCGGCAGCAGCTGATCATGGGCCTGGAGGGCGACACGATCCGGCTGCGCACTCCCAGCGCCGCACTCGCGCGGCTGCAGGCGATCGCCCGCCGGCACCGGAAGGGCTCCGGGAGCGTCGTCGATGAATTCATCCTGGAACGGCGAGCCGAAGCCGCCCGTGAATGAGCCGGCCGAGATTGTCCTTGACGCCTCGGCCGTCCTGGCGGCGTTACTGGAGGAACCGGGGGCGGTTCGCGTCGAACGCGCACTCAAGCGAGGAGCCGCGATGTCGTCGGTGAACCTGGCCGAGGTCGCGGCGCGTCTCTCGCAAGACGGCTGGTCCTCGAGGGACGTGTCGAGTGTCGTCACGGGAATGGGAATCGAAGTCATTCCCTTCGACCGCCACGCGGCGCTCCTCAGCGGCGCCTACCGTACGAAAACGCGGCGCCAGGGCCTCGGACTGGGTGACCGGGCATGCCTGGCCACCGCGAGCAGCCTCGGTCTCCCGGTCCTCACCGCCGACCGGAGCTGGTCCGCCCTCGACATCGACGGCGTGACCGTTGTGCAGATCCGGTAGGGGCGGGCGTTCCCGCGGGAACGTCTCGGGAACGCGTGGCACCCCGGGGGGACGGTTTATTCGGGGACCAGTGCGTCGGGTTGCCGCTCCTTCACGTGGCGGTGCATCCAGTCGAACATCTCCCACACGGTGTGCAGGACCGATTCGCGGGCCCGGTAGCCGTGGCTTTCGTGGGGCAGCATCACCAGGCGGACGGTGCCTCCCAGACCCTTGACGGCGTGGTACATGCGCTCGGACTGGACGGGGAAAGTCCCGGAGTTGTTGTCGATGATGCCGTGGGTCAGGAGCAGCGGTTCGTTGATCTTCTCCGCGTGCATGAAGGCCGACATGCCGAAGTAGACCTCCGGCGCCTCCCAGAAGGTGCGGCGCTCGTACTGGAAGCCGAAGGGCGTGAGGCTCCGGTTGAAGGCGCCGCTGCGCGCGATGCCGGCGGCGAAGTCGTCGGAGTGCGCCAGCATGTTGGCGGTCATGAAGGCTCCGTAGCTGTGGCCGGCGATCCCGACCCGGTCGCGGTCGGCCACGCCCAGTTCGACGAGCTTGTCCACCGCGGCCCTGCCGTTGGCCACCAGCTGCTCCACGTAGGTGTCGTTCGCCGCAAAGCCGCCCACGATCGGCATCGCGGCGTCGTTGAGCACCGCGTACCCCTGCGTGAGGAAGAGGAGGTGCGAGGCGCCGGAGATGGTCGTGAAGCGGTGGGCCGAGCCCCTCACCTGACCGGCGCCGTCCTCGTCGGCGAACTCTCGTGGGTAGGCCCATACCAGCACCGGGAGCCGCTGGCCGGGCTCGTAGTCGGCAGGCAGGTACAGCTCACCGGATAGCGGGATGCCGTCGTCGCGCTCGTAGTAGATCTTTCTCTTGGTGATCCCCGCGAGCTGGGGCTGGGGGTTGGGGAAGGAAGTGAGGGCCGTGCGCTCGTCGTCGGCCGTCGTGACGAGGTGGTAGTTCGGGGGCTCCTCGCTGGTCTCGCGCCGGATGACGATCCGGCCGGCGCGGGCGTCCGCCAGGCCGACCACGGTCTCGTAGCTGTCCGCGCCCGAGTGGAAGAGTCGCTGCCGCTCGCCGCCCGCCAGATCCAGCCGGTCGAGGAAGGGCCGGTCTCCTTCCGGAGATCCTCCCGGGCCCGCCAGGAAGATGCTCGTGCCGTCCATGTGCACGACCGGCTTGCCGGCCCCGTCCCGCGTCATGACCGGGTCGCCCGGATTGCCGTACCAGTCGTCCGTGCTGCGGTCCCAGAGGAGCGCGGGCGGGACGCCGGGAGTGGAGGCCTGCACGGCCCAGGCGCGGGACCGCCGCGTCGGCCAGTCGAATTCGTAGACCAGGGCCGTCTCGCCGTCCTCGCCCCACAGGACCGGGTAGCCGAAGCCGAAGGCGCCCGAGCCGAGGCGGTGCTCGGTGCGGACGAGTTCGGTGCCCTCTCCGTCGAAGGGCGCCTCGAGGGTCAGCACCCGGTCGCGGTGGGGCACCTCGAGCGCCGGGTTGCCGCCGTCGAGCGCTTCCACGTAGGCCAGCGTGGCGGGCACGCCGGGGCGCCAGGAGAACTGGCGGAGACCGGCGCGGCGAAAGCCCAGGTGCTCGGGGCCGCCCTCGTCGACGGGCAGCGTGGCGAGCGTGCGCAGGGGCGCGCCGTCGCTGCCGAGGACTTCCACCTCCCTGGCGAAGCGGGAGTCGGGCACGAGGTACGAGTAGGGGCGAACCGTGCGGACGGACAGGTAGTATTCGCCGCTGGGCGAAGGATCGAAGGATTCGTAGACCGCCGGGGCGCCGATGGGTCGCGTGGCTCCGGTGGCGGCGTCGACGAGGGCCGGCTGCGACGTGAGGTAGTAGTCGAAGAGCGCCTCGTCGTGGGCGTCTTCCAGCAGGTCCTGGAAGGTCCAGGAAGGGGTGGCCTCGCCGCCGGATTCCTGGGTGACGGGGCCGACGGGGATCGCCGCCGGGGTGGGCGGGGCGCCGCGGCCGTCGGGGACGAAATGGCAGAGCAGGGAACGACTGTCGGGCATCCAGGCGCAGGGTTCGCCGCGGGCGCCGTTCAGCGACGGGCTCGTAAGGGCTCGCGCGGTGCCCGTTTCCGGGGCGGCCAGCCAGAGGGCGACGCCGTCCGGGGTCGTTCGCGTGAAGGCGAAGCCGTCGCCGGCGGGTGACCAGAGCGGTGGTCCCAGGCCGTCCTCGGCGCCGGTGACGTCGCGCGTGTCGCCGCCGTCCAGGTCGACGACCGAGAAACGCACGAACGGCGGCGCGGCGTGCATGCCGTTGGTGACCGGACTGATCCGGCGTCCGGCCAGCCGCAGCATCGGCGCGGCCAGATCCTCGATCCCGGGCATGCTCTCGCTGTATGCGAGGATCATCCGCTCACCGGACGGACTCATCACCGCCTGGGGGAACGGGGAGGCGTCCAGGATGTCGACGACGTCCGGGGGCGGTGTACGGTAGGGTTCCTGCGCAGCCAACCCGCCGGATGTCGGTACGAGCATGGTGGCGAGCGCAACGATGGGGGCGGCGAAGCGACGGATCGACATGGTGCAAGCTCCCGCGCGGATGGGTCCGGTTCCGCTGATAGTAGGCTTGGCGAACCGGACGTGACAGCGCTGGCGCCCCCCGGCGCGTTCCCGCGGGAACGTCTCGGGAACGCGCGGGATCCCGGATGCAACCCTCCAGGGAGAGCCGCTGTCTGTGAGGTGTGTTGATTTTTCAGCATACGTGTGCCAGGTTTGGCTCGCCGGAGGGGATTCCGCCGGAGGGGATTCGGCCCCCCGGAGGGGTCCGGGAGACGTCGCAGGGGACGGAGGACGATCGCTGTGAGCCCACTTGCGGAGCTGAGCAGACGAGAGCGCGAGGTCATGGATCTCGTGTACGAACTGGGGAACCCGACGGCCGCGCAGATCCGGGAGCACATGGCGGATCCTCCGACCTATTCCGCCGTCCGGTCGATCCTGCGGGGGCTCGTGCAGAAGGGACACGTGGTCAGTGAATCGGACGGTCCCCGCTACCTCTATTCTCCCACGATGCCGGCGCTGCGGGCCCGGCGCTCGGCCATGCGCCGCGTGCTCAAGACCTTCTGCGGCGACTCGGTGGAGGGGGCCGTGGCCACGCTGCTCGAACTGCGCGAGGGCGGCCTCACGCCGGAAGAACACGCCCGTCTCCAGGAGATGATCGAGAAGGCGGCGGAGGAGGGACGATGACCCCCGCCGGCGCCCAGAGCGACACGTTCGCGGCCGTGTTGCCGGCCGCCGCCCCGGATGCGCTCGTGCCTGCCGCCCAGGTCACGCTCGTGCTCCTGTTGGCGCTCGCGCTGGCGTGGTTCATGCGGCGGGGGTCATCGAGGACGTTGCATCTGCTGTGGACGGCGACGTTCGCTCTCGTCCTCGCGCTCCCCGTCCTCGGTCTCCTGGGTCCCTCGTGGGAGATACCGCTCCTGCCGGCCCGGGAGGGCGAGTCGCCCGCGCCCGCGATCGAGCGTGCCACTTCCGTGACGTTCGACCCCGCCCCCGGTCCCTCGGGCCTGGTCGCGACGCTGGAGGTGGCCGGAATGCGGGAGGCCCTCGTCCAGGCCGAGCGGGCCCGGCTGGACGCGCGTGCGGATGCGGCGGGCAGCGCCGCGAGCGCGGCCATCGGGCACTCCGTCGTCCGGGTCGCGTGGATCGTGTGGCTGGTCGGCTGCGTCCTCTCCCTGGCCTCGCTCGCCTTCGCGGCGCTCCGGCTCCGGAGACTGGTGCGGACGGCCCCGCCCGTGCGGGACCCCGAATGGGTGCGCGCAGCCGCGACGCTGCGACTCCGGCTCGGCCTCCGCCGCGAGGTTCGGCTGCTGTCCGGCGAGGCGGTGGCGACGCCGATGACGGGCGGGCTGTGGCGCCCGGTGATCCTGCTTCCGGCTTCGGCGGCGACGTGGAGCCCGGAGCGGCGGACCGTGGTCCTCACGCACGAACTCATCCACGTGCGACGGCGGGATGCCCTCCGCCAACTGATCCGCCGGGTCGTCCTCGCCCTGCACTGGTTCCATCCCCTCGCGTGGATCGCCTCGCGACGGGCCGAGCTCGCGAGCGAGAAGGCCTGTGACGAAGAAGTGCTCGCCCTCGGCGCCCGGCCCTCGGACTACGCCCGGCACCTCCTCTTTCTGGCCGCCGGCCTTCCCCGCGGTCCGAGGGCGCTGGCGCTCCCCCTGGCGCACCCCATCGTCCACCCCTCACAGCTCGAGCGGAGGATCACATCCATCCTCGCGCGCCGGCGTCCCCGTCCCAGCCTCGCGCGCGCAGCCCTGACGCTCGCGGTCCTTGGTGCGGCGGGCGTTTTCGTCGCGGCCGCCCGTCCCGTCCCTGTCGGTGATGCGATCCAGGAGTCGGTTCGATGTTCCGGCGCCACGGATGCGGCAGCATCGATGTTCCCGTTGGGCGACGGCATGCTGGTCGAGGATTGGCGCGGCGGCGAACGCGCGATCGAGCGGTTCGTCGAGGGCATGCACCTGTGCATGCGGGAGAGCGGCGAGGTGGTCACGAGTGCGGACGGCACGACGGTTCAGGCCCTGGGGGCCGAGAGCTGGCTGGTCCTCGAGTCGAGGGCCGGAAGCGTCCACCGGCTCGTGATCGCACGCGGCTCAGGGGGTATCGAGCGCGAGTGGAGTGTCGATGGCGTCCGCCAGACGTTCGACGCGGACGCACGGCGATGGCGCGACCTGATGTTCATCGTTCTGAAGGGCTCCGAGGACACGTGGCAGGTCCGGAGCGAGGAAGCTCGCCTGCGCAACCGGATCTCTGACCATCGCGGGCACGTCGCAGCCCGCCGAGGTCTGGTCGAGGCCCTCGAAGGACAAGTGGCCCGCCTGACTCGAGGAGGAACTCTGACCGAGCGCCAGGTCGAGCTTCTGCGTGGCCGGATCACGCAGCTCCGGGCGGAGATGGAGGCGTACGATCTCGATGGGAAGGTCCGTGAGGTTCGACGCGAGATCGAAACCCTCGACGCGGATGCGCGAGCGGCCGACGTCGAGAGCGGGCTCCAGGACGAAATCGTCGAGCTTCAGCGCCTGATCGGCTGACGGCCACCCGCACCCTTTGGGTAGGGCGAAATACGTTCCCGCGGGAACGTCGCCTACCCTGCGCAGCGCGACACTTTTGGTCGCCCGGTCCCGTCGTTGACATGTGGTACCATTATTCGATACCATACGTCTTGTGAGGCGCAAGCATCGAAGAACGCTCGCCCTGCTATTCCGCCATCCCGTCAGCGCGAACATACCGTGGCGGGACATCGAGGCGCTGCTTGCCGAGTTGGGCGCGGAAATCAGCGAGCGGGAGGGGTCGCGCATTGGCGTGAGGCTGTTCGGCGAGCGGCGCGTGTTCCACCGCCCGCATCCTTCGCCCGATACCGACAAGGGCGCCGTGGCGAGCGTTCGAAACTGGCTGAGGGAGAACGGAGTGGAGCCGTGAGAAACACGATGGAGATCGGCGGCTACCGTGCCGTCATCCAATTCGATCCGGACATCGAGATGTTCCGGGGCGAGTTCGTCGGCCTGCGCGGCGGTGCGGACTTCTACGCCCGGGATGTTGCGGGTCTCCGGAGGGAGGGCGCGATATCGCTCGGGGTGTTTCTGGAAATGTGCGAGGAGGACGGCGTCGAGCCGGGACGCCGCTACTCGGGGCGGTTCAACCTGCGCATCCCGTCAGAGCTGCACGCGAACGTCGCTGCTGCTGCGGCCGCCGAAGGAAAGAGCCTGAATCAATGGATCACCGACACGCTCGGCGACCGCGTCACACTCGCAACGGCATGACGGCGGATCACGCTCCCCACACCGTCATGGTTGTGCCGTTCCGACGCAGCTCCTCTCGGTAGACCTTCGTACTCAGTCTTCGTCGCCCGCGCCGGCGGCGGAGAGCTTGCGGTGCATGCCGCGCACGTTGAGTTCGCGCCAGTCGTCGTAGCGGTCCCAGTGGCTGTAGTCCTCCATGAGCACGGTCTCGGCCGTCTCGTCCTCGCTCAGTCCCGCCTCGACGGCGGCGCGCACGGCGGCGTCCAGATCCCGGTAGTAGGTGAGTTGGCGCTCGACCGCGGCCCGGTCTCCCTGCGGACCGTGCCCGAACACGATCGTCTCGAACGGGATCTCGAGCAGGCCCTCGATCGCGTCGAACATGTCGGGGAAATGGAAGCTCGCGAGGTCCTGGTACCCGAACCGGTCGCGGGACACGAAGTCCACCGCGAAGGCGAGGCTGTGCGCCGGCAGGAATCCCACCGCGATGTCGTCGCTGTGGCTGCGGCCCAGGTAGTGGAGTTCGATCTCGCCGCCCGCGAGGGTCATCGTCTCGTCGAAGGTGTCCGTGGGCGGGGGAAGGTCGGGGTTCGCGGCCTCCCTGAGCGGCGCGTCCGCGTTCCGGTGCGCGTAGATGGGGACGTCCGCCCCGAACGCTCCGCGAAGCACCTCCGCGCCCGTCGCGTGATCGGCGTGGTTGTGGCTGTAGACGATGGCCGCGAGTTCGGCCCCCGGTGCGACCCGGCGGATCTCCTCCGCGTAGGCGGCGGCCGCCTCGACGGAGATCGGATCGAAGGCAAAGACCCCCTCCGAGGTCACGGCGAACAGGGCGTTGTGCCCGATCCAGCGGAACTGGTAGACGCCCTCGGCGACCTCGGTCGTCTCGAACTGCGGCGGCGCATCGGCGGCCGCGGCCTCCGCGCCCCCGGCGGGTTCGTCGGCTGGCGCCTCTCCTCCGCCGCAGGCGACCCACGAAAGCGAAGCGCCGAGCGCGGCGAGCGAGAGCAGGGGGACGCGAAGGGACAGAGGGATCGACGTGCCGGAGATCGGGCCGGAAGAGCGCTTGCGAATCATACCTACTACCTCCATAGTAGTTGGCGCGGAATCTCTCCCCCTGGTGACGGACACGGGGGACCACGACCACACTCGAATAAACCTAAGCCGCGACGGGGGGCTGCCAAGATGGGGCGGACGTCACGACGGAAGGCCGGCCGTGCACCACAGGGCGCGGCGGGGACCGCGGCCGGGTTCGCGGCCCGGTTCGCCGCCGGGTGGATGGCGGTGCTCGGGACAGCGCTCGGAGCGGCGCTCGGAGGCGCCGGCCTGCACGCCCAGGAGATGGTCGACCTTCCCGGTGCGGACCGTTCCGTCTCGCCGGACCTCGAGTTGGTGTACGCCATCGGATCGGCCGCGGCGGCCGCCGAGTGGGAGGAGTTCACCTCCATCGCCGGCGTCGCCTTCGACGGCGCGAGCAACCTCTACCTCCTGGACGGGACCCGGATGGAGTCCAGCGCACGCGTCGTCGTGGTGGATGCGACAGGAAGTTTCGTGCGCGAGTTCGGCCGCGCCGGTGACGGCCCGGGCGAGTTCCGCGCCGCGACACAACTCGTGGTGTGGGAGGACGGGCAGGTCCTGGTCGAGGACATGCTGCACGCGGGATACCACGTCTTCAGCCCCGCCGGCGAGTTCGAGCGCATGGTGAGGGAGGGTGGAGGGGGGATGGGGTTCGCCATGGCGCGCCGCCCGAACCTCCGTCCCGAGCGGACGGGCGCTCGCACTCTGATCGGGCGCAACGGGCGCACGATCCAGCGCGTCGACATGTCCCACGAGGACGTCGAGGATCGCGTGCTCGCGGAGGCCTGGGCGCCGGTCGAGGACGATGGCCCGCGGAGCGGCGATCTCGAGGACATGATCGACGAGGAATGGGGGTTCGAACCGGACCTGCTGTTCGACGCCCTCCCGTCGGGCGGGGTCGCGTTTTCGGATTCGTCAGCCTGGGCCGTCAACCTCACCGATCCGTCGGGCGCGGTCTCGCGCATCCTGCGCCGGCCCATCCAGCCGTTGGCCGTGACGGAGGCGATGGAACAGGCGGAGCGCGAACGGCGGCTCGAGGCCGAGAGCAATCGCTCGTTCACCCAGCGCGGGAGCGCGCCGCCCCCCGCGGTGCTCGAGATGATCAAAAACATGAGGTCGCTGCAGCGGGATGCCCTTGAGAACATGCGGTTCTTCCCCGAAGTGCCGGTCATCGCCGCCCTGCGCGCGAGCTGGGATGGCGCGCTGTGGGTCCAACGGAGCGTGGAGCCTGGTTCGGAGGAGCCGGGCCCCATCGACGTGATCGCGCCGGACGGGCGCTACCTCGGCACGCTCGCGACGGGAACGGCGGCGCTGCCCGACATGCCGGACGCCTTCGGCCCGGACGGCCTCGTCGCCTTCATCGACACGGACGAATTCGACGTCCCCGTCATCACGGTGTGGCGGCTTCCGCCAGCGATCCGCCTGGAGTCGGCGCGACCTCCGCCGGCTCAGCGACCCTAGGGTACGGCTGCCGGCGAACCGAAGGTGTTCCGTACGCGGAGCGATCGCCGGAAGTAAGCGGTCCAGATCGTGGCCCACGCCAGGGACCCGACCACGATGGCCGCGAGGATCGTGATCGCGGCCGCCCACTCCTCGGGGTTCCTCCTCGACGCCGGCCCTTCGGGCTCGAGATTGAAGGGGGCGGCGGCCGCGCGCAGCGTGATTATGAGGGCGACGACCCACATCGCGACGATGTTCCACCTCGGGGCGCGCGGCGACTTCAGGAGGATGAGGGCGAGCGGAGACGCGAGGGCGAGGAAGATCGCGACCAACAGCCAGAGGGCATAGTCCAGAAACCATCCCGACAGGCCCGCCGCATGGACGAGCAGGAACGGGATGGAACCGCAGACGTAAACCAGCAGCCAGCCTCCCACGCCGACCGGAGTGTTCCGGTTCACGGCACCAGCCATGCCGGGGCATGGGGGGCGCCCGCGAGGCGGCGCACCAGCCGCCGCCGCGAGATCGCCACGGTCGTGCGGGCGCGCTCCCCCGTCACCGTCGCGTCGATTTCCGTCGCGGCTCGCAGGCCCGACTGGAGGGCTCCCTGCATCCACCCTCGCTCCCCCGAGGCGTGCTCGCCGGCGAAATGAATCGGGCCCTCGGGCGATGCCAGTTCCGGGTGCTCGGAGAACGGCGGATCGTACCGGGTGTAGGCCGCCCCGATCCAGGGCTGGTGCTCCCACGCGAAGTGGGTTCCGCGCTCCGCGACCTCCCGGGAGCCGGGGAACAGGCCATCGAAGCGATCGATGAAACCGGGTACGATGGCGTCGGGCTCCATCGCCGCGACCGTGCGCGCCATGTCGTCGAACATGTAGGACATCAGGATTCCCCGCGGCCCCGGCTGATTCCAGGTCGGATGCCATATTTCCGAGAACCCTCCCACAAACGACACCCCCCATCCGTTCAGACCGGCGTCCTCCCAGTTCCGTTCCGCATACTGGACGTAGACCCGGGTGACGTCTTCGTAGGAAGTGGCTTCGAAGGCCGCTCGCTTCGCCTCCGAGAGGACGGGGTCGAACACGATCCTGTCGATGACGGGGAGGGGGACGGTGCAGATGAGGCGGCCGCCCCTCAGTTCCTCCGCGGCATCGGCGGCTCCGTAGGTGGCCACGACCCCGGCCTCATCCCGGACCACCCTCGTCACCGGCGAGCCGTACCGCACACGGTCTCCGAGCGCTTCGGCAAAGGCCGTCGGCAGGGTATCGGTCCCCGCCGGAATCTTGAGCCACGCGTCCCGTCCCCTACCGAGGAACACAGCCGGCGTCTCCCGGGAGCGGTCCCCCTCCTCGGACACGATGAGGTACTCGCCTTCCTGCGTGTAGAAGGGAGAGGTTTCGATCCCGAAGTGATCGATGTAGCCGAGCGTTCGGTCGTGATCGGGCGGGATGCGTGCCGGGCCGGTTTCGGCGATGAGCCCGTCGTCGAAGTCCTCGCGAAGGGTCCGCACCCGGCCCCCCGCCGCGTCTCTCGCCTCCAGTACCCGGACATCGTGCCCCGCCCGGACCAGCTCGTATGCGGCCACCAGCCCGGACAGACCGGCGCCCACCACGATCACGTCGACCCGATCTGCGGGTGGGGGCGGTGGCGGTGGCGGCACGCTGACGACCGGCCCCATGCCGTTGTTCGAGCATCCAGTGCCCAGGGAGAGGGAAACCAGGGCGCCACTTCCGCGGACGAGGAAGTGGCGGCGGCTGAGCGTCGTCTTGTCGGTGTCGGCCTTCATCGGTCTCCCGCCGCCGTCATCGGTTACCCGCCGCTGCGGCGCGCCCTGCAGTTCCCATCAAGAATAGGGAGCTCGCGTTGCTTGACAACGCCCCGGCGGCCGCGCATGATCCCGCCATCCGAACAAAAACCGAACAACGATCTCCACGGAGCCTCCATGTCCTACGCCGAAGGCCTGACCGCACAGCTTTCCATGTCCAGGCACCTGTTCAAGAAGACGCTCGAGACGTTCACGGAGGAAGATTCGGGCTTCGGGCCCAGCCCGGAGGTCTTCACCGTGGCCGCCCACGTGGCGCACGCGGCGGGCACGGTCGACTGGTTCGTCGACGGCGCGTTCGGCGACGGCTGGAACATGGACTTCGAAGGACATCTCGAGGAGGCGCGGGCCGTCACTTCGCTCGCCGAAGCGGTCGCCTGGGTCGACCGGGCCTACGGCCGGGCGATCGAGGTCATCGGCTCCGCGTCGGACGAGGATCTCCACGCGCCGATCGAAGATCCGAAGATCATGGAGGGACAACCGCGAGCGGCGATCGTGAACGGGATCGTGGATCACACGGCGCACCACCGCGGCGCGCTCACGGTCTACGCGCGTCTGCTCGGCAAAGTGCCCGTGATGCCGTACGCCTAGCCGCCCAGGGGAGAACCCCGCGTCGGCGCCAAGAGCTGTGAGGGCTTCTAGACCTCGCGCACGAAGAGCTGCGCGGCGGATTCGCGGCGCAGCGCGAGGAGGGTGCCCTCGACGGAGATGATCGGGTCTCCCGTCGGGGAATTGCGAACGCGGCGCAGTCTGCAGCCCGGCAGGATGCCGCGCTCGAGCAGCGGCTTGACTTCGTCGTTCGGGGCGTCGATGCGTTCGAGTTCGACCGCCCGCCGAAGCGGCACGTCCATCAGCGACGTACGGGAACCGTTCGAGCTTCGGTTGGAGCTTCCGTTCTTCACGCCGGGATTGTCCCTCACGTTGGTTTGACCGTCGGAGCGCAACATACTAGCGTCTTCCCCGGTTGAGAACCAGTCTCAACTAACGATAATCGTTATCGGTAGTTTCCCACGATGTCCCCACTGCCCTCAGTCGCGACGCCGGCGCGCGCGGATCGCGGAGTCGGCCCGGACGCGCCCCCTTCCGGGCCGCCCGTCGTGGCCCTCATCGGTCCGCCCAACTCGGGGAAAACGACGCTCTTCAACCGTCTGACCGGACTGCGGCAGCGGGTCGCGAACTATCCGGGCGTCACGGTCGAGAAGCACGTCGGCCGGGCGCGCTTCGCCTCGGGCCTCGACCTGGACATCGTCGATCTGCCGGGCGTAAGCGGTTTCTCGGCCCGCTCCCCCGATGAGCGCGTCACGCGCGACGTGCTGGAAGGCCGGGTCGAAGGGCTGCGGGCGCCCGAGGCCATCGTGCTCATCGTCGATGCGGTCCGGCTCGAGACGCAGCTCATGCTCGTGGGACCCGTGCTCGAACGGGAACGCCCTACGCTCCTCGTCCTCAACATGGCGGACGAACTCGAGGCCGGAGACGGGACGCTGGACGACGAGGCGCTTGCGACCGCGTTCGGCGTGGAGGTGGTCCGGACCGACGCGCGCACGGGGCGGGGCGTCGAAGCCGTCGTCGACTTCCTCGACCGGGTGGCCGTGCGCTCGGCGACACCTGCAACCGGCGAGAAGTCCGGGTCGGGCGCCCCCGCCGGACGCTCCGGGCTGCCTACGATGGACGCGCTCTCCCGCCGCCGCGAAGTGGTCCAGAACGCGCTCGCCTCCGCGAACTACCGCTCGGCCGGCCCGCCGAAGCTGACGCAGCGTCTCGACGCCCTCTTCCTGCACCGGATCGCGGGCCCGGCCGTGTTCCTCGTCCTCGCCGTGCTCGTGTTCCAGGCCATCTTTACGTGGGCCACGCCGATCATGGATGGGGTCGAACTCGGCATCGCCTCCTCCGGCGAGTGGCTTGCGGCGCGGCTGCCGGCGAGCTGGTTTCGCGACCTCCTCATCGACGGCGTGTGGGCGGGCGTGGGCTCCGTCCTCGTTTTTCTCCCCCAGATCCTCATCCTCTTCCTCTTCCTGGGCATCCTGGAGGACTCCGGCTACATGGCGCGGGCCGCGGTGATCGCCGACCGCACGATGCTGAGGGTCGGCCTGCAGGGACGGGCGTTCCTGCCGCTCCTCTCGGCCTACGCGTGCGCGGTCCCGGCCATCCTCTCCTCGCGCACCGTGGAGGACGAGCGCGACCGGATGGCGACGATGTTCATCGCCCCGTTCATGACCTGCTCGGCCCGGCTGCCGGTCTATGCCCTCCTGATCGCGGCCTTCATCCCCGAGCGTCCGCTCCTGGGGCCGTTCGTCGGCACGCGGGCGGCGACGATGCTCGGCCTCTACGCGCTGGGTCTCGCCGCGGCAATCGGCACCGCCTTTCTGCTCCGGCGCACGTTCCTGCGGGGGAAGCCCGCCGGGTTCGTGATGGAACTGCCGCCGTACCGGATTCCGGCGCTGCGGACGGTCGCCCTCCGCCTCCTCGACCGCAGCAGGATCTTCCTCCGAAGGGTGGGGAAGATCATCCTCGCCGTGACCGTCGTCCTCTGGGTCCTGGCGCAGTTCCCCCGGGTCGACGGCGCCCCGCCAGCGGTCGAGGAGAGTGCGCTCGGACAGATGGGTCAGGTGATCGAACCGGCGATCGAACCGCTCGGGTTCGACTGGAGGATCGGGGTGGGCCTCGTCTCCTCGCTCGCCGCGCGCGAGGTCATCGTGGGCACGCTCGGCACCATCTACGGCATCGAGGACGGCGACGAGACGTCCCTCGAACTGAGGGCGGCGCTGCAGCGGGACCTGGACTTCGGAGGGGCGATCGCCCTGCTCGTCTTCTTCGTGTTCGCGCTGCAGTGCATGTCGACGGTCGCGATGATGCGGAGGGAAACCGCCGGCTGGAAATGGCCCCTCGCCCAGTTCGGCTACATGCTCGCACTGGCCTACGCCGGAGCCCTGGCCGCCAACCAGCTCCTCTGACGCACGCCCGCGCCCTCCTGGCTACTCCCGCCAGGCTTCCGCGCCGGGGATCCCGCGGCTGAACAGCACTTCGAGACCCTGGGCCCCCGCCAGCCCGGCCTCCGCAGCCGCCCGGGTCGCGACGCTCGGCTGCAGATCACGCAAGATGCCGCGCACGCGACCGCTGCGGGGGTCACGCAGGACAGCCATCGGGACGTTGCTCTCGCGGTCCAGCGTGGCCGATCCGCGGGGCCCGGTGATGACGATGTTGGCGAGATTCCCGGCCCATCCGTCTCGTACCGGCAACGCAAACACGAAGCTGGCACTGCCGTCGCCGTCCGCTACCTCGGCCATGTCGAAGGCGAACGAGAACAGTTCGGCGCCGTCGGCGGCGCGTCCGGAAAGCCGGTAGTCGCCGCCAGGGCGCGGCAACCGCGGCAGTGCGTCGACCACGAACGCCGGCTCCAGAAACGGCACGCTGTCGGCATCCGCGCCGCCCCAGAGGAGAAGGGCGCGGATCGGCGGTAGACGGTTCGCTGCCGCGGCGCGCTCCGTCTCGCGCAAGCGGTACCGGAGCGCCCTCGTGAAATGGTAGTCGCTGATCGCGTCGGGTGGTCCGCAGTACGACATCAGGTCCGGCGTGGACGGCGACAGCAACCGGCCGCCGAAATCGTACCCCCAGGCCCCGATCGATCCGTCCAGAGAGGGAAACGAGGGGTCAACATCGGTGGCCCCCCCGCAGGGCGCGTGCCGAAGGTTGAAGTTGTGGCCGAGTTCGTGCGCGATCACCTTCGAGGATGGCTGCGAGAAGCTCGACCAGCCGGGACGGTGGGCCAGGCCGCCCGCTCCCGTCACCGGCCACATCATCAGCCCCTGGTAGTGACCGTCGCCTCCTTCGACGGTGCGGATCATGCTCGTCTGGCTCAGCAGCGTGAAGGCGTTGTTGCTCGAACTCAGCACGGGTTCGTGCGCGGTGACGGCCAAGTCGCGGATCGGTAGCAGCGCACGTGTGATCCCGAGCCGCTCGTGGTTCTCGGGGTCGGCGGCTATCGCCTCGACCACGTCCACGATCGACGAGTCCCGGGTCTCCGTCCAGACGAAGGGGATCAGGGTCAGGTCGAACGGCGGCATCTCTCGAACCTCGATCGCCAGCCGACCTGTTGCCGGGATGCGCCTGGCGACCCCGAGAGCCGGGTCCAGCGTCCCCTCGGGATCGATCTCAATCATCATCTCGAGTCCCTGCCGCACCACCCATCCCGGAATCTCTGCGTTGGCCGATGCCGCGAGACTGCTCTCGTCGACCTCGACCGGGATCGGTGCCGACTGGCCCGGGATGTCCGCCACGAACACCTCCCGTCCGTCGAGGAAGAAGCGCGCCCGCGCCGGCGGAATCCCGGCGAACGTGCTTCGCTCGGCCGTCGGGAAGACGCGTAGCAATGACTTCTCGCCCGCAACGAGCGGCACGGGGAACATCAACGACTGCACCGCCTGTGTCAGATATGCCGCCGGCGGTGATTGTTCGGCGCACGGTGCGATCCGGCGGTTGCCGATGCCCCGGAGCCAGGTCTGGAAGTCGGGGTCCGAGGGGGCGCACAGACCGGTGCCGCCGGCCATAAACACTTCGAGCCGATCCAGAGTCGCGAGGAGGGTGGGAAGAGAGCCCTCGAGCGCGGGGTTGTTCGAGAGCCGCAACTCCTTCAACTCCCTGAGCGCCCAGAGTTCGGCAGGTACGGAGCCCGAGAAACCGTTCTTCTCGAGTAGCAGTTGCTCAAGGCTCAACAGGCTGCCGAGTTCGGGCGGAATCCGGCCCGTCAGGTCGTTCCCGGACAGGAGCAACCGCTCGAGGTTGGACAGGTTGCCCAGTTCGGGGGGAATCGGCCCTTCGAGATCGTTTTCGTCGAGGTACAGCCGATCGAGATTGGGCAGGCTGCCCAGTTCCGGCGGAATCGGCCCTCGGAGATGGTTGTCGCCAAGATACAGCCGCTGGAGACGGAGCTTGTTTCCGAGTTCCGGCGGGATCGGCCCCTGGAGATTGTTGTGGTTAAGGGAGAGCCACTCCAGGACGGACAGGCTGCCGAGTTCCGGCGGGATCGGCCCCGTCAAGTCGTTGGCGGAAAGGTACAGCCACCTCAGACGGGAGAGGTTTCCGAGTTCCGGCGGGATCGGCCCCGTGAGTGCATTCCCGTGAAGGCTCAACCCGAAAGGCTGCTGGAGTTTGCCGAGTTCCGGCGGGATCTTGCCCGCAAGGCCGTTAAGCTCCAACGACAGCTGATTCACGTGGCCTCTACTGTCTGCGTCGACGCCGTACCAGGCATCCAACGGTGCGTCCGTCAGCCAGTTGTCGTTGTTCCGCCAGTTCGGGCCATCGGTTGCTTCGTAGAGAACTTCGAGGATGTCCCGGTCCGAGAGACGATCGCACGTCGCGCCGGTTCCCTCGTGCGTCGGAATGCCGTTCAGCCAGCTCAGGAAGGCGTTGTCGTCGGGGACGCATAGCAGCGTGCCCGCATAGTGGAACTCGACCAGCGGAAGGGCGGCGAATCCGAGCGGCAACCGGCCCGATAGTTCATTGTCGCCGATCCGCAGGAGCGTCATCTGGCCCAGGTCGCGCAGCGTAGAGGGAAGTCCGCCCGTCAGACCGTTGTCGGCGAGATCAAGTCCCGTCACCCGGCCGAAGGAATCGGCCGTGATCCCGTGCCATTCCTCCAACACCTGGGTCGCGAGCCAGCCGTCGGAGTTCCGCCATCCGGAGCCGGCCGCGCTCTCATGGAGGGCCTCGAGCGCTGCGCGGTCGGCGTGGTTGCAGAAAGGCCCTTCGCTTTCCTCGATGCCCTGAAGCCACGCCGCGAATGGGGCGGTGCCCGGGGCGCAGAGACCGTCGTTCCGCCGGAAGTCGAGTTGCGTCAGATCGACGAGTTGCAGCAAGCCGTGCGGAATGGGGTCTTCGAGGTCGTTGCCGTCGAGGCGCAGTTGCTCCAGACGGGACAGGTTGCCGAGTTCCGGTGGGATCGGGCCTTCAAGGTTGTTGCCGTAGAGGTGCAGCCGTTCCAGGCCGGACAGGTTCCCGAGTTCCGCCGAGATCGGGCCTTCAAGATCGTTGTGGTAGAGGGACAGCTCTGCCAGATCCGACAGGCGGCCCAGCTCCGGCGGGATCGGTCCCGTCAGGTTGTTGCTGGAAAGAGACAGCCGCGTCAGACGGGACAGGTTTCCAAGTCCCGTCCGAATCGAGCCGGTCAGGGCGTTTCCGTGCAGGTCCAATCGCTCAAGATGGCTGAGGTCGCCGAGTTCCGGCGGGATCGGTCCCGTCAGTTCGTTCTGCCGGAGGCTCAGCTCGGTGAGGTTCGTGAGTCGAGCCAGTTTCGGGGGGATCGAGCCTGTCAGTCCGTGCGGCGTGCGCCTCGCGCTATCGGAATTGGACGTGCCTTCAAGAACAAGCCTTACAACCCGCCCTTCTCCATCCGTGTCGACGCCGTACCAGTCGTCGAGCGGGGCATCCGTGAGCCAGTTCTCGCTGTCGACCCAGTTCGGTCCGTTCGTCGCCCGGAAGAACGCCTCCAGCGTCGCCCGGTCCGAGTTCGCGACCGTGAGTTGTGCGATTCCGCGCGCGTCTCCCGCCGTAACCGTGATCGTTGCCGGGCCCGTGGCGACGCCACGCACGAGACCCGATGGATCGACCGTCGCGACCGACCGGTCACCTGACGACCAGCCGAACTCCGCCCCGAGGACCGCGCGGCCGTCTTCGTCGAACGCCTTCGCTGTGAACCGCAGTGTGTCCCCCGGCGCGATCGTCGCCGCCGCCGGCGACGCCACGACCGAGTGCGCCGACTGCGTCACGGTCACGATCGCCTCGCCCGCCGTCCTGCCCGCTGTGGCGGCCACCCGGGTCGCGCCGGCGCCCACGGCCCTGACCAGGCCCAGCGAGTCCACCGTCGCCACCGCAGCATCGCCGCTCGACCACGACGCCGGCACGCCCGGCAGCACGTGTCCGTCATGGCCGAAAACCTCCGCAGACAGTTGAGCCGACTGGCCGAGAGCGGTGAACCGCACCGTGTCCGGCTGCACCGTCACCGCGCCCACCGCCGGGATGACCGCCAGTCCCGCGCTCCCCGGGACGCCCGACGCCGTCGCCGTCACAACCGCCGTCCCGACCGCGACCGCCGTCACCAGCCCCGATCCGCCCACGCTGATCACCGAGGCGTCGCTGGAAGACCAGGCGAACGACACCTCCTCCACCGCATGTCCGTTCGCGTCCGTCGCCGCAGCGGACAGGCGCAGCGTGTCTCCCACCTCCAGCGTGTCGGCGGGCGACGTCACGGCCACCGCGCTGACTTCCTGCGCCACCGTCAGCGCAGCGCTTCCCGACGCGTCGCCTGCGGTGGCGGTGATGGTTGCCGTGCCGTTAGCCACCGCCGTCGCCAACCCCGCCGAGTTCACGGTCGCCACTGCCGCGACGTCGCTTGCCCAGGTCACGGCGGCCCCCGCCAGCGTCCGCCCATTCTGGTCGCGCACTTCGGCCGTCAGCTGGACCGTCGCGCCCAGCGCCATCAACTCCGCCGCGGCCGGGGTCACGGACACAGTGGTCGGCCGGGGGGCGGGCGGAGGAACGGGCGGGGGTGGCGGAGCCGGAGCCGTGGCGGAATCGCCGCAGGACAGCACCGCGAGGAGCGAAAGGCCCATCGCGATCCTGCGGCGAGTCAGGAGAGTCTTGGCAGCCGCCACGCGGACTCCCTTTCTCGAACCCTCAAGCGGTGGGGTGCGCGTCTCGGAAAAATCGGGGGTAGAGCAGCGCGTTGGCGAGCGCCACGACGGTGAAGACGATGAGCGCGTCCACCATGCTCCAGTAGTAGAAGGGCCGGATCCCCGCCACGTAGTGATTCATGTAGACGGCCGCGAGAGCGCAGAAGAAGGCGGCCATCAGCAGATAGCTCTTCAGGCTGCGGACCCAGATCGAGCCTCGAAGCACGGGGTTCAGGAGATGGAAGACGACTGCCGCCACGAACCACATCGCGTAGTTGTAGCCCAGCGAGATCATGAAATCGGTGGACGTGAAGTCCTGGTCGAACGCCTCGGGAAAGAGCGGCAGCGGCCGGTGCATGGGTTCCATGATCGTGAACCCTTCGATGAAACCGCCCACCGTGTAGCGCACGAGGTTCAGCAGCACGACGAGCGCCGCCAGCTTCAGGGCTGTCTTCATGTGTCCCTTTCTCCCGCGGGTTTCGCCGCCGTCCGGCGCGCGAGACTATGCCTGGCGAGGTTTTCGCGCACGCGCCTTCGGCGAGGCCCAACGTAAGGCAACAAACAGAACCAGAGAGAGAACGGGGAACAACCGCCGATGAGATCGCCCAGCCCGCAGTCGCGCATTGCGCGCTCGCTCATGGCGCTCGGGTGCGCCGCCGCCCTCTCGTGCGGCGGGGAGCCCGCCGCTGAATCCGCCGAAGCGCCGCAGACGGACTCTCCCTACCACATCCTCGTGACCAATGACGACGGCATCGACTCGCCCGGTATCCAGACGCTCGCGACGGCCCTGCGGACGGTCGGCGAGGTGATGGTCGTGGCGCCCTGCGGCCAGCAGAGCGGGACCAGCATGAGCATCGGCCTGAACCAGGAGATCCGCGTCCGGACCACGCCGGCAGGGAACTGCGTCGACGCCACGCCGGCTGGCGCCGTCCTCTTCGCGGTCCGCGCGCTCGCGCCGGAAGCCGGCTTCGATCTCGTCGTGAGCGGGATCAACGCGGGCGCGAACATCGGTGAAGTCTCGCACATGTCCGGGACGATCGGGGCCGCGATGATGGGGGCGTACCTGCGGATGCCGGCCGTGGCGGCGTCGCAGGGCGGGCGTCCCGGCGGGTTCGAGCACGCGGCCGGCGTCGTCGCCCGCTTCGTCTCCGAACTGCGGGGCCGGGGGCCCGAGACCGGCGTCGTCTATTCGCTCAACTTCCCCGTCGCGACGGCGGACGGAACGCGCGGGGTCGCGGCCCGGCCCATGGGCGGCAGTTACTTCCGGGTCGACTATGAGGAAGTGACCGACGCACCGGGCGAGGGGGTCGATGACGCCGCGGGAGGGCGCCGGTTCCGTCCGGTGTTCGGGCCTCCCGACCCCATCCCGGCCGGGAGCGACACCGAAGCGCACAACGAGGGCCTCGTCACGATCACCCCGCTCCGCTTCGACTGGACGGATCTGTCCGCGGTCGAAGAACTGGCGGGGTGGGAGCTCGAGGCGCTCCTCGACGACGGGGAAGACGGGAGCTAGGCGGCCGATGGCCCAGGGCCGCGCCTACCAGCCGAGGACGTAGCCGAACACGAGCGGGGCGACGATCGTCGCGTCGGACTCGATGACGAACTTCGGCGTGTCCACGTCCAGCTTGCCCCAGGTGATCTTCTCGTTGGGGGCGGCGCCGGAGTACGAGCCGTAGCTCGTGGTGGAGTCGCTGATCTGGCAGAAGTACGCCCAGTAGGGGCACCAGCGGCGCAGGTCCTGCCGGATCATGGGGACGACGCAGATGGGGAAGTCGCCCGCGATCCCGCCCCCGATCTGGAACAGGCCGACCGGCGTCGGCGCCGCGTCCGGGCCGTCGTCGATTTCGGACGCGTCCGCCAGCGTGCTGCCGGTGCTGGTGCGCACGTACCACTCGGCGAGCGCCGCCATGTACTCCGTGCCTCCGAGGACGGGCCCCGGCCGGCCCAGTCCGCCGCCGAGTTGTTCGGCGACGAGGACATTGCCGAGCGTGGAGTCTTCCCAACCGGGCACGAACAGGGGAAGATCGGCCTCCGCCGCCGCCGCGAGCCAGGAATCGGCCGGATCGATTTGGTAGCGGTCCGCGAGCGTCCCGTCGCGGATCAGTCGGTAGAGGTACTCGTGCGGGAGCCGGCGCTCGCCCGCGGCGTCGGCCGCCCGCCACAGCTTGCGCAGCGGCGCCTCGACCGCCCGGAACGCCTCGGCTTCGGGGATGCAGGTGTCGGTCACGCGGTTCAGCCCGCGCCGCTCGAGGTCCTTCTCCTGTTTGGCGGTGAGCGCGCGCCAGTCGGGGATGCGGAGATAGCGGTCGTGCGCCACGAGGTTGAACAGGTCCTCCTCGAGGTTCGCCCCGGTGGCGCAGATCGCGTGCACCTTCCCGGCCCGGATCATCGCCGCGAGGGAGAGCCCGAGTTCGGCGGTGCTCATGGCGCCGGCCAGCGTGAGGAGCATCTGCCCGCGGCTATCGACCAGATTCCGCCACGCCTCGGCGGCCTCCCGCAGCGCCGCGGCGTTGAAGTGACGGTAGTGACGATCGATGAAACTGGTGAGCGTCACGCGGGCGCGCTCAGACCTGGACAGTCGCCTGGAACGTCGGCGGGCGGCGGACGTTCGTCGCCTGCTCGAAGGCGTACGCGAGCCGGATGAGCGTCGCCTCGCTCCACGCGCGGCCGCACAGCGACATCCCGACCGGCAGTCCCCGTATGAACCCCATGGGGACGGTCATGTTGGCGTAGGCGGCCATGGCCGGGGGCGTCGAGCAGCCCCCGCCGCCCCCGCCCGAGGCGTCGAGCGGGTCCTGTATGGCGGGGATCCCCGCCGTGATCCCGACGAGCGCGTCCAGCCGGTGTTCGTCCATGGCGCGGTCGATCCCCTCGTCGCGGGAGAGCCGGTGGCTCGTCGCCAGCGCGTCGAGATAGCGCTGGTCGGTGAGCGGCCCGCGTTCCTGCGAGCGCACGTGCAGTTCCTGTCCGTAGAGGGCGAGTTCGAGGTCGTGGTTCGCCTCGTTGTACGCGATGAGTTCGGCCAGCGACTTGATCGGCGCGTCCGGCCCCAGCGACGCGAGATAGGCGTTGAGATCCGCCTTGAACTCGTGGTACAATACCTCCATCTCGTATTCGTTGCCGAAGCGGAGTTCCTCCGGGAGTGTGACGGGGTCGACGACGGTCGCGCCCTCGGCTCGCATGACGTCGAGCGCCTCCTCGAACAGGGCATCGACGCGGCTGTCGAAGCCGGCGTACTCGCGCAGGACGCCGACGCGGGCGCCGTTGAGGCCGGCCGGGTCGAGCGCGCCGGTGTAGTCGGTCAGGAAGTTGCCCGCGCTCGCGGCGGTCAGCGGATCGCGCGGATCGACGCCGACCATGGTGCCGAGCATGATGGCGGCGTCGCGCACGGTGCGGGCCATGGGGCCGGTGCTGTCCTGGCTGTGGGCGATGGGAATGACCCCGCCCCGGCTGTGCAGGCCGATGGTGGGCTTGATGCCGACGAGGCAGTTGCGCGACGACGGGCCGACGATCGAGCCGTCGGTCTCCGAGCCGATCGTCGCGACCGCGAGGTTGGCCGCGGCCGCCGACCCGGACCCGGAACTCGACCCGCCCGGGGTGCGGTCGAGCGCGTACGGGTTCTTGCAGAAGCCGCCCCGACCGCCGTCCCACCCGCGCCCGCTCCAGCCCGAGGCGCCGAACTCGAACGATTTCCAGCCCGCCCACTCGCTCATGTTCGCCTTGCCGAGCAGGAGCGCCCCGGCCGAGCGCAGCCCCGCCGCCACGAACGCATCCTGCGGCGCGATGGATCCGAGGAGCGCCGTCGATCCGGCCGTCGTCGTCATCCCGTCCGCCGTGTCGACGTTGTCCTTGAGCAGCAGCGGGATCCCGTGCAGCGGTCCCCGCGGCCCGGAGGCCTGGAATTCCCGGTCGAGTGCGTCGGCGATTTCCAGCGCGTCGGGGTTCGTTTCGAGCACCGCGAACAGCCGCGGCCCCCGCCGGTTCAGCGCCTCGATCCGCTCGAGGTACATCTCCGTGATCGACCGGCAGGTGTACTCGCCCGACCGCATCCCCGCGTGGACCGCGTCGATCGTGATCTCGTCGAGCGCGAAGTCCGGGATGTCGGCCGCGGAGGTCTCGTCCCCCGATCCTCCGAATCCGGAGCCAGGGGCGTCGTCCCGGGGCGCGCAGCCGCCGAGGGAGAGCAGGGCGCCGGCCGCCGCGCCGGCCCGCAGGAAAGTGCGCCGATCCATCTCGGACATGGTTCGTTCCTTCCGGTCTCGAGGGTCCGCCGCGCCGCGGAGACGCCCGGCCCGGCTCGGCGATGGACGCATCATGGACGCCGCTTCGTCCAACGGTCAATGCGTCCGCCCGCTGCCAGACCGCCTCGGCGCCGCTCCGGGTCCCATTGACGCCCGCCCGCGTCCCGCTCCACCGTCCGGGGTCACCCCTTCAGGAAGGAGATAAGGAGATGAGGATGAGGGCCACCGTCACGCGTCGCGGCCTCCCGCGGCTCGGCGTCCCGTGGATCGGCGTTCCGCTGGCCGTCGTGTCCCTCGGCGTGGCGGAGGCGCGCGGCCAGGCCGCCCCGGACTTCTCGTCCGTCCGTGACGAAATCCGGCGCGCGCTCGTGGCCTGGGACCAGCCCTCGATGGCCGTCGCCGTCGCGCTGGGCGGGGACGTCGTGTGGGAGGAGGGGTTCGGGTGGGCGGACCGGGAGCGGCGGATCCCGGCCACGGAACACACGATGTACTCGCTCGCTTCGATCTCGAAGCCGATCACGGCGACGGGGCTCATGATCCTCGTGGAGCGGGGCTTCGTCGACCTCGATGCGCCGGCCAACGACTACCTCGGGCCCGCGAAGATCGACGGGCGGGCCTGGGACGCGTCGCGCGCCACCGTGCGGCGGGTCGCGAGCCACACGGCGGGACTCCCCCTCCACTACCAGTTCTTCTATGAGGACGAACCGTACCGGCGGCCGCACATGGACGAGACGATCCGGCGCTACGCCAACCTCGTGACGGCGCCGGACGAACGCTGGAACTACTCGAACCTCGGCTACGGGATCCTCGACTACATCATCGAGCGCGCCTCGGGGCAGTCGTACCCGGACTTCATGCGCGACGAGGTGTTCCGGCCGCTGGGTCTCACCCGGACATCGGTCGACATCGGCCCGGGGCTCGAGGACTTCACGGCGACGCGGTACGCGACGGACCAGAGTCCGATCCCCTTCTACGACTTCGACCACCCCGGCGGCTCCGCCGTGTTCAGCAGCGCGCACGACCTCGTCCGCTTCGGGATGTTCCACCTCGGACGCGATCTCCCGGAGCAGCGGAGGATCATCTCGGACGCTTCCATCGAGGCGATGCGGCAGCCCATCCGGGAGAGCGCTCCCACCGACGCGTACGGGCTCGGCTGGGTGATGCGGGATCTCCCGGGCGGCCTGCGGCTCCAGCGCCATGGCGGCGGGATGGGCGGCGTCCGCACCGAACTCGCCATCGCGCCGGAGGAGAACGCGGCCGTCGTCGTCCTCTCCAACTCCGCGACGCCCCTCACGGGCTACATCTCGAACCTCATCTGGCACACGCTGTTCCCGGACGCCGTGCCGAAGCCGACGCCGCCGGAGGTGCCGGACCCGCACCGGCTGGAGCGCGAGGGGATCGTCGAGGAGGCCGGGGACGGCGCCGCGCTGATCGACTTCGCGCCCATGCACGACCTTGCCGGCGAGTGGGTCGGAGAGGTGGACACGCACCTCGGGCCGCACCGGCTGGCGTTCGCGATCGATGACGACGGCCGCGTCCACGTCCAGCTCGGCGACGACCTGTGGACGCTGCTCAACAACGCCCGCTTCGACGGGGAATACCTGCGGGGCGGCTTCAGGGGCGACATCGGCACGGAGGACGCGAACCGGACCGACTATGTGCTGTCGGTCGAACTCAGGCTCCGGGGCGACACGCTGAACGGCTCGGTGACGGCGATCACGCTCCCGAACGTCCGCCTGGGCAACGCGCTCACGCACTGGGCCGAGCTGCGCCGCCGATGAGGTCCCGGACCATGCTTTGGGCGGTCGCGCTGTTCGCGGTTGCGTGCGGGCCGCAGCGGGACGCGACGGACACGCCTCCGGCGCCCCCGCCGACCGCCGCCGCCGAGGCCGCCACTGACGCCGAAGCCGTCAGCGCGGCGCACCTCGATTTCCTGCTGGAGAACTACGAGAAGTCGGAGTACATGGTCGCGATGCGGGACGGGATCGAACTGTACACGCTCGTCTACGAGCCGCGGGACCGCTCGCGCGAATATCCCATCCTCCTCTTCCGCACGCCCTATTCCATCGGCCCCTACGAGCCCGGCGAGTACCGGAACCCGCTCGGGCCGTCGCGGGAGTTCGACCGCTCAGGGTACATCTTCGCCTTCCAGGATGTGCGCGGACAGTTCCGGTCGGAGGGCGAGTTCGAGGTCATCCGCGCGCCGGCGCCGGAACCCCGCGGCGCCACCGATACCGACGAGATCACGGACAACCGGGACACCATCGAATGGCTGCTCGCGAATGTCGACAACCACAACGGACGCGTGGGACAGTGGGGGATCTCCTACCCCGGCTGGCAGACGGTGATGGGGATGGTCGACGCGCACCCGGCGCTCATCGCCGCCTCCCCGCAGGCCTCACCCTCGGACATGTTCATCGGCGACGACTGGCACCATAACGGGGCCTTCCGGATCATGTACGCCTTCTCGTGGCTGTCCGGGAACGCCCGCCGCCGCGACGGCCCCACGGACACGCGCGGCGCCCGCTTCGACTACGGTACGACCTCCGGCTACGACTTCTTCCTCAACGCCGGTTCCGCCGCCACGGTGGACGAACTCTACTTCCACGGCGACGTGCCGGCCTGGCGCGACTTCATCGAGCACCCCAACTACGACGAGTTCTGGCAGGCGCAGAACGCGCTCCGCTACCTGGACGACGTCCGGCCCGCGACGCTGAACGTGGCGGGCTGGTTCGACACCGAGGACTTCTACGGCCCGATGTCCATCTACCGGACCGTCGAGGCGGAGAACCCCGGGCTCGAGAACACGCTCGTCGTCGGCCCCTGGCTGCACGGCGGCTGGCGGCGCATGGACGGCGACTTCCTCGGCTGCATCGCCTTCGACACCAAGACCTCGCTCCACTTCCAGCGCGAGTTCCAGCTCCCCTTCTTCGAGCACCACCTGAAGGACGAGGGCGTCTGGGACGCGACGGAGGCGCACGTCTTCCTGACGGGGACGAACGAATGGCGCGCCTACGACGCCTGGCCGCCGGCCGACGTCACCCCGGTGAGCCTGTACCTGGGACCGGACGGGACGTTGGCCTTCGAGCCGCCGACGCGGACTGCGGACTCGGGGGGCGACTCGGCCGTGGACTCCCACGCCGACTCGTACGTAAGCGACCCGAGCAATCCCGTGCCGTTCTCGGCCGAGGAACGCACGACGCTCGGCCACTTGTGGAAGGTCGAGGATCAGCGCTTCGCCTCGGAGCGTCCCGATGTCCTCGTCTACCAATCGGAACCGCTGGAGCAGGACCTCACGATCGCCGGTCCCATCAGGGCCGAGATCTTCGTCTCCACGACCGGGACGGACTCCGACTGGATCGTGAAGCTGATCGACGTCTACCCCGACGACGCCCCGCCGAGCGGCAACTGCGACGTTCCCATGGGCGGTTACCAGATGCACCTCGCGGGCGAGATCATGCGCGGCCGCTTCCGGAACGACCTCGAGAACCCGGAGCCGATGGTCCCGGGGGAAGTGACGAGGATCGAAATCGACCTGCGCGACCGCTTCCACACCTTCAAGGCGGGACACCGGCTCATGGTCCACGTCCAGAGTTCGTGGTTCCCGGCGTACGATCGGAACCCGCAGACGTTCGTCGACATCTACCGCGCCGTGCCGGGCGACTACCAGGCCGCGACGCAGACCGTGTACCGCTCGTCGGAGCACCCGTCGCGGGTCATCCTGGGCGTCCTGCCGCGGTAGCTGGCGCCCGGGGGGCTGCTGGTCGAGGTCCGGGACCCCTCCAGACGTTCCCGCGGGAACGTCTCTACCAGCGAACGACGTCCCCGCGTCGGCTCAGCGGCGCCACTCGCGGGGGCCGGGGAGGCCGCGGCTGAATAGCGCCTCCAAGCCCTGGTCCGGCGTCAGCGCCGCGGCACCCACGGCGCTTCCGGCCAGCGCGTCGGATGGCGGATCGCGCAGGAAACCACGCACCTGTCCGTTCCGCGGGTTCCGCAAGATGACCATGGGCCGATCGGTGTCCCCGTCCAGCGTCACGGTCCCGCCCGGCCCGGAGAGCGAAATGGCGGCAAGGTCGCCGGCCCAGTCCGCCTCCACCGGGACGAGAAACGCAAACGACGAGGCCCCGTCGGCGTCGGCGATCTCCGGCATGTCGAAGCTTAGCGAGAACAGCCAATCGCCCGCGGCGCTACGCCCCGAGAGTCCGAACGCGCCACCCCCGGGTTCTGGCAATGTGGGCGGGGCGTCGACGACGAAGGCGGGTTCGAGAAAGGGTTCGCCCCGTGTGTCGATGCCGCCCCACAGCAACAGCGACCGGGTGGTAGCCGTGGCCGCAGCCCCCACATTGGCCACCCGGGCGGGGGCCGCCCGGGCCCGCTCGGTCCGAATGCGGAAGTCGAGGGCCTTGGTAAAGTGATAGCCGCTGATCCAGCGAGGGCCGCAATAGGACATCAGGTCGCGGCTGGACGGCCGAATCACCTGCCAGTCCCCGAACGCAATGGCATCCCAACCCCAGGAGCCGATGGTTCCATCCGTGTGCGGATACGCCGGATCGACGCGCGAGGGGTTTCCGCACGGGGCGTGTTGCAGGCTCATGTTGTGTCCGAGTTCGTGGGCGATCGTGGTTTCGACGGGCTTTGAGAAACTCGAGCGCCCTCCGATCAAGGCCAACCCAACGGGTCCGCTCACGGAACCGGACATCATGCCCATGTAGTGGCCGCGTCTGCCCTCCATCGCCCGGATCGTGGCGGTCTGGGACAGCAATTTGCGGGCTTCGTTGCTCGAACTCAGCACGGGCTCGTGCGCGATCACATTGAGGTGGGCCACAGGGAGGAGATGGCGGGCGTCCTGGAGCAACCCCTGGGCCTCGGGGTTGGCCGCCATGCCGTCGACTATGGCCATAATTGCCTCGTCCGGCGCCGTCCTCCACAGGAAGGGGATCAGCGTCAACTCGAGCGCGGCCACCTCCCGCACATCCACCGCCAGGCGGCCCTGCTCCGGGATTCGTCTCTCGACGCCGAGCGCGGCGTCCAGCGTCCCCTCAGGGTCGATCTCCACCACCAGTTCCAGCCCCGGCCTGATGACCTCGCCCGGGATGCGCGCATTGGCCGACCCCGCCCAGGAGCGCTCGTCCACTGCGGTCGGAATGGCCTTGGTCCCGACCGGGATCTCCGCGGTGTACGTCTTCTCATCGTTCACGTAGAACGTGGCCCGCACCGCCGGGATCGGCTCCGCGGTCGATTTGGCGGCCGTGACGAACACCCTCAGGAACGCGGGTCGGTCCGCGACCAGCGGCACAGGAATCGATCGCGACTGCACGACCTGCGTCAGATACACGGTGGTCGGTCCCGTGTCTTCGAGGCAGCGAGCCACCGTCCCGGAGACGCCCCGGATCCACGCCTGGAAGACCGGGTCCAGGGGGGCGCAAAGGGCCGTGCCGGCGGTTCCGATCCTCGCCAGCCGGTCCAGACCCGTCAGGCTTGCCGGGAGGGGACCCCCAAGCCGCGCGTTGTTCGACAGACGGAGAATCTCGAGCTGCGTCAACCGACCGAGTTCGGATGGGACTGCGCCGGTCAGGTTGTTGTCGTTCAGCCACAGATCGCCGAGGCTGGCGAGATTCCCCAGTTCGCGCGGGATGCTCCCGGCGAGGTTGTTGTTATCGAGAGACAGCCGTTCGAGGCCGACGAGATCTCCCAGTTCCCGCGGGATGGCGCCCGACAGGTTGTTGCGGGCCAGGCTCAGCGCGGACACCCGCCCGCGCGCGTCCACCGTCACACCGGCCCAGGTGTGGATCGGTGCGTCGGTCAGCCAGTTGTCGCGGCGACGCCACCGATCCCCGTCGGTCGATTCATAAAGCGCCCACAACGGCACAAGTTCCGGCCGGACCGGAGCGGAGATCGGAGGCGTGGGCGAGGGGTCGGGATCGGCAGGGCTGTCCGTGCACGAAACGACGAGCAGTACCGTAAGGCACGCCGATGTCACGGCGGGAGGCGCGATCCGGCGCGGGTCCGGCGTGCTGCGGCGGTGCATCATCGACTCCGGCTCCCTGTTCCGGCTCCTTCGTGCCATCCGCTGGGCTCTTTGTGTGGCCCTTCCGCATGACTTGCTCCTGTCACAATGTGCGGGGGACCGGATCCGCGCCAACACACGAAGAAGGACGGGAAGAATGATCCAGCGGTCACGGTGGGGGACGGCACAGGCGGCGACGGCGCTGGTGTTCGGAGGACTCACGGCGGCGGCCGCGGCGGGCTGCGCTCCCGGGGACGAGGAAGCGCCAGCGGGCGGCGCGCCGGGGGCGGCGGTCTCCTTCCCGGCGCAGCCGCCGGACGGGCCGATGCCCGAGATCGGGCCGGCGCCCGAGGATTATACGCCGACGGCGGCGGGTTCTCCCTCCACCGACATCTGGATGGCGTCGCTCGTCCGCGAAGGCGGCGCGCTTTCGGTCTCCGGTCTGGAGCAGGCCACGGATCGTGACGCGTACGACAACCAGCCCAGCTTCCTCCTCGACGGTTCGGCGGTCCTCCATACGGCGGCGCTGGACCGGACGCAGACCGAGGTCATGCGGCTCGGGGCGGCGTCCGGGGCTAGGCCCGGCGCCTCCGAGCGGTTGACGCACACGGAGGAGGCGAGCGAGTTCTCGGCGCTCCAGATCCCGGGGCAGGACGCCTTCTCCGCGATCCACGAGATCCGGGGCAAGCAGTACCTGTGGCGCTACGACCTCTCGGGCGAATCGATCGGGCCGATCTTCGCCACCGCCGAGCCCGTGGGCTATCACGCGTGGGCCAACGAACACGTCGTGGCGATGTTCATCCTCGGTAGTCCGCCTACCCTCCAGGTCGGGGACGCGCTGACGGGCGAGATCCGGATCGTGGCGGAGAGCCCTGGCCGGTCCATCCACCGGATTCCGGGGACGGAGGAGATCTCCTTCGTGCGCAAGGTTTCGGACGAGGAGTGGTGGATCGAGCGCTTCGATCCCGCCGCCGGGACCACCGAGCGGATCACGCGGACGCTGCCGGGTCGCGAGGACTACGCGTGGATCCCCGAGGGCGAGATCCTGATGGGCGACGACTCGCGCCTGTTCGCCTGGTCGGAGGGTTCGGACTGGACGGAGATCGCCGATTTCTCGGACCTCGGCGTCGCGGGGATCACCCGCCTCGCGGTGAGCCCCGACGGCTCCCGAATCGCGATCGTCGCCAACCGCCCCGGAGGCTGAACGCGTTCCCGCGGGAACGTCGGGAGAGGTGCCACCGGGTCACCACAGGGCGGCCCTTGAGTCGCAATTGGACGGAGCGAAGATGAGCATTCGTGTCTGCGTGGGAGGGGCCACGGGGTGGACGGGGGAGAGCGTCGTGGCCGCCATCCTCGAGTCGGACGAGTTCGAACTGACCGGCGCGGTGGCGCGGCGGTCTGCTGGAGAGGCGATCGGCGGCGTGCGGATCACGGCCGAGGTGGCGGAAGCGCTCCGCGAGCCGGCCGACGTCTACATCGACTACACGCACCCGAGCGCCGTCTACGCGAACATCATGTGCGCGATCGAGGCGGGCGTGGCGTCGGTGGTCGGGACTTCGGGACTCACGGGCCGTGAGTACGGGGAGATCGACGAGGCCGCGCGCGCGGCGGGCGTGGGCGTGATCGCCGCCGGCAACTTCTCGATCACCGCGGCGCTGCTCAAGCACTTCTCCGGGATCGCGGCACGCCACGTGCCGCACTGGGAGATCGTCGACATGGCGTCGGCCGGGAAACCCGACGCGCCGAGCGGCACCGCGCAGGAACTGGCGGAATTCCTGGGGACGGTCGCGACGAACGAATTCGCGCGGCCGGTCGAGGACACCCTGGGCTCACGGGAGGCGCGCGGGGCCACGATCGGGGGCGCGCAGGTCCACTCGCTGCGGCTTCCGAGCTACGTCATCTCCGTGGAATCCATCTTCGGCCTCGCCGGAGAACGGCTCTCGATCCGGCACGACGCGGGATCCAGCGCCGAGCCCTACGTGGCCGGCACCCTGCTCGCGGCGCGGATGGCGCCGGCGCGCGCGGGGCTCACGCAGGGGCTCGACCGCCTGCTGTTCGAGTAGCGGACGGCGGGAGACGTTCCCGCGGGAACGCGCGGCGCCGACCGCGGGCTCACGATCGGGGCAACACCTCCGCCCCGGTGAGGCCCAGGTGATGGTCCGTCGCCCATGCAATTCCGATCTCGTGTCGCTCCATGAGGGCAAGGCTGGACGCGTCCACGTACGTCAGGCGGGCCCCCCTGAGCCGGTCGAGGATCCGACGGGTGTCGCCGTGGAGCCGGGCTGTTCCTTCGAGCAGGACGAGACCGTCGAGGTTCTCCAGGAGGCGGCGGCAGGCACGGGCCTGCTCCTCGCCGTGGCGGTGCAGGAACCAGGAATAGGCTTCCGACCAGACGAACACCGACGTGTGCCAGCGCGGCACGGGTCCGCCGAACAGCGACCGCGCCTGCGCATGGTACTGGTCCCGCCGGTTGAGGGCCGCGATGAGGATGCCGGTGTCGAGAAAGACCTTTCGTCCCTTCAACGCCTACGGCGTCGCCCGCCCGTAGACCACGTCATCGACCGCGGCGCTGTCGCCGGGTTCGCCGTCGAAAGTCCCGAGATAGGCCATCCACGGTTGCTCGTCGGGCCGTCTCGAGAGCGTTTCCGCCAGACTCCTCCTGCACAGTTCCGCGATTGAAATCCCGTCTCGCCGTGCGGCTTCCTTCACTCGCTCGTAGAGTTCTCTGTCCACCGAGATCTGCGTTCGAATCATCATGCGGCGTGGACTCCCCGGTTTGCTGTTATCTACATCTCTGATCATGATAACATGAGCGGGCGCCCGCGGCCATCTGAACCATCATAAGGATTGAGAGCATGAGCATGGATCGGAGAGACTTCGTTCGAACTTCCGCCGCCGGCCTGGCCGCGGCCGCCACGCCCGCCGCCCTGGCCGCCGAGCGCCGTCCTTCCCGTGCCGCCGCCGACTTCGGAGCTCCCGCCGTCCGCCGTTCGCGGGCAGCGCCGCCCATCGTCGTCTCCGACCTGAGCGGGATCCGCTTCAGGAACGGCGGGCCCGAGAGTTCCGTGGAGCGCGCCTTCCGCGGCATCGTCGAGGGCGAGGACGTGCTCGACGCCCTCATGGCGGGCGTGAACATCCCCGAGAACGACCCGACCGAGATGGGGATCGGCTACGGCGGGCTGCCCAACGCGGACGGCGTCGTCCAGCTCGATGCCTGCTGCATGCACGGACCCCGCCGCTGGGCCGGCGGCGTCGCGGCGCTGGAGGGCGTCCGCACGCCGTCGCTCGTGGCGAAGGCGGTGGCCGAACTCACCGACCACCACCTGCTCGTCGGGGCCGGCGCTCAGGCGTTCGCGCGCCAACTCGGGTTCGAGATCGAGGACGACCTCAACACGGAGGCGTCGCGCGCCCTGTGGCTCGAATGGCGCCGGCGGATCGATCCCGGCCACTGGCTCGACCCCCGCAAGCGGCTCGAAGCCGGGCTCTCGATGGTCGACGACGGACTCATCCCGGCCCACTCGTTCTGGGGGACGACGAACTGCAACGCGGTGAACGCGGACGGGGACATCTGCGGCGTCACCACGACGAGCGGCCTCTCGTGGAAGATCCCGGGCCGCACCGGCGACTCCCCGATCCTCGGCGCCGGCCTGTACGTGGACAACGACGTGGGCGCCGTCGGCTCGACGGGCCGCGGCGAGGCGAACCTCTACAACCTCTCGTCCTTCCTCGCGGTCGAGTTCATGCGCCAGGGGATGAGCCCGCTCGACGCCGGCATGGCCACGCTGGAGCGCATCAAGTCGAACACCGTGGAATCGAGGCTCCTCAACGCGCGCGGTCTGCCGAGCTTCGACGTGCGCTTCTTCCTGCTCAACAAGCAGGGGGAGACGGCCGGCGTCGCCCTGTACGGCTCCGCGGAGACGCACTACGCCGTCTGTACGGAAAACGGCGCGGAGGAGCGCCCGTTCGAGGGCCTGCTGGAGGGCTCGCCCCGCGACGCGTAACGGCGCCCGCGGCGTGGTCCGCGCCCGCGCCAGAGACTAGCGGTTGTAGGCCGGCGTCGGTCCGCGTAGCCGCGTCCGCACACGCTGTCGCAGGCGGCGAGCACGTCGCCGTCGAGCGGGGGGGCGTCGAAGGCGTCGAGGTTCTCCTCGAGGTGCGCGATGCGGGAGGCGCCGACGATGATGCAGTCCGCGCCCTCCTGCGCCCGCAGCCACCCCAGCGCGAGTTGCACCGGCGTCAGATCCGCCTCCCCGGCGATGGTCTCGACCTCGGCCACGGCGCGGAAGTACTCGTCGTGCCAAAAGCGGTCGAGGTACATGCGGTTGCCGTCGAAGCGCGTCCCCGGAAGCGGCGCTTCCGGCCGCTGTTTCCCGGTCAGGAGTCCGCCAGCGAGAGGGTTGTAGACGACGTTCGAGATCCCGTAGCGATCCGTGAAGGCGAGGTACTCCTGCTCGATCCCGCGCGCCGCGAGGTTGTACATGGGCTGCGCGATCCACGGCTTCGCCCACCCCTCGCGCTCGCAAATCGCAAACATCTCGCACATCTGCCACGCGCTGTAGTTGGATGTCGCCGGATAACGGACGAGTCCCTCGACGCGAAGCTCCTCCAGCGTGGCGAGACTCTCCTCGATGGGCGTCTCATAGTCCGGCAGGTGCAGGTAATAGATGTCGAGATAGTCGGTGCGGAGCCGCCGCAGCGAATCGTCGATGCCGCGGCGGATCGCGTCGCGTGAAAGGCCGGTGTATTCGACCGGGTCCCCCATCGGATTGCAGACCTTGCTCGCAAGGACGGCCTTCGCGCGCCGGTCTCCGAGCACCTCTCCCAGGATCTCCTCCGACCGTCCCTGGTTGTAGACGTTCGCGGTGTCGAAGAAGTCGACGCCGTGCTCGAAGCACAGGTCCACCATCGCCGCGGCGGCCTCCACATCGGTCTGCGACCCGAACGTCATCGTGCCCATGCAGGCACGGGACACCTCGAGGTCGGTATGGGCGAGTTTTCGTCTCTCCACGATCTTTCGTATCCTTCCGTAAGGAGCCGGTGTCCGGGAACGCCCGCTCACCCGGGCGCCCCGGGCGGCGCCGGCAACGTAGCAGAACCTCAGCGGGGGATGGAACCGATGACGACCGGCCCCGTGCGAACGCGGACGCTGGAGGAACTCGCTGCCGACGCGGCGGCCCGCTATGCGGCCGCGAATCCCCTGAGCCAGGCCAGCTTCGAGCGCTCGACGAACTACCTGCCGGGGGCGGACACGCGAACGGTCAACCACTACGACCCGTTCCCCGTCACCATTGTCCTTGGCGAGGGCTCGCGGCTTCACGACCTCGACGGGCACGTCTACGTCGATTTCCTCAATGACTACACGGCCGGGCTCTACGGCCACTCGAACCCCGCCATCCGCGACGCGATCGTCGAGGCGGCGGGGAGGGGGCTGACCCTTGGCGGTCCGAGCCCGAACCAGCAGGAATTCGCCGAACTCATCTGCCGGCGCTTCCCGTCCGTCGAGCGCGTGCGCTTCACGAACTCGGGGACGGAAGCGAACCTCATGGCGGTCAGCCTGGCGCGCGCCGTGACGTATCGCGAGGGGGTGCTCGCGTTCGACGGCGCCTATCACGGCGGACCCCTGAACTTCACGGGCCCGGACCGGCGCCTCAACGTGCCCTTCCCGTGGACGGTCGCGGACTACAACGATGCCGAATCCGCGCGGTCGCTCATCGCGGAACGGGCGACCGAACTCGCCTGCGTGCTCGTGGAGCCGATGCTCGCGGGCGGCGGGTGCATCCCCGGGACCCGGGTGTTTCTGAACGCGCTGCGGGATGCGACGCGCCGGGCCGGCGTCCTGCTGATCTTCGACGAGGTCCAGACCTCGCGGCTCGCTCCGGGCGGCCTGCAGGAGGCGCTCAACATCCACGCCGACCTCACGACCTTCGGAAAGTACCTCGGGGGTGGCGCCTCCTTCGGCGCCTTCGGGGGGCGCGCGGACCTGATGGACCGCTTCGATCCGCGCCGGGAGAATCACCTGAGCCACCCCGGCACGCACAACAACAACTCGCTGACCATGGCGGCGGGCCTCACGGGGCTGCGCGACGTGTTCACGCCCGATGCGGTGCGCCGGCTGACGGTGCGGGGAGACGCCCTGCGCGCCGCGCTCAACGGGGTCGCGGCGGCGAGGGATGCGCCCGTGCAGGTGACGGGCCGCGGCTCGATCATGACGGTCCACTTCCAGCGGACGCCGATCCGCCGCCGCGCCGACGTCGCCCACACGCCGATGGCGGCCCGCGATCTCTTCCAGCTCGAGATGCTGCTGGCGGGGTTCTACGTCGCCCGCCGGGGGTTCGTCACGGTCTCGCTCGCGCACGACGACGACGACTGCGACGCGCTGGTGGCGGCATTCGACGCCTTCCTCGGAAGGCACGCCGCGGCGATCGACGCCGCGCTCGGCTGACGGGGCATAGACGGGAGCACGTAGTGATTGGCCAGGCGAGATCAAAGGCGGGGTTGGCACGGGCGACAGCGGTCGCGTCGCTGCTGTCGATGACCATGGCCGGCCCGGTCGCGGGCCAGGCGGCGGAGTGCGGGGAGCGGGCGTCGCTTCACGTCCTCGTGACCGAGGAGTCCGGGGCGCTCAACCTGCCCGGGGCGACGGTCGTCCTCCGCTGGACCAGCGAGCAGGTGCTCAGGCCGTTGCGCGAACCCGCCGGAGCGGACGGGACCTTCTCGCTCTGCGTCCCCACCGACGCGTCGGGGGCGACGCTATGGGCGGAGTTCGGGGATGATTCGAGCGAGGAGGCGACGATCGCCTTCGAACCCGGCACACCGGTCGAGGTCCATCTGCGCGTCCTGTTCGGAGACACGGAGCCGGGGAGGATCGTGGGCCGCGTGCTCGATGCGTCCACGGAGGAGCCCGTGGCCACGGCCACCCTGTCGCTCGTCGGCCGGCCGGCCGAGGTCCAGAGCGACCGCCAGGGCCGGTTCGCCCTCACCGGCGTGCCCGGCGGCGAGCACCTGCTCGAGGTCGAAAGGATCGGCTATGCCTCGCTCCGCTACCAGGTGACGGTGGTCCGCGGGCTGAGCACGGAACTCCAGGTCGGCCTCGTGCCCGCACCGGTGGAGATGGAACCGCTCGTCGTGACCGCAACCCGGCCCCGGCGCCTGGAAGTCAACGGGTTCTACGACCGCAAGTACTTCGGCGAACTCATCGGTGGGGGCACGTACTTCACGGTGGAGGACATCGACCGCCGGCGTCCGCTCCGCGTCTCCCACATGCTCGCCGACGCGCCCGGCATCCGCCTGCGCTGCCCCGGCTCCGGGTTCCGCGACTGCTGGGTCGAGAGCCGGAGGGCGTCCGGAGGGTTCACGCCCGGGGGCTGTGAACTCAGCGCCTATCTCGACGGTTCTCCGATTCCGGTCCGGGAACTGGACACGCTCGTGTTGCCGGCGGAGGTCGGCGGCATCGAAGTGTACCAGGGGGCCGGCGAGTTGCCGCCCGAGTTCGGCGGATACGACGCGCGCTGCGGGGCCGTGGTGATCTGGACGAAGTAGCCCGGCACTCGAACGCGGCAGGGGCTCGCCACCGGCTGCCCGTCCGCTACCTCATCCGCACGTGCTTCTCGAGCATGCGGCGGCGCACGACGCCCCCGTAGACGTTGCCCTCCGAATCCACGCCCACGGCTTCCGCCCCGCTGTGCTCGATCGTCGTGGACTCGATGTCCTCGATGAAGTACGACACCGACCCGTCCCGCGCGCTCCCGACCCGGATCCCCTTCTTCCAGCCGGGGTTGTTCGGCCCCCAGCTCTCGGAATCCGCGACGTAGATCGTGTCGTCCTCGTCGATGAAAATCCCGCTCGGGCGGCTGAACTGCTTCCATTCCTCCAGGAACGTCCCGTCCTCGAGGAAGATCTGGATGCGATTGTTGGCGCGGTCCCCGATGAAGATCCGTCCCTGCGAATCCCGGGCGATGGCGTGCGGCGTGCTGAACTGGCCGGGCCCCGAGCCCGGTCCTCCCCATGCGTCGAGGAAATCCCCCTCCGGGCTGAAGCGCACGACGCGATCGTTTCCTTCGCCGTGACCTTCGATGACGAGGAAGTCGCCGCCGGGAAGGACGAGGACATCCGTCGGCTGGTTGAACACGTCGGGACCGAGGCCCGCGACCCCGGCCTGCCCGAGCGTGAGCAGGAGTTCGCCGTCGGAGCTGAACTTGAACACCTGGTGCCCGAGTTCCCCGTTTCCGCGCGCGTCCGTCGCCCAGACGTTCCCCTCATGGTCGATGTGGAACCCGTGCGGATAGTTGAACAGTCCCGCCCCCCAGGAATCGAGCGCCCGGCCGGACATGTCGTACTTCACGATCGGGTCTTCGGGCCGGTCGGCGCAGCTGTTCTCGAAGCAGCGGTGCATGACGTAGAGATGGCCATCGGGGCCCTGTTCCACGCCCGTGACCTGCCCCCACTGCACCGCCCCCGGGGGCAGTTCCGCCCAGGGTTCCAGGCGCTCGTAGGGGTTGGGCAGATCGTTGACGGGCTCCAGCGCCAGCGCCGCACCGTCCGCCGCGCCGCCCGCGTTCGCCGTGCCGTCTTCGTCCGCGGATCCGCCGCACCCCGCAACGACCGTGGCGAGGCAGAGGAGGATGGGAAAGATGCCGAGTCGTGTGGTTCGCCGTGTCATGTGTCGTCTCCCTCATCGGTTGCGGACTTTTGGGTCGGCGCGGGCCCGTCGGCCGGCGCGGGCCGGCCGCCGGTTCGGATCACGCCCTCCTGGGCGACCGAGGCGACGAGCGCCCCCTCCCGCGTGAAGAAGCTCCCGCGCGTGAATGCCCGCGCGCCGCTCGCGACCGTGCTCTCGGTCACGTACAGGAGCCAGTCGTCGACCCGGAAGGGACGGTGGAACCAGATGGCGTGGTCGAGCGAGGCGCCCATCAGGTCGCGGTCGAAGAAGGTGCGCCCGTGCGGCACGAGGGCGGCGCGCAGGAGCCCGTAGTCCGAGGAATAGGCGAGCACGGCCTGGTGGTCGAGCGGGTCGTCGCCCAGCTCTCCGACGGTGCGGATCCAGGCGCGCCGGACGGGCCGGTCGGGTTTCGGGCGGAACGGATCGAGCGGCGCCACGGGACGGCGGTCGAGCGGCCGGTCCTGCGTGAGCACGGAGCGGAGCGGCTCGGGGACGCGGCCCGCCTGCCGCCGGATGATGTCGATCTCCGACTCCAGTGCCTCCGGTGGCAGCACCTCCGGCATCGTCTCCTGGTGCTCGATGCCGTCCTCCGTCTTGTGGAAGGAGGCGGACATGTTGAAGATCGCGCGGCCGTGCTGGATCGCCGTCACGCGCCGCGTGGTGAAGCTCCGCCCGTCGCGCAGGCGGTCCACGAAGTAGACGACCGGGATCTCCAGGTCGCCGGCGAGGATGAAGTACCCGTGCAGGGAGTGGGCGGAGCGGTCCTCGGTGTCGACCGTCCGCCGCGCCGCCACGAGCGACTGGGCGAGCACCTGTCCCCCGAAGATCCGGCCCGAGCCGATGTCCCGGTTCTGCCCGCGGTAGATGTTCCGCTCGACCGGCTCGAGGTCGAACAGGTCGACCAGGTCCCGCGCGGTGTAGGTCAAGGGAAGCGCTCCGGTGGTACGCGGCGCAGCGTGGCCTGCTCGAACGCGTACGCGAGTTCGATGAGCCGCGGCTCGCTGCACGCCCCGCCCGTGAACCCGATCCCGAACGGCGCGGGCCGCGCCTCGAAGCCCTCGGGGAAGGCCGGGGTCGGCGCGTTGGGCACGAAGCCGAAGGGCACGACGATGTGCGGGTACTGGGCGCGCGCGGCGAGCGCGGCCCCTCGGCTGCCGGGTGTGAAGATCGCGTCGAGGTCGTACTCCTCCAGCACCGCGTCGATCCCGCGCGTCTGGCTCAGGAGCGAGTCCTTCGCCATGTCCGCCGCGTTCCGGGCCCGGTCCGCCTCCACGTCCATCTCGTCGGAGATGTCATAGCGCGACTGCTCGTACTTCATCGACCCGGCCGCGCGGTGCGCGAGGTTCCACTCACGAAGCTCGGTCAGCGTCCCGACGGGCGCCGAGGGCCCGAGCGACGCGAGCCAGGCGTCGAAATCGCGCTTCATCCCGTACTTGAAGTTCACCGAACACCCCTCGTCCGACCCCTTCGCCTGGTGCCCGCCGATGCAGAGCGGCCACGTGTTGAAGTTCGCGTCGGGGTCCGGGTCGACGAAGCTGGGGATCTCGGCCGGGTCCACGACCACCGCGCCCGCCGCCTCGAGAACCGCGATGGCCTCGGCCATGAGCGCCGCCGCTTCGTCGCCGAGGCCGCCGATCGTCGCGCCCCCGACCTCCACGGGCTCGTAGTAGAAGGCCCGGGGGATCCCGATCCGGGCGCCTGCCAGCCCGTCGGCGTTCAGGAACGGCGTGTAGTCCCGGCCCGGCGGCGCCTCGCAGCGCGCGGTGGCCGCATCGTTCGGGTCGGGCGCGGCCCCCTCCATCGCCCCGAGCATGATCGCCGCGTCGGTCACCGTGCGGGCCATCGGCCCCGCCATGTCGTGGTCCAGCGTCACCGGAGCCACGCCCCAGCGGCTGACGCGCGCGATCGTGGGCCGGATGCCGACGAGCATGTTTGCGTTCGAGGGGCTGATGATCGACCCGCCCGTGTCCGTCCCCACGTTCGCGGACCAGAAGCTGGCCGCCGTCCCGACCCCCGAACTGGAGCCGCCCGTCGAGAGCGCCGGACGCCCGTCGTTGCGGCCTTCGCGCGGGTCGCGGCGCGGATCGTAGGGGTTGAGGCCGTAGCCCGTGAGGGCGTTGTAGTTGCCCGGCATCTGGTTCGGCGGCCCCGCCATGAAGTTCGCGAACTCCGTGAGCCCCGCCTTCGCGATGATGATCGCGCCCGCCTCGCGCAGGTTCGTCGTCAGCGTCGCCTCGTAGGGTGGAAAGTACCCCTCGAACGCGAGCGAGCCGCCCGTCGTCGGGATGTGGGTCGTGTGAATGTTGTCCTTGAGCGCGACCGGGATGCCGTGCAAAGGCCCTCGCACCTGGCCTGCGGCCCGCTCCGCGTCGAGCGCTTCGGCTTCCGCGAGCGCGTTCGGGTTAACCGACACCGCCGCGTTGAGTTGCCACTCGTAGCGCGCGATCCGCGCCAGGTGCTCCATGACGATCTGTCGCGACGTGACCCGCCCGCTCTCCATCGCCGCCTGCAGTTCCGGAATCGTCGCCTCCACCACGTCGAACGGTTCTGTCTCGGACGCCGGGCCGCCGCACGCTGACGCAAAGGCGGCCAGCAGCACGCTTGCCGGCAGGACGCGCCCCAACCCGACGCGGCCCGGCCGGAATCCGGCCCCCAAGGCGGGGGTGTCGAGGTTTGAAACTGGCTCCATGGGATCCTCCGAATTCCCGGGACTTCGACGCGGATCTCGAATCTCGCCCTGTCGTCGCCGTATAGTAAGAGATCGTCCGCCGTCCGCCGCAGCCTCGACATGGGAGACCGCCGTGGCAAGCCAAGCCCCGCCTCGCACGCCGCCCTCGCGCCGCACCCGCCGACCCGCCGCGTGCGCGCTGTTTGCTCTCGCCGCTTCCGCTCTCGCTGCCCTCGCTACCGTCGCCGCCACGTCGCTCCACGCTCAGGATCTCGACGCCCCGCGCCCGATCGACCGGCTCGACACCGTGTGGATCGAGGAGATGACGTGGATGGAGGTGCGCGACGCGCTCGCCGAGGGGATGACGACGGCGATCATCGGCACCGGCGGCATCGAACAGAACGGCCCCTACCTGGCCAGCGGCAAGCATAACTTCGTGCTGCGGGCCACGGCGGAGGCGATCGCGCGCGAACTGGGGAACGCGCTCCTCGCCCCGGTCATCAAGCTCGTCCCGGAGGGGAACATCGATCCGCCGTCCGGACACATGCGCTACCACGCCACGATCAGCGTCCGGCAGGAGACGTTCGAGGCCATGCTCACGGATGTCCTGGGCAGCCTCGCCGCGCACGGGTTCGAGAATCTCGTCCTCATCGGAGACAGCGGAGGGAACGTGAGCGGGATGGAGAACGTGGCCGCCGCCCTCAACGCGGCCTGGGCCGACCGGCCGGCCCGCGTCCATTTCATCCCGGAATACTATACGGAAGACATTTACAGTTGCGACTATCTGAAGGAGGAACTGGGGATATTTCAGCAGCCGGACGAGTGCGTGGCGACCCGCAACGAGTACCACGACGACTATCACTATTCATCAATCATGGCGACGGTCGATCCGAACACGATCCGCGCGGATCAGCGCATGGAGACCGGCCTCTTCTCGATCAACGGCGTCGACCTCTCGCCGCTGGAGTTGACGGTGGAGAACGGGCGGCGCCTCGTCGACTATCGCGCCGGGATCACCGCCCGCGCCATCCGCCGCTCGATCGCCGGGAACAACTGAACGGACCGGCGTCCGCGCTCAGGCCGCGTTGCCGGGTCCGGTCGCCGCGCCGTTGAACACCTTCGCCTCGATCCGGGCCACGCGTTCCGTGATCTCCACGCGGAACCCGTGCACTTCGCCCCGGAGAGCCGTCACCTCGCTTCGTACGCCCTGAATCTCCTCCCGAAGCTCCGCACGCATCCCCTGCATCTCTCCCCGAACCCCGTGGATCTCGCCGCGCACGTCCTTGATCTCGCCGCGCACGTCCTTGATCTCGCCGCGCACGTCCTTGATCTCGCCGCGCACATCCTTGATCTCGCCGCGCACGTCCTTGATCTCGCCGCGGATTCCCTTCATGTCGTCGTGGTGCCTGTGCGAAACGCCGAGGATGAGCGCGGCCAAGGCCGCGCCCACGCTCAGAATCCCGATGAGTTCCGCTCCCATCCCGTTCTGCCTCCTCCCGAACCGAATCACGCGCCGCAGTTCTCCCGACTGCGGCCTCCCGTGTTCAGGTTCCGGGTCCCTCTCAACCTGGGATCAACTGGCGTCCCGGGCTAGCTCCCTGTCACAATGTCAGTTCCGGGGATCGGGACCGCCGCCGCCCTCCCGTCTTCGGTCCCAGTAGTCGGTGGAGCGGTCGTCGCTCATGAGCGCGTCCTCGTCCACCCAGTAGTACTCGCCGAACGGCTTCGGGTCCGGCCACACTTCGTCGAGCGTGTCCGCGTCGTACACGATCCCGTCCTTGATCACGAGCCGGATGTCCGCCGTGTTCCGGATGTTGTCGAGCGGGTTCGAGTTGAGGACGATGAAGTCCGCCAGCTTGCCCTCGGCGAGCGACCCTGTCTCGTGTTCCAGGCCCAGGAAGTGGGCCCCGTGGATCGTGCCGATCTCGATTCCGGTCATCTCGTCGGTCCCCGCCGCGGCCATCCAGACCTCGTAGTGGGAGCCGAGGCCGTGCAACTGGCCGTGCGAGCCGATCGCGCCCCAGCCGCCTTCGTCGATGATGTCGCCGAGGCCGCGGGCGAGGAGGGGGAAGCTGTAGTCCGTCTCCGGGCGCATCATGCGGCGCCGGGTGGAGGGGATGAGCATCCGCCACGGGAGCCAGCGGCGCAGCTTCTCGTCCTTCCACACATCGTCCGTCTGGTAGAAGTACTCCTCGTTCCAGGCGCTCGGCCCGCCGACGATGAAGGTCGGGGAATAGACGGCGTCGGCCTGCCCGAAGAACTTCGCCACATCGCCGTACAGCGGCACGTAGCTCATCGGATGCTCCCAGCCGGTGTGGCCGTCCATGATCATGCCCATGTTGTACTCGATGTCGCCGCCCTCGGCGGTCACGCGCAGGCCGCGCACCCGCGCCGCGTCCGTGACCCACTGCCGCTGGTCGCGGCGCGGCTGCAGGTACTCCTTGATCATCACCGCGCCCCACGACGCGAGGCGCGCGACGTTCTGTTCCGCGATCTCGTAACTCGAAATCTCGTTCTGGCGCGCCCCGTCGCCGGAGTAGACGGGGTCGCCCGTGCTGTAGGTGCGCGGGCCGATCATCGCCCCCGCCTCGACGAGTTCGGCGGCGGGGAAGACGTTCGACGACCACTGCGAGTTGTCGAGCGTCGTCGTGACCCCGTACGCCATGTAGATGGCCGACTCCCAGTTGCGCTGCGGGATCACGCCCACGTGGTCGCGGTGATGGTGCGCGTGCATGTCGATGAGGCCGGGCATGATGGTCGTGCCGGAGGCGTCGATCACGTGGTCCGCGCCGGCGGTGTCGCAGTCGCCGATGCAGTCGAGGCGGCCGTCGCGCACGACGATGTCGCCGCTTGCGATGACCCGGTCGTCCTCGGCCGTGATGATGCGGGCGCCGGTGAAGGCGACGCTCCCGCGGGCGATGTGGCGCGGCAGCTCGAGGTCGATCGGCGCCTCGACCGTCTCGCCGCTGTTCGGGTCGTGCGTGTAGTAGCGCGGGCCGCTCACGAACTCGAGCGTGTTCGCGTCGCGCCAGCGCGGGTGGATGCCGCCCTCGAAGCTGACCTGCGTGACCGGGAGCTGGCCGTTGCGCTTGGCGATGCGGACGATGTTGGATCCCGTCCCGCCGTACGGGAAGGGCATCCGGTACACGTTGTCGCCCTCCTGGAAGGCGAGCCACGCCCCGTCCGGCGACACCGCCGCCTCGTCCGCGTCCGGCAGCGTGAAGTGGACCCGGCGGTCGCTCCCGTCGAGGCGGATGGAGGCGATCTCCGTCCCCGCCGGCTCGCCGCCATCGGGCCCCAGAGCCTCGGGATAGAACAGCCGTCCGTCGGGTCCGAACGACGCCTGCGCGACGGGCCGCCGCGGCATGAGCGGACGCCCGCCCGTGTAGGGCCGCGCCACCTTCGCGATCAGCGTGGCGTCGCCGCCCGCCGCCGGCACCCGCACGAAGTCGAAGAACTGGTTGCTCGCCACCGTGCGGCCATGGCTTGTCGCCCCCGACCCCCGCGTGACGACGATGTCCCGGCCGTCCGGACTCCACACGGTGTTGAGGTATTCCCCCGCCCGCGTTGTGAGTTGCTCCGGATCGCCTCCGTCCGCCGACACCCGCCACACCTGCCCCTGCGCGGCGTCCGCCCAGCTCGTGAAGGCGATCGAGCGCCCGTCGGGCGACCACGCGGGCGCCATCTCGAACGGCTCGAACGAGTTCGGCGTGAGCCGCCGCGGCGTCCCGTCCGGCAGGTCCATGATCCACACGCGTCCCACCGCCTGGAAGGCGAGCCGGCTCCCGTCGGGCGAGGAGGCGGTCCAGCGCGGGAACTTCACCCTGAACGTCTCGCCGAGCGCCATCTGCGGGCGCCCCGCCATCTCCGAGATCGTGCGCCGCACGCGGGCCGTGAAGGGGATCGTCGTCACGGCGCCGTCGAGGTCCACGCGGCGGATCTTCCCGCCCGCCGAGACCACGAGCGAGTGCGAGTCCGAGGCCCAGCTGTACCCCGGGAGGTCGCGGGACACCTTCATCCCCTCCGCCATGTCCACCTCGATCGGGTCCATGAGGACGCGCTCCGCCCCCGTCTCCAGGTCGCGCAGCCAGAGCGCGGTGCGGGGCCCGAAGCGGTGTCCCTCGTGCGAGATCGTCCCGTCCGGGATGCGGCGCGCGAAGGCGAGCCAGCGCCCGTCCGGCGATGGTTCCGGCGCGATCGCCCCGCCGCTCGACGTCTGTCCCTGCTGTACCGTCACCCCCGATGTGATCTCGTCGACCCGCCCTGTCTCGAGGTCGAGACGCCGGATCTGCTTGTGACCCTGCGTCATGTCCAGCCGGCCGGACCCCAGTCCGGGAGGCGCGGCCCGGAAGTGGAAGTAGAGCGATCTTCCGTCGGGCGAGAACGAGGGCCACTGGGCGCCGGAATAGTCCGAGCCGACGAGTTGCACGCCCTCGCCCCCGTCCCGGGAGTACATCCACAGCCCCGGCGCCGGGCCGCCACCACCGCGCCGCGTCGAGGCGCGCCGCACGACGATGAAGCGCCCGTCCGGACTCCAGGCCGGCTCCCACGCGCGCAGCCCCTGGTCCTCGAACACGGGGCGCGGGTTCGAGCCGTCCGCGTCCATGAGCCACAGGTTGCTCTGTCCCCCGCGGTCGGAGATGAAAGCGATCGTCGACCCGTCCGGCGACAGCGTCGGGTGATAGTTCACCGCCACGCCCGTGTTCTGCGTGAGGACCTCCGCCTCGCCCCCTTCGGCGGTAAGCCGGTAGATGTGTCCGAGCAGATCGAACACGAGCCACGCTCCCCCCGGCTCCAGATCGATCGACATCCACGTCCCTTCGTCCGTCGTGAAATCGACCTCTCGCGTCTCGCCCAGCGGCGCGGTCACGTCCCACGCCTGCGAAACGTCGCCCTCCTGCGGGAGCGCGGCGGCCCCGGGCGCGGCGAGCGCGAGGCCGAGTAGCGTCAAAACGCCGGCGGGAGCCAGACGGGAGCCGGCGGGAGCCAAACGGGAGCCGGCGGGTGCCGGTCGGGCGCCGAGAGCCGAATCGTTGCGGGAATCACACATGGCGGGACCTCCGGTCGGAGTGAATCATGATGTCGTGCGCCGCTCGAGGCGGGTCGCGTCGAGGATCCGGCTGGCCAGTTCCTCGATCGAGCAGCGCGTGGCGTCGATGAAGGGGATGTCGAGGCGCTCGAACAGCGACTGCGTCTGGCGGATCTCGAAGCTCACCTGGCGGGGTGAGGCGTAGCGGCGGCCGATCCCGCGTGCGCTCCGCAACTCCCCGAGGCGCTGGGGTTCGATCGTGAGCCCGTAGATCTTGTCGCGGTGGTCGAAGAGGGGGGGTGGGATCTTCCGCTCCTCCAGGTCGCTTCCCGTGAGCGGGTAGTTGGCGGCGAACACGCCGTACTGGAGCGCGAGATAGAGGCACGTCGGCGTCTTGCCCGATCTCGACACGCCGACCAGCACGAGGTCGGCCCGGTCGTATCCCGTCGGGTTCGAGCCGTCGTCGTGAGAGAGGGCGAAGTTCATCGCCTCTATGCGGCGGTCGTATTCCCGGTAGTTCTGGATGCCGTGGGATACGCCCATGGCGTGCTGCGACTTGTGGCCGAATTCCTGCTCGAGCGGGCCGAGGAAGGAGTCGAAGAAGTCCAGGAAGAGGGCGTCGGTCTCCTCCACAATCTCGCGCACCGTGTCGCGCACGTCCTCCTTCACGAGGGTGCTGAACACGATGGGCGGCGACCCCTGCACGCGCGCCGTGGTGTTGATGTTCCGGGCGGCCCGTTTCGCCTTGTCGACGGTGGAGACGAATGGTACGGTGATTTTCGTGAAGTCGAGGGCGTCGAACTGCGCGATCAGGCTGTGGCCGAGGGTCTCGGCCGTGACGCCCGAGTGGTCGGAGACGAAGAAAACCGTTCGCTGGGTCATCGTAAGCTGATTCTCCCGCTTCAGTTCGCCTGAGACAACCGTTCAGGGTCGCCGGGAGGCCGGGGTTGGGAGCCGCCGTGTCCGGGTATATTGCGCCATTCGAGTCGATCGGACTCGCCGATCTCGAATCCGTCGGGGGGAAGAACGCCTCGCTCGGCGAGATGATCTCTCATCTCTCCGCCGCCGGCGTGGATGTCCCCGGCGGGTTTGCGGTCACGGCCGGGGCATACCGCGACTTCCTCTCGGGCGAACTCGGTGAACGCATCCACGCCGCGCTCGACGCCCTGGATGTCGAGGACCTGGGGGCGCTCGCCCGGGCGGGCCGCGAGATCCGCGGCTGGATCGCCGATACGCCGCTTTCGCCCGACCTCGCCGCCCGCGTCGGGACCGCCTACCGCGAACTCGGAGCCGGCGACGACATCTCCGTCGCCGTGCGCTCCTCGGCCACGGCCGAAGATCTCCCCGAGGCCTCCTTCGCCGGGCAGCAGGATACGCTGCTCAACGTCCGCGGCGCCGACGCGGTGCTGCGCGCCGTCCACCACGTCTACGGCTCACTGTTCAGCGACCGGGCCATCGCCTACCGCGTCCACCAGGGGTTCGCGCACCGCGACGTGGCGCTCTCCGTCGGCGTCCAGCGCATGGTGCGCGCGGACAGGGGCTCGAGCGGGGTGATGTTCACGCTGGACACGGAGTCCGGTTTCCGGGACGTCGTGTTCATCACGAGCGCGTACGGTCTCGGCGAAACGGTCGTGCAGGGGGGCGTGAACCCGGACGAGTTCTACGTCTACAAGCCGGCTCTGCGCGCGGGACGCCACGCGATCCTGCGCCGGAACCTGGGGGGCAAGGCGATCAAGCTCGTCTACGCCGGACCGGGGGCCGGGTCCGAGGCCGGATCGGGAGCGGCGGGGGGGGATGAAGGCGCGTCCGTCCGGACGGTCGAGGTCCCGGAGGAGGACCGGCTCCGCTTCTCGCTGACGGACGACGAGGTGCACGAACTCGCCCGCCAGGCGCTCCTCATCGAGGACCACTACGGGCGGCCCATGGATATCGAGTGGGCCCGGGACGGCATCGACGGCGCGTTGCGGATCCTGCAGGCACGCCCGGAAACGGTGCAGAGCCGCACGGGCGGGGTGATCTCCCGCTTCACGCTCAAGGAGCGGGGCCGGGTGCTCGCCGAGGGGCGCAGCATCGGCGGCCGGATCGGTGGCGGCCAGGCGCGCGTCATCGGGTCCGCCTCGGAGATCGGGCGCTTCCGGCGCGGCGACGTGCTCGTGACGGACATGACGGACCCCGACTGGGAACCGATGATGAAGCAGTCCGCGGCCATCGTCACGAACCGCGGCGGCCGCACCTGCCACGCGGCCATCATCGCCCGCGAACTCGGCATCCCCGCGGTCGTCGGCTGCGGCGACGCGACGGCGCAACTGGCGGAGGCCGGCGACGTGACGGTGTCCTGCGCCGAAGGGGACGCGGGCTACGTCTACGAGGGGCTGCTCGACTTCGAGGAGGGAGAGATCCGGCTCGGCGCCATGCCGGACATCCCGCTCAAGGTCATGCTCAACGTGGGGAACCCGGACCGCGCGTTCGACTTCGCCTCCATCCCGAACTCCGGGGTCGGCCTCGCCCGGCTCGAGTTCATCATCAACCGCATGATCGGCGTCCATCCGCAGGCGCTGCTCGACTTCGAGAACCTGTCCGCCGAACTCCAGCGGGAAATCCGGGTCCAGCACGCCGGTTACGCGGATCCGGTCGAGTTCTACGTCGAGAAGCTGACCGAGGGGGTGGCGACGATCGCCGCGGCCTTCGCCCCGGAGCCGGTCATCGTGCGCCTGTCCGACTTCAAGTCCAACGAATACGCGGATCTCATCGGCGGCCGCCGCTACGAGCCGCACGAGGAGAACCCGATGCTCGGCTTCCGCGGCGCGTCCCGCTACGTGTCGGAGAGCTTCCGCCCCGCGTTCGAACTCGAATGCCGGGCGCTGCGGCGGGTTCGCCGGAAGATCGGGCTCGACAACGTGTGGGTGATGGTCCCCTTCGTCCGCACGGTGGCCGAGGCGCGGGCCGTCGTCGACCTCCTGGCGCGGAACGGCCTCGCCCGCGGGGAGGACGGGCTGCAGCTCATCATGATGTGCGAGCTTCCCTCGAACGCCCTGCTCGCCGACGAGTTCCTCGAGCACTTCGACGGGATGTCGATCGGGTCGAACGACATGACGCAGCTCACCCTCGGCCTCGACCGCGACTCCGGGCTCATCGCCGACATCTTCGACGAGCGCGACGCCGCGGTGAAGGCGACGCTCTCGATGGCGATCCGCGCCTGCAGGAAGGCGGGCAAGTACATCGGGATCTGCGGGCAGGGACCGTCGGACCACCCCGACCTGGCGCGCTGGCTCGTGGAGGAGGGGATCGAGAGCATGTCGCTCAACCCGGACACCGCCGTCGAGACGTGGATGTTCCTCGCGGGGGAGGAAGTCTGACGCCGGCGAACGGCGACGCGGGGTCGCCGGGGTCCGGCGGGGAGGGCCAAACCGGGCTCGCGCGCCAGCTCGGACTGTGGGGGCTCGCGGCGACGGGCATCTGCTCGATGCTGGGGGCGGGGATCAACGTGGTCCCCGTCATGATCCAGCGGAACGTGCCCGGGATCGCGGAGAACGTGCTCCCGGCGTTCGCCTTCGGCGCCCTTCCGGCCGTCCTCGCGGGGCTCGCCTACGCGATCCTCGCTTCCGCCATGCCGCGGGCCGGCGGCAGCTACGTCTTCGCGAGCCGCGCGCTCGGCCCCTACTGGGGTTTCGTGGCGAGCTTCTCGCAGTGGTTCGGCCTCTCCATCGTCATCGGGGTCGTCTCCTATCTCATCGTCCCCTTCCTGCGCGACATCGCGGACGCGGTCGGGATGGCGGGGCTGGCCGGCGCGCTGGACACGGGTGCGGTCCGGGTGGCGCTGGCGCTCGCCATGCTGTGGACGTTCGCGTGGGTGAATCTGCGCGGCCTCAGGGCCTACGAACGCACCGTGGTGCCGCTGATGGTCGTCATGTTCGTTCTCGGCGCGATCGTCATCGTGGCGGGATTCTCGTTCGACCAGGGCGACTTCGCGGCGGCGCTGCTCGCGAGCGAAGGCGTGGCGGTGCCGGAGGCCGCGCCCCCGCCGCTCGACCCGGCCGGTTTTCTCGCCGCTTCCGGCCTCCTCTTCGCCAGCTTCGTCGGCTTCGACGCGATCGCTCAGGCGGGCGGCGAGGCGCGGAATCCGAACCGCGCGCTCCCGCTCGCCATCGGCCTCGCGGTCTTCATCGTGGGCGCCTACTACCTGCTGTTCACGGCCGCCGTCTATCACACGGTCCCGTGGGAGTTCGTGTGGGCGCGGGCGCAGGAGCAGGACCTCACCGCCCCGGGACTCCTCGGCTACGTGCTCCCGCCGTGGTGGACGGTGCTCATCGTGGCGGGGGCCGCGATCGCCCTCATCAACGACCTGCCGGCGATGATCCTCTCCGTCTCGCGCCTCGTCTTCGCCTGGGCCGAGGACCGGATCTTTCCGTCGGGCCTCGCCCGGGTGCACCCGGAGTACCGCACGCCGCACGCCGCGATCCTTCTTTCGACCGCGCTGGCCTCGGTTGCCATCGTCGGCAGCGAATGGGCGGGAGACTTCTTCCTCGGCGTCGACATCATGGTCACGTCGATGCTCGTCAACTTCCTCCTCATGTGCCTCTCCGTGCTCGTCCTCCCGTGGCGGAACCCGGAGATCGCCGCGAACTTCGGCGTGCTCCGCGGCCCGGTGCCGCGAACGTGCGTCTGCGTGGCGGGGATCGTGCTGCTGGGGACGTTCCTCGTGACGCACCTGAGGAAGGACCTCACGGCGGACGTCGCGGCGTGGTACTTCCACTCCACGCCGGTCTGGATCGGCGTCATGGCGCTGGGATCGCTGATCTACATCCGCAAGATGGGAACGCTGCGGGCCTCCGGCGTGGACGTCGACCGCCGCTTCCGCGAGCTGCCGCCTGAGTAGGCCGGAGCGCCGGGAGCTGGCTCCCGGCCTGGAGATCTCGCGGGTGCTGACCGGACTGTGGCAGGTCGCCGACCTGGAACGCGAGGGCCCGATCGACGTCGAGGGCGCGGCGGCCGCGATGGACGCCTACACGGCGGCCGGCTTCACGACCTTCGACATGGCGGACCACTACGGCTCCGCCGAGGAGATCGCCGGCGCGTGCGCGTCCCGGGCCCCGCACCGCGACGGCGACATGCAGCTTCTCACCAAGTGGACGCCCGCGCCCGGTCCGCACACGCCGGCGACCGTGCGCGAGGCCGTGGAGCGGTCCCTGCGTCGCCTGCGCGCGGACGCGATCGACCTCCTCCAGTTCCACGCCTGGCGCTACGCGGATCCGAACTGGCTCGACTGCCTCTTCGCCCTCCAGGAACTGAAGGACGAAGGCCTGATCCGGCACCTCGGCCTCACGAACTTCGACGCGGTCCACCTCGACATGGCGCTCCACTCGGGCATCGAGGTGGTCTCGAACCAGGTCTCGTACTCCCTCCTCGACGGACGCGCCGCCGGCGCGATGACCGAGGTCTGTCTCCGGCACGGGGTCCAGCTCCTTGCCTACGGAACGCTGGCCGGCGGCCTCCTGACCGGGCGCTGGTTCGATGCGGAGGACCCGGGTCCGGACGGCGTGAAGACGTGGTCCGAGATGAAGTACCGGCGCTTCGTCGAGGCGGCGGGCGGCTGGGGGCGCTTCCAGGTGCTGCTCGCGGCGGTCCGGGCGGTGGCGATGAAGCACCGTGTCTCGATGGCGAACGTCGCGGCGCGCGCCATCCTCGACCGGCCCGCGGTGGCGGGCGTGATCATCGGCGCCCGGCTGGGGCGCCGCGAGCACATCTCCGACAACCTGCGCCTCTCGTCGCTGGAGCTCGACGCGGCGGACCGGGAGACGCTGGCGGCGGCAAGCGGGTCGCTGGACCCCGTTCCGGGAGACTGCGGAGACGAGTATCGGCGGCCTCCCTACCTGACGGCGGCGGGCGATCTCAGCGATCACCTGGACGAACTTCCGCCGCCGTATCCCGTGCGGACGGGGACCGGCGGCCGGACGCGCGTCGATTCCGGCACCGTGTGGGAGGATCTCGCAGGCTACAGCCGGGCGGTGCGGACGGGCGACCGCATCGCCGTCTCCGGGACGACGGCCACGCACGGGGACCGGCTGGTCGGCGGGGACGACCCCGCCTCGCAGACGCACTTCGTCATCGACAAGATCGAGGGGGCGATCGAAGCGCTGGGCGGACGCCTGGAGGACGTGGTCCGGACCCGGATCTTCGTGCCGGAACTGGCGGACTGGGAGCCGGTGGCCCGCGCGCACGGCCAGCGTTTCGGCGGCATCCGGCCCGCCAACACGCTGGTCCAGGCGGGTCTCATCGGGTCAGGATACCGGGTGGAGATCGAAGCCGACGCCCGGGTCGGACCGGGAAGCGGATAGGATTCACGTTCCCGCCGGAACGTTCCCGCGGGAACGTCTCCGAGTGGGTGGAGGGGGAATGCGGAGGCAGACTAAAAAACGGCGCAGACACCCGCGCGGGATCCTGAAAGTGGCCCTGATCTGGGCCATGGCGGGCGCCCTCGCCGGGGCGGTCATCGAGATCCTCGCCGACACGCTGCCGGGCGGGCTCCCGATGTCGTCCCTCGTCGACATATGGCCTCCCGTTCTCGCCATCCTCGGCTTTGCCGGCGGGACGCTCTTCGGCGCGGCGTTCGGGGTGTCCGAGACATCCATGCTGAAGACGCTGCGCTCCGTCGTCCGCTTCAGGAAGTTCGAGCTGAGCCCCGTCGCGCGCCGGCTCGGCCGCTGCGCGAGCGTCGAGGATCTGCGGGAGGCCGCCCGGCGCCGGCTGCCGCGCGGCGTGTTCGGTTACATCGACGGTGCGGCCGAGGACGAGCGCACCCAGGCGCGGAACTGCAACGCCTTCCACCGGCTCGAGTTCCGGCCCCGCGTCCTGCGGGACGTGACGAACGTGGACCCCGGCGTGACGGTCCTCGGCCGGCGCCACCCGCTGCCGCTCATCCTCGCTCCCACCGGCTTCAGCCGCATCGCCGATTCCGAAGGCGAACTTGCGGTAGCGCGGGCAGCCGAACGCGCGGGCGTCACGTACAGCCTCTCCACGCTCGGCACCCGCTCGATCGAGGAAGTGGCCGCCGCAAGTTCGGGGCCTAGGTGGTTCCAGGTCTACGTGTGGAAGGACCGCGGCCTGGTCGCGGAACTGGTCGAGCGAGCCCGCGAGTCCGGCTACGAGGCACTCCTCCTCACCGTCGATGTCGCCGTGCTCGGGCGGCGCGAGCGCGACGTCCGGCTCGGCTTCACGCTCCCCCCGCAACTCGGGCTCGACACGTTCGTGGACGGGATCCGGAAACCCGGCTGGACGTGGGACTTCCTCACCTCGGAGCCGATCATCTTCTCGAGCGCCGTGAGCCGGGACGCTGCGGGCGCGGCGGGGGACGGGGCGGGGGGCGTCGACGCCATGGGTCTCGCCCAGTACGTGAACGAACAGTTCGATCCGAAGCTGGCCTGGGACGATGTGGACTGGCTGCGCTCCATCTGGGACGGCCCCATCGTCATCAAGGGCATCCAAACGGTCGAAGATGCCGTGCTCGCGGCGGACGCCGGGGTCGAGGGGATCGTGATCTCGAACCACGGCGGGAGGCAGCTCGACGACGCGCCCCCGACGCTGGAGTTGCTGCAACCGGTCGCGGATGCGGTCGGGGACCGGCTCGATGTGATGATCGACGGCGGTGTCCGCCGCGGCAGCGACATCGCGAAGGCCGTGGCGCTGGGGGCGAAGGCCTGTCTGGCGGGCCGTGCCTACTTCTACGCCCTCGGCGCCGGCGGCGAACGGGGCGTGGATCTCGTCCTCAAGTGGTTCGACGAGGGATTCCGGCGCACGATGGCGCTTCTCGGCGCCCGTACGGTGGACGAAATCGCCCCCGAATCGGTGCGCTGGCGCGACCGCTGAACGGGCTCCCGCCGCTTGCCTCACAGCGGGTGCCGCGCTTAGCGTGTTATGCGGATACATCTTTTAATGCGCCGATGGCGAACCGGCGGCGAACCGGCTGAAAAAGCGGTCACAAATGTTCGGACAGGAAGCGTACAGAACGATGGCAATCCGCACCGTCGGCGTGGCCTTGGCGCTGGTTCTCGGGGTCCCCGCGAACCTTGCCGCGCAGGAAGGCCGGATCGTGTCCGCCGCAGCCGTGGAGGGGGCCGCCGGCCAGCCCGGCGTCGGTTCCGTCGCCGAGTTCGTCCACGCGCCCGCCCCGCCCCCATCCCCGGCGGAATCTCCGGCGGAATCTCCGGCGAACGCCGCCCCCGTCGCGGCGGGGCCGAACGACATCGTCCAGGGCGTCTGCACGAACTGCCACAACAGTCGGCGCCTGGCGGGGAACCTCACCCTCGAGTCGTTCGATGTGGACGCCGCGGACGAGCAGGCGGAGACGGCCGAGAAGATGATCCGCAAGCTGCGCGCCGGCATGATGCCGCCGCCCGGCGTGCGCCGCCCGCCGGAGGACGAACTCCTCGAACTCGTCGTGACGCTCGAGGACATCGTCGACGACGCGGCGGCCCGGAACCCGAACCCCGGCGGCCGCACCTTCCAGCGGCTCAACCGCCCCGAGTACGAGCGGGCGATCCGGGATCTGCTGGGGCTCGAGGTCGACGCGGGGAAGTGGCTCCCCAACGACCAGATGAGCGCCAACTTCGACAACATCGCCGACGTGCAGGCGCTCTCGCCGACGCTGCTCGACGCCTACCTGAACGCGGCGGCGGAGATCAGCCGCATGGCCGTGGGCGACCGCAACGCTCCGCCGGTCAACACGACGTACAAGAACTCGCAGTACGTCTCGCAGCACCCGTGGGACCACGTGGAGGGGGCTCCGTTCGGGACGCGCGGCGGGATGGTCGTGGAGCACACGTTCCCGGCCGACGGCGAGTACACCTTCTCGCTCGTCTTCACCTCCGGCGCGAACTCCCGCATGCAGGACGTCGACATCTCGATCGGCGGCGAGCGGGTCGCGCTCCTCCACTACACGCGGCGCGGCGGCGGGGCGGATGACCGCGGCTTCACGCCCGTCGAGACGGAACCGGTCTTCGTCCGCGCCGGCCAGCACCGCGTCTCCGCGGCCTTCATCCGGCGTCAGGAGGGACCGTACGAGGACCTGATCCGGCCGCACGTGTGGTCCAACGCCGGCGGCGGTTCGGGCGGGGGCGGGGTTACGACGCTGCCGCACCTGCAGGACCTCATCATCGGCGGGCCGCACAACCCGACCGGCGTGTCGGAGTCGCCGATCCGCAAGCGCATCTTCACCTGCCGTCCCACGTCGTCCGACGAGGAGCGGCCCTGCGCCCGCGGCATCATCACCGACCTCGCGCGCAGCGCCTACCGCCGCCCGCTCGAGCCGAGCGAGGTCGATGGCCTGATGACGTTCTACGATCTGGGCGTCGAGCAGGGCGGGTTCGAAATCGGCGTGCGCCTGGCCCTGGAGGCGGTCCTCGCCAGCCCCTTCTTCGTTCTCCGGCTCGAGCGCGAGCCCGAGGGCGTCGGGAGCGGAGAGGCCTACGCCCTGGAGGACATCGACCTCGCCTCGCGGCTCTCGTTCTTCCTCTGGGGCCTGCCGCCGGACGAGGAACTGCGCGCCGCGGCGGTCGGGGGACGGCTGTCCGATCCCGGCGAACTGGAGCGCCAGGCGCGCCGCATGCTCGCCGACCCGCGCTCCGAGGCGCTGAGTTCACGCTTCGTGTCCCAGTGGCTGCGGCTGCAGGATCTCTACAAGGTTCGGCCCGACCCCAACTTCTTCCCGAACTTCGACGAGAACCTCGCGGATGCGATGCAGCGGGAGACGGAACTCCTCTTCCAGAGCCTCATCCGCGAGGACCGGAGTCTGCTCGACTTCTTCCGGGCGGACTACACGTTCGTGAACGAGCGCCTGGCTCGGCACTACGGGTTCGAGGGCGTGGCGGGCCGCGACTTCCAGCGCGTGAGCTATCCGGACGACGAGCGGGTCGGGATCCTCGGCCACGGCAGCGTCCTCGTCCTCACTTCGCTCGCGAACCGCACATCGCCGGTGCTGCGCGGGAAGTGGGTGATGGAGGTGCTGCTCGGGACGCCGCCCCCGCCGCCCCCGCCGGGGGTGCCGGACCTGGACGAGACGGAAGAGTCGATGGACGGCCGGCTGCTCACGACGCGCGAGCGGATGGAGATGCACCGGGCGAGTCCGGCGTGCCGGTCCTGCCACCGGTTCATGGATCCCATCGGCCTCGCGCTGGACAACTTCGACGTGACCGGCAAGTGGCGCCTGCGTGAGAACGGGATGCCGCTCGACACGCGCGGCGATTTCTATGACGGGACGCCCGTCCAGACGCCGCCCGAGCTCGTTGACGCGCTCCTCACGCGCCCGCTGCCGCTGCTCCGGAACTTCACGGAGAACCTGGCCGCGTACGGGCTCGGCCGCCGCGTCGAGTACTACGACCAGCCCTGGATCCGGTCGATCGTGGAGGACGCGGAAGAGGACGACTACAGGCTTTCGTCGCTGATCATGGGCGTCGTGAACGGTGATGCCTTCAGGATGAAGCGGGCCATGCCCGCGACCGCGGTAGAAGAGGAAGTTTCCGAGGAGGTTTCCGAAGACCGGCGCTAGACGGCCCGTGCGGCCGGGCGGCGGTCCGACGTTCCGAGAGGGAAGAACGTTCCGAGAGGGAAGACATGGAATTCATCACCGGACAGCACCTGCCTCGCAGGACCTTCATTCGGGGTGTCGGGGCCACGCTCGCCCTGCCGTTCCTCGACGCGATGGTTCCGGCGGGCCGTCTGTGGGGATCGACGGGCGCGAAGAGCCTGACGGAGGGGACGGGGACCCGGCTCATCGCGATCGAGGAGGTGCACGGCCTCGCGGGGTGCAACCGCGAGCACGGGGCGACGAAGTTCCTCTTCGCACCGGAAAAGGCGGGACGCGAATTCGAGATCATCGATGACAGCGCGCTCGTCTCGCTGCGGCCGTACCGCGAGCACCTGACGATCATCAGCAACACGGACGTGCGGAACGCCGAAGCGTTCACGCCGCCCGAGATCGGCGGGGACCACTTCCGCTCGAGCGCCGTGTTCCTCACGCAGGCCCATCCGAAGCAGACGCAGGGTTCGGACATCTTCTGCGGCACGTCGATGGACCAGATCTACGCGCAGCGCTTCGGGCAGGAAACGCCGATGCCGTCGATGCAGTTCTGTATCGAGAACCTCGATCAGGCGGGCGGCTGCACGTACAACTACTCGTGCGCGTACACCGACTCGCTGAGCTGGGCGTCGCCGACCGAACCGCTGCCCATGATCCGCGATCCGCGGGTCGCCTTCGACCTGCTGTTCGGCGCCGGCGGCACCGAGGCGGAGCGGGCGGCGCGGCGGGCCACGCGGCGCAGCATCCTCGACTGGATCTCGGGCGAGATCTCTTCCGTCCAGCGCACCCTCGGCGCGGAGGACGCGCGCCGCATGGACCAGTACCTGACGAACGTGCGCGAACTGGAGCGGCGGATTCAGATGGTCGAGGGACGGAACTCGAGCGGCGAGGAGCGCGCGCTGCCCGAGGCGCCGGCCGGCGTGCCGGACTCGTTCACCGAGCACATGCAGATGCTGTTCGACATCCAGGTGCTCGCCCTCGAGACCGACATGACGCGCGTGATCTCCTTCAAGACGGGGCGCGACGCGCAGAACCGGGTTTTCCCCGACAGCGAGTCGGACCGGCCCTTCCACCCGGCCTCCCACCACGGGAACCGGGAGGAGGCGGTGCTGGAGTTCAACAGGATCAACCAGTTCCGCGTGGGGCAGCTCCCGTACCTCATCGACAAGCTCAAGAACACGATGCACGGCGAGGAGAGCCTGCTCGATCAGAGCGTGGTCCTGTGGGGTTCGCCGATGGCGGACGCGAACCTGCACAACCACCGCCGCGCGCCGCTCTTCCTGCTCGGCCACGGGAACGGGATGCTGGAGGGCAACCTGCACATCAAGGCGCCGGACGGGACGCCGATGGCGAACGCGATGCTCTCCGTCCTGCACGGGCTCGGCGTCGACGACATGCACGAGTTCGGCGACAGCACCGGCCCGATGGCGCTCAACCAGGCCGACCCGGCCACGACGGACGCGGGGACCTGACCGTGCGGGCAGGCAGGCTCCGGCACGCGTTCGCGGTTCTCTGCGCGGCCGTCCTCGTTTCGGCGGGGACGCCCCATTCGCTGCCCGATGTGCCTCCCCATGGGCCGCCCGATTCCCCCGTCGCCGACGCCGCCATGCGCGGCGAGGTCGAGACGGTGCGGGAACTCCTGCGACAGGGGCTCGACGTCAATGCGGCGCAGGGAGACGGGATGACCGCCCTGCACTGGGCCGCCGACAGGGGCGACGCGGAACTCGCCGACATGCTCATCTACGCCGGGGCCGACGTGGCGGCCGTCACGCGGATCGGGCACTACACGCCGCTCCACCTCGCCGCGCGACGGGGCTCGGCGGCGATCCTCGGCGGCCTCATCGCCGCGGGATCGGACGTGATGGCGCTGACCGCGAACAGCGGCGCCACGGCGCTTCACCTCGCCGCGGCGGCGGGAGACCCCGACGCGGTCGCCGTGCTGCTCAACGCGGGCGCGGACCCCGATGCGGTCGAGGCGGAGTGGGGCCAGACGCCGCTCACTTTCGCCGCCGCCGGCAACCGGGCCGCTGCGATCCGCGCGCTCCTGGAGGGCGGTGCGGACCCCGACCTCACGTCGCTCGTCATCGACATCATCGAGCAGGAAAAGCTGGACCGCCTGGCGCGCCAGCGTGAGACGGAGGTGCTCCAGGCGTTCACCGGAGAGGGGGACGAGGCACGCGCGCCGACGCCGGGCGAACTGCAGGCCGCCGTGCGCGCGGGACGCGAGATCTACGCGGAGGGCCTCCCCGAGGAAGAGGAGGAGGAGGAAGAGGACGAGAACGACTTCAGTCGTCTCTTTCTGCCTCCGGTCGAGAAGATCGGCGGCCTGACGCCGCTCCTGCACGCGGTTCGCCAGGGGTACGTGGAATCGACCGTCGCCCTCCTCGACGGCGGCGCGGACATCGACCTCGTAAGCGCGGCGGACGGCACGAGTCCGCTCGTGATGGCCGCGATCAACGGCCAGTTCGACCTCGTGCTGATGCTCCTCGAGCGCGGAGCCGACCCGAACATCGCGTCCGAACTCAACGGGGTATCGCCCCTGTGGGCCGTCATCAACGCCCGGTGGCAGCCGCGCACGCGGTTCCCGCAACCGCAGGAGCGTCCGCTCCAGAGCGCGAACTACCTGGAAGTGGCGCGCGCGCTGCTCGACGCGGGCGCGGATGCCAACCACCGGATCACGCGGCATCCGTGGTACATGGTCTACACGGGCTGCGGCAACCGGAACTGCGGCCTCGTCGACACCAACGGCGCCACCGCCTTCTGGCGCGCCGCCTACGCGACGGACGTCGAGGCGATGAAGCTCCTCGTCGAATACGGGGCCGACCCGAACATCCCGACCAAGGCGCCGCCGCGGCGCCAGCGGCTCTCGCCGGACGAGTTCCTGCGGCAACAGGCGCTGAACGCGCTGCGCGACTCCACCTACGTGGAACTTCCGCAGGAGGAGCGCCTCAAGCTGCTCCAGGACATTCGCGAGCAGCTGCCCGAGGAGGAGCGGAAGGAGTTCCCCGACAAGGACCTCGACAATCTCACCGCGGACGTGAGGGACAGGCTGATCGAGGCCGCCGAGGCGGCGGACCAGGCGCGGGCGAACGCACCCGACGCTTCGGGGCTGCCGCCCGTGCCCCCGGGCGGGCCGGGCGTGATGCCGATCCACGCGGCCTCCGGCGTCGGCTACGGCGAGGGGTTCGCGGGCAACGCACACCGCCACACGCCCGAAGGCTGGATACCTGCCGTGAAATACCTCGTCGAGCAACTCGGTGCGGACGTGAACGCCCGCGACCACAACGGCTACACGGCGCTGCACAACGCGGCCTCGCGCGGAGACAACGAGATGATACTCTATCTCGTGGAAGTGGGAGGCGACGTCACCGTCGTCAGCCGCCGCGGCCAGACGACGGCCGACATGGCGAACGGCCCCGTGCAGCGCGTCTCGCCCTTCCCGGAGACCGTCGCGCTCCTCGAGAGCCTGGGCTCTCACAACAACAACAACTGCCTGACCTGCTGAGCGACAGGCAACCTTCCAAACCGAACCGAACCACCAAACGGATACGGAGAACCATGGCCAAGTACATGTTCCGGACGAGCTACACGCAGTCGGGTCTCAAGGGCTTGATCGCCGAGGGCGGCACCGGCCGCCGCGAGGCTCTGCGCCAGACCGTGGAGAGCGCGGGCGGCAAGCTCGATGGCTTCTACTACGCCTTCGGCGACGACGACCTCCTGATGATCGCCGACCTTCCCGACGCGACCGCGGCCACGACACTTTCGCTCAACATCGCCGCCGCGGGGGCCCTGACCGTCTCCGTAACCGTGCTCATCGACCCCGAGACCGTGGACGAGGCCGTCGCCCGAGGCGTCTCCTACCGCCCCCCCGGAGCCTGAGCCGCCACTTTGAAGACGGGGCCTGATCGCGGGCCCCGAACACAAGGCGCCTGACCGCGTTGCGCGGGGCCGTCGGCGCGGAGCAAGTTGGGGTTCCGTTCGGCGATCCCTCGACCTGCGAGCTGCGATGCGTATCGGCCCCGCTCCCGTTCTCGTTCTCTCCGTCAGCGTCATCCTCGGCTGTGAACCCGGCGATGGCGCGCCCGGCGTGTCCGGCGCGCCCGGACTGCTCGAGTCCGCCTCGGCGCGGCCCGTGGCGCCTCTGCTCGCCGAAGAGCCGCCGCCCGCGTTCGGCGGCTATCCCGGCGTGCGGCACGGCGGCAACTACATGCACAACTACTACCTGCCGCCGGCGCCGGGAACGACGCCCTGGTTCCCCGCCTGGTCGCCCGATGGCGAGTCGATCGCGGTCGGGATGGCCGGCTCCGTCTGGGAAGTAGACGTGGAGACGGGCGACGCGACGGAACTCACCCGCGGGGGCACGTACCATTCGTCCCCCTCCTACTCTCCCGATGGCCGGTGGATCGCGTACACGGCCGACTACGGCGGCGAGCGGATCCAGCTCGAGGTGCTGGACACGGAGACGGGGGAAACGCGGGCGCTGACGGACGACAGTTTCGTGTACGCCGATCCCGTGTTCTCTCCCGACGGCACACGCATCGCCTACGTGTCGAGCGCGCCCAACGGGTTCTTCAACGTCTACATCCGGGAGGTGGCGGACGGCGACTGGGCGGGGCCCGAGATCGCGGTCACGAGCGACAACTCCTACGGGAACAACCGGCTCTACTTCGGGCCCATGGACATGCACCTGTCGCCCGCGTGGATGCCGGATGGCGAGGAACTCCTCCTCGTCTCGAACCGCGACGTGCCGCTGGGCTCGGGGAATGTGATCCGGGTGCCGGCGCGCGCGGACGGAATCCGGGAGGCACGGACGGTGCTGCGGGAGCAGACGCTGTACCGCACGCGGCCGGACGTGTCGCTGCACGGCCGGCGCTTCGTCTACTCGTCGACGGCGGGGGCGGCGGACCAGTTCAACAACCTGTACGTGCAGCCGACCGAGGGCGGCGAGCCGTACAAGCTCACCTTCTTCGAGCACGACGCCTTCCACCCGCGCTGGTCGCCCGATGGGGAGACGATCGCCTACATCACGAACGAGGGCGGCCTCCCGCAACTCGAACTCATCGAGACCTACGGCGGCGGCCGGCGGCGGATCGAGATCGGCGAGCGCACCTACGCGGGGCCCACGGGCATGCTCTCGGTCACGGTGCGCACGGACGCGAGCGGGCGGGATCCCGTGCCGGCGCGCGTCACGCTCCTGGGGCCGGACGGCAAGTACCACGGCCCGCCCGACGAGTACGCCCGCATCGGCCAGCGCGGGCGCTATCCCGCCTTCCACACGGACGGGACGTTCACGGTCGCCCTCCCGCCGGGCGAGGCGGACCTCACCATCGTGAAGGGCTTCGAGATCGAGCCGCAGCGCATGAAGGTGGCGCTCGAGGCGGACGCCACGGTGGCGCTCGAGGTCACGCTGCACCGGTTCGCGGACCTCTCGGCGGACGGCTGGCACAACGGCTCCACGCACGTGCATATGAACTATGCGGGGAACCTGCACAACACGCTCGAGAACCTGATGTTCATGTCCGCGGCGGAGGACCAGGACATCGTGAACGAGCAGGTGGCGAACAAGGACAACCGGATCCTCGACCACCAGTTCTTCGTGCCCGGGGGCGGAGAGCACCCGGTGTCGGCGGAGACCGAGGACATGGTCGTCATCGTGGGGCAGGAGTATCGGCCGCCGTTCTACGGGCACGTGTTCATGTTCGGGATGCGCGACCACCTCATCTCACCCTTCACGACGGGATACGAGGGGACGGCGATCGAGAGCCTCTATCCGTCGAACACGGACATGATGCGGAAGGCGAAGGACCAGGGGGCGACGACGGGCTACGTCCACCCCTACTTCGGCGATGTCGACCCGCTCACGTTCGGGCTCATGGGCGGGAAGGGGTTCATGGTCGACGCCGTGCTGGGAACGAGCGACGCGCTCGAGTGGTCCACGGCGGAGCGCGCCGGCTTCTTCCCGCTCTACGCGCTGTGGAGCAACGACGTGCGCGTCTGCGCCACGGGCGGGGAGGACTCGATCAGCAACCTGCACGCGACGCCGCTCGTGGGGGCGATGCGAACGTACGTGCGCCCGCCGGACGGGCGCCTGACGGCCGACGGGTGGTTCGAGGGCCTGCGCGGCGCCGCGGCGTTCGTGACGAACGGGCCGCTCGTCGAACTCACGGTAAACGGGGCGATCCCCGGTTCCGTCCTCGACCTGGGCGGGGACGCGGCGAGCGTGGAGGTGGAGGCCAGCGTGCGGTCGATCGTGCCGCTGACCCGGGCCTGGCTCGTGCGCGACGGCGAGGACGTCCTCGAACTCGAACTCTCCGAGGACCGCCTGTCGGCGTCCTACGCGGGTGACGTCGAGATCGACGGAAGCGGCTGGATCCACCTGCGGGCCGAGGGCGAGCCCGAGGAACGGTTCCCGCTCGACGCGGCTTACCCGCAGGGGTTCACGAACCCCGTCTGGTTCACGGTCGGCGGCGCGGCGATCCGCGACGCGGCGGGCGCGCAGTACGGCCTCGACTGGATCGACGAACTCGAACGCCAGGCGCGGGAGTGGCCCGGCTGGCGGTCGCAGTCGGAGCAGGACCACGTCTACGCCCAGTTCGAAGAGGCCCGCGACGTGTACCGACGGCTCCTGTCCGAGGCCGGCGGCACGGGCGGCGAGTGAGCCGTAGGGGCCCGTACCGGACCGAACTCACGCCGCTCGAGTTTCTGCGGCGGAGCGCGTTCGTTTACCCCGACAAGGCGGCGGTCGTGCACGGCGGCCGGAGCTACTCCTACCGCGAGTTCGAGCTTCGCGTGCGGCGGCTGGCGGCGGGGCTGCTCCGCGCCGGACTCGAGCCGGGCGATCGGGTGGCCTTCCTGTCGCCGAACACGCCGCCCCTGCTCGAAGCGCACTACGGGGTGCCGGCCGCGGGCGGGGTGCTGGTCGCGATCAACACGCGGCTCGGGGCGGGCGAGATCGCCTACATCCTGGAGCACAGCGGCGCGCGCTACCTGTTCGTCGACCGGGCCCTCGAGGGCCTCATCGACGGGGACGCGCTGCGCGGCAACGGCAACGGAGTGACGGTGGTGCGGATCGACGACACCGGGGCGCCCAGCGATCCCTACGAAGCGTTTCTCGGCGGGGGCGAGGAGCCGCCCCCGCTCGCGGCCGGCCCGGCGGACGAGGAAGCCCCGATCTCGATGAACTACACCTCGGGGACGACGGGCCGCCCCAAGGGCGTCGTGTACACCCATCGCGGCGCGTACCTGAACGCGATCGGGGAACTCATCGAGATGGAGATGACGCCGGGCGCCGTCTATCTCTGGACGCTCCCCATGTTCCACTGCAACGGGTGGTGCTTCACATGGGCGGTGACCGCCATCGGCGGCACGCACGTGTGCCTGCGCGAGGTCGACCCCGGCCGCATCTGGGCGCTGATCGAGTCGGAGGGCGTCACGCACTACTGCGGGGCGCCGACCGTGCAGATCATGCTCGTCAACGATCCGGCGGCTCGGCCCCTGGAGCACGCGGTGCGGACGATGATCGCGGGGGCGCCGCCCTCGCCGACCCTGCTGGAGCAGTTGAAGGCGCTGAACTTCCACCCGATCCACGCCTACGGTCTCACGGAGACGTACGGCCCCACCGCGACCTGCGCATGGCACGCGGACTGGGACGGGCGCCCGCCCGCCGAACAGGCCCGGCTGCTCGCCCGCCAGGGCCAGGGGTTCGTCACCTCCGACCTCATGCGGGTCGTCGACGAGGAGGGCGGGGAGGTGCCGCGCGACGGCGCGACGATGGGCGAAGTCGTGATGCGCGGGAACATCGTCATGAAGGGCTACTACGCGCAGCCCGAGGCCACCGACGAGGCCTTCCGCGGCGGCTGGTTCCACTCCGGGGACCTCGCCGTGTGGCACCCCGACGGCTACGTGGAACTCCGGGACCGGGCCAAGGACATCATCATCTCGGGCGGCGAGAACATCTCCACCATCGAGGTCGAGCAGACGGTGGCCCGCCACCCCGCCGTGCTGGAGTGCGCCGTCATCGCCATCCCCCACGACGAATGGGGCGAACGCCCCAAGGCCTTCGTCACGCTGAAGCCGGAAGCCGACGCCACGGAAGGCGAGATCATCGAGTTCTGCCGCGACCGGATCGCCCACTTCAAGTGCCCCGACGCGATCGAGTTCGGCCCCCTCCCCAAGACCTCCACCGGCAAGGTCCAGAAGTACATCCTCCGCGACCGCGAATGGACCGGCCGCGACAAGCGCATCAACTGACCCCCGCCCGAAGCCCCTCCAGGACCTGAGACGTTCCCGCGGGAACGCCTCGGAACCCTTCCTCACTTGACGTGTACGACATCGTGTCGTATTCTACGACAACATGTCGTTGTTTACTGTCAACGGAGAGATCTGTCGATGACGGTACCGAAGCTGGCGAACGCCGAACTCGCGGTCATGGCGCGGCTCTGGCAACAGGGCGCTCAGACGGCGCGCCTGCTGCGCGAACACCTCTACCCGGACGCCGCCAACTCGATGCACGGAACGATCCAGCGACTGCTGCAACGGCTGGAGGACAAGGGGTTCATCGACCGGGACAGCGACCGCGCGGCCCACCTGTTCACGCCGCGCGTCAGCCGTGAGGCCTACGCGGCCGGCCGTCTCGAGGCCCTGGCGGATCAGGTCACCGGCGGCTCGTTCGTGCCGATGATCACGCACCTGGTGGAGGAACGGAAACTCTCCGACGCTGACATGGAACGCCTGCGCCGGCTGCTGGAGGAGCAATGACCGACCTCGCCCTGCAGATCGCCGGCAGCAAGCTCGCGATCTCGATGGTCCTCGGTGGTGCGGTCTGGTTCGCCGCAAGGGGAAACGAGCGACCGCGCCTGTGTCACGCGCTCTGTCTCACCCTGCTCGCGGCGCTGCTCGTCCCGCCACTGATCGGGGTCCCGGTCCTGCAGCCCGAACCCTCGGCCCCCGTACCAGCCGACATCGCGTCGCGTGACGCCACCCACCCATTCACCGTGGCCATCGGTGACCCCCGGTCCGATGTGCCCGACGGAGAAGTTGACGGAGGGTGGTTCGCGGCCTACGGAGGGTTGGGCTTCGTCTTGCTCTGGTTCTTGGGCGCTGTCGTGGTCCTGGGCTGGACTATTGTGAGGACGCAACGCTTCCGCCGCTCTCTGAGGGGAGCCTCGCGCGAAGCCCCCGCGCAGCTACAGCGGATGGCGGGGGACATCGCCCGCCCACTGGGCCTCGAGAGAGTTCCGACGATCCGCGTGACGGACGCGCTCGTTTCCCCGATGGTGTGGTGGAGCGGAGCCACCGTTCACGTTCTCGTCCCGTCTACCCTCCTCGATGGACTGGAAGAGGCCGAGTTACGGTGCATCGTCGCGCACGAGCTGGCACATGTCCGACGGCGCGACCACGTCGTTCGCTGGCTCGAGTGGGTCGCGTGCACGGTGTTCTGGTGGAACCCGGTGGCATGGTGGGCACGGCGGCAACTTCGTGCGGCCGGGGAGGTTTGCTCCGATGCTCTGGCGGTGAGCGCCCTCGACTGTGTACCGCGCGACTACGCCCGTGCGCTCGTGCGGGCGATTGACCGACTGCGTACCGAGCGGGCGCCTCGCCTGCCGGCATTTGCGAGCGCCGCCGACAACGGTCGACGAACACGACCGCTTGAGAGGAGACTTCGAATGATCATCACCAACAAGCCCGTTGCGACCCCCTCGCAGGCACTTCGCTTGGCGTTGCGAGGAGGCCTGGTGGCCTCGCTGGTCCTGGGACTGGTCTATTGCAGCGAGCCGACTTCGCCGACCGAAACCGAACTTCCGGCCGCCACCCTGACCGACGCGCCCCGGCAGGTCGTCAAGACGCCACCGATCCGTGGCGAGGCGGAGGAAGCGAGTTGGAGTTGGTGGGTCGCGGGCGGCCCAGCCGATTTGCTGCCAATGCGCATTGACGGCGACGCTCCGCTGCCGACACCCGAGGAACAGGAGCGATTGCTGGCGGAACTCGCCGAGACTCCCGCGCTACCCGAGGGCTCGCGCTATCAAGTGTTCTTCGACGTTTCCTTTGAGGAGAAGGAGATCGTCGACTTCGCCCGCAAGTTCGACATCGTCTACCTAAAGTCGTCGCCGCCGGGGTTGGACCTGAACATGCTGGTGGAACCACAAACGGCCGACCCGGTCGACACCCCAACCGGCCGATAGCGAGCGGCCCCGGGGCGCTGGCGCCGGAGACGTTCCCGTGGGAACGTCAGGGCGGCGCGGTAGAGCAACCGGGAGCGGGGGAGAGGGTGGCCATCGCCCGGCGCACTAGCACGGAAGTGTCAATCCCGTAGCGCCGGATCATGGGGCTGGGCGCGGAAGGCGTGGACGTCGAACGGCTCGGTTCCCGGGCGCACGTGGGTACGTAGCGGCGCCAAGCGTGAGAAGTCGATCCGGAGCGGACGCAGGACAAAGCCGTCCGGACCCTCCTCCAGCCGAAGGCGGTCGCCGGGCTGGGCGCCGAGCGATTCCAGTACTTCGGCCGGGAGCGTGATCCGGCCTCCTTCTTCGATCCTGAGCAACATCGTGGCCTCCACTTGAACGGTTTGCCGAGCATACCCCCGCGACGGAAAGCTGTGCCGCGTCCTTGACGACTGCCGCCCCGCGCGAAGATCATCCGCGGGTTCGAGATCATGCGACTTCAGCCCCCGCAACCGCCTCCCATGTTTACGCCGGCCCGGAAAAAGCTGCTGTTGGCCGTGCTGGTGCTCTCCTTCGGAGTCCAGACGGGGCTGGTGTACTCGGACGCGCGGAGCGAGCCGCTGTCGGAGGCGGCGCGCGAGGGGCGTGCGCTCTGGCAGGCGCATGCCTGTCAAACCTGTCACCAGTTCTACGGTCAGGGGGGATTCCTCGGGCCGGATCTGACGAACGCCGCGAGCCGGGTTGATTCGACCCGGCTCGTTTCGTTGTTGACGGTGGGGAGCGGGCAGATGCCGCCGCTCGGGTTCAGCGACGCGGAGTCGGCGGCGATGGCGGCCTTCCTGCGCGAGATGGACCGGCCGGAGATCGGTCGCGGCGAACTTCGGATGGGGACGCCGGGGGAGGGCGCGGGGGCGCAGGCGGCGTTCGAGCGCGCGATCGAGGCGGCGCTCGGGGCCGGGGCGGGTCAGGGCCTGGCCGAAGTCGCCGCCGGGTTCGAGGCCTACCGGATCCGGCCGTGCAGCGCGTGCCATTTCCCGTTCCGCGACTCGCCCGTCGGGGCGCCGGATCTGTCGCTCGTCGCCGGGTCGGCCGGGTCGGCCGGGTCGCTCGCGGCCGACTCGCTCGACCGGGTGCTCGCCGAGGGTCGTCCCCTCCTGGGCATGCCGCCGCCCGTGCCGCCGCTGGACGCCGCCGACCGGGCCGCGCTGACCGCGTTCCTCGAGTTCCTGAGCGCGAACCGCGAACAACTGGAGACGGCGACGGAGGCGCTCGCGGCGGGCCGCCGGCTCGACTGGGGCGCGCTGCCCTGGTGGGAGTTCCCGTGAAGCCCTTCGCGGCCGGCCACCCCGCGCACCAGTTCGCCGTGCTGACGTTCCTCCGCGGCGGATTGATCGCGATCGCGATCACGCTCGTGGGCGGGATCCTCGCCGCGTTCTACTCCATCCCCTCGCTCGCGCCGTGGTTCCAGCAGGTGGGCCTCGACCTGCGGCAACTGCGGCCGATCCACACCGTGTTCGCCTCCGCCTGGGTCTTCCTGGGCGGTGTCGCGGTCGTGTACCGCTTCCTCCAGGACGAGGGGTCGCCGACGATGGGCGACCGCTGGCGCCTCCGGATCCAGGTCCTGACCTGGGCGGCCGCCGGCCTCGGGATCCTCCTCACGCTGGCCATGGGCATCGGGACCGGCCGGGAGTACGTCGGCTTCCACCCCTTCTTCTCCCTCCTCATCCTCGCGGGCTGGGTCTGCTACGCGTGGAACTTCTTCCGCGTCGCCGGGAAGCGGTTCTGGGAGCGGCCCGTCTACGTGACGATGTGGGGCGTGGGGATGCTCTTCTTCATCGTCACCTTCCTCGAGCAGCACGCGTGGCTGATCCCGGGCATCTTCGGCGATCCGGTACAGGACATGCGGATCCAGTGGAAGGCGACGGGCACCCTCGTCGGCAGCTTCAACCTCTTCGTCTACGGCTCCGTGATCTACCTCGGCGAGCGGATCTCGGGGGATCCGTCCTACGGGCGCTCGACGACCGCGTACATGCTGTTCGCGGTGGGGCTGCTCAACTCGTTCACCAACTTCGCGCACCACACGTATCACCTTCCGGGGCGGGAGTCGGTGAAGTGGATCGCGTTCGTCGTGAGCATGATGGAGATCATCGTGCTCGCGCGGGCCATGTTCGACCTGTGGCGGGCGCTCCGGACGCCGAGCGACCCGGCCTTCTGCGCGGCCCGCGGTTCGTTCGCGGCGGCGAAGTGGTGGACGTGCGCGATCCTGTTCGGGGCCATCCTCATCTCGGTCCCGCCGCTGAACGCGGTGATTCACGGGACGTACGTCGTCACGGGACACGCGATGGGGGCGATGATCGGCATCGACACGATGATCCTGCTGGGGGCGATGATCTGGATCCTGAGCGAGCACCTGCAGACCCGCGAGGGAGAGGACGCCTGGGATACGCTCCATACGCCGGCCATGCGCTGGAGTCTCATCGGGCTGAACTTCTCGGTGGCGGCGCTCGTGCTCTGGCTGCACGTGGTGGGGACGGCCGTCGGCGTGACCCGGGCGGTGCACGCGCCGGGCGAGACCTACGTGCCGCCGGACTGGGTGTCCGCCTGGAGCGGGATCGGGTTCGCGGTCTTCGGCACGCTGTCGCTCGTCTTCTTCGCGTGGCTCCTCGCGCAGCTCATGCCGCCCGCCTTCCGGTATTTTTGGGTGTCGGAGGAACGGGCATGACGGCGTCGTGGGCCGGAAGGGCCGGCCGGGCGTGACGGGCGCGGAACGTCCGCTGTGGACGCCGGATCCCGACTTCGCCGCGACGACGAACATGGCGCGGTTCGCGCGCTACGCGAACGAGGCGTGCGGGGCGGGCGCCGATGCCCCGGAGGCGCTGTGGCGCTGGTCGGTCCGCGAGCCGGAGGCGTTCTGGAACGCGGTGTGGGACTTCTGCGGCGTCATCGGGGAGCGCGGCGAGCGCGTCGTCCTCGACTTCGACCGCCTGCCGGGGGCGCGCTGGTATCCGGACGCGCGGCTGAACTACGCGGAGAACCTGCTCCGCCGCCGGGACGACGGGCCGGCGCTCCTCTTCCGGGCCGAGGACCGCGTGCGCCGCGACCTCACGTGGGCGCAACTGTACGACACCACGTCGCGGCTCGCCCAGGCGCTGGACGCGCTCGGCATCGAGCCCGGCGACCGGGTGGCCGGCTACGTGCCCAACATGCCCGAGTCCATCGTGTACATGCTCGCCTCGGCGAGCCTCGGGGCCACGATCTCGACCGCCTCGCCCGACTTCGGCGTGCAGGGCGTCCTCGACCGCTTCGGGCAGATCGAACCGCGCGTCCTCCTCGCGGCCGACGGCTACTTCTGGCAGGGAAAGCGCTACTCGAGCCTCGACCGCCTGCCGGAGATCGTCCGCCGCCTCCCCTCGGTGGAGCGCGTGATCATCGTCCCCCACACCGAGCCGAACCCGGACATATCCGAGATCCCGGGCGCGGTGCGGTTCGACGACTTCTGCGGCCCGTGGAGTCCGCGGGAGATCGAGTTCCGGCGGCTCCCGTTCGACCATCCCCTCTACATCCTCTTCTCCTCCGGCACGACCGGGGTCCCGAAGTGCATCGTGCATTCGGCGGGCGGCGTCCTCCTCACGCACCTCAAGGAGCATCAACTCCACGCCGACATCCGGCGGGGCGATCGCGCCTTCTACTACACCACCTGCGGGTGGATGATGTGGAACTGGCTCGCCTCGGCGCTGGCGAGCGAGGCGACCGTGGTCCTGTACGACGGCTCGCCCTTCCACCCCGGGCCGCACGTCCTGTTCGACTACGCGGACGAAGTGCGCATGACCCAGCTCGGCGTGTCCGCGAAGTTCATCGATGCGCTCGGGAAGGAGGGCCTGCGCCCGCGGGAGACGCACGATCTGGCTTCGGTGCGGACGATGCTCTCCACCGGCTCTCCCCTCGTCCCGGAAGGGTTCGACTACGTGTACCGGGACGTGAAGCCCGACGTCCACCTCGCCTCGATCTCGGGCGGGACGGACCTGTGCGCGGGGTTCGTGGTCGGACACCCGCTCCTGCCCGTGTGGCGGGGCGAGATCCAGGCGCCGTCGCTCGGAATGGACGTGGATGTGTGGGATGACGAGGGGCGGTCGATGCCGGCGGGGAAGGGGGAACTCGTCTGCAAGTCGCCCTTCCCGTCGGTGCCGATGGGGTTCTGGGGAGACGAGGACGGGAGCCGCTTCCACGCGGCGTACTTCGACATGTATCCCAACGTCTGGCGGCACGGCGACTGGATGGAGTGGACGGAGCACGGCGGCGCGGTGATCTACGGCCGCTCCGACGCGACGCTGAACGCGGGCGGGGTGCGGATCGGGACGGCGGAGATCTACCGGCTCGTGGACCGGATGCCGGAAATCCTGGAATCCATCGTCATCGGGCAGCCGTGGGAAAACGACACGCGCGTCGTCCTCTTCGTGCGGCTCGCGGAAGGCCGGAGCCTGGACGAGGACCTGGAAGCGCGGATCCGAAGGGAGATCCGGGAGAACGCCTCGCCCCGCCACGTCCCGGCGCGGATCCTGCAGGTGGCGGACATCCCCCGCACGAAGAGCGCCAAGATCTCGGAACTCGCCGTGCGCGCCGTGGTACTGGGAGAGTCCGTCAAGAACGTCGAGGCGCTCGCGAACCCCGAGGCCCTCGACGACTACCGCAACCGCCCCGAACTCCAGACGTAGGAATGCGGCGCGGCCGGCGGATCAGCGCGACCTGTCCGCCCATGGGTTGACGACTTCGATGCCCGTGTTCCGGAAGTCTCGCTCGTTCCGAGTGACGAGGATGAGACCGTGACGCGCGGCCGCGCCCGCCAGCATCGCGTCCGGCAGGTGGTCCTCGAGCGGTTCGCCTCGCCGCCTCTTCGATTCCATGATGCGGGCGCAGGCTTGGGCGTCGCCGAGGGTCCAGTCGAGAATCCGTTCGCGGAAGAGGTCATCCAGAAGGCCCTGGAACCGCTCGGCCAGCCGTTCCCGCCGCCCACCAGCGTCCATACGGCCGATTCCATTGAGGATCTCCCAGACCGTGACGGAAGCCAGACCGACTCCCTGGGCCCAGATTCCGTCGAGAAACCCAGCCACTCGGGGGTCGGGAGCCGGACGCATCATCTCCGAGACCACGTTCGTATCGATGAGCCAGCGCAGAGGTGGCTTCATGCTTCGCCTCCGCCCTCATCCTCGAACACGAACGGCCTGTATCCGTGGCGAGAAGGCTCGGGCAGATCCACCCCGTACTCCGCCCCGAAGTACCTCTCGAAGACTTGCGAAGGTCTCGTTTCGCCGGCGGTATTCTCCCGCTTCTCGCGAATCAGGCGGCGAACGAACTCCTCCATTGAGATGCCGGTGTATCGGGCCTCCCGGCGAAGCCAGGCCTTGTCGCCTGGATCGATGTCGCGGACGGTAATCGTGTTCCCCATAGGCTCCACTCCTCTAAACGGGTTTCCCGCGAGCGGAAACTAGTGCTAGCAGATAGTGCTTGCAAGCATATTGTGACCGTCCGACTCCGGCCGGGGGAGCGCCGCGTTGCCGACACGCAGCGGGGGAGGCCGTGCTACATTGTTCGCATGACACTTTCGACTGCCGGTTCCGCGGGTTCCCCTTTGCGGGGGAGGGTCTCGGTTGCGCTTCTCGTCGGACTTCTCGCAGCGTCGGGGTGCGGCGAGTCGGGGCTGGGGCCGGATGTGCCGGAGAACAACGTGGTTCTCGCGGGGAGCGGCGACTGGGGGGACGATCATTACGTCGCGAACTCGGCCTCGGTGGACGGACACGGGCTGACCGTCGAAGTCTCGTACGCGGGCGGTTGCCGGAGGCACATCTTCACGGTGGTGATCGCGGAATCCTTCATGGAGTCGGACCCGTTGCAGCTTGCCGCGGAACTCGTCCATGAGGCGAACGGCGATCCGTGCGAGCGCTGGGTGACCGAGACCCGCGTCTTCGACCTCGACTTGGTCAGAACGCGGTATCAGCAGTTCTACGGACCCGGACCCGGCGCGGTCGTGCTGCGAGTCGAGGGCCTGTCCGGGGAGGACCTCGTGTACGAGTTCGCCGGATAACATGGCGGAGCGATGGCGGTGCGGATGAGACCGGGGCTTCCGGGGCCGCGCTCTGCGCGGGGCGTCGCGCTCGCGGCGGCCGGGGCGGTCAGCGGGTTTCTCGCGGTGGGAGGGTGTGTGGCGCAGGAGATACGGGAGACAGCCGCTTCGGCGGGGGGCGGGATCACGGCGGTCGAGGGGCTCGCGCTGGGGCACTTCACGCTGGAGGAGCGGCCCACCGGCTGCACGGTCGTCCTCGCCGTGGGCGGCGCCGTGGCCGGCGTCGACGTGCGGGGCGGGGCGCCGGGGACGCGGGAGATCGCCCTCCTCGATCCGGTGAACAGCGTGCAGGAAGCCCACGCCATCGTGCTCTCGGGCGGGAGCGCGTTCGGGCTCGACGCGGCGTCGGGCGTGGTCCGGTACCTCGAAGAGCGCGGGGTCGGATACAGGGCCGGGGACCACGTCGTCCCCATCGTCGCCGCGGCGATCCTGTTCGATCTCGGCATCGGCGGCGGGTCCGTTCGTCCCGGGCCGGAGTGCGGTTACGAGGCCGCCCGGGCGGCGACGACGGCGGCGCCCGCCGAGGGCAGCGTCGGCGCGGGGGCCGGGGCGACGGTGGGGAAGCTCCGCGGCCGCGGCCGCGCGATGAAGGGCGGGATCGGCACGGCCTCGATCACCCTGGCCGACGGGCTCACGGTGGCCGCGGTCGTGGCGGTCAACGCGGTCGGAGACGTGATCGATCCGGCCACGGGGGAGGTCGTGGCCGGCGTCCGCACCCAGGACGGGACGGGCCTCGCCGACGCCCGCGCGCTGCTGCGGGAGGGCGAGGCGTCGTCGCCGGACGACGCACCCGGCGACGACGCGTCCGTCGAGAACACGACCATCGGCGTCGTGGCGACCAACGCGCGCCTCTCGAAGGCCGAGATCACGAAGGTCGCGCAGATGGCGCACGACGGACTCGCCCGGGCGATCTATCCGGCCCACACCCCGAGCGACGGCGACACCCTGTTCGGCCTCGCCACCGGCACGCACACGGACGACGCCGGCCTGGCGCGGATCGGCGCGCTCGCCGCCGACATGGTCGCCGAAGCGATCCTGCGCGCCGTCCGCACCGCCACCGGCCTCCCCGGCCTCCCCTCGGTGGCAGATCTGGCATCCTCCAGTAACTGACGTTGATGCAGTGATGCATATATGTTATTCTCTTCACACCATGCGAACGACGATTTCCCTCGACGACCGACTGAACAGGCAGGTGCGGCGCGAAGCGGCCGCGCAGGGGATGAGTGTGAGCGCTTTCATCGCCAGAACTCTGGACGATGCGCTGAAGCGGCGCGAGGATACCGAACCGCCCCCCTTCCGACTCGTGACGGTACGTTCGCGACCCCGTCCCGGCATCGATCTCGACCGACCGAGGGCGCTGGAGGCCGATGAGGATGCCGCTCGCTTCGGACGCCGCTGATCCTCCGTGCTCCTTCCTGATGTCAACGTACTGATCTACGCGCACATCGACGGCTCGACGCCGGAACACGACGCGTACGCTCGGTGGGTCACTCGCATGGCCACCGGACCGGAACCCTTCGCCTTATCCGTGCTCGTCCTTTCCGGCTTCATCCGCATCGTGACCCACCCGCGGGCGTTCGATCCTCCCGTCACCCTCGACGAGGCATTCGCGTTCGTATCCTCGCTCACGGAGCGCCCGAACGCTCGAATCATTGGCCCCGGCCCCGATCACATGGTGATTCTGGAACGCCTGTGCCGTTCCGCTGGAGCCAGCGGAAAGCTGGTCTCGGATGCCCAGCACGCAGCGGTCGCTCTGGAACACGGCTGCACGATGATCTCGGCCGACGCCGATTTCGGGCGCTTTCCCGAGCTCAGATGGCAGCACCCGCTACGGGTATCGAACCGCTGAACGAGGAACACCGTCACGCACCCGATTGCCGGAGAGGCGTTGAGTGGCGTCGTGCCTAACGAAGCTGCGGTGACAGGATGAGTACCGGTCTGTGGGTGCTTCTCGCGTACGCCGCGGGACTCGTGGCGCTGGGGGCGTGGATCGGGCGGCGGGTTGGGCGGGCGGGGAGTTTCTTCGTGGCGGACCGCAAGCTTGGGCCCGTGCTGCTCTTCGCCACCGTGCTGGCCGCCAACCTCGGGGCGGGCACGACGGTGGGCGCGGCGGGACTCGGCTACCGCGACGGGCTGAGCGCGTGGTGGTGGGTCGGCTCGGCCGGTATCGGGACGATCCTGCTTGCCCTCTGGGTCGGACCGCGCATCTGGGAGGTGGCCGCGCGCCACGGGCTCCTCACCATGGGCGACTACCTCGACCTGCGGTACGGCCGCTCCGTCCGGCTGCTGATCGCCGTGCTGCTCTGGTTCGCCACGCTCACCCTCGTGTCCGGGCAGCTCATCGCCATGGCCGAGATCGTCGCGGTCGTCGCCGGTTCCCCCCGCTGGGTGGGCGCGCTCGTGGGCGGAGTCGTCGTCATCGCCTACTTCAGCGCCGGCGGCCTCGTGGCCTCGGCCTGGGTGAACCTGGTCCAGCTCGTTGTGCTGCTCGCCGGGTTCGCGATCGCCATCCCGTGGGCGCTGTCCGACATCGGCGGCTGGGCCGCCGTCGAGGCCGCCGCCGCGCGCACCTCGCCGGACTATCTGAGCCTGTGGCGGGGCGGGGGGTCCGGGTGGATCTACATCGCCCTCCTCGCGCCCGCCTTCATCATCTCGCCCGGGCTGGTGCAGAAGGTCTATGGCGCGACGGGCCCCAGGGCGATCCGGATCGGGCTCCTCGCCGCCGGCGTCGGGCTCGTGCTGTTCGCCTTCGCCCCGACGCTGCTCGGCATGATCGCCCGCGTCTACGATCCGGCGCTCGCGAGCCGCGAGCAGGCGCTGCCCATGCTCCTCGCCACCGCGCTGCCGCCGGCGCTCGGGCTGCTGGGGCTCGCCGCGGTGTTCTCGGCCGAGGTGAGTTCGGCCGACGCCGGCCTGTTCATGCTCTCGACGTCCCTCTCGAAGGATCTCTACAAGGGATTCCTGAAACCCGAGGCGCCGAGCGGAGACGTGCTGCGGGTGGCACGGGGCGCCGCCATCGCGGGCGGGACGCTCGCCGTGCTGCTGGCCCTGTGGCTCGAAAGCGTGATCGCCTCGCTCACCATCTTCTACTCGATCCTGAGCGTGAGCCTCTTCGTGCCGGTGGCCGCCGGCCTGCACTCCCGCCGCGCCGGCGTGCCCGAGGCCCTCGCCGCCATCGGCGCCGGCCTCGCCGCGCTGGGCGCCGTCCACATCTTCGCCCCCGCCGACGCCCCCGCCCTGCTCGACCGCACGCTCATCGGCCTCATCGTCTCCGCCGCCGCCTTCTGCCTCGTCGCCCTGGCCCGCGCGCGCCGACAAGACGCGTGATTTCATCCTTGCAAATCCGGCACGCCATTCCGGATTTGCAAGGATACGGCAGGTTCGTCGCGAGAAGGGGCTGCGATCCCACCCGCTGTTCTTGCGCGTGAGGGGAGGCAAACGCCTGTTAACGTGTTGGCTCCCATGGTCTAATGGTCAGGATCTCACCCTTTCAAGGTGAGGGAGGCGGGTTCGATTCCCCCTGGGAGCGTTGAGCAGGGCTGCGTGATCGACAGGGCAACGCAAGAGCGGAGCGGCCGAATGCGCGTGCCAGAGGCTGTGCGGACCGGATGATGCGACGCGGGATCGCGGTGCGTCGCTTCGTGATCGGCGTCGTCGGGGGCCTCGGCGCCCTGGGGACCTTCGCCGCGGCGGGGTGCGGGGGCGGAGGGCAGCGGACGCTCTCCATCGCGACCGGGAACACGAACGGGCTTTACTACCCGCTCGGCGGCGGGCTTGCCTCCATCTGGTCGCGGCATGTCGACGGCGTGAACATGAAGGCGGAGACGACCGCCGGCTCCGTGACGAACCTCATCCAGGTCGCCAAGGGGGAGAGCGAGGTCGGCTTCACGCAGGCGGACGCGCTCGCCGCCGCGCTGGTCGGCAGGGGGCGCTTCCCGGAACCCATGCCGCTCGCCTCGCTCGGGAAGCTCTATCCCAACGTCGTCCACCTCGTGACGATCCGGAGCACGGGGATCGAATCCGTGCACGATCTCCGCGGGCGCCGCGTGTCCGTCGGCCCGCCGGGGTCGGGGAATGCGGTCACCGCCTGGAACGTGCTCGAGGCGATGGGGATCGGGGAGTCCGACTTCACCGTGCGGCAACTCAACTACGCCCAGATGTCGAACGGGCTCAAGGACGGGACGCTGGATGCCGGCTTCATCGCGGGCGGCGTGGGCATGCCCGCCGTGGTCGAGATCGGCGTCTCCCGGGACATGGTCCTCGTCCCCTTCTCGGAGGATGAGATCGCGACGATCGTCCGCTCCGAGCCCGCGTACAGCGACTTCCGGGTGCCGCCCGGCGTCTACCGCGGCGTCGACGAGCCGGTGCTCACGCCGACGCTCTGGAACCTCCTCGTCGTCTCCCGCGCGATGGAGGAGGGGCTCGCCTACGATCTCACGCGCACGATGCTTGAGCGCCGCGAGGATCTCGAGAACATCTCCGGCGTGGCGAGCTTCATCACGCCGCCCTCCGCGCGCGACGTGGGCGACTTCCCGCTCCACCCCGGCGCCCTGCGCTACTTCGACGAGGTGCTGGGAGGCGGAGTGCTGGGAGGCGGAGCGCCCGGAGATGGAGCGCCGGGAGACGAAGTGCCGGAACCCGGTGCCCGTTGACGAACCCGGGGCCGCCCTGGCGGCGCATCATTCTCGCCCTCGCGGTCGGACTCTCCCTCTTCCAGCTCTGGCAGAGCACGAGCGGCACGCTCTCGGCCACGCTCGGCCGGCCCATCCACCTCGCCTGGGTCGTCGTCCTCACCTTCCTCGCCAAGCCCTCGTGGACGGGGGAGGGCCCCGCGCCCCGCTGGAGCCTGTGGCTCGACGCGGCCCTGGCGCTGGCCGCCCTCTACTGCGGGTGGGTCATCGTGGGCTTCGACTACCGCGGGGTGGACCACATCCTGTACGGGCTCACGACGCACGACCTGGTCGCGGGTCTCGCGTTCGTGGTCCTCCTCTTCGAGGCGACGCGGCGCGCCGTGGGCTGGGTGATGGTCGCGGTGGGTCTCGTCTTCCTCCTCTACGCGGGGTTCGGGGATCTGCTGCCCGACGTGATCGCGAACCGGGGTTTCACCCTCGAACGCATCCTCCGCTTCCAGATCTTCACGGGGGCGGGGCTGTTCGGGACGCCGCTGGGGATCGCGGCGGGGACCGTGTTCATCTTCGTCCTCTTCGGCGCCTTCCTCGAGGTGACGGGGGCGGGGCGCTTCTTCATCGACCTCGCCTTCGCGGCGGCGGGCCGGTTCCGGGGCGGGCCGGCCAAGGCGAGCGTCATCGCCTCCGCGGCCATGGGGTCCATCTCCGGCTCGGCGATCGCGAACACGGTGACGACCGGCGCGCTCACGATCCCGATGATGAAGAAGCTCGGCTACCGCCCGGAGCAGGCGGGCGGGATCGAGGCGGCCGCCTCCACCGGGGGCCAGATCATGCCGCCGATCATGGGCGCCGGTGTCTTCATCATGGCGGACTTCACGAACACGCCGTACCGGGAGATCGTCGCCCTCTCCATCGCGCCCGCCATCCTCTACTTCGGGTGCACGCTCCTCTTCGTCCACCTCATGGCCCTGAAGCTGGGACTGCGGGGGATGAAGAACCCGCCGCCGGTGCGGCGCACCCTGCGCGAGGGCGTCCACTTCCTGCTTCCGCTCGGGCTCGTGGTCGCGCTCCTCCTGCTCAACTACTCGCCCCCGCTCGTGGGGGCCGTGGGCTGCCTCGCCGTCGTCGTCACCGGGATGGCGCGGAAGGGGACGCGGGTCGGCTGGCGCACGATCCTCGAGGGGCTGCGGACGGGGGCGGTGCTGGCGCTGCCGATCTCGCTCGCCTGCGCGACCGCCGGGATCGTCGTGGGCGTAATCGGCCAGACGGGGATCGGCCTCCAGTTCACCGAATCCGTCGTGCAGGCGGCGGGCGGGCTGCTCTGGCTCGCGCTCATCTTCATCGCGATCGCGGCGCTCGTCCTCGGCATGGGATTGCCCGTGACCGCGGCCTACATCGTGATCTCGGTCATGGCGGCGCCGGCGCTGGAGGGACTCGGGCTCTCCCTCCTCGTCGCGCACATGATCATCTTCTGGCTCTCGCAGACGTCGAACGTGACGCCGCCCATCGCCCTCGCCGCCTTCGCCGGAGCGGGGGTGGCGGGTTCGGCGCCCATGCGGACGGCGACCCAGGCCGTCAAGCTCTCCCTCGGCTTCTTCATCGTGCCTGCGATGATGGCCTATTCGGCGCTGATCCTGGTGGAGGGCACCGCCGTGACGGACTTCGTCTTCGCCATCGTCTGCACCGTGGCGCTCGTCTCGGCCGCCGCGTACGCGATCGAGGGGTTCGCGGTGGCCGCGTGCAGCGCCGCCGAACGCGCCCTGTTCGCGCTCGCGGGCGCCCTCATCCTGGTCCCGAACGCCGCCGCCCGGGTCGCCGGCGTGCTGCTGGGCGCCGCGGTCCTCGCCCTCCACGCCCGGAACGCGCGGACGGCACGAGGGACCACGTAACGGCGCGCGTCAGTCGCCTCGCGCCTCCGCAGCGGCGCGGCGCATGGCCTTCTTGCGCTCGATCGGGTCGAGGCTGTGCTTGCGGAGGCGGATCGCGTCGGGCGTGACCTCGATCAACTCGTCGTCGTTGATGAACTCGAGGGCGAGTTCCAGCGTCAGTTCGCGCGGCGGCTCCAGGCGCACGTTCTCGTCCGCGGCGGCGGCGCGCATGTTCGTGAGTTTCTTGCCCTTCGACACGTTCACTTCGAGGTCGCCGGCGCGGACGTGCTCGCCCACGATCATCCCGCTGTAGACCTCGACGCCCGGGCCGATCAGCATCTCGGCGCGCTCCTGCAGGTTGAAGAGGGCGAAGGAAACCGACGTCCCCGGCCGGTCCGCGACGAGCACCCCGCGGCGCCGGTGTTCCAGGTGTCCGGCGCGGGGTCCGTATTCGAGGAAACGGTGGTGCAACTGGCCCTCGCCGCGCGTGTCCGTGAGGAACTCGGAGCGGTACCCGAACAGCCCGCGCGACGGGAGCCTGAAGTCGAGGCGCACGGGACCCTGGTCCGTCGGCCGCATCGAGAGGAGTTCGGCCCGCCGGCCCCCCATCTTCTCCATCACCACGCCGACCATCGCGGACGGGACCTCGATCACGGCCTCCTCGTACGGCTCGAGGATCTCCCCGTCCGGTCCCTCACGCAGGATGACGCGGGGGCGCGACACGGAGAACTCGTACCCCTCGCGGCGCATGGTTTCCATGAGGATCGTGAGGTGGAGTTCCCCGCGGCCCGAGACCGAGAAGGTGTCGGGGGCATCGGTGGGCTCGACGCGAAGGGCGACGTTACGCTCCAGTTCCCGGAAGAGGCGCTGGCGCAGTTGCCGGGTCGTCACGTACTTGCCCGTCCGCCCGGCGAAGGGGGCGTCGTTGACCCGGAAGTCCACCGCGAGCGTGGGCCGTTCGACGGCGATCCCGCGGAGACGGTCCCTGCGGTCGGGGTCGGTGATCGTCTGGCCGATCTCCACGCCTTCGAGTCCGGCCAGCGCCACGATGTCGCCGGCGCTCGCGCGGGGCGTTTCGACCCGCTTCAGCCCGTCGAAGCCGTAGATCTTGAGCACCCGGGCCGGGAGCGCCTCGTCGGCGGGCACGGGTCCGGGCTCCCCGAGCGGCAGCAGCACCACGCGGTCCGCTTCGGCCACCGCGCCGCGCTCGATGCGGCCGATCGCGATGCGTCCCACGTAGCTGGAGTGATCCAGCGTCGAGGCGAGCATCTGGAACGGTCCCTCGGGGTCGCCGGCGGGGGAGGGGACCGCCGCCACGATCGTCTCGAACAGCGGCTCCAGGTCTCCGCCGCGCGCCTCGCTGTCGGGCGCTGCCCAGCCGTCCCGCGCACTCGCGTAGAGGAAGGGGGCGTCGAGCTGGGCTTCGGTGGCGTCCAGCTCCATGAACAGCTCCAGCACATCGTCGTGAACTTCGGCGGCGCGCTGGTCGGGCCGGTCCACCTTGTTGATCACCACCACGGGCGCGAGGCCCAGGGCGAGGGCCTTCCGCGTGACGAAGCGCGTCTGAGGCATGGGCCCCTCGGCGGCGTCCACGAGGAGGAGCACGCCGTCCACCATCCGGAGGATGCGCTCGACCTCGCCGCCGAAGTCCGCGTGGCCGGGCGTGTCGACGATGTTGATCCTCGTCTCGCCCCAGCGCACGGCGGTGTTCTTCGACAGGATCGTGATGCCGCGCTCGCGCTCCAGCGGGTTGGAGTCCATGACGCGTTCCGCGACCCGCTCGTGCGACTGGAAGGCGCCCGCCTGCCGCAGCATGTGGTCGACGAGCGTCGTCTTCCCGTGATCGACGTGGGCGATGATCGCAATGTTCCTGATCTTCCCGGGCGGGGGCGCCAAGCAGGCCTCGACTTCCGCGTACGCGCGGTTGGGGGGAAACGGCGGGGAATCGGAGGATATTCTACCGTCACCCGTCCCGAACGACAAAGCTGCGCGGGGCGCCGAGGTGCGTGTGCACGGCGCCGAGGGCGTATGCACGGCGACGAGGGCGACACTAGGTTTGCCGCGGCGATTCTGGCGGCCGGAGGTGTGAGCTGAGAACAAAACGATGGATGGCGGTGGCCGGACTGTCGGTCATCTTCGTCTGGGTCTCGATCTGGTTCCGCTTCCGGGAGGCGGAGCCGCCTCCGCCGCCTCCCGCACCTGCCGACCTGCGCCTGTGGGACTTCCTCGGCTGTCGGCATCTCCAGTTCGATACGTGGCTCGCGGATGAGGGCGGCGAGCCTCCCGAATCCGACCCCCCCGTCGTACGGTCGCTCATGCTGTTCGCCGATTCCGTCGACGCGTACGGGAGGGCGATGACCGCCTACAAGGCCGTCCCTCTCGCGGGCGAGGGGCAGGGCGAGGGAGATCTCTCCGGTATGGAGACGCGCTGGTTCACGCGGGCCGACACCCTCTGGGTCGTGTGGTCGAGTCCCGAGGTGCGGGGCGCCGTGGCGCTGCGTCGCAGTCGCGGGGACATGGTCGGACGCGCGGTGGCGCGGCTACGGGGGCAGGCGGCCGCCGCGTCTCCCACGGGCGGCGCCTCGATTCAGGCCCGGGCGACGTCCTGGGCGGTCAACTGCCACTCCCTGCGCCCCAACCGTATCGGCCCCGTCGACCGCTAACCCGCCACGCGGCTAGAGGAAGGAGGGGTCGAAGCCGTCGGAGGCTTCCTCGTCCTCGTCGCGGACGAGGGTGAGGATCGCGCCCTGCGGCGCGACGAGGTACTGCGTGTCCTCGAAGGTGATCTCCACCGCGGCTTTCCTGAAGAAGAGGGCGTAGTCTCCCGGCCGCGCCTGCATGGGGAGATAACGGGCTTCGGTGGCGCCGATCTTCCAGGGCTCGTCGCCGAGTTCGGCGGGCGGACCGACCGGCGTCCCCGGGCCGACGGCCACGACCGTCCCCGCCTGCACGGCCTGCTTGTCGATCGCCGTGGGAGGGAGGTAGAGCCCGACGTTCGTGCGATCCTCGCCCTCCAGCGGCTCGATGAGTACGCGGTCGCCGACGACGATGAGTTTCTTCTCGCTCATGCGGCAGGATAGGGAACGGGGGAAGCGGCGGACAGGCTCGTCAGCCGGCCGGGGGCCTTCAGCCGGCCTCGGCCGTCAGCCGGTTCGGGTGCCCCTGGCCGGGTCGTCGTCGACCCGCGAGCGTTCGCTGGCGATGAAGCCGTCGACGCTCTCGGGGACGAGCAGGTTGTCGGCGATGCGGGCGATCTCCTCCGCCTCCCGCCACCGCGCCTCCAGTTCCTTCAGTTCCCCCTCCAGCGCCTCGCGCTCCGCCTGCTCGTGCGTCGCCATCTCGATCGCCAGCCGCATGTCGACCTTGAGCCCCGCCAACGTGCCCGGCAGGGGCTTCATGAGATTCTCGACCTTCTTCGGCGCGAGATCCGCCTTTCCCGAGCCGGAGAAGTCGCGCATCGAGCGCCTGGCCGCCCCGGGAAGGAACGCCTCCGGATGTCCGGCCTCCTCGATCCGCTCGACCGCGTCGCGGATCGCCTTCCGCGCGCCGCCGCGCCGGTTGGCGTGTGCCATGAGCTGACCGGCGAGGCCGATCGCCTCACTCCCGTGCACGATCATCGTGTGTCGACGGTTCTTGCGCTTGTTCGTCCTGTCCCACTTGCCCCAGCCCGGAATGTGATCCACGCGAAGGTCCCAGCCGGAGGCGTCGGGGCTCGGCACAAGACGGGACGTATAGAGGTGCTTTCGCTGGACGCGGATGCGGTCGCCGTGCTCGTCCCTGAGACGGAGGAGGACGCGGTCGCGATACCAGGCTTGAGCCCCCTGGAAGAGCCCCGGGAAGATGCCGCCCATCGCGAATCCGGCGAGCGTGCCGCCGACGACGACCGCGCCCGCCGCCGCTCCGACGGCCCCGGTGACGAGCACCGCGCGCCGCCGGCGCCGGCCGAACTGGTCGCCGTAGCGCCATGCGGCGAACTCCTGGCGGACGGGGTCGCCGACACGGACGAGTTCGAGGCCCTCCTTGAGCTTCGCCAGCCCGATGTTGTCGGAGGCGACCCGCATGCGGGTGGACTCGAAGGCTCGTTCGCAGGCCTCGATCGCCTCCCAGCGCGTCTCCAGCGGGGAGAGGTTCCAGCGTTCGCAGCGCCGGCACACGACCCACAGCCGTCCCTTCGCCCCGTCGAAGGCGAGACGGCGGCCGACCGGGAACTCCTCGATGGCCTCGTTCCGGGCGAGGTCGCCGTGGCAGAAGATGCACGTCGTATACATCAGGTTTTCGCCGCGTTTGCGGGTTCGACGTCGGGACGCGCGGGTTCGGCGTCGGGTCGCGCGGGGTCGCTGCCGGGACGCGCGCGCTCATCCTCGATGAAATCCTCGACGCTGTCCGGAACGAAGAGGTTGTCGGCGATGCGGGCGATCTCCTCCGCCTCGCGCCACCGCGCCTCGAGTTCCTTCAGTTCCCCTTCGAGCGCCGCGCGCTCCGTCTCTTCGTGCGTCGCCATCTCGATCGCCAGCCGCAGACCCGGGTTCAGGCCGGCGAGCGAGCCCGGCAGGGGCTTCCGGAGCTTTTCCATCTCTCTCGCGGCAAAGTCCACCCGGCGGCGGTTCCCGGAGGAGGGAGATCCGCGAGTAACGAAGCCGGAACGTCGGATTGCGCGTTGCGCCAGCTCCGCGGCTTCCGGGAGAAACGCCTCCGGATGGCCGGCGCGCTCGATGCGGCGCACGGCCCCGCGGATTTCGTCCTTCTTGCCCCCGCGCCGGTTGGCCTGCGCCATCAGCTGTCCGGCGAGCCCGAGCGCCTCGCGTCCGTGTACGATCATCGTCTTCCGCCTTCTCCCTCCCTCCCGGCCGGGAAGGTGATCGACGGCCAGGCCCCAGCCGCGTCCGTCATCGTCCGGTATGAGACAGGACGTGTAGAGGTGTTTCCGCAGGACCCGAACCGGCACGCCGCGTTGATCCCGGGTCCGCAGGATCACGCGGTTGCGGTACCACCGCTGCGACATCCTGGTCCCGATCCAGAGTCCGCCCAGGGAGACGACGCCGCCTGCCCAGAGGGCCCCGACGGCGGTGGCCGCAGCCCCGGTGACGAGCATGGCCCGCTTGCGGCGCCGGCCGAACTGGTCGCCGTAACGCCACGCGGCGAACTCCTGGCGGACGGGGTCGCCGACGCGGACGAGTTCGAGGCCCTCCTTGAGCTTCGCGAGCCCGATGTTGTCGGACGCGACCCGCATGCGGGTGGTCTCGAAGGCGCGTTCGCAGGCCTCGATCGCCTCCCAGCGCGTCTCCAGCGGCGAGAGGTTCCAGCGCTCGCAGCGCCGGCACACGACCCACAGCCGTCCCCTGGCGCCGTCGAAGGCGAGACGGCGCCCGACGGGGAACTCCTCGATGGCCTCGTTCCGCTTGAGGTCGGCGTGGCAGAAGATGCAGGTCGTATACATGGGTCTCCAATGTCGCGGACGGTTCTGGCCGGGGATACCCGCGACCGCAGCGGCTTCATCGTATGCAGATTTGCGATATAAAGATGATCTTTATATCATGGTTCGACGACGCCCGGGGCGAACGTGGAACCTTCGACGCCGATTTACAGACGCGGAGATGCATCGTGCAGGTCACTCTCTCGAAGCGAATCAACGAGTTGCTCGTGCTCGCGGTCCTGGAGCGAGGACCCGCGCACGGATACCAGATCGCGCTCTCCGTGGAGGAACGGACGGGGGGCGCCTTCTCGTTTCAGCACGGGACGCTCTACCCGATCCTGCACCGGCTCGAGACGGACGGGCACGTGCGCGGCACCTGGGGCGGGGAGGGCCGGCGGCGGAAGACGTACGAGCTGACCGACGCCGGCCGGGCCGAACTCGCGGCGGGGGCGGCGGATCTGGAGCGGCAGTTTCGGGTGCTGCTGGAACTCTTCGGGGGAACCCATGCGGCCTGAGCATCCGCTGGCCGATGTCGAGCGGAGTCTCGCGGTACCGCCGCGACGCCGCCTCGACGTGCTGCAGGAGGTCGACGCCGACGCGGAGGCGCTGCAGGCGGAACTGGAACGTCGCGGGTATGGGCCGGCCCAGGCACGCCGCGCCGCCCTCAGCCGGGTCGTGCCGGACACGGAGACGCTCGCGCAACTCGAAGCGCAGCACGCGCCGCCTCTGGGCCGCTGGGTGCGCGGCGCGGGGTGGATCGACCGGGTGGAACGCCTCGGGATCGTCGTGGCCACGGGCCTGGCCGGGGCGGTGGCGTGCATCACGCTTCTCGGAGCGGCTCCGCTCGGCTCGGCGGCCGCGCTGGCCTGGCCCCAGGTCATCGTGGTCGCCCTTCTCGCCGCGAACTGGACCCGGGCCGCCAAGCGTCTCTGGATCGACGGCGACCTGCGGCCCGAACTGCGGCGCCGGCTGTGGGAGCGGCAGATCGGGCTCATCGTCCTCGCGGTCGCCCTCGGGGCGCTGGGCGCCGCCCGCGAGGTCTACGGCGCCTTCGGAGCGCTGAAGGCCGAACAGTTCGCGCCGCCCGCCATGTGGGACGCCGTCGGTCGCATCGTCTCCCACGCCGCGCTCGGGCTGAGCGCGGCCATCTTCGGGCTCTTCGGCTGGCTCGCGATCACACCGCGCCTGATCGACGACGAAACGATGGAGCACCGCATATCGGCGTTCTTCGCCTCGCGGCTCTCACCCACCTCATCGACGCGGAGGTAGCGATGTCCTTCATCGAATCACTCGGATTCATCCAGTATCCGATCTGGATCGTCCTGATCCTGATGCTGGTACAGATCGGACGCGCGACGGCCGACCGGTTCCGGTCGTCGGGAGCCCCGCCGGCGGGTCTGCGCATCCACTCCATCCTGGTGCTCGGCGCCCTCGCCGCGTGCCTCGGTGTGCTCGGATCCCTGGTCGGCGTCTGGCTGGCGGCGGAAGCCATCTCGCGGGCGGGGGAGGTAAACGCGGGGCTGGCGTGGGGCGGGATCCAGGTCGCCCTGGGCTCGTCCATCGTCGGTTTCCTCATCCTCGGCATGGCGTCGATCGCCTGGCTCGCCCTGCAGTACGCGGCCGGCCGGCGCGATGCGGCGTAACGCGCCGATGCGGATCCCGACGCTCGCCGCCGCCGGTTTCGCCCTCGTGATCGGTGCCTGCGCCTCAGAGCCGGAGGAAGGTCTCGGCGGCCTCTCGCGCCGCGACTCGGCAGGGGTGGCGGTTTCCGACAACGCGTCCGCCGACGCGCCGTTCGCGGGCGGGACGGTGCACATCGCGGATCTCATGACCCCGGACAGCGCACTCACGGCACTCCCCTGGGGGGTGGCCGCGGATCCGATTGCCGGGCGCGTCTACGTGGCGGACGTGACGGGCGCGCGGGTCGCCGTGTTCGACGGCGCGGGGGCATTCGTGGAGGAACTGGGACGGGCGGGAGAGGGTCCGGGCGAGTTCCGGGGCGTGTCCGCGCTGACGCTGGCGCCGGGCGGGACGCTCGTGGCGTTGGATGCGAGGCGGGGCGTGCTCAGCCGCTGGTCGCGGGACGGAGGATTCGCCGGCGAGGAGCGGCTCCCCGCGAGCTACTGGGGACCCGGGTTCGCGGTCGGCGAGGGCGCGGCGGCGGACTGGTTCGCGACCGTGGGGTCGGCTACGCAGGACATGTCGATGGACCAGACGCTGGCGGTGCACACGCCGCGCGGAGCCGAACCGGTCCACGTCGTGCGGCGGGAACTGTCGCTTATGGAACTGCCGTGCGCGTCCATGCCCGCGCCGAAGGTGTTCGCGCCGGACGCGGTGTGGGCAAGCCGCGGCGACACGCTCTGGTTCGTGAACGGGGACGGGTTCCGCATCGACGGCTACGCGCGGGGAGAGGTCTTCGCCAGCGTGCGGCGGGCGGCGGCCCCGGCAATCCCGGTCACGCGGGCGATGGCGATCGCATCGCTCTCCTTCGGTCCGGGCCCGTACGGGAGCCTCATGCGGCAGTGCGGGGTGACGGCTGGAGAAGTGGTCGACGCCACCGGATACGAGGAGGTGCTGTCTCCCATCGTCGGTTTCACGCCCGATCCGGCGGGCGGCCTGTGGGTGTCGCGGCGGACGCGCGGGCTTCTCCCCGAGGTCATCGATGTGATGGGAGCCGGAGGCGGATACCTGGGGACGCTCGCCATCCCCGCCATCCCCGTCGGCTTCGCATCGCCGTCGCGGCTGGTGGCCGTGCGGCCGGTGCTGGAGACGGGGGAGATCCGGGTGTCGCTGTATGAAGTCGGGACGGATGCGGCGGCCGCGGGCGGGACGGGCGCCCCCGACGGCCGCGGGCCCGCCGCCGGGAGCCCGTCCCCTCGGATCGGGTCGGTACTGCGCGGCGGGTCCCGACAGTCGCCCTCCGCCGCGGCGTCGGCTCCGCTCCGCCGTCCCCCGGAGCCCAACCCGGCGGGCCTGCGCGAGTTCAGCGACTGCGACCTCTGTCCCATCATGGTGGAACTGCCGCCCGGAGGGTTCATGATGGGGCGCGCCGAGGGCGAGGACCGGCGCCTGGGGCTCGACCGGGAGCCGAAGCGGCCGGAGTTCAGCCGGGAGCGGGAGCGGCCCCGCGTGCAGATCGAGTTCGGACACCGGTTCGCCATCGGCAAGTACGAGGTGACATTCGACGAGTGGGACCGCTGTGTGGCGGCGGGGGGATGCGACTACCGGCCCACCGACAGGGGATGGGGGCGGGGAGACCGTCCCGTGATCCACGTCTCCTACCTCGACGCCGAGATGTACCTCGCCTGGCTGGCGAAGGAGACCGCCCGCCCGTACCGGCTGCCGAGCAGCGCCGAGTGGGAATACGCCGCCCGCGCCGGCACGACGACCGCCCGCTGGTGGGGAGACGAGCTCGGGAGCGGACACGCGATGTGCGAGGAGTGCGGACTCGACTGGGAGGTGGGATCCACCGCGCCCACGGGCTCGCTGCCGCCGAATCCCTGGGGCCTGCACGACATGCTCGGCAACGTGTCCGAACTCGCGGCCGACTGCTGGACGGCCACCTACGACGAGGTGCCCACCGACGGCTCGCCCGTCCGCGAAGCGTCACATCACTGGAGCGAGGGCCGCTGCATGCGCCCCACCTGGCGGGGCGGCTACTTCCGCGCCTTCAGCTGGACCGTGCGCTCGGCGTGGCGCAGCGGCGGGAACATTCTGGCCACCGCCGACGTTCGTGACGACCACCCCCAAGTCGGCGGCAGCTCAGGCTTCCGCGTCGCCCTCACCCTCGACACGGCGTCGCCGGACCCCGCCCGCTAACCGCTCCCGCCGACTCCCGGGCCGGACCCGGTTGCACCCGCCCCGCAACCCGTTCTAGACTGAATCCCCCCGGCCGACGGGCGGCCGGATGAGTCCCGTTCCGGGAGCTCCGCCGGCGCTCCCGCCGGCACAGGATCAGGAGTGGCCGCATGAAGCGCATCTCCATGACCGTGAACGGGGTTCGGCACGAGGCGGACGTCGAACCCCGCACCCTGCTCGTTCATTTCATCCGCGAACAACTCGAACTGACCGGCACCAACGTGGGCTGCGACACGTCCTCGTGCGGCGCCTGCACGATTCTGATGAACGGTCAGTCGGTGAAGTCGTGTACCGTGCTCGCCGTGCAGGCGGAAGGCGCGGACGTGACCACGGTCGAGGGGCTCGCGAGCAACGGCGACTGGCACCCTGTGCAGAGGGCGTTCCACGAGAACCACGGCCTGCAGTGCGGGTTCTGCACGCCGGGGATGATGATGGCGGCGGTGGGCTACCTGGATGAGAACCCGTCGCCGACGGAAGACGACGTCCGGCTCGCGCTGGAGGGCAACCTCTGCCGGTGCACCGGCTACCACAACATCGTCAAGGCGGTGCTCGCGGCCGCCGACGACATGGGCTCTTAGAGGAGGGGAGAGAGAACATGGCGACGGCTGAAAAATACGTTGGCGGCGGAGTCCCGAGGAAAGAGGATCCCAAGCTTCTCACGGGGCAGGGCACGTTCCTGGAAGGCCTCACGCTGCCCGGCATGCTGCACGCGGCGCTCGTGCGGAGCCCGCACGGTTCGGCGCGCATCAACTCGGTCGACGTTTCCGAGGCGGAGGCCGCGGAGGGCGTGGTGGCCGCGTACAGCGGGGCCGACCTCGCCGATGAATGGGCCGCGGGACTGCCCATGGCGTGGCCCGTGACCGACGACATCCGGATCCCCGACCACTGGCCGGTGGCGCAGGACGTGGCGCGCTACGTGGGCGACGCGGTGGCGGTCGTAGTCGCGACGAGCCGCAACGCGGCGCTCGACGCGGCGGAACTGGTGGAAGTCGACTACGAGGTGCTGGAGGCGGTCGTGGACGTGGAGGCGGCGCTGGCCGACGACGCGCCGCGCGTGCACGAGTCGTTCGATGACAACAAGAGCTACACGTGGCCGCTGACCAACGGCGACGTGGACGCGGCGTTCGCGAAGGCCGACGTCGTGGTGAAGGAGCGCTACACGCAGCCGCGGCTGATCCCGAACGCGATGGAACCGCGCGCCGTCGTCGCGCAATCCGTCCCCTCGACGGGGGACTTCACCGTGTGGTCGACGACGCAGATCCCGCACGTGGCGAAAGTCCTGTTCGCGCTCACCCTCGGCATCCCGGAGAGCCAGATCCGGGTCATCGCGCCTTCCGACGTGGGCGGCGGCTTCGGCTCGAAGCTCAACGTGTACGCGGAGGAGGCGCTCTGCATCGCCCTCGCGCGCCGGATCGGGAAGCCGGTCAAGTGGGTCGCGGGCCGGAGCGAGGGATACCTGGCGACGATCCACGGCCGGGACCAGGTCCAGGAGATCGAGATCGCGGCGACCTCCGACGGCGACATCCTCGGATACCGCGTCAACATCATCGCGGCCATGGGCGCCTACCTGCAGCTCGTGGCGCCGGGGGTGCCGCTCCTGGGCGCCTTCCTCTACTGCGGCTGCTACGGCGGCGAGGCGTACCACTTCGAATGCACGGGCGTGTTCACGAACACGACCCCGACGGACGCCTACCGGGGCGCGGGCCGGCCCGAGGCCACCTACGCCATCGAGCGGGCGATCGACGCGCTCGCGCGGGAGGTCGGCGTGGACGCGGCGGAGATCCGGCGCCGCAACTTCCTCCCGGCCGGCGACATGGTGCAGAGTCCGGGCGGGCTCGCCTTCGACTCGGCCGACTACGAGCCCGCGCTCGACCGCGCGCTGGAACTGCTGGACTACGACGGATTCCGGAGCGACCAGGCGGAGCGCCGGGAAGGCGGGGGCAGCAAGCAGATCGGGGTCGGGTTCTCCTCCTACGTGGAGATCTGCGGGCTCGCGCCCTCGCAGGTGCTGGCCTCGCTCAAGTACGGCGCCGGCGGCTGGGACGCGGCCACGGTGCGCATGCTGCCGACCGGAAAGGCGGAGGTGGTGACGGGCAGTTCGCCGCACGGGCAGGGGCACGTGACCTCCTGGTCCCAGATCGCGGCGGACGCGCTCGGGATTCCGTACGAGGATGTCACGGTCCTCCACGGGGACACGCACGTGGCGCCGCACGGGATGAACACCTACGGGAGCCGCAGCCTCGCGGTGGCCGGGGTCGCGGTGCACAACGCGTGCGACCGGGTGGTCGACAAGGCGAGGGGACTCGCGGCGCACCTGCTCGAAGTGGCGCCGGAGGACCTCGAGTACGAGGCCGGGACCTTCTCGGTGAAGGGGGTGCCCGACCGCACGAAGTCGATGCCGGAACTCGCCTTCGCCGCGTGGACGGCGCACAGCCTGCCGGAGGACTCCGAGCCCGGGCTCGAGGCGAGCTGCGTGTACGATCCGCCGAACTTCACCTTCCCCTTCGGCACACACGTGGCGGTCGTCGAGGTGGATACGGAGACGGGCGCCGTGGACCTCGTCCGCTACATCGCGGTGGACGACTGCGGCCCCGTGATCAATCCCGTCATCGTGGACGGGCAGGTGCACGGCGGCGTGGCGCAGGGGATTGCGGCCGCGCTGTACGAGGAAGCGACGTACGCGGAGGACGGGACGCTCGAGACGTCGTCGATGGTCAACTACCTCGTGCCGTCGGCGGCGGAGTTCCCGTCCTTCGAGACGGATCGAACGGTGACGCCGAGCACCTCGAACCCCATGGGGGTGAAGGGAATCGGCGAGGCGGGCACGATCGGGTCGGCGCCGGCGGTGATCAACGCGATCGTGGACGCGCTCTCGCACCTCGGCGTGACGGACGTCCCGATGCCGGCGAGTCCGGAACGGGTCTGGCGAGCGATTCAGGCGGCCCAGGGAGGTGAGGCATGATCCCCGCGTCTTTCGACTACGAGCGCGCGTCGTCTCTCGACGAGGCGCTGAGCCTGCTCGCCGCGGGCGGCGAGGACGCGCGGCCGCTGGCGGGCGGACATTCGCTCCTTCCGCTCATGCGCCTGCGGCTCGCGCGGCCCTCCCTGCTGGTCGATATCGGCGGTCTCGACGAACTACGCGGCGTGCACGCGGATGGGGACTCGGTCGTCATCGGCGCGCTGACCACGCACCACGAGGTGGCCGGCGCGTCCGAACTCACGGGCGGCAGCGGCCTCCTCGCGAAGGTGGCGGAGGGGATCGGCGATCCGCAGGTGCGGCACCGCGGCACGCTCGGCGGTTCCGTCGCGCACGCGGATCCGGCCTCCGACCTGCCGGCGGCGCTGCTCGCGCTCGACGCGGAAATCAGCCTCGCGGGGCGCGGCGGCACGCGCTCGGTGGCGGCGGCGGACTTCTTCGTCGGCCCCTTCATGTCGGCCGCGGCCGATGGCGAGATCGTGACGGGCGTCCGGGTGCCGAAGCGAGAAGGCTGGGGCAGCGCCTACCGGAAGTTCCAGCGCCGCGCCCAGGACTGGGCGATCGTCGGCGTGGCCGCGGTCGTGAACTGGACCGAATCCGGCATCGCGGGCGCCGCGATCGGGCTCACCAACATGGGCGGCACGCCGCTGCGGGCGCCCGGGGTCGAGGCAGCGTTGACCGGCGCGTCCGAGAAGGCGCAGATCCTCGCCGCGGCGTCGAAGGTGTCGGAACTCGAGACGCCTCCGGCGGATGAGAATGCAAGCTCGGAGTACCGCGTCCACCTCGCGCAGGTGCTGATCGCGCGCGCGGTGGCCGAGGCGGCCGGCTGCCCGGGGATGCAGTCGGACTAGCGTCCGGCCGGACGCCAGCCGGATCGGCCTCGCGCCGCTAGTCCCGACCTCCCGTCGGCCCCTGCGGGCGGGGCGCCACGGCGGCGCCCTCCCAGTCGGGGTCGGCGGCGCCGATCCAGGTGCGCGTCGCGGCGTCGTACTGCAGGCCGTGGATGCGCCCGAACGCGCCCTGCCGCGGCGTGGGCGTGATCTCGAATCCCATCTCCCGGAATTCCTCCACCGAAGTCCCGGACCAGCCGTCCTCGGGGCCTGCCTCCACGGAGAAGCCCGCGAGCCCGTCCGGGCCCATGTCGGGATGCACGCGCGGGGCGGCGAGCGCGGCGGGTAGCGCCAGGCCGTCGTCGATGACGCGGGTCACGGCCTGGACGACCGCCGAGATGATGCGGATGCCGCCGGCGGCGCCCAGGACGAGGAACGGCTCGCCGTCGTCGAGGACCATGAAGGGCGTGATGCCGGACCGCGCGCGCTCGCCCGGCTCGCTGATCCCCAGGTAGCCGCCCAGCGTCACGGCGTAGAGGAAGCCGAGTCCGGGGGTGGCGACTTTCGCGCCCATGCCGGGGCCGATGGTCTGGGTGAGCGCGATGGCCATGCCGTTTCCGTCGGCGGCGGAGAGATGCGTCGTATGGCCCTCGGGCGGCAGATACAGCGGCGACAGGTCCGGGACCGGACCGCCGGCGGCACCCTCCATGGCAGCCTCCACCGGCGCACGGACCTGCTCCGCCAGTTGACGGGCGAACGCCTTCGACGTCACGCGGACGGCGGAGGAGTCGGAACTCGGCCGGCGGTATTCCGCCATGGCGAGGGCGAGGGACTGCGCGATGACGGAAGCCCACGCCTCGTCGCTCATGCCGTCCGGATCGAAGACCTCGGCGATCTGGAGGGCGAGGATCGCGATCGCGCCGGACGCCGGGATGTCGGAACCGACGATCTCGAACCCCCGGTAGGATCCGCGCACGATGCGCGAGTCCTCCGCTTCGTAGGCCGCCAGCGCCTCGCGGGTCAGGAAGCCGCCGTTCGCCGCCATGTCGTCGGCGATGCGGCCCGCGATCTCCCCGCGGTAGAAGGCGTCGCCGCCGCCGAGGGAAATCGTCCTCAGCGTCTCGGCCATGTCCGACTGCACGAGCCGGTCGCCGGGGAGGTAGGGCGACCCGTCCGCCTTCAGGTAGTAGCGCCGGGCGCCTTCCGACTCCGCCACCTGGTCGCGCGATCCCGCCTGGCGGCGCGCTTCGCCGGGCAGCAGCCGGAACCCGTGCGCCGCGTAATCGATCGCGGGGGCCATGATCGTCGTCAGCGGGAGGGATCCGTACTTCTCGTGCAGGCGCATGAGGCCGGCGACCGACCCGGGCACGCCGACGGTCGGATAGCCGTAGGTGGCGCGGGGCGCCGTGGCCGGGTCGTATCCGAGCGGGACGGACGTCGTCCCGTCGATGCCCGCGACCCCCCCGTCGGGCGTCCGGATCAGGATCTGGTTGCGCCCCCCGATGCTGTTCATGCTCGGTTCGACGACGGAGATCGCGAACGCGGCGGCGACGGCCGCATCCGCGGCGTTCCCCCCGAGTTCGAGCATCCGGGCCCCGGCGGCCGCGGCGAGCGGCTGCGCCGCGACGACGACCCCGTCCGCCGAGCGCGCGACCTGCGGCGCACTCTGCGCGCCCAGCCGCAGCGGCACCGCCGCGAACGCGAGTAGCGCGAGAACGGTCGTGCCGTACACCCGGATGCCTGGCTTCATGGATCCTCCATCGGTTCTGCGGGTCCCAACGGTGCGTGGCCAAAGCCTTGCCGCGTTCGGGCGGCGGTGCATCCCGCCCGCGGGAAACTTGCGTCCGGTACGAGCCGTGACTAGGGTCCGAATCTTCTTGACAAGACTGTTAAACGATTTGGATAACGCGAGGATCGTGATGGTTCCTCAAGCTCCGGCCGCCACCCGACCGCCGGATACCGAGCAGAGGATCTTCGACGCCGCGCTGACCGTGTTCGCCCGCAAGGGACGGGACGGCGCGCGACTGCAGGAGATCGCGGATCACGCGGGGATCAATCGCGCCCTGCTGCACTATTACTTCCGCACCAAGGAACAGCTCTACGAAGCCGTGTTCGAGCACGGATGCCGGCAGTTCATGGCCGGACTCAGCCAGTCGCTGCGCGCGGAGGAGGGGGTCGAGGACAGCCTGCGCGCGTTCGTGTACGGCTACATCGACTACATCTACGAGCATCAGGACATGGCCCGCCTCATGCTGAACGAATGCCTGTGCGGCGGCGGTATCCTGGAGCGGCACCTCGCGGCCGCCATCGAAGCGCGCGAAGAGGTGCCGGGGCTCCTGCTCGAGGACCGGCTGCGCGCGGCCGTCGGCGCGGGGGAGATCCGGGAGATCGACCTCCGGCACACGCTGCTTACGATCGTGTCGGCCTGCCTGTTTCCGTTCGTCGCCCTCCCGACCGTGCGCCTCTTCCACTCCCGGGCCGTGGAGGACTTCGACCGCTTCCTGCAGGAACGGAAAGCGCACATCGTCGATCTCCTGCTCGCCGGCCTGCGGCCGACGGAGGGCGTGGGGCAGGGCATCCGGCCGGGCGTCCGGCAGGGGGAACTCGCGTGAGCGCGGCGACGGCGGTCTCCCGGATCGCGGTCTCCGGGATCGGCGTGCGCGGTGTCCCCCGAGCCGGAGGGTTTCTTCTTCTCGCGGCAGTTCTCACGGCGGCGGGCGCGTGTTCGTTCGCGCCGGGGCCCCGGCTCCCGGCCACCGTGGCCGAACTGCCCGCGGCGTACGATGCGGAGGCTCCCCCGGCCGAGGCGGCGCACGAGCCCCGCGACTGGTGGCGCGCGTTCGAGGACGCGACGCTGGACCGCCTGATCGAGACGGCGCTCGTCGCCAACCTCGACCTGCACGAAGCCGTCGCGCGGCTCGAGGAATTGCGGCACCGGTACCGGATCGCGCGGGCGCCGCTCTTCCCGGCGCTGACGCTCGACGCGAACGGCAACCGGTCCAGCACCCCCGCCAACACCGGCCTGGGGTCGCAGTTCGGGGGCGACGGGGATGACGGCGGCGACAGCCCGATCCCGGGGCTCAGCTTCGACTTCCCCGACCGGTTCGAGTTCACGACCTACTCGGCCTCGCTCGGCTTCGGCTACGAACTCGATTTCTGGGGCCGGCTGCGCAACGAATCCGGGGCGGCGGTACGCGACTTCCTGGCCTCCCGGGCCGATGCGGAGACCGTGCGGCTCACGGTCATCGCGTCCACCATCTCGACGTATCTCGAAGTCGTCTCCGCGCGAGGGCAGCTCGCCATCGCCGAGGACAACGTCGATCTGCTGCGGGAGCGCGCGGAACTCACTCGGGAGCGCTACCAGGCCGGCGTCACGAACACCTTCGAACTCTATGCGATCCGGCAGCAGTACCGGACCGCCGAGTCGAACCTGCCGGGGCTGCGCACGGCCGTGGACGACGCGGAAGGGCGCCTGGCCCTCCTCGTGGGACGGTACGCGGGGATGATCGAGGACCTTCTGCCGCCCCAACTCGCGCCGGCGGTCGATGCGACGCCGATTCCCGGCGGACTGCCGGTGTCGCTGCTCGAGGACCGGCCCGACGTCATGGCCGCGTTCGAGCGCGTCGAGGCGGCGCGCCGCCGGGTCGGGGCCCGCCGGGCCGAGCTGCTCCCCACGATCTCTCTGAACGGGGCCGCGGGACGCCAGGCGGGCGAACTCGGAGACCTGCGGTTCGTCGACCAGTGGTTCACGAACCTGATCGGCGGCCTCGTGGCGCCGATCTTCCAGGGCGGCCGCCTGCGCGCCAACGTCGGGGCGGCCTGGGCGCAGTACGACCAGGCGTTGATCGCGTACGCGCGCACGGTGCTGGCCGCCTACCGGGAGGTGCGGACGAGCCTGCGGCAGTTCGAGAACGAGCGGGAGCGGTACGCGCAGGTCATGGAACAGGTCGCCGACGCCCGCGCCTCGCTGGAGAACCAGTTAGAGCGCTACCAGAGCGGGGTGGGGGACTACGTCGAGTACCTGGACGCGAGGGTGAACCTGAACGGCGCCGAAACCACCCGGGTGCTCGCCGAACGCGGCATCGGAGAGGCGCGGCTCGCCGTGCACCGGGCCCTGGGCGGCGCGTGGGTGGCGGAGGACGTCGAGGACACGGCGGACGCCGACATGAGTGACACGAATGAAGACCCGGGGGCGGCGGCGTCGCTCCCCGATCGGAGATAGGGCGGAACGATGGAAGACGGAACGCGGCACACGCCGCACGAGGCCGGAGACACCGGAGACACCGGAGACACCGGGGCGCCCGTCGCCCCGCCCGCGTTCATGAAGCGGCTGGTACAGGGGGCGATCGTCATCGGCGTGGGCGTGTTCGGCTTCGCGCTGCTGTTCGGCATGCGCGCCGAACCGGCGGAAGTGGAGCCGCCGCGCCTGATCCCCACGGTCAGCACGGTGCCCGCCCGCGTGACGCAGGGCGCGATCAAGGTGCGAGGCGGCGGCACGGTTCGCCCCAGCGCGGAGGTCACGATCGCGTCGCAGGTCGGCGGGCGCGTGATCTGGACCGCGCCCGCCCTCGTGAGCGGCGGGCGCTTCGCCGAGAACGAACCGCTCCTGCGGGTGGACCCGGCCGACTACGAGAACGCGGTCGAGGCCGCGGAGGCGGACGTGGCCCAGCGCGAGGTGGCATTGCTGGAAGCCGAGGAGAACGCGCGGCTGGCGCTCGACGAATGGCGGCGGCTCGCGGCCCGCGAGAACCTCGACCCGACGCCGCCGAACGCCCTCGTCACCCGGCAGCCGCAGCTCGATGCGGCCGCGGCGGCCCTCAGGAGCGCCAGGGCCAGGCTGGAAGACGCGCGGCTGGCGCTGGAACGGACCTGGATCCGGGCTCCGTTCAACGGGATCGTGCGCGAGGAGACGGTCGATCCCGGGCAGTTCGTCGCGGCCGGCCAGGCCGTCGGCCGCCTGTACGCGACGGACGCGGTGGAGATCGTCGTGCCGCTGAGCGACAACGAGGCGGCGCTGATCGAACGCCTGTGGAGCGCGCGCGCGGGCGACGCGGCGACCCGCATCCCGGTCGACATCGTGTCCGAGTACGGCGGCGTCGAGTACGCGTGGTCGGGATACGTGGACCGGGCGGAGGCGGCGCTCGACGAGCAGACGCGGACGGTCGACGTGGTCGTCACCGTCCCCGAGCCGTTCACTCCCCCGGAGGGCGATCCCCGCCGCCCGCCGCTCCTGCTCGGCAGCTACGCCACGGTGGACATCGAGGGCACGAGCTTCGAGGAATACGTTGTCGTCCCGGCCGCCGCCGTCCGCGACGGCGATGTCCTCTGGACGGTGGCGGACGACACCCTGCTGGTCATGACCCCGGTCGAGCCGATCCAGGAAGTGGACGATGAAGCCGTGGTGCTCGGATCGATCCCGGACGGCACTCCGGTCATCGTTTCGATGCTCCTCTTCGTCACCGACGGCATGACGGTGCGGCCGGTACAGTTGCTGGAGAGCGCCGAACCGTGGGAGCGGGGCGCCAACGGCGACGGGCGGGAAGGAGACGGCTCATGAGGCGGGCGATCGGGTGGATGGCCAAGCACGGCGTCGCCGCCAACCTGCTCATGGTGCTGATCATCCTGGCGGGATTCGTGAGCCTCATCGGTCTGCCCCAGGAGACGTTTCCGGAGATCTCCCTCGACACGATTCAGGTACAGGTCCAGTACCCCGGGGCGTCGCCCGACGAGGTCGAGCAGGCGATCGTGCGGCGGGTCGAGGAGCGGATCACCGGCATCCAGGGCGTCGATCGCGTGACGAGCGCCGCTTCGGAGGGCGTCGGCATCGTGCTCGCCGAACTGTCGCTGGGCACGGACGAGTCGAAGACGCTGGACGAGATCAAGTCCGCCATCGACCGGATCACGAGCTTCCCGGTCGACGCGGAGGAGCCGGAGGTGGTCGCGCTGGCCGCGCAAGGCCGCGTGATGGAGATCGCGATCTTCGGCGATGTCCCCGAGCGGACGCTCAAGGAGATCGCGAACCGGGTCAAGGACGACCTCACCTCGCTGCCGGCGATCTCGCTCGTCCGCGTCTCCGGCGTCCGGCAGTACGAGATCTCGATCGAAGTGTCGAAGGCGGCCCTGCGCGCGCACGGCCTCACGCTGGACGAGGTGGCCGCGGCGGTCCGGCGCGGCAGCCTCGACCTTCCCGGTGGGAGCGTCGAGACGGATCGCGAGGAGATTCTCGTTCACATCCGGGGACAGAACTACACGCGGGCGGACTTCGCGGACGTGATCGTGCGGGCCAACGTCGACGGGTCGATGCTCCGCCTCTCGGACGTCGCGGACATCCAGGACGGCTTCGAGCACGTCGACCTCATCAATGCCTACAACGGGCAGCCGACGGCCTTCGTCCAGGTGCTGCGGACGGGAGACGAGCGCGTCCTGGAGATCTCCGACGAGGTCGAACGCTACCTGGAAGGGGAGTTGGCCATCTCTCTCCCGCGGGGCGTCGACTACAGCATCTGGCGCTCCGAAGCCTCGTACCTGCAGAGCCGCATCGACCTCCTCATCAAGAACGGCCGGCTGGGTCTCATCCTGGTGCTCATCGCGCTGGCCCTCTTCCTCGACCTGCGCCTCGCGTTCTGGACCGCGGTCGGGATCTTCCTCTCCTTCGCCGGCGTGTTCGCGGTGATGGCGTGGGCCGGCATCTCGATCAACATGATGGCGCTGTTCGGCTTCATCCTCGCGATCGGGATCGTGGTGGACGACGCCATCGTGGTGGGGGAGAACATCTTCGCCGAACGGGAGAGGGGAACGGCCGCGCTGCGGGCGGCGATCAAGGGCACGAGACGCGTCTCCGTGCCCGTGATCTTCGCCGTGCTCACGACCGTGGCGGCGTTCACGCCGCTCCTCTTCGTGCCAGGCAGTCTCGGGAAGTTCCTCTACGTGATCCCCGCGATCGTGATCTCCGTGCTGCTGCTCTCGCTCGTCGAGGTCCTGTTCATCCTCCCCTACCACCTCTCGCACCTCCCGGCCCCGGGCGCGAGCCGCGGGAAGGGAGGCTGGCTGGGGCCCGTCTACCGTCTGCAGGAGATCGTCCAGACGAACCTGCAGCGCTTCATCGACGGGCCGCTGGAGCGCTCCGTGCGCTTCGCCGTGCGGCGCCCGGGCCTGACCGTGCTCGGGGCCGTTTCCTCCCTGATGATCGTGGGGGGGCTGGTGGCGGGACGGCATCTCCGGTTCAGCCTGCTGCCCGTGATCGAGGGCGAGGAGGTCGTCGCCTACATCGAGATGGCCGACGGCACGACCAGCGAGCGCACCGCGGAAGTCGCCAGCTACGTGGAGGGGCAGGGATACGCGGCGATCGCGGAACTGGAAGCGCAGTTGCCGGATGACGAGCCGCCCCTGGTCGAGGCGGTCTTCACGAGCATCGGGCAGCGTCCCTCGCAGGCCGGAGGCCCCGGCATGAGCGCCGAGGCGAGCTTCGTGCGGTCGAACATCGCCGAGGTGAGCCTGCGGCTGACCGACCCGGAGATCCGGGATCTGCCGGCCACCGAGGTGGAACGGGCCTGGCGGGAGCTGGTCGGGCCGGTCGCCGGCGCACGGGAGCTCACGTTCAGTTCCATCCTCATCGATCTGGGGTCGCCGGTGCAGGTCGAGCTTTCCCACCCGGACACGGCGATGCTGAACGCGGCGGTGCCCGAGTTTACGGACCGCCTGGTGCGCATCGCGGGCGTGACGGAGGTCCGCGACGACCGGGGCCGGGGCAAGCGCGAGCTGGAGCTGGAACTCAAGCCCGCCGCCCGCACGCTCGGGATCACGCTCGACGACCTGGCGCGCCAGGTGCGCGGGGCGTTCTTCGGGAACGAGGTCTATCGCCTGCAGCGGGGCCGCGACGAAGTGCGCGTCTACGTCCGGCTCCCGGAATCGGAGCGCAACACGCTCGCCGACCTCCAGGACTACCGGATCCGCACGCCGACGGGCGGCGAGGCGCCGCTGTCGGAGGTTGCGGACGTGTCCTTCGGCATCGCCTCATCGACGATCAACCGGATCGATGGACGCCGCATCGTGACGGTCACGGCCGATGTGGACGCCGCCGTGATCACGGGACAGGAGGTCAACACGGAGATCACCTCGACCATCCTGCCGGAACTGCAGGCCCAGTTCCCGGGCCTCCGCTACGGGTTCGGCGGAGAGCAGCGGCAGCAGACGCTGGCGTTCGAGGGGATCGCCCGCGGTTTCCTCCTTGCCCTCCTCGCGATCTACGCGCTCCTCGCCATTCCCTTCCGCTCGTACCTGCAGCCGCTGGTCGTCATGGCGTCGATCCCGCTGGGGCTCGTGGGCGCCGCGATCGGACACCTGATCATGGGGCTCGACCTCGGCATGCTCTCCATGTTCGGGCTCGTGGGCCTGTCGGGCGTGGTCGTGAACGACTCGCTGGTGCTGATCGATTTCATCAACGAACGGCACCGAAGCGGGCTCCCGATGCCGGAGGCCATCGTGCAGGGGGCCAAGGTCCGCTTCCGCCCCATCATGCTGACCTCCGTGACGACCTTCCTCGGGGTGTCGCCGATCATCCTCGAGCGCAGCACGCAGGCGCAGTTCCTCTCGCCCATGGCGGTGAGTCTCGGGTTCGGGATCCTGTTCGCCACCTTCATCATCATGCTCGCCGTGCCGGCCCTGGCGATGATGAACTACACGTTCACCGTGCGGGCGCAGCGGGTCTTCGCACGCTGGCGGCGGAAGCCGGAACTGGGCCTGGCGGGAGGGCTCGAGCGCTGAACGACCGCTCGGGCGCCTGGCTGGCGTCGCTCGAGTCCGAAGCCATCGAAATCCTTCGCGAGGGCCTCGCGGAGGCTTCGCGGCCCGTGATGCTGTATTCGATCGGGAAGGACTCCTCGGTGCTCCTGCACCTGGCCCGGAAGGCGTTCTGGCCGGCGACGCCGCCGTTCCCGCTGCTCCATATCGACACCACGTGGAAGTTCCGGGAGATGATCGCGTTCCGGGACCGGACGGCGGCCGAAGCGGGCGTGGAACTTCGGGTTCACACGAACGAGGACGGGTTGCGCGAGGGCGTCAATCCGTTCGATCACGGATCGGAACGCTACACCGATGTCATGAAGACGGCGGCGTTGCGGCAGGCGCTCGACGAGGGCGGGTACGACATCATCTTCGTCGGCGCCCGGCGCGACGAGGAGAAGTCGCGCGCCAAGGAGCGCGTGTTCTCGCTGCGCAACGCGGCTCACCAATGGGATCCGAAGGCCCAGCGCCCGGAGCCGTGGAACCTCTACAACACCCGCCTGGCACCCGGCGAGTCCCTGCGCGTCTCCCCGCTCTCAAACTGGACCGAGGCGGACGTCTGGCGGTACATCCGCACAGAGGAGATCCCGATCGTCCCGCTCTACTACGCCGCAGAACGCCCCGTCGTCGAGCGGGATGGACGGTGGATCATGGTCGACGATGACCGGATGTCGCTCCTCCAGGGCGAGGCGCCGCAGCAACGGCGCATCCGCTTCCGGACGCTGGGCTGCTACCCGCTGACGGCCGCGGTCGAGAGCGACGCGGATACGCTCGATGCCGTCATCGCCGAGACGCTCGGCACGGACCGCTCCGAACGCGAGGGGCGCCTCATCGACCATGACCGCGACGGTTCGATGGAACTCAAGAAGCGCCAGGGCTACTTCTGATGCCGCCGGAGATGTCGCCGGGGATGCCACCGACCCTGCGCCTCGTGCTCTGCGGCAGCGTCGACGACGGCAAGAGCACGGTCATCGGCCGGCTTCTGCATGACTGCCGCCAGGTCTTCTCCGACGAACTGAGGCGCGTCGAGCGGGACTCGGTCCGCCACGGCACGCAGGGGCAGGCGACCGACTTCGCCCTGCTCGTCGACGGACTGCGGGACGAGCGCGAACAGGGCATCACGATCGATGTCGCCTACCGGAGCTTCGAGACGCCGCGCCGCCGGTTCATCGTGGCCGACGCGCCCGGCCACGAGCAGTACACGCGCAACATGGCGACGGGCGCCTCGACCGCCGATCTGGCCGTCGTCCTGGTGGACGCGCGCAGGGGAGTGCTGCCCCAGACGGCGAGGCACACGCGAATCGCGGCCATGTTCGGCGTCCGCCACGTCGTTCTCGCCGTGAACAAGATGGATCTCGTCGAATGGGACCGGGACATCTTCGATTCGGTCCGGGCCGCCTTCCGCGACATCGCCGACGACATCGCCGACGACATCGGTCTCGACGCGGTCGAGGCGATTCCGGTCTCGGCGCTGACCGGGGCCAACCTCACCCGAGACGGCAGGTCGGCGCCGTGGTACGACGGCCCGACGCTGCTCGCGCACCTCGAAACGGTGGATGTCGAGGGAGGGGCAGCCGACGAACCGTTTCGGATGCCGGTGCAGTACGTGAATCGGCCGCATGCCGACTTTCGGGGATACTGCGGGCGAGTGGCCGCCGGGGCGGTGGCGGTGGGCGACGCCGTCCGCATCTCGCCCGCCGGGACCGAGAGCCGCGTCGCGTCCATCCTCGTGGGGGACGACACCCGCGGCCGCGCTGCGCGGGGCGACTCGGTCACGTTGACCCTCGCTTCCGATGTCGACGTCACGCGGGGCGACGTCGTCGCGGAAGCCGACGCGCCCGTCGAGGTGGCGGACCAGTTCCAGGCGCGCCTCGTCTGGATGCACGACGAGCCCCTCGCCGTGGGCCGCCCCTACGTGATGAAGCTCCACTCGCGGGAGGTGGGCGTCGCCGTCACCCGGATCCGGCACCGGCTGGACGTGTCCCACGGCAGCGAGTTGGCCGCCTCCGTGCTGCGGCTCAACGACCTCGGCACGGTGAACCTCGCGACGAACCGTCCCGTCCCCTTCGCGTCCTTCGATGAATCGCGCGCGCTGGGAGGTTTCATCCTGATCGATCGCGCCACGAACGCGACGGCGGCCGCCGGCACGATCCTCTTCCCGCTCATGCGGGCGGCGAACGTGAAATGGCAGCACCTGGACGTCTCGAAGGAGGTCCGCGCGCGGCTGAAGCTCCAGCGCGCCCGGTGCGTGTGGCTGACCGGGATGTCCGCCTCGGGCAAGTCGACGATCGCCAACCTGCTCGATCGCCGCCTGACCATCGAGGGGCGGCACACGTATCTCCTGGACGGGGACAACGTGCGCCACGGCCTGTGCCGGGATCTTGGCTTCACCGAGGCGGATCGGGTGGAGAACATCCGGCGGGTGGCGGAAGTCGCCCGCCTCATGGTCGATGCGGGGCTGATCGTCATCGTCGCCTTCATCAGCCCGTTCCGGTCGGAACGCGATTACGCCCGCAGCCTGTTCGAGCCCGGCGACTTCATGGAGGTCTTCGTGGACGCGTCGCTCGAGGCGTGCGCGGAGCGCGACCCGAAGGGACTCTATGCCAAGGCGCTCAGAGGAGAGATCAGGAACTTCACGGGAGTCGACAGTCCCTACGAACCGCCTGAACGCCCCGACCTGCGTCTGGACACGGAGAGACTCTCTCCGGAAGAATGCGTGGACCTGCTGGACCGCGAATTACGGAATTCCGTGACGGAGGATCGCTGATGGCGAACGGACCCCTCTCGGACGTCGCGAAGCTGCGGTTCGCCGCCGACGAACATCCGCCGCGCGCGATGAGCCTCGTGATCGGCGCGCAAACGGCGATCCTCGTCTGCCTGCCCCTGGTGGTGGTCACGACGATCGTCGCGCGCGTCGCGGACCAGAGCGCCGACTACCTCCGCTGGGCGATCTTCGCGAGCATGGTGATCGGCGGCCTTCTCACGATCGTCCAGGCGAAGCGCGTCGTCGGCTTCGGTGGCGGAACGCTGACCGTCATGGGTGCATCGGGGGCTTCGATCGGGGTCGGCGCGCTCGCGCTCGTCGCGGGCGGCCCCGCGCTGCTCGGGGTGCTCGTGCTCGCCGCGGGGCTGTGCCAACTTGCCCTGGCGGCCCGCCTGGCCCTGCTCCGGCGCATCATCACGCCGGTCGTGTCGGGCACGCTGACGGCGCTCGTGGCGGTGACGATCATGCCGCTGGCGTTCGCCATGCTCACGCGCGTGCCGGAGAGCGCGCCGCCGGCCGCGGCCCCCACCGTGGCCGCGGTCACCATGCTTTGCGTCGTAGGCCTCATGCTCCGGGGGAAGCGGTGGGTGCGGGCGTGGAACGCCGTCATCGGGATCGCCGCGGGCTGCGTGACCGCCGCCATCTTCGGGATTATCGACTTCGGACGCGTGGCGGAAGCCCGCTGGATCGGGATCCCCACCGCCCCGGCGGCCGGCCTGGACCTCAGCTTCGACGCGAGTTTCTGGCTGCTCCTGCCCGGGTTCCTCTTCGTGTCGTTCGTGATCACGATCCGGCAGGTCAGCGACAACGTCCGCATGCAGCGCCTCTCCCGGCGCGAGCCGCGGGCGATCGACTTCCGCCGGGTCCAGGGATCCGTCGCCGCCTGCGGGGCGGGCACGCTCCTGTCGGGCTTCGCGGGCGTTCTGCCGCCGTGGCCGTACGTTGCCGGGATCGCGATCGCGAGCGGCACCGGCGTCGCCGCCCGCAGCGTCGGCGTCGTCATCGGGGCCGGTTTCATCGCCCTCGCCTTCGTGCCGAAGCTCACGGCCGTCATCCTGTCGATCCCGGCGCCGGTGCTCGGCGCCTACATGATCGTGATCTTCGGCCTCATCTTCGTGCAGGGCATGCGGATCCTCTTCCAGGAAGGGGTCGACCGGCAGTATTCGCTGATCGCGGGCCTGGCGTTCTGGATCGGGGCGGGAATCCAGTTCCAGGCGATCTTCCCCGCCTACCTCTCCACCCCGATGGGCCGCATGCTCGCGAACGGCCTCACCGTGGGCGGGCTGTCCATCCTGCTGCTGAACCTGTTTCTGGATGTGACCGGACCGCGCCGCCACAGGCTCGAGATCGCGCTGCGCCCCGAGAACCTCCAGGAACTCGACACGTTCCTCCAGGACTTCGCGGCCAGGTACAAGTGGAGCGGCAGGGCCACGGACCGCCTGCGGGCGGCCGCGGAAGAGGCGCTCCTGAGTCTCGTGCGCCAGGAAGAGGACGAGCACGCCCCCGCCCCCGGGGAGCGCCGGCTGCGCGTAGTGGCCCGGAACCTCCGTTTCGGCGCCGGACTGGAGTTCACCGCGGCGACGAACGAGGGGAACCTCGAGAACCAGATCGCCCTGCTCGGGGATCGCCCCGATCCGACGAGCGAGCGCGACCTGTCGCTGGCGCTGCTGCGGCATCACGCCTCGTCCGTCAAGCACCACCAGTACCACAACGCCGACGTCCTGACCGTGCACGTGAACCGGGCCTGGTCCGCGAGCCGGGGGCGTGAGAGTGGTTGACTAAGTTCACCCGCGAGCATTCATTCTGTGGCAGGAGACCCACAACCCCCAGCAACCCATTCCACGAGGATGAAGCGGATGAGCGAGCCACGCGAAGCCCCCGCCATGAGGAATCCGGTCGACTTCGCCATCGTCGGCGACAACATCATGGACATCGCCGATTTCGCGATCGAGAAGTACGAGTTCACGAGCGGCACGACGCTGTCCGACGAGGCGCGGGAAGAAGCGATCGAGCGGGTCCGGGATGCACTTTGGGAGATGGTGAAGGCATTCCGGAACCGGCGGAAGGAGTGGCGCAAGAAGCTGTTCGACGCCGCCGACGAGGCCGTGCGGACCTCCGTCAAAGGTTCCTGATTCGCATGGCGTGACCGGCCGGCGACGGGAGTAGTTCAACATGCCCAATGCCCTGCTGCTCTACCCCAGGCACCCGCCGACATACTGGGGCCACGACTACGCTCTGGATCTCATGGACATCAGGGCGGCCTTTCCTCCTCTCGGCCTGCTCACCGTCGCCGCGATGTTTCCGTCGCGGTACAACCTGCGCGTCGTCGACCTGAACGTGACGTCGCTGGGAGGGGCCGACCTGGAGTGGGCGGATCTGGCCCTCACGTCGAGCATGATCCCGCAACGCCCCTCGCTGGAGCAGGTCGTGGAGCGCTGCAACCGCGCGCAGGTACCCGTCATCGCCGGCGGTCCGCACCCCACCACCTTTCATGAGGAGATGGAGGGGGTCGATCACTTTGTGCTCGATGAGGTCGAGGAGACCTTTCCCATCTTCCTTCGCGACCTGGAGAACGGTGCCGCAAAGGCCGTCTATCGCGCCCCGAGGCGACCCGATGTGACCCTCGCGCCGCTTCCCCGTTTCGACCTCATCGACCTGAACGACTACTACTCGATGTGTCTCCAGTTCTCGCGGGGTTGCCCCTTCGATTGCGAGTTCTGCGACATCACGAAGCTGTACGGCCGCGTGTCCCGAACGAAATCACCGGAACAGATGGTGGCCGAGTTTGATCTTCTGTATCGACTGGGATGGCGGGGCCCCCTCTTTCTCGTCGACGACAACTTCATCGGCAACAAGCGCGAGGTCTCAAGGCTCCTCCCCGCGATCGCCGAATGGCAGAAGGAGCGCGACCACCCCTTTGCCCTGTTCACGGAAGCGAGCGTCAATCTCGTCCGGATGGACGACTTGATGGATGTCATGATCGAGGCCGGTTTCGATTCGGTCTTCCTGGGCATTGAGACGCCCAACCCGAAGGCGCTCAAGAAGATGAAGAAACCACAGAACATCGACACACGCGATGACGACTACCTGTTCAAGGCGGTGCGCAAGATTCAGGGGAAGGGGATGCAGGTTCTGGGCGGCTTCATCCTCGGACTCGACGATGACGATGACAACGCGTTCGATGCCCAGATCGATTTCATTCAGGAAGCCGGGATTCCGATGGCGCTGATCGGGCTTCTGACCGCGCTCAAGGGAACAAATCTCTGGACCCGGCTGGAGCGCGAGAATCGATTGTTGGACAAACCCGTCGAGATCGACGACACGTCCTTGAATTTCAAGCCGCAAATGGATCCCGAGGCGCTGGTGGAAGGGTATCTTCGGGTCATCGGGACCATCTACGATTCAACGCTGGAGAACTACTTCGACCGCTGCCTTACTCTGCTGGACCACCTCAAGCCCGTACCGCACCTCCACAAGCCGGTGAACAAGCACGTCCTCTATGCGAGCATCATGGGAATCCGGCGGCGCCTCACGCCTGAACAACTCCGGCCGTTTTCGCGCTACATCGCCAAAGCCTCTGCGGACCATCCTCGGCTCCTGCCGCTGGCCATCAGTCTGGCCGCCACGGGCCATCACTGCGAGAAGTTCACGCGCCAGCAGACCGTGCTCCGAGGCTTCAAGGACTACCTGAAGCTGGAGTCGGCAGCGTTCCATGAAGGCGGCTGGGATTCCGGTTCGGCTTCGGGTTCGGGGGACGATTTCAGACGGAAGGCCATGCAGCGCGCCGCGCGGCGCCGGGACGCCATCCCCGGCGAATTCCGGTTTGTGGGAGACGGTGTCCGCGAGGCGCTGGCCGCCTTCGAGCTTGCGATGACTTCGGAGCCGCGACCCGCCGGGCCGTCAGAAGCGACGCTGCCGGTCCTGGGGGCCACGACGCGCTCCCACGGATGACCTTTACCCGGCAGTGCGTGGCGAAGGCTCTGCTGCGTTCGGGCGCGCTCGACGGACGTTTGCTGGCTGGCGGACGGCTCGCTAACGTGGCCGCGACCACTCCGGAAGCGCTCGAAGCAATCTCAAGACAGCAACAGGCCGGCGTCCCGGCGTTCGCGCTCGGGGGCGCCCGCCGAGCGGGGGCCATGTGACTTCCATCGCAGGTACATCCAGCGATCCCATTGCCATCGTCGGCTACGCTTACCGGATGCCCGGCGGCATCCGCACGGACGAGGATTTCTGGCGGCTCCTGAGCGAACGCGAGGTTGTCCAGGAATCCGTCACGGAGCGCTACGGCCGGGGCTACCAGCCGATCGGCCGGTTCTCGGGCCCGGGCCGTTTCGGCAGTCCTTACGAAGGGCTGCTCCGGGACGAACTGGAGCAGCGGATGGATCCGGGCCTGTTCGGGGTCTCCCACCACGAAATGGCCTATATGGATCCGCAGATCCGAATGCTGCTGGGCTGCGCGTGGGAGAGCTGCGAACACGCCGGCTGGAGCCTGAACGCCCTCCGCAACAGTCGCACGGGCGTCTTCATCGGAGCCCAGGTCGCCTCCACCGCGAACTGGCGTGCCCTGTTCGGGACCAACGAGTTCTCCATCCTGAGCATCGACGCGTCGATGCTGGCGAACCGGATCTCCTACCATCTCAACCTCATGGGGCCGTCGATCGCGACCTCCACCGCCTGCTCGGCGTCGCTGACCGCGCTTCACACGGCGGTGAACGCGATGCGCCAGGGCGATTGCGAGCAGGCCCTGGTGGGCGCCGCCACCTACCTGGGGTCCGCCCGCTGCAGCGCCTCCTTCAACGCGCTCGGCGTCATCAGCCCCGATGGCCGGTGTCATTCCTTCGACGCCGACGCCAACGGGTACATGCGGTCCGAAGGCGCGTTCGTGTTCGCCGTCAAGCCGCTCGAAGCGGCCGAGCGGGACGGAGACCACATCTTCGCGGCGATCGAAGCCACGGCGGTCAACACGGCCGGGACCGCCGATGACGCCGCCGGACTCGCCCAGGGGCGCTACATCACGGCGCCGACGCGCCACTCGCAGGTCGAACTCATGCGCGAGGCCTGCGGACGCGCGGGACTGCGGCCGGAGGACTTCGATTACGTGGAGGCGCACGCGACCGGCACGGTCGTAGGCGACCGCATCGAAGGGAACGCCATTGCCGAGGCGTTCGGCGGCGTCGAGCGCGACGTGCCGCTCCGCGTGGCCAGTGTGAAGAGCAACGTGGGACACCTCGAGGCGGCGGCGTTCAGCTGTGCGCTGCTGAAGGTCATCCTCATGATGCGGCGCCGGACGTTCGCCCCCATCTCGAAGAACTACCTGGTTCCGAATCCGGAGATCGATTTCGACCGCGGCCCCATCGAGGTGCAGACTGCCTGCGAGCCGTTCCCCGACCGCCCCGTCGTGGTCGGGATCAACTCCTTCGGGTTCGGCGGCGCGAACGGACACTGCATTGTGCGGGAGTACCGGCCGGACCCATCCAGAACGTGGTCGGTGTCGCTGGCGTCCGACGCCGGCTACATGATCCCTCTTTCGGCGCGGACGCCGAAGGCTCTGGAGGAAAGCGCGCGAAGCCTGCGGGAGTTCCTCGGCGGACAGGAGACCGACCTCTACACGCTGGCCGGAAACCTGGGCCGGCGCCGCGCACAATTTCCCGTGCGCACGGCGTTCGCCGTCCGCAGCCCCTCGACGCTGGTCGAGGCACTGGACGCCTTCGTGGAAGACCCCTCCCCGGTCTCCACGGTGGAAGCGGGCGAGCGCCAGGTGGCCATGGTGTTCTCGGGGCAGGGCACCCAGTGGGCGGGGTGCGGGCGCGATCTCTACGACGCGGACCCCGTCTTCCGGCGGGTCGTTGACGCCATCGAGGAGGAGTGGCGGAAGCACTCGGATGTGTCGCTGCGCGACGCCTGTTTCTCGGCGAGCCAGAAGGACTTGAACGAGGTTCAGCTCGCCCAGCCGGTCATCTTCATGATCCAGTGTGCTTTGGTGGAGGTGCTGGCGACATGGGGTGTCCATCCGGAGTGCGTCGTCGGACACAGTTCGGGCGAGGTTGCCGCGGCGTACGCGAGCGGGGCCCTTTCCCTCGCCGAGGCGACGCGGCTCGTCTACCACCGGGCGACGCTGCAGCAGCGGGTGGCCGGCTCCGGCCGGATGCTGGCGATCGGCCTCGACCGGCCGGCCGTAGAGAACCTGCTAGACAACCACCGGCCCGCCGAAGTGGAGATCGCCTGCGAGAACTCGCCCGCCAACACCGTCATCTGCGGGAAGGAAGCCGCGCTGCGGCCCGTGATGGCCGAACTCGACCGGCGCGGCCTGCAGAACCGGCTGATCCCCGGGAACATCGCGTTCCATTCCACCGCCATGGATCCGCTGCGGGATGACGCACTGGCGGTGCTCGCCTTCCTGGACGGAGGCGACTTCAACGGCGATGTGCCCATGGTGTCCTCCGTCACGGGGGAGACGGTGGAGCGTCTGGATAACGCCTACTGGTGGTCCAACATCCGGAACCCTGTCCTCTTCGGAGCCGCAATGGAGACCGTGAGGCGGGAATTCCGGCCCGACGTGGTCCTGGAGGTCGCTCCGCACGGCGCGCTGCAGCCCCTGATCCGGCAGTGTCTGGAGGCGGCCGGGCCGGCTGCCGTCTGTCTCCCCACGCTGATGAAGGACGCGGACGGGTGCCTGGGCTTTCAGGAAGCTCTGGGGAACCTCTACCGGGCCGGCGTCGCGCTGGATTTCGCTTCCCAGTATCCGCGTCCGGAACCGATCGCTCATCTCCTTCCCGGCCATCCCAGGGAAGAGACCACGACCAGTGACGACCTGGTCGACGACGAGATGTTCGTCCAGCGAGGCGAGTACTCCCACGGCCCGTTCGTCGGACACCGGGTGGCCTGCGATCACATCCTGTTCGAGGCGCGGCTCTCCGAGAGGGACTTCCCCTGGTTGACCGACCACCGCGTCCACCGGGCCCCGATCATTCCGGCCGCCGGATACATCGAACTCCTGCTGCAGGCGTTCTCCGGGGATCCCATCAACATCGAGGAGATCGAGTTCCTGCAGCATACGCCGGTGAACGCGACGCCGGTGCGCCTGCAGACCGCCCTGTTTCCCGTGCCCGACGCTCCCGGCCAGTTCACGTTCACCATCTCCACTCGATCCTTCGAGGATGATGAGGCGGGAACGCTGCACTGTCGCGGACGGGTGCGGCGCGTGGATGAGGACGTTGCCGTCGACGCGTTCCCGACGCTGGACGATGTCCTCGCTTCCGACTTCGATCCCTCGCCCCTCGCGACCGGAGAGGAGTTCTACGACCAGATTGAAGCGGTCGTAGGAGATGCGTTCGAGTTCGGCCCGGAGTTCCGCAGCGTCCAGCGCATCGAGATCGACGCGGGTTCGACGGACATGCTGTTCGAAATCGAGGTCGACGAGGAGCTGTGGGCGTCCGGCCGCGAGGAGGGATACCTCCTCTATCCCCCGCTCACGGACGGCGGACTGCAGATCTTCCTGCGCTACCTGATGCGCCTGCCGGACTTCTTCTCCATGCCGCAGCGTGCGTGCGACATCACGTTCGTGCGTCCCCCGACGGGGCCGCGCATCACCTGTTTTCTCGTCGATACGGGCGACTGGTTCGACGTGGACGAACGGGGCCAGTACAACAAGCCTCTCGGCGAACTGTACATCGGGCGGCTCAGCCTCTACGACACCGATACGGGGCAACTGCTCGCCCACATCGGAGAGTATCACTCCTTCAACAGCAATCCGCGCTGGAGCGACGTCCCGGACAGCAAGCACGTCATCCGCTGGCAACCGAAGTTCGTGCCCGCGTCGCCCCGGATCGAAGACGCGATCCGGGATGGGGATGTAGATCCCGCCGCCCTCATCGCCGCCCTCGAACAGGGTGCGGCAGGCCACCCGTACGCCTGCCACGTCGTCGAGATCGCCGGCCGCCGGGACGCGGAACGGACCATGCTCAACCGATGCCTGGAGCATCTCTCCGGACCCGATGCGCAGAGCGAGTTCTGGCTGCTCGGGGACGACGAAGAGTCCACGCGCGCACTCTACGAAGCCTTCAATCACCGCGATGCCCCGATTCGCTTCGCCTCACTGGAAGCCACGGCGGCAGCCACGGCGGAGGGCGCCTCCGAGACGGATATGGCGACGGGTCTGCTACGGCCCGCCGCAGCCGAAATCGTCATCGTACATCGTGACGCGGACGAGGACGGAGCGACCGCGGATCGCTGGGGTGCGGCGTGGTCGATGCTCGCGCGGCTGGCCGTACCCGGGGGGCTCGCACTCGTCTCGCATGACGAGAACGACGTCGTCGAGCCGGGGGACGGCTGGAGCACGCTTCACGCCGGCCCCCGCACGACGCTCCTGCAGGCTGCGCAGGAGGGTCCCGCGCCGGCCGGCGCAACCACCGCGTCGGCCGCCGGCCCCCGCTGGGTGATCGGCGAACCCGGCAGCCCGGCCACGGAGTGGGTCGCGCAACTCGAGTCGGCCCAGGCGTATCTCGTCCCCTGGAGCGCCATCGAAGGCGGCGATTTCGCATCGCTGGAAGAGTGGCCGTGGGGCGAGGACCTCGAGGCGATCGATTTCTTCCTCGGGACAGCCCCGGATGATCCGACCGGCGAACGGGCGGTGTGGCGCCTCGTCGCCTTCCTTCAGGCCCTCACGCCCCTCCGGCTGGAGAGCGCGACACGGCGTTGTCGCCTGAACGTCGTCACGCAGGGCGCCGTGTGCGGCGTGGAGGAGCCGCGGGGAAGCGCCCTGTGGGGCGCCGCACGGAGCCTGGCGCTCGAGCTTCTCGCCGAGGACACGAAGATCGACTTCCGTCTCGTGGACCTGGGCGCGCCCGGCGATCTCGAGGCAGTGGCCCGACTCGACGCGTGCGACCCTCGCGAGCGGGAGCTGGCTGTCAGGGACGGACGCCTGTGGGTGCCGCGCGTCGTGAGCGTTCGGGATCGCTGGCCGCTCGTGCCCGAGGGCGCGGATCCCCCCTATCGGCTTCGGCTCGACAACCCGGGCCAGGTGAGCGGTCTGCAGGTGGCGACAACGACGTTGCCCCGGCTCGGACCCTCCGACGTCGAGATCGAGATGGCCGCGGCGGCGCTGAACTTTCGAGATGTCATGGTGACGCTGGGGCTCCTTCCCGCGCTGGCCTACGAGCGCTCGGCGCTGGGCCGCGAGGTCGGCATCGAGGGAAGCGGCATCGTCCGCCGCGCCGGACCGGACGTGAAGCGTCTGAGCCCCGGGGACGAGGTGGCCGTTACGACGGGCGGCTGCATCGCCAACCGAATCGTCGTGAACGAGCACCTGGCCTTCCTCAAGCCGCCCGAGCTGAGCATGGAGGAGGCCGCGGCGTCGCTCTCCGTGACCGTGACCGCGTACTATGCGCTCATCCACCTGGCGCGGCTGAAGGAGGGGCAGCGGGTCCTCATCCACTCCGCAATGGGCGGCGTCGGACAGGCGGCGATCGCGTTGGCGCACCATGTCGGGGCGGAGGTCTACGCGACCGCCGGCAACCGGAGCAAGCGCGAACGGTTGCTCGAGATGGGCGTGCGCGGGGCGTTCGATTCGCACAGCCACGACTGGTACGACGACCTGATGGAGGCGACCGGGGGCGAGGGCGTGGATGTCGTGCTGAATTCGCTCGCGGGCTACCACATCGCCCTCTGCCTCAAGGCCCTGAGGCCTTCCGGGTGGCACTGCGAGATCGGGAAGGTCGACATCTTCACGGACAACTCGCTCGGCATGCGGGTCTTCCGCAAGAACCTCCGCTTCGCCGCGATCGACGTCGACCGGCTGATGCTCGACGATCCGGTGCTGTCGCACACGCTCTCGCAGGCCTGTCTGGACCTCATGAACGAGGGCGCGGTGCCTCCACCCAGGCTCACCGCCTACGAATACCGCGACTACGCGAGGGCGCTCCGACTGATGACGACGGGCCGGCACCAGGGGAAACTGGTCCTGAAGGCGCCGTCCGACCCTGCGGATCGCGGGTTCGCGATCGCGGACACGCGCCCCTTCCTCGACCCCGAGGCCACCTATCTGGTCACGGGTGGGCTGGGCGGCTTCGGACTGCGCCTGGTGCCCTACCTGATCGCGGCGGGGGCCCGGCACGTCACGCTGATGGACCGCGACCCGGAGCGTCGACGGAGCGCGGAGTGGCTCCGGCAGACGACCACGCTGTCGAAGATGCCGGGCGATTACGAGATCGAGATCGTCTCGGGCGACGTGCGCGAGGCGGAGGACGTGCGCCGCTGCGTCGCCGGGCTGCAGCGGCCGCTCAAGGGCGTGTTCCATCTCGCCGGAACGCTGGAGGACCGCTCGTTCCTCGACACCTCCGCCGATTCCCTGGAGAACGTGTTCGCGCCCAAGGCGCGCGGCGCTCTGAACCTGCACGAGGCCACGGCCGGCTGCGCCCTCGACTACTTCGTCCTCTTCTCGTCCATCGCTTCGACGTTCGGGAACGTGGGGCAGGTCAACTACAGCAGCGCGAGCGCCTTTCTGGACGGGCTGGCGGCCTGGCGCCGCCGACAGGGGCTGCCGGGGTTTTCGTACAACCTCGGCCCCGTCACGGAGGTCGGGATGGCGGCACGCAGCCTCCACGTCATGCGGATGATGCGCGCGGCGGGAATGACGACCGTGAGCGCGAACTTCGCGATCGCCAACCTCGATTACGCCCTGCGCGCGATGGCGCCCGGCACGACGGAGCATGGCACGACCGGGCATGACCACCTGGTCACCGCGCTGTTCTCGAACCCGGCGTGGACCGTCGATTCCCCGGACTACATGCGCAACGGGCGGTTGCTCAACAATCAGGCGGCGTTCGAGGTGAACGTGCGCGGCGAACTGACCCTGGAGAGCGTCGTCGCGCAGATCTCCGCCAAGGTGGCCGAACTCTGCGGGCACGAAGAGGGCGATGTCGAGGAGCCGCTGTCGAGCTTCGGCCTTACGTCGATTTCAGTCGCTGAACTCGGCGCCTTCATCCAGGCGCAGTTCAACCGGCAGGTGAGCGCCCTCGAGCTGATGACGACCGCCTCCGCCCAGTCGCTGGCGGAGATGATCGTGCATGGAGCCGAATCGGATGCCGAGGGTGAGACCGTGGCCGAGACCGATGGGTCGGCGGATGTCTCACCGCAACGCGTACACCAGGTACACAGGCGGCGTTCGCCCTTTGCGAACAGGTTGGAGGACCACTTCCCGATCCAGTCATGACCCAGTCTACGGCGCCGGCGGCGCCCCGCCGCCCGGTCCCGCCACTGGTCGGGAAGCTGCCGCCGCAGTGCGAACGCGACCTCACAGCGCTGCGTGGCTTCGTGCGCGCGGCCCTGACCGGAGCGGCGCCGGCGGCGGCCGTGTCTCCTTCCAAAATCCGCCACGTGTTCGTGACCGGCGCGACCGGCTTCATCGGGCGCTTCCTGGTGCGCGAACTGCTGGCTCATGACGCCGGCCTGCAGGTGCACTGCCTCGTGCGGGCGGCGAGCGTGGAGGAGGGGCTCGGGCGGGTGCGCGCGAACATGGAACACGCGGAGATATGGGACGATGACTTCGCTCCGCGCATCCACGTCAGCCCGGGGGACATCGCCCAGCCGCGGCTCGGCCTGTCGCGCGCCGACTTCGACCATCTCTGCGCGAACATCGACGCCGTCTACCACCTCGCCGCCACGCTGAGCCTGGCCGCTTCATACGCCGCCATCCGCCGCGTGAACGCGTCCAGTCTTCGCAACGTGCTGGAGCTGTGCCTGCGCACGCGCCACAAGCACCTGTTCTACGCCGGGACGATGGGGATCTTCCCCCAGTACGCCTGCGCCTTCGCGCACGAGTACGAGGGGAGCCGCATCGGTCACCAGGCGCAGCCCGACCTGGCGGACATGAAAAGGGTGTTTCCGCTCGGGCTGCTGGGATACCCCTGGAGCAAGCTCGTCGCCGAGCAGGCGTTGCTGTTCGCGCAGTCGGCCGGTCTCCCGGTGGCCGTGTTTCGCCTGGGGCAGACCAGCATGGCATCGACCGGATACAGTCAGCCGAGCAATGTCAGCCACCGGCTCTACGCGGCGGCCGCGGACATCGGATCGTTTCCATCCGGATTCACCCTGCAGTCCACCAACGACCCGGCCGATACGCTGAGCCGCATCTGCACCGACATCTCATTGAACCCGGAACGACGGTTCACGCTCTACAACTGCTGCAATCCGACACCTTCCTATCGCACGGTGTCGCTCGAGGAAGTCGGGCTGGACTTGCCGGAGGTGTCGTACCAGGCCTTCAGGCGCGCCTGCCGGGCGCGCGGCGACGCCTCTCCGATGGCGGGATCCTGGCCGATTCTCGATCACTTCGGACGCTACTGGCTGCGGGGGGCCGAGGCGGCCACGTCGCTCCCGATCAGCGACCGCGCCATTCGCGAGGACAGTCCCGGGCCGATTGAATGGCCCGGCCCGCTGACCCGTTACGTGCGTTTCAACCGGTGGGTCCGGGCGCATCCCGAAGACTGGCCCCATCCGGTGCCGCGCCGCGGCCTGGACTTCGACCGGCTGGTGAAGCAGGCGCGGCGCTATGCCGAAGAAGCCGGGGTCTCTTTCGAGGACACCTACCCCGAGTGGATGCTCGAAGGGATGGAGCAACTCGTGGAAGTGCTCAACTCACCCGAGGCGACCCTGCCGGAAGACCGAGTCGGCCACATCGTCTTCGACATGTGCCGGATGCTGCGGAACAACGCGGAACTCGCCAGTGAACGCGTGCGCCTTCCCGCGATCGAGCGGCAGGAGATCGTCCGACCCGTGTTCATCGTGGGCATCAACCGGACGGGCACCACCTACCTGCACCGCCTCATGGCCCGGGACCCCCGGTTCTGGACGCTGCGGGCGTACGAGTACGTCGAGCCCGTCATCGCCGGCGGCGATTACGCCGGCCTGGCCGGCACGCCCGAGGACCCGCGCCGCCCGTTGGCGGCCGACGTGTTCAAGGCGTCGGGCATCATCGATTCCTTCAAAGGGACTCACCAGATCGGCATCGACGAGCCGGAAGAGGACATGCCGATCCTCCGGCTCTCGTTCAGAGCCTGGATGTTTGCCACCCGGCATCCCATCCCGACCTACGAGCGCTGGCTCGAAGCGAGCGGCTCGCGTGAATCGTACGCCCTGCACCGACGCGTCATGCAGCACTACACCTGGCAACGCCGGGAGCGGTATCGCGGGGCCGACGGACAGTGGTTGTTCAAGATGCCGACGCATCTCAGGGAGCTGGAGGCGCTGACCGAAGCCTATCCTGACGCGTTGTTCATCCAGACGCACCGCGAGCCCGCGCAGTTCATGGGATCGTGGTGCAGCCTGGTCGAGCGGATTCGTGCGGACGTCAGCGAGCCGCGTCCGCCGCATGAGCTGGGCGCCGAACAGTTGCGCGCGATGAGCCGCCTCCTCGATCGGGCGGTGGATTTTCGCGAGTCGCACCCGGAACTGGACGACCGTTGGATCGATGTGAGTTACTACGATCTGGTTGAAGATCCGACGGCCGTCGTGGCGCAGATCTACGATCGTCGCGGCTGGCCCCTGGAGCCCGAAACCGTCGCGGCCATGGAAGCGTGGCTCGACGAGCAGATGGAGCGCCGTCGCACCGAGAAGCGCCACACGTACGACATCGCGGACTACGGGCTGACGCGCGAGGCGATCGACCAGGCGTTCGTCCGCTATCTCGATTTCCTGTCGGACCGCGGCCGCCGGGCTTCGCTGTTGTGACACTCCGCCAGCCGTGGCCGCCGCGCGGGCCGGTGCTCGTCACGGGCGCGAACGGCTACGTCGCTTCGTGGCTGGTGAAGAGGCTTCTGGAGCTGGGTTTCGACGTCCACGGGACCGTGCGCGATCCCCGGGATCCCGCCCGAACCGGCCACCTGCGAACGATCGCCCGGGACCGTCCGGGAACGCTGTCCCTGTTCCGCGCCGACCTCCTCGATCCCGACGGGTTCAACGAGGCGATGGCGGGGTGCCCATTGGTCTTCCACACCGCGTCCCCGCTCATCGTGCGCGACGTCGACGATCCGGTGCGCGATCTCATCGAGCCCGCGTCACTCGGCACGCGCCACGTACTGGAGGCCGCTGGCCGGACAGCCGCGGTCCAGCGGGTGGTGCTGACTTCAAGCATCGTGGCGATCTACGGAGACGCGGCCGACCTGGAGAAGATCGAGCAGGATCGGTTCGATGAGAGCCACTGGAACACCACCAGCCACGAAGGCCACCAGCCGTATTCCTACTCCAAGACCCGGTCGGAGCGGCTGGCCTGGAAGATGGCGGAGGAACAGACCCGGTGGGATCTGGTGGTCGTGAATCCCGGGCTGGTTCTCGGACCCGGCCTCAGCCGAAACACGAACGCCGAGGGCGTCCTGATCATGCGCGATCTGGGAAACGGCGCTCACCGCGTCGGCGCGCCCGAACTGGAGTTCGCCATCGTCGATGTCCGGGATGTCGCGGAGGGCCACCTGCAGGCGGGTCTCCTCCCTGAGGCGGAGGGACGCCACATCCTGGTCAGCGAGACGCGCAGCCTGATCGAAATCGCCGGGATCCTGCGGGACCGCTTCGGCGACGGCTTCCCCTTCCCCCGCCGCACCGTGTCCAATCCGATGGCCATCGGGTACGCGCCCCTGGGGGGCATCCCCCGCGCCGTGGCGAAGCGCAACGTCGGGTATCCCCTGAGGTTCGACAACGCGCGCGCCAGGACGGCGCTCGGCATCGACTTCCGTCCCGTCGAGGAGACGATTACGAGCCACTTCCAGCAACTGCTGAACGACGGTCTCGTCTCCGCTCCCCGGGGCGGCCGCCAGGACGGAATGCGGGAGTCACGCTAGCGGCCCGCGGCCCGGTCAGTCGCCGACCCAGACCGTCTTCACGTTCACGAATTCGCGGATCGCGTGGGGGCCGAGTTCCCGCCCGTAGCCCGAGCGCTTGACGCCGCCGAAGGGGACGCGGGGATCGGAGGCGGACATCCCGTTGATGAAGACGCCGCCGGCCTCCAGGTCGCGGACGGCCCGGGCGCGCTCCTCGGGGTCGTTCGTCCAGATGGCGGAGCAGAGGCCGAACTCCGTCGCGTTGGCGCGTTCGATGGCCTCGTCGATGCCGGCGACCGGGAAAATGCTGGCCACCGGACCGAAGATCTCGTCATCCGTGGCCGGGGATCCGTCCGGAACGTCGGTGAGCACGGTCGGCTCGTAGAACCACCCGCGCCGGTCGGGCACGCTCCCTCCCGTGGCCACGCGGGCGCCGGCTGCCACGGTCGCCTCCACCTGTTCCGCGACGGTGTCCCTCAGGTCGCGGCGGGCCAGCGGTCCGATTTCGACCTCGGGCTCCTTCGGGTCGCCGACGCGAAGCGCCGACACGCGTTCGACGAGCCGCGCGGTGAACTCGTCGACGATCGAACGCTGGACGAGCATGCGCTTGGCGGCGATGCACGACTGGCCGTTGTTCCACATGCGGGCATCGACGGCGGTGGCGACGGCCCGCTCGAGGTCCGCGCTCTCCATGACGATGAAGGGGTCGCTGCCCCCGAGTTCGAGCACGGTCGTCTTGATGCGGCGCCCGGCCTCGGCCGCGAGCGCGGAGCCGGCCGCGACGGAGCCCGTGAGCGAGGCGGCCTGCACGGTCGGGTCGTCGAGGACGCGGGGGATGTCCCCGACCTCGACGAAGACGTTCTGGAACACGCCGTCGGGGAAGCCGGCGCGCGAGAACAGTCCCTCGAGGGCGACCGCGCATTGCGGCACGTTGGGCGAGTGCTTGAGCAGGAAGGCGTTGCCGGCCAGCACCGTCGGCACCGCGGAGCGCAGGGCCTGCCAGAACGGGAAGTTCCACGGCATGATCCCGAGCACCGCGCCCAGGGGATGGTACTCGACCCAGCAGTGGGTGCCGGTGGACTCGAAGCGCTCAGGCGCCAGGTGGGCGGGCCCGTGCTCGGCGTAGTACCGGCACACCCAGGCGCATTTCTCCGCCTCGGCGACCGCGCTCGCGAGCGGCTTGCCCATCTCGCGCGTCATCAGCAGACCGTAGGCCGCCTTGCCCCGCTCGACGAGGTCCGCCAGCGCGAGGAGACGCTCGGCCCGCTCGGCCACGGGCACCCGCCTCCACACCTCGAACCCCGCGCGGGCCCGTTCCAGCGCCTCGCCGATCCCGTCGCCTCGGAGGGCCGGGAACGACGCGAGCCGCTCTTCCGTGGTCGGGTCTATGCTCTCGAAAGGCATCTCGTTCTCTCTCACGAGACGTTACCATTGGCACGGCCTCACAATCGAAATCGTCCGGTTTCGGCGCGCGACCCGCAAGCCCCGGCCGGACCAGCCCTGGAGCCGTACATGACCGACGCCGACCCTGTGGCCGACCCTGTGGCCGACACCGCCGCCGACGCTGTGGCCGACACCGCGGCCGCCGCGGACGCTTTCGAGGCGGATCTCGCGCGGGACCTGCTGGCCGCCCGCGACAGGCGCGACACGATCCCGCCGCCCACGCAAAGCACCGGAGAGTTCGGTCTCGACCGGGCCTATCGCGTCGGGGCCGCGCTCGACCGCAGTCTTCGGCAACAGGGATACGGTCTGCTGGGCTGCAAGGTCGGGTTCACGAACCGTAAGATCTGGCCGCGCTTCGGGCTCGACGAGCCGATCCTCGCCCCCATCTACGCTCGGACGCTGCGTCTCGCGAGACCGGTGGCGGAGGTCTCCCTGGCGAAGTTCCGGGCCCCGATGATCGAAGTGGAGGTCGTCTTCGGCCTCGAGCCCGCCGGTGACGCGCCCGAAGGTGACGCGCCCAACGGCGACGGCCCCAGCGGTGACGGGCCCAACGGTGACGCGCCCCTCGGCCGCCGGCCGAGCTGGATCTCGCTCGGGTTCGAGATCGTCGACTGTCACTATCCCGACTGGCATCTCACGCCGGCGGATTCGGTGGCCGACTTCGGGCTCCACGGCGCGCTCATCGTCGGCCGGCCGGTCAACCGGGACGTGCCGGACTTCGACGAACGGGTGGCCCGGCTCGACCGGCTCGAGGTGCGGCTCCTGCGTCACGAGACGCCCGTGGCGCGCGGGCGGGGGAGCGATGTCCTCGGGCATCCGGTCGAGGCGCTGGAGGTCGTGCCGCGGCTCTGGCCACGCTTCTCCGATGCCGGGATCCCGGCACACGGCCTGGTCGTGAGCACGGGGACGATGACCCCGCTCCAGCCGCTGTCCCCCGGCGAGATGTGGCGGGTGGAGGCGCAGGGCGTGGACCTCCCGGGCCTCACGATCATGCTGACGGACTGACGGACCGACGGACCGGCTGATGGACCGACCGACGGACCGGCCGATGGAACGGGCTTGCCCGGCCCGGCGCGACGATGGAACATAGCAGGCCACGGTCTGCCAGCAGCGCCATGTGACCGGAGACCGCCGGCCCGCGCGAGCGCGAGGTCGCGACCGCACCGATCCTCTCACGGGGAGCAGGCATGCCAGACTCGGCCGCGAACGGCGGCAGCCCGACGGCCCGCTGGGCGAAAGTCATCGACCACACCCGCTGTATCGGCTGCCACGCCTGCACGACGGCCTGCAAGTCGGAGAACGAGGTCCCGCTCGGCGTCACCCGCACCTATGTGAAGTCCGCCGACGTGGGGACCTTCCCGGCCGCGCGACGCGCCTTCCAGGTCACGCGCTGCAACCAGTGCGACGACGCGCCGTGCACGACCGCCTGCCCCACCCAGGCGATGTTCCGCCGCCCCGACGGGATCGTGGACTTCGACAAGTCGATCTGCATCGGCTGCAAGGCGTGCATCGCCGCCTGTCCCTACGACGCGATCTTCATCAACCCCGACGACCACTCCGCGGAGAAGTGCAACTTCTGCGCGCACCGCATCGACATGGGACTGGAGCCGGCGTGCGTCACGGTGTGCCCGACGGAGGCGATCATCGTCGGCGACCTCGACGACCCGGAATCGAAGGTCTCGCAGTACGTGGGGCGCGACCCGGTGAGCGTGCGGCGGCCGGAGAAGGAGACCCACCCGAAGCTGTTCTACAAGGGGGCGCACCAGGCGACGCTCGATCCGCTGGCCGCGGTCCGCCCCGGGGGCGGGCTGTACATGTGGAGCGAGCAGCCCGAGGGCCCGCACGAAATCGGCGCCGGCCAGCCGCATCCCATGAGAAGCGACGGGCGGCACGGCCCGAACTCCTCGGCCGCCGCGATCCTCTCCTACGACGTCTCGCACACCGCGCCGTGGGACTGGAGGGTGAGCCTGTACACGCTCACCAAGGGGGTCTCCGCCGGCGTGTACCTCGCCGTGCTCCTCCTCTGCCTGCTGGGCGGACTCGCGTGGCAGGGCGGGACCTGGCTCACCCTCACGCCGCTCCTCGGTCTCGCCGCGCTCGCGCTCACCGGCGGGCTGCTGATCTGGGACCTCGAGCACCCGAAGCGCTTCCTCCTCATCTTCACGAGACCCCACATGAAAAGCTGGCTCGTGCGGGGGGCGTTCGTGATCGCGGGCTACGGCGCGGCGCTGACCGCGCACCTCGGGGCGGCGCTGATCGGCGGCGACGGCGCCGCGGAGACGACGCGCTGGATGGCGTGGGCGGGGGCGCCCCTGGCCGGCATGACCGCGGTCTACACGGCCTACCTCTTCGCGCAGGCGCGGGCGCGCGACCTGTGGCAGAATCCGCTCCTGCCGCCGCACTTCCTCGTACAGGCGCTGCTGGCCGGCGGCGCGGCCCTGATGCTCTTCCCGTCGCTCGGCGGCTCCGCCGCGCTGGGCCGGCTCGTGGGGCTCACGGCCGCCGCGCACCTCCTGCTGGTGCTCGCCGAACTGACGCTCACGCACGCGACCGCCCACGCCGCCCTCGCCGCGCGGAACATGGTGCGCGGCCGCTACGCCCCGTGGTTCTGGAGCGGCATCCTGCTCGTGACGCTGGCGGCCGCCCTCACCGTGAGCCCGGTCGCCGGCGCCTGGGTCGCCCCGCTGATCGGCATCGCCGCGCTCGCCGGGCTCCTCGCGCACGAGCACGCGTACGTGCAGGCCGGCCAGTCCGTGCCCCTCGCATGAGCGGCGATCCAGGCGGCCCGGGCCGCAACGGCTCCGGCGCGGGCGGCAACGGCTCCGGGCCGGATGGCGTCTCGCGCCGGCTGCACGAACTCAGCGAGCGCGTGAGCGCGGCGCGCTCGGAGACCGAGGCCCGCGGCGAGACCTTCTATCCCGGCCCCAGCCGCGCCCAACTCGCGGCCTTCCCCCCGCGGGAACGCTGGGACGACTGGGTCGAACTCGACTCGAAGGCATGGCCGGAGCGGCGCGAACGGCGCTACATGCTCGTGCCCACGACCTGTTTCAACTGCGAATCCGCCTGCGGGCTCCTGGCCTACGTCGACCGCGACACCCTCCAGGTGCGGAAGTTCGAGGGGAACCCCGAGCATCCGGGCTCCCGCGGCAGGAACTGCGCCAAGGGCCCGGCCACGCTGAACCAGATCGTCGACCCCGACCGCGTCCTCTACCCGCTCAGGCGCGCCGGCAAGCGCGGGGAGGGGAAGTGGGTGCGCGTCTCGTGGGAGGAGGCGCTCAACGACATCTCGGCGCGGATCCGCACGGCCATCGACGAGGGTCGCCAGCGCGAGGTCATGTATCACGTGGGACGTCCGGGCGAGGACGGGTTCACGGAGCGGCTGCTCGCGGCGTGGGGCGTCGACGGCCACAACTCGCACACCAACATCTGCTCATCGAGCGCGCGCGCCGGCTATCAGTTCTGGCTCGGCATGGACCGCCCCAGCCCCGACCACGCCCGCGCGGACGTCATCCTCCTCGTGAGTTCGCACCTCGAGGCGGGGCACTACTTCAACCCCCACGCCCAGCGCATCCTGGACGGGGTCAAGAAGGGGGCGCGGCTCATCGTCTTCGATACGCGCCTGTCGAACACGGCCACGCACGCCGACCACTGGCTCCCCACCCAGCCCGGCTCCGAAGCCGCCGTTCTCCTCGCGATCGCGAACCACCTGATCGCGACCGGGGCCTGGAACCGCGACTTCGTGCGGCGCTGGTTCAACTGGGAGGAATACCTGGCCGCAGAGAAGCCGGATCTCCCGCGCACCTTCGAGTCGTTCGAGGCCGCCCTCCGCGAACTGTACGAGGCGTGCACGTTCGAGTGGGCGGCGGAAGAGTCCGGCGTGGCTGCGGAGCAGATCCGCGAGGTCGCCGAACTCGTGGCCCGCGCCGGTTCGCGCCTCTCCACGCACAACTGGCGGAGCGCCGCGTCCGGCAACGAAGGCGGCTGGCAAGTGGCCCGGACCCTCTTTTTTCTCAACGCCCTCACGGGTTCCGTGGCGACCCCCGGCGGCACCTATCCGAGCACGTGGAACAAGTTCATCCCCAAGCCGATCCGCATGCCCCGGCACCCCGATCACTGGAACGAACTCACCTGGCCCGACGAGTTTCCGCTCGCGATGTACGAGGTCTCCTTCCTCCTCCCGCACCTTCTCAAGGAGGGACGCGGCAAGCTCGACGTCTATTTCACGCGCGTGTACAACCCGGTGTGGACGAACCCGGACGGGTTCGCGTGGATCGAGGCCCTGACGGACGAGGAGAAGGTCGGCCTCCACGTCGCCCTCACCCCGACCTGGAACGAGTCCGCCTACTTCGCGGACTACGTCCTTCCGATGGGGCACGGGCCCGAGCGGCACGACCTCCACTCCTACGAGACCCACGACGGCCAGTGGATCGGCTTCCGCCAGCCCGTGCTGCGCTCCGCCCGGGAGCGTCTCGGCGAACGGGTGGCGGACACGCGCCACACGAACCCCGGCGAAGTGTGGGAGGAGAACGAGTTCTGGCTCGAGCTGTCCTGGCGCATCGACCCGGACGGGAGCCGCGGCATCCGCGAGTTCGTGGAGTCGAAGGAGAATCCCGGGCAGCGCCTCACGGTGGACGAGTACTACGCCTGGATGTTCGAGCACTCCGTGCCCGGCCTGCCCGAGGCGGCCGCGGCGGATGGGCGCTCGCCGCTGGACTACATGCGGCGCTACGGCGCCTTCGAGGTGGCGCGAGACATCGGTCCGCTGCACGAGCAGCCCGTCCCGGCCGAGGAACTCGAGGACACGCGGGAAGACGCGTTCGGCCGCATCTACACGCGCGCCCTCGGCCCCGCCGCGGTGAACCTCGCGCCCATGGGTGCCCCCGACCCGGACCCGGAAGGACGGCGCCCCGTCGGCGTTCGCGTGGACGACACGATTCGGCGCGGATTTCCGACCCCGAGCGGGAAGCTGGAGTTCTACTCCCCGACGCTCGTCCGCTGGGGATGGCCCGAGTACGCCGTGCCCGCGTACATCCGCAGCCACGTGCATCCGGCCGCGATGGAGCCGGACCAGATGTGTCTCATCTCCACCTTCCGCCTCCCGGTGCAGATCCACACGCGTTCGGCGAATTCCAAGTGGCTGGACGAGATCGCCCACACGAATCCGCTCTGGCTCCACCCGTCCGACGCGGCGCGGAAGGGAGTGAAGACGGGAGATCTCGTGCGGGTCGAGACCGAGATCGGCTACTTCGTGCTCAAGGCGTGGGTGACGGAGGGGATCAAGCCGGGCGTCGTCGCCTGCAGCCACCACATGGGGCGCTGGAAGCTCGCCGACGCGGTCGGCTCGGGCCCGGATGCGGGCGAACCGGGCACGGCCGGCCGCGGCGAGCGGGAGACCATGGCCGGCCAGCGGCAACTCATGGCGACGGTCTCCCTCACGGAGAATGACGGCGACTGGAAGCTGTCGCGGAGGCAGGGCGCCGCGCCGTACGAGACGGACGATCCGGACACGTCGCGGATCTGGTGGACGGACGTGGGCGTCCATCAGAACCTCACCTTCCCGGTACATCCGGACCCGGTGTCCGGGATGCACTGCTGGCACCAGGCGGTGCGCGTGGTCAAGGCGTCGCGGCGCGACCGTCACGGGGACATCCACGTCGACACGGAGCGCTCGCACGAGGTGTACCGGAGCTGGCTCGCCAAGACGCGCGGGGCCGTGCGGCATTCTCCCGACGGGACGCGCCGGCCGCACTGGCTCATCCGCCCCGTGCGTCCCGTGCGCACCGCCTACGACCTCCCGGAACCGTCCGGCGCGGAGCCGCCCGACCCGGACTCGCCGGCTGCCGATGGGGCGCAACTTGACAGCAAAACGAGCCCTCCATCTACTTCGTAAGGTGAAAGTGAACAGTGCCGCACGCGCCGCCGGCGCGGGACACTAGGCCATGGAGCTTTTTCGCGCCCTCGGCGCGCTGCTCGATGGCCCGTGCGGGGAGAATCGGCTCATCGGCCATCTCCTCGAACTGGGCCCGGTGCCGGATGAGCCCACGCACAACGACCTCTTCCTCTTCCAGCTCTATCCGTACGCCTCCGCTTTCCTGGGCACGGACGGCCGCATGGGCGGGGAGGCGCGCGACCGCGTTGCCGGCTTCTGGCGCGCGCTCGGGACGACGCCCCCGGAGGATCCGGACCACCTTCGGGCCCTGCTCGGCGGCTACGCCTGGCTCGTGGAGGCCCAGCAGCGGGGGAACGGCAAGTCGGCGCAGGCCTGCCGCGACGCGCGGCACGCCTTCCTCTGGGAGCACCTGCTCTCGTGGGTCCTCCCCTTCCTCACCAAGCTGCGGCAGATCGCGCCCCCGTTCTACCGGGAGTGGGCCGACACGCTCGAGGCCCTCCTCTTCGGCGAGTCGGCCCGCCTCGGCCCGCCGACGCGACGTCCGCTCGCGCTCCGCGAGGCGAAACCGGTGCCCGACCCGCGCCGCACCGATGGGGACAGCTTCTTCAACGCCCTCCTGAGCCCGGTCCGGAGCGGCCTCGTCCTCACGCGGGCGGACCTCGCCAGAGCCGCGCGCGACCTCGGCTTCGGTCTCCGCGTGGGCGAACGCGCCTACATCCTGCGGTCCATGATGTCGCAGGGGCCGCGCGCGACCCTCGACTGGCTCGCGTGCGAGGCGCGGGACTGGGCGAGCCTTCACGACCGCGGGGGGACCACGGCGCCGGAAGTGGCGGATTTCTGGACGCACCGCGTGACCGCGACGGGCCGCCTCCTCAGCGATCTCAGCGCCGACCTCGGCGCCGACATCGACCTCGACACCGACTCCGACTCCGACTCCGACACCGACTCTGACTCTGACTCCGACGTCAACACCGATATCGCCGCCGACACCCGCAATGGCTGACGCGGGCGGGAGCCCGCCTCTTCATCCGGGGCGTTTCCGCGCGATCTTCCTTCTCCTCCTCGTCGTCGGGATCAGCCTCCTCTTCCTCGGGATGATCCGGACGTTCCTCACGGCGCTCTTCCTGGGGGCGATCCTCAGCGGCCTCATGTACCCGGCCTACCGGACCCTCTGCCGCTGGTTCGGAGGAAGGGAGGGGTTGGCCTCCTTCGCCGCGGTCGGCCTGTTTGTGGTCCTCCTCATCGCGCCGGTCACGGCGTTTCTCGGCATCGTCGCGAACCAGGCCGTGCACGTTACGCAGACAGCGGGCCCCTGGATCGAGAACATGGAGGCCCAACTGGCGCAGCCCGGAGGGGTCGACGAACTGCTCGACCGGATTCCCTGGCTGGATTCGCTGCGGCCGTACCAGGAGCAACTCCTCCAGAAGCTGGGCGAAGTCGCGGGATCCGTCGGCAGTTTCGCGGTCGACTGGCTCGCCGGGGTCACGACGGCCACGGTGCGGGTCGTCTTCCTCCTGCTGCTGATGCTGTACGCCATGTTCTTCTTCCTGAAGGACGGCCGCGGCGTGCTGCACAAGGTGCTCTACTACCTCCCCCTCTCCGACGAGGACGAGCGCCGCATGCTCGACCGCTTCGTCTCCGTGACGCGGGCGATGGTGAAGGGGACGTTTCTCATCGGCATCGTGCAGGGCGCGCTGGCCGGGCTCGCCTTCTGGGTGGTGGGGATCCCGTCCGCCGCCTTCTGGAGCACGGTCATGGCGGTCCTCTCGATCGTCCCCGGGATCGGGTCCGCGCTCGTGTGGCTGCCCGCCGCGATCTACCTGCTCGCGGCCGGCCAGGTCGTCGCCGGCGTCGGGCTCATCCTGTGGTGCGGCCTCGTGGTGGGGACGCTGGACAACCTCATGCGCCCCTGGCTGGTGGGGCGCGACACGCGGATGCCGGACCTGATGATCCTGCTCGGCACCCTCGGCGGGCTCATCGCCTTCGGCATGGCCGGCGTGCTCATCGGCCCCATCGTCGCGGCGCTCTTCATCACCGTGTGGGAACTCTACGGCGAGTCCTTCAGCGACGTCCTGCCCGCCACGGCGTTCGGCGCGCCGTCGCCTGCGGGGGCCCCGTCGCCCGCGGGGACCGGCGTCGCAGACTCCGAGCCGGAAGCCGCTGGGGCGTCGGGGCCCGAAGCCGGCACGGCGCCGGCGTCGGAGGCCGACGCGACGCCCGGGCCGGAAGCCTCCCGGCGCGAAACCGGTCCGCCGGAAACTTCCCCACCCGAGGCCTAGCCCGATCGGCCGAACGGCATGAGCGGGAGCCTGCTCGACCGGCTGCGCGAGAGCGGTGCGGCGCTCTCCCGCGTCACGGAACGCTGGGTGCCCGACGCATGGGTCATCCTCATGTCGCTGACCGTGGTCGCGCTCATCCTCGCGGTCACGGGAGGCGGCGCCTCGATCCCGGAGGCGGGGCTGGCGTGGGGCGCCGGCGTGTGGACGCTGCTCGAACTCGCGATGCAGTTCTCCATCGCCATGGTGGCGGCCCACGCGTGCGCCTCGTCGCCCCCCGTCTACCGGCTGCTCGATCGCCTCGCGGGTTGCCCGAACGCGGAGCGCCCCGTCCAGGCGGTCGCCCTCGCCGCCGGGTTCTCCATGGCGGTCGGCTACCTCAACTGGGCGTTCGGGCTCGTCGGTTCCGCGCTCTTCGTCCCGTTCATCCTCAAGCGCAACCCGCGCGCCGACGTGCGCCTCGTCATCGCCGCGGCCTACATGGGCATCGGGACCGTGTGGCAGTCCGGCCTCTCCAGCTCCGCCCCGCTCATCATGGCCACCCCCGGCAACCCCCTGCTCGAGCCGGGGACCGGCGCGCCCGTCGTGGACCGTCTCTATCCGGTTACCGAGACCCTCTTTCACCCGTTCAATCTCGGGTACGCCGTCGCCATGCTGCTCGTCGGCCTCGTCGCCGCGATGGCGCTCCACCCGCACCGCGGCGCCGTCACCCTCAGCGAGGCGGAGGTCGACGAGATCCTCCCCGCGCCCCCGCCGCGCGCCGAGGCCGCGACGACGCCCGCCGAGCGGCTCGACCGCTTCCGGGGCTGGTCGCTCCTCGCCGCCCTCCTGTTCGCGTACCCGCTGGCGCACTCGATCGTCACGCGGGGCTTCGGGGCGAGCTGGACGATCAACGCCTACAACACCGTGTTTCTCGTCCTCGCCATCGTCCTGCACGGCCGCCCGACCTCGTTCCTGCGCGCCTGCCGCGACGGCGTGGGCGCCGCGTGGGGAATCATCCTCCAGTTCCCCTTCTACGCCGGCATCTTCGGCCTCATCCAGAACACGAATCTCGGGGGCTGGCTCGGCGAGCAGTTCGCCACGGTCGCCACGACCCGACTCTACCCGCTCGTGGTCTACGTCTATTCGGGGATCATGAGCATGTTCATCCCCTCGGCGGGCTCGAAGTGGATGATCGAGGCGCCGTACGTGATCCCCGCCGGCGAGGCCCTCGATGTGTCCGTCATGACCGTGCTCCTGGCCTACGCGTACGGCGACTCCGCCTTCAACCTCATCCACCCGTTCTGGGCGCTCCCCATCCTCGCCGTGACGCGGCGCCGCTTCGGAGAGATCTTCGGCTACGCCTTCCTCCTCTGGCTGGCGACGATCCTCCTCGGCGTCGCGACCATGCTCGTGATCCCGATCCGCTGGTGACGCCCGTGACGCCCGTGACTCTCACGACGCCCGTAACGCCCGTGACGCCTGTGACGCCATGAAGACCCTGCTCATCCTCCGGCACGCGAAGTCCTCCTGGGACCACCCGGGACTCCGCGACCACGACCGCCCGCTCAACCCCCGCGGCCGCCGCGACGCCCCCCGCATGGGCCGATTCCTCGTGGAACGGGACCTCGTGCCCGACCGCATCGTGAGTTCGACCGCCGTCCGCGCCCGCACCACGGCGGAACTCGCCGCGGCGGAGTTCGGCGAGGCTGTGGAGATCGAGACGACGTACGACCTCTACGGCGCCTCTCCCGACGGCTACGTCGAGGTCGCGGAGGCGATGGGGGGAACGGCGGAGCGCCTCATGGTCGTCGGGCACAACCCGGGCATCACGTCGCTCGTCTGGCACCTGACGGGCGAGGGCGAGTACATGCCGACCGCCGCGCTCGCCGCGGTCGAACTGGACATCGACGACTGGTCGGAACTGGGCTCGGCCCGCCGCGGCCGCCTGACCGGCTTCTGGCGCCCCAAGGCGCTGCCACCCGCTCCCGGCTGACGCCCGGAAGACGGTCGGAGACGTTCCCGCGGAAACGTCGGAACCGGCCAGTGGCGCAACTGGCCGAACGACACGTTCCCGCGGGAACGTGTGATCGCCGTCAGCGTCCGATCGGGGGGATCGTGATCGAGAGGGTGTAGACGAGGTCGTCGAGGGGGGAGTCGTCACCGCCGCCGGAGTTTGCGGCGAGGTGCAGGACGACCGGGGCGTCCGCGTCCGGAGCACGCCACTCGAAGGTCCACTCGGCAACGCCGTCCGCGGGCATGGAGCCGGCGCGGGTGTGCTGGACGTATGCGGTGCCGTTCTCGCCTCGCACGACCGTCACGCGGTCGTCGAGCGGCCGGATCTCGCCAGCCCCGGTACCGCGCCGCTCCCCATCGGCGAAGCGGAACGATCCCTGGAAGCCGGCGGCGAGCATGTCGAAGCTCTCGAAACGGACCGTCACCGGATGGCGCTGGCCCGGGCGGTAGCCGCCGTCGAGGCCGACCACCTCCAGCGCGGACCCCGGTTCGTTGAGCGGCGCCCCGAAGTGACAGGCGGCGCAGGTCGGTTCCCCGAAGCCCCCCGTGTGGCCCGGAGGCGGCCCCTCGATGTGCGGAAGCCTCGCGATGTGCGGCGCGGGGACCGCGGCGATCCCGACCATCGCGAGGAGACCCGCGGCGCACAGCGCGGCCGCGGGCCCCGGGAGGGACATCAGCGCGAGCGCGGCGACACCACCGCCCGGCCGACCGTGTTCACGTCCGCCCCGACCCAGATCGAGTCCGTGGCCGGATCGTAGTACATGTGCCGGATCGTGCCGCCCCCGCTCGGCACGTCGAGCATGCCCACGAACTCCTCCGTGTCCGTGTCGAAGCCCACGAACCGGTTCGGCTGGATCCCCGTCTCGACGAGCCACACCACATCGTACTTGTCGATCGCCACGCCGTACGGCCGCGACTCCTCGCCTGCGGGCAGGTCGTATTCCCGCTGGAATCCGCCGCCCTCCTCGACGAGGCCGATCTTCCCCCGACTGTAGTCGACGTACCAGATCCGGTCCTTCGAGTCGATGACCAGGCGGCGGGGTCGCGCGCCCTCGGGCAGGTCGTAGCCGATGAGTTCGAACGAGGACGGCTCCACCATCCCGATCAGGTTCGTGTTGAAATGCGCGATCCAGGGCCGGTTCTCCGAGTCCAGCTTGACCCCGTACGGACGGCTCGAGCCCATGCCGCGGCGCGTCTCCACCTCGGGCGCCTCCACCAGCCGCACGTCGCGCGTCTCCTTGTCGAGGAAGCCGACCAGGTTCCCGCCCTGCACGGAGAACCAGATGTCGCCGTTGTCGTCCCAGATCAGCGTGTGCGGGTCCCGCGCGCGCTCGTCCGGCATCATGATCTTGTCGATCTCGCCCGTCGCCGGGTCGATGATCCCGATGTGGTTCGCGCGGTTGCCCGCGTAGTAGACCATCCCGTCGTCGTCGACGATCAGGTTGTGGGGCCCCGTGCCGTCGTCCATGTCGTAGCGCGTGAACTCCCCCGTGGCGGGGTCCAGCACGGCGGCGTAGTGCGCGGCCTGTCCCACGAACCAGACGCGGCCGTCCGGCCCGACGAACGGGTCGCGCGGACGGCTGTCGGGGTAGGGCACGGTCCATTCCTCGATGGTGAGCACGTCGGTCGTCGCGGTATGGTCCTGCGCCGCCAACTCGGCCGAGCCGATGAACGTCCACACCGCCGCGAACCCTGCCGCCGCCCGCGTCGCGGCCCGAATTCGATGGATCATCTTGCTGCCTCCTCGATCGCTGTCACCTGAAGCCGCCGGCCCCCCGCCTCCAGCCGGCCCGGCACGCTATCCAGAAGACCCCCGATCCCCCGAATCCGTTGATTCTCCGCGCGTCCCGGCTGCCCCGCGCGTCCCGGCGCCGGCCGCCTCCCGCCTCGCCGCGCGCACCTTGGGCGTCAGGTAGATATTGGCGGTCAGGCGGCCCAGCAGAAAGCCGGTGAAGGCGGCGGTCGCGCCGACCCAGCCCAGCCCCCAGCCGACCGCGACGAACACGATGGCCACGGCCGTCATCTCCGCGGCGGTTCCGACGATGATCGGACCCGTCGTCCGGTGCCGGATCAGCGTGCCCCGCTGCAACGAGAGGATGACCCCGAGGAAGGGGACCGGCGTGAGCACCCGCGCCGCCGGAATCGCGAAGGAGGCGAGTTCGGGCGTGAGGCCTGATACGTGGACGAACCAGAGCTGGGAGAGCGGGGTGAACGCGAGGAGCGCGAGGATGCCGGAGAGCGTCGCGCCGAGACCGATCGCGAAGCGGCGGATCTCCTCGTAGCCCTCGTTCCGCCGGCCCAGAAGCGCGATGACCGCATCCTGGAAGCTGAGACCCACCGAGCGGAAGATGAACCCGAGCGAGTGCACGACCGGAAACACGGCGAGCGACTCGACCGGCGACGCGGCGCGACCCATGAAGAAGGTGAGCATCGGCTGGATCGCGATCCCGATCAGCGACGTGAGCATCAGCGGCAGGTAGAAACGACCGATCTCGCCGAAGCGCAGTTCGGCGCCATCGGTCCCCGCGCCCGGCGTCGGATCGGCAGTCGAGACGCCCACGCGGCCGATCTCGGCGATGTCGTGGGGGTCCGACGAGACGGTCACGGGGTCGGCCGCGTCCGCCCCCCGGCCCGCCGGGACGAGCAGGGCGCGAATGGCGTCCCGGGCCATCCAGCGCGCCACCGCCGCCTCCATCACCACGCCGAACGAGAGCGCGGAGGCCCCGACTGCGGCGCCGGGGAGGTCCGTCGCGATGGCGAAGGCGAGCGCGGCCACCGACATCGAGACGAGGCGCACGACCGTCCCGCCCGCCACGAGCCGCGTGCGCCCGGACCGGATGAGCACGCCCTGCCAGAAGCGCCGGTAGCCGATGGCGGCCGGCCAGGGCAGGAAGCACCACAACGCCCCGTACGTCAGGCGCGCCAGCTCCTCCGGCAGTCCGAGCACACCGAGCATGAGTCCGCGGTGCACCGGCGGCACGAGCACGACGAGGAGCATCAGCGTGGAGAAGGCGTTCAGGCCGTGCGCGAACGTCCGCAGCCGCCGGTACGAGACGGCGTCCTCCACGAGGGCCGTCGAGGCGCTCAGCAGCATGATGACCGGCGCCTCCATCAGCACGGCGAGCGCGATCGCCACCCCGTAGGCCGCCAGCCCCAGCGTGGGGTCCGGCAGCCGCGCCACGACCGCCGCCAGGTAGGGTCCCTCGACCGCCATCATCAACCATGTGGCGGCCAGCGGAGCCCAGAAGGCGAAGATCCGGCGCGCGGAAAGGTCCGTGGAGGGGGTCAGCGGAAGAGACTCTCCAGCCGCTCCAGCGACCACGTCCACCCGAGGCGGTGCCCCTCCGCGGCCTCGGCGGCCGCGAAGCCCTCATGCGCGAGGACGATCTCCGTCGACGCCCCATCGGCGATGAACTCGACCGTAACGACCGTCTCGCCGACCGCCGACTCCGCCTCCTCCCAGTCCCAGGTATACACGAGCCGGTTCGGCGGATCGACCTCGCGGTACACGCCGAACGCCGTATGGAGCGTTCCTTCTTCCGCCTCGATGAGAAGGCGGTACGCGCCCCCCGGCGCGAGGTCGACCTGCGAGTCGCGGATCGTCCCGCCCGGAGGGCAGGACCAGTGCCGGATCCGATCCGGTTCGGTCCAGGCGCGGAACACCGCCTCGGGTGGGGCGGGGATCGTGCTCGTGACGCGGCACGCTCGATCGGCGGAAGCGGTCATCCGGTTCTCCTCTGAATCAGGGCGAAACCTGCGGTGGAATCCGCGGCGGAATCCGCGGCGGAATCCGCGGCCGTCCGGCGTGGAATCTGGCGCGAGGCAATCGGACGGGATCAGGTTGTCCCATTCGTACATGATTAACGACTCGTCGGGCAAGGAGTTCCCCCGTTCCTGAAACGCTCGTGAAACCGGCAAGGCTGATCGTTCCCGCGGTCGTCCTCGGGCTCCTCGCGCCCGCGCCCGCGGCCGCCCAGGGATCCGTCTCGGACCGGGACCGGTTCGCCCTGTTCGCCGCCTGCAGTCCCGTTCCGGTGGACGTCTTCGTCACCAACACCGGCGGGCCGGCCGGCATCACGACGCCGTCCATCGAGAGCATGGCGACGAGCCGGCTGCGGGCGGCCGGGATCGACGCCCCCGCCGGCCAGCCGGGCGGGTCCACGCTCCAGTTGTCCGTGTTCGTCAGCGCTCAGAGGCTGTCCGCGAGCGCCGTCGTGACGGTCTACGTCATCCGTCTGCGCCTCCTGAAGCTCCTCTACGACCGCCAGAGCGATCCCCGGACCGGAGAGGCCGGGCGCCTCCCCCAGGACTCCCCCGGCGCCGCGCCGGAATGGCTGAACTGGGCGCCGACGTGGGAAACGCCGCAGCAGGGAATCGGCTTCTATCTCGGGCGCGACGGGGATCCCGTCACGAGTCTCGTCGCCCGGATGCTGGACGAGTTCGTGAGCGAATACCAGCGCGTCAACGCGGAGGCCTGCCGGTAGCCGCGGCCCGTCGCCGATTGCCGCCGGGCGTGGCCCGCACCTAGGTTGCTTGATTCCGCGGACTGCTGGACCCCGGCTACGCGTGCACCCATTCCGAGAGGATCGCCGTTGCGCAAGCTCCGCGTAGGTATCGTGGACCTGGTGTCGAAGGGACCCACGAAGGCCCTGTACGCCAAGGTGATGCACGCGAACCTCGCGAGCATCATGCCGCAGGTGCTCGGCGCGTGGTGCGAGGAGGCCGGGCACGATGTGAGCCTCGTGTGCTACACCGGCTTCGAGGACCTGGTCGAGGAACTGCCGCAGGACATCGACCTGCTCTTCGTGAGCGCTTTCTCGCAGGGCGCCCAGCTCGCCTACGCGATCAGCGAGATGTTCCGCCGCCGGGGCGCCATCACCTGCATCGGAGGGCCGCACGCGCGCTGCTATCCCCAGGACGCGCAGAAGTACTTCGACTACGTGTTCGGATTCACGGACAAGGAAGTGCTCAACGGCGTCCTGGACGACTGCCGGCCGCAGCGGCCGCTGGGCCGCCACGTGACGGCCGAGACGCAGCCGGTGTCCCTGCCGGGCGTGCGCGCGCGCTGGAAGTTCATCGAGCCGACGCTCCAGAAGGCGCCGCTGTTCAAGATCGTCCCCATGCTCGGCAGCCTCGGGTGCCCGTACACGTGCAGCTTCTGCATCGACTCGGTCATCCCCTACCAGCCGCTCGACTTCGACGAGATGCGCGACGACCTCCGCTTCCTCGCAAAGAAGATGAGGCGGCCGATCGTCGGCTGGCACGACCCCAACTTCGGCGTCCGGTTCGACGACGTGCTGGGGGCGATCGAGGAGGCCGTCCCCCCCGGCACGATCGAGTTCATCGCGGAGAGCAGCCTCTCCCTCCTCCCCGAGCCGCGGCTCAAGCGTCTCGCGAAGGCCGGGTTCCGCGCGATCCTGCCCGGCGTCGAGTCGTGGTACATGCTGGGGAACAAGTCGAAGTCCCGGAACCGTCACGGGCTCGAAAAGGTCCGCCAGGTGTCGGACCATTCCAACCTCATCACGAGCTACATCCCCTATCTCCAGACCAATTTCGTGATGGGTCTCGATTGCGACGAAGGCCCCGAGCCCTTCGAGCTCACGAAGAAGTTCCTCGATGCCTCGCCCGCCGCCTTCCCCGGCTACTCGCTGCTGACGTCGTTCGGAGAAGCGGCCCCGCTCAACCTCGAATACCAGCAGGAAGGACGGGTGCTCGGCTTCCCGTTCCACTTCCTCAACAACAATCACGCGATGAACCTCAAGCCGAAGAACTACGAGTGGATCGAGTTCTACGACCGCGTCATCGACCTCACGCAGTACAGCTTCTCGAAGCGGGCCGTGTGGCGCCGGCTCAGGGCCAACCGCGGCGGGATTCCAAGACTCCTGAACGCCGTGCGCGCCCTCTCGTCGGAGGGGAACGGGAGGATCGCCTACTACACGACCGTGCGCGACAAGCTCAGGACGGACCGCAAGTTCCGGGACTACTTCGAGGGGGAGACGCAGGAACTGCCGCAGTTCTTCATCGACCGCGTGAAGCACGATCTCGGGCCGCTGTGGGAGTTCCTGCCCGAGGGCGCGCTCGAACACGACCCCTACGCCTACCTCAAGCGCACCGGGGGCGAGGCGCCCGTGCAGGCGCGGGCCGGAGCGGTCGTCCACTAGCTCCCCCGCATCCAGCAACGTGTCCCGAGCCTTCGTCAACGAAGACGCGACGCACGAGCCCGAGCCGCGCTACGCGCTCCCGTCACGCGAGTCGCCGCGTTTCGACGCCGCGGCGGCGCGAGCCCTCCTCGAAGGCGCCCACATCGGCAACACGCAGAGCGCCGAGACCGCGACCGGCTACGCGTGGGGCGACCCCGCCCTGGTCCCGCACATCGAGGAGCTGATCCGCGAGGCGGAGGGACTGGGGGACGAGCGCATGGCCCGCCTCGGCCGACGCTATCTCCGGAAGGCAGGCCGCTGAGACCGCGACCGCGGGTGGAGGCGAACACTTGGATCGGATCCCGAGGCTGATCGCCGGCATCACCGGAACCGCCGCCGCACTCTTCTACCGCGTCGACCGGCACGGGCCGCCGCTCCCCGAGGGTCCGGTGATCGTGGCGGCAAATCACCCCAACAGCCTGGTCGATGCGCTGCTGGTCTTCCGCTGCAGCGGGCGGATCACGCGGCCGCTGGGCCGTGCACCGCTCTTCGACAGGCTCCTCCTGGGCCCGGTGCTGCGCGCGCTGGGCGGCATACCGGTCTATCGGAGGGAGGACGATCCCGAGGCCACGCACCGCAACGAGGAGATGTTCCGGTCTGCGATCGATGCGCTCCACGGAGGCGGCGCCATCCAGATCTATCCGGAGGGCAAGAGTCACTCCGAGGCCCACCTGGTGGAGTTCCGCACGGGCACCGCACGGATCGCGCTGCAGGCGGAGGAGGGCGCCGACTGGGGGCTCGGGCTGTCCATCGTGCCCGTGGGGATCACCTATGCGGCCAAGGAGTTGGCGAGGACCGAGGTCGCCGTGCGCTTCGGCAGGGCGTTCGGGTGCGCCGACCTGAAGCACGGGTACCGGGAGGACCCCGTCGGCGCGGCGCGCAGGCTCACCGACCGGATCGAGAGGGGAATCCGCCGCCAGACCCTGAACTTCGAGCGCCACCGCGACCGGGTCCTGGTGGAGGTGGCGGAGCAACTCTACGTGCGCGAGTCGCGGTGGGTGCCGTGGCGGGTCCGGGAACGGCTGGGTACGCGATTCCCTCGCCTTCAGCGCTTTGCGAGAGGGCTGGAATGGATCCGCGAAGCGCACCCGGAGGCTCACCGCCGCCTGATCGAGAAGGTGGAGCGGTACGCGGCGCTCAGCGACGAACTCCGCGCCGGGGAAGGGGACGTGCCCCGCCGCTACAGCTTCCTCCCCGTCGCCAGATACGTCCTCGTGCGCGGGACGCTCCTGGCGCTCGGGCTTCCGTTCGCGATGGCCGGATCCCTGCTCTGGGTTCCCGTAGCCCGGCTCCCCGGCTTCGTCGTGCGGCGGGTGAAGCCCCAGCTCGAGGTCACGGCGACGGTCAAGCTGGCGACGCTCCTCGGCGGGACGCTTGCGGCCTGGATCCTGTGGCTCGTGCTCGGTTACGTCGCCGGGGGCGCGACGGTCGCCGCGATCGCCGCCGTCCTGGCTCCCGTGTGCGGCTTCGTGACCGTGCGGTGGATCGAACTCGCCCGAGAGGTCCGCGAGGACACCGCCCTCTTCCTGCGGCTGCACGGCCGCCCCGACCTCCGCGAGCACTTCGCCGAGCTACGCTCGGAACTCACCGACACCTTCCGGCAGCTCGAAAAGCAGTGGATGAACGAACGCCAGAAGCCCGACCGCAAGCATCGAGAGTGACCGCAAGCGTCGTTGACGCTGCGAACAGCCCTGGCTATGCTAGCGCTCACTAAATGGACCCCATCGTTCCTGCGGGCACGCCTTTGGGCACGATGGGAAAAATGGGACAAATGAAAGGGTCGGCCCTCACGGACCGGCCCTTTTTTCTTCTTGTCACTCCCCAAGTCTACGGAGGGATCTTGAACTCCGTCACGGACCGAGCGTCCAGGTCGACCGTCCATGGAGGCGGGAACCCAGCACGCATGAACGGATGGTTACTCGACACGAACGTCGTATCGGAACTCCGCAAGGATCGTCCAGATGGGAAGGTGAAACGGTGGTCCCAGGCGAGATCTTCGGAAAGCCTCTTTCTTAGCGAGGTCACACTCGCGGAAATCCGGTATGGGATCGAACTGCGCGCTGGCGACGAGTTAAGCGAGAGGTTGGAACTCTGGTTGGAGCGGCGGCTGCGGCCGTGGTTTGCGGGACGCATCCTGCCAACAGACGAGGAAGTGTGGCTGGCTTGGCGGTGGATGGTTGACCGTGGCAAGAAGGAGGGGATCACGTTCAGCCAGCCGGATCTCGTGATTGCGGCCACGGCCGAGGTCCACGGGCTGGTGGTTTGTACGCGCAATGAACGCGATTTTGTGCGAGCCGGAGTGCGGGTGTTCAACCCCTGGGCACAATAAGGGAACGGCCGGGGGGCGGGGTGGCGACCGCCTCCCCCCCGGTTCGCTCCTCAGAGTACGACGTCGCGCACCGGACTCCTAACGCCCTCTTGCTCGAAGTCCAGACGGTTCAAGGGAGACTGGGAGAGGAGTTCATGAAGGGTCGCCGGCTCCGCGCGTGCTTGAAGTTCGTCGAACTCCGCCGCCCCAACCACGACGACCGCATCCCGACCCCGCACAGTGACACGCTGGGGTCGGCCCGACACCGCCAGACGCACGACTTCGCTGAACTTGGCCTTGGCCTCGGCGAGTTTCCACGCCAGCCGTGGAGATGTTTGCGGGTACGATCCGGGGTTGCTTGGCGTCAGCGTAGTGCCTCCAATTCAATGTGACCAATCTGGTCAAATAATAAGCGTAGGAGCGGACGACCGCTACCCCCTCGGGTGGAGCAGCCGTTGCTCGTCGTAACGTCGCCGTTCAAGAGCCCAGGGTCGAGGGATCCCGAGCGGCTGCGTTGCAGCGGCACCATACGCGTCAACCATCGGCGGCGGCTTCGAGGCGGATCGTGCGCCAGACGGCGGCGACCGCGGCGGCGCTGGCGAGGAGGTGGAGGGCGAGGCCGATCTGCTCGGCGGACTCCAGGGCGCCGGCTCGGTCCAGGAGGAAGCGCCAGTCGTTCGGGTGGTTGCCGATCGGCGGCAGGGCGAGGCGGTTCGCGTCGGCCATGTATTCCGCCGTGTACATGAGGCTCTCGGCGGACCACAGGGCGCTCACCGCCGCCGGGACGGCCTCGCCCCGCCGCCATAGCCGGTATGTGATGTAGAGGGGCACCGCGAGCTGAAGCGCCGGGCCGGCCAGCACGGCGAGCGTTTCTCCGCCGGCCGAGATCCGGGCCAGCGGCGAGAACACGAGGTGGCCCGCCTCGTGGATGAGGAGGTTGATCCCGTCCACCCAGTGGTAGTGATAGAAGAAGACGAGCCACGCCGCGTACACGCACATGACGACGAGCCCCACCCGCCGGGGCCCGATCGCCTTCCACAGGTACGAGAGGATCTTCACGCGGAGATGTCCCGGCGTCGGCTACACGCGCGGATCCGGGCACTGGCGCGGGGGCGGACCCGGGTCCGGGCCCAGCCCCCGCGTGCGCATGCCGGCACCTACCCGTTCGGCGGCCAGTCCGGGAGCGCCCGGCCCGTCGTCCACGGCACCCCGGCGGCCTCGAGGCGCGCCTCCAGCGCAGGGAGGTCCGTCTCGATCAACTGCTGCATGTCCGGATAGAGTGCGGTGAAGGCGTCGTTCGCGATCCGGTACTGTTCGCGGTGCGTCTGCGTCGGGCCGTGCAGGCCGTTCCAGTGGCCGCGCACGACCTGGTTCACGCGGGCCACGATCCCCGGCATATCCGGCTCGGCGCGGGAGGCCCGCGTGCGGGAGCCGTTTAGCGTCTCCTGCAGGTCGAGGAGCCGCAGCTCCAGCGCGCGGGCCTCCTGCCGGAGGGTCGGATCGGCCGCCGGCCAGCGGTCCACGGCCTGCTTCATGGCCGAGATGCGGGCCATCGCGGCCCCCGCCACACGCTGCGTCCCGGAGACGGCGCGGAGCAGCTCCCCGGTCTGTCGCTGGAAGGCGAGCACCGCCGCCCGGTCCTGGGGCGGGATCGCCGAGCCTCCCAGGGGCGCGATCTCGAACGGCACCGGCCCGGCCAGCTCGGTCACCTCGCCGTCCACGCGCTGCGAGAGCGACACCGTATAGCTCCCCGGCAGCGCCATGGGCCCGTTGCCGCCGCCGCCCCCGAACCCGCCGAAGCCGCCTCCGCCACCCCCGCCGCCGGTGACCGGGTTGTAGCCGGGGTACCGGTAGTTCCACGTCGCCCGGCGCATGCCCAGCGAGGTCGAGCCGTTCACCGTGTTCACGATGTTCCCGTCCCCGTCCCGGATCGTGAGGAACACTCTCGGCGCCTCCTCCCGGTCCTCCGCCTCCAGCTCTTCCCACGTCGGGTACGGCGTGTCCTCCCCCCGCCGCTGCGCCCGCCGCTCCTCCGCCCGCCGCGCCGCCTCCCGCGTCCGCAGCGTCTCGCCCACGTAGTAGGTGAACGTGACCCCGAAGTCCGGGTTGTCCGCCGTGTAGAAGCTCGACCCGCTCGTCCCCCCGGGACTCCAGCGCAGGTACATCTCCCCGTCCTTCACGTCGAAGATGTGCCCCTCCGAGGCGAGGATCTCGTCCGACCGCGCCGCCAGTTCCCGGAGCGGCGTGTAGTCGTCGACCACGTAGAAGCTGCGCCCGAAGGTCGCGGCCACGAGGTCACCCTCCCGCTTCTGGATCTCCAGTTCGCGCACCGGGATCGTCGGCAGCCCCGTGCCCAGCTCCAGCCACGACTCGCCCCCGTCCACCGACGCGAAGGCCGAGAACTCCGTCCCCACGAAGAGCAGGTCCGGCTCCACGTGGTCCTGCACGATCGTGAACGCGGGTCCGTTCTCCGGCAGGTCCCCCGAGATCGAGGTCCACGTCACCCCGCGGTCCGTCGACTTCAGCACGTACGGCAGGTAATCGCCCCGCTTGAAGTTGTTGATGACGGCGAACACGGTGTTCGGGTCATGCAGCGACGCCTCCACGTCGTGCACGAAGCTCGTATCCGGCACGCCCGGAAAACTCTCCACCGCGCGCCAGTTCTCGCCCCCGTCCTCCGTCACCTGCACGAGCCCGTCGTCCGTGCCCGCGTAGATGAGCCCCTCCACGAGCGGCGACTCGGAGACCGACACGATGTGCCCGAACACCGACGTCGAGCGGTTCTTGCCCACCGCGTCCACGCTCCACACCCGCCCCATCACCTCGAGCTGGTTGCGGTCGAGGTTCCGCGTGAGGTCGCCCGAAATCGGCCGCCACGTCGAGGCCTGGTCGTCCGACTGGAAGAGGATCTGCGCCCCGTAGTAGAGCCGGTGGTTGTCGTGCGGCGACATGTGGAGCGCCGCGTCCCAGTACCAGCGCAGCGGCGGCCCGTCCGCGTCCTCCTGCGGCTGGATGTCGAGCCGTTCCTTCGATACGCGGTCGAAGCGCGACAGCACGCCGTTCTGGAGCTGGGAGTAGATGATGTCCGGGTTCTCGGGGTCGATGACGGGGTCGAAGCCGTCGCCCCCCAGCGTCACGTACCAGTCCGAGTTCCGGATCCCCGCGTTGTCGGCCGTCTGCGAGGGGCCGCCCAGCGTGTTGTTGTCCTGCGTCCCCCCGTACACGTAGTAGAAGGGCTCGTCGTTCGAGGTCGCGACCTTGTAGAACTGCGTGAGCGGGAGGTTGGAGAAGAAGTGCCAGCTCTCCCCGAAGTCCCACGTCTCGTACAAACCCCCGTCGTTGCCGAGGATGAGGTGCTCCGGGTCATCCGGGTCGAACTCGATCGCGTGATGGTCCACGTGGACGCCCTGCGTGGGAAGCCGCTCCCACGTCTCCCCGCCGTCCTCCGACATCTGCAGGAAGGTGTCGAGGGAGTAGATGCGGTCGAAGCGGTGCGGGTCCGCGTACAGTTCGTGGTAGTACATGGGCGCGCCCGACTGGTAGCGGGACGTGCGCGACCAGTTCTCCCCCATGTTCTCCGAGCGGAAGGTGCCCCCGGCGTCGCCGCTCGCCTCCACGATCGCGTACAGCACGTCCGGGTTCTGCGGCGAGATCGCGAACCCGATGCGCCCCTTGTCCCCCGAGGGAAGCCCGCGGTTGATCTCGCGCCACGTGTTCCCGCCGTCCGTCGATTTGTGGATCCCCGAGCCCGGCCCGCCGTCGATCATCGTCCACTGGTGGCGCCGCCGCTGCCACGAGGTCGCGTACATCACGTCCGGGTTCCGCGGGTCGAAGTAGACCTCGTTCACCCCCGTGTGCTCGTCGATTTCGAGCACCGGTTCCCACGTCCCGCCCCCGTCCGTCGTGCGGTACAGCCCGCGCTCGCCGCCCGCGTTCCACAGCGGCCCCTGCGCCGCCACGAAGACGACGTCCGAATCGTCGGGGTGGATCTGGATCTTCCCGATGTGCTCGGAGCTCTCGAGTCCCATGTTCCGGAACGAGCGCCCGCCGTCGATCGACTTGTAGACGCCGTCCCCGTACCCCACCGAGCGCTGCCCGTTGTTCTCCCCCGTCCCCACCCACAGCGTGAGGTGGTCGTTGGGGTCGAGCGCGATAGCCCCGATGGAGTAGGACCCGTAGTTGTCGAAGATCGGCGTCCAGGTCGTCCCCGCGTTCGTCGTCTTCCACACGTTCCCGGAGGAGGCCGCCACGTACCACACGCTCCGGTCCGTGGGATCCACCGCGATGTCCGCGATCCGCCCGGAGGCCAGTGCCGGCCCGATGCTCCGCCACCGGATGCCGGAGATGAACCCGGCGTTCAGTTCGGGCGCGCCGTCCTCGTCATCCTCCCCGTCCTGGGCGGCGAGCGCCCCGGGAGCGCCGGGAATGCCGAGCGCGCCGAGCGCCGCCATCCCCGCGAGGAGGAGGGCGGGGAAGCGGGAGAGGACGCCGCAACGGGCGTACGGGTTCGCGTGGAATCGTTCGAAATCGATCATGATCGCACCTTGTGCCGGTGGCTCGTGGCTATCGGGCAGTTGCCGCCTGTGGAACTCGTGGGTTGGGAAGGTCGGCCCGGGGGCACGCGGCGGGCAACCCGTGCTGAGTTCAGGCGGGGTCGGTTCCGGTGCCGGGGAGGGGGACGCCGAACACACGCCCTTCGATGCGGGCGACGCGGTCGGCCATCGCCACCCGGGTCTCCACGAGTTCGTCGCGCACCGCGTCGATGCGGCCACCCAGCTGCGCCTCGACGCCGCGGAGTTCCGCGCGCATGGCCGCAATCTCGCCCTTGAGTTCCGTGCGCAACTTGCCGATGTCGCCCTTCAATTCCTCGCGCTGGGCGTTCAGGCTGCGGCTGGCCAAGACGATGCCACCGAGCAGGGTCAAGAACAGGACGACGTCGGCAATCAAATCGGTTCCCATGGTGCTACACGGACTCCCGTGAAGGTTCGCGCTCGAGTGGGGCCACGGCCCCCGGTTGTCGATCCACCACGAACCTCCGGTCGCCAGTCAACGTGCCATCATCGGGGGAGTGCATCAACCTGCGGAAATCACGCCCTCCCGGACCGGCTTCCGCTCAAACTCGAAGCGCACGGGTCAGTCGGAGTCGGCCTCGGTGTCGGGCCGGTGGGCTCCGAACAGGTGGCCTTCGACGCGGGCGACCCGGTCGGCTGTGGCCACCCGCGTCTCCACGAGTTCGGTGCGGACGGCGTCGATGCGGGTGCCCAACCGCTCGTCCGCCCGGCGGATTTCGGCGCGCAGTTCCTTGCGCTGGTTGCGCGACAGGCCACAGAAGATGACGCAAAGGCCGATCAGCGTTGCCGCCAGGACGAGGTCGGCGATCAAATCCGTTCCCATGGTGTCGCAAGACTCCCGTGAAGGTTCGCGAGCGTACGGGCTCCCGTCCCGGTGCTCGACCCGTCCCGAACCTACGGCTGCCCGTCAACGCGCCATCATCCGGGCGCACGTTCACTGCGAGGCACGTGGTCCGGATCCTATGTAGTCCCGTCGGCTAGGACCCCGACCGCGTCGCGAATCTCCGTGTGCAGGGATGCGCGAGAATGCCTCCGGCAGGATCTCGCCGACCCCGTGCCACGCCATACCGGGCGGTGCCGTAACCCGTGGCACGCGGGCTGCGGGAAGCCTCTACGTCAAGCTCTCTCAGTCCTTGACATCGAGGTCGCCGCCGGGTTCGGCCCGGATCCTAATATAGAGAAATCCCCCAGAGCCAATCCGCACGCAGCGAGCGGAACAGAGAGTGGGAACTAACGATCCCGATCTACCCCGATGTTCACGCGCACGAAGCCGGGCGAACCGAGTAAGGAATCTAGGGGCTGTCCCCGGGGCCCCAGAGCTTATCGTCACGCCTCCGTCGTGAGGTCACCGTAACCTCCTTCATCCCCGCGTGCTCGGAGGTCGCAACTTGGAACCGTTCGGAATCAGTCATGGTCGCACCATTATCGGTTGCAGCGGTTGGGCGTAGCTGCTAGGCAGTGCGGCTCGCGGTGAGTCCCAAGAGTCGGCTCCGGCGCGAGAAAAGCGGAACCCGTGCTGCAGAAGTTGGTGCGGGTTCCCGGCACATGGACGCCGAGCCCCCAGTCTTCGATACGCGTGATCCAGTCAACGGTCAATGTCGGGGCAAGTACTCAATCTCCCAAGCCGTTGTCTTCGGTCCCACGGTACACATATACAGCAGCGTCTTTGTCGAGCACGGAGCACTCAACCCCAAAGAGAACCCGGAACTGGACCCTTCGGCGGAGTCGCTCCAACGCGTCCTCGATCGTCTCAAGGCGTCCATCATCCATCTCCCGGAGCCACGCCTCGGGCTGTGCTCGTACGACTTCAACATCTACGTCATTCAACCCGAAAGCCAAGCCGGGCACCGGGCTCTCCAGATCGTTGGCCCCGTCTACTGGCGCGCCTTCAGAATCAACCCAATCGGCGTAGCGCCTAAGGTCTACAATTAGCGCTCCAGATATCGTCGGAATATACAGGTCATAGACGTCAGCCTCAAGAAAGCTACCAATATAACCCGAAATCCGGTGTCGGCCTTCCGCCCACTCGAAGCGTGGGTCGGTGAGAAGATCTTGCCGCTCACTCCAAGTTCCCATGATTAGGACGCTTGGATCGTAGCCCGCCGTGCGAAGGGTGTCGATCTCTTCGGAGATTCCGTCGGCAGCCGCCACTTCCCTCGCCAGCCGCCGGCTGCACGCCCCTTGCACGAGATCGTCCAAGCCCCGCTCGCTGGCCTCCCGACCGAGCCCTCTGCCAATCTGCTCCGCGGCAAAATCTATGTGCACTGTCGCCTCTGCCACGAAGTCCTCCCTCGGGCGCAGCTGGTGAACCCACCGCCACGGTCGCTTATCGCCAGCGTCGGCAGCCTCCACTACCGTCTTGGTTCGTCCAGCTTCATGCATGATCTTCCTGAGGAGGTTTCCGTCTACGTAGGCTTGCACTAGGTGATCTCGGAAATCAGTTCGCCTCCCCTGATCCAACTCTGCCGACACGACTCGATTTCTCCACAAAGTCGCCCAACTCACATGTACATCTCGCAGCAACCGCTCCACGGTTCTTCGTCTCGCATCGACTTCACCATCGACCAACTGGGCCGTCAGATCCACATCGAGCTCATCGAGACGCTTCTGAAGAGCCCCACCCTCCGCAGTGACGTCGCCGAGAATACGACCAAGCGCAAGGTCCGAGGGGAGATCCACGGAAAACGGTTCATGTCCCGCGATTCGCAGCGCCTGAAGCAGAAAGCCATCGTGAAGTAGGGGCTCCAGATTGATAAAGCCCGCACCGTCAATCTCCTCCAGCAACCAACGATCCCAACCGAGCCGGCTCTGCGTCTCGTGCATTAGGGCACTCGCATAGGTCTCGAGTAGCTCGGCCATCTCCACGGCTTCTCCACAGGTGTCCAACCAGGCCTTCACGTCATCTATGTCCTCATGGTCCGTGTGCCGAGCCCGAACCCAAGAATACATTCCGAATTGTCCGAGATGCGCCAGGTGAATCACCCTCCGGACGCCAGGTAGTGTCACGTCGATGGACAGACCGGTGCGGCTGGAGCGGTCAATGGCCATTCGCAATTGGGACATCAGCAAGGCAAATAAAGGCAGGTTTCGTGCATCGTAGGCAGCTTTGAGAAGTGCGGCAAACACTACGATAATAGCTTCGCCCGCGTCGTCAACGAAATGTTCCTCATCTTCAGCCACCTCCCTACAAAGGATCGATATCACAAACCTGAGGAATCCGCCTAAGGACTCGATGAGCCGATCCAAAACTCGCTTCTTGAGATCATCTGGAAGATCGCCAGTCAACCGATATGGCAAAAGCGGGTCGAACTGGATGAACTGCTGCACAGCGTACAATTGGCGTGCCTCGAGCGCCTGGTACCCGACCAAGTACGGGAACCGAAACAGAGCATCTAAGGTCCTTCCGTCTTGCCGAAGGACGGCTTCCTGTAATAGTTCAACATAGTCCGAATAGATCCAATCGATTTCCGTCCAGTTGTCACGTCGGAGCGAGAAACCGTACAGTGCCTGGGCTTCTTTCGTCCTGGAAACTGGCTGCAGATGTTCGAGGCGCCGCTGAAAATCATCGATTACCTGAGCATAAACCTCGAGACCTGAGTGTAGCATGGCGTGGTCGCGATCACGGATCGCTACAAGCAAAGATCGTTTCACTTCATCGAAATGAAGTCGGAGGTCTGAGGTCCCCTCGGCGCGGACATCCGACTGGAAATGAAATAGGCGCCTGATGCGTCGACGGAGAGTTGACAAGTGTGCCAGATCGACGACCGAGCTATCGAGGAGAGCGACTTCTTGACCGTTGTCGTGGATGTGATCACCTACATTCCGAGTGAGAATCAGAGTTGGACGGGAAACAGTGGATCGAGAATGCTGGATATCACTTGGTGAAGTTCCCACCGGAGTTGTAGAAGGAGTGGAGCGCCCAAGTGCGTACGTGATAGTTTCGAGAGTAGCGAGATCGAAATCTGTAATCCGGCCGGAGCGAAGAGCGTTTATGGGAAGATAACCGGAATCGAGAGCCCCAATCGGAGAGTAGGCGACGAGGGTACGATCCAATGAATATTCGACGATAGCGCGAGCGAGACGTGTGTCTGTGCTTTCGTCGAGACAATCCTGAAATCGGTCACGCAGTAAGGCTAATCCACGTTGACGAAGTCGGCCAGGTCGATAGAGGAGATAAAGTAGTCGGAGGAAAGTACCAGTGGCGCCGAAAAGGGAGAGTAGGAAGAGGCACAGAGCTAGCGGCTCGGCCCGGCTCGTCCAAAGCAGGTAACCGCCCAGACCGGAGATGGCACTGGATGTGACTACGAATACGACGATGGGAAACACGTACGTGTATCGAACCAGAACTTCGACTGGCCGGTGGATTGATCGACGCTCAGTGCCGGCAAGCTGAATGACGAAGACGAGGATGGGAAGGGTAGCCACCGCGAGGCCAGCATGGACCTGCCAAAACGGCAGAAAGTTGTTGCGGGTTGGATCGACGTGGGGGAGGAACGGCAGAAGCGCTAGCGGGAAGAGAATCGCGGTTATGCCAACCATGGCGATTCCTACCAATGACGGTTGCGTGGAGCGCCGTAGAATCCGTGCGGCGGTATCGCGGAAACGCGTGAAGATGAACTGAAGAAACGATTTCTGCTGTAGTTGACGAGATGTGAATCTCACGCGGTGGCTGACAAGTGCACCGTCCCGTGTAAACGTCATACCATAGGAACACGCCGCAACACCAGAACAAGACAGAAGACACAACAGGGCAGCCAGGAGAGGAGAAGTCCAGAGTCTCATCGCGAACGGAAACGCAGGATACTCGGATAGTTCTAGCGGAATCGGAGCGACGTAGGGCAGAACCGAGTAGACGGCGAGACAGGCGAGGAGCCACTGTGCGCACCGGAGATTCCTACGCCGGTTGCGCAATGCGATTCCGGGGAGGAAGAAACGTACCGACCGACCCCACCCAGACACGGTCCACATGTGATTCAGAGATCTGCGCGAGCGAAGACGGACGGTCGCAAGGACTCTTCGAAGTGTGGTCGCGGTTCGGGTGTCGGTGTCCTGCGCCCACCAGCGGAACATAAGTAGTCTCGTTGAGTGAGGGACGGTTGATGAGTATAACATATACGTAGCTCGTGACCGAAAGGCACGATGGGATCGAGTCTAGGCTGAGAGGTACCGTTGGTCAACGTTCGGTGCTTCCTCGGAAGGCAGCGGGGGTTGTCGAATCCGATCGCCGCGACGCGGCCGAAGACGGAGAGCGTGCGCCGGAACTGAATCAGCTCGGGTTGGGTCTCAGCGACGCCGGCCCGGCCCGCGACTTGCCTCGTGGATGCCCCATCCGAGGAGTCAAGCCGTAGGTGCGTTCCTACCGACCCTCGATCAATCATCGAACATTTCCGTCGCCGACTTCGACCAACGCCACACCGAAGTGTTGGGTATCAGGCGGAGGCTATGTCGCTTAACGGACTTCGAACTTGCGGGACTGGCTGTGTGTCCTGCGCGGTCCGACTGAGGGTCGCGTGTGTGCCTAACGAATCACGTGCGATTGATCGAAGGGAGACTACAAAGAAGAGTGTACGACGCTCAGTCTCCATTCGACTCCACCACCGGGTTCGTCGGCGTAACGTCGTCCCATACGCGACGACCCAAATTCCACGTTATCAATGTTTCCTCAGATATCCGCTCTTCATCTCCAAACGTCCCGTAAACACTACTAGCGCACAAGCTAAGTCGTACAAGACTACTAGTAATGTTAGTAACAGGAACGCCTAAACCGTATTCCGATCCCCTCAAATTTACTGTGCCGTCCGGTGAGGCTCCCAGACCTAGTAACCCCACACGATTGGCATGTACTTGTTGGCTAGCTTGGCTATATTCGGGAGAATGTTTCATGCCGTCAACTTCTTCTCGTATATCCGCGAAGGGTACTGACGACCCGGCCTTCCTCCCGAGAGCCTCAGCCGCCCATCCGTTACGCGGTTTTGTGCCCTCAGCAATGAGTTCAGCTTCCACAAGAGTATCATAGGTTCTCTCATGTCCAAGTTCATTTTCCCAATGCCCCGGAAACCGCCTTACCGCATCACGGTTATCAACAACGTCATGCAGGCAATAGGGCAACGCGGCGGTAGGATGTTCTTGCAAGAACTCCCCTGTTATCCGTAACTCATCAATCGTACGGGACCGGGCATACGCCTCGTCCGCTAGACCCTCACGCAAGAGAATGATCGTGCCCCAAGTAGTTCTCAGCGCCCGCGCATGGATGCCTAGTATGGCATGCAAAAGCGCGTTTTCCTCGTTTAGTTCTTCGGTGAGATGATGAGGCGCGGTTCCGTGCAGGTGCTCGGACCAGAGGTATATGTCATACATCTGACTCAAAGGATAACGTCTTCGCAACCGCCATTTGAGCAGAAGCCTCGCAAATGCAACCGGCACGTTAGTGAGCCTGATACCACGCCGTAATTTCCTCAACTCTTTAGTAATATCTACATCGAAAACATCGTTGGCTTCTTCCGCCATCCTATTCTTCAGCCCTCGCTCCCCTCGTTGTTATTCCTCACCGGCCTAAACAACGCCTTCGCCAGTGTTGTCCTGGCTCGCAAGAACTTGCAGTCCACTGAGACCTGCCGTGGACTCACGCTCGTTATTCCGACAGATCTGTAGAAGATCTTCGGAGTCGACGAAACTCGCGAAGATGTTCTGTGGCCTGCTCGTATTCCCTAACCTCATCGGCCGAGACTTCCCGCACACCGGTGACCGTACGGCCTTTGCACGCCCACAACCTGAGGTGCGTGCCTTCGGACACCGTCACGTGACGGCGGCGATGAGCTCGGCGACGGAACCGAGCAACGGCCGGATATCTCTCTCGGCATACGTGGACTCAAGCAACCGGCGAGGCATGAAGAGCCGGAGGCGGTCCTCGTAGCGGCGCACAAGCGCATCTGTCAAGCGATCATCCAGACAAAGCGCGAACTTGAAGCGGATCCGGGCCGCTTCGTCAAGCCACTGAGAGTGGCGCTCGCGAACCTTGGACTTGCAGCCAACCATGCGGAGCCGATGGTCGGGGAACGTCGGGTCGTGGTAGCTTTCGCAACTCGGAAAAACGAAATCAGGGGTCTTGCCGCCCTCGGTTCGGCACTGGTAGGCGTGGGGGATTTGCAGCGCCTCGAGAAGGTAGCGGAAGTGGTTTTCGAGGCTCTGCCCGCGGCGGGCTCTGCGGCTCTGCAAGAAGCTCATGAAGAAGCTCAAGAGGACGTTGAAGTCGCGTCGGTCTTCCTCCGGGAACGCCGCCAGCCTGCTGTTTCCAAGTTCCAGTTCGATAGCCTTGAAGAGAGCTGTCTCCGCTGCGAGGGAAGAATCGATGAAGTCGTCGGGGTCTGCGGGGGTCACGCCCGTGGCGGAGACGATGGCCTGCGCGGCGGCGGCCATCTCGGCCGTGGTCGGCATTGCACCCCGAGCAACGGAGTGCAGCAGAAGTGGATGTCGTGCGAAGTCGTACTCCCGCACGTCGACCTGTGGTTCCGGTCGCCGAAGGACCTGGAGGAGGACGCCGATCGTCTGGGGGTTGAGACTCTGCGAATCAACGAAGAGCGTGCCTACGAGTTCGTCCGGCTCGCGTTCCGCAAGATCAAGACTCAGGGCTCGTTCGATCGCAGATCCGCGCCGGGCGATCACCGCGACCAGATCATTGCTCGAAGGGTCGGGCCGAAAGAGGAGCATCAGGTCGTCAGCGCGGGCGTGTTCGGAGACCCCGAGGTTCGTGTAATACATCCGCCACTCGGCGGCTCGGGGTTTGTTCAGGCGGGAATCGTAGAGCGTGTAGCGCTCCGTTTCGGTCACGGGAGTTTCGTCGTCTCCGAGATAGAAGAGAAAATCGATCCGGCCTTTGCAGGGGTTGCCCGTGAGTTCGAGTTCCTGCCTGAGCCTGCCTGCGTTGAATTCGTGCTGGTTGGACAGGGACGGATCGATTTCCACGGCGGCGAGCCGTTTCATGCAAATGCGGACGTTCAAGTTGGCAGCCCGTCCACCCGGTGATCGAGGCGGGCGCGAATCAGCCCAGGGAGGGATTCAAGAGTTTCGTCCTCGGCCAGTTCGCACTCCCATACCTCGATCGTCTTCCACCCAAGCTCGCGGAGCTTCTTCAGGTTTCGCAGATCCCTCTCCCGATTCCCCTCCAGCTTCGCCTGCCAGAACGCGCGGTTCGACTTCGGCATGTACGCGAACGGGCAGTTCTCGTGCCGGTGCCAGAAGCAGCCTCGTACCTCCACGACGGTCCGATATCGCGGCAGAACGATGTCCGGTCGCCCCGGCAGGTCCTTGTGGTGGAGCCGGAAGCGGAAGCCGGAACGATGGAGGAAGCGCCGAACGAGGATTTCCGGCTTTGTGTCCTTGCCCCGAATCCCCGACATCATCGCGCTTCGGGTCCGGGCGTCAACGATATCGGTCACTTCAGGCTGTCCGCAGTCTTGGCAGGAGTTCCAGTTGATCGGTGTCGCTGGCCAGTGAAACGACATGGGGTGCCATGGCGCCGGCGATGGCCGAGACGACCGGCACAGCTACGGCATTGCCAAACTGTTTGTAGGCCTGCGTGTCCGACACCGCGATCTCGAAGTCGTTCTGTCCGGGGCCATCGAAGCCCATCAGGCGAGCGCACTCCCGAGGAGTCAGCCGTCGAGGGTTGGCCCGATCCTGGCGAATGAGAATCTCCGAGCCGTCCTTGTAGTACCGGGCGGAGAGAGTGCGCGCCGTATCTGCCGGGCCGACGAGTCCGAATCCGAATCCGTTGCCGCGGAGCCTGTGCTTGCGTGCGTATTCCTGGAGGTAGGCCCAAAGGTGATCGCTAAGCGTGTACTTGTCGGACACGGCGGCGAGGTCGCCTTCGGTATAGGGCGGCTCCATCTCCTCCGAACCGTCCTCCGGGTGCAGCACGCTCTCAAGCTTCGGTCCCGCTGTCGGATCGGGGAGTTCGAGATCCTCCAGAGAAAAGCCCGTCTCCTCCTTGAATCCGGCGATAAAGACCCTCTCCCGGTGCTGTGGCAGGAACGACTTCGCGTCAATCACACGAGTCGTCACGGCGTACCCCAGCTCGTCTTCCAGCGTTCTCAGAATCACATCCATCGTCCGTCCCCGGTCGTGGCTCCGGAGATGCTTCACGTTCTCAAGGAGAAAGGCCGCCGGTCGGTGATCCCGAAGAATCCGGGCGATGTCGAAGAACAGCGTTCCCTGCGTCTCGTCCGCGAACCCATGAGGTCGACCAAGCGAGTTCTTTTTGGACACTCCGGCAACGGAGAACGGCTGGCAGGGAAATCCCGCCAGCAGGAGGTCGTGCGACGGGATGTCGGACGTGTCTACATCGCGAATGTCCCCGGCAATCTCATGGCTAGTGGGGAAGTTGGCCGTGTACGTTTGCCGACAGAATCGATCCCACTCACAGGTGTAGACGCACCGTCCCCCGTGCCGCTCAAACCCGATCCGCATGCCGCCGATTCCTGCAAACAGGTCGATGAACGTGAAGGCGGGCGACTTCGGCTGGCCGGTATCGCCGGAGCCTGGCCCACGAATCACTTGTCGGAGGAAGAGCACGGTGGCAGGCTTCGGGGCCGTGTCCCCGTTCTCCCAGCGCTGGACGGTCCGCAGGCTATAGCCGAGCCAGGTTGCGAGATTGCTTTGGGAGAGCCCCAATCTCTCCCTGAGATCACGCAGTTCTGACGGGCTGAGGACGGACACGGCTTACCTCCGCTGAGATGAAACGGGAACGATGACGACAGAATGTCACATTTCCGTCCCCCCGGCAAGTTCGACGGATTCGAGAGACGACGCCATCAACCGCCCCATTAAGCGTGCTCGCATCATTGAAATCTGAACGGTTGCCGATCAGATTTCGATGATGACGCCGGCTCGAAACGCTACCGGCTCGCCGATCGCAGCTGGGGCACTTCCTGCCGCCGAACTCGCAGACATGCCGCCCCCCTCCGCACAGGAATACTCGATGCTGCAACGGTTTGACGAGCGGAACCGGGATCTCATCGTCAACGTGAACGGCGCGCTCGTTCACCGCGACGAGGCCGGCGTCAGCCCGTTCGACTCGGTGGTGCAGGGGGGAGATGCCGTCTGGGAGGGGCTGCGCCTGTACGACGGACGCATCTTCAAGCTGCACGAACACCTCGCCCGACTCCGGTCCTCGGCCCTGGCGCTCGCCTTCGCGGAGATCCCTTCGGACGAGGAGATCATCGAGGAGATCCGCCGGACGCTCGCCGCCAACGGCATGCGCGACGGCGTGCACATCCGGCTCACGCTGACGCGGGGCGTGAAGGTCACGAGCGGCATGGATCCGCGTCTCAACCGGTCGGGTCCCACGCTCATCGTGCTCGCCGAGCACAAGGCGCCGGTGTACGAGCGGTCGGGCCTCAAGCTGATCACGAGTTCGCTGCGCCGCTTCGGGCCGGACACGCTGGACCCGAAGATCCACCACGCGAACCTCCTGCAGTCGATCCTGGCCAAGATCGAGGCGAACGCGGCCGGGGCCGACGACGCGCTGATGCTCGACGGCAACGGTTTCATCGCCGAGACGAACGCGACCCACGTCTTCTTCGTGCACGACGGCGTCGCGCTGACGAGCCGGACGGTCGCCTGTCCCGAGGGGATTACCCGCGCCACGGTGCTCGAACTCTGCGCGGAGCACGATATCCCGAGCCGGGTGAAGGATCTCTCCCTCACCGAGGCCTATCGGGTGGACGAGGCGTTCTGCACCGGCACGATGGGAGAACTGGCGAGCGTCACCGAGATCGACGGGCGGGCTATCGGGGACGGGTCGCCGGGACCGCTCACGAAGCGGCTCAGCGGCCTCTACCGGGATCTGACCGCGCGAGAAGGGGTCGTCGTGGCGGGGCGCGAGACGTAGATCCGGTTCGGTCCCGGCCCGCTGCCGCGACACTGATCGTTTACTCGGTGCGGGGGAGCGTATTGTCTCGCCATCGGTGTAACGCGCGCTTATCATCCGGCTGAAAGGAGGGGTGCATGACGACAGCCGAATGGCGGGTCCCGGAGCCGCTCGACACCGTCGAAATCGAAGCCACCGGCGGCGCCCGCATAATTCTCAGGCGTCACGGGGACGTGAACGGCCCGCGGCTCGTTCTCAGCCACGACAACGGGCTCGCCATCGACCTCTACTACCCCTTCTGGTCGCGCCTCGTGTCCCGCTTCGAGCTGATCGTCTACGACCTCCGCAGCCACGGCCGGAACCCGGTCGCCGACCTCGCCCACCACAACGTCGCGACCTTCACGGCCGACGATGAGCGCATCCGGGCCGGCATCGAGCAGCACTTCGGCGCGAAGCCCGCGGTCGGCGTGTTTCATTCGCTGTCGGCGATGGTGGCGCTCAACCAGGATCCGCCGGGGCGCGGGTACGCGGGGCTCGTCCTCTTCGATCCGCCCATGTACTTGGCCGACGGCGACCATTACGGCATCGACACGCTCTGGCGGCGGCTGGGCATGCTCGCCCGGCATCGCCAGCCCCGGTTCGCCACGAGGGAGGAGTTCGCCGAGGAGTTCCGGCGTTCGTGGGTGTTCGAGTTCACGCGGCCGGGGGTGGAACACCTCGCGGCCGAGGCGCTGCTCCTGCCCGCGTCGGACGGGGACGGGTACGAACTCCGCTGTCCGCGCGAGTTCGAGGCGCAGGTGTTCGACTACGGCTTCGCGTTCGCCTTCGAGCCGGACACGGCGGACTTCGCCTGTCCCGTCAAGGTGATCGGCGGCGATCCGGGCGTCGAGTTCTCCTCGCTGCCCAGCGTCGACCTGGAGGGGCTGATCGGGTGGGACTACGACTTCATCCCGCACACGACGCACTTCCTGCAGTTGGAGAACCCCGAGGAGTGCGTCTCGACGATGATCGCGTTCCTCGAACGCGAGGACCTCGCGTAGACCACCCGCCTGGCGGGGCTTGGGCTTCCCCCGCGACTACCCGCCCCCCTGGTCGACCACGCCGCAGCCGAATGGGAGGTGCGCGATGATCGAAGACATCAGGGCTGCCGCAAGCGGCTTCGTCCTGCGCTGGACCGTTCTCTGCGGGCTCGGCTTGGCGGGAGGGCTGGCCGTCGGCCTGGGTCTGGCAGCACCGGTCGAGGCGGTCGTAGGCATGATGTTGGTGACGCCCGTCACCCTGGCGTTGGCCGGTTCGATGTTCGGCGGCGCCCAGTGGCTGGCCCTGGGAAGGAGTCCGCGGTTCGGCGCGTCATGGGTCGGGACCTCGGGTCTCGGCCTCGGTGTCGGCATGACCGTCGGCATCGTGCTGGTCGAGAGGCTCGGCCCGGCATTGACCGGCGAGCCGGTGCGCCTGGCGGCGCTCGACATGCTCGGCCGAATCGGCGGCTTGGCGTTCGTCGGCGTGTTTGCCGGCCTGGGGCTGGGCGCGGCGCAGTGGCTGGCGCTCCGCGCCGCGGCTCCCGTGGCCCGGCGGTGGGTCGTCTGGTGCGTCGTCGGATTCGCCGCCGGACTGCCCGCCGGCAGCCTGGCCGCGGAGTTCGTGGGGGGACTCCAGAGCCCGGTCGGGTTCGCCACCTTCCTGGGAGTCGCCGGATTGACACTGGGAGTGTTTACGGCCAGGAGCGGGGCGGCGATTGCCGCCGGACTCGCCCCTCGACCCGCGGACTGAGCCGGGCGGCGCGCCTCCCGCCACGGGCGCGGCCTCGTCCGTGTTCAGCCTGCCAGCGTCCGGCCGAGCCGGTCGAGCGCCTCGCGGGCGTCATGTAGCGCGCGCTCGACGAGATTCTGCGGGTCGGCGGCGTACACCGCACCCTCCCTTTCCCGCACCATCGGCGGCTCCGCGCCGGGGCCGATGATCGTGAAGGGTACATGCCGATGTCCGCGCTTCATGCGGTAGATCGGGAAGTGTCGGCGGTCAAGGGTGAAGACTCGGTCCGTCCCGGAGCGCTCGCCAACGGTGACAAGCGAGGCGTCCGCAAAATCCATTGGAGCGTCCGCGTATCGAAACATGAGATCGAAGCACCTTCGCACATCTCCATCATCGAGTGGAGAGAGGCTCAGGTCTCCGTTGATCACGACATCCATGAGACCTGAAGGGGTTCCGCGGGGACGCCTCAGGAGGTGAAGCGCCTCGGTGAGAACCGGCAGTGTCGTGGTCAGCCTGTCGCCCGGCGCTGTCAGGATCCGGGTACAGGCCGCGTGGTCGGGGTCGGACGGATCGAACGCGGCCACGAGGGGCCCCGTGTCGACCAGGATCACCGGGCGTGCCTCTCGCGGATCACTTCCGCGATGGCTTCCTTCGCCCGGCGGGCGGGCGCGACGGCGCGTTCGTCTTCATGCGGCAGCCCGTGGCGCCGGAACGTCTCGGCGAATCCCTTCTTCTTCCGACCGCCGAGCCAGATGCCGTTCACGTACATGTCGTAGGACCGGAGACCCCGCTTCAACACCTCCGAGATCGATTGGCCGGTCTTCTCCCGGAGATCCTCGAGGATCGCCTCTTCTTCTTCATTGAGTCGTACCGTCCGCAGGCCCATCGACCCTCCCCCGGTTCTCATGGATTCGTGACTGGTTGTAGTACAGGAGTAATACAACGCGTCGGCGACCACAAACGTGACGAGGCCGGCCGATGGGCAACGATCGTCCGGCGGGCCTTGTTTCTAAGAGGGATACCTGACTGGTAGGTTGGAGTCGGCGACAGAGACCGCGTTCGGAAGGGAAGGGTCAGCGACCGCGTGTTCGAGTTCCTCTTCAAATACAGGCCCGTCGTGTTCGAACGCGGCGATCTCTCCCTGGCCGCCCCCTGGTGGGCGGTGGTCCTCGTCCTCCTCGGAGTCGGCGCCGTCGTCTGGTTCGCGCTCGAATACCGCCGCGTCGGGCCCACGGTGGAGGCGCGCGACCGGTGGGTGATGATGGGGCTGCGGGCGACCGCGCTGGGCGTCCTCGCCTTCCTCCTGATGCGGCCCGTTCTCCTCGTCTCGACGGTCGTCCCGCGGCGGAACTTCGTGGCGGTCCTCCTCGATGACTCGCGCAGCATGCGCGTGGCGGATGAGAACGGAGAGACGCGCGCGCAACGGATGCTCGACCTGTTCGGCGGGGAAGATGAGGATCCGGCGGGCGGAACGGGCGATCCGGGGGCCGATCCGCCGCCAGATCCCCTGGCCGCCGACCCCGGCGTATCGGGTTCCGCCGCCATGGACCCCGCGGCCGCGGAACCCGCCGACGGTCAGGCGTTCGCGACGCAGCGGGGCGAAGGCGCGCTCCGGCAGGCGCTTGAGGACCGCTTCCGCCTGCGCATGTACGGGTTCGACTCCGACGCGGACCGGATCGACGGGGCCGGCGAGATGGCCTTCACGGGCCCCCGCACGAACCTCGCCGCGGGCCTCACGCGCGTGCAGCAGGAGATGGCCGGGCTCCCGCTCTCGGGCATCGTCATCGTCACCGACGGCGCGGACAACGACGACGAGGCGACCCCGCCCCTGTCGGAGGCGCTGCTGTCGGCACGCGCCGCCGGTATCCCCGTGTACACGATCGGGATGGGTTCGGAGCGCATCGCCCCCGATGTCGAGGTGCGTCGCGTGGAGGTGCCCCGCGCGGCGCTCGAGGGGACCACGATCGTGGCGGATGTCATCGTCTCCCACGCGGGACTGGCCGGACGCACGGTGCGGCTCGACGTGGAGGACGAGGGGCGCATCGTGGGCACGCGCGATCTCACGCTCGGGCCGGACGGCGAGGAAGCCGTGCAACTCCAGTTCACGCTGGAGGAGCCGGGGCCCCGCGCGATCCGTTTCTTCGTGGACCCGCAGGAGGGAGAGGCGCTGACCGGCAACAACGAGCGCCAGGTCCTCGTGGAGGTCGGCGACACGCGCCGCAAGATCCTCTATTTCGAGGGCTCGCCGCGGCCGGAGAACAAGTTCGTGCGCCGCGCGGTGGCGGACGACGAGAACCTGCACGTCGTCACGCTCCTGAGGACGGCCGACGAGAAGTACCTGCGGCTCGACGTGGAAGGGCCGGGCGAACTCGCCGGCGGGTTCCCGGACACGCGCGAGCAGTTGTACGAGTACGACGGGCTGATCCTGGGGAGCGTGGAGGCGAGCTTCTTCACGCACGACCAGTTGCAGATGATGGCGGATTTCGTGGGACAGCGCGGGGGCGGACTCCTCGTGCTGGGCGGGCGGCGGTCGCTGGGGGAGGGCGGCTACACGGGGACGCCGCTGGCCGACGCCCTGCCGGTGGTGCTCGGGGGAGCCGGCGAGCCGGACGTGCTCGAGGTATCGGCGGAACTCACCCCGGCCGGCCGCCGGCACGCGGCGATGAGGATCGCGGAGGCCGCCGAATCTTCCGCCGAACGCTGGACGGAGCTTCCGCCCCTCACCTCCGTGAACCGGGTGTTCGAGCTGAAACCGGGCGCCGTCGACCTCCTCCGGGGCGTGCCCGCCGAGGGCCAGCCGCGCATGCTCCTCGCGCACCAGCGGTACGGACGCGGGACGTCGATCGTGTTCGCCGCCCAGGACTCGTGGCTGTGGCAGATGCACGCGGACATCCCCCTGGAGGACGAGACGCACGAGACGCTGTGGCGGCAGCTCCTCCGCTGGCTCGTGCACGATACGCCGGGGCGCGTCCGTCTCGACTCGGGCGAGGATGTGGTCCCGATCGGGGAGCCGCTGCGCATCCGGGCCGAGGTGGAGGACGAACGGTACCTGCGCGTCAACGGGGCGGACGTCGTCGCCACGGTGACGGGGCCGGGGGGCGTCGCGTCGGAGGTTCGGCTCGACTGGACGGTCGAGCGCGATGGCGAGTACGAGGGACGTTTCGTGCCGCCGGAGCGGGGGCTGTACAGCGTGCAGGTCCGCGCGGCAGGAGCCCGGATCGGGGGCGTCGGGGCCGGGGCCGAGACGAGCCGCGACGTCGCGGAAGGAGCCAGTTTCTTCCAGGCGGGGACACCCCGGATCGAGGAATTCGGCGCGGGCCGCCGCACGGAACTGCTGCGCCGGATCGCCGATGAGACGGGGGGCCGGTTCTACACGGCGGATGACGCGGAGGTGCTGGCCGACGAGATCCGCTACACGGAGAGCGGCGACACCGTGTACGAGGAGCGCTCGCTGTGGGACATGCCGATCCTCTTCCTCCTCCTGGCGGGATTACTGGGCGGGGAATGGGCGTACCGCCGGCGCAAGGACCTCGCGTGACGCAGGTCGCCCGAGCCGCCGCGCTCACGGTCGCCCTGATCCCCGCCGCCCTTTCGGGCTTCGGGGTCGCGGGGCTCTCGGCCACGGCCCAGGCGGCGCCCGTCGCGCCGCGGACCCACGTGCTCATCGTCACCGGCCTCGGGGGCGCGCCGGAATACTCCGAGCAGTTCCAGGCGGAGGCCGAGGCGCTGCTCGACGCGCTCGACAACCGGCTCGGCGTGCGCGAGACGGTCGCGTGGCTCGCGGAGGACGAGGCGCTGTCCCCTCGCGTCGCGGGCCGGGCCACCGTGGAAGCGGTCGAGCGGGAAGTGCTCGCCATGGCGAGCCGCGCGGGGCCTTCGGACGTCGCGCTCATCCTGCTGCTCGGCCACGGGAGCGGCCGCGGCGAGGAATCGCGCTTCAGCCTGCCCGGCCCCGACCTGTCGGGGGAGGCGCTCTCGATGTGGCTGCATGCGTTCCCGACCCAGACCGTGGCGGTGGTGAACGCGGCGAGCGCCAGCGGCGGGTTCGTGCCCGCGGTCGCCGGCGAACGGCGCATCGTCGTGACGGCCACGCGCTCCCCGCGCGAACGGGAGCGGACCCACTTCGGCGGCTTCTTCGTCGATGCCTTCGCGCTCGACGAGGCCGACGTGGACAAGGATGAGCGCGTGTCGCTGCTCGAGGCGTTCAGCTACGCGACCGGCGAGGTCCGCCGCCGGTACGAGCGGGACAACGAGATGCTCACCGAGCACGCCCTGCTGGACGACGACGGGGACGGCGAGGGATCGCTCGAGCCGAGTCCGGATGGACCCGACGGGGCGCTCGCCAACCGGTTCTTCCTCGCCCAGGCGCCGGCCGCGCTGGCGGGGGCGGCGGCGGACGACCCGGCCGTGGCCGCGCTCCTCGTGCGGAAGCGCGAGGTGGAGGACGGGATCGCCGCGCTCCGCGCGCGCCGCGACGAGATGGAGGAGGAGGCATACGACGCGCAGCTCGAGACGCTCCTCGTCGAACTCGCCCGCCTCAACCGCGCCATCCGCGAGGGCGGGAGCGTCCCGTGCGCCTGATCCGGCGACCGCCCGTCCGTCCGGCGGCGCCCCCGCCGCGGTTCGCGCTGCCGGCGCTCGCGCTGGCGCTCGTGCTCGTGGCGCCGCCGTCGGCGCGCGCGCAGGAGCGCGCGGCGGCGGACGGGGACGGCGGACCGCTGGCCGCGGCGCTCGAGGCGCACCAGACCGGCGACTACGGGCAGGCGGTCGCCGCGTACCGGTCGGCGGCCCGCGCCGGGCGCGCGTTCCCGGCCGCCGCGCGCGGGTGGGCGCGCGCGCTCGCCGCGACCGGCGAGTACGAATCCGCCCTCGACGCGCTCGACCGGGCCGCCGCGCGCGCTCCGGACGGGGCGGACGCGGACGCCGAACTCGCCCGTGCGCGCGGCCGTCTGCTGTACGCGCTCGGGCGCCTCGACGAGGCCGAAGCGCACTTCCGCCGCGCCATCGAGGGCCGGGTCGGCGACGCGCAACTCGCGCGGCTCGACCTGGGCCGCCTCCTCTTCGACCGCGGCGCCCGAGAGGAAGCCCTCGCCCTGTTCGACGGATTCATCGACTTCTACAACCGTTCCCGCCGCCTCGAGCCTGCGGAGCTGCGCGCCGTCGGCGCCGCGCTCACGTACCTCGGGGCCCGCGACCCCGACCTCTTCCACGACGCCGTGCGCGCCTTCGAGGAAGCCATCGAAGCGGACCCCGGCGACCCCGAGCCGCGCATCGACCTCGGTCTCCTCTTCCTCGACAAGTACGACAGCTTCGAGGCCGGGCCGCTGATCGATGAGGCGCTGGCCCGGAACCCGGCCCACGCGCGCGCGCTGCTCGCGAAGGCGCGCCGCGCGAAGTTCGACGGCTCCTCCGAGGCGCTCGAACTCGCCGAGCGGGCGCTGGAGACGAACCCCCGCCTCACCGAAGCCCGGGCATTCCTGGCACGGCTCTACCTCGAACTCGAGGACGTGGACCAGGCCGAAGCGGAAGCCCGGCGCGCATTGGAGACGAACCCCGTCGCCCTCTCCGCGTGGACCGAGATCGCGGCCGCCGCCCACTTGCGGGGGGACGCGGCCGCCTTCGCGGCGGCGCGCGACCGCGTGCTGGGGCTGGATCCGCGGCACGCCGGACTCTACGTCGCCCTCGCGCAGGTCGCCTACCGCACCCACCGGTACGCCGATGCGGTCGAGTTCGCGCGGCAGGCCGTGGCCCTCGATCCCCTGTCCTGGCCCGGCATGGCCGAACTCGGGCTCAACCAGCTCCGCGTGGGCGACCTGGAAGCGGGGCAAGCCACGCTCGAGGCCTCCTTCGAGGGCGACCCCTTTAATGTCTGGGTGTTCAACACGCTCGATCTTCTCGAGGATCTGTCCGGGTTCGAGACGGTGGAGAGTCCCCGCTTCATCTTCTCGATGCACCCGAAGGAAGCCGGCGCCCTCTCCATCTACGCCACGGCGCTCGCCGAGGAAGCGTTCGACGCCATGCGCGCCCGCTACGGATATGAGCCGCCGACGCCGATCTCGGTCGAGGTCTACGATCGGCACGCGGACTTCTCCGTGCGCACGGTCGGACTCGCCGGCATCGGCGCACTCGGCGTGAGCTTCGGCTCCGTCCTCGCCATGGACTCCCCGGGCGCCCGCCCCGGCGGCGCCTTCAACTGGGGCTCGACGCTGTGGCACGAGATCTCGCACGCCTTCACGCTCGGCTACACCGAGCACCGCATCCCCCGCTGGCTCTCCGAGGGGCTCGCGGTCCTCGACGAGCGGCACGCGCGCGAGGGGTGGGGATCCGACGTGGACCCCGGTTTCCTCGCCGCCTTCCGCGACGAGCGGCTGCCCTCGCTCGAGCGTTTCAACTACGGCTTCGTGCGGCCCGCCTACCCCGGGCAGGTGCAGCACGCCTACTACATGGCCTCCCTCCTGTGCGAGATGATCGAGACGACGCGCGGCTTCGACGCCGTGCTCGCCATGCTCGCGGGATACCGCGACGGGCTGGAGACGCCGGAGGTCGTGGAACGGGCCCTGGGGACGACGCTCCCGGCGCTCGACCGGGAGTTGCGGGACTACATCGAGACGCGCTTCGGTCCGACGCTGAAGGCGCTGGGCGACCCCGAGGCCGGGGGGCCGCCCGGCCCGGACACCTTCGCCGGACTGCTCATGGCGGCGGCGGAGGCACGGCGCGCGGGCCGCACGGAGGAGGCGATGCGGGCGCTGGAGAGGGCGCACGAGGTGTTTCCCGAGTACGCGGGAGCCGACGCGCCGATCCTCGTTCTGGGGCACCTCCGCCGCGAAGCCGGCGACTTCGCGGGCGCCGCCGAGGCCTACCGGACGTACATCGCCCTCAACGAGAACCACTTCGAGACGCACCTCGCCCTCGCCGACCTCGAGCAGGCGCTCGGCAACGACGGGGCCGCCCGCGAGGCGCTGGAACGCGCGATCTGGATCGACCCCTTCCACCTGGACGTGCACGCGCGGCTCGCCGCCAGCCACGAGGCGGCCGAGGCGTGGCCCGAGGCGGTCCGCGAGCGGCGGGCGCTGCTGGCGCTGGCGCCGGCGGATCCGGCGGAAGCCCACTACCGGCTCGCCCTCGCGCTGCACCGGGGCGGGGACGCGCGCGGCGCCCGGAGCGCCGTCCTCGACGCTCTGGAAATCGCGCCCAACTTCGAGGCGGCGCTCGATCTACTGCTCGAGATCCGCGGCGACCCGGAGGGCCGGCGATGACCGCCCGGTCTCTCGCGACCGCCGGCCTGGCCGCGCTGCTCACGCTGCTTGCCGCCACCGACCTCGAGGGCCAGCGCCGGCGCGGACGCGGAGGCGGCGGGTTCGGCGACGACCTCGCCTCCTACCAGGAGTACAATACGCCCTACACCGGCGAGTTCACCTTCGTCCGCCTCTACTACCGCGGCGGGTGGGGCTGGAACCCCGGGTGGTCGCACGACTGGCCCGTGGCCGAGCGCAACTTCGCCGAGATCATGGACGCGCTCACCACCATCGGCCCGCGCCGCGGGGGCGGCAACGTGCTCGCCATGGACGACCCGGACCTGTTCAAGTTCCCCATCGCGTACCTCTCGGAACCCGGCGGCTGGACGATGAACCAGGGGGAGGCCGACAACCTGGGCAACTATCTGCGCAAGGGCGGGTTCCTCATCATCGACGACATGGGCGGCCGGCGGGACCTGGAGAGGACGAGGCAGGGGCTCCACATCCTGCTCCCGGGGCTCGCACTCGTGCGACTCGACGACAGCCACCCGATCTTCGACTCGTTCTTCCACCTGGAGCAGGAGAACATCGAGATGCCGCACCCCTACCGGGGCGGCGTGGCGAGCTACTGGGGCGTCTTCGAGGACAACGACCCCGAGGGCCGGCTTATGGTCATCGTGAATCACGACAACGACATTGGCGACTACATGGAGTGGTCGGACCGGGGGTTCGTCCCCATCGCCCTCTCCAACGAAGCGTACAAGCTGGGCGTCAACTACGTGGTATACGCCCTCACACACTGAGCAGACGCACCGAGCCGACACACTGAACCCATCACCGAACCCGGAAGGAGCCGGCATGGAAGCCGACCCCCGCTGGATCGACGCGCCGGACCGGACGCCGGACCGGGAGCCGGACCCGGCCCCGGACGCCGCGCCCGAAGCGGTCCCCGACGACGCCGAACTCGCCGAACACCTGCGCGAGAGCGCCGGAGCCGTCCGCGCGGAACTCAAGAAGGTCATCATCGGCCAGGACGATGTCGTCGAGCAGGTCCTGATCTCGCTCTTCGCCGGCGGCAACAGCCTCATCGTCGGCGTCCCGGGACTCGCGAAGACGCTCCTCATCCAGACGCTCTCCGACGTCCTGCACCTGAGCTTCAACCGCATCCAGTTCACGCCGGACCTCATGCCGTCGGACATCACCGGGACGGACATCATCCAGGAGGACCCGGAGACGGGACAGCGCAAGCTCGTCTTCATGCAGGGGCCGCTGTTCGCCCACGTCGTGCTGGCCGACGAGATCAACCGCACGCCGCCCAAGACGCAGGCGGCCCTCCTCGAGGCGATGGAGGAGAAGCAGGTGACGATCCAGGGCCGGACCTACCCCCTCCCGGAGCCCTTCTTCGTCCTCGCCACGCAGAACCCGATCGAACTCGAGGGGACCTACCCGCTGCCCGAGGCGCAGCTCGACCGCTTCATGTTCCAGATCAACATCGGCTACCTGCCCGAGGACGAGGAGCTGGAGGTCATCCTCCAGACGACGACGACCGAGGGCGAACCTCCCGGGGCGGTGCTGTCGGCGGAGGCGATCGCGGGTTTCCAGCACCTGGTGCGGAAGGTGCCGATCTCCGAGCCGGTCGCGCGCTACGCTGTCAAGCTGGCCCGCCGCACCCGCCCGGGACGGGACGACGCCCCGGACTACGTGAAGCAGTACGTGGCCTACGGGGGAAGCGTGCGCGCCGCGCAGTACCTCGTGCTCGGCGGCAAGGCGCGGGCCCTGCTGCGGGGCGAGATCAACGTGTCGTTCGATGACGTGCGGGCCCTCTGCGCCCCCGTCTTCCGCCATCGCGTGCTGACCAACTTCCACGCGGAGTCCGAGCGCGTCTCGACGGACGATCTCGTCGAACGGCTTCTCGACGACGTGAAGCCGCCGAAGTCGGGGATGTAGGGGGCGGGCCGGATCATGCGGGCGCGCATCGCCTCGAGGACGGTACCGGGGACGCAGTTCCTCGATCCGACGGTGCTCACCCGGATCGGGAACCTCGAACTCGTGGCGCGCTCGGTGGTGGAGGGGTTCATCGCCGGGGCGCACGGGTCGCCCTTCCTCGGACTGTCGCTCGACTTCGCCGCGCACCGCCAGTACCTGCCGGGCGACGATATCCGCAAGATCGACTGGAAGGTGTACGGACGCACCGACCGCCACTACATCAAGGAATACGAGGCCGAGACCAACGCGAACATCTTCTTCGCGGTGGACGCTTCCCGTTCCATGGATTACGGCTCGCGCGGGATCACGAAGCTCGACTATGCCCGCTACCTGACGGCCTGTCTCGCCTATCTCTCCGCGAGCCAGCGCGACCGCGTGGGCGCGGCGATCTTCGATGAAAAGCTGCTCGAGTACATCCCTCCCTCGGTCCGGCACCGGCGCCTGATCCTGGCGGCGCTCGACCGCGTCCAGGCCGAGACGGCGGGCGACCTCACGCGGCCCCTCACGCAGGTGGCCGAGAGCCTGACCCGGAAGGGGATCGTCGTCCTCGTCTCCGACCTCTACTCGGAACCGAAGACGGTCCTCGACTCGGTCGGGGCGCTCCGCAGCAAGGGGCAGGACGTGATCGTGTTCCAGATCCTGGACCCCGCCGAGGTCGACTTCCCGTTCGAGGCGGCGCGGTCGTTCGAGGACCTGGAGACGGGTGAACGGCTCCCGGTGACTCCCGACGTCATGCGCGAGGAGTACCTCTCGCTGGTGAAGGGGCATGTGGGCGAGATCTCGAAGCGGATGATCGAGCGCGCGATCGATCACGAACTCGTCGTCACGTCGACGCCGCTCGACGCCGTGCTCTTCCGCTACCTGTCGCACCGGTCGCGGCGCATGAAGGGCAAGGACCGATGAGTTTCCTCGCTCCTTGGTTCCTGGCCGGGCTCGGGCTCCTCTCGATCCCGATCATCATCCACCTCACGCATCGCCAGCGCAGCCGGGTGACGGTGTTCCCGTCGCTGATGTTCCTCCGGAAGCTGCCCTTCAAGGCGATGAATCGGCGCCGGATCCGGCATCCGCTGCTCTTCGCCCTGCGCAGCCTCGCGGTCATCCTTCTCGCGCTCGCCTTCTCCCGGCCGTTCTTCGACTCGGTGGCGGAGGTGGAGGCCGGTTCGGCCCGCGACGTCGTCATCCTCCTCGACGTGTCGGCGAGCCTGGGCTACGAGGGGCGCTGGGAGGCGGCGCTCGACTCCGCGCGCTCCGTCATCGACGGTCTCGGGGAGGGGGATCGCGTCGCGGTGGCGACGTTCGACGAGCGGGCGCGGGAGCGGGTGCCGCTGACGCTCGACCTCGTCGCGGCGCGGGAGGCGCTCGCGGAGCTGTCGACGACCGACCTGGGGACGCGGCTCGAAGCGGGGATCCAGCTCGCGGGGCGGATCCTCGCGGAGTCCGAGGGCCGGACCCGGGAGGTGGCGCTCGTCTCGGACTTCCAGCGTACGGGGTGGGAGGACGGCGGCAGGGTGCGGCTTCCCGACGGGGTCTCGTTGCGGACGGCGAGCGTCGCGCCGGAGGAGGCAGCGAATGTGGCGCTGGCGGAGGCGGCGGTGCGGGCCGCGGACGACGGGCGCGTGCGGCTCCTGGCCCGGCTCGCGAACATGGGCGAGGCGCCGGTGGAGCGCCTCCCGGTGTCGCTGGAGATCGCCGGACGGACGGTGGCGACGGTCCCGGTGGACATGCCACCGCGCGGCGTCGGCACGGCGGTGTTCGACGACCTCGCCCTTCCGGAGGGACGAAGCCGCGGGCGCCTCACGGTCCCGGGGGACGGGCTGGCCATCGACAACGAGTTCCGCTTCATGGCGGCGCCCGAGGCGGGCCTGCGCACGCTCATCCTGGAGAACAACCGCAGGGTGTCGGACGGGAGCCTCTTTCTCGAGCGCGCCCTAGGCATCGGCGACGCCCCCCGCATCGAGACATCGCGGACGCCGGCCGCGGGTCTCGACGCCGCCGCGCTCTCGTCGGCGGACTTCGCGATTCTCAACGACGCGGACCTCGCCGACGCGGGCCGGGCCGGCCGGCTGCGCGAGTGGGTGAGCGAAGGCGGGGGCCTGCTCATCGTGCTCGGGCGGGATGCGAGCATGAATCGATGGTCCGACGCCGGACTGGAACTGCTCGGCTCCGGGCCGGGCTCCCTCGTGGATGCCGCGGATGGGCGCCGGCTGTCGTGGCTCGACTACGACCACCCGGTGTTCGAGGTGTTCTCGGGTCCCCGCAGCGGGGACTTCTCGGGCGCGCGCTTCGACCGGCTGTGGAGACTCGATCCCGCCGAGGGCACGGCGGTGGTGGCGCGCTACGACAGCGGGGAACCCGCCCTGCTCGAACATTCGGTGGGCGAGGGGCGCGTGCTGGTCTGGACGTCGACCCTCGACCGATACTGGAACGATCTCGCGCTGCAGCCCGTCTTCCTGCCCTTCGTGCACCGGCTGGCGCTGCACGCCACCGGATACCGCGAGCCGGAACGCTGGATCGAGGCCGGAGGCGTGCTCGAACTCACGGCCCTCGTCGGCCCGGGCGGGGCGGGAGGGACGGACGCCACGGGGCTCGCCGGGGAAGAGGCCGAGTGGGTCCTTGTGGATCCGGACGGCGACCGGCAGCCGGTGGAGGTCGGAGAAGGGCCGACGTGGATCGAGTTTCCGCGCGCGGGTTTCTACCAGGTGGCGCTCCGGGACGACGCCGGCCGCGCGACCACCGTGGCGGTGAACCCCCGGATCGCCGAATCTGATCTGGCGCCGGTGGCGACGGAGCGCGTGGTGGAGGCCGTGGCGGGCGTCGCGCCGGCGGAGGGAGCGGCCGGAGAGAGCGGCGCGGCGGTCGGCGGGGAAACGGTCCCGCGGCGCGCCGAACTCTGGTGGGTGCTCCTGCTGCTCGCGGCGCTCGTGCTGGGAGTGGAGAGCGTGCTCGCAAACCGCTGGACGCGCCAACGTCCCGTGTCCGGGCTGGCAGGCGCCTGAGAGGGAGGATGACGATGCAGCGATGGGCGAAGACGCGGAGCACGGAGCACCAGTTGCTCGGGATCGTCCGCGACGTGAGGCGCCGCTGGCGCGTACGCCAGCTCATCCAGGGCGTCGCCGTGACGCTGGGGATCGGGTTCGCCGTCTTCTTCATCGCGACCTTCGGGATCGACCGGCTGCGCTTCGACGACGGCGCGGTGCTCGCCTTTCGCATCGTGCTCTGGGCGGCCGCCGCCGGGCTCCTCGCCTGGTTCGTCGTGCGCCCGCTCCTGCGACGGGTCTCGGACGCGCAGGTCGCGCTCTACCTGGAGGAGCACGAACCGTCGCTCAAGGCGGCGTTCCTCGCGGCCATCGAGCGCGCCGGGTCGCCGGGCGCCCGCTCCGGCCTCGACGCTCGTCTGCTGGAGGTCGCGGCCCGGCGCGCTCGCCGGGTGGACCGGGGGCGCCGCGTCGAGCGCGACCGGCTGCGCCGTTCGACCGCCTGGTTCGCGGGCGTCGCCTCGGCCGTGCTGCTCATCGCTTTCTTCGGCCCCGCCTTCCAGGGCACGGCGGGCTCGCTTCTCCTGAGCCCCTGGAAGACCGCCGACGCCGCCAATCCCTACGCGATCACGGTGGAGCCCGGCGACGCGCTCATCGCCCGTGGCTCGGATCAACTCGTGCGCGCGTTCCCGCAGGGGTTCGAGACGGACGAGGTGGAGATCGCCGTCCGGCGCGGCGAATCGGAGGTGTGGGAGCGCTACTTCATGACGCCGGCCGCGGAGGACGCCGCGTTCGAGGTCCTCCTCTTCGACCTCGACGAGCCCACCGACTACACGGTGACCTCCGAGGGCGTCCGGTCGCCCGTCTTCACGATTGAGGTCGCGGACCTTCCGTACGTGGACCGGATCGACCTCGAGTACCGCTTCCCCACCTACACGGGCCTGAGCCCGCGCAGCGTCGAGGACGGCGGCGACATCGCGGTGCTGCGGGGGACCGAAGTCCGTCTTCGGGTGACGCCGACGATGGCGACGGAGGCGGCGCGGCTCGCGTTCGACGGCGAGGAGGAGGGGACGGCGCTCGAACCCGTCGACGGCGCGTTCGAGACGAGCTTCACGGTGACCGGCGAGACCTTCTACCGCATCGAATTCATGGGTCCGGGGGGCCGCTTCGTCATCGGCTCCCCCGACTACCTCGTCGAGCCGCTCGACGACCAGCCGCCGGGGGTCCGGATCGCCGAGCCCGGACGGGACACGCGCCTGACGCCGATCGAGGAACTCTACGTGGAGGTTGAAGCCGAGGACGACTTCGGTCTCGGGCAGGTCGAACTCCTCTATTCGGTGAACGGCGGGGAGGAATCGTCCCGCGTGCTCCACGGCACGGCCCGGGGCGGAACCACGCAGCTCTCCGGCGGACACACCTTCTTCCTCGAGGAGTTCGGGCTCGAGCCGGGCGATGTCCTCTCCTACTACGCCCGCGCGACGGACCTGCGCTCCGGCGGCCCCGGCGGCGGCGTCGAAAGCTCGGACATCTACTTCGTCGAAATCCGCCCCTTCGACCGGAACTTCCGCCAGGCCGAGCAGGGCGGGGGAGGGGGTGGTGGCGGCGGTGGGTCCGGCATGGAGGGCGAGCTGTCGGAACAGCAGCGGCAGATCGTCGCCGCGACCTTCCGCCTCGACCGCGACGGGAACGAGTTCGACGAAGCGGAGATGTCGGAGAACCTGGCCACGCTGACGCTGCTGCAGGGGCGGCTGCGGCAGCAGGTGGAAGAGCTGATCGCGCAGATGCAGCAGCGCGGCGTGGCGGGCGACCCTTCCCTGGAGACGGTTTTCCGCGAACTCCCGCAGGCGCCGCCCGCGATGCTGGAGGCGGAGACGATGCTGGGGGAGCGGCGGCTCCGGGAGGCGCTCGCGCCCGAACAGCGCTCGCTCCAGCACCTGCAGCGCGCCGAAGCCGCGTTCCGCGATGTCCAGGTGCAGCAGGGCGGCGGCGGGGGCGGCGGTACGCCGGGCAGCGTCGGGTCGGGGGCCGAGGAACTCGCGGACCTGTTCGAACTCGAACTGGACCGCCTCAGGAACCAGTACGAGACCGTCCAGCGCGGCCGGCAGCAACAGCAGGACCAGGAGGTCGACGAGGCGCTGCAGAAGCTCGAGGAACTGGCGAGGCGCCAGCAGCAGATGAACGAACGCGCGGCCGCGCAGCAGCGGGGCGCCGCCGGCGGCGGCCAGGGCCAGCAGCAGCAGATGATCCAGGAGACGGAGGAGTTGGCCCGGCAGCTGCAGCGCCTGGGTCGCGAGGGCGACCGGGCGGACGTCGAGGAATCCGCGCGCCGGCTGCAGCAGGCGGCGGACGAGATGCGGCGGGCGCAGGCGCAGGGTCGCCGCGGGCAGGGACAGGCGGAGGCGTCGAACGCCCTCGACGGGCTGCGCGAGGCGCGCCGCCTGCTCGAGAACCGCCAGGTCGCGGCGGTGGAACGGGATGTCGAGGACGCCGCGCGGCGGGCCGAGCGGATCGCGGAGCGCCAGCGGGCACTGCAGAGCGACGTGAACGAGGATCCGACCGGCGGCGACCGGGACCGCGTGGCCGGGCTGCGCGAACGCAAGACCGAACTCGCCCGCGAGGTGGACCAGTTGGAGACCGACCTGGACCGCCTGGCGCGCGAGGCGCGTCAGGATCAGCCGGAGGCCGCCCGCCGCCTCATGGAAGCCGCCGGCGAGATCCGCGAGAGCCGGCTGCGGGACAAGCTCAACTTCTCGCGAGGCGTCCTCGGCACCCAGTCCGAGGACTATGTGCGGAACTTCGAGGAGCAGATCACCCGGGACGCGGAGAATGTGCGCGCCCGGGTCCAGGCCGCGCGGGATGCGCTGAGCGAGTCGGACCCCCGGCGCCTCGGCCGGCAACTGGACGAGACGCGCGACCTGGTCCGCGGCCTCGAATCGCTTCAGGAGCGCCTGGAACAGGGGCAGGAGGGCCAGGAGGGCCAGGGGCAGCAGGAAGGCCAGGGCGGTCAAGAGGGCCAGGGCGAGCAAGGCGGGCAGGGCCAGCAGCAGGGCGAGGGACAGGGCCAGCAGCAGGGCGAGGGGCAGGGTCAGGGAGGTCGTGGCGGTCAGCCGGGGCAGCCCAGCCAGACCCCGCAGGGTGGCCAGGGGTTCGCGCCCGGCGGGGGCGGTGGCGGTGGCGGTGGACCGTGGCTGTCGCCGGAAGACATCCGGCAGTTCCAGCGCGAATTCCGCGAGCGGGGACAGGACGCGCGTCGCCTGCGCGACGAACTGCGCCAGGAGGGCGTCGATGTGGGCGACCTCGATGGCGCCATCGCCGGACTCGATCGTCTGCGGACCATGGGAGACTTCGACGATCCCGAGGAACTCGCGGCGCTCCAGGCCGATGTGCTGCGCGGCCTGAAGGACTTCGAGTTCGCCCTTCGCCGGGAGCTGGGTTCGCAGATCGAGCGCTTCTTCCTCTCCGGGTCGGACGACGTTCCGGAGGAATACCGCGAACTCGTCGAGGCGTACTACCGCGCCCTCTCCGAGGACCCGCCCCCCTGAGCGATCCGCGCGTCTACCTGTTCTCGGCCCTCGCGCTCTTCACGGCGGGACTGCTCGCCGCGTGGGCGCGCGCCGCTGCCATGGCCACGCGGGCCGGACGGGAGCGCGACGGCTGGCGCGGCCGGCCCACCGCGTTCGAACTCGCGGTGGGCTTCGGAACGAACTTCTTCGATACGCTCGGCATCGGCTCCTTCGCCCCGACGACCTCGCTGTTCAAGCTGAAGAAGGTCGTGCCCGACGAGGAGATCCCGGGCACGATGATGATCGGGCACACGCCCCCGGTCGTGATCCAGGCCTTCATCTTCATCGCAATCATCAGCGTCGAGCCGACGACGCTCTTCGTCCTCATCTCGGCCGCCGTGCTCGGGGCGTGGCTGGGCGCGGGGATCGTCGCGCGGCTGCCCCGCTACCGGATCCAGGTCGGAATGGGGGTCGCGCTCCTCATCGCCGCCGCCACCTTCCTCATGGCGATCTTCGAGATCACCGCCGTTGGCGGGGAAGCCTCCGGCCTTTCGGGAGGGTCGCTCGCTCTCGCGGCGGGCTGCCTCTTCGTCCTCGGCGCGCTCATGACGATCGGGATCGGGATCTACGCCCCGACGATGATCGTCGTCAGCCTCATGGGACTGAACCCGGCCGTCGCCTTCCCCATCATGATGGGCGCCTCCGCCTTCCTCATGCCGGTCGCGGGCCTGCGTTTCTTGAAGGCGGGGCGCTACGGGCTCCGCGCGGCCCTCGGCCTCGCGATCGGCGGCATCCCGGCCGTCCTGATCGCGGCCTTCATCGTCCGCTCGCTCCCCCTCAACGCCATGCGCTGGCTCGTCGTCGTCGTCGTCCTCTACGCCGCGATCGCCATGCTGCGCTCCGCAGCGCGCGAGCGCCGATCGGCCTAAGCTGCGGCCGCCTTGAGTCGTTCCAACCAGCTATCGAAATGCGGACATTCGGCGCGCATGGCCTCCAAGCCGATTGCTTGGGCGGCGAAGACCCCCATCAGTGGTTTCTGGTATCCGGGAATCAAGTCTACGATTCGCTTCGATGGCGAGGTCTCCGGCGAGTCATCGATCTGCTCGGGATTCGAGACGTCGTCTCGGATATTCTGGAAATGGGAGGTTAGGTCTTCACGGTGGATCGCCTCCGCAAAGATCGTACAATCGCTGAAGAGAAGTGCTTCGAATTCATGGATCATGACGAAAGGGATGAAACGAGCCGGGTCGAACCCCCGGCCCATCGAGCCGTCGACATCCTCCAGGAGCGCCCGTTCGATCGACCTGACGTTCTGGGGGTACGGTAGCTCAGACGCCGCTTCTCGGCTGGGCCAAGCCCCCGAACCCGTGTGCGGGAGTCCGTAGTAGTCAACCATAGTAGTCAACCATGGTAGTACTGAGGGAACCCGTATCTTGCTTCAGGTGACTCGTGATGTCCCTTCGGGCGTTGGGCCATGGCGTGATTCCTCCCCGTCGCGCTCGTTGGCGGGCGTTTCCAATGAGCCGTGCGCTCACCGAGGCGTACCCGTGCGCGTACAGATGCGGTGCGAGCAGCTCGTTGACGAACTGTTCTTCGGTCTGACCTTCGACGTGAACGAGAAGCCTTACCACGCGCGAGATCGTCAGCCTGCCCGCGGGGCCGGTCGTCCGCCCACTTCGTTCTTTTCCCAGAGCTGTCCCAGGCTGTAGTCCTCCAGCCAGGTTCCGAGCCTCTCGGAGTCAAGTCTCCGAAGTGTCGTCGCACCGTCCACGCGGTCGGCCACCAGCACATCCTCCGGCTCGAAGTGGTCCAACAGGATGGGAGACTGCGTGGCGACGATGATCTGAGAATCTGTTGACGCTCGTCTAAGCAGTGAAGCCAGCAGCGTTATTGCATACGGGTGCAACCCGAGTTCAGGCTCGTCCAAGAGCATGACCGCTGGCCGCAGCGGTGGTGGTTGGAGGAGCGCCGTAGCCAACGCAATGAATCGAAGCGATCCGTCGGATAGTGACGAAGCATCGAAGTACGCGTCTGACCTGACGTGGCGCCACTCGAGGCGGATCTTGTTCTCGTTCAAGGCAAGGGGCTTGAGCGCAAAATCCTCGAGGAACGGCGCCGCTAGGCGCACGGTGCTCCGAATCATGTCGTATGACGTCGCGTACTTTTTCCGAAGCAGGTACAGGAACGGCGCGAGATTCGACCCGTCGCGGCGCAGCCGGCGATTGTCGTGCAGGTCGGCGTCCGTCTTGATTGGGGACCTCGGGCTGGTATCGTGGAAGTGAAGTGTCTCCAAATCGGCCAGCCTGTCCTGCAGGATCCCGAGCAGCCATGTCTTGTTCGGCTTCGACTCGATCTCGCGGAACAGGTCGGATCCGCCTGCCGAGAATAGCGGAAAGAGCCGATCCTCGACATCCGGCCGCATGATGATGCTGAAGTCCCCTTGATCGTCTTTGAATCTGGCTTCGAACCTGATTTGTGGAGTTACCTTGGCGCCGAAGTGAAGGAGCCGGTTCGCCCCGCCAGCGCGCTTTACGTATTCATCGGTGCGCTGGGGGCTACGGGCGCAAAGCGTCATGAGCTCGAGTGCTTCTAGGAAGTTGGACTTGCCCGATCCGTTGGCCCCGATGAGGACGTTGAGAGGTCGCAGCGGCAGATCCTGTAGCGCCTTGAAGCTCTTGAAGCCCTCGATCGTGATGGTCCGAATCCCAGACATCGGCTCCCTCGTTAAAAGTTCTCACGCCAGCGGCCGCTCGCCCTGCGCCTCGTGGACTCGACCGATGATCGGTATCATCCGCTTGACGAAACAAGATAGGCGAAGGAGCTGGAAATCGGCACGGGCAGGCGGACTCTCTGCCAGAGCTGCTCGGATCAAGGGTAGGATCAACCCATGAAGATGCGCATTCTCTCGAGAAGCGACATCGAGCGGGCCGTGACGGCGAAGACGGCTGTGGATGCGATGCGGGTCGCGTTCGGGGAACTGTCCGGCGGCCAGGCGGTGGTCCCCGTGCGGGGGCACGTCGAGAGCCGGCGCGGGATCACGCTCCTCATGCCGGCCTTCCTCGGCGGCTCCGGCGGGCTCGGGGCCAAGATCGTGTCGGTCTTCCCGGGGAACGCCGCCGCCGGTCAGCCGCCGATTCAGGGGGCGATCATCCTGCTCGATGCGGAGACGGGGCGCCCCCGCGCCCTCCTCGACGGCACCTCGCTGACGGAGATCCGCACGGCGGCGGGGAGCGGGCTCGCGACGGAACTGCTCGCCGACCCCGCGGCGGATGTGCTCGCCGTATTCGGAGCCGGCGCCCAGGGCAGGGCCCACATCGAACTGCTGGCTGCGTGCCGGCCGCTGCGCGAGATCCGGATCGTCTCCGTTCCCCCCGAGGGCGCGGTGGAACTGGCCGCCGTGCTCACCGCGCGAGCTGCGTCGCTGGTGCCGCCCGAAGGGGGAGACCCGCCCCGGATCCGGGCGGCCGCGACCCCGGCCGAGGCGCTCGACGGCGCGGGCCTCGTCGTGACCGCGACCACGAGCGAGAACCCCGTCTTCGCCCCCGAACACCTCGAACCCGGTGCTCACGTCAACGCGATCGGCGCCTTCCAGCCTCACACGCGCGAGATCCCCGAGGAGGTCGTCGCCCGCGCCCGCGTGATCGTGGACCAGCGCGAGGCGATCTGGGAGGAGGCCGGCGACCTCATTATCCCGGTGGAAGAGGGCATCGTCGGGCGCGACGTGATCGATGCCGAACTCGGCGAGATCGTCAACGGCCGGGCCCTGGGCGGGCGCGGTGACCACGATTTCACCCTCTTCGAGTCCGTCGGGAACGCCGCGCAGGACGTCGCGATCGCGGAAGCGGCCCTGAGCCGGGCGGAGGACCTCGACCTGGGGTCCTTCGTCCCCTTCTGAGTCGACACCCGGCGGACGCCGGCGATTCGTGACCGCGATGGGCGGCATCGCGCTCCACAGTGCGCTCGTATGGACCCTCCTCGCGATCGCGCCCCTCACGTTCGTCTGCCTGCTGCGCCTCAGGGTTCCGTACGGCCGCCACAATCCCGGCCGCGGCTGGGGTCCGGCCCTCCCGGATCGCGTCGGCTGGATTCTCATGGAAGTGCCGGCCCCGGTGTTCTTCGCCGTCGTCTATTTCGCGGGCCCGTCGGCCGGCGACACCGTGCCGCTCGTCTTTCTGGGAATATGGCAATGCCACTATCTGAACCGGACCTTCATCTATCCCTTCCGCACGCGGACGAAGGGAAAGGGCATGCCCGCGATCGTGGCCGCCTCCGGTTTCGCCTTCAATATCCTCAACGCGTATATCAACGCGCGCTGGATCTCGGAACTCGGACAGTACGATGCCCCGTGGCTCGGCGATCCGCGCTTCCTGGCCGGCCTGGGAGTCTTCGCGGCCGGGTTCGCCCTCAACCTCCATTCCGACCACACGCTGCTGAGGCTTCGGAAGCCCGGAGAGACCGGCTATTCGATCCCGCGCGGGGGCGGGTTCCGCTACGTCTCCTGTCCCAACTACCTGGGCGAAGTCATGGAATGGGCCGGCTGGGCGCTCGCGACGTGGTCGCTGGCCGGACTCGCCTTCTTCCTGTTCACGGCGGCGAACCTCGTGCCGCGGGCGCTCAGCCACCACCGCTGGTACCGGGAGCGGTTCGAGGACTATCCCGCGCGGCGGAAGGCGATCATTCCGGGATGGATCTGATCCCGGGAAGCGCGAGCAGGCTGAGCGGATCCACGCTCGTGGCGCCGTAGCGCACGACCCAGTGCAGGTGGGGACCGGTGACGCGGCCGGTGGCCCCGACTCGTGCGATCGGCGTCCCGGCGGTGACGGTGTCGCCCACGGACACGAGCGACTCGCTGAGGTGGAAGTAGCCGGTGAGCAGTCCTCCCCCGTGGTTCAGGTAGACGACGTTCCCTCCGAGCAGGAAGCCGTCGACGACGGCCACGACGCCGTCCGCCGCAGCCGTCACGGTCGCGCCGCGGGCGCCGGCCAGATCGAGCCCCATGTGGCGGCTCGTGATCTGGCCGTTGAACTCGCGACCCGTGCCAAAACCGCTCGTCACGCGCGATTCGCGCGGGAGGCGCACCGCGCTCCACATGCGCGGCGAGGCGTGGGCCTCGCGGGCGGCCCGGGCCGCCTTCTCCCGGTCGCTCTCCAGCCGCGCCCGGTCTTCCTCGTTCAGCGGGGACCCGAAGCGCGGCGCCACCGTGAGCCGCTCGTGCTCGTATTCGCCCGCCCGCACGGGAATGCGGAGCGAGTCGGTCCGGGAGCGGCCGTCCGCGTAGTCCGCCCGCACCCACGCGTCGAGCGTGTCCACCGTCGATATCGGGACCGCCGCCAGACTCTCGAGCACCGGGCCGACGCGCCGGAAGTGCAGCGCCTCGCCACCGACCTCGCCGCCCGCCGAGATCACGCCGGAGCCCGACGGCGCCGCAATGCCGATGACGAAAAGGTGACCCTGCACGGGAACGGCGGGCGCCCACGCAACGTCCAGCGGTGGCAGCGGAATCGGAGACGAATCGCACGAGACGCTCAGCGCGCACGCGGTCGCGAAGGTGATCGCGAACACCCGGCGCGAGACGCGGCTCACAGCCGACCTCCCGTTGTGGTACGCACCAGACTTGACATGTGTATAACATGAAACCATGCTTCCAGCATGTCAAAGATGCTCCAGATCCGAAATGTACCGGAGGACGTGCACCGGCGGCTGAAGTCCCGCGCGGCGCTCGCCGGCACGTCGATGTCGGACTATGTCCTCCGCGGGATCCGCCAGTCGCTGGAAAGGCCGACCCGGGAAGAACTGTTCGCCCGCATCGCCCGGCTGCCGCCGATCGACGTCGATCCCTCCCCGGGCGAGGTCCTGCGCGAGGCGCGTGAGAAGCGCTGAATCGGCGTGATCGTCGTTTTGGATGCATCGGCCGTCGTGGAACTGGTGCTCGGCACGCGGCGCGGCGCCCGAATCATGGACAGAGTATCGGATCCGGTGACGTCCCTGCACAGCCCCGAACTCCTGGACCTCGAGGTCCTGCACGTTCTTCGCCGGTACGAGAGGAACGGGGCCGTCCCGCCGACCCGTGCGGGCGCGGCGTATCGCAACTTCCTGGATCTCGATGTGCAGCGGCACGGCCACGAGCCGCTCCTGTCGAGGATCTGGTCCCGCCGCCACAACCTCACCGCGTACGATGCCGCGTACGTCACACTGGCCGAAACCCTCGACGCCCCCCTTCTCACCACGGATCGGCGGCTCGCCGGAGTGCCGGACCTCCCGGTGCCGGTCGAGGTCTTCACCGTCGCTACCGGGAACCCGCCGACCTGACGAGCTGATGCGGGTTTGCGACGGGCTGCCAGACCGGGGACGGAGCGTCAGGGCCGGTCGGGGACGGGGATCCCGTAGCGCTCCAGCGTCTGCTTCACCGTGGGGCGGCCCAGGCTTACGCGGTCATCGTCGAGCAGGTAGGAGCACAGGTAGCCCGCGCCGAGCATGAGGATTCCGATCAGGAAGCAGTACATCACCGCCCGGTCGGGGTAGCTGTCCTTGAGGTATCCGACGTAGAGCGGGCCGCAGATGCCCGCCGCGGCCCACGCCGTGAGGATGGCGCCGTACACCTTCGACATGTTCCTGGGGCCGTACACCTCGAGGATGAACGACGGCATCGTCGCGAACCCGCCGCCGAAGCAGAGCAGCACGTAGCACACGAGCGCCGAGAAGATCCACGGGTTCGACTCGGTCATGAGGACGCCGAACACGACCATCTGGCTTGCGAGCAGGATCCGGAACACGGCCACGCGCCCGATCCGGTCGGAGAGCCACGCCCACAGGATCCGTCCCAGCCCGTTGCACACGGAACTCGCCGCGATGAGCGTCGCCCCGTACTCGGCCAACACCGCCGGCTCCACCGAGGGGTCGGCCAGTCCCCACACCTCCTGGAGGAGTTCGGACTGGAAGCTGATGACCGAGATGCCCGCGGCGATGTTGAAGAAGAAGACGATCCAGATGATGGCGAACTGGCTGGACTTCAGGTACGGGCCCACCTGCGCGGGCTGCTTCCATGGCGCCACCTGGGCGGCGGGCGGGTCGTCGATGACGAAGCTGCTGGGGATGAGGATGCAGGCGAAGACGATCCCGAGCCACAGGAAGACCTGTGGAAGATCCCCTTCCGTCTGCAGCACGAGCAGCGGCGCGAGCCCCTTGCTCAGGAGGAGCGCCCCGATCCCGAAGCCCATGACGACGATGCCCGTGACGAGTCCCTTCCGGTCCGGGAACCACTTCGCGGCCGTGGTGACCGGCGTCACGTACCCGAGACCGATGCCGATCCCCCCGATGAGCCCGTATCCCGCGTAGAAAAGGAGGATCGAGTCGATCCGCAGCGCGAAGCTCGCGATGACGTATCCGCCGGCGAAGAGCGTGCTTCCGATGAGGGCGAGGCGGCGCGGACCCACCCTGGGCAGCAGCTGGCCCGCCCAGGCCGCCGCCGTCCCGAGAGAGAAGATCGCGATGCAGAAGGCCAGCGATCCCTGCGTGAACGTCCAGCCAGCCTGCCGGACGAGCATCGTCTGGAAGAAGCTCCAGGCGTAGACCGTTCCGAAGCAGACCTGCAGGACCGTGCAGAAGAAGGCAATCGCGACCCGGGGCGCCTTCCACCCTTCGGCGGACGCGGACATGTCAGTCCGTTCCCGAACCCGGGTTCGAGGCCGCACCCGACGCTTCGCCCTTCACGGCGTGCAGCATGAGGCGCGCCATCTCCCCGATCTCGTCGTCGCGCGCGAGCACCTTCGCATCGTTCAGCGCGTCGGCATCGCGGCGCGCGAGCCCCACCACGTAGGAGAGCAGTTCTTCCAGCGGAGTGACCGCGAGCCTCACGAACCAGATCGAGCCCAGGACGCCGACGATGAGGATGATGCAGATCAGAGCGATCTGCTGCCCGGTGGCGCGCTGGATCTTGAGCCGCACGAGGTCGAGGTCCATCCCTACGTGCACCGTGCCGGCCTGACCGGCCAGGATGGGGCTCCCGATCTCGACGAAGTCCCCCATCCCCGGCAGGCTGCGCTCGACCGGTTCGGTGGCGTGCGGGTCGCTCTCGCGGATCACATCGGGGACGCCCGGCACGAACGTGTGCGTCAGGATCTCGCCGGTGTCGCTCGTGATGTAGATGTACCGGATACTCTGGATCTCCACGAACTGGTCGATGAGCGACTGCAGCGTGGCGAGGTTCCGGTTGAGGAGGATATCGACGCTCGAATCGGCGATGTTCTTGGCGATGTTCGCGCTGTTGCTCTCGTACTCCTCCTCGAGCTGGCTGGAGACCGTGTTGATGGAGAGCGTGGAAGTGGCGAAGACGATCGCGCCGAAGAGGACGAAGATGCCGAAGCGCGTCTTGCGGAAGAGCCTCTTGATCCTGATCTCGTGCGTTTCCGGCGGATTCACGAGGCCTCGTCACCCGTCGCGGTTTGGCCGAACTTGGCTTCCCAGTCGGTCAGTGTGACGAAGCGGCCATCCTCGACGACCGTATAGTAGACGCTCTGAAGCCCCTGCCGGCGGTCGGGCGCGAACGACACCATCTCGCCGATCCCGAGATCGTAGTTCCGAACCGAGAAGACCGCCTCGTTGAGCTTGCTGCGCTCGGGCGTGCCGTCGATCCGGCGCAGGATCTCCGTGAGCAGCTTTGCGTCCAGGTAACCTTCGAGGCTCGTGAAGCTGTACGGGAACGGGTCGTACGGCTCCACCACGAGTTCCTCCGGCACCTGCGGATCGTAGCGGTCCATCAGGTCCCGGTACTCGGGGACGGCCGGGATCGACGTGTCCTCGTAGCTGGGCACGACCTGCGAGTTCACGAGCCACGGCGTGTAGTACGCCGGGTCATCGCCGCTCGCCCCCATGAGCAGCGCCAGCAGGTTCTCGCTCCCGACGAAGGAGAGGTTCGCGATGGGGACGTGCAGGCCCAGATCCATCGCGTCGCGGGCGAAGGCGGCGCACGCGGCGTAGGCGCCCACGCAGATCACGGCGTCCGGGGAGGCCTCCTGCAGAATCTCGACCTGCGGCCGCATCACGCTCGTGAACTGTGTGCCCCGCCGGTAGGTCGCCTCGCCCGCGATCGTCTCTCCGTGCCGGGCCAGCGCCGCCCTGACGCCGGCCCAGCCGCTGCGCCCGTACGCGTCGGCCTGGTAGAAGACCGCGATCCGGCGGCGCCCGATGCGCACGAAGTTGTCGACCAGCCCCGCCGTCTCCTGCCCGTAGGAAGCGCGCAGGTTGAAGGCGAACTCCCCGTACGGCGGCTCACGCTGCGGCTGGGCGCCCGTGAACGGGAAGAAGATGTACATCTGCTGGTCCTGGAACTTCTTCAGCAGCGGCAGGACGCGGGTGACGGTCGGCGTGCCGACGTAGCCGAACAGCAGGAAGACCTCGTCCTCCAGCATCAGCTTGAGCGTGTTTTCCACGCACGGATCGGGCTGATAGCCGTCGTCGTAGAGCCTGGGGACGATCCGGCGGCCGTTGACGCCGCCCTGCTCGTTGACCTGCCCGAAACACGACATCGCCCCGCGATACAGTTCGGTGCCCAGCCCCCGGGACGGCCCGGAGAAGGCCGCGGACACGCCGAGCACGATCTCGTCGTCCGGCTGCACACCCTGCCTTCCGCTCCACCGCAGACCCGGCGCGAGCGGTCGCGCGGAGGTGGAGGCGCCGAGCGACGTGGCGAAAGGCGCGCCGAGCAGACCGGCCAGTCCGGCGCGGATCGCGGAGCGGCGCGTCAGGAGTCCGCCGGCCGGGGGCGGGATCACCCGAGCCGGCCTGCGGTTCGGAACCGGCGGTCCGTTGGGAGGCTGCGTCCCTTTTCGACTTCCGGACAATACCCTCTCCTTGCGTGCGGTGGCCATCCGCGTCGCCAAGGCCGGTCCATCGCATGGGGACCGCCCGGCATGGGAGTTTATTCGCAAGTACATTCATGTTCAACCTGACGCCCGGTTCTCCGGTCGATCCAGGGCCTCGGGTTCGATACGTTGCCCACAACGTTGCGCACAGAGGAACAACCCTTCGCGGTCTCGATGAGGTCCACCATGTCCAACCTTCCCCGTCTCGACTCCTTCGGCGCGCGCGCTTCGCTGGATGCTCCCGGCGGCCCCGTCGCGATCCGCGACCTGCGGGCCGTCGCCGCGGCCACCGAGAGCGACCTCTCGCGTCTTCCGTTCTCGATCAAGGTCGTGCTCGAGAACCTGGTCCGGCACGAGGACGGTCAATCCGTGACGGCGGAGGACATCGCCGCCATCGCGGCCTGGGATGCGCAGGCCACGCCGGGCCGCGAACTCTCCTTCCGCCCCGCGCGCGTGCTCCTGCAGGACTTCACCGGTGTGCCCGCCGTCGTGGACCTGGCCGCGATGCGCGACGCGATGGCGGAACTCGGCGGCGATCCCTCGTCGATCAACCCGCTCATGCCGTGCGAACTCGTCATCGACCACTCCGTGCAGGTGGACTCGTTCGGCACGGCGCGGTCGTTCCTCATCAACGCGGAGCGGGAATTCGAGCGGAACCACGAGCGCTACGCCTTCCTGCGCTGGGGACAGACGGCGTTCGACAACTTCAAGGTCGTCCCGCCGGGCACGGGGATCGTCCACCAGGTGAACCTCGAGTACCTGGCCCGGGTCGTGTTCGACGACGCGACGGGGGGCGGACGCGTGGCGTACCCCGACACCGTCGTCGGGACGGACAGCCACACCACGATGATCAACGGTCTCGGCGTTCTCGGGTGGGGCGTGGGCGGCATCGAGGCCGAGGCGGCCATGCTCGGACAGGCCCTCTCGATGCTCGTTCCGCGCGTGCTCGGCTTCCGGCTCCACGGCCGGCTCCCGGACGGCGCCACGGCGACGGATCTCGTCCTGCGGGTCACCGAGGTCCTCCGCGACGCGGGCGTCGTCGGCAAGTTCGTCGAGTTCCATGGGCCGGGTCTGGCTGGCCTCTCGCTCGCCGACCGGGCGACGCTCGGCAACATGTCGCCCGAGTTCGGCTCCACCTGCGCGATCTTCCCCATCGACGCGGAGACGCTCGCCTACCTCCGCTTCACGGGTCGCTCCGAGGAACAGGTGGCGCTCGTCGAGGCCTACGCCCGGGCCCAGACCCTCTTCCACGACGCGGATACGCCCGCCGCGGAATACAGCGACCACGTGGAACTGGACCTCTCGACCGTCGAACCGGCGATCGCGGGCCCGAAGCTGCCGCAGCAGCGCGTGCCGCTGACGGAGAGCAAACCGCGGTTCCTGGAGGCGCTCGACGGGCTGAAGGGGCCGGGCGCGGGGGGCGGCGGCCTCACGCAGATGACGGGCTGGTCCGGTGGGGCCGGCGACGGCGGCGTGGCGGTGGCCGAGGCCCCGGCCGGCGTGGCCGTGCGCCTGACGAACGAACAGGGAGAGTCGCACGAGTTCTCCCTGCACGACGGGTCCGTGGTCATCGCCGCGATCACGAGCTGCACGAACACCTCGAATCCGTCCGTCATGGTCGGAGCGGGCCTCCTCGCCCGGAAGGCCGTCGAAGCGGGCCTCAAGCAGCGTCCGTGGGTGAAGACGAGCCTCGCCCCCGGCTCGATGGTCGTGACGGAGTACCTCGAGGAAGCCGGCCTCATGCCGTACTTCGAGCAGCTCGGCTTCCACGTCGTCGGCTACGGCTGTACCACCTGCATCGGGAACAGCGGACCGCTCCCGGCTGAGATCTCGAGCGCGATCCGGGAGAACGATCTCGTCGCCTGCTCCGTCCTCTCCGGGAACCGGAACTTCGAGGGCCGCATCAGCCCCGATTCGCGCGCCAACTATCTCGCGTCGCCTCCCCTCGTCGTCGCCTACGCGCTCGCGGGCCGCATGGACATCGACCTGTACAGCGAGCCGCTGGGCACGAACGACCGGGGCGAGGAGATCTTCCTGCGCGACATCTGGCCCGCGCAGGACGAGATCGTCGAAGCTGTCCGCACCGCGGTGAAGACGGAGATGTTCCGCGCCAAGTACGCCGAAGTGTACGCGGGGGACGAGCGCTGGAACGCGCTGGAGATCCCCATGGGCGACCGCTTCGCGTGGGACGAGGCTTCGACCTACGTGCGGCAGCCGACCTTCTTCGCCGGAATGTCGAAGGAGGCCGACGCCCCCGCGGACATCGAGGGAGCGCGCTGCCTCGCGCTCCTCGGCGACGCGGTGACGACCGACCACATCTCGCCCGCCGGCGGCATCGCGCCAACCTCGCCCGCCGCGGACTACCTCCGGGCGCACGGCGTGGCGCTGCGCGACTTCAACTCATACGGGGCGCGCCGGGGGAACCACGAGGTGATGATGCGGGGGACGTTCGCGAACGTCCGGCTCCGGAACCTGATGGTGCCCGGCGTGGAGGGCGGGTTCACGGTCCACGTCCCGAGCGGCGAGCAGTTGTCGATCTTCGACGCCGCCGCGCGCTATCGGGACGAGGGAACGCCCACGATCCTCATCGGCGGTGCGCTCTACGGATCGGGCTCGAGCCGCGACTGGGCAGCGAAGGGGCCCTTCCTGCTGGGCGTGAAGGCCGTCATCGCCGTGAGCTACGAACGCATCCACCGCTCGAACCTCATCGGGATGGGGATCCTGCCCCTCCGGTTCCGCGACGGCGAGACGGCGGAGACGCTGGGCCTCACAGGCGGCGAGACCTTCCACATCACCGGCATCGCCGACGGCCTGAAGCCGAAGGACGCGATCACGGTGACGGCGGTCTCCGATGACGGATCGGAGACGCGCTTCGAGGCCATCGCCCGGCTCGATACGGAGGTCGAGGTGGACTACTACCGCAACGGCGGCATCCTCCAAACCGTCCTGCGGCAGCAACTGGAAGCCTGAGCCGCTCAGGACCCCTTGATCGCGGCCTCCAGCCACCTCCGGTCCGCCTTCCGCAGATGGTCCGGCGGCGCGGGTTCGTCGCGCTCTTCCTCGTCGCGACTCCGGCCGCGCCGGATGCGGCGCGCGACGAGAAATCCGCCGAGGAGGAAGGCCAGACCGGGACCGGCGTAGACGAAGAGGTTCATCCCCTCGGCCCGGGGCTTGAGGAGGATCCAGGGGCCGTACGCCTCCACGAACCAGGCCTCGATCTCCTCCGCGGTGCGACCGTCCATGAGCATGTTGCGGATCACGTCCTGCATTTCGCGCGCGATGCGCGCAGACGACTCCGCGACGGACTGCTGGCGGCAGATGGGGCAGCGCAGGGTGGCGCCGATCTCCGCCGTCCGCTGGTCGATTTCGGCGCTCCGGACGGGGTCGCCCGGGGCGGCCGGCCGCTCGATGCCGTCGAGGGCCCCGTCGACGGTCTGGGCGGCGGCGGGCGCCCCTCCGAGGGCGACCCCCGTCACGGCGAGCACGACGAGCACGGCCGCGAAGGCGACGCGCGACATCAGCTTCCCGCCGGACCGGCCGCGTCGCGGGCGACCAGGAGCGAGTCCACGTTCCGCCGGACGAGGTCCCAGGTCACCGCGAGGTCGTGCCGCAGCGCGACGACGCCGTCGGCGCCGATGAAGTACGTCTCGGGCACCCCGTACACGCCGTATTCGATCGCGGTCAGGCTCCCCGGATCCGTGACGAGCGGCCACTCCCCGCCCAGTTCCTCGATGAAGCGCATCCCGTTCTCCGGCCTGTCCTGGAAGAGGACGCCGATGAGCGCCACTTCCTCCGGATCGTACGTCTCGCGCAGCCGCACGAGCACCGGATGCTCGGCAATGCACGGGATGCACCACGAGGCCCAGTAGTTGAGCACGACGACCTTCCCCTCGAAGTCGCTCAGGCTCACCGAATCGCTCGGGTCGTAGAGGTTGGCGAGCCGGAACGCCGGCGCCTCGCGCCCCTCGAGCGCCGACGGAAGCCGCCGCTGGTCCTGCCCGAGCCCCCAGTAGAGGAGCGCCAGGACGGGCACGGCCGCCAGGGGCAGGGCCCACCGCCACCAGCCCTTCATGCCGCCCTCATGCCGCCCTCATGCCGCCGCCGCCGGATCCGCGAGCAGTTCGGCCCCCGCCGCCCGCACCCGGCTCCGGCCCCAGGGCCAGATCGCGATCAGCGCGCCCACGCCCATGATCATCCCCCCGATCCACAGCCAGACGATCCCCGGGTTCACGATCGCCCGCACCGTCGCGTGCGCCCCGCTCTCCGGGTCCACCGCCATCAGCGTGAGATAGAGGTCGCTCGTGAGCGAACTCTTCACCGCCGGCGTCGCGATGTTCTGTCCCGTCGCGGTGTAGAAGTTGATCCGCGGCCGCTCCTCGCCGATCCCGCGCCCGTCACGGTACGCCGCGAACGTCGCCCCGATCACGAACCGGTGCGGTTCCTCCCGCCCCCACACGTCGATCAGTTCCACCTCGTAGTCCTCGATCGCGAGCCGTTCTCCGGGGCGGAGCGTCATCTCCCGCTCCGTCTTCCACGTCCACGAGACGGAGATGGCGAGCGCGATGACGATCACCCCCACGTGCACGACGTAGCCGCCGTAGCGCTGGCCCGTGCGCGCGAACAGGTCCCGCAGCGCGCCGAGGAAGGAGCGCTCCGCGATCCTCCGCCGCGCCGCGATCCCCTTGCGGAACTCGTCGGCGATCGTCGTCAGCACGAAGGCGGCGAAGGCGATCGTGAGAATGGGGAGGAAATATCCCACGCCGAGGGCGAAGGCGAGGAGCCCAGCCGCGGCGCCGACGATGGCCGGCCACACGAACGACCGTTTCAACTGTTCCCGTCCCGCCCGCCGCCACGGGAGCGCCGGCCCCACCCCCATCAGGAAGATGAGCGCCAGCCCGATCGGGCTCGCGACCTGGTCGAAGTACGGCGGCCCCACGCTGATCCGGTCTCCCCGCAGTGCCTCCACCACGAGCGGCCACATCGTGCCGAGGAGGACCGTGAAGGTGAAACCGACGAAGAGGAGGTTGTTGAGGATGAAGGCGGATTCGCGCGAGGCGGGACTCTCGACCTGGCCTGGCGCCCGCAGGCGGTTGCTCCGCCACCCGATGAGCGCCAGCGACGCGATCGCCACCACGGCAATGAAGGCGAGGAACACCGGCCCGATGACCCCCTCGGTGAACGCGTGAACGGAGTCGATGACGCCCGACCGCGTGAGGAACGTCCCGAACAGGGTGAGGAGGAAGGTCGAGATTATCAGCGTGAGGTTCCACGTCTTCAGCATCCCCCGCCGCTCCTGGACCATCGCGGAGTGCAGGAAGGCGGTGGCCGTGAGCCAGGGAAGGAAGGAGGCGTTTTCCACCGGATCCCACGCCCAGGCGCCGCCCCAGCCCAGAACCTCGTACGACCACCAGCCGCCGCCGATGATCCCCATGGTGAGGAAGGCCCACGCCGCGACCATCCAGCGGCGCGCGTCCCGGAGCCAGCGCGCCTCGACGTTCCCGCGCAGAAGGGCCGCGATCGCGAACGCGAAGGGCACCGTCATCCCCACGAACCCGAAGTAGAGCATGGGCGGGTGCAGGCCCATGAGCGGATGATTCTGGAGGAGGGGATTGGGCCCGGGGCCGTTGGCCGGCGCGGGATCCACGATGCCGAACGGATTCGCCGCCCCCGCGAGGAGTCCGAAGAAGAAGAGCTGGACGACGCCGATGACGCCGAGGACGAGCGGGGTCGTCCGGAGGCCGTGCGCGAGTCCGCCGCCGAGCGCGGTCAGCGGTTCGCCGGTGGCCCGCAGCGCGCCGAACTCGCGGCGCCGGGTGAAGGCGAAGAGCGCCCCGTAGCCGGCGAGGATCCAGCCCCAGAAGAGGATCGAGCCCTCGAGGCTGCTCCAGAGCGAGATCGCCGTGTAGTAGGTTGGCGTCTCGCGGCTCCCCACGCGCGCCACGTACTCGACGCTGAAGTCGTGCGTGAGAAGAGCGATTTCCATCACGAGCATGCCGCCCGACATCGCGAAGAAGGCGAAGTAGGCCGCGCGGCGCGCCAGCGACGCGGACAGCTCGCCGCCGGAGCGTGACAGGCCGGCCCAGCCGCCCGCCACGGTTGCCACGCCCGCGGCCACCAACGCCGCGATGACGGACGCGTAGCCGAGCGTGCTCAGCATTTCAGTTGTCGAGGAGGGACTTGTAGACCTGGCCCGCGTCGCCCGCGTGCTCCGGTGGGGCGTATTCGTTCGAGTGCTTCACCATCAGGTTCGTGGCGCGGAAGACCCCATCGTTCCCGTAGGCGCCTTCGACGACGACGCCCATCCCCGGCTGGAACATCGACGGCGGCGCGCCCGTGCTCTCGACGGGGATCTCGATGCTCTCTTCGCCGATGACGAAACGCAGTTCGGCGGACTCCGGACTCCAGTCCACGCTCCCCGGCTTGACCCGGCCCCCGAGCCGGATCGGCTGGTCCACGACCTCGACTCCGCGCGCCTCGAGTTCGGCGGGCGTGAGGAAGAACACCATGTTCTCGTTCAACCCACCTGCCGCGAGCAGCATGATCGCCGCCGCGATCGCCCCGAGCCCTGCCAGCATCCAGAGTTTCCGTCTCAACGTTCCCTCGCCTTCGAAGATCATCGTGCGGATTGCCCCGCAAGATGCAGCTTTCTCCACGCGCTTGCCACAGCACCGCCGAGGCGCGAAGCTCGCGGGGTAGACCCGCTCGCCTCGAAGAAGGAGAAGCTCCCCTCGTGATCCGCGTGATCCGCGTGACCCTCGCAGCGTTGTTCGCCTCGCTCGCCGGCCCGGCCGGGCTTCAGGGTCAGGCCGGAGAACAGGACGACGCGGCCTGTCCCGCATACGGCGGGCGGTTCGAGTCGCCGATGGAGACGGTGCGATACCTGGCCGATGACGCGCTCGGCGGCCGCTTCTCCGGGAGCTCGGGGGAGCGGTGTGCGGGCGAGTACATCGCGGCCATGTTCGCCTCGCTCGATGTAGAGCCGGCCGGCGAGGACGGGTACTTCCAGGAACTTCCGCTCGCGAGCGCGGCGCAGCCGCACGCGCCGCCCGCCCGCGGACGCAACGTCGTCGGGATCCTGCGGGGGAGCGACCCCGAGTTGCGCGAGACGGCCGTCGTGGTGGGCGCGCACTACGACCACCTGGGGCTGGGCGAGTTCGGGAGCACCGGGGAGGCGGGCGAGATCCACAACGGTGCGGACGATAACGCCTCGGGCGTGGCCGCGGTCCTCGCGGCGGCGCGCGCCCTGCGCGGCGGGCCGCGTCCGGCGCGGTCGATCGTGTTCATCGCCTTCACGGGAGAGGAACTCGGGCTGATCGGCTCGGCCTGGTATGCGAACCACCCGGCGATTCCGCTGGAGGAGACCGTGGCCATGATCAACCTCGACATGGTGGGGCGGCTCGAGAACGATGAGTTGATCGTGTACGGGATGGGGACGGCGCCCGAGTGGGAGGAGATCGTGCCCGCGGCGAACGCGGATCTCGGGATTCCCATCGCGTGGGAGCAGGCCGGTTTCGGACCCAGCGACCATACGTCGTTCTACGCGAACGACATCCCCGTCCTCCACTTCTTCACGAACGTGCACGCCGACTATCACCGGCACACCGATGACGCGGAGAAGATCGATGCCCCGGGCCTCGGACGCGTGGCCCGCCTCACGGAGAACGTCGTGCGGACGCTGGCCACCCGGCCGGAGCGCCTGGCCGTCATTCCGGGCGTAGGGGAACGGGAGCAGCGCGCGAGCGGGTCCGGAGCCTGGCTCGGGACGGTGCCCGACTTCACGCCGGTCGATTTCGGCGTGCTCCTCGCCGGCGTCACGGAGGGGTCACCCGGTGCGGAGGGCGGCCTCCTGCGCGGCGACATCCTCATCGGCCTCGGAGACCACGAGATCGGCGACCTGCAGGCCTTCACCGACGCCCTCGCCGCGTACAGGCCGGGCGACGAGGTCGTCCTCCGCTACCTGCGCGACGGCGACGAACGCGAGACGACCGTGCGGCTCGGCGACCGGGCCGACCGGCCCCAATGAAGCCCCAATGAACCGGCCTGCGGCGTGCCCCCGCTGCGGGATCCCCGCGTCGGGAAACTTCTGCGCGCAATGCGGGGCCCCGCTCGTCCGGCGCGCGGGGTGTCCGGCCTGCCAGGCGCCGCTCCGGGCGGACGCCCTCTACTGCACCGCCTGCGGTACGCCCGTGGGCGCTCCGCCGCGGAAGCCGCGCTCGGCCCTGCTCCCCTGGATTCTCTCCGGCCTCGGGCTGGTGGTCTTCTCGGTGATGATCGCCGTACTCGTCCAGCGCGGAAGCGTGACGCGAATCGGAGACATGACGATGACGGGCGGCCTTCCGGGCGAGACGACGGGTGCCCCGCCGGTGGCCGGGGCAGCGGAGAACGGTGCCGGGGGCGCCGGAATGCCGAGCATGGAGGAACTCGCGGCCATGGGCCCGCGCGGCGTCGCCGACCGGCTCTTCGAGCGCGTGATGCGGGAGCACGAGGGGGGCGACTTCGAGCGCGCCGCCTTCTTCATCGACATGGCGCTGCAGGCGTACGATGCCGTCCCTCCGGAAGAGATCGATGCCGATGCGCGGTTCCACGTCGGCCTCCTCCGTCTCCTCATGGGCGAGTCCCGGCTCGCCCGGGACCAGGCGGATGATATCCTCGCCGCGCATCCGGACCACCTGCTCGGGCTCCTGCTCGCCGCGCGGGCGGCCGACTTCGAGGAGGACGCGGACGGGGCGGAGGCGTTCCGAGCCCGAATCCGCGAGCGGGTGGAGGCGGCCGGGGGGATCCCTGACCTCCCCGAATACCAGGCCCACCGGACGCTGATCGAGAACGTGCTGCAGACGGACGGCGGAGCGGGAGGGGGCGCGTGACCGGCTCCGGCGCGACCGGAAGTGCGACCGGAAGCACGCCCGCGCAGGCCGTCGGCCGGCGGATGGCCGACCTGCGCGACGAGTTCGTCGACTTCATCTCCCAACTCGTGCTCGAGGAATCCCCGTCCACCGACCCCGAGGCCCAGCGCGGCATCCGCGCGATCCTGACCGAGACGCTGAGCGACCTCGGGTTGGACGTGGATCACATCCCGGGACAGGCGAGCGGGGGTCACCTGCTGGCCCGGGGCGCCGAGGCGGTGGACGGCGGGTCGGCGGCGACCGGGGCACAGCTTCTCGTGGGCCACATGGACACGGTGTGGCCCATCGGCACGCTGCGGGAAATGCCGGTGCGCGTGTCCGACGGGCGTCTTTCGGGCCCGGGCGCCTTCGACATGAAGACGGGACTGGCGATCGGCGTGTTCGCGCTGCGGGCGCTGCGGGATCTCGGGCTGGACGCGGGCGTCTCACCCGTCTTCTTCATCAACTCGGACGAGGAGATCGGGAGCCCCGAATCCGAGCCGCTGATCCGCGATCTGGCGCGCGGTGCGTCCCGGGCCTTCGTCCTCGAGCCCGCGCTGGGCGCCGGCGGCCGGCTCAAGACGCGGCGCAAGGGGATCGGCCAGTACCACGTCGAGGTCGCGGGGCGGAGTTCGCACGCGGGACTGGCCCCGGAAGAGGGGGCGTCGGCGATCCTCGAACTCGCGCACGCGATCCGGCAGATCGACCGCCTGGCGGACCCCGGAACCGGGACGACGATGAACGTGGGGCTCATGGAGGGCGGCTCCCGCCCCAACGTGGTCGCCGCGAGCGCGAGCTGCGAGGTGGACGTGCGCGTGTGGACGGCTGCGGAGGCCGACCGCATCCGCGAGGGGATGTTCGGACTGGAATCCACCGTGCCGGGGACGCGGATCCAGGTCACGGAGGTCGCGAGACGCGGGCCGCTGGAGCGCACGCCGCGCAACGTCGCGCTCTGGGAGCGGGCGCTCCGGGTCGCGGACGAGATTGGCCTCGAACTGGAGGAGGGATCGGCGGGCGGCGGCTCGGACGGTAACTTGACGAGCCAGTACACGGCGACGCTCGACGGGCTGGGGGCGGTCGGCGACGGCGCCCACGCCCGGCACGAGTTCGTGTGGATCGACCGGGCCGTGGAGCGCGTCGCATTGCTGGCGGGGCTGATCGCCGCACCGTAACGGCGGACGACCCGCCGCAGGGCTTCGAGAGGCGGCTTCGACGAGATGTTCTTTCGACAGGTTTTCGACGACACGCTCGCGCAGTACGCGTACCTCATCGGCTGCCAGCGTACCGGGGACGCGATCCTCTTCGATCCGCAGCGCGACATCGACCGCTACGTGGAACTGGCGGCGAGCGAAGACCTGCGGATCGTCGCCGTGGCCGAGACGCACATTCACGCCGATTTCCTCTCCGGCGCGAGAGAGTTCGCCGAACGCTTCGGGACGCGCCTCTACCTGTCCGATGAGGGCGGCCCGGACTGGCGGTACGAGTGGGCCCGCGACGGAGGCTACGACTTCGTACCGCTCCGGGACGGCGCCCGCTTCGAAACCGGCGAGATCGCCTTCCAGGCGCTGCATACGCCGGGGCACACGCCCGAGCACATGTCGTTCCTCGTCACGGACCGTGGCGCGGGAGCGGACGAGCCCATGGGCCTCCTCTCGGGGGACTTCGTCTTCGTGGGCGACCTCGGCCGGCCCGACCTGCTCGAGACGGCGGCGCGGGTCGCCGGCGCGATGACGCCCGCGGCGCGCCGGCTGTACGGCTCGGTGCGGAGCTTCCTCGACCTGCCCGACTACCTGCAGGTGTGGCCGGCCCACGGCGCCGGTTCCTCGTGCGGAAAGGCGCTCGGGGCCGTGCCGGAGACGACCGTGGGGTACGAGCGGCGCTTCAGCCCGGCGATCGCCGCCGCGCTGAAGGGGGAGGATGCCTTCGTCTCCCACATCCTCGAGGGACAGCCCGAGCCGCCGATGTACTTCGCCCGCATGAAGCGGGACAACCGCGATGGCGCCCCGGTTCTGGGCGGCCTCCCGCGCCCGCGCCGCGTCTCGCCGCGCGAGGCGGCCTCTCGCGCCCTGGCCGGTGCGAGCGCCGGGGATGTCGTGATCGACACGCGGCCGGACCGGTCGGCGTTCATGGCTCGGCACCTGCCGGGGTCGGTCTACGTTCCCCTCACGAAGTCGTTCTGCACCGCCGCGGGCTCCGTCCTGCCGGAGGGCGCGGCGGTCACGCTCGTCATCGACGAGACGGATCTCGAGTGGGCGGTGCGGCGCCTGGTGCGGATCGGGTTCGACGACGTGACGGGCTTCGTGGAGCACGGAGCGCTCGACCGATACTTTGACGAGGGTGGGGAGGCGGCCTCGATCCCGGAGATCGACCTTCAGGCCGCGAGCCGGCTGTCGACGAGTGGGCGGGGCGAGGTGCTCGATGTGAGGTACGCTGCGGAGTACGCGGCGTCGCACCTTCCCGGAGCGGTCAACGCCTCCTACACGCGGCTGCCCGACTACGCGGACCGGCTGCCGCCGAACGGCTCGCTGCTCGTACATTGCCTGAGCGGCGCGCGGGCCGCGGTGGCCGCGAGCTACCTGGCCCGCGAGGGGCGCGACGTGCACTACATCAACGACCTGTTCACCGCGTACGCGGGATCGCTGGAAACCGGAGGACCCTAGGCATGGTTACACGCACAGAGATTCGACTGGAGATCCGACCGCTTGCGGCCGCCTGCGCCGTTGTCGCGGCCTTCGCCGCCCTGACCTGGGCTGCCGCTCCCGCGCCGCTGGCCGCGCAGGGGTTCGGCACTTCGGTCGTCGTCGTCGAGGACGCGGTGCTGGTGGGGGAGCCCACCTCCGAGCGGGAGCCCGGAAGCGTGCGCGTCTTCCGCGCCGGCGACTGGACGGAGGCCCAGGCGCTGTACGCCCCGGAGGCCGCCGTGCGAGACCGCTTCGGGGTCGCGTTGGCGGCCGTGGGTTCCCGACTTTTCGTGGGCGCCCCGGGCGCGGGCGCCGTTCACGTGTACGAGCGGGGTACGGAATGGCTGCACGCGAGAGAAGTCCTTTCTCCGGGCCTGGAGGAGTTCGGGCACTCGCTGGCCGCCGGGGACGAGCACCTTCTCGTGGCGGGTCGGGACGGTTCCAACGGACAGAACGTTGTCGTCGCCTACCGGCGCGCGGTCGGCGGCGGATGGGAGGAGGATGTCCGGCTCTCGGCGGACCCCGGCCAAACAGGATTCGGGGCCTCCATCGCGCTGGCGGGCGACCTCGCCCTGATCGGCGCGCCGCTCGCCGACGAGGCTCGGGGTGCGGCGTACCTGTTTCGCTTCGACGCGGCGGCAGGCTGGCAGCGCGTAGCCCACCTGGTCGGCGATGGCGGTGAGACCGGGCGCGCCCTCGGATCGGCCGTGGCGTTCGCGGGCGACGAAGCACTCGTCGGGGCGGCCGGAGAGGACGAGGGGTTGGGCGCCGTCCACCGATTCGCAAGGAACGCCGATGGCGAATGGCAGCGCGTGGGGACGATCGGGCCGGACAACCAGCCTCCCACCGCCTTCGGCGCCGCGCTCGCCGTGGACGGCGATGTCGCCTGGGTCGGCGCCCCGGCGGCCGCCTACGGCCAAGGTCTCGTGTACCGCCTCGACCGCGTTGGGGACGGCTGGACTGTCGATCACGGGTGGGAGATGCCGGGCCGGGAACCTGCCCCGGCGGGCCGAGTGGTTGCGGTGGGTGGCGGACACGTCGTGGCGGGTCTCCCCACCGACGACTTCGGGGCCGGATCCGTCATCGTCCGCGCGGCCGATGCCGATGAAACCGAGATCGTCCGGCTCGTGAGCGAACAGGTCGGGCTCTCCTCGATCTCGGGCGGCCAGATCGACTGCGAGGAGGGGCTCGCCGAGGGCTTCGACTGCGACCGTGTGGACCTCCTCTCCTTCATCCCGCGGGAAGAGCTCGGCGCCCCCCGCGGCGTCCGCCTCAACGACGTGTGGGGCTGGACCGATCCGTTGACGGGAAGCGAATACGCGCTCGTGGGCCGCATGGACGGCATCGCGTTCGTCGACGTGACGGATGCGTTCAACCCGCGGTATCTCGGCAACTTCGCCAAGACGCCCGGCAGCCGGTCGAACACGTGGCGCGACATGAAGGTGTACCGGGACCACATGTTCGTCGTCGCCGACGGGGCGGGGCAGCACGGGATGCAGGTCTTCGACCTCACCCAGCTGCGCGACGTCACGGAGCCCCGGGAGTGGGAGCCCACGGCGCTGTATGAAGACGTCGCCTCGGTCCACAACGTCGCGATCAACGAGGAGACGGGCTTCGCGTACCTGGTGGGCGCCTCCGGAGGCGGCGAGACGTGCGGCGGCGGTTCGCACATCGTCGACATCAACGACCCGCTCAATCCCGTGTTCGTCGGCTGTTTCGCCCATCCGAACACCGGGCGCCGCAACACCGGGAACTCGCACGACACGCAGTGCGTGATCTACCATGGCCCCGACGAGGACTACGCGGGCCGCGAGATCTGCGTGAACGCGAACGAGACGGCGATTTCGATCGCGGACGTGACGGACAAGTCGAACCCGGTCGCCGTGGCGCGCGCCGAGTACCCGAACGTGGCCTACGCGCACCAGGGCTGGCTCACGGAAGACCACGCGTACTTCTATTCCAACGACGAACTCGACGAAGTGAGCGGGCAGGTGGACGCGACGCGGACCCTCGTGTGGGATCTGCGGGACCTCGACGATCCACTCCTCGTCCGGGAGTACTACAGCGAGACGAAGGTCACGGACCACAACCTCTACGTCCGCGGCGACCGCCTCTACATGTCGAACAACCGCGCCGGGCTGCGCGTGCTCGACATCAGCGACCCGGAGAACCCGACGGAGGCGGGGAGCTTCGATACCACGCCCTGGGGCGAGGACGCGGCGGGCTTCGACGGCACGTGGAGCGTCTACCCGTACTTCGAAAGCGGGACGATCCTCCTCTCGAGCCGCCGCGAGGGTCTGTTTCTCGTGAAGGCGCGGGACGAGCGACTTGTTCCCTGACCCATGTGTTCCGTCCTCGGCATCTTCGAGATCGAGCCCGGCGCGGCGGGCCTCCGCCGCCGGGCGCTCGACCTGTCGCGGCGCCAGCGGCACCGCGGGCCGGACTGGAGCGGCGTCTACGCGGGCGAGCGGGCCATCCTCGCCCACGAGCGGCTCTCCATCGTCGACGTGGAGAGCGGGGCGCAGCCCCTGTTCGGTCCCGACCGCACGACGGTGCTCGCGGTCAACGGGGAGATCTACAACCACACGGAGCTGGAGCGCGGCGCCGCGCGCGGCTATCCGTTCCGGACGCGCTCCGACTGCGAGGTCATCCTCGCGCTGTACGACGGGCGGCCCGACGACCCCGCGGAGTGGCTCAACGAGCTGAGCGGGATCTTCGCCTTCGCCCTCTACGACGAGACGCGCGACCGCTACCTGATCGCGCGCGATCCCATCGGCGTCATGCCGCTCTACACGGGGCGGGACGCGGAGGGGCGCTTCTACGTGGCCTCCGAGATGAAGGCGCTCATCGACACCTGTCCCGAGATCCACGACTTCCCGCCGGGACACATGCTCGACAGCGGCGAGGGCGATGGCCGGCCGGTGCCGTACTACCGCCCGGGGTGGCGTGAGTACGACGCGGCGGCGGGCGGACCGACGGATCCCGCGCGGGTGCGCGACGCGCTGGAGGAGGCGGTGCATCGGCAGCTGATGTCGGACGTGCCGTACGGCGTACTCCTCTCGGGCGGCCTCGACTCGTCGATCATCTCGGCGCTGGCCATGAAGTTCTCGCGCCGTCGCGTCGAGTCGGACGACAAGGAGGAGGCGTGGTGGCCCCGGCTCCATTCGTTCGCCATCGGACTCGACGGCGCTCCGGACCTGGAGGCGGCCCGCGCCGCGGCCGACGCGATCGGCACCGTGCATCACGAGATCGTCTACACGCTCCAGGAGGGACTCGACGCGATCTCCGACGTCATCCGGCACCTCGAGACGTTCGACGTGACGACGGTGCGGGCGTCCACCCCGATGTACCTCATGGCCCGCCGCATAAAGGCGACGGGGATCAAGATGGTGCTCTCGGGCGAGGGCGCGGATGAGGTCTTCGGGGGCTACCTCTACTTCCACAAGGCCCCCGACGCGCGGGCGTTCCACGATGAGACCGTCCGCAAGCTCGACCAGCTCCACAAGTACGACTGCCTGCGCGCGAACAAGTCGATGGCGGCGTGGGGGGTGGAGGCGCGCGTCCCCTTCCTCGACCGCGAGTTCCTCGACGTCGCCATGGCCCTCGACCCGGAGTCGAAACGGCCCACGGACGGCCGCATGGAGAAGCACATCCTGCGCGAGGCGTTCGAGGGACTCCTCCCGGACGAGATCCTGTGGCGCCAGAAGGAACAGTTCTCCGACGGAGTGGGCTACTCCTGGATCGACAGCCTGAAGGAGATGGCCGAGGGCGAGATCGGCGACGGACAACTCGCCAGGGCGGCCGCGCGCTTCCCCACCAACACGCCGCTCACGAAGGAAGCGTATCTCTACCGCTCGATCTTCGCGTCGCACTTCCCCGGAGAGCCGGCCGTCCGCTGCGTCCCGGAGGGCCCGAGCATCGCGTGCAGCACGCCGGCGGCCATCGCCTGGGATCCCGCCTTCGCCGGCATGGCCGACCCCTCGGGCCGCGCCGTGCAGGGCGTGCACGCCCACAGCTATTGACACGCTAACGCCCAGATCGCTCAGAGGGCTGACTTCAGCGCTTCAGAGTCCGTCTCCACGCGGAAGGTCGTACCAATAAAGGGTGTTGACGCCCAGGCCCGAGGTGTCCGGTTCGATCCCCAGCAGGCGATCGCCCTTGACCATTAAGTCCCGCGCCGGTGCTCTCAGCACCACGGTCTCAACGAAGGACGGTTCGTGGCCGAGCCGAAAGAGATCCACATACACGTGCTTGGCCTCTCGAAGGTGTGGTAGCCAAAGCCGACCGACAGCGTCGATGCCTCCCCACCCGTACCATGGAAGCGCCTGACTGCGCAGATCTTCGATCGACAGTCCCGCTGTCCAGCCACCTTCCCGCGCGCGCCGCGCCTGATTATCGCGGCGTCTTTGAACCACGGATTCCTCCGGCAAGCGCTCTTCGTAGGTTGGAGATGAAAGCACGGTTACTCGCCCCTCAAGCCCATCCGGATACCACAACAGGTATTCCCCGAAACAGGTAAAATAGAGAACGCCGGCTGCCACCAAGTGAGCGCTTTGTACTTTCACCTGCCCGTACCCCGGCGAGGTCCGACACCTCACGTCGGCTCCGTCCGGCCGTCCCCGCCAGAGCACCTCGCCGGTCCCGAGATGAATCTCCGCATCGGAACCTGGCTCCATCGCCAACGCCGTACTGTCTCCGCCACCGACAAGCAGGGTCCACCTCTGCGACGACGGCATGGATTCAACGAAAGTTCCCTCGGCGGTGAATCTCGAAAACCGCTGTAGGTGAGCGTCATAAAGGACAAGATCCCCATTCGACGTGGGCACGAGCCCCATGGGCGATTCCATCTCGCCTGGGCCCTCACCTCTTGTGCCGAACGACCAGCGGTTTCCGTGAATGTCTCCACAGTTGACCCGATAAAGAAAAGGATCCACCGCGCATACTGTATCGGGCGAAGGCAGGGACAGCCCCAGCAGAGTCCCGTCGAACCGGGTCGTCGCCACCGGCTCAATCTCCATCAGGTTAGCCGGCCCCGCCTGCTCTTCGCCGTCACAACCCAGAAGCAGGCCCGCCCCCAACAGAGCTACTGAAGTCCGCACTCGTCATCCATGCAGGCCCAGAACACCCGGCTGCCCGCCGACGTAGCCATAATCTCGATCGCCTCGTCGGTGAGACGATTGCCGATCGCCTCCAGCCGCTCTCGAGTGGCGTTGTACTCATCCATTCCCTGGTCGTGGCAGCCCTGCGTGCAGAGGTCTGGAGCCACCTGCCCGCTCAAGGAAAGGCTCGTCGCGAACAGCAGCGTCAGCGTCGTTGCAATCCGTCGGATCGAACGCATGATTCCTCCACCTTCCATAGGATTAGTAAGAATCCGTATCGTGATTGCGATACCCTACGCGTGCGGGGGGGGGGGGGGTGCAAGCACAGAGTTCAAGAAGCGTATCTCTACCGCTCGATCTTCGCGTCCCACTTCCCCGGCGAGCCCGCCGTCCGCTGCGTCCCGGCGGGTCCGAGCATCGCGTGCAGCACGCCCGCGGCCATTGCCTGGGACCCCGCCTTCGCCGGCATGGCCAACCCCTCGGGCCGCGCCGTGCAGGGCGTCCACGCCCACAGCTACTGACTCTAAGCGTCAGTTCATCGAGGAGGGAACCGAGATGAGGATCTGGCGGGAAGGAGATCGCGGGTACGCCCTCGCGCCTGCCGTGTTGGCGGCGATGTTGACGGTCTCGCCCGCACTCTCGCAGGTGCGCTGCGAAAACGGTACGGCGGATGGGTTTCCGTGCGATCGCGTGGATCTGCTCGCCGTCGTCGCGCCCGGGCAACTCGGCGCCGGCGGGGACACCCTGCTCAACGACGTGTGGGGATGGACGGACCCCGAGACGGGGAGGAACTACGCGCTCGTGGGACGAACGAACGGGACTGCGTTCGTCGACGTGAGCGACCCTTCCCAGCCGCGCTATGTCGGCGACCTCCCCGCGACCGAGGGCAGCGAACCCGGCCAGTGGCGGGACATGAAAGTGTTCCGCGATCACCTGTTCGTCGTTGCGGGAGGCCCGGTCCGCCATGGCATGCAGATCTTCGACCTCACGCAACTCCGGGATGTCCCGGAAGCGCGGGAGTTCCGGCCTGCGGCCACCTACGACGGGGTCGCGTCGAGCCACAACATCGTCATCAACGAGGAGACCGGCTTCGCCTATCTGGTCGGGTCCGCGGTGGAGGGCGAGACGTGCGACGGGGGATCTCACATCGTCGACATCAACGAGCCGTTGAACCCCATCTTCGTCGGCTGCTTCGCACATCTCGCCACGGGCCGCCGGGGTACCGGCTATACCCACGACGCGCAGTGCGTCATCTACCGCGGTCCCGACGGGGACCATCGAGGCCGCGAAATCTGCGCGGGCGGGAACGAGACCCACTTCTCGCTGGCCGACGTAACGGATAAGTCGAACCCCGTCCCGCTCTCGGCGGCCCAATACCCCGGCACCGGGTACGCGCATCAGGGGTGGTTCGGCTAGGACCACCGCTACTTACGGCAACGACGAACTCGACGGACTCGTGCGGGATATGCCTGGGCCTCGCGTGCTCGTGTTCGACGTCAGCGACCTGGAAGATCCCATACTGGTGAACGAGTACTTCGGTCCGGCGAAGGCCAGCACGCACAACCTGTACGCGCGCGGCGACCGGCTCTACATGGCGAACAACCTCGGCGGCCTCCTCGTCCTCGATCTCACCACCCCGAGACCCCGGTCACGGCCGGCAGCTTCGACACGACGCCGTCCAGCGCGGACGAAGTCGGGTTCGGCGGGGCCTGGAGCGTCTATCCGTTCTTCGAGAGCGGGACGATCCTCGTCTCAAGCCGCCGCGAGGGCCTCTTCCTCCTCCAAATGTCCGCGCGCGAAGGGACTCGCTGAGTCTTCAACGGGTGGTTTGCGCCCTCCGTCGCCGGACGGACATCTTGTGAGACGCAGTCGGGATTCTCACGCAAGTTCGAGGTCGAGCGATGATGTACGGCAGATTCCGTGCGGTCTCCCTTTCGGCGTTTCTCCTCCCGTTCATCGGCGTGTTGTCGGCAAGTGCTCCGGTTGCGGCGCAGGAGGCGGTTTCGGTCGAACTCGTGCCGAGCGTGCTGTCGCTCGAGGTAGGGGAGGAGGCCACGCTGGAGGCGCGCGTTCTGGACGCGGAGGGGAACGTGATCGAGGCGCCGGTGCTCTTTTTTCCGAGTTTCGCGGATGGGCGAAGCGGGAGCGCGCGACGGAGCCTCGATGTGGACCGTGTCACGGGCCGCGTTCGGGCTGTGAAAGGCGGCGAGTTCCTCATCTCCGCTGTCGTGACCACCGCGCGGAACCTGCGTGCGGCGGCCGTGCCGGTGAGCGTGGCGTTCCCGCCACTCGACAGGATCGATGTGACGCCCGCGGGCGGTTCGACGTATGTCGGCGTGGCGACGCGCCACCGGGCCGGACTGCTCGACACCGCCGACGATGAGCGCGACGGCGAGATCCGCTGGTCCACCTCCGACGAAAGCGTCGCGACCGTGGACCGCTTCGGCATCCTCACGGCGCACGCGCCCGGACAGGTGGTGCTGCGGGCCGAAGCGGAAGGCATCGCCGCGGAGGTCGCCTACGAGGTCAGGGAAAACCCCGCCGCTCGCCTGACGGTGTCCGGGAGCGCGGAGCGGGCGCGGACGGGCGACGTCGTGCGTTTCGAGGCGACTGTCGAGGACGCGATGGGCGGCGCGGTGGGCGACCTGCCGGTCACCTGGACCGTGATGTCGGATCCCTCCATCGAGGCGACGGCGGACATTCCTCCCGCGGAGATCGATGAGCAGGGCCGGTTCGTGGCCTATTTCCCCGGCGTGTACACGGTCGTGGCGAACGTGCCGGGCCGTGCCGCGCGCACCTCGCTGGAAGTGCATCCGCGACACGCCTCGCAGGAAGTGACGTTCGTCGGGCAGGGACAGGTCAACAACGAGCGCACCTCGGATCTGTGGGTGTGGGAGGGCGTCGACGGCCGCGACTACGCGATCACCGGTACGCACGCCGCGGCGGGCGCCGTCTACTTCTGGGATGTGACGGATCCGGCGAGTCCCGTCCTCACGGATTCCGTCGTTGTCGATGCGCGCACGACGAACGACGTGAAGGTGAGCGAGGACGGGGAGGTCTGCGTCATCTCGCGCGAGGGCGCCTCCAACCGCCGCAACGGGATCGTCATCCTGGACTGCCGGAACCCGCGGGACGTGACCACGATCTCCGTGTTCGACGACGAGCTTACCGGCGGCGTCCACAACCTCTTCATCCACGACGGTCACGTGTACGCGGTGAACAACGGGCGCCGCTTCGACGTGATCAACATCGAGGACCCCGCCAGCCCGCACCGCGTGGGCCGGTTCGAACTCGACACCCCCGGGCATGCGATCCACGACATCTGGATCGTGGACGGGATCGCGTACACCTCGAACTGGGGCGACGGGGTCGTGCTCATCGACGTGGGCGGCGGGGACCTCGGGGGCTCGCCCTCGAATCCGGTCGAGATCGCCCGCTTCCGCGACATCGGCGGGCGGACGCACGCCGCCTTCCCGTACCGGAGTCCCACGGGGCGCTTCTACGTGTTCATGGGAGACGAGGCGGGGCGGCCGGGCTTCGACGGGCAGGATCCCGAGCGCACGCCGCAGTTCATGTCCGGGTACATCCACGTGGTGGACTTCACGGACCCGGAAAACCCGGAGGAGGTCGCGCGTTACGAGATCCCCGAGGCGGGCTCGCACAACATGTGGATCGAGGACGACAAGCTCTACGCCGCGTTCTACAACGGCGGGCTGCGGGTGCTCGACATCTCCGGCGAACTGAAGGGGAACCTGGGCGAGCAGGGCCGGGAGATCGCGCGCTACATGGCGTACGACCCGGACGGCGTGGTGGCGAACGCGCCCTTCACCTGGGGACCGCAGATCCACAAGGGGAACCTCTTCTTCGCGGAGTACTTCAGCGGCCTGTGGGCGGTGAAGCTCCAGCCGCGCCAGGAACTCGTCCCTTAACGGGATCGGACTCGGGAACGGGATCGGATTCCGTGCGAGTATCCGCCCGGATCAACGGCACGGCGTGGTCCGGGGAGGTGGAGCCGCGTCTCCTCCTGTCGGACTTCCTGCGCTCCGAGGTCGGGCTCACCGGCACGCACGTGGGGTGCGAGCACGGCGTGTGCGGGGCGTGCACCGTGCAGCTGGACGGGGAGCCCGTGCGGGCCTGTCTCATGTTCGCGGTGCAGATCGACGGGCACGAGGTGACGACCGTCGAGGGGCTCGCCGAAGTGCAGCCGGGAGAAGCGATCACCGTCGAACGACTGCACTGGGTCCAGCGGGCCCTGCACGAGGCGCACGGGCTGCAGTGCGGCTTCTGCACGCCGGGCATCCTCATGACCGCGGAGGCCTTCCTGCGCGAGAACCCGGCGCCGTCGCGGGAGGAGATCCGCGAGGCCGTGTCCGGGCACCTGTGCCGGTGCACGGGCTACCACAACATCGTGGAGGGCGTCGCGCTCGCGGCCGAGCGCCTCGCGGCGGACGGCCCCGACCGCGGCGCCGACGGGGACGGGGACCCTTGAGCCGCGTGGACCGCGCATGAGCCGGGCGGGCAGGACGTGGGTCGGGGCGCGGGTGCCGCGCAACGAGGACGCGCGGCTGCTGACCGGCCGCGCGCAGTTCGTCGAGGACGTGGAGCCGCCCGGCGCGCTGCACGTCGCCTTCGTGCGCAGCGACCTGCCGGCCGGCCGGCTGCGCGGGCTCGACGTGAAGAACGCGCGGGCGCACCCCGGAGTCCACGCCGTATTCACGGCCGCCGATCTCGGCCCGCTCCTCCGGCCCGGCGCGGTGCTCGTGCCGCCGCCGCCGCTCGAGGGGCTGGTGTTCCACGCCCGCACGGCGCTCCCTCTCGTCCGCGACCGGATCCGGCACCAGGGCGAAGCGCTCGCGATGATCGTCGCGGACAGCCGCTACGTGGCCGAGGACGCGGCCCAGCTCGTGGAGGCTGACATCGAACCGCTCGATCCCGTCGTGGATCTCGGGCGGGCGCTCGATGGGGACGCGCCGCTTATCCACGACGACCTCCCGTCGAACCTCGCCGCCCACGTCCGGCAGGCGAAGGGGGACTACGCCGCCGCCCGCGCGCGGGCCGACCTCGTCCTCGAGCGCCGCTTCTCCTACGACCGGGGCATCGGGGGCGCGATCGAGAACCGGGCCGTCGTGGCGGAGTGGGATGCGCGGGCCGACCGGCTGCAGGTCTGGGACACGACGCAGGCCCCCATTCCGGTGCGCAACGTCGTCGCCGCGACGCTCGGCCTGTCGGAGTCGCAGGTGCGGTTCATCGCCCCCTTCGTGGGCGGCGGCTTCGGCCCGAAGATCATGTTCTACGCGGAGGAGATCCTCATCCCCTGGGCCTCGATCCAGCTGGGGCGGCCCGTGAAGTGGGTCGAGGACCGGTACGAGAACTTCTTCGCCACCACCCAGGAGCGGGGGCAACTGCACGAGGCGGAGATCGCGGTAACGCGCGACGGCCGGGTCCTGGGCGTGCGCGACACCTTTCTCCACGACTCGGGCGCGTACGACCCCTACGGTCTCACGATCCCCATCAACACCCAGTGCACGCTGCTCGGGCCCTACCGGGTGCCGAACTACGAGAGCGAATTCCGGGTCGCCTTCACGAACAAGCCGATCGTCACGCCCGTGCGCGGCGCCGGCCGGCAGCACGGCGTGTTCGTCATGGAGCGCCTGCTCGATCTCGCGGCGCGCGGGCTCGGCCTCGATCCGGTCGAGATCCGCCGCCGCAACGTGATCGGTTCGGACGAGTTCCCGTACAACCACGAGATCATGTACCAGGACTTCGCCCCCCTGCGGTACGACAGCGGGAGTTACGAGGCGTCGCTGGCCGAGGCCGTCCGCCTCGTCGGCTACGACGAGACGTTCCCGCGGGAACGCGAGCGCGTGCAGGCGGACGGACGCGTGGTCGGTGTCGGCGTCGTCAACTACGTGGAGGGGACGGGCATCGGCCCCTACGAGGGGGCGCGGGTCACGGTCGAGCCGAGCGGCACGGTCCGCCTCGCGACCGGCGTGGGCACGCAGGGCCAGGGACACTTCACGGCCTTCGCGCAGATCGTGGCCGACGCGGTCGGCGTGACGCCGGCTGACGTGCGGGTGGTGACGGGGGACACGAGCGACTTCCATTGGGGGACGGGCACCTTCGCGAGCCGGGGGGCGGTCGTCGCCGGAAACGCGATCCACGCCGCTGCGCTGTCCGTGCGCGAGAAGATCCTGCGCCACGCCGCCGAGGCGCTCGAAGTCGACCCGGATGACCTGGAACTCGCCGACGGCGCCGCCCGCGTGCGGGGCGCCCCGGACCTGTCCGTCGACCTCGGCGCGCTCGCGGTGAGCGCCAACCCGCTCAGGGGAGCCGTGGCGCCGGGGACCGAGCCGGGGCTGGAGGCGACCTCGTACTTCGGCCCGCCGTACGGGACGACCGCAAACGGGACGCACGCCGTCGTCGTGGCGGTCGATCCGGAGACGGCGATGGTCGAGATCCTGCGCTACCTCGTCGTGCACGACTGCGGGACGGTGATCAACCCGACGATCGTGGAGGGCCAGATCCACGGCGGCGTCGCGGCGGGGATCGGGAACGCCTTCTACGAGGAACTCGTGTTCGACGAGTTCGGCGGGACGAGCAACGCCTCGTTCATGGACTACCTGCTTCCGACATCGACGGACGTGCCTCCGATCGAGACGGCTCACGTCGAGACGCCGTCGACGCTGAACCCGCTGGGCACGAAGGGGGTGGGGGAGGGCGGCGCCATCCCGGTCGCGGCCGCCTTCGCGCAGGCCGTCGAGGACGCGCTGGCGGACATCGCCCCGGGGCTGGAAGTCCTCGACATCCCGCTGAGTCCCGGCCGCCTGTTCGAACTCCTCCAGGCGGCATCGTGAAGCCGCCCCCCTTCGAGTATGTAGCGGCGCACGACCTCGACGAAGCGCTGGGGGCGCTCGCGGAACCGTCGCTTGAGACCCGGCCGCTCGCGGGCGGACAGAGCCTCGTCCCGATGCTCAACTTCCGTCTGGCGGCGCCGGAACGTCTCGTGGACCTGAACGGGATCGAGGCGTTGTCGCGGATCGAGGCGACGGAAGAGGGAGGGCTGCGCTTCGGCGCCATGGTCCGGCACCGCCAACTGGAGTGCGACCCGCTCGTTGCGCGGCGGGCCCCGCTCCTCGCGGAGGCGGCCCCCTTCATCGCGCACCCGCAGATCCGCTCGCGGGGCACCGTGGGGGGCTCCGTGGCGCACGCCGATCCGGCCGCGGAACTGCCCGCCGTCCTCCTCACGCTGGGGGCGCGGGTCCGGATTGCCCGCCGCTCGCCGGGCGGCGAGCCCGGCTCCAGGGTGGAGCGAACCCTGGATCTGGACGATTTCTTCCTCGGCCCCTTCTTCTCCGCGCTCGAACCCGATGAGCTCCTCACGGCCATCGACGTGCCTCCGCCCGCCCCGGGAGAGGGGACGGCCTTCGACGAGGTCGCCCGGCGTCGGGGCGACTACGCCCTCGCCGGCGTGGCGGCGCGCGTGCGCCTGGACTCCGGCGGTGTCTGCGAAGAAGCCGCCATCTCGCTCGTGAACGGGGGATCCACGCCCGGTCTGATGGGAGAGGCCGCGCAGACCCTCATCGGCGCGGAGCCGACGCCGGCCGCGATCGAAGCCGCCGCGGCCGCCTGCGCGGAGACCTCCGAACCCGCCGCCGACATGCACGCGAGCGAGGCGTATCGCCGGCACTTGATCCGCATCCTGACCTCCCGCGTGGTGTCGCGCGCGGCGGACCGGGCCCGGACTTGACCGGCCCCGCGCTCTTCCATCCGTTCCCGGAGTGGTCGGACCGCGTCGCCGTGCTCGCCGGAGGCGCGCCCCGCACGTATGGCGACCTCGACGCGCAATCGCGGCTGTGGGCCCGACATCTCCTTGCCGAAGCGGGCGCCGCCGATCTGGATGGGGCCCGGGTCGGGTTTCTCATGGAGCCGGGATTCGAGTACGTCGCCACCCAGTGGGCGATCTGGCGCGCCGGCGGAATCGCCGTCCCCCTGTGTCCGGACCATCCCGCGCCCGAGATCGAATACGCGATCGACGACGCGGACTGCGCCGCGCTGATCGGCGCCGGAAAGACCGGGCGTCGCATCGAGGGCCCCGCGCGGGAGCGCGACATCCCGTTTCACGACGTATCCGATACCGGCGCGGGCTCTTCCGTGTCCGAAGGGCCGGACCCGGGCCCGTTGCCGGCAGTCGAATCCGATCGACCCGCGATGATTCTCTACACCAGCGGCACGACGGGACGCCCCAAGGGCGCCGTGACGACCCACGGACAGATCGAGGCGCACATCCGGTCGCTGCTCGAGGCGTGGAAGTGGGAGCGCGACGACCGCATCCTCCACGTCCTCCCCCTCCACCACACACACGGCATCGTCAACGCCCTCTGCTGTCCGCTCTACGCGGGGGCCACGGTCGAGTTCGGTGGCGGGTCCGGAGGGTTCGATCCGGCAACCACCTGGGAGCGGCTCGCCTCGGGCGACATCAGCGTGTTCATGGCCGTGCCCACGATCTATGCGAAGCTTCTGCGCGCCTGGGACGCAGCGGAGGGCTCCACCCGCCGGCGATGGTCGCGGGGCGCGCGCGGGCTCCGGCTGATGGTGTCGGGTTCGGCGGCCCTCCCCGTACCGGTGTTCAAGCGCTGGGAGGAGATCACCGGGCACCGCCTCCTCGAGCGCTACGGCATGACGGAGATCGGCATGGGGCTCTCGAATCCGTACGACGGAGAGCGGCGGCCGGGCACCGTGGGCCAGCCGCTCCCCGGGGTCGGCCTGCGTCTCGTGCGCCCGGCCACGGGGCGCGTGCTTGCGGAGGGGGTAGACGTCTTCGCGCCGGGAGAGCCGGGCGAGATCCGGATCCGCGGCCCCATGGTGTTCTCCGAATACTGGCGGCGTCCCGAGGAGACGGCCGCCGCCTTCGCCGACGGGTGGTTCCTGACCGGAGACGAGGCGGTCCTCGAGGACGGCTACTATCGCCTCCTGGGGCGCCGCTCCGTCGACATCCTCAAGAGCGGCGGCTACAAGATCTCGGCGGTCGAGATCGAGGAACTATTGCGCACGCACCCGGCGGTAAGGGACTGCGCCGTGGTCGGAATCCCGGATGAGGACTGGGGCGAGCGGATCGCCGCCGCGGTCGTCCCCGAGCCCGACGCGACGCCGCGCTCCGACTCGCTCCCGGAGCGGCTGGATCTGTGGGTCCGGGAGCGGCTCGCGCGCTACAAGGTGCCCCGCGCCTGGCTCTGCGTCGGAGAGCTGCCGCGGAACGCGATGGGCAAGGTGCAAAAGCCGGCCGTGCAGGCGCTCTTCGACGCCGAGGTCCGGCCACCGTGACGCTTTGCCTCGGGCTGCCGGCCCCCGGCATTGCGCTCCCCGGCCGGATGGGGGAGCGTACGCCCGTTCGTCCTCGCCGCCCAAACCTCGAACCGAGTGGAGCCGATCGCTCATGAAACTCTACGATCTCTCGCAGCCCCTCAATCAGGACTGCTTCTTCTGGCCGTACTATCCCCCGTTCGAGGTCAAGTACATCAAGCGCAAGGTCGAGCACGGCGTGAACGCGCAGTACATCCAGACCTCCAACCACATGGGCACGCACCTCGATGCGCCCCGCCACTTCGTGACCAACGGGATGACGATCGACGAGATCCCCCTGGAGTGGCTGTACGGGGACGGCGTCATCGTCGACCTGCGCGAAGAGATGGGCGACCTCGCCGTCTACACGCCCGAGATGATCGAATCCCGGGTCGAGATCCGCGATGGAGACCGCCTCATCCTGCACACCGGGTGGGAGCGCTTCGCGCAATTCGGCGCCGAGGCGAACGAGGAGCGCTACGTCCACACGCACCCCGGCGCGCACCCGGACATGGTGCAGTGGCTCATCGACCGGAAGATCAGGGTCTGGGGCGTGGACGTGATCTCCACCGATCATCCCATGAACCTCCCCATCGGGAGATTCCTCGGGAAGGGTACCTTCGGACATTGCGACCGCGTGCGGGCGATGGCGGAAAAGGTGTTCGGCGGGGCGGAGGCCGTGGAGGAGCTGTTTCCCGAAGAGCACTATCAGCTTACGCACAATGCGCTCTTCCCGCACAACTGCATGCACATAGAGAACCTCGGCGGACAGATCGCCGCGCCGGAACTGCAGAACCGGCGGCTCACGATCGGGTGCTTCCCGTGGAAGTTCAGGGGAGGAGAAGCCGCCTTCTGCCGGGTAGTGGCGTTCCTCGACGAGTAGTCGGGAACGGACGGTCGGGCGAACACGAGTGCCCGAAGAGTCTTCAGACGGTTCAGACGGAGAGGTGGAACATGACGATCGCCAGCCGTGCGCGGACAGACGCCCTGCCGCTGTCGCTCCTTCTGTCGTTCGGTTTCCTCGCGCAGGCCACGGCCCCGCTGGAGGCGCAGAGCTTCTCGCGGGAAGGATTGCTCGACTACATGGAGCAGATCCGCCATGACAACGACCTGCCCGGGTTGTCCGTCGCCGTGGCGGTGGACGGGGAGATCGTCTTCTCCGCAGGCGTGGGGGTCGCCGAACTGGACAACCGCACGCCGGCAACGGGCCGGACCGTCCACAACGTGGGGTCGGTGTCCAAGGTGCTCGCCGTGGTCGGCCTCATGCAGCTCGTCGAGCAGGGAAAGGTGGATCTCGACGCGACGCTCCAGACGTACATGCCCTGGTATCCCGAGCGGGAGTTCCCGATCACGGTGCGCCACATCCTCACGCACACCTCCGGAATCCGGCACTACAACGGCGTCGAATTCGGACCCTACGGCCTGCTTGCGCTCCGTCACTACGACACGTTCGAGGAGGCGACCGAGCTGTGGCGCGACGACCCCCTCGCCTACGACACCGACTCCGGCTGGATGTACTCGTCGCACGCGCACAACCTCCAGCACGGGATCGTCGAGGCGGCGTCCGGGGTGGACTACGAGGAATACCTCAAGCGCTACGTGTGGGAGCCGGCGGGGATGTTCGCCACCCAGTTCGACGTTCCGTCGCGCGTCGTGCAGAACCGCGGGCGCGGCTACGTCCGGGGCGAATCCGGCCGCTTCATCAACGCCCCGCCGGAGGACCCGAGCTACAAGTACGCGGGTGGCGGCATCATCTCGAACGTTGAAGACCTCGTCCGCTTCGCCATCGCCATCAACGACGGGCGCCTGCTCGCGCCGGAGACCGTCGCGGAGATGCACCGGCCGCAACTCGAGCCGGGGATTCGACAGATCGATCCGTCATCGCCGGACGGCCTGGGCGATCCGATCGCGCACGAGCAGGCGCTGGCGTGGTTCATCCGCACGGATCCGAAGGGACGTCGCTATCCGAGCCACACGGGCACGGTGAAGGGGACGCGGTCCTTCCTCGCGAACTTCGATGACTACGGCGTCGTGGTGGCGCTCCAGACGAACGCGCTCCCCTTCGACTCGGCGAGATACGGCGAGGCGATCGCCCAGATGTTCCTGCCGTAGCAGCCCATGTTGCCAGCTGCCGGGGCCGGGGAGATGCGCCTGCCGTGACGGAACGCCGCGATCCGGCGCTGCTCCCGGCCTGCGAGCAGGCCCGCCGCATCCGCTCGGGCGAACTGAGCGCCGTCGACCTGCTCCGCGCCTGCCTGACCCGCGTCGAACGTCACAACGCCGAACTCAACGCCGTCGTCACCCTGAACCCCGCCGCGGAGGCCGAGGCGGCTGCGGTCGACGCCTCCTTCGGAGCCGGCGAGGATCCGGGACCCCTGGCCGGGCTCGTCGTCGGCATCAAGGACGTGACCGAGACGGCGGGCCTCCGCACGACGTACGGCTCGCCGCTGTTCGCGGACCACGTGCCCGCCGGGGATGCGCTCGTCGTGCGGCGCCTGCGCCAGGCCGGCGCCGTAATTCTCGGGAAGACGAATACGCCGGAGTTCGCGGCGGGCGGAAACACGTGGAACGAGGTGTTCGGCGTGACGCGGAACCCGTGGAATCCCAACCTCAGCGCCGGAGGGTCGACGGGCGGCGGCGCGGTCGCTCTGGCCACGGGGATGATCTCGCTCGCGCAGGGCACCGATCTCGGCGGCTCGCTGCGGATCCCCGCCTCCTTCTGTGGCATTGCGGGACTTCGCCCCACGCCCGGCCTCGTGCCGACGGTGCCGGCCGCCTACCTGTGGGATGACCTGCAGTCGACCGGTCTGATGGCGCGGGACCCGGAGGATGTCGCCTTCGGGCTCCGCGCGATCTCGGGACCCGATCCCGCTTCGCCGGTCTGCGCTCCCGAGCCGCGCTGGCCCGAAACCGGCGCCGCGGATCTCGCCGCCGGCCGCCTGGCCTGGTGCGGAGACGTCGCGCGCATCGGCATCGACGCCGGCGTGGAGGCGGCGTGCCGCGAGGCGCTGGCGGCGCTGCGGGCGGCGGGCGCGCGGGTCGACGAGGTGGACCTCGACCTCTCGTGGGCGTGGGACGCGTTCCTCGTCCTCCGCGGGCACTGGTTCGTGTCCCATTTCGAGGCGGAACTCCACCGGGTCGACGCCTTCGGCCCCAACGTGTCCGCCAACCTTCGCTCCGGCCTGGCGCTGACGGCGGCCGAGATCGGGGCGGCCGAGAACGTTCGCCGCCGAGTCAGGGAAGCGCTTGTCGCCCTCCTCGAACGATACGACGCGCTCCTGACGCCCTGCATGGCGATCCCGCCCTTCGCGGCGGAGCAGAACTACCCGGAGACGGTCGGGGGGCGGCCGATGAAGACGTACGTGGACTGGATCGCCCCCACCTTCCTGCTCTCGATGCCGGGGCTGCCCGTGGCCTGCGTCCCGGCCGGACTGGATGCCGCGGGACTGCCGGTCGGGCTGCAGATCGTCGGGCCCCCGAGCGGGGAGGGGCAGGCGCTCGCGATCGGCTCCGCCATCGGCACGGCATGGCCCATCGGCCTTCCGCCCATGGTCGCCGACCACTGAAGCGGGTGGCGAGACGTTTCCGCGGGAACGTTCCACGCTAGATTCCGCGCTCGCGGCTGCCGCCGACCAAACCCGAACCCCCGAGAGTCGATCATGATGATGTCAAACGATGCTGCCGTCGCGGAGTTGTCGGGCGAGGCGCTCGACGCCTGCGTCCGCTTCCTCCAGCGGCTCATCCGCACGCAGTCGATGCCTGGCGAAGAGGGCGAACTGGCCACGCTCGTCGCCGCCGAGATGCGCGCGCTCGGCTACGACGAGGTCGAGCGTGACGCGGCGGGCAACGTCATCGGCCTCCTCCGTGGAAGCGGCGACGCTCCCTCGGTGATGTTCAACACCCATCTGGACCATGTGGACGCCGGGGATCCGGCGGACTGGCCCCATGACCCCTACGGCGGCGAAATCCACGATGGCCTGCTGTGGGGGCGCGGCGCGATCGACATCAAGGGACCGCTCGCGGCGCAGGTGCACGGCATCGCCCGGCTCATCGCCGCCGGCCGCCGCCCCCCCGGCGATGTCTACGTGACGGGAACGGTGCAGGAGGAAGTCGGAGGACTCGGCGCCCGCTACATGGCGGAAACGCTGCGGCCCGATCTGGTCCTGATCGGCGAGCCCAGCCGGAACGAGGTCCGTCGCGGGCACCGGGGCCGGATCGAACTCCGCGTCCAGGTGCGGGGGAAGATGGCGCACGCCTCGATGACCGACATCGGCCGCAACCCGCTCACCGTGCTCGGCCGGTTCCTCGCGGCGCTGGAAGAGGTGGACCTCGCGCACGATCCCGATCTGGGCACCTGCTCGATCGCCCCGACGCTCATCGGGACGGACCAGACCAGCGGCAACGTCATCCCCGGCCTGGCGGAAGTCACACTCGACTGCCGCACCGTAACCGGGCAGGACGCGGCCTCGCTCAGGGAGCAACTTCTTCCGGTGCTGCGCGCGTGCGAGATGGAGGGATCGAGCAGCGACATCCTCATCCCGCAGCACGAGCGCTCCAGCTACGCGGGGTACGAGATGACGTATCCGGCCGACAACCCGGCGCTCTCGCTGCCCGCCGACCACGACGCGGTCCGCACGGCGGTCGAGGTCCTGGCCGGCCCGCTCGGGGCCGAGCCGCCGGTCGACATCTGGGACTTCGCGACCGATGGCGGACACTTCGGGCTCGCGGGCATGACCGCGGTCGGCTTCGGGCCCGGAGACGACCGGCTGGCCCACACCGTCCACGAGCATATCGTGATCGACGAACTGGCGACGGGCATCCGCGGCAACGCGGCCCTCGCGTTCCACTGGCCCGCCCGCTACGCGCGAGCCGGCTGAAGCGCGCCGAAGCACCCCGGCGCCGACGGTCTGTGACCTGCGGCCGGCCGGGGGCGTCTGGTACCCGGGTAGAGAAGGGTCAACCAGGAGGAGGTTCGGAATGAGACGGCGGACTATTGCGGGCGCGGCCCCGGGCCTGCGTGTCTTCGTGGCTTCGACGGTTTTCGCGGCGCTTCACGGCCTGTCGGGCGCGGGAGCGCTGGCGGGCCAGGAGTCGCACGCTTGCGAGGATCGCGCCGGACTCCGCGTCAACGTGCTGGACGCGACGGGACTGGTGCGAGTGAGCGGCGCCGATGTGCGGATTCGCTGGATCGACGTGGTCCGCAGTCCCGAGCGCAAGGGCGCGGGGGATGACGGCCGCCTGACGTTCTGCGCTCCGCGGGACGCGACGAAGGCGACCGTCTGGGCGGAGGCCCGGGATGGGTCGAGCGAGCAGGCGTCCGTCGAGTTGATCCCCGGTGAGACGAGCGCGGTGGAACTCCGGATCCTGGGGGAAGACAACCCTGGGCGCCTCGAGGGGCGAATCTTCGACATCGTAACGAAGGACCCCATCCCGACGGCCGCCGTGACGGTGGACGGTCGCCCCGCCGCCGTCGAGACCGACCGCTGGGGACGGTACATCCTCACGGGCATCCCCGCGGGGGCCAAGGAATTCCAGGTCCGCCGCATGGGGTACGAACCCCTCGAGTACGTCGTCACGGTCAAGCCGGGACTCACCACTCAGGTGGACATCGGCCTCGTTCCGGATCCCGTCGAGATGGAGCCGCTCGTGGCCACGACCGTCCGGTCGAACAGGCTCGAGCGCAAGGGGTTCTACGAGCGGCAGTATTGGGGCGAGATGCTCGGCATGGGCGATTTCCTCACGCCGGAGTACCTCGAGCGCTGGCGTCCGATGCGCATGAGCCAGTTGCTCGAGCAACACACGATGCTGCGTCCGCGACTCGTGAGCGGGGGCAGGACGCCCGGGACCTTCGGCGACTGCCTTCAGGTGTATCTCGACAACGTCAACGTGAACAATCTTGCGCGTTCGCTCAACTCAATCGTGCTCCCGAGCGAGGTGGCCGGCGTCGAGGTGTACCGCGCGCCCGCCGCGTTACCGACCGGGCTGATGCGGTTCCAGTCGAGGTGCAACCTCGTCCTGATCTGGACGCGGTAGCCGGCCGGGCGGAACTGCTGGCTAGCGGTCGATGAACTCGGCGACGTGTGCGGGGGCGAGGCGCGCAGTGTGGCGGGAGACCGCAATCATGACGATCACGTTCCCGACCATCCCGTAGATTCCCGGGTGGACGCCGGCGGTCGCGGCGGCTGAGACCAGGTCCAGCCGCAGCGCCAGATCGAGGAAGAACGCGATCGCGCCGCCCGTCACGAGACCCCACAGCGCCCCCGCGCGCGTCACTCCGCGCCACAGGAAGGTCACGACCGTCAGCGGGAAGAGTTGCGCGATGAAGCCGTAGCTGAGGAGCAGCAGCTCCACGAGGCTGAGTCCGGGGATCAGCGCGAGCCCGTAGCTGGCGGCGCCCACGAGGATCACCATGAGGCGAATCCAGCGCCGTTGCGCTGCGTCGTCCAGCGCGCCCGGGCGCAGGTTGCCCCAGAAGTCGCGCACGGCCACGGACCCCGCCGCGTGCAGGAGCGCGTCCCCCGTCGACATCGAGGCGGCGAGCGCCCCCGCGCAGAAGAGTCCCACGATGAGCGGCGGCAGCCCGATCTGGGCCGACGTCACGATGGTGGGCAGGATGGCGTCCGCCGGCTCGACGCCGGGGAAGGCGAGCACGCCCGAGAAACCGATGAAGAGGATCGGGACGAGGAAGAGCGCGAAGGTCGGATAGTAGACGACCGTCCGCTTGAGCGTGTCCACGTCGCGAGCCGTGTAAATCTTCATGAAATAGTGCGGCCACACGCTGAACCCGAAGGCGGAGATGGCGACCGAACTCGAATACGCGCCCCAGCTCCACGGCTGTCCGTCCGCGCCGAGTCCCGGCCCCCGCAGCATGTCCGGGAGCCCGGCGGCGATCGCGTCGAACATCGGACCCACGCCGCCGTGCAGCTTCGCCGGCAGGTAGAGGCCGAGCCCCCACGCGAGCACCATCATGAACATCCCCTGGAAGGTGTTCGTCCAGCCCACCCCCAGGACGCCGCTCCTGAAGACGTACACGAGCACGACCCCGTACGCGATCGCGGACCCGGCCCACTGCGGTACGCGCCCCTCCGTCACCACGTTGAAGACGTATCCCGCCCCCTTCATCTGAATCACCAGGTAGGGGACGAAGGCGAAGACGGAGAGGACCGCGAGGATGGCCGGGATCGCGCGGCTGTCGAACCGGTGCGCGAAGAGTTCCGCCTGCGTGACGTAGCCGAAGCGCCGGCCGAGCGCGGCGACGCGCGGACCGAAGAAGTACCAGGGGACGAGTCCGACGGACGCGTAGGCGAGGATGTAGAAGGCCGCCGCCCCGCGCGAATAGGCCCAGCCGGGCCCGCCAAGGAAGGCGAACGCGCTGAACACCGAGGCCCCCATGATGAAGTAGAGGACGAGGAAGTTCAGCGAGCGGTCGCCGGCGACGTAGCCCTCCGTGCTGTCGGAGGCGTGGCGGCCGGAGGCGAGCCCGATCGCGAGCGAGGCGAGCAGGTATCCGATCGTGACGAGGAAGACGATCAGCCAGGCCGGCATCAGCCGCCCGCACCGTTCGGGTCGCCGTCGACCGTCTCCCGCTTCCGTTCCCACCGGTAGTACCCGAAGAGAACGAAGAACGAGAAGAGGAGCCCGACGACGACGTAGAAGAGCGAGAACGGCATCGCGAGCACGCGGGGTTCGATGGTGGCGAACCGCGGATAGATGGGCCACACGAGCGCCGCAAACAGCAGCACGTAGAAGACCGCGATCGCGATGGCGACGGGGTGGCGGTCGGGAGGCGTGGCGCGGCGTGGCTCGTCCATCGCCGCAAAAGGCCGGCTGTGTCGGACCCGGTCAAGGCTGAGGAACGGTTGAACGGCGGGGTCGATCGAGCGATCTTGCCGCATGTTCGGCCTGAAACGAAGCCGCATGCGCTCGGCCGCCGCCTCCGGCCTGCTCGTCGCCTGCCACGCTCCGGCGTTTTCGGCGTGCGGCCCGGAAGGGGCTTCATCCGGCGCCGCCGAAGCCCCCGGCGACGGCGAGACGTCCGTCGCGGATGCCGCGGCTGGAGGCGCCGATCTCTCCACCGGGACGCACGTTGTCCTGCTGGGGACGGGGACGCCCAATCCCGAACCGGAGGCATCGGGCGCCGCCACCGCGATCCTGGTGGACGGTCGCGCCTACATCGTGGACGCGGGCGTGGGCCTCGTGCGACGCGCCGCGGAGGCGGCCGATCGCTACGGCGCCGAGAGCCTCGGGGCGGCGCGGCTGGACATCGCCTTCCTCACCCATCTGCACAGCGACCACACGATCGGGCTGCCGGACCTGATCCACACGCCCTGGGTGGCCGAGCGGGAGGCGCCGCTGAAGCTGTTCGGCCCCGACGGGACGGTGGCGATGGCCGAGCACCTGACGGCCGCATGGGAGGCGGATATCGAGAACCGGCTCAGCGGTTCGCAGCCGGCGACGCCGGACGGGTGGCGCGTGGAGGCGGTCGACATCGACCCGGGAGTCATCTACGAAGACGACCGCGTCCGCGTGACCGCCTTCGCCGTCCCGCACACCGGCTGGTCGGAGGCGTACGGCTACCGGTTCGACGCTGCGGGGCGCTCGGTGGTCCTCTCCGGCGACACCGCGCCGACCGAGGCGATCGTCGAGATGTGCGGGGGGTGCGACGTGCTCGTGCACGAGGTGTACTCGGCGACGACGTTCCGCGACCGTCCGCCCGAATGGCAGTCGTATCACGCCCAGGCCCACACGTCGACCGTCGAACTGGCGCGGCTTGCCGTGCGGGCACGCCCGGGGATCCTCGTCCTGCATCACCAGTTGGGCTGGGGAGCGACCCCTGAGGAGATGGTCGCGGAGATTCGCGCCGCCGGCTACGACGGACCGCTCGCATACGGCCGCGACCTGGACGTGTACTGAACCGGGATGTATGCGGGTCGCACGATCCGGACCCACGCCTCCCGCGCGGCGCTTGCCTCGGCGCTCGCGATCATCGCGCTCCCGGCGCAGCCGGTCGCCGCGGACCCGGCCCAATCCCGCGAGCCTCCCGCATCTCCTGACGCCGCCTCGGCGATGAAGATGGCGCGCGACGCTCAGCGCGCATTCGAGCACGTCCGGCGCCGCAACTTCCCGCGCGGTCCCCTGGTCAATCCGACATGTGGCGAGGGGATCGGGCGCTTCTGCCTCGTCGAAGGGTGGGACGACGACGATTGGGATCCGGTCCCCGAGGAGCCGGAGGTCGTTGAGGAGCGGCTCGCCTTGATCGCGGTCCTCGACAGCGCGGCCCGGGTCATTCCCGGCGACGAGTGGCTCACGGGGCAGCGCGTCGCCTACCGGCTGGAGGCCGGCCGCGCCGGCGAAGCGCTCGCGCTGCTGGAAGCCTGCCGCGCGGCGAGTGCGTGGTGTGCCGGGCTGGCCGGCTTCGTCCTTCAGGAGAGTGGTCGCTACGGAGAGGCGGAGGCGGCCTTCGAGCGCGCGCTCGACCGCATGACCGACGAAGAGCGCTGCGGCTGGACCGAACTTGGGCCCGTACTCGACCGCCGGACGCGCGGCCGCTACGAGCGCTTCGTCTGCGGAAGCTCGCCGCGGCGTGCCGTGGAGCGCTCGTTCTGGCACCTTTCCGACCCGCTCTGGCTCGTGCCCGGCATGGAGCGGCGCTCCGAGCACCTCGCCCGCCGCGTCCGCGCCGCGCTCCAGGCCGACGCCGCGAGCCCGTGGGGGATGCGGTGGGGCGACGATCTCACCGAGATCACGCTGCGCTTCGGCTGGCCCGCCGGCTGGGAGCGGGCGCGCCGCCGGTTCGTCGGCTCGCGTACGGATGAGATTGTGTGGTCGCACCGCCTGCCGGGGGCGCAGCGGTTCACCGTGTTGCAGTTCGGGTCTGCGGACGACGGGCCGCTCTGGGACCTGGATGAGCCGGAGGGCCGCACGAGCTGGGCGCCGGCCTTCGGCAAAATCGCGCAACTTCCTCACCAGGTGGCCGGCTTCCGGCGGGACGGCCGTCGGCGGATGGTCGCGGCGTTCACGTGGCCCGACTCCCTGCCGTCGTGCGATCTCAAGAGCGGACTTTTCCTCGCCGACGCCCACGGCGTGACGGCCTCGCACACCGCGCGGGGCGGCGGGCCGCTGGCGGTCGCGGAGCCCCGGGGACTCGCCCCCGCGACGCTCGTCGGCGTCGAAGCGCGCTGCGAAGAGGGACCCGGGGCCGCCCGCGCGCGGATGCCCATCGCCACGGGCCATCCGCGGCTGTCCGATATCCTCTTGCTGGACGCCGGCGGCGCCTCGCCCCCCACGCTGTCGGAGGCGCTGGTCCGCGCGCGGGGCGACCGCACCGCCCGGGCGGGCGAGACCCTGGCCGTCTACTGGGAGTGGTACGGCTCCCCGGATGCCGCCGGCGCCCTCCAGGTCACCCTGTCGCTGGCGCGGGAGGGGAAGGGGTTCTGGCGCCGTGCGCTCGAATGGAGCGGCCTCGCCAGCGACGACACCGAACGGGCCGGCATCCGCTGGCTCGAGGGGACGGCGAATCCCGCGGCCGAGGGCCGCACCGTCGAACTGCGCCTCCCCATGCTCGACGAGGGGCGGTATCGCCTCACGCTCAAGGTCGTTTCCGCGACGGACGGAGCGGCCGAGTCCAGCACCGACATCGAAATCAAGGAGTAGACCCGTGATGCATGCCAGGATCTTCCCGTCCGCCCCCCGCGGCTCCGTTCCCGCCGTCGTCGCCGTCATCGCCGTTCTCGCCGTCACCGTGACGGTCTCGGGGTGTGGCGAGGCCGGTGAACCGGCGGAACCGGTTGCCGAAGCTGCCACCACCGGGCGCACGCCTCAGTTCGAGAACGAGTACGTGCAGGTATGGAAGAGCGTGATCGCCCCGAACCAGCCGCTCGAGATGCACCGCCATGACAACCCCCGCGCCATCATCGCGCTCAAGGGCGGGACGCTCACCGTCGTCAGCGACGCCGGTGAACAGCGGGACATGACGTGGGAGACCGGCCGGGCCTACTGGCTCGACGCCGATCCTCCGGGAGAACTCCACGGAGATGTGAACCAGGGGTCCGAGCCCGTCGAGGTCATCGTCGTGCAGTTGAAGGGGGTCGGCGGCGCCGCGGACACGCCGTGACGGACCTGCCCCCAACGTGCATATTCCGCCCCCGCGCGACGACCGCATCGACTCGCAGCCGACACCGGAGGCCCCCATGAACCACCGCCCCCAACTCCCGCGACGCCTCGGCCCCGTTCTGGCCCTTGCCCTCGCCGCAGCCGCGGGCTGCGCGCCCGACGGTTCATCTCCCGCGGCCTCGACCGCGGCGCTCGAGCCCGATCAGGTTCTCGCCGATTCGCTCCTTGGCGCCTGGGTCGAGGCCGCGGGCGGGATGGAAGCCTGGCATGACATCGAGTCGGCGCGCTACACGATCACCACCGTGTGGTACGACTCCACGGGCGGAATCCGCCGCATGCGCCCCCGTCGCGTGGAATACCGGAAGGTGGACGGCGTCGAGCAGACCCGGATCGAGCGCCCCGAAGCCGAGGGCCTCTACGTCCAGACCTTCACGGGCTCCGACATGTGGGCCACGCTCAACGAGCGGCTGCTGGAGCCGGGAATCCGGGCCTGGGACGAGTCCGAGTATGTGGGCCGGGATGTGGTCTACTGGTTCGGGCTCCCGTACAAGCTCTACGACCCCGGCGTGAACCGGGGGGCCGGACCCCGGGACGAGGGAGGATACGAGGTGCGCATCACCTTCGGCGATGGCGTGGGACTCCAGTCCGGCGACCGCTACTTCTACTACTTCCTGGACGACGATCCCTGGCCCGAGCAGGTCCATTACATCTCGCAGGGGAGAGGAGAGGAGAGCCGGGCCCGCATGTACTGGGATGGGTACCGCACGGTAGGAGACTTCACGTACGTCGTCTCGCGGCTCTACCGGGACACGGAGATGAACCCGACCCGCGAACTCCGCCATGATGACGTCGAACTGAACCCGGTGCTGTCGGATTCCATCTTCCGCCGGCCGGGTTCGTGACATCCGCTCCCGTGGATCCGAGCCGGGCGGTCGAAGATTACCTGAAGGCCGTCTACAAGCTCCAGCAGGCCGGCGACCCTGTCTCCACGACGGCGCTGGCCGGGGAACTCGACCGCTCCGCGGCGTCCGTCACGAACATGGTCAAGAGCCTGGCGGCGCAGGGGCTCCTCCGGCATACCCCCTACCGGGGCGTGCTCCTCACGGCCGCCGGAGAGGCGGCGGCGCTACGGATCATCCGCAGGCATCGGGTGATCGAACTGTATCTGATCGAGAGGCTGGGCTTCTCCTGGGAGGATGTGCACGCAGAGGCCGAGCGGCTCGAGCACGCCGCCTCGGAAGCGCTCATCGACCGGATGGCGCAGGCGCTGGGGGAGCCGTCGATCGACCCCCATGGCAGCCCGATTCCGACGCGGGACGGCGAACTCGCGCAGACCGAGTGGATCCCCCTCGCGGAGTTGAAGGGAGGGCGCGGCGTCGTCCGCGAGGTCTCCGACCGGAGTCCGCGGACGCTGCGGGAACTCGCCGCGCTGGGGCTCTTCCCGGGCACGCGCATACGGTGCCTGGGCGAGCGGGCGGGGGGCGCCGCCCGCCTCGAAGTGGACGACCGCTCTTTCGATGTCGAACCCGTCCTCGCGCGCGCCGTCTTCGTCGAACGCGAGCCCTAGGTCGAACGCGAGCCCTGGCCCGCTCTTCCCAGCGGCTGGGGGTCCAGCAGGGCGGGGAGGACCGTGCCGGCCTCGCCGCGCAGTGCCGCCGCCGCGACCTCCGTGAGCGCGGTCCGCCGCACATTGATCTCCATGATGAGCCCGCCGGCTTCGCGCGTCGCGAGGGGAAGCGCGGCGGCGGGGTAGACGACGGCGCTCGTCCCGACGACGAGACACAGGTCTGCCCGCTCCGCCAGCCGGCGCGCGCGGTCCAGCAGTTCCGGGTCGAGCGTCTCCCCGAAGAGGACGACATCGGGTCGCCGCAGCCCCCCGCAGCCGGAACAGCGGGGGAGCGTCTCGCCGAGCGGCTCGGCGGGCCAGCGCGCCGCGCACGACTGGCAGCGGTCGCGCCCCACCGCGCCGTGAAGTTCGAGCGGCAGCGCCGCCTCCGCGGGATCCTCGCCCGCCTCTTCGAGCGCGGCGCGGGTGTGGAGGCCATCGACGTTCTGCGTCACGAGTCCGGCCTCCCCGCGCCGCAGGAAGAAGCGCGCCAGCGCCCGGTGCCCCTCGTTGGGCCGGCAGTCCGCGAGCGCCGAGCGCCGCCAGGCGTACCACTCGAGCACGGTCCGCGGATCGTGCTCGAGCGCTTCGGGCGTGGCGAGTTCCTCCGGGCGGTAGCTCTTCCACAGCCCGCCGGCGTCCCGGAACGTCGGCACGCCCGACTCGGCCGAAATCCCCGCTCCCGTCAGCGCGACCACGCGCCGGGCGTCCCGCACGAGTCGGCGCGCCCGTCGCCATTGACCCTGTTCCATCGTCTCCCGATCTTGTGACCCCGACCTCAAACCCGGGCCCGCATGCCGCGCCCGAGCCCGCAGCGCCGCCCCGAAGGACGACGAACCGGACAACACGGACGATGAACGCGTGAGCATGAGAATCAAGGCCGAGGGAGACGTGTGGCGGGCGGAACTCGCCGAGGAAGCTGGAGAGCGCGTCGTCCTCTTCTTCTGCCAGAGCACCGACCAGCGCCCCTACCGGGTGGTTCGCCTGGACGCGGATCGGTCCGGCGGGAGTGAAGCCCTGGAGGAGATGTCCGAGGAGGAACTCCGGGATCTGTTCGAGGCCTCCCGTTCGATGGGGATCCCCCGCGACTATCCGACCTACAGTCGGTGAACGTCCCCGTCGCCGGCCGGACGGTCCCCGGGCCCGGAACGGGTCCGTGCGTCGATTTGCACATGCACTCGACCGCCAGCGACGGGACAGTCCCCCCGGCCGACGTGGCCCGTGCCGTGGCCGACGCCGGCCTCGACGGATTCTCGCTGACGGACCATGACACGACGCAGGGCCTGGCCGAGGCGGAGACGGCGGCGCGAGCACTCGGTCTCCGCTTCCTGCCCGGGGCGGAGCTGTCCGCGAACGAACCCGGCCGGTCCGTGCACCTCCTCGCCTACGGGTTCGATGCGGCCGATCCCGACCTGCAGGCGTTCCTCGCCAGTTACCGCGAGGATCGGCTCCGGCGCGCACGCGAGATTGTCGAACGGCTGCAGGCCGCGGGCGCCCACGTGACCTGGGAGGACGTGGAACTCCAGGCGGGCGCAGCGGCCCCGACCCGAGCCCACGTCGGCCGGGCGGTCGTGGCCCGCGGCGCGGCCGCCGACATCAACGAGGCGTTCCGGCGCTACCTCTCGCGAGGACGTCCCGCGCACGTCGGCAAGGAACCTACGCCGCCGAAGGCCGTATTCGATTGCGTACACGCGGCGGGCGGCGTCGTCTGCCTCGCGCACCCGGGCAGGACGCACGGCGAGGACGATGTCCGCCGCTGGGCGAGCGAGGGTCTGGATGGCGTCGAGGTCGTCCACCCCGCGAATCCCCCGGCCGTGCAGAGCCGCATGAACGCCCTGGCCGGCGAACTCGGCCTGCTCCGCTGCGGCGGCTCGGATTGGCACGGGCCCGACGCGGGCCGAAGGGGGGTGCCCGGGTGGGCGCACGTGCCCATGCGGTGGCTGGATGAGCTGGCCCGCAGGTCGTGCCGGAAGGCGGACCGGCGGCCGGCCTGAGGCGCCGCCGCCGCGCTGCGCCGGTGAGACTCCCGCGCTGCGTTAGGGAGAAATGACGCAGCCGGTTATCTTGTCGGTTATCTTGAGGGAGAAGAGCGGCGCCGGGAATCCGACGCGCCGGGTACCGAAGCGATGCCGGCAGATAGGCACATGCAGGCAAGGGCGGTATGAGCGAAATAGCAGAGGCCACGCGGTCGGCCGAACCCATCGTCAATCTGACGCCCGAGGCGGCCGCCAAGGTCAGGGAGTTCCAGGCCGGGACGGACGCGGAAACGGTCCTGAGGGTGAGCGTGATTCCGGGCGGGTGTTCCGGTTTCGAATACGGGCTGGACGTGGACACGTCGGTGCGCGAGGACGATTTCACCTTCGAGTCGGAGGGGGTGCCCGTCGTCATCGATCCGTTCAGCGCGCAGTACCTGGCCGGACTCTCCATCGGATACCACAGTTCGTTTCAGGGCACGGGCTTCACGTTCGAGAATCCGAACGCGACCGGGAGTTGCGGCTGCGGGACCTCTTTCGCCGTCTAGCGAACCGTGGCCCTGGAAGTCTCGTGCGGACGCCCGGGTCCGGGTCCGCGGGTGCGGGGCACGATGCCGTTTCGCGTCGGATTGACCGGCACGGTGGCCGCCGGCAAGAGCACCGTGGCCCGCAGCCTGGCGGCACGGGGCGCCACGGTCATCGATTCCGACGAACTTGCGCGCGAGGTCGTGCGTCCGGGGTCCCCGGCACACGCCCGCGTCCGCGAGGCGTTCGGGAGCGGCGTCATCGGCCCCGACGGGGCCATCGACCGATCCGCCCTCCGGGACGCGGCCTTTGCCGACGAACAGGCCCGCCAACGCCTCGAGGAGATCTCTCACGCCGGCATCCGTGAACTCCGGGCCCGCCGGATCGCCGAAGCGGCGGCGGCCGGCGCGCGCGTGGTCGTCGAGGAAATCCCCCTCCTGTTCGAGGTCGGCCTGGAAGACGACTACGACATGATCGTCGTCGTGGATGCGCCGCGAGAGGTGCGCGAGGCGCGGGCGCTGGCGTCCCGAGGATGGACCGCGGAGGACTTCGCCGCCATCGATGCCGCGCAGCTTGCGGCGTCGGAGAAGCGGCGCCGGGCCGACCGCGTGCTCGACAACCGGAGCGATCCCGGCGCACTGGACACCGCGGCGGGCGGACTGTGGCGGGAGATCCTGCGGGCGGCCGGCGAGGGCGGGTCTTGACCGCATCCCCGATGTCGCCGGCGCGTGCGAACGCGCTCGAAGCGATCCGGCGCCGCCTGCGCGACGCCACGTCCGTCGTCCTCACGACCCATGTGAACCCCGATGGCGATGGCATCGGCAGCATGGTGGCGCTGGCATCCCGGCTGCTGCGCCACGGGGCCGAAGCCACGATCGTCACGCCGAGCCGGCCGCCGCCTTCGCTCCGATTCCTCCTCAGGGACATCCCGGCGCTCGTCGAGGAGGACCCGGCAGCCGCGGACCCGCTGAACGGGGCCGACACGCTCGCCATCCTCGACACCGCCGAACCGAAGCGTCTCGGCAGCCTGCCCGGGCATGCGGAGCGGACGGGAGGCGTCCTGATCGACCATCACCCGCCCGTGGGGTCTCCGCTCGTGACGCCGGCGATCCGCGATCCCTCCGCCTGCGCGACGGGCGAACTGGTCTACGACCTGCTCTCCCTCGACGACGACGGGCTCACGCGAACGGAAGCGGAAGCCCTGTACACGGCGATCTCGACGGATACGGGGTCATTCCGTTTCTCGAACACCTCCCCCCGCGCGCACGCCATCGCGAGCGAGCTGCTGGCGACGGGGGTGGATACGGGTGCGCTCTTCCGTGAACTGTACGGCGTGTACAGCCGGGGGCGACTGGCCCTCATGCGGCTGGCCCTCGAGGGTCTGGAAGTCGATCCTCGCGCTCCCATCGCCTGGATCGCGCTCGATCGCCGGGCGCTCTCGAGGACCGGGGCGCGAAGCGAGGACATGGAAGGTCTGGTCGAGTTCCCGCGCCGGCTCGCGGGAATGGAGGTCGGGCTCCTCTTCCGCGGACTCGCGCGCAATCGGACGAAGGTGTCGCTGCGTTCGAACGGGGAGGTGGACGTGTCCGGCGTCGCGCAACTCCTCGGCGGCGGCGGACACGCGAAGGCTTCCGGCGTCCTCATTGAACTCGACCTGGACGAGGCGGTGCGGGTCGTACTGGACGCGTTGCGGCCGCTCGCGGAAGCGGCCGTCGCCTCGAAGCGGGATCGGTAGCGACCGGCGCGCGGACGGGCACTTCGGATTGCCTCCGTCCGGGAGTCCGGCGTATGTTGTGGGGGTGCCGTGCGTTCGGGGCTGCCGGTAGCGGGGCCCGGGGTGGGGATTCGGCGGGGAGGGTGTGATGGACGCGAAAGTCACCAGGGACATGCCGCACGCAGGGAACGGGGTCATGGAGGATCCTGGTTCTCGCGCGGCCCGGCTCGGCGACCTCAGTCGGCGCATTCCTCCGCCCCGCATCGCGGATGTGTGGCTCTTTCCGCCGCTCCCCCAGGTCGAGGAATCTTCCGAGTTCTTCCTCTTCACGAGCATCCTCGAAGACGGCGGGCGCGCCCTCTACAGCGCCCGCATGGTGCCGGCCAACGGCACGCCCTCCCACCAGGTGGTCGTGGAGCACGGGCGGGCGCCGGCGAACCGCGTGCCCGGCCTGGTGGCCGGATTGCAGCGGCGGCTTGGACAGCCCGCCGCCGTCCGTCACATCCCGATCGAAGGTGACGGCGCGCGCTGGGAAGCCTTCCTGGAACAGTCACGGGAGGCGGATGCCTCCGTTGATCCCGCCGGACAGGGTCGTTAGCTTCGGCGAACGCGAGGATCGGCCGCGATGGCCGAACGTTGGCCTTGTTCCCCGACAGTGTGATGGTTAAGTGAGTCCTCCCGAAACGCCACGCCGAGGCGTGTCCCGAGACGAGTTGCGTCGCGCCCTCGAGGCCGGTGGACACCGGTTTACGATCCAGCGCGCGGCCGTGTACCGCGTGCTCTCCGGCACGTCCTCGCATCCGACGGCGGACGACGTTTTCACCTCGGTGCGCGAGCGGATTCCCGACATCAGCCTCGCCACGGTCTACAAGGCGCTCGAGGCCTTCGTGACCTGCGGGGTCGCGCGCAAGCTCTCGCTCGGCGTGGGTCCGGCGCGCTACGATGGCCGAACCGACGATCACGAACATATCCGCTGTCTCTCCTGCGACCGCGTTCAGGACATCGAAGGCCTGCGGCCGCGCGACTGGATGGAGGGACTGGCCGAAATGACGCCGTTCAACGTCGTCGGCTACCGGCTCGAGCTGGAGGGCTACTGCCCCGACTGCCTGCACTGAACGGAGTCGATCCGCCCCGCCGTCTCGCGGAGCACGCCTGGACGGACCGCCACAACTTCCTCGATCTCCCGCCTGAATTGTGCCGCTGGGAGGCGGCGGGCGCCGTCATCCTCCCCATTCCCTACGAAGCGACTACAAGCTGGGGGACGGGTACGCGCGAGGGCCCGGCCGCGATCATCGAGGCGTCCCGTTACATCGAGTGGTATGACGAGGAACTGGACCGCGAGCCGTACGAAGTCGGCGTATGCACGCTCCCGTCCATCGACCTCGGCACGGCCGGCCCGGAGCCGGCGATCGCGAGGCTGCGGGCTCTGTACGTTGATCTGCTCGAGGCCGCCGGGAACCGGTTCATCATCGGACTGGGCGGGGAACATTCGATTTCCAGCGCTCCGGCCGCTGCGTGGGCGGACCGCCTCGACGGCGACGTCACGATTCTACAGTTCGACGCGCACACGGACCTGAGGGATCGCCACCACGACTCTCCGTGGAACCATGCCTGCGTCATGCGCCGGGCGCTCGAACACCGGTCGAGCGGAGCGAAGCGGGCGGCTGCGGCGGATATCGTAGCGGTCGGGATCCGCGCGCTCACGCGGGAGGAGCGGGACGTGATCCGCGATCACCGGATCGAGGTCGTGTTCGCGCACGAGATGCGCCGGCCGGGCTGGGTCGAGCGGGCGGTGGAGGCGCTGGGGAAGAACGTCTACATCACGTTCGACGTGGACTTCTTCGATCCGTCGCTGATGCCGGCCACCGGCACGCCGGAACCCGGCGGCGGCACCTGGTGGGACGCGCTGGATCTGCTCTCCCGGGTCTTCGCCGAGCGCAACGTCGTGGGCGCGGACATCGTGGAACTCGCCCCGCGGCGGGGCGAGGAGGCCTCGGCCTTCACTGCGGCGAAGCTCGCCTACAAGATGATCGGGTTCTGGTCGGAGTACCGGTAACCCCTGCCGGTAACGCCGCAGTGGTCAGGCGCTGGCGACGCGCCGCTGTTCGATGCGCTCGAGTTCCTCGGCCACGAGCTGGCGGCGCAGCAGGCGCGCGTAGACGCCATCGGCCGCGATCAGATCTTCATGTACGCCGCGTTCGACGAGGCGTCCGTCTTCCAGGACGAGGATCATGTCGGCGGTGCGCACCGCCGACACGCGGTGAGAGACGATGATGGAGGTGCGCCCGGCCATGTATTCGCGCAGCGCCTCCAGGATCGCGGTTTCCGTCTCCGAATCCACGGCCGACAGGGCGTCGTCCAGGATGAGCAGCGGCGCGTCGCGGTGGACTGCCCGCGCCAGCGTGGCCCGCTGTTTCTGTCCGCCCGAGAGGTTGATCCCGCGCTCGCCCAGGCGCGTGTCGATCCCGTCCGGAAGGATGGCGAGCGTCTTCTCCAGCTGCGAAACGGCGAGCGCGCTGCGGAGTTCGTCCGAGACCGGCTCCCCCGCATCCTTCTCTCCGGGCACGAGTTCGATGTTCGTCCTCAGCCGCATGCTGAACAGGAACGGCTCCTGCGGGACGAATGCCATCGAGGCGCGCAGGGAACCCACGTCGAGTTCCCGGACATCCACGCCATCGAGGCGAATCGTCCCCGCCGTCACGTCGTAGAGACGGGGGATGAGCGCGGCCAGCGTGGATTTTCCGCTCGCGGTCGCGCCGACGATGGCGACCGTCTGCCCGGGTTCGATGCGGAAGGAGATGTCCCGCAGCACGTCGCGCTCCGTGCCCGGATAGCGGAAGGAGACGGCGTCGAACTCCAGCGCTCCCCGCACGGACGTCAGCGAGACCGGCGACTCCGGGTCCCGGACGGCGGGGACGATATCGAACAGTTCGTTGAGGCGGCCCATCGAGGCGGCCCCCCGCTGGAAGAGGTTCGTGACCCAGCCGAGGGCGATCATGGGCCACATCAGCATCGTGAGGTAGAAGGAGAAGGCGACGAAATCGCCGAGCGTGATGGCGCCGCGGACGACCTGCCCGCCGCCGAACCAAAGGACGACGACCGCGCCGACGCCCGTGAAGAACATGAGCGACGGGTGGAACAGCCCCCACACGCGGGCGAGGGAGAGATTGCGCGACTTGTAGCCGCGGTTGAGGGTCTCGAAACGTCGCGTTTGCGCCTCCTCGCGCACGTACGCCTTCACGATGCGGGTCCCGGCCAGATTTTCCTGGGCGAAGTTGGAGATCTCCGAGAACTGGGCCTGGATTCTCTCGAAGCGTTCATGGATCTGTCGGCCGAAGACGAACACGATGGGGGGGAGGACGACCATCGGAATCATCGCCCACAGCGTGAGCATGGGATCGATCCAGATCATGAGCCCGAGCGCCAGCGTCGCGACGGTGGCGGTATTCACCGCGTACATGATCGCGGGTCCGGCGACCATGCGGACCGCCTGGACGTCGTTCGTCGCCCGGCTCACGAGATCGCCGGTCCGCCAGGCGTCGAAGAACTGCGGCGGAAGCCGGAGCAGGTGCGCGAAGAGGGCGCTCCGGACATCGGTCTCCATTCGGCGGCTCAGCCCGTTCAGGAGCTTCCGCATCCAGAATCTCGTCGCGCCGGCCACGACGGAGATCGCCGTGAGGACGAGGGCGTAGCGCAGGATGAGGTCGGCGCGGAGTTCCCTCTCCAGCGCGTCGATCGCCATCTTGAGCACCCACGGGCCCGCGACCGTGAACAGATTGCTCACGATCACGAGCGTGAGCCCGGCCGCGATTCCCACGCGGTACGGGCGGAAGTAGGGTAGCAGCGCTCTGAGCGATTTCACGATGTCTCCGCGTGGGGGCGCCGGGCGTTTATTCTGCGGGGGCGCCGTTCGAACGTATGTGCGGGTTGCAGGCCGTACAACGACACGATGGAAGGGATGGAAGGGACAGGATGGAACGGACAACGTCAGCGAAGCTCGCCACGCTCGCCGCGATAACCGCGATGGTCACGGGCTGTGCACCGGAGATCGGCCCCGGGGCGGAGGGAAGCGCGGATGCGAACGACTCAACGAACGACGCATCGGCGGAGAGTGCACCGCCCGCATCGCCCGTGCGGCGGATGCCGGCCGCGCCGGTGTCCGAGCCCGGCGGCGCACCTGAAATGACCTATACCATGGTGACGGTTCAGGCCGGCGCGGAACTCGAGGTCGAACTCCTCGATACGATCCGCACGAGCGACCTTCGGCCCGGGGACCCCGTTCAGTTCGGGGTGACGCGGCCGTTGATCGAGAACCACATGGTCCTGGTGCCGCTGAACTCGCTGATCAACGGCGAGATCACCGCGGTGGAGGCCGCGCCCGACGCGGGGGGCGTCACTGAAGCCGGCGGGGCCGGCGAACCGGCCATGGTGAAGGTCCACTTCGTCGATGTCTTCTTCAACGGAAGTGCCTGGCCCCTGTCGGCGTCGGTGGTGGGGGTCATGCCGGGGCCGGGAGGCGGACCGGCGGCCGGAGGGGCGGCGCGCGTGGATTTGGGCCGCGTCCTCGCCGGCGGCCGTCAAGGCGCCGTCGCGGGCGCCGCGGCAGGAGCCGCCACCGGTTCCGCGATCCTTCTCGCGGCCGACGGCGCCGGCCCGGCGCTCCCGGCCGGAACGATCCTCAGGCTGCGGCTCGATGAACCCCTGGTGTTCGGGCTTCCGAACAGTTGAGGTCCGAACAGCTGAGGATGGGAATCGATGCCGGCAGGCGCGCCGGATCAGACACCGATCCTCGGACACTCGGGTTCGAGCGGACATTCCCCGCAGCGCGGGGCCCGGGCGAGGCAGAGCGAGCGGCCGAACGTGATGAGCAGCATGTGCATGCGGAAACGCTCGGAGGGTGGGACAGTGCGCGAGAGGGCGGCGTAGGTCGCGTCGGCTGAAGCCCGCGGGGGGACCCACGCGAGGCGCCGCGCGATCCGGAGGACGTGCGTATCGACCGGGAGTACGGGTCGGCGGAGCGAGAAGCAGAGCACGCACGCGGCGGTCTTCACGCCGACTCCCCGGAAGGTCGTGAGGTAGGCGATCGCCTCCTCATCGCCCATCTCCTCGAGGTGATCGAGCGTGATGCGCCCCACCTCGGCGCGGAGCCGCTCGAGGGCGGCGTGGATGGCCGGCGCCTTCTGGTTCGCGAGGCCGGCGACGCGCACGGCGTCCTGGAGCTCGGCCGGCGTGGCCCGAAGCACGGATTCCCACGAGATCGGGCCGGGGCGAGACGCTCCGCCCGCCGTTTTCCCGGCTCCCCCGGCTTCTCCGGCCGGATACCGCGCCGCGAGCGTTCGCCAGGCGCGATCCCGGTTCTCGTCGGTCGTCGACTGGCTGAGGATGGTGAGGACGAGTTCGTCCAGAGGGGCGAGGCGAGGCTTGTCGGGGACCGCGAAGCGCTCGGACAGGCGCCCGAGGACGAGGTCGGTCCCCGGACTCCGCGTCGCCTGAGGGCTGGAATTCACGTGTGGCGTCTCTCCCCTGCCGCGGACCGCCGGGACCGGCGCGACTCCCGCCCTCCGGGCGAACCTTCTACGTTTGCGCCTGCCGAATTTACCCGGAGGCCGCGAACTCCAGCAACGAGCCGCAGGGCTCGTGAGGACCTGACGCTTGGATCCCCGTCTGACCGAGGGCCGCAACCCTCGTACACGCGCCATCGACCGCGCGGACAGCGCGACGATCGTCCGCATGATACAGGCGGAAGATCGCGCCGTGCCGGAGGCCGTCGCCGCGCAGGCGTCGGTGCTCGCACGCGTCATCGATGATGTCGTGGAGCGCTTCCGTCGGGGCGGTCGTCTCGTCTACGTCGGTGCGGGGACGAGTGGCCGCCTGGGCGTGCTCGACGCGGCGGAGTGTCCGCCGACGTTCGGCGTAGCCCCGGACCTCGTGCAGGCGATCATTGCGGGGGGCTCCGGCGCGCTCGTGCGGAGCGCGGAGGGGGCGGAGGATTCCCGGAACGGGGGAGCCGAGGCGGTCCGGACGTTCGGCGTGTCGGCCGCGGACCTCGTGCTCGGGATCGCGACGTCGGGGACGACGCCGTACGTCCTCGGGGCGCTGGCGGAGGCGGCGTCGCGCGGCGCGGGAACCGCGTTTCTCGGCTGCACCGCACCGTCCTCGGAGGTCGCGGAACTCGCGGACCACCTCATCCTGCCGCTCGTCGGGCCCGAGGTCATCGCCGGTTCGACGCGCATGAAGGCGGGGACGGCGACCAAGCTTGTGCTCAACACGATCACCACGGGAGCGATGATCCGCAGCGGCCGCGTGTTCGAGAACCTCATGGTCGACCTGCGGGCGCGATCGGCGAAACTCGTCGACCGCGGGCTCCGCATTTTCGTTGCGCTCACGGGGACATCGCGCGAGGAGGCGCGCCGCGCGCTGATCCGCACCGGCGGCGCGGTGAAGACGGCGCTTGCGATGCACGCGCTGGGCGTCGACCGCGCCCTGGCCGAGCGATACCTCGACTGCGCGGACGGCTTCCTGGGCCTCGCGGTCGAGCGCTTCGGCGGCGCGGAGCGTCCGTGTTACGGCGGCTACCCGGCGGCGCCGGGCCGGCCAGACGGCGCGGCGCTGCTCGCGCGGCTGGGCGCCGCGCCGGCGCGGCTCGCCGCCGCGCGCGCGGCGGGCGCCGCGGCCGAGGCGGAGGGGCAGCGCATCGCGGCGCGCGGAGCCGCGTGGACGCCGGGCCAGCACGCCGCGCACCTGGCGGACTTCGAGCGGAGCGCCGTGCGGCCGCGAGTCGAGCGGTGGCTCGCGGCCGCCGACTCGAAAGGGTCCCTCCCCACGTTCGACGACTGGACCGCGAACGCCCGCGCGCCCGCCCGCGGCTTCGAGACCGGAGTGGCCGGTTTCTCCGCGGAAAGGGCGGTCACGGTGGCGGCGGTGGCCGATGGTCCGGAGCCGGTCGCGGCGGCCCTCTCCCGCTGCGCACGCATCGGCTCCGAGACGTTGACGCTGTATCAGTTTCTGCGGGGCGTCGCGCAGCACGATGCCGCGCACGAGATGAGGTTGCAGGAGCGCGTGCACCCGGCACTGCTGGCCGAGGCGGACCGGTGACCCTCTGGATCGGCGTGATGTCGGGCACTTCGCTGGACGGCATCGATGTCGCCGTCGTCGAGACGGCGGGAGACCGCGAGCGGCCGGCGGACTGGCGCGTCGTCGCCTTCGAGACGGAGAGCTACGACCGCGCCGTGCGCGGACGGATCGCCGGCGCCATCACCTCGGGGAGCGCCGCGGCGATCTGCGCGCTCGACTTCGAGCTGGGCGAGCGGATCGGTGCAGCCGTGAACCGGACGCTGGCTTCCGCCTCGCTCCGGCCGGCCGATGTCGAAGCCATCGGCAGCCACGGCCAGACCGTATGGCACGAGCCGCCCGCGGGCGCCCGGGGAGGGTCGACGCTGCAACTCGGCCAGGCCGCGGTCATCGCCGAGCGCACCTCGTGCGCGGTGGTGTCGGACTTCCGCGTGCGGGACATGGCGGCGGGCGGGGAAGGCGCGCCCCTCACGGCCTATACCGACTTGCTCCTCTTCCGCGCACCGGAATCGCGCGCGATTCAGAACATCGGCGGCATCAGCAACGTGACGGCGCTCCCCGCCGAAACCAGCGGGGCGACGCCGCAGGCCTACGATACCGGTCCCGGGGTCGTGCTCATCGATGGGGCGGTCGAGTGCCTTACGGAAGGGCGATCGCGCTTCGACCGCGACGGAGGGATGGCGCGGCGCGGGGCGGTGAGCGAAGACGCGCTCTCCGATTGGCTGAGCGATCCCTTCTTCCGCCAGCCCCCGCCCCGGTCGACGGGACGCGAGCGCTTCTCGCGGGACCGGCTGCTGGAATGGCTGCGGCGCCACGCCACGCTTTCGCCCGAAGACACGATCGCCACCCTGACGGAACTCACCGCGCGCACGATCGCGGACGCCTATCGATGGATCGAAGAGCGGCCTGCGGCGTGCTATCTCGGCGGCGGCGGAGCCCGGAACCCGGTGCTCGCAGCGCGAATCGAGCAGCTGCTGGATCCGATGCCCGTCCGCGACCTGTCCGCCCTCGGCCTCGACGCGGATGCGCGCGAGGCCGTGGCCTTCGCGCTCCTGGCGAGACAGCATGTGCTCGGGTATCCCGCCAACGCGCCGTGGGCCACGGGGGCGAGCGGTCCCCGCCTGCTCGGAGTGCGGACCGCCGCGTGACCCGGTCCGACGTGGACCCCGCCCGGGTCGTCATCGAGGCGCTCCGGCTCGACCGCTGGTCTCCGGCTGAAGTGGAGAGGCGTGCGGACCGGGCGCTCGCCCTCGGCGTGGGGGGGTTCATCCTGTTCGGCGGCGAAGCGGAACGCGTCGGTCGTCTGGTCGAACGGATCCGCGACGACGCGGCGTGGCCGCTCTGGATCGGGGCGGACCTCGAACGGGGCGCGGGTCAGCAGATCCGGGGCCTGATCGAGTTGCCCCCGCCCGCCGCGCTCGCGGCCCGCCCGCGTCCCGATGCCGCCGTCGTGGCGGCGGGTCGCGTCACCGCCCGGGAAGCGCTCTCCATCGGGATCAACTGGGTGATCGCGCCGGTGCTGGATCTGGATGCGGAACCTGACAATCCGATCATCGCCACGCGCAGTTTCGGCGCGGACCCGCGGCGGGTCGCGGAACTGGGCGGCCGCTGGATCGACGCCTGCCAGTCCGCCGGCGCCGCGGCGTGCGCGAAGCACTTTCCGGGTCACGGCAGGACGACGGAGGATTCGCATATCGGACTCCCCTCCATCGACGCCCCGGCCGGGCTTCTGGAGGAGGATCTCGCGCCTTTCGCGGCGGCGGCGGACCGGGTCGCCAGCGTGATGGTGGCGCACGTCGCGTATCCGGCACTCGGCGGCGAGCGGGCGGCGACGGTGGAGCCGAATATCGTCTCGGGGCTCCTTCGCGGACGGCTGGGCTTCGAAGGGGTCGTGACCACGGACGCCATGATCATGGGCGGCGCCGGCCCCGACGATGCAGGCGCCGCCGTCGAGGCGGTCGCCGCGGGGTGCGATCTCATCTGCTATCCCGGCGATGCCGGCGCGACGGTCGCGGCGCTGGCGCGGGCCGCCGAAGACCCGCGCTTCGCCGCCAAGCTGGAGGAGGCCTCGATCCGGTCGGCCCGCAACTGCCCGTCCTCCGCGCGGGCATCGCGGCCGGAGTTCGAGTCGGTCGCCTTCGCGCGCGATACGATCGCGGGCGATCCGGAGATCCTGCGCGGCTGGACGCCGCGGGCACCGACGCGGGTCGTCGGCGTGTCGGACGACCCGGATGTCGGGCCCCCGGCCGGCCGCGCCGGAGCGTTGGGCACGATCGTCGCCGACGACTTGCGCGCGGCCGGCTGGCGGGTCACGGACAGCCCCGACGCCGGACAGTGCATCGTCGTGCTCGCCGCGACGCCGCGCGGCTGGAAGGGCCGGGGTGCGCCCGCGGCCGAGGTCGTCGAGCGGACGCGCGCCCTCGTCCACTCCGCCCGCCGCGGTCTCGTCGTACTGCTCGGCCACCGCCGCTGGCTCGAGGTGCTCGGCGTCCCCGGCATCTGCGCGTGGTCCACCGAGACCGTGATGGAACGGGCCGCCGCGGACTGGCTGCGCGTCGCAGCCGGCGCGGCGGCGGGAACAGGGCCCGCCGGGGTGGACCGCTGAGTCCGGTCGACTGGTGGATCGTCGCGATCTATCTCGCCCTCACGTTCGGTGTCGGCCTGTGGCTCTCGCGCCGGGCCCGCGGGAGCATCGTCGACTTCTTCGTCGGCGGGCGCGCACTGCCGTGGTGGCTCGCGGGCACGTCGATGGCCGCGACCACGTTCTCGGTGGATACGCCGCTCTATGTCTCGGCCCTCATCGCGCGCCGGGGCATCGCCGGCAACTGGGAATGGTGGTCCTTCGGCCTCTCCCACCTCCTTCTCATCTACCTCTTCGCGCGTCTGTGGCGCCGCGCCGGAATCGTCACGGACGTGGAACTGACGGAACTTCGCTACGGCGGCCGCCCCGCCGCCGTCCTGCGGGCCACGCGCGCCTTCCTGTTCGCGGTTCCGATCAACTGCATCTCGATCGGCTTCGTGATGCTGGCCATGCGCAAGGTCGTCGAGGCTCTCGGGCTCCTCCCGGACCTGTCCGGCTGGATGCCGGGAGACGAGCGCCTGTGGGCCGTCGTGGCCCTCTCCATCTTCGTGCTCGCCTACGCGAGCATCGCCGGGCTGTGGGGTGTCGTCGCGACGGACTTCTTCCAGTTCTTTCTCGCGCTCTTCGGAGCCATTCTCGTGGCCGCCTTCGCCCTGGCGGAAATCGGGGGGATCGCGGAACTCAAGGCGCAACTCGCGGCGGCGGGGCGGAGCGATGCCCTGGGGATGGTCCCCCGGCCGGGCTCCGAAGCCCTCCCGTTCGGCACCTTCCTCGCCTACCTCGGCATACAGTGGTGGGCCTTCCGCCGGTCCGACGGCGGGGGCGAGTTCGTGCAGCGCCTCCTCGCCTGCCGCACCGAAGCGGACGCGGAGCGCGCTGCCTGGTGGTTCGTGTGGCTTCACTACGTCGTCCGCGCGTGGCCCTGGGTGCTCGTCGGACTCGTGGCCGTCGTCGTCTTCCCGGATCTGGCCGATCCCGATCTGGGGTACCCGATGCTGATGCTGCGCTACCTTCCCGCCGGCCTCCTGGGACTCGTCGTCGCATCGTTCTTCGCCGCCTTCATGTCGACCGTGTCGACGCAGATCAACTGGGGCGCGAGCTATCTCGTGAACGACCTCTACGCCCGCTTCGTCGACCCGGACGCCTCGTCCGCGCGACTCGTCCTGCTGGGCCGGCTCGCTTCGGTCTGCATCGTTGCGGCCGCGACGGCGGCGGCGTTCTTCGCCAATGACATCGGGGCGCTGTTTCGTTTCATGATCGCCATCGGCACGGGGCCGGGGGCCGTGCTCATCCTGCGCTGGTTCTGGTGGCGGGTGAACGCCTGGGCTGAACTCGCCTCCATGCTTGCCGGCTTCGCCATCGCGCTCTGCTCCTATCTCCCGGCCTTCGGTGCGATGGAGTTCGGGACGCGGCTCGCGCTCACCGCCTTCGGTTCGGCGGCGGTCTGGCTTCCCGTGATGTGGTTCACGCGCCCGGAGGACGAGGCGACGCTGCTGGCGTTCTATCGACGGGTGCGGCCCGCCGGGCCGGGCTGGCGCGCGGTCCGCGAGCGCGCGGGTGTTTCTCCCGACTTCCCCCTCCGCGAAGCGCTCCTGCGGACGGCGGGGGCGACGCTGCTCCTGTTCGGGGCGATGTTCGCCCTCGGAGGCATGCTGCTGCTCGAGCCGCGAACCGCCACCCTTTCCGCCGCCGTGGCCGTTCTGGGCGGCGCCGGGCTCTGGATCCTGCGTCGCTCCTCTCCCCGGAGAAGCCCCCGGAAAGCGCTTCACCGCTCTCGGCGCTGACGCGGGGTTTTGCCACGGGGCGCCGGCACCCCTTCCGCCGCGGTTTCCCGGCTTGACCACAACATATGGTGTAGTTATCATTTGAAGGCCACTACATATAGCGGTACGTGTGGAAAAAACACGGATTTTGTGTGGAAAAGCTGTGGAGTCGTGGAAAACCGCCCGACGATCCACAGCGATCGCATTCGGAGAACCAGAACGATGGGCGCGGGGTAACGTCGATCTCCGCGCCCGTCAGGCTTCCCGGCCTAGGCCGGCATTCGACTCGCGCGGTCGTCGGGTCCCGGCCGAAGCCGGTTTTTTCCGCGGATTGACCTGATTTGTGGACGGTCGAGAACAGGAAGGCGGGGGGCGGCAATGAATCCACCGGATGTGGCGGTGCGGGAGGGCGCGGCGACCAGCGCCCCGGTGCGGGGTGAGATGCGGATGGGCTCCAATGCCAGGCCGGCCGACCTCGCCGAGCCGGGACTTGCCGAGAACGCGCGGACGGTGCTGGCGCGCCGGTATCTGAAGAAGAACGATCGCGGCGAGCCGATCGAGGGGCCGCGCGACCTCTTCTGGCGCGTGGCCGATGTCGTCGCGTCGCAGGATGGCCGCTACGGAGCGACGGACGAGGCGGTCCTCGAGCGCACGGAGCGCTTCTATCACCTGATGGCCGACGGCATCTTCGAGCCGAACAGCCCCACGCTCATGAACGCCGGGCGCCCGCTCGGGCAGCTCTCCGCGTGTTTCGTGCTTCCCGTACCGGACAGCCTCGACGGCATCTACGAGACGCTGCGGGACATGGCCCTCATCCATCAGAGCGGGGGCGGCACCGGGTTCGGCTTCAGTCGCCTCCGTCCGTCCGGTGACGTCGTCAAGTCGACGATGGGCGTCGCGAGCGGCCCGGTCAGTTTCATGGAGGTCTATGACGCCTCGACCGAGGCCGTGAAGCAGGGCGGCACGCGGCGGGGCGCGAACATGGGCATCCTGCGCGTCGATCATCCGGACATCCGCCATTTCATCGAGTGCAAGGCGGACAAGAACCGGATCACGAACTTCAACATCTCGGTCGGTGTCACCGACGCCTTCATGGCGGCGGTCCGGACGGGCTCGGACTACGATCTCATCAGCCCGCGGACCGGCGATGTCGTGGATCAGTTGAACGCCGGAGAGGTGTTTTCGAGCATCGTCTCCAGCGCGTGGCGGAACGGCGAGCCGGGGGTCTTCTTCATCGACGAGGCGAACCGCTACAACCCGGTCCCGCACCTCGGCGGCTACGAAGCCACGAACCCGTGCGGCGAACAGCCGCTGCTCGCCTACGATGTATGCAATCTCGGCTCGATCAACGTCGGCTACTTCGTCGACGATCAGGGTCGGATCGACTGGGACGGGCTCGGCGGGGCCGTCCACGAATCGACCCGTTTCCTCGACAACGTCATCGACGCCAACCGCTACCCGCTTCCGAAGATCGAAGATCTTTCCCAGCGGATCCGCCGCGTCGGTCTCGGGGTCATGGGCTGGGCCGACATGCTCGTAAGGATCGGCGAACCCTACGGTTCCGAGCGCGCGGTCGAACTCGCGCGCGAGTTGATGGAGTTCGTCGACGAGGAATCCAAGGTCGAGTCCGAACGGCTGGCCGCCGAGCGCGGCGTCTTTCCCGAGTGGGAGCGATCGATCTGGGGTCCCGACGAGACCTGCGCCCGGGACGCCGACGGCAATCGGATCCGCCCCGAACGCAGGCTCCGCAACTGCAACCTGACAACGGTCGCCCCCACGGGGACCATTTCGATCATTGCGGGGTGTTCAAGCGGGATCGAACCACTGTTCGCGGTCGCATTCATGAGGAATCAGGCAGGCGTACTGATGCCGGATGTGAATCCGGACTTCGTGCGCCGTGCGAAGGAAGGGGGTTGGTACTCGGAGGAGCTGATGCAGCGCATCGCCGACGAGGGCCACATCCACTTCGATGAAGTGCCGGGGGATGTCCAGGGGATCTTCGTCACGGCGCACGATGTTCCGCCCGAGCAGCACATTCGCATGCAGGCCGCATTTCAGGCGCATTGCGACTCCGCCATCTCGAAGACGTGCAATTTTGCGACGACCGCCACGGAGGAGGACGTGCGCAAGATCTACGAGATGGCGTACGAGCTGCGGTGCAAGGGGGTTACCGTCTACCGCGACGGGTCGCGCGACGAGCAGGTGCTGTCGGCGGGCAGGACGGCGAAGGATGTGCAGCGCCAGACGAGCGAGAGCGGTTCGGCCGTGGCCGCGGACGGCGTCCAGCTCGAAGCCGTCGATGTGGATCCGGAACTCGCCGGAGATCTCGCGGACACGCTGACCCGGCTCGCCGCCGCGGAGGCGCAGAACAGCGAACTGCAGGCGCACAACCGGAAGCTCGAGAATGCCGTCGAGCAGAAGCAGCGGCGGATCACCGAACTCGAAGGTTCCAGGATGCGCCGCGTCGAGAGGCGGCAACGGCCTGCCGTCCTGCGGGGTCACACCCGGCAGATCGAATCGCCGCTGGGTACGATGTACGTGACGATCAACGAGGACGATCAGGGGCGTCCGTTCGAGGTCTTCGTCGCCCTCGGCAAGACGGGAGGGGCGGCGATGGCGGATGCCGAAGCCATCGGACGGCTGTGCTCGCTCGCCCTGCGTTCGGGAATCACGTTGCGCGATGTACACAAGCAGCTGCGCGGGATCTCTTCCGACCGGGCCGTCGGACTCGGGGCGAGCAAGGTGCTCTCCGGCCCCGACGCGATCGCTCAGGTCATCGAACGCTACCTGGAGGAGAAGGAAGGGATTCAGCAGACGCTGCCCATCGAGGACGTGGAGACCGCCCGGAGAAAGAACACCAATGGGGGCGCCCGGTCGGCGCAACGCCCCGTGATCGAGCGGTACCAGGAGTCGGCGGCCCGGCTCTTCCTCGGAGCGTGCTCGGAGTGCGGCAGCAGCCTCGCTTTTGAGGAAGGCTGCGCGAAGTGCTACGCTTGCGGCTACAGCGAGTGCGGCTGACGCCAGAGGTTCGCCCGCGGCAGTAGATTCGGGTTGGATCGGCGCCTGGCCATCCGCGCACCGAACCGCCGGGGGAAGCCCTTGAACACTCCGTCTTCTTCGCGTCGCTCGACGATCTCCGTCGACATCGGCGGCGTCCGGGTGGGCAGCGCCCATCCCATCGTCGTCCAGTCGATGACGAACACCGATACGGCGGATGTGGCGGCCACCGCGGACCAGGTCCGGGCACTCCACGAGGCGGGCTCGGAAATCGTCCGCATTACCGTGAATACGCCGGGGGCCGCCCGGGCGGTGCCGCGGATCGCGGAACATCTGTCCAGGCAGGGCATCGAAGTGCCGCTCGTCGGCGACTTCCATTTCAACGGGCACATTCTGCTGCCCGGCCATCCCGATTGCGCCGCCGCTCTCGCCAAGTTTCGCATCAACCCGGGCAACGTCGGCCGAAAGCGGCGCGATGAGCAGTTCGCGACGATCGTCCGCTGCGCGATCGAGCACGACAAGCCCGTCCGCATCGGGGTCAACTGGGGCTCGCTCGACCAGATGCTGCTGACCCGGCTCATGGATGAGAACGCGCGTCGCGCGGAACCGCTGGATGCGCACCGGGTCACCCTCGACGCGATCGTGGAGAGTGCGCTCGCCTCGGCCGAAGCCGCGGAAGGCCTGGGTCTCGGGGCCGACCGCATCGTGCTTAGCGCGAAGGTGTCGCGCGTGCCGGACCTGGTGACCGTGTACCGCGAACTCGCGTCCCGCTGCGAATACCCGCTGCACCTCGGCCTCACGGAAGCGGGGATGGGGCGGAAGGGCACCGTCGCGTCCTCGGCCGCCCTCGCCATCCTGCTCTCCGAGGGGATCGGCGATACGATCCGTGTGTCGTTAACGCCCGAACCCGGCGCCGACCGGACCGAGGAGGTCCGGATCGCGCAGCAACTGCTGCAGTCGCTCGAGTTGAGGAGTTTCAAGCCCCAGGTGACGGCGTGCCCCGGCTGCGGACGGACGACGAGCACCTTCTTCCAGCAGTTGGCGCTCGATGTCGAAAGCCATATCGCCGATCGTCTGGCGGCCTGGCGGGAGCGCTATCCCGGCGTCGAGGATCTCTCCGTGGCCGTGATGGGGTGCGTGGTCAACGGGCCCGGCGAGTCGAAGCATGCGGACCTCGGCATCTCGCTGCCGGGGGTGGCCGAGGCGCCGACCGCGCCCGTCTACGTCGATGGCAAGCACCACTCGACGCTGCGCGGGGATGGGATCGTGGAGGAGTTCCTGCAGATTCTCGACGGGTACGTCGAACGCCGCTTTTCCTGAAGGCTGCGGGCAGGTCGCCCGCTGACGGCGGGTGTCAGGCTAGCGGCGGGCCTTCTGGCGACGACGCCGACGACGCCGACGGCGTTCCGCCGCTTTCATCTTGCGACGCCGCGCCTCGCTCGGCTTCTCGTAGAACCGGTGCTTCTTGATATCCCGGAAGATCCCGGCTCGCTGAACCTTGCGGCGGAACTTCCGCAGCGCGCGATCGAGTTCTTCGTTGTCGCGTAACGTGTACTGCAAGTGTAAGCCTCCTGGCAGGGCAACTCTGACGGCCTGCGAAGTTTAGCCGCCCGCGCGGCGGCCCGTCAAATATCCCGGCTGTCCCGCCCGGGCCCGCCCGCGGCCCGATCTTCGCACCGGTGGTGTCCAGGCGGCCGCACCCGCCGCGGAGATGGGGCGGGACGTTTGCATCGATGGCATGTTCAAGCCTATAGTAGGTTCTGGAAGCCCGAGGACCGTGCGGCTGGGATGAAGGGGAATCGTGGAGATTGTCCGACCTTCCGGCGGCACGGTCTTTTGCGTCTCTGGCTGCTACGTAAGACGTAAGGAGGCTGAACATGGCAGGTCTCGTCGCCATCTCATCCGACGGCACCCTCGAAGTTGAAGGTCACGCCTATCTGATCCCCGCCGAGTTCTCCGCCCGCGAAGTCTACAGTTACCGCCGCCTCATGGAGCCGATACCGGACATCCCCGGCGGAACGAGCCTCAACCCGGAACAGCGCCGCCGCCAGCGCGCTTACTTTCTCCGCCGTGCCGCCGCCTGTATCATCCCGGGCTTGCAGGTGAAATCCCTCGAGGGGCTTCCACTCGGCCAGCTGCAGCACATGCACGAGTGGATCGTAGCCCACCGACCCGATCTCTCGGAGGCCAGCCGGCTGCCTGGATAGGAACCGTGGCCTCCCACGCCGCTTGGGCCACGGATGAGCGCAGGTTTCCGCAGAGCGAAGATCGTCAGCACGATCGGACCCGCCTCCTGGGATCCGGACGTGCTCCACGACCTGATTGAGGCCGGCACCGACGCAGCCCGCATCAACTTCACGCATACCCCCACGGATCGCGCGGCCGGCCTGGTCCGGAGAATCTCCGACATGGCACGCGATGTCGGCCGGCCGGTGGCGATCATCGGAGACCTGGGCGGACCGAAGATCCGGGTCGGCGATCTGCCCGGCGACCAGCTCGATATCGAGCCCGAAGGCACGTACTGGTTCTTTCCCGAGGGCGAAGACGCTCCCGCCGGGAGCGCTCCGCACCGACGGATTCCCACCACCTATCCGGAGCTGGCCGAGGAGGTCGCGCCCGGCAACCGGATTCTGCTCGACGATGGCCACTTCGAGTTCGCGGTCCGGGAAGTCTCCGATGACCCGCCGTGGGTCTCGGCCGTGGCGTTCAGTGCCGGGGTTCTCAAGTCGCAGAAGGGGATCAACCTCCCGGGCGTGCGGGTCGGGGCGCCGGCGCTGACCGAGAAGGACATCGCGGACATCGAGTTCTCCGTCGAACAGGTCATCGACTACCTGGCGCTGAGCTTCGTACGGCAGCCGTCCGACCTCGAAACGACCCGCCAGAAGATGGACCGGGGGTGCCTGCTCATCGCGAAGATCGAGAAGTCGCAGGCGCTGGAGAACCTCGGGGAGATCCTGCCTCTGAGCGACGCCGTCATGGTCGCGCGGGGCGACCTCGGGGTGGAGCTGCCGTACGAGGAAGTGCCGATGATCCAGAAGCGGATCATTGGCCTGGCGCAGGAACGCGCGCGGCCGGTGATCACCGCGACGCAGATGCTGGAGTCGATGATCGAGAGCCCGCAGCCTACGCGGGCGGAGGTGTCGGACGTCGCGAACGCACTCCTCGACGGCACCGACGCGGTGATGTTATCGGCCGAGACCGCCGCGGGCGGGTATCCGGTACAGGCCGTCCTCACGATGGACCGGATCATCCGTCGTATCGAGCACGAGCGGCTGGGACGGACCGGGCGGGCGGGCAAACAGGTGGAGGGTTTCTCGAAGATCCAGCAGACCACGTCGGGAGCGATCGCGGCGTCGTCGCTCATCGCGGTCGAGCGCGTCGGCGCGCCGTTCATCGTGACGTTCACGCAGAGCGGCTATACGGCCCGCATCGTGTCGGCGCAGCGTCCCTCCGTCCCGATCCTGGCGATCACGGACCAGTGGCGGACGTACAACCAGCTGGCGCTCGTGTGGGGCGTGCAGCCGATCCTGTTCCACGGCGGCATCAGCTATTCGAGCATGCTCGACAAGGCCCGGGATGTGGCGCTCGAACTGGGCATGGGCGAGGCAGGGCAGCGTTTCGTGGTGACGGCCGGAGTCCCCTTCCACGTCCCCGGCACGACCAACATGATGCGCGTCGAAGAGTTGTGATCCGACTCTTCCGCCACTGACGCCCGGCCCGTGAGAGTCCGTTTTCTCGGCACCGGCACTTCCTTCGGGGTTCCGGTGCTCGGCTGCGACTGCGCGACCTGCCGCTCGCCGGACCCCAGGGACCGGCGCACGCGTCACGGACTCCTCATCGAGACCGGCGGGACCCGTCTCCTGGTGGACACGCCGCCGGAACTTCGGCTTCAACTGCTGCGGGCCGGCGTCGAGCGGCTGGACGCCGTCTTTCTGTCGCACGAGCACGCGGACCATACGCACGGCATCGACGACCTCCGGGTCTTCTCGATGCGGCAGGGCCGGCCCCTCCCCCTGTACGTGGCGCGCGAGTTCGATGCCGGGATCCGGAGGCGCTTCTCCTATATCTGGGGCGACGCCCGTCCCCAGCCGGGGTCCGCGGTGCCCCGACTCGATCTGACGCTCTTCGACGACCGCGACGTCATCGAGCCCGGCGGGCTCGCGCTGCGGGTCGTTGCGCTCCCGCACGGAGCGTACCGCAGCTACGGGTTCCGCTTCGGCGGTCTCGGGGTCCTGATCGACGCGAAGTCCGTGCCCGAGGACGCGATCGACGTGTTCGCGGGTGTCGACGTCCTCATCACGAACGCGCTCTGGTTCGGCGACCCGCACCCCGGACACTTCTCGATGGAGGAGGCCGTGGCGACGGCACGCCGACTCGGGGCGGGACGCACCTACATCACGCACATCGCGCACCGAACGAGACACGAGGAAATCGAGCGACGGCTCCCGGCAGGCGTGTCCCCCGCGTACGACGGACTGGTGGTGGAGCTGTGACCGCGGCCCCGGGCACGGAGCGCATCCGGAACTTCTCCATCATCGCGCACATCGATCACGGGAAGTCGACGCTGGCCGACCGATTGCTCGAGCGTACCGGCGCGGTGGACGAGCGCCGGATGCGGAAGCAGGTGCTCGACTCGATGGAACTCGAGCGGGAACGCGGAATCACGATCAAGCTCAACGCGATTCGCATGGCCTACGGCTACCGGGACGGCGCCGAGTATCAGCTCAACCTCATCGACACCCCGGGGCACGTCGACTTCGCCTACGAAGTGAGCCGCAGTCTCGCCGCGTGCGAGGGGGCCCTCCTCGTCGTCGACGCCACGCAGGGCATCGAGGCGCAGACGCTCGCGAACCTCTTCCTCGCCCTGGAGGCGGACCTCGAGGTCGTCCCCGTCGTCAACAAGATCGATCTCCCGGCGGCCGACCCGGAACGCGTGGCGGCGGAGATATCGGAGTTGCTCGGTGTGGATCCCGCCTCGACGATCCATACCTCCGCCAAGGAAGGGGTGGGGGTCGACGCGGTTCTCGACGCCATCGTCGAGCGCGTCCCGGCCCCGCGCGGCGACCCCGAGGCGCCGCTGCGGGCGCTGATCTTCGACTCGCAGTACGACCGCTACCGCGGAGCGATGCCCATGCTGCGCGTCGTGGACGGCGAACTGCGCGAAGGCATGCGCATCGGATTCGGGCGCCACGAAGCGGTGTACGAGGTCGACGAGGTCGGCTTCATGCGTCTCGGCTTCGAGCGCACCGGCGCCCTCCGTTGCGGGGAGGTCGGGTACCTCACGGCCCAGATCAAGAAGGTGGGCCATACGCGCGTCGGCGATACGGTGCTGGACGCGGGTGACCGCGCCGCGGAGGTCCTCCCCGGCTACCGGGAAGCGAAGCCGATGGTCTTCGCCGGCCTCTATCCGACGGACTCCGACCAGTTCGAGGAACTCCGCGAGGCGCTCGAGAAGCTCCAGTTGAACGACGCCAGCCTCCACTACGAGCCGGAGACATCGGGCGCGCTCGGCTTCGGGTTCCGGTGCGGCTTCCTGGGGCTCCTCCACCTGGAGATCGTACAGGAGAGACTGGACCGCGAGTTCGGCGTCGACCTCATCACGACGCTGCCCAGCGTGGAGTACCAGGTGACGCTCACGAACGACGACGAGATCCAGCTCGAAAACCCGTCGAAGATGCCGGACCGCGTCCATATCAGCGAAGTGCGGGAGCCCTTCGTCCGGGTTCGCGTCGTGTCGCCGGCCGACTACATCGGCGCGATCCAGAAGATCTGCCACGACCGGCGCGGGAAGTACGTCGACCTCCAGTACCTGGATCCCACCCGGGTCGAGATCTCGTATTCGATGCCCCTCGGCGAGATCGTGCTCGATTTCTACGATAAGCTGAAGTCCGTCTCTCGCGGGTACGCTTCGCTCGACTACGAAGTGACGGGCCACGAGCGTTCGGATCTGGTGAAGCTGGATATCCTCCTCAACGGGGCGGCCGTGGACGCGCTGAGCGTCATCGTGCACCGGAGCCGGGCCTACGACTTCGGGCAGAAGATGGCCCGCAAGCTCAAGGAACTCATCCCCCGGCAACTGTTCGACGTGGCGATCCAGGCCGCGATCGGGCGGGACGTGATCGCGAGGACCACGGTGAAGGCGCTGCGCAAGAACGTGACCGCCAAGTGCTACGGAGGCGACATCACGAGAAAGCGAAAGCTGCTCGAGAAGCAGAGGGAGGGGAAGCGGCGCATGAAGCAGGTCGGAAGCGTCGAGATCCCCCAGGAGGCCTTTCTCGCCGTCCTGCAGGTCGAAAACGACTAGTGTTATGATGCTCCGAGGCGCGGTCGGCGGCGCGTAGTTCCACCAGCGAGATGCGGGTAGGGGATGTGAGCGGAAGAAAGCACATCATCGGTGTCGATCTGGGGGGGACCACGATCAACGTCGGCGCCGTCCCGGTGGACGGCGGCACCGTGCTCGGCATGCGTACCCTGCCCACGGATGCCCACATCGGCGCAAAATTCGTCGTGGACCGGATCGTGTCGATGATTCGCGAAGTGGCCCGCGATGCCGCGCGCGAGGGCGGATTCGGGGAGGACGCGATCGTGGGGGTCGGGATGGGGGCGCCCGGGCCGCTGGACCGCGAGACGGGCACGGTGATCGAGACGCCGAACCTCGGGTGGCGGAACTTCCCGCTGCGCGACCTGATCGCGAAGGGGACGGGACTCGACGCCGAACTCGACAACGACGCGAACGCCGCCACGCTCGGGGAGTGGTGGCGGGGCGCGGGGCGCGGGGTCGACAACCTCGTGGGCATCACTCTGGGGACGGGGATCGGGGGCGGCATCGTACTCGACGGCGAACTCTACCACGGGGCCTCGGATGCGGCCGCGGAGATCGGACACATGACGATCGACTCCACGGGGCGGAAGTGCGCGTGCGGCAGCTACGGTTGCCTCGAAGCCTACGCTTCGGGGCCCGCGATCGCGGCCCGCGCGGTGGAAGGACTGGAGGCGGGTGCCGAGAGCATGCTCCTGGACCTGGTGGACGGCGACCTGCGGGCGGTTACGGCCGAAGCGGTATCCGATGCCATCGTAGCGGGCGACCAGTATGCCGCCGACGTGATGCGGGAGACGGCGGGGTATCTCGGGACCGGCCTCGCGAACCTCATCAACATTCTCAACCCGGAGATGATCGTGGTTTCCGGGGGCGTGACGCGCGCGGGCAAGCACCTCTTCGATCCCCTGCGCCGCGAGGTCAGGAAGCGGGCGCTGCAGCCGGCGGCCGAGGCGTGCCGGATCGTGCGCACCGAACTCGGTGGCCTGGCGGGCGTCATCGGCGCCGCCGCCGTGTTCCGCGTCGCGCGGCTCGGACCCCTCTGAGCGCCGAATGCCGCGGCTCGGCGTCGTAGGGACGATGGTGTGGGATACGATCCGCGCACGGGACGTCGGCCGGGACGGTCCGGTCGAGGAATGGGGAGGGATCGCCTACGCGCTGGCCGCGGCCGACGCCGCCGCGGCAGCTGCCGGGGAAGGCTGGACCCTGTTTCCGATTCTCAAGGTCGGGAAGGACATGCGAGAGGCGGCGGACCTCTTCCTCGGGGGGCTCGCACGCGTCGATTCCTTTGACGGCGTGTGGACCGTGGCGGAACCGAACAACCGGGTCGAACTCATCTACCTGGACGACGCGCGGCGCTCCGAGAAGCTCACCGGCGGCGTGCCGGGCTGGACCCGCGACGAACTCGTGCCCCTCGCACGCTCGTGCGACGCGATCTACGTGAACTTCATCGCGGGTTGGGAGGTCGACCTCCCGGCCGCCGCGGCCCTGCGGACGGCGGCGGAGGGTCCGGTCTACGCGGATCTGCACTCGTTGATGCTCGGCGTGGGGGTGGACGGGGTGCGCTCGCCGCGTCCGCTCGAAGACTGGCGCGCCTGGCTCTCCTGTTTCGATGTCGTGCAACTGAACGAGGAGGAACTCGGCACGCTGGCGGCGGGCTGGGAAGATCCCTGGGCGCTTGCCGCGGACGTCGTGGGTCCGGTCACGCGCGGCCTCCTCGTCACGCTCGGCGAGCGCGGCGCCGCCTGGGTCGCGACCCGCAGCTTCTGGGAGGCGCCGACGGAGCCGCGCCCGCCGCCCGGCGCCGTGGCGCCCGCGGAAGCGCTCGTGAGCGGAAAGGTGGAGCCCGAGGTCCGGGTGTCGGGGGGTGACCCGACCGGCTGCGGCGACGTGTGGGGGGCGACGTGCTTCGTGACGATGCTGAGCGGCGAGGATCTCGAGTCGTCCGTCCGGGCGGCGACGCGGGCCGCGCAACGGAACGCCGGATTCCGCGGCGCATCCGGGCTCGGCGAATACCTGCGCTCCGAGACCGGCGTCCTCACGGGCGGGGCGGGGAGCCGGGAGCGGGGGTCGACGTGAGCCGGGTCGTCCGCGTCCCCGAACGTCTGGACGAGTCGTCCTTCGAGACGCTGGTCCGGCGCATCCGCTCGGAAGGCAACCCGAAGGCGCGTCTCCTGCTCGATGCCCGCTCCGTCGGCTGGGTGTCGCCGTACGGGCTCATCGGCCTCCTGGCGGTCGGTCAGGAGGCGCGCCTGCGCACGGGGCTGCCTCCGCTGATCGAGCCTCCGCGGGACTCCGAGGTCCGCTCCTACATCAACCGCATGCGCTTCTGGCCCGCCGCCGCCCAGGTGTTCGACCTGAAGCGGCTGCCGAAGCCGTCGCTCGAGATCTCCGACGCCCTCATCGAAGTCACGACGATCCGCTCCCACGAGGATGTCCATTCCGTCGTGGAGGGCGTGCGGGACCGGGCCCAGCGCATCCTGCACGACCGGCTCGGCTACCCCCGGCCGGCCGTGATCCACTTCTCCGTCATGCTGTCGGAAGTGTGCCAGAACATCCTCGAACACGCCGATTCGATCGGCTGGGTGTGTGCGCAGCGGTACAGGTGGCAGCGGCGTCTCGGCCGCGATGTCGTCGTGCTCGCCGTGATGGACGTGGGCGTCGGCTTCGAGGGCTCCCTGGGCGCCGAGCATGCGCGCCGCTACGGAGAGCGATGGTCCGCGGCCGCGGCGCTGAAGGCGGCCTTTCTGCACGGGGAGTCGCGCTTCCCGGATCCCGGTCGCGGCCAGGGCCTGCAGGCGATCCGAAGCCAGATCATCAAGTGGAACGGCGCCATCCGCATCCGGAGCGGCGATGCGAGTATCGCCAGGGTGGCCGACTGGGACGAAGGCGAGCCGCTCAGCACGGACCTGCCGCGTTTTCCCGGCGCTCAGGTGCTGATCGTCCTGCCCGAGCGGGTCGAGGGAGAAAGGACGTGATCGGGTGAGGCCGGCGGTCGCCCACACGACGCTGTTCAGCTACCTCGTGACGCGTCCCACCGGCCGGACGGTGCGGGCGACGGTCGAACGCCAGATCGCCGACGCGGGGTGCACCGTTCTTGCGGTACTCGACCTGCGCCACGTCCCCGTGATCGACTTTTCCTGCGCGGACGAGATCGTCGCGAAGCTCGTCCTGCTCGCGTCCGATGCCTCTGCGCGCCGGTCGTTCATCCTCTTCCGCGGGATCGCGGAGCACCACTTCGGACCCATCGACTCGGTTCTCCGGCACCGGGGGCTTGCGGCCGCGGCCGAGAGTGCCGACGGGGAACCGTTGCTGATGGGCGTGCTCGATGCCGGCGCCACCGCGGTGTGGCGCGAGGTCTGGAGTCTGGGCCGCACGGGAGCGTCCCCGCTCGCCGACCGGCTCGAACTTCCCCTCGACCTGGTACGCGGGCTGCTCGATGACCTTGTCGCCAGAGCGCTCGTGATCCGGGACGGCGAGCGTTACGTCTCGCTTCGTCACGCCCTGCTCGATGCGGAGCCGCCATCTCCTCCTCGCACGGACGACCCGCACCCATGAGCCTTCGGCGCCGCGCCGGTGTCGTGCTGGCGGCCGGCCTCGTGATCGTGGGGGCCCTCACGACGTTTGCGTGGTTCCACCTCCAGCGATCCATGCAGGCGAGATCCGGCCGGCATGTCCTCCCGGGTCTGGCGGCACCCGCCGCGGTCACATTCGACGAGTGGGCGATTCCCTCCATCTCCGCCGGCACCGAACTCGACGTCCTGCGCGTTCAGGGGTTCGTACACGCCTCCGACCGGTTGTGGCAGATGGAGCTCTTCCAGCGGGTCGCGCGCGGACGCCTGGCCGAACTCTTCGGTCCGGCCGCCCTCGACGCGGACCGTCTCATGCGTACCCTGGACCTCTGGTCGGCGGCGGGCCGTGAACTCGACGCCATGGCGGAGACGGAGCGGGCCCTCCTCGAGGCGTACGCGGAGGGCGTCAACGCCCGCATCGCGAGCTGGCGTGGCCCCCGGCCCCCCGAGTTCCTCATCCTCGGCATCGAACCGCAGCCCTGGAGTCCGCAGGCGTCCCTTTCGATCGGGCGCATCATGTCGCTGGATCTCTCCGACTGGCGGGAGGAACTCGACCGGATGACCGCGCTCGCGACGCTCGACGCGGATCACCGGCGGGCGCTCGGGGCCGGATACCCGGCCTGGGGGCCCACCATCCTCCAGGACACGCTTCCCTCCGGCACGCCGCCGCCGCGCCTCGCCTCGGCGGAGACTCCGATTCTTCCGGATCCGAGCGTCGCGGTTTCGTCTCCCGACCCTCTGATCCAACTCTCCCGCTTCGGCTTCCACGCCTCGAACTCCTGGGCGCTGGCGGGATCGCGCACGGCGGACGGCGCCCCGCTGCTCGCCAACGACATGCACCTCGCCCTCCGGGCGCCCTCCACCTGGTACCTGAACTCCCTCGCGGCCGAGGATTCGGACCTGGCCGTCGCGGGCCTCTCGATCCCGGGCACCCCCGGCGTCATCGTCGGACTCAACCGGGATGTCGCATGGTCGTTCACGAACGCGATGGTGGACGACGCGGACTTCGTCGTGGAAGGCATCAACCTCGACGGGTCGATGTATCGCGACTCCGGCGACTGGCGGCCCTTCGAGACCCGGACGGAGGAGATCCGCGTACGGGGGCGCGGCGAGCCGGAAAGCTGGGTCGTACGTTCGACCGCGCGCGGCCCGGTGATCACGGACGTCGTGCCGGCGGGAGGACTCACGCTGTCGCTGCTGTGGACGGGACTCGAACCCGGGGGCCCCTTCGCGGCGCTCCTCGAGATGAACCGTGCCTCCGACGCGGACGCGTTCGTGGCCGCGGTCGCGGGTTTTCGTTCGCCTCACCAGAACGTGATCTACGCGGCGTCGAGCGGAGAGATCGGCTACCGCATGGCGGGGTCCGTGCCCCTGCGCCCGCCTGGGGAGGGTGCCTCCCCGATCTCCTTCGAGCGCCTGCCCGCCGGCTGGCCGGGCTTCTGGCCGCCGGAAGCGATGCCCGTGCTGCGAGATCCGGAGCGGGGGTATCTCGTCAGCGCGAACAACCTCCAGGCGTGGCCCCTGTTCGGACGAATAGGCGTCTACTATCCGCCGCCGTTCCGGGCGCGGCGCATCGATGACCTCGTGTCTCGCGCATCGGGCTGGACGGTGGAGGACATGCGCAGGACGCAACTGGACAGCCACAGCCTCTGGGCCGAGCGCTACCGGCCGCGCGCCGTCCGCGCCGCCCGCCGGGCGGGCCTCGATTCACTCGGGCTCGTGTTCGAGCGCTGGGACCTGCGTACCGAAACGGAGTCTCGGGGCGCCGTGCCCTTCTTCACCTGGCTCTACCGCCTTCGCGAACTCATCGTCGCCGACGAGTACGATGACGGCGACGGGTGGTTCCCGGATCTCGCCTTCATGGAGATCGTCGAAACCGGCGACAGCGCCTGGATCGACGATGCGCGCACGCCGGAAGTCGAGCGCCTCGAGGCGCTGGAAGAAGAGGCGGCTCGCACTGCGGCGACCGTGGCGGGACGTTCGTGGGGAGAGGTCCATCGCGAACGGTCGGCTCACCCGCTCGGAACCGTGGCGTGGCTCGACCGCCTGTTCGGTTTCCACGTCGGGCCCTATCCGTCGCGGGGCGGCCCCCACACGGTTCGCCCCGACGCTCCGTCGCTGAGATCGCGCCTCGACTCCACCGCGTGGAAGTTCCCCGTCGTGAGCGAATACGGCCCCAGCGCGAGATTCATTGCCCGCGCCGCGCCGGCCAACATGACGGGCTATTTCCTGCTGCCCACCGGCCAGGCCGGGAACCCGCTCGATCCGCACTATCGGGACATGGGCGCCGTGTGGACCGGGAGTCCGCTCATCGAACTCCGCCCGGGCCGGCCGTCCGCCACGGCGGAAGGCGAACTCCTTTTTCGGCCTGGCTCTCGTTGACCGCCGGACGGTGGAATCCTACCTTCCTCAAGCCCTCCGGAACGTCGACTTCGGGGTATCCGCGGGGCACGAAACGCTCCGCTGACCCGCGCCAGGATCCAGACGATTTGAGCACCGCCACCGTTGAGAATGCGCTCGACGAGATCGAGAGAGCCCTCGACGACATCCGTCCCGCGGTGCGTTCGGATGGCGGCGACATTCAGCTCGTTTCGTTCGACGCGGAGAGCGGCCGCGTTGCCGTCCGGCTGGTAGGGGCCTGCTACGACTGTCCCATGTCGACCGCCACGCTTCGTGCCGGGATCGAACAGCATCTCTGCCATGCGCTCCGCACGGTCCATTCCGTCGAGGCCGTCGCGTAGTCGAGCGCCAACCCGTGTCCGACACACCGACCCGCGGCCCACGGCCGCTTCCGATCATGGACCCCGCGCCCCAGCGTTCCGGGCCGCCGCCAAGGGGGGACGACAGGGACGCGGCGAGACGCCACCCCTCGCAGGCGCCACCCATGCCGGGCGTGGGTCGCGTCGTCGCCGTGAGTTCGGGCAAGGGCGGCGTCGGGAAATCCACGATCTCGACGAATCTTGCCTCGACCTGGAGCCGCCAGGGCCATCGCGTCGGACTGCTCGATGCCGATATCTACGGCCCGGACATCCCGACGATGTTCGGTATCCAGGAGAAGCCCCGGATCGACCGCGAAGAGGTCGTGCCCCTGGAGGCGCACGGGGTGAAGCTCATGAGCATCGGCTTCCTCATCGAGGAGGACGCGCCGGCGATCTGGCGCGGACCCATCATCATGGGCGTCATCCGCCAGTTCATCCAGCAGGTCGCCTGGGGCGAACTCGACTACCTCGTGATCGATCTGCCGCCGGGGACGGGCGACGCGCAGTTGTCGCTGTGTCAACTCGTGCGCGTGGACGGAGCGGTCATGGTGACCACGCCCCAGGACGTGGCGGTCGGTGGCGTGCTGCGCGGGATCCGGATGTTCGAGAAGCTCGAGGTGCCGGTCCTGGGCATCGTCGAGAACATGCGCGGCTTCGCGTGTCCCGGGTGTGGCGATACGCACGACATCTTCGGCGCGGGCGGCGGAGAGCGGCTCGCCGGCTCGATCGACGTGCCCTTCCTGGGCGCCGTGCCGCTCGGCGTGGCGGTTCGCGAGGAGAGCGATCGAGGCGTCCCGACGGCGATCGGAAGACCGGACGCACCGGAAGCCCGGGCCTTCGCTCGCATCGCGTCCGCGGCCGTCAGCCGACTGGAGGCCGTGGAGGCCTCACGGGAGGAATCAGCGGGCGGCTAGCTGCTAGTAGCCGTGCTCCACGGTGACGGAACCGAGTCCGGCGACCAGCGCGACCTCCAGCCGCACGCGTGCCGTCTCCCAATTGGGACTGAGCCAGTAGTCTCCCACCTGCTCGAAGTTCGCCGCGCTCAGGGAGGCGAGTCCGCTGCGCCGCACCCGGACGCCGACATGCTCAGGAACCCGCATCAGGAGTTCGCCCAGCCCCATCCTGATCTCGGCCTCGGCGCTCGATCGCCAGGATCCCGAGAAGTCCAGGACGACGTCGCCCACGAACCCGTAGAACTCCAGGCGCCGGAAGCGGGCGTTGCCGAGATTCTCGGCCGCGAAGGCCGCAGCGCCCGACTTGATGGACAGCAACTCCATCGGCGCGCGGTTCTCGCGGGCGAAACCGACCTCCACGTCGCCGGCGCCGGTGAGGAGTTCAAGCCTGGTTAGGCGGGCGTCGCCGAGGTTGAGACGCGCTCGTCCGGCACCGATCCCCAGGCGCAGATCCGTGGGCACCGAGGGGTTCAGGGACAGATCCAGCCTCCCGGACGCGTCCGCATCGCGGGGGAGGTCGTCGAGTTCGATCTCCATGTCGCCCCACCGCCCCTGGTCGGCATCGCGCCGGTCCTCCGGTGACGAGGAAGTAGTGAGCCGCAGGTGCCCCGTTCGACCCGCGCGACGCCATTCGCGATGGGGCAGGGAACGTTCGGCGTCGTAGCGGAGCCGCACGTCGTAGAGCAGTTGTGTCTCCGAGGCGGACACGTCGAGCCGCCCGCCTCCGTACATGAGTTCGATTTCCAGCGCTCCCACGTCGCCGACCTGGCGCGCCGAGCGGAAGTCCCGCCACTCCTGCGCCGCGGCCGGCGCCATCCCCGCGCCGAGCAACAGCGAAACAAGCGCGACCGGCAGCGTCCGCGCGGCAGCTATCCGGGCATCAGGCATCGTCGGCGGGAGCCGCGGGCGGATCGGGTTCGGCCCCCGGCGACGGGCTCTCGCCGGCGACGTTGTCCGCCGACCAGTCGATCACGACGCTGCGTCCGCCGGCCCGCGTGAGCAGGACGCCTCCGAAGCCGGCCGTGACGACGATCCATGTGCCGACGCCGGCCACGAAGAGGATCAGGCCGCGTACGAAGTCCGCCGCGCCGCCGAACACCCAGAGGGCGGCGCCCGCGGCGAAGGGGAGCATCAGAAGCGCGAGTCCGCTGACGACGTAGTAGTAGGAGTTCGAGCGGCGGAGTCGCTCCAGCCATTCGGAGCGGAAGCGGCGTCGGGCGAAGATCTCGCCGCCGGCGTGCGCCGCCGCGAGATACCCAACGACCTGGGCGAACGCTACGGCGGGAATGAGGAAGAGTGCGACCGGGATAGTGAGGACCAGCACGGTGAGGACAAGAACCAAGGGAAGGAACAGCACCTCCGCGGCGAGGCCCATCGCAAACGAGCGGGCGAACTCCAGCCGCACCGTATCCGAGACGGTCTCCAGTCGGCGGCGCCCGAAATACACGAGCAGCAAGCCAAGTGCGGCGAGAACCATGAACGCGCACCCCGCGGCGATTACGCCCTCGGCAGCGCGCCCGAAGTTGCGCAGGAGACGCGACGCCAGACCCGGCTGTGCCGGCCGCATCTGCACCGGAACGTCGAACGACTCGACCCGCCGAACGGAGGGAGCTTCCGTCGCCGCGCGCGTGGGAGAGGCCGGAGCCAGCCGAATGTCGGAGAGGATCTCCCCTTCGACCCGCGACGCTTCTTCGCCGACGTCGACCTCGCCTCCCACCTGAAGCACATCGCCTCGCACCCGCGCGCCGCCGCCCAGCACCAGCGCGCCATCCAGCACGAGGACATCGCCCTCGACGCTGCCCGCGAGGCTCAGCGTGCCGTCGAGAATGGCGACATCTCCCGGGACCGTTGCCTCGGCGAGAACCTCGTAGTCGCCGTGGACGATCATGGCCAGCCGGTCCTCGATGAGTTCGCCCGAGTCGCCGAGCCGGCCGAGCGCGTCGCGCAGGCGATCCAGTTCGCTGGTGACGTCGAAGCCAAGTCCGCCGGGGACGATCTGCATGGGTCCGGGCTGCCCGGGGATCCCCGGCGCCGTTTCGCCCGCGGGGAGGGCGGGCGCCGCTCCGGCCGCCGCCGGCACGGCGAGCCCGAGAATCGCGTCGAGCCGACCGGCAAGCGCCCGGGCCGCATCCCGGTCGACAGCCTCCTCCGACGCACCCCACTCCTCCAGGGCCTGCCGGAATTCGATGAGGCCGCTTCGCACCGCGGAAGCATCCTCCCCGGCGTGTTCGCGAAGGAAATCGCGCCAGGCGCTCTCCAGGTCTCCGCGCGCCGCGAAGGATCCGATCCCGATTCCGTCCACTTCGACGGTCTCGCCCTCGAAACGAAGTCGATGCTCGGTCCCGCCCTCGAGTTCGAACCACAACTCCGCCCGTCCGCCGGCCGAGAGCGTGATCGCGGCGTCGGCGATGCCGATCTCCTGCGCGTCGACGGGAGGCGTGACCGCGAGACAGGCCAGGAACGCCAGCGCCCGCCTCATGCGGCCCTCTCGATGCGAACGCGCTGTGGGAGCGGCTGCCGGAACAGCCTGGCCATGAACCAGAGAGAGGCGAGTCCGACAAGACTGGACAGCGCCAGGCTGCCGAGCGCGGCGGCGGGGCTGATCCGCTCGACGATCGACCCGCCCGCGTCCACCAGTCCGAGACGGTACGCCAAGCGGCCGGCCGCGAGCATGGTGTCGACAAGAACGGTTCGTGCGCCGCTGAAGGCGACGGTGAGGAGCTGCCCGGGCGCCACGCCCTGAGCGCCGAACAGCCAGGCCGCGGCGCCTCCCGACACGGTCAGCATGGCCGCGCCCGCCGTGGCCAGCGCCGCCCGGCGCCGCCGCGCGAAGCGCAGGAGGCGTTCGGGCCACGGGACCGGCAATCGCACGCGGGCCATCACCGCCGAGGCGAACGCCGGGGCGGGAGACCAGGTGCGGAGCCTCGAGAGCGCGCGGTCGAGCGCCGGATGAGGCAGGTCGACCCGCGCCAGGACGTCGCTTGCGAAGGAAGGCGCGGGGGACCACCCGGGCAGCTCCGCCAACCGTTGATCGAGCGCGGCGCCTGCGACGTCGACCCGCCGTGCGACGCCCGCCGCAAACCCGTCGGACGGCCGATGCGGGGCCAGGCCCTCGAGAAACGCGACGACGTCGCGCAGCGCCTCCACTTCCTTCCGGCAACGGGCGCACGCGGCCAGGTGGTCGGCTGTCGTCCCGCGCGCGGGCGACGCCGACCTCCGGCTGGCGAATCGCTCGATTTCCTCAGGCGTAAGATGCGGCAAGTTCACTCCTGTTCTCCCTGGAGGCGCCGGCAACCCTCGGCAAATGCGGCCGCGGGCTGCTACGGCTCCGTCAGATGTACGAGAGCGGCCTTCAATTCGTTTCTCGCCCGGTGGATGTAGGTCTTCACCGTCCCGAGCGGGATCTCCATCACCTGCGCGATCTCGTCGTACGCGTACCCCTCGATGTGCCGCAGAAGGATCGCGGTTCGGTATTCGGGTCGGAGTTGTCCGATGGCCGCTTCGATCTCGGATCCGAGTTCGCGGGCCTCGAGGAGTTCATCGGGTCGTTCGTCACCGGAGACCAGCGTGATTTCCGTCGCGGCCTGGCGGTCCGGGGTCACGGCGTCCGGCGCCCCGTGCATGGAAACGACATCGAGTTCCTTCTTGCGCAGGTGATCTATCGTCAGGTTGTAGCCGATCTTGAAGAGCCAGGAGGAAAATTTGTAGGAGGGATCGTACCGGCGGAGATTGTTCAGCGTGCGGACGAACGTTTCCTGGGCGAGGTCCTCCGCGAGTTCACGATCCCGCACCATCCGGAAGATGAGAGAGAAGACCGGACGCTCGAACCGGAGCACGATCTCGCGTGCGGCCCGTTCGTCGCCGTGGAGGCACATCTCCACCAGCGTCTGCTCGCTGTGATCCGAGTAGCTCACTCGATCCTGCCCCTCCGGGTGGCGACGGCGGGCCGGCGGCGGCCGGGTCGCCATGACCGACGCTGCACGCCGGGTTCCGGCCCACCCTACACGGCTCCGCGACCAATATGCGCGCCGAAGGCCGTCATCGGCATGCGCCGGCCCTGCTCCGGAGCGAACGACGCTAGCTCTGGCAGTCGGCACAGAAGAACGAACTCCGTCCGGCCTGCACGATCCGGCGGATTGGTCGGGCGCAGGCGGGGCAGGCGACTCCTTCGCGCTGGTAGACGTGCAGCCGCGTCTGAAAGGAGCCCGAACGGCCGTTGACGGCCCGATAGTCCCGCAGCGTTGTTCCCGCGCTCCGGAGCGCCTCGCGCAGGACCGCCCGCACCGCCCGATGCAGTCGGCGCACCTCCGCCGCGCCGAGCGAACCGGCCGGCCGGCGCGGGTCGATCCTCGCGCGGTACAACGCCTCGCTCGCGTAGATGTTCCCCACACCCGCGACGCGCCGCTGGTCCAGCAGGGCGTTCTTGATCGGCGCCCGCAGCGGCGCGACGATGCGAGCCAGACGGGCGGCGGTGAACGTTCGGCCGAGGGGCTCCGGTCCGAGCGCGGCCTCCCGGGTCTTCCACGCCTCGGGCGTCAGCAGGTCGAAGCCGCCGAGGCGGCGGACATCGTCGTAGAAGAGCGTCCGGCCATCGTCGAGTTCGAAGTCGAGACCCGGATGCCTGAACTCCGCCGACTGCGGGCGTTGCGGGGCGAGCGCGAACCGGCCCGTCATGCGGACCTGCACGCGCATCAACAGCTCTACAGGGGCGTCGCTGGGGACGTCGCTCGGAGCGTCGATGCCGTCCGCCGCGTGGAGCGGGAAGAGCAGGTACTTGGCGCGGCGGTCCGCGTCTCCGAAGGTGCGCCCGAGCACGGCGCGGGAAAACGACCGCGCCGAAAGCCCTCCGAGGATCAGGTCGTCGTGATGGACGCGGGTGCGGCGGATCCGTCGGCCCCGGAGGAGCGGGGCGAGGTCCCGCCGCATCGTCTCGACCTCCGGAAGCTCCGGCACGTCAACCCTGGCGTCGTGTCCCTGAGGGGTGGATGCGCGCCGACTCGTCCGGTGCGAGGCGGCCGGGATCGAGTTCGTGCCAGCCGATGTCGGATCGGGAATGAGCGCCATCGAATCGAATCCGGGCCGCGGCTTCACGGCTTCGCCGTGCGGCCTCCTCGAGCGTCCCGCCGAACCCCGTGATGCCGAGTACACGCCCTCCCGCCGTGACCAGCCGCCCCTGCTCCATCGCGGTCCCGGCGTGAAACACCCTCACCTCGGCGGGGTCGAAGGCGGGAATCTCGATCCGCCGCCCCGAATCCGAGCTCTCGGGATACCCCGCGCTCGCCATCACCGTGACGAGCGCGTGTCCGGGAGCCGCTGCGGGGCGCCAGCCGGCGAGCGAGTCGCCGTGCGCGACCCGCAGCATCGGTTCGAGCAGGTTCGAACTCGTGAGCGGGAGTACGACCTGCGTCTCCGGATCTCCCATCCGACAGTTGAACTCGACGACGCGCGGCCCCGTGGCGGTCAGCATGAGCCCCGCGTACAGGAAGCCTCGGTAGGGGGCGCCGGACTCCGCCATCGCGTCGAGCACGGGTTGCGCAATGTCGCGCCGCACTTCGTCGATGAAGTCCGGGTCCGCCGGCGCCGCCGGAGAGTAGGCCCCCATGCCGCCGGTGTTCAGGCCGCGGTCTCGTTCCCCGACCCGCTTGTAATCCCGGGATGTGAGCAGCGGGACGGCGCGTTCCCCGTCCGCCAGGAAAAACACGGACAGCTCCACGCCGCGCATGAACTCCTCGATCACGACCCGGCCGCCCGCGTCCCCGAACTTTCGGTCGACCATCATCTCCTCGACCGCCGTGCGGGCTTCGCCCCGCGTTCGGCAGACGATGGCGCCCTTGCCGGCCGCCAGACCGGAGGCCTTTACGACGAGGGGTTCCTCGTGGCCCGCGACATAATCCAGCGCCGCCGCGGCGTCGTCGAAGGTCTCGTGATCCGCCGTCGGAACGCCGCAGTCGCGCAGCAGGCGTTTCGCGAACGCCTTGGAAGCCTCGAGGCGGGCTCCCGCCCGGTCGGGCCCGAAGACGGGCAGCCCGGCCTCGGCGAAGCGGTCGGCGATGCCCGCCGCGAGCGGCGCTTCGGGGCCAACGACGGTGAGGTCGATGCGCCGCGCCGCCGCGAAGTCGAGCAGGCCTGGGATATCCCCGGCCTGGATATCGACGAGTTCCGCCGTGCCGAGCATGCCCGGGTTCCCCGGGGCCGCGTAGATGGTGGCATCCGGCGCGTCGCGGCGGAGGCAGTCCGCGAAGGCGTGCTCCCGGCCGCCGCTTCCGATGATGAGGAGGTTCACAGCTAGTCGTCCGCGCGTCCCCGGAAGGCGCCGGTCAGCCGGTCCCGCAATCGATCCACCGCGGCATCGACCTCGTCGAAGAGTTCGCGCGCGCCGTCCTGATAGCCCTTCGCCGCCTCGCGAAGATCCTCGCGGTACGGACGGTCGTCCTTCTCATCCCGGTGCTGGTACTCGCCCGCCAGGATGCGGTCGTACTCGCCGCTCTCGATCCAGTCGCGCAGTTCGGCCACGCGGATGACGGCGAACGGGTGGGTCTGGCCGAGCACGTTGAGCACCTTGTAGACGGCGTCGAGGAGGTCGCCGCCCGCCCTGTATTCGTCGGACTGCGCGATGAACTCGTCGAGGTCGAGAGAGACGCCCCGCCCACCGCCCGCGAGCTGCATCAGCGCGGACATCGCGACCTGCGGATTCTGCACCGCGAGGAGCCCGGCGCGGTCCGATGAGAGTTCGCTCTTCCGGTACCACTCCATGAGGCCCATGTAGATCGGCAGAAGCGCAAGGCCGGCGAACGTATAGCGGAGAGCGACCAGGTTGAGAACCAGGATCAGCATGGTCCGGTAGAGCACGTGCCCGGATACGATGTGTCCGACTTCGTGGCCGAGGACAGCCTCGACCTCGTCCTCCGACAGGATCTCGAGCATCGAGGAGTTGAGGACGATGAACGGCTCGCCGAACCCCACCGCTCCCGCGTTCACCAGGTGCGTCTGCGAGATGTAGCATTCCGGCGGCTTCTCCACGTCGAGTACCTCGCACACACGCGCCAGGCGCGCGTGAACCCATGCGTATTGCCGCTCGGACGTACGCACGGCGTTGGCCTTGAAGGCGAGCCGGATCGCGCGCTCGCCGAACAGAGCGAAGATCTTGCGCAAAAGGAGATCGAACCCCGGGATCTTGCGCAGCGTATTCAGCGCCGCCCGGTCCGCCGGGTGTTCCCACGAGATCGCGGCGATCTGCGTGAGGATCCGCCTCTGGTGTTCGTCGCCTGCCGCCATCTATCACCCCCCTTGCGCGTCAATCGCGCTCGTGTGAGCCGGCCGATTCGCGGGGCCGGCTTCCGCGCTCCCGGCTCTACGTCCGGCCCCGATCCCCTGTTTCAACCGTCCGGACGGCCGCACCCCCGCCGCTCAGAGACGGGAAAGAGCCCGCTCGATGTCCTCCGAGAGATCGTCGCCATCCTCCACGCCCACCGACAGTCGTACGAGTCCCGGTCCCAGTCCGATCTCCCGCTTCTTTTCGTCGGGTACCGAAGCGTGGGTCATCGAAGAGGGAACGCATACCAGGCTTTCGACCCCGCCGAGACTCTCGGCCAGCTGGAACACCCGTGTGAGTCCGGCGAAGCGGTTGGCCCGTTCCTCCGTACCCAGATCGAAGCTCACCATGGAGCCGAAGTCGCGCATCTGGCGCTTGGCCAGTGCATGTTGCGGATGGCTCCGGAGGCCGGGATAGCGAACGGATTCGACTTCATCGTGGCCCCGCAGCACGTCGACGACCTGCCGCGCGTTCCGGCAGTGGGCCGGCATGCGCAGATGCAGCGTCTTCGTGCCTCGGAGGACGAGCCAGCAGTCGAAGGGACCCGGCACGGCCCCGCTCGTCTTCTGCTGAAAGTGGAACCCTTCGGCGAGTTCGCCGGAACTCGTGAGCAGGGCGCCGCCGATCATGTCGCTGTGGCCGTTGAGGAACTTCGTCGTCGAGTGCATTACGACATCCGCGCCATCGTCGAGCGGGCGCTGGAGGAAAGGCGTCGCGAACGTGTTGTCGACGGACAATACGGCTCCCGCATCGTGCGCGATCGCGGCGCAGGCCGCGATATCCGTGATCGTCATCGTCGGGTTGCTCGGCGTTTCGACGTGGATGAGGCGCGTCTCCGGGCGGATCGCGGCGCGAACCTGATCGAGATCTCCCGTGTTCACGAAATCGAAGCCGACCCCGAAACGCTCCCACACGTGGCGCAGCATGCGGTCGACGCCCCCGTAGACGTCCGCGCCGCAGATGAGGTGGTCGCCCGCGTTGAGCACCGTCTTGACGATCGCCTCCGTCGCGGCGAGACCCGAAGAGAACGCCGCACCGTGCCGCCCGTTCTCGAGCGCGGCGAGGTTTTCCTGGAGAGCTTCGCGCGTGGGGTTCCTGACCCGCGCGTAGTCGTAGCCTTCGCGCGGCGCGCCGACGGCGTCCTGAACGTAGGTCGATGTCTGGAAGATCGGCGTCATGATCGCCCCGGTCACGGGATCGGGGCGCTGCCCGGCGTGGATGGCCCGGGTTCCGAACCGTTGGGCGGCTGGGTCCACGTCTTCATCTCCGGCTCGGGTAGAGGCAGACGACGCGTGACACGACGCATCGCGGGTCGAGTCCGCAAGGTATTCCCGCCGTGCGGGGAGGGCGACCGGAGCCGTCGCCGCAAGCCGCGCGGACGACCAACCCTTAAGATCCCGCGTCCATCTCACCGTCGGTGGAGAACAGCGTGTCAAGGTCACTCATCGTTTCTGCTTCGGGCATCCGTGGAATCGTCGGGCGCGGGCTCACGCCCGACGTCGCGGCCCGCTACGGCGCCGCCTTCGCCGTCCGCCTCGCCGCAGCGGCCTCCGGTGGCGGGCATGTCCTGATCGGCCGCGACAGCCGCGTCTCCGGGCCCGCGCTGCTCGACGCCGTGTCGGCGGGGGTCCGGGCCGCCGGGCTGGACGTGTGCGACCTCGGGATCGTGGCGACGCCCACGGGGCTCCTCGCCGTGGCGGAGGACGAGGCCGCGATCGGCGGACTCCTCGTGACCGCCTCCCACAACCCGGCGCCGTGGAACGGGCTCAAGCTCGTGGCGCGCGAGGGGCGGTTTCTCTCGGCGGCCGCCGGGCGGGACGTCCAGCGAGCTTTCGAGGGAGAGATCGAGTACGTGGAGTCGTCGCGCACGGGAGCCAGAAGCGCGCGGGAAGGCGCCGGCCGCGCTCACATCGAGCGGATTCTGTCGCTGCCGATCATCGACCCCGAACTCATCGCGTCAAAGGGGTTCCACGTCGCGCTCGACTGCGTGCGCGGCGCCGGAGGGCCGATCATGCTGCCGCTGCTGGAGCGCCTCGGCTGCCGGGTGAGCGGGCTCGATCTCGAGCCCGACGGCCGTTTTCCGCGTCCTCCCGAGCCTCTGGTCGAGAACCTCGGGAAGCTCTCCGCCCGCGTCACGGAGGTGTGCGCGGACATCGGTTTCGCCGTGGACCCCGATGTCGACCGCCTTGCCCTCGTGGACGAGAACGGGCGCCCCGTGGGCGAGGACTGGACCCTCGCGCTGGCCGTCGAACTCGTCGCGGCCCGCGAGCCCGCGCCCGTCGTTACCAACCTCTCCGCGAGCCGCCTGATTCAGGACGCGGCGGATCGCACCGGCGTACCGCTGATCCGCACACCGGTGGCGGAGGCCAACGTCGTCGCCCGCATGCTCGAAGCGGGGAGTTCGATCGGGGGAGAGGGGAACGGCGGCGTCATCTATGGAGGACTGCACCTCACGCGCGACGCACCGCTGGCCGCCGCTCTGATTCTGCAGTTCCTCGCGGAGAGCGGTTCCACCCTCGGCGCCGCGGTCGACGAGCGACCTTCGTACCGGATCGTGAAACGGACGATCTCGCGCGAAGGACTGGGCATCGAGGAGGCGCTCGCCGCGGTCGCCGCCGCGGCCCCGTCCGGAGCGGTGGTGGACCGGCAGGACGGAGTCCGGCTCGAGTGGCCGGATGGGTCGTGGATTCACGCCAGACCGTCCGGGACCGAGCCGATCTTCCGCATCATGGCGGAGGCGACCCGCGAGGCACTGGCGCACGAGCGGGCCGACTGGGTCAACGCCCTGGTGCGGCGCGCGGTCTGAGCGGCGAGATGTGCGGGATCGTCGGTTACGTCGGGGCGGAGGAGGCGGCCCCCCTCCTGCTCAACGGGCTCCGCCGCCTCGAATACCGCGGGTACGACTCCGCAGGCCTCGCCGTACATACCGGTTCGGGGCTCGATCTCCGCAAGTGCGCGGGCCGCGTTGACGACCTGGCGGACCGGATCGCCGAGGCGCCGCTTTCCGGAACGGCGGGCATCGCTCACACGCGCTGGGCGACGCACGGCGCACCCACCCCCGCCAATGCCCACCCCCTGACGGACTGCCGCGGCGAGGTGGCGCTGGTCCACAACGGCGTGATCGAGAACTGCGACGCGCTGCGAACGAAGCTCTCCGAACTCGGTCACCGCTTCACGTCGGAGACCGACACCGAGGTCGTCGCCCACCTGGTCGAGGAAGCGTTCGACGGGAACCTCGAGCGCGCCGTCGCCGCCTCGCTGACGCAGGTGGAAGGCACGCTGGGGCTTGCCGCCATGAGCGTGCACGACCCGGCGCGGATCGTCGTGGCGCGCCGCGGCGCGCCCCTGCTGCTCGGGATCGGAGGCGCGGACGACGAAGCGATCTGGGTGGCTTCGGATGTGGCGGCGGTTCTCGAGCACACCCGCGACATCGTGTACCTGGAAGACGACGAAATGGCCGTCCTCACCTCTTCGGGGCACCGCACCGTCGACCTCGGGCGAGACCGCGGCCATGTCGGATGGGAGCCCGTCCCGAAGGAAATCCGCCGCGTCGACTGGGATCTGGAGAAGATCGAAAAGGCGGGATATCCCCACTTCATGCTCCGCGAGATTCACGAACAGCCGCACACCGTGCGCGATGCGATGCGGGGCCGGCTGCTGGCGGAGGAGGGTACGGCGCGGCTCGGCGGACTCGACGAGTTTCGCCCGGAGATCAACGCGGCCGAGCGCATCGTCCTCACGGGGTGCGGGACGAGCTGGCATGCGGCGCTCGTCGGAGAATACCTCATCGAGGCCCTCGCGCGCCTTCCCGTCGAGGTGGAGTACGCCTCCGAGTTCCGCTACCGGGAGCCGATCCTCGCGCCGGGGACGCTGGTGGGGGGCATCTCCCAGTCCGGGGAGACCGCGGACACGCTCGCCGCCGTGCGCGAAGCCGGCCGGCTCGGGGCGCCCACCTTCGGGGTCGTCAACGTGGTGGGCTCGACGATCGCACGGGAGACGCGCGCCGGAATCTACACCCACGCCGGCCCGGAGATCGGCGTCGCGTCCACGAAGGCCTTCGTCGCGCAGGTCGTTTCACTCGCGCTCCTCGGCCTCATGATCGCAAGGCGGCGCGGGATGGGTCGCGAGGAGGGCCGCGCCTTCGTGCGCGCCCTCGACGGACTTCCCGCTCTCATCGAAGAGGTCCTGGCAACGGAGGACCACATCCGGCAGGTGGCGAAGGAGTTCGCTCCCGCGCGCAACTTCCTCTACCTGGGGCGGGGCCCGAACTTTCCGATCGCCCTCGAGGGGGCGCTCAAGCTGAAGGAGATCTCCTACATCCACGCCGAGGGGTACCCGGCAGCCGAGATGAAGCACGGCCCGATCGCGCTCATCGACGAAGACATGCCCGTCGTCTTCATGGCTCCGCGAGGCGCCGTCTACTCGAAGGTGCTCGTGAACATCGAGGAGGTCAAAACGCGTGGCGGCCGCGTGATCGCCCTCGTGAACCGCCGGGAAACCGAGCTCGCCCGGAAGGTGGATCACCTGATTCCGGTGCCCGCGACGCTGCCTCTCCTGCAACCGATCGTCAACGTCGTTCCGCTACAGCTTCTCGCCTACCATATCGCCGTCCTGCGGGGCTGCGACGTGGACCGTCCGCGGAACCTCGCGAAGACCGTGACCGTCGAATAGTCTCCCGCACGCGGGGGGCGCCCCCGCACGGAGCAAAGGGGTTACAGGGGGAAAGAGCCGGTGGTATGTTTTGGGCGACGCGTCCGCCGACGGGCCGTACCCATCGCGCCGCCGGCCGGGTCGCGCGGTCCACCGGGTCCGGGATTGGAAGGGGATGCCGAGCGCCTACCTCCAGGGGATGAAGGAACAGGTCGCACGCTACGCAGGCACGCTGCGTGACGTCGTCATCCTCGCGCCCGTCTACGGTTTGCTGATGTTCACCCTCATGAAGGATCCGCGCCTGACCCGGCAGCAGCGGATTCTGGTGGATGCGGCCATCGCCTACCTCGTCAGTCCGGATGACGTGATCCCGGAAGATGAGGTCGGGCCGTACGGTTTTCTGGATGATGTTTTCTGCTGTGCGTATGTGACGCACCGGATCGGAGAGGAGCTTGGCTGGGATGTGGTGGAGGAGCACTGGACCGGTGAGCGCTCGGCGCTCGAGGTTTCGAACAATCTGCTCGCCCGCGAGCGGGAACTGCTCGGCGGGGCGGGTGACGACGTTCTCGAATTCGCGGGGCTCCTCGACCGGCGGTCGGACGCTGAAGCGGAACGCCCCCAACTCGTCCTCACGGCAGCCGGCCCCTAGCAGTCCACGGGTCGCCGGCAGCCGGCCGCGGATCGCCGCGGTCCTGGTCGTGCTCGCCGGGTTCGTCGGCGCGGAGTCGGTCGATGCCCAGTATCGCCTGACCGCCCCTTCGGGCAGTTTCGTGGAGTTCGAGGCCGATCTCCTCCTCCGCTTCCGCGACCGTTCCGACTCCCTCATGACCGATCTCGTGGAAGATCCCTTCGTGCTCTACTTCCCGTCCTTCGGGCGGGATCTTGACGAGTCCGAGGCGCGGGACGCGTGGCCATGGAATGCGGTCGAGGTGGTGACGGACTCGAGCGCCGCGCTCGTGATGCCGGGAAACCTGAGGGAGGCCGGGCGGGCGTACGAGAGCTACGCGGTCCTCCGCATGCACGCCGTCCGCCAGGATCCCGACGTGGCCTGCGAAGTGCTCGTCTCACGGGAAGTCGAGGCCGTCGACGGCTTCGTCGACGGGTGGATCGTGGCGCGACTCCTCTTCGGCGGGCCCGCGTACGAGCCGCTCGACGAACTCGCCTTCGCGCGCGAGGCCGGCGTCCTCGCCGGACTCATCCTCGACCGCTCGGACCGCCAGCTGGGCGGTTGTCTGCAGGTCTCCCGCGAACGTCGCGCGGAGGACATCGCCGCGTACCGCGTCTGGCGAACGGAACGCTATCTCCCCCCGGGCGGGCGATGAGTCTCCGACTCTACGACTCCCTTACGCGCCGGCTCCGCCCGTTCGAGCCCGTCGAACCGGGCCGGGTGCGCATGTACAACTGCGGACCCACGGTGTACGACCGCGCGCATGTCGGGAACTTCCGCGCCTTTATTTGGGAAGACCTGCTTCGCCGCTACCTCCGGTTCAAGGGGTACGACGTCTGCCAGGTCATGAACCTGACCGATGTCGATGATCGGACGATCGCGGCGGCCACCGACCGGGGCGTCCCGCTGGCCGAGGTCACAGATCCCGTGATCGGGATGTTCCTCGAGGACTGGGAGACGCTGGGACTCGAGGAGCCCGAGCATCGGCCGCGGGCGACCCACTTCGTCGAGGGGATGATCCGGCTGATCGAAGTCCTCGCCGAGCGAGGATTGACGTACGAGAGCGATGGTTCAGTGTACTTCGCGATCGGGCGTTCCCCCGGGTACGGACGGCTGGCCGGGATCGACTCCGGGGGCCTCACGGCGACCGGCAGGGCCCAGGGGGATGAGGAGTACGACAAGGATGATCCGAGAGATTTCGTCCTCTGGAAGGGCGGCGACCGCGGCGCGGATGGCTCCGTGGCCGTGTGGGATTCTCCGTGGGGACCCGGCCGGCCGGGCTGGCACCTCGAGTGCTCGGCGATGGCGATGCACCACCTGGGCGAAACGCTGGACATCCATACCGGAGGGGTCGACAACCTCTTCCCGCATCACACCAACGAGATCGCCCAGTCGGAAGGGGTGACGGGGAAGAAGTTCTCGGAGTTCTGGCTTCACGCCGAGCACCTTCTGGTGGAAGGCCGGAAGATGTCGAAGTCGCTCGGCAACTGCTTCACGATCCCGGAACTGGTCGAACGCGGACACGCGCCATCGGCGATCCGGTACCTGCTGCTCAGCGGACACTATCGGACCCAGCTGAATTTCACGTTCGACGGCCTGGAGGCGGCGGCCAAGGCCGTGACCCGCCTGCACGAGTTCAGGAACCGCGCGCGCGACGCCGGCGAGGCCGAGATTGACGCATCGACGGACGTCGGCGAGGTGGCGGCCCGAGCGCTCGCCGCGTTCGAAGCGGCGATGGACGACGACCTGAACGTGAGCGAAGCGCTCTCCGCGGTGTTCGGGCTCGTCCGGGAGGTGAATCAGCTGCTCGACGCCGCCCATCCCCGGGCCCCGTCGGGCACCGGGGCCGCGCTCGCCGCGCTCGACGCCTTCGACCGCGTCTTCGGGGTGCTGGCCGTACGGGACCGCGAGTCATCCGGTGGCGATGACGAGTTCGTCGCGTGGGCCACGGCCCGCGTGGACGAACGCGAGCGAGCGCGGGCGAACCGGGACTTCGCGCGCGCCGATGCGATTCGCGCCGAACTCGAGGCCCGCGGCGCGATCGTGGAGGATCTCGCGGAGTCCACCCGCCTTCGCGTGGATGGGCGCACGATCCAGGTGCCGCGTCCCCTCCGGACGGCAGGATGAGGCGATGGACGCCCGCGAAGGGCGGTCGAATCGGGCGTCGGAAAACACCTTGACGGTCCGCCACGCATGCCCCTATGTTAGAAGACTGTTGTGCGGAAGGGTCGCTGGCGTAGCTCAACCGGTAGAGCGTCGGATTTGTAATCCGGAGGTTGTGGGTTCGAGCCCCACCGCCAGCTCGGTCGAGTCGGACGAACAGCCGCCCCGAAGCGGCGAACCCTGGAACTCATCGATCGGGCGTCGATCGGGCGCCAGGTACCGGCGGTGGGGTACCGAAGCGGCCAAACGGGGCAGACTGTAAATCTGCTGGCTTATGCCTTCGGAGGTTCGAATCCTCCCCCCACCACCTTCACGAGACCACTGACGAAACAAGGGCGTAGCCCGCGCGCGAGCAGGAGGAGCGTCCGTCGCGGGACCGTTCCGCCGAACCCGCAGTCCGAGAGGAGAACGAGGGGCGATGGCGAAGGAAAAGTTCGAGCGAACGAAGCCGCACGTGAACGTGGGGACGATCGGACACGTGGACCACGGGAAGACGACGCTGACGGCGGCGATCACGCAGGTACAGGCACAGAAGGGCTACGGGGAGTACGTGGCGTTCGATCAGATCGACAAGGCTCCGGAGGAGCGGGAGCGTGGGATCACGATCGCGACGGCGCACGTGGAATACGAGTCGGAGGGTCGTCACTACGCGCACGTGGACTGTCCGGGTCACGCGGACTACGTGAAGAACATGATCACGGGCGCGGCGCAGATGGACGGGGCGATCGTGGTGGTGTCGGCGGCGGACGGGCCGATGCCTCAGACTCGGGAGCACATTTTGCTGGCCCGTCAGGTGAACGTGCCGTACATCGTGGTGTTTTTGAACAAGGTGGACCAGGTCGACGACGAGGAGTTGCTGGACCTGGTGGAGTTGGAGGTTCGGGAGCTGCTGAGCGAGTACGAGTTTCCCGGCGATGACGTGCCGGTGGTGCGGGGTTCGGCGCTGCAGGCGTTGGAGAGCGGGGATCCCGGGGCGTCGGAGACGGCGTGCATCGGGGAGTTGATGGATGCGTTGGACAGCTACATACCGGTTCCGGAGCGTGCGACGGACAAGCCGTTTTTGATGCCTGTGGAGGACGTGTTCACGATCACGGGCCGGGGGACGGTGGTGACGGGCCGGATCGAGCGTGGCGTGGTGAAGACGGGCGAGGGCGTGGAGTTGGTGGGCCTGGGCTCGGAGAAGAAGACGGTGGTGACGGGGGTGGAGATGTTCCGGAAGATCCTGGACGAGGGCCAGGCGGGGGACAACGCGGGACTTCTGCTTCGAGGTGTGGCGAAGACGGAGGTGGAGCGCGGGATGGTGGTCGCGCACCCGCAGTCGATCACGCCGCACCGGAAGTTTTCGGCGGAGGTGTACGTGTTGACGAAGAACGAGGGTGGTCGGCATACGCCGTTCTTCAACGGGTACCGTCCCCAGTTCTACTTCCGGACGACGGACGTGACGGGCTCGGCGGAGCTGCCCGAGGGGGTGGAGATGGTGATGCCGGGTGACAATGTGAACATGGCGGTGGAGCTGATCGCGCCGATCGCGATGGAGGAGAACCTCCGGTTCGCGATCCGCGAGGGAGGCCGGACGGTGGGCGCCGGGGTCGTCACCGCCATCCACGACTAGGGAACACAAATGAGGGTTCGGATTACGCTCGAATGCACGGAGTGTAAAGAGCGCAACTATTCGACGACGAAGAATCGTCGGACCCATCCGCAGCGGGCCGAGCAGAAGAAGTACTGTCGCCGCTGTAACGGACATAAAATGCACAAGGAAACACGGTAAGGGGTTCGATTGGCCGGCATCGTCAGAAGAACTCAGGAATTCGCCGAACAGGTACAGGTCGAGATGCGTCGGGTCACGTGGCCCGACAAGGATCAGTTGCGCGGTGCAACGATCGGCATCCTGATCTTCGTTTTCATCATGGCCATCGTCATCGGAGCAATGGATTCGGTCTTCGCGGCGTCGGTGCGGTTCATCGTCAGGTCGTTCGGTGGTTGAGTCCGCGGGCGCGGGAGCCGCGCAGACCGGCCTTCCCGGGGACGCGCCGCGCTGGTACGCGCTGCAGACGTACTCGGGCCACGAGAAGAAGGTGAAGACCCTGCTCGAGCAGAAGATCCAGGAGTACGGGGATGAACCTCCGATCCGGGAGGTCATCGTCCCCACGCAGGAAGTCGTCGAGATCAAGGGAGGGAAGCGCGTCAAGTCGACGAAGCGGCTCTACCCGGGCTACGTGCTCATTCAGATGCTGCTGGACCAGAACACGATGTACGTCGTCAACAACGTACCCGGCGTCATCAAGTTCGTGGGAAGCGGGAAGGACCCACAGCCGCTCAAGACCGAGGAGATGAACAAGATCCTCGGCATCGCGGATGAACTCGAGCAGGCGGGTCCCGAGACGGAGATCCCCTTCCGGCCGGGCCAGGTCGTCGAAGTCATGGAGGGACCGTTCAGCGATTTCAGCGGAACGGTGGAAGAAGTGTTTGCGGAGAAGGGCAAGGTGCGCGTGCAGGTGAGCCTGTTCGGGCGCCCGACCTCGGTTGAACTGGACTACACGCAGCTGCAGGGGTTCTGATGCCGCCGAAGAAACAGGTTACCGGATTCATCAAGCTGCAGATTCCGGGGGGGCAGGCGAATCCGGCCCCGCCGGTGGGTCCGGCACTGGGCCAGCACGGCCTCAACATCATGGATTTCTGCAAGACGTTCAACGCGCAGACGCAGCAGGAAGCCGGCACGATCATCCCGGTCGAGATCACGGTCTACAAGGACCGGACGTTCAGCTTCATCACCAAGACGCCACCGGCGGTGGAGCTGCTCAAGAAGGAACTCGGTCTCGAGTCGGGTTCTCCGGTCCCCAATCGGGAGAAGGTCGGCAAGGTCACGGACGACCAGCTGCGCAGAATCGCCAGGATCAAGATGAAGGATCTCAACGCGGCCGATGAAGAGGCCGCGATGCGGATGATCGCGGGCACCGCACGATCCATGGGGATCGAGCGGGCCGACTGATCGGGAGAGATCGGGAGACATGCCGAAACGCGGCAAGAAATACCGCTCCGCCGGAGAGGCCGCTCCGGCGAACGGCGCCCTCGCGCCTCGCGAGGCGCTTGAGTGCGTGAAGAAAACGGCGTTCGCGAACTTCGACGAGACGGTCGAGGCCTCAGTACGCCTCGGCGTGGACCCGCGCAAGGCGGACCAGATCGTGCGCGGCACGGTCATCCTGCCCGCGGGTACGGGCCGCAGGGTGCGGGTGCTCGCTCTCGTCAAGGCGGACCGGGCGGCCGAGGCGAAGGAAGCCGGCGCGGACTACGTGGGAACCGAGTACATCGAGCAGATTCAGGAGGGGTGGCTCGATTTCGACGTCGCGATCGCGACGCCGGATCTCATGAAGGATGTGGCCCGACTGGGCAGGATCCTCGGCCCGCGCGGCCTCATGCCCACGCCAAAGGCCGGCACGGTCACCATGGACGTGGGTCGGGCCGTTCGCGAATCGAAGGCGGGCAAGATCGAATTCCGGGTGGACCGGACCGGCAACGTGCATGCGCCGATCGGAAAGGTGAGCTTCGAACTCGACAGGTTGAACGAGAATTTCGAAGCGCTTATGGACGAGATCGTGCGGTTGAAGCCCGCCGCGGCAAAGGGCCGGTATGTGAAGAGCGTGACCGTGACCAGCACGATGGGTCTCGGCGTTTCCGTGGACGAGGACCTGTACCGATAGATCCATGAGACTCGAAGAAAAGCAGCGCGTCACGCAGGAACTCACTGCGCAGATCGAAGAGAGCGGGACGATTTACCTGACCGACTTCACGGGGTTGAACGTGAAGGCGATCACGGATTTCCGCACGCGGCTCCGAGACGAGGGCCTGAGTTATCGGGTCGTGAAGAACACCCTCATGAAGCGGGCGCTCGAGGATCTGGACCTCCCGGATCTGAGCGCCCATCTCGAGGGTCCGACAGGGCTCATCCTCAGCGACGCCGACCCCGTCACGCCGGCCAGAGTGCTGAAGGACTTCGCGAAAGCGAACGAGGACCGGCCGGTGGTGAAGGTTGGCGTCATCAATCGGGTAGAAACGTCGCCGGAGGAAGTGAGGCGCATCGCCGACCTTCCGTCGCGGGAGGTTCTGCTCGGCAGCATCGCGGGCGGGCTCACGGCGAGCGTCGGCGGCATCGCCGGCGCGCTGAATGCGCTCCTCCGCGACATCGCAGACGTGATCGAACAGGTCGGAAGGAAGAACGAGTCCGCCTGAGTGGGACGCATGCCCGTGACGTGCGGACATGCGGAACGGATACAGGATCCAGGGAACGGAAGAACATGTCCAAAATCGACGATCTTCTGCAGCAGATCGGCTCGCTGACGGTGCTCGAAGCCGCCGAGTTGAAAGACAAAATGGAGGAAACCTTCGGCGTGTCGGCCTCCGCGCCGGTCGCCGTCGCCGCCGCTCCCGGTGGCGGAGGTGACGCCGCCGAGGAGGAGCAGACGGAGTTCGACGTCCTCCTCACGGCGGTGGGCAGCAAGAAGATCCAGGTGATCAAGGTCGTGCGCGAAGTGACGAGCCTGGGTCTCAAGGAGGCGAAGGCCGTCGTCGACAACGCCCCCGGACCCGTGAAGGAAGGCGTGTCCAAGGAGGAGGCGGAGGAGATCAAGGCCAAGCTCGAAGAGCAGGGCGCCACGGCGGATCTCAAGTAGCCGCGCTGAAGAGCGTGGCACGCCCCGGCGTCGATCATCCGATCGGCTCCGGACTGCGGAGGGACCGCAGCCGGACCGATGACGCGGGGGTCCGACTTCACACCGTGCACGAACCGGCGCGACCGCTTGCGGGCGCTGCCCGGTATTTCCGCATCTCCCATGTACTCGCGGGGTTCCCCGCGGGAGGTACGATTTGACGGTCAACGGCAGACCCGCGGTCTCGTTCGACAAGCTCGCCCGCCCGATGCACATGCCGCATTTTCTGGATGTGCAGCGCGAGGCGTTCGAGCGTCTGCTGCAATCGAAGACGAAGGAAGAGCAACGCCGGGACCTCGGTCTCGAGAGGGTTTTCCGGGAGATCTTCCCCATTACGGACGTCAACGAGAACTTCTCGCTGGAGTTCGTCAGCTACTCGCTCGGAGAGCCGAAGTACGAGGTCGAGGAGTGCATCGAGCGCGACATGACCTACTCCGCCCCGCTGAAGGCGCGGCTCCGGCTGGTCATCTTCGAGACGGTGGGGAAGGACGACGAGAAGCGTCCGGGCGATATCCTGGAGAAGGAAGTCTATCTCGGGGATCTGCCGCTCCTGACGGAGCAGGGAACGTTCGTCGTGAACGGGGCGGAGCGGGTCATCGTGAGCCAGCTTCACCGTTCCCCCGGCGTCGTGTTCGAGGAGACGCTGCACCCCAACGGCACGCGTCTCTTCTCGTCCCGGATCATCCCGTTCCGCGGGTCGTGGGTCGAGTTCACCCTCGACATCCACGACGTGATCCACGTCCACATAGACAAGAAGAAGAAATTCCCCGCCACCGCTCTGCTGAGGGCGTTCGGCTACGGGCGGGACGTGGACATCCTCGAGTGCTTCTGCCGACGCCGGCACGTCCCGATCGACACGGACGATGACGAGGAGTCGTCGACGCACCGCGAGGTAACGGGCACGCTGGTGGCCCGGAGCATCGCGAACCCCGACTTCGAAGAGGATCCCGAGGCGCTGGAACTGCACGGCTACGAGCCCGTGCCGGACGCCCCGCACTGGCTGGCGAACGATCTTCCGGGCGCGGATGGCGGGGAGCCGGTGGCGGCCCTCGGCGACCGGCTCGACGCGGAGCTGGTGCAGCGCATCCTGGACCGCGAGGTCGCGAGCGTCGAGGTGTTCGAAGAGGAAGATGCCTTCATCGTGCGCCGCGGGGAGATGTTGAGCGAAGAAGCCCTCGAGCGCCTCGTGCGCGCGGGTGTTTCGGAGGTCGAGGTGTATTCGAGCGCGACCTTCGTCCCGCTGCGCGGGACCTACGAGGATCTCGCGATGCGCCGCGACTGGAGTTCGAGTCCGCAGCTCGCCGCCGATGTCGTCGACGAGGACACAGGAGAAGTCCTGGCCGAGAAGGGGGCGCGCTTCGATTCGAGCCTGTTCGCGAAGCTCAAGGGAGAGAAGGCTCGCGAAGCCCTGGTGTTCACGGGCGGTCCCCGCGGTGAGTCGCCGTTGCTGCGCAACACGCTCGCGAAGGATCCGACCGCGAGCGAGGCGGCCGCGCTGCACTCCATCTATTCTCTCGTCCGGCCCGGCGAAGCGCCGAACCTGGCGACGGCCCGGGGCGCGCTCGATCGCCTCTTCTTCAACCCCAAGCGCTACGACCTGGGTCGGGTGGGACGACACAAGATCAACCACCGGCTCAAGGACGTATATCGGCTGCTCGGCCTCGAGATCCCCGCGGGCGATCTCGTGGTGCTGGACCCATCCGACTTCGTGGCGATCATCCGCTACCTGGTCGAACTGCACGAGGGCCGCGGTTACACGGACGACATCGATCATCTCGGGAACCGCCGCGTGCGGTCCATCGGAGAACTCATCGCGAACCAGTTTTCCGTCGGGCTGTCGCGTATGGCCCGCCTGGTCCGCGAGCGGATGTCGATCAACAGCGATCCCGAGAAGATCTCGATCGACGACCTCGTGAACGCGCGTACGGTGAGCGCCGTCATCCAGGCTTTCTTCGGGAGCTCGCAGCTCAGCCAGTTCATGGACCAGACGAACCCGCTCTCGGAACTCACGCACAAGCGACGCCTCAGCGCGCTCGGTCCGGGCGGGCTGACGCGGGAGCGTGCCGGCTTCGAAGTGCGGGACGTACACTACTCGCACTACGGGCGCATGTGTCCCATCGAGACGCCGGAAGGCCCGAACATCGGGCTCATCACTTCCGTGACCACGTACTCCCGCCTGAACGAACTGGGCTTCCTCGAGACCCCCTACCGCAGGGTGGTCAACGAACGGGTCTCCCAGGATGAAATCGTCTGGCTCTCGGCGAGCGAAGAGGAGGAATACGCGGTCGCGCAGGCGAACGCCGAGCTGAACCCCGATGGGACGTTCGCCCGCTCGCTCGTCCTCTGCCGGCGGCGCGACGACTACCCGCTGCTGCCGCCCGAGGAGATCGACTTCATGGACGTCGCGCCCGACCAGCTCGTGGCCGTGTCGCCGGCGCTCATTCCGTTCCTCGAGCACGATGACGCGAACCGGGCGCTGATGGGATCGAACATGCAGCGGCAGGCCGTGCCGCTTCTCTTCCCGGAGCGTCCGCTCGTGGGCACGGGTCTGGAGGGCAAGGTGGCCCGGGACTCCGGCGCGGTCGTGCTTGCCCGCCGAGCCGGGACGGTGACGCGGGTCACGGCGGACGAGGTAGAGGTCGACACCGGCAAGCCCCGGCGGGCGGCCGGCGAGATCCCCCTCGCCCGGCTCACCCAGTACGACTCCTATCGACTGAGGAAGTTCTGGCGTACGAATCAGGACACGGCGATCAACCAGAGGCCGATCGTCCGGGTCGGCGACCGCGTGGAAGCGGGCGACGTGATCGGCGACGGAGCCGGCACGGATGGCGGCTCCCTCGCGCTCGGACGTAACGCGCTCGTCGCTTTCATGCCCTGGTTCGGACACAATTTCGAGGACGCCATCGTGATCAGCGAGAAGCTGGTCAAGGGCGACGTCTACACATCGGTCCACATCCAGGAGCTCGAACTCCACGTCCGCGACACGAAACGCGGGATGGAGGAGATCACGCGCGAGATCCCCAACGTGGCCGAGGAAGCGCTCGTCGACCTCGATGATCGCGGGATCGTCCGCATCGGCGCGGCGGTCCGCTCGGGGGACATCCTCGTCGGGAAGATCACGCCGAAGGGGGAGACCGAGCTTTCGCCCGAGGAGAAGCTGCTGACGGCGATCTTCGGGGAGAAGGCGAAGGATGTGAAGGACAGTTCGCTCCGCGTCCCTCCCGGCGTCGAGGGGACCGTGATCGACGTCAAGATATTCTCGAGGCGAATCGACGACCCGCTGCTGGAACGGGAGCACGGCGAGCGCATCGCCGAACTGCGCGAGAGCGAGCGCGAGGAAATCGCACGGGTGATGGAAGCCCGCGATGAAGAGATCCTCGAATTGCTTCAGGGGGAGACGGTGGTTCTGTGCCTCGGCCGGGGCTCCCTCGAACCGCTGTTCGCCGAGGGCACGAAGCTGACGAAGACGAAGCTCCGGAGCATCGACCTGGGAGAGATCGACCTTTCGACGCTGAAGGTGAAGACGGAGAAGTCGAACGACCTGATCCGCCGTGTGGAGGCCGAGGCCCGCACGCGGGTGGAACGGATACGCGAGCGTACGGAAGAGGGGATCGACAAGATCTTCCAGCCCGACGAGTTGTCCCCGGGCGTCGTCCAGCTCGTGAAGGTCTACCTCGCGGAGAAGCGAAAGATCTCGGTGGGAGACAAGATGGCCGGCCGGCACGGGAACAAGGGCATCATCGCCCGCGTGGTTCCCGAAGAGGACATGCCGGTCCTGCCCGACGGACAGTCCGTAGAAATCGTACTCAACCCGCTCGGCGTACCGAGCCGGATGAACGTCGGACAGATCCTCGAGACCACGCTGGGCTGGGCGGCCCGGGCGCTCGGCTTCGAGGCGAATACGCCCGTCTTCCAGGGAGCGACGGAGCATGAGATCGGCGCGCTGCTGAAAATCGGGGGCGCCTACTGGGCGGCTCGTACGCTCGGATCGGACGTGGCACCGCCCGAACTGTCCTACGAGACGATTCAGACGCTCGTCAGCGAGATCCAGGCCCGGGAGGGAGACGATCGAGCTTCGGATCCGGCCAGCCTCGGACGCACGCTCGACGCCTATCTCGAGGGAGGAGGCGAACTCGCCTCGTACCTGCGGAGTCTGGCCTCCTTCGTCCTCCGGGTCGTGCGCGATGTTTCGGGCGCGACGACGGCGGCGAAGCTGCGGTCCGAGGGTTGGCCGCAGACCGCTCAGCTCTCGGGGCAGCGCAGGATCACGTCGGGAGTGGACGCGGCCGTCGTCGAGCTCATGGAGCGCGCGGGGCTGCGTTCGAACGGCAAGATGAGGCTGCGCGACGGCCGCACGGGCGAAGAGTTCGTAGCGGATATCGCGGTCGGCGAGATCTACATGATGAAGCTCTCGCACCTCGTCGACGACAAGATCCATGCGCGCTCCATCGGTCCGTACAGCCTCGTCACCCAGCAGCCGCTGGCCGGCAAGGCGCAGTTCGGAGGGCAGCGCTTCGGCGAGATGGAGGTGTGGGCGCTGGAAGCCTACGGCGCGGCCCACACGCTGCAGGAGATGCTGACGGTCAAGTCGGATGACGTGACGGGACGGAGCCGGGTGTACGAGGCGATCGTGAAGGGCGACAACCTGCCCAAGCCGGGGGTGCCCGAGAGCTTCAACGTGCTCGTCAAGGAACTGCAGGCGCTGGGGCTCAGCGTGACGCTCGGCGGCGACGAGTCGGAGCCGCTGTTCTAGCGAATCAAGAGGGTGACAGATGATCGATTTTCCGCGAAATCGCAGTGCCGGTTCGTCCGAGTTCGACTGGATCCAGATCAAGCTCGCCTCCCCCGAGGAGATCCGTTCCTGGAGTCACGGAGAGGTCACGAAGCCGGAGACGATCAACTACCGGTCGTTCAAGCCGGAGCGCGACGGCCTCTTCTGCGAGCGCATTTTCGGGCCGGTCAAGGACTGGGAGTGCCACTGCGGGAAGTTCAAGCGGATCCGGTACCGCGGCCACATATGCGACAAGTGCGGGGTCGAGGTTACGCTCTCCAAGGTTCGGCGGGAGCGGATGGGGCACATCGAACTCGCGGTGCCCGTGGCCCATATCTGGTTCTTCAAGACCCTGCCATCCCAGATGGGCTACCTGCTCGGGATGAAGCTGCGGGATCTCGAGAAGGTCATCTACTACGCCGCGCACGTCGTCACCGAGCCCGGCCGGCAGGATGTCGAGTTCAAGCAGGTGCTGGAAGAGGATGAGTACTGGGATCTGACAGACAAGGCGCGCGAAGAGGGGGACACCCATTTCCGCGCCGAAATCGGGGCGGAAGGGATCCGGACGCTGCTCGGACAGCTGGACATCGACGAGCTCGCCGAGCAGCTGCGCTACGAGGTCGTGCATGAAACCTCGAAGCACCGGAAGAAGAAGAAGCTCAAGCGGCTCAAGGTGATCGACGCGATCCGCAACAGCGACGACGAAGTCTCCAAGCGGAACAGCCCCGAGCACATGATCATGGACGTGATTCCGGTGATTCCGCCGGATCTGCGTCCCCTCGTCCCGCTGGACGGCGGCCGATTCGCGACATCGGACCTCAACGATCTCTACCGTCGCGTGATCAATCGGAACAACCGGCTCAAGAAGCTGCTGGAAATGCGCGCGCCGGAGGTGATCCTGCGCAACGAGAAGCGCATGCTCCAGGAGGCGGTGGACGCGCTGTTCGACAACGGGCGGCGCGGCAAGGCGATTCGCGGAAGGGGCAAGCGACCGCTCAAGTCCCTGTCGGACATGCTCAAGGGCAAACAGGGCCGGTTCCGGCAGAATCTGCTCGGAAAGCGCGTCGATTACTCCGGCCGGTCCGTCATCGTCGTGGGTCCGGAACTCCGTCTGCACCAGTGCGGGCTCCCGAAGAAGATGGCCGTCGAGCTGTTCAAGCCGTTCATCGTCCACGAACTCGAGCGGCGGCTGCACGCCGAGACGGTGAAGCGCGCCAAGAAGCTCGTCGAACTCGAAGACCCGACGGTCTACGAGGTCCTCGAGGACATCATCAAGGATCACCCGGTCCTCCTGAACCGGGCCCCGACGCTTCACCGGCTGGGGATCCAGGCCTTCGAGCCCGTGCTCGTGGAGGGGAAGGCCATCCGCATTCACCCGCTCGTGTGCGCGGCGTTCAACGCGGACTTCGACGGCGACCAGATGGCGGTGCACGTTCCGCTGTCGTTCGAGTCGCAGCTCGAGGCGCGGATCCTCATGCTGTCGAGCAACAACATTCTGAAGCCCGCGAACGGCCGGCCGATCGCCTCGCCGTCCCAGGACATGGTCCTCGGCTGCTACTACATGACGAAGGTCCGACCGGACTTCGACGAGCATGGGGCGGGGTCGGATCTCCCTCACTTCGCGAACGCGGATCAGGTTGAAATGGCGCTCGAGGCGGGATATCTGCGCTCGCCGGAAGGGACGCCGGACTACCACCTGCCGATTCGGCTGCTCGTCGAAGAAGAGGCCGACAACGGCCAGGTCGAGCGGGAGTGGGTCGTGACCAGCGTGGGACGGGCGCTGTTCAACGCGATCCTGCCCTCCCGGGTACCGTACGTGAACGAAACGCTGGGCAAGGGCGCGCTGGGAGACCTCGTCTTCCGGTCGTTCCGTCTCGCGGGGCTCGAGGACACGACGGCGTTCCTCGATCAACTCAAGGACTTCGGGTTCCGCAACGCGACGAAGGCCGGCGTTTCCATCGGACTCGACGACATGGAGATCCCGGCCGAGAAGCAGGATATCCTCGGCGAGGCCCAGGAGGACGTGAACCGGTTCACGAAGGCGTACCACCGCGGCGTGATCTCCTTCGGGGAACGGTACAACAAGGTGATCGATGCCTGGACCCACGCGAACAACGATGTCGCCGACGCGATGGTCCGCGGCCTCCAGCAATCGAGACACGGCTTCAATCCGATCTTCATGATGTTCGATTCGGGCGCCCGGGGTTCCCGCGACCAGATCCGCCAGCTCGCGGGGATGCGGGGTCTGATGGCCAAGCCCCAGAAGAAGTTGACCGGCGGCATCGGCGAGATCATCGAGAGCCCGATCCGTTCCAACTTCAGGGAGGGCCTCAGCGTGCTCGAGTACTTCATCTCGACGCACGGCGCGCGGAAGGGGCTCGCCGACACCGCCCTCAAGACGGCGGACGCCGGCTATCTCACGCGGCGGCTCGTCGACGTGGCGCAGGATGTCACGATCATCGAGGAAGACTGCAACACGGTCCTCGGTCTCGATGTGACGGCGCTCAAGGAGGGTGAGGACATCATCGAGCCGCTGTCGGACCGTGTCGCCGGCAACATCGCGGCGGAAGCCGTGATCGACCCCATCGACGATGAAGTCATCGTCGAGGCCGGGGATATGATCACGGAGGCCCGGGCCCGGGCCATCGATGAGAGCGGTGTCCAGCAGGTGCGCATCCGATCCGTCCTCACGTGCGAATCCCGGCGCGGCATCTGTCAGCAATGCTACGGCCGCAATCTCGCGACGATGGAACTCGTCGATCTCGGGGAGGCGGCGGGGATTCTCGCCGCGCAGTCGATCGGCGAACCGGGGACGCAGCTTACGCTCCGAACCTTCCATATCGGCGGGACGGCGGCACGCATCGCGGCGCAGACCCAGCGGCGCTCCAAGCTCGAAGGCCGGATCGCGTTCGAGCGCGTGACGACGGTCACGAGTCCGTCAGGCGATACGATCGTCACCAGTCGCGAGGGCGAACTCCTCATGAAGACGCCGGACGACCGCATCCTTTCGCGGCTTGCCATCCCCTACGGGGCGACGCTCTTCGTCAAGGACGACACCGACGTGGCGCACGGGGATCTGCTCTTCGGCTGGGATCCGTACTCCGAACCCATCGTCGCGGACAAGAAAGGGAAGATCCGGTTCACGGACATCGTGCCGGAAGAAACGGTCCGCGAGGAACTCGACGAGGCGACGGGACGGCGTCAGCAGGTCATCATCGACGACCGGGAGAAGAAGCTCCACCCCGTCATCAACATCGTGACGGGGAAGGGCGCCAAGCTGCGCGAGTTCATCGTGCCGGTCGGCACGCAGCTGCTCGTGCAGGATGGACAGGCCGTCAACGCGGGGGAGACGCTCGCCAAGATCAGCCGCGAGGCCTACAAGACGCGCGACATCACGGGTGGACTGCCGCGGGTCGCCGAGCTGTTCGAGGCGCGGAGGCCGAAGGATCCCGCGACGATTACCGAGGTCGACGGGCGCGTCTCGTTCGGCGGGATCAAGCGCGGGAAGCGCGAGATCATCGTGACCATGGATGACGGCGAGGAGATGGTGTACCAGATCCCCGTCGGCAAGCACCTTCGCGTGCACGAGGGAGACCTCGTGCGGGCGGGCGACCGGCTGTCCGAGGGTCCGGTGAATCCGCACGACATCCTGCGCGTCCGGGGGCCCCGGGCGGTGCAGGAGTATCTGCTCAACGAGATCCAGGAGGTCTACCGCCTGCAGGGCGTGCGGATCAACGACAAGCATATTGCGGTGATCGTGCGTCAGATGCTGCAGAAAGTCCGTATCACGGATCCGGGCGGCACGGAATTCCTCGAGGGCGAGCATGTGGACCGCATGGAGTTCCGCGACGCGACGCGCGAGGTGCTGGAGAGCGGAGGCAAGCCGCCGCGGGCGGAGCCGATCCTGCTCGGAATCACGAAGTCGAGCCTGACCACCGAGTCCTTCATCAGTGCGGCTTCCTTCCAGGAGACGACGCGCGTGCTTACGGACGCCGCCGTGCGTGGAGCGAAGGACCGCCTCAGGGGACTCAAGGAGAACATCATCATCGGGCATCTGGTCCCGGCGGGAACGGGGACGCACCGCTTCTCCGATATCGAATTCCTCGTGGACGACGCCCTGAAAGCGCAGATCGACTCCATGCGGCGCAGGGTCGTGCCCGAGGAGATGCCCCGGAGTCTCTTCTCGGACCTGCGGGACCAGGCCGAGGAAGACGAGGCCGCGGTGGCGGAGGAAGGCGCGGTCATGACGACCTGACGTCCGTCCGACGCCGAAGCAGGGGGTGCGTTTACGGGATCTCCGCGCCCCCTCCCGGCGACGGAAGTTGCTTGACACGGAGAGGCTTCAAGACTACTCTCTCTTGTCTGTCGACCGACCGGTCGGCAGTCGCCGCGGGGGCGGTTCGGATCCGTCCCCGATTTTTTTACCCCCAACGGCCGGGCCCCGAGTTCGGTGATCGGCGCACCGGTGCGGCCGAAGGGAGCGATGGAGCGGAATGCCGACCATCAATCAACTGGTCCGCAAGGGCCGCAGGAAGGTCCGGAAGAAGAGCAAGGCGCCGGCGCTGGAGGGGAACCCCCAGAAGCGCGGCGTGTGCACGCGCGTGTACACCACGACGCCGAAGAAGCCGAATTCGGCCCTGCGGAAGGTCGCCCGCGTGCGACTCACGAACGGATACGAAGTCACCGCGTACATCGGAGGCGAGGGCCACAACCTCCAGGAACACAGCATCGTGCTGATCCGGGGCGGACGGGTGAAGGACCTGCCGGGCGTGCGGTATCACATCATCCGCGGGACCCTCGACGCGTCGGGCGTGGACGACAGGAACCAGGGCCGGTCGAAGTACGGTTCGAAGAAGAGGAAATAGCTCGGGATCCTGCGGAAATTCGAGCGGGCCGAACACCGTTGGGCCCGGCCTCGGAGTCCGTGGCCGGGCTTTATTGCGAAGTCTCCGGATGAACCCGGAGCCGGATATGGCGAAACGAGATGTCACGACGAAACCGTGCCGAACAGCGTGAAGTGATTCCGGACTCCCGATACGGGAGCACGGAGGTCACGAAGTTCATCAACATGCTGATGCTGGACGGAAAGAAGTCCCTCGCCGAGCGGATCTTCTACGATGCGATGCAGAACATCGAAATGAAGACCGGGCAGCCGGCGATGAACGTGTTTCGGCAGGCGCTGCAGAACGCGAAGCCCATTCTCGAGGTTCGCAGTCGGCGCGTCGGTGGCGCGACGTACCAGGTTCCGATGGAAGTGTCGTACCGGCGGCGCGACTCGCTCGCACGCCGATGGCTCGTGCAGTACTCGCGCGCCCGCTCCGGCAAGACGATGGCGCAGCGCCTCGCCGGCGAACTGCTCGACGCCGCTCGCGGCGACGGAGGCGCGGTGAGGAAGAAGGAGGACGTGCACCGGATGGCGGACGCGAACAAGGCGTTCGCGCACTACCGCTGGTGATGAGTCCGTCCGGCACCCGAGGCTCGACAGATAGAGATCAATAGATCGACTCATGGAGAGAAGAACGCCGCTCGAGCGGCTTCGGAATATCGGCATCATGGCGCACATCGATGCCGGAAAGACGACGACGACCGAACGGGTGCTGTTCTACACCGGCCGGACGCATCGCCTGGGCGAAGTGCATCACGGCGACGCGACGATGGACTGGATGGAGCAGGAGCAGGAACGCGGCATCACGATTACGTCGGCCGCCACCACCTGTAACTGGACGCACGACGGCGAACCCTACCGTATCAACATCATCGACACGCCGGGGCACGTCGACTTCACCGTGGAGGTGGAGCGCAGCCTCCGCGTGCTCGACGGCGCCGTGGCTCTCTTCTGCGCCGTCGGCGGCGTGGAACCGCAATCCGAGACGGTATGGCGGCAGGCCGACAAGTACGGTGTCCCGCGCATCGCGTTCGTCAACAAGATGGACCGCGTCGGCGCCGACTTCATGAACGTCGTCCGGATGATGCGCGACCGCCTGGGCGCGAACGCGCAGCCGCTTCAGATCCCTCTCGGCGAGGGTGAACTCTATACGGGCATGGTGGACCTCATTCGCGAGGTCAAGGTCGTCTACGACGATGAGTCTCTGGGCGCGCGCTGGACCGAAGGCCCGGTGCCGGACGCCCTCGCGGACCAGGTGGCGGAGCTGCGGAACTCCCTCATCGAGGCCGCGGTGGAATACGACGAACCCATGCTCGAGAAGTACCTCGAAGGCGAAGAACTCACCGAGGCTGAAATCCGCGGCGCGGTGCGGAAGGCGACGCTGGCCAACGGGATCACGCCGATCCTGTGTGGCTCCGCCTTCAAGAACAAAGGCGTACAGCGCCTGCTCGACGCCGTGATCGACTTCCTCCCCTCTCCTCTCGATGTCCCGCCCGTCACCGGCCACCTCCCGCAGCAGGACGAGACGGAGGTCGAGCGTGCGGCCGACGAAGAGGCGCCGTTTGCGGCCCTCGCGTTCAAGATCGCGACCGATCCGTACGTGGGGCGTCTGACCTACTTCAGAGTTTATTCCGGGACGGCGAAAGCCGGCTCGAAGGCGCTGAATTCGTCCAGAGGACGGAAGGAGCGCTTCGGGCGGTTGCTCCAGATGCACGCGAACAAGCGCGAGGAGCGCGACGAGGTGTTCGCCGGCGACATCGCGGCCGCGATCGGACTCAAGCATACGCGGACGGGAGATACGCTCTCGTCGGCGACCGATCCGATCGTGCTCGAGTCGATGAGCTTCCCCGAGCCCGTGATCCGCGTGGCGATCGAGCCCCGGACGAAAGCGGACCAGGAGAAGCTGTCGGGGGCGCTCGGGAAGCTGGCCGAGGAAGATCCGACATTCCGCGTGTACACCGACGATGAGACGGGGCAGACGATCATCAGCGGGATGGGCGAACTCCATCTCGAGATCATCGTCGACCGGCTCCAGCGCGAGTTCAGGGTCAACGCGAACGTCGGGCGTCCGCAGGTGGCCTATCGCGAGACGATCCGCAAGGCCGTCCGCAAGGTGGAAGGCCGCTTCGTCCGGCAGTCCGGCGGCCGCGGGCAGTTCGGGCACGTGATCATCAACCTCGAGCCCACGGATCCCGGCGGCGGCTTCATCTTCGACTCCGAGATCCGGGGCGGAAACGTGCCCCGCGAGTACGTGCTCTCGGTCGAACAGGGGATTCGCGAGGCACTGGATTCCGGGATCGTCGCCGGCTACCCGATCATCGACATCAAGGCCACCCTGATCGACGGCTCCTACCACGAGGTTGATTCCAGCGAGATGGCCTTCAAGATCGCGGGCTCGATCGCGCTCAAGGAAGGCGCGCGCAAGGCGCAGCCGGTGCTGCTCGAGCCCGTCATGAACGTGGAGGTCGTGACACCCGACGACTATCTCGGGGATGTGATGGGAGACCTCTCCAGTCGGCGGGGCAAGATCGGCGGCATGACGCAGCGTTCGTCGGCCCAGGTCGTCGGGGCGTCCGTGCCGCTCTCGGAGATGTTCGGCTATGCGACCTCGTTGCGTTCGATCAGCCAGGGTCGCGCGGTCTACACCATGCAGTTTTCGCACTACGAGGAAGTTCCCGGCTCCAAGACGGCGGAGATCGTCTCCGCCAACGGTTCGTAGGACGGCGCGAAGGGCCCGTCCGCGAGCAGGCCGCAGACGAGACACAGGAGAACGAGGGGCGATGGCGAAGGAAAAGTTCGAGCGAACGAAGCCGCACGTGAACGTGGGGACGATCGGACACGTGGACCACGGGAAGACGACGCTGACGGCGGCGATCACGCAGGTACAGGCACAGAAGGGCTACGGGGAGTACGTGGCGTTCGATCAGATCGACAAGGCTCCGGAGGAGCGGGAGCGTGGGATCACGATCGCGACGGCGCACGTGGAATACGAGTCGGAGGGTCGTCACTACGCGCACGTGGACTGTCCGGGTCACGCGGACTACGTGAAGAACATGATCACGGGCGCGGCGCAGATGGACGGGGCGATCGTGGTGGTGTCGGCGGCGGACGGGCCGATGCCTCAGACTCGGGAGCACATTTTGCTGGCCCGTCAGGTGAACGTGCCGTACATCGTGGTGTTTTTGAACAAGGTGGACCAGGTCGACGACGAGGAGTTGCTGGACCTGGTGGAGTTGGAGGTTCGGGAGCTGCTGAGCGAGTACGAGTTTCCCGGCGATGACGTGCCGGTGGTGCGGGGTTCGGCGCTGCAGGCGTTGGAGAGCGGGGATCCCGGGGCGTCGGAGACGGCGTGCATCGGGGAGTTGATGGATGCGTTGGACAGCTACATACCGGTTCCGGAGCGTGCGACGGACAAGCCGTTTTTGATGCCTGTGGAGGACGTGTTCACGATCACGGGCCGGGGGACGGTGGTGACGGGCCGGATCGAGCGTGGCGTGGTGAAGACGGGCGAGGGCGTGGAGTTGGTGGGCCTGGGCTCGGAGAAGAAGACGGTGGTGACGGGGGTGGAGATGTTCCGGAAGATCCTGGACGAGGGCCAGGCGGGGGACAACGCGGGACTTCTGCTTCGAGGTGTGGCGAAGACGGAGGTGGAGCGCGGGATGGTGGTCGCGCACCCGCAGTCGATCACGCCGCACCGGAAGTTTTCGGCGGAGGTGTACGTGTTGACGAAGAACGAGGGTGGTCGGCATACGCCGTTCTTCAACGGGTACCGTCCCCAGTTCTACTTCCGGACGACGGACGTGACGGGCTCGGCGGAGCTGCCCGAGGGGGTGGAGATGGTGATGCCGGGTGACAATGTGAACATGGCGGTGGAGCTGATCGCGCCGATCGCGATGGAGGAGAACCTCCGGTTCGCGATCCGCGAGGGAGGCCGGACGGTGGGCGCCGGGGTCGTCACCGCCATCCACGACTAGCGGACAGCCCCGGAAAACGAGACGGCGCACGGATATGGCGCAGAAGATTCGGATTCGGCTGAAGGCATTCGATCCAGCCGTGATCGACCAGACGGCGGCGGACATCGTTCGGACCGCGCAGAAGACCGGTGCGTCCGTCAGCGGGCCGATCCCGCTTCCGACGCGCCGCCAGCTGTTCACGGTCCTGCGAAGTCCTCACGTGGACAAGAAGTCGCGGGAACAGTTCGAACTGAAGACGCACAAGCGGCTCATCGATATCCACGACTCCCGTCCGCAGACGATCGACGCGCTGACGAAGCTGGATCTCGCCGCCGGCGTCGACGTGGAAATCAAAGTCGAGTAGCGAGATGCCCGGGTTGATCGGCCGCAAAATCGGCATGACGCAGATCTTTGACGACGACGGGAAGGCCGTCGGTGTCACCGTGCTGGAAGTCGGACCCTGTCCGGTCGTCCAGATCAAGACCTCCGAGCGCGACGGCTACGAAGCCGTGCAGCTGGGCTTCGGCCGCGTGAAGGAAGGACGCGCGCGGAAGCCGGCCGCGGGCCACGCGGCGCGCGCCGGCCTCGACTACGTACCGCGCGTCCTCGCCGAGTTCGACTTCGAGGGCGAGAAGCTCGAACCGGGCCAGGAACTCACGGTCGACATGTTCGATGTCGGATCGCGGGTAAACGTGACGGGGACGACCAAGGGTCGCGGGTTCCAGGGCGTCGTGAAGCGGCACGGCTTCGGCGGCGGTCACGGCTCCCACGGCGGCACGTCCGTTCTCAGGGCTCCCGGCTCGATCGGGGCCGGCACGGACCCGTCCCGGGTGATCAAGGGGCGGAAGATGGCCGGCCGCATGGGGGGGACGCAGCGCACGGCGATGAGCCGGAAGATCATTCGGGTCGACGCACAAAAGAACCTCCTGATCGTTCAGGGTTCCGTCCCGGGCGGGCGAAACAACCTCGTCATGGTGAGGCCGGGCCGATGAAAGTCCCGACGTACAGTTCCGACGGCACGGCTGGGGCCGAGCGGGCTCTGCCCGAGACGCCGTTCGACGGCATGGTCAACGAGGACGTGCTCCATCAGGTCGTCACCGCCGTGCTCGCGAACCGCCGACAGGGGACGGCGTCGACGAAGACCCGGTCGACCGTTCACGGAGGATCGCGGAAGCCTTGGCGACAGAAGGGGACGGGCCGCGCCCGGGCCGGCTCGATCCGTTCGGCGCTGTGGCGCGGCGGTTCGGTCGTCTTCGGCCCGCAGCCGCGCTCCTATCGGGTGCGCGTCCCGAAGCGGATCCGTCGGTTGGCCATCCGTTCCGCACTCAACACGAGAGCCATGAACGGCGATCTCGCGCTTATCGAACCTCTGGATTTCGATCCGCCGAAGACCCGGCGCGTCGCCGCTCTGCTGGCCAGCATCGGCCGCAAGTCGGAAAACGTCCTTCTCCTTACGGCCGGTCACAAACCCGACGTCCACCTCTCGGCGAGAAACCTGCCCGGCGTGCGGGTGCTTCCATGGGGAGCGGCGTCTGCGTACGACATCCTCTGGTCCGACCTGGTACTCGTCGAGTCGTCCGCCTTCGAGGCGGCCGGGGACTCCGACGGGGGAGGTGACGCATGACGCGCGCGCCGAACGAGGTCATCCTGCGTCCGCTCTTCACGGAGAAGACATCCACCAGCCTTCAGTCCGAGGGGACCGACGGCGTGGGACGGCGTCTCCAGGCACGGATCGACCGCGGCGAGCTGGAACCGCGTCCCAAGTACACCTTCGAGGTGGCGCCGGACGCGAACAAGATCGAGATCCGCCGCGCCTTCGAGGCGATCTTCGAGGGACGGCGAGTCACCTCCGTACGCACGATGAACGTGCGGGGGAAGAAGAAGCGCATGGGGCGGACGATGGGCCGCAGGCCGCACTGGAAGAAGGCGATCATCGAAGTCGCGGATGGTCCGGTCGACGTGCTGGAGGGAGCCTGATCGATGCCGATTCGCAAGTTCAAGCCCGTCACGGCGGCCTCTCGATACCGCAGCGTATCGACGTTCGAGGAAATCACCCGCAGCGAGCCGGAGAAGTCGCTGACGGAGGGTCTGCCGAAGAAATCCGGCCGCAACCATCACGGACATATCACGAGCCGGAGGCGAGGCGGCGGCCACAAGCGGCGTTACCGGCGCATCGACTTCAAGCGCAGGAAGGACGGCGTGCCCGGCGTCATCGCGGAGATCGAGTACGATCCGAATCGGTCGGCCCGCATCGCGCTCATTCATTACGCGGATGGGGAAAAGCGCTACATCCTCCACCCGCGAGGTCTCGGCGTCGGTGACACCATCCTCTCGGGGTCGGGGATCGACCCGAACGTGGGGAACTGCCTGCCGCTGCGGGAGGTTCCGCTCGGGACAGTCGTACACGGCGTGGAACTCGTGCCCGGCAAGGGCGCGCAGCTCGCCCGCTCGGCCGGCGCGTCCGTCCAGGTCGTGGCGAAGGAGCGGGGAACGGTCACGCTGCGGCTCCCCAGCACCGAGATGCGCATGGTGCCGGAATCGTGCCGGGCCACGGTCGGGCAGGTCGGCAACGTGGACCACGAACTCATTCGATCCGGCAAGGCGGGCCGGTCGCGGTGGAAGGGCCGGCGGCCCAAGGTGCGCGGCGTGGCGATGAATCCGGTGGATCACCCCCTCGGGGGTGGGGAGGGGCGCAGTTCCGGCGGCCGTCCGCCCGTCTCGCCGTGGGGCAAGCCGGAGGGTCGCAAGACGAGGAAGAAGCACAAGCCGAGCGACAAGCTGATCGTGCGCGGCCGCAAGCGCGGCAGGGCCACGAAGTAGGAGCGGGAGATCCGATGCCGAGAAGCGTGCGAAAGGGACCGTACATCGACGAGAAGCTGCTGATGAAGGTGCAGCGGATGAACGATTCCGGAGACAAGTCGGTCATCAAGACGTGGGCCAGAGCTTCGACCATCAGCCCGGATTTCGTCGGACACACGCTGGCTGTGCACAACGGCAACAAGTTCATCCCGGTCTACGTGACGGAGAACATGGTGGGGCACAAGCTCGGAGAGTTCGCTACGACGCGAACCTTCCGGGGGCACGCCGGTTCCGCGCGGGACCGGAGGGGCAGAGTCTGATGCAGGCGACAGCCAGGGCGAAGAATCTCGGCATGTCCGCCCGGAAGATGCGTCTGGTCATCGACCAGATTCGAGGGCGAGACGTCAACGAGGCCTACGCCATCCTGCGATTCTCGAAGAAGAAGGCGGCACGCTCCATCGGCAAGGTGCTCCGCTCGGCCGTCGCCAATGCCGTCTACAGGGCGGACGAGGGCGGGGAAACGCTGGACGTGGATGAACTCTATGTGCGCGAGGCGTACGTGGACGAAGGCAGGACACTCCGACGCTGGCGGGCACGCGCCTACGGAAGGGCGACCCCCCGGCTCAAGCGGAGCAGTCATGTGACGGTCGTCGTGGACACGAGAGACTAATGGGCCAGAAGACACACCCGTACGGATTCAGGCTCGGCGCGGTGAAGCCGTGGCGGTCGCGCTGGTACGCGCAGGGCAAGGAGTTCCCGAAGCTCCTCGCGGAAGACGAGAAGCTGCGGAAGTATCTGCAGGCGCGGCTCGGGCACGCGGCGATCGCACAGGTGGAGATCGAGCGCAAGCCGTCCAAGATTGTCGTTACGATCCACACGGGTCGTCCCGGCGTCGTCATCGGCAAGCGCGGAGCCGAGGTCGACAAGCTGCGTGACGAACTTGCCCTGCTGACGGAGGCGGAGGTTTCCGTCAACGTCGAGGAGATTCGACGTCCGGAGACCCAGGCTCAGCTCGTGGCGGACAACGTGGCCCATCAGCTGACGCAGCGGATCAGCTTCCGGCGCGCGATGAAGCGGGCCGTGCAGGCGGCGATGCGGGCCGGAGCCGGCGGCATCCGCATTCAGTGCGGCGGGCGGCTCGGCGGGGCCGAGATTGCGCGCTCCGAGGGCTATCACGAAGGACGCGTGCCGCTGCACACATTGCGCGCCGACATCGACTACGCCGAGCGACAGGCCCGAACGACGTTCGGCACGATCGGCGTGAAGGTGTGGATTTTCCACGGCGAGATCGTGGAGGACCGCCGTGGTCAGACGTACACCGCGGGCGGTCGCCGACGCGCGGGCCGCGGACGAGGATAGAGACACATGCTGCAACCGAAGCGGATCAAGTACCGGAAACAGCAGAAGGGACGCATGCGCGGTGCGGCGCGTCGCGGGAACAAGGTCTCGTTCGGAGACTACGCGCTTCAGGCCGTGGAACCGGGCTGGATCACGAACCGTCAGATCGAAGCCGCTCGAGTCGCGATGACGCGGCACATCAAGCGTGGCGGAAAGGTCTGGATCCGCATCTTTCCGGATAAGCCGCTCACGCAGAAGCCTGCCGAGACCCGGATGGGGAAGGGTAAGGGGAACCCCGAATACTGGGTTGCGCCGGTGAAGCCGGGCCGCGTGATGTTCGAGCTCGAGGGCGTCGACATCGAACTCGCACGGCGGGCGATGCAACTGGCGTCGGCGAAGCTTCCGGTCAAGACACGCTTCCTGGAGCGGGAGGACTAGCAGCCGATGGACGCGATGGAGATTCGCGAATTCACCGACGAGGAACTCGCCGAGGAACTCACGCGCGCGAAGGACGAAATCGCTCGTTTGCGCTACCGGACCGCGTTCGAGGAACTTGAGAACCCGTCGCTCCTGAAGACGTTGCGTCGCGAGATCGCACGGTTGAAGACAGTGCAGGTCGAGCGGGCGCGTAACGAGGAGAAGCAGGTTGGCTGATCAATCGGCGACGAAGGGCCGACGCAAGGTGCGGCTCGGCACGGTCGTGAGCGACCGCATGGAAAAGACCGTCGTGGTGTCCGTCGAGCGGCGGCTCGCGCACCCGCTGTACGGCAAGCAGGTAAGCCGCGGCAAGAGGTACCAGGCACACGACGAAGAGAACGAATACCGGGTAGGTGACGTGGTCCGGATCGAAGAGACCCGTCCGCTCTCCAGGCTCAAGCGCTGGCGCGTGCTCGAGCTGGTCCAGCGCCCGGAGTAACGGGGGCACGACGAGATGATTCAGCAGGAATCGATGGTCCGCATCGCGGACAATTCCGGTGCCCGCCGGGCCCTCTGCATACGGGTCCTCGGCGGGTCGCGCCGCCGGTACGCCCGCGTGGGCGACGTGATCGTCGCGACGATCAAGGACGCGACCCCGCACGGGAACGTGAAGAAAGGCGAGGTGGTTCGCGCCGTCGTCGTGCGAACGGCGAAGGAGAGCCGGCGGCGCGATGGCAGCTACATCCGTTTCGATGAGAACGCGGCGGTGATCATCAACGACGCGGGCGAGCCGACCGCGACACGTATTTTCGGGCCGGTGGCGCGTGAACTCCGCGAGAAGAGGTTCATGAAGATCGTGTCGCTCGCCCCCGAAGTGATCTGAGCGCCGCGCACGAGGATCTGAATCGAAGATGACACGGAAGAAACTGAACGTGAGAGCCGGCGACACGGTTCGGGTGATCGCGGGCAACTACGTCGGCGCCCAGGGCCAGGTGCTGCGCACGATCCCTTCGCGGGGACTGGTCGTGGTGCAGGACGTCAACATGCGCAAGCATCACAAGCGTCCCGTGGCCAACGCGAGGGGCGGGGTCACGGAAGGCGGCATCGTCACCCACGAAGAGCCGATCAGCGTTTCGAACGTGATGCTGCTGTGTCCCCAGTGCGACGAGCCGGCGCGGGTGCGCCGCCAGCGTGACGCGGACGGCACGATCGAGCGGATCTGCAAGCGTTGTGACTACCCCATCCCGACGGCGGGCTAGCAGCATGAGTTCGAAAAACGGAAAGCCGCGGCTGCGGAAACACTACGAGGACACGGTCCGGGGGAAGCTTGCCGATACCTTCGGCTTCGAGAACCCGCACCAGATCCCGAAGATCGAGAAGATCGTGATCAACGCCGGGCTCGGCGAAGGGAAGGACAATCCCCGACTGATCGAGTCCGCCTCGAACGAGATTGCCGTGATCAGCGGCCAGCGGCCCGTCGTAACGCGGGCGCGAAACTCGATTTCGAATTTCGGTCTGCGCGAAGGCATGCCGGTCGGGACGATGGTGACGCTTCGCAATGCCCGCATGTACGAGTTCCTCGACCGGTTCATCAGTACGGCCGTGCCCCGTATCAGGGACTTCAGGGGGTTCCGGAGCCGGGCGTTCGATGGGCGCGGCAACTATACGGTGGGGATCCGGGAGCAGATGGTCTTCGCCGAAGTCGATTACGACGAGATCGTCAAGATTCACGGTCTCAACATCACGTTCGTCACGACGACCAACCGGGACGATGAGGCGCTCGTCCTCCTTCGCGAGATGGGGATGCCGTTTCGCGATGAGGTCCCGGTCGTCATCTAGCGGGAAAGGGCTGAATGGCAAAGACGGCACTAGTCGAGAAGGCGAACCGTAAGCCGAAGTTCAGTTCGCGCACGGTGAGACGCTGCAATCGCTGCGGCCGGCCCCGCGCCTACATGAGGAAGTTCGGTCTGTGCCGGATCTGCTTCCGGGAGCAGGCGCTCCGCGGAGAGATCCCGGGCGTTCGGAAAGCGAGTTGGTGAGATGAGCATGACCGATCCGATCGCGGACATGCTGACGCGCATCCGCAACGCCGGCCGGGCCGGACACCGGCGCGTCGACATCCCGCTCTCGAAGATCAAGATCGAGGTCGCCAGGATCCTGGCGGAGAACCACTTCGTTCGCGGCTACAAGGTGCTGGACGACAACCGGCACGGCCGCCTGCGCGTGTATCTCAAGTACACGTCGGACGACCGGCCCGTGATTCGGCTGCTCGAACGCGTGTCGAAGCCGGGCCTCAGGAAGTACGTCGACGCGAACTCGATTCCCAAGGTCCGGGCCGGCATGGGGATCGCGATCATGTCGACATCGAACGGCTTGATGACGGATCGCGACGCCCGCCGGCAGCACGTCGGCGGCGAGATCATCGCGAGAATCTACTAGCGGAGCTGCCGGGAGTCGGTGCCGGCGGTCGCCCCCTCGAGGGAGCAGATAGCGTGTCGAGAATCGGAAAGCTGCCCATCCCCGTCCCGGACGGCGTCGAGGTGAGGATCGATGGGGTGCATGTGACGGTGAAGGGCCCTCGGGGTGCGCTCGAGCGGTCGTTCGACTCTGACATGGAGATCACGCAGTCCGAGGGCGTGGTGACCGTGAAGCGTGCCTCCGACGAGGCGCGGCACCGGGCCCTGCACGGGCTCACGCGGTCCCTGATCGCCAACATGGTCACGGGCGTGTCGCAGGGGTACGAGAAGCGTCTCGAGATCCACGGCGTCGGATACCGGGCGGAACAGAATGGCGGCAACGTCGTGTTCAGCGTCGGGTACAGCCATACGGTCACCGTCGAACCGCCCGAGGGCATCGCGTTGAGTGTCGAGTCGCCGACGCTGGTCAAGGTGGCGGGGAACGACAAGGAAAAAGTCGGGCAGATGGCGGCGGAGATCCGCGCGATCCGCCCGCCCGAACCCTACAAGGGGAAGGGCATCCGCTACGTGGGCGAGTATGTGCGCCGCAAGGCCGGCAAGGCGACGGCCACAGCCTGATCGGCGAACCGACAAGAGGGAAGACGATGGACATCAGGGGTCGGACGAAACAGAGGCATCGGCTGCGCACGCGTCGGCACGTCCGGATCAAGAAGAAGATCCGGGGAACGGCCGGGCGGCCGCGCCTCGTCGTGTTCCGGAGCCTGCGGCATCTCGAAGGCCAGCTGGTGGACGACGACCGCGGCGTTACGCTGCTCGGTGTCTCGACCCTCGCTGGCGCGGACGGCGACGCGGGAGAGCGCTCCGGCAAGGTCGCCGACGCGTATCTTGCCGGCAAGACGCTCGCCGAGAAGGCGGTCGCGGCCGATGTGGGCAAGATCGTATTCGACCGCGGCGGGTATCCCTACCACGGCCGCGTGCGGGCGTTTGCCGAAGGCGCCCGCGACGGCGGTCTCCGCTTCTAACGAGAGGGCTTCATGGCAAGAGGGCCAAGAGGGGCAAGAGGGGGAAAACGGCGCGACGACGGTGACAACTTCAAGGAGAATGTCATCTTCATCAATCGCGTCTCGAAGGTCGTAAAGGGCGGCCGCCGCTTTTCGTTCACCGCGCTCGTGGCGGTCGGCGACGGGCAGGGGCGCGTCGGCATGGCCCTCGGCAAGGCGAACGAGGTCGCCGAGGCGATCCGCAAGGGGTTCGAGCAGGCGCGCCAGGCCATGGTCGTCGTGCCGATCGTGAACGGGACCATCCCTCACGAAATCCTCGGACGCCACGGCGCGGGCAAGGTGCTGCTCAAGCCCGCCGGTCCGGGAACCGGCGTCATCGCCGGCGGCCCTGTCCGGGCGGTACTCGAGTGCGCCGGCGTGCAGGACATCCTCACGAAGAGTCTCGGCACGAACAATCCGCTCAACATCGTTCGTGCGACGATGAGCGGACTGCAGGACCTCGTCACGCCCGAGCAGGTCGCGGCTGAACGCGGGGTGGATGTCGCCACGATCCGGGAGGCCATGCGTGGGTGAGCAGCTGAAGATTCGTCAGGTCAAGAGCGGTCTCGGAGCGCAGCGCAAGCAGCGCGACACCCTGCGCGCCCTCGGCCTCAGGCACCACCAGGACCAGGTGGTGCAGCCGGACAACCGCGCGATACGGGGAATGATCCACGCGGTGGCGCATCTCGTCGAAGTCGAGGAGGTCGGACAAGATGGCTGAACGCGAGCGGATCGGGCTCGACAACCTCTCCCCGCCCCGCGGTTCGAAGTCGCCCGCGAAACGTCGCGGCCGCGGCCACGGATCCGGTCTGGGCAAGACGTCGGGGCGCGGCCACAAGGGCCAGAAGTCGCGGAGCGGCGCGTCGATTCCGGCGTGGTTCGAGGGTGGCCAGATGCCCCTCTACCGGCGTACGCCCAAGCGCGGGTTCAAGCCGCACCGGCGAACCCAGTGGCACATCGTCAACCTCTCGGACCTGGACCGCGTGGAAGGCAGCGGGATCGACCCCCGGGCGTTGCGGGCGAGCGGCGTCATCCGCGGCACGGATCGCCCCGTGAAGATCCTCGGGCGCGGAGACGTCGGACGGGCGGTCGACGTGCGCGCGCACGCTTTCAGTGCCTCCGCCCGCGAGAAGATCGAGGCGGCCGGCGGCACCGCCCAGGTGATCGAGTAAGGGATGGCGAACGGCCAGAACGCGGCGGCTGCCGCGGCGAACATCTTCAAGGTGCCGGAGCTCAAGGCGAAGATCCTCTTCACCCTGCTCTGCCTCGCCCTGTATCGTCTCGGCTCTCACATCACGACGCCGGGGGTGAACGTCGTGGCTCTGCAGGCCCTCGCGGGCCAGTTCCAGGGCACGATCTTCGGCATCTACGACCTCTTCGTGGGGGGCGGGCTGCAGCGGGCGACCGTCTTCGCTCTCGGCATCATGCCCTATATCTCGGCGAGCATTCTCTTCCAGCTCCTCGCCGCCGTCATGCCGGCGATCGAGAAACTGCAGAAGGAAGGCGAGGAGGGCCGCCGCAAGCTCACGCAGTGGACGCGCTATACCACCGTGGTGCTGTGCATCGGGCAGTCCTACACGTACGCGCTCTTCCTCGAGGCTCAACCGGGCGCGGTTCTCGATCCCGGTCTCGGTTTTCGCCTTCTCACCGTGCTCATGCTCACGACCGGCGGCGTGTTCGTCATGTGGCTCGGCGAGCAGATCACCGAGCGCGGCGTCGGCAACGGCATGTCCCTGCTCATCTTCTTCTCGATCCTGCAGGGCTTCCCCGGAGCGGTGCTCAATACCTTCGAGCTCTACCAGGCCGGCGGCATCTCGATCATCAAGCTCGCCGCCCTCGCGGCGACGCTCGTGGCCATCATGGCGGCGGTCGTCGCCCTGACGATGGCACAGCGCAAGATTCCGGTGCAGATCCCGCGGAAGGTCGTGGGCAGGGGGCGAATCCGGGAAGGGCAACGGTCGTTCATCCCCCTGCGGATCAACTCCGCCGGCGTGATGCCGATCATCTTCGCCCAGTCGATCATCATCATCCCGGGGACCCTCGCCGCGTTCATGGGCAATCCCGGACCGGGCAGTTCCGGCGCGCGGCGGTTCATATACGAGATGAGCCAGGCGCTCCAGGTGGGGACGGTGTGGTACTACGTGCTGTACGTCGTTCTCATCGTCTACTTCACCTACTTCTACACGTCCATCATCTTCAACCCGACGGATCTGGCGGAGAATCTGAAGCGCCAGGGCGGGTTCATTCCGGGCGTCAAGCCCGGCGCGAAGACGGCGGACTACATCGATCACGTGCTCACGCGGATCACGCTGCCCGGCGCGGTCTACCTCGCGCTGATCGCGGTGCTGCCCTACCTGATCTTCTCGATCTTCGATCTTCAGACCTTCTTCTTCGGCGGCACTTCCCTGCTCATCGTGGTGGGCGTCGCGCTCGACACGATGCAGCAACTGCAGCAGCATCTCCTGCTGCGCCAGTACGAGGGATTCATGAAGAAGGGTCGCGTCAAGTATCGCGGCAGACAGCGCTACATGTGATGGGCATGCGGCTGATCATCATGGGTCCTCCCGGCGCCGGGAAGGGCACACAGGGCGAATTCCTGGCCGAACGGTTCGGCGTTCCGCGCCTCTCGACCGGCGACATGATCCGCGCGGCGCTTAAGGCCGGAACTCCGCTCGGCGAGAGGGTTCGCGCCTACTACGAAGCGGGCGAACTCGTGCCGGATGACGTCGTCCTGGGACTCGTCGCCGAGGCGTTCGACGGTTCGGAGGCGGGCGGGGGGTTCGTGCTCGACGGGTTCCCGCGCACCGTGCCTCAGGCCGACGGGCTCGGCGAACTGCTGGCCGACCGGGACATTGAGCTGGACGCGGTGCTGTCGCTGGAGGCGCCGGAAGGAGAACTCGTCGACCGCATTTCCGGGCGGCGGGTATGCGGAGCGTGCGGCCTCGTGACCCACGTGCGTGCGGTGGGCGAGGGCGCCGCCTGTCCGGACTGCGGGGCCGCCCTCGTGCAACGCTCGGACGACCGCGCCGAGACCGTTCGCAACCGGCTCGCGGTCTACGGCGCTCAGACCGAGCCTTTGCTCGCCTACTACGCTCGATCCGAGACGGGATTGACCGCGGTGGACGGGACGGGAACGCTGGAGACCGTGCGGGACCGTCTCTTCCAGACGCTGCGCATGGCGGAGATGGCCGGTTGATCCGGCTGAAGTCGTCTGCCCAGATCGAGGCCATCGCGGCCGCGGGGGCGATCGTGGCGGAGGTCCTCGAGATGGCGGCGGAGCAGGCCATCCCCGGGCGCAGCACCGGGGCACTGGACGAGATGGCGGAGGCGATGATCCGCGACCACCCGGGCGCGACCCCCGCCTTCAAGGGGCTGTACGGGTTTCCGGCCACGCTGTGCACGAGCATCAACGAAGAGGTCGTACATGGCATCCCGTCGGTCCGGCGTGAATTGAAGTCGGGCGACATCGTGAGCGTCGACGTCGGCGTCAAGCTCGATGGTCTGTTCGCGGATGCGGCCGTGACGATCCCCGTGGGCGAGGTGACCCCGGCGACGACGCGTCTCCTGGGCGTGACGCGAACGGCACTGGACGTAGGTGTCGAGGCGGCGCGCCCCGGGGCTCAGCTCGGCGACCTGGGCTGGGCGATACAGACGCATGTTGAAGCCGAGGGCTTCAGCGTGATTCGCGAGCTTGTGGGACATGGCGTGGGGGAGGCGCCTCACGAGGAGCCGCAGGTTCCGAACTATGGCGTGCGCAACCGCGGGTTCCGGATGCAGGCGGGGCTCGTCATCGCCATCGAGCCGATGGTCAACGCGGGTGGACCGGAGATCCGGACGCTCGACGATGAATGGACGGTGGTGACGGGGGACGGACGCCTCTCCGCGCATTACGAGCATACCGTCGCGGTGACGTCGGAGGGCCCGCGTGTGTTGACGCGCGTCGCGACTCCGGCGCGAGCAGCAGGGGAGGCCTGAGTTGGCGAAGGAAGAACCGATCCAGATGACGGGGGAGGTCGCCGAGGCGCTTCCCAACGCGATGTTTCGCGTGGAATTGGAGAACGGGCATCAGATCGTCTGCCACGTCTCCGGCAAGATTCGAATGAACTACATACGGATCCTGCCGGGAGACCGGGTCGCGGTCGAGTTGTCGCCCTACGACCTGACGAGGGGACGGATCACGTACCGCTACAAGTGATGGAGTTTGTTCGGATCGGTTCGGGCTGGTATTTTAAGAGGCTGCCATCGAACCGCCACCAGAGGACGGGAGCATGAAGGTTCGTTCGAGTGTCAGGCGCATTTGCGAGCATTGCAAGATCATCCGCCGGCGCGGTGTCGTGCGGGTGATCTGCAGTCGAGATCCCAAGCACAAGCAGCGGCAGGGATAGGCAGGAATACATGGCACGTATAGCCGGAGTCGATCTCCCGCGGAACAAGCGGATCGAGGTGGGCCTCACGTACATCTACGGAATCGGCCACTCGACGGCGCGCAACATCCTGGCCGAGACGGGCGTGGATGGGGACGTTCGCGTCTACCAGCTGTCCGACGACGATGTCAACAAGCTGCGTCGGGTCATCGAGAACCACTACAAGGTCGAGGGTTCGCTGCGTACCGAAAACTCGATGAACGTGAAGCGTCTGATGGACATCGGATGCTATCGCGGGATGCGGCACAGGCGGAATCTGCCCGTGCGCGGCCAGCGCACGCACACGAATGCCCGGACCCGGAAGGGGCCGCGGCGCGCCGTGGCCGGTAAGAAGAAGGCACCCCGGAAGTAGAGCCGGGAACCAGGGTCGGTCCGAACGGAGGACGCGCAGGGAATGGTAAAGCGGGTAAGAAAAAAGAAGCGCCAGGTCGATGCCGAGGGCGTCGCCCACATCAAGGCGACCTTCAACAATACGATCATCACGATCACGACTCTCACGGGGGACACCGTCGCCTGGGCCAGCGCCGGAAAGGCGGGTTTCAAGGGCTCCAAGAAGTCCACGCCCTTCGCCGCCACCATCGCGGCCGAGACGGTGGGACGAGAGGCCGCCGGCATGGGGATGCGGCGAGTCCACGTGGAGGTGCAGGGCCCCGGGTCGGGGCGTGAGTCCGCGATTCAGGCGCTGCAGGCGGCCGGTCTCGCGATCCGTTCGATCAAGGACGTGACGCCGATTCCGCACAACGGATGCCGTCCGCCGAAGAAGCGGAGGGTGTAGATGGCTCGCTATACGGGGCCCGTTTGCCGGCTGTGCCGGCGCGAGGGAGAGAAGCTCTTTCTCAAGGGAAAGCGCTGCTTCACGGAGAAGTGCGCGATCGAGCGCCGTGCGTTTCCCCCCGGTCAGCACGGGGGTGGCCGCCGTCGCCGGCGCCAGTCGGAATACGCCGTGCAGCTGCGGGAGAAGCAGAAGGTGAAGCGGATCTACGGACTCGCGGAAAAGCAGTTCCGCTCTCTCTTCACGAAGGCTTCGCGCGTCCCGGGCGTCACGGGCGAGAATCTGCTCGTCGCGCTCGAGAGCCGACTCGACAACATCGTCTATCGTCTCGGCTTCGCGCCATCTCGCAAGGCGGCGCGTCAGCTCATCCGGCACCGCCACGTGCGGGTCGAAGGGGCGACGGTCGACGTGCCGAGCTATTCCGTGGGACCCGGTGCGGAAGTGTCCATGGCGCCGAAAGCGCGAAAGCTGCCGGTGGTGATCGAGGCGATCGAGGATCGCCGGTCGCGCGACCAGTTGTCGTGGCTGGGCGTCGACTACGACGAGGCGAGCGGGCGCATGCTCGAGCGTCCGTCCCGGTCCGATATTCCGCTCGCCGTGGAAGAACAGTTGATCGTCGAACTCTACAGCAAGTAGGCCTGCGAGGCCGGGGGCCGCATTCGGCCCGCGGAAGTCGCTGAACAAAAAACATGGAGTGAAGTGCATATGACGGTGTCGGTAGATCTGGCCGGTCTCGTGCTTCCGGAAGCGATGGAGGAACAGAAGCGATCCCCCAACGGGGCGCGCGCATCGTTCCTGCTCCAGCCGCTGGAGCGCGGGTTCGGGCACACGATCGGCAACTCGATCCGGCGGATCATGTTGTCCTCGCTTCCCGGGGCGGCGGTTTGGGCCTTCCGGGCCGACGGCGTTCAGCATGAACACCAGACGGTGGATGGCGTCGCCGAGGATGTCCATCAGATCATTCAGAATCTGAAGCGTCTGGTTCTCGTGATGGACGAGGACAAAGAGGATGCGAAGCTCTCGCTGACGGCGCACAAGGCCGGCCCGGTGACGGCGAAGCAGATCGGGGAGCATGCGTCGGTCCAGGTGGTGAACCCGGACCTCGTGCTCTTCACGCTGCAGGAGGATCTGCCCAAGAAACGTCCTCTCGCCTTCGACCTGTGGGTGAATCGCGGCCGCGGCTTCGTCATGGCGGAGCACCACACGCCGCCCGAGGAGACCGAAACGAAGCATGACTTTCCGGTTGGTACGATCCGGATCGACGCCGTCTACAACCCCGTGACCCGCGCGAATTTCAATGTCAGGGAGACCCGCGTCGGCCAGCGCACGGACTTCGACCGGCTCGAGGTGGACGTCGAGACGAACGGAGCCCTGAATCCGGCGGACGCGGTTTCGCAGGCGGCGGAGATCGTCCGGCTGCACCTGTCGTATTTCAGCCACATGGGGACCGTGCCCACGCTGCCGGAGGACCTCGAGCCGGTCGAGGAGAAGCGGGAACGGGAACCCGTCGATGCGGCGCTCGTCGAGTTGCTCGAGAGCTCGCTCGAGGAGTTCAGTGAAGTCTCGGCCCGTTCACGGAATACGCTCGAAAAGCAGAACATCACGACGCTGGGCGATGTCGTCACGCGGTCGCGCGACGACATCCTGCGGCTGGAGAATTTCGGCGAGAAGTCGCTCGAGGAGCTGGCGGAGGTCCTCGGCGCGCACGGACTCCGGTTCGGTATGTCGTTCCTGCGGGATGAAGACGGGAACCTCTACCTGAAGGACGATCTGGCGGGAAACGGAGCTCAGGGCGACGATGAGGCATAGAAAGAAGGGGCGGGAACTCAGTCGGACGCGCAGCCATCGGAAGGCGATGCTGCGAAACATGGCGACGAGTCTCATCCTGCACGAGCGGATCCGTACGACCGAGGCGAAGGCGAAGGAGTTGCGGCCGTTCGCCGAAAAGCTCATCACTTTGGCGAAGAGGGGCGATCTGCATAGCAGGCAACTGGCCGGCCGACAGATCGCGGACCGCGCTGCACTGCGGAAGCTCTTCGAGAAGATCGGCCCGCGTTTCGAACATCGACCGGGCGGATACACGAGGATACTGAAGTTGGGCGCGCGGAAGGGTGACGGAGCGGAGTTGGCGCTCATCGAATTCACCGATCGCGAGGCGTGAGGAACCGGGAGAAGAGACATGTCCAACAAGGGTGAAGGTGGGCTCGGCGTCATTCTCAGCATCGTCGCGCTGGCGGCTATCGGAGGGTTCATGTACTGGCTGAACCTTCAGTCACGCGACATCGAGGAAGCGCGCGCCGAAGCTAAAAAGGCCGCGGTCGAGGCGGCCCGCGATCTGGACGCGTCCGACCTCCTGGCCGATCCGCAGGCAGCCGTCAACCGCCGCGTGGTGATTGAAGGGATCCGGGTGGCGACCGGTCTCGGGGAGGGCGCGCTCGCTCTTGAGCTTGCGCCGGGCATCGCCTATCCCGTGCTGCTGGCGCCCGACCCGATCCAGATCCTCAGGATGTCCGACGTGACGATCTACGGCGGCGACAGCGTGGCCGTCTCGGGGCAGGTTTACACATTCAACGATTCGATCGCCGGCGTCTGGGTCGAATCCGGAGCGGTTCAGGAGGGCATGGGTGAGCTCATTCCGTCGTCCCCGACCTTCCTGCTCGCCGACTCCGTGCACGTGCACTGAGCGGATACTGAGCGGATCATGGCGAATTTCTGTTACGTCTGCGGCAAGGGACCCGGCGTCGGGAACCACGTCAGCAACGCGAACAACAAGCGCAAGCGGCGCTTCATGCCGAACCTCCAGCGGGTGAAGATCGTGGAGGATTCGGGTCGTCGCCGTGTACGCGTCTGCACACGGTGCATCAAGGCGGGAAAAGTCGTCAAGGCGTCCTGACGACGCGTCTCGGCGACGTTTCGACTCACCGGCGACCGGTTGCGGGGGCTCACGTGACCGGTCGTCTCGCATCGGCGGCCCGGTGACCTCCCCTCCGCTCGCGGGCCAGCATGTGCTGGTCACGCGGCCGGCCGGGCAGGCCGAGGGCTTCCGCGCCCTTCTGGAGGCTGCGGGGGCGACCGTGACGACGGCGCCCACCATCCGTTTGATCCCGCCATCGGACCCGGGCGCGCTCGCACGGGCGGCAGCCCGGCTCGCCGAATACGACTGGATCGTGGCGACGAGCGTGAACGCCGTCCGCCGTCTGGCGGCCGCCGCGACGGAGGCGGACTCGATGGGTGCGCTGGCGACGGGCCGGCTCGCAGCCGTGGGTCCGGCGACTGCGGACGCGTTTGGCGGCCTCGGAGTGGCGGAGTGTCTCGTACCGCCGACCTATCGCGGCGAGGCGCTCGCGGACGAGATCGTGGCGGCGACCGGTGCGGGGCATCTTTCGGACGCGCGGATCCTGCTCGTGCAGGCCGAGCGGGCGCGTCCGGTGCTGCGGGAACGGCTGCTCGCCGCCGGAGCGCGGGTCGACGTCGCCCCGGCCTACGCGGTGGAGATCAACCGCCATGTGCGCGGCGCGCTCCGCGAGTTCATCGAACTGGGTCGCGGAGACTGGCTGACCTTTACGGCCTCATCGGCCGTCCACGCCTTCGTGGACCTCGTCGGCGCGCAGACCGGCGGCGCGCTCGTGGCCGCCATCAGTCCCGTGACCGCGGCGACGCTCTCCGGGTTCGGGCTGCCCGTGCAGGTCGTAGCGGCGACGCACTCGATGCCCGGGCTGGTGGAGGCGCTGGTTGCGTCCGCCGCCCGCCCCGGCCGCTTTGCCGCGACGCACGGCCATGCCTGAACCGTCGTTCCCCACCTCTCGTCCACGCCGCCTGCGCCGTACGGCTGCCCTGCGCGAACTGGTGCGGGAGACGCGGCTCGAGGCTTCCGATCTCGTCTACCCCATGTTCATCGATGACCGGGGAGCGCCGCGGCAGCCGATCCCGTCGATGCCGGGTATCGACCGCCTGAGTGTCGAGGCGGCCGTCGACGAAGCGGGCGCCGCGTTCGAGGAGGGGATACGGGCCATCCTTCTGTTCGGCCTGCCCGCGGGCAAGGATGCGCGGGGCTCGCGCGCGGACCGGCCGGACGGGGTGATCCAGCGCTCGTTGCGGGCGCTTCGCGGCGCGCTCCCCGACCTGGTCCTGATCACGGACGTCTGCCTGTGCGAATACACGGATCACGGCCACTGCGGCATCCTCGACGGCGACCGCGTCGCGAACGATCCGACGCTCGAGCGGCTCGCCGCCCAGGCCGTGAGTCACGGGGCCGCCGGGGCCGACATCGTCGCGCCATCGGACATGATGGACGGCCGGGTCGGAGCGATTCGCGCCTCGCTTGACGACGCGCAGCTCGAGAACGTGGCTATCCTGTCCTACGCCGCGAAGTATGCGAGCGCCTTCTACGGCCCTTTCCGGGACGCGGCGGACTCCGCCCCCGCCTTCGGGGATCGGCGGGGGTATCAGATGGACGTGCGGAACTCGGATGAGGCGATCCGCGAAGTCCGTTTCGACATCGGCGAAGGGGCGGATCTGGTCATGGTGAAGCCGGCGCTGCCGAATCTCGACGTCCTCCGACGGGTGAAGGATGAGTTCCGGATGCCGACCGCCGCGTATCAGGTGAGCGGGGAATACGCGATGATCGAAGCCGCGGGCGCCAACGGTTGGCTCGACGCGGAAGCGGCCAGCCTGGAAGCGGTCCATGCCATCCGGCGGGCGGGGGCGGACCTCGTCGTAACCTATGCCGCACGGCGCCTCGCGCGTGCGCTCTAGTGTCCGGTGAGGGTCCTGGTGACGGGCGGCGACGGGTTCATCGGACAGCACCTGGTCGAGCATCTGCTGGGCCGCGGACACCAGGTCACGGCGACGATGCTCGGGGAAGTTCCCTCCGACGGGACGCTGTCCCCGCCCGCCCGCGCGGCGGTCGAATGGACACGGCTCGATGTGCGAGACACCGACGCCGTCGCCGCGGTCGTGAGCGCGGCCCGTCCGCGGCGGATCTTCCACCTTGCGGGCTTCTCGTCGGGGGCCGAGGCCAGCCGGCGGTCCCACGACGCTCTCGCGGTGAACGGAGCGGGCACGCTGAGCCTCGTCGAAGCCGTCGCGCGGGTCTCCGCCGACGTGCAGGCCGTGGTCGTGGCGGGTTCCGCCGACTCGTACGGCCGCGGCCGTGGCGGACCGATGGGAGAGCGCACGCCGCTTCGGCCGCTGAGCGTGTACGGTGCCACGAAGGCCGCCCAGGACGTGCTCGCCCGCGGAGTCGGCGCGGCTCTGGGCGTACCGGTGGTCGTCGCGCGGCTCTTTCCGCTCCTCGGACCCGGACAGCGCCCCGTGTTCGCGCTGCCGAGCTTCTGCCGCCGCGCCCTCGCGATTCGGCGCGGGACGAGGGAGCCGCGGCTCTCCGTGGGCAATCTCGACGTGGCGCGCGACTTCACGGACGTACGCGACGGGGTCCGCGCGCTCGCGGACATCGCCGACCTCGACGGAACCCGCCATATGGCGTACAACGTGTGCTCCGGGGTCGCGACGAAGATCCGCCGCCTGCTCGACTGGGTCGTCGAGAGGGCGGAGATCGAGCCCGAGATCGTGCGCGATCCGGCCCTTGTGCGGCGCGGAGAGCCTGAAGTCGTGGTCGGTGATCCCGCGCGGCTGCGGGCCGCAACCGGGTGGCGCGCGGAACGCGACCTGCGCGCCTGCGCACACGCCACCATGGACTGGATCGCGGGTGCCGACGCCGCCTGATGGTCGAGCCGCGACGCCGGGCCCCTGAACCAGGAGCGACAGAGACCTCGATGGAAATCACGGTGATTGGCGCCGGATACGTCGGACTCGTGGCGGGATCCTGCCTGGCCGGGTCCGGGAACCGGGTCACCTGCGCCGATGTCGACGAAGAGAAGATCCGGCGTCTGAACTCCGGAGATGTCCCCATCTACGAGCCCGGCATCGAGCGCCTGATATCGGAGGGCCTCGCCGCCGGACGACTACGATTCACGACGGACGCGGCCGAGGGCATCCGGAGGGCCGATGTCATCTTCGTCGCCGTAGGTACGCCGCCCGGTCAGGACGGGCAGGCGGATGTCGACTTCGTGCTGGACGCGGCGCGCACGATCGGAGACCACCTGCGCCCCGATGCGGTCGTCGTCATGAAAAGCACCGTACCCGTCGGGACGAACGACATCGTGCGGGCCGAGATCGCTCGACGGACCGATCTGCCCTTCCACATGTGCTCCAACCCCGAGTTCCTCAAGGAAGGGGACGCGGTCGCGGACTTCCTCTACCCCGACCGGGTCGTCTGCGGCGTGGACTCGGACCGCGCCCGGCGGTGCATGGAGGAACTGTACGAGCCCTTCATCCGCTCGGGGAACCCGCTGATCTTCATGGACATCGCCTCGGCCGAACTGACCAAGTACGCCGCCAACGCGATGCTCGCCGCGCGGATCGGCATGATGAACCAGTTCGCCGAACTCTGCGAGCGGACCGGAGCCGACATCGAGCGCGTCCGCCGCGGCGTGGGTTCGGACCCTCGCATCGGATCGGCCTTTCTCTATGCCGGCACAGGGTACGGCGGCAGCTGTCTCCCCAAGGATGTGCGGGCGATCATCCGCTCCGCGCGAGAGCACGGCGTCGACCTCGACATCCTGCGGTCCGTGGACGGGGCGAACGACCGCCAGACCACCGTCCTCGTGCGGAAGATCCGGAAGCGGTTCGGCGACGATCTCACGGGGCTGCGCTTCGCGCTCTGGGGGCTGGCGTTCAAGCCGCGCACGGACGACATGCGCGAGGCGCCCTCCCGCGCGATCGCCGAGGCGCTGCGTGAACGGGGGGCGTCGGTCGTGGCGCACGACCCCGCCGCCATGGAGCCGTCGCGCGAGTTCCATCTCGGGGACACCGTGGACTACGCCGCGAACGAGTACGAGGCGCTCGACGGGGCTGACGCGCTCGTCGTGGTGACGGAGTGGCTCCAGTACCGGCGTCCCGACTGGTCGCAACTCGCGCGGCGCATGGCCCGCCCCATCGTGTTTGACGGGCGCAACGTGTTCGAGCCGGACCGCATGGCGTCGCGGGGGTTCGAGCACTACCCGGTCGGGCGCCGGCAGACCGGCCCGGCGGAGACCGCGTGAGGCTCGTCGTCACCGGCGCCGCCGGCTTCCTCGGTTCGCACCTCACCGACCGCCTTCTCGCCGAGGGGCACTCGGTCGTCGGGATCGACAGCCTGATCACGGGGACGCGGCGGAACCTCGCCCACCTGCGGGACGAGCCGAGGTTCGCGTTTCTCGAGCGGGACGTGTCGGAGCCCATCGAGGTCGAGGGGGAGGTCGACGGCGTTTTCCACTTCGCCTCGCCGGCGAGCCCGGTCGACTACCTTCGATACCCGATCGAGACGCTGAAGGCGGGCGCCCTCGGCACGCGCAATGCCCTGGGTCTGGCCCGGGCGCGCGGCTCCCGGCTGCTGCTCGCGTCCACGTCGGAAGTCTACGGAGATCCGCTCGTCCATCCTCAACCCGAAACGTACTGGGGCAACGTGAACCCGGTCGGCCCGCGCTCCGTGTACGACGAGGCCAAGCGCTTCGCCGAGGCCCTCACGATGGCTTACCATCGCGAGCACGGCGCGGACACGCGCATCGTGCGAATCTTCAACACCTACGGCCCGCGCATGCGTCCGGACGATGGCCGTGTCGTCTCGAATTTCGTCGTCCAGGCGCTCCGGGGGGAGCCGCTCACCGTCTACGGCGACGGCTCCCAGTCAAGGAGCTTCTGTTACGTGTCCGACCTGGTGGAGGGGATCTGGCGACTCTTCAACGCGGACATCCACGAGCCGGTCAACCTGGGCAATCCCGGCGAGTATACGATCCGTGCGCTGTCCGACCTCGTGCTCGCAACCACGGGGTCCGCGTCCACCGTCGAGGTGCGTCCGCTGCCCATGGACGACCCGAGGATGCGCTCTCCGGACATCTCTCTCGCCTCCGCGCGGCTGGACTGGACGCCCCGCATCCCGCTCGAGGTGGGGCTGAGACGGACGGTAGAGTATTTTCGGGAGATACAGTCGCCCGGCCGGCCCGGGGCAACTCGCAAATGACGGCACGGGGGGGAGACGGGGAGGAGATGGGGCGAGCCCGGGTCTCGGTGGTCATGCCCGTGTACAACGAGGAAGCGACGCTCGAGGCCATCGTCCGGCGCGTGAAGAAGGTGGCCCCGGACGTGGAACTTGTCGCGGTCGACGACGGCTCGGCCGACGCCTCCGGGTCGATCCTGATCCGGCTGGAAGCGGAAGGGCTGGTCGACCGGATCTTCGTTCACGAGCGGAACCGGGGGAAGGGCGCCGCGCTCTCAACCGGGTTCCGGGGTGTCAGCGGGGATATCGTCATTGTCCAGGACGCGGACCTCGAATACGACCCCGCCGAGTATCCGCGCCTCCTGGAGCCGATCCTCGCCGGCCGGGCGGATGTCGTCTACGGGTCGCGATTCATGGGCGGCCAGCCGCACCGCGTCCTCTACTACTGGCACTACGTGGGGAACCGGTGGCTGACTCGGCTGTCGAACATGGTGACGAACCTCAACCTCACGGACATGGAGACATGCTACAAGTGCTTCCGCCGCGAAGTGATCGAGCAGCTCACGATCGAGGAGCGGGCCTTCGGCGTCGAGCCGGAAATCACGGCGAAGATCGCCAGGGGCGGCTGGCGCGTGTATGAGGTGGGGATCTCGTACGCCGGTCGTACGTATGCCGAGGGGAAGAAGATCGGGTGGCGGGATGGCGTTTCCGCGTTGCGCTGTATCTTGCTGTATGGCCTCGTGCGGCGCTGGACGCGCAGGGGCGGGCCGCGGGCCTCGCGTCAGGCAACGAACGGCCTCCGCGGCGGCGTCGAAAGCGGGGAGGGTTGAGATGTCAGGGGTGCGAAGGCCGTCGGGGGCGCCGATGATGACCGTCCGACAGTGGATCGTGCAGGGGATCGCCGGGGTCCTCGCGGCGTTTGCGCTTGCGGCGTGCGAGGATCCGGTGGACCGGTCCGTCGTGCGCGGGGATCGATACCTGGCCGTCGGGGATACGGACGAGGCGATCGCGGAGTATCTCCTCGCCCGGCGCGTCAGCGGGGACACGGACGACCTTCTCCTCCGGCTCGGGCATGCCTACGCCGTGCGCGGCGATGTCGACGAGGCGCTCACCGTCTACGAGACGCTTGCGGAGCGCGACCCCCGGCTGCGGCATCAGGCGGCCGCCTCCCTGGCCGGGCTCGCGTGGTCCGCGCGGGATCGGGGCGCGACGGAGAACATGTCGCGCGCGCTCCAGCCCCTCGTCGAGTGGGGATTGGGCTATCTTCCCGCCGACCTTCAGCGCTCGCTGGCCGCGCATCATGCGGCCGAGGGCGACTACGCCCGCACCCTCTCGCTGCGCCTGGCGCTCCTCGCCGGGGAAGGCGATCCGGAGCCGGCGGTGCTGTACGACGTCGGCCTCGCATATGAACAGCTCGGCGCGTGCACTCGCGCGCTGCCCTTCTATCGGGATTTCCTCGAAGCGATGGAGGAAAGCCGCTCGAATCCGGAGGACGCCCGCTACCGCTACGGGAACTGTCTCTACGTGTCCGCCGATGAAGACCGAGCCGAAGGCCGGCCGGCCGCCGCCCTCGAGAAGCTGGCCGAAATGGTCGAACTCGGTGAGCCGAGGACCCACATGGTCGAGGCGCACTTCCTCATCGGCGAACTTCACCTCGCGCTCGGCGAGACGGACGACGCTCTCGTCAACTACGCCCGCGTACTGGAACTCAACCCGACGCGTACACACGCTCTGGTCCGGCGTGCGGAGGAGCGGATCCGACAGATCCGCTTCGGCTTCGAATGATGCGACCCGCCGGGTCGGCGTCTCGCGACGCGCGCTGCCGGGTACTCGCGGCCGCGGTCTTCATCCTCGGCGGCTGTTCGAGTTCCGGCCCCCCGGGCGACCTCGAGCCACCGGATCTGTTCCAGTGGGCGCAGGATCGGTTCGACGCCGAGGAATACCGCCGGGCGGCCGATGGATTCCTCGCCTTCATGATCCGCGATCCCCTCAATCCGCTCGTCGACAGCGCGCAATACCTCGCAGCCGAAGGCCAGCTCCGGGGGGGCAACGAACTCGGCGCCGTGGAGGAGTTCCGGCGCATGGCCACGAACCGGCCCAACAGTCCGCTCGCGGACGACGCGCAGCTGGGGCTGTGCCGCGCCTACCTCGCGGCCTCGCCCCGGGTCACCCTCTCGCAGGAGTTCACCCGGCGGGCCATCGATGAATGCGAGCGGCTGCTGCAGTTCTTCCCGACGACCCCCCACCGCGAGCTGGCCGAAAACCTGATGGCGGACGCGCGGGCGAAGCTGGCCGAGCAGAGCTACGAGATCGGGAAGTACTACCAGGATCGCATGCGACTGCCGGAATCCGCGATCGTCTACTTCGAAAAATCGCTCGCCGAGGAGCCGACCGCGGCGTTCCTCCCGGATCTGCTGTTGCGGTTGTACCGCAGTTACGATCTCGTGGGATACGAAACCGAGGCCGGTGCCGTCCGGGACCGGCTGCTGTCGGAGCATCCCGATTCGGAGCAAGCGCGGCTGCTCGTGGCGGAGGAAGACCCGGCGGCGCACGAGGATTCGGCGGGGGATGTCGGATCCCGCCGCTGAAGCCCCGGTGTACGGCCGACGGACGGGTATCCTCGGGGGGAGCTTCGACCCCCCGCACCTGGGCCACGTCTCCGTGGCGGGCGAGCTCATCGAAGCGCTGCACCTGGATCGGCTGCTCGTGATTCCCGCGCGCGATCCGCCGCACCGCGAGGTCACGCTCCCCGCGAAGGTGCGCCTCGACTTCACGCGCCGGGCTTTCGCGGACATGCCCGGCATCGAGGTCAGCCCGATCGAGATCGAGCGGGCCGGCCCCTCCTACACGGTGGACACGCTGGAGGCCCTCGCGCGGCGCTTCCCCTCCGACCGGCTCGTCCTCGCGATGGGCGCGGATCAGTTCGCGGCGATCCACCGCTGGAAACGCTGGCGCCGGCTGCCGGAACTGGCGCGCATCGCGGTGATGCCGCGGGAGGGCCGGGAGCCCGCACCCTCCCCGGAATCGATGCCGATCGAGTATGTTGTGGCCAGCGTCAAGCGAGTGGATATCTCGGCGAGCCGGATCCGGCAGCGCCTCGAGGAGGGGCATTCGGTCCACCTTCTCGTCCCGGAAACGATCCGACACCATGTCGAGCGCGCCTGGGCCGGACGCCGCGCGCGCCATGTAACCCAGTGAGCCCCGGATGTTGAAGAACGTCGTAACGCAGGTCTTCGGAACGCGCTTCACGCGCGAGATGAAGCGCATGCGGCCGATCATCTCCCAGATCAAGGAACACGAGTCGCGGCTCGCGGATGTCCCGGAAGAAGCGCTCAAGGCGCAGACCGGGAAGTTCAGGGCCATCATCGCGGAGCGGACCGCCGAGTTCGAACAGGCCGTCGAGGCGCTGCGCGAAAAGCGTCGCTTCACGGAGAACCCGGCACGCCGCGCCGACCTCACCGAACGCATCGCGGCCACGGAGGGCGACCTCAACGAGGCGTTGCAGGCGGTGCTCGATGAGATACTGCCCGAGGCCTTCGCGACCGTGCGCGAGACGTGCCGGCGACTCCTCGGGTCGGAGATCGAAGTCACGGGGAACGAGATGACGTGGGACATGGTCCCGTACGATGTGCAGCTCATCGGCGGGATCGTCCTTCACGAAGGGAAGATCGCGGAGATGGCCACCGGCGAGGGGAAGACGCTCGTGGCCACGATGCCGCTGTACCTCAACGCCCTCCCGGGCCGCGGCGTCCACCTCGTCACCGTGAACGACTATCTCGCGAGGCGCGACGCCCAGTGGATGGGCACGGTCTTCGACTTCCTCGGCCTCACGGTGGGCGTGCTCGAGGATACGCAGCCGGGAAGCGTCGAGCGGCGGGCCGCCTACCAGGCGGACATCACGTACGGGACGAACAACGAATTCGGGTTCGACTACCTGCGCGACAACATGGTGATCGAACTCAAGCATCGCGTGCAGCGCGGACACGCCTACGCGATCATCGACGAGGTCGACTCGGTGCTCATCGACGAGGCCCGCACCCCGCTCATCATCTCCGGCCCCGCCGGTCGCGACGAACGCGACGTGTATCAGAAGCACAACGCCCAGGTGGCCGCGATCGCCCGCAAGCAGACGCGGATCGTCAACCGTCTCGTGGCCGAGGGCACGCAGTTGCTCGACGAGACCGAGGCCGACGAGGATACCGAGCAGCGCCGGGACGCGGGTCTGAAGCTGCTCGCAGCGCAACGCGGCGCGCCGAAGAACAAGCGCCTGCTCAAGCTGAAGACGCGCTCCGGCGTGAAGCAGCTCATTCAGCGGACGGAAGCCGACCTCATGCGCGAGAAGCGGCTTCCGGAGATCGACGAGATGCTCCTCTTTTCGATGGACGAGAAGGGGCAGACGATCCAGATCTCGGAGCAGGGCCTCGACGTGCTCTCGCCCGACGACCCCGAGACGTTCGTCGTCCCCGACATTTCGGAAGACGTCCAGCATGTGGAGGACGATGAGTCGCTGACCACCGACGAGAAGCGTGGCGAGATCGAACGACTCGAACGCGAATACGCGGAGAAGTCCGAGAAGATCCACGTCATCCACCAGCTCGTGAAGGCGTACTCCCTGTACGAGAAGGACGTGGAGTACGTGGTGGAGAACGGCGATGTACTGATCGTCGACGAACACACCGGCCGCAAGATGCACGGGCGGCGCTGGTCGGACGGTCTCCACCAGGCGGTCGAGGCGAAGGAAAAGGTCAAGGTGCGCGGCGAGACGCAGACGCTCGCCACGATCACGATCCAGAACTACTTCCGGATGTACGACAAGGCGGCCGGGATGACCGGTACCGCCGAGACGGAGGAGGGCGAGTTCCACGCGATCTACGGCCTCGACGTCGTCGTCATCCCGACAAACCGGCCGGTGCGTCGACTCGATCACGACGACGTGATCTTCCAGACGAAGAAGGAAAAATATGCCGCGCTGATCGACGAGATCGAACGCATCAACGGCGAGGGCCTCCCGATCCTCGTCGGGACGACGAGCGTGGAGGTGTCGGAGGTCATCGCCCGCATGCTGAAGCGGCGGGGCCTCGCCCACGAGGTGCTGAACGCGAAGCAGCACGCCCGGGAAGCGGAGATCGTGCGCAACGCGGGCCAGCCGGGCGCGATCACGATCGCGACGAACATGGCCGGGCGCGGCACCGACATCAAACTCGCCTCCCCGTGCGTGCAGTGCGACGTGTGCGGGATTCGCTCCGAAACCCCGGCGTTCGGCCGCAGCGTGGAGGAACCGGACCTGTCGCGAGCCGAGATCAAGGAGCGCGGGTGCGAGGAGGAGCCGCCCTGCGGATTGCAGATCCTCGGGACGGAACGCCACCAGTCGCGCCGCATCGACCGCCAGCTCCGCGGCCGCTCCGGACGCCAGGGGGACCCCGGGGCGAGCCTCTTCTTCCTGTCGCTCGAAGACGACCTCATGCGGCTCTTCATGCACGAGCGCGTGGCGAAGATCATGGATCGCCTGGGCGTGCAGGAAGGTGAGGTCATCAGCCACCCGTGGATCACGAAGTCCGTCGAGCGCGCGCAGAAGCGGGTCGAAACTCAGAACTTCGACGCCCGCAAGCGGCTGCTGGACTATGACGATGTGATGAACCAGCAGCGCGAGGTCGTCTACGATCTGCGCCTGTATGCGCTCGAGGGCGGGGAAGACCTCAAGGGCGAGACGTGGGAGATGGTCGAGGAGGCGCTCCGCGAGGAGATGGACGCCTACGTGCCCGAGGAGAGCTCGCACGACCGGTGGAACCTCCCGGGACTGCGGGAGCACCTCCTGATCGAGTACTTCCTGCACAACGAATTCCTGCCCCGGGTCGGAGCGGATCGCGGGGAAGCGTCCGATACGGAGAAGGATGCGAGCGCCGACAACTGGGCGGGGACGGACGAGTTGTACGAAGCGGTGATCGAGAGCGCCCACGAGCAGTTCCGCGCCAAGCTCGAGAGTTTCGAGGACGACTGGGAGCAGGTGCTGCGCTTCGTGGTGCTGTCGGTGCTGGACGAGAAGTGGAAGGACCACCTCTACGACCTCGACCACCTGCGTTCCTCGATCCAGTTCCGGTCGTGGGGACAGAAGGATCCGCTCGTCGAGTACAAGAAGGAAGCGTACGAGATGTTCGTGAGCCTGATCACGGACATCCGGAAGACGGTGGCGAATCGCTTTTTCCGCGTACGCATCGAGCGCCGGCCGCCGGTGCGGCCGCCGGCGCCGCAGATCACGGGCATGAGCGGCCCGGTGGAGCCGGGCGCCGGCCCCGCGGGCGGTATGCCTCCCGGCCGGGGAGCGGCGCCCGCGCCCGCCGGCGCGTCCGGCCAGGCTCCTGCGGCCGAGCCGGCGTTCTCGGCCACCGGTGTTGCGGCCTCCGCCGCGGTGCAGGAGCTGGCCCCCGATGACACCGCGGCCCGCGCGGCCCTCCGCGCCGGTCAGCGGCCCCGACGGACGGTCGCACCGGCCACGGCCACCAAGACCCCGGGGCGGAACGAGCCGTGTCCCTGCGGCAGCGGGCGGAAGTACAAGAAGTGCTGCGGCCGCCCCGGCTGAGCCCGTCGCTGGCGAGACGGACCACGCCGCCGGCCGCCCGTCCTCGCGCCATACCCATCGCCGCGGCGCTGCTCGCGTCGGGATGCGGCGGAGGGGGGGAGCCCGCGGACGCGGCGGCGGCCCCGGCCCGCGCGGCCGTCGTGCCGGAAGCGGTCGATTCCGCCTCGGAGCCGGACCTGTCGGCCGTATACGCGGCCGACGCCGTCGATGTGGCCTTGCTGGAGTACGCGATCGGCATGCCGTCGCGGCTGCCGGCGGGCCCCACGGTGCTCCGCCTCAGCAACCAGGGGTTCGAGATGCACAACCTCAAGCTCGTGGATCCCGCGAGCGGGGAGGTTCTCTGGGAGACGGAGGCGGATGTGAACACCGGAGAGGTTCGTCTCGTCGAACTCGATCTCTTGCCCGGGAGCTACACCGTCGTGTGCGACGTGGCCGGCCACGACAGCCGCGGGATGCTCATGACGCTCACCGTGGAGGCATCACCGGTCCCCTGACCAACCCCCCTGACCGCTCGGCCAACCTTGAGGCCCGCCACGGGCTGCCGGCGGGCTGCCCAACCGGAAGGAGCGACCGGCTTGTACCTGCGATACGTGCCCCCGATGGGGATCTACGAGACCCTTTACGCCTTTCTCGGGGCGTTCGGTACCTACATGGGCGAGCCCGGCACGAACCCGTGGAGCCAGGGCTTCCCGCGGACGGTCGCCCTGCCGGACGGCCCCGCGCTTCCGTCGACCGTGACGGTGACCGCCGAGCACCGCAAGTATCCGAAGGCGTGGGGGCTCCCGGCGCTGAGGGAGGCGATCGCCGCCTACTACCGGCAGTCGTACGGCGTCGAGATCACGGCGGAAAACGTGATGGTGTTCGCGGGCGGGCGTCCCGCGATCATGGCGCTCCTTCTCTTCCTCGAACCCGACATCGAGGTCCGCCTCGCCTCCACGGAATACACCCCGTACTACGATGTCCTCGAGGGGCTGCGGCGCCCCTATCACCTCGTGCACAGTGGCGTGGACAACGGGTTCCGGCCCCCGGTGTCGGCCTATACGGCTCCGCGGGACGGGCGCACCCTGATGCTGCTTAGCAATCCGTGCAATCCGACCGGCGTGACGCGGACGGGGGAGGAACTGGCGGCGCTCGTGGCCGCCAGCGCGCAGGACGGCCTGGGGCTTCTCGTCGACGAGGCGTATGAGCTTCTGCACGACGAGCCGGTGAGTGCCCTCGCGCACGTCGACGACATCGAGCGCGGCAACCTGTTCGTCGTCGGCGCCGCCACGAAGGGCCTGCAGGCGCCCGGCATCCGCATCGGGTGGGCCGTGGCGGCGAAGCGGCACATCGAGATCCTCGCGAACTTCTCCTCGTTCGGGATGGGCGGCGTGTCCCACCCGTCGCAGTGCTACGCGGTCGAACTCCTGGACCCCGAGCGCATGCTCCACGTCCGGACGGCCGTCCCCGCCTTCTACGCCATGCAGCGCGAGCGCTACGGCCGGGCCTTCGAGGACCTCGGCCTCGAACTGTTCTCGGGAGATGGCGGCTTCTACCACTGGTGCCGGCTCCCGAACGGCTGGACCGCCCAGCGGCTGAACGAGCGCCTCTTCACGCGCGGCGCCGCGATCCTCAAGGGCACCGACTGCGACATGGCGCGCCTCGGCGACGACTCGCCGCTGTCGAGCTTCTTCCGCTTCTCCTTCGGCCCTCTTGCCCCGGAGTCGTTCGAGGCGGACATCGCCCTCCTTGGCGAGACCCTGCGCGAGATGCGATCCTGAGAGCGCGACGACCGGAAACAGGAGGACGTTCGATGGCGATGACGCGACGTGCATTCGCGGGGACCTCGCTCGCGGCGGCGGGGGCGGCGGCGCTGCCCGCCGCGGGGGCTGCGGCACGCACCCGTGAGACCCGACCCTCGACCGATTCCGAAGGCACCGGGCGGGCGGCCCGGGCCGGGCGGCTGCTCATCCTGGGCGGCACCGGCTTCATCGGCCCGCACATGGTGCGCCACGCCCTCGCGCGGGGACACGAGGTCACGCTCTTCAACCGCGGACGCTCGAACCCCGGTCTCTTCCCCGGCGTCGAAACCCTCATCGGGGACCGCGACGGGGCGCTCGACGCGCTGCGCGGGAAGGAATGGGACTACGTCATCGACAACAGCGGCTACGTCCCCCGCCTCGTGCGCGACTCGGCGAACCTCCTTCGCGACACCGTTGGCCGATACCTGTTCACCTCGACCGGCTCCGTGTACGACTTCGATCAGGACGAACTGCCGGAAGATGCCCGGCTGCTCGAGGTGACCGACCCCGAGAGCGAGGATGTGGGACGCTACTACGGAGAGTTGAAGGTGATGTGTGAGGAGGCGGTGCAGGAGGTCTACGGCGACCGCGGCACCGTCACCCGCCTGCACGTCGTCGCGGGCCCGGGGGATCCCACCGACCGGTTCACGTACTGGCCCGCCCGGATCCATCACGGCGGCGAGGTGATCGCGCCGGGCGACATGGACAACCCGGTGCAGTTCATAGACGTGCGGGATCTGGCCGAGTTCTGCATGCACCTGCTGGAGCAGGACACCGGCGGAATCTTCAACGTGGCGGGCCCGACGCTCGACAGGACCCGCATGGACGAGTTCCTGTACGGGATCCGCGCGACCGTCTCGACGCCCGTGTCGTTCACCTGGGTGGACGAGGATTTCCTCCGGAACCGCGAGCCGCCCGCGCGCTTCCCCCTCTGGTACTCGCACCGCGGCCCCACCCGGGGACTGGCGCAGGTCCGCTCGCACCGGGGGGTCGAGGCCGGGCTGCGCTTCCGCCCCCTCGCCGTGACCGCGCGCGAGACGCTCGACTGGTTCCTGGGCGAACCCGAGGAACGCCTGGCGCAACTCCAACTGAACCTCGACCGCGATGCTGACCTGCTCCAGGAGTGGAAGAGCCGATAAGTAGCACTTGAGGCCGTCGGTCCGCGGATCGCGCTTGTACCGGGTGATAGCAGTTGCTATCATCGCCCGTCGATTCCTGTCTCGGTCGAACGAGAGGCATCATGGAAAAGGTACAGATCAACGTCCGGGTGGATGCCGCCGTGAAGCACGCGGTGGAGGGATACTGCAGGCCGCGGGGCGTCGCGATGAATCACTTCGTGCAGGAAGCGCTGCTCGATCGCCTGGAAGAACTCGAGGACATCGAGGATCTGAAGAAGATCAGACACGAACCTACCCGCCCGTTGGCAGACGTGCTTCGGGAACTCGGCATCGATGGCTCGCTATGAGATCGCGATCTCGCGAACGGCCGAAAAACAGCTTCGCAAGCTCCCCCGGGCGGATCGGGAGCGGGTGGCGCGCAAGATGTCGAGCCTGGCGCACGACCCGTACCCGCAGGGAACCAGGAAGCTCGCGGGCTACGGGGATGTCTTCCGCGTGCGCGTGGGACCCTGGCGAATTCTCTACAGCGTCGGCACGAGGACCCTGATCATCATCATCCTGAAGGTCGGGCACCGCGGCGACATCTACCGTTAGGGACGGCTGTCGCCGGCGAGAGACCCGGCTTCCCGCGGCACTTCAGACAAGAGGATGTTCGATGGCGAGAACGGGAGCGGGACAGCCCGGGAGCGTGGACCAGTCGGACCGGGTCGTTCCCATCAACCTGCGGCAGAGCGGGCGGACGCCGGTCGAACTGCTCATCTCGACCCGGGTTCGGAAATCGCCGTACTGGCACCTGTCGCACGAGGCGGGCTGCTGGCGGGCCACGACCTACAATCGCGTCTACCACCCTCGCGGCTACGTGAGGCCCGAGGACGGCGGCGCGGCGGTGGAGCACGAAGCGCTCACCCACCGCGTGACGCTCTGGAACGTCGCGGTGGAGCGGCAGATCCGCGTCAGCGGACCCGACGCGGAGGCCTTCACCGATTACGTGATCACCCGCGATGCGACCCGGATCGAGCCGATGCGCGCGCGGTACGTCATCCTCTGCAACGAGCGCGGCGGCATCCTCAACGACCCCGTGCTGCTGCGGCTCGCCGGGGACGAGTTCTGGTTCTCGCTCGCCGACTCGGACCTCCTGTTCTGGCTCCAGGGGGTGAACGTCGGGCTCGGGATGCGGGTGGAGATCGACGAGATCGATGTCTGCCCGCTGCAGATCCAGGGGCCGCGGTCGCTCGATCTCATGGTCGACCTCGCGGGCAAGGCCGTACGGGACATCCCCTACTACGGGCTCATGGAGGCGGAGATCGCCGGCTGTTCCGTCGTGGTCTCGCAGACCGGATTCTCGGGGGAGAAGGGGTACGAAATCTACCTCCGGGACGCGACGCTGCACGCGGAGACGCTGTGGCGAGCCGTGCTCGAGGCCGGGGAGGCGCACGAACTGATGGTCACGGCCCCCGGGCACCAGCGCCGCATCCAGGCCGGGATCCTGTCGTGGGGACAGGACATCGACCACGAGACGAGTCCCTTTCAATGCAACCTCGCCTACCAGGTGCCGCGCGAGAAACCGGGCGACTACATCGGACGGGCCGCGCTGGAGCATCAGCGGGCCGAGATCGAGGCGGGACGTTCCCCGTTCGCTCTCGTGATGGTGGGGATGAGGCTGGGCGGACGGCCGATCGACGACTACGCCCCCGACTTCTGGCTCGTTTCGGCTGCGTCCGGCGGCGACCCGGTCGGCTACATCACGTCTCCGTGGCACGCCCCCGAGCTGGGGAGCAACATCGCGCTCGGATACGTCCCACCCGCCGACTCCGCCATCGGCACGGAACTCGCCGTGTGGCTGCCGGACGAGTACGCGAGCGAGCCGGGCAAGCCCGACGCCGCCCGCGTGTGCGAGGTCCCGTTCAGGCCCTCCGCGAACCCGAGCACGCGCGAGGTAGCCCTCGCCGAGGGTCGCGACGCCGCCAGGTAGCTAGGATCTCATGCGGGCGCCGGCCGGGTCGAAGAGCGCCGCGCCGGCCGCCACGGTGACCGGGAACGGTTCGTTCATGTAGAGGACGTGGAGCCGCGTTCCGGGGGCGGCGAGTGCCGGCGGGAGGTACGCCATGAGGAGGTACTTCCCCACGGAGGGGCCCATCCCCGCCGACGTGACGCGGGACTCCCGCCCGCGGACGTCGACGATGCGCTCTCCGCCCGGCCCCAGCAGCGGTTCGTTGCCTCCGGTGGGGAAGCGGGCGAGGCCGGAGGCGTCGGCGTGGTCGTCCACGGTGAGCGTGCGGAGCATCGCCGCGGGCCCCGCCTCCCGGGCCTTCAGGAAGGCGGCCCGGCCGATGAAATCGGCCCGCTTCACGCGTGGCCGCGCCAGGCCCGCCTCCACCGGCGAATACTCCGAGGTGAGTTCGGCCCCCATGAGGGCATAGCCCTTCTCCATGCGGCCCGTCGTGCCGTAGACGCCGGCGCCCACCGGCCGCAGGCGGAACGGCCGGCCCGCCTCCCGCACGGCATCCCACACGCGCGTCGCGAGCGCGGCCTCGACGTAGATCTCCCACCCGCTCTCTCCGACATACGAGATCCGGCACATCGTGGCGGGGACCCCGTCCAGCGCGACGTCGCGCACGGAGGCGTACGGGAACGCGGCCTGCGAGAGATCCGCTCCGGCGATCCTCCCCAGGAGCGCTTCGGCCCGGGGGCCCCAGACGCCGAGCGCGCAGATCTCCGCCGACCGATCCTCGAAGCGGACGGAGCCCTCGTCCGGCAGATGCTTGCGGAACCAGGCCGCGTCCCGCGCCCCGTCGAAGGCGCCGGTCACGACGCGGAAACGATCCGCCCCCAACCGCTGGATCGTGAGGTCGGCCCTGAACCCGCCGTCCGGCGTCAGCAGCGGGGTGTAGATGGAGGTCCCGGGCGGGCGGTCGCACGCGTTGGCCGCCACTCCCTCCAGGCAGGCGAGCGCCCCGGGGCCCGTCACGTCGAAGATCTGAAACGCGCCCAGGTCGACGACGCCGGCCTTCTCGCGCAGGTGCAGGTGCTCCGCCTCGATGATGGGAGACCACCAGCGGCGGTCCCATTCGTGCGGCCGGTCGGTGACGCCGTAGCGCTCGACGAGCTCGGCGTTCGACTCGTACCACTGCGGACGTTCCCAGCCGCGCGCCTCGTAGTAGACGGCTCCGAGGGCCTCGGTGCGGGCGTGGAGGGCGGAGCGGTGCGCACCGCGGCATGATGCCCACTGCTCGCGCGGGTGTACGATCCCGTACGTTTTGTTGAAGTGCTCCCGGGCGCGTGCCCGCACATGCCGGCGCGTCCGTTCGTGCGGCTGGAAGCGGGTGACGTCCGATTCGTGAGGATCGCACAGGCGGGGATGGCCGTGCGTGATCCACTCCGCGAGGAGGCGTGCCGCCCCGGGACCCTCCTTGATCCACACGGCCGCCGCCGACCACAGGTTGGCCACCTCGGCCGTCTCTCCCAGTACCGGGTGCGCGTCGGGCGTAAGCGAGAGGAGGCCGTTGATCGCGTATCCGATCTCGGCGCCCTCGAGCAGTCCGCCCATGATCTCCCGCGCCTGCGCGAGCTGGGGCGCGAAGTCATCCCCGGTGAACGGCAGCTCCGTGGGAGAGCGCTCGGATGCCTCGCGCGCAGGGATGTCCTCCGGGTGCACGAGGATGGGGCGGTGCGCGTAGGAGCCGACCTCCATCGCACCGTACTTCTGGCGTTCGTACATGAAGGCGTCCATGTCGCGCACGATGGGGTGGGCGATCTCGTTGCCGGTGGCGAGCAGGGCGTCGACCGGGCCGAGATCGGCCATCTGGTGCACGGCCGGCGTGAGCGGAATCGAGGCGCCGGCCAGTTCCGCGATGCGGGGGCTCCACACGCCGCACGCGATGACCGCGTGCTCGACCTCGATCCGGCCCCGCGCGGTGAGGATGGCCCGCAGACGGGGGCGCCCGAAGGGCCGGCGGTCGACCTCCAGCCCCGTCACCTCGGTATCGTCCAGGATCGTGAGCGCTCCCCGGGCCAGGGCCCGCTCGCGCATCAGCGTGCCGGCCCGCACGGCGTCAACCACGGACACGGACGACATCCAGAAGCCGCCCAGGATGACGTCGGGGTTCACGAACGGAATCCGCCTGGCCACCTCCGCCGGCGTGAGGAGTTCGGCGTCGATGCCCCACGCGCGGACCGAGGTCATGCGCCGCCTCAGTTCCTCCATGCGGGCCTCCGTGCGCGCGACCTCGACGCCGCCGCACGTCGTCTGGACGCCGAGCGCCTCGTACTGCCGCTGGCTCTCCAGCGTCAGCATCGCGACCTCGCGGCTGTGGTCCGTGGGGAAGATGAAGTTCGACGCGTGCCCGGTGGAGCCGCCGGGGTCGGGCAGCGGGCCCTTGTCGATGAGGACGAGATCGTCCCAGCCCCGCTGTGCGAGGTGCTCGACGAGGCAGCTGCCGACGATGCCGGCCCCGATGACGGCGATGCTCGCCGCGGCCGGCTGTGGCGCGCGTTCGCTCACGGCGCGAAGTGCGTGCGGCTGTGAAGCCTCATGCGCGGCGCGGCGGCGGGCCCCCCGTCCATGGCCCGCCGCCCCGCACCTTCCGCCGTCAGCGGCGCGGGGGGATGCGGATCGGGTCGCCCAGATCCGGCATCACGCCCAGGTCGCCCAGCAGCGCCTCGAGCGCCGGCATGCGACCGGCCAGCAGCGCGTTGATGCGCTCCGCGACCGGCGGCAGCGCCTCCCAGGCCCGGTCGATCCGGTACACCTGGTCCGCCGTCGGTTCGCCGGACCAGCCCTCCATCTGCCCGATGCCGGCGCCTCCGGCGACGTCCCCGAGGTCATCGCCGATCTCCTCGAGTTCGTCGGAGATCTCCTCCGCCACGGCCTCGATCCGCTCGCGGTCGGCATCTCCCATCCCGGCGTCGTCCACGAGCGCCCGGATCTCGGCCAGCCGGTCGTTCATGGCGCCGATTCTCTGGCGCGCATCGCGCGCCGGACCCGCCAGCGCATGAGCCCGCAGCATCGCATCCTGCCGTGCCACGAGCGCCGCCCGACTCGCCTCGCGGCGCGGATCGAGCCGCACGCCGACGTCCGTCGTCTGGCTCTCGCCTCCGACCGTGAGGCGCACCGTGTAGGTGCCGGGCAGCACGCGCGGCCCCGCGCCCGGCGGCGGTCCACGCGAGAAGCCTCCACCGCCCCCCTCCACGTCGAAGGCCGGATCGACCCGGAAGTCCCACAGCACTTCGTTCACGCCCGCCTCGCCACCCACCTCCATGGTGCGCAGCACCTCATTCCCATCGAGGACCTCGAGGCTCGCCCCGCCCGCGTCCACGCCCTCCCCCACGTAGTAGCGCAGGGGGATGCCCGCGGGCGGATTGGGAGCGATGAACGTCGCCGGCTGGAAGGGCCAGTCCATCCCCATCGACCACATCGTGCCGCGCCGCGCGCCGAACAGCCGAAAGTCGGAAGCGAGCACGTCCGCGGACATCTCCTCCAGCGGCGTGATGTCGTCCAGGATCCAGATGCTGCGCCCGTGCGTCCCCACGACGAGGTCGTTCTCGCGCGGGTGGATCGCGATGTCGTCCACCGCGACCACGGGGAGGTTGTTCGCCATCCGCGCCCACGATTCGCCGCGGTCGATCGACATGTAGATGCCGATCTCGTTCCCGACGAATAGGAGGTCGGGGTTCCGCGGGTGCTCCCGGATCACGTTCACCGACCAGCCGTCCGGGAGGCCGGCCGTGATCTGCCGCCAACTCGCGCCGTGATCCTCGCTCACGTAGGCGTACGGCGCGTAGTCGTCGTTCCGGTGGCCGTCGAACGTCACGTACACGCGGCCGTCGACCGCAGTCGACGTCTCGAGACGGCTGACGTACGTGCGCGGCGGCACGCCGGGGACCCCGTCAATGACGTTCGTCCAGGTCGCGCCGCCATCGAGCGTCACCTGCAGATTGCCGTCATCCGTCCCCACGTAGAGGGCGTCCGCGGCGTGCTTCGACTCGGCGAAGGCGGTGATGTTGCCGTAGGAGGCGATCCCGTCGTTGTCCGAGAGCGTCTCGTCCGTCACCACCCGGCCCATGATCTCCAGCGTGTCCCGGTCGATCTGCTTCGTGAGGTCCGGGCTCGCCTCCTCCCAGTTCAACCCCCGGTCCCTCGACCGGAACAGGTGGTTCCCGCCCAGGTAAATCGTCGCCCGGTCGTGGCGGGAGATCGCGAACGGCGAATCCCAGTTGAAGCGGTAGCGGCGCGGCTCCTCGTCCTCCGCCTCGGCTCCGGTCGGGCGCGGCACGGGCCGGATCGACTGCCCCTCCCGCGTGGCCACGTCGATGCGCGCCATGTTCCCGCCCTGCGACTCCGAGAACATGATGTTCGGGTCCTCGGGGTCGGAGTGGTTGTGGAACCCATCGCCGAACCACATGTGCGTCCACTCGCGGTTGCGGACGCCCCACGTGGACTGCGTCCGGTGCGGTGCGCACCAGTTCCCGTTGTCCTGCAGCCCGCCGCACACGTTGTACGGGTCGCTCATGTCGACGTCGATCTCGTAGAACTGGCCGATCGCCATGTTCCGGATCGACCGCCAGCTGACGGACCCGTCGCGCGAGAAGGCGAGCCCGCCGTCGTTCCCGTTGATGAGGTGGTTCGAGTTGTCGGGGTTGATCCACAACGCGTGGTGGTCGGAGTGGATCTGGTCCGTCGCGTTCCCCGGCCACCAGGTGCGCCCCCCGTCGTCCGAGGCCGATGACTGGACGCCGCCCAGGTAGATCCGCTCCGGATTGTTGGGGTCGATCCGGATGAGGGAGAAGTACATGGGACGAGGGTTGCGGTCGCTCATGAACTCCCACGTCTCCCCGCGATCCGTGGAGCGGTACACGCCCTGGCCCTCGTGCGCCTCGACGATCGCGTACACGAGGTTGCCGTCGCGCCGGTAGATGTCGAGCCCGATGCGGCCGAGTTCGCCCTCCGGCAGCCCCTCCTCGAGCCGCGTCCAGTTCTCCCCGCCGTCCGTCGTGCGCCACAGGCCCGACCCGCCGCCGCCGGCCGCGAACCCGAATCCCGTGCGCTGCCGCTGGTACATGGCCGCGAAGAGCGTGTTCGGATCGTTGTGATCCATGACGAGGTCGATGATCCCGGTGTGTTCGTCGAGGTAGAGGATGTTCTCCCACGTCGCCCCGCCATCGGTCGTCTTGAAGAGCCCGCGCTCCTCGTTCGGTCCCCACAGGTGGCCGACGGCCCCCACGTATACGACATCGGGGTCCCGCGGATCGATCTTGATGCGGCTGATGTGGCGCGTGTCCTCGAGCCCCACGTGCGTCCACGTCCCGCCCGCGTCCGTCGACTTGAACACGCCGACGCCCCACGGCGAACTCTGCCGGTTCGCCGGCTCGCCCGTTCCCACCCACACGTGGTTGGGATTGGAAGGCGCCACGCTCACGGCGCCGACCGAGGAGGTGGGCTGGTCGTCGAACACGGGGTCCCACGTCATGCCGTCGTTCGTCGTCTTCCACACCCCTCCCGCGCCGAGGCCGACGTAGAAGATGCGCGGGTCGCTCTCCACGACCGCGAGATCCGCCACGCGCCCGCCCATGATCGCGGGGCCCAGTTCGCGGAACTCGAGTCCGGAGGCCGCCTCGGCGGCCCGCTCCGAGGCGGACTGTCCCTGCGCCGGGCCGGGGAGCGCCGCCGCGAGGACAAGCGGAATAAGGGAAGACACGAGATTGCGGGAGAATCGCTGGAACTTCGACTGGGACGCCATCGGAACCTCCGGAGTGACGGCGAAAAACCGCGTAAAACAGGACATCCGAACAGTGATTCCCGCGAAGCCTGCCGCGCAAGGCAACGGCACGCTGCCGCGACGCCCCCACTTGTCTCGCGATGAGGGGGCGGCTTACTTGCCCGGCATGCGCTTCGGGACCACACGAGAGCTGTCGGGATGGCAGGGCCGGGAGCGGCTTCGCCGCGCGCTTGCCGTCGCCTCCCTTGCGGCCCTCGTCGCCGCGCCCCTCTTCGCGGCGGCCCCATCCGCCCCGGTCGCCGATCCGGACTCCGTTCTGCGCATCACGTTCCTCGATGTGGGGCAGGCGGATGCCGTCCTCATCCAGGCGCCGGGCGGCCGGACGGCGCTCGTGGACGCGGGGCGCGACGACATCGTCCGGTTGCTGCGGCAGTTCGGCGTGAGCGAAATCGATCTGCTCGTCGCGACGCACCCCCACGCGGATCACATCGGAGGCATGGCCGGCGTCATCGCGGCGTTCCCGGTGCGTTTCTACATGGACAACGGGGAGCCGCACACGACGCAGACCTACCGGCGGCTGCTCGCCGCTCTCGACGCGCGGCCGGAGATCACCTACCTGGAGGCCTCGCCCCGGACGCTCACGCTCGGCGAGGTCGAGATCGATGTCCTGCCGCTGCTCCCGCGGGGGACCACGGACCACAACGACCGCTCGGTCAGCCTGCTCGTGCGGTTCGGGGAGTTCCGCGCCTTCCTGAGCGGCGATTCGGAGGTGCGGCAACTGACGCACCTGGTGAACCGGGAGGCCGTCCCCGAGGTGGCGCTGCTCAAGGCGCCCCACCACGGGAGTGACAACGGCTTCACCTGGGAGTTTCTGAACGCCGCCAGACCACGGGTCGTCGTCATCTCGGTGGGCCGCAACAGCTACGGCCATCCGCGGCCGGCGGCCCTCCGCGCCTACGAGGCGTCGGGGGCCACCGTGTTCCGGACGGATTGGCACGGCCACGTCTCCGTGCAAGGGCGCGAGACCGGCGACTACGACGTCTCGTTCGGCGGGGAGGTCGCGTTGCGGGGGACCGGAGACGAGCCGCGCGACGCGCCAGTGGCGGCTCCCGGGCCGACCGCCCTCCCCGCCACGCCGGGTGACACACGGCTCCAACTCTGGGTGCACGCCGACGCGCCGGGCAACGATCACGGGAATCCGAACGGCGAGTACGCCGTGATCCGGAACCTGGAATCCAACGACCGTCCGATCGGCGGTTGGTCGCTGTGTGACCGGGCGAACCACTGCTTCCGGTTCCCGGCGGGCGCCGTCCTTGCGGCCGACGGACAACTCGTCGTCCATAGCGGTGCCGGACGTGCCGACGGCACCCGCTACTACATGGGTCGGCGGCAGGCCGTGTGGAACAACAACGGCGACACCGCGACCCTCTACGACGAAGCCGGGGGCGTCGTCATCGTGTTCGACTATTGAGCCCGCAAGAACACGTCTGGGTCGTCGACCGCGTGGAGGGGTCGGTCGCCGTTCTCATCCGCGATGGGGATGAGCGCACCGGGGATGAGCGCACCGAGGAGGTGCCCATCGCGACGCTTGCCCCCGGGAGCCGCGCAGGTGTGGTCCTGCGGGTACCGGAGAAGGACGGACGGCCGGACTGGGCTGCGGCCGTGCCGGACGAGGAAGCTCGCCGCGCCCGCCTGAGCGAGGCGGAAGACGTGCTCCGGCGCCTGAGACGGCGGGATCCCGGCGGCGACGTCACGTTGTAGCCGACGCAGACAGCCGCCTTTCTCGTGCCCGGTCGATGTCGTACAATGTATGACATGAAAACGGCGACCGTGACCATCAGGATCGATCCCCGGCTGGAACGTCGGTTGAGCCGCGCCGCGGAGCGGAGCGGGCGGAGCAGGAGCGCGTTCGTCCGTGACGCCCTGGAACGTCAGCTCGCGTTGGACCGGTTGGCCGATCTTCGCCGCCAGATCACACCGTTCGCGGAAGCACGGGGATACCTCACGGACGAGGACGTTTTCCGCGAAGTCTCTTGAGGGTATTCCTCGACACGAACGTTCTGGTCAGTGCTGTGGCCACCCGAGGCCTCTGCTCCGATGTGCTTCAGGTCGTGATCGCGAATCACTCGCTCGTCGCGGGCGAGACCGTGCTTCATGAGTTGCGCCGAGTGCTCGATGAGAAATTCCGAGTCCCCCCCACCATGATCGATGCGGCGGACGAGTTCCTTCGTGAGGCGGCCGTAGTCGTGGCTGAAGCCGCCCCGCACTCGATCGAGCTGGTCGATCCCGACGATATCCCGGTGCTCGGAGAGGCGGTTGCCGGTCGGGCCGATGTGCTGGTCACCGGAGACAGGGATCTCCTTCGGGTCGAGGGGGAGGCGCCCGTGGCGATTGTGAGCCCCCGAGGCTTCTGGGACGCCCTCAGGTCGGAGAGCTCGCCGGGTCCGGGTGCATGACCACCTCGAAATCCTCCTCGAAGCCCACCCGGGTGGGGGAGGGGAGGTAGCGGGAGAGGTCGAGTTGGGCGCCTTCGAGTTCGCGGTCGAAGGCGGCCAGGTCTCGTTCCGAGGCCTCCGCGGCGGTGTCGGACGTTGCGTAGACGATCGGGCCGAGCCGCTGATCCTGGAGCTTCAGCCGGCGCCGCATGAACTCCGCCTCGACGAAGCTCTCCCGTATCGCGGCGAAACGATACCTGAACCCGTCATCCTCCGCCTCCACTTCCGCGTCGAACTCGGCCGCCAGGCGCTCCAGCTCCGCCTGGATCAGCTTCGGCGGCACCTGCTGGTCCTCGAGTGCGCGCGTCACGTGGTGGATCGCGTCGGCGGCCGCGACCCAGCGGACGGTCCCGGCGCTGCGGGAGTAGACCAGGCCCACGAGCAGGCGCCGCACGTTGCGCCGCATCCGCGCGCGGTTCTCGCCGCCCAGTGCCAGCGAGCGGACGATGGGGATCGCGAAGAAGAGGCTGCTGAAGGTGAAGGGTATCACGCCGAGTCCGTAGAACATGACCGGATCGAACGTGGAGGGCAGTCCGAGCACGCTCGCCATGGCCAGGTTGAAGCCGTTCATGGCGCCGATGCCGAAGTTGGCGCCGGCGTTGTTCCCCGTCAGCTTCCTGGGGTACTCCAGCCGCATCCAGGCCGGTTTGGGCTCTCGCGCGCGGATCCGCCCGTGGGCGCTTTTCATCAGCTCGGGGAAGGCGTACACCACCTCCCCCGCCTCCGACACGCGCGGGTCGCCTCCGTAGGCGCCGGTGAGGCGTCCCATCTCTTCGACGGCGTCGTCGATCGGCAGGCCGGTGTGCTCGATCAACTCCGAGGACGTCAGGATGCCCTTTCGTGCCTGGATCAGCTGGACGACCGTGCGATCCTTCTGGAGTTGCGTCGGCCGGGGCTCCTCGGGGCCGAAGATGAAGGCGAAGACCTTCTTGTAGAAGGGCGGCCGGGCGTCCTTCGGGAGCCGTCTGGCGTGGCGGTCGCCGTAGTAGAGGCCCCTCCGGTCCCACCCGCGCCCCCCGAGCAGCCAGTGGAGGATGAACAGATCGCCCAGGCTGAAGCCTCTGCGCCCGCCGGAGCCGCGACCGTCGCGGTTGGCGGTCAGCAGCGCGATCAGGAGCACGACGAAGACGACGAAGTAGACGACCAGCATGACCGCCGTCCAGACCTTGAAGCCGACCTTGAAGGCCGACCAGGCGATCCTGCGGAAGCGCGACAGGAACGGTTCCGCGTCCCGCTCGCTGAGCCCGGGATCGAAGCGGTAGAGGAGGTCGCCCGAGTCGGAGACTTCGAGGTGGCCGCGATGCGTCTCCAGAAGCGTCCTCAGGGTGACCTCGGCCTCGTGGTCCGGCAATCCGGTGGCGGAGACGACATCGCCCAGGGTGGCGCGTCCCTCAAGGCCACGGAGGGCGGAGATGACCGCACGCTCGGGGCGGCGGGGGGCAGCTGTGACTGGATCGAGCACGCGTGATGGCCCTTTCTCCGGAGACTTCCGTCTACGATAGCCTATAGGCGGGAGTCCCGCGGGTATTGCACACGTTTCCGTCGCCGTGTCCCCGGTCTTGAGCAGTGGCCTGCTGTGGATCTAGGATTCACGAAGACAGAGTCTGCGATCCCCCTGCCCAGGAGGCGTCCCATGAAGCGCCGAGACTTCCTCGCCACTTCCGCCGCGGCCGCCGCCGGATCGGGCCTCGTCGCCTGCCGTCCCCCCGAGACGTCCGCCGCCCCGCCCCTCACCTCCGGGCAGTGGGGTTCCGGCGACTACTCGCATGTGCCCGGCCTGGCGGGCCCCGCGCACGGCACCGTGTGGGGTCGCACGGGCGTGACGGCCTGCTCCGACTACTACGCGTCGCTCGCCGGCACACAGACCATGATGCAGGGAGGGAACGCGATCGACGCGATGGTCGCCGCGTGCGCCACGCTGAACGTGTCGGATCCCTACATGTCCGGGATCGGGGGATTCGGCGGCTACATGCTCATCTACCTGGCCGAGGAGAACCGCGTCGTCGGGCTCGATGCGCTCGGCCGCTCCCCCGCGGCCTCGTCCCCGGAGACGATGACCCTGGCCGACTTCGCGATGGGCTACAAGGCGCCGATCGTGCCCGGCGCCTTCAAGGGGTGGGCCGCCGCGCTGGAGCGCTACGGCACGATGAGCCTCGGCGACCTGTTCGAGCCCGCGATCCGGCTCGCCGAGGACGGCTTCGTGTTCTCGAAGTTCGACGAGCGCTACACGCAGTCGAGCGCGGACAAACTGAGCCGCTATCCTTCGACGACCCGCGTGTTCTTCCCCAACGGCCGCCCGCCGCGGATGGGCGAGATCATCCGGCAGCCGGAGCTCGCGGCGAGCATGCGACACCTGGCCCGTGCCGGGGCGGACGACCTCTACAGGGGTGAACTCGCCGATCGCATCGTCGCCTTCCTGGCCGCGAACGGCGGCCACCTCACGAAGGCGGATCTGGAATCGTACGAGGTCGAGTGGAGGGAGCCGATCAAGACGACCTTCCAGGGATACGATCTGCACGCCATGCCCCCTGGCTCCTGTGGGATGTCGATGTTCCAGGCGCTGAACATCATGGACGGATTCGACCTCGCGAACATGGACCTGTACGGGTCGGAGTTCGTGCACTTGTGGCTCGAGGCGATGAAGCTGGCCCTCGCCGACGACGACCGGTACAACACCGGGAAGGAAGACGTGGACATCCCGGTTGAGATGATCATCTCCCGTGAATACGCGGACGAGCAGCGCGCGAAGATCGATCCCGTGCGCGTCGCCTCCTTCTCCGGGGCCCCGCTGCCGTTCTACGGGACGACGAGTCTCTCCACCGTCGACCGCTGGGGGAATGCGGTCGCCTTCACGCAGTCCCTCGTGAACGCGTACGGAAGCGGGGTGATCGCGGGGGACACCGGCATCTTCCTCAACAACGGCCACATGTTCGGTTTCGTGCTCGATGAGGGACACGTGAACCACCTCGAGGGCGGAAAGCGGGCCAAGGGGGTGATGACGCCGTGCATCATGATGAGGGACGGGGATCTGTTCGCGGCGGTCGGCGCCCAGGGCGGCTACACGATCCCGCAGACGGTCGGCCAGGTGATCACGAAACTCGCCGTGGCGGGCATGGACATGCAGTTGGCGATCGCCTCCCCCCGCATGTGTGTGAACCGTGGCGGGGGGCGGACGCCGATCCCGGAGGATTCCGTGACTTATCTGGAGGCGGGGTTCCCCCCGGAGGTTTATCGGCAACTGGCGGACCGTGGCCACTATCTGGCCGAACCGGGGAATCTGGGCGGTGTGCAGGCCGTGCATCGGGATGCGGAGACCGGTGCTCTGTCCGGCGGATCGGACCCGCGCCGGGACGGCCACGCGATCGCCTGGTGAGCGCTGCGCGCCCGCCAGGCACGATGGCGCGCCGCCGCCACGCCCAGTGGTCGCCCGCCCGCGAGGGCGCCACGGGCTGAGGGGTCTTGAGCGGTGGCCTGCGGGGGGTCTAGGATCAAGGTCTGCGATCCCCCTGCCCAGGAGGCGTCCCATGAAGCGCCGAGACTTCCTCGCCACCTCCGCCGCTGCCGCCGCCGGATCCAGTCTCATCGGATGCCGGCCTCCCGAAACCGCAGGCGCCGCCACCGCCGCGAGCGGACAATGGGGCCCGGCCGGAGACTCGAACGTCCCGGGCCTGCTCGGACCCGCGCACCGGGCCGTGTGGGGAGCACGGGGCGTGACGGCCGCCGCCGACTACTACGCCTCCCTCGCCGGCACCACGATCATGATGCAGGGCGGGAACGCGGTGGACGCGATCGTGGCCGCCTCCGCCATGCTCAACGTCTCCGAACCCTACATGTCCGGCATTGGAGGTTTCGGCGGCTTCATGCTCATCTACCTGGCCGAGGAGAACCGCGTCGTCGGCCTCGACGCGCTCGGCAAGTCGCCGGCCGCCTCCTCCCCGGAGACGATGACGCTCGACGACTTCGCGGCGGGATACAAGGCGCCCATCGTGCCCGGCGCCTTCAAGGGATGGGCCGCCGTTCTGGAGCGGTACGGGACCATGAGCCTCGGCGACGTATTCGAGCCCGCCATCCGGCTCGCCGAGGACGGCTTCGTCGTGTCGCGCTTCGACGAGATCCACACGGGCGGCGCCGCCGCGGAGAAGCTGGGGCAGTTCCCCTCGACGACCCGTGTCATGTTTCCGAACGGCCGTCCGCCGCGCATGGGCGAGATCATCAGGCAGCCGGATCTCGCCGCCAGCATGCGTCGCCTCGCCCGGGAAGGGGCCGACGACTTCTACAAGGGAGAGATCGGGGAGCGCGTCGTTTCCTTCCTCGCCGAGAACGGTGGCCACATGACGATGGGCGACCTGGAGTCTTACGACGTCACGTGGAAGGAACCGATCACGACGACCTTCCAGGGGCACGACCTGTACGCGATGCCGCCGGGCTCGTGCGGCATGTCGATGTTCCAGGCGCTCAACATCATGGACGGCTTCGATCTCGCGAACATGGACCTGTACAGTTCCGAGTTCGCGCACCTGTGGCTGGAGGCGTACCGGCTCGCCCTCATCGACGACGACCGCTACAACACGGGAAAGGAAGACGTCGAGATCCCCGTCGACATGATCATCTCGAAGGAATACGCCGACGAGCAGCGGGCGAAGATCGACCCCGCGCGCATCGCCTCCTTCTCCGGGGCGCCGCTCCCCTTCTTCGGCACCACGAGCCTCTCGTCCGCCGACCGCTGGGGGAACGCGGTCGCCTTCACCCAGTCTCTCGTGAGCGGCTACGGCAGCGGCGTGATCGCGGGCGACACGGGGATCTTCCTCAACAACGGCCACACCTTCGGCTTCGTGCTCGAGGAAGGGCACGTGAACCATCTCGAGGGCGGCCAGAAGGCGAAGGGCGTGATGACACCGTGCGTCGTCATGAAGGACGGCAACCTCGTCGCCGCCGTGGGCGCCGCGGGCGGTTACACCATCCCGCAGACCGTCGGACAGGTGATCACGAAGCTCACCGTCGGCGGCATGGACATGCAGCTCGCGATCGCCTCGCCGCGCATGTGCCTCAACCGGGGTGGCGGGCGTACGCCGATCCCCGAGGATTCGGTCACGTATCTCGAGGCGGGTTTTCCGCCCGAGGTATACGACGAACTCGAGGACCGCGGCCACAACCTGGCCGAGCCCGGGAACCCCGGCGGCGTGCAGGGCGTCTATCGCGATGCCGAGACCGGCGCTCTGGCCGGCGGTTCCGACCCGCGCAGGGACGGTCACGCCATCGCCTGGTAGGACCAAACCTTTTTGCCCAGGAGTCGAGCCATGAAGCGCCGAGACTTCCTCGCCACCTCCGCCGCGGCCGCCGCCGGATCCGGCCTGATCGCCTGCCGCGCCCCCGAGACGGCCGCCGCGCCCCCGGACGGGATCGGACAATGGGGCCCGGCCGGCGACTCGAACGTCCCCGGCCTGCTCGGCCCCGCGCACGGGACCGTGTGGGGCCGCCGCGGCGTGACGGCCGCCGCCGACTACTACGCCTCGCTCGCCGGCACGACAATCATGATGCAGGGCGGAAACGCGATCGACGCGATCGTCGCCGCTTCCGCCACGCTCAACGTCTCCGAGCCCTACATGTCCGGGCTCGGCGGCTTCGGCGGCTTCATGCTCATCTACCTGGCGGAGGAGAACCGGGTCGTCGGACTCGACGCGCTCGGCCGGGCGCCCGCGGCCTCCTCGGCGAGCACGATCACGCCGGATGATGTCGAGATGGGCTACCGGGCCCCGATCGTACCCGGCGCCTTCAAGGGCTGGGCCGCCGTGCTCGAGCGCTATGGAACGATGAGCCTCGGCGACGTGTTCGAACCCGCGATCCAGCTCGCAGAGGACGGCTTCGTCATCTCGAAGTTCGATGCGCTCCACACCGCCGGGAGCGAGGACAAGCTCGGGAGGTTCCCGTCCAGCACCCGCATCATGTTCCCGAACGGCCGCCCGCCGCGGATGGGCGAGATCATCAGGCAGCCCGAACTGGCGGCGAGCATGCGCCGGCTCGCGCGCGAAGGCGCGGACGACTTCTACATGGGCGAGATCGGAGACCGCATCGTCGCCTTCCTCGCCGAGAACGGCGGCCACATGACGAAGGCCGACCTCGAGGGCTACGAGGTCGCGTGGCGGGAGCCGATCACGACGACCTTCCAGGGACACGACCTGTACGCCATGCCGCCGGGGTCGTGCGGGATGACGATGTTCCAGGCGCTCAACATCATGGACGGCTTCGACCTCGCGAACATGGACCTCTACAGCTCCGAGTTCGCCCACCTGTGGCTCGAGGCGAACCGGCTCGCCCTCATCGATGACGAACGGTACAACACCGGGAACGAAGACGCGGACATCCCGATCGACATGCTCATCTCGAAGGAATACGCGGACGAACAGCGCGCGACGATCGACCCCGCCCGCATCGCCTCCTTCGCGGGCGCCCCGCTTCCGTTCTTCGGGACGACGAGCCTCTCTTCCGCCGACCGCTGGGGGAACGCCGTCGCCTTCACGCAGTCTCTGGTCGCCCTCTACGGGAGCGGCGTGATTGCCGGCGACACGGGGATCTTCCTCAACAACGGCCACATGTTCGGCTTTTCCCTCGAGGAAGGACACGTCAACTACATCGCGGGAGGCCAGAAGGCGAAGGGCGTGATGACGCCGTGCGTCGTCATGAAGGACGGCAACCTCGTCGCGGCGGTCGGCGCCGCCGGCGGCTACACGATTCCGCAGACGGTGGGTCAGGTGATCACGAAGCTGACGGCCGGCGGGATGGACATGCAGCTCGCGATCGCGTCGCCGCGCATGTGCCTCAACCGGGGCGGCGGTCTGACGCCGATTCCGGAGGATTCCGTCACCTACCTGGAGGCCGGCTTCCCGCCCGACGTGTACGGGGAACTGGCGGATCGCGGTCATAACCTCGTCGAGCCGGGAAACCTCGGCGGCGTACAGGGCGTGTACCGGGATGCGGAGACGGGCGCCCTCGCCGGCGGGTCGGATCCGCGCCGCGACGGGCACGCGATCGCCTGGTGAGCCGGGGGAGGCCAGCGTCCGCGGTCGCGGGGTTGGCGGCGCTGGCCGGGCTGGTCTGCGGGGACGGCGCCTCCGCTCCCGACGAAGGTGCGGGAGACGTCCCCGTTAGCGCGCTCACGCGTAACCAGGCGGTCCATGTCCCCATGCGCGATGGCGTCCGCATCGCCGTCGACGTGTGGCTGCCCGACGGCATCCAGCCGGGGGACCGGCTCCCGGCCATGATGCGGGCGACCCGCTACTGGCGCGCCCGGGGCGAGGTCGGCGTCCCCCTCGAGGAGACTTCGAACTTTTCCGAGGCGGAGCGCTGGAACCGGGCGGGATACGCGCTCGTCCTCGTGGACGGGCGGGGAAGCGGGGCTTCCTTCGGGATTCGCCGCTTCGAACTCGCCGAAGACGAGGTCAGGGACTACGGGGAGGTCGCGGACTGGATCGCGGACCAGCCCTGGTCGAACGGGCGCGTGGGCGCCTACGGCGTCTCCTACGCCGGGAACACGGCCGAGATGCTCGCGGTCAACCGCAGGCCCGCCGTGAGGGCGGTTGCGCCCCTCTTCAACGACTTCGACAACTTCGGCCACCTCATCTTCCCCGGCGGCGTGCTCACGGTCGGCTTCCTCGAGGACTGGTCGAACCGCACGCGCATGCAGGATCTGAACGACATCTGCGGCCTCTCCGACGCGATGGGGGCTGCCTGCGACGAAGTGCGGGGCCGGGTCACCGGCGTGAAACCGGTCGACGCGGACGTCGACGGATCGCTGCTCGCCGCGGCCGTGGCGGAACACCAGGCCAATACCGTGCCTTTCGAGGCGGCGCTGGAGTACGAGTTCCGGGACGACCCGTTCGGCCCCTACGGCGAGACGAACGTCGGGCACCGCCGCAGCCCCTCCGGCCACCTCCCGCAGATCGAGGAGTCGGGCGTGGCCATGCTCGTCCGCGTCGGCTGGCAGGACGCCGGGACCGTGAACGGCACGCTCGGCCGCTACAACACGATCTCCAATGCCCAGCAAGTCTTCATCGGCCCGTGGGACCACGGGGCGCGCAACGACACGGATCCCTTCAAGGCGGACGACACGCCCGTCGCCCCTGACGCCAACGCCCGGTTCGAGGAACTCGTCGCGTTCTTCGACGCCCACCTCAAGGAGGGTGGATCCGGGGAGACACCGACGGAGATCCACTACTACACGCTGGGCGCCGACCGCTGGACGCGGACGGAGACGTGGCCGCCGGAGGGCTTCGACGACGTGACCTGGCACTTCGGCGGGGGAGGCACGCTGTCGACGGAGGCTCCCGCCTCCGAAGCGGGGGAAGATCGCTACGCCGTCGACTTCACCGCCACGACCGGGACCCGCAACCGCTGGTACACGAACGGCGGGGGCGGCGATGTCGTGTACGGCGACCGCCGCGCGGAGGATGAGAAGCTGCTGACCTACACCAGCGCTCCGCTAACGGTCGATACCGAAGTCACCGGCCACCCTGTCGTGACGCTGCACCTGGCGTCCACCGAGACGGACGGCGCCTTCATCGTCTACCTGGAAGACGTCGCTCCGGACGGCAACGTGCGGTACATCACCGAGGGGCAGCTACGCGGCGTCATGCGCGCGGTCACGGACGACCCGCCGCTGTACCGGAAGTATGGGCCGCACCGCAGCGAGTCGCGCGCGGATGCCTTGCCGCTGGTGCCCGGGGAGGTCGCGGAGTTGAGCTTCGACCTGTGGGCGACGTCGGTGCTGTTCCGCGCCGGCCACCGCATCCGGGTCGCCCTCGCCGGCGCCGACGCCGACACCTTCCTCCGCTATCCCCGCGACGGGAGCGTCCCGGAGTGGACCGTGCACCGCAACGCGGTCCACGCGTCCCGCATCGTCCTGCCCACGAGAGGCGGCGGATCCTAGGGAATCAGTTCCAGCGTCGTGCTCGTCATCATCGACGCCGGCATCCCGCCCGCCGTCAGATTCAGGGTTATCACGCTGTCGTGGCCCTGGAGGCGGCTGCTGCCCGTGTCGAAGATGGCGGTCCCGCTGACGGTGCCGGAGCCCTCGAGTGACATCCCGCCGGCGTTGCCCGACATCGTGACCGTCCCTTCGAGCGATATCTCCGCACGATCCCCGTCGACACCCACGAGCGTGTAGGCGATGTCCGTTTCCATCGTCATCGTGCTGCCCATGCCGGCCGGGACCTCGGCGGAGGTCTGTCCCGACCAGGAGTCGCCCGGACTCACTTCCCCTTCGGGCAACTCGAAGAAGGTGATCGCCAGCGTCGCGGCGACGGCAGTTTCCGCTTCCGCCGTGAGCGTCCCCACGTCGGTCAACCCGGTGGGGCGCGCGCGCGGGTCCATTGCGAACGTATAACTCATGCCCGACAGATCGGGTCCGCCCGCCCCGGGCACGGCCTCCGTCATGGTGGTGGAATCGACCACCGTGCGGATCTCGATGACGTCGTCCGCCGCGCTGATCACCGTCTCCGTCTGGTAGCGCTTCGACGTCGACATGGTCGTACCCGCCATCGACGTCTCGGAGCCGATGAGATACCGCGAAACCTGCCCTTCGGCCGGCATCGCGCGAAGCACGGTCGCCTGCCCGTCGAGAGGGGGCGAATACCCCAACGCGAGAGCCGCTACGGCCGGAGCCCAGGCAAAGGCTCTGATTCTCTGCTGTTTCACTGATCCTCCATCCGAGTTCAGGGGTTCGGGACTCTCGGTGGCCGGTTCCGTCAACTGTCCGGCATCAGTTCGAGTGCGGTCGTCGTATTCACCGTCATCGACGTCCCGGCCACGCTCATTTCCATGCTCTGCCGGCTCGTCTGGCTCACATGCCGGCCCTCGACGAGGTCGACGACCAGCGTGCCGGACAGGGTCCCCGAGCCGCTCATCGCCATGCCCTGCATGTCCATGTCCATATCCATCGGCCCCTCGAACGAGAGGGTGGCGAGACCATCGGCGAGACTCACGAACGTGTACGTGAATTCCATCTCCATTGACATCGTTCCGCCGGTCCCCATCGGAATCTCGATCGGCGTCTCGACCATCCAGGAATCCCCCGGGCTGACCTCCTCTTCGGGCAGCACGGAATGGCCGGCTCCCTGCAACATGCTCTCGACGCTCACCCCGGCGTCTTCCGGGACTCCCTCGCTCTCCACGACTTGCAGGACGCTTCCACGCGGGTCCATGTCGACCGTGAAGGACATCCCGGAGAGGTCGGGCAGCATGTCGTCCATCCCCGGCATCGGCATCCCGAAGTCCATCGTCGTGCTGGCGGAATCGACCGCCCCGCGGACCCGGGTGACGTCGCCGTCCACGCTCAGGACCGTCTGGGTCTGTTGCCAGGCCATGGAGATGAGCGGGCTGCCGGTCGAGGGTATCATGGGACTCTCGATGCTCGTTTCCATGGAGAAGGCGTAGCGCGATACCTGCCCCTCGGGGGGCGCCACCCGCAGCAGCAGCGGCCCTTCGCGCGGGATGGTTCGGACGGCGGGGGACGGGCCGCACGAGGCGAGGACGGCGGCGAGCGCGAGCGTCGTGGCGGCGGCGGAACTGCGCCATCGTGAAATCATGTGGTCCTCCTGACGGTATTGAGGCAGGGACTCGGGAGTTCTCGGCGTCGAGCGCGCGATTCCCGCCCCGGCTCGGATGTTTGTCCACGGCCGCCAGGGTGCCCGCAAGATGTGGAATCGGATCGGGGCGTGCCACCGGTACCGGGGACGATACACCTCCCGCTACCCTCGAGTTGAGACGGCATTCATGGCCGCGGGGATACATGATGGCATGGCTCCGAAGATTCTCGAACTCCCGGCGAGCGAACGTCCGCGGGAGCGGCTCCGCCGCTTCAGTCCCGACGCGCTTTCGACGACGGAACTGCTCGCGGTCGTGCTCGGCGCGGGCGCGACGGGGCGTTCCGCCGTCGACGTCGCCGGGCGTCTGCTGGCGGACTTCGGCGGCTCGCTGCGGGAGATGGGGCGCGCGGAGCCGGCCGAACTCGAGCGGACCGGGGGGGTGGGTCCGGCCCGTTCGGCCGCCGTGGCCGCCGCGCTCGCGCTCGGAAGGCGCCAGGCCGCCGAGCCCGCCCGCGCCAGCGCGCGCATCCGCAGTCCAGCCGACGTATTCGGGCGCCTCGGCCCCCTGCTGCGGGACCGCCGGCAGGAGGAGTTCTGGGTCATCTATCTCGATACGCAGAGCCAGGTGCTGCTCGAGCGGCGGCTCACCGTGGGGCTCCTTAACAGCTCCCTCGTGCACCCGCGGGAGGTGTTCGCGCCGGCGATCGCCACGGCCTCGGCCTCCGTCATCCTCGCTCACAACCATCCGAGCGGCGAACCCGAGCCGTCGCCCGAGGACATCGCCGTGACCTGCCAACTCGTCGAGAGCGGCCGGCTCCTCGGCATCCCCGTCCGCGACCACATCATCCTCGGCGACCGGGCCTACGTGAGCCTTCGCGAACGGGGCGTCTGCTAGTGTAGCGTCGCCGCTCTCCGCCCGGCCCGCGCCGAAATCGCGCGCTACCGCTACCTTTACAGGTTGCCCGGGCCGATGGTCGTTCGGGCGCCGACGTCTCGGGGACGGAGCGCGAAGCGTGGAGAGCAGCCTCAAGCGGGAAGTCGACCGGGCCGCGCCGGGAGCGGGCCCGCGCTCGCTGCTGCCCAGGGACTTCATGAAGGCGATCGAGGGCTACGAGGCCCGCCTCGACCTCGAACTGCTCGCCCTCGCGTTCCAGTACAGCCTGGAGAAACACGAGGGCCAGAAGCGTCGCTCGGGCGAGGATTACATCCGCCACTGCGTGGAGGTCGCCAAGATCCTCATCGAGATCCGGCTCGACACCGTGAGCATCGCCGCCTCGCTCCTCCACGACGTGGTGGAGGACACGGACACGACCGTGGACGAGATCCGGACGGAGTTCGGCGAGGAAATCGCCCTCATCGTCGACGGCCTCACGAAGATTTCGCTGTTCGCGTTCGGCTCGATGGCGGAGCGTCAGGTCGAAACCTACCGCAAGCTCCTCCTCTCCATGGCCCGCGACGCGCGCGTGATCATGGTCAAGCTCGCGGACCGTCTCCACAACATGCGGACGCTGGAGCACATGCCGGCGGGCGCGCGGCAGCGGATCGCGCTCGAAACCCGGGAGATCTACGCGCCGCTCGCCCACCGTCTCGGCGTCGCGCGCCTGAAATGGGAACTCGAAGATCTCGCCTTCAAGTTTCTCGAGCCCGAGGGGTACCGGAAGCTCGTGAAGGAGGTCAACGCCACGCGGGGCGAGCGCGAGGGACTGATCCGACGCATGGAGGAACCGCTCCGGGCCGAGCTGGACGGCGCCGGCATCGTTTGCGAAGTCACGGGGCGCCCCAAGCACCTCTGGTCCATCTACGGCAAGATGATCAAGCGCGACAAGCCGTACGAGGAGGTCTACGACACGCTGGCGATGCGGCTCATCGTGGATTCGGTGCGCGACTGCTACCACGCGCTCGGCATCGTGCACAACAAGTGGACGCCGCTCACGGAGCGCTTCCACGACTTCATCGCCACGCCGAAGTCGAACATGTACCAGAGCCTGCACACGACGATCTTCGGCCCGGGCGGCGCGCTGTACGAGATCCAGATCCGCACGCACGAGATGCACCGCACCGCGGAGTACGGGATCGCGGCGCACTGGCGCTACAAGGAGGGCGGGTCCGGAGATGAGGTCGACGACGAACTCGCGTGGTTCCGGCAGGTCCTCGAGTGGCAGCAGGAGACGCGCGAGCCGGAGGAGTTCATGGAGTTCCTCCGCATCGACCTGTTCCAGGACGAGATCTTCGTCTTCACTCCGGCGGGAGACGTCAAGCAGTTGCCGAAGGGGGCCACGCCCATCGACTTCGCCTTCGCCGTGCACACCGAAGTCGGGCTTCGCTGCAAGGGCGCGAAGGTGAACGAACGGATCGCCCCGCTCAGCCGTCCGCTTCGGAACGGGGACACCGTGCACATCCTCACCTCCGATTCGCAGACGCCGAGCCGGGACTGGCTGGGCTTCGTGCGGAGCAGCAAGGCCCGCCACGAGATCCGGCAGTGGATCCGCGACGAAGAGCAGGAATCCGCCCTCCAGCTGGGAAAGGACATCATTCAGCGGGAGTGGAGGCGCCGCCGTCGCGGGAAGGTGGACGAGGCGGCGCTCAGGGCCGCGTGCGAGACGCTGGGGTACGACGGGCCGGATGCCCTCCACGCGGCCGCCGGACGTGGGGATGTGGGGCTCACGCGCGTGATGCGCGCCATCCTCCCCGAAGTCATCCCGGAAGTGCCCCCGAAGAGTCCGAGTCCGCTTCACAAGCTTGTGGACAAGGTCTGGGGCGGCGGCGGCCAGGGGATTCGGATCCAGGGGATGGAGAACCTGATGGTCCGGTACTCCCAGTGTTGCCAGCCGGTCCCCGGCGACAGGGTCATCGGCTATATCACCCGCGGCCGCGGCGTTTCCATCCACCGGCAGGACTGTCCGAACGTCCTGAATCTTTCGAACGCGCCCGAACGCCGCGTGGAAATCGAGTGGCAGGCGCACGGCGAACGCCGGTTCCTCGTCCGTATCGTCATGGAGGGGACGGATCGCCACGGACTGTTTGCGGACATCGCCCGCGCGGTCAGCGACACGGGCACGAACATCCAGTCGGCCGACATCAAGGGAATCGAGGGAGGGATGCGCGGTCAGTTCGTCGTGGAAGTCGAAAACCTGACGCACCTGCGGAAAGTCATGCGCAAGGTTCAGGGCGTGAAGGGCGTGATCTCCGTCGAACGGAAGGAATCCTTCGGGGAGAGCGGCCTCACCATCGAGTGACCCGCCGATTCGAGACTATGCCCCGCTTCGACCTCCAGCTTCCATTCGAGCCGATGGGCGACCAGCCCACCGCCATCCGCGAGTTGGCCGAGGGCGTGCGCCGCGGCGACAAGTGGCAGACGCTGCTCGGCGTGACGGGCAGCGGCAAGACGGTAACGCTGGCGGCGATGATTGCGGAGGTCAATCGCCCGACGCTGGTGATGAGCCACAACAAGACGCTTGCCGCCCAGTTGTATGGAGAACTGCGACAGTTCTTCCCCCGCAACGCCGTCGAATATTTCATTTCCTATTACGACTATTACCAGCCCGAGGCCTATGTCCCCGCGACGGACACTTTCATAGAGAAAGATGCGTCGATCAACGAGGACATCGATCGACTGCGGCTCCGCGCCACCTCGGCCCTCATGGAACGGCGAGATGTGATCGTCGTCGCCTCCGTGTCGGCGATCTACGGACTCGGCGATCCGGTCGGCTACCGTGAACTCATGCTCACGCTGCGCGAAGGGCAGGAGATATCCCGCCGGGAGATCCTCTCCCAACTCGTGCAGATCCAGTATTCGCGGAACGATCTCGATTTCGTGCGCGGCACGTTCCGGGTGCGGGGCGATGTCATCGAGATCCTGCCCGCGTACGAGGAGCAGGGGGTAAGGGTCGAGATGTGGGGCGACGCGATCGAGCGCATCTCGAAGATCGACCCGATGACCGGCACGACCATCACCCGCCTGCCGGAGACATCGATCTTCCCGGCCACGCACTACGCGACGCTCGGCCACCGACTGGAGGAGGCCCGGCACGCGATCTACGTCGAGCTGGAGGAGCGGCTGATGCACCTCCGGCAGGATGGCCGGCTCCTCGAGGCGCAGCGCCTGGAGCAGCGCACGCGGTTCGATCTCGAGATGCTGACGGAAGTGGGGTTCTGTCCCGGGATCGAGAACTACAGCCGGCATCTGGATGGCCGGGAGCCCGGCAGCCGTCCCTACTGCCTCCTCGACTATTTCCCGGATGACTATGTCGTGGTCGTCGACGAATCCCACGTGTCGATCCCGCAGATCGGCGGCATGTACGAGGGGGACCGCAGCCGAAAGACGACGCTGGTCGAGTTCGGCTTCCGGCTCCCGTCCGCGCTGGACAACCGGCCGCTGTCGTTCCGGGAGTGGGAGGAGCTGGTGCCGCGCGCGGTCTTCGTCAGCGCGACGCCCGGCGAGTACGAGTTGCGGAAGAGCGGGGGCGTCGTCGTCGAACAGTTGATTCGGCCGACCGGTTTGCTGGACCCGGAAGTGGAAGTGCGGCCGGTCCGCGGGCAGGTGGACGACCTGCTCGGCGAGATCCGCCGGCGGACGGAACGGCGCGAGCGCGTCCTCGTGACGACGCTCACGAAGCGGATGGCGGAAGATCTGTCCGAGTTCCTCGCGGTGCGGGGCGTGCGGGTGCGCTACATGCACTCGGACATTGCGGCGATCGACCGGGTGAAGATTCTCCGCGACCTGCGGCTGGGGACGTTCGATGTCCTCGTCGGGATCAACCTGCTGCGCGAGGGGCTCGATCTGCCGGAGGTTTCCCTGGTCGCGATCCTCGATGCGGACAAGGAGGGCTTCCTCCGTTCCGACCGGTCGCTCGTGCAGACGATCGGGCGCGCGGCCCGAAACCTCGCGGGGAAGGCGATCCTGTACGCGGACAAGGTGACGGATTCGATGCGGCGCGCGCTGGATGAGACGGCGCGGCGACGCGAAGTGCAGGCGGAATACAACCGGGAGCACGGGATAGAGCCGCGCTCGATCGTGAAGTCGGTGAGGGAGATCCGGTTCTCGACCGCGGTGGCCGATGCGCGGGAGGCGCAGCCTGCCGTGCACGAACGGGAAGGCTCCTACGAAGAACTGTCGCCGGAGGCGCTGGCCGAGGCGATCGAGAAGGACATGCGCGCCGCGGCGGCCGCGCTCGACTTCGAGACGGCGGCCCGGCTGCGGGATGAACTGTTCGAGATCCGGGCCCGGATCGGGGACGGGAAGGGGACGCGGCCGCCGGGACTGCCGATCTCCGCGGGGGATCCGGCATGAGCGGCGCCCTGCTGGACGAGGCGGGGCTCGTGCGTTGGGGGCGAGAGGTCGGCGCGGTCGCGGATCGCGAGGGGGTCTTCGTCGCGCTCACCGGACCGCTCGGCGCCGGGAAGACGCGGTTCACGCAGGCGGCGTGTGCCGGAGCGGGCGTGGACGAAGCCGTGACGAGCCCGACCTACACGCTCGTTCACTGGTATGCCGGCGAGCGCGGTCCGGTCGGACACGCGGACCTGTACCGGCTCCGCGATCCATCCGAACTCCTCGCCCTCGGATGGGAAGAACTCGAAGCCCACGCGGGGGCCGTGTTCGTCGAGTGGGCGGAGCGGGCCGGGGAGGAGCTTCCGCTGGACCGCTGGGAAGTTCGGCTCGATTTCAGCTGCGGGCCCAACGGGACGGACGGGACCGCGGGAGGCGCCACGAGCGGGCTGCGGCGGGTGACGGTGCGCGGGCTGGGCCGCGTCCCGCCGGTTCCCGATCCGGGCCCGTACGCCGCGGGGGCGGAGCCGTCCGCGTGCTGAGCCTGGCGCTGGAGACCAGCACGGGGCTCGGCGGCATCGCCGTGGGCCGCGGCGACACCCTGATTTCCGAATGTGCGCTGGCCGTCCGCGCCACGCACTCGGAGACCGTGCTCGACGAGGTGGAGCGCATGCTCGCGCGCGCCCGGATCGGCGTCGACGAGGTTGAACGTGTGATCGTCGGGGCGGGGCCCGGTTCCTTCACCGGCGTGCGGATCGCGGCTTCGCTGGCGAAGGGATGGTGCCACGCGACGGGTGTGCCGCTCTTCGCGTACTCGAGTCTTCGCTCCGTTGCCGCCTCCGCGGGGCGTGAACGCGTCTGCGCCCTGTTCGACGCCCGGCGGGGCGAAGTGTACGGGGCCGCCTTCGCCCGCGGACCGCTGGAGGCCCCCGTCCTCGGGCCGGCGGCGCGCGACATCGACAGCTGGGTCGCGGAGCTGGGGGACTGCGGGTCCTGGTCCTTTGCCGGGGAGGGCGCGATCCGGCACCGGGCCACGATCGAGGCTCGCGGCGGGAGGGTGCTCCCGCCGTTTCTCGGCGTCCCGCGCGCGGGCGCGCTCCTGTGGCTGGCGGAGCGGCTTCCGGCCGGCCGTGTCGCGGACATCGACGCGTGGGAACCCCGGTATGTCCGGAGTTCCGGAGCCGAACGCCAGGCCGGGCGCCGTGGCGGATCCGGATAGGCCGAGGCTCAGGATCCGGCCGCTCCGCGAGTCGGACCTCGGGCAGGTCACGGCGATCGAGGAGGTCTGCTTCGCCACTCCCTGGTCCGAACGGACGTTCAGGAACCTGCTCAGGCGCCCCGACGCGGTGCTCCTCTCCGCCGTGTACGCGGAGGAGCGGATCGCGGGCTACGCCGCCGTGTGGTTCGTCGGACGGGAGGCGGAACTGGGGGACCTCGCCGTGAATCCGGACGACCGCCGGCGCGGGATCGGGGGCGAGCTGGTGGACGCGGTTCTGAAGGAAGCGCGGGTCCGGGGCGTCGTCCGCATCTTCCTCGAGGTGCGGGAAGGGAACCGAAGCGCTCAGGATCTCTACCGAGGCCGGGGATTCGAGATCGTGGGACGGCGTCGCGGGTATTACGCGGGCCCGAAGGAGGACGCGCTCGTCATGCGTCGCTTGCTGGTCCGTTGATCGTTTTCTGTTACCTTGATCCTCTTCATCATCACCACCACCATGGACCTTCGAGTCGATCAGCGGGGAGGCGGGAATGGCGCGCAGTCTGAACAAGGCGACACTCATCGGAAACCTGGGCGCGGACCCGGAAGTGCGGTCGACGAACACGGGTACGCGGGTAGCGACGCTCTCCGTCGCGACCAGCCGCCGGTGGACGACGCGCGCGGGCGACCAGCAGGAAAAGACGGAGTGGCATCGAGTGGTCTGCTGGGACCGCCTCGCCGAGATTTGCGAGCAATACCTGCGCAAGGGCGACCGCGTCTACGTGGAAGGCCGGATCGAGTACCGGCAGTGGGAGGGACAGGACGGCCAGACGCGGTATACGACGGAGATCCGTGCGCTCGAGATGATCATGCTCGGGAGCAGCGGCGGCGGCGGCGGAGAGAGTTATTCGGCGACGGAACCGCGGCAGGAGCGTTCGGATTTTTCGGAATTCTCCAACCGGTCCGTCGCGGGTGAGGACGATCTCCCCTTCTGAGGCGTCCGGCGTCGCGACCGCCGGACCTCGCCACGGCATGGACGCCCGGATGCCGGAGTCGGCGCCGGAGATGGTGCCGGAGCCGACGCCCCATGCGCTCGCCGACGCGCTCGTCGTCGTCGGACTCAGCCACCGGACGGCTCCCATCGACATCCGGGAGCGTTTCGCGCTTGGCGACCGCCGACGGGAGGCGTGGGTCGAGAATCTGACGGCCTCGGCGGATGTCTCCGAGTGCGTCGTGCTGTCCACCTGCAACCGGACGGAATGTTACCTGGCGGGAAGCGACGCGGAGGCGCTCGACCGCCTCGGGCGCGAGGCGCTGTGCGCGGTCTCGGGCCTGGGGATCGCCGGAGACTCGTACCTGGCCACGCTCGAAGGGATGAGCGCCGTCCGCCACCTGTTCCGCGTCACCAGCGGTCTGGAATCGCTCATCGTCGGCGAACCTCAGATTCAGGGCCAGGTCCGGGGAGCCTACCGGGACGGATGTCCCATGGTGGGGCCGGTGCTGCATCGCCTGTTCCAGTCGGCCCTCGAGGTCGGCGGGCGCGTACGGGCCGACACGTCGATCGCGAGCGGCGTGACCTCGATCCCCGGCGCGGCCGTCGGTCTCGCCCGGAAGGTGTTCGGCTCTCTCGCCGACCGTAGCGTGCTCGTGCTCGGGACCGGCGAGATGGGAAGACTCACGGTGCAGTGCCTGAAGCGGGACGGGGCAGGGCGCGTGTTTCTCGCGAGCCGCGATCCGGACCGCGCCGAGCGCGTGAGCCAGCCTCTCGAAGCGCTCCCGATGCGAAGGAGCGCGGCGCTCGAGGCGCTGGATCGCGTGGATCTCGTCATCGCCTGCACGGAGTCCGAGGCGGCCTTCCTCCGGGCGGCGCATGTCGGTGGCCCGCGAACGGGGGCGGCGCCGCTCGTGATTCTCGACATCGCCGTGCCCCGCAACGTCGATCCGCGCGTGGCCGGGATCTCCGGTGTGTTCCTGTACAACATCGACGACCTGCGGCACGTCGTGGATCGAGCGCGGGCGGCGCGCGAGTACGAGCGCGAGCGCGCGGAGGCCATCATCGAGCGGCACGTCGCGAAATACCGGGCCTGGCGAAGCCGTCGCCGCGCCGACCCGGCCGTTCGGGTGCTGAGGAACACCGCTCGTCGGCTGGTTGCCGATGCTCTCGCGGCCCGCACCCCGGTTCCCGACGACGAAGAAGCCCTGCGGCTGGCGAGCCAGGCCGCGCTCAACAAGGTTCTGCACGGGCCGACCCGCGCCATCCGGCGGCTCGCCGAACGATCCGACGGCGAGGCGTGTCTTCGTCGGATGGAGCCATGGCTGGCAGGCGGTGGAAAACCCCGGGCCAGCGCAGGGAGCGGTGGAGTGAGGGCGGGGGGATGAGCCAGGACAGGGTGCAGGGGGGGCGCACGTGATTGCGGAGGTCGGGATCGGGGTCGGCGGGGGTCTGGATGTCGTGCAGGATCTTTCCGCTCGCGTGATCGATTCCCCCATCGACATGATCCTGGGCGCGACGCTGCCCACGAAGATCATCCTCACCGTGCTCGCCGCCTTCTCGCTCGTGTCCTGGGTCCTCATCATCTGGAAGTTCCGCGAGTTGCGCGCCGTGAACGCGCGGGCGGACGACTTCGTGTTCGCGATGGCCGGGGCCAACGGCCTCGTGGACCTCAACGACGCGCTGGCGGAACTGGACGATTCCCCCTTTAAAAGGGTGTTCCGGGAGGGGATCGCCTTCTTCTCCGAACTGCGTCCGGGCGCGCTCGGCGCCGCGCACGTCGGAGAAGGGCTGAGCCCGACGCAGCTCGAAGCGCTGTGGCTGGTGCTCGAGAAGAGCCTCTCGGAGGAGAAGGATGAACTCGCGCACGGGCTGCCCTGGCTCGCCATCATCGGCTCCGTGAGTCCTCTCCTCGGCCTCATGGGCACCGTCGTGGGCGTGATGAACTCGTTCATCGGGATCACGTCGCAGGGGTCCGCCAACATCGCGGCTGTCGCGCCGGGCATCGCGGAAGCGCTCACGACCACGGTCGCGGGGCTGGCCGTCGCGATTCCCGCGGTCATCGCATACAACCACTATGCCTCCCGCCTGCGTCTGTTCGTGGGAGAACTGGAAGGATTCGCGAGCGAATTCGTGGGCACGCTCGCGCGCGAAGGGCGCCTGTGAGCCGGGAATCCGGCGGCTGGCGGATGAGGAGCGCGGGATGAAACGGCGCTTTACACAGCAGGCCGACGGGATCGGCGTCGTGGCGGAGATCAACGTCACGAGTCTCGTCGACGTCGCGTTCACCCTCCTCATCATCTTCATGATCACGGCGCCCATTCTCCAGGGCGGCATCGAGATCGACCTTCCGGAGGGCGTCTCCGCGCCGCTCAGCGCCGCCGACGCGCTCGTGGTCTCGATCGACGCGGACGGGCAAATCTACGTGGATGACGTACCGGTGACGTTCGAGGAGTTCGAGGCCTCGCTCGCGCTGGCCCTCGATCGCTTCGAGTCGGACCAGGTCTACCTCAAGGCCGACGGTGACCTCGCCCTACGCCAGGCGACCCGGGTGATGGGTCCGATCCAGGACGCGGGCGGCGTGCTGAGCATCGTCACCGATCCGGACCCGCGGCGTCGCCGTCCATGACTCCGCACGGAAGCGTGGAAGCCGGGAACGGTCGCGGACCTTGGCGCGCGTGGCGGCGCGGGGGGCCGCAGCGCCACGGGCGTCTGCCCAGGCGGGCCGTGTACGGCTCCCTCGGCGTCCACGGGGGGCTCCTGGTCGTCGCCGTGCTCGGCGACGCCGTGATCCGCCCGGCCGAGCTGCCCACGGCGGTGCGGGTGAACTTTCTTGAGTTCGCTCCGGAGGATGCGCCGATCCGCCTCGATCCTTCGCCCCCCGAGGTCGCGGAAGAGGAGAACCGGCCGCCTCCCCCGGAACCGACGCCCGATCCGGTGCCGCAGGTGGAGACGCCCACGGTGGAGGCCGAGGTGCAGGTCGAACGCGAGGCGGAGCCCGAACCCGCCAGGGCGGAGGAAGTCGGCGAGGAAGTGCGCACGATCCGGATCGCCGGCGATGCGTCGGCGTGGCCCGAATACGAGGAGAACATCATCCGGCAGATCCAGCGCCGTTGGCGCCCCCCCGTGGGCGCGCGCAATCTGCGGGCCGAGATCTACTTCATCATCCACCGGGACGGGCGGGTGACGGGGTTCGAGTGGGTGGCGAAATCCGGGAGCCTGGTGTTCGATACCCAGGCGATGGGAGCCGTGGAATCGGCGGGTCGCGATCAGGCCTTCGGCCCGCTTCCCGACGACTTCCCGGCCGACGCGCTCGCCGTCTCGTTCTTCTTCGACCCGAGCGCACGCTGAATGGGTAGAGCGAGGGTCGTTCGTCGACGCCGGGCCGCCGGCTGGGGACACCGGGCCGCCGGCTGGGGACACCGGGCCGCCGGGTGGGGACGCCGGGTCGCCGCCGCGGGGCTGGCGCTGGCCGCCGCCGCGGCGGGAGCGCCGCTCGGAGGCCAGGAAGGCGGAGCGCTCCGCCTGGGCCTCACCTACGAGGCCCGCTACGTGCCGGGCATGGTCGTCGCGCCCGTCTCCGCGAGCGCCGGATTCGGGGAACTGGGTGCCGCGGTCGGCGAGATTCTTCGCACGGACCTCGACTATTCCGACCGGTTCGACATCCTCGCGGTGCCCGACACGCTCACCCTGAGCGGCGCCCCGAACTACGCGCTCTGGAACGATCTCGGGGCCGTGTGGCTCGTCACCTCGGACATCTCCGTCGCACCCGGGACGCAGACGCCGCTCCTCAGGGTCAGCCTGCACGACGTCGTATACGGAAACCTCGAGAACGTCCAGGCCTTCAGTCTGCCCTCCCTGGATGCGGCGGACTTTCGAATGTCGGTCCACCGGATCTCCGACCGGATCGTCTTCTGGGCGACGGGAGGCCAGCGCGGCATCGCCGCGACGCGGATCGCCCTGCGCCGGAGGGACGGCGACGGGTCGTCCTACCTGGTGCTGATCGACAGCGATGGCCGGAATCCGCAGCGGATCGATACCGGGGGCCGCAACGTCTATTCGCCCGCCTTCTCGCCGGACGCCACTCGCATCGCGTACACGATCCAGGATGAGACGGGGTACTTCTCGCTCGTGGAAATGAATCTCATCACCCGCAGCCGCCGAACGGTGGCGTCCGGAAGACTCATCCAGACGCCGACCTGGACGCCGGACGGACGGCTGGCGTACGCCGAAGGCATCGCCGGAACGACGCGCATCGTGCTCGAGGGCGACGGGCCGCTGACCGAGGGCCGGGTCCAGTCGCTGAACCCCAGCTTTTCGCCGGATGGGGTGTCGTTCGCGTACGAGGCCGATCCGGCGAACGAGCAGCAGGTCTACGTCCGCCTCGTCTCGGGAGGCCCGGCCCGCCGCATCAGCATCTACCACCCGCGGGAGGATACCAACGCGGCCGGCCCGGACTGGTCGCCCAACGGCGACCGGATCGCGTATTCCGCCCTGAGCGACCGCCGCTGGCAGATCTTCACGGTGAACCCGGATGGCACCGACCGGCGCCCGCTGACCAGCCGTGGCGAGAGCGAGGATCCCAGCTGGGCGCCCGATGGCCGCCATCTCGTCTTTTCATCGATCGACTCGCAGGGTTCGACCGTCTGGATCCTCGATGTGTTCACGGGGAGAGCCCGGCCCCTGACGGCGGGACGGCTCGACGGCCTCCCGGACTGGTCGCCCCCCATCCCGGCAGGCTCATGACCGGGTCGTCTCGCGGGTTGCGACTCGACGGGTCTTCGATAGGTTACGAATCCGTGTTGAAACCGGGATCGGGTCAGCGTTTTCAGCGCCGACGTTCGCCCTGTCCTCGCCGAATTCTCGTCCCGCGACTGGTAAAAAGGAGACCTCGATGCGACTGAGCCACCGCTTCTCTCCAATTCTTCTCGTTGCGCTTCTGGCGACGGCGTGTAGCGGCAACCCGGAACCGGAGCCGGTCCCTCCGCCGCCGCCGCCTCCTCCTCCCCCGGTCGTGGATGACAGCGCGGAGCGCGAGGCGGCCGCGTCCCGGCTCTGCGATCAGGCGATGACGGCCATGGAGGCGGGCGATTTCACGCGTGCGCGCGAATTGCTCGAACGGGCCGTAAACGACTATCCCGGCACGACGTGCGCGGAGTCCGCGCCCGCGGACATCGAACGCGCGATGGACGGCGAGGCGATCGTCGCGCGGATTCACTTCGACTACAACGAATCCGCCATCACCGATGACGCCGCCGCCGTTCTGCAGCGCAAGGCGGACGCGCTGCGGGGTCGGTCCGGCATCCGCCTCCGGGTCGAGGGGCATTGCGACGAGCGGGGCTCCCTCGAGTACAACCAGGCGCTCGGCCTGAGAAGGGCCCAGGCCGCGGTCGACTACCTCTCCAGCCTGGGGCTGGACGCCGACCGCTTCGATGTCGTGACGTTCGGGGAGGAGATGCCGCTGGCCCGCGGGAGCAACGAGTCGGCGTGGCGGCAGAATCGTCGTGGTGAGTTCGTCATCACGGACGGAGACATCTAGTGAAAAAGGCGGCGGTCGCCGTGCTGTTGGGCGTTGCGGCCGCCGCCTGCGCGTCCAGGGGCGATGTCGAGACGCTGGGGGACGCCCTGCGGGAGGAGATCGCAGGCCTCGCCGAGGGTCAGCGCCTGTTGGGCGAGGCGGTGCAGGCGGACCTCGAATCGATCGAGAGTTCGAGCCAGCGCCGCGAGACCACGGGCCGGGGCGAACTCGAGCGGCTGATCAGTCGAGTCGAGGATCTCTTCGAGCAGATGATCGAGATGTCCGCGCAGAACAACCAGCTGCTCAACGACATCTACGAGAACCAGCGCCGCCTGGGCTCCCCCTCTCCGATGGGCGGCTTCCCCGGACCGGCCGACGCGGGTCCGCCGGCCGCGGGTACGACCGCCGCCGAATCGAACCCCGCCGCGGGCGCCGGGTCCGACGTGGCGGCCCAGGTTTACGCGCTGGCGCTCGACATGTATCAGCGCGGCAACCTCGAGACCGCGCGCAACGCCTTCCGCGATTTCCTCGCCGTCTACGGCGGCCACGAGTTCGCGCCCGACGCCCAGTACTGGGTGGCGCGCACTTACGAGGACCAGGAGGATCCCGGCGGCGCCCTCGAGGAGTACCGCCGGCTGACCGAACTCTACCCGGATTCGAGCCGGGCTCCCGCCGCGCTCTTTCGCCGGGCGATGATCGAGGCGGGACGGGGCAACACGGCGGTGGCGCGCCGGTTGTTCGTCCAGATCGAGAGTGGCTATCCGAACAGCCCCGAGGCGCCGGAGGCCCGCCGGGAACGCGAGAAACTGGGCGGCTAGCGTGGAGACGCCACACTGGTGACCCCGGCCGTCCGGTGACCGCAGGCTACCGTGCAGTGTCCCGGCTGTAACCACCTGGAGGCGCGGGTCGTCGACTCACGCACGAGTCGCGGCGGCCGGGCCACGCGCCGCCGGCGCGAGTGCCTCTCCTGCGGCGAACGCTTCACGACCTACGAACAGGTCGAGGAAGAGCCCCTGCTCGTCATGAAGAAGGACGGCGGCTCGGAGACCTACGATCGCGGCAAGCTCCTGGCCTCCATCCGGGTCGCCTGCGCGAAGCGACCCGTATCGAACCGCGACATCGAGTTTCTGGTGGATGACGTCGAGGAACAGCTGGCGGCCGCGGACCAGCGGGATGTCGCAAGCCTCAGGCTGGGAGAACTCATCATGGAGCGGCTCCGCGCCCTGGACCAGGTCGCGTACGTGCGCTTCGCAAGCGTGTATCGGAACTTCCAGGACACCACGGAGTTCATGGAAGAAGTGCGACGACTGCGACAGCTGCTGCGGCGCGCCGGGCACAGCGCGGCCGGGCAGGTCGATCTGTTCTCACCGGGAGGGGACCAGGGCCGATGATGCTGCGGCGACAGACCCGGGGCGCGGCCGATCAGGCGGAGATGCCCTTCCTCGATCATCTGGATGAGCTTCGCTCTCGCCTGATTCGGGCGCTCCTCGCGCTCCTCGTCGGCATGATCATCGGGCTGGTGGCCGTGACGCAGTGGGACGTGCTCGGCATCGTCCAGCGGCCGATCGCCGATCTCCTCCCGGGCGAGGCCCTGAACTACTCCAGCGTGACGACGCCGTTCATCACCATCCTCAAGCTCGGCTTCATCGTGGGTCTCATCGCGGCCTTCCCCTATCTCGCCTGGCAAGCTTGGGGCTTCCTCTCGCCCGCCCTGTACGAGCGCGAGCGCAGGTTCGCCGTCCCGGCGATCGCCTCTGGCACCATCCTCTTCCTCGCCGGCATCTCGATGGCGTATTTCCTGGTCCTGCCGCTCGGGCTCAGGATCCTGCTCAACTTCTTCACCTTCGATCAGCTCAACCCCGTCATCATGATCAACGAGTACCTGACCTTCGCGGTCCGGTTGATCCTGGCGTTCGGGCTCATCTTCGAGTTGCCGGTGGTGCTTGTCTTCCTGTCGCTGCTCGGGATCGTGACGCCCGAAGGGCTCGCGAAGTACCGGCGGCATGCGATCGTCGTGATGGCGGTAGTCTCGGCGTTCCTCACGCCGGCCGACCCGTACACGATGCTCGCGATGATGCTGCCGATGATGTTTCTCTACGAAATCTCGGTGATCATGACCCGGGTGCTTCGCCGGCGTCGCCAGGAAGCGGAGCGGGCGTCGGAGGAAGGAAGCTCCGTCTGAGGCTGCGCACGCTCCTGGCGCTGGCGGCCCTGCTCGGCGGCCTCGGCGCAACCGAAACCGCGCGCGCCGCGCCGGCGGGTGCCCGTCCCCTCGAGTTCACCGCCCGGGCGGATACCGACACGGTCGTGGTCGCAGGGCGCGACACGCTTCCGCCGGACCCGGCGGCTCGGGATACGCTGGACATCCCGGCAGCCGACTCGGCTGCGGTCGGCGATTCCGCCGCGGCTGGCGACTCCGTGACCGTCGGCGACCCGGAAGCCGCCGGCGATCCGGAAGCGGTCGGAGACTCGGCAGCGGCCGCCGATTCGAGCGCCGCCGCTGCGGTCCCCGCGCTTCCGGATTCGGCCGCCGCGGACACCGTCGACACGGGTCCGACCGACCCTCCCTTCCCGCAACAGGACGACATCTTCGGACAACTCCTCGGAGAGCCGGGCTACCAGGTCATCCGCTACCAGGGGCGCGGGGTCGAGCTGGACGTCGACCGGCAACGAGTGCAGCTCAATCGAGAGGCACAGGTGATGTATGAGCAGTCCACGATCGACGCGGACACGATCACCTACGAGGCGGGTCTGCAGTTCGTACGGGGCTGCGGCAACATCTCGCTCGCCGGGGAAGGGGAGAACGTCATCTCCGACGAGTGTCTCAATTACGACGTGTCGTCCACGAAGGGGACGATCATGGACGGTCGGACCTCGTTCGCACAGATGGGAGCCGACTGGCTCATCGTCGGAGACATGACGCTCCGGGGCTCCGGCACCGCCTTCGTCGAAACCGGGAACTTCACCTCGTGCGACGCCGACGAACCGCACTACTACTTCCGGGCCGGGCAGATCAAGGTCGTCTCGGACGACATCGTGGTGGCGTGGCCCGTGACGCTCTACATCCAGAACGTGCCCGTCGCCTGGCTTCCGTTCTTCGCGCAGGACATCCGGGAGGAGCGGAGGAGCGGTTTCCTGCCCCCGCGCTTCGGGTTCAACGATGTCGTCGCGTCCTCCAGCAACGCCCGCAGGAGCATCACCGACTTCGGGTACTATCTCGCGTTGAGCGATTTCATGGATGCGCAGGCGACGGCCGACTGGTTCAGCGGCCGGTTCACGCGCCTCAACGGGGCGGTGCGATACCGCTCGATCAAGAAGTTCTTCCGCGGCAACGTGATCGCGAGTTACAGCTTCGGAAACGAGAAGACGCTGCAGTTCCAGATGCGGCACAATCACGAGTTGACCCCGGTCACGGACATTCGGGTCAACGCCAACTTCATCTCGAACACCACCGTCTTCGAGCGCCAGACGTTCGACCCGACGGTACAGACGCAGCGCATCGCGTCGGACGTCGGAATCCAGCACCGGTTCCCGTTCGCATCCGTCAACCTGAGCGGAAGCCGGCGCCAGGATCTCGGGGCGCAGAAGGGGCGGACGGACCTCACGCTGCCCAAGCTTCAGATGACCTTCTCCCCGCTGACGCTCTTCCGCGCGCCCCGCAACCGCAGCGGGCCGTTCAACAACATCGTCGTCAACGGCGGCTTCTCCGCTTCGCGCCTCGACCGGACCCAGGAAGAGAGCGACGGCAAGAGAACCGAGGTCGCGTCCGCGAACAGCGCCATCCGCATCGGCTCCTTCGGGGTCAGCGGGCGGACGAACTTCAACCGGAACACGACGCTTCCGTTCCAGCCGATGCCCGGCGCCGACACGACGGTGGCGGCGGCGGCCGGGAGCGTTTCGAAACTGGACTACGGGGCGCAGGCGGATTACCAGATCGACCTCGTCGGGAGCACGACGCTCCGTCCCACGCTGAGCGTGGACGCGAGCCGTTTTCAGTCGGACGACACGAACGGAGAGTTCATCACCGCGCCGACGCGCCTCCGCTTCGGAGCCGCGGTGTCCACCGATGTCTACGGATTCTTCCCCGGCGTCGGCCCGTTCGAGCGCATCCGCCACAAGGTCTCGCCGCGCTTTCACTACGACTATTCGCCGGCCGTGGAGGCCTCCGATTCGCTGCTCTCGATTCCCGGGTTTCCGGTGTCGAATTCCAAGCAGGAGAACCGGCTTCGCATCACCCTGAACCAGACCTTCGAAGCCAAGCTGCGCGAGGAGGTCGAGCTCGATCCCGAAGCGGAGGCGCTGCTGGAAGGCCGCTCGCTCGAAGCGGATTCGACCGGTCGGGAGCCCGGGGCGGTCGCTCCCGAGGCGGATTCGCTCGCGGCGGTCGGCGATTCGGCCGGGGTCCAGGCGCCGGAGACCGAATCGGCCGACGAGGACCCGGGCGAAGCGACCCGCGGGCTGACGGACGCCGGGCAAGAGGCGGGGCCCGCAAGCGGGCCGGATTCAGGGGACCCTGATGCGCCGCGCCGCGCGCAGCCGCGCCGGAACGTCGTCCTCCTCGGCATCAACTCGAGTCCTCTCACCTTCGACTGGTCGCGCGAGAACGAGTCGCCGCTGACGACGGACCGCTGGTCGCACCGCGTCAACTCGGACCTGCTCAGGGGACTGTCTTTGAACATGTCGCTCGACCTGTTCGAGGGCACAGGCGAGGACCGGGCCTTCGCCCCCATCCTGTCGACCCTGACGGGCAGCTTCACGTTCAGTTCGGCCAGCGGCCTCGGCGGGCTGCTCGGACTGGGCGGCGGTGGCGGCGGGGGTGGGGCCGATCCCCAGAATCGCCTGCGGAACGCGGCCGACTCCCGATACCGGCTGCAGAGTTTCGACGAGAATCCGGACCCGGGGGACCCCGGCCTGCGGAGCGGCGGACCGTGGACGCTTGCGTTGACCTATTCGCTCCAGCGTGGCCGGGAGGATCAGAGTTCGCAGGACCGGCAGTCGCTCAACGCGGTCCTGTCGCTCAACCCGTCGCCGAACTGGCGTCTCGCCTGGCGCACGACGTACAACCTCACCAACAAGGAGTTCGGCGAGCACCTCATCACGCTCGACCGCGCCCTCCACCGCTGGATCGCGACCTTCATGTTCGCCCGCTCGCCGAACGGGAACTTCATCTTCCAGATGAGCGTCAGCCTCCAGGATGCGCCCGATCTCAAGTTCGACTACGACCAGCAGTCGCAGGACGGCCAGGGCGGTTTCGGTGCCGGCGGGCTGGGCGGCAGGCGTTTTTGACATTCTTCGCGGGGCTTCCGACATTCCCGTGCACTTCATGCGCGCCTCGCGCGCCGAGGAGGGTATGCTCCCGACCACCGCCATCGATCTGGAACAAGTCCGCCTGCCTGTCGCGGACCGGCTTCTTGCCGTCGAGCGCGAACTCCGTGGCATGGCGCCATCCGGATTCGAGGCGCTCGACGAGGTAGGCGACTACCTGTTCGCGCGCTCCGGGAAGCTCCTTCGGCCCACGCTCCTCCTGCTCGCCGACGGCGTGGGAGGGCGCCCCTCCCCGGATGCCGTGAAGCTCGGTGCCATCGTCGAGCTGCTGCATGTGGCGACCCTCGTGCACGATGACGCGGTCGATCACTCCGCGAGGCGAAGGGGCCGACCCACCGTCAACCACCGCTGGACGCACCAGGTCGCGATCATCGCGGGAGACTACCTCTATTCGCGCGCGGTCATCGAGGTCGTGGCGCTCGGCAACCTCGAACACGTCGCTCTCCTCGCCGACACGGCGAACCGCATGACGATCGGGGAGATGCGGCAGCTCGTACTCCACGATGGCCTCGACTTCACGCGCGAGGACTACGAGCGGCTGTGCGAACACAAGACGGCGTCTCTGATGTCCGCGGCGTGCCAACTCGGGACGCTGTCGAGAGCGCCGCAATACCGGGAGGCCCTGCGCGCGTACGGCCACCACCTGGGGATGGCGTTCCAGATCGTCGACGACCTGCTCGACTATTCATCGTCGACGCGCGCGATGGGCAAGCCGCGGGGGCAGGATCTGCAGGAACACAAGGTGACGTTGCCCCTGATCGCCGCTCTGCCCAAGATGGAATGGGGGGAGCGGCGCGCCGTCGAAGCGCTCTTCGCGGACCCGGAGCCTTCCCCCGAAGCCGTGCAGGAGATCGTGGATCTCGTCGAAGCGCATGGGGGTGTGGAGACGGCTCGCGAGGAGGCGCGGTCGCGGGCGGACCGGGCACGGGATCAGCTCCGGTGCCTGCCGGAGAACCCGTGCCTCGAGGCGCTGCGCCTCGCGGTGGATTATGTCGTCGAGAGAGTGCGGTAGCGAGTGAACTTCGGAAGCAGACGTCATCGTTCCCCGATACGCCTGATCCTCATCATCGCGGGGGGATTCGTGCTCGGGGGGCTGCTCACCGAACTCGCGACGGTTACGTTGCCACCGTCAGCGGCGCGTCAGTTCTTCATCACAACGGTCGCGGCTTCATTGCAGCCGCTTGCGTTCGATCTCAAGGTGCTCGCCTTCACGCTGGGGCCGATCGTCCTGCGCCTGAACGTGTTGAGCGTCGTCGGGGTCGTGCTCGTCGCCTGGTTCGCCCGGTCGCTTCTCTGACCGGGTTTCCGGCGCTGAGCCACAGCCAAGGAGTCTGAGATGTTCGGTTTGAGCCCATGGGAGTTGTTGCTCGTATTCCTCGCTATCCTGCTCCTCTTCGGCGCGAAGCGGCTTCCGGAGATCGGGAGTTCCCTGGGCCGCGGGATCCGGGAGTTCAAGGGCTCGATCAAGGAGGTCGAGGGCGACGTGCGGGCCGAGATCACGGGGGACACCGCGCCTCCATCGGGCGCCTCCGCCACCCAGGAGACCGCGCAGGCCCGCCCCGCCAATTCGGAAAGCCAGTAGCCCGGCCCGGGACCGCCGGGCCGCGGCAGGCGCCGGCCCGGTCGGCGGCCCGGGATCAGGCGTTCGAGCTCGGAGGGCTCGGGATCAGAAACCCGGGATCATGGGCTGGGCCTCCTGCTGCAGGAGGAGCCTCGCCCGGTGATCCTCGACGACCGTGTCGTCGCGTAGCGCAGCCAGCCACTTCTGCACGTACTGCTGGGAACGCTCGAAGCCCAGTTGTCCCACCACGGCGTCCCTGACCTCCTCGAACGCTTCCCGCGTGGCCTCTTCCCGCTCCAGGACCTCCACGACGACCACCGCATCTCCGGCATCGAGGGCGTCGCTGAGTTCACCGACGTCGGCCCCGAATCCGAAGCCGACCGCCTCCGTGCCCTGACCGAGTCCCGGGACGAAGTCGCCCCGGCGGAATGATGCGGTCTCTTCGACCGACCACCCGAGTTCCTCCGCCGCCTCGTCGAGAGAACTTCCGGCCGCGACCGCGCCGAGCAGGCCGCCGGCCAGTTCCGCGGCCCGCTCCTTCTTCTTCTCCACGAGCAGCTCCGCGCGAATCCCGATCCCGGCTTCCTCGAACGGAATCGTGCTCTCGTCCCGCCGTCCCAGTAGTTCGACCAGATGAAACCCCGCCGGATTCTCGAACGACTCGGACAGGTCTCCGATCTCGCTCTCGGGGCCGAGGGCCCACTCCCTCGCCACGCCCAGCTGGCCGGCGCCCGGAATGAAGTCCACGCCGTCCAGTAGCTGCACGTCCGTGCGGACCGTCACGCCCAGCGAGTCGGCGGCCGTCGTGAGATCCGTGCGGAGCGCAAGATCCTCGAGGTCGTCGAGCAGCGTGAACACCGAATCCTCGGTCGCGCCGGAAATCTCGAACGGGACGTAGATCTGACGCAGCGCCAGCGAGTCGGCGGTCCGCTCGTCGACCTGCAGGACGTGCAGTCCGAACGGCGTCTCGACCGGATCCGTGACCTGTCCGAGCGGGGCGTCCGCGGCCACCTCGGTGAGTCGGGGGTCGAAGGCGCTCGTCGGACGCTTGCCCATGAAGCCTCCGTCCACGCCGGAGATGGAGTCCGCGGACTCCGCCATCGCCACCTCGGCGAAGTCCTCGCCTCCCCGCACGCGGTCCGCGAGGGCGGTGGCCCGTTCGCGGGCGGCGAGCGAATCCGCGACCGAGGGCCGGAGCGAGATGCTGACCATGTTCACGCGGGCGCTGGCGGGCCGGAGGAGTTCGTCCACGCGTTCGTCATAGACCTGCCGGACTTCATCCTCCGAGACGGAGACCTGGGAGTCGGCCACGGCCAGCGCCGGGTCGATCCGCACGAAACGGACGCGGGCCTGCTCGTTCGTGTCCCGATAGAACCGCCACGCTTCTTCCTCGGACACGTAAATGCCGCTCTGGACGAGCGTTTGCAGCTTCGCGCGCGGAAGGATGGAGCGGTAGTAGCCCTCGATCTGCAGCAGTTGCGTCTCATCCGTAGCCGGGTCCGTGAAGAACCGGCGGTACTTGTCGATGTCGAACTGCCCGTCCGTCTGGAATCCGGGGTAGCTCAACATCTCCTGCGGTGGCTGCGTGAAGAACGCCTGCCGAACCTCCGCGTCGGTCACGCTGACGCCGAGCCGGTCCAGCTCCGCCTGGATCAGCGTCGCGCTGATCAGGCTCTCCCACGCCCGTTCGGTCACGACGCGAACATCTTCGTCCGTCATGCCGCGGTCGGCCGCGCGGTTCACCGCAAGCTGGTTCTGGAGGAAGATGTTCCACTCGTTGTAGCGGATGTCCTGTCCCCCGACCTGCCCCACGACGGGGTTGATCGACCCGCCGAGGTTCCCTCCCTGCATCGCGTTGATCCCGTCGAACACCAGCCAGCCCACGAAGGCCGCGGCCATGATGCCCATCACGAGGCTCGCGCTGCCGCGCATCTTCCGCATGAACATGAGACGCCGAACCCACCTTGTCGTCTTGAATCGAGTCGCCCGAACGCGGCCGCGCCGGGGCCGGAAACGCAGGCGAAAACTCCGCCGGGCGCCGCTCGTCCCGTGAACGTACGCCCGCCCAGCGTTGCGGGCAACGAACGGCGGAAGCCCCGCCGCATTCCCGCGGCGTTCGTTGACAACCGAAAAAAACCGTCGGTATGTTGCCGGAGACTGGGTCGGAAGGCCCGAACCCGCCGCTATTTCCCCCTGCGAAGCCTGTGGCCGCCGACGACCAGACCGTGGAGATCGAACAACTCCTGCGCCGCGCCGAACTGGAGCCCGGGACCCACACGTTCGCGCGCCTCGCCGATCTCTACCGGCAGGCCGGAGAGCAAGAACGCGCCCTGGGGGTGATCCGGGATGGCCTGAGCGCACACCCGTACTATCTGGACGCGCGCCTGCTCCACGCCCGCGTGCTGCTCGAACTCGGTCGCGACGAGGTGGCGCGGGTCGAGTTCGAACATGTCCTGTCGCTCGATCCCGCGAACCCTCTCGCCTGCATGGCGCTGGGCGTCGAGCGCGTCGAGACGGACGGTTCCGATGGCGCCGTTGCGGCGGACGACTGGCTGGAGGCGCTCGAAGATGCGTGGCGGAGCGATACAGCCGCCGCCCGGGCCGCTCCGGCCGGCGGCGCGACGAGCGCCCCGCCGGCGCGGCCGAAGGGCATCGAAACCTCGACGCTGGCCGGGCTGTATGCGAGCCAGGGCCTCTTCGACCGCGCGATCGGGGTGTACGAACAGATGCTCTCGCGCGACCCGGACAACGCCGATCTCGCGGTTGCGCTCGCCGAGATGCGGCGCCGCGCGGAGGAGGAGGGCGGGCCGGATCCCGCGCGCGTCGCGGCCGCCTCGACCCGGGCACCGCGAGACGACCCGCCCGCGGAGGACGGGACGGCGCCGGCGGGCCCGGCCGCCGGCGAGGAGTCGATCGGGGAACAGCTTCGCCGGATCCTCGATGGCGGAGCTCCCGCGGGATCGGACTGAGCGGGTGCGCGAACCCATCCGCATCGGCGTTCTGAACGGGCCGAACCTCAACCTCCTGGGGCGCCGCGAGCCCCACCACTACGGCACGCAGACGCTGGCCGAGATCGAGGCGCTCCTTCGCGAGCGGGCGGGCCCGGACGACATCTCGCTCGCGTTCTTCCAGTCCAACGACGAAGGCGAGATCGTGGACTGGGTGCAGGCGAACACCGGCGAAGTGCATGCGTGGCTCGTAAACGCGGCCGCCCTGACCCACACGAGCGTGGCGCTGCGCGACGCCCTCGCGGGCTCCGGCCGCCCCTTCGTCGAGGTCCACCTCTCGAATGTGTTCGCTCGCGAGCCGTTCCGGCACACGTCGCTCCTCTCCGACGTCGCGATCGGCGTCATCGCCGGATTTCGGGCCTCCAGCTACCTGTTCGGTCTCGAGGCGCTGGTCCAGCATCTTCGCGGGAGCGCCGGGGCGGGAGCGGAGTGACGCCGCAGAAGGCACGGCGTGGCCGGCTTGAAGCGGCGACGAGGGCCGCCGAGGGCCGGGCGGTCCTCGTTACCGCCCGATCCAGCGTCCGCTACCTGAGCGGGTTCACGGGTTCGGCCGGGGCTCTGTGGGTCCCTCTCGACGGTCCACCCGTGCTCGTCACCGACTTTCGCTACGCGGAGCAGGTGCGCCTCGAGGTGGCGGATCCGATCCGCCCCCATATCGGCCGCGAGGGGTGGATCCGGGGCGTCGCCGAGGTGGCGGCGGACGCCGGAGGCCCCAGTGGAGGCCCCAGTGGAGGCCCCATTGCGTTCGAGGCCGAGAGTCTCACGGTCGCTGACTACGAGTCTCTCCGCGGCATGCTCCCCGACGTCGTCTTCGTCCCGCTCCGCGATCTCATCCGGACGCTGCGGCGGGTGAAGACCCGCGACGAGGTGGACGCCATCGAGCGGGCGGTCGCGGTGGCGGAGGGCGCGTTCGACCGGTTGCTGTCGGGCATGGAGTGGTCCGCCGCGCCCAGCGAACGCGACATCGCGGCCGCCCTCGAGATGGAGCTCCGCCGCGGGGGCTCGGAGCCGCTCCCCTTCGATCCCATCGTCGCGGCGGGTGAACGCTCCGCGCTTCCGCACGCGACGCCCACGGACCGGCGCCTCGAGCCCGGCGACCTCCTCCTCATCGACTTCGGGGCCCGCGTGGACGGCTACTGCAGCGATCTCACGCGCACGCTAGTGCTGGGGACGCCCGAGCCCTGGCAGGCGGCCCTCCACGAACAGGTGCTCGAAGCCCAGACGAAAGCGCGCGACATGATCGGCCCCGGGGTCGCGTGCCGGGAAGTGGACCGGGTCGTGCGAGCGACGTTCGCGCGCCACGACATGGACGGCTTCTTCGGTCACGGCACGGGGCACGGGATCGGACTCGACGTGCACGAGGGCCCCAGCCTCTCGTCCCGCTCCGACGACGTCCTCGAGCGGGGGAACGTGGTGACAGTGGAACCGGGCTTGTATCTTCCCGGGCGCGGCGGCGTGCGCATCGAGGACGATGTGCGGATCGGGGAGGCCGGTGCCCGCACGCTGACCCGCCTTCCACGCGCCCTCGTCCGGCTCTAGCTCTCGGGTACCATGGCAGATACTTCGGATTTTCGTCGAGGGATGGTGATCGAACTCAACGGCACCCTCTACTCGATCACCTACTTCCAGCACGTCAAGCCGGGAAAGGGCGGAGCCTTCGTCCGCACGAAGCTGAAGGACGTGATGGAGGGAGGGGTGGTCGACAAGACGTTCCGCGCCGGCGAGAAGGTCCGGGAGGTGCGGCTGGAGCGGCGGCCCGTGCAGTACACCTATACGGACGGCCATCTGTACTACTTCATGAACATGGAAACCTTCGAGCAGATTCCGATGTCGGAAGATCAGATCGGAGAGGACCAGCTCCAGTACCTGGAGGAGAACATGGAGTGCCAGAGCCTCAGCCGTGACGGCGCCGTGCTCGCGATCGAACTGCCGCAGTTCGTCGAGTTGGAGATCGTCGAGACCGACCCCGGAGTGCGGGGGGACACGGCCCAGGGCGGAACGAAGCCGGCCCGGCTGACGGCCGGCGCCGTGATCCAGGTGCCGCTCTTCGTCGAGACCGGCGACGTGGTGCGCGTCGACAGGACGGAAAACAAGTACATCACGCGGGTGACCTGACCATGGACTTGGACTGGCTGAAGGGACTCATCGAGTTGGTCGAGGCATCCGGCGTGGATGGTCTCGACATCGAGCTTGTGGGCTCGGACACCGGGGACCCGACCCGCGTCAGGATCCGGAAGTCTCCGCGCGTGGCGGCCGCGGCGACCGTGGCCGCGGCGCCCGTCGGCGGAGGGGAGGTCGCGCCGGCCCCGGCCGCCACGGCCGCCTCCCCGCCGGCGGAGGCGGCGCCCGAGCCGGGGCTGTTCGAGGTGCTCTCGCCCATGGTCGGTACGTTCTACCGGGCGCCGGCGGCCGACGCCGACCCCTTCGTGTCCGTGGGGGACCGGGTGGAGGCCGGCCAGACGCTGTGCATCCTCGAAGCGATGAAGCTCATGAACGAGCTTCAGTCGGACGTCGCCGGCGTCGTGCAGGAGATCGCGGTCGAGAACGCCGAGCCGGTGGAATTCGGCGCGCTGCTCTTCCGCATCGAGCCCGACTGAAGCCGCGGCCGGACGCATGTTCCGCAAGATCCTGATCGCCAACCGCGGCGAGATCGCGCTCCGCATCCTGCGCGCGTGCCGCGAACTCGATATCCGGACGGTCGCCGTGTACTCGGAGGCCGACCACGATTCGCTCCACGTCCGCTTTTCCGACGAAGACATCTGTATCGGCCCTCCGGTGGGGCGCGACAGCTATCTGAATGTCCCGCAGATCCTCGCGGCGGCCGAGATCACGGGCGCCGACGCCATCCACCCGGGCTACGGCTTCCTCGCGGAGAACGCCGAGTTCGCCGAGATCTGCGAACGGAGCGGCCTCGTGTTCATCGGGCCCACCCCCGAACAGATCCGCCGCATGGGGGACAAGGCGGAGGCGAGAAAGACGATGATCGCCGCGGGCGTCCCCGTTGTGCCGGGCTCGCCCGAGCCGCTCGACGACGAATCGGAGGCGTTGGAGGAAGCCCGCCGCATCGGGTTCCCGGTCATGATCAAGGCGGCCGCCGGCGGTGGAGGGAAGGGCATGCGGGCCGCCTTCGAGGAGGCGGAGTTCCGAAACCTCTTCGCCATGGCGCGGAACGAGGCCGAGGCCAACTTCGGCGACCCGACCGTGTACCTCGAGAAACTCATCGAACGGCCCCGTCACGTGGAGATCCAGGTCGTCGGCGACCGCCACGGGCGCGTGCTGCACCTCGGGGAGCGCGACTGCTCGAGCCAGCGGCGGCACCAGAAGCTCGTCGAGGAAGCGCCGAGTCCGGCCGTCACGCCGGAGCTCCGCGAGGCGATGGGGGCGGCAGCGATCCTCGGGGCGAAGGCCATCGGATATCAGAGCACGGGGACGGTGGAGTTTCTGCTCGCGCCGGACGGCGAGTTCTATTTCATGGAGATGAATACGCGGATTCAGGTCGAGCACCCGGTAACCGAACTCGTGACTTCCGTCGACCTCATCAAGGAGCAGATCCGGATCGCGGCGGGAGAAAAGCTGGCCATCCCCCGAGCCATCGAGTTTCAGGGGCACGCGATCGAGTGCCGGATCAACGCGGAGGATCCCGACCAGGGCTTCCGTCCCTCGCCCGGCACCGTCACGGCGTTTCACGCTCCGGGGGGTCCCGGAGTGCGCGTGGACACGCACATCTACGGCGGCTACGTCGTTCCTCCGTTCTACGACTCGCTGCTCGCCAAGCTCATCGTCTGGGGCCGGACGCGGGATGAGGCCCGAGTCCGCGCCTACCATGCGCTCGAGGAGTTCATCCTCGAAGGCGTTCACACGACGGTACCCTTCCTCCGCAAGGTGCTCGCCCATCCCGATTTCGTCTCGGGGAACATCGACACGGGGTTCGTCGAGCGGTTCCTGACCCGCTCGTGAGCGGTGGGGGCGCGTCAGCATGGACGACGCGTGGTGCGCGGGCCATCTTGTAGGGCGGCGGCCGGACGCTGCGCGCGGCCGGCCGGAGTGCGGATCCGGAGGTTTGCTGTCGGGGCGGGGAGGATGCGTGATGGTGGATGAACGGCAACGGCGCGAGGTGTTGGGCGTCGCGCTGATCGTGCTCGGCCTCCTGGTGGCGTTCGCGCTCCTCTCCCCCGCATTCGCCGGCGGCTCCAACTGGATCGGGCCGGCCGGAGCCCTGCTCCACGACAACCTCGACAGGGCCGCCGGAGCCCTTTCGCCGCTCCTTGCGATTCCGGCGTTCATGTGGGGTCTGCATTTCCTCGGGTGGGGCGAACCGACCCGGGCCCTCCGCTGGTCCATCCTCTCGGTGGTGCTGCTGGCGGTCCTCCCGTCGCTGTACTGGCTCATCGCGGGACCCGGACCCGGGGGCGCGGGCGACATCGGCTGGCTGGGCGCGACCGCCGGAGCCGGCCTCGCCCGGGTATTCGGCCGCCTGGGCGGCGGGCTCCTTGCCGCGGGCGTCCTTCTGCTCACGCTGTTCGTCACCATGAGGTGGTCGCTGACCGGCGCCGCGACGGCGGGGGGGCGCTCGCTCGCCCGCGGCGTCGTGGCCGCCGGCGGCGCGGTCGTCGGACTCGGCCGCTCCTTCGCCGGCGCCGCGCGGCCCGCCCGTCTCCGGCGGCCTCCCGCAAAGCCCGATCCGCCAAGCGAGGCGAAGGCGAAGGCGAAGGCCGGACGGGGCCGTGCCGCGAAGAAAAGCGCACCCGCGAAACCGGCGAGCGCGCCGCCCGAGCCGGACCCGGAGCCGGAGGATGGGGCGCCGCCGATCCCGGAACTCGAGGAAGCCGGCGATCCCGGTTCCTCGGCGGTTCCGCCCATTCAACTCTTCAACGCGCCCGCGGGGCAGGGCAGCGGCCTCGGCGTGCGCGATCTCGACCGCCTCGGTGAGATCCTCATCGAGAAGCTCGCCACCTTCCGCGTCGCCGGCGAGATCGGCGGCTGGACCACCGGCCCCGTCGTGACGCAGTTCGAGGTCGTCCCGGCGCCCGGCGTGAAGGTGGGACAGATCTCCGCCCGGGCGGACGACATCGCGCTCGCCCTCAAGGCGCCGTCCGTCCGCATCGTGGCGCCGATTCCCGGCAAGGGCGCGGTCGGCGTCGAGGTGCCCAACCCGGCGTCGGAGATGGTGCTCGTACGCGAGATCCTCGAGAGCCCGTCGTATCGGCGGGGGCGCCAGACGCTCCCGCTCGCGCTCGGACGCGACCTCTCCGGCACGCCGACGTGCGCGGACCTGACCCGGATGCCGCACCTCCTCATCGCGGGCCAGACCGGGTCCGGGAAATCGGTGTGCATCAACGCCCTCATCACGAGCCTCGTGTGCCGGTACACGCCCGCCGAACTCCGTCTCCTGATGGTGGATCCGAAGATGGTGGAACTGTCCGTCTACGGAGATCTCCCGCACCTCCGCCATCCCGTCATCACGGACAACGAAGAGGCCGCGTCCGTCCTCAAATGGTCGGTGTACGAGATGAAGCGCCGATTCGGGCTGCTGTCGGGGAACGGATGCCGGAACATCGCGGAGTTCAACGGCCGGATCGCGCGCGGGCGCGAGGTCTTCCTGCCGAAGCGCGGCGTCATGGATGAGCCGGGGCTCTACGACGAGGGACCGCTGCCCTACATCGTCCTCATCATCGACGAACTGGCGGACCTCATGATGACGGTACAGTCCGAGGTGGAGACGCCGCTCGCCATGCTGGCCCAGAAGGCGCGGGCGGTGGGGATACATCTCGTGCTTGCCACGCAGCGCCCCTCGGTCAACGTCCTCACCGGTCTCATCAAGGCGAACATCCCGAGCCGAATCGCGTTCCGGGTCGCGTCGAAGATCGACAGCCGCACGATCCTCGACCAGAACGGCGCGGAGAGCCTGCTGGGCAACGGAGACATGCTCTTCCTGCCGCCCGGCGAGTCCGATCCCGTCCGCATCCAGGGCGCCTACATCTCCTCGGAGGAGACGGAGCGCCTGCTCGACTGGTATCGGGAGCAGGCCAGGGCGAAGGCGGAGGCGGACGCGGAGACCGAGGCCGGGAGGGCCGAGGAAGAAGCCGCTTCGGAGCGCGACATCCTCGACCTGCTGAAGGAACTGGAGGAGGAAGAGGGAGGATCGGGCGTCTCGGACGAAGGCGCCGAGGACCGCGACCCGCTGTTCCGGCAGGCCGCGGAGATCGTGGTCTCGCACGCCGCGGGTTCGACCAGCCTGCTCCAGCGTCGGCTCAAGATCGGGTACGGACGCGCGGCGCGTATCATCGACCAGTTGCACGCCGCCGGGATCGTGGGACCCGCGGACGGATCCAGGCCGCGGGAGGTGCTCGCGACGCTCGCCGACCTGGACGGCGGGAATGTCGACGAACCATGAGATCCTTCCGCCTGCAGCCGTCCCGGACGGGGAGCATCGGCCTTCTCGCGGCCGGCTGCGTCGCCGGCGCGCTCACGCTGGCGTGCTCGGATGCCGAGTCCACGGAGGTCGCCGAGGCACGCGCCCGGATCGAAGCGGAGTTCGGCCCGCGCGACGATCCGGGGCCAACCGCGGCGGCCGCGGATACCGCGAATGAGCGGGGTGAGCCGCTGGCCGAAGAAGCAGCCGAAGAGGCGGTCGAAGAGGCGGACGAGGCCGCGCGCGCGGAACCGCGCGAAGAAGTCGTGATGGAGACCGAGAGCCCGGACCCGCCTCCCGCGCCGACGCCGGCCGCCGATCCGGACGGGTCCCGGCCGGTGGACGACGAAGTCGGACGGGTGGACGTGGACTCGCTCCTGGCGCTGGCGAATTCGGCCTACGCCTCGCTCGGCCGGCTCAAGGCGGCCTTCGCCCAGCGCATCGAGAATCCGCTCCTCGGCCGCACCCGCGAAGGGCGCGGCACCTGGTATCAGGCGGGCCGGAACCGGTTCCGCATGGATTTCGACGAACCGGCCGGCGACATCTACGTGGCGGACGGTTCCTGTCTCTGGCTCTACGAGCCCTCGCTCCACGACCAGGTCGTGGTCTCCCGCCTCGAGGAGGGCGTGGAAATCGGCTCGGTCGACATCCTCGGGCGCCTGCTTTCACAGGCGCGGACAGCGTACGACGCGGTCGATGAAGGTGTCGCGGAGGTCGGTGGCGTGGAGACGCGCATCGTCGCGCTCAGGCCGCGGGAACTCCCGGCGAGATATGTGGAGGTCCGCCTGTGGATCGGCGTGTCCGACCGCTATGTGCGTCGCTTCCGCATTCGCGAGGAGAACCGGACCCTCCGCACGGTGACCCTGGCTCCGCTGGAACCCGAGGCCCGCATCGACCCCGCCATCTTCGAGTACGCGCCCCCGGAGGGGGTGCCGGTCTTTCCCGACGACGTGCGATGCGGCTAGGACTCATCAGCCTCGGTTGCGACAAGAACACCGTCGACTCCGAGCGCATGCTCGCCGAACTCGTCGGCCATGGGGCCGAGCGCACCGACGTGGATGAAGCGGACGTCATCCTCGTCAACACGTGCGGGTTCATCGACGCCGCGAAGGAAGAGTCGATCGAGACGATCCTCGAGGCCGAGCGGCTGAAACGCGAAGGGGCGTGCCGCAGCGTGGTCGCGGTCGGGTGCATGGTGGAGCGCTATCGGGAGGAAATGGCCGAGTCGCTGCCGGAGGTCGACCTCCTCCTCGGGCTGCGGGACCTTGATCGCCTCGTGCCGGAGTTGCGCGAGCGCGGACTCCTCCCGGGACCGGCGCCGGACGGCGCGCACCCCGGGGAGCGGATCCCCGTCGGGGCGCGCCATGTGCGCTACCTGAAGGTGAGCGAGGGGTGCAGCCACGGGTGCGCCTTCTGCGCGATCCCTCTCTGGCGGGGGAAGCACCGTTCCTTCGACCTGGAGCGCATCGTCGCCGAGGCGCAGCGTCTCGAAGCGCAGGGCGCCGTGGAGGTGAACCTGGTGGCGCAGGATCTTGCGCACTGGGGCCGGGAGCGGCGGGACGGGACGGACATCGCGACGCTCGTGGAGGCGCTGCTGCGCGAGACGTCGATCCCCTGGTTCCGTCTCCTGTACATCTACTCCGCGGGCCTGCGCGAGCCGCTCGTCGAACTGATGGCGTCCGAGACGCGGCTCCTCTCGTACATCGACATGCCGATCCAGCACGCGAGCGACACGGTGCTCCACCGCATGCGCCGGCCGGAACGGGCCACGAAGCTGCGGGCGAAGGTCGCCTGGCTGCGGGAGGCGGTCCCCGAACTCACGCTGAGAACGACGGTGCTCGTGGGGTTCCCGGGCGAGACGGACAGGGAGTTCCGCGAACTCGTGGACTTCCTCGATGAAGTGCCGTTCGACCGGCTCGGCGCGTTCGCGTTCTCGCCTCAGGACGGGACGCGCGCGGCCGCCATGGAGGAGAGCTTCGTGCCCGCCGATGTGGCGCGCGACCGTCTCGAGGAGGTGCTCGAGGTGCAGCGCGCCGTGAGCCGCGAGCGGCTCGCCGCGGAGATCGGCCGCGAACGCGTCGCCGTCGTGGATGCGCCCGCGGCCCCGGACGAGCCGACGCTCGAACTCCTCTACGAGGACCCTCCCGCCGCGGCGCACCTCGGCCGCATCGCGAGCCAGGCGGACGACGTGGACGGCGTGACGGTACTCGTGGGCGGAAACGGCCTCGTCCCCGGCTCGCTGGTGCGGGTCGAGATCGAGCGGGCGGCCGATTTCGACCTCGCGGGGCGCGTCCGGGAAGTCGTGCACCGGGCGTCCGGGCGCGGAGGGGCGGCGCCACTTCCGGGCCCGCCGCCGGGGCGGGGGCTTCCCGTTCTGGGACTCGACAGCGCCTGGGGCCGGTGAGCCGCGAGCGTCGACAACCGTCCGCCGCCTCCGACTGGATTCGGCGTGCGCGCGACGTGATGCCGGGCGGCGTGAGTTCGCCCGTGCGGGCATTCGGCGCCGTCGGGATGGAGCCGCTGTTCGCCGCCCGCGGCGAGGGCGCCCGGATCTTCGACGAGGCCGGGCGCGGCTGGCTCGACTACGTCCTCTCCTGGGGTCCGCTCATCCTCGGCCACGCCGCTCCGCCCGTCGTCGAGGCCGTGGCGCGCGCGGCCCGCGAGGGGATGAGCTTCGGGGCCTGTCAGGCGCGCGAGGTCGAACTCGCCGAGCGTGTCGCCGCGTGGGTGCCCGGCGTCGAGATGGTGCGCTTCGTCAACAGCGGCACCGAGGCCACGATGTCCGCCGTGCGGCTCGCCCGCGCCGCGACCGGCCGCGACCTGATCCTGAAGTTCGCGGGCTGCTATCACGGCCATGCGGACGCGTTTCTCGTCGTGGCCGGATCGGGCGTCGCCACGCTGTCTCTTCCCGATTCGCCGGGCGTGCCGGCGGCGACCTCCGGCCTGACGCTGACCGCGCCCTACAACGACCTCGATGCGGTCGCTGCGGTGTTCGCGGAACACGGCGCCCGGCTCGCGGCCGTCATCGTCGAGCCGGTGGCCGGCAACGCGGGCCTCATCCCGCCCCGCGCTGGCTTCCTCGAGGGCCTCCGCGAACGCTGCGACCGGGCGGGGGCGCTCCTCATCTTCGACGAGGTGATGACGGGGTTCCGGGTCGCGCGGGGCGGCGCGCAGGAGCGCTACGGGGTCGCCGCGGACCTCGTCACGCTCGGGAAGGTCCTCGGCGCCGGGATGCCGGTTGCGGCCTACGCGGGGCCCCGTGAGCTGATGCGGCGGATGGCCCCGGAAGGGGATGTGTACCAGGCCGGGACGCTGTCGGGGAACCCGCTCGGCATGGCCGCGGGCATCGCCCAGCTCGATGAACTCGAGCGGACGGACCCCTTCGCAGGCCTGGAGCGGCGCGCCGCGACGCTCGTGGAGGGCATTCTGGCCGCCGCGAACGCCAGGGGCATCCCGGCCTGCGGGACCGCGGTGGGCTCGATGTGGGGCGTCTTCTTCGCCGACGGTCCGGTGTTCGATTTCGATGGCGCGCGGCGCGCCGACACGGACTTTTTCGCCCGCTACTACCGGGCGTGCTTCGACCGCGGCGTCTTCTTCGCCCCCTCCGCCTTCGAGGCGGGGTTCCTCTCGACCGCGCACACGGACGCGGACGTGGCGGAAACGCTTGGCGTCGTGGGCGAAGCGCTGGACGCGGCCCGGGATGCGGCACCGGACGCGGCACGGGACGCGGCACCGGAGGGCGCGGGTTGAACTGGCGCGCGCGGATCGTCCCCGAGCAGGCCGGTCCCCTCCTCCTCGGCGGGGTGTTGATGGGGCTCGCCCACCCTCCCTTCCACCTCCTCGTGACGTCCTTCGTCGCGCTCGTCCCCTTCATCGTCTGGCTCGAGGGGCTCCCGGCGACGGCAGAGGGCCGCAAGCAGGCCCGCAAGGGGGGATTTCTCTTCGGGCTCATCTACTACACGCTCGTCCTGTACTGGCTCCTCGTGGCGCTCGTCTTCTACACGTGGTGGGCGTTCTTCGCCTTCCTCGCCCCGATCCTCATCCTCGCGACCTTCATGTCGTGGGTGTCGGGCGGGATTCACCTGGTGCGGGCCCGCTTCGGGTGGCCCCTCTACATCGTCTTTCCCGTCTTCTGGACCGCCGGGGAGGTGCTGCGGGCCCACCTTCTCGACGTCTCCTTCCCCTGGATGCAGTTCGGCGATACGCTCTCGGCCTATCCCATCCTCGTGGGCGCGGCCGACCTCGTGGGCTCGCGCGGGCTCTCCTTCTGGCTCGCGCTCGCGAACGCCCTCGTCGCCTCGGGACTCCTCGCGTACCGCGCCGGGGGCTGGCGTGCGGTGCGGCGGCCGGCGGCCGGACTCCTGCTTGTGCTCTCCGTCCCCATCGCCTACTCGGTGGCGCGCTGGCAGACACTGGACGTGCGGCCCGTGGCGCGGGTCGGGGTCGTGCAGCCCAACGTCCCGCAGCACCTGCGCAACACGGATCGCGCCGCGTCGACCGACAGCGCCCTCCGTTCGACGGCGACGCTGATCTCCGCGTGGCCGGGCCGGGAACGCATGGATCTCGTGCTCTTCCCGGAGACGATGCTCGGCACGCTTATCATGGATTCGCTCCCCTCCTTCGACTATCCCGGCTGGCCGGACGCCCGCAGGTGGGCGGTCGAGATCGGCGAGATGCTCGATGCGGACGTGGCCGTCGGGGGCATGGGGGCGGACGATCTCGGGAACCCGGAGTATCAGCGATACAACTCCGCATACCACTTCCGCCCCGGAGAAGGGGTCGTCAACCGCTACGACAAGCGCTTTCTCGTGCCGTTCGTCGAACGGGTGCCGTTCTTGCCTCCCGAGTGGTTTCAGGCCATCCCCTATGCGGGCGGGGACTTCGGCGTCGGCGAGTGGCAGGCCCCGATCGAGATCGCCACGGACGACGGCGCCGCGGCGTACGGGACGATGATCTGCTACGAGTCGATCTTCTCCCCGCTGGCGCGGCACTATCGGCGGAACGGCGCGGATTTTCTCGTCAATATCACGAACGACTCGTGGTTCGGCCGCGACGCGTGGTGGAGCCGTTCGAGCGCCCTGTGGCAGCATCCCGCGCACCTCGTCATGCGGTCCATCGAGACGCGGATGGGGGCGGCGCGGTCGGGGAACACGGGGATCTCCAAGATCGTGGATCCGCTGGGGCGGGTGTCGCACCGCACGGCGCTCTTCGAGCCCGCGTCCTTCGTGGCGGACGTGTCGACGACGGATGAGTTGACCGTGTACGTGCGTTTCGGCGATGTCGTGGGGACGTTGGCCGCGCTGGCAGCGCTTCTGGCCCTTGGCGCGTCTTTCCTGAAGGATCGCCACCGACGCGGCCGGGCGCCGCGCGGTGCGTCGGGGGAGACGGCGGAGCCGATAAGCGGGGGCGCATGACACGGAGGATGGAACGGAAGGCCGGGCGACGGTTCGCCCCGCGTGGCGCGTGGGCGCTCCTCGCCGGACTGGCATGTCTGCCGGGGGCGGGGGGCGTTGCCGCGCAGGTGCCGGACACCGTCTCCCGGGATACGGTCTCCTTCCGGCTGCGCGAACTCCGCATCGAGGCGCTGCGGCCGGTCGCCAGCGTCTCGGGGGCGAGCGCCGTGCGCCTCAGCCTGCAGGCCCCGCGCGTGGCCGCCGTCCCCCTGCTCGAGGAGGCGTTGCGCGAGATTCCGTTCCTGCAGGTGCGGGAGAACTCGCGCGGCGAGGCTCAGCCGACGCTGCGGGGGACCGAGTCGCGCCAGCTTTCCGTGCTCGTGGACGGGGTGCCGCTGACGCTCGGCTGGGACGCGCGCACGGACCTGTCGCTCATTCCGGTCGACGCGGCTCGCGAGATCCAGCTCTTCCGGGGCATCTCGTCGGTCCTTCACGGTCCCAACGTGCTCGGCGGCGTGGTGTCGATCGAGATCGGACACGGGAGCGTGGACGCGGACCGGCGGCTCAACGGGATGCAGGGCGGCATGGACGCGACCGGCGCGGCCTTCGGCGGCGTGCGCCTCGGACGCACGTGGAGTTCCGGGGACGGCGGCGTGTCCGTGCAGGCGGGCGGCGCCTACCGGACGCGCGACGGCGTACCCCTTGCCGGCGGCGTCGTACAGCCGGCCACGGCCGACCCGAACCGGCGTCTGAACAGCGATCTCGACCACGCGAGCGCCTTCTTCACGGGCCGCGCCGAGTCCGAGGGGGGCGCCTGGGTATCCATGTCCACCTTCGGGTATCGTGCGGAGAAGGGAGTGCCGCCGGAACTTCACGTGACGGATCCGCGGCGCTGGCGAATGCCGGATACGAAACGGATCGTCGGCACGGTCTCGGCGGGCACCGGGTGGGGTCGCACCCCCTTCGGCACGGGAGACTTCGAGGTCAGCATCGGGGTCGACGCGGGTGACGCGCAGATCGACGAGTTCGAGACGCTGGCCTATGAGGACATCGCCGGGCAGGAGTTCGCGGACGATCGCACCCTCACTTTCAGGGGCCTGTCCGACCACGAACTCGGGGAGGGGGTCGTGCGGACGGCGCTTACCGTGGCCGAGACGCGCCATGTGGAGCGTATCGTGCCCGGCGGGGAGTCCACCTTTCGCCAGCGCCTGTTCAGCCTCGGCGGCGAGGTGGAGTTGCCGCTCGCCGGTCCCGGCGCGGGGTTCTGGTCGGGCGCCCGCATCAGCCTGGGGGCGAGTTGGGACCGCGGCAGCACACCGGAGACGGGCGGTCGCGAAGCGCGGGAGACGATCGACGACTGGGGCGCGCGCCTCGGAGGATCGGCGCAGATCGGACGGCGCGTTCGCTTCCACATTGGGGCAAGCCGGCGGGTCCGCTTCCCGTCGCTGCGGGAACTGTATTCCGGCGCGCTCGGCCGCTTCGTCCCCAACCCCGAACTCGCGCCGGAGATCCTGCGCGCGGCGGAGGGCGGCGTCACGGGGACGGTGGAGGCGTTCGGGGCGGAGGTCGAGGCGCAGGCCGTGCTCTTCGTCCAGAGTTTCTCGAATGCGATCGTGCGCACGGGGCTCGGTGATGGGAGGTTCCGGCGGGAGAACCGGCGTCGCGTGGACGCGGCGGGGATCGAGCTTCTCGGCGACGCGCGGTGGGGTGCGGTCTCCGTGGGCGGCGACCTGACGTGGCAGAATGTGAACGTCACGGATCGGCGGCTCGAGGGCCGCAGCCTCCGTGCCGAGTATCAGCCCGGGATCGCCGTGGGAGCGCACGTGGAGGGCCCCCTCCCCGCGGGCTTCCGGGCGCGGGCCGCGGTGGAGGCGATCGGGCGCCAGTACTGCGTCGATCCGGATTCCGATGCCGATATCGACCTCGACCCGACGGCCCGTGTCGACCTCGTCGTGAGTCGGGAGTTTGCGGTCGGGGGACCCTTCCCGACGCTCCAGACCTCGCTGTCGCTGGACAACCTCGCGGACGCGACGGTCTTCGATCAGTGCGGGCTGCCGCAGCCCGGCCGTCTGCTGCGGCTCCAGTTCCGGCTCTTCTAGTGCCGGCGCCCGCCGCCGTGCCGAGACTCCGCGTCGCCTACAGCGCCGGGTACACGGTACCGCTGCCGGAGGGCCACCGCTTCCCGATGGGGAAGTTCCTCGCGTTGAGGCAGATCCTCGAGCGTGACGGGATCATCGGGCCCGAGGACATCGTCGAGCCGGAGGAAGCCGCCTGGGAGGACTTGGCGCTCGTGCACACGCCGGAGTACCTCTACAAGCTCCGGCACGGCACTCTCGGGCGCGCCGAGGAGCGACGCCTCGGGCTCCCGTGGTCGCCGGCGCTCGTCCGCCGGTCGCGGCTCGCCGTCCGGGGCACCGTCAACGCGGCCTGGATGGCGCTGGAAGATGGAGTGGCGGCGAATCTGGCCGGAGGGACGCACCATGCGTTCCCGGATCACGGAGAAGGGTTCTGCGTCTTGAACGATGTGGGCGTCGCCGTCAGGGTGCTGCGCCGCGGCGGGTGGATTCGCCGCGCGCTGGTCGTGGATCTCGATGTCCATCAGGGGAACGGCACCGCCGCCGTGTTCGCCGACGATCCCGACACTTTCACCTTCTCCATGCATGGGGCGGGCAACTACCCGTTCCGGCCCACCCCGTCGGATCTCGATGTGGCCCTGCCCGACGGCGCGGGGGACGAGGAATACGAGGAGGCGCTGCGGCGATTCCTTCCCGAGGCCGTGTCCCGGTCGCGTCCCGACCTCGTGTTCTACCTCGGGGGCGTGGACGTCGTCGCCGACGATCGGTTCGGGCGCCTCGCGCTCACGAGCGCCGGTCTGGAGCGAAGGGATCGGTGGGCCATCGGCACGCTGCGCGGGAAGGGTCTCCCGCTCACGCTTCTCCTGTCCGGCGGGTATGCGGCCACGCCCCGACAGACGGCGGAACTGCACGCGATCGCGCACAGGACAGCGCGCGAGGTCGAAGGGCGACGGCACGAGGGCGACGGCATGAGGGCGACGGCATGAGGGCGACCCCGCCTTCCCGCGAGAAGCGGGCGGAGGAGGCAGTCGAGGCCGCGAGCGGGACGGGTTATTTTGCCAGCGTGACCTTGCGCTTGCCGAGCATCGAGCCCGAAGCGGTGCTCGCCGCGCCGACAATCGGCGTGCGCGGCTTCTGGCAAAGCGGCCCCCACTGGATCGCGCACGCCGGCTCCGCCGCGGAGATCGACAGCCGGGAGGGCGTGCCGGGACCCCCGCCCGGAGATCTCATCGCCTGGATGCGGGAGCGCGCGGAGAGACTGTTCTCGGAACCGTGGGTCCTCGACCTGGATGGGGAGGCGCGGCGGCCCCGCATGCACGGCGGCTTCGCTTTCGACCCCGCGAGCCGCGCGGATCGGGAGCCGGGTTTCTGGGAGGCGTTTCCCAGTGCGCGCTTCGTGCTGCCGGCCTACGAGGTCGAGGCGGACGAACGTGGCGCGTGGCTGACCGTGACGCGCCGCTTCGCCGCCGGCACCTCCGGAGATCAGGCCGTCGATCGGCTCCGCCGCCGGGCGACGCGTACGCGCGAACAACTGGCCAGACTCGAGCGCCACGGGGCGGCCCCGGGGCCCGTCCCGTCCGCGACCGCCATCGAGGAACTCGTGGATCGCCGGCAATGGCAACTCGCCGTTGACGCGATCCTCGACGAGATCCGGTCCCGTCGCGTTCGAAAGGTCGTGCTCGCGCGTTCCGTCGACATCACGCTCGGGCGACTGCCGGATTCCGCCGCCGTTCTCACGGCTCTGCGCACGGCGAACCCGCTCGCGCACCTCTACCTGATGCAGTTCGCGCGCGACCGCTTCCTCGTCGGCGCCGCTCCCGAGTTGATCGGTTCGCTGCGCGGCCGGCGTTTTCGCACGATGGCCGTCGGGGGGTCGACGCCGCGCGGCGCGGATCCGGCATCGGACGCCTGGTTGGGCCGCCAGTTGCTCGACAGCCACAAGAACCGCGAGGAACACCTCGTCGTGGTCGAGGACATCGTCGAACGGTTGCGTCGGGCCGGGGTGCGGATCGGGGCGATCCCGGAACCCGCCCTCCTGCGCCTGCCGCGGATTCAGCACCTGCGCACGGAGCTCGAGGCGGAGACCCCGCCCGGCACGCATGTCCTGTCGCTGGTGGAACAGCTCCATCCCACCGCGGCCGTGTGCGGCGATCCACGCGCCCGCGCGCTCAGGATGATCCGAGCGCGCGAGACCGAGAGTCGCGGCTGGTACGCGGGTCCCGTCGGCTGGTTCGACGAAGAGGGCAACGGGGAGTTCGCCCCGGCGTTGCGGGGCGGCGTAGCCAGGGGCCCGCTTGTGAGGCTCTACGCCGCCGCGGGCCTCGTGCGCAACTCGCGGGCCCAGGCGGAATGGGACGAGACCCGGGTGAAGCTGCAGACGATGCTCGCGGCGCTCGGTGTCGCGCGGACCCGGTGAGCCGAACGCCGGACGCGCCCAATCGGAATGCGCTGTGGGCGCGGGCGCTCGTCGACGGGCTCGCCCGCCGCGGCGTGTCGCACGCGTGCATCGGTTCCGGATCCCGCTCGGCCCCGCTCGTGGAAGCGCTGGCCGCGGACGGGCGGTTCACGCTTCACCCGTACGTGGATGAACGGAGCGCCGCCTTCTTCGCGCTGGGCGTGGGCGCGGCGAGTGGGCGGCCCGCGGCGGTCGTCACGACATCCGGCACCGCCGCGGCCAATCTCTTTCCGGCGGTGGTGGAGGCAAGCGAGAGCGAGATCCCCTTCCTCGCGCTGACGGCGGACCGTCCGGCGGTGCTGAGGGGCACGGATGCGAACCAGACGATCGACCAGCGGGATCTCTTCGGCCGCTATCCCCGGCGATCCATCGACCTGGCGCTCCCGGAGCCCACTGCCACGGGGCTCGCCCGCCTGGGGGCCGCGGTGGAGGCGGCGTGGCGCGCGGCGGCGGGCTCTCCCGCGGGACCGGCGCATCTGAACGTGCAGTTCGCGAAGCCGCTCGAGCCGGTGCACGTGCCGGACGACGTGCCTCCCGGCCTGGAACCGCGCCTCGCCGGCTCCACGACCCCCGCTGACGGGCCCGGGGGCTCGCCGCCGGACGCCGGCGACGAACTCGCCGCCCTGCTGGAGCGCGCTCGCCGCCCGCTCATCGTCTGCGGGCCCAATCAGCGGCCCGCGATCGGCCGCGCCGCCCTGGCGCTGGCGACCCGGGTTCGCGGGCCGCTCGTGGCCGACCCGCTCTCCGGCGCCCGCTTCGGCTCCGGCGCGGCGCGCCGGGCGATGAGCAGCGCCGACCTCTCGCTCCGTGCCGATGAGGTCGCCGCGGCACTGCGCCCGGATCTGGTCGTTCGGGTCGGACGCGCGCCGACCTCCGCGGCGGTCTGCCGCTACCTGGAGCGGCACATGGACGCGCCCCAGTACATCCTCGACGCGACCCACCGCTGGCGGGATCATCTCGCCGCGGACGCACGACCGCTGACCGGCGATCCCGTCGCGACGCTCGAGCGTGCGGCCGCGATCGACCCCGGAGAGGCGGAAGCGGCCTGGATCGAGCGCTGGCGGGCAACGGACCGCGCGGCGCGCCTCGCGGTCGAGCCGTCGCTGGCGGAGACGTGGTTCGAGGGCGCCGTCGCGAACGCCATGGCGGAAGGCCTCCCGGAAGGGACGCCCTGGTTTATCGGCAACTCGATGCCGATTCGCGACGTGGACGCCTTCACCCGGGCGACGGATCGACCGCTCCGCCCCCTCGGCCTCCGGGGCGCGAGCGGGATCGACGGCAACGTGAGCGCCGCGCTCGGCGCCGCGGCCGCCTCCGGACGACCCTCCGCCGCGCTCATTGGCGACCTCACGCTGCTCCACGATGCGGGGGCGCTGCTCGCCGATCGCCCGCCGGGCATCTCGCTCCACCTCGTCGTCATCCAGAATCGCGGCGGCGGCATCTTCCACATGCTGCCGATCCGCGAGCACGATCCGCCCTTCACCCCCTATGTGGTCATGCCCCAGTCCGTCGACCTGGGCGCGGTTGCCGCCGCAGCCGGAATCCCGCACCGTCTCGTTTCGTCGGCCGCCGAACTGCGGGAGGCCGTCAGGGCGCCGGGCCCGGAATCGGAGCGCCGGGGCCTCCGCCTCACCGAGGCGTGCATCGAGCGTGAACACAACTGGCAGCAGCGCACCGCCGCGATCGAAAGCGCGAAGGAGGCGGCGCGCCGCGAAATCTGAGGGAGAATCCGCGATGGCAGAGACCTTCTCGCCCCCGGAGAGCGGTGTCGACTGGGAGCCGGCCGGCGACTATCGGGACATCACCTATCACAAGAGCGACGGGATCGCCCGCATCGCCTTCAACCGGCCCGAGGTTCGCAACGCGTTCCGCCCCGACACGCTGTTCGAGATGTACGAGGCGTTTCAGGATGCGAGGGATGACGAGGACATCGGCGTCGTCCTCCTCACGGGCAACGGACCTTCGAGGGACGGGAAGTGGGCCTTCTGCTCCGGTGGCGACCAGCGCGTGCGCGGGACGGCCGGTTACGTGGGGAAGGACGGCGTCGCGCGCCTCAACGTCCTCGAACTCCAGCGCCTCATCCGCTCGATGCCGAAGCCGGTCATCGCGCTCGTCGCCGGGTACGCGATCGGCGGCGGGCATGTGCTGCACGTGGTGTGCGACCTCACGATCGCGGCGGACAACGCCGTGTTCGGACAGACGGGGCCGAAGGTGGGGAGCTTCGACGGCGGGTTCGGTTCCTCGTACCTGGCGCGCTCGGTGGGCCAGAAGAAGGCGCGCGAGATCTGGTATCTGTGCCGGCAGTACGGTGCCGACGAGGCCGAGCGGATGGGGCTCGTGAACAAGGTCGTGCCGCTGGCGCGCATGGAGGCGGAGGGGGTCGACTGGGCGCGCGAAATCCTCGGGAAGAGCCCGCTCGCGATCCGGTGCCTGAAGGCGGCGATGAATGCGGACTGCGACGGACAGGCCGGACTCCAGGAACTCGCCGGGCACGCGACGATGCTCTTCTACATGACCGAAGAGGGTCAGGAGGGGAAGAACGCTTTTCTCGAGAAGCGCGCGCCGAACTTCAGACAGTACCCTTGGCGTCCGTAGCTCCCGGCAGCGCGGGTGCGTGGATCGCCGGCGCGCGCCTGCGCACGCTGCCGGCCGTGATGGGGCCCGTACTCGCGGGCGGCGGATTGGCGTGGAAGGACGGCGGTTTCGCCGCCGCGCCCTTTTCGGCGGCGCTCGTGGCCGCGCTCCTGATCCAGATCGGCACGAACTTCGCGAACGATTATTCCGATTTTGTGCGCGGGGCGGACACGGCCGACCGGCTCGGCACGCCGCGGGTGACGCAGGCCGGTCTCCTGTCGGCGGCGGCCGTCCGGCTCGGGGCGGCGGTCTCGTTCGCGCTCGCCGTCGCGGTGGGCGTCTACCTGGCCGTCGTGGGAGGCTGGCCGGTCGTGTGGATCGGCGTGGGGGCGGTCGTGCTGGCGGTCTGCTACACGGGTGGACCGTGGCCGTACGGCTACCACGGGCTGGGCGATCTCGCCGTACTGATCCTGTTCGGCCCCGTCGCCGTGGCCGGCACGTACTACGTGCAGCTCTCCCGCTGGGCGCCCGAGGCGCTGCTCGCGGGGCTCGGCGCGGGCGCGCTCGCCACGGCGATCCTGGTGGTGAACAACCTGCGCGACATCGTGACGGATGCCGCGGCGAAAAAGCGCACTCTGGCCGTGCGGATCGGTCCGTCCGCGACGCGGGTCCAGTATTCGCTGCTCCTCGCGGTCGCCACCGCCGTGCCGCCCGCCGGGGTCCTGGCAGGCTGGTGGCCGCCCGGGACGATGCTCGCGTCGGGCGCGGCCCTGCTCGCGGTCGCCCCGCTGCGGGCCGTGTGGACGTACGAGGACCCGCGAACGCTCAACCCCGCGCTCGCCGCCACGGCGCGGACGACCGGAGCCTACGGTCTCCTCTTCGCGATCGGCTGCCTGTGGTGAACGAACCGGCGAGTCCCGCCCCCTCGTCGTCCTTTTCGCTCGTGTCGCGCGACCGGGAGTGGTCCGCCGCGGAGATCCGGGCCGTGGGCGGGACACTGGCCGCGATCCTGGAGGAGGAGGGGGTAGGGGAGGGGACCGTCGTCGCTCACCGGTTCCCGCTCGACCCGGCCGGCGCGGCGGCCCTTGCCGCGGTCGCGCTGGAGGCCGGCCCGCGGGGCGCCCGGGTGCTCGCGCCCGCACACGCGGCATGGACGCCGCACGAGCTGGACGCTTACATCGGGGCGCATCAGCCGGCCGCCGCTCTCACGGGGGCAGATGCGGCGTGGCCGACTTCCGGGTGGAGGTCGCGGGCGCTCGCGCTCCCCGGGATCGGAGAGGTGGCTCTGCACGTGCGGGATTCCGCTCCGGCGCGTCGCGCCGCTACCGCCACGCCCCCGGCACGGGCGAGTCTCCCGCGGTCCGGCGCCATCCTCCCCACGTCCGGCACCGAAGGCTTGCCCCGCTTCGTCGTGCACGAATGGCGGTCGCTGCGCGCGAACGCCGTCGCATCGAACGAGCGTCTCGCCTTCCGCGCGGGCGACCGGTGGCTCGCGACGCTCGCCTGGGCGCACGTCGGAGGTCTCGCCGTGCCGCTGAGGGCCGCGGCCGCAGGCGCCACGGTCGCGCTGGCGGGCCCGCGGTTCGACGCCGCCTCCGTCGCCCGGGCGCTGAGCGCACTCGCCGTGACGCACGTTTCGCTCGTGCCGGCCATGCTGCACGGGCTGCTGGCTGTCGGCGCCCGGCCGCCGGGCTCGCTGCGCGCCGTCCTGCTCGGCGGCGCGGCGACCCCGCCGGACCTGGCGGAGCGGGCGCTTTCCGCCGGGTGGCCGATCGCGCTGACCTACGGATTGACCGAGGCGGGGTCGCAGGTCACCACGGCCACGCCGGCGGAGGTGCGCGCCGGCGACCGGTCGTCCGGCGTCCCGCTGACCGGCGTCGAAGTGCGGATCCGCCCGCGCGGCGACGCGGCCGCGGGGCCGGTCGGCGCGTCGGCCCCGGGCCGCATCGAGGTGCGCGGCAACACGCTGTTCCGGGGATACGTCGGAGAGCCCGCTCGCCCCGCCGACGCCTGGTTCGCGACCGGCGACCTCGGTCGTCTCGATGCGCAGGGTCGCCTCGAGGTGGCGGGGCGGCTGCGCGACCGGATCGTGAGCGGAGGGGCGAACGTCGACCCGGCCCAGGTGGAGGCTGTGCTCAGCGCCCACCCGGAGGTCGGCGAAGCCGCCGTCATCGGCGTGCCGGATGGCCGGTGGGGCCAGGTTGTGGTCGCCGTCGTCGCCGGGAAAGATCCCGACCTCCCCGCCCGTCTCGATCCGTGGTGCCGCGAGCGGCTGTCGGGACCGCGCGTGCCCCGACGCTGGGAGATGCTGGACCGTCTCCCGCGCACGGCGACCGGCAAGGTGGACCGCGCCAAACTGAAGACTGATTTGAGAGGCGGATGATGGAACGACCGCATACGGCCCTTGGCTGCCAGAAGAGTCGGTTCGCGCTCGACGAAGGCGCACACTTCCTCAACTGCGCCTATCTTGGACCCCTCCCACGCGCGGTGGCGGAGGCGGGGATGGAGGGGATTCGCCGCAAGTGCTCGCCCACACCCTTCCCGAGCGAGGCGTTCTTCACGGACTGCGAACGCGCCCGGGAGCGCTTCGGGCGCCTCGTCAACGCTCCCCCGCAGCGGATCGCGCTCGCACCTTCCGCGTCCTACGGCATCGAGGTGGCGGCCCGGAATCTCCCGCTCGAACCGGGGCAGAACATCGTCGTTCTCGGCGAACAGTTTCCGAGCAACGTCTACGCCTGGCGGCGCCGGGCGGAGGCGCACGGTTGTGATGTCCGAACGGTGGACCGTCCCGGGCCTCCCCCATCCGCCGCGCTCTGGAACGAGCGGCTGCTCGAGGCGATCGGACCGGACACCGCCGTCGTCACCCTCCCGCACTGCCACTGGACCGACGGTACGCGGATCGACCTCGAGGCGGCGGGACAGCGGGCGCGCGAGGTCGGTGCCGCGCTCGTCATAGACGGCTCACAGTCCATCGGCGCCGTGCCGTTCGACGTAGAGCACGTCCGGCCCGACGCGTTGATCACCGTCGGATACAAGTGGCTCCTGGGGCCCTATTCGACCGCGTTCGGGTATTACGGCCCCCGTTTCGACGACGGCACGCCGCTCGAGGAAACGTGGATCTCGCGTCGCGGTTCCGAGGATTTTCAGGGTCTCGTCGACTATACCGACGAATACCGGCAAGGGGCCGCCCGATACGACGTGGGCCAGACCTCCAATTTCATCCTCATTCCCATGTTGATCGAGGCGCTCGACCTCATCCTCGCATGGAACCCGGCGAACATCCTCGAATACTGCCGTGCGCTGCTCTCCGGCCTCGCGGAAGAACTTCGCGTCCGCGGTTGGGCGATCGAGGACGACGAGTGGCGCACCGGAAACATCCTCGGCGTCCGCCTCCCTGCCGGCTGTGACCTGGCGGAGGTGAGCGCCCGCCTGGACGAGGCCCGCGTCTACGCCTCCCTGCGCGGCGATGCCCTGCGCGTATCGCCGAACGTCTACAACGAACCGCGCAACATCGACGCCCTGAGACAGGTCCTCGCGACCTACGGCTAGCTTCCGCCGGGGTGTCGGGGGAAGCCGCGCGCGACTTCCAGCCGGTCGCCTTCCGACAGCCACGGCGTCGGGAGCGTACCGGCCCCGTCGCGCACGAGGCCGCGGACGCGTCCGGTGGCGCGGTCGATGACCAGCGCGGCGCGCGCCCCGCGAGCCCGGTCCACTGACGTCGTGCCTTCGGGTCCGTTCAGCGTGAGGCGGTCGAGCGTCTGCGCCCACGCCGGGTTGAACGGAATGGCGAAGGCGAACGAACGGTTCTCGTCGCCGATCCCGTGAGCGACCGAGGTCGGTGTGAAGCTGAGCGAGAACAGGACCCGTCCCGATCCGTCGATGCCCGACAGCCGATAGGGGCCCGGCCGCGAGGGAAGATGCCGGGCTGCCGCGCGGACGAAGGCGGGTTCCAGCCGAAGTTCGCCGGCGTCGACCCCGCCCCAGAGAAGGAGCATGTCACCCTGCCCGGCTCCGCGATCCGCCGCGGATGCGGACGCCAAACCCGCGGCGCTGCCGACGCCCGCGAGGCGGAACTCCAGCATCTTCGTGAAGCTGTAGTCGCTGATCCACTGGGGATAGCAATAGGACATCAGGTCCCGGTATCCCTCGGGATTGAACAGGTGCCCCCGCGCCGGCCCGTCGCCGCCACCGTCGTTGCCGTCATCCCCGAAATCGTGTCCCCACACGCCGATAAGGCCATCGGGCCATGGATAGTCGGGATCCACGTCCCCGGGGTCCGTGACGGGCTCGTCGCAGGGCGTGTGCGGGCGCCCGAGGTTGTGCCCCAGCTCGTGCGCGAACACGAGGCGGAGACGACCCGTTCTCTGCAGCAGGCCGTCCGGCCCGTGCGAGCCCGTGAGGGAGCTGCGCCCGCCCAGCATCCCGAGACCGTCGATCCAGTACGCGTCGGGGTGCCGCGAGCGCGGCTTCGGGACTCCGAAGATCCCGCTGTAGTGCTCCCGAGGATCCTCCGCCTCCATGAGCCGGAGCAGTTCGATCTCGCGGATGAGGCCGACGACCCCCGTCTCCGAGGTGTCCGCCCACGTGTGGTAGGGTTCGCGGAGCGTCACGTGCAACTCGCCGACCGGCAGGACCGTGCGGGCGTAACGCAGCACGCTCCGACCCACGGCTGAGCCCGCTCCCGTGCCCGCTCCCGTGGCCGCCGCCGCAAGTTCGCTCGCGAACGCCGCCACGAGCGGGTTTACGTCCCGGTTTTCCTCCGAGTGGTACTGCACGGGAACGAGGGTGACGCGCAGCGGGGGCATCCGCCGAACGTCGATGACGTACGAGCCCTCCACCGGAAAGCGGGACCGGCTCGAAGAGGTCAGGGGGAGCGCGCCGTCCGGATCGAGTTCCACGACCATGCTCACGCCCGGCTGCAGCACGCGGCCCGGTACGACGGCGTTGAAGGACCTCTCGAGCCGGCTCTCGTCGACCGCGAGCGGGATCCCCCCGCCGGGAGGGTCGAGCGCCGTCCGGTACATCTCCGCTCCGTCCTGGAAGAAGGTCGCGGTGGCTGCCGGCCGGAAGCCGTTGACTTCGTCCGCGGTCGCGAAGACGCGAAGGAGGGCGCGCCGGTCCGCCACCAGTGGCACGCCGCCCACCCGGTCCTGGGCCGCCTGTGTGAGATACGCATGGGGCACGGACAGCGTGACCGAAGCGGGGTTGGACACGACGAGCGGGTCCCCCGCGACGAGATCGAACCCGTCGCAACGATCCGCGCAGGCGTCGGCCAGCGCCTCGTCCGTGCCAACGGTGACGGAGATCGGGGAATCGGCAGCGTCGCCGGGCGTGAGCCTCACGGCGGCGCTCGCCGTGGTGCCCGCCCGCACCAGGACGGAGTCGACCGAGAGCGTCCCCCCCTGGGCGAGAAGGGGGAGCCGGACATCGAAGGGCGCACCCTCGAGTATGCGGGCCTCGATCCTGGCGGGGCCCGGCGCCGTCGGGTCCTCGTGGTCGGTTCGGACGAGTCGCACGGGGAAGGCGAAGGCGGTCTCGTTTCCGCCGAGGGACAGCCGTTCCAGGCTCCGGAGGCCCGTCAGCGCGCCGGGGGGCAGGGCGCTCAGTTCGTTGTCCTGCAGAAACAGCTCGCGCAGGCCGGCGAGCTCGCCGAATACGCCCGCCGGCAGCGCCCGCAGCCGGTTGTCGACCAGGGAGAGCCACTCGAGCCTTCGGAGGCCCGCGAACACGCCCGGCGGCAGGTCGGCGATCAGGTTCCCCGCGAGATTGAGCACTTCCAGGCTGGAGAGATCGGAGAACGCTCCGGGAGGGAGGCCTCCCAGCCGGTAGTCCTGGAGCGAGAGCCACTCCAGGCCGGAAAGGGCGCTCAGGTCGGCGGGGCGCAGTTGGCCGAGCACAGCTCGGGTTCCCGCCTCGAGGCCGGGTTCCCGGGGCCTGATCCTCAGGGAGCGGAGTTCGGCCAGCGCCTGGCCGTCGGGGGCGCTGCAGTCGTCGGCCCGGAGCCCGCGCACGATCGCGTCGCGCACCGCGGCCGTCCGGTCGCACACGCCCTCCCGGATGACCACCGCGGCCGTCGAAGGAGGCGCGAGCACGAAGCCGCTCCCGGTCGCGGGCCGACCAAGCACAAGGGTGAGGACTTCCCGGGGCGGCTCGATCTCGTCGTCGTCGGCGATGCGGATCTCGATGACGGCGCCGGCCGCTCCCGCGGGGACCTCGACCTCGCCCTCGCCCGCGCCCAGCACGTCCGCCGAATCCGCGTCATCGGTCAGCCGCGCGTCATCCACGCCCAGCGAATAGCGCACGGTCAGCGGCGTCGCCGCAGTCTCGTCGAGCATGACTTCGACGCGCGCGATGCCGCCCTCCCGCGCCTGCGCCACGCCGAGGGCGAGGGCCACCCCGACCCCGACCGTCACCTCGAAGCGCTGGGTTGCCGAAAGCCCGCCGCCGTCGCCGGCCGTCACCTCCACGGTCGCCGAGCCCGGCCCGACCCCTACCACCGTCACCCGATCTCCGGCAACCGTCGCGCGGGCCACGCCGGCGTCGAGGGATCTCGCGGCGAACGTCAGCGCATCGCTGTCCGGGTCCCGGAACCACGCGGCCGCGTCGATGACCGCCGGATGCCCCAGCCGCACGTCGAGGTCGGGAAGGGCGTCCACCGCCACCGGACTCCGGTTTCCAGGGGGCTCCGTCGGCGTGACCTCCGTTTTGCACGCGGCCACCCACGCGGCGGCGCCCGTGAGCGCGACCGCGGCGGCGCAGGTTCCCCACCGGGGCCGGTAACGAGCCACGGTCGCTAACGGCCCGTGGAGGCAGACTCCGGCTCGCGGGCGGGCCCTTCCTGGCGTCGCACCATCACCGCCCCGCCGCTCTCGCCCCGGGCGGTGAACCCCATGAGGTGGAGGAGCCCGATCACCCACCGGTTGCGGGCCCAGCGCGCCACGACGACGGCGTCGCTCCGCGCGGGATGCGGCCGTACCCCCGGAAGCCAGGGGGCGATCCGATCCGCGCCGGCCACCCGCAACAGCCGCGACACGACCAGCCACGCGGGAGCGAGTTGACGGACGATGAAGAACCCGTCGTCACCCTGCCGCTGGTAGAGCGGAAGAAAGAGGCGCCCGGCGAACGCCGCTCGCACCGGCCCGGCCCGGTCCGCGCCCACTTCCTCTCCGGCCTGGACCGCATCGAAGTTCCGGAATCCCGAGTGCATCCGGAACCCGTCCTCTTCGGAGACGACGTGCCGATACCGGACATCGACGACGCGCGGCAGACCCTCCGCCTGCCGGGCGAGGCGGGCGCGACGGTCCTCCGGGGCGGAGGAACTCCCCGTCTCGATGAGCCCGAGCGCCTCCAGCATGATCCACACCACGTCCTCGTGCGCCTCGATCGAGGACTTCGCTGCGTGCTGCCCCCCTTCGATGCCGATGCTGCGCCACCCGAGGCGGTCGAGGTACTGGAGCATCGCGCCGTCGATCTGCTCCTCCAGGCCGAGAACGAGCGGGACGGGCAGCCGGAGCGCCAGTTCCCGGTTCTGGAGCGTGTCTCCCACCGTCGCGAAGGGCGCACTTTCGGAGGACGTCGTGTGCAGATCCAGCACGTGAATCGCGCCCCTCGCCCGCCGACTCTCCGCTCGAATGGCCGCGAGCAACTCGCGCTGTTCGGCGAGTTCCGCGCTTCCCACCATGGCCATGGGCGACCGGTCGCCGTCCCCGGATGATCCATCGGACTTCAGCGACGCCAGCACCGCGTCCACGCGCTCGCGCTGCCACACGCGGTTCAGGTCCTCGTCGACGAATCGCGTGCCGACGCCCAGGGCCTGGAGGTTGCCGCACAGGCCCACGAGGTCGCCCCGCATGGGAAGTCCGGTCCCGGACAGTTCATCGAATACGCGCTGGAGCGCGATCCTCCCCGCCGGTTCGTTGCCGTGCAGCGCGGCGATGCAGAGCACGAGCGGCCCCGGTTCGGCGCCGCGATACACGCCGATCCGACGCTCGGGAGTGCGCCGCTCTTCCGAGGCCGTGGAGGACACCGTGCGGTTCACGCCCGCGGTCGGTGCAGCGTTTCCGCCTTCGCCGCGAACACGAAATCACTCTCCGTGAGCCCGTCGATCTTGTGCGTCCAGATGCGGACGACGACCCGTCCCCAGGCGAGGAACAGGTCCGGGTGATGGTTCTGCTCCTCCGCCATCCCGCCCACGCGGTTCACGAAGTCGAGCGCCGTCACGAAGTCCGGGAAGCGGTACTCCTTCTCGAGGTGGTGGCCGTCCACCACCCGCCAGTCGGCCCCGAGTTCTTCCGCCAGCGCGTCGAGGGCCGCCCCCTCCAGGGGTGGCACCCCGCCTCGACAGGGGATGCACTGCTGCTGCGCGAGCGGTATCGACATCGGATCGTCTCCGTGGCTGCTGTTCGTCTCTCTCCTCAGGGCGCGTCGGCCACCGCCTGCAGGAGTGCCTCATAGTCCGGTTCCACGCCCGCGTCCTCCGACACCCACGCGTACGCCACCCGGCCGTCCGTCCCGATCACGAACGCCGACCGCTTGGAGACGCCCCGGAACCCGTGAAACTCCTCGTACAGCACGCCCCAGTCCCGTGACACCGTGCGGTTAAAATCGGAGAGGATGGGGAAGGGGATGTTCTCCTCGGCTCGAAAGCGGGACGTCACGAACGGACTGTCGACGGAGATCGCGAACACGGTGGCGTCGAGCGACGCGTAGGCGCTCCACTCATCCCGGAGCCGGCACATCTCCGCCGTGCAGACCGAGGTGAAGGCAAGGGGGAAGAAGAGGAGCACGATCCGGTCGCGGCCCACGTGGTCCGCCAGATCGATGGTTCCCCCGGCTTCGTAGGGCAGCGTGAACGGCTCCACGCGGTCGCCGACCGAGACCTTCTTGCTGGAAGTCATGTCAGAAAGCGCCTCCTCCGCCTCCGCCGAACCCGCCGCCCGAGAAGCCGCCGCCGCCCGGGATCCCGCCGCCCGAGAAGCTCGAGCCCTGGGCGCTGCGCGGCGCGGACTGCATCGCGCTGTGCGTCTCCGCGGACATGTGGTTCAGGTTCGAGACCAGGATGTGAGAGTTGAACGTCGAAAGAGCGTGCCCATGATACCAGTCCGGAGGCTCGCGATACAGGTCCCGGAAGGCTCGTGCCCACTGCGCCGCGACGCCCAGCGCCATGGCGTACGGAAGACACTTCTCGAACATCGCCGGACCCGTGATCTTCCGCCTGTAGCGGTCGGATTCGACCCGCGTGAGGAATTCCTCGAAGCCCTTCACCTGCCGCAGCAGTTCCGTCCCCTTCTTCGTGCGCGCCGGCATGAAGAGTCCGAAACCCACGATGACGAGCGCCGAGGCGATGGCCGCCCCCAGCACGGCCCCCATCGCCAGCGGGAGCGCGGCCTGGGCGAGCAGCCCGCCGAAGAAGATCACGATGCCGACCAGGAACCCCAGCCCCACGTATTTTCCGGCGACGATGGCCGGCGATTCCGTGTACACGCCGTGCTCGATGAGCGTCGCCAGCAGCTTCGACTTCAGTTCCGGAAGGTCCTTGTAGAAGCGGTCCTTGAGGTCCGAGAGGCGGCGCGTGCTTCGCCCCCCGAACACCGCCCGCAGCAGCGCGCTTTCGTGCGGAGCCAGACGGTCGTCCGGGGTGTCACGCCGCTCGAAGCGGTAGTCCTTCTCCCCGCGTTCCTCGATCGTCAGGTGCCCGCGGACGGCGAGGTCGATCAGCGTGGCCGTGATGTCGCGCAGGTCGGCCCGGTTGTCGACGATGACGCCGACCTCGGCGGGCGTCAGGTCGTCGGGCGGCTCGTAACGCGGCTCGATCGACCCGAGTTCGGGGTCCCGCCCCCGCTCGTACCAGCGCCGGTACATGAAGGCGAAGGCGAAGAAGGGCAGGAAGAGCGGCCAGTTCGCGAACAGGTACATGCCGGCGATTTCGATCGCCGTGGGCCGCCGCACGACGCCCGCATCCCATCCGACCCCGATCGTCAGGCCTTCCCGGAAGCCGAGCGGCCGGTCGGTTCGCACGTCGACTCGCGGTCCCGTGACGTCGACCGTCGCGTCCCGGCCCGTGGCGCCGTACCCCCCGGTGAAGGCGTGGGCGCGCACGCCGCCGACCGCCGGCGGAAGCGTCACGGTCGCGCTCGCGGCCTCGATCGGGACCGGCCATTCGGTCCCCGTCACGTTCCAGTACAGTTCGTCGTACGCCTCGACGATGCTCTCTTCTCCTTCATCTTCATCCGCCTCGAAGAAGCGGAGTCCATTCGTCACCCCATACGAAAGGCGAACCGTGCGAACCGTGTCGACCGCGCCGGGCACCCAGATCTTCGTGTTCAGGAAGTCCCCGTCGCGCTTCGACTCGTAGCGCAGGGGATTCCCGTCCCCGTCCGTCACCGCATCCACGGAAAGGCCCAGCTTGTAGCGGAATCCGTTGATCCGGTACTCGACGACGATCGTCCGGTAGATGCCGTTGTAGCTTCCGGTGAACCGGGGCCGGATCGTTTCGGTCACCTCGATGGCCCCGCTCTCCAGCACCCGGATGTCGGCGTGGAAGTCCTCGACGCGCCAGGAGCGCTCCTGCGCGGCCGCCGGGGAAGGGGCAGGGCAGAGGGCGCCGGCCATGGCGCCCGCCAGCATGGCGGCCCGGGCCGCCATGCTGGCAACTCGCCGCCGCCGTCCGGGCTTCACGAGAACGCCACCCGCGGACCCTCGCGCTGCCGCTCGTCGTCGAGCGAAAAAAACTCCCGGCGCGTATGGCCGAAGAGCCCGGCGAGCAGATTCGTCGGGAAGACCTGCAGCTTCGTGTTGTAGTCCCGGACGACGGCGTTGTAGTAGCGGCGCGCGTTCTGCACCGCCTCCTCGATCTCATCGAGGGAGCGCTGAAAGTCCGTGAACGCCTCCACCGCCCGCAGCTGGGGGTAGGCCTCGGAGAGCGCGAAGAGCCTCCCGAGCGCCCCCGCGAGGACCCCCTCCGCCGCACCCGCCTCGGCCGGCCCCCGCGCGCCCATGGCCCGATTCCTCGCCTCGACCACGGCTTCGAGCGTCTCGCGTTCCTGGCCCGCCGATGCCTCCACCGTCTCCATGAGGTTGGGGACGAGGTCCCAGCGCCGCTTGAGCTGGACGTCGATGTCGGCCCAGGCGCCGTTCACGCGCACGCGCAGCCGCACGAGGCGGTTGTACATCCCGATGACCAGGAAGGCGACCGCCGCGAGTATGATGACGAACCACAACATGGCCTGCCTCTGTTTCCCCTATTCTCCGCGTCCGAGGCGGAGGATGATCTCGAACTCCTTCTCCGTGACCGGCATGACCGAGAGTCGCATGCCGCGCTTCATGACATTGATAGCCTCGAGGCCGGCCGTTTCTTTCATCATCTGCCGGGTTACCGGCGTCCCGAAGGTCTCCACGTAGCGGAAATCGGGGCACCACCAGCGGGGATTCTCCCGGCTGGACTTCGGGTCGAAGTAACGGCTGTCGGGGTCGAACTGGGTGGAGTCCGGGTGCGCCGGACCCGCGACTTCCGCCACCCCGTACACGCCGAGCACCTTGGTGTTGGAATGATAGATGAGGATCTTCTCGCCCGGATTCATGCGGTCGCGCATGAAGTTCCGGACCTGGTAGTTTCGCACGCCGTCCCATTCCGTCTCGCCGTCCGTGGCGAAGTCGTCGATCGAGTACACGTGAGGCTCGGTCTTGGCCAGCCAGTATCCGGTGATTTCGACCGGCATGTCGCGCCTTCCTTGCTCGTGTCTGTCGCTCGTGTCTTCCCGCAACCCGACGGTGCGCGGACCTTCCGCGCGGATGGGCCGCGGATGGGCCGAATCTACCGGCACGGTCGCGTACCGTGAACCCCGCGCCTTGCGGGACCCGGCGCTTCGGCACTCTCGGTGACTCGCAGATTTCTGCGACACTACGCTAGTTTGCCTGCACCGGAACGGGCGCGCAGCCGCTCCGGGAGTTTCACGTCGCACGGAGACCGCATGAAGATCCCGCTGTATCAGCTCGACGCCTTTTCGGATCGGCCCTTCGAAGGCAATCCGGCGGCCGTCTGCCCGCTCGAGGCCTGGCTCGACGACGACGTGCTGCAGAAGATCGCGGCGGAGAACAACCTCTCCGAGACCGCGTTCTTCGTTGCCGGCGATGAGAGCGAAGAGGGCGGGTTCGGGCTCCGCTGGTTCACGCCCGTTTCCGAGGTCGACCTGTGCGGACACGCGACGCTGGCCTCCGCGTGGGTCATTCTCGAGCGGCTGGCGCCGGGCCGCGAGCGCGTGCGCTTCGAGACGAGAAGCGGCGAACTCATCGTGGAACGCGGCGAGGGCGATCTCCTCGTGATGGATTTTCCGGCGCGTCCGGCCGTATCGCGCGAGGCTCCCCGCGCCCTGGTGGAGGGGCTGGGAGCGGAGCCGGCGGAGGTTCTGGCCTCGGATCGGGACTATCTCGTCCTCCTCGATGCCGAGGACGACGTCCGGAAGCTGAAGCCGGATTTCGCCCGGCTGCGCGGACTGGACCGGCTCGGGATCATCGTGAGCGCGCCGGGAGTGAGCGCGGATTTCGTGTCCCGCTTCTTCGCGCCCAGCGTCGGCGTGCCGGAAGACCCGGTCACGGGCTCCGCGCACTGCACGCTGGCGCCCTACTGGGCCGAGCGGCTGGGTCGCGGCGAGGCGCCGCTGGAGGCGCGGCAGATCAGCGCCCGCGGTGGTACCCTCATCTGTCGCCACCTCGGGGACCGCGTGACGATCGCCGGTCGCGCGGCGCTCTATCTTACCGGCGAGATTACGCTGTGACGGATTCCGGAATTCGGCCGTCTACGGGGCGGCGGGTGACGGCGGGCGCGGGGGCGACCCGCAAACCGCTACGGAGAGGGAAGGAGCGGGACAGATGATGCGTACGGTGCTGCGTACACGGGTGCTGCGTACACGGATGGGAAGCCGAGGCACGCTCGGGGCCGGACTCGCCGCGCTGATGGCGCTGGGGGCGCTGGCGCCCGCGGTTGTCGCGGCGCAGGTGCCCGGCGGACAGATCCCCGGCCAACCGCCCCGCGAGCGCTCTGCGGGCGGTGGCGGCACGCAGTGGGATCTGGGCGGCACCTTGTCCGTGATGGCGCCGCAGGGACAATTCCGTTCGTTCGTCAACGACGGTTTCGGAGGGGCGCTCACGGCCCTGCTCGGCTTCGAGGACTCCCCCGCCTTCCGGGTCCGGTTCGAGGCCGGATTCGTCGAATACGGGTCGGAGACGCTTGGCGTCCCCGTCTTCGCGGCGACGGACCGGATCCTGACCGACATCGTCACGCAGAACAACGTCGGCTACCTGGGACTCGGCCCCGAGATCCGGTTTCCGTACGGCCCCGTTCAGCCCTACGTGAACGGCTTCGTGGGGCTCGGCTACTTCTTCACGGTCAGCTCCGTCGAACGCGGTTGGGGTGGTTGGGAGTTCGACGAATCGCCCTATGACGGGACGACGGTGAACTTCGACGACGTGCGAGCCGCGTACGGCTTCGGCGGCGGGCTCGCGATCCCGGTCCGCCGGTCGGCCAAGCCGGTAGTGGTGAAGCTCGAAGCCCAGTACCGGAGGCACGGCCGCACGGAGTATCTCGTGCCCGGGAGCATCGTCGAGGACGGTCTCGGCGGGAGTTCGTTCTCACCCATCGTCTCCGATGTCGACTTCCTGCTCTTCCAGGTGGGGCTGACGTTCAGAGTGTGAGGTGGGCAGCGACGGCCATGGGCGGGCACCGCGGCCCGCCCCGGCCTGCTACGGCTGGCGGCGCTCGAGGCGGAACACGGAGCCGTTGAGGTTCACGACGTAGAGCTCTCCGGCGCCGTCGACGCCGAAAGACGACACGGCTCCGAGGCCTCCCACGTTCCAGCGCCTCTCGTCCGTCGCCTGGCCGCCGTCGAGCCGGAAGCTCCGCAGGAAGCCGGTGCAGAAATCCGAGTAGAAGTAGTGCCCGGCAATCTCGGGGAGCTGTGAGCCGCGGTAGACGTATCCTCCGGTCACCGAGCAGACGCTGCCGTCGTGGGTGTACTCGACGACGGGCAGCGTGAGACCCGACATGTCGCACCCGGAACTCTGGTAGCAGGCGGATCCCTCCATCGTGCTCCAGCCGTAGTTCACGCCCGCCTCGCCCGCCGGCACCGCGTTGATCTCTTCGCGTTCGTTCTGGCCCACGTCCGCCACGTAGAGGACGTTGTCCGGGAAGTCGAAGGTCGAGCGCCACGGATTCCGGACGCCGATGGCCCAGATCTCGCCCCGCGCGCCCTCTGCTCCGGCGAAGGGGTTGTCGTCGGGGACCGCGTAGGGGTCGCCTCCGTCCACGTCGATGCGGAGGATCGAACCGTGCAGCGTCTCCGGATTCTGCCCGTTGCCGAACGGATCGCCCGCCCCGCCCTCATCGCCGAGGAAGATGTACAGCATCCCGTCGGGCCCGAACTGCAGCATGCCGCCGTTGTGGTTCTGACGGCGCTGCGTAAGCGCGAGGATCCGCTTCGCCGAGCCCGGGTCGAGGCGGTCGGGGTCCCCCGAGACGGTGTAGCGCTCGACCACCGTGTCGTCCCCCGTGTCGGTGTAGTAGACGAAGACCTGGCCGTTGTCCGCGTAGCGCGGATGGAAGGCCATCGTGAGGAGGCCGCCTTCGGGCGCCGTGCCCACGCGGCCCGAGAGGTCGAGGAAGGGATCATCGAGGAGTTGCCCGTCCGCGCCCGCGATGCGGATGCGGCCCGTCTGCTCCACGACGAAGAGTCTCGCGTCGCCCGGCGGGGCGGCGAGGAAGACCGGCTGGGAGAGTCCGGTCAGCACCTCGTTCGCCGCCAGCTCGAAGGCGGCGGGCTCCGGCGGCGCGGGCGGCGGTGGGGGAGCCGGGGAGGGGCCCGTGCCATCCGAGCACCCCCAGCTCGCCGCCCCCGCCAGGAGCGCGAACGCCCGCGCCGTCAGCGGTCGGCCGGCGGCCGCCGATGGGCGATCCGGACGCCTCAGGGTACCAGTTCCGGGCGGCGGTAGCGGAGGAAGAACACGCCCTCCTTGCCGCTCGACACGACGATCGTCCCGCTCGCGAAGAACGGGTAGTTCGACCACGAGCCGTCGAAGGTGACGGACTCGTCCCACGGCACCGTGTCGAAGAAGCCGACCTCGCGCGGGTTCTCGCGGTCGCTGATGTCGAGCACGCGCAGCCCGCTCACATAGTTCGACTGGTACATGAGATCGCCCACGATGTAGAGGTTGTGGTCGATCGTGAACGTCTCCCCGAAGTGCTCCTTGACGAGGATCGGATCGTCCAGGTCCGAGACGTCCCAGATCAGCGTGCGGCTCGCCTCCATGTCGGGTTCCGTGCCGGTCTGCTGCGCCTGGCCGACGGACGCCATCTCGTCGAGTTCGTCGTTCTGGTAGAAGTAGCGATGGTCTTCGGTGAGCCAGCCTTGGTGCGTGTAGGCGACCGCCGGGTATTCGGCGGTCGAGAGGGTGACGGGGTTGTCGCGGTCCGTGACGTCCGCGATCACGACCGCCGTCTCGTTGGCCTTGAGGCAGATCTCCTTCCCGACGTGCTCGGCGTCCGGGCCGCGGTAGTTCACACACTGTGCGTCGTGGGTGTACCCGGTCTGCCCTCGTCCGGTGCCGGCTTCGGCGTGGCACCCGAGAAAGGTCGGCGCCTTCGGATCGCTGACGTCGATCATGTGGAGGCCGCCGCCGCAGGTCTCGCCGCCGCCGCTCGAACCGACGGCGTATGCGGTCGCGGTCTCCTCGTTGATCACTACGTTGTGGGCGCTCGCGATTCCCTCGTACACGGTGTCGGGGTCGAACTCCACCGGGCTCCCCCCGGCATCCCGCAGCCGCGTGAGGTCGAACACCTGCATCCCGTGCTCGCCCGCGTTGTCCGCCACGACGAAGGCGTGGTTGGCGTAGACCTTGATGTCGCGCCACGACTGCGTCAGCGATCCGGGGGTCTTCGGCAGATTGCCGAGATAGGCGGGTGCCGCGGGGTCGGAGATGTCGATGAACGCGGTGCCGTCCGTGCGGCCGACGATCGCGTACTCGCGGCCGGTCTGCGGGTCGGTCCACCCCCACACGTCGTTCGTCTCGATACCGCGGTCCGTACCGCCGATCTCATCCAGCGGCAGGAACGAAATCACGTCCACCTGGTCGCAGCTGAACTGGTCCGCCATGCCGTCCTCGCCGCAGTCGACATCGGAGAGCGCGGTCAGCGGGCGCCGTTCCTCGGGGATGAAGAGCTTCGCCGTTTCGGTCCACGTGCCATCCCGGTTTTCGAACACGACGGCGGAACCGAGCGCCGAATCGTCCCACGGCTGCCCAACGACCGCCATGTCGCCGGAGGCGGAGATCGAGAGACCGAAGCCGTCTCCCGCATCCGTTCCGGGGCCCGCGCCGATGCGGGTCGCCGAGCCGAAATCCGCGGTCCCGGCAGCCCGGGAGAAGGCGTAGATTGCGCCGAAACGGCCCGCGCCCGGAGCCGCGATCCAGAGTTCGTCATCACGCGCCGCGATGGTCGCCCCGAAGTAGTCGCCGGGCTGACGCTGGAAAGCCGCCAGCGATCCCCGGCGCACCCAGTCGCCGGACGGGCGGCGCACGTAGTTGAGGACCGTCCCCGCCCCCTCGTAGGCGCCGGGCAGCCCGAGAAGGGCGTGGGAGCCGTTGATGCCGACCGCGAGGACCGGGGCGCGATTCGCCACGAACGCCGCTCCCGGCTGCCTCTCGTCGCCCTCGTGGCCGAGCCGTCCCTCCTGCACCCAGTCACCCTCGGAATTCCGTCCGAACACATAGGCGGCCCCGGGAAGCTGCGGCCCGGAAAAAGCACCCACGATCACGCGCTCGCCATCGGTGTGGGCGCCCCAGCCGAAGAACTCCTGCTGGGGATCCGGGTCGGCCGAGGTCAGTATCCCGTCCTCGATCCACTCGCCATCCTCGCCGCGCGTGAAGACCCATGCTCCGCCGGTTTCCTGATAACCCAGCGCGGTGACGACAAGGAGGTTGCCCGCGACCGAGGCGAAACGGCCGAAGGACACGCCGGGGGGTACACTCTCCGGCCGCAGGTAGCGCTCGAATTCCCACCCGTCGCCGCCCCGCCGGAAGATCAGGACGCTGCCGTCGCTCTGGCCGTCCCCGTCCGAGTCGAGCGCCGTGGCGCCGACCAGCAGCCGGTCGCCGTCGGCGATCACGAAGCGGCCGAAGTAGTCCGCGCCCCCGTGCTCCGGCGCGCGCAGCGTGGCCGTGCGCTCCCAGCTGTCGCCCGTCCGCTCGTACACGTAGAGGCTGCGGGGAGAGGCCGTCGACGGGTCCTGTGGATTCGCCGCGGGGTCGACCACTTCGCTCACGATGATCGTTCCCTCGTGGAGCACCACCGTGCCGCCGAATTCCTGGGCTTCGGCCGTGGGCACGAACAGCAGGCCGCCGACGGCCGCGGCGAAGAAGGTCCGCGGTCTGTTTATCGTTCTATCTATCGTTCTGTTCATCGGGTACGTCCTTTTGGGCAGGATTCAATGTCGTTCATGTCGTTCGAAGTAATAGAGGCCGCCCCCGGCGGCGCCGACGACGAGGTCGAGGTCGCCGTCCCCGTCCAGATCCCCGAACTCCGGCGTCGCGAACAGCGGCAGGTCCTCCGCGGAGGGGAACCCGCCGTCGGCCTCGACGAAGTTGGGGGCTTCGGCACTCCCGTCGTTTCGGAAGTAGCGGATGCCGTCGGACTCGGTGCCGACGATGAGGTCGAGGTCGCCGTCTCCATCGTGGTCGAGAAGCTTGGGGAAGCTCCGCCGGCCGATGTCGATCTCCGCGTATTCGTCGCTCACGAATTCGAAGCTCGGTTCCGAGGTGGAGCCGACGTTCTCGTAGTAGTTCAGCGCCCCCGAGGACTCGCCGATCATGAGGTCGAGATCTCCATCCCCGTCCAGGTCGCCGAGGGCGGGCGTCGCGTTGCTCCCGCGCGTGATCTCGACGAAGGCCGAGTCCACCAGTGTGAGGCGGGGCTCCAGGGCCGACCCCTCGTTCCGCACATAGCGGATCTCGTCGCGCCAGGTACCGAGCAGCAGGTCGAGATCGCCGTCGCCGTCCAGGTCGCCGAAGGCCGGCGCGTTGTGGTAGGCGCCCGGCAGGTCGAACTCGCCCGTCCGGCGGAAGACCGGCCGCGTCGCGCTTCCTTCGTTCTCGAACAGGAAGACGCGCGAGTTCGTCAGGTCGCCGGGGTCGATCTTGTTGCCGAGCAGGAGGTCGAGGTCGCCGTCGCCGTCGAGATCGACGAGGGAGGCCACGCTCTCGCTGCCCACGTCGATCTGCGAGATGAAGCGTCGCGTCCGAAGCTCGAAGCCGCCGTCGGACTCCTGCGAGAAGAGCATGAGGTTGTCGGCGGTCGTCGTGTTCGCGTTGTACGCCCCGCCGAGCACGCCCATGAGCAGATCGAGATCGCCGTCGCCGTCGTAGTCGCCGAAGGTCGGGGCGTTGTAGCCGCTCGTCCGGATCGGGTCGTCGAGGGGGAAGGGACGCGGCTCCACGCGGAGGTTCGGAGCTTCGCACGAGCCCGCGTTCTCGATCAGGAGAAGCCCGGCCTCGAAGAAGTCGCCCCAGAACATGTCGGTGTCGCCGTCCGCGTCGTAGTCGGCGAGCGCCATCGTGTTCGCCCCGTGCAGGGTGGGGAAAGGCCCGCCCGCGTCCGGGCCGTTGAAGGGCGGCACGCCCCCGGCCGCCGCCGGGTCGGCGACGATCTCGATGTCTTCGAAGCGGTCCGTGATGTGCCGGAAGGGCGAGGCGTTCGCGCCGATCGCGCCCGTCGCCTCGTAGCGCGTGACCGTCCCCACGAGCCGGCCGATGAAGAGGTCGAGGCGGCCGTCGCAGTCGATGTCCGCCGCGTTGGGGATGTTCTGGCGGTCCGAGAAGATCGCCTCGCCGCGCGTGTCGCGAAGCGTGTCCGCGATGAGCTCGAACACGGCTCCGCCCGCCGTGCCGGTGTTCCGGTAGAGCTTCATGTAGCTGAAGGGCGACTCCGCGAGGAGGTCCCGGTCGCCGTCCGCATCGATGTCGACGAAGCGGAACCACTCACCCACCTCGAGGTCCGAGTACGCGGCCGGCCGCCAGGTGTGGCGCCGTCCGTCCGGCGTGTCCTCGCGCTCGAAGAACAGCAGGCGGTTCGTCGTCTCCTGCACGAAGAGGTCGAGGTCGCCGTCCCCGTCGATGTCCACCCACTGCGGCCGGGGCACGTTGAAGCCGCCGAGGAAGGGGATTTCGTACGCGTCTCCGGCTTCGTCGAACACCGGAAAGGGGGTGACGGCGCGGACGAACCGGGTTTCGCCGCCCGCCGCGCCCTCCGGCGCCATTTCCCCTGGCCCGGCGCCGCCCGATGCGCACCCGGCCGCGAGGAGCGCCGCGGTCAGTGCTCCCGGTGCGGCCCGCCGACTGCGGGGTCCGGCCATGGGGCTCACGTCTCCCGGGCTCTCAGCGGGGGCTGGAGGCGAGACCGATGCCCGACGCGTAGGGCGGCGTCTCGATGACGTCGATGATGTCGCGGGTCGCGGTGTCGATGACGACGACCGTGCCGCCGGGCGCGTCGTATCCCATCCGGTCCGACGATTCGTACGAGCCGGTCTCGTTCCGGTTCGCCACGTAGAGTCGGGAGCCGTCCGGCGAGAGCACGCTGCCGTGTGGTTCGGCGAGGCCTTCGCCCCGGATCACGGCGGCCACGGACCAGTCGGAGGTATCGACGAGCGTGACCTCGTTCGCGCCCAGGTTGCCGAACCAGATCCAGCGCCCGTCCGCAGACCAGCTCGGGTGCCACGGCCGCGCCCCCACGTCCAACTCCCCCACGAGCTTCGGCGCCACCGGCTCCGTGACGTCGAATACGAGCAGTTTCGCCGTCATCTCGGCCGTCGCGACGAGCGTCTCGCCATCGGGAGAGATCGCGTACTGCACGAGAACGTGGGGCATCGCCCCGGAGCCGGGAAGCCTGAGCAGTTCGGCCTGGCCGCTCTCCGCCGCGACCGTGACGACGGAGTTCTCGCCGAGGCTGCCCGCGTACACCCACCCGCCGTCGGGGCTCGCCAGCAGCGCGTGCGGCCGCGGGATGAAGACGTCGTATTCCTCGACCTCCATCGACATCCGGTCGATGCGGCCGATGCGCTGCGGCGGGTTCACCGCGGCCATCGACCGCCCCACGAAGAGCCACGGCTCCGAGGGATGGAGCGCGAGGAGGCCCGGCCGCTCGAACTCGACGGAGGCGACGAGTTCGTTGTCGCGGTCGAACTTCAGCACCTGGTTGGCCGCGATGAGCGACACGTACCAGAACGACCCGTCCGGCTCGACCGCGACGTGGTGTGGCTTTGCGTTCGCCCCGTACCCCATGGCCTCGAGGTCGATGACCTCGACGACCTCGTGCGTTTCGAGGTCGATGACGGTCACCGCCGCCGCCTCCTGGTTGGCCACGTAGAGGAACGGACCGTTGGCGGAGGGCGCGGTCACGGGCGTCGCGGCGGCCCGAACCGCCACGAGTCCGGCCATCCCCAGCGCGAGGAGGCCGGACCGCACGGTGTTTGCGATTCTCTCCATTACGGCACGAGTACCGGCTTCTGGTACTTGACCATGAACAGGCCCTCGCTCCCGCTCGTCACGATGATCGTCCCGCTCGCGAAGTACGGGTAATTGCTCCACGAGCCGCCCATCGACGGCCCCTCGGCGTACGGCACGGTGTCGAGGAAGCCGACCTCGGTCGGATTCTCGGGGTCGCTCACGTCGAGGATCCGCAGTCCGCTGTTGTAGTTCGACTGGTAGAGCAGGTCATCGAGCACGTACATGTTGTGGTCGCTCGCCGTGGACTCGCCGAAGTGCTCCTTGACGAGGACGGGGTCGTCGAGATCGGTGATGTCGAAAATCATCGTGCGCGTGCCCGAGAACTGCGTCCTCAGCTCGTCGAGTTCATCTCCCAGGTAGAAGAACCGGTGATCCTCGGTCACCCAGCCCTGGTGCGCGTAGGCGACGTTCGCGTACGTAGCGGTCGACAGCGGGATCGGGTTCTCCTTGTCGGTGACGTCCGCGATCGAGACATCGGTCTCGTTCGAGCCGAAGCAGATCTCCTTGCCGGCGTGCTCGCGGTCCGGGCCGTCATAGATCAGGCAGAGCGCGTCGTGCGAGTATCCGGTGCCGCGGCGCCCGGTGCCCTCGTGACCGAAGCAGCCGACGAAGCTCGGCTCGGTCGGCTCGTTGATGTCGATCATGTGGAGGCCGCCGCCACACGTCTCGCCCCCGCCGCTCGAGCCGACGCTGTAGGCGAAGCCCGTCGCCTCGTTGATCACAATGTTGTGCGCGGAGGCGATCCCGTCGTAGTGGGCATCCGCCTCGAAGGTGACCGGCTCGCTCCCCACATCGCGGAGACGGGTGAGGTCGAACACCTGCATCCCGTGGTCGCCCGCTCCATCGGAAACGATGAAGGCGTGGTCCCTGAAGACCTTGATGTCGCGCCACACGCTGCCGCGCGCGCCCTCCGTCATGGGAAGACGACCGACGTAGCGCGGGTTCTGCGCGTCGGTGATGTCGATGAAGGAAGCCTGGTCCGTGAGCCCCACGAGAGCGTACTCGCGCCCCGTCTGCGGATCGGTCCAGCCCCACACGTCGTTGACCCGCACGCCGCGGTTCGCGCCGAGCGACTGCACCGGCATGAAGGAGAGGATGTTCACCTCGCTGCAGTCGAAGTCGGCCGAGACCCTTTCCTCGCAGCCCACCTCGTGGCCGTTGATCGCCGCGTAGTTCGTCGCGTCGCTCCACACCTCGGCGGTCTCGACCCAGTCGTCGCCCTGCCGCTCGAAGATGTAGGCCGTCCCCATCCCGTAGTCCTTGCGGCTCGCGGCGATGACCGCGACGTCGCCCTGCGCGGCGATGCCGCCGCCGAAGCCATCGCCCGCATCCCGGTTCGAGGCCGAGATCGCGCCGGCGAGCTCGACCCCGCCATCGGGGTCGGTCGAGTAGCGAAGCACCCGCCCCTCGCGGCCCGTGCCGGAGCCGGACCCGCCGACCCAGATCTCTCCGTCCACGGCCGCAAAGGCGTTGGCGAAGTTGCCGCCGAAGGATCGGCCGCCCCCGGCCACGACCGGCGGATAGAGCCGGCCTTCGGGCCTCCAGGCATTGCCATCGGGCGTGAACGTGTAGGCGATGCCCACGCCCCCTGCCCGCGGGGCTCCGACCACGAGCCGGAAGCCGTCCTCGGTGTCCTCGCCGTACAGGACGCTGCCGAAGCCTCCGTTCTCGCCCGCTTCCGCGGCCGTGAGCGGTTCCGGCGCCGCCGTCCATGTGCCGTCCTCGGCGCGCGTGAAGAAGAAGACCGCGCCGGCGCCGTTCGCGTTACCCACGGCGGTCCCCGGAGCGCCGATCGCGGCCACCCGGCCATCCGTGATCATGGCGGCGCCGAAGCCGTCTCCAGCGGCCGCCTCGGGGGACTCGACGGCCCCGGCTTCATTCCAGGCGGCGCCGTCCCACTCGAAGAAGTAGACGCGGCCGGCGGCACCGGCGCCCTGGCGGCTCGCTCGACCCGGCGCCGACACCATCGCCAGGTCGCCCGCGATCGCCCCGCCGGCGCCGAAGATGGAACCCTCCGGCAGGTCGGCCGGCCTCAGCGTGGCGACTTCCTCCCATGCTCCGTCGCTCCGCTCGAAAACGTGCGCCGCGCCGGGCGAGCCGACGAGCATGCGGTCGCCATCGACGGCGAGCGAAATCCCGAACGCGCCGCCCTCCTCCGCCGCGTAGGGCGCAAGTTCCGCGGCGACGGCCCATCCATCCGGACCCCGCTCGTAGACGTAGACGGCTCCCGTGGACGTCGGGCCGCCGCTCTCGGCGATGAGGACCTGGCCGGACGAGACCGCGACGGGGAGGCTGCGTCCGAACCCCTGTCCCGTGACTGGCGTGGCCAGGCAGGCGAAGGCGGCCGCAAGGACCGCGACTCGTGAAAATCCGCGCATGAAATGACTCCCATCCTGAAGGCTGCGGACAATACTCGTACAAACCACTTAAAACACCCCGGAATCCGGATGCGTTGTCCGGCGCGTGGCCCGCGAGATGTAGCGGGAAACCGTCTCTTCCAGCCAGCCGGTTCGCGCGCCGGCCCGCGCGCCCGTCCGCCCCGTTCCGCGCCCCCGGCCCACGAAGCCGAGATGCCCTCCGCGCTCCGTCAGCGCCAGGGAGAGATTCGGGCGTCGCCGGATCGTGTCGAGCGGCACCGAGCTCCCCGGGGCGAGCGGGTCATCCTGCCCGTGGACGAGGAGCATGGGAAGGTCCACCGAGGCCACGAAACGCTTCGCGCTGCAGCGCGCGTAGTAGTCGTCGGCGTCGCGAAAGCCGTGAATCGGTGCCGTGAGCCGATCGTCGAACTCCCGAATCGTGCGCGCCGTGGCCGCTGCCGGCGCCACCACGTCCGGGAACCTCACCGCCTTCTCGCGGGCCTTCTCGCGCAGGCTGCGGAGGAAACGCCGGCCGTACACGCGTCCCATCCCGCGCTGCAGCGCGTCGGCGCTGGATTCGAGGTCGTAGGGGACCGATACGGCGGCCGCGGCAACGAGACCCCGGCCGCCGTCCTCCCGTCCGAGCAGGTTGAGGAGCGCGTTCCCGCCCAGCGAGAACCCCATCGCGGTCCGCGGGAGACCCGGGAAACGCGCCGCCATCCAGTCCAGCGCACGCTCGATGTCGTCCGTGCGACCCGAGTGGTAGGCGCCCGGCAGCCGGTTCGGCTCCCCGCTGCACGAACGGAAGTTGAGCGCGACGGCCTGGATACCGGCGGCCGCCAACGCCTCGCTCGCCGTCACCATGTAGCCGGAGCGCGCGCTCCCCTCGAGCCCGTGGAGGAGGAGGCACAGACCCGAGGGGTCTTCCGGTCCTCGCCACAGGTCGAGATCGATGAAATCGCCATCGTCCGTGTCGAGCCGAACCCGGTCGTACCGCGGCTCGCAGCGCCGGCGCAGAAGCCGTCCCACCACGGTCTGCACGTGAGGATTCCCGAGCCCCCGCGCCGGCTCGAACGCCGACAGATCGTTCAAGAATCCGTTACCTTTCGTTCCGTGTCTCGACCATTCCTGCATCAGTACACCGTCGCGGAGGCGGGTTCCCGCCGCTGGCTCTACGTGCTGCACGGCATCTACGGGACCGGCCGCAACTGGGCTTCATTCGCCCGCCGGCTCGTCGCCCGGCGGCCCGAATGGGGCGTCGTGCTCGTGGACCTGAGGCTGCACGGGCACTCCCCGAGCTTCGAGCCGCCGCACACCCTTGCCGCGTGCGTGCACGACGTGCTCGAACTCTCGGAGTCGCTGGGACGGCCCGTGGACGCGGCGCTCGGGCACTCCTTCGGCGGCAAGGTGGCCCTGATGGTGGGGGCCGCCGCGGCGCCGAGCCAGGTGTGGGTCATCGACGCGTCGCCTTCCCGCCGCTCGCCCGGCGGCGGAGCCGCCCGGCTGCTGGACGTGATTCGCCGGCACGCGGGGCCGTTCACGAAGCGACGTGACGCCGTATCCGCGGTGGAGGCCGAGGGTTTCGCCTCGCCCGTCGCGCACTGGCTGGCGACCAACCTCGTCCTCGTTGACGCCGGCTACCGGTGGCGCCTCGACCCCGACGCCGCCGAAGAACTCCTTGTCGACTACTTCAGGCGCGACCTCTGGGACGTCATCGAGACGCCGGTCCCCCCGTCGGAAATCCATCTCGTACGGGCCGCGCAGTCGGACATCCTCTCGGCCGACGATATCGGGCGATTTCGCGCGGCCACCCTGAAGGGTCGCAGGCACCTCCACGAACTCGCCGGCGGCCACTGGCTGCACGTGGACAATCCCGACGGACTCCCGGATCTCGTCGCCGCGCACCTCTGACGGGCGGCCGGGGCCTACCACACCTCGTACCACGTGCCGGGAATCGCCGCCGCCGGCGCGGTAAGCCGCTCCGCGGCCGCGGCGACGGCGCACGCGCTGAAGCGCAGATCGACGCGATGGCCGCCAAAGTCGGCTGCGACCCCCACCCCGCCCGCGAGCCCGCTCACGACGCTCCCCTGGACCGAGATGTCCCCGTTCAGGGAGAGGGCGCCGCCCACGAGGATGAGCCCCCTCCAGGCAAACCCGTGGTCGAGCGACAGGTCACCCTCCACCACGAGGGCGCCGCGTCCACTGGAGCCCGCGCCCAGCCACCCCGATCCCGAAATCCGCGTGTAGGCCGAATCGGCCCGGGGCGTCGGCCACGGATCGGACGGCACGGTCGCGTCGGGACGCGGGCCCCAGGAAGCGAGCAGTTCCGTCCAGCGGATCCCCGTTTCCGCCGTGACGGACACACCCGCCGCCATCCGGCGGTCCGCCGGCGATCCCGAGATCGTGAGCAGCGAATCGGGTGCCGGCGGCGGTCCGCCCCAGTACGCAACGCCCGCAACCGGCGAGGGCTGCTGCGGGCAGGCGCTCCCGAACCCATCGAGCCCGGTGATCGTCCCCTTCGGGGGAACGGCGCCCGCGCTCCCCACGAGGACGAGCGCTCCGGGGACCCGCGGCGGCCCGGCCACCCAAACGAGCTCGCCCACCGAACGTTCGAACGATGCGGGGCCGGCGACCACCCGTCCCGTGGACTCGACGCGGTACACGGCCTCTCGGGGCCGCAGTTCGAAGAGCCGCTCGAACGAGACCGTCGCCGTCCCCACGCTCAGGGTGACGGGAGGCACGGAGGGGTTCGGCAGCTCGGCGAGCGCGAGTGCCGTCGCCAGTCCGCTCTCGGCCACGTAGAAGGCCTCCGTGGAACGCGCGAAGGCGCGAGCGGACTGTCCGTCGACCCAGGTGATGAAGAAGCCGCCGGCCGCCATGAGCGAAACGAGCAGCAGCGTCAGCATGGCCGAGGGCAGCGCGAAGCCGCGAGGCTCCGCTTCCGGGGGCACGGGGACCCGAAGCCGGGGAATCCTTCCGTGAGAGCGCATGACGAGAACGTGCCGGGCACGATCAACGCCCTCTCAACGCCGCAGCCGCACTCCCGGCTGCGCCGGACCGCTAGCTGGGGGTCTCCGCGAGCCAGCTGTCGATCGCGTCGCCGAGCGCGGGAAGGCTCAGCGCGCCGTTTTCCAGCACCCGGTCGTGGAACTCCGCAATCGAGAACGCCTCCCCGAGCCTGGCTTCCGCCTTGGAGCGCAGCCGCGAGATCTCGAGCTGTCCGAGCTTGTAGGTGAGCGCCTGGGCGGGCGACGTGATGTAGCGGTCCACCTCGTTCTCGATGTTCACCTCGGCGAGCAGCGTGTTCTCGCGCACGAAGTCGATCGCCTCCTCGCGGGTCCAGCCGAAGGCGTGGATCCCGGTGTCGACGACGAGCCGGCTGGCCCGCCAGGCGTCGTAGGAGGCGAGGCCGATGCGGCTCAGGTCGTCCGCGTACAGGCCCATTTCGTCGGCGAGCCGCTCCGCGTACAGCGCCCACCCCTCGACGAAGGCGATCGAGCCGAGGTGCTTTCGGAACTCGGGCAGACCCGCCACCTCCTGGGCGATGGCGGTTTGCAGGTGGTGCCCGGGAATCGCTTCGTGGAAGCTCAGGACATCGGCCTGATACCGGGGCCGGATCTCGGGCCGGTAGGTGTTCACGTAGTACGTGCCCGGGCGCGACCCATCCGGTGCCGGCTCGCGGTAGTAGGCGAGCACGCTCTGCGGCGCTTCGTAGAGCGGGATCGGACGGATCACCATCTCCGTGCGCGGCGTGGTGCCGAACCAGTCGGGCATGACGAGGGCGGCCCGCGCGTACGCCTCCTCGGCCATCTGCACGATCTCACCGGGCCAGCGGAAGAACATCTCGGGGTCCGACCGCAGCCGCTCTTGAATCTCCTTCAGCTCGGAGGCGCCGAGGACTTCCCGTCCAAGCGTCCGCAGTTCGTCGTGGATCCTCTCCAGCTCCGCCAGACCCCGCGCGTGGATCTCGGCCGGGGTCAGCTCGAGCGTCGTGAAGTTGCGGATCATCGCCTCGTAGCAGGCGGCGCCTCCCGGCAGACCGGAGAGTCCGATCTCCGCGCCGGTGCGCGAATGCGGATAGAGTTCGTCGCGCAGGAAATCGCGGAGTCTCGCATACGCCGGCCGAATGCGCTCGGAGGCGGCCTCGCGGATGCCGGCCCGGAAGTCGTGGCGCGTCCCCTCGGGCCACGCATCGAGGCGCGTCCCCGCCGGGGCGTAGATCGGCCATTCCTCCACCGGCCGTTCGAGGAGGGCGTCGAGCTGCACGATCGTCCGGTTCACCGACGCGCGCGCCGCGACCCGCCCCGTCTCGAGGCCGGTACGGAGATTCGAGATGTAGTCGTCGATGTAGTCCGCGAACGCGTTCCAGCGCCGGATCATGCGCTCGCCGTCGACCGGCGTCTCGAGCGGCTGGGCGCCCACGATGTTGAGGAAATCGAGCTGGAATCCCTCGCGGTGGTCCACCACCCACACCTCGAGATCGCACGTCTGCTCGGCGATTTCCGCCGAAAGCTGGTGGTCGAGCGCGAGATAGGTGAGCCGGTGGTCGGGCGGCAGCGACGGGAGATCGATGGCCGCGAGGGCGTCCGAGAGGGCACGAACCTCGCGGCGGCGGTTGTTGCGCCCCGACGGCGAGAGGTCGCGCACGCGGTCGCTGAGGCGGTGTTCCCCGAGATAGGTCGCCTGCAGCGGGTTCCAGGAGAGGTAGGCGTCCCAGAAGCGGTCGCTGAGCGCCGACAGGTCGCTGGGCGGGGCGGTGTCCGGGTCCGCCGTCTCGGCCGACCCCCGCTCGCAGGCCGCGATCCCGCCCGCCATGAGGACCACGGCCACGATCCGGCCCGCCCCTGCGCCCGTACGTCGGCTCCTGTCGCGGGTTGACGTCATGCTGGTTGCTCTTGATCGTTCCGTTTGCGCGTCACGCCCGAATCTCGCCGCCCGAAAATGCGGCAGGGAAGGCGGGTCCGTAAAGGAGAGTCCACGAAAGAGCCCACGAAGGGGAACCGGAAGACCAGGGGGAACGTCGTGTCCGAACCGTTTTATACAGCCCGCGCGCGTCTCGAGAAGGTCGAGGGCGTCCATCGCCGGGCCCACCTCGAAGAGGGGACCGAGATCGACTTCGGCGTCCACGGACCCATCAAGTCCCACTACCGGATCGACGCGAAGGACCTCCCGCTCCCCGTCGACTACCAGGTGGCCGCGACCGGCGCCTGAATGCTGGGCACGCTCAACGGCGCACTGGAAGTGCGCGGCATCCGCCTGGCCCCCGAAGACATCACCGCCGAAGCGGAGGGGATCAACCGCCTCCGCGACCGCATGCCCACGCTGGAGGAGATCATCGTCCACTACCGGCTCCGCATCCCCGCCGAAACCCGGGAGACGGTGGAGCGCGCGCTCGCCAGCCACGGCGCGAAGTGCCCCACCGCCCGTTCGCTCGAGGGTGCGATCAAGGTGACGTGGACCGCCGACATCGAAGAGACACCGGCCCGGTCGTGACACGGGGCGACGACATGGTCCGCGTGTTCGAGGCGTGGGACGAGAGCGAATTCCTCGCGGCGAGGCTCGCCCTCGAGGCCGGAGACATCCCCTTCAGGGTCGAAGGGGAGTTCGCACCCGTTTCCTGGGGCCCGACCGCGGCCGCGAAAGTCCTCCGCGTACCCGCGAGCCGGCACGAAGAAGCCAGGCAAGTGATCAGCGACTCTCTCGATAGAGACCCGTAACGTTGACGCCGGGCGCTTTTGACCGTCGAACGGTCGCGGCATAGTCTGCGAGCCGCGTCACGGAATCTGCGGGAGGGGCACTGAACAGGCACGAACGAAAGACGGAGAAAGCCGCCAAGCCGACTCTGAAGGAGTTGATCCTGGCGTCTGAAGCCCGAACGGATTCGCTGGTGCCCACGCGCCTCGGGATTCGACAGCGGCCGACGCCGCAGTTCGACTCGCAGCCGGAGCACGGCCCGAACGGACGAACGTGAGCTTTCGGCCCCTGGACGTTGCGGCGTTCGCGGGCTTTCTGTTGCTGGTCGTCGGGGTGTCGCTGTACGCGTCGCGGGGGCGGCGCGATGCGGCGGGGTACTTTCTCGCCGGGCGCAACCTGCCGTGGTGGCTGATCGGGTTTTCGCTCATCGCCTCGAACATCTCGACGGAGCACTTCGTGGGGATGGCGGGGCGGGGCTACGACATCGGCCTCGCGATCGCGAGCTACGAGTGGATGGCGGCCGTCACCCTCGTCCTCGTCGGACTCTTCTTCCTGCCCCGGTTCCTCGCGGCCGGGATCTACACCATCCCGGAGTACCTCGAGTTCCGCTACGACGTGGGCACGCGGACGCTGATGGCGGGCTTCATCCTCGCGGCGTACGTGCTCGTGGCCCTTGCGACCGTGCTGTACTCGGGCGCGCTCGCCCTGGAGTCGATCTTCGGGCTCGACGTGTCGGCCGGGATCTGGCTCATCGGCGTGCTCGCGGGCGGGTACACGATCTACGGCGGGCTCAAGGCGGTCGTGTGGTCGGACCTCCTCCAGGGCGTGGCGCTCCTCCTCGGCGGCGTGCTCGTCACCGTACTGGGGTTCCGGGCCCTGGGCGGCATCGGCCCCTTCCTCGAGGCGGCGGACGGGAAACTCCACACCGTCCTCCCCTGGAACCACCCGGAGATGCCGTGGCTTGCCGTGTTCATCGGCGGCCTGTGGATTCCCAACATCTTCTACTGGGGACTGAACCAGTTCATCACGCAGCGCACGCTGGCGGCGCGCAGCCTGGCGGACGGCCAGCGCGGGCTCTTCCTGGCGGGCTTCATCAAGCTGTTCATCCCGTTCATCATCATCTTTCCCGGGATCATGGCGGCGGAGCTGTTCGCCGATCAGGTGACGAACCCGGACCAGGCCTACCCGGTGATGATGCGGGAGCTCCTCCCGGCGGGGCTGACGGGGATCATGTTCGCGGCGCTGTTCGGGGCCGTGATGAGTTCGCTCGACTCGATGCTGAACTCGGCGGCGACGATCTTCAGCGTGGATCTCTACAGGCGGCACCTGCGGCCCGAGGCCTCTTCACGCCGGCTGATGGTGGTGGGACGGGTGACGACGGGCGTGCTCGTGGTGGTGGCGTGCCTGTGGGCGCCGGTCGTGGCGCGGGCGCCGAGCGTGTTCGAGTACATCCAGATGTTCTGGGGGTTCATCTCGCCGGGGATCGTGGCCGCGTTCCTGTTCGGTATCTTCGCGCCGCGCACGCCGCCCGCCGCCGCCTTCGGGGGGATGGTGCTGGGGATCCCGGTCTACCTCCTCCTCCTGTGGCTGCTGCCGGAAGTCGCGTTCCTCCACCACATGGCGATCACCTTCCTCGCGATCAGCGCGTACATCGTGGTCGTGACCCGTGCGCGTCCGCTCGATGCTCCTCGCCGGCTGCCGCGCGCCGCGGACGGCGTGGATCTGACGCCCGCCCCGCGCGCCGGACTCCGGGCCGGAGGCGTGATCGCGGGAGCGGCCGTCCTCTACATCGTCTTCTGGTAAGCCGCAGGAACGTCACCCCGCGGCGCCGTTGTGGGCGAGGAAGCGTTCGGCGTCGAGGGCGGCCATGCAGCCGGTGCCCGCCGCGGAGACGGCCTGCCGGTAGTAGTCGTCCATGACGTCGCCGGCCGCGAACACGCCGGGCACGTTCGTCTCCGTGCGCCACGGCGTGGGCATGTCGACGTAGCCGTTCTCCTTGAGGTCGACCTGGCCCTGCAGGAACGCCGTGTTGGGGATGTGGCCGATGGCCACGAACATCCCGCCCACCTCGACGTCCGACGCCTCGCCCGTCACCGTGTCCCGCAGGCGGAGGCTGGTGATCGCGTCGTCCCCGAACACCTCCTCCACGGTCCGGTTCCAGAGGAAGCGGATCTTGTCGCTGGCGAAGGCCCGTTCCTGCATGATCTGCGACGCCCGCAGTTCGTCGCGCCGGTGGATGAGGAGCACTTCGCTCGCGAACTTGGTGAGGTAGAGGGCCTCCTCCATCGCGCTGTCGCCGCCCCCCACGACCGCGAGGACCTGGTCCCGGAAGACGGGCAGGGCGCCGTCGCACACCGCGCACGCGGACACCCCGCCGCCGCTCTGCGCGAGCCGCTCCTCACCCGGGACGCCGAGCCAGCGCGCGTTGGCGCCCGTGGCCACGATCGCCGTCTCCGCGCGCACTTCCTGGTTCCCTGAAGAACGGAGCAGGAAGGGACGGCTCGAGAAGTCGACCTCGACGATGTCCTCGGTGAACACGCGCGTGTCGAAACGCAGCGCCTGCTTCTTGAAGTCCAGCATCATGTCGATGCCGCTAACCCCTTCGGGGAAACCGGGATAGTTCTCCACGTCCGTTGTGAACATGAGCTGTCCACCGGGGATCATGGTGCGGCTCCCGGCACCCTCGAACACGAGGGGATTCAGGCTCGCTCGGGCCGCGTAAATCGCCGCCGTCCACGCGGCGGGGCCCGAGCCAATGATGACGACGTTTTCTGTACTCATCGCTCCGTATCAGTTCTCGGCGGTGGATGACGCATTCTTGGCCCGCGCCGCCTCGGCTTCCCTTCGCCGAACGGCTTCCGCGCGTGCCAGCGCGTCGTCCCGCGCCTGTTTCAAGGCGATCATCACGTTCTTTATCGAGGGCTCTCCCTCCGGGAACCTGTCCGGAGCCTGTGTCTTTTCCTCCGTCATGGCGCTTCTCCTCGTGGGATCATCCGGGCGGTCGCGCCGGTCTGCGTCAGCCGCGGTGGGCAACTCTCGGATGCGCCATCCGCTGGGAAGGAGCGGCAGGATGTCATTACGCTCCGACGCGGCGACGAGGATCGGGGACCGGCTCGAAGTGTCGTAGACCTGCCATTCGTCTGCAATGGGGCGGTACAACTCGATGAAGTTACCCCAGCTTCGTTCGAACCGACGGCGGGCGACCGGCTCGGGAATGTCGTGACCGCCCTCGCTGACGCGCTGGGCGACCCGCCTGACGACGTGGTTCGCCGATGGCAGCCGGAGGTAGATCAACCCGATCCGGTACCCGTGCTGGCGCCACGTATCGAGGCGGCGCGCGTACGATCGGCCGCTGAGGGTCGTCTCGAAGGCGAAGTCCGTCCGTCTCGCGACGTACGATTCCATCCGCTTCAGCGCGATCCTGCCCGCCCGTTGCGCGGCCTCGTCGGGCGCGTCCGGATTCAGGCGTGCGGCGATTTCGTCGCCGTTCACGAACGGTATCTCCGGTCCCGCGAACTGCAGATACCGTCGCGAAAACGTCGTCTTGCCGGCCCCGTTCGGACCCGCGATGACCAGCACCTTCATCGGTCCTCCCCAACACCTCATCCATGACGACACTCCGTCGGCTGCAAGACAATCTATCGTGGCGGCCGGTCTTGGTTGCGCGGGCGGGGCGCTTGCGGTTTCGTTCGGGTCATGAAAGGACGCGGACGGGAGACGGGGGACGGAGCGCCGCACGGAGCCCGCTCCGGTGCGGCCGGCGACGCCGGAGTGCAGGGGGGCTCGGGGGCGGACGCGCCGCGCGGGCGGCCGGTGCTGCGCTCCATCCTGGGGACGGGGCAGCGGCGCTGGCTGAGGTTCGGGCTCGGGGTCGCCGTGTTCATGCTCGCGAACACGCTCTACCTGCTCGCGAACCGGCTCGCTGACGGGCTGGGGCTGGATTTCTTCGCGGTGGGGGAGAACTCGCTCCCCCAGCTCTTCCAGGCGATGGTGCTCACGCACACCGGGGTCGGGCTCCTGCTGGCCGCGGTCATGTTCGGGTTCCTCGCGGCGCACCTCCCGACGGTGTGGAAGCGGAAGCACCGCGCGTCGATCCTGACGGGGATCGGGATGGGGCTCGTGGGCGGCGTCCTCGTCCTCACGGGACTCTTCATCCTCACCGCGGCGGCGAGCCGGGAGAACAGTTGGGCGTGGTGGGCGCACGTGGGGAGCGCCGTCCTCATCGTCTCCGCCTACGCCGGGCACCGGCTGGTGAGCTACGCGCGTCCGCCGGGCGTACGGGCCTGCCGCTTCGCGCTCGCCACCGGAGCCGTCCTCGTCGTCCTCGTCGCGTGGCACAGCCTCACGCATCGCGGGCTCCAGCTCACCCCGGAGGCGGAGGCCGCGCTCGCCCAGGGTCTGAACGAAGGGCCGGGGGGCCGCGACCGCGACGTGTCGCGCTTCGTCGACGTCGACTTCGTGCCGAAAGGCCTCGTGCCGCCTGAGAGTCCGTTCTTCCCGGCCGCGACGACGACGAGTACGGGGACGTACCTCCCGTCCCGCATCATCACCCGCACGGAGGCGGGGGAACTCGCCGCACAGACGGCCCGTGAGCGCGCGGCGCGCGTCCGCTCCGAGGTGGAACGGCGGGGGTTCGCGGCGGACGAACTCATCGGCGCCACCCAGTGCGTGCGCTGCCACCCCGACGTGACGGCCCAGTGGGCGACCTCCGCGCACCGCTTCGCCTCCTTCAACAACCCCTTCTATACCGCGACGATCGAGGACATGCGGGAGGGGTCGCTGGAGGCCGGGCCGGAGGTCATCGCGCACCTGCGGGAGTTCGGGCTCGAGCCGGACGCGGCGGGGCGCGTGAAGAGCAAGTGGTGCAGCGGGTGTCACGATCCGGCGCTCATGCTGGCCGGGGCGATGGACGCGCCCATCGACCCCGCCACCGTCGAGGCGCAGGCGGGGCTCACCTGTCTCGCCTGCCACGCGATCGACCGCATCCACGACAACACGGGGAACGGCAACTACAACATCGCCGACGAGCAGGAGGACCCCTACCTGTTCGCCGACGCCGAGGCCGGCACGCTCGGCGCCTACCTGCACGACGCGGCGCTCAAGGCGAAGCCCTCCGTCCACATGGGGCAGCTCCTGAAGCCGGTCCATTCGACGTCGGAGTTCTGCGCCACCTGCCACAAGGTGAGCCTCACGGAGCCGGTGAATAACTACCGCTGGCTGCGGGGACAGAACGAGTACGACGCGTGGCACGACAGCGGGGTGGCGCGCAACGCCTCGCGCACCTTCTACCTGCCCGCGGCCGCGCGCGTGTGCCAGGACTGTCACATGCCGTGGGAGGAGGCGCCGCTGGGCGATGTCTCGGCCGAGAACGGGCGCGTGCGCTCGCACCGGTTCCTCGCGGTGAATACGGCGCTCCCCTTCCTGCGGGGGGACACGGCGACGATCCGCCGCATCGAGGAGTTCCTGCGGGACGAGAAGCTGCGGGTCGACATCTTCGCCATCCGGCGAGGTCCCGACGACGAACCCGAGATGGGGCTCGATCTCTCGCCTCCGAGCGTGTCTCCGGGGGAGACGGTGATGTTCGAGGTCGTGGTCCGGAACCAGGGCGTGGGCCACACCTTCCCCGGCGGAACGAACGACTCCAACGAGGGCTGGCTCGAATTCGAACTGGTGGACGCCGAGGGCCGGCGTATCGCGATCAGCGGCGAGATCGGCGCGGACGGGCACCTCGATCCCACGGCGCACTTCTTCAAGTCGGTGATCCTCGACCGCGAGGGGCGGCCGATCCGGAAGCGGAACGCGCAGGACATCCACGTGACGGCGGCGGTGAACCTGATCGGCCCCGGGAGCGCGGACGTGGCCCACTACCGGATCACGCTGCCGCCCGACCTGCCCGAGGGCTCGCTGACGGCGCGGGCGCGCCTCCTGTGGCGCAAGTTCGACCGCGCCTACACGGAGTTCGCCTTCGGCGCCAACCCGCAGGGGTTCGCGGAGTTCGACGACGTTCCCGACCTGCCGATCACCGAGATCGCCAGCGACGAGGTCACGATCGGCGTCGGCGGCCGCGTGGATCCGGTCTCGGCCGAGGCGCAGGACGAGGCGCGGGACGAGGAGATCTGGGTCCGCTACAACGACTACGGGATCGCCCTCCTCCAGGAGGGGAACGACCGGCTCGCGGAGCTCCCGTTCGCGCGGGTGGCCGAGTTCTTCCCGGACCGGGTGGACGGGCCGCTCAACCTGGCGCGCATGGCGCTCATCGCCGGCAACCTCGACGACGCCTTCGACAACCTCGAGCGGGCCGAAACCATCGAACCGGGCAACCCGCGCGTGGCGTGGGTGTGGGGCGGCGCGCACCAGGAGGACGGCGCGTACGATGCCTCCGAGGCGGCGTACCTTGCGGTGCTCGACGCCTTCCCGGAGGATCGCGAGGCTTGGTTCCAGTTGGGACGGACGCGATACCTTGATCGGCGCTACGAGGCGGCGGTCGAGGCGTTCGACCGGACGCTGGCCATCGATCCCGAACACCGGCAGGCGCACTACAGCCGCATGCTCAGCCTGCGGGCGCTGGGACGCGACGACGAGGCGGCGCTGGGCGAGGCGGCGTTCGAGCGTTACCGGATCGACGAGGCGGCGCAGGCGATCACGAGGGCCTACAGGGCGGAGAACCCCGGCGTGAACCTGATGGCACAGGACATCCACACGCACGAACTGCGGCCGATCGCACCGGCGGGAGGCACGGTGTCTCCGGATGGCCCGGCGAGCGGCCCCGGAGGTCGATGAACGCTCGCCGCGCCGTACCCCTCTCGATCTGCCTCCTCGCGGCGGCGACGGCCTGCGGCCCCGACGAACCGGCGGACGCGGAGGCGCCCTCGTACACCCAGACGCGCCCGAGCTTCACGGCGCGCCAGGGCAGCGACGCGACCACCTCGATCCGCTTCACCGACGTCACGGCGGCCGCGGGGATCGACTTCGTCCACGCCACGGGCGCCTTCGGAGAGAAGTGGATGCCCGAGACCATGGGCAGCGGCGTCGTCGTGCTCGATTACGACGGCGACCGGTGGCCCGACCTGTTCTTCGTGAACAGCACCGGCTGGGAGGGCCGCGCCGAGGATCGGGGCGCCCGGTCCATGCTGCTGCGGAACCTCGGGGACGGGACGTTTCGCGACGTCACGCGCGAGGCCGGCCTCGACCACCCCATCTACGGCATGGGAGCGGCGGCGGCCGACTACGACGCGGACGGGGACACGGACCTCTACGTGACGGCGGTCGGGAACAACCGGCTGTACCGGAACGATGGGGGGCGCTTCACCGACGCGACCTCGGAGACGGGCACGGCGGGGAACGCGCCGGGCGCGGCCGATCCCGCCTGGTCCACGGCGGCGGCCTGGTTCGACGCGGACGGGGATGGATGGCTCGACCTTCTCGCCTGCAACTACGTCGACTGGACGCCGGAGACCGACCTCTTCTTCACTCGCGACGGCGTGAATAAATCCTATGCGACCCCCGAAGAATACAACGGGGAGTCCTGCCGCCTCCTGCGGAACGAGCCGGCGGCCGGGGGCGCGGACACAGGCGCGTCCCCCGCGCGGCGCTTCCGGGATGTGACGGCCGAATCCGGTCTCGAGAATCCCGAGGGGAAGTCGCTCGGCATCGTCATCGACGACTTCACCGGGGACGGCCTTCCGGACGTCGCGATCGCGAACGACACCTACCAGAACTTTCTCTACCGGAACGAGGGGGACGGGACGTTCGTCGATGTGGCGCTCGACGCGGGGGTCGCCTTCGACGAGTTCGGCCGGGCGCGGGCGGGGATGGGGGTCGACGTCGGGGACGTCCTCAACCGCGGACAGCTCTCGATCGCGATCGGCAACTTCTCGAACGAGCCGGTGTCGCTGTTCACGCAGATCCAGGCGGGGCTGTTCCAGGACCTGGCCGGGTCGGCGCGGCTCACGCGGTCGACGCTCCTGCCGCTGACGTTCGGGCTCCGCTTCGCGGATTTCGACCTCGACCGCTACGTGGATCTCGTGCTCGGGAACGGCCACATCGAGCCGGAGATCGAGGCGATCCAGGGGGACGTGACCTTCGCGCAGCCGCCGCAATTGTTCCGGAACGACGGGCGCGGCGGGTTCATCGACGCCGGCGCGCTGGCGGGTGGGGGCTTCGATGAACCGATCGTGGCGCGGGGCGTGGCGACGCTCGACTTCGATCGGGACGGGGACCTCGACCTCGTGATCTCGACGAACGGCGGGCCGGCGAAGCTGTTCCGCAACGACCTCGAGGGCGGCCCCGGGTGGGTGCGGTTGCGCCTGGAGGGGGCGGCGCCGAATCTCGGCGCGGTCGGGGCGACGGTGCGGGTGTTCGTGGGAGACGCGGCGCAGCGGTTCACTGTCTCGACCGCCTCGTCCTATCTATCGCAGTCCGAGGCGAACCCCGTGCTTGCCGGCCTGGGCGGGGCCGCGCGGGCGGACAGCGTCGTCGTGACGTGGCCGGGTGGCGATCGCACCGTGGTGGGTCCGGTGGAAGCCGGAGCGGAAGTCGTGATATCGAACGGAGAAGGAGAACGGGAGCCTTGAGGAAATCCGAGTGGCGCCGCTGGAGCGGCGAGATGTCGCGGCGACACGGCCTGCGGGCTGCGGCGTGTGTCGGAGCCCTCGCGCTGCTGGTCGCGTGCGGGGAGGCGGGAGCGCCGGTTCCGGAGGCGTCGCTGGCGGAGATCCTCGCCACGCGGGGCACGGCGGATGCGGCGCTCCAGCAGGACCGCCTGGAAGACGCGCGGGCCGACTACCAGCGCCTCGTCGAGATGGCGCCCGCGGAGGCCGCGGGGTACGCGGGGCTCGGCCTCACGGCGCTCAAGGCGGCGGACTACGAGACGGCCGAGGAGAACCTGCTCGAGGCGCGTGAGCGGGCGCCGGATGACCCGGAACTGGCGCTGGCGCTGGCGGCGCTGCGCACGGAGACCGGCGACTTCGGGGAGGCGCGGGCGCTGCTGGACGAGACGCTGGCGGCGGACCCGGGCCACGCGCGCAGCCTGTGGGGGCTGGCCGAGGTGGAGGCCCGGGCGGCGGGCCCGGACGCCGATGCCCGCGCGGACGCCCTCGCGCGCTTGGCAGCGGCCGCGCCGGGCAACCTGGCCGCCCTCGCCGAACTCGCCGATGCGCAACTCGCGCGCGGCGAACTCGACGCCGCCCTCGGCACGATGGAGAGCCTGCGCCAGGTCGCCCCGGACTTCCGCCCCGGGCCGCGCGCGGCCTTCGAGGCCGCCGAAGATGCCCTCCTGGATGGCGACGCCCCGACGGCGATCGGCCAATTCGCCGACTTCCGCGCCGCATTCGAGGTCACCTCGCCCTACCAGGCGAGCCTCGAAGAGCTGAGGCAGCCGGGCGGCCCCCTCGCCGGCGTCGCGCAACTCGACTTCAGCTTCCTCGTCACCCTCCGCGTCCAGGAGCCGGACGCCGTGCTCGCCGCGCTGCGCTACACGGAGGCGTCCGATCTGGCCGGGCTCGCGGCGCTCGCTTCCTCGTCCGAGGCGGGGGCCGGGGCGGAGACCCCGGTGGCCGCCGCGACGGCCATCGGCGATTTCGACGGCGACGGCGACGAAGACCTGCTGTGGAGCCGGGGCGGGGAAGGGCGCGCCCTGCGCGTCGACCTCGGCCGCTACGTGGACGCCTCCGATGAGGCCGGGGTTATCGACGCCGGCGATGCCGCGGTGGCGATCTGGTTCGACTTCGACGACGACCGCCGCCTCGACGCCTGGTTCGCCGGGAGCGCGCCGCGCGCCTACCGCAACGAGCCGGCCGGAGGTTTCAGCGAGATCGCGCTCCCGTCGCCGGCGGGTGCGGCCGGCGCGGCGACCTCCGCGGCGACCTCCGCCGCCCATGGCGTGTTCGCGGCCGATCTGGATCAGGACGGGGATCTCGACGTGTTCGAGGCCCACACGGGCGCAAACCGCCTCTTCCGCAACAACGGCGACCTCACCTTCTCGGAGATGGCCGCCGGCTTCGGCCTCGCGGGCCCGGCGGATGCCGACACCCGTGGCGCGGCCTTCGGCGATCTGGACGACGACCGCGATCTCGACATCGTGCTCGCCGAGGGCGCCGGCGGCCTCCGCCTCCTGGACAACGAGCGCGCCGCCACCTTCGCAGAGCGGACGGAGCGCCTCTCCGGCGCCGCGGCCGAGGCGGCGCAGGCGGTGGCGATCGGCGACGTGAACGGAGACGGCCGGCTCGACATCGCGGCCGCCGGCGCCGACCGGGTCCGTCTGCTGCACGGCTCGCCTTCCGACGCCTTCACGCTCGCCGCCACCGCGCCGCTGAACGGTCTCGTCCCCACCGACCTGCTCTTCGTCGACTTCGACAACGACGGCCGGCTGGATCTCGCGGTGGCCGGCACGCCTCCGGATTCGGATGCGGGGACCGGCGCCGGGTCAGAGTCCGAGTCCGGCTCCGGGCTGCGGCTCTTCCGCAACGAAGGGGAAGGGCGGCTGGCGCCGGCCAACGACTTCCTCCCGGATCTCCCCTTCGCGCTGCGCGCCGTTCGTTCGTTCGACTACAACGAGGACGGCGACGCCGATCTCCTCGTGCTCGGCGCCGACGGAAACCCGCGCCTCCTGCGCAACGACGGCGGGAACGCGAACCACTACTTCAGACTCGACCTCGCCGGGCTGGGCGAGGGCAGCCGCAAGAACAACCGCTTCGGGATCGGCGCCCGCGTCGAGGTGCGGGCCGGGGACCTCTTCCAGGTCCACACCGTCACGGACCCGACGACCCTCATCGGCCTCGATGGACGCCTCAAGGCCGACGTCGTCCGCGTCTACTGGCCGAACGGCGTCCCGCAGGACCTCTACTTCCCGGGCACCGACCAGGACCTCGTCGAGGAGCAGACGCTCAAGGGTTCCTGCCCCATGCTCTACGTGTGGGACGGCGACGGGTTCGAGTTCGTGGGCGACATGATGTGGAAGAGCGCCCTCGGCATGCCCCTCGGCATCCTCGGCGGCGGCCAGCGCGCCTACGCCCCCGCCTTCCCGTCGCAGGAGTACCGGCGCCTCCCGGACGGCGTGCTCCAGCCACTGGACGGCGAGTACGTGATGCAGATCACCGAGGAACTGTGGGAGACGATCTACGTGGACGGCGTGAACCTCGTCGCCGTCGACCATCCCTCCGAGATCGACGTGTACGTGAACGAGGCCTTCATCCCGCCCGCCCCGATCGACCTCGAACTGTGGCGGGTCGGCGAGCGGCACGCCCCGGTCTCGGCCACGGATGAGGACGGGCGGGATCACCGCGAAGCGCTCGCCGAGCGCGACTTCGACTACGTCTCATCCTTCCGCCCCGGCCGCTTCCAGGGCATCGCCGAGCCGCACGAACTCATCCTCGACCTCGGCCCCGAGGCCGCCTCCGGCGACGTCACCCTCTTCCTCACGGGGTGGATCTTCCCCACGGACGCGAGCATCAACGTGGCGATGGGACAGTCCGACGCGCTCGCGCCGCACTTCCCGGAACTCGACGTGATGGGCCCCGGCGGCGAGTGGCAGCCCGCGATCCCCGGCCTCAGCTTCCCGTCGGGCAAGGACAAGACGGTCGTCGCCGATCTGCGCGGCCTCTTCCCGACCGACGACCGCCGGGTGCGGATCCGCACGAACCTCATGGTCTACTGGGACGAGGCCTTCTTCACGACCGGCCCCGCGCACCCGGGCGAGGACGAGGCGCGCGTGACGTCCCTCGCGCCGGAGAACGCGGACATCCATTACCGCGGGTTCGCGCGCGAGTTCAGAAAGGGCGGCCGCTACGGCCCCCACTGGTTCGACTACGACTCCGTCACGGTCGAGCCCCGCTGGCACGACCTGTTCGGCCTCTACACGCGCTTCGGCGACGTGACCGACCTCGTGACCGAGGGCGACGACCGCTACGTGATCCAGAACGCCGGCGACGAGATCACCCTCCGCTTCGACGCCGGGGCCTTCCCCGCGCTGTCGGACGGCTGGAAGCGGACCTTCCTCATCTACTCCGACGGCTGGGTGAAGGACGGCGACCTCAACACCGCCACCGGCGACCGCGTCGTGCCGCTCCCGGCCCGAACGCTGTCCGGCTATCCGCCGTCGCCGGAGGAGGGTCGCGCCGAAGCCCCCGATGCGGCACTCGCGGACTACCTCACCCGCGTCATCCCACCCCCGGAGGACCGATGAGCGTCGTCAACCTGGAGGAGAAGTTCGGCCGGCTGCCGGAGTATTGGCAGCCGCGCGTGGTCGCCGAGCTCAACGACTACCAGTTCAAGATCGTGCGTGTGAAGGGTGAGTTCGTGTGGCACGACCACGCGGATACGGACGAGGCGTTCTTCGTCCTCGACGGCACGCTGCGGATTGACCTCCCCGACGGCGCCGTCGAGATCGGCCCCGGCGAGCTCTACGTCGTCCCCCGCGGCGTGAAGCACCGCCCGGTCGCCGAGGAGGAAGTGAAGCTGATGGTCGTCGAACCCCGCGGCGTCGTGAACACCGGCGACGAACGCGGCGACCTCACCGCCGAGTGCGACGTCTGGATCTGAGACTGGCAATCCCGAACCGGGATACGTAGGTTCGCGGCCATGCGGATCTTCTCGAAGAGGACGCTGCGTGAATTCTGGGAGAGGGAACCCGGGGCCGAACAGCCGCTGAAGGCGTGGCATGCCGTCGCGAGGAAAGCCGACTGGTCCTCCCCGGCGGATGTGAAGGCTCTCTACCGAAGCGCGAGTATCGTAGGGAACCACCGAATGGTGTTCAACATCGGGGGCAACAGGTATCGGCTGATCGTCCGCTTCGACTATTCGTACGGCTTCGCGTTCGTGCGGTTCGTGGGAACGCACGAGGAATACGACAAGATCGACGCAGCAGAGGTGTAGGAGGCGTACCATGACGATTCGACCAGTCCGGACCGAGGCCGATTACGATGCGGCCCTTGCCGAGATTGATCGGTTGATGGGCGCAGCGCCGGGCACGCCGGAGGGCGATGCGCTCGAGGTGCTCGTGACGCTTGTCGAACGTTACGAAGCGGAGCATTGGGTGATCGGTGCACCGGACCCGCTCGCCCTCATTGAACATGTGATGGAGGCCCGTGGTCTACGTCAGAAGGATCTCGCGGCGGTGATCGGATCACAGCCGCACGCCTCGGAGGTGCTGCACCGTCGCCGTCCTCTCTCTTTGGCCATGATTCGCGCCCTCGCTGCAGAGTGGAGCCTGCCCGCCGACGTGCTCGTTCGCGAGTACGACCTCGCGACGCCCTGACCCGAGGACCTTGCGGCTTTCGTCGCCGCCGCCATCCGGACGGACCCGGCGTGCGCCGGGGAACGGTTCGGGCGAGACGAGTAGAAGTCGCTCGACGTCGGGACGATCAGATATCGGGCGTGAAGATGGCTTCCAGGTCGATTTCGCCGACCGATTCAGCTCCAAGCCTGACCGGGAGGGTCGTCGTGAAGCGCTCGTGCACGGGCTCTTCCCCGAACCGCCACATGTCGACCGTGTTCTCGTCCGGATCCACGATCCAATACTCACGAACACCTTGACGCTCGTAGAGCCGGAGCTTGATGGTGCGGTCGCGGCCCGCTGTTGACGGGGAGAGGATCTCCACGACGAGGTCCGGGGCACCCACGATGCCTGCCTCCGCGATGATCTCGCGCCGCGCCCGGGACACGAAGATGATGTCGGGTTGGACGCCTTCCCCGGTGGCCGGGAACTCGACGCCGTACGGCGCGACGAAGATCTCGCCCAGGCCGGGCCGTTCCAGAATCCGGTCGAGGGCATACTGCAGCCGCTTGCTCACACGCGCATGGCGCGTGCCGGGTGCGGGGGTCACGTGGAGGTCGCCCTCGATCGCCTCGTAGCGATTGCCATCGTCCGGCATCTGCTGGACGTCTTGCCAGGTGATCGAGGGAAGCGGCATGGTCGGCACATCATAGCTCCGGGCGGGAGTCGTCTCCAAGTCCGACCCTACGGTCGCCCGAACTCTCAACCGGCTCTCAACGCCCGCTTGCGAACACCCTCAGGTCGTGCCCTTGTAAGGACATGGCCAGTCTTGCGTTGGATCTGCCCGAAGACCTGCTCGAGCGCCTCCGTCAGCGAGCGCGGGAAGACCGCGTCACGATCCGCGAGGTGGTGCTCGCCGCCATCGAACGCGAGGTGGAGCGGTGGGAGTTTCGCGAGCACCTGGTTTCGCGCCCGACGGCCGATCTCGGTGTCAAAGCGGCCCGGTTGATCCGCGAAGAACGAGCCCGGCGCGAGGGCGGGGAGGAACCCTAAAGGTCGGAAGCGAACACCGCTTCAAGGTCGATCGAGCCGACTTCTTCCGTTTCGAGCCTAACCGGTAGAGTCGTGGTGAAACGCTCGCGTTCGGGCTCTCTTCCGAACCGCCACACGTCGACGGCGTGCTCGTCCGGGTCGACGATCCAATACTCCCTCACGCCCTGCCGTTCGTAGAGGCGGAGCTTGAGGCCGCAGTCGCGCGCCGCGGTGGTTGGCGAGAGGATCTCGACTGCGAGGTCCGGCGCACCGGTAAGCCCCGCCTGCGTGATGATTCCACGGCGCTCGTTGGAGACAAACAGCAGGTCCGGCTGCACGCCCTCTCCGGTGGTCGGGAACTCGACCCCGACGGGAACCCCCACCACGACCCCGTGTCCCGGCTCCTCCAGCATCCGGTGGAGTCCGATGCCGAGCCGAAGGCTCACGCGCTGGTGACGGAAAGTCGGGGCGGGAGTCATATAGAGGTCGCCCTCGATCGCCTCGTAGCGATTGCCGTCGTCCGGCGTCTGCTGGACGTCCTGCCATGTGATCGAGGGAAGCGGCATGGTCGGCGGGCGGCTCAGAAACCGGGAGCGAAGACCGCTCGCACGTCGATCTCACCGGCCCGTTCGGCTCCGAGCCTGACGGGGAGGGTCTCCGTGAAGCGCTCGTGCACGGACTCGCTTCCGAACCGCCAGACGTCGACAGCGCCCTCGGCAGGGTCGACGATCCAGTATTCCCTCACCCCCTGCCGCTCGTAGAGTTCGAGCTTGATGGTGCGGTCCCGGTGGGCCGTAGAGGGAGAGAGGATCTCGATGACCAGATCCGGGGCGCCTCTCAGCGACGCTTCCCCGATGATCCCGCGCCGTTCGCTGGACACGAACAGGAGGTCCGGCTGCACACCCTCGCGGGTATCCGGGAACTCGACGCCGACCGGGGCGACCAGTAGTACGCCGCGTGGCCTCGTGAGCAGTGGACGCAGGGCGTCGTACAGGCGCAGCAGAAGGATCTGATGGCGCGGCGTGGGGGCGGGCGTCACGTAAAGATCGCCCTCGATCGCCTCGTAGCGATTGCCGTCGTCCGGCATCTGCTGGACGTCCTGCCAGGTGATCGAGGGAAGCTGCATGGTCGGCACATCATAGCTCCGGGCGGGAGTCGTCTCCAAGTCCGACTCCACCATGCCGAGCGTCATCATCCCGCCCTCAACGCCGTCCCCGCGCGAGTCGGCGGTCTTGTCAGCCGGGCTTGCCCGGCGCACCGTGCGTTCCCGGCACATTTCCGGCATTCGTCCAGCTCAACCCGGCGAGGCACAACATGCGCGTCCGACCCTTCTGCGCGTTCTTCGCGCTTCTCATCCTCTCCCTTCCGGCGGTCGCCCCGCTGGCGGCGCAGTCGGCCCCCGATCCGGCGGCCTACGAGACGCTCCGCTGGCGGAACATCGGCCCGGAGGGGAACCGCTTCAGCGCGGCGGCGGGGATCCCCGGCCAGCCGTACACCTACTACGTGGGCGCGGCCTCCGGCGGGATCTACAAGACGACGGACGGAGGTGTGAACTGGGACGAAATGTTCGACGACCAGCCGGTGCAGTCGATCGGCTCGCTCGCCGTCTCTCCGACGGACCCCAACATCGTCTGGACGGGGACGGGGGAGGGGAAGATCCGCAGCCACATCTCCATCGGGCAGGGGGTCTACAAGTCGACGGACGCGGGGGAGACGTGGACGCTCATGGGACTCGAACCCACCGGACGGATCCCGCGCCTCGTCATCCATCCGACGAACCCGGACATCGTCTACGTGTGCGCGCTGGGCCACTCCTACGGGCCGCAGCCGGAGCGGGGCGTCTACCGCACCACCGACGGTGGGGAGAGCTGGGAGCACGTCCTCTTCATCGACGAGGACACAGGGTGCTCGGACATCGCGATGGACCCGTCGAACCCGCGCATCCTCTTCGCGGGCACGTGGCAGCTCGAGATCCACACGTGGGGGCGGACGAGCGGCGGTCCGGGCGGGGGCCTGCACGTGTCGCGCGACGGCGGGGACACGTGGGAGAAGCTGAACGGCCCGGACAACACGATCGGCCTGCCGAAGAAGCCGGTCGGCAAGGTGGCCGTGGCGGTCGCGCCCTCCAACCCGCAGCGGGTCTATGCGATGCTGGAGACGGGGGACGGGATCCCGTGGGACGGCGAACCCACGGAGGACGGCCAGTTGTGGCGCTCGGAGGACGGCGGCCGCACATGGGCGCTCATCACCCGCAACCGGAACGCGATGGGACGGCCGCACTACTACTCGCGCGTCGTGATCTCGCCCGACGACGAGGACGAGGCCTACTTCCTCACCGCCTCCTTCACGGTGTCGACGGACGGGGGACGCACGCTCGACGTGACGCCGCGCCCGCAGGCGCCCGGCGGCGACCACCACGACATGTGGATCGACCCCACGAACCCGGACCGCATGATCGTGGCGCACGACCAGGGTCTCTCGATCTCGATCAACCGCACGAAGACGTGGTTCCGGCAGCGGCTCACGAACGCGCAGATGTACCACGTGACGGTGGACAACGCGGTCCCCTACAACGTGCTCGGCAACAAGCAGGATGAGCCGACCTACCGCGGCCCCAGCAACAGCCGGATCCTCGGCACCCGGCGCATCAACCACATCCCGCGCGGCATGTGGCACCACGTCGGGGGCGGCGAGAGCGGCTTCGCCACGCCGGATCCGACCGACCCCAACATCGTGTGGTCCTCGGCTTCGGGGTCGGGGATGGTGGGGGGCATCGTCGTCCGCTACGAGGAGGAGCGCCGGCAGTACCGGCCCGTCGAGGTGTGGCCGGAGCAGAGCCGCGGGCCGGCCTCCGGCGTCCGCTACCGCTTCATATGGGACGCGCCGGTCCACATCTCCCCGCACGACAACGAGACGGTCTACGTGGGGAGCCAGCACGTGCACCGCACCCGGAACCGCGGGCAGAGCTGGGAGGTGATCAGCCCGGACCTGACGCTGAACGACCGCAGCCGGATGGGCCTCTCGGGCGGGCTCACGGGCGACAACATCGGCGTGGAGTACGCCGGGACCGTGTTCGGGATCGCGGAGTCGCCGATCGAGGCGGGGCTCATCTGGGCGGGCACGAACGACGGCAAGCTCCACATCACGCGGGACGGCGGCGAGAACTGGACGGACGTCACGGGCAACGTCGACGGGCTGCCCGAGTGGATTGCCGTGCGCAGCATCGCGCCCTCGCGCTACGACGCGGGCACCGCCTACATCGCGGCCGACGGCCACCAGGTGAACATCCGCGACCCGCACGTCTACCGGACGCGCGATTTCGGGGCCTCGTGGGAGAAGATCACCGACGGGATCCCGCCCAGCATGCTGAGCTACACGAAGATCATCGTCGAGGACCCGGTGCGGCCGGGGATGCTCTACGTGGGGACGGAGAACGCGATCTACGTCACCTTCAACGACGGGGACGACTGGCAGCCGCTGCAGAACAACCTGCCGGCGGCGCCGGTGTCGGGGATCGTCGTCCAGGAGCACTTCAACGATCTCGTGGTCGGCACGTACGGGCGCGGGTTCTGGATTCTCGACGACCTGTCGCCGATCCAGCAGTTGACGCCGGAGGTGATGGCCTCGGCCTCGCACCTGTTCGAGCCGCGCGCCGCCTACCGCTTCCGGCCCATCACGCCGCCCTCGATCCCGTACGACGACCCCACGATCGGCGAGGACCCGGAGTACGGCGCCTCGCTCAACTACTGGCTCGCGGCGGAGGCCTCCGAAGCGCCGGCGATCGAGATCCTGGACGACGCGGGGGCGGTCGTGCGCACGCTGGAGGGGCCGAACCGGGCGGGCGTGAACCGGATCCACTGGGATCTGCGGGACGAGCCCAACGAGCCGATCCGCATGCTCACGCCGCCGAGGTACGCCGAGCACATCGAGGTCGGGGACGACGGACGGCCGGCGCCGGGAGGGCAGCAGATCTCGATTCTCATGCCGCCGGGACAGTACACGGTGCGGCTCACGGCGGACGGGGCGACGCACGAGCAGCCGCTGACGGTCCTCAAGGACCCGCATTCGGCGGGGACGGAAGCGGACATCGCCGAGCAACTCGCCTTCATCCGCGAGGTGCGGGAGGACGTGGTGCGGGCGGGCGAGGCCGTGCACCGCGTCGAGGCCATGCGCGTGCAGCTCCGGACGCTGTCGCGGTTTGCGGATGACGAGGATCTCGCGGCGTCGGTCGAGGAGCTGAGGCAGAAGCTGATCGATGTTCAGGAGACGATGGTCGACCTGCGCCTCACGGGGCAGGGCCAGGATGGGGTGCGCTTCGAGGCCCGGCTCCTGCAGAAGCTCGGCTATCTCGTCGGCGCGCTCTCCATCGCGGACTTCCGGCCCACAGACCAGGAGATGGAGGTGAAGGTCATCCTCCACGACGCACTCGAGGCGCACCTGGCGGAACTCGAAGAGTTGGTGCGGACGGATGTCGCGGCGCTCAACGAGACGCTGCGCGGCCTCGGCATGCTCATCATCACCGACGACTCGCCATGATCGATCGACGAGGCTTCATTGGCGCGAGCGTCGCCGGGGGGCTAGGCGCCGTGGCCGCGGCCTCGGGGTGCGCGCCCGAGGGTGGATCCGACGATCCCGCCGCCGGCGCGGCTGGCGGCGACGCGGGCGGCGCGGCGGCGGTGCCTCCGTTCGAACTGGATGAGGTGACGGTCGACGAACTCCAGGCGAGCATGGCGTCGGGCGAGCGCACGGCCCGCTCGATCGCGGAGCTGTACCTCGCACGGATCGAAGCGCTGGACGGGCAGGGTCCGGAACTGCGTTCGATCATCGAGACGAACCCGGACGCGCTGGCCATCGCGGACGAACTCGACGCCGAGCGGGCGGCGGGCAGCGTCCGCGGGCCGCTGCACGGCATTCCGGTCGCGCTCAAGGACAACATCGACACGCACGACCGGATGACGACGACGGCCGGTTCGCTGGCGCTGGAGGGTTCGATCCCGCTGCGGGATTCGTTCGTGGCCGCCCGGCTGCGGGAGGCGGGGGCCCTGATCCTGGGCAAAGCAAATCTCAGCGAGTGGGCCTATTTCCGCGGCGTGCGCGCGACGAGCGGTTGGTCGGCGCGCGGGGGCCAGTGCCGGAACCCCTACGCGCTCGACCGGAACCCGTGCGGTTCGAGTTCCGGCTCCGGCGTTGCGGCCTCGGCGAACCTCTGCGCGCTCACGGTGGGGACGGAGACGGGCGGCTCCATCATGTGCCCCTCCTCGAGCAACGGCATCGTGGGCATCAAGCCCACCGTCGGACTCTGGAGCCGGGCCGGCGTCATCCCCATCTCCCATTCGCAGGACACGGCCGGACCCATGTGCCGGACGGTTCGCGACGCCGCCGCCCTGCTCGGCGCATGCACGGGCGTGGACCCGCGAGATTCCGCCACCGCCGCGAGCGCAGGCCGCGCGCACACCGACTACACGCAGTTCCTCGACGCGTCCGGGCTACAAGGCGCCCGTATCGGCGTCGTGCGCAGCTTCCCCGGCTTCGACCCGCGCGTGCTCGCGCTGTTCGACGAGGCGATCGAGGCGATGCGGGCCGAGGGCGCGGTCATCATCGATCCCGCCAACATGGACGCCGCGGCCTGGAACGACCCGCTCTCACTCGTGCTGCTCGAATTCGAGTTCAAGGCCGATCTCAACGCCTACCTCGCCGGGCTGGGTCCGGACGCCCCGGTGAAGAGCCTGGCCGAGGTCATCGAGTTCAACGAGCGCAACGCCGACCGGGAGATGCCGCATTTTGGCCAGGAGCGCTTGATCGCGTCTCAGAGGAGGGGGCCGCTCACGGACCCCGAGTACCTGAACGCCGTCGCCACCATTCAGCGTGCGAACCGGGAGGATGGGATCGACCGCCTTGCGCGGGAGCACGACCTGGATGCAATCGTCGCGCCGACGCGCGACCTCCCGTGGCCGACCGACCACATCAAGGGGGACCGGCTCGACGGGGGATCGTCGGCCGCCCCCGCCGCGATCGCCGGCTATCCGGACATCACGGTGCCGATGGGGTTCGTGCGTGGACTCCCGGCGGGCGTCTCGTTCTTCGGCCCGGCCTGGACGGAGCCCACGCTGCTGCGCATCGCCTATGCCTACGAACAGGCCACCAACGAGCGCCGCGCCCCCACGTTCGCCTCAACCCTCGGCTGACCCTGGCCCGAAGTTGCGCCGGGTGTCTGCCCGTCAGTAAGTTGCACCTACGATACCCGCCGGCAGCGTGCTGTCGGTTCAAGGGCCGCTCCTTTTGGGGCGGCCCTTGCTTTTTTCGGCGTCAGCCGGCGCGGACGAGGGCGATGCTGCCGTTGACGGTGCTCACCTCGATTTCCGGTCCGCCGGCGCCGATCTCGCCGGAGGCGGACTTGGGGCCCCAGCGCCCGCGGATCGTGAGCGGGAAATCCGTGTCGATGGAGCCGTTGACCGTCCGGATGTCGAGGTCGGCATCGGTGCCGTTCGGGAGCACGAGGCGGATCCCTCCGTTGACCGTCTTGAAGCGGAGGTCTTCGGAGACGTCGCCCCCGAGCCACGCCTCGATCTCCCCGTTCACGGTCTCCGCGGATACCGGGCCGTTGCCTGCCACGACGATGCCGCCGTTCACGGTCCGGGCCTCCACCTCATCGGCGATCCCCCGCGCCTCGATCTCCCCATTAACCGTTCGGGCTTCGAGTTCGACGCCGGCCGGGACCTCGACCGTGAAGTGCACCTGCACGTCGTTGTTGCGGACGCTCATCTCGTAGTCGTCGCCCCGCCCGCACCGGTTCGGGTCGCGCCCGCGCCTCGACGGGTAGACGGCACAGATCAGGACGCCCCGCGAGTCCTCGATCACTTCAATGCGGACCGAATCCGGATCGTCGTCGTCCCATTCCTTCGTCGCTCGAACCCGTACTTCGCTGCCGCTCGCCGCGCTCGCCGTGATGGAGCCGTTCACGCCCCTGATCGTGACCGCGTCTCCGCGATCCACGGCCCCCTGCCATTCGAAGTCCTGGGCCCGCGCTTCCGCCGCCCCCAGGCACACCAGTCCTGCCGCCGCCGCGGCGAGTCGTCGCGCTGTATTCCGCATCGTGCTGCTCCCGGTTCTCGTGGGTACGGGCTATCTCGTGGGTTCCTGGCCATCGAGGTCGGGGGTGCGCTCCCCCGGCCGGACGAGGAGGATGTCCCCGTCGAACGACTTCAGCGTCACGGCGGCCGATCCGTCGCCGACCGTGAACTCCCCTCCGCGCACGCTGCCGCCCTGAAACTGGACGGGGAAGGAGGGGACGAGTTCTCCGTCGAAGGTGGACACGGAGATGCGGGCGCCGGCGCTCTCCGGGACGGCGAACGTCACATCGCCGTCGTGGGTGCTGAGCGAGTACGTGCCGTCGCCGTGAAGGGCGCCGTCGTACCAGACGTCGCCGTCCACCGTGGCGACCGAGATGGCGCGGGTGTCGGCGTTCGTGACGACGATGTCGGCGTCGATGCCGCTGATGCTCACGGCTCCCGCGACCTGATCGAGCCACACGTCGCCGTCGGTCACGCTGACCGTCGCGGATCCGGTGCTGGAAATCGTCACCGAGCCGTCCAGCGTGGCGACGCTGACGCTGGTGGCGCCGTCGATCTCCACGTCTCCGTCGGCCGTCCTCACGGCCACGGCGCCGCCGGCGATGCCGGCCACCGTGACATCGCCTTCGTGTCCGACCACGCTCACGTCGACATCCTCCGGAAGCCAGATGAGGAAGTCCGCGCCGTCGCCGCTCGGGCTTGAACCGAGCCGAATCGTGCCGCCCGAGGACTGCACGCGAATCGCGCCGTCATCGTCGTCGAGCACGACCCGCGCCTCGCGGCCGGACGCGCCCATCACCCGGATATCTCCCTCGCGGTGTTCGATCTCGATGCGCGCGCCCTCGGGCACCACGAACGTCGTGTCGCGCGCGCCGGGGTTCGTCGCTGCGAGAGCGGCCAGGACAACCATCGCCGGGACCATCAGTCGGTCGCCGCGAGTTGCACGGCCTGGGCAAGAAACTCCGACTTGCGTCGCATAGTGTTCTCCATGTGTTGCTGGATGTAGGGGTCATCGGGCAGTTCGAGCAGCGCCGCCCGCGCGTCCTCGATGGCCCGGTCGATCGTCACGAGCGCGCGGCGGATGCGCGCCACGGTCTCCGGCGGCAGGGGCCGCTCCGAGTCGAACAGCACGCGCTCGAGTTCGGCGATCAGCCGGGCGTATTCCTCGGCGCTCGATCCTTCGTCCTCGAGCGTCGAGACGCTGCGCGCGGCCGGCGGCAGGAGCGATGGCGCACCGAGCCCCGGAGAGGCACCCGCCGTGCCCGGATTCGCCGCCATGTCGTCCCGCGCCACGGCCGTCCACACGAGCGCCGCGGAGAGCCACGCCAGCGCGATGCCGGCCGCGAGTTGCGGCGCGAAACGCGCGATGAAGCGGGCGGGCGGCCTGCGTCGGGTCGGCGCTTCGGAGGTGTCGGGCGCCACGCCCGCGCCGCCGGCGGGCCGCACGCCGATCCGCACCGCGATGCCGGGCCACAGATCCTCGACCGGCTCGCGCGGCCCGAGGCTCGCGGCCCGGTCCACCACGGCTTCGAGTTCGGCGAGCGTCCGGGCGCAGTCCTCGCAACGCTCCAGGTGCCGCTCGACCAGGACCTCCTCCTCGGCGCCGAGGCTGCCGTCGAGGTACTCCGAAAGACGGTCCCGAAAGCGATCCTTCCGCTGTTCTCGATCTGTCATCGGCTCAACTACCTCTCCTGCCTCTACCTCTCCAGGTGCCGTCTCAGAATCATCCGTGCCCGGTGCAACTGGGACTTGGATGTGCCGGCCGTAATGTCCAACTGCTCCGCGATCTCGCGGTGCTTGTAGCCCTCGACGTCGTGCAGGACGAAGACCTCGCGCGCCCCATCCGGTAGCCGTTCGAGCGCGACCTCGAAGTCGAGGCGGATCTCGATGCTGTCGTGCCGCGCCCGGGCCACCGCCAGGGGGATCTCGTTCGCCATCTCCCGTTCCCGTTGCAGCTTCAGCGCCCGCAACCGGCTGCACATGAGGTTCACCGCCAACCGGTACAGCCATGAACTGAAGGCCGATTCACCGCGGAACGTCCCGAGCTTCTCCCACGCCCGAACGAAGACATCCTGCGTGAGTTCGTCCGCCCGGTCGCTCCCGGCCATCCGGCACGCGAGCCCGTAGACCCGCGACACGTGGGCGCGGTAGAGGCGCTCGAACGCCTCGGCATCCCCGAACGTCGCCGCCCGCACGTCTGCCTCGACGCCGGCGGAAGGCTGCCCCTCCGTCCGCGCGTCCGGCCCGTGCTCCCGCGATTTGCCGTTCGGTTCGATCACGTCCTGGTCCGCGTTCCTGTTTCGATCTTGAGACGCGCCCTTTGTCCGAAAGGTTGGAGTGCCGCCGGGTGTGCCCGCATCACGGGTGGCCATCGACGATGTCCGAACGCGGTTCCAGGCGAAGGGAGATGACGCCGGCGAGGATGAGCGCGGCGCCCAGCCACTGTCCGGCCGAGAGGCGGTCACCGAGCACGGCGGCGGCGAGCGCGAGCGTCACGGCGGGCTCCATGGTGGCGGCGGTCGCCGCGCGGCCCGGGCCGATCCACTGGATGCCGATGAGAAACGCCGTGATGGGGATGGCGGTCGAGAAGAGGCCGATCGCGCCCAGGAGGAGCAGCGGGGCGGGGGCGAGCGGCACGCCGATGCCCCCCGTGGCCAGCCCGGTGGCCGAGATCGCGATGGCCGTGACGGTGAGCGCCGTGGCCGTCGCCGAGATGGGCGGCAGTCCGGCGAAGACCCCGTGGCTCCGCACGATCCACGCCGCGAGGAACACGACCGCGAGCATGATGAGCCCCACGCCCAGCGGATCGCCGCCTCCGAGTCCGGTGCCCACCGTCAGGGCGCACCCGATGGTCGTGAGCGCCAGCGCGGCGATGCGACGCGGCGTCAGCCGTTCGCCGACCCAGAACCGCGCCAGGAGCACGGTCATCGCCGGATAGCTGAACAGGACGAGCGTCGCGACCGAGGCCGGCAGCCGGTCGAGCCCGAGCATGTAGAACGTCGAATTGAGCGCGTACAGCAGACCGAGCAGGACGAGGCCGGTCAGTCGCTCGCGCGGGGGCCGGGGCCGCCCCGTCGCGACCACGAAGATCCACAGCACCCCGCTCCCGACCAGGAAGCGCCAGGCCAGCAGCGGCAGCACGTCGACGCCCGCGGCAAGCGCGAGCTTGGCGAAGATCGGCAGGGCCCCATAGCCGAGGCAGGCAAGGAATACGACGAGGAGGCCGCGAGTGATTCTGCGCATGGGCGAATCTCGCTTCGCCAACGGAGAGTCGCCACTTTCAGGGTCCGGACGCCGCACCGGACGGTGCCCCGCACGATGCCCTGTACGGCTCACCGGCCGACGCCCCGGTACGTCCCGGGAGGAAAGGGAGAAGAGTCATGGCGATTTCCGAGCTTTCGCGCGCGGCGGCAGCCGCCCTCGTCGCCTGCGCGGCGGCGGCCTGCTCGGTGTGGGTGGAGACGCCCGGCGACACGGCGGCCGCCGCGGAGGACGCGGATGGGGAAGCTCCGGGACCGCTCGACCTGGCGGGCTACGACCTCGTCGACCTCAGCCACGCCTTCGGCGACGAGACGGTCTACTGGCCGACGGACACGGCGGGGTTCGCGCTGGACGAACTGGCCTTCGGCGAGACCGAGGGCGGCTACTTCTACTCCGCCTACGCCCTGGCGACGGCCGAACACGGCGGCACCCACATCGATGCCCCCATCCATTTCCGCGAGGGTGGGCCGGATGTGGCGTCGATCCCGCTCGGGCGGCTCATCGGCCCGGCGGTCGTGATCGACGTGACGGCGCAGGCGGCCGCGGACGCCGACTACCGGCTGACGGTGGCCGATGTGGAGGCGCACGAGGCGGAGCACGGTCCGGTCGAGGACGGGAGTATCGTTCTCCTTCGAACGGGATGGAGCGCGCGCTGGCCCGACGCCCTCTCGTACCTGGGCGACGACACGCCCGGGGACGCGTCGCAACTCCACTTCCCGAGCTACGGAGAGGCCGCGGCGCGCCTCCTCGTCGAGGGGCGCGGGGCCGCCGCCCTCGGCGCCGACGTCGCGTCGATCGACTACGGGGCATCCACCGACTTCGTCGTCCACAGGATCGTCGCCGCGGCGAACGCGCCCGGCCTCGAGAATCTCACCAACCTCGACCGCCTTCCGGCGCGCGGCGCGACCGTCATCGCCCTGCCGATGAAGATCTCGGGCGGATCGGGCGGTCCCCTGCGCGCGGTCGCGCTCGTACCGCCTTCGAATTGACCGTCCGCTCTTTCCGGCCGCGCGCAGCCGCCCGACATTGGGCGCGATTGCCGCGACGTTGCCTCGATACGGCCTGCGAAACCCCTGGAGGAGGCGCCTGATGCTCCGGAACCGCGCGTTCGCGTTTGCCGCCCGAACCCTCGCCCTGTGCTTGGTCAGCACGATGGTCGTCCTCGCGCCGCTCGCCGCCCAGTCGGGGCGCATGGCGGCGCCGTCGCGGGGCGGCATGGTCGTGAGCAGCCACTACCTCGGCTCGGAAGCGGGCCAGGAGATCCTCGACAGGGGCGGGAACGCGGTCGATGCCGCCGTCGCCACGGCCTTCGCCCTCGCCGTGACCCTGCCCTCGGCCGGCAACGTCGGCGGCGGCGGGTTTCTCGTGTATCACGGGGCGGACGGGGAAGTGACGGCGTTCAACTTCCGCGAGAAGGCGGCGCTCGCGGCGACGGAGCGCATGTACCTGGGCCCGGACGGCGAAGTCCGGGACAACTCGAACCACATCGGCCTGCTCGCCGTCGGCGTGCCGGGCACCGTGGCCGGGATGTGGAAGGCGCACCAGCGCCTGGGCCGGCTGCCGTGGGCGGATCTCCTCGAGCCCGCGATCCGGCTCGCCGAGGATGGCATGCCCTCCACGTGGGCGATGCAGAACTGGCTCCGCTCCCTGCCCGGCCGGGCGGGACCGCTCTATGACGCGACCCGCGCGGCCTTCCTCAAGGACGGGGTCCGCATGTACGAGCCGGGGGAGACCTTCCGCCAGCCGGACCTCGCCGAGACGCTGCGCCGCATCCGGAGCGACGGGCACGACGGCTTCTACCGCGGCACGACCGCGAAGCTGCTGGCCGATTTCATGGCCGAGCACGGCGGGCTGATCACGGAGGAGGACCTGGCGCGCTACGAGGCGGACGAGCTGACCCCGATCCACGGGACGTACCGGGGCTACGACGTCTACTCGATGCCGCCGCCGAGTTCGGGCGGCACGGGGCTCGTGGAGATGCTCAACATCCTCGAGGGGTACGACCTGGCGGAGATCGGACACAACTCGGCGCTCTACCTGCACCTGCTCACCGAATCGATGCGGCGCTCGTACGCCGACCGGGCGCTCCATCTCGGCGACCCGAAGTTCAACCCCGACATGCCGATCGACCGCCTGACGTCGAAGGAATACGCCGGCCGCCTGCGGGCGAGCATCGACATGGAGCGGGCTTCCAGGAGCGACTCGGCGGCCTTCAACGGGGCCTTCCTCGAGGCGAGCGAGGAGACGACCCACTACTCCGTCGTGGACTCCGACGGGAACGCGGTCTCGGTCACCTACACGCTCGAGTTCGGCTACGGGTCCAGCATCGTCGTCCCCGGCGCGGGTTTCCTGCTGAACAACGAACTGGGCGACTTCAACGCGGTCCCGGGCCGCACGAATTCACGCGGCACGATCGGGACGCCGCCCAATCTCGTCGCGCCTGAGAAGCAGCCGCTGTCCAGCATGACGCCGACGATCGTCGCGCGCGACGGCCGCCCGGTGCTCGCGATCGGGAGTCCCGGGGGGCGGACGATCATCAACACGACGCTGCAGGTCGTGCTCAACGTCATCGACCACGGGATGACCGGGTCGCAGTTCGGCCGGGCCATCGAGTCGCCCCGCATCCACCACCAGTGGCTGCCCGACGTGACCTCGTTCGAGGAGTGGGGCTTCTCGCCCGACACGAAGCGCCTCTACGAAGGCATGGGACACGCGACGCGGACCCGCGGCGGGCAGGGGCAGGCGATGGGTATCTACATCGACTGGGACACGGGGCTCCGCTGGGGCGCCTCCGACAGCCGCGCTTTCGACGGCGGCGCCCGCGGAAACTAGCGGACCCAGCCGGGGCCGCGGACCACGCGGCCGGGCGAGGCGCCCGTCGGCTCCTCGCCCGACAGGACCTGCACGCCGTTCACGAACACGTCGCGCACGCCCGTCGCCAACCGGTGGGGGTCCTCGAAGGTCGCGTGATCCGCGATCGTGGCGGGGTCGAAGATCACGACGTCGGCGAAGTACCCGGGCGCGAGCCGGCCGCGACCTTCGAGCCGGAGGTTGGCGGCCGGCAGCGATGTGAGCTTCCGGACCGCCTCCTCCAGCGGGATGATGCCTTCGTCGCGCACGTAGCGGCCGAGGAGCCGCGCGAAGTTGCCGTAGGCGCGCGGGTGCGTGCTCGAGCGCACGAAGGGTTCCTCGGGGGTGAGCGATCCCGCGTCGGATCCGAAGCTCAGCCACGGAATCGCGATCTGACGCCGCACGTTGTCCTCCGACATCATGAAGTAGACCGTCCCCACGCGGCTGTCGTCCTGCACGACGAGATCCATCGCGGTCTCCTCGATGCCCGTGCCCCGCGACGCCGCCACGTCAGCCAGCGTGCGGCCGGTCAGGTACTTGAGGGAATCCTGGCGGAAGCCGACGAGGAGGGCGCGGTCGGGGGAGCCGGCGGCGAGCAGCAGGTTCTCCCACTCATCCGTGGGCGTCCGCATCTCCGCCGCGATCCGCGCGCGCGTCTCGCGGTCGCGGAGCCGCTCGATCATCGCCGCGTGCCCGCCCTCGTGGATCCACGGGGGCATCGCCGCGTCGAGCCCGGTCGAGCCGGCCGTGTAGGTGTACATGTCGGCCGTGATCTCGAGTCCCTCCTCCCGGGCCCGCTCCACGCGCTCGATGACCTCGTCAAGCTTCGCCCAGTTGTCGCTGCCGGCGGCCTTCAGGTGGTAGATCTCCGCCCGCACGCCGGCTTCCCGGGCGATCGCGAGCAGTTCGTCCACGGACTCGACGAGCCGGTTCCCCTCGCTCCGCAGGTGGGAGATGTAGCCGCCGCCGAACTCTCCGGCCGCGCTCGCGAGCGCGATGAGTTCATCGGTGTCGGCGTAGAAGGCCGGCGCGTAGATGAGCGACGATCCGACGCCCATGGCGCCCTCGCGCATCGCCTCCCGCACGAGGTCCTGCATGCGCCCGAGCTCGTCGGGCGTCGGGGGCCGGTCCTCGTGGCCGATCACGTGCACGCGCACGGTCGTGGCCCCGACGTAGGAGGCCACGTTGGTCGCGACGCCGCGTTCCACGAGGTGGTCCAGGTACTCGCCGAGCGATGTCCACGGAACCTCGAAGCGCACGTCGCCCTGGCGGGCGAGCATGTCCGCCTTCATCTCCGGATTCAGCGGTCCCATGGAGTTGCCCTCGCCGAACACCTCGAGCGTGACGCCCTGGCGGATGTCGCTCAGCGAACGGCCATCCACGATGAGCGATTCGGTCGCCCACGAGAGCATGTTGATGAAGCCGGGAGCCACCGCGAGCCCCGCCGCGTCGATCGTCACGCCGGCGGAGGCCGAGGCGAAGTCGCCGATGCCCGCGATCGTGTCGCCGGCGATCGCCACATCCGCCGTGCGCGGCGGGTCTCCGGAGCCGTCGTAGACGGTCCCTCCGCGGATGACGACATCGTAGTGGACGGCAGGGGCCGAGCAGGCCCACGCCGCGACTGGAGCTACCAGGGCCAGCCGCAGGGCCCGGCGCGGGGCCAGCCGCAGGGCCCGGCGCGGGGCCAGGCGCAACATCTGTCGAATCACGAATGATCCTCCCGCCAGCGGTGTAGGTTCGGTCATGTGGCGCCGCCCGCGAGGTGGGATGGGCGCGACCGCGCGCTTATCTTGCTAGTGTCGACTGGAAACCCACGTACGATACCGTCCGCGCGGCCTCGCCGCCCGCGGGCACAGTCCAGAGTTTTTGGGGAGGACGAGAATGGCTCAATCAGTGAAATCGCTTCGCATCGGCACCGTGGCCGCCGTGGCCGGGGTTCTCTTCGTACTCATCCTGTTCGTGTTCGGCTTCAACCGCGTCGACGAGTACGAGGTGGCGGTCAAGCGGAATCCGGTGACCGGCGCCGTGGCGCCACGCCCCTACACGCAGGGGCTGTACCACAACGTCCTGCGCTCGTGGACGAACTACCCGCTGCGCGAGGTCCAGTATCCCGCCGGCGGGCAGGCGGAGCGCCTGGACGCCCTCACCTCGGACCAGCTCCAGATCGCCGTCGACGCGGCCTATCGCTACCGCATCAACCCGGACAGCGCCGTCCACCTCTATCTCACGGTGGGGAACGAGAACGCCGTCGCCTCGTTCGTCTACAACACGTACCGCTCGGCCATCCGGGACGCGATCGCGGAGATCGAGGCTTCGGACATCCTGTCCACGAACCGCACGGGCATTTCCGGCCGCATCGAGGCGCTGATGACGAACCGCCTCAATCCACGCGGCCTTGAGATCACCGATTTCTTCGTGCGCGAGGTCGTGCCGCCGGAGACGATCAGGGAGGCGATCGAGGCCAAGCTGTCCCGCGAGCAGCAGGTGCAGTCCGAGGAGTACCAGACCCAGGTCGTGGTCGAGCAGGCGAACCAGCAGCGCGCGGAGGCCGAGGGGATCCGGGATGCGCAGGACATCATCGCGGAGAGCCTCGCCGGCATCTCGGGCCAGCGCTACCTGTACTGGCGCTACCTGGAGATGCTCGGCCGGATTGGCGAGGGGAGCAACAACATGGTCATCGCGCCGACCGAGGGAGGCATCCCCCTCTTCTTCGCCCCGGACCGCTAGCCGCGCGCAGCCGGGTTCTCGCTGCGGGCTGCCGAAGTCGGGCAACCGACGGCGCTCCCCGGAGTGTCCGACCCTTCAGGAAACGAAGGCCGGAACGAAGGCCGTGGTTCACCACTTGGGGGGAACGGTCCCGAGGGAGGATACATGAAGAACTGGAAGAATTCGCTCGCCGTCGGGCTTGCGGTGGCGCTGGTTGCGGGGTTCTACGCGGGGCTGGCGCCGGCCGCGGCCCAGGAGGAGGGTGAGGACGAGCGCCGCGAACGGATTCGGGTCGCCTTTTCCGGGGGTGGCGGATACCTCGGCGTGCAGATCCTCGATGTCGACGGGGAGCGCGCCTCGGAGCTCGGGATGTCCCGCCCGTACGGCGTCTACATCGACGGCGTCGTCGATGGCGAACCGGCGGCGGAAGCGGGCATCGAGGAGGGGGACGTGGTCGTGGCCTGGAACGGCGCGCGCGTCGAGAGCGTCGCGCAGTTGCGGCGCCTGGCCCAGGAGACGCCCGCGGGCCGGGTCGTGGATCTGACCGTGTTCCGGGCCGGAGCGGAGCGCGAAGTCTCCGTGGAACTCGCGGCACGGGTGGAACTCCCTGACCGCATGGGCGTCTTCTCGGGCGCCCGCGGCTTGACGTTCGTCTCTCCGCAGATCGACCTGTCGCGCCGCGTGGCCGAAGCTTCGCGAGAAGGGGTGCGCGCCGCGCAACTCGCGGAGCGGGCCCGCGAACTGGAGGTCCGTGTCCGGGAGGCGGAGCAAGGCATGGCCGAGGGGCTGAGTCGCGTCTTCTACCTGTCGGGTGGGTTGCGGCTCGGCGCGAGCACGCAGAGCCTGGGCGACCAGCTTGCGGAGTACTTCGGCGTGGAAGGCGGCGTGCTCGTCACGTCCGTCCACGAGGACACGCCGGCGGCGGGGGGCGGCCTGCGGGCCGGCGACGTGATCGTCGGACTCGGCGACGAGGACATCGACGACCCCGGCGACCTGCGCCGGGCGCTAGCGGATCTCGAGGCGGGGGAGGTGTCGCTCCGCATCTTCCGCGACGGCGTGGCGCGGACGCTCACCGTCGAGTTGGAGGACCCGGAGCGTCCATTCAGGTGGCGCCGGGGCGTGGACGGCCACCACCACTAGCGCCGTCACCGCCGGACTGGTCGAACAGGCCCAGTTGGGGGCCGGCCCGCGGCGGCCGGAAGTGGTCCGCCGAGAGGTCGTAGTCGCGCGGCTCGATTCCGTGCTTCGCACGCGCGAGTGAGAAGAGCCGCGCGACCTGTTCGGCGAACGGGCCGCGCCCGCGCATGCGCTCCCCGTAGTTCGACGCATAGAGGCTCCCGCCTCTCAACTCCCGCATGCGGTTCAGTACCTTCCGCGCCCGGTCCGGGCAGTGGCGCCGCAGCCAGTCCTCGAACAGGGCGGCGACGCCGTACGGAAGGCGCAGCATGATGTAGATCGCCCGCCCCGCCCCCGCCTTCGCCGCCGCTTCGAGGATGTCCGGGATCTCATGGTCCGTGAGGCCGGGAATCACCGGCGCGACGTTCACGCCCACCGGGATCCCCGCCTCCGCCAGCCGCGCGATCGCGTCGAGCCGCCGCTCCGGGGTCGAGGCCCGCGGCTCCAGCTTGCGCTGCAGCGAGCGGTCCAGCGTCGTGATGGAGAGTTGGACCTGCACCGCGTCGTAACGCGCGAGTTCGCGCAGGAGGTCGATGTCCCTCGTCACCCGGTGGTGCTTGGTCACGATCCCGACCGGGTTCCGGGCTTCGGCCAGCACCTCGAGGCAGCGGCGGGTGATCCCGAGGCGGCGCTCCACCGGCTGATAGGGGTCCGTGACGCCGCTGAGCACGAGCACCTGCGGCTTCCACCGGGGCGAGGCCAGTTCGCGGCGGAGCAGCGCCGGGGCCTCCGGTTTCGCCAGAATCCGGCTCTCGAAGTCGAGTCCTGCGGAGAGCCCGAAGTACTCGTGGGTGGGTCGCGCGTAGCAGTACGAACACCCGGTCTCGCAGCCGCGGTACGGGTTCAGGCTGGCGTCGAACCCGAGGTCCGGGCTGTTGTTGTAGGAGATGATCGAGCGGGAGCGGTCCTCCAGAATCTCCGTCTGCGGGTCCGGATCGGACGCGAGCGTCCAGGCCTCCCGCTCGACTGCGAGAGGGAGAAAGCGGTTCGCCGGGTTGTGCGCGCTTCCGCGTCCCCGGACCGACCGTCGTGGCGCCAAACCTCCGCGCATCGTCTCCCGTCTGCCGTATTTCGGTATTTATTCGGTATTCGATCGTAGAATAATGGCCTGCGGACGGTCGAACGGTCAAGTCAGAAGCTGATGCCCAGCCGGAGGGTCAGGGCGTCGTGCCGCGGTTCTCCCTCGCCCCGCAGGATCTGCGATCCGATGGCGACGTCGGACTCCATCAGCGACCCGACCCCGAACCCGTAGCGCACCTCGGGCCAGAGCCGGAAGCCGAGGTCGAGTTCGAGCCCAACCCCGAACTCCGCGCGAACCGGGCGTGCCGCGAGGAGGTCGTCCACGCCGGAAAACGTGCTGGACGGGAAGGTCAGGACGGGCCCGCCGAACACGTAGGGCTGAACGGCCGGCAGGGGGAGCCGGATGCGGAAGTCGAGCGGGATTTCCACCATGTCGATGTCGAACCGGACCTGTTCATCACCGGCCATCGCGACGAGTTCCGGGATGCGGTGGTAGATGAGGGCCGGCCGGATGGAGAAGGTCGCGAGATTGACGTTCAGGAACACCCCGACGTGGTACCCGTCGGTGATATCGGTGAGATCGAACCCGTTCTCCGGCAGGAACTCCGCCAGCGTGTCGCGGTTGTAGCCCGCGAGGATGCCGATCTGGGCCTCGGCGTCAGCCGGAAGGGCGCAGGCGAGACCCAGCGCGAGGCCGACGCCCCACCTTCCGACCTTGCGGGTTTTTCCCATCGCGTCGGTCCTCCCTCACCTCGTTTGCGGAAGATCCGGGTTTGCGGAAGATCCGGGGGCGCCCCGGAGCCCGGCGGACTCCCGGCAAACGTACCCGCGCGGGCTCGGGCCGGATAGCTGAGCGGACGGCTCCCGCGGGGTAGCCCGGCGGGCGGCTCCCGCGCGAGTTCTGTGCGCCATCCGTGGCGTCCGGCTATGATGGGCGGAACGCTCACATCGAGGTCAGGCACACCATGATTCGACAGCGCGAAGTACCGTCCGTTCTTGTCCGACCGTTCCTTCTTCTGGCCCTGACGGCCTGCGCCACCGACGCCGGGGATTCGGCGGCAACGGGTGGGGCGACGGCCGCGGATCCGCCGCCGGGAGTGGCCGAACTCGTCCTCACCAACGGAAAAATCGCGACCCTGGCGGGCGAGGGCGGGGAAGTGGTCAGCGCCCTCGCCTCGCGGGACGGGCGGATCGTTGCGCTCGGGGCGGACGACGACATCGCCGGATGGATCGGGGAAGGCACCGAGGTGATCGATCTCGGGGGCCGGCTCGCGATCCCGGGCTTCATCGAGGGCCACGGTCATTTCATGGGTCTGGGGAACGCGCGCATGATCCTCGACCTGACGACCGCCGACACCTGGAGCGATATCGTCAGCCTGGTCGGAGAGGCGGCCTCGACCGCGGAACCGGGCGCCTGGATCAGCGGCCGGGGATGGCACCAGGAGAAGTGGAGCGAGCCGCCCGACCCGATGGTCGAAGGGCAGCCGGTCCACGATGGCCTCAGCACGGTGAGCCCCGCCAATCCGGTCATTCTGACGCATGCGAGCGGACACGCCTCTTTCGTGAACGAGCGGGCGCTCGAGTTGGCCGGGATCGACGCGGACACGCCCAATCCTCCGGGCGGCGAGATCGTGCATGACGCGGCCGGGCGGCCCACCGGCGTCCTGAGGGAGACCGCGCAGCGCCTGGCGCGGGCGGCGTTCGCCGAGGAAGAGGCGAACCGCTCCGAGGCCGAGCGCGATGCGCGGGCGCGCGAACAGGTACGGCTCGCGAACGAGGAGCTGCTGCGGAAGGGAGTCACGAGCTTCCAGGACGCCGGTTCCGGCTTCGGGACGGTGGACCTGCTCAGGACGCTGGCGGACGAGGGCGCGCTGTCCGTGCGGCTCTACGTGATGCTGCAGGGCGGGATGGAGACGCTCGAGGGGCGGCTCGACGAGTACTACATGGTCGGATATGGAGACGACCGGCTGACCGTGCGGTCGATCAAGCAGGTCGCGGATGGGGCGCTCGGGTCGCACGGCGCCTGGCTGCTCGAGCCCTACGAGGACATGCCGTCGTCGATCGGACTGCCGACGACGCCGCCCGAGGAGATCGAGCGCATCGCGCGGCTGGCGATCGAGCGGGGCTACCAGGTGAATACGCACGCGATCGGCGACCGCGCGAACCGCGAGGTGCTCGACCTGTACGAGCGCACCTTCGCCGACCACGCGGAGATGGGCGACCTGCGCTGGAGGGTCGAGCACGCGCAGCACGTCAATCCGGCGGATATCCCGCGCTTCGCCGAACTCGGGGTCATCGCCTCGATGCAGGGCGTCCACGCCTGCTCCGACGGGCCCTGGGTCATCCTCAGGCTCGGGCCGGGCCGGGCGCGCTCCGGCGCCTACGTGTGGCGGGACTTCATGCGGGCCGGTGTGGTCGTGACGAACGGGACGGACGTCCCGGTCGAGGACGCGGACCCCCTGGCGAGCTTCCACTGCACGGTCACGCGCGTGATCGAGGGTGGAGACACCTTCTTCGAGGGGCAGGCGATGACGCGGGAGGAGGCGCTGCGTTCCTATACGTGGGCCAACGCATACGCCGCGTTCGAGGAAGACCTCAAGGGGACGCTTGAAGTCGGGAAGCTGGCCGACATCACGGTCCTGTCCCGGGACATCCTCACGATTCCCGCGGACGAGATCCTGGAAACCTCGGTGGATTACACGATCATCGGTGGCCGGGCGGAGTACCGCCGGGGGAACTGACGGCCCCGTGTTCGACCTGACTGCGGAGCACCCAGTCGTAGTCGGCGGAGAATAACGCCTCCCGGGGATCGGCGGCGGGCCAATCCTCCAGCGGGATGAAGGCGCCCGCGATCGAACCCATGCCGCCGTCCTCGATCACCGCGTCGAAGGGATTCCGGTACTCGACGGTGATGCGGTAGCGGTGCTCCGGGACGACGAGCGCGCCCACGCCGCGCCCCCGGTACGTGAGCGACGGGATGTCCACGACGTGCCCGTCCTCGTCGAGCTTCGGCCGGATGTCGTACAGCACGTCGCCCGTCGACAGGTTCTCGAAACGGAGCCGGGAGGCGTGCGCGTGGAGGTGGCCGCCGAGACCGATGATGAGCCCGCGGATCGCGGGACTCGCCTCCCACGTCTTGATCGAATGTCCGGGCGGAAGGTCCCAGGCTTTCGTCGCGGAGACCTCGGGGTACATCGCGTCGAGATGAAACGGCGCCACCGGGTAGACGGGGAGGGGGGCGAGGAGGGAGGCGAGGCGCTCGTACTCCAGCGTCAGGTGGACGGTGACGTCCTCGTAGTCCGTGGCCGTCGGATTGTGCAGCATGGTGAGGGCGAGGAATCGCGAGCCGCCCCTCATCGGGATGCCGAACAGCCATCCGGGGAAGCTCACGGGCCGCGTCTCGTGGCTCGCGGCCAGGACCCGCAGCATGATCGGCAGGAACAGCTCCCGCCGCCCCGGATCGAGCAGGTTCATGTGGTGCAGCACGACGCGCGGAACCGGCTCGCCGTCGCCGTCGATGATGTGCGTGCGATAGCCGCGGATCGTCAGGTCGAAGGGGATGACGCCTTCCTGCACGGGCAGCTGGGCCATGTGATGGGAGGAGCGGGCGGGGAGGTCGATCGGCCCCAAAATGACCGCGAGTTCCTTGCGTTCGGGGTCATCGACGATCCGGATGCTCGCCGTCGACGTGGTCGGCCGGCCGTCTCCGGGCGATGCGGCGTGGCCCGTGTGCATCGCCTGCGCGTACACGGCGGGGACGAGGCCCGCGAGCGAGGCTGCCGCCAGCATCCCGGCCGCCCCGGCCCGCCTGCCGCGGCGCGCCATGGGGTTCCGCGTCGTGTCCGCGTCGTGTCCGGGGTCCGCGCGCTACCGCCCGCCCTCGAACTTCTGCAGATCCTCCAGCAGATCGAGGAGCTTCTCGAGCCGCTCCTTGATCTTCTCGCGGTCGAGGCTGGCATCGACTTCCAACTGGACCTCCGCCTCGTTCAGCGCGGATCCCGCCTCCGCGGCCTTGAGAGAGAACGTCTCCCCGTGTCTCGCGGCGCGCAGCCTGACGTCCCCCGCGGAAGACCCGGCCGGAGCCTCCACGGTTCCGTCGATCCAGAGTCCTCCGTGTCGTGCCGGCGACGGACCTCGCGCGTCCATCCGCAGGGCGCCGAGTCGCTCGATCCGCACGATCCGCGCGTCGGCCACATCGGAGGTCGCGTCCAACCGAATCGTGATGTGGCCATTGTCGCTGACGGCCACCCGCGGACTCGGTTCGGCGACCCGCACGGCGGAGGCGACGCGGCGGTTCCGACCGTGGGCGGCGTCGTGCCCGAGGCGGTCCAGCCACGCCCCGACGGCGCGCTCGATGCCTCCGTTGACGCGCCCGGCCGTGTGCGCCGTGCGGCGCAACTGTTCCGCGGCGAACCGCGGCGTGCGAAGCGAGCCCGGCGGATCGGCCCGCTCGACAAGGCTCGCGATTCCCTCCAGGGTCGCCGTGCTCGCCTTCGCCGGCCCGGGCAGACTCGTGAGGTGGGAAAGGGCGGCCCAGACACAGATCGCGAGGGCCCAGAGGGTGAAGGCAGCGGCGACTCTTCGAATGAACATCACGTCGGCTCCAGGAGGGAAGATCGAGTGTCCGCGATCTTCTAACGTACGCTCAGGCGCGCGGTCAGGTTCCATCCCGTACGACCGCGCCCCCATCCGAAAGGTTGTCCGCCGCCGTCGACGGCGGATGGCTAGGGCGGGGAGTCGTCGCCGTCCTGCCCGCCGTCCTGGCCGTCCCCGCCGCGCGTGAGGAGCAGCGTGCCGGTGACGCGGGTGGGCCGCGGCTCCCCGTCGCCGTCGTAGAGCCGTAGCAGCGTGACCTGGATGCGAGCCGTCACGTCCGCCCCGGAGATGTCGAGCCGAAGCGAGTCCGGGGGCAGCTGCACTCTCCCGGGCGCGGTCGTGGTCCCGGAGCGCCCGGCGCGCGCGATGAGTTCGGCGAACGACACCGTGGCGAGTTCGACCCCGCCGAGCCGGACCGTGGTTCCGAGGCTGTCCGCGGTGGCCTCGAAGGTGAGGGAGTCGCCCTCGAACGGGTAGCGTCCCCCCAGGAGGTTCCGCTCGAACACGGCCCGGTCGAAGCCGGACACGGCGATGGCGGCGTGCCGCCCCTCCGGCACCGAGATGTCGACGAACCCGAAGGGGTCCGCGAGCAGTCCCTCGGAGGGCACGAGCCCGAAGTGATCCGCGATCAGCGTCGCCCGGCGTCCGGCCTCCGCGACCCTCAACGAGGCCGCCATTCCGTCTCCGATCGTGTCCACGCTCGCCACGCCGTCCTCGAACCACTCGTCGATGGCGGACGTCCCGTGCCACGAAATCAGGTAGAGCAGGACGTCGTTGATCTGCTGCCAGTCCTGGGGGGGGATCTCGGCGGCGGCCGGCGAGATGCGGTCATCGGCGAGGACTCCGTGCGTCGACAGCAGATCCTCGATCCGGCCCACCTGGCTCCGTTCGGCCACCGCGTAGGCGGACCAGGGTCCGACGAAGGTGACGGCCCCGATGATGGCCAGCGTCAGCGGAATCCCCTTGATCTCGCGCGACCGCGTCACCGTGTAGAAGACCGCGGCGCCCGCGAGCCAGATGCCGAGGAGGAGAAGGAGATACCGGCGCTCGGTGATCCCGTACTGCTCGATGCGCTGCCCGATGGCGAGCAGGAGCATGACGATGGACGGGATGATGAGAATCCAGAAGATGCGGGCGTACGTGTCGATCCACGCGTGGCCTTCCTGTCCGCGCCGGGGATGGACGAGGAGGAGCGACAGGATGCCGAAGGCGGCGAGGGCCGAGACGAGAAGCCCGATCCACCCGCTGGGCCACGTCGTCGTGATGACGACCCGCCCGAGGTAGGCGGTGAGGATGATCAGATAGACGGCGACGAGCGGGAGCAGCACGTACTGGGCGAAGACGCGCAGGCCCGCCGGATAGTCGTCGCGGCGTTCCAGTCGCTCAAAATCGTCCGGCACGCCCGCGAGCACGAACCACGTCTGAAAGACGAAGCCGAGGAAGAAGAAGAGCCGGCCGTAGTTCTCATCGGCGATGTCGATGTTGAACAGATTCTCGATGCCGAACATGGCGATCGAGAGCCCGGCGAAGAGGACGCCGGTGTAGATCGCCCCGAGGCCGAACCGGAAGAACAGCGTGCGGTTGAAGTGCCAGAAGCCGTTCGGCTCGCGGACGCCGAGGTAGGCGATGAAGGCGACGAGAAGATGCAGGGTCGCGGTCAGGTGAAAATGGCGGAGGCCGGCGATGTTCTCGCCCCAGTTCGGCCACTGCCAGTAGTAGAAAGCGAGCACGGCCACGCCGAGGCCGCGCAGCGCCCAGTGACGCGGCCAGGCGAGGCTCCACCGCTCCGCCAGCAGGGTGAGCCCCGTGAGCAGCGGGAGGCCGAGGCTGGCCGTGGCGACGAGGCGCAGTTCGAGCGCCGTCTCCGCGTTGATCGCCCGCATCGCCGCGATGGCGGCGACGACCGCGCAGACCAGGACGACGGGGAACCGGCGCGCCGTCGCCCACGCCCCCGCGGCGAGCCGCTCGACCGAGGGGAGCTTCACACCCGGGCTCTGATCGTCACGAGGCGCTCGGCGGCCTGCTCGAGCAGCGCCTCCGTCTTGCAGAAGGCGAACCGCACGAGCTTGCGCCCATCCTCCGGGTTGTGGAAGAAGCTGGATCCCGGCACGGGAGCCACGCCGACGGTGCGCGTGAGCCAGAACGCGAACTCGTCGTCCGGCAGGTCGGAAAGGTCCGAGAAGTCGGCGAGAACGTAGTACGCGCCCTCCGGCTTGCGGCACTCGAACCCGGCCTCCACGAGCGCCGGATAGAAGAGGTCCCGCTTGGCACCGTACACGTCGGCGAGTCCCTCATAGTAGGACGGCGGCAGCATCTCGAGGCCGGTGGCCACGCCTTCCTGGAGAGGCGCCGCGGCCCCCACGGTGAGAAAGTCGTGGACCTTCCGGATGGCGTCCGACAACTCCGGGTGCGCCACGATCGTCCCCATCCGCCAGCCCGTGACCGCGAACGTCTTCGAGGCGGCGCTGATCGTGATCGTCCGGTCCCGCATGCCGGGGAGCGTCGCCATCGGCATGTGCCGCGCGCCGTCGTAGAGGATGTGCTCGTAGACCTCGTCGGTGATCGCGTAGGCGTCGAACTCCTGGCACAGGATGGCGATCTTCTCGAGTTCGTCGCGGCTGAACACGCGGCCCGTGGGGTTGTTCGGCGTGTTCACGATGATGGCGCGCGTCCGGTCGCTGAACGCCGCCCGCAGGCGGTCGAAGTCGATCTTCCACTCCGGGGTCAGCGGCACGAACACGGGAGTCGCGTCGCAGAGCGTCGTGTCCGGCCCGTAGTTCTCGTAGAAGGGCTCGAGGACGATGACTTCCTCGCCCGGGTCCACGACCGCCAGGAGCACCGCCATCATCGCCTCGGTCGCCCCGCAGGTGATCGTGAGGTGCGCCTCCGGATCGACGTCGAGCCCGTACCAGTCGTGATAGCGCGCGGCGAGCGCGTCGCGATACCGCTTCGCGCCCCACGTGATCGCGTACTGGTTCACGTCGTCGTAGATCGCGCGCGCGGCGCCGATCTTCAGCGTGTCGGGCGACTCGAAGTCGGGAAAACCCTGCGACAGGTTGATGGCCCCGTGCTCGTTCGAGAGCCGGGTCATCATCCGAATCACGGATTCCGTGAAGCCGTGCGTGCGGCGGGCGGTATGAATTTTCATCGCTCCGAATCTGGCCCGTCGGCCGGAAGCGTGCCACCGGAGCCGGGGGCATCCTTCTCCGCCGGCTCCCGGCCGCCCTCCGCCGGCCCGGCGTCCGGGCGGCGGAACCCGGCCCGTGCGAGCCGCGCCTCCACGAGTTCCGTCTGCCCGCGCAGCCAGCCGAACCAGACCGTGTCGCCCTGCTTCAGCGTCGTGCTGCTCGACACGGGCTGTTCGCGCCTCCCGCGGCGATGCACGAGGGCGAGGGTAGGGGACCGGCGGTCGGCCAGCGCTTCGATCTGCGAGATGCGCAGTCCGGCGAGGCCCTCGAACACGAGCGGTTCGATCTCCACGCGGTCCCGCCGGAACTCGTGCGCCCAGCGCTCGTGGTCGACGCCGAGCCCGAACAGCACGGAGGCGCCGCTCTCGTCGACCTGCTCGGGTCCGACGCCGGGCGTGAGCGGATCGATGGCCACGAGGCGGCCCACGCCCGGGCAGCTTTCCTCGACCCGCTTGGCGATGAGCAGGTTCACGCCCTCGTTCGGCGTGAGGGCGACGAGGGCGCGGCGCGATTCGACTCCCGCCTTCAGGAGCGCGCGCGGCTCGTTCGCGTTGCCGAGCACGACGCGGAAGCCATCGCTCTCCGCCGCCCCCGCCTCCGTCGGGTTCGTGTCGATGAGAACGATCGGGGCGTCCCCCGTGCGGGCGGCGCGCAGGGTGCGGGCGAGCGCGCGTCCGATCGGATTCGCCCCGACGACCGCGAACCCGTGGTTGGACGGTTTCCGTACCCCCAGCAGGCGCGCCACGAGCCCGCCCGTCCCGCCGAGGACGACGACGGTGACGGCGATGACGAGGAAGACCATGGCTCGCAGCTGGCTGCCTTCCGCCTCCATCCCGCTGTGGGCGAGTTCCGCCGCGAACAGCGAGGAGACGGCGAAGGCGACGATCCCGCGCGGAGCCAGCCAGGCCAGGAACGCCTGCTCGTTACGGCTCAGGCCCGCGCCCCAGGTACAGAGGAGCACGCAGAGGGGACGGACAACGGCGACGAGGACGACCACGGTCACGATCCCGCCCGCGCCCAGCGCCCGTACCTCGCCGAGGTCCACCGCCGCCGACAGGAGAACGAAGAGGAGTCCCACGAGCAGAAACGTGAGTTGCTCCTTGAACTCGACGAGTTCGCGCGCGTGCCGCGGGCCCATGTTGCCGACGACGAGGCCGGCGATGGCCACCGTCATGATCCCGCTCTCGGGCAGGATGGCGTGTGAGCCCTGGTAGAGGGCGAGGACGCAGGCGAGCGTGAAGATGTTCCGGAGATCGGAGGGGACGGCGCGCCGCATCCGCAGCAGTCCGCCGATGACGAATCCTCCCGCCACGCCGATGGCCGAGCCGAGGCCCAGGCGCGTGACGAGGCCGAGGAAGCCGGCCCCCACGTCCCCCGCCGTCGACGCGAGCGCCAACTCGAACGCGACGACCGCGAGGATCGCCCCGACAGGGTCGATGAGCACGCCTTCCGCCTCGAGGATCGTCCGCAGGTTGCTTCGCAGGCGGATCCGCCGCGTGAGCGGGTTGATCACCGTCGGACCGGTGACCGAGACGAGCGCCCCGAACAGCAACGCGATGCGGAGGCTCCAGCCCAGCGCGAGCATCGCCGTGACGGCGGCCCCGGCGATCGTGACCAGCGCGCCGAGCGTGATCAGCCGCCGGATCGTCAGCGCCTCGCGCCGCAGCCGGTCGAGGTTGAGCTGCAGCGCCCCCTCGAAGAGGATCACCGCGACCGCCAGCCCGACGATGGGATTGAGACCCTCGCCCAGCGTGTCGGGCCGCACGATGTTCGCGAACTCCGGCCCGAGGAGGATGCCGGTCGCGAGCAGGAAGAGGATTCCGGGAACGCGCGCGTGCCGCGCCAGCGACTGCGCCACGACGCCCGCGGTGATGGCCAGGGCGAAGGTGAGGGCCGGATCCTGGAGGTTCACGAAGCGGCGGCTCGCTCCATCGCGAGGAGGAAGTTCGTGAAGCCCTCATCGTAATCGGAGAGGCCGTTCTGGCCCGTGAGCTTCATGCGCGCGTTGTAGGCATTCTTCATCATCGGACCCACGACGCCGCTGACCGGACCCTCCGCCGGGTGGCGCGCGGCGAACGCGTCCTTCAACTCCTCCCGGAGTCCGAGGTCGGCGAGGAGGCCGTTGTAGGCGGCGGCGTCCCGCTCCGCCAGCACCCAGAGGTGGCGGTCCAGGCGCTCGCAGTGCGCCGACTGCTCGAGCACCGGCTCACCCGAACGTACGAGCGCGAGGTAGCCGAGGACCTGCGCCTCGACTTCCTTCAGGTATCCCTTCCGGTGGCAGAACTCGTGCGCGATCACATGGGGTTCGAAGATGCCCGTGCTCCTGAAGATCGCGACGTCGCCCGTCAGCGGGTCCGCCGCCCCGAGCGCGAACGGGAAGACGATCTGCGCGAGCATGAACTCCCGGACCCGCGTACTCGTCTCCAGGCGCTGGCCGGTGAGTTCCGCCAGAAAATCGGTGAGGCAGAGATCGACCTGTTTCGCCAGTTCCTTCCGCGGCGTATCCATCGGCACGTAGTTTGCGTTCAGCCGCTCCACGAGCCCTTCGACATCGCGTCTCCGTTCTTCCTCCGACGCCGGGGGAGAGGAGAGCGGGTCGAAGCCGAACGCAGCCTCGAAATCCACGCGGCGCGCGTCCGCCCGAACCGCCCAGTCGATGAGCGCGCTGCCCGCGTACACGCCGAGCGCCGCGGCCTGCACCGCCCGTCCGGCCGGGCTCAGACCGAAGAGCACCCGCGCCGCGACGGGGGCGGCGAGCAGCAGATCGGAAGGCGCGACCGGGAGGTACGTCGCCAGGTTGGGGATGCGGAGTCTTTCCATCGGTCCTCGTACGCGGGTCGGTGGACGAAAGTTCGGGATCGGCGGGCCGGGTGCAACCGTCCGGGCCCCGGCGGCGTCCCACTCCTGTCGGAGGGCGGGAGGAATCAAGACCGGAATCGAGACCGGGAATCGAGACCCATGGCGAGAATGAGAGACGGAGGGAGTTACATGCGTGGAGGCGGGCCGGGATCGCTGGTCGTCCTGTTGGGGATCGTCCTGGGCGGGACGCCGCTCGCCGCGCAGGAAGTCAAGGTCGGGGGCCAGGTCACCTTCGGCGACGACGCGGACTTCGGCATCGGCCCGCGCGCGCAGATGTCGCTGCCCTGGATCGCCCCCGGGATCCGGATCGCCGCTTCGTTCGACTACTTCTTCCCCGACTCGGGTCTCGGCGACCCCGGCGGCGACTACGACTACCGCGAACTCAACTTCAACGTGCTCGGGGATCTCTCGTTCCGCGACGTGACGAACCTCGTTCCCTATGTCGGCGGCGGACTGAACGTGGCGTGGCAGTCGGTTCCGCCGGACGGGGCGGCGGATACCGGGGCGGATACAGCGGATACAGGGGAGCGGCTCTTCGGGATGAACCTCGTCGCGGGCTTCCGGTTTCCGCTCGAGGGGTTCACGCCCTTCGTCGAGGCGAGGTACGAACTCGAGGGGGGACAGCAACTCCTCGTGGCCGGCGGCATCCTCCTACCCTAGCGGCGTCCTTCCACCCTGGAAGGTCAGCTAGAATCGTAACCCGCCGCCGGCGCTGAAGGCCCACCTCGATCTTTCGCTGTCACCGATTCCTCCGCCGAAGCGGTAGCCGATATTGAGGTTCGTGACCTGCGCGAAGGATGAGAGTGGCGATCCTCCGAACACGGTGACCCCGACGTTCCCGCCCAACCTCCGATCCTGATCCGGATACCAGGCGCCTCCATAGTCGACGAAGGCGCCTACGCCGAGCCCGAACAGGTTGTAGAAGTTGTCCACCAGGTAGGAGCGATGTTCCAGCGTGGCGCGTACGGTGCGGGTGCCCACGAATGCGTGCGGACCCCAGAGGCGCGGCAATACCTGGAAGCCGATGTCGTGCTCGGAGCCGGGGCGGGGCGACTCCTGAACCCCGGCGGACGCTTGCAGGAACGTCGTGTTCCGCTCCGTCTCCCGCAGCGCCGCCGTTCCCGTGCCGAATACGTAGCCCGAGTCGAGGCCCGCCGAGTTGAAGAGGCCGCCGCCGTCGAGCGCACCCTTGAGAATCGCGGGGCCCGCCCGCCTTCCGGACGACAGGCGCAGGCGTGCGCCGATGCCGGTCGACCGGTATCCCAGGCGTTCGTGCGCGAGCTTGACGGACACGAACACGCGGTCGCTGAGATCCTGGTCCTCCTCGGAGAATCCGTTGAAACGCTCCACGCGCTCGAAGCGGGCGCGTCGCCAATCGGCATACACGCCGATGAGTCCGTACACCGAGTCCGGCACCGTGGCGTCGAGGCTGTCCACGTCGATGCCGGGATGCTCCATCCGCAGGTGCTCCTCGTGTCGGATTTCGAGCGTCGCCCCGATTCGGAAGAACCCCTGTGGACTTGCGACCGGCGCCACCGCCCCGGTCAGGCGGTGGATCTGGGCTCGCCGCCGCCACTCGATCGTCTGCAGGTCGTCGGGATTGTGCCGCACGTACTGCGGGATCCGCCCCCGGAAGTCCCGTCCCTCGTAGTAGAAGGCCGAGCGGTCCGAGAGCGCGCGGAAGGGGTTCGACAGGTACCACGCGATGACGTCGCGGTCCGACAGGTTCAGCCACGTCGCGTTGGCCGCGAGCCGGGTGGAGGCCAGTCGGTTCGACGTCAGCCGGAGGTCCATTCCGTCGCGGTCGGTGTCGCGGACGTACCACACCCGCATGGCGTTTCCGCTGCCCGCGAGGTTGATTTCGGTGACTCCGAAGGTGCCGGTCAGCGTGCCGTCCGCCGCGAGCCGTCCGGTGAAGCGGGGCTGCAGGCTCCACGCATCGCGCGTTCTCACGCTGAGCGCGAGTTTTCCGTCGACGCGCGCCGTATCCACCCGGACGCGGCGGAAGAGGCCGAGGCGGCGGAGGTTTCGTTCGCTCTCGGCGGCCAGAAGCGAGTCGTAGGGCGTCCCCGGCCCCAGGAGCAGTTCGCGGCGGATGACCCAGGGCTGCGTCGTCCCGTGCAATCCGTTGCCGAGCCGGTAGATGAAGTTTCCGGCGGCGGCGTCCTCCGGGAATACGTCCTGCCGGCTGATGACGATCGTGTCGATGGTCGCGGTCGCGTTCCCGTCCGTCGCCCCGGCGGGAGGGGATGCCTGAGCGTGCACCGCGGGCGCGGCGACAAGGCCCAGAAGAAGCAGGGTGTGGGCGACGTTCTTGCCCCGGACCGGGGCGCGGCGGGTCCCCCGGATCGGGGGCGCCGTGGACGGAATCATGGGACGGGAAGGTACGGTTGCACCGCGTTCACGGCCACCGGACATCGTCGCGTCGCGCGAGCCCCGGCTCGTGGCGGAAGGGGGCCGCGATTTCGCCCAGGGTGATCCCGAGGTCGGGATGGCGGAACTCCGGCGCCACATCGGCCAGGGGCACCGCCAGATGGGCCCGCGTCGGGATCTCCGGGTCCGGGAGTTGCAGGTCGTCCTGATCGACGACCAGACCCTGCACCGCGGCGATGTCGATATCGATCGTGCGAGGGGCGTTGGGGTCGGCCGTCCGCACCCGTCCGAGGCGGCGCTCCAGCGGTCGGATGACCTCGAACTTCAGCTCCCCCGGGGAGAGGTCGGTCGTGATGCGCACGGCCGCGTTCAGGAAGCGCGGCATCCCGGGGTTCCCGACCGGGTCCGCTTCGTAGATGGGCGAGGCTCCCTCGATGCCCAGCAGTTCGTCGAGCGCCTCGAGGGCCGCGACGATGTGCCGCTCGGGGTCGATGTTCGAGCCCAGCGTGAGGAGAATGGTCCGGGGGAAGGCGTTCACGCGTAGTCCGCCGCCGTCCGCTCGACTTCGACCCCCACCGAGCGCGCGTAGCGCAGTGCGCCGGGCTTCTCCACGCGGACCTTCGCCCGCGCCGCGCCGAAGTCGACGATCGCGATCCGCGCGATCTGGTGCGCGAGCGCTTCCACGAGATACGGCTGGGCGGTTTCGACGTGCGCGATGATGCGCTTCGTCAGCGTCCGGTAGTTGAGCACATCCGCGACGTCGTCGGATTCACCCGCGGCCCGGGCATCCACCGAGAGCGACAGGTTGATCACGATGTCCTGCTTCTTCTCGCGTTCCCAGTCGTTGACTCCGATGATTCCCCGGATGAGGAGGTCCCGGATGAGGACCGTATCAGACGCCATCAGCGCGCCCCTCCCGTCAGCAGATGTTCGCCGCCATCCACGTGGATCGTCGCTCCCGTCACATAGTCGTTCTCGGCCAGGAACCGCGCCGCGTGCGCCACGTACGCCGGATCGCCCGTCCGCCCGAGCGGGGTCCTCCGGCCCTTCTCCCGCCAGGCCGCGTCCTCCTCCGTCTCGCCGGGAGGCGGAAGAATCGGGCCGGGAACGATCGCGTTCGCGCGCACCTCCGGCCCCAGTTCGCGGGCGGCCAGCGCCGTCAGGTGCAGCAGTCCGGCCTTGCTGACCCCGTGCGGCGCAAACCCCTTCCAGGCGGCGAGCGCCGACATGTCCGACATGTTGATTATGACGCCGGGCGCCAGAGGTTCCCCATGAGTTCCGCGCCGCTCGGTCACGGCGCGCATGCGGACGGCGGCCCGCTGCGTCATGAGGAAGGGAGCGCGCAGGTTGAGCGCCTGCGCGGCGTCCCACTCGGCGACCGTCGCTTCGCCGAAGGGCGTACGCTCGAAGCTCGCGGCGGAGTTGACGAGGACGTCGAGGCGCCCGAACGCCGCGTCTAACGCCGCGAACAGGTCGTCGATCTGCTCCGGGTGCGAGAGGTCCGCCGCAGCCGTCGCCGCGCGGCGCCCCAGGGCCTGCACGTCGCTCGCCGCCCGCCCGGCCGCCGCGGCCGAACTCCGGTAGTGGATGAAGAGGTCGCACCCGGCCTCGGCCAGGCCCAGCGACAGCGCCCGGCCCAGCCGGCGCGCGCCCCCGGTCACGAGCGCGACGGCGCCCTCGAGTCTCACGGCATCTCTCCGTTCACGAGCGTCTCCCGGCAGCCCCGAGGCCCCGCGGCGGGCGTCCCGGGCGTGTGCTCCCCCGGCGGTCCCGCGCCGGTGAAGCCGGGAATGTACAAGATTCGAGAGTGGATGGGGCGTTGCACGCGGAGGCGCCGCGTGCCCCATTGCGGCGCACCCGCGCGGTGGGGGCCTCATGGCGGTACCCCCGCGCGGCGGGCGCGGGAATGTTACCGGGAGGAGGGGCGTGAAAGCGATCTGGTACGAGCGGACCGGCCGCGCGCCGGACGTGCTCCAATTCGGGGATCAGGATGCGCCCGTGCCGGCGGCGGGAGAGGTTCGCGTGCGGCTGGCCGCCTCGGGCGTGAATCCGTCGGACACCAAGCGGCGGGCCGGCTGGATCGGCCTCTCGATGCCTCACCCGCGCATCGTACCGCACTCCGACGGATCGGGAACGATCGACGCGGTGGGGCCGGAGGTGGACCGGGCCCGCGTCGGCGAACGCGTCTGGCTGTGGAACGCCCAGAGCGGCGGCCGCCCGTTCGGAACGGCGGCGGAGTACACGGCGGTGCCGGCGGTGCAGGCCGTGCCGTTGCCGGACAACGCGTCCTTCGCTGACGGGGCGGGTCTCGGCGTGCCGGGGAGCACCGCGCACTACGCCGTGTACGGGGACGGGCACGTGGGCGGGAAGCGTATCCTCGTGCAGGGAGGAGCCGGGGCCGTCGGCCACCTGGCGGTGCAACTCGCCACGCTGGGCGGCGCCGAAGTCATTGCCACGGTGAGCAGCGCCGCCAAGGCGGCGGTCGCGCTGGGCGGCGGCGCGAGGCACGCCATCGACTACCGGCGGGAGGACGTCGCCGGCCGGCTGCTGGACCTCACTGATGGGGAAGGGGTGGACCGCATCATCGAGGTGGACCTCGCCGCGAACCTCCAGACGGACGTCGCGGTCCTGCGGGAGAACGGGACGATCGCATCGTACTCGTCAACCTCCGGCCCGGAACTGCCGCTCGCCTACTATCCGCTCGCCTTCAAGGACCTGCGCATCCATTTCGTGCAGGGATACCTGCTGCCGCGCGCCGCCCGCCGCGCCGCGGTCCGGGATCTCACTACGTGGCTCGCGGCCGGACAACTCGACGTGCGGATCGCCGCCACCTTCCCGCTCGCGGAGACGGCGCCCGCACACGAGGCCCTCGAGTCAGGCCGCGCGGACGGAAAGATCCTTGTCGACTGCTAGCAGCCCCGGCAGCGGCCCCGCGATGTCCGCGCCGCGCTACTGCACCCGTTCGAAGCGCAGGTCCCAGACGCGTCCCTGGCTCAGGCTTGCCTGCGTGACCCGGCCGGTGTCGTCGCGCCGGAAGATGAACGTGCTGCCTCCCTGCCTGAACGCGTCGGGATAGACCGGTGTCAGCGACGGCCCGTCCCCATACCGGTCCTTCAACACGAGCCCGCCGTCTTCGACCTCGACCCAGTACGTCACTTCCGCCTCGTCGCTGTGGTAGGCGCCCACGTAGGCGGCCAGATCCGACGCGCTGGGCTCGAACCCCTCCACCGGTTCGATCCTCACGTCGTCCGCGACGGGCGTGTCCATGATCGCGCCGGGCCTCGCGCCGTCGCCGGCGGCGGCGTCGAAGACGATGGATACGCCCGCCGGCGAGGCGAACTCGGTCTCGCTCATGGCCGCGAGGGACATCCCGCCCGGCCCCGTGCCCAGCCGGAGCGCGGAGCCGTCCGCCGTCAACTGCATGAACTGACCCGTGCGGGTGTCGCGGTATCCGCCGGCGAACGCGGCGACGCGGGCCGGATCGACGTCCGCCCCCGCCGGATCCTCCGGCGCCTCCTCGTCGATGGCGTCGCCGAGGTAGAGTTCGGCCACCGCGCGGGCGAGCCCGCCGGGGTTGGCCTCGCCCACGTTGCACATCACGGACACCGCGAGACCGTGGTCGGGGAAGCGCGTGAGGAAGCCCCGGTACGCCGCGGTGCCTCCGGAATGCTGCACCTCGCGCACGCCCTTGTAGTCGCCCACGAAGAGCCCGCCGGCGTAGCTGATCTGCCGCCCGGAGTCGAGCATCCCCTGCTCATGCATCAGTCGGATGAACTCGGGCCCGCCGACCTCGCCGGTGTCGAGGTTGCGGGTGAACCGGAGGAGGTCGCCGACCGTGGTGAGCAGGCCGCCGTTCCCGTGCACGTTCTCGAACGGCATCAGCATGTGCCATTCGCCGTCGTCGCCGCGCCGGTATCCGATCGAGCGCTCCTCGACGATCTCGGTGAAATCGTCGCGCCACTGCGTCTTCGTCATGCCGAGCGGGCGGAAGATCCGCTCCTGCGAGAACTCGTCGAAGGTCTGTCCGGTCACCCGCTCCACGAGCATCGCCTGGAGGTTGTAGCCGGTGTTCGTGTACGAGTAGTAGCGGCCCGGCTCGTAGTTGAGGGCGCGTTGGCGGCTCGCGATGTCGAGCGCGTGCTTGTGCGTGTGGATGCGGGTCGTCCGCGCCCAGCCGTGGATGCCGGCGACCGACCCCCAGTCGCGGAGCCCGCTCGTATGATGGATGAGCATCCGCACCGTGATGGGCTCGCCGTAGTCGGGCATCTCCGGGAAGTACTCCCGGATGTCGTCGTCGAGGTCGATGCGTCCGTCCAGCGCGAGCAGGATCGTGGCCGCCGCGGTGAACTGCTTCGAGACCGAGCCCGGCTCGAACACGGTCTCCGGCGTGTTCGGCAGGTCCCACTCGAGGTTCGCCAAGCCGTAAGCCCGGGCCATGACCTGCTGCCCATCCCGCGAGACCGCGAAGGCGCATCCGGGGCCGTCCGAAGCGCTGTAATCCGCGAATACGGCGTCGAGCGCCCCCAGTTCGACGGCTCCCGCGGACGCATCGTCCCGGCTCGCGTCCGCGCAGGCGAGTCCCGCGGCGAGGGGAAGGATGAGGGTCCAGAGTCGTGTCTTCATCGTCTTCCTCCTGACTGGATTTTGCGGCACCCGCCGTCTCGTCACCGGCCGAAGCCGTCCGCGCGGCCGGCAGTGCAATGTCGGTGCCCGGACCTGCCCCGTCGAGATCCGGCGCCGCTGGCCGGATTTCAGCGGGCGACTTCGATGACTCCAGCGTCCCCTTCGATGCGCAGTGTGGTCCCCAACCCGGCCGAGCGCGCGCGGATGTCCTCGAGCAGGGAGCGGGCGGCTTCGCCATCGAGCAGATACGGCTGGGACAGGGCGTCTCCGCGCCCCGCGATGGGAAGAACATCCAGCCGGGTGACGCCATCCGCGCCCAGGTGCAGGCGGACCGCGATGTTGTCCATCCAGTAGTCGTGCCCATGCCCGAAGATGAAGTTCCCCAGCGAATAAACGATCGGCTTGCCGTCGCGAACCTCTATCCCGCGTGGAACGTGGGGATGGTGTCCCAGGATGGCGTCGGCGCCCGCGTCGAGGACGTCGTGCGCGAAGTCCCGCATGCCCGGATGCACGTCCTGGCTGTTCTCGATCCCCCAGTGGAAGCTCACCGCGACGAAATCCACGCGGTCGCGTACGCGGGCGATGTCTTCCCGAATCAGGAGCGGGTCCATGGGGACGACCCCCGACTGGCTCGGTGTCGCGAACGAGGAGCCGCCGTCGTTCACGAACTGCGCGTAGGCGAGAAACGCGACCCGGAGCCCGCCGCGTTCGATGATGTAGGGGCGGCGGGCGTCGGCGAGGTCACGTCCCGTGCCGGCATGGCCGACCCCGGCCCGGCGCAGGTGATGGATCGTGTCGAGGAGCCCTTCCCCTTCGGCGTCGAGCGAGTGGTTGTTGGCCGTCGCCACGACATCGATCCCTGCCCAGGCGAGGGCGTCGGCAAAGGCTGCGGGTGTGCGAAAGGCGCCGCTCCAGCGGGCGTCGTCCGAGAGCGGCGTCTCCAGGTTGGCGAAAGCGATGTCCGCGTCGCGCAGGAGATCGGCCGAGCCGTGAAACGGATAGCGCGCCTCCTCCTGCCCATCCTCAAAGGAGAGACCGTAGTGATGGGCGCGGAGGTGGTGCGCGTCTTCCGTGATCAGCGTCGTGTCGAGCGCCGTTTCGAGAAGGTCGCGGGAGTCCGGCGTCGCGGCGTAGGGCACGCGGATCCAGCCGTCGCCGCGGTGCCAGAGCACGTTGCTGCGGCCGGACTGGGCCGCGTCGTAGTACACGGTCGGGGGCTTCGTCGCCCGCGACCATTCGATGTCTCCGACGGCGACGATCGTAATCTCCTGACCGGGAAGAGGTTGGGGGACGACGGCCGCCACCGCGCAGCCCGCCGCAAGCAGCGTGTGGACGATGTATGCTCCATAGGCGGGCATGGGGCGTCTCCGGTTGCGGGGATTACTCGGTCGGCGCCGCCGCCAGGATCCCGGCGGGGTCGAGGGCGCGTCCGGCGCGCACTACGGTCCGGATGCGCCTCGTGTTGCGGATGTCCTCGAGGGGGTCCGCTTCGAGGAGCACGAGATCGGCTTCCAGCCCGGCCTCGACGGCGCCGCGGTTCCCGTCCTCCTTCAGAATCCGCGCGTTCTCGAGCGTGGCGGCGGACAGGACTTCTCGGGCCGGCATGCCGGCTTCGACGAGAAACTCCATCTCGTGGTGCAGCGAGGCGCCCGGCGCGACCTGCGGCTCCGGGGCGTCGGTCCCCACGAGCAACTGCACGCCCGCTTCATGCAGCATGCCGGTGAGACGCAGGTATTTTTCCCACGTCCCCTCGCGCACGGAGACCGGCGCCGCGCCCCAGTCCAGGCTCCTGCGCTCCCGGTCCCTGTCCCAGAACGTCTTGAGCCGGGTCGGCATGGGGTCGTGGTCGGGGTGTCCGTAGACCTCCGGGAGGTCCATGAAGAGGAGCGTGCCCCAGAAGACCATGAGAGTCGGATCGACGCGCGCTCCGTGCTCGGCGATGACGTCGATGAGGCGGCGCGCCTCGTCCGAGTCGAGGTTGATCGAATGGCGGTCGTCGGGGTCGTCGAGGAGGAAGTTGGACACCGTGTAGATGTGCTCGACGCAGTCGAGCCCGTCGCGGACGGCGTCGGCCGTGTGATAGTCGAGAAGGTGTCCGCTCACGACGAGGCCGTGTTCATGGCCGGCCTCGATCACGCGGCGCCCCACGTCGCGCCCGGTCCCGACATAGATCTTGAGCGTCTTCACGCCCCACGCCGCCATGTCCGCCACGAAGGGGTCCACGTCGGCGGGAGAGGCCAGGTACCAGCCGACGTCGGGGTGCCAGGGCGGGTTGCCGTCGATGAGGAAGCTGCAGCGGAACACGTTGGGAGAGATCTCCGGGTGGTCGTCGGCGTAGCGCTCGATGAGGCGCTGTGCCGGGACGTTGTCTCCCGTGCTCCGGATGGACGTCACCCCGTGTCCGAGGTAGAAGGGCAGGACCTCGTCGCCGGTCATGTGCGACTGGTAGAGGATGTGGGTGACGTGAACGTGCGCGTCGATGAGTCCGGGGAGAACGAAGAGGCCGGCCCCGTCGATGCGCGTCGCGCCCTGGGCGGCGTCGGAGTCGGCGTTCAGTTCGGCCGCAGGGGCGACGGCTTCGATGCGGCTGTCCCGGACGAGCACGCTCGTGTCCGGGCGCATGGCGCCGTCGCGGACGTCGAAGACGCTGGCCCGGTCGATGAGCAGCGGGCGATCCGGCGCCTCCCCGGCCGAGTCGCCGGTTGCCGGCGCCCGCTCCGCCTGCCGGGCATCCCCCGCGCAGCCGAGGGCGAGCCCGGCGCCGGTCAGCGCGGCGCCCCGCACGAAGTCGCGGCGGTCGATGGCGGCCACGGGCGGCTACGCGGAGATGAGGCGGTGTGGGAGCGTCATTTCTGAGAATCGTCCGCGGCGCTTGGCGGCGTCAAGCAGGGCCCGGTCCGCGGGGTCGTTGATAGCGCGTTGCGGTCGCGGCGATAGGTTGGGGTCATGCCCGCTCCTTCCGCCCGCTTCATCGTCTCCCCAACCGCCGCCGTGCGCTTCGACGCCGCGTGGGAATGGCTCGGGGAGCAACCGTGCGCGGAGGGTGTGACGGTCATCGGCGAGACGCTGTCCGGGCCGCACGAGCTGCTTTTGCGCCGGGTCCGGACCGCCGGGGCCGCGATGGGCTGGCGCCGCACGACGCTGCGCCGCCTGGCCCGCGAGGCCGCTCTCTCGCGGCTCGCGTCCGACGGACGGGCGATCGGAGATGCGGTGGCTCGCGACGCCATCGTGGCGCGGGCGCTGGCGGGGCTCGATCGGCGAAAGCTCGGCCGCCTGGCGGCCGTGTCGGACACGCCCGGCTTCGTGCGCGCCGTGGGGCGAGCGGTGGAGGCTCTCCGCATGGCGGGCATCGCGCCGTCCGGTGTCGCCCCCGTCGACGCGGACCTCGCCGCCTTCTTCGAAGCGGTCGAGACGGAATGGAGGGCGGCGGGGCTGGCGGATCGAGCCGGCGTGTTCAAGACCGCGCTATCGGCGCTCGGCGATGCGGACGCCCGGCCGCGCGGCGTGGACGACCGGTTCCTGATTCTGGACGCCCGGATCTGGACGGAGCTGGAGGCGAGATTCGTCGCGGTGCTCATCGAGCGAGGCTGCGAGCTGCTTGCGACCGTGCCCGAGGGGGATGACCGCACGCTGCGGGCGCTGGAGGAGGCGGGTGCGCGCCCGTCCGATCCGGTCCGGGCCAATGGGGCCGCCAGCGGGGCGATCGGACGGCTTCACGCGCACCTTTTCGGCGCGGCGCCGTCCGCGTCCGCCACGGACGATGCGGTCACCGTGTTCTCCGCTCCCGGCGAGGGCCGGGAGGCCGTGGAGATCGCCCGCCGGCTCACCTCGCTCGCCGAGGCCGGAACCCCCTTCGACCGGTGCGCGATCCTCCTCCGGCAGCCCGAAGATTACCGACCATACCTGGAGGAAGCGCTCAATCGCGCGGGAATCCGCCCCTGGTTCGCGTCCGGCGTCCGGCGTCCGGACCCGGCGGGCCGGGCTTTTCTGGCCCTGCTTCGCTGCCGGGCCGAAGACTACTCGGCGCTTCGCTTTTCGGAGTACGTCTCGATCGGCGAGGTGCCGGGCGGAGGAGATGACGCGGAGCGGGTGCCGCGACGCTGGGAGCCGCTGCTCGTCGACGCGGCCGTCGTCGGCGGCCTCGAGCGCTGGGAGCGGCGACTCGATGGCCTCGCCGCGGAACTCGGGTTCAAGCGTGCCGCGCTGGAGGCGGAGGACGCCGAAAACCCGCGTCTCGCGCGGATCGATGGCATGCGCGCCAATCTCGCCTCCCTCCGGGAGTATGCGCTGCCGTTGCTGTCGGAGCTGTCCGAACTGCCCGCGGAGGCCCGCTGGGAGAGCTGGCTGGCCGCGCTGACCCGCCTCGCCACGCGCTCGCTGCGGCGGCCCGGCAACGTGCTCGCCGCGTTGTCCGAACTCGGGCCGATGGGGCCCCTGGGCCCGGTGAAGCTGGACGAGGTCCTGCGCGTTCTCACGCACCGGCTGTCGGAGGTCTCCGAGCCTCCGCCCGCGAACCGCTACGGCTGCGTGTTCATCGGTCCCATCGACGCGGCACGGGGGCTCGTCTTCGATGTCGTGTTCGTCCCCGGCATGGCCGAACGCGTGTTCCCTCCCAAGATCGGGGAAGACCCGATCCTGCTCGACGAGATGCGTCACCGGCTGGCTCCCGGGCGTCTCCCGACGAACGACGACCGCGTCCAGCAGGAGCGTCTCGCCTTCAGGCTCGCGGTCGGGGCGGCGCGGAAGCAGGTCGTGCTCTCGTACCCGCGCATCGACGCCATGAAGACCCGGCCCCGGGTCCCCTCCTTCTACGCACTCGAGGCGATTCAGGCCGCGGAGGGCCGGCTGCCCGGCTTCGAGGAGCTGACACAGCGGGCGGAGGAGGTCTCCGACGCGCGGATCGGCTGGCCCGCGCCGAAATCCCGCGCGCTGGCGATCGACGAGGCCGAGTACGACCTCGCGGTGCTCGACGAACTCGACCGGCACGATCTCCGCGGCGAACGCGCGGTGAAAGCCGCGGGTCATCTCCTTCATTCGAACCCCCACCTTGCGCGCGCCCTCCGCTTCCGCGCCTACCGCTGGGAGGTGCCGCGCTGGACCTGGGCGGACGGACTCGTGCAGCTCTCCGAGCGGGCCGCGGGAGCGCTGGCGGAGCGGTCGCCCGACGCGCGTCCCTATTCGGCCACGGCGCTGCAGCATTTCGCGGCGTGTCCGTACCGCTTCTATCTGCAGGCGATCCAGGGCCTGCGTCCGCGGGAGGCGCCGGTCGGGATCGAGGCGCTCGACCCGCTGCAGCGCGGTTCGCTCGTCCACCAGGTTCAGTTCGAACTCCTGACCCGGCTTCAGGCCGAGAGCACGAAGGAGCGGCCTCTCCTTCCGGTGGGGCCGGAGAACGACGCGCGGGTATCCGAACTTCTCGAGGAGGTGCTCGACAAGGTGGCGGAGGATTTCCGCGACCGTCTCGTGCCGGCGATCGACCGGGTCTGGGACGACGGCATCGAAGCGATCCGGCAGGACCTGCGGGAGTGGCTGCAGCGCGAGAGCGACAGCGGGTCGCCGTTCGAGCCGTGGCGCTTCGAGCTTTCCTTCGGGCTCCCGCGGGACCCCAACCGCGACGCGCACTCCGTGGAGGATCCCGTCGACCTCGCCGTCGGGCTGAAGCTCCGCGGCGCCATCGACCTCATCGAACGGACCCCGGCCGGGGTTCTGCGGGTCACGGATCACAAGACCGGCCGGCACCGGGCGAAGGCGGGCGCGACGATCCAGGGAGGCGAACTCCTGCAGCCGGTCCTCTACGCGCTCGCCGCGCAGAAGCTGTTCCCGGAACAGCGCGTGGAATCGGGCCGGCTCTACTACTGCACGGCGGATGGCGAATTCCGGGACCACGTCGTGCCGCTCGACGACAGGGCGCTCGAAGCGGCGGGGGTTCTGAGCGAAATCGTGAGCGGAGCCTTCGAGGCCGGGAGTTTCCCGGCGCTCCCGCGGGAGGACGCCTGCCACTGGTGCGACTACCGGCGGATTTGCGGGCCCGACGAGGAACTCCGCACCCGGCGCAAGCCTCCACCGGTCGATCTGCGGCGCCTGCGGGAGTACCCGTGACGCGGCCCGGCAGGCTCGCCGACCAGGAGGCCCGCGACGCGATCCGGCACGACCTGGACGACACGCTCTTCGTCGAGGCGGCGGCGGGGACGGGGAAGACGACCGCGCTCACGGGCCGGATCGTCGAGGTGCTGAGGCACGACAGGGGCACGCTGGAGAACATCGTCGCGGTCACCTTCACCGAGAAGGCGGCCGGCGAGATGAAGCTCCGGCTGCGGGCGGCGATCGAGAAGGCGCGGCTGGGCGAGGAGGACGGGGAAGCCCGTGACCGTCTGTCGCGTGCGCTCGGCCACCTGGAACTCGCTCACATCGGCACGATCCACGGCTTCTGTGCCGACCTCTTGCGCGAGCGGCCGATCGAGGCCGGCGTCGATCCGGCATTCCGGGTCGCCGCCGAGGACGAAGCCGGCCGTCTCCTTGACTGCGCCTTCGAGGGCTGGTTCGAGGGCGCTCTGGCGGACCCCGGTCCCGGCGTGAGACGGGCGTTGCGCCGGCATTATCCGCGGAATTCGGGCGGTCCACGCGCGGCCCTGCGGGCGGCGGCCGGCAGTCTCGTCGAGCAGCGCGACTTCGACGCGCCGTGGTCCAGACCCGAGTGGGACCGGGAGGCCGAACTCGACCGCGCCCTCGACCTCCTGCGGGAACTCGCAGCCTTCGCCCCGCTGGCCTCCCGCCCGGACGACTTTCTCACGCAGAATCTGCGCAACATCGAACGCGGGGTGCGCGAGATTGAACGGCGGGAGCAGACGCGCGGACGCGACTACGACTACCTGGAAGCCTGGCTGCGGTCCTTCGTGGGGGCGCGCTGGCGCGGCTGGTTCTGGCGAGGGTTTCGGTCGCGGGACTTCGGCGGCGGACTCGCCAAGGCCGATGTCGTCGCGCGCCGCGACGCGGTCCGGGGGGAGGTCCAGGAGATCCTGCAGACGGCGGACGCGGATCTGGCGGCGCATCTCCGGGACGAACTTTGGCCCGTGACGGAACGGTACGAGAGGGCCAAGCGGCGCGATGGGCGCCTCGACTTCGTGGATCTGCTGATCCGGGCGCGGGACCTCCTGCGCGACAATGCCGAGATCCGGGCGCACTACCGGCACCGCTTCACGCGGTTTTTCGTCGACGAGTTCCAGGACACCGATCCGCTGCAGGTCGAGATCCTCCTCCTCCTGTGCGGCGGGGACCCGGAGGAGACGCGGGCGGAGCACATCGTGCCCGCGAGCGGCAAGCTCTTCGTCGTCGGCGATCCGAAGCAGTCGATCTACCGCTTCCGCCGGGCGGACGTGATGCTGTACGAGAGGACCAAACGCCGCCTGCAGGACGCGAATGCCCGAGTGCTGCACCTGTCCACGAGCTTCCGGTCGCAGCCGCGGCTGCAGGACGCCGTGAACGGGGCGTTCGCGGCGCGCATGAAGGCGAGCGAGGACGGGAGCCAGGCGGCGTATGTGCCGCTCGCGCCCTTCCGCGCGGACACCGGGAACCAGCCCGCCATCATCGCCCTGCCGGTGCCGAAGCCGTACGGACGCTTCGGAAAGGTCCGGGGAATCGAGATCGAGGAATCGCTCGCCGTCGCGGTCGGGGAGATGGTGCGCTGGCTGGTCCGCGAGTCGGGATGGGTCGTGACGGAACGGGAGGGTCCGGAGGATCCGGTCCCGGTCGAAGCCCGCCACATCTGCCTACTCTTCCGCCGGTTCCAGAAGTGGGGGGAGGACGTCACGCGCCCCTACGTGCGGGCGCTCGAGGCCCGCGCCGTGCCGCATGTGCTGGTCGGCGGCCGCTCGTACCACGATCGCGAGGAGGTGCTTGCCGTCCGGAACGCGCTCACCGCCATCGAGTGGCCTGATGACCGGCTGGCGGTCTACGCCGCCCTCCGGGGCCCGCTCTTCTCGCTCGGCGATCGGGCGCTGTTCGAGTTCGGCGTCGATGCGGGTCCGCTGCACCCGCTCGCCGGATGGGAGCCGGACGGTGGAGACGGCGGATACGGGGGGCACGGCCGAAAGGACGACGGCGCGGCGCTGAAGCCCGAACTGCGGGACGTGGCGACGGTGCTCGGGCTCCTCGGGGACCTGCACCGGCACCGGAACCGGCGCCCGATCCCCGAAACGGTCCGGCGCCTGCTCTCGGCCGCGCGCGCCCACGCGGGCATCGCGATCTGGCCGACGGGCGAGCAGGCGCTGGCAAACGTCCTCCGGCTGGTCGACCGGGCGCGCGCGTTCGAGCGCCGGGGCAGCCCCTCCTTCCGGGCGTTTCTCGACCACCTCGAGGATGAGGCCGAACGCGGGCAGTCCGAGGAGGCGCCGATCGTTGAAGAGGGGACCGAGGGCGTGCGGATGATGACGGTACACAAGGCCAAGGGTCTCGAGTTCCCCGTCGTCATCCTGGCGGACATGACCTGCGCGGCGGCCCACGATCCGCCGTCGCGCTACGTGGACCCGGCTCGGCGTCTCTGGGCCCAGCGCCTCTGCCGCGCGACCCCTCGCGACATCCTGGACAACGCCGAAGTCGAGCGGCGCCGGGAGATGGCCGAGGCGGACCGGCTCGCGTACGTGGCGGCCACGCGGGCGCGCGACCTGCTCGTCGTGCCGGCGCTCGGCGACGGCCGGGATGGCCGCGGGGGATTCCCGGTGGAAGACGGCGAGTGGTGGCTGGAGTCGCTGAATCCGGCGGTGTATCCGCCGCGCGGCGCCCGCCGTCAGCCGTCCTCCGCCGAGAGCCTGGGAGTCCCGGCGTTCCGCGATGAGTCGGTCCTCGATCGTCCGGATGGGAAGGGCGGTCAGCGCCCCGCCCCGCGCGACTCGGTCGCGCCGGGACTGCATGCCGCCGAAGCGGGGACGGATGTGGTGTGGTGGGATCCCGCCGCGCTCGATCTCGACCCGGATCCGCGCGCGGGCGATCGCCAGCGCCGCTTGCTCGAAGTCGAGCGGGAGGAACAGCCCACGCTGGATGTCGAGGCGGGACGCGGGGCGCACCGGGAGTGGCAGGCGGCTCGCGCGGCGAGGCTGGAGGCGGGGGGACGCCGGACGATGTCGGTTGCCACGGTCCGGGCGATCGCACGACGGGCTGCCGAGGCGGCCGAAACCGGCGACGCGCCCCGCCTCGACTCCGGTGTCGCGTGGATCGACGTGCCACGGCCGGAAGCCGAGGGGCGGGAGGGGGCCGGGCGCCCGGGCGGCGAGCGATTCGGCGATCTCGTCCACCGCATACTCGCCGAGGTTCCTCTCGACGCCGACTCCGACGCGGTCGAAGCGCTGGCGGAAACGCTGGGCCGCACGCTGGGCAGCCCCGAGACCGAAATCGTCGCGGCCGCGGCGCTCGCGGCGCGCGCGCTGGCGCACGAAGTGCTCGACCGGGCGCGCGCCGCCCTGGCTTCCGGGCCCGGCGCGCTCCGGCGTGAGGTTCCGGTCTTCCATGTGCGCGAAGCCGCGGAGCCGGATGGGGAGCCGGATGGGGAGCCGGATGGGGAACCGGATCGGGAGCGGGGGGCGGTGATCGCGGAAGGAGTCGCGGACCTCGCCTTCCGCGAGGTCACCGGATCCGGCCCCCGGTGGACGGTCGTCGACTACAAGACGGACCGTCGCCCCGCCGCGGCGCGCACCGAATACGAGGTGCAGGTCGCCTGCTACGTCAAAGCCATCGAACGGGCCAGCGGAGAACCGACCCGAGGGATCGTACTGGCCCTCTAGCGTTGCGCCGGGGCCCGGGAGCTAGGCGCCGTACTTCCGGCGATGGAGCTCGGCCGCCCGGTCGGACCACTCCTTGAGCCGGATCCGCGCGCCGAGCCCCTTGCCGAGCGCGTCGAGGTCTTCGGAGGTCCACCGGGCCAGGTCGAGGTACGTTCGGTAGCCCATTTGGTTGAGCCGCGCCTCGAACGTCGGGCCGATCCCCTTGATGCGCGTCAGATCGTCGCTCTCGCGCGATGCCCCGACACTCGCCGCTTCCGCCGACAGGGGACGCGCATTGCGCCTGCGGCCCGTTCGCGTCCGCGACAGGCCGGCGCTCCGCGCGGGAACCACCATCGCGCCCCCGTCGGGGTCCAGCTTCGAAAGACGGGTATAGAGGCTGTCCCGCTCGGCCTCGACCTTGCGGCGCGCCGCCTCGGACTCGAGCCGCGCCCGCTCCAGCATCCGCCTGGCGTCCTCTTCGATGGCGGACAGGCGGTTGTCGAAGCGACGCTTGAGCGTCAGCTCTCTTCCGGCCATCTGTCGGCCGCGGATCCACCAGCCGACGCCAAAACCTGCCAGCGCGGCCAGCATCAGCCCCAGAACGACGATCGGGGTCGGGACATCCATCATCTTCGATCGGACTCCGGGTTCCGGCGTATCCCCGCCGCGAGGTGACGTGAGCGGGAACCCAATGTAGGGTGACGGAGGACGCCGCCCAACCCCGGCGCGGTCGGAATCCGGACGGAGTCCGCCCACCCAAAGGAGAGTCGGATCGAGATCCCGCTGACAGGACGGTTCGATCGGATCATGGCTTCCCGGGACATTCCCGCGGGTTCCGGGTGCGTGCTCGGGTCGTCTCGCAAAGGGCGGCCGATCCCGGGTTTCCGCTTCGGACGGGGACCCGAGGCCGTGAGCCTGCTCGGCGGCTGCCACGCCGACGAACCGGTGGGCCCGCGCCTCCTGCGGCGTCTCGCCGGCTACCTGGCGGGACTCGACGCGGACGACCCGATGCTCACCCGCTACCAGTGGTGGATCATCCCGCACATCAACCCCGATGGCGAGATCCGGAACGCCGCGTGGCAGGACCCCGACGCGAACGCGTACGATCTCGGGCGATACCTGGCGGGCAAGGTGCGGGAACTGCCGGGCGACGACGTGGAATTCGGCTTTCCGCGCGACGATGCAGATCCCGGAGCGCGGCCCGAGAATCGGGCGGCGTACGACTGGTGGCGCACCAGCGATCGACCGTTCGGGCTGCACGCCTCCCTGCACGGCATGGGGTTCGCCGCGGGTCCGTTCTTCCTCATCGATCGCGCATGGGAACACCGGTGCGAGGTGCTGAAGGCCTCATGCCGTCAACGCGCACGGGCGCTCGGCTACGCGCTGCACGACGTCGAGCGTCACGGAGAGAAGGGTTTCTTCCGCTTCGAGCGCGGGTTCGCGTCGCGGCCCGACTCGAAGCGCATGGCGGCGCACTTCGAAGCCCTGGGCGATTCCGCCACGGCGTCCCGCTTCTGGCCGAGTTCGATGGAGACGCTGCGCTCCTTCGGCCACGACACGCTCACTCTCGTCTCGGAGATGCCGCTCTTCATCCTCCCGGGTGTGGGAGACCGGCTCGGCCCGCCCGATCCGGCCGCCGAACGCTGGAAGAGACGGCTGGACCGCTGGCGTGGCGAACTGCCCGCGGGGGCCGCGCCGGACGCCGTCTCCGCCGAAGCGAGGAGAAACGGGCTCGTCGCCATGCCGGTGCGCGACCAGATGGCGCTGCAATGGACGTTCATCACCGCGGGGTTGCGTCAAGCACGCCTTCCGCCGGCGTGACTGTCGCGCGTCACCCTGCGTCCGGCTTGCCTGCGCTGCGGCGGACGAACAAGGTGAGCGGCGTGAACAGGCGATTCCTACTCGTGACCCTCGCGGCGGCCGGCTGCAGCGACCTGGCATCGCAACCCGAGCGGGTCCCGAGCAAGATCGAGCTTCTCCCCGCCGACGCCATCGTCCTCGAAGGCGAGGCGGTCCAGTATCGCCTGCGGGTACTGGACGAGAGCGGCACGGCCTTCAGCAGGATCCCGGACTGGGCGCCCCCGCGCTGGTCCGCGAGCGATCCATCCGTCGCCGCCGTCGCCGCGGACGGGGAGGTCATCGGCCTCGAAGGCGGCCGCGAGACCCGGGTTGCCGCGGAGGTGGCGAGCCTGCAGGCCGGAGCCTGGGTGAGGGTGAACCCGTTGAGCGTGAAGCTCGAGGGGTCCGCCGTGCATCTGACGCAGGCGGTCCAGACGCTGGAAGGGGACATCCCTCTCATCGCGGGTCGTCCGGCGCTCCTTCGCGTGTTCGTCACCGGAGACAAAACCAGCTTCTACCGTCCCCGCCCGGAGGCGACATTCCATCACGATGACGGGCCGATCCACACGATGCGGCTTGACCCCGCCGCAGACCGGATCCCGCTGGAGGCCGAACAGGGCAGGCTGGACCGGTCGTTCAACGGCGTGGTGCCGGGATGGGTCCTCCAGCCCGGGGTTGAACTGGCGGTGGAACTGGACCCCGACGGCGTCGTGCCGGCCGCCGCGGGAAGCCACCGGCGTGTGCCCGCCGAAGGACGCCTGACGTTGAACGTGATGACCGTTCCCCCGATGGGCCTGACGGTGGTACCCGTGATGCACTCCCGGGATACGGAGGCGGCGCGGACCTGGGTTGAGGGGATGACGGCGACGGACGCCAGGATCGCGTTCGTGCGCTCCATACTCCCGATCGGCGAACTGGAACTGACGGTGCGCGAGCCCTATCGCACGACGGCGGATCTCGCGAGGCCGGAGGGCTGGCTGGCGCTCCTGCGCGAGATCAGCGTGCTCCGGCTCACGGAGCGGCGGCGGGACTACTATTACGCCGCGCTCGAGGCGCCTGCCGACGCCCCCTTCAAGGGACTGGGGTACATCGGGAGGCCGATCGGCATCGGAATACTCGATATCGACACGTTCGCCCATGAGCTGGGGCACAACATGGGGCTGCGGCATGCGCCGTGCGGAGTGGCCCTGAACCCCGATCCGGATTACCCCTACGAGGACGGCTCCATCGGCGTCTTCGGGTACGAGACCCGCCGCGGCAGCACGAAAATGGTCGACCCGGCCGAGTACCGGGACCTCATGACGTACTGCGACCCGAGTTGGATCAGCGACTATCACTTCATCAAGGCCATGGAGTTCCGGCGGGGCCACGAATCGCTCATCCTGCGGAACGCCGACCCGGAGCCCACGCTGCTCCTCTGGGGGAATGCCGGCGTCTCGGACCTTCTGCTGGAGCCCGCCTTCGTCATCGACGCACCCCCGAAGCCGCCGGCTGGAGAGGGCCCGTATCGCCTGGAGGGATTCGATGCCGCGGGCCGGTCCCTGTTCTCCTTCTCCTTTACGCCCGACGAAGTGGAGTTCGGCGGCGGACAGTTCGCCTTCGCGATTCCGTACGAGGGGCACTGGGACGGCCCCGCCGGGCTGGATCGAGTCCAGTTGTCCGGTCCCGGGCGTGCCGTCGCGATCGCGCGTTCCGGGGGGCGCGCGATGGCCCTGGTCCTGGATCCCGGCACGCGCCGTCTGCGGGGCATCCTGCGCGATGCGGGGCAGGCGCCTCCGTGGGCGGAGGGGCTGGACCTCATGGTCAGCGACGGAGTCCCGCGCGAGGGGATCTCGGGGCCGCGGCAGTGAAGGGGGTGCGGTTCCGCGCCGGCGTTATCCTGGCGTTCTGCGCGGCCGCCGGCATGCCGGCCGCCGGGCGCGCCGCCGCCCAGACGTTTGTCGAAGCGCGGAGCGGTCTGACGGTGGGGAATCACACGTCCACGGCGGCGGGTCTCGAGTGGGCTCCCGCCCTCTCGTACGAACTGCGGATTGCGAGGCGGCTGCGCCCGCAGATCGCCGTCGCCGCCGGGTACGTCCGAACCGCCTTCGGCTGCAGGGAGGGATTCTGCCGCGGGCGAGAGCCGACGGTCGCCGGCCACCACGCCGCCGTCGGGGCGGAGCTGTCGCACGGCTGGCTGTGGGGCCGGCTCGGCCTCCTCTACGGCACGATGCGGGTCGGGACGGAGGGAGAAACTCCGCGGGCGGGTCCCGGTCTGGAGGCGGGCGCCGGACTTCGCCTCAGCCTCGGACGCCTGCGCATAGGGCCGGGCCTGTCGTGGCGGCGCATGTCCGCCGACACCCCGTCGAGTACCGACCACGCCGTCGCGCTCGGCTTCGACCTCGGCGTCGCGTTCGAATTCGATTAGCGCCCGAAACGACAGCGAAGGAGGCGGCGTGAAGGATGCGAATCGGCTTCTCGGTAGTTCGTGGATCGTCACCCTGCTCCTGGTCCCCGCCGCGTGCGGGACGCCCGGAGATGAGGCCCCCGGCGGGGGCGCGGCGGTGGAACTCGACCTCACGCTCGACAACATTCACCGCCACAACACGGGCGTGCGCGGCGTCTCGATCTCGCCGGACGGCCGTCACCTCGCGGTCTCCGGCTCGGGGCCGGACGGTTCGGGGCTGTACCTTGCGGCGCGCGGCGAGCGGGGCGGCTTCGAGACGCCGCGCTTCTGGCTTCGGGGCTCGAACCCGAGCTGGGCCCCCGGCGGCGACCGGATCGCCTTCGCGAGCGGTGGCCAGGTCCACGTTGCTGACGTCGGCGATGTCGAAGCGCGCCCGGTCATGGACCGGATGGAGGGAGTCCGGGCGCCGGCCTTCTCCCCGGACGGGCGGACGATCGCGTTCTACTCGACGGCGAGCGGCCACCAGGACATCTGGCTTGTACCGGCCGACGGCTCGACCCCGCCGCGGCAGTTGACCGACGCCGCGATGGCCGGCGACGATCCGCGCTTCGCGCCCGCCTGGCGGCCGGACGGCCGCGAAATCCTCTACGTGTCGAACGCCTCCGATTACTGGCACGATGATCTCTGGCTCGTCGACGTCGAGACGGGAGCCCGCCGGCAGCTCACCCGCACGCTGATGGCGATGTCCACCCCCGTGTGGTCGCCCGAGGGAGACCGGATCGCCGTGTTCGGTACGGCGAAGGATGAGTACTGGTACGAGGACCTCTCCTACATCTACGTGATCGAGGGCTTGGGGGCGGACGCCGGCGCGTCGGAGCGCATCGTGGACATGCAGGTGTACGCGACTGACGCGGCGATGCGGCACGCCCCGTCGTGGTCGGCGGACGGCGCGTTCATCTACTTCCCCTACCTCGAGCGCGGCACGGTCAACGTGTGGGCGGTACCGGCCACCGGAGGCGTGGCCACGCGCGTGACGCACATGGAGGGGACGATCTCCGGCGTCAGCCACACGGCGGGCGCCGGAACCCTCGCCTTCGTCCGCTCGTCGCCGACCCGGGGAGGGGAAGCGTACGCTCTGGACTTCATCGGCGGCGCCCCGGCGCGCCTCACCTCGTTCTCACCCTCCTGGCGGTCCGTCGCGGCGCCTCGGGAGATCTCCTTCCCGAGCTTCGATGGGCTCCGGATCCAGGGCTTCCTCTATCACCCGCCGCAACTGGCGGCCGGAGCCGCCTGCCCGGCGCTCGTCCAGGTACACGGCGGGGGGACGAACTCCTACCAGCGGGGCCTGAACCTCACCGAACAGTATCTCGCCTCGAAGGGGTTCGTGGTCCTCGCCATCAACTACCGCGGAGGCTCGGGCTTCGGCCGCGAATTCCAGGATCTCTCCGTCGAGGACTGGCTGTGGGACCAGGCGCGCGACGCCGGCGCGGCGGCCGATTTCCTGCGCACGCTCCCGGGAGTGAACGGGAAGGTGGGGATCTACGGCGGCAGCTACGGCGGGAGCATGTCGCTGTCGGCGATCAGCCTGACCCCCGACAAGTTCGACGCGGCCGTCCCCATGCGGGGCGCCTACTCGAAGCTGAACACGCTCGAGTACACGGACCGGCTGGGGAAGATCTTCTCCGTGACGGGCCACGGCGGGACGCCCGAGGAGCGCCCCGACACGTATGCCAAGAGCAACGTCGTGTCGCGCATCGCCGACATCACGGCTCCCGTCCTTCTCATGCACGGGGAACTCGACCGCCGCGTGCCGATCCAGAACTTCGAGAACGCGGTGGCGGAATTCGAGCGGCTCGGCAAGCGCGTCGAGGTGAAGACGTATCCGGATGAGGCGCACGGTTTCCGGAACCCGGACAATCGCGTCGACACCTGGTCGCGCCTGGAGGAATTCTTCACCCGGCACCTCGGCGGCTGCGCCGCGGGTTGAAGGCCTCCGATCCGGAAACCGCCATCGCCGGCCCTCCGTAGGAAGTGACGGCGCGGGCGTTGCCCCCGCCGGTCGAACGCAGCGGCGTTCGGCCACGGACTGCATGGGAGGAGACAGGTGAAGAACCCGCTGACAGCCGCCGTGCTGAGCTTTCTCGTACCGGGCGTCGGCCAGTGGTACAACGGCAAGTTCCTGCGCGGCCTCTTCTGGGTGGTGGTGACCCCGGGCCTGTGGCTCGGAACCGGCGGCACGCTGGGCTGGATCTGCCACATCGTGTCGGCCCTCACGGCCTACAGCTACGCGAACCGGCTGTACGCCCGCTAGCCGGCTGCCGGGGCTGCCCGGCTGCCAGGGCTGTCAGGGCTGCCAGGGGCCGCTAGGGCACGCGTTCGAAGCGGCCGTAGTAGTCCATCTCGACGCCCGTCACGCGCGCGGTGTCGTCCAGCAGGAACGACACGCCGATCCGGACGTCGCCGAACCACATGTCGAAGCGGTCGACGTGCCAGTGTTCGAGCGGCATGCGCACCGGCCGTTCCCGGCCATCGAATTCGGCCACGAGCCGCGGCTCGCCGGCCGCTCCGCCGACTCCGTTCGCCGACCCGTTACCCGCGCCGTTGCGTCCGTCGCCTGCCGATGCGCTCGCGGCCGGACGTTCGTGCACCCCGGGCGTCCCGTCCCAGCGGCCCAGCCGGCCCTCGGCCGGCATGAGCGGCGGAACCGCTTCGTCCGTCAGGCGGATGCGCAGCTCGCCGGCGTAACCGTTGCGGTAGGTGCCGGCGTAGGCTTCGAGCGGTATCGAGGGACCCTGGTCCAGCCGGGCCGCCTGCCGCGCCTCCTCCGCCTCGAAGATGCGCCGGTTCCCGTCGGCGACGCTCCGCTCGAATTCCGCGTGCCAGTCGCGGCTCCGGAGTTCCTCCGTGCCCACGAAACGCGCCATCGCCCACTTCGTGAGCACCCACGGCAGCTCCGAGTTCCGGTTCGTCGTCGCCCACACGCCGAAGCCCTGTTCCGGCGCCAGCGCGATCGAGCAGTTGAACCCCAGCGCGTTCCCGCCGTGGCCCACGCCCGTGACGTCCCCGAATCTCCCCGTCGACCAGCCCATCGCGTAGGCGCCCGGTCCCTCGAAGGGCATCCAGCTGCTCGGGTTGGGTATCACGGTATGCGGTGAATGCATGAGTTCGACGGATGACCGGGACAGCGGCGGGTTCGGGTGGGTGCCGACGTGGAACCGCATCCACTCGGTGATCTCGTCCGCCGACGTGATCACGCCGCCCGAGGGTACGGTGACGTCCTCCGCGTACTGCCAGGGCACGGGCTCCAGCGGCATGCCCGTGGTCGCCGCGTTCCCGATGAACCTCCGCTGAACAATCGCGTGCGGCTCGGCGTGGTTCGGGCTCGCATTTGCGGGCGCCATGCGCGCCGTCGTCGTCGTCATCCCCAGCGGATTCCAGAGGCTTTCCCGGGCGTAGGAGTCCCAGTCCGTTCCCGAGACGGTTTCCACGAGGTGGCCCGTGAGCACGAACATGTCGTTCGTGTAGCCGTAGCGGTCGCGGAAAGCGTGGTCCGGGTCGGTGTGGGGGACGCGCATGAGATAGTCGCGCCGGTCCGTGACGAGCGGGCGCAGCGGCTGATTGCTCCCGGTTCCGACGCGGTGCGTCACGATGTCGCGCACGCGGATCTCACGCGTCGTCCACGGGTCGTGGAGACGGAACCAGGGGAGGTGGTCCGTGATGCGGTCATCCCAGCGCAGTTTCCCCTCTTCGACCAGGGACGCGATCGTGGCGGCTCCGAACGCCTTCGAGCAGGAACCGATGCTGAACAGCGTTCCTCCGTCCACCGGCGTGTCCCGCCCCAGTTCGCGCACGCCGTAGCCGGCGGAGAGATAGCTCTCGCCGTCGTACACGATGGCCAGCCCGAGCCCGGGCACCTCCCACCGCGCCATGGCGTCCTCCACCCACGCGTCGATCTCCTCGACGCTCGGCGGAGGCGGGAACGACGACTGTGCCTGCGCGGCAACGGCCGCGAGCAGGAACGCTGCTGCGAGAAACACCGTGGCCCGAACGCCGCGGCGGTGCGGTGGCTGCCCGGAAAGACGGTTGCTGGATGTCATCACGGCCTCCTGCTCAAGTCGCCGGGCTGCTGCACCGGCGTTGTCCTTCGAACCGCTAGGGGAGTCCGAATACCCACAGGACTCCGCCCGCGGCGGTCACGATGCGCTGTTCGCCGTCCACCTCGAACGACATGGGTCCGGTACGGACGCCGGCGCCGGCCTGGAAGTCCCACAGCGCCTCTCCCGTCTCCGCGTCGAGGGCGAAGATATTGCCCTCGTTGCTTCCGCCGAAGACGAGGCCGCCACGTGTGGCCATCACGCCGGCCCACGGCGGGGAGAGCAGCGGGAACTCCCACCGCAGTTCCCCCGTGAGCACGTCGAGCGCCTTGACGGCGCCGCTCGCGTCGTCGCCGGACAGCGCCTGCTCGCCGCCGCCGAGAAACGGCTGGCCGGGCTCGTATTCGACCTCGGCCTTGTAGTAGACGGCCCCCATGATCCGGGTCGCCTGGTAGAAGAGCCCGGTGTCCGGGCTGTACGAGGGGCTGAACCAGTTCGCCGCCCCCTGGAGGCTGGGCCAGACCAGGTTCCCTTCCTCGGTGGGTTCGGTGCCGGGAATCACGATCGGCCGGCCGTTCTCGTCGAGGCCCTCAGCCCACGTCTGCTTCGAGTACTCCACGCCGTGCAGGAACTCGCCCGTCTCGCGGTCGAGCACGTAGTAGAAGGCGTTCCGGTTCGCGGTGACGACCAGCTTGCGGGGTTCGCCCTCCCACTCGGCGTTCACGAGCACCTGGATCTGATTCGCGTCCCAGTCGTGCGTGTCGTGCGGCGTGTACTGGAAGTACCATTGCATCTCGCCCGTGTCGGGGTCGAGGGCGAGGATGGAATTCGTATACAGGTTGTCGCCGGGCCGCAGATCGCCGTTCCAGTCGGGGGCCGGGTTCCCGGTGGGCCAGTAGAGGAGGTCCAGCTCCGGGTCGTACGAACCGGTGAGCCACGTCGAGCCGCCGCCGTGCTCCCAGCTGTCCCCGCCCCACGTCTCGCTCCCCGGCTCCCCGGGCCGGGGGATCGTGAACGTGCGCCAGAGGAGATCACCGGTCTCGGAGTCGTAGGCGTCGACGAAGCCGTTCGCTCCGGCCTCCGCGCCCGACACGCCGACGATGACCTTGCCGTCGAGCGTGAGTGGCGCCGTCGTGATCGAGAATCCGAGGAAGTTGTCCGCGACGTCCACCTCCCAGCGGACGGCGCCGGACCGGGCGTCGAGCGCGACGAGACGGGCGTCGAGCGTGCCCACGAACACCGTCTCGTCGAGGATGGCGACGCCCCGGTTCACGCGCGGGAAGCCGATGTTCTTCGTCGAGGCGGGGACGTCCGCCGACCAGTGCCAGAGGCGGCGCCCGGTGCGCGCGTCGAGCGCGCTCACGTTGCTCGGCGGTTCCGTCACGTACATGACGTCGTCGACCACGACCGGCGTCGTCTCGATGAGCCCGCCGCTCATCTGATAGGCCCAGATCACCTTGAGGTCCCCGACGTTGCCGCGGTGGATCTCGTCGAGCGTAGAAAAACGATGCGAGGCGTAGTTGCCCGAGTACATGAACCAGTTGTGCGGCTCGTCGTCCGCGTTCACGAGGCGTTCGAACGGCACCTGCGCGTCCGCGTCGGCGACGGCGCCGCCGCACAGGAGAGCCGCCGCCGCAAGTGCGGCGGCCGCGAGGGCCGAAGGAAGCCGTGGTCCGGGTCTCATGATCCCTCCCCGAGGTCGACGAGGAAGGCGACGAGGTCGTCGATGTCCGCTTCCGTCATCTCCTCCACGGCGGGCATCAGAGAGTGATCGAACTGTTTCTCGAGTTCCACGAGATCTTCCTTGCGAAGCGAGACCGTGCGGCCGGAGATCGACCGCAACTGGATCGTGAAGGCGTCCTCGTTCACGCGCATGCCCGTGATGACGCGGCCCTCGCGCGTGACGGCGCGGATCGGCAGGTAGCCCCTGAAGCCCCGCAGGAGACCTCGCCGCGAGACCGGCAACTCCGAGTCAGGTGTCCGCAGGGACGCGTAGAGGTATTCGACGCCGCGCCGCAGCCCGATGCCCGTGAGTTCGGGGCCGATCCCCGTCCCGCGGCCGTCGAGAACGTGGCACGAGTAGCAGTCGCCGGCGGCGGCGAAGACCTCCTGCCCGCGGACGGCGTCCCCCGCGACCTCCATGACGGCGTCCCGGCCCAGCGTGCGGACGTAGGCGGCGATGAGATCGACCTCCAGATCCGACACCAGGTTGGATCTGGTCCCGGGCATGCCGGTCCCGGGGATCCCGCTCCGGATCACCTCGACGAGCGATTCGTGGTCCGGCGCGCGGGGCAGGGTGGGGCGCGCCAGGCTCGGCCCCTCGCCGCCGTGGCCCAGCATGCCGTGGCACCGCCCGCAGTGGGCCTCGTAGAACATCTCGCCGCGCGCGAGACCGGCCTCGGTGACCTCGGTCTCTTCCTGGGCCGCGGCCGGGCCGGCCGCCGCGAGCACGCTCGCCGCGAGCGCGAGGCCGCACAGACTCGGATGAGGCCGTCGCATGATCCTCCTCCTCCTGGGGTCTTCCTCCTCGCGACCAATCAACGTAGCCGCCCGCGAGGGCCTCACGGAACCAGCGCCTCCGGTTCCAACACCCATCGGGTGAGCCATTCCACGTTTCTCGACATGAGATCACGCTGGAGACGCGGAGACCTAACGCCATGCGGTTGATCCGGATACAGGACGAGCGTCGTCGGCGCTTTACCGATGGCGCGGACGGCCTCGAAGAACTGGATGCTTTGTTCGGCGGGCACCCTCTCGTCCCTTTCCCCCACCTGGATCAGCAGCGGTGTCGTCACGTTTTCAACATGACGGTAGGCGGAGCGCTCCTCGTACAGATCCCAGTCCTCCCACGGTTTCGGGCCCAGGTAGGTGTGGTAGAACTCGGGGATGTCCGTCTGCGAGTACATCGAGATCAGGTCGTTCGCGCCGGCGCCGGCGCTCGCCGCCCTGAAGCGGTCGGTCTGCGTGATGCCCCAGTAGGTGTGGTGCCCGCCGAAGCTCCAGCCGCTCACGGCCAGCCGGTCGGAATCCGCGATCCCGCGCTCGACCATGGCATCCACGCCGGAGTCGATGTCGATCCAGTCCCGGCCGGAGATGTCGCCCCGGTTGAGACCCCTGAAACGCTCCCCGTAGCCGCTCGAACCCCGGTAGTTCGGCTGCAGGACGGCAAACCCCATGCCCGCGTACACCTGCACCGGGTAGGCGCCCCGCGTCGCGTTGAAGCGGTCCGACGAGATGCCGGACGGGCCGCCATGGATCACGAGGACCATCGGGACGCGGTCTCCTTCCTCGTACCCGACCGGAAGGGTGAGCACGCCTTCGATCTCCTCGCCGCCGGCGCGCGACGGCCACGATTCGACGCGCTGTTCGCCGAGCGCGAGGTCGGCCACCTGCGGGTTCAGGTCGGTCAGGCGCTCGGGGCGGAAGGCGTCCATCGGAGTGATGAAGAGGTCCGGCGGCGTCGTGCCGTCCTCGGCGGTGAACGCGAGGGCGCGCCCGTCCGCCGACGCGGAGGCGCCGGAGTAGTAGCGCCGACCATCGGTCAGATCGTCCGGCGGCCCCGCCGTGGCGCCGTCGGCGAGCGGGATCCGGTACACGGTGGCCCCCGTGCGCCGGGCCGCGGAGACGATGAGCCGCGACCCGTCGATGTGGACGAGGTTCGCGTTCGCGTCCAGGCCGGCGGTGAGCGATACCGGCTCCAGCGCGGCGCCGGACTCGTCGAACGGCACCCGCCACAGCTGTCGATTGTAGGTGCCGAGGAGTTGTCCCGTCCCGGACACGATGAGGCCGACCTCGTCGTCCCAGGCGACCGGATTCTCGCCGCCCTCCATGGCCGTGACGCTCCGGGCCTCCGCCTCCGGGCCCTCCTGCACGTAGGTCGCGCCGTAGTAGGTCGTCCTCAGCACGGGCGACGAGCGCGCGCCGAACGCGACGGCCCGCGAATCCGGCGACCACGCGAAAGACGTGACGTGGAGACCGTCCGGCGACCACCTCACGCCCTCGCCGGCCATGTCGTCCTCGAGTTCGGCGACGTGGAGGCGCGACCACTGGTCCGTGTAGACCGAATCCCACACCATCGGCCGGCCGCGCAGCGCCTCGAGTTCACGGTCCGTTTCCGTCGCGGGCGGACTCGCCACGAAGCCGAGCCGCCGGCCGTTGGGCGCGAAGCGGAAGCTCCCGACCGAGGTCTCGTGGGACGTCACCGGCCACGCCTCGCCGCCGTCGGGCCGGATGCCGTAGATCTGCGTCGACCCTTCCCGGTCCGAGGCAAAGGCGAGCCATTCCCCCGAGGGGTGCCAGACCGGCGCCGCGTCGGAACCGGGGCGGAACGTGAGTTGGCGGGCATCGGCCGGGCTTCCCGTCGCGGGAACGATCCACACGTCGGTCTCCTGGCTGTCCTCCTCCATGTCCCGTTCGGTGACGACGTAGGCCACCCACCGTCCGTCCGGACTCGCCGAGACCTGCGAGAGGCTCCGGAGGGCGAGGACATCCTCGACGGTCATTGGCCGGCTCTCCTGGGCGGACAGTCCGGGGGAGAGGAGGACCGAGACGAGGACCGAGAGGACGGATCCCGCGGCGAGAGCCCGGGAGGCGGGGAAGATCGCGGCACGCATGGCACACCCCTGACGTTGGAGAAGCATCGTTACTCTTCGCCGCTCGCGCCCTGATAGAGCAGGATGAACGCCGCCGCCTGCACGACGTGGTACAGCGCGTTGTGGTCGAACCACACCGGGTGGATCGCGATCTGCAGCAGCTGGATGGCGGCCGCCGCGAAGGTGAGCCCGAGGCCGATCAGCGCCATCCGCCGGCTCGCGGTGGGCCGGCGGCGATAGGCGAGCGCGAAGCGCACCGTGAGATAGATGACGGCGGGCAGATAGAAGGCGACCGCGACGGCGAACGCCTGCCACCCGGCCAGCACGACGGCGACATAGGCGACGTAGGCGAGTCCGGCGAGCCGGGTGATCCACCGCGTACCGGTCGGCTGGCCGTCGACTCGTGCGCCCAGGCCCCAGGCGGCGAGCCCGGTCGCCCCGACCGTGAGGAGCGTGGCCGGCCAGAGTAGGCGATATCCGAGGGTGGCGGCGTCCCCGAAGAAGCCGTGCACCGTGCCGCCGAAGAGGGCCGCGGCGCCGGAGCCGGCGAAGAGTCCCATCGCCCACGGGCGAAGATCGGCCCGCACGTGCGAGCGCGAGCGCCAGACCAGAATGGCGCAGAGCAGGGTGATGCCGTAGTCGGTCAGCGTGACGGCAGGTTCGGCCAAGGCGCGTCGACCTCCGGTCGCGGAATGGGTTTTTTCTTCTCTGATCGGTATTGTCGGACCATCGCCCGGGGCAATACTCACACCGACTCACACCACACCAGCGCGAAAGAGGAGGAGCCGTGCCTCGATCCCCGCGAACGCTCCGAAAGCGCCATCTGCTGCCCGCGGCCATCGGGTTCCTGGCCGCCGGCTGCTCGCCCCCCGGCGGCGGGGCGGTCGGCGAAGGACGGATCCCGCTCACGCTTGAGAACGTCTTCACCGCGGGAGGGGGCGCGGGACGCGCGGTGCTGTCGCCCGACGGATCCGTGCTCGCCGTGGCCGGACCCGCCGGGGGTACGGGCGGCTCCGGGGTCCACCTCGTCCCGGTTCCGGCGACGGCCGAAGCCGCGCCCGCCGGGGGCGACGCCTCGACCCTCCGGGTCGCCGGCCGCGCGCAGACGTGGTCTCCGGATGGAGGGCGGCTGGCCTTCATCGCCGGAGGGAACCTCCTCGTCGCCGCGACCGGGGAGCCGGGCCGCGTGGTGGCTGAAGGCACGAGCGGCCTGCGGGCCCCCTCGTGGTCGCCGGACGGAGAGTCGCTCGCCTACTACTCCACGGCGTCCGGCTTCCAGGACATCTGGCTCGTCGACGCGGCCGGGGCGGCGCCGCCCCGGCAACTGACGACGGGCGCGGCGGAGGCCGACGACAGCCGCTTCCGCCCCATGTGGTCGCCGGACGGCCGGTGGATCGCCTACATCTCCAACCGGGCCGACTGGTGGCACGACGACGTGTGGCTCGTCGACGTGGCGTCCGGCGAAGCGCACCAGGTCTCCGCCTCGCTCATGGCCTCTTCCAGCCCCGTCTGGTCCCCGGACGGATCGAGCCTCGTGCTGATGGGGACGTCCAAGGACGAGTACTGGTACGAGGATCTCGCCTACCTGTACCGGATCGACCTCGATCTCGCCGGCGCCGTCCCCCGCGCGCTGCGGGAAGCGCCGCTCGACATGCAGGTCTACGCGACCGACGCCATCATGCGCTTCGACCCCTTCTGGTCCGGCGACGGCGAGCGCATCTACTTCCCGTACCAGCAGCGCGGCGCCTTCGACCTGTGGTCCGTCCCCGCCTCGGGTGGCGTCGCCACGCGCGTCACGAACGTCGGCGGCTCCTGGTTGTCCCTGCACGCGACGCCGGACGGAAGCCGCGCGGTGTTCACGCGCGACGCGGCGGGCGAGGGCCGGGAAGCCTGGCTCGTCGACCTCGGCGGCGGCACCCCGGCCCGCCTGACGGATTTCTCGCCGGACTTCGAGGGCGTGCAGCGGCCGACGGAGATCTCTTTCCGCTCCTTCGACGGCCTGTACATCCAGGGATTCCTCTACTTGCCGCCGTCGATCCGCGCGGCGCGCGCGGCCGGCTCCGACCCGCCCGCGTGCCCCGCTCTCGTCCAGGTACACGGCGGCGGAACGAACTCGTACACGCAGGGGACGAACCTCGTGGAGCAGTACCTCGCCAACGAGGGGTTCGTCGTGCTCGCCATCAACTACCGCGGCGGGTCCGGCTTCGGGCGCGAATTCCAGGACCTCTCGGTCGAGGACTGGCTGAACGACCAGTCGAAGGACCCGGGCGCCGCGGCCGACTGGCTGCGCCGCCAGCCGTACGTCAACGGGCGCGTGGGCATCTACGGCGGGAGCTACGGAGGCATGCAATCCATGTCGGCGATCACGCGCACGCCGGACAAGTTCGACGCGGCCGTCCCCATGCGCGGCATCTACTCGGAGTCCCTGACCCTGCCGTACGCGGATCGCCTGGGGAAGATCTTCACCATCACGGGGCACGGCGGGACGCCCGAGGAGCGCCCCGAGATCTACGCGAAGAGCGAGACGCTGGACCGGATGGACCGCATCACCGCTCCCGTCCTCATCATGCACGGGGAATTCGACGTGAGGGCGCCGTTCGAGAACTTCGAACTCGCGGTCGAGCGACTCGAGGCGCTGGGCAAGGAGTTCGAATCGAAGACGTACCCCGAGGGCCACGGCTTCCGGGATCCCGCAAACTCGATCGACATGTACAGCCGGCTGCAGGCCTTCTTCGACAAGCACCTCGGAGGATGCCAACCCGGCGGCGTCTCTCTAGATTAGTGTAACAGCGGCCCTCTTCCCACGACGCAAGGCAGACCCATGGCGAAGCGCATCCGAACGACCTTCGACAACTCTGATCTTTCTCGTCCCTCTCGCACCCGTGTCTGGCGTTCCGCGGCGCTCGGCTTTCTCGGCCTGGCCATCCTCTCCTGCGGTGGAGGGGAGACTTCGGGGCCGCCGCCCGGGCCGCCGCCGCCGCCTCCGACCGCGACCGTGCCGGCCAGGATCACGCTGGAACCGGAGGAGGTCGCGGTCGTGGCGGGCGACACGATCCGGGTGCGGGCGCGCGTCCTGAACGACCGGGCACAGCCCATCTCGGATGCGGTGGTGACGTGGACGAGCAGCGATCCGACGGTCGCGACGGTCGATGCCACGGGGCTCGTCACCGGCCTGAAGGAGGGCAACGCGAGCCTGACCGCCATGTCGGGCCCCGTCTCGAACTCCGCCCCCGTCGCGGTGCACAGCCTGGACCGCGCGGTCCTCATGGCCCTCTACATCGGCACGCGCGGTGGCGAGTGGACGAACAACGGGAACTGGGGGACCGACGAGCCGGTCGGAAGCTGGTACGGCCTGACGGCGAACGAGCAGTCCCGCGTGACCGCGATCAACCTCAGCGAGAACGGCCTGAACGGACAGCTTCCCGAGGATCTCGGCAGCCTGGCCTTCCTCACGGATCTGGAGGTGGGCGGGAACGACAAGCTCTCCGGTCCCATCCCCTTCTCCCTCTCGGACCTGGGCATCCAGACGCTGCAATACGGCGGCACGATGCTGTGCACGGTGCGGGACGAGGGATTCCAGGCGTGGCTGAACGCGATTCCGACGCGCGCCGGAGAGTTCCTCGCCTGCAACGAGGAACGGTCCGACCTGATGGCGTTGTACGAGGCCATGGGCGGAGACACCTGGACGGAATCGGCCAACTGGGGAACCGACGCCCCCCTTGGGAACTGGTATGGTATTGCGGTCGACGATTCCACGGGCCGGGTAACGGCAATCGACTTGAACCGAAACAACCTCTCCGGTGAAATCCCGCCGGAGATCCAGTACTTCCCGCACCTCCGGGTGCTGCGGCTGGACTACAACCGGCTCGAGGGCGAAATCCCGCCGGAGATCGGCCTCCTCACCGAACTGCGGCGGATGGACATCGACGGAAACCCATTCAGGGGTGGCATTCCGCCGGAGATCGGAAACCTCGCGAAGCTACGGGTACTCTGGTTGGGCGGCGGCGACGGTAACCAGCTGTCCGGCCCCATCCCGCCCGAACTGGGCAACCTCGCCAGTCTCGAGGAGATTAACCTGTACGATGCCCGCTTCGACGGTTCGATCCCGGAGGAGTTCGGGAACCTCGGTGCGCTGGAGGTTCTGCGGATTACGGAAACGCAGATAGAGGGCGGCTTGCCCGAGAGTTTGGAGGGACTCGGGAGGCTCCGCGCCATCCGCCTCTACGACAACGAGCTGTCAGACCCGCTCCCCTCCTGGCTCGGGCAACTCGACAGCCTGCGGACGCTCTTTGTTTCCGGCAACATGATCGAAGGACCTCTCCCGGCGGGTCTGGGACAGATCGACAGCCTTCGGTTTCTCCTGGTGCATGACAACAGGCTCTCCGGTCCGCTCCCGCCGGATCTTGGCGACGCCAGCGAACTCTACCGGATATGGGTCCAGGGGAACGCCGACCTGTCGGGTCCCTTGCCGGAAGGCTTGACCCAGCTTGAGGAACTCTGGGAACTGATCGCGGAGGACACCGGACTGTGCATGCCTCAGACGCCTGTGTTCCGAGATTGGATGGAATCGGTGTATTTCAAGACCCGGATCCAGTTTTGCGGCGGCGAAGCTCACGCCGAGGCCTATCTGATTCAGGCGGCGCAATCACGCGAGTTTCCCGTCCCGCTCGTGGCCGGCAGGGATGCGCTTCTGCGCGTGTTCGTGACGTCCGAAGAGGACACCGGGGCGACGATGCCGCCGGTGCGGGCCACCTTCTTCGTGGACGGGGCAGAGGTGCACGTGGAGGAGATCCCGGCGGGTTCGGCCGCGATCCAGACGGAAGTGCAGGAAGGCGAACTCGATCTGTCGCCTCACGCTGTCATCTCCGCCGACGTGATACAGCCCGGACTGGAGATGGTGGTGGAGATCGATCCCGATGGGACGCTCGACCCGAATCTCGGCGTGTCGAAGCGCATCCCCGAGAGCGGACGGATGATGGTGGATGTGAGGGCGGTACCCCCACTGCTTGTGACGCTGATCCCGTTTGTCTGGACCGGGGACAACGACCGCGAGGCCCAGACGTTCGTGAGCACCGTCGACCCGGATGACGACTTTTTCTTCCAGGCGAGGACCTACCTTCCCGTGGGGACGTTTGAGGTCAGGCGACATGGGAGCGTGACGGTCGATTCGAACGACGCCAGAGACCTCCTGGCCGATGTCGGGCGCATCCGCGTCATGGAGCAGGGCATCGGGCACTGGCATGGCATGATCCCGGACATGGCGGGTGCCGGTGGCATAGCATGGCTCCCCTTCTTCACCGACAGCCTGGCGTACCGCGGGAAAACCGCCGTCTCGCAGATTAACGCGGAGACCTTCGCGCACGAACTCGGTCACAACATGAGCCTGAGCCATGCGGACTGCGGCGACCCGGCGGGCGCCGACCCGTCTTTCCCCCACGACAACGCGAGGAGCGGTGTGTGGGGGTGGGATCCGCGCGACGACGGATCGCTCGTGCCTCCGGATCGGGCGGACTTCATGAGCTACTGCGATCCCACGTGGGTCAGTGACTACTATTTCTCGAACGCGCTCCGCTTCCGGCTGCAGGATGCGCTCGAGGTGTGGGAGGTTCCGGCCGCCACCCGGACGCTGCTCGTGTCCGGGTGGGCCGATGTGGACGGCGCTCTGCGCCTCGATCCCGCCTTTGTGGTCGACGCGCGACCGCTCCTCCCGCAGGCTCCCGGCCCCTACACCATGACCGGAAGGCGCGCCGACGGCAGCGAACTGTTTTCGCTGCGCTTCGGAATGGCGGAGGTCGCAGACGGCGACGGAAGTTCGGGCTTCACGTTCGCGCTGCCCGTCGACCCGGCATGGGAGACGGAGCTGGCGACCCTTTCCATCTCCGGACCCGGTGGCAGCGTGGAGATCGGGGAAGGGACGGCGCCGCCGATGGCGATCCTGCGGGATCCGGGCACGGGCGAGGTGCGCGCCATCTTCCGCGATCTGCCTTCCGGTCCGCTGGCCCAGAGCGCGGCCGAGGATCTTGCCCCGGAGCCGGGGCTTGAAGTGCTGGTGAGCAGCGGGCTTCCGGCCGCCTCGGCCTGGCGGCGCTGAGCGGGACGTGATGGCGCAGCCGGTTCTCGCGGCGCCGGTATCGAGCGGTCGGGCCCCGGTCTGCGGGGCGCTCGGCGCCCTGGTCCTCGTCCTGGCGGCGCTTCCCGCGGACGCGGCGGCGCAGTGGACGAATCGCTACCCGAAGGTCGCGGGGTACGGCCACCACGTGTACCTCGAGGGCTACGAGTTGCCGCTGCTCACGGCGGGCCCCATCGATCCGGCTCCGGCGCCGGACGGCGAGCGGGTGGCGTTCGCCTCGCACGGCTGGATCTGGGTCATGGACCTTGCGAGCGGCGTGGCGCGGCGGCTGACCCGTGGCGGGGGGATCGACGCGCGGCCCGCCTGGTCGCCCGACGGTGAACTCATCGCGTTCGTGCGCGACGATACCGAAGACACGGAGATCGTCTGGGTCGCCGCGGGGAGCGGAGCCGAGCTCGGCCGTGTCGACAGCCCCGGCCTCGAACTCGACCCCGCGTTTTCCGCCGACGGGACGAAGATCTTCTACTCGTCCGCCGAATCGGAGGTGCGGGCGCTGGACCTTTGGGCGGTCGATATCGAGAGCGGCGTGCGGCGGCCGGTGACCGATGCGCCGGGGCTCGAACTCAAGCCCCAACCGGGCGAGCGCGCGCTCGTCTACCTGTGGAAGGGCGGCGGCCGCGACCGCGTCGTCGTGCGCTCCGACGATTCGCCGGAGCCGCGGACGCTCATCGAGGGGAACATCGCGTCCATGGCGCGGCCGGCGCTGAGTCCCGACGGGTCCACCGTGGCCGTCAACTGGCCGACCCAGGACGGGTGGGACCTCCGGCTCCTGAACGTGGCCGATCCGGGGCCGTCGATCCTGCTGGCCTCGGGCGGTCTGCCGCTGACGCCCGCCTGGGGCCCGTCGGGCGAGTGGATCTACTTCTCGGAGGCCGACGAGCGCGAACGGTTGAAGCTCAGGCGGGTGCGCGCCGCCGGCGGGCCCATCGAGGCCGTGGAGGTGACGGCCCGGGATTGGGGAACGCCGACCGCGAGCCTTCGCATACGAACCGTGCTCGAGGGTGGCGGTGCTCCGGTAGCGGCCCGGGTCTCCGTGGTGGATGGGGCGGGACACGCGCTGGTCCCGGACGGTCCCGCGTCGCGGTTCGATGGGCAGAGCGGCCGCGTCTTCTTCTATTCGCCGGGCGTGATCGAACTCACCGTTCCCGTCGGCGAGGTCACCGTCGCGGCCGTGCAGGGCCTCGCGACGCCCGAGGCATCCGCGACGCTGCAACTCGGCGCGGCGCCCGGCGTCGCCGAGGTCGAAATCGCGCTGTCTCCCGTCTGGGACGCGCGGGCCGACGGCTGGAGTTCCGGGGAGCATCATTTCCATCTGAACTACGGCGGCCCGTACGACCTCTCGCCGGACGACCTGATGCCGATGATGCGGGGTGAGGCGCTGGACTTCGCCACGCCGCTGCTCGCGAACCTCCACAACCGGTTCGAGGACCAGGACCTGTGGACGTGGCGCCATTCGAGCGGCCCGCCCTTCGTCCGCTTCGGGCAGGAGGTCCGTTCCCATTTCCTGGGACACCTGGGCCTGATCGAGATCGACGACCTGTTCTGGCCCTGGGTGTGGGGACCGGGCTACCAGGTCTACGGAGCGGACGACCGCGCGAACGCCGAGCCGCTGCGCCATGCGCGGGCTCAGGGAGGCTTGCAGTACTACGTGCACCCCGTGAGTACCCGGGGCATGCCGCGCGCGACGCCGTGGGCCGAAGCATCGATCGGCGACCTCTACGGCAGCGTGCCCATCGAACTCGTCCCGGACGCCGTGCTGGGGGATCTGGATGCGCTCGAGATCGTGTGCCTGTGGAGCGACGAGGTCCTCACGTCCCAGATCTGGCACCTGCTGCTGAACGCCGGCATCCCGATCGTGCCCTCGGCCGGGACCGACGTGATGAACAACTTCTACCGCACGATGGCCATCGGGACCTCGCGCGTGTACGCGCAGACAGGTGCCGTGGAGAACTGGTCGACCTACATGGACGCGCTCCGGAGCGGCCGCACCTTCGTGACCAACGGACCGTTCCTCGAATTCAGCGTCGACGGGGCGGGTCCGGGCGGTGTCGTGTCCGCCGGCGAGGTCTCGTGGTCGCTCGATGTCGCGACCGCCACGGAGGTGGATCGGGTCGAAGTGCTGGTGAACGGCGAGGTGGCGTGGAGCGGAGAGGGGCTCGGCGGCCCCGGCTCGCGCCGCTTCGAGGGTGACCTGACGCTGCCGGAGGGGGGATGGGTCGCCGCGCGCGCCGTCGGGGGCCCCGCCCGCTGGCCGATGATGGCGAACTACCCGTTCGCGCACACCGCGCCCGTGTGGATTGGGAGCGTCGGCAGTTCCGACCCCGACGCCCGCCAGGCGGCGGTCGCCGAACTCCTCGCGATTCTGGGCGTGGCGCGCCTCAGGTTGAGCGCGGGTTACGGCGATACGGAGATCCCGAATCTCCTCGGCCGCTTCGACGCCGCGCGGGAACGGCTGGAGGCGCTGGCCGCACGGTGACGGGTGGCCGCGGCTCCGGCGCCCGCCCTTCGCGTACCGCGCTGGCCCTCGTGATCGAAGCTCCGGGGCCAGCCGGCGAGACGCGCCGCTGGTTGCTCGTGCGCCGCCCCGATGACGATCCCGACCTCCCCGGCGTGTGGGGCCTTCCCGCGGGCTCGCACACCGAAGGCGAGACGGATGAGGCGCTCGTCCGGCGCATCGGCCGCGAGAAGCTCGGCGTGGAGACCGAGGATCTGGGCCGCCTGAGCGAAGGCCACCTCGACCGGCCCGGCTATCGGCTCGAGATGCGCCTGCACGCGGCCCGGCTCGTGGCGGGCGAGCCCCGCGTACCCCAGTCCGTCCCCGGCGTCACCCCCGGCGTCACCCAGTATTCCACCCAGTATTCCGCGTGGGCCTGGAAGCCGCCCGCCGACCTCCGGCGCGGCGCGGACCGCGGATCGCTCTGCTGCCGCCTCGCCCTCGATGTCGCGGCGGCGAGCGGAGAATAGGCGCGGAGGCCTGCCGCAGGCTGGCTAACGGCTAGAGCTTGATGTCGAGGCGCCTGGCCGCGGCCAGCGGTGGGGCCGCGAGGCCGCACGCCACGTAAGCGGCGAGCGAGAGCGCCATCGCGGGGAACACCTCGTGCACGGCTTCGGAGAACGGAACCAGATCCCAGCACAGCAGCACCGTGAAGCCGGTCAGGAGCGAAGCCACGGCCCCCGCCCCGGTGCCCCGCCGCCAGAGCAGGCCGAGCACCACGGCCGGGAAGAAGCACGCCGCGTAGAGGCCGCCCGAGAACGCGGTCAGCGTGACGATGCTCCCCGGCGGATTGAGCGCCAGCCAGGCGGTGATGATCGCGAACAGCGCGACCCAGAACCGCGTATGCGCCACGGCGCGCCCCTCATCCGCCTGCGCCCGGAAGAGGGAGATCACGTCCCGCTCCCAGGTCGAGGCCATCACGAGCAGCACGCTGTCCAGCGACGACATCGCCGCCGCGAGCATGGCCACGAGGATGAACGCCGCCGGGAGCGCCGGCAGGATCCCGGCATCGCCGAGCAGCGTCGGCACCACGAGGTCCGATTCCGCGAGTCCGCTGCCGATGACCGCGTGGGCGTAGAGCCCGATCGGGAGCAGGAGCGTGTACACGCCGAGGAAGGCGATCGTCGACACGACGAGCCCGCGGCGCACCGCCTGCGGATCGGCGAGCGCGTAGAAGCGCGAGAGCTGTCTCGGGTCGACGATGAACTTGAGCGTCCCCGCCACGATGATCCCGATGAGCACGGGGAAGGGCATGGCCGCGTCCCAGCGGAAGAGTCCGGACGTATCCGGCGCCGCGCGGATCGCGTCGATGGCCCCCAGCCCCCCGGCGCTGTTCAGCGTCCCCCAGAAGAGGAGGACGGCGGCGATGGACATCACGACCCCCTGCACCGCATCCGTCTTCACGACCGAGATGAACCCGCCCACGGCCGTGTAGAGGACGACGACGAGGAACACGAACCCGATCGCCCCCCGATAGGGGATGTCGAGGAAGATCTCGAGCAGATTCCCGATCCCCTTGAACACGGCGATCATGTACAGGAAGCTGGCGAAGATCACGATGACCGCCGCCAGGACCCGCGCCGCCCGGCTCTCGAAGCGGAACCCCACGTAGTCGGCGAGCGTGACCGAGTCCACCGCGCCCGTGAAGGCGCGCAGCCGCGGCGCGACCCAGATCCAGGCCGAGAGCGAGAAGACGACGACGGCCGGTGCGAGCAGGAGCCACGGCGCTCCGTAGGTGTACGCCTGTCCCGAGAAACCGACGAAGCTGTTCGTGCTCGAGTAGGTCGCGAAGAAGGAGAGGCCGAGCACGACCCCGCCCATGGACCGCCCTCCGACGTAGTAGTCGGCCCGCCCCTTCGTCCCGCGGCGGCCCTCGATCGCGTGCCGCACGAGCAGGGCGCCGTACACGGCGAGGAGAGCTACCGCGATCCAGTGTGTCTGCAGCCAGGCCATTCGTTTGTCGTGTCCGGGGTTCGGGGGCGGTCTCGGCGGTCCGGTCTCGGCGGTCCGACGACCCCGGTATCTGATTGGACCCCACGTCCCCAGACAAGCCCCGGGTCCGGCCGGCCGCCGCTCATTGCCGGGTCCATCTTCTCGCGCAAGGTTGGATTTCGACGACCGGCAACGGTCGGCGACGCGGACGGATCCCAGGTCACGCTACCGTGAGACGGAGGGCATCGAAGTGGCGCAGGCAACGAGTACGCTGAGTCCCGAGGTCCGGACCCGAATGCAGCTTCCCGAGCGGGGAATCGACTGGGAGGCGCTGAAGAGCGAGCTGCTCAGCCGGAAGGCGATCGACTACGACTGGAAGAACGGGCGCGTCCCCTACCTCGTCTACTACGTCACCGAGGCGCTGAAGCAGGTGCAGGACGCGTCACACGCCATCTACTCGGTGGAGAACGCCCTTTCGGGGCAGGGTTCCTTCCCCAGCGTCGGGGCGATGGAGGAAGAGGTCATCCAGATGGGCCTCGACCTCTTCAACGCGCCCGAGGGCGCCGCGGGCCAGTTCACGTCGGGCGGCACGGAGAGCATCTTCCAGGCGGTAAAGGTCGCCCGCGACATGAAACGGGAGGCGCGCCCGGACCTCGGCCGGCTCAACATCGTCGCCGCCTACAGCCGTCACCCTTCGGTGGACAAGGCGGCCCAGATCCTCGACCTGGACATGAAGTACGTCGATTGCCGGGCGGACTATCGGGCGGACGTGGACGCCATCCGCGAGGCCATCGATGACGCTTCCATCTTCATCTACGCCGGCGCTCCCACCATCTACTACGGGCTCATCGACCCGATGCGGGAACTCGGCGAACTCGCCCTCGAGACGGGCGTCCGACTGCACTCGGACGCCTGCTACGGCGGTTTCATCTCGCCCTTTGCGCGGGAACTCGGCTATCCGGTCCCCGACTTCGATCTCTCCGTGCCGGGCGTGTCGAGCCTGTCCGCCGACCTCCACAAGTTCGGTTTCGCGCAGAAGAGCGCCTCGCTCGTCCTCTTCGCCGATGGCGACGACCTGCGGTACGCGCGGTACGTGGTCCGTGACCTCGCCGGCGGCTCCTACGCCTCGGCCACGGCCCAGGGCTCCCGGCCGGGCGGTGCGGTGGCGTGCGCGTGGACGATGCTCCAGCACATCGGCCGGGACGGGTATCGCGAGATCGTGCGCGGGATCATGGAAACGACGCACGCCGCGATCGAAGGCGTGCGGGCGATCGACGGCCTCTACGTGTTCGAACCCGAAGGAGACACGAACCTCTTCCGCTACGATGTGGAGCCCGGAGAACCGTTCAACATCTTCGCCGTCGCGAGGCTCATGAACGAGCGGGGCTGGATGATGGGGCAGCACCGCAAGCCGCCCGCCATCCACCAGCCCATCACGTCCGTCCACACGCCCGTCCTCGGCGAGTACCTGTCCGATCTGGAGGCGTGCGTCGCCATCGCCCGGCGCGACCGGCTCCACGACTCCTTCCTCGACGGGACCTATTAGCAGACGGGGAGGTTCCTGATGCCGGCCGGAATACTCTCGGCGCTGATCATCGCGATCCTGACCCTGCTCGGGGTCGGCGCCCGCTATTACGTCCACGGCGATTTCAACGCCGTCCACGGTCTGTTCAGCCTCTTCTTCTCCACGAATCTCCTGATCTGTTACTGGGAGGCGTGTCTATACCTGCGGCGGGACTACATCGAGAAGCGCGCCGTGTACTGGCGCGAACGTCGGCGCGAGACGGGCCGGACCCCGGCCGTCGAGTTCCTGACCATGAGAGTGCCGCCGAGACGGACACTGTCCCCGGCGGTCTGGGCGGACGCCTGGGCCACCTACTCGATGGTGGATGAATCTTATGCGGATCGCCGTACGTTCGGATTCACCGCCGATATTGCCAACGGTTTCTTCACGCCGGTGCCGACGCTGGTCCTGTACGCGGCCTTTTCTGTCGGTGTCCTGCCGGCCGTCGTAGCAGGCATGCTCGCCGCCATGCTGTTCTGGCAGTGGACGTACGTGTCGTCGCTCTACTGGGTCAGTTTCTTCGTCGCCGGGAGGCAGGCGCTCATCACGAAGGGCGAGTTCCTCGTCTACGTCGGCGCCCCGACCGCCTTCTGGGTGCTGTGTCCCGCGTTCGGAGTGTACGTTTCCGTTCGCCTGATCCTGGACGGCAACTACAGCGTGCTGGGATTCTGACAGATGCCGGGATTCTGACAGATGCCGGGAATCCGGCGGATGTCTAAAACCCTTGAGTGGACGTGGCACAAAGGCAGGGACCCGATGGGACGCTTCCGAATCTCCCTGATCACGGCATTCGCCACATTCCCCCTCCTTCTGCCGCTGGAGGCCGGGGCCCAGCGGGCGGGTCCGGAGCGGTATCCGGAGCGGCCGGCGCACCGGCCCGCGGTGCCGGGCCCGAACGGGCTGGTGACGGCCGGGCATCCCCTGGCGTCCATGGCGGGTCTCCGCACGCTCATGGCCGGCGGGAACGCCGCCGATGCCGCCGTCGCGACCCTCGCCACGCTGAACATCGTGCGGCCGCAGATGTCCGGGATGGCGGGGAACGGATTCGTGACCCTCTACGACCGCGTCTCCGATCGCGTGTACTCGCTCGGGGCCACCGGCGCCGCTCCGCTGGCCATCGACCCCGCGGGCCGCACCGCCGAAGAGTTGAACAAGGGGATTCACGCGGGCGTCGTCCCCGGCCTCTTCGGGGGCTGGATCGCCCTCCTGGACCGCTTCGGCACGATGAGCCTGGCCCAGGTGCTCGCCCCGGCCATCGACTACGCTGAAAACGGCCATCCGATCGAGGCGTCCGTGGTGGCGGCGATCGAATCCCACCGGGAACTGTTCGAGCGTTTCCCGTCGAGCCGGCGAATGTTCCTCCCCCGCGGCAGAGTGCCCGAGCCCGGCGAGACGTTCCGGATGCCTGACCTGGCGAACACGCTGCGGAAAGTGGTCGAGGCCGAGCAGGCGGCCCTCGAGGCCGGAAAGACGCGCTCGGAGGCGCTGGAGGCCGCGTTTGGCCGGTTCTACCGGGGCGACATCGCCGAGGAGATGGCCCGCTTCTACCGGGAGAACGGCGGCGCCTTCACCATGGAGGATTTCGCCCGTTACGAGCCCATCTGGGCGGAGCCGATCCACACCACGTACCGGGGATACGACATCTACACCAGCCCGCCGACGTCGCGCGGAGGGCTGGAAGTGACGATGCAATTGAACCTCGTCGAGGGGTTCGACCTGGCGGCCCTCGGCGCCGGGAGCGCGGAGACCATCCACCTGCTGTCGGAGGCGATCAAGGTGGCGAAGGCCGATGTCTATGCCTACGCGGCCGATCCCGCCCTCGTCGACGTGCCCGTCGACGCGTTGCTGACGAAGGAGTACGCGGCGGCGCGGCGCGCTCTCATCGACCCGTCCCGCGTGATCGCGTACCCGGGCGCCGGAAATCCGGTGCGGGTCGAGGAATTCGAGCCGGGCGCGCGCACTGCGCGACAGGCGGCCGGAGGGGCGGCGATCCAACCACGGCGTGGACACCTGGCCGAACGGGCCCGGGCGGGGAGCACGACCAGCTTCTCCATCGCGGACCGCTTCGGCAACGTCGTCGCCGCCACGCCCACCCACGGCGGGGCCTTCGGCACGGGCGTGGTGGTCGGCAACACCGGCCTCACCTTCAACAACGGCTCCCGCATCGGTTCGACGTCGCCGTACCCCGACCACGTGAACTACGTCCGCGGCGGGCAGATCCCGATCCTCAACAACTCCCCGATCATCGTGCTCAGGGCGGGTAGATTTCATGCGGCGCTCGGAACGCCGGGCGGCGAAACGATCGGCCAGACCCAGTTCCAGGTGCTGGTGAACCTCCTCGACTTCGGGATGCCGATCCAGGAGGCCATCGCGGCGCCCCGCTTCGCCCTGAGCGCCGAGCCGAACTTCTACCTGCCGGGAGCCGAGGTCCGTTTCCGCCTGGAGGATCGGCTGCCTGGCGATGTGGTCGGGACGCTCGAGGGTTTGGGATACACCGTGGAACTCGTGCCCGGCTACGCCTTCGGCAGCATCCAGGGCATTACCTTCGATGCCGCGACCGGCGCTCTCATGGCCGGCGCCGACCCCCGCCGCGTAGCCTACGCCATCGGGTGGTGAACTCGCCGGACGGTTCGCGCCTCACGCGTTCCGACCGGACCCGTCGGAGCCGCGGAGGATGTTGATGGGGGCGAGTTCGGGGCGGCGGCAGGCGGTGAGGCGGAGGATGAACGTGTCGACGAGGGCGTGCTGGCCGGACAGGCTCGCGTGGCTGACCATGTCGGTGAGGACCATCCAGGCGGAGAAGGGCGGGAAGCGGATGTCGCGCCACGTCTCGTCCCGCTCCTGGAAGGACGGCGTGTCCTTCATGTAGTTGTGGAAGCGCCGCATGAGACGGTCGTACGGACTGGAGTCGGCGAGCACCGCCTCGCCCAGCCCTGCCTTCGCGATCCCCCGCAGCAGGCGCCCGCGGAGGCGGTCCACGGAGCCCCTTTCGAGCGATCCCCCGTCCGCCACGTCCGCCGCGGTTCCGTAGCGCGCGAACACGTCGGGGAAGGTCCCCTTCGTACACCACACGCGATCCTCCTCGGGGTTCACGTTGACGAAGAAGCGGAGGATCCGGTCGCCGTCCGTGGCCCCATAGGCGCCGGCGTCGAAGTGGATGAGTTCGTTGCTCGCGTGCGCGGAGAGGCCGCGGCCCCGCTCCTGGATCGGGCGGAAGCTCGTCGTCCCCACCGTCCATCCCTCGGTGAGCGCGGGCATGCACTCCCGCAGGAAGGCGCGAACCCGGGCGCCGTGCGCGGTGAGGGTGTCGAGTACGGCATCCCGAAGCCCGCCGCGCGCCGCGACGCCGCGAAGACGCCCGCTCTCCGGGTGGTAGCTGACGTTCTTCGCGCGCAACTGCCGCGGGAGTTCCGCGCGCAGCCGCTCGAGATCCTCCTCCGGCGGGAGTTCCACCGGACAGACGGGAAAGAAGACGATCTCCCCCCGCTCCAGCGCGTCGGCGAGATCGGGCCGTGGCCCCCCGACGGGCCCCGTCTCGGTGACCGGATCCCGCCGCGAGTTCAGCTGGCCCCGCTCAGTTGGGCGCCGCTCAGTTGTGGGCGCCGGCTCAGTTGCGGGAGCCGATCGCCATCACCTCGAACCGCGCCCCGAACAGGAGGGGTCCGGAGCCGAGGAAGGCGCGCGCCGGGAAGTTCTCCGTGAAATAGGTCCGGTAGACCTCGTTGAACACGTCGTAGAGCGCGACGTCCGAGCAGAACACCTGCACGGAGACGAGGTCGTCCATCGTGATCCCGGCCTCCTCCACCGTGTTCTTGATTGCCTCCATCACGAGCCGGGCCTCCTCCTCCGCGTCGTTCGGCGGACGCCCGTCCACGAGTCCCAGCGACCCGGACACGAAGAGCAGGTCGCCCACCCAGACGGCGCCGCTGAAGGGAAGGACGCCTTCCTCGCTCGCGTGCCGCGGGTTGATGTACTCACGCTGGGCCGAAAGATCGGAAGCCATGGCCGCGAAACCTCCGGTGGCAAGAAGTGAGACCAGGATGAAGCGCTTCATGAGTCGGTTCCTCTGGTTGTGGTTCCGTTTGTTGTGGTTCAGTGGTCGCCATCGGCCGGCGTCTCGGCCGCGGCGGCGAGCGTCTCGCGCGCCTGCGACACGATGTAGGCCTGGATCGCCCGCACCTGCCCGGCGTCGAGGAGCCCCTCGTAGGACGGCATCCCCTGGGGCTCCCGGCTCCCTCCGAGAACGATGTCCTCGAAGTTGCGGTGCACGATGTCCGTCGCGCGCTGCAGGCTCGGGATCGCGCCCTCCGAGCCGCCGCCGGTCCCGTGGCAATGTCGGCAATACTGTACGTAGAGGTCGCCGCCCCGCTCGAGCGAGGCCTCGTCCGCGGGCAGATCGGCGGCGATCGACGGCACGCTGACCGGCCGCTTCCGCCGCGGCTCCGGCACCTCCCCGGTGCCGCCGACCACGAAGGTGAAGACGCGGCCCCGCTGCTCGTAATTCGCGGCGTCGCCGTATGGCGCTCCGGTGCGGCCGCGCGCGCCGCCCCACCCGGCCGCCACCGTCACGTGCTGGCGCCCATCGACGAGGTAGGTCACGGGACCGCCGAGGATCCCGAGGCCCGTCGAGACCTCCCACAACGGCTCGCCGTTCTCCGCGTCGTAGGCGACGAAGCGGCCATCGCCGCCCCCCTGGAACACGAGTCCGGTCGTCGTCGTCATCGTCCCGCCGTTCCAATAGCCGAGGAGGGGGACGGTCCACCGGGCCTCCTGCGCCTGGGGGTCCCAGGCGACGAGGAAGCCGGCGTCGTCCCGGGCGCCGTAGCGGCTCTGGTGGCCCACGTTGTTCACCCTCGGCCCGAAGCGGTGGTCCTCGATCTCGAGGTCCGTGTACACCCAGTCCGGCGGTTCGCTGCGCTCGACCCACCCCTCCTGGATCGGCAGGTACATGAGCCCGGTTTCCGGGTTGAACGACTGCGGCTGCCAGTTGTGGCCCCCGAGGGCGGCCGGCGTGATGAGCGTCCACACCTCGGCGTGCACGGCGTCCGGCCGCTCCGTGGGGCGGCCCGTCTCGAGGTCCAGCCCCTCGGCCCAGTTCTGGACAATGTACTCCTGGCCCGACAGGAACTCGCCGGTCTCCGCGTCGAGCACGTAGAAGAACCCGTTCTTCGGCGCCTGCATGATCACGCGGCGCATGCGGCCGTCGAACTCGAGATCGGCGAGCGTCATCGGCTGGACGGCCGTGTAGTCCCAGTGGTCGCCGGGCGTCGTCTGGAAGTGCCACACGTACTCCCCCGTCTGCGGGCGCAGCGCGAGGATCGAGGCGAGGAAGAGATTGTCGCCGCCGCCGGGGCTCCGGAGGTTCCGCGACCACGGCGACCCGTTGCCCGTCCCGATGTAGAGGAGGTCGAGGTCCGGATCGTAGATGATGGAGTCCCACGCCGTGCCGCCGCCGCCCGCGACCCACCACTCGCCGCTCCACGTCTCCGCCGCCATCTCCATGGCTTCGGATTCGAAGCCGTCCGCCGGGTTGCCGGGCACCGTGTAGGTGCGCCACACGAGTTCGCCGTCATCCGCGTCGTAGGCGGACACGTAGCCGCGAACGCCGTACTCCGCGCCCCCGTTCCCGATGATCGCGAGCCCCTGCACGACGCGCACCGCGCCGGTGATCGTGTAGGCCTCGTTGGGGTCGATGGTGAGCGTCTCCCACACGACGTCGCCCGTCTCCGCGTCGAGCGCGATGAGGCGGCCGTCGATCGTGCCCACGATGACCTTGCCCTCGTAGAGCGCGACGCCGCGGTTCACGACACCGCAGCAGGCCAACCGGCCGCGGATGCGGGGGACGCCGGGGTCGTGGCGCCACAGGCGCTCCCCCGTGCGCGCGTCGATCGCGTGCACGACGCTCCACGGGGAACTGATGTACATGACGCCGCCCACGACGAGCGGCGTGGCCTCGACCCCGCCGCGCAGTTCGATGTCGTATGTCCACGCGAGGCCGAGTTCGTCGACGTTGTCCCGCGTGACTTCATCGAGCGTGCTGAAGCGGTCCTCCGCGTAGTTGCCGCCGTAGGTGAGCCAGTTGCCGTCGGGTCGCGCCGCCTCGAGCACGGCGTCGGTCACATCGCTGGCGCTCCGCACGGCCGACGGCTCGGGCGGCGGCGCGTCCGCGGTGCAGGCGGCGACGGTAGCGAGAAGCAGCAGGGCATGGAGTCGCGTGCGCATGAGGCTCTCCCGATCTGACGGTGGCCGAATCAAGCGGAAACAATAGCCCGGAAACCCGCGAACGCGACACGGGCCGCGGGTTCAGGGCCGCAGGATGACCTCGCCGGGGAGCGCGTCGGTGAAGTCGCCGCCGTCGATCGTGAACACGCCGTTCACCATCACGTAGTCCACGCCCTCGCTGAACAGGTCGGGTTCCAGGACGGTGGCCCGGTCCCGGAGGCGTTCGAGGTCGAACACGACGAGGTCCGCCTTGTAGCTTTCCCGCAGAAAGCCGCGGTCCTCCAGCCCGATGATCCGCGCCGGCAGTCCCGTCATCGAGCGGATCGCGAACGGGAGCGTGATCGCCTTCAGGTCCTTCACGTAGCGGGCGATCTTGCGGGTGAAGGCGCCGAAATGGCGGGGGTGCGCGCCGGGCCGCGAGGCGAACTCGGGCACGCCTTCGACGCCGCTCACGGCCGCGTCGGACGCCGTGGCCGTGTAGTCCTGCCGGTAGTAGTTGATGACGTCCGCGTCGTGAATCCCGTACCCGCGCGTCCAAGCCCCGCCGAGGACCTCCGGGTATCCGTTGAGCGCCATGTGGACGACGACCTCCTGGTACGTGGTGTCCAGCCGGCGGCCCAGTTCCTCCAGCGACCGGCCCACCCAGGTCGAATCGGGATAGCCCACCACGACCACGCGGTCGGGACCCCCGTTGTGATCGACGATCCACTCGATGTCGCGGGCGATGAGGGCCCGGAGTTCCGGGTCCGCCCAGCGCCGCTCCAGGTGCGCCCGGGCATCGTCGAACACCCCCTCGCGGCTGTAGACCGGGCTGTCCCTTCCGCCGCTCGTGTCCACGGTGTCGTGCACCAGGCTCCAGCGCGGGATCATCGGCCGCGCGCCCCCGCCGAACGTCTCGTAGGGGTAGACGTCGAGGTAGACCTGGAGCCCCTCCTCCCGCGCCCGGTTCACGACCAGCGTGTCCTGCCCGGAGCGGCCGAAGCTGGAGCGGCCCCGCGCCTTGTGGTGGCTCGCCACGACGCGGATCCCCGTCTCGCGGGCGACGTTCACGGTCTCCGCCAGCCCCTGGTTCCCGTCCACGGGCCAATCCGTCACGGTGCTCGGCAGCTCCCACAGCGGCATGGCCGCCTCGCTCCGCTGGTGCGCGACGTAGAAACCGTCGTAGGGGGCCACGGCCTCGGCGAGGGCGATGACCTCCTCCGGCGTGCTGTAGCGGGCGGGGCGGTACTCGACGCCGGCTCCCAGCCCCCACGCCCCCGCCTCCATCCCTTCGCGCACGAGCGCCTGCATGCGGGCGATCTCTTCTTCCGTCGCCGCACGCCAGTAGTCGTTGCCCATCACTTCGGCGCGCACCGTGCTGTGGCCGACCATGGGAACGAAGTTCATCGCGTGTCCCAGCTCCCTGAGAGCCGCGATCTCAGCACTGAGCGGCCACACCTGATTGCGGCCGTCCGGCCCGCCGATGACCGTCGTGAGCCCCTGGCTGTTCAGGCTCTTCGCGCGCCGCGCCTCGAGGTGCTCGGAAGTCATGGCGCGGTCGGCGTGCGAGTGCAGGTCGATGAAGCCCGGCGAGACGTACATCCCGGCCGCGTCCACGACCCGCCGCGCCGTCGCGTCGCCGAGCCTCCCGATCCGCACGATCCGGTCTCCGGCGATGGCGATGTCCGCCGCGAACCACGGGTTCCCCGTGCCGTCGATGACGCGCCCGTTCCGGATGAGGACGTCGTATTCCTGACCGGAAAGCGGGAGAGGGAAGGCGCCTGCCGCGAGGGCGGCGCTGGTGACCAGAAGGGCGGCGTATGGTGCGGTAAGCCGAATCATGTCAATCACCCCGGAGCAACAGCGCGGCGTAGTCGGACGAAGCTGACGAGGCGGACGATAACGCGACGGTTGCCCGCGGGTCGAATCGGGGAGATATGTTTCCGGTCCTGTCTCCGTCCGATCCCGGGAGCCGACGATGCGCAAGATGCCTGAGAAGAGCCTTCACAAGATCCGAATGACGAAGTTCGCGCTGGTCCTGGTCGCGGCCTCGAGCGTCCTCACGGCCGGTGGCGTGGCGGCGCAGGGCCGGTTCGAGCCGATGGACGTGTTCGAGATCGAATACGCCGCGGACCCGCGGATTTCGCCCGATGGCGGTCAGGTCGTCTACGTTCGCACGTCGATGGACATCATGCGCGACGCGAAGAAATCCGAGCTGTGGATCATGAACGCGGACGGGTCGGATCACCGGCGGATCGGGACGGGCGGCTCGCCGCGCTGGTCGCCCGACGGAACGCGCATCGCGTACACGGACGACGGCCAGGTCCACGTGCGCTGGATGGACACGGGCGAGGAGGCCACGCTCACGCAGCTCATCGAATCGCCGCGCGGACTCCGCTGGTCACCGGACGGGCGCTACCTCGCGTTCAACAAGCTCGTCCCCTACCCGCCGCCGAGCCTTGCCCCGCCGCCCAAGCCGCCCGCCGGGGCGGAGTGGGCCGATCCTCCCATCATGGAAGACCGCTTCAAGAACCGGCAGGACGGCGTTGGATACCTGGATTTCGGCTTCGATCACCTCTTCATCGTCCCGGTCGAGGGCGGGACGCCCACGCAGGTCACGTCGGGCGACTTCCAGCACCAGGGCCCGGCCGCGTGGACACCGGACGGCGCGAGCCTCGTCTTCTCGTCGAACCGGAACGAGGACTGGATCCACGATTACCGCAATTCCGAGCTGTACATCGTCTCCGTCGCCACCGGTGAAGTCCGGCCCCTCACCGACCGCCCCGGACCCGATCGGAGTCCGGCCGTCTCTCCCGACGGGCGGCAGATCGCCTTCGTGGGCTACGAGGACCGCACGCGCACCTACCAGGTGAGCCGGCTCCAGGTGATGAACGTGGACGGGAGCGGGCAGCGCGTCCTCACGGGCGGTCTCGACCGCAGCGTCTCCAACCCGGTGTGGGCCCCCGACGGAAGCGGGATCTATTTCCAGTACGACGACGAGGGGAACTCGAAGGTCGGCTTCGCCACGCTCGCCGGCGACCTCGAAGTGCTGGCGGAGGATCTGGGGGGCACATCCTACGGGCGTCCCTATGGGGGCGGCTCCTTCAGCGTCGCCGATGACGGGAGCTTTGCGCTCAACCAGACCCGTCCCGAGGCCCCGGGCGAGGTCGCGGTGGGTGCGAGGGGTCGCGGCGTGCGCCGCATCACCTCGCTGAACGAGGACCTGCTCGCCAACCGACAACTCGGCGAGGTGGAGGAGCTCTGGTGGGACTCGTCCTTCGACGGGCGTCCCATCCAGGGGTGGATCGTGAAGCCGCCCGACTTCGATCCGACCCGGCGCTACCCCCTGATCCTCGAAATCCACGGCGGACCCGTCTCCAACTACGGAGACCGCTTCTCCGCCGAAATGCAGCTGCTCGCCGCCGCCGGCTACGTCGTCCTCTACGCGAACCCGCGCGGGAGCACGAGCTATGGCGAGGAGTTCGCGGACCTCCTGTATCATAACTATCCGGGGCAGGACTACGACGATCTCATGTCCGGCGTCGATGCCGTCATCGACCGAGGGTACATCGACGAGGACAACCTGTTCGTCACCGGGGGGAGCGCCGGCGGCATCATGACGGCCTGGATCGTCGGCAAGACGGACCGCTTCCGGGCCGCCGTCGCCCAGAAGCCCGTCGTCAACTGGATCAGCAAGACGCTCACGGCGGACAACTGGTACGGCTACTACCACAGCCGCTACGAGGGCCTGCCGTGGGAGAACCCGGACGCGTACTGGGAGTTCTCTCCCATCTCCCTCGTGGGAAACGTGAACACGCCCACCATGATCATCACCGGGGAGGAGGACCTGCGGACGCCGCTGTCGGAGTCGTACCAGATGTTCCATGCGCTCAAGCTGCGCGGGATCGACACGGCCGTGATCCGGCTGCCGGGCGCCTCGCACGACATGAGCCGCCGCCCGAGCCAGCTCATGGCCAAGATCGCGAACATCGTCGCCTGGTTCGACAAGTACCGCACGGTGGCTGCGACGAGCTGACCCACTCGACCTTCACCTGATCCCTCGACGCCGGGAGACGCACCCATGACCGATTCCGGTCGGCCGCTGGCGGGCGTGCGCGTGGTTGCGCTCGAACAATACATGTCCGCCCCCTACTGCTCGCTGCTGCTCGCGGACGCGGGCGCCGAGGTCATCAAGATCGAGCGCCCGGGCGTCGGAGATCCGCGCCGGTCCATCCCTCCCTTCGTGGAGAGGAACGGCGTCCGCATGGGCGTCGGGTTCATGGCCTACAACCGAAACAAGAAGTCCCTCGCGCTCAACCTGAAGAGCGATGAGGGGCGCGACCTCTACCGGTCCCTCGTCTCGAAGTCCGATGTCGTGGTGGAGAACCTGCGGCCGGGGTCCGTCGACCGGATGGGTCTCGGCTACAAGACGCTGGCCGAGCTGAACCCGGGGCTCGTGTACGCCGCCGTGTCGGGGTTCGGGCGGCTGCCCGGGCGTGAGGGTCCGTACGGCGACTGGCCCTCGTTCGACGTCGTGGCGGAGGCGATGGGGGGCGTCATGCACATGATCGGCTTCGCCGACAAGCCGCCCTCGCCCTCCATCTACGGGATGCCGGACCTCTACGCGGGGATGGCCGCGGCGCACGGCGTCTCGATGGCGCTCTACCGGCGCACCGTGACGGGAAAGGGCCAGTTCATCGACTCCGCCATGTACGACGGCGTGCTGTCGCTGAACGAGCGCATGGTCTCGCTCGCCGCCAACACGGGGGCGCGGCCGAGGCGGGGCGATCCGCCCGGCTTCTATCCGCGCGGGCCGATGCCGGTGAGCGACGGCTACGTTGCCTTCACGATCCCGGATGACATCATGTGGCGCCGCTTCTGCCGCATGCTGGGACGCCCCGATCTGCTGGAGGATCCGCGCCTGGAGTCCCCCGACGCGCGCACCGAGAACCGCGCGCTCCTCGACGAGGTCGTCCGGCCCGTGTTCGCCGACCTGACCCGCGATGAGGCGGTGCGCCGGCTCCAGGAGGTGGGGGTCCCCGCCGGGCCGGTGCAGACGTCCGACGACCTGCTGGAGTGTCCGCAACTCGAGGCGCGCAACGTGCGGGTCACCGTGGACTACGAGGGGCTGGGTCCGCTCCAGTTCGTCCGCACCCCCCTCCTCACCTCCGACGCCCCCGACGTGCCCGTGAACCCGGCCCCCACCCTGGGCCGCGACACCCGGCAGATCCTCACCGAAATCCTCGACCTCTCCGGCGCCGAGGTCTCCCGCCTGGCGGAGGCGGCCGTGATCGGGACGGGAGCGGAGTAGCCGAACAGGCGCCGGAGGCGCGCCGCCTCGATCCCGGCCCGGGGTCAGCGCCTGATGATCTCCATCACGCGGCCCTCCCGATCGACGATCCTGAGCGGAGGCGGGGGTCCGTCGAGTTCGCCATCATAGAGTGTGACGCGCCCCCTCTGCATGGCCACGGCCGCCCCGGCCATCCACGGCTCGTACGGGTCTGCCGCGGTCACGTCCACGCTGTAGCCGAGGTCGGCCGGCGGTTGCCGACCAACGTCAAGCTTCGCAGCTCCGTCAGGCCACCGAACGCCTCCGCATCGATCCTCGACAGCCGTGCATTGTACGATGCCTGAAGGTGCTGCAGGCCCACCGGGCCCGAGAAGGCAGCGCTCCGAAGTTCGGTCACCTGCGTGTTGAACATTTCCAGAGTCAGAAGGCTGGACAGGTCGGCGAAGACTCCCTCCGGCAGGTCCGCGAGCAACGTGTTCGACAGATCGAGTCGGCGGAGCCCGGCGAGGCCATCGAAATCGTCGCGCCGGAGCGCCGCGATCGTCCTTCTCCCGTCGACGTTCAGGCTCAGTTCCTCGATCTGGCTCAGAAGGTCGCTCGTTGCGGACCCGCAGTGTGCGCCCGGCGCCATGTCGGCGAGGAGCTGCACGATCGCATCACGCACCTGGGGCGTCCGGTCGCAGACGCCCTCTTCGATCATCACTGTGGCACGAACCTCGGATCCCAGCCGGTATTCGCCGCCGGTCGAGGCGTCGAGCCTCAGGACCAGCACCTCGCGGGGTGGCTCGATCTGATCGTCGTCCACGATCGTGATGTGGATCTCGGCCGTGGTCGCCCCGGCCGCGATCGTCACCGTTCCCCCTGCCGGGTCGTCGTAGTCGGCTGCGTCGGCATCGCTCGTCCCGTCGTCATCGTCCGCCACGAGCGAGTAGGTGGCCAGCAACGGACTTTCGGGCGGCGAACTTACCGATATCGCGACTATCGCAACCTCGCCCTCCGCGGCCGCCACCGACAAGGTCGTGATCGACACGCTGGGAGCCGCGGCCGCCACCTCGACGGTGAAGCTCTGCGACGCCGACAGACCGCCCGGATCCGTCGCCCTCACGGTCACCGACGCAGTGCCTGCAGAGACACCCGTGACCGTAAGCTCGCGCCCCGTCAGCGCGACGTTCAGGACCGCTTCGCTGGAGGTCGTGGCCGCGTGGGTGAGGGGGTCACCATCGGGGTCGGTGAACGCGTTCGACACGTCCAGAGTGAGTTCCTGCGCGCCGCCAGAAACACGACGGCACGCGTTGACTCGCTTCGCAGCATGAGGCTCTCCGCAAACGGACCGCAGTCCGGATCTTCAGGTGACACGAATCTGACCCCATTAACTGGCGATACTTCCGCCTCGGGCGCACCGACAGCGTTACAGAAAAAATGTCGTGGATCGCCCAGCAATCGTTACGATCCGTGCACTCGCACTTCTTGTTACTCCTGGGACTATCGGGTCTCGCTGTCGGTGGGCTGACGGATCTCAGGCCGTGACACGGAGAGGGAGCGCGGCCAGCCCTCGGATCACCGTCGATGTCCGGTAGCGCGGGGCGCTCACGGCGAGTTCTATCGTGCCGAGCGCGCGCAGCGCCTCGGTGAAGACCGCGCTTGCCTCCATGCGCGCCAACTCCGCGCCGATGCACTGGTGGACCCCGTGTCCGAACGATGCGTGCCCGGGGCCCGTTCGCGTGATGTCGAAGGTGTCGGGATTCTCGAACGCGGTCCCGTCCCGGTTGGCCGATCCCGTGAGCAGGATCACGCCATCGCCGGTCTCGATCGTGCGTCCCCGCACCACGACATTCGCCTTTGCGATCCGGAAGTCCGTCTGCACAGGGCTGTCGAATCGCAGCATCTCGTCGATCGCGGCGCGTACCTGCTCCGGCTCTTCGCGCAGGCGTTGCATCTGCCCGGGGTTGCGCACGAGCGCGAGCATGCCGTTGCCGATGAGGTGGGTCGTGGTTTCGTTGCCGGCGATCATCAGTACGCTCAGCATGTCGGCGGCTTCAGCCATGCTGATCCCCTCGCCTGCGGCGGCCAGCCTGCCCAGCGTGCTGACCGCATCGTTCTCCTCCGATTGCCTCCGTTCACGCAGCAAGTCCGTGAAGTAGCGCCGGATCTCGGAGCCCGCGATGTGCGCGGCCCTGCGTTCGCGGCGTGTCGCGATCATCTCGAGAAGCCGGGCGCGCCGCCGCGACCATACCTCCCACCGGCGGTATTCGTTCTCGGGGAGGCCCATCATGGCCAGCATCACCCGCATGGCGAGCGGCTCCGCCACCTCGGCGATCCAATCGATCGTCCGCCGTCGCGCCGCCCGCTCGACGATCTCGGCCGCGGTGCGCGCGATGGTCTCGCTCAGTGCCTGCAAGCGTGCTCTCGTGAACGCTCTCGCTGCGCATCTCCGCAGCCGCCTGTGTTCGGGCGGGTCCACGAGCAGGATGCTGTAGTCGTCCGGGGCCGGCGGGAGCACGCTTCGGGTCGCTTCGCGCCACCTCGGATCGTTGGAGAAGCGTTCGTGGTCGCTGGCCGCGGCGAGCACATCCTCGTAGCGCGTCAGCACCCAGCTGCCCAGAATCGCGCTTTGATGCACCGGACTGCGGCGGCGCAACCGCGCATAGGTCGCGTAGGGATTCTGGATGACGCTCCGCGACAGGGGGTTATAGGTGGCACCGCTCCTCGCCACCTCTCCGACGCTGACCGCGCATGCGCCCAGGCGACGCCATCGCTGCCGGTTCATGGGCGAAACGGCTTCGCGAACGGCTCGTTGAGCCGTGTGGCCCCTCCTGCTTTCTTCACGCGGACAGCCGACCCCTTTGGAGGAACTCAACCGGTGCCTGGCCTGCAACCTAACCTCTTCGCCCGTTGAGGAGGTGCGTGCCCGAGCACGGCGGCGCTGACGGCCGCCCTTTGGCGTAGGCCCCTGAAGCGTCGTCAGTTCGAGGTGGCCACGGCCCGGTACTCGGCCGTGTCTCCGAGCCGGTAGTCCTCTCCGGTGACCTGGAGGACGCGGACCCGATTCGAGCGGGCCGGCCACGACGATCCGGTGCCGCCCCGAGGCCGCGGAATGATGGAGTTCGAGACCGGCGGAAGCCTCGGCCCATCGCTACCGGATCAGGTGCAGTTCGGTCTGACGCCGGAGCATCCAGCGGATCTCGCCATCGAGCGTGATCTCCGCCTCCTCCTCCTGAGCCATGCGGACGGGCTGCCCATCCCACTCGGGCACGGGGGTCGTGACCTGGAGTTCGGTCGAGAACCACATGCCCGGGATCACCGGGGGATCGCCGCGGCCGGGCACGCCGGTCTGGTAGTCCCACAGTCCGATGAGCGGTCCCGCGCCGTGGCCGTGGTCGCCGATCGGGTGCGTGTACATCGTCCCGTTGAGTCCCTCGGCCCTCATCTTCTCCAGCACCGAGGCCAGGATCTCGTTTCCGGTGCGGCCGACCTTCGTCTCCTCGAGCAGGATGTCCTGGAGGCGGTTCGAGTTGGCGAGCGCCTGCCTGAGTCCGGCGGGCGCTTCCGTCTCGCCTTCCCGCAGGACGTAGGCCATGTGCTGCGTGTCCGTCGCGAGTCCGAACGCGACGAGCCCGAAGTCGCAGTGGAGGACGTCGCCCCGCTCGATCACCGGCGCCGTCACGCCGCTCATGTCCGCGCCGCGCCGCTGCACCGAGACCGAGGGCTGGAACCAGGAGTCGAGGCCCAGATCGTGCACGCGCTGGCGCATCCACCACACGACATCGGCGGTCGTGGTCCGGCCGGGGACGATGACGACCTCCGAGAAGGCGGTGCCGATGATCTCGTGCACGACCGCCTGTACCCGGCGGTAGACGGGCGTCATGGCGGGCACCCGCATCGCGAGGTATTCGATCGCCAGCAGCGGTTCGCGGACCACGCGGCTCGCGAGATCGGCGCCGAGGGCGGCCTCCATCTGCTCCCACTCACCGGCCGAAAGCCCGTCGGCGAAGTTGTGGTCGTGCGAGATGTTGACGGCGATCCGCCCGGGGTCGCGCTCCCGCACCATGTCGGCGAAGAGGTCCCACTGGTCGGAGCCCCAGAGTTCCGCCTGCCGCCCGTCCGGCGCCGTGGCCGTGGCGCGCACGGCCTCGTACACACCTCCCTGTGAACTTCCGCCCAGCGCCAGGCGTTCCACGCCATGTTCCGGCCCCCGGTCGTGGAAGATGTAGATGGTCCGCCGCCGCGCCGCGAAGGTGGTCGGCGAGACGAGAGCCCGGAAGACGGGATCCTCGTTGTACTCCCGCATGGCCACGACCCACATGTCCACGCCGTGCTTCCGCATCAGCATGGGCAGGTTCGTCTCGAGCCGCTCCGCCAGCCACGCCTGCTGCGTCCGCGCCTGCTCCCGAAGCGTCCCGAACGGCCGCTCCGGCCGGTAGTCCCGTGCCTGCGCCTCCAGCCCCGCTGCGCCCACCGAGAACTGGACCGCCCCGGCGAGACACAGCGCGGCGGCCGCAAGGATCGTGATCTTCTTCATCTCCTGACCTCCATCAATGTTCGGCGTCGCCCCATCCTCGGTCGCGGATCACGTCCGTTCAAGCGACCACAGATCTCTTTCTTCCGGAAAGACCTCCCGTATAGTCTTCGAGACCACGTTACGTCAGGCTCCCGCAAGCAGGGGAGGGACACATGATCCGGAAGCTCGCGAGCTTCGTGACACCGGTGGCGCTGGGATTCGCGATCGTGGCCGCCGCGGACCCCGATACCGCCGCGGGGCAATCGCTGGCGGTTGTGGGCGCGACGATCATCGATCCCCTTGCGGATGCGCCGCTCGCCGATGGGGTCGTGCTCATGACGGAGGGGCGGATCGTGGCGGTGGGGCCGGCGGGGGCCGTGGACGTTCCCGCGGGAACGTCCGTCATCGACGCGCGGGGGAAGTACGTCATCCCCGGGCTGATGGATGCGAACCTCCATCTCTACCTGAACCTCGATCTCGAGACCCTCATCAAGTACGAGGGCCGCTACCACGAGATCGTGCTCGAGGCGGCGCAGCTCACACTCAAGACGGGCCAGACGACGGTCTTCGACACGTGGGGACCGCTGGCCTCGCTGGCGAAGGCGCGCGACATGATCAATGCCGGAGAGGCGCCCGGGAGCCGGATCTACTTCGCCGGCAACATCATCGGTTTCGACGGTCCGCTCTCCCGGGACTTCCGCGGCGAGGCGGCGGCCCATGTGAGCAGGGCCTTCGTCAACCGGACGAACGAGGCGTGGGAGCGGGGGACGGGCCGCGGCCTCATGTGGATGACCCCGGATTCCGTGCGCTCGGCGATCCGCGAGTACACGGGGACGGGGGTCGACTTCCTCAAGTACGGGTCGAGCAGCCACGTGGAGATGTACTTCATCTCCTTCTCCGAGCGCGTGCAGCGCGTGATCGTGGAAGAGGGACACCGGGCGGGCATGACGGTCCAGACGCACACGACCTCCGTCGAGAGCCTCGACATGGCGATCGAGGCGGGCGTCGACATCATCACCCACGGCGACATCTCCGGCCCCCTCGTCCCGATCCCGATGGAGACGATGCGAAAGCTCGTGGAGCGGGACATCGCCGTTTCCGTGCTGCCGATCACGCAGCGGCGGCTGGAGGCGCTGCGGGAGCACAACCCGGACGGGACGCTCACGCCCTACATGGTCGTCGGTCGCGAGAACCAGGCGCGCATGATCGAAGCCGGCGTTTCGATGCTGCTCTCGACGGACGCCGGGATCAAGCATCCGGTGCTGCTCGCGGAGTCCTCGACCATCGCCTCGGACACGGTGGACCAGCGCACGAAGCTGGGTGAGGGCCACTTCAACGCGCTCGCCGCGCTGGAGGAACTGGGGATGGCCCCGATGGAGATCCTGCGCTCCGCCACGAGCCACATCGCGCGCGCCTACGAACTCGACGCCGAGATCGGCTCGCTGCAGCCGGGGATGATCGCGGATCTCGTCATCCTCCACGCCAACCCGCTGGAGGCGGCCCGCAACTACCGGTCGATCCACGCCGTGATCAAGGATGGCCGTCGCGTGGACATCGACGCGCTCCCGGTGGCGCCCATCATCAGCGTCCTGAAACCGGAAGGCTGATCAGCGGCTTGATCCTCCCGGGCGAGCCAGAAGGTGGGCGGCGATGAGGGCGCCGTGTTCGCGGCCGTTCTCGATGAAGATCCTGTTCGCGTTGAAGCCGGCGGCGATCACGCCCGCGATGTAGACGTCCGGCACCGTCGTCTCCATGGTCGCCGGGTCGTGCGCGGGAATCCCCGTCTCGGGATCCGTGGGGACGCCCAGGCTGGTGAGCAGGGCGGCGTCCGGCCGCCAGCCCGTCATCGCCAGCACCCAGTTGTTGGCGACCTCAATCTCTGCGCCTGATTCCTCATGGACGACCGTGGCCGTGCCCTGTCCGAGCCGGGCGACCCGGGAGTGCCAGTGCATCGGGATCTCCCCGCCCGCGATCCGGTTTTCGATGTCCGGGCGCACCCATGGCTTGACGCCCCGGTCCAGGGTGTCGGCGAAGTGGACCATCCGCACACGGACGCCGTTTCGGTACATGTCCAGCGCCGCCTCGACGGCGGAGTTCCCCCCGCCCACGACGATGACGTCCTGGTCGAAGAAGGGATACGGTTCCCTGTAGTAGTGGACGACGCGGTCGTGCGGGCCGTCTCCCTCGAACTCCAGCCGGTTCGGCGCTCCGAAGCCTCCGGTGGCGATGACCACCGCCCGCGAGGCGATCCGCCGCTCGCGTCCGTCGCGTGTTCGGGTGTCGAGCGTGAAGGCGCCCGCCTCCCGGTGGATGGCCGTGACCTCCTCGTACTGGCGGACGTCGATGCCGTGGTGCGAGACGACCCGCCGGTAGTAGGCGAGCGCGTCGCGCCGGGTGGGCTTCGGCTCGGGAATCGTGAACGGCACGCCGCCGATCTCCAGCAACTCCGCCGTGGAGAAGAAGGTCATGTAGGAGGGGTAGTGCGTCAGCGACTCGGTGATGCACCCGCGGTCGAGGATCGCGTAACTCAGCCCGCGTTCCTTCGCGGCCACCGCCACGGCGAGCCCGCATGGGCCGGCCCCGACGATGATCACGTCAAGCGGTTCGGTCTCGGCGATGGAATCCGGCATGTCCGCGTTGCCACCCGCGCTTCTCGGGAGAATTCGTGAGCGCGGGATGGTAATCGCTGAACCGGGAGCGGGGAACCGGGAGGGCGTCGCGCTGCTTGATCCTGCGTGTGGAGGTTGAGAAGTTGGTCGAGGTACCCGGGTCCGTTCTTCAGGAGGCAGGCGATGAGCACGGTCGAGACCGCATTCGCTCCCATTCCGTCCCCGGCGGGGGAAGGCATCGACGAAGCCGCGATCCGGCAGGCGCGCATCGATTTCGCGGCGGTGCACCGGATCATCGTGCACGAGAACATGCACGAGGGCACCTGGAACCACTTCAGTTGCAAGGTGCCGGGGAGGCCCGGACACCTGCTCATCACGCCCGGGCAGACGCACTTCTCGCGCGTGACGGCCAGCAACCTCGTCGAAGTGGGGCCGGACGGACGCCCGGCGGGCGGGGAAGGGCGGCTCAACGTCAGCGCGTGGGCAATTCACGCGCCCGTCCAGCGCGCGCGGCCCGACATCATGTGCGCGCTCCACATTCACGCCCCGTACAGCACGGCGCTCGCCTCCATCGACGGGTGGAGGCTGGACGAGCGGGGGAGTCAGAACGCGGCGGTGTTCTACGGGAACTGCGCGTACTTCGGGTACGAGGGGATCGTCACGGAGGCCGACGAGGGCGAGCGCATGGTCGAGGCGCTGGGCGACAAGCGCGTCCTCTTCCTCGCGAACCACGGGGTGCTGATCGTCGGCGACACGATCGAGAAGACGATGCTGTGGCTCTACCAGCTCGAGCGCGCCTGCATGAACGAGATGCTCGCGCTCCAGACGGGCCGCCCGATCCGCCCGATCCCGGTCGAGGCGGCGCAGCACAACGCCGACATGTCCGTCGAGTCGGCCGGCGAGGCGGGCTATCTCGAGGGCATGAAGGAAATGCTCGACGCCGAAGGCCAGGACTATGCGACATGACCGCGGGGAAGATCCGCCACGCCTCTCGCCGCGCCGGTCCGCGGCCGTGAACGAGGGCCTCGTCGACCACCTTCTGGCCTGCCCCGAGAAGGACTGGTTCGTGCCGGTCCCGTCCGATTCGACGGCCGATCTTCCCGAGCCATTGTTTGAGGTCGCTCGAAGCCGGTCATAGTTGCTGGAGGGCGCGGTCCGCGATGTGGGGTCCGATGGCCAGGCAGGCGGTGGCGGCGGGGGAGGGGGCGTTGAGCACGTTCACCACGCCGGGCGCTTCCCGAATCACGAAGTCGTGGACCAGGGCGCCATCCGTGTCCACGGCCTGCGCGCGGATGCCGGAGCGCCAGGTGTCGAGGTGGCGCACTTCGAGTTCGGGCAACATGGCGCGGGCCTTCCGAACGACGGAGCGCCGGTCCAGCGAGCGCCACTGCTCCTCGACGGCGGTCCGCCAGTGCGCCTGCGCGAGGCGCCGGAAGCCGCGGTAGCTCAGCGCTTCGAGCGCGTCGGGGAGGCGTCCGGAAAGGCGGCCGTACGCCTCCCGGCCCCAGGCCCAGACCGCGTTCGGCCCGAGTTCCACGCGCCCGGTCACGTTCCGGGTGAAGTGGACGCCGAGATGGGGAAGCCGCGGGTCCGGGACCGGGTAGATGTGACCCCGCACGAGCCCGGCGGCGGTTTCGGAGAGGCCCCGGTACTCGCCCCGAAAGGGCAGGATCTTGAGGTCGGGTTCGTGCCCGAGGATCCGCATCACGCGGTCGACGTGCAGCCCGGCGCAGTTGACCACGACGCGGGCCGCGATGTCGCCCGGGGGGCCGGCGAGCACGGTGAGGCGCCCGGAGCGGCGGGCTTCCCGCACCTCGAAGCCGGTGCGGATCCGGTGGCCGCCACGGGAAAGATCCGCCGCGAAGGCCCGCGCCACGTCACCGAAGTCGACCGCCCCGGTGGCGGGTACGTGGAGCGCCTCTACGCCGCGCGCGTGCGGTTCGATCTCCGCGATGCCGCCCGGGCCGATCCGCTGCATGGCCACGCCGTTCGCCGTCCCGCGCCGCTCGAGTTCGGCGAGGGCCGTGAGCTGATCGCGCGAAGTGGCGACGACGACCTTGCCGGTGCGCGTGGTCGGAATGCCCCGCTCGGCGCAGTACGGAAACAGCCGCTCGGCCCCCTCGGCGCACAGCCGCGCCTTGAGCGACCCCGGCGCGTAGTACAGCCCGGCGTGGATGACGCCGCTGTTGCGGCCCGTCTGGTGCGCCGCGACCTCCGGCTCCTTCTCCAGCACCGTGAGCGCGAGGTCCGGCCGGGCGCGCCGGATCGCGTCCGCCGTGGCGAGCCCGACGATGCCGCCCCCGATGACGGCGATGTCGACCGGCTTCTTCATAGGGGCCCGGCTCAGCCGCTCGGCGGCAGGGCGATGTCGGTGGCGCCCAGGAAACCGGCGAGGTCCGCGATGGCGTCGTTCAGCCCGGCCTCGAAGCGCGCGGTCGGAACGAAGTCCGGCTCGAGGTGCAGCGCCCGGATTTCGAGCACGCCGCGGTCGCGGTGGAGTTTCGGGTCGAGGCGGCCCACGAGGCGGCCCTCGTGCAGGATGGGCAGGACGTAGTAGCCGTACTTCCGCTTCTTCGCGGGCACGTAGATCTCGACGGTGTAGTGGAAGTCCAGGAGTTCGGCGGCGCGCTGCCGCTGCCAGAGCAGCGAGTCGAAGGGGCAGATGAGCGTCGTGCCCGCGGGCTCCGGGAGCCGGTCGATGCCGTCCAGGTGTTCCGGCAGGGCGTAGCACGGTCCCCGCAGTCCCTCGACCTCGACCTCGACGATCCGCTTCCGCCGCAGGTTGCGGGCGATGGTCCGGCGCCGTTCCGCCGCGTTGAGTTCCGGCCCGGTGAAGTAGTTGACGAGGTGCCGCTCCGGGGCGATGCCGCAGCCCGACAGCCCGATGAGGAGCCAGCTGTCGTGGTACTCGGCGAGCGTCGCGGCCGGCCCGTCCGGGTAGACCCGTTCCGCCACGTCATAGACGCAGCGGAAGTGGCGCCGACCCGTCACCGCGACGCGTCCGTCGTGCCACAGCAGCTTGAGCGATCGCTTGTCCTCCTTCAGGCGCCACGCGAGCGAGTCCGTCTTCTCCTCCCGCTCGGCCGGCTGCGGCTGGAAGTCGACGCTCTCCAGAGGGCCTTCCGCCCGCAGCCGCCGCAGCACCCGCCGCTTCGACGCCGTCGAGGTCGCGTATCGGCTCCACCACGCGCGTCCCGACCAGCTCTGGGGCGGGAAGCGTCGCATGCGCCGCCGCCCCAGGGGGAGATGGGAGATGGGAAGGATCGAGGCTTCGTGCCCCCAGTACTCGTACGCGAGGCCGTCCTCGTACACCCACCGGTCCACGTCCGCCCGGTCGTACGAGCCGAACCGGCTCCACAGCGTCAGATAGTGAGCCCGGTCCGCGACGTTCACACTGTCGAGTTGGAGCGCGCCCGTCCGTTCCAGGTGGTCGACGAAAGCCGCGGGGTTAAGCGGGCTCGACCCCCGCGGCCGGTCGAGCCCCTGCCGGTGCAGCCACAATCGAACCGCCGCCTCCCGGGTGACCTTCGGGCGGCCCCGGCGGCTCAGCGGCTCTCGTCCCCGGCCGCGACCGCCTCCGACGCCAGGTGCTTGCGGAACCAGGTCAGGATCCGCTCCGACACGTCCATGACGAACTTGGGCTCGCGCGGACCGTGCGGCGTGCGCGGATACACGACCATCTCCGTCGGGACGCCGCGGCGGTCGAGGGCGCGGTAGAACTCCTGTCCCTGCGTGAACGGGACGCGCAGGTCCTCGGCCCCGTGAATCACCTGCGTCGGCGTGACCACGTTCGCGATGTGGTACATCGCCGAGTGCCGCTCATAGCGCTCGTAGTCCTCCCAGAACTCGACCCCCATGTGGCCCACGAGGTAGTCCTGGATGTCCGTCGTCGTCGTCATCGAAACCAGGTTCGGGAGGCCGGCCCCCATGCTCGCCGCCACGAAGCGGTCCGTCTGCGTGACCGCCCACGACGTCATGTAGCCGCCGTAGCTCCAGCCCATGAGCAGGAGCCGGTCCGGGTCCGCCACCCCCATCCCGATCACGTGATCGACCCCCGACATGAGGTCGCGGAAGTCGCCGTAGCCCCAGTCCTGGAAGTTGGCGTAGCGGAAGTCCTTCCCGTAGCCGGTTGAGCCGCGGGGGTTGGGGCGCAGGATCGCGAAGCCCTCCTGGGCGAAGTACTGGAGCATGTACGCGGCCGGGCTGCCGGTGAAGCTCTGGCTGAAGACGCCCGCCGGCCCGCCGTGCACGTTCAGGATGAGCGGCACGCGCTCGCCCTCTTCGTAGCCCACGGGAAAGGTGAGGAGGCCCTCGATCTCGAATCCCTCGGTGGAAGTCCAGGAGACCAGTTGCGTGCGTCCCATCGCCGGGCGCGGCACGCCGGCATGCACATCCGTCACCTGCTGCGGCGCGTACCCATTCGTGGGCGACACGAAGACATCCCACGGTTCTTCAGTAGTCTGCCACGTGAAGGCCATGCGGCTCGCGTCGTCGGTGAGCGCCACGGAGCCGACCACCCCGTCCCCGTACGAGATGAAGCGCAACTCGCCGCCAGCGGCCGGAACGGCGAGCACGTGGCGGCGCGTACCGAGCGATTCGAGCAGCAGAAGTTCGGAGGAGTCGCCCGACCAGCCCAGCACGGACGCGCTCCGGTTCGGCGTGTCCAGCCGCCGCGCCTCGCCTCCCGCGGCCGGCATGACGTACACGTCGCCCAGCCCGATCGGCTCCGGCTGGCCGCCGGTCGACACGTAGGCGATCGAGGCGCCGTCCGGCGACCAGTGCGGGCTCCGTTCGATCCCCGCCCCGCCCACGAGGAGCGCGACCTCCCCGACCGCCGCGGGATCGGCGTCCGCGCCTTCGCCCGCGTCTCCCTCCTCATCTTCCCCGGCGCCTCGCGCGGCGAGGATCTCGGCGATCTGCGCCGCGTCCGGGACCGTCGTGGTGGAGAGGTCTCCGCTGAGCCGCCCCGTGTTGATGCGGGGATCGACCTGGTGCGCGAAAGCGATCCGTCCCCCGTCCGGCGCCCAGCTGAAGCCGGTGATGTGGAAGTCGCCGGCGGTGAGCCGAACGGGAGCGGCGGGCTCGTCCGAGTCCGGGTCGATCGCGGCCACGTACAGGTGCGAGAACTTGTAGTCCCGGTCCACGAGGATCACATCCCGCTTCTCCTCGCGCGCCTTCTTCTCCTCCGCGGTCGGCGGATCCCGCATGAGGAAGGCGATCCGCGTCCCGTCCGGCGACCAGCGGTAGCCCCCCACCGACCCCTCCGCCTTGGTGAGCTGCCGCGCCTCGCCGCCCGTCATCGGCAGCGCCCACACCTGGCTGCCCGGCTCGCCCTCTCCGTCGCGGCCGGAGGTGAAGCTCAGCCACGCGCCGTCGGGCGAGAACTGCGGCGACCCCGCCGACGCCTCCCCGCGCGTCCATTGCGCGGCCGCCGATCCGTCCGCGTCCGTCATCCAGATGTGACTCAGGTACTCCGACTGCGGTCCTTCCATCAGCGGCTCGCGCACGGCGAAGGCGATCCTGGAGCCATCGGGGGAGATCGCGGTGCCGGAGACCGCGCGGTACTCCATGCTCAGCGCCGGCGTCCACCCCGCCGCCTGCTGCGCGGCGACGTTCGACGCCGCCGCCGAAGCGAGAACCAGGACGAGCGCGACCAGCGCCGGGATCCCTGCCGATCCTCGTTGCGGGGTGCGGACGAGGGAAACCTGGGACAGAATGTTCGTGGGCCGGGACATGATTCGCACCTCTCGATCAGCTTTATGTCGTCGGTGTTCGCTCTTCGAACCGCGAGTCCAACATAGCAGACAGGTATACGATGTCCGAAACGCCGTCCGAAATGCCGTCCGAAACGCTTCGCGGCCCCGGTACTGCCGCCCCCGCGAGCGGATCCGAGCGGATCCATGCGATTGACATGCTTCGCGGCTTCGCCGTGCTCGGCATCCTCATCGTCAACATCTGGCTGTTCTCGTGGGGCCCGGAGGCCTACATCGAGCCGCCCGGCGGGCCGGACGGTGCGGCCGGAGCCACCGACCTGTGGATCTGGGGTTTCATCCACCTGTTCGCGGAGATGAAGTTCATCTCGATCTTCTCCCTGCTGTTCGGCGCGGGGATCGCGATGATGAGCGAACGGATGGCGGCGCGAGGCATTCCGGGACGCAAACTCCACAACCGACGCCAGTTCTGGCTCCTCGTACTGGGACTGCTCCACGCCTATCTGATCTGGGAGGGTGACATCCTCGTCGCCTACTCCCTGTGCGGTCTCATCCTGTACCGACTTCACACCCTGCCGCCGCGCCGACTGTTGTGGATCGGCGCATCCTTCGTCGCCGTCGTCGTCGTGCTCATCGGCGTGGCCGCCTGGACCCTTCCGTACTGGCCGGAGGATCTGCGGGCGGAAGCCGCCGCGGAGTGGGCCCCGCCGCCCGAGGAGATCGAAGCGAGGATCGGGGCCATGCGCGGCGGCTGGACGGAACAGATGCCGACCCGCGCTGCCGACGCCCTGGCTTTCGGCATCGGCGGGTTCCTCGCCTTCGGGCTTTGGCGCGCCGGCGGCCTCATGCTCGTCGGCATGGCCCTGTACAGGCTCGGCGTCCTCACGGGGAAACGGTCGGCCGGCTTCTACCGCCGCCTCGTCGTGTGGGGCTTCGGTGTCGGCCTGCCCGTCGTCGCCGCCGGCATGTGGTACAACGCCGCGGCCGGGTTCTCGTGGGAGCAGGCGGGGCTCCAGGGGACCCTGTTCAACTACGTCGGCTCCATCGGTGTCTTTCTGGGTTACGTAGGCGCGCTCATGCTTCTCGCCGGGAGCGGGCGGCTGGTGCGCACCCGGGCGCGTCTGTCCGCCGTCGGACGGTTGGCGCTCACGAACTACATCGCCCAGAGCATCTTGTGTTCGCTCATTTTCTACGGCCACGGACTGGGGCTGTATGCGCGCGTGGGGACCGTGGGCTGCGTCGGGATCGTCGCGGGGATCTGGGCGCTCCAGTTGGCGTGGTCGCCGTGGTGGCTCGCGCGGTTCCGCTTCGGACCCCTGGAGTGGCTCTGGCGTACCCTCTCCTACGGGCAGCGTCAACCGATGAGGATCGCGTGAGGGCAAGGGCAACCGAACGCCGAGCGGCACTGAACGCAGCAGGGAACATGGAGGTTCGATGAAGGGGATCGGGGTTGGGATGCGGGCAGTTCACGCAGCGGGGCTGGTCGCGCTGCTCATGCTTACGCTCTCTCCGCTGGCCGTCCTGCCGTCCACCGGGGGCTTCTCACCCGCGGGCCGCCTGGCGGCGCAGGAGGATGAACGGGAGGCGCGGGCGGCGGCGGAGGCGGCCGAACTCGCGCGCCGCGATTCCCTGCGCAGGATCTTCGATCCGGCGGGCGCCTTCGCGCCCCTCGATCTCCCCGCGCCCGGCGAGTTTCGGGATGCCGCCGGCGCCCCCGGCGAGGCCTACTGGCAGCAGCGGGCCGACTACCATATCCGAGCCACCCTCGTCGATGATCGCATCGAGGGCACGGAACGCATCACCTACACGAACAACAGTCCCGATTCGCTCACGAGCCTCTGGGTGCAGCTCGACCAGAACCTCTTCCGCGAGACCAGCTACGGGGCGCGGCGAGCGGAGGAACTCGGCGGGGAAGTCCGCCACGGCGGCTTCTTCAGGGACGGCGGTTTCGTGATCTCGGGCGTGCGCGCCGACCAGGGGGGCGAGATGACGGTCCCCGAGTACCGGACCGAGGACACGATGATGGAGATCCTCCTCGGCGAGCCGCTCCCTCCGGGCGGGAGCCGGGTCGACGTGGAGATCGACTTCGCGTTCGAGATTCCCGAGACCGGCGGCGACCGCATGGGGCAGCTCGACATCCGGGACGGGATCATCTTTCAACTCGCGCAGTGGTACCCCCGCGTCTTCACCTACGACGACGTGAACGGGTGGAACCAGTCCCCCTTCCTGGGGCAGGGCGAATGGTACCTGGAGTACGGCGACTTCGATGTCGAACTCACCGTCCCGCGCGATTTCATCGTCGTCGCCACCGGAGAACTCCTCAATCCCGAGGAAGTCCTCACGCCGATGCAGCGCGAGCGGCTCGCGGAGGCGCGCCTCTCGGAGGAGGCGGTCCACATCATCAGGCCGGATGAAGCCGGTGAGGATCTCACGCGGCCTCCCGGCGAGGCCCCGCTCACCTGGCGCTTCCGCGCGGAGAACGTGCGCGACTTCGCGTGGGCCGCCTCCGACCGCTTCGTCTGGGACGCCGCCGGCTGGGAGGACGTCCTCATCATGTCCGCCTATCCGGTGGAGAGCATCGGCGGACCCGCGGGCAGCGGCTGGGAGCGCTCCACGGAATATCTCCGCCACAGCGTCCGCTATTATTCGGAGCAGTGGCTCCGCTATCCCTATCCCGTCGCGATCAACGTGGCCGGCCTCGCGCTCGGGATGGAGTATCCCATGATCGTCTTCTGTTCGTGGCGGTCCCGCGGCGCCTTCCTCTTCGCCGTCACGGACCACGAGATCGGGCACACGTGGTTCCCGATGATCGTGGGGTCGGACGAGCGGCGGTACGCGTGGATGGATGAGGGGTTCAACACCTTCATCAACTACTATTCCGGCATCGAATTCGCGGGCGGTGAGCCGATCCTGGGCGAACTCATGTCCCCCGCCCAGATCGCGACGGACACGCGCCTCCCGGGCTACGCCATATACACGGCGGCCGACAGCATTCCCGAGGCGGACATCGGGGTTCTCGCCTACAACAAGCCGGCCGCGGTGCTCGTCCTCCTGCGCGAGGAGATCCTCGGGCCCGAGGCGTTCGACGAGGGCTTCCGGGAATACATCCGGCGCTGGGCGTACAAGCACCCGCAGCCGGCCGATTTCATCCGCACCATGGAGGATGTGTCGGGCGAGGATCTCGACTGGTTCTTCAGGGGCTGGATCTACGAGGATGCGATCCTCGACCAGGCGATCGCTTCCGTCACGCGCCTGGGGGACACGACTCGGATCGTGTTCGAGAACCGCGGCGGCATCCCGATGCCGCTCGAGGCGCGGATCCTCTACCGGGACGGGGAAGAGGAGCGCTACGAGGTTCCCGTCGACGCGTGGCAGGTGGACGGCACCTACGTGCTGGAGGTGCCCGGCGGGCCCGTGCGCAACGTCCAGATCGACCCGGACGGCGTGATGCCCGACGTGAACCGCGGGAACAACGTGTGGGGCCGGGGCATTCTCGGCCGCCGGCCTCCCCGGTAACGCCGCTGCGAAACCGCCGCGCCGCGCTTTCCGTTCTGATGCCGCATGACGCGCACGCACGGAGGGTGCGCGCGTGCACGGGGGGTGAGACATGGACGAGGTGATCATCGCCATCGTCGCGATCTTCTTCACTATCGGCGTCCCGGTCCTCGCGATGGCGACCCACTTCGCCCTGCGGCCGCTGGTGCGGGACCTGGCGGAAGCGCTCGGGCCGATGAAGCGGGATCGCGAGACGATCGCCCGGCTGTCGGAGCGGATCGAGCGGCTTGAAGGCGAGCACCGCGAGCGGGGCGAACTCCTGGATCAGCTCGCGGAGGCGGAACTCTTCCGGCGGCAACTCGAAGAGCGCGCGGGGGGCGGAACGGGCGGCACGGGCGGTACGCGACAGGACAACACATGACGATCATCGAAACCGAGGGGCTGTCCAAGCGGTACACGGCGCTGCGGGGCGACGGAACGCTCGCCGTGGACCGGCTTTCCGTGCAGGTCGAGGCCGGGCAGGTGTACGGCTTCCTGGGGCCGAACGGAAGCGGGAAGACGACGACGATCGGGATGCTCCTCGGGATCATCAACCCGACCGAGGGCGCCTTCCGGCTGTTCGGCGGGGAGACGCCGGCCGAGTTGCACGCCGCGCGCCAGCGGATCGGTGCGACGCTCGAATATCCCAACTTCTACCCCTACCTGAGTTGCCGGGACAACCTGCGCGTCGTGGCCCGCGTGAAGGGCAGCGACGACGCGGACATCGCCGAGGTGCTCGACATCGTGGGCCTGGCCTCGCGCCGGAAGACGAAGTTCAAGGCGTGCTCGCTGGGCATGAAGCAGCGCCTCGCGCTCGCGGCCACGATGATCGGCGACCCGGAACTCATCATCCTCGACGAGCCGGCCAACGGACTCGATCCGGCCGGACAGCGGGAGATCCGCGATATCATCCGCGAACTGGCCCGCCGCGGGAAGACGATCTTCCTCTCGAGCCACATGCTGCACGAGGTCGAGCGCACCTGCACGCACGTCGCGATCATCGAGACCGGCCGCCTCGTGCGCGAGGGGAGCGTGGAGGACCTCACCTCCGCCCGAACCGTGGCCGCCGTGGGCGCCGACGGGGACATCGAAACGCTTCGGCAGGCCGTGTCGGAGTTCGAGGGCGCCAGCCGCGCGCGGGTCGAGGATGGCCGCGTTCTCGTGCAGATCGGGGGCGCGGGGCTCTCCGAACTGAACCGCTTTCTCGCCGGGCGGGGGATCTACGCCTCGCACCTGTCGCTGGAACGGCAATCGCTGGAGGACGCCTTCATGGAGATCACGGGCACGCCCGAGGGATTTGGAGAGATCCAATGACGGGCGCGCGGGCGTTCGGCGTGTTGCTGCGCAACGAGTGGTTCAAAGCGAGGAAGCGGCTCGCCTTCTGGATCGCCCTCGGTTTCTACGCGTTCTTCACGCTCATGAACCACGGCCAGCCGTTCCTGGAGCGCAGCGAGGGCTTCCGGCTCCCCGACATCTGGACCGCCGTGTTCGGGGACGAGTCCACCATGGTCGTGATCTTCGCCGCCCTCACGCTCGTGCTGCTGTCGGCGACGGAGTTCGGCTGGCGGACCGCGCGGCAGAACGTGATCGACGGCCTTTCGAAGTCCCAGTGGTTCTGGGGCAAGTCGCTGCTGCTGCCGATCGTCGGGCTCGTCTTCATCGGCGTCCACGTGTTGATTCCGACGGTGCTGGCGCTGATTCGGACCGACTTCGGGGCCGCCGAGGGGCCGCTCGTCCCGCTGTCCGTATTCCAGGCGGCCGGAGGCCTCGGGCTGGGGTTCCTGAGCGTGGGCGCGCTCGCCTTCCTGCTGTCGCTCGTGATCCGCAGGACCGGCGCGGCGCTGGCGGTGTGGTTCCTGTGGATCGGCCCGATCGAGTCCGGGATGCTGCCCGCGCTCGTTCGCCGCTTCCTGCCGGACTACACCGGCTGGCTCGACTACCTGCCGTTCTCGAACACCTTCGCGCTCCTGGAATTCCGCAACTACGACGCGGCCGCCTACGAGCGCTACGCCGCCGCCGTCGAGGCCGCGGGCCGGACAGCGCCCGCCGCCGTCGATCCTGCGTGGCACCTCATCACCGCCGCCGCCTGGACGGCGCTCCTCGTCGGCAGCGCCTTCATCCTGTTCCGCCGCCGCGACCTCTGATTCCATAGTCCTGACGGCGAGCCGTGTACAGCACCTGCATGTTCTGGTGGAGAAAATCTCCTAAGTCATTGTAACAAAGTGACATAAATCTATAGCGATGGATCTCGTTATCACTATTCTTATCACTCGGTGCTCCAACGGCGTGCCGAGCATGGGAAGGGGACGCGACGGGACCCCGCTGGACGAGCACGGTCTGCGGCGGCGGGCGCAAGCGGCCCTCCGAAGGCCCGATGCGTTGGTATGTGGAAGGCCTTTTCACCAGTCCGGTCCGCTGAATCGCCGAATCTGAACAGGGATGGCGCTGTTCTGTACCGATCCGGGCCCGCAGTGCGAGAACCCGCCCCCAGAGGTGGCTGAACCGGCTTCATCCGACCTCTTACCCTAAGGAGACCGAGCCAGCTGCCCCGCTTGCTCCGCGTCCAGTGCACTGCGATCGTTCCCGCACCCGACGGGTCACGACCCCTCGTCCTCGCCCGTTTACTCGCCCCCGTTCTCATCTTGGTTGTCGCTGGACAGCGACCTCCGTTGGAAGCCACATGTCATGAGGCTACACCTCTACCGGGAACACATGGCTAGGGAGCTTGAGCAGCTCCCCGATCTGCGCGATCAGGGAATCCAGAGCTATGTGCTGACCACCGCCATTCTCGCAAGGCGGATCGACGACCGCCTTGGGGGCCGACTCCAAACTGAGCAGTTGGCGCCACACATCGGTCGACCGCTCAACTTTCGCGAGCTGCTCGGCATGCTCCTGCATTACGTGGAGGGTCGTCAGTTCGAAGCGGCCACGGCCCGGTACCCGGCCGTGTCCCCGAGCTGGTAGTCCTCGCCGGTGACCTGGAGCACGCGGATCCGGTACTGGGAGATCCGGTCGCGGTCCGGCACCCGGAACCTTAGAAGCGGACCGTCCTCGAGCGGGCCCGCCACGACGATCCGGTGCTTCCCGGAAGCGGCGGAGTGGTAGAGTTCGAGACCGACAGCAGCCTCGACCGCCTCGATTTCGGGACCTTCGAGTTCGAGCAGCACGCCGACGGCGCGGCCGGCCGCCGGCGCCGTCCACTCGACGGTCAGGAACCCGGGGCCTCGTGGCGTGGCTGCCGGCATGGGCAACTCGACGGCCTGCGCACCCGGCTCCCGCGCGGCGGCGGGCGGCCCCGCGAGATCGCCGGTGCACGACCAGGCCGTGGCCGCGGCGAGCAACACGGCCAACACCGCTCCGCGCGCGCGGCGGCGCCCGGCACCCGGCCGTCCGCGGCGCCCGTGGGACCGCCGGCGTCCGGCGGCGGCTGCGCCGAGCAGGAAGAACGCCGGGGACGCGGCACCGGGCTCCCCGGGCGTGCCGCCGCAGTCGGCCTCGCCGCTCCGGCAGCGCTCGATCCAGGCCATCAGATCGCCCAGGTCGTACTCTCCGTTCCGGTTGCCGAGGCGGTCGAGGGCGTCGAGCTGGGCCTCGCTCAGCTCGCGCTCGCCGAACAGCGCCTCGGACGCCTGCTCCGGCGTCAACCGGTCCACCAGCGCGAGCAGGGCGTCCAGGTCCGCCGCGTCCTGCGCGGCCGCGTCTTGCCCGGCCACGTCTTGCCCGGCCGCGTCTTGCCCGGCCACGTCTTGCCCGGCGACGTCGCCCGCGGACTGCGGGATCGTGACCCTGACGCTCGGGGTCGCCATCCCGGGCGGGCCGTAGTTGACCGCCTTGTGTCCGATCACCGCCGACGAGGCGGTCGCGTTCTGTGCCACGGTCACGGTCACCTCCTTGTACCTGAACCAGTCCGTTCTCCCGTAGGACACCGAGGTGGGCGACGCCGTGACGCCCGCGCTGTCCGGCTGCGGCTCGATCGCCGCGCCCGCCGGGGGGTGGTGGTTGAGGCGCATGCGGTACGCGCCCGATCCGCCGGGCGCGATCGTGAGCGCCGTCTCCGACACGACGACCCCGTGCTCGTAGACCGGGTTGTCGCTCAGCCGGAGCTGCCTGAGGTTGGCCAGCTCGTTGATCTCCTCGTACGGAAAGCTCGTCAGCTGGTTGTCGCGCAGATTGAGTTCCTCGAGCGCCGCCAGCCGGTCGAAGACGCCGGCGCGCAGCGACCGCAGGCGGTTGTCGTCGATGTCGAGTTCCCTGAGAAGCGTCAGCTGGTCGAAGACGTTCGCGGGCAGCGACGAGATCCGGTTGCCGTCCAGATCGAGCATGGTCAGCGCACTCAGGTCGTCGAAGATCCCCGTCGGCAGCGACGAGATCCGGTTCCCGCTCAGGTCGACCTCCGTCACCGCCGTCAGGCCGTCGAAGTCGCCCGCCTTGAGCGACGCGATGTTCAGGTGGTTCAGCCAGAGTCCGCCCGAGATGGACGCCAGGTCGTCCGCCGTCACCCCGCCGCAGCCCTTCGAGCCGCCCAGCCACCCCAGGATGGCGTCGCGCACCTGGGGCGTGCGGCCGCAGATGCCGCCCGACGGCGTCCCCCGCACCTCGCGCGACGACTCTCCCGGGCCGGCCCTGTTGACGGCCCGCACCGCGAAGCGGTACTCGCGGTCGTTCGCGAGGCCCCCGACCGTGTACGTCTCCATGTTCGCCCCGCCCGCGCCGCTGCCCGGGATGCCGCGCCAGCTTCCGCCGTCCACCCGGTAGTCGTGGCGGGTCACGGGCGCGCCGCCGTTGTACGGCGGGAACCCCGGGTCGTCGCCCGGCGCGGTCCAGCTCAGCGTCACCTCGCGGCTGCCCGGCACCGCGGTCAGGTCGACCGGCGCGTCCGGCGCCCTCGCCGTCACCGTGCCGTCGACGATGGTGACGGTGACGGACCCGATCGCGACCGTGCCGTGATGGGCGGCGATGACGACCGTCTCGTCGTCCTCGGACTCCGAGTCGGACAGCGCGGCGAGCGTGACGCCGCCCGTGGTCGCGCCCGCCGCGATCGTGATGTTCGGCTCCGACAGCGTGTAGTCGCTGCCGCTGGTCGCCGTCCCGCCCAGCTCCAGCGTGACCGTCTGGACCGTCTCGAAGGTCGAGCCGCTGGTCTGGACCCATAGCCGCGTCTCCTCGCCCTCCCGCAACGTCGTCACGTTCGTCCTGATCTCGAGGTCGATGTCGTCGTCGGCCACCCTCACCTGCACGCTGCGCGCGGTGACCGACCCGTAGTCGCCCCCGCTCACGGCGTGGGACACCGTCGCCTCGTCGGCGTTCTTGTCGACATCCTGCGCCGCGCTCACCGTCACCGGCTGCGCCGTGTCCCAGTCGCCGGGCGCGAACGTCAGCGTCGGCGGAGACGCCGTCACATCGGAGTCGCCGCTCACCGACACGCCGATCGTCACCGTGGCCGTCGGGCGCGATTCGAGCGCCACCCTGTAGGTGCCGCTGCCGCCCTCCTCGATCGAGAGCGCCGTCGCCGAGACCGCCACGCCGCGCGTGTCGTCGTCGGTGATCGTCACCGTCGCGTCCGTCACGGTCGAGGCCTGGACACCGTGCCCGTGACCGTGACCGTCTCGTCGTCCTCGTCCACGTCGTCGTCCACCGGCGTCAGCGTCAGCGTGGCCGTCCCGCTCGTCGCGCCCGCCTCGATCGTCAGCGTGGCCGTGCCCGCCGTGAAGTCCGACGAAGCCGCCGTGCCCGCGCTCACCGACAGCGACACCGCCCGATCCGCCGCGAGCGCGGCGCCGTTCAGCTTTCCCGTCACCGACAGCGGCGTCTGACCCTCACCCTCGCCCACCCGCCCGGGCATCACCGTCAGCGTCACGCCCGTCGACGGCGTGTCGTCGTCGGTGACGCGTATCTGCACGGAGGCGGCCGTGACGCCGTTGGCACCGTAGTCGCCGCCGCTCACCGTGTGGCTCACCGTCGCCGTGTCGCCGGCCGCGTCCACGTCCTGGGCCGCACGCACCGTCACCGTACGCGGCTCATCCCAGTCGCTGGTCGTGAACGCCAGCGACGGCGGGGACACCGTCACGTCCGCATCACCCGCCACCGAGACGCCCACCGTCACCGTGGCCGTAGGCTGCGACTCGAGCACCACCGTGTAGGTGCCGCTGCCGCCCTCGTCGAACTCGACCGACGTCTCCGACACCCCCACCCCGCGGGTGTCGTCGTCGGTGATCGTCACCGTCGCGCCCGTGACGGTCAGGCCGCCGGACGCGGTGCCCGCCACCATGACCGTCTCGTCGTCCTCGTCGACGTCGTCGGACACCGGCGTCAGCGTCAGCGTCGCCATGCCGCTCGTCTGGCCCGTCACGATCGTCAGCATCGCCGTGCCCGCCGTGAAGTCCTCCGATGCCGATGCCGTCACCGGGCTCACCGACAGCGCCACCGTCCGGTCCTCCGTGAACGCCCCGCCGTTCAGCGTGCCGGTGACGCTCAGCGCCGTCTGCCCATCACCCTCGCCCACCTCTGCCGGCGACACCGAAAGCGTCACTCCCGTCGCCGCCATGACATGCCGCGTCACGACCACCGTGTAGGTCTTCCGCGTCACCCCGTCCTGGGCCGTCACCCTCACCTTGATCGTGTTCGCGCCCACTTCGAGCGCGACCTGGAACCCGTCCGCCGCGTCCGCGTCCACGAGCGCCTGGTCGCTGCCGTCGAGGTACGCGACCGTAGCCGAGACATGGCTCTTCACCGCGCTCAGCGTGGTCATCGCCACCGAGTGGGGCGCCGACCCCGTGTAGCTCGTCGAGTCCGGGTGGAACAGCGGCGTGAGCGTCACCCCGCTCAGGTTCAGCCCGCTCAGCCTCGCGTCGTCGGACGGCTGCCGCGTCACGACCACGACGTAGGTCTTCTGCGTCACCCCGTCCTGGGCCGTCACCCTGACCCCGATCGTGTTCGCGCCCACTTCGACCGCCACCTGGAACCCGTCCGCCGTACTCGCGTCCGTCAGCGCCTCGTCGCTGGCGTCCACGTACGCGACCGTCGCCGAGGTGTGGCTGGTCGTCGCCTCCACCGTCGTCAAGGACACCGAGTGGGCGACCGTCGACGTGTAGTTCAGCGAATCCGTGTGGAACGTCGGCTCCAGCGTCACGCCGCTCAGCGTCAGCGCGCTCAGGCTCGCGTCCGTGGACGGGACGCGGTTCATTACCGTCTGAGCGGTGAAGGTGGCCGCGTCGTTGCCCGCCAGGTCCTGCACCGCGTTCGCGTCGTCGCCGGTGGTCGGGTCCATGTAGCCGACCGTCACCGTCTGGTCGCCCGCCACCGCCGACGCCGGGACCAACAGCACCTCCAGCGCGGCCGGGTGGACACTGGTGACGGTCCGGGCCGTTCCGGCCACCGTTACCGTGAATGCGCTGGCCGGAGCCGTCGTCGTCTGGGACAACTCTTCGTTGAAGTGGAGGTGGATGCCGATGCCGTCGGGCGTGGTCCTCGGCGCGTTCGTGCCGCTCGTCACCAGCGTCGGGCGCACGCCGTCCACCCTGTGGGTCGCGTCCGCCGCCACGGCCGCGTGCGCGATGAAGGCATCGCTCGTCGTCGAGCCCTTCCTCCGGATCGTCCCGCCGTTCAGCTCGAGTTCGTTCGCCGCGATCTCGATGCCGTCGTCGTCGGAGTCGTTCTCCGCCACCACGTAGCCCTTGAACAGCAGCGCGGTCGTGCCCGTCCCGGAGCTGTAGTCCAGCTGCTTGTCCGACCCGGCGACGTCGATGTCCAGCCGCGGCGTGCCCGTCACGTCCACGGAGTCGGTGAACGTCACCGTCACCGATACCGTGTCGCCGATGGCGTACGCCCCGTCCGTGCCCGCATCCGACAGCGCCAGCGAGGCGACCGCCGGCTCGACGTCGTTCCTCACCGTCTGCGCATCGAACGTCGCCGCGTCGTTGCCGGCCAAGTCCTGAATCGCGTTCGCGTCGTCGCCGGCCGTCGGGTCCATGTAGGCCACCGTCACCGTCTCGCCGGGGGCCACCGTCGACGCCAGGAACAAGATCACTTGAGTATCGGACTGGTCGACAGTCCCGCGGAGGGTCCGGGGCGTTCCGTCCACCGTCACCGTGAATGCGCTGGCCGGCGCCGCCGTCGGGGACAGATCTTCGCTGAAGTCGAGGTAGAGGCCACGGCCGCCGGGCGTGGTCCTCGGCGCGTTCGTGCCGCTCGTCACCAGCGTCGGGCGGATGCCGTCCACCCGCAGGGCCGCATCGATGCCGACCTCGTCGGCCGTGTAGGTCGTGTCGGCGGCCAGGCCGTTCGGGCCCTCGAGCGTCGCGCCGTTCAGCGTCAGCTTGTTCGCGGCCACGCCGATCGCTCCGGCAATGCCCTCGGCGACCGGGTAGCGGCAGGTGAGTTGGGTCCCCGTCGCAGCGCCGCAGGTCGCCGTCCTCGTCGAGTCGCCGACAGTCAGCTCCAGCCGCGGCGTGCCGCCGGTCACGTCCAGCGTCAGGTCCTTCGTGAACGTCACCGCCAGGTCGATGGTGTCGGCGATGGCGTAGGTCGTGTCGCTCGGCGCGTCGATGACCGCCACCGAGGCGACCTCAGGCCCGGGAACCGCGATGAGTTTTACGGCGACCGGCTCGCCGTCCGACCAGGCCAGGCCGGGGTTGTCCCAATCGTGACTTTCTGTCCCCGTCGCCTCATCGAGGCGAAACTCCGTGCCGTCCAGGGCCAATACTAGGAGGTCGTCGGGCGCGGCGGAGATGCGGGATGACAGAAAATAGATCAGCTCGTTGTCGATAACAACATCATTAACGAGCGCTATCGAATGGGCGAGCACGAAAAGGGAATAGGGCGTTCCTCCATACTCGAACGTGTCGGACCTGGAAAGGCTGCCGACGACACCGTCCGTGGTTGACTCGTATCCGACAGTGTGTCCAACAAGAGGTCCTGATGTTCGCATGGACGTCCCCACGGTCATTTCGACGGACCAAAGGACATCGCCCTCCGTACCCGGCCCCGCGTTGTTCGTGACCGTCTCTGCGGAGAACGTCGCCGCGTCGTTGCCCGCAGCGTCCTGTACCGCGTTCTCGTCGTTGCTTCCCGTCGGATCCATGTAGGCGACCGTCACCGTCTCGCCGGTGGCCACCGCGGACGCCAGCACGAGCGTCACCGACGGGCCGGCCGCAACGACGCCGCCCGCAAAGACCGAGGTGACGCCACGCGTCGTTCCGTCCACCGTCACCGTGAACGCACTCGTCGGCGCGGTGGCCGAGGACAGCACCTCGCTGAACGTCAGCAGCACTTTCTTGCCGTCGTTCGATGTCTTCGGCGCACCGTCGCCCGTCGTCACCAGCGTTGGCGCCACCAAGTCCACCCTGTTCGTCACCGTCTGCGCGGCAAAGGTCGCCGCGTCGTTACCCCCCGCGTCCTGCACCGCGTTCGCGTCGTCGCTCGCCGTCGGGTCCATGTAGGCGACCGTCACCGTGTCGCCGGTGGCCACTGCGGAGGCCAGCGTCAAGGTCACGTCCGTGCCGCTGGCGGAGACCGAGCTGACGCCGCGCGTCGATCCGTTCACGCGCACCGTGAACGCGCTCGCCGGCGCCGTCGTCGCCGACAGCCTCTCGCTGAAGGTGAGGTCGATGATCGCACCGTTGGTCGAGGTGACCGCGCTCACGAACGTCGGGCGCACGCCGTCCACCCTGTGGGTCGCGTCCGCCGCCACGGCCGCGTGCGTGATGATGGCATTGATCGTCGTCGAGCCCTTCTTCCGGATCGTCCCGCCGTTCAGCTCGAGTTCGTTCGCCGCGATCTCGATGCCGTCCGTGTCTTCTTCGCTCTCCGCCACCACGTAGCCCTTGAACAGCAGCGCGGTCGTGCCCGTCCCGGAGCTGTAGTCCAGCGGCTTGTCCGACCCGGCGACGTCGATGTCCAGCCGCGGCACCCCCGCCACGTCCACGGAGTCAGTGAACGTCACCGTCACCGATACCGTGTCGCCGATCCCGTACGCCCCGTCCGTGCCCGCGTCCGACAGCGCCAGCGAGACGACTTCGGGCCCAACGACGTTCCTCACCGCCTGCGCGTCGAACGTCGCCGCGTCGTTGCCCGCCGCGTCCTGGACCGCGTTCGCGTCGTCGTTCGCCGTCGGGTCCATGTAGGCCACCGTCACCGTCTCGCCGGTCGTTACCGCCGGCGACAGAGTGAGAGCTACGGTCCGGTCGATCAGGTTCGCGGCGACGACTTCGACGGTCCTGGGCTGTCCGTCCACCGTCACCGTGAACGCGCTCGCCGGCGCCGTCGTCGTCGACAGCGTCTCGCTGAAGCGGAGGTCGATGGCCGACCCGCTCGCCGTGGTCTTCGGCGCACCCGTGCCGCTCGTCACCAGCGTCGGCCGCACCGCGTCCACCCGCAGGTCCGCATCGATGCCGACCTCGTCGGCCGTGTAGGTCGTGTCGGCGCTCAGTTCGCTCGGGCCCACAAGCGTCGCGCCGTTCAGCGTCAGCTTGTTCGCGGCCACGCCGATCGCTCCGGCAATGCCCTCGTCGACCGGGTAGCGGCAGGTGAGTTGGGTCCCCGCGGCGATGAGGCAGGTCGCCGTCCTCGTCGAATCGCCGACCGTCAGTTCCAGGCCCGGCGTGCCGCCGCTCACGTCCAGCGTCAAGTCCTCGCTGAACGTCACCGCCAGATCGATGGTGTCGGCGATCGCGTAGGTGTCGTCGCTCGGGGCGTCGACGACCGAGATCGAGGTGACCTTTGGCGGGGAAACCGCAATGAGCTTCACGGCGACCGGCTCGCCATCCGACCAGGTCAGCCCGGGATTGCTCCAATTGAAGCCGATTGTGCCTGTCTCCGGCTGACTGACTTGATTCGCCTCACCGAGCCGGAACTGCGTCCCGTCCAGATCCAAGATCAGCAGATCAGCGGGGGCGGTCGGAAAGGTATTTGGCAGTTGCAGTACCAAAGCGGATTGTTCGTTCCGCGACGTCACAGTGATGTCCACCACCGTATAGTCTGTTCCCCCGTACGAGAACTTTGTAGATCCTGAAATCCTGCCAATAAGGCCGAGCAGTCCCTTTCCGTATCCGGCTGTGGAGAACACGTCACTGCCAATGTCAACTGTATCCGACCCCACGATCATGTCGACGGACCAGATGGTGTCGCCCCGCGCGGGGTAGATCTCGGGCACGACGCTGTTGTTTGTGACCGTCTCCGCTGAGAACGTCGCGGCGTCGTTGCCGGCCGCGTCCTCGCACGGCGTTCGCGTCGTCGTCCGCGCTCGGATCGGTGTAGGCGACCGTCACCGCCTGGCCTGTGGCCACCGCGCTCAGCACCAGCGTCACCGTCACCGACGCGCCGCTCGCCGAGACCGAGTAGACGCCGTCGGGCCGATCGGTGGCCACCATTACCGTGAACGCGGAGTCGTCGGCGCCGCGGCCGCCGACAGCGTCTCGCTGAACGTCAGAGCACGATCTGCGTGCCGTCGGCCGAGGTGGCCGCGCTCACGAATGTCGGCGGGGCGAGGTCCACGGTGTTCGTCACCGTCTGCGCGGCAAAGGTCGCCGCGTCGTTACCCCCCGCGTCTTGCACCGCGTTCGCGTCGTCGCTCGCCGTCGGGTCCATGTAGGCGACCGTCACCGTGTCGCCGGTGGCCACTGCGGAGGCCAGCGTCAAGGTCACGTCCGTGCCGCTGGCGGAGACCGAGCTGACGCCGCGCGTCGATCCGTTCACGAGCACCGTGAACGAGCTCGCCGGCGCCGTCATCGAGGACAGCAGTTCGCTGAACGTGATGGCGATCTCGGTGCCGTCGGTCGAGGTGGCCGCGCTCACGAACGTCGGACTGGCCTTGTAGCTGACGGAGCGCCCGGTCGGGCTTCCCGCGCGCTCGGAAGGGCTGGACCCGGCGCTACCGACGGACCCGGGCGCCTCCGCCTCCATGTCGGTCTGCGCATGCGCGGCGCGCGCGCCCACGAGCAGGGCGACACCCGCCAGCAGGACGGCCGTCAGGCGGCGGCCCCCGGCCCGCGAACAGGCCGAGCCCGGCCACGGCGGGGCGGGAAGGATCGGGCGGGCGGATGCCGCGCGAGGCCGATGGGCCCCCGAATCTTCCTCGGCAGGAAAAACCGCTGGGCTCATCTCTCGTATGTGGGAATCGCCGTTCGACACGCGCGGCCTCCTCGCTCCGAGTTGGATTGTGGTCGATAACTGGTAGTTATCAACCGCAACCCGGTCGCACTTATCGCCTTGTTCCAGAGTCACTTATGCAGATTGCGGCACCGGAAAACAGTGAGCGGTCACAACCGCCCGGCCACTGGGCGGTCACGCATGGATGAGCGCCGGTGCGGGGATCCGGAGGCCGCCGCCGGCCTCCTCGGCGAGTACCTGGCCGCCGCCGCCGACGGCTCGCTGAGCGGCAACACCGTGCGGGCGCTGAGGGGGGACCTTCAGCGGTTCGCGGCGTGGTGCGCGGAACGGGATCTCTGTCCGCTGCCCGCGCGCGCGGGGACGGTCGTGGCCTACATCGAAGAGGTGTCGGGCGACCGCGCGCCCGCCACCGTGAGGCGCCATGTCTCGAGCATCGCCGCCGTGCACAAGGCGGCCGGGGAGCGGAGCCCTTCGGAGCATGCCGCGGTGCGGCGCGCCCTCACGCGGATGCGGCGGCGGAAAGGGTCCCGGCAGACGCAGGCGCTGGGCCTGACCTGGACGCTCCGCCGGCGCCTGATCGAGGGCGGGGGCTCCCGACTCATCGACGTCCGCAACCGCGCGATCCTGGCCGTGGCCTACGACGCCATGCTGCGCCGCTCCGAGCTCGTCGCGCTCGAAGTCGTTGATGTGAAGGTGGATAGGGGAGGATCGGCCTCCGTCCTCGTGCGCCGGGCGAAGAACGATCCGGAGGGCGGCGGGGCGGTGCTGTACCTACACCGCGACACCGTGAGGATGCTCAGGGAGTGGCTCGGCGCGAGCGGGGTCGGCAACGGGCCGCTCTTCCGCGCGGTGCGCAAGGACGGGCGCGTCGGCGCGGCTCTCCATCCGGGCCAGGTGCCGCGCATCTACAAGGCCATGGCCCGGCACGCCGGGCTTCCGCCGGAGGTGGTGCGCCGGCTCTCCGGGCACAGCCCGCGGGTAGGCGCGGCGCAGGACATGATCGCCTCGGGCATCGAGCTGCCGGCGATCATGCAGGCCGGGCGCTGGAGGAACGTCCGCATGGTCCAGCGCTACGGCGAGCGCCTGCTCGCGAAGCGCAACGGAGCCGCCCAGCTGGCCCGGCTCCAGAAGCGCCGCTAGAGATACGCCGGGCACGGATATTTTGGACGGATGACTCCGGCGGGTTATCGTTGCCACCGGGTACGATAGCGGTTGATAACTACCAGTTATCGACCTCTATTTTTTCAAGATACGCGCTATTTAGTGAGCGGACTGTGACCCATCGGACGGAGCTCGTGGCCCGTTCGTGACTTTTCCCGCAAATCGCGCTATCCTCCACTCCCCCCGGTCCGGCGAACCCTCGCCCGACCGACCGGCCGGAGCCTGGCTTTGCGGCTCCGCCTCACCTCTTGGCAAGCGAGTGGAGCCTTGGGCGATTCGGACCCTGCGGCACGCGATGGCGGAGCGTCCTGGGACCGCGCATCGCGGCTGAGCGCGGCGATCCTGCGCATCAGCCGGAGCCTCGACCTGGGCACCGTGCTCGAGGAGGTGGTCGAGAGCGCGCGGACTCTGACGGGAGCCCGCATCGGCGTGATCACGATGATCGACTCCTCGGGCCGGGTCGAGGACTTCGTCATCTCCGGCCCGGCGCCGGAGGAGCGCCGGAAGATGGTGGAGTGGCCCGACGGGCCGCGGCTGTTCGCACTCCTTCGCGACCTACCGGGGCCGGTGCGGGTGGCGGAGGTGGACGACTACCTGCGCGCGCTCGGCCTGTCGCCGAACCCCTGGGGCTCGAAGACGATGCAGGCCACACCGATGCACCGGCACGGCGAGCACCTGGGAAGCTTCTTTCTGGCCGACAAGGAGGACGGGCAGGCGTTCACGAGCGCCGACGAGGAGATCCTGGTGCTGTTCGCCTCGCAGGCCGCCGCGGCGATCGCGAACGCACGGACGCACCGCGGCGTCGCGCGGGCGCGGGCCGACCTCGAGGCCCTGGTCGAGACGTCGCCGGTGGGCGTGCTGGTGTTCGAGGCCGGCACCGGCCGCATGATGTCGGTCAACCGCGCGGCCGAGCGCATCGTCGAGCCGATCCGCACTCCGGGCTCCCCCCCGGAGCAGCTGCTGGGGGTGTTGACGTGCCGGCGTGCCGACGGGCGGGAGTTCTCGCTGGCGAAACTCCCCATCGCCCGGCAGTTCGAGATCGACGGCGCCTCGCCGGTGCGCGCCGAGGAGGTCGAGCTGTCGGTGCCGGACGGGCGGAGCGTGCGGACGCTCCTCAACGCGACCCCGATCGTATCGGAGTCCGGCGAGCTCGTCTCGATCGTCGTCACCATGCAGGACCTCGAGCCGCTCGAGGAGCTGGAGCGGCAGCGGGCCGAGTTCCTCGGCATGGTGAGTCATGAGCTGCGCGCGCCGCTCACCTCGATCAAGGGCTCGGCCGCGACCGTGCTCGACGCCGAGCCGCTCCCCTCGCAGGCCGAGATGGTGCAGTTCTTCCGCATCATCGGCGGGCAGGCCGACCACATGAGGGGCCTGATCGCGGATCTGCTGGACGCGGGGAGCATCGCGGCGGGCACGCTCACCGTGCAGCCCGAGCCCTCGCACGTCGGCACGCTGCTGGACCGGGCCCGCAACACGTTCCTGAGCGGCGGAGGCCGGCAGGCCGTCCTGATCGACCTGCCGCCCGACCTGCCGCCGGCGATGGCCGACCGCGAGCGCTTCGTGCAGGTCTTGAACAACCTGCTGTCCAACGCCGCCCGGCACTCGCCTCCGACGTCGGAGATCCGCATCGAGGCCTCGCGCGAGGGCACCTGCGTCGCGGTCTCGGTCTCCGACCAGGGCCGGGGGATCCCGCCCGACCGGATTCCGCACCTCTTCCGCAAGCGCGCCAGCCCGGCGGAAGGCACCGGGCTCGGCCTCGCCATCTGCAAGGGACTCGTCGAGGCGCACGGCGGCCGCATCCGCGCCGAGAGCGGCGGGAGGGGCCGCGGCGCCCGCTTCACGTTCACGCTTCCCGCGGCCACCGACGCCCCGCCCGAGACGGGCGCGGACGCCGAGCCGCCCCACCGCCAGGGGTGCAAGACGCGCATCCTGGTGGTGGACGACGACCCGCACACGCTGCGCTACGTGCGCGACACGCTCTCCGACGCCGGCTACGCCCCGGTCGTGACCGGCGAGCCCGACGAGATCTCGCGCATCATCCGCGCCGAGCGGCCCGACCTCGTGCTGCTCGACCTCATCCTCCCCGAAACCGACGGAATCGAGTTGATGAACAACGTCCCCGCGCTCGCCGACCTCCCGGTCATCTTCATCTCCGGCTACGGCCGCGACGAGACGATCGTCAAGGCGCTCGCGAGCGGCGCCGCCGACTACATCGTCAAGCCGTTCTCGCCGACCGAACTCGTCGCCCGCGTACAGGCGGCGCTCCGCGCCCGCGCACGGCCCGAGACCTTCGCGCACGGACAACTGGTCGTCGACTACGGCCAGCGCCGCGTGAGCGTGGCCGGCCGCGAGGTCAGGCTCACCGCCAACGAGTTCGAACTGCTGCGCGTCCTGTCGGCCGGCGGCGGACGGCTCGTGACCACCGAGGCGCTGCTGCGGCAGGTGTGGGGACGCCGGGGCTCCGACGACACCGACCGCGTCCGCACCGCCATCAAGAAGCTCCGCCGCAAGCTCGGCGACCGCGCGGCCGAACCGACCTACATCTTCAACGAGCGCGGCGTCGGCTACCGCTTCGCGAGGCCGGGACCGGTCGCATCCGCCGGGCATCCGCCGCGGCAGCGATAGCACCGGCCCGTGTGGTTGTGCCCGAAGTGCGGCGCGAAGTTCGTCCACAAGAACCCGTGGCACTCCTGTGGGCGGGGTTGCGCGCCCTGCGGGCCTTGCGGTTTCGTACCTGCTCCCCGACCGTCACGACGGCCGGTGAATCGCGATCACCGTCTCCACGGCTTCGGCGAACGTGGGGATGCCGCCCGAGCGGGGATCGCGCCCCTGAGCAACCGTCCGGCGGTTCTTCAATGCCTTCTCCCGGGCCTCCGCCAGCGTCACGACCGGGTACGCGCCGAGCCCGACGTTGACGGGGTGGCCGTGGATCCGCAGTCTTTGGCTCCACGTTCTTGGACAAGCGCCGTCGTGAAGTTCAGTCGGATGGACGTTGAGACGATCAAGATGTTCCCCGCCGACGGGACACCGGGATTCGTCGTCGAGATGATAGGGCGGGGCCGACGAGCGTCCTTCGCCGGGGACGATGCCCGTCGTGTCGCCTCGGTGATCCTGCCGAAACTGAACCGGAACGGCGGGACGCGCCGGGCCGTTGAGGCCGCCGTAGCCGAAATCGAGACCCGGGGGCACCCGGAACGCTACCTGGCTCATGCCGTGCCGGATCACGCGAGTCGCAACAAGCGAGATGTTTCCGGTTACGTGAGGAACATGCCGAAGCCGACGCGGCTCGCCCTGGAGATGGCGCTGCACGAGGAGCAGGAACGCCGCGCGCTCGAAGGCGAGTTGTGGGTGTTGGAGCAGGCGTGGCGCGAGGCGGAGGAGATCGCGGCGATCGCGGACCGCCTGCTGCTCCCGGCCGGTACGGACGCCTTCTTCGAGAAGTACGGCGCCGATCCGGAATCCGGGTCGAAGGTGCGGGATGTCTGACGCGCGGGCGGGGCTCCAGCGCCGGGTCTCGCTGGAGACGCCGGAGCACGTCAAGCTTGAGTATCAGCTTGCGGATCTGGGGTCGCGCGCGGCGGCGCTCGCCGTCGATCTGGTCATCATCGTGGCGGCCCTCCTTCTCGTGGCGCTGGTGCTCAGGTACACGGGCGGGTTCGGACAGGCCGTGCTCTACATCGTCGGCTTTTTCGCGATGTGGGGATATTTCCTCTTCTTCGAATCGGTGTGGGACGGACGCACGCCGGGGAAGCGGGCGCTGGGGCTGCGGGTGCTGCACGACGGCGGGGAGCCGCTCTCCTTCCAGGGGTCGGTGCTCCGCAACCTGATCCGGATCGTGGATCTGCAGCCGGGGTTTGCGGGGATGGCCGGGGCCGCGTCGATCCTGCTCAACCGCCGGGCGCAGCGCCTCGGCGACCTGGTCGCCGGCACGATCGTGGTCCGGGACACGGGGGGCGGCGAGTTGTTCGGGGATGAGCCGCGGACGACCGGCCGCGCGGGGCGCCCGCGACTCTCCGTCGAACAGTTCGCGCTCGTGTCGGGGTACGTCGCGCGCCGCGCCGGGCTCGAACCGGACGTCCGGCGCCGGGTGGCGGCCTCGGTCTGGGATGCGGTGGGAGCGGCGGTGGACCGGGAGGGCCTCGGCGGTCTGGACCCGCAGGCGACTCCCGATACGCGCCTCGTCCGGCTGCACGACGAAGAGGCCCCGAGACACGCGGCGCGACAGGGCGGGGCGAGCCTGCAGGCCGCATCGATGGCCCGCGAGCGGCGCGAGGCGTGGACCGCGTATACGGACCTCGTGGAGAAGGGGCGCGCCGCCGGGCTGGACCGGTTCAGCGAAGAGGAGGTGCGTGCGTTCGGGCGGCTGTACCGCGGCGTGACGGCGGACCTGGCCCGCGCGCGAACCTATGGCGCCTCGCCGGGGCTGCTGGAGGCGGTGGAACGGTGGGCCGGAGCGGGGCACAACCTCCTGTACCGGTCGAAGGGGAGGGCGGCGGTTCCCCTGGGCCGGTGGATCGCGCGCGAACTGCCGCGGGCGGTACGGCGCCACCACCGGCCGGTGCTGCTGGCGGCCCTGCTTCTCTTCGGCCCCATGCTGGCGTCGTATGCGGCCGTCCGGGATCTTCCGGCGCGTGCGCGCGCGATCATGCCGGCCGAGATGCTGGCGAGAGCCGAGAGCACCGCCCGTGGGGATATCAACGCCTCCTACATCGAAGTCGACGGCGCCGGCCGGCCGGCCCTCTCCTCGTTCCTCGTGACGAACAACGTGCGCGTGAGCTTTCTCGCGTTCGCGGGTGGGCTGCTCGCCGGCGCGGGCACCGTGCTGATCCTCGTCTTCAATGGAGTAATGCTCGGGGCCGGGTTCGGTCTGTATGCGAACAACGACGTGCTGGGGGTGATCCTCGCCTTCGTCTTCCCGCACGGCGTGATGGAACTCACGGCCATCTGCCTGGCCGGCGGGGCGGGACTGGGGCTCGGGTCGGCGCTCCTCGTGCCCGGACGGCGCACGCGTCGGGAGGCGTTGCGGGAGCGGGGCCGCGCCTTCCTCTCGCTCGTCGGCGGGTCGGTGTTCCTGCTGGTCGTGGCCGGTCTGGTGGAGGGGTTCTATTCCCCGTCCGGGCTTCCCGCCGTGGCGAAATTCGCCTTCGGCGGCGTCACCGCGCTCCTGCTCGCGGCGTACTTCGGATTCGCCGGCCGCGGTTCCGAGGACGACCCGCGCGGGAAGGTCAGAGCAGCCCCCGCTCCTTGATCTCGACGTACTTGTCCAGGGTGCGCACGAGCGCATCGCCGGGCGGCGTGTCCACGACGAGGATCCCGGACTGGCGCATGACCTGAAGCGTCGTGGCGCGCGCCTGCACGAGCTCCTCGGCGGCGGCGCGATGGAAGGCCGCGGCCTCATCCGCGGCGGGCCGCGCCGCGGCCGCTTCGAGCGCCGGGTTGCGGATGGCGACGGCGAGCGGAAGGTGCGCCCGCCCGATGCGGGCGAGCGAGGTCACGAGCGCCTGCGAGACGGCCTCGTCGATCACATCGCAGAAGAGGATGACGAGCGACCGCTTGCGGAACGTCCGGCCCAGCGTCGCAAGCGCGAGCGGGTAGTTGGGCTCGACCGGCCGGGTCTCCACGCCGGCGAAGATGCGGGCCAGCGCGGCCGGATCGGACCGGCGGGGCGGCGAGAGATGCCGGATCTCGTCGTCGAACACCACGGTTCCGACGCGGTCCCCGAAGCTGCGCGCGCGGTTGGCGAGCATCATGCCCGCCGCCAGCGCGAAATCCACCCGCTCCCGGTCCCCGAGCCGCTCGCGCATGTGGCGGCCCGCATCGATCGCGAGGACGACGTTCTGGCTGCGTTCCGCCTCGTAGTTGCGGACGACGAAACGCTGGCGCCTGGCCGACGCCTTCCAGTCGACGATGCGGGGGTCGTCCCCCTCGGCGTAATCGCGCAGGCTCTCGAACTCGCGGCCGTCGCCCCACTGCCGGCTGCGGCGCGAACCGGCCGTGCGGAGGCCGCGCCGGAGCGCGTGGCCGCTGCGGTCGCGCAGCAGGCTCCGGATTCCCGGCTGCACCTGCAGCGTGTGCGCCGCGTCCACGGTGGAACGCCGCCACGCGAACCCCCACGGCGAGCGGGTACGGAGGTGGATCGCGCCCATGGCGAGGAACCCGCGCACGCGGGGCCGCACCCTGTAGCGGGTGCGCACGACGGCCGCCGGGGGGATGTCCAGCCGCACGCCCGCCTCCCACGCTTCGGCGCCATCGCGTCCGGGCAGGCGGCGGAGGGACGGATCGAGGTCGTCCGTGAGGAGGATGGAGAGCCGACGGTTCGTCGGGTTCCGCAACTCGATCCCCACGTCGGCGATCTCCCCGAGCGCCGCGATGCGCGGTGCCGTCCGGGAGGCCGACGGAGACCGCGTCCGCCGGCCGTCGACCCAGGCGAGGAGGAGGATGGCCGCATCCGCCGCCAGTGCGCCCGCCGCCGAGAACAGAAAGACGAACGACGTCAGCCCCAGCAACCACAACGTCCGCCCGCTCGGGATCACGGCGATGCGGACTATCGGGGCGCCTCCAGCGTCTCGAGGAGCGCACGCAGTTCGTCGTCGGAAGAGCGTCCTTCGACCTCCGCCTCGGCGGTCAGCACGACGCGATGCCGAAGCACGGGGAACGAGAGCGACTTCACGTCGTCCGGCGTGACGAAGTCCCGGCCGTGCAGAAACGCCTCCGCCCTCGCGGCCTGGAAGAGGGCCACGCCCGCGCGCGGACTCGCCCCGAGCGCGAACGCCCGGTCGTGCCGCGTCGCTCGCACGATCCCGGTCACGTAGCGCCGGACCCTTTCGTCCACGTGGACGCCGTTCACCGCCTCGCGCGCCGCCAGGAGTGCCTCGCGCGTCAGCGGTGCGCCCATCGGATACGTAGCCTCGTCGTCCGCGCGGAACCCCGCCTCATGGCGGTCGAGGATCGCCCGCTCCGCCTCCTCCGGCGGATAGTCGATCACGACCTTCATCAGGAAGCGGTCGACCTGCGCTTCGGGCAGGGGATAGGTCCCCTCGTACTCGACCGGGTTCTGGGTCGCGAAGACGGTGAACGGCGCGGGCAGGGCGCGCGTGGCGCCGTCCACGGTGACCTGGCGCTCCTCCATGGCCTCCAGCAGCGCCGCCTGCGTCTTGGGCGGCGCGCGGTTGATCTCGTCGGCGAGGAGGAGGTCGGTGAACACGGGACCGGGCCGGTAGCGGAAGTTCCGCTGCGTCTCGTCCAGCACGCTCACGCCGACGAGATCCGTGGGCATGAGATCGGGCGTGAACTGGACGCGGCCGAAGTCGAGCCCCAGCCCGCGGGCGAGGGCACGGACGGAGAGCGTCTTGGCCGTCCCCGGCACGCCCTCGAGCAGCGCGTGGCCACGGGCGAGGAGGGTGACCATGAGCTGCCTGAGGACGGTCTCCTGGCCCAGGATCACCTTCTCGATGTCGCCCAGCAGACGCAGCGCCGCGTCGTGCGTGGTCATGGCTCCGCCCTTCGTCCGAGGTGGTCGTCGATGCCGGCGGCGACCATCGTCAGGTCCACCGGATCGGCGCGCAAGCCGCGTCGAATCCGATCCAGCGCGGGCTGCTCCCCCCGCCGCGCCTCCAGCTCCCGGATCAGCGCCCGCGCCTCGGGGACGTCCCTCGGCGGCGGCTGCCGGACGCTGCGGGCCAGCGGCGCCATGAGGAGGAGGGCGCCCGTCCGCCGGGCGCGCGCCTTCTCGTACAGGTCGCCGAGCGCGGAGACGTGTTCGAGCGGCGACCTCCGTTCGCGGTCCTGCGGCGCGACCGCCGTCGTCGGGGCGCCGAAGCGCAGCCCCGCGCACGCGAGCGCGACGAACGCGGCGAGGAGGAGTTGAAGGAGCGTTCGCCCCTGTGCCGTGCCGAGGACGAACCCCGCCCAGCGCCTCGCCGTGCTCTCGTAGCCGCGGATGCCCTGGTGGAACTCGGCGAAGAAGATCGTGTCGGCGGGCGTCGTGTGGCTGAGTACGGCCCGCATCACGACGAGCGCCAGCGGGTCGTCGGCGATGCGACCGTTCGAGAGCGGCTCGGCGTCGCTCAGGACGAGGATGTGTCCCTCCCCGAAGGGCATGAGCCCGGCGCCGGTCCACCGCGGGACCTCGCTCCCCCCCACGGTGAGCAGCGTTTCCACGGGGGGGACGGATCGCGCGCCTCCGCCGAGTTCACGCGACCTCATCCGCCGGAGCGCGCGGCGCGGCGCCATCGGCGCCGGCAGACCGTCGGTCAGCGAGTGGGCGGCCCACTCCGGCTGCTCCATGTCGCCCGGCCGCGGCACGCGGAACGCGATGCCCAGGGAATCCATCAGCGGCGTGATCCTCAGCGCGCTGGCAATGGCCGGAAAAAGTCGCGGCGCGTACACGAGGGTGCCTCCGCGGCGCACGCGCTCGAGGAGAGCCCCGACCTCGACGGGGCTCGGTACGACGGCGGGCGAGAGCAGCACGAGCGCCCCCGGCACCGGATCGGCGTCGGCCAGCGGCGTGAGCCGTGGCGCGGTCGCGCGGCCGAATCGCTCCAGCCCGCGAGCGAGCGCGGCCACTCCGTCCGGCGTCGTGCGGAAGGAGCTCCGATTCACGTCGAGCGCCGTGCGTCCCGCCGGCCGGGCGAGGTACGCGGCGAATCCCGCCCCCAGGGCGATCGCGCCGACCCAGGCGAACGTCCTCCACCTGCGGCGCCCGCTCACGATGAATCGGCCGCCTCGTTCGGCGCGGTTGTCGGGCACCCGGCGTCGCGCGCGAGATCCTCCAGGGCCGCGTAGCCTGCGGAGGTGGGCGTCTCCTGGCCGAACGAGAGCCCCTGGAAATGACGGATGAAGTTGCGGCCGGCGCCGGTTTCCATTTCGAGGGCATAGTCGCCCGGCGTCTTCGACGGGTGGAACCCCACCGCGCCCTTCCTGTCGAGCGTGAGGAGGAACCCCTCGTACAACGCGCTCGCCGCCGGCCGGAACTCCCCTTCGCCCGCGCGCGTCCGCGCGAGGCCGAACCACTCGCGGGCGGAGGCGGGCGCGCTACCGTCTTCGGGACCCTCGTCCCGCCTCTTCCGCTCGCCTCGCACCCACTGCGGTCCATGACGCAGAGCCACCGCTCCCAGCGCGATGAGCGCGGCCAGGACGACGAGGACGGCCAGCACTTCCATCAGCCCGGCGCCCTCGTCGAACAGGAATCGCCGCAGCCAATCCCACGCATCGGAGAGCGTATTGGCGATCCATTCGTAGACGCGCTGGCGCGCGGGAAGGGGCGGGGAAACGAACTCGGGATCGGCGAGGATCTCCCGCAGCGCGTCGGACATCTCGTCCGGCGCCGGGAGGAGCGCAGGGAGGGGTTCGGCGGCAGGCGGCGGCTCCTGTCCGGCCGGGAAAGCGCCGGGACCGGGGAGTCGGGTCACCGTCCGTCCGTCGCCATCGCGGCCGCGGCGGTCTCCAGGTCTGCGGCTTCCATGCGCACGCGCCGGTCATGGTAGAGGAGGAACAGCGTGGCCACCGCGAACGGCGTCATCAGCGCCCCGATCAACAGGTCGAACGTATCCTGAACCGCCATGGCGCCGGCGCTGAGAGTGCCCGCCGTCGCCGGCGAGGTGAACATCTCGAAGCCTCCGAAGAGCGCAAAGAGGACGAAGGAGGGACCGTCGCGGATGATCAGCACGACGAGCATGATCCCGAGGATCCGGAGCCGGGCTCCCTTGCCGAGCTTCAGCGAGCGGCGTACCGCCTCCGCGGCGGTCCGACCCTCCAGGAGCACGGCCGGAAAGATCGCGAACGAAGTCCAGTACCAGAGCCCCAGGACCACGAGCGCGGCCGCGAGTCCGACGATGCCGAGGAGGACCGCCGCCGCGGTGGCGCTATCCGACACGGCGATCCCGATGCCCCCCAGCACGAAGACCGGGATCATGGCGATCGTGCCTCCGAGGAAGACGGCGAGCAGGGCGAGCAAGTGCCCTCCGGCGGCGCTCGGGAAGGGCCGGAGCACGCCCCGGTACGCGTGCTCCAGCGACGTCGGACGACCCTCCAGCCGCGCGCAGATGGCCACGGCGACGGCCAGCGCCGCGATCCACGAGATGGCCGTCGCCGGCAGCAGGATCGCCAACTCGAGTCCGATCTCGCCGAAGGCGGGGTTCCCCGAGGGGTCGACTCCCGTGCTGGGCACCCCGACCGCGAGTCCCATGGCATAGCCGGGGAGCGAGCCCACGAGAGCGATGAGGAAGTAGAGTCCGAAGTCGCGCCGGTAGAACTGGATGGCGCCGTCGAGTATCTCGCCGAACCCCAGGGGTCTCTGCGGTATCACGGTCTACTCCAGGATTCGGTCTTCGATGATGTGGGTGGCGGTCTCCCATTCGTCCAGCGGCGCGGACCACTCCCGGTCGCGGATGCGGCGCAGGTACGTGATCTGCGCCAGGTGGTAGAGGTAGTGCTGGGCGATATGGAGGACGGTCGCGCCCAGCCGCAAGGTCATCTTCCCGTCCGGAGACGTACGCTCGGCGGCGAGATCCGCGTCGCTTTCGCACGCCTCCACCTCCGATACGATCTGTTCCTGGATCGTGCGCATGCGCGCGGCGATCTCCTCCGCCGGACCCGGAGCATCTTCCTCGATCACGGGCGCGATGCCGAGTTGCTTCAGGAACCACACGTCCACGCGGTACATGTGGCGGCAGATCTTCCCGATGCCGCGCATCCCGTCCGCGGGCTGCCAGTCGAGATCCTCGCGCGAGATTCCGTCGAGGACGGTGAACAGGGGTCTGCGCGCGGCCTCGAAGATCTCGATGGTGTGGGCGATCCGGGTCCTCATCCTTACGGGTTTCCTTTCGGTTGCAGCACCTGGGCGATGAACTCGACCGCGCGGGGGATGGCCCCGGGCAGGGAGAGGAAATCGTGCCCGCCTCCCTCGTAGATGAACGTCTCGAACTCGGGAGCGGCGCGGCCCAGCGCCGCCATCGTTCGCATCAGCGACTCCGCCTGGCTCACGGGCACGACGAAATCGGCCGTGCCGTGGTGCACTTGGACCGCGGGGAGGTCGGCCGCGAAGAGGACGGACGATCGGCGCACGAGTTCGAGGCGCGCCTCGGGGGTGGACAGCGTACCGCGGACCAGCGGCTGCACGACGGTGGAGTCGAGATGGATGAGACCGGGCAGGTCCCAGGGGCCATCGAGCGCGGTCTTCCAGGCGATCACCCTGATCCAGTCGTCGAAGAAGTCCGTCGGCCCGAAGAACGCCACGATGCGCTCCACGCGCTCGTCCCGCGCTCCCGCGAGCAGGGCGACGCCGGCCCCCCGGCTGCCGCCGACGATATGGATGGCGCCCGGCCGGGCCTCCGGCGTCGTCTCGAACGCGACGTTCGCGAGCGCGAGCGCGTCGTCGACGTCGTAGTCCCAGTGGCCCGAGGGGCCTTCCGACACCCAGCTCCGGCCTCCGTAGCGGAGCGGCTCGCTGCGGAACGAGGGGATCGCGTAGACGAACCGGCGGCTCCGCTCTCCGAGGGCCGTCGTCACGATCTCGATGTCGTCGACCGATACTCCGCCGTCGCCCCCGTGCGTGTACATCAGCAGGGGCAGCGTTTCGGGGGCCGCGCCGTCGGGCACGATGATGGCGCCGAAGTGGCGGACGCCGGCCACGACGTGGGAGACGATCCGCAGCGTGGCCGTCGATTCGCCCAGCGCCAGCTCCTCGGTCAGTTCGACCGAGACCCCCGCCGCCGAAACGTCGCGCCGGGCCCAGTTGGCCCGCACCGCCTCCACCTCCATCGCCGAGGCCGGAGCGAACAGCGCAGCGAGTTCGGCATCGAGATCGATGGCCTCGGCCCGAACCGTGGCGCCGGCCGGCCCGGCGGAGACCTCGAGGCGCTGCGGACCGGGGGTGGCGCCGAGCGTCCACGACGTCGCCGCCTCGCCGCCGGCGTCGGCCGTGGTTGACGTCGGATCCGTGCTGCCGTGGCCGGGATCGGGCTGAAACGTGACGGTGGCGCCGGAAACGGGGCGTCCGTCGCCGTCGAGGACGCGGACCGCAATCGCTTCAGCCGGCGGGCGCGCCGGGACGCCGCGCTGGTCCGCGCCCGCCAGAACGACGATGGAGGCCGGGCCGGTCTCGACGGGGGCGATCGTGTCGGCTTCTCCGCAGGCGGCGGCCAACGCCGGGACGAGCAGGGCCGCCCAGCGCCGGCTTCGGGCCCGGGAGCGTCCGGCCCGCGTCATTCGGCGCCTCCGGCGGCGCCGGGGTCGCCCGCGGGGGCCAGGCGGACGCGGGCACGCCCGGCTGCGGCAGGCCACGCGAGTTCGACGAGTTCCCCCTGGTCGATTTCCTCGAAGCCGCGCTCCGACCGCGCCAGCGTGACGATCCGCGTGCGCGACTCCCGAGACTCGCCCCCGAACGCCTCGGCCTCGACCCTCATGGGGTGCGCGAGCGGCAGCCGGGTGACGACCACGCTGTCGGCGGGGAGGTCGGCCGCGTTCCAGTCGAGTGTCGCTTCAACCGTGCCGTCGCCGTGAATCTCGAGCGTCTTCTCGAGGCGGGGTAGGCCGGGTTCGGACGTAAGACGGAGGCGGATCCGGTCGGGCTCGGCGCCGGGCTCGAAATCCGGGACGCCGCGCAGCCGAAACGGGTGCGGCCGCCAATCCGCGACGGACGTTCGTTCCCGAGCGCCCGCGCCGTCGCCCGGTGCGAAGGCGATCTCCTGCAGCAGCGCCAGAGGGACGCTGTCGGGGGGCGGTGCGATGGGAGGCTCGGAGTCACGGTCGTGGACCGAGGCGACGCCGTCGCTCCGGCTCCGCGCCGCGTGGGTGACGCCGTCCGCTCCCCCGCGCGTCGCGCCGGATGCCGCCGGATCCCGGTGGTAGGCCTCGAGGCGGCGGGAGAGGACGTTGGCGTAGTTCACGCCGTCCCTAAAGACCGTGAGGATTTCGATCGCGCCGCCGCGCGCGGGGCTGACCACGATGGAACTCCGGGCCGAGTGGATCCAGATCTCGTCATGGCCGTCCAGGTCGAAGTCGAGAGCCTCGAACGCGATGCCTTCTTCCTCGCGCAACCGCCGTTCGGCCGCGGCGAGTTCGCGCCAGATCGCCCGGCGCAGGTGTGGAAGGTAGACCCCGCCGAACACCCCGTGCCAATACGCATCGTTGCACTGCCCCCGCGCGATCGCGCGCCGCGCCCCCTGCGGGTCGCCGCGCTCCCGACACAGACGAGACAGCCTCAGCGCCGTCTTGTGCATGCGGTTCGACTCCGGGTAGCGGCGCAGGAAGCCCTTCCAGTGCCCGCCGCGGATCAGCGGGCCGGCGTCGGCGTCGGCCCGCTCCGCGTCCGCAGTCGTCGCGGTGAGCCGGGCGAGGCGTCGCGCGGCGGGGCGGGGGAGCGTCCACGCCTCCATCTCGCGGTACGCACCCGCCGCGGGGTAGGCGAGCCCGCGGCCCGGGCCGGAGGCCGCCTCGCGGGTCGTGACCAGCTCCAGTTCGCCCCGCCCGCGCGCCGTGTTCAGCGCCTCGAGGAACGCCTCCAGCCAGCCGCCGGCGTACACCCATTCGCGGGTGTCGGGCCAGCCTCCGAACTTCTCGCCGTCGTCGCCGAGCACGATCTGGCGCTGCCCGGCCCGCCGCCGCGCGGCGAAGAAGTCGACGATCTCCTGCACGGGCCGGAACGGGACGAGATACCGGAGCCGCTCGTCGATCGGAAGGAGGCGGATCCGCTCTCCGCCGCTCTCCGTCGTGAAGACGCCGTCCAGTTCATCGCGCTCGAGCCCGCTGGCGAGGAAGTGACGGTCGTCGAGGAGCGTGTATTCGATGCCGGCGCGCGCCAGGCCGGCGGAGAGATCGGGTTCCCATACGCGTTCCGTGAGCCAGAGACCGGTGGCCTCGACCCCGAACCGGCCGCGGAGATCCGCACGCATCCACTCGATCTGTTCCACCCGGTCCGCCGGGGAGAGCGCTGCGAGGATGGGTTCGTAGCGTCCGGAGGCGAGGAACTCGATGTGGCCTTCCGCGGCCCGCGACCCGATGTCGTCGAGGAAGTCCGGGGCGTGGTCCTCCAGCCAGTCGAGGAGCGGGCCCGAGAGGTGCAGAGAGATCGGGGTTGTGCCGCGGGCGTGGAGGGCATCGAGGAGGGGTCGGTACACGCCCGTCAGGTGGTCCTCGAACACGTGGTCGAAGTTCCCCACCGGCTGGTGGAGGTGGATCGCGAAGGCGAAGCGGAGCGGGCCCTGGCTCACGCGTCCGTCCGGACGGGGACGCGGACTCTCGGGTTGAACTCGCGCCGGTACACGGCCGCGGCGTTCCCGACATCGGCGTCGTTCGCCGGCGCCTTTGCGAGGTCCGCGACGAAGGCGGCCTCCAGCCCCTCTGCGCGCTCCGGGGCGAGCCGACGCAAGCGGTCGAGGGCGTGCGCGGCGTAGCCCAGCACCTGTCTCGCTTCGAGGCCCGCGACATCGTCGAAGAACCAGGCGCAGGAGGTGAACATCGCGGCCCGGTCGCGGGCCACCTCGAGCAGCGCCAGCGCTTCGTCCCGGCGTTCTCCGCTACCGATCCCTCGGGCGGCTAGCGCGGCCAAGTCCTCCAGCCCGGACGGCGCGCCCAGCGCCTCGCCAAGCGTCTCGATGGCCCGCTCGGGTTCCGGCAACCGGCCTGGCGCCAACTCCGCGCCGGCCTCATCGAGTCCGGCGGCGAGCGATTCGAGCGCCGCGCGGAGCGGCGCCCGCCAGCGCTGCTGCGAATCGAGGTGAGGCGCCATCCGGCACCCGCACTCCGAGCGCCAGCGCTCCACGCCGTGCGCGCAACTCCACGACGTAGGTTCCTCGAGGGTCACGAACGGCACGTCGCCAGCGGCGGCGAGCGCCGAGGCGAAGTTCCCGATCTCCATTCCCCCGCGCTCGCGGACGCGGGAGATCACCCGCATGAGCGTGCGGTCGGCGCCCTGGTGGTGGTGTCCGAACGTCTCGCCATCCGTGGCCAGCGCGACGGCGGACCCGCCCCGGCCCGCGACCGACTGCAGTGCCTCGAACCACGCGTCGCGGCCGTCGAGCAGCGCTCCGAACGCCACGCCGTGCGAGAGATCGCCGTCGTAGATGAAGACCGCGATCTCGCGCCCCCCGCCGAGGCGGACCCGCCCCGCGCCGCCGGCCGGCACCTCGGCGACCTGGTGCGGGGCCACGACCGTGAAGGCCACGCCCTCCGCCGCCAGCACCTCGAGGGTCTCCATGTCGACGGCCGTCTCGGGAAGCCACATGCCCTCGGCGCAGCGCCCGAAACGCCGCTCGAAGTCCCGCAGCCCCCAGCGCACCTCCGTCTCCTTCTCCCGGCGCGAGGCCAGCGGAAGGATGACGTGGTGGTAGGGTTGGGCCAGCGCGTTGCCGTGTCCCAGCCGCTCGCGGCTCGCCCGATCCCCGCGCACGAACCCCTCGTGGACCTCCGGGCGCTCCCCCTCGAGCCAGCGCGCGAGCGTCGGGCCCAGGTCGAAGCTCAGCCAGTCGAACGCCCCCGCTCGCGCCAGGGGTTCGTAACATTCCGCCGTGATCCGTTCGTTCCAGTTCTCGAACGGGGCCGCACTCGGCTCGGGGCGAACCCGGTCCGTCCACGGGTCCTCGCGCGGCGGCTGGTAGAAGTGGCCGTGAAGGACAACCGTGGCGCGATCCACGGCCGGAGGGGGGGTCAGTCGCCCGGAGCGTGCGCGGCGAGCGCCCGCCGGTACACGTCCAGGTAGCGCTCCGCGCTGCTCGCCCAGCCGAAATCGCGGGTCATCGCCTGCACGGCGTGCTCGTTCCACGCTTCCGGTCCCCTCGCATACAGCGCGGCGGCCCGCCCGAGCGCGATCTCCAGATCTTCCGACGTGTACCCATCGAACAGGAAGCCCGTGACCTGGTCTTCGATCGTGTCGGCCAGCCCCCCGACGCGCCGGGCCACCGGGAGCACGCCGTACAGCTGCGCCCGCATCTGCGTCAGACCGCACGGTTCGTAGAGCGACGGCATGAGGAGGAGGTCGGCGCCCGCCAGGAGCCGGTGCTCCTTTGGTTCGGCGAACTCGGTGTCCACGGCGATCCGGCCGGGAAAACGCCCGGCCAACTCGCGCAACGCCGTTTCGTATCGCTCCTCGCCCTGGCCGAGAAAGATGAACTGCCCCTCGGCCCGCTCCAGCGGTCCGCCGTCGATGAGGAGGTCGAGCCCCTTCTGCGCGACGAGCCGCGCGGTCATCCCGTACAGCGGTTCGCGCGGCGCCGCGGTGAGCGAGTACTCCCGCTGCAGCGCCCGCTTGCACGCGGCCTTCCCGGCCAGGTCCGCGCTCGAGAACGTCGCGGCGATCTCCCGGTCCGTCTCGGGATTCCAGACTTCGAGGTCGACGCCGTTCAGGATGCCGAGGAAGCGGTCGCCCATCTCGATGAACGAGCCGTGGAGGCCGAACCCTCCGTCGGCCGTGCGAAGCTCGTGCGCGTGCGTCGGACTCACGGTCGTCGCGTAGTCCGCGAACACGAGGCCGCCCTTGAGCAGGTTCAGGTGGCCGTAGAACTCCATGAGCCGCCAGTGGAACAGTTCGCGGGGCAGCCCGATCTCCTCCAGCGCCCCGGGGCCCTGAAGTCCCTGGTAGCCGGCGTTGTGAATGGAGAGGACGGCCGCCATGCGGTCGTGCGCCTCGCGTCCCTTGAACCGCGTACGCAGGAAGACGGGGGCGAGGGCCGCATGCCAGTCGTGCGCGTGCACGACGACGGGCACGTTGGCGAGTTCCGGCAGAATCCGGAGCGCCGCGAGGTTGTAGAGCGCGAAGCGCAGCGGGTTGTCCGCGTAGTCCGCCCCGCCTTCCCCGTAGATCCCGTCCCGGTCGAAATACCCGGGGTGGTCGACGAAGAGCACGCGCGGGTTCCGGCGCGGACCCGGGTGCTGGAGAATCCGGACTTCCTCCATCCGGCGCCCCACGCGCACGCGGAAGCTGTCCGCGATCGGCTCCAGGTCGGGGAAGGCCTCGCGCACCGACCGGTAGAGCGGCATGAAGACCGTGACCGGGGTCCCCTGGGCGGCCTGGAAGGTGGCGATGCCGCGCACCGCCTCCGCGAGGCCGCCGGTGCGGGCGTACGGCCAGTACTCGGCGACGAGATGCACGACAGCGAGCTCCTCCGGGGGCTTGACCCCCGCCCGCGGCCGTGTCGGCGCTGGCTTGGCGATTGCAGGCATGCGGCTCATACTTCGTCGCGAAGTGGCGTAATGTGTGGCTGCAAGGGACGGCGCCCGGTCCGAACGGACGCGCCGCGAAGAGGTGGCAGATCGAACACAAAAAAACTAGCGCCCCCCCCGGACCTCTCCAAACCCCGGCGCACGACCCTTCGTTCCCTCTGAGGGCTACCGACTTCAAGCCGTTCCACGCGGGGCGGGAGTCGGCGCTCCACGACCTCCTGGGAGCGCACCCGTGCGAGCGCGGCGGGGAGGCGGGTACGCGCTTCGGCGTATGGGCCCCGCGCGCCCGGAGCGTCAGCGTCGTGGGCCCGTTCAACGCGTGGGACGGCACGGCGCACCCCATGTCTCCGGTGGGCGGCGCCGGCGTGTGGGAACGCTTCCTCCCCGGCGTCGGGCCGGGGGACCTGTACAAGTTCCAGGTGCGTTCCGGGACGGACGGGGACGGCGCGCCGGGCGGGCCCTCCCTCGCGGTCGACAAGGCGGACCCGCTCGGGCGCGCCGCCGAGGTCCGGCCGGGCACCGCGTCGCGCGTCGCTTCGACCGCCCCGCACGGCTGGACGGATGCGGCGTGGGTCGAGACGCGCCCCGAACGCGCGGCCCCCGATGTCCCCATCTCCATCTACGAGGTCCACCCCGGCTCCTGGCGCCGGCACGCGGACGGCTCCTGGCTCGGGTATCGCGCGCTCGCCCGCGAGCTGCTGCCCTACGCCGCCGACCTGGGCTTCACGCACATCGAACTCCTGCCCGTCATGGAGCACCCGTACGACGGAAGCTGGGGATACCAGACGGTCGGGTACTTCGCCCCCACCTCCCGTTACGGCCCCCCGGAGGACTTCGCGCATTTCGTCGATGAGGCCCACCGCCTGGGGCTGGGTGTCGTGCTCGACTGGGTGCCGGGCCACTTCGGCCCCGACCTTCACGGCCTGAGGACGTTCGACGGCGCGCCCCTGTACGAGATGGGGGAGGAATCGCGGGCCGTCCATCCGGACTGGGGCACGCTCGCCTTCGACTTCGGCCGGCCGGAGGTCGTCTCCTTCCTCCTCTCGAGCGCGCGCCACTGGATCGAGCGCTACCACGCCGACGGCCTGCGCGTCGATGCGGTCGCGTCGATGCTGCACCTCGACTATTCCCGGGACGAGGGGGAGTGGGAACCGAACGAACTCGGGGGGCGGGAGAACCTCGGCGCGATCGCCTTTCTCAAGGCGCTGTCCGAGATGGTCCACGGCGACTTCCCGGGCGTCCTCCTGTTCGCGGAGGAGAGCAGCGCGTGGCCCGGCGTGACGGCGCCCGTGGACGAGGGCGGGCTCGGCTTCGACTTCAAGTGGAACATGGGCTGGATGAACGACACGCTCCGCGTCCTCGCCGCGCCGCCCGAGCGGCGGCCGCGTCTGCACCGGCGCCTGACGTTCTCGCTTCACTACGCGCACACGGAACGGCATCTCCTTCCCCTGTCGCACGATGAAGTCGTTCATCTCAAGCGTTCTCTCTTGGAGAAGATGCCGGGGACGGACGAGGAGAAGTTCGCCGGCCTCCGCCTCCTCCTCGGCTACATGTGGACGCACCCCGGCGCCAAGCTCCTCTTCATGGGAGGGGAGATCGGAGAGCGGCGGGAGTGGCACGAGGACGGCGCGCTGGACTGGAGTCTGCTGGATGCGTCCGCGAACCCGGCGCACCGGACGCACCGCGGGCTCCGGCGCTGGGTGCGCGCGTTGAATAGAATTTATGCAAGCGAACCCGCGCTGCACGCCGTGGACCACGCGCCGGAAGGCTTCGAGTGGCTGGACGTGCACGACGCGACGCGCAGCGTGCTGAGCTACGTGCGGTGGCGGCCGGAGTGGGAGGGGTCCGTCGTCGTGGCCAACTTCTCCGCCACCGCGTGGCCGGCGTATCGGGTCGCCCTCCCGGAAGCCGGGCCCTACCGCGTCCTGCTCGACAGCGGCGACCCGGATTTCGGCGGGCGCGGACGCGCCACGCTTCCGGCCCGCGCGGAGGAGGTGCCCCACCACGAGCGTCCCGCTTCGCTCGCGATCAACCTCCCGCCGCTGGCGTTCCTCGTGCTCCAGCGCGCGGAAGACCCCGAGCACTAGGAAGCGGGGAGCAGTTCGTCGAGGTAGCGGAGGAGCATGTGGCGCCACGTGGGCCAGTCGTGGTGCCACTCCTCGCCCCAGTCGTCCATCCGGTTCGGCACGCCCTTCCGCCCGAGGAGCGAGGCCGCCCGCCAGGACTCGCCGATGTCCTCCGCCCGCCCGCGCCCGGAGGCGAGGAGGACGAAGCGCTCGCGCAGGCGGTGGAGCGTCTCGCCCGCGAGCTGCGGCAGGTGGTGGACGGGCGATGCGCGGTAGAAGTCGCCCGTCGCCTTCGCTTCGGCCCCGGTGTCGTGCTTCAGAAAACGCTGGAGGTCGTACGTGCCGCTCATGCACACGGCGTGCGAGAAGGCGTCCGGGAACCGGCACAGCATGGCGAGCGCGTTGAACGCTCCGATCGATGAGCCCGCGACGATGACCTCGATCCCGGGATCGTTGCAGTCCTCCCGGATCATGGGGACGAACTCGCTGTAGACGAACTCCTGAAACCGGTTGAGGACCGCCATGCGGTGTTCGGGCGTCCCCTCCCGGCCGAGCATGACGCGGCCCGCCACGCTGTCGCACGAATAGACCTTGATCCGGCCGTCCGTCAGGTAGTCCGCGACCGTGTCGATGACGAGGAAGCGCTCGATCTCCTCCGCGTCGCCTCCGGCGGTGGGGAACATGAGGAAGGGCACGCCGACCTCCCCCCAGCGCGCGACGTTGACCTCCTGGCCGAGGCGATCCGACCACCAGCTGGCGTTGAGTTTCATGAGGCGAGCATCGGCACGGCGCCGGGGGGTTCCTCCCGGCGGGCCGCCTGTATGCGGTCGAAGAAGAGCGCGGTGAACTCCTCGATCTCGTGATCGGGATAGAGCGAGGCCACCTTCGCGTGCACCGCGTCGCGGGCCGCCTCGCTGCCGAAGAAGTCGTCGGCCACCGCGTCGAGTTCCGCGAGGTGCGCATCGCAGAACTCCACGAAGCGGTCGGTCTCGAACCGCGCCTCCGCGATCGCGGCGCAGGCCCGAACTCTCTCCCCGACCGACATCCCGGGGCGGCAGGCATCGAAGAACGGCTGCCAGTCGAGGTTGACGCGCATCCGGCGCCGGGTCGCCGCGCAGAACAGGGACCAGCGGAGGTTCGCCTTGATGAGCCACGGGAAGTGGTAGTGGAGCGACGTGACCTGCGAGTCCGGACAGGGGTTCGCGAAGTCGATCGGCATCCACCGGCGGCCGCTGCGAAGCACCTCGCACGAGTTGAAGTCCCACCCGAAGAACGCGTTGATCGTGAGCGTGGTGTCCCGGATCGCGGCGGCGTCGGCGGGCTCGAGGCGGTCCCGTTCGACCGTGTAGCGGTCGTGCGCGGGGGCGCCGGGGTCGTAGAGGACGGCGCGCGTTTGCGGGCCCAGCCCGATGCAGCGGACGAAGCGGTCGTGTTCCACCCCTTGCTGGAGGTGCATGACGAACTTGCCGCTCTCGTCGTAGGCGGCGCCGAGCGCCTCGTCATCCTCGATCCGCGACACGCCGCGCCATCCGCCGCCGTCGTACGGCTTCATGAACACGGGATATCCCAGGTCGTGCGCCACGGCGGGGAGGTCGAACAGCCGCGCGTAGCGTTTCAGGGTGACCGCCAGATCGTCCTGCGGATCGTAGGACTTGGGCGGGACGAGCCATGTCCGCGGAACCGGGAGACCCAGCCTCATCATCGCGCAGTAGGTGGAGTGCTTCTCCATCGACTGGACGCTCCACGGATTGTTGAACACGTAGAGCCCGTCCATGATCACGGCCTTCTTGATCCACTCCCGCGTCGGGTAGAACCAGTGCGTGAGACGGTCGATGACGACGTCGTACTTCCCCCTCTGCTGCAGGTCGAAGGGCTCGATCGTGACGTCCTCGAGATGAAACCGGATCGGGCCGTCGGGCGAGGGGATCCGCGGGTTCAGGCGCTCAAGGATGGCGCGGTAGGCGATGGGCCAGCACAGGTCCGCCCCGAGCGAGAGGCCGATGCGGCGCGTGACCCCGCCCGCGGGGACTGCCACGGCCGTCATTCGTAGACCATCCACAGCGGGCCCGGGAAGAGCCACGACAGGCCCTCGCGCAGGCGGTCGCGCCAGTTCTCCCAGTTGTGGCCGTCGCGCGACTCGACGAAGCGCACCTCCGCGCCGCCGCGACGGAGGGCCGGGATCAGGGCCCGGTTCTCCGAGACCAGCGGTTCGTACACGCCCACGGAGACGAACGCCTTCTCGGCGATGGCGGTCGGCGCGGCCCGGTAGGCGTTCATCATGTCGACGACGCGGTCGAAGACGGGGCCGCTCTCGTTGGCGCCGATATCCGTGAAGAGGAAGGAGCCCGACTGGAGGAGCAGGCGGCCGAACAGGCCGGGGTGTTCGAGCGCGGCGTGGAAGGAGGCGACGGCGCCCAGACTCGCGCCCATCAAGCCGCGGGATGCGGGGTCGGGAAGGAGCGGATAGTCGCGCTCGAGGCGCGGGAGCAACTCCTCGGCGACGAACCGCGCGTGCGCCGGGTCCGCCGAGTATTCCGACATCCGGTCGGCCGGGTGCAGGAGGGCGACGATCATCCGGGGGATCTCGAAGCGATCGATCAGCCGGTCGAGCACGTGTCGCAGGCCGGCGTACTCGACGTAGTCTCCGCCGTCATGCACGACGAGCAGCGGGTAGCGCCGGTTGGCGCGGAACTCCGCCGGACGGTACACGGTCACGTGCCGCGCGGACTCGAGTGCCTCGCTCTCGACGGCGAGTTCGTCCACCTCCCCGCGCCGGACCTCCTCGTTCTCGCGGGCCCAGTCGGGGATCTCGTAGCCCCGCGCCTGCACGACGGAGTTCGCGCCGAATGGATCCCGGGCGCGCTGGGGGTTCAGCGGGTCCTCGATCCACTCCGCGCGCCCGCCGCCGAGGACCTCGATCTTGTACTCCACCCGCGATTCGTCGGGGAGTTCGAGCGTGTAGCACCACAGATCCGTGCCGTCGAGGCGGCGGAAGGGCGCCGAGGTCTGGAGGCCGTGCACCCAGTTCCGGAGCCGGACGGCGTCGGCATGGCCCCGGTACACGAAGGTGTAGAGGGGAGGCTCGGCCAGCGGGAACTCGTTCGCGTCCAGGAACGCGGCCACCGGGTCCACCGGATCCGCCCCGCCGGCGTGGGAGGCGAGCCGCTCCTCGAGCGCCGCGATCGCGCACGAACGCGGCATCGACGGCTCCTGCCGGTGGGCCCGGGCGTGGGGGTCGTATCGCATGGGCCGGACTACGCGGCCGTACGGAAGGGGACGCGGCGGCCCGCCGCATCGAGGCGGTCGACGCCGTTCCCGCCGCTCCAGCCGCTCCGGCCATCCGCGGCCCGGTCGATGCGGTGGCCGGCGTCGAGGAGGACGCAGGGGTCGGGAGCGAAGCGGGCCGTGAGTCGCGCGCCGCGCGTCCGATCGTCCAGCGCGAGCCGGGCGGAGGCGTGCGGCAGCGCGACGAGCCCCTCGGCAATCCCGAGCCCCGCGTCGAACACCTCGGGATGGCCCTCGCCCCACGGCGGCCGGTCGTGAAAGAGCACGACGCGCTCCGTCAGCACCATGGCGCCGGCCGACCGGCCGATCAGCGGGCGGCCGTCCAGGAGCTGCCGTCCGCCGAACAGGCGCAGGCGGCTGAGCAGGTTCCCGACATGCCCGCCCTCGAGCACGATCGCCTCCGCGTCCTCGAGGCGCGCGTCCACCTCGCGTCGCTGCCATCGCACGGCATCGCGCTCGGGGGGCGTCATGCGGCGCTCGAACTCCGACCGGATCTCGGTCACGCGGTCCAGGTGCCGCGCATCGAGGCGCCGAATGGCCTCGAGGGCTTCGCCGCGCTCGGCTCGAAGCACCGACTCGTCGCCCCGCAGTTCGGCCAGCCGCCGGTGCGTCTCGATGAGACCGTGGAGGCGCAGATTGTAGGCGCGTCGGAGCGTCCCGAGCCGGTCCCGCACCTCCCGGTGCGCACGCGCAAGTTCCGCGTCCGCTTCGGCGACCCTGTCCGAGCGCCGATAGAGTTCAAGATCCACGACGCGGTCCGCGAGGCGGGGATCGATGAGCCCCTCGTTCGCTTCCCGGTCGCGCCACCCGGCGGTGATGGCCGCGATCCGCGCGCCGGGCGACAGCGCGCCCGAGGCCTCCAGTTCCCGCACCACGTCCGGGAGCGCAAGGCCGCCCCCTCGCGGACCGAGGAGGACGAGCGGCGGCCGGGACTCGGCGTCGGCAGTGGCCCGGCGCCTTCTCGCCACCCTCATGCGGCGCGCACTCGCACCCAGCGCCCGACCGCGTCGAGCATGCGGCGCAGTTCGTCGTAGTCCGGGTGCCGCAGCCGGAGCCAGGCGTTCGCCATGTACCCGGCCTCCACCGGCTGGGTCGGCGTGCCGAGCGGCGGCAGATGCGTGTCGATGATCCACTCCCCGAAACGGGCTTCCACCTTTTCCAGGCCCTCATACCCCGCGATCCGCCCGTTGTTGTCGGGCCGCAGCGTCACGATCCCCGCGGAGTAGCGGCGCGACGCGTCCCGCAGCTTCCGGCCATGCACGATGCAGGCCGCCCATTCGCGGTACACATCGATCTCGTTCGCCGCGCCGTACAGATCCCAGGCCCGCACGCCGGGCGGGCGGCAACCGATCTCGGAGAACTTGAGTCCCTTCTCTCCGAAGAACCATTCCATGTGGGTGGCGGAGGTCCCGATGTCGAGCGCGTCGATGACCCGCTTGCCGAGTTCCCGAACCTCCGCGTAGGCGTCGGCGGTGTCGATCCGGTTCGTGGCGATGAACTGGGGCGACACCTCCCGCGTCCGCATCGCCTCGAGCACGTTCGGGTAGTAGTGGGTCATGAAATCGTGCACCACCGTGCCGGCCACCGTGAGCGTGTCGTAGAAGGCCTCGTGCCCGTCCACGAACTCCTCGACGGCGACTTCGGCGCCATGCCCCACGCCGAGGCGCGGGAGCAGCGCCGCGAGTTGCGCCTCATCTTCGACCCGATACGTGCCCGAGGCGCCGGCCCCGGCGCGAGGCTTGACGATGAGCGGATAACCCACCTTCCGGCCGAACCCCGCGATCTCCTCCGCGTCGCCTCCACCCATGGACTGGGCGGTCGCGATTCCCGCCGCGCGAAGGGCGTCCTTCATCGCCGGCTTGTCCCGGCACAGGTGCGCGGTCCGCACCGAAGTCCCGGCCAGCCCCGCGCCCTCCCGGACGCGGGCGACCGGGAGGATGTGGGCTTCGACCGTGGCCTCGAGGCGATCCACGGGCCGCCGGCGGTGGATTTCGTGAACGGCGTGGGCGAGCGCGCCCTCGTCGCACACGGAGCCGACCTGCTCGTAGCAGGCGAGCCACCCGTGCAGGTCGGAGCCCAGCGCCTCCGGCGGCGCTTCGCCCACCGCAGACACTTCGGCGCCGACTTCGCGCAGGCCGCGCACGAAGTCCTTCTGGTTTCCGGGAAACAGGGGTTCGACGAATACGACGTGCATTACTTCGCCAGCGACTCGGGGGAAAAACTTCACTTTGGGGGCCCGACATAGTACAGTCCCTGCTCTCGAACGCCAGCCCGTCCGGCGGCGGCCGTCCGGCCCGTCGCGGCAACCCGGAAGGTCCATGCCCAACGTCGCATTCGTCGCCCCGTTCTATCTCCCTGCCACGCTGCGTTTTCTGGAAGCCGCCGCGGGGCTGGACGGGGTGCGCCTCGGGGTCGTGACGCAGGAACCGCTCGAACGCACGCCCCCCTCGCTGCGGCGGCGCATCGCCGCGCACGTCCGCGTCGACGATGCGCTGTCGCCGGAGGGCATCCACACGGGGCTCCGCCGGCTCTCCTCCGAACTCGGCGGGGTCGACCGCCTCCTGGGCGCGCTCGAGGAGCTTCAGGTGCCGCTCGGAGAACTGCGCGACGCCCTCGGCATCGAGGGAATGGGCGCGGAGGCCGCGCGCAACTTCCGCGACAAGTCCCGCATGAAGGACGTTCTCCGGGCGCACGGCCTGCCCTGTGCCCGGCACGCGCTGGTCCGGGACGGGGACGAGGCGGCGGCTTTCTCGGACGCGACGGGCTTTCCGCTCATCGTGAAGCCGCCGGCCGGCTCCGGCGCCCGCGGCACGTTCCGCGTCGAAACGCCGGAGCAGTTGCGCACGGCGATCGCGATGTCGCGGCCGAGCGCCGAGCGGCCGACGCTCATCGAGGAGTTCGTCGTCGGCGAAGAACACTCCTTCGATGCGGTCTCGATCGGCGGACGCCTCATCTGGCATTCGATCAACCACTACCTGCCGTCACCGCTCGAGGTGCTGCGCGAGCCGTGGATCCAGTGGTGCGTCCTCCTCCCGCGGGAGGTCGATTCGCCCCGGTACGAGGAGATCCGGCGCGTCGCCGGCCCCGCGCTCGATGCGCTCGGGATGGAGACGGGGCTGAGCCACATGGAGTGGTTCCGGCGGCCCGACGGCTCGGTCGCGATCTCCGAAGTCGGGGCGCGGCCGCCCGGCGCCCAGTTCGTCACGCTGATCTCGCAGGCGCACGATTTCGACCTCTACCGCGCCTGGGCCCGCCTCCTCGTCTTCGGCGAGTTCGACCCGCCGCCCCGCCCCTACGCGGCCGGCGCGGCCTATCTCCGGGGACAGGGCCGGGGCGCCGTGCGGCGGGTCGCCGGCATCGAGGAGATCGCAAACGAACTCGGGCCGCTCTGCGTCGAATGGCGCCTCCCCCGCGCGGGACAGGCACAGAGCGCGTCCTACGAGGGAGAGGGCTACATCATCGTCCGCCACCCGCGCTCGGAGGTCGTCGAGGAGGCGCTGGGGCGGATCATCACCCGCGTCCAGGTGGAACTCGCCACGTAACGGCATAACCCAACGGCACCATGACGGAACCATGAACGTATTGATGATTTCGCCGGGCTACCCGGCCGAGATGACGTATTTCACGCGCGGGCTCGCGCAGGTGGGCGCCACCGTCATCGGCCTGGGGGACCAGCCCGTGTCGGCGCTGCCCGAGATCGCCCGGGCGAGCGTGTCCCACCACCTCCAGGTGAGGTCGCTGGCGGATGAGGCGGACGTGATGCGGCAGGTTGCCGCGCTCGCCGCGAGCACCCGGATCGACCGCGTGGAGTGCCTGTGGGAACCCTTCATGATCCTCGCCGCGCGGCTGCGGGAGATGCTGGAGCTGCCGGGGCCGACCGTCGAGCAGACGCTCCCCTTCCGCGACAAGGAAGTGATGAAGGACGTGCTCGACGGCGCCGGTATCCGGACGCCGCGTCACGGGAGGGCCACGAGCAGCGCCGAGTGCCGCGAGGTCGCCGAGCGCGTCGGCTTCCCGCTCATCGTGAAGCCGGTCGACGGCGCCGGCTCGGCAGACACGCACCGGGCCGATTCGGCGCGCGACCTCGAGCGGATCCTTCCCGCCCTCCGGCACGTCCCGCAGGTCACGGTCGAGGAGTTCATCGAGGGCGAGGACATGACCTTCGACACGGTCACGGTCGGAGGCGCCGTCGCGCACTACAACATCTGCCGCTACTGGCCCCGAGCGCTCGAGTCGAAGACGCACGAGTGGCTCAGCCCCATCACGTACGCGCTGCGCGACGTGGAGGCGGATGATGTCGCCGCCGGTCGCGAGATGGGGTTCGCCGTGCTCGCCGCGCTCGGGTTCGAGACTGGCTACACGCACATGGAGTGGTACCGGACGGCGGACGGGGAGGCCGTGTTCGGCGAAATCGCCGCGCGGCCGCCCGGCGTGCGGACAGTCGACCTCATCAACTTCGCGAGCGACATCGACACCTATCGCGGGTGGGCCGAAGGCGTGGTACACGCGACGTGGTCGCAGCCGGTGGAACGGAAATACAACGCCTGTTGGATCGTCAAGCGGGCGCGCGGGCATGGCCGGATCCAGCGCATCGAAGGACTCGCCCCCCTGCTCCAGGAGTACGGCGAGCGCGTGTGCAGCCTGGATCTGCTTCCGGTCGGGTCGCCCCGGCGGAACTGGCAGGCCACGCTCGTCTCCGACGGGATGATCTTCCTCCGCCACCCGGACCTCGACGCGCTGGAGATGATCGCCGGCGAATTCGCGACCCGCCTGCAACTCTACGCCGCCTAGCGGTCCGCGCTCGGGGGCAGGCGCTCAACCGGCGGCGGCGTTCCGGGCGCCCGGGGGCGTCAGTCGTTGCCGCGCAGTGACGGGACGTAGTAGTCGCGCGCGTAGTCCCGCACCATGCGGGCCGCGGTGAATCGGGCGCCGGCGACCTCGATCGCCCGCCGCGCATGTGCGAGCCAGCCCGCCGGGACGTCATCCCCGGAACCCGCGCCGGAGCGGTCGTAGTAGCGGGGGACGACCTCCTCCTCCAGGAGCCGGAAGAGGTGCCCGGCGTCGTGTTCGTCCACCTCCTCCTCGCTCGCCGTGGCGGGGGCGGGCGGGATGATCCAGCCGTTGTCGCCCTCGAACCCCTCCTCCCACCAGCCGTCCGCGGTCGCGAGTTGGGGGACGCCGTTGAGGGCCGCCTTCATCCCGCTCGTCCCGCTCGCTTCCAGCGGGATCCGCGGGAGGTTGAGCCACAGGTCGACGCCCTCGACGAGGCCGTGCGCCGCATGGAGTCCGTAGTTCTCGACGAAGGCGACCCTGCCCTCGAACTCCGGATCGCGCGTATGCTCGTACACGCGCTGGAGGACGCGCTTGCCGTCGTCGTCCCGCGGGTGCGCCTTCCCGGCGAAGATCAGCTGCACGGGGCGGGCGGGGTCGGAGAGAAGCGCGTGGAGGCGGTCGCGGTCGCGGAAGATGAGGTCCGCGCGCTTGTAGGTCGCGAAGCGCCGCGCGAACCCGATCGTGAGCGGCTCGGGGCTCATGAGCGTGCCGGCTCCGGCGAGGTGCGCCGATTCCGGCCAGTGGTCCGGCCACCGGCGGCGAGCCTCGTCCCGCATGAGATCGAGGAGCCGGAGTTTCAGCCGGCGCCGCACGCGCCACAGCGCCTCGACAGGCACATCGCGCACCGCGCGCCACATGGCTTCATCGCCCGGACAGTGCCGCCACCCGGCGGGGAGCCATTCGTCCAGGAGATCCGCGATGTCGTCGCTCATCCACGTGGCGAGGTGGACCCCGTTCGTCACGTGCCCGATCGGCACCTCCGCGGCCGCCCGGCCCTCCCACAGGCCGCGCCAGATTTCCCGGCTCACGCGCCCGTGCCGCGCGGAAACGCCGTTGACTCGCCGCGACAACCGGATCGCCGCCGCCGTCATGTGAAACCGGTCCTGCGCCTCGTCGTCCGGGTGGAGACCGAGTCCGAGCAACTCCTCGCGGTGCGCGATCTCCTCCCAGAACGTCTCGCCGATCCATTCCCGCATCTGCGCGTGGGAGAACACGTCGTGGCCCGCGGAGACGGGCGTGTGCGTCGTGAAGACCGTCGACGCGCGGACCCGGGACACCGCGCCCGCGAAGGACAGGCCGTCGCGCATCAGCCGGCGCACGCGCTCCACCATCATGAACGCCGCGTGTCCCTCGTTCGCGTGCCACGCCCCGGGCTCGACCCCGAGCGCGGCGAGCACGCGCACGCCGCCGACGCCGAGGATCGCCTCCTGCCGCAGCCGGTGATCCGCGCCGCCGGCGTAGAGCTGGTGGGAGAGGCCCCGGTCGGCGGGATCGTTCTCCTCGAGGTCCGTGTCGAGGAGGTACAGCGAGACGCTCCCGACCCGCAGTCTCCAGCCCCCGATATGGATGCGGCGCCCGCCGCCCTGGATCGAGGCGAGCCAGGGGACGCCGTCCGCGCCGCGCAGCCGCTCCAGCGGCGTCAGGTCGGGGTCGAGCGGGTCGTCCGCGTCTTCCTGCCAGCCGTCCGGCCCCAGCGTCTGGTCGAAGTAGCCGTGCGCGTACATCAACCCGACGCCGACGAGGGGGACGCCCAGTTCGGACGCCGCCTTGAGATGGTCCCCGGCGAGCACGCCGAGCCCCCCGGAGTAGATCGGGATGGACTCGTGCAACGCGAATTCCGCGCAGAAGTACGCCACGGGGCGGCCGCGGAGCGCGGGATGGCGCGCTTCGAACCAGGTCGGGGCGGCGTCCGCCGCATCACGCCAGGCGTCAAGCGCCGCGTCGTACCTCCGCAGGAAGACGGCATCTTCGGCCAGGCTGTGAAGGCGCCCGTCTCCGACGGTCCGCAGCAGCGCCACGGGGTTGTGGCGGGTACGGCGCCAGAGCGGCGGGTCGATGGCCCGGAAGAGGGCCGGGGCCGCCGGGTTCCACGTCCACGAGAGGTCGTTGGCGAGTTCCCACAGCCGTCCGATCCGGCCGGGGATCTTGTTGTCTGGACCCACGTGCCGCTTCATCTCCTTGCTTCCAAGGGGTGCTCGTCGCTGCCGAAGGTTGGGCCGCAGCGGGCCCCCGGTGTCGATACCAGGCGCCCGGAGCGCGAACGAAGTTACCGTACCGTGACCCGCGCCACACACCCCGGCGCCGCCGCCTTTTGCGACCCCGACCGGCCCCGCCGCGTCCGGCCAACCGTTGCAGCCTCAGCGGCACGGGGCCAAACTCAGCCACCTCTCCGGGACACGACACTCACCCGCCGCTAACGGGGACAACGCATGGACTTCGCCACAGTCGTAGACTGGCTCGACCGCAACATCGCGCAGTTCGGGATCACGATCGGAGGAGAGCGCCTGACGCTTCAGGTGCTGCTTCTCCTCGGCATCGGGACCTACCTCACCCTCCGGCTCGGCCTGCCGCAGATCCGCAAGTTCGCGCACGGCGTCGCGGTGGCCACGGGCCGGTACGACGACCCGAACGATCCGGGCGACGTGTCGCACTTCCAGGCGCTCACCACCGCGCTCAGCGCGACGGTGGGCATCGGGAACATCGCCGGCGCCGCGATCGCCATCCACCTCGGGGGTCCGGGGGCGCTGTTCTGGATGTGGATGACGGCCTTCCTCGGCATGGCGACGAAGTACAGCGAGGTCACGCTGGCGCAGAAGTACCGCGAGGTCGACGAGTCGTCGGCGAAGTACAGCGGGACAGTGTCGGGCGGACCGATGTACTACATCGAGAAGGGGCTGGGCCCGCGCTGGAAGCCCGTGGCGGCCTTCTTCGCCGTTATGCTGGGACTGACGGCGTTCATGACCGGCAACGCCAACCAGGCGAATACGGTGGCGGACGCGATGCTGGCCGAGTTCGGGATCGCCAAGTGGATCACCGGCCTCACGACCTCCACGATCGTCGCGCTCGTGATCCTGGGCGGCATCAAGCGCATCGGCCGCGTGACCAGTATCCTGGCTCCGTTCATGGCGATCGTCTACGTGACCGCCGCCATGATCATCATCATCCTGAACCTCGACCAGGTGCCGGGGACCTTCGCGATCATCTTCCGCGAGGCCTTCAATCCGACGGCCGGCGTGGCGGGCACCGGCGTCGGCGCCTTCCTCGTCACGCTCATGTGGGGCGTGCGGCGCGGGCTGTTCTCGAACGAGGCGGGGCAGGGCTCCGCGCCGATCGCGCACGCGGCGGCGAAGACGGACGAGCCGGTCTCCGAGGGCGTCGTCGCCCTGCTCGAGCCGTTCATCGACACGATCGTCATCGTCACGATGACCGCGCTCGTCGTGATCATGACCGGCGCCTGGAACTCGCAGGTCCTCACCGCGATCCAGCTCGAAGGCGGGGACATCAGCTACGTGGTCCTCGACGAGGGCGGCAGCTCGGTGCCGACGGATCCCACGGGAACGATCCGCTACACGCTGGGACGGCCCGGCGTGACGAGCGAGCCGCACCTCGCGTGGCACGAGGTCTCCGTGCCGCAGCTGTTCGAGGACGAGGCGCAGACGCAGCCGTTCAGCGGAGCCGTCGATCCGGCGCGGGCCGTCGCGATCGCCGACGACGGGCGGGAACTTGCCGTCCTCTACGGGCAGGCCTACGAGACCGGCGCGCCGCTGACGCAGATGGGGTTCCAGCGCGGCCTGTCGCCGCTCGGCGACTGGGGCCACTACATCGTGATCTTCTCCGTCTTCCTGTTCGCGATCTCGACGGCGATCTCATGGAGCTACTACGGCGACCGCTGCGCCAACTACCTGTTCGGGCCGAACGCGATCATTCCGTACAAGCTCGTCTTCGTCGCGATGCACTTCGTGGGGGCCGTGCTGCCGCTCGCCGTGGTGTGGTCGCTCGGTGACATCTTCCTGGCCATCGTCATCATCCCGAACCTGATCGCGCTGATCTTCCTCGCGCCTCAGATCAAGGAGTTGACGGAGTCCTACTTCACCCGCAGCCCCTGGCAGCGGCACCGCAAGCACTAGCCGCCAGCCGCGCCCGATCGGCGGCTGGCGCTTCGCCGGGCTGGCGGCGCCGGGCGGTCAGCGCTCGGCCGCCAGCCTCCCGGGCTCGCCGTCCGGGCGCGGGGCGGTCGGGCGGCCAGGGCCCGGAGGCGCGGCGCCTTCGCCCCGGAGGCGCCGTACTCCCTCCACGTACTCGGAGAAGCCGATCCGGCCCGACACGTAGCGGCGCTGGAGCCGGGAAAAGATCCGGCTCTCCGCTCCCGTCGCCGCTTCGGCCGGCGCGAAGGCCTCCGTCGTGGGCACTTCGAGGCGAGGAGGCCGGGTCCGGATGCCGCGCGGCCTCCGGATCCGGACGACGCCCGTCGCGTCGCGGACAAGGCTCTTCACATCGGCCGAGCACTGTCGCAGAAGATCGGGCCAGGACCTGGACACCGCGGCCATCGCGCGGCTCACCGCGCTGCCCAGGCCGACGAGCAAGCGGTGGAAATCTCCGCGACTCCAATCGCCGGCGCGCACGCGCCTGCGGTAGATCACGGCGGCGATGCCTCCCAGGAAGACGAGCTCGAACATGGCTCAACCCTCCCGCGAGGCCGCGGCCCCGGGCTCCGGCCACGCGGTCTCGATCTCGCGCGCCGCGCGGTCCAGGATCGACTTCACCCTTGCGAGCGTCTCCGGATCGCCCTGTCCGCCCGTCGCCCGCTCGAAACTCACCTGGGCGAGGTGGATGAACGAGCGCGTCACGTCGCGCATCGCGGACCCGGCGAAGCGCTCGCCCATGTTGACGAAGCGGCCGAAGATGTCGCGGGTGCGGGACCGGTGCTCCTCGAGGAAGTCGCGGCCCGATGACGTCAGCCGGTAGACGCGCTTCCCGTCCTCCTGCGTCGACGACACGTACCCCTGGTCCTCGAGCAGCTGCAGGGTGGGGTAGACGGAGCCCGGGCTGGGCGTGTAGAGGCCGCCGGACTCCTCCTCCAGCCGCCGCATCAGTTCGTAGCCGTGCATGGGTTCGTCCGAGAGGAGGCGGAGGAGGACGAACTTCAGCTCCCCCTTCCGGACCACGCGCCGGTTCCCGCCGACCCCCCCGCCGAAACGAAACACGCCGGGGCCGCAACAGTTTGCCCAGGCGCCGAATCCATCCTTGCTGGTGAACATGTATCCCCTCTCGCTTCCGACCGGTCTCGATATATCGAAATACTATCCGATATATCGGAACGATGCAAGGGGAAGACGCGCGAGGACGGGCGTACGACGGGGTCAGCTTGTGGCGGTCAGCTTGTGGCGGAAGGGGGCTCCCAAAGCTCGACCCAGGCTCCGAGCGGGTCGAGGATCCAGGCGAACTTCCCGTACTCGTACGCTTCCCGCTTCGGGTCGACCCAGACGCCCCGCGCCTCCAGCGACTCGACGAGTGCGTCGAGGCTCCTGACCCGCAGGTTGAGCATGAAGGGGTGGGGACTGCTCTCGCCCCGCGAATCGAAGTAGGTCGAATCCGCCGGAAAGACCTCCCACACCGTGAGGGTCTCCGAATCGTCCACCGTGCGGGCCGGAAAGGTCACGTAACCGTCGGCGCCCGGCCGGATCCCGACCTTCTCGTACCACGCCTTGCTGGCGCCCGGGTCGGGGGAACGGAAGAAGACGCCCCCGATGCCCTCGACGGCACGGTGATCGGCCGCTGGCTCGGCGGAGGGCGTCAACTCCGCGAATTCCGCCTTCCATCCGTCGGGGTCCAGGATCCAGTCGCGCCCCTCGAGCGGATCGGCCCCCGGGTCGCGGTCGCGCACGAGGTAACGGATCACGAACGGCTGCGAGCCGGGCTCGAAGCGGGCCGAGGCCTCATCGAGAAAATCGAGTTCGCTGGCGGCGACGGTTCCGCTGTCGGGGTGCGTCCACGCGAACCGGGCGCCGCCCTCATCGGGGAAGCGGAGGTCGAGGTGGCGGCGGTACCAGTCGCGGACCCGGCCGGGCTCGGAGCAGGCGACGTAGAGCCCGCCGATGCCGGCGACGTTCATCCGCCGTCGCGGTGGAAGTGGTGTACGCTCCCCTGGGATTTCCCGAACACGACGACGTCGGCCAGGTTGACGTGGGGCGGGGCGTTCACGACGTAGGACACGACCTCGGCGACATCCGCCGGAGTGAGCGGCTCGACCCCCTCGTACACGGCGCGCGCCCGGTCCTCGTCGCCCTTGAAACGCACGAGCGAGAACTCCGTCTCGACGAGCCCGGGGTGGACGCCCGACACGCGGACGCCGGTGCCGAGGACATCGAGGTTCGTCCCCTCGGTGATCGCCTGCACGGCGTACTTCGTGGCGGCGTAGACGCTCCCGCCGGGATAGACCTGTCGCCCCGTGATGCTGCCGATGTTGACGACCTGTCCCGAGTCGCGTTCGACCATGGCGGGGAGGAAGGCGCGCGTCACGTAGAGGAGCCCCTTCACGTTCGTGTCGATCATCCGGTCCCAGTCGTCGACCTCGGCGTCGTGCACGAGCGCCATGCCCGCGGCGAGGCCGGCGTTGTTGACGAGGATGTCGGGGGCTCCGAGCCGGGCGGCGAGCCCTTCCGCCGCGCCCCGGACCGCGTCACGGTCGCGGATGTCGACGACGCCGGTGTCCACCGCGACCCCGCTCCCCGCCGCGATCTCTTCCGCGAGGCGGGTGAGCCGCTCCTCCCGGCGCGCCCAGAGCACGAGGTTCGCGCCGTCGGCGGCCAGGCGGCGGGCGATGGCCTCGCCGATCCCCGAACTCGCCCCCGTGACGAGCGCACGCTGTCCCGCGATGCGGGCGGTCACGGCTTCGCGCCGCCCGCGGCCGGAGCCCGTCGCAGGTGTGCGTCCATGAACTCGGCGGACCGCTCGAAGGCGGTGACCCAGTTCCGGTGCAGGAGGAAGCCGTGGACCTCGTCCGGGAAGACGAGCTGCTCGACCTCGACGCCCCGCTTCCGAAGCGACTCGATCAGGTCCACGGACTCCGAGAACGGCACGTTGCGGTCGTCGTCGCCATGGATCAGCAGCACCGGGGAACGCCAGCCGTCGATCCACGCCATCGGCGAGGACTCGAACGCGAGCCGGGCGAAGGCCTCGCGCGTCTCCGGCTGGTAGGACGGGACGAAATTCCGGATGACCATGTTCCAGTCGTGGACGCCGTGGATATCCACGCCCGCGGCGAAGAGATCCGAATTCCGCGCGAGGCCGAGCGCCGTGAGGAAGCCGCCGTATGAGCCGCCCCACAGCCCGACCCGGGAGGCGTCCACGTCGTCCCGCTCCGCGAGGAAGCGGGCCGCGGCGACGACGTCACGGTACTCGCTCGCGCCCCGGGCGCCGTAGTTCAGCGCCTCCCTGAACTCCAGCCCGTAGCCGGTGCCGCTGCGATAGTTCACGGAGAGCACGACGTAGCCGCGGCTCGCCAGGTACTGGTTGAGGGCGTACGCGTTGTGGTAGTAGCGCATGTAGTGCCAGCCGAGGAGCATCTGCCGCCGCGACCCGCCGTGGAAGAAGACCGCCGCCGGGTGGCGTCCGCCCTCCACCGACAGGGGCGGAAGGAAGAGTTGCCCATGGATCAGGATCCCATCCTCGGACTCGAACGTCACCTGCCGCGGCTCCACGAGGCTTTCGAACGGGAAGGCGTCGGGCATGAACCCGTCGACCAGCGGACGCCGCTCTCCCCCTGCGTCCAACTCGGCGTGGGCCGGCGTGCGACCGTCGGTGGCGAGGTAGGCGAGCGCCCCGTCGGGAGTGACCGCGGGGTTCCACTCGATGCCGTTCCCCGATGTCAGCGCCTCGGGCTCGCCATCGGCCGTGACCCGCCAGACGTGCCGGCGATCGATGTCGTCCGCATTCGAGACGTAGTAGACGGACGCCCCATCCGGCGCCGGGAGCACGGACTCGACTTCGAACTCTCCCGGCGTGAGGTGCGTGGCGGCGCCTCCCGCGACGGGAACGGAATAGAGCTGGTGCCAGCCTTCGCGTTCCCACGGAAATACGAGCCGGTCCGACGCGAGCCAGATCAGCGAGGGTCCGGTCATGGCCTGGAAGGCGCTCCCGCGGCCGGGCGCAGCCCGCCACACCTCCCGCGCCTCCCCGGTGGCGGCATCCGCGAGCCGGATCGACCACGGCAGGGCGCTGCGGAGCGGCGTGAAGGGCAGCTGCGCCCCCTCGTTGGGGACGCGGATGAACGCGAGGGCCGTCCCGTCCGGCGACCATGTGGGGCTGCCGTCGCGATCCAGGCTCGGATCGAGGTAGCGGACCTCCCCCTCGTCCAGCGAGAAGACGCCCACGAAGGTGTGATCTCCGCGGTTGCTGACGAAGGCGAGCCGGCCCCCGTCCGGGGACCACGCCAGCGACCCCGCGCTCCCGCGGATGCGGAGCAGCGGACCGGGGGGCGCCGAGCCATCGAGCGTGAGCGTGAAGATCTGACCGCGGTTCAGAAAGGCGATCGTGCGTCCGTCCGGAGAGATGGCCGGGGAACCCCCCTCGGCGAGAGGCCGCGAGGCGCCGTCGAGCCCCGCGACCCACACCATCTGCGTCGCCGGCTCGGGGTCGGAGCGCGGGTTCGGAATCTCGCCCGCCCGGTTCGGCCCGCCTCCGCGCACGAAGAGAACCTGACGGCCGTCGGGCGTGAACCGCAGCTGGGACAGGTCCTGGCCGTCGTCCTCGGTCCAGTTGGTGAGCTGGCGGCCCACGTACTCCGGGCCCTCGGCGATCCAGATGTTGCGGACGCCCCGATCGTACCGAACCCAGGCGAACGCGGCGCCGGTCGGGGCGGCGATCAGGTCCGTGGCGAAAGGCGCGGAGAGGATGTCTTCGACCGAATACGGGCTCTGCGCCGAGGCCGCGGCCGGAGCGAGGGGGGCGAGGAGCCCCAGGAGGCCGGCCGCCCACATCCGTCCGCGCCCCGCCACGGCCGGCGGGCTCACGTCACCGGTTCCGGCGCAGTACATAGAAGCACCGGTTCGCCGAGGGATTTCTGACAAGGCTCTCCACCGCATATCCCCTCCTGAGATAGGCCAGGAACGCGTCCCGCACCGTTTCGCGCCACCGTACGAGCGACCCGTCGGGCGGCAGCGATTCGACATCCGCCGGAACTTCGACGAAGACCTCGTCGCCCCCGGGCAGTCCGCCGTCCGCCGCGCCGTGTCCTCCCGGCCGGGGCACGACACGCGCCGGCTCCGGAAGCGGCGCGTGGAGCCGGCGGGCCGAGCGCCGGGGCCCCGCGTCGAGGGCCCGGCGGGTCTCCGGGCCGTCGAGATCCCAGCGCACGATGAAGCGGTCGGTTTCGCCGCCGCCATGCAAGGGGCTCCCCGTATCGGCGCCGTACATGTTCGGTGCGTAGCGAAGCACCGTCGCGCCGAGCCGGTTCAGGTTCAAGTGCGCGTTGCGCGCCACCATCGGGTCGAACGTCCAGAAGATGGTGCGGATGCCGCCGGACCGGACAGACTCCCGCTGGAAGAGTTTCAGGTCGCGGCCCAGGCCCCGTCCGCGCGCGGAGGGTTCGACCGCCAGCATGTGGGACCAGTGAGACGGGATGCCCTCGAACCGCCCGAGAAGGGAATAGACGAAGCCGATCATGCGCCCATCCTCGAAGGCCCCCCCGGTGAAGCCGCCGATCTTCCGCGAGACCTGGAGGACGGAAGCGGGAACGATGTCGGAGAACCCTTTCCCCCACGTCATCTCCTGGAGCCGTACGCACGTGCGCCACTCGTCGAGCGTCTCGAGGGCGCGAAACGCCATCACGCCGGGACGCGGGCGTCACCGGCGGCGACCGTCTCGCTCCGCCGCGTGAGCGCCTCCACGCGCTCGATGTCCACCTCCACGCCCAGCCCCGGCCGGTCGCGCGGTACCGTCACCAGGCCGTCCGCGCTCATCGTCCACTCGGGAGTGACGATGTCGCGTTCCCAGTAGCGGGCGCTCGGCGACAGGTCGCCGGGAAGCCGGAAGTTCGGCATCGAAGCCAGCGCGACGTTGTAGGCCCGCCCGATCCCGCTCTCGAGCATCCCCCCGCACCACACCGGCACCCCGGCCCGCGCCGAGATGTCGTGGATCTCGCGGGAGTTCCGGAACCCGCCGACCCGGCCCGGCTTGATGTTCACGATCCGCCCGCTGCCGAGCGCCAGCATGTCCTCGCACGACGCCGGGTCCACGATCGACTCGTCAAGGCAGACGGGGGTGGCGAGCCGCTCCTGGAGCCGGGCGTGGCGCACGAGGTCGCCCGCCGCCAGCGGCTGCTCGATCATGATGAGACCGAACGCGTCGAGTTCCGCGAGGCGGTCCGCGTCTTCCAGCGTGTAGGCCGCGTTCGCGTCGACCGCGAGCGCCCGGTCGGGCCCGAGCGCCTCGCGCACCGCCGCGACGTACTCGACGTCCTTTGCGGGGCTGATCTTGAGCTTGATCTTGCCGTAACCCTGCTCGACCGCCTGCCGCGCCTTCTCGACGAGCGCGGCGGGCGAGGGCTGGAGGCCGAGGGAGATGCCTGTCGCCACGCGGTCGCGCGTCCCTCCGACGAGTTCGGACAGGGAGATGCCGCCGACCTCGGCGCTCAGGCCCCAGATCCCCATCTCGATCGCGGCCTTGGCCATGGGGTGACCCTGAACGCCCTCATCCAGCAGCGGCCTCACGGCCCCCGGGCTCTCGATCGTGCGCCCCAGCACCCGCGGCAGGAGCCAGCGCCGCAGCGCCAGCCGCGCCGTGTCCACGGTCTCGGGAGAATAGTTCGGCTGCTCCCCGCACACGCACTCCGACCAGGCCGTGGCGCCGCTCTCGTCGCGGAGTTCGAGGAGGAGGATCCGGCGATTCTCGACCCATCCGGATGAGATGATGAACCGCTCCCGGAGCGGAAGTTCGATCTCCCGAAGCGTCACTTCGACCAGGTTCAGGGGGCTTGTCGGCAAGGCGTTCGTCTCCGCGCGGCAGGGGAGGCGGGACGTTAGCCGTTGCGACACCGGTCGCGCCAGAATCCGGGCCGGGCGCGACCGGTCGAACCGGGAGGCGCCCGGTCAGATGGAGAGGTAGTGGCTCACCTTGACGATGAAGACGTTCTCCGCCGGCGCCATCCACAGCCCCTCGAGATCCCGGTTGAGATCGAAGTTGCCGAGCAGCACGCTCTCCCGGCGCGCGTGCTGCCACACGAGGAAGAGTTCGGAACCCGGGCGATATTCCCAGCGGAACACCGCGTTGCCTCGCAGCGAGCGGATGTTGAAATCGCGATCCCGGGTCGAGTAGTCCAGTTCGCCGTCGCCGTTGAAGTCGAAGTAGCGTACGCCGTCGAAGGCGCACGTCGCTCCGTCCGTGCATCCGGTGACGACGCCGTCGAAGCGGTAGGCCCGCCCTTCGGCATAGTCCACGAAATCGAACGTCCCGGCGGCCGCGAGTTGCCGGTAGCCCCGGTAGTCGCCCGACGTGAGCAGCGGCTGCGCGTAGAGCTGCAGGCTGAGATCGGGCGTGAACGACACGTTGAGGCGCGTTTCCATCGAGAACCCGGTCCGCTGGAGATCGCCGAACAGGTACCGGTCGCCGTACGTCGGCGCGTACGCCAGCGCGGTCGACCGGGTCACGTACTGGGCTCCGTCCCGCCTGTCGTTGTAGTTGGGACTCAGCGACACCCGCCAGTTCGGAAGCGGACGGTAGGAGATGTTCACGCCCGTGCTCATGTCGTGACCGCGCCCCTGCGCCGCGACCCGGTACGAGAAACGCGGCGACACGTGGAACGACCGGCTCCGGTCCGTGTTCGCGTCCACCCGGACATTGAACTCCGCGGGCTCGGTCATGAGCGGGCCGCCGCGGGTCTGCGTATCGGACTGGGATTCCGGCGAGTACGAGAAGTTGAGGTTGAAGGCCCAGTTGTTGAGGAAGGTGAACCGGCCGCTCATCCACGCGGCGCCCGTGTCGTAGGAGCGGCGCAGGTGGTCCGGCCCCCACTCCTTCTCGAGCAGCGAATGACGGAAGTTGTGGTAGGTGAAGAGGCTGATGTTGTAGTTGCGGAAAAGGCTGCCCGGTCTGATCTCCCGGTACCCAATGCGACCTCCCACGTCGAGCCGTTCACCGGTGGTCAGGAAGCCGAAGTCGTTGACCTCGAAGCCGGGGGTCTGCTGGCCCGCCCAGGTGCCCCACGTCCAGTGTTCGCCCTCCTTCTCGAGCTGCACCCGCCAGTCGCTCCCGAACATGGAGGTGGCCGTGGAGTCGACGGCCAGGTACGTGGCGTCGGGGCGCTGGAAATAGTGGGTCGGATTGCGTTGCAGCCGCATGAGCGCATCGCTCGAACCCTGGACCAGGCTGCCCGAGTAGAACCCCCACAGGCGGTAGTCGCGGCCGCGGCGTCCGCCCCACTGGTGCTCGAAATCGAGGCCGAAACTGAACGCCTCCGAGGGGAGGAAGTCGAACGATCCGTCGCCCGGCAGTTCCCGCTTCAGCCCGGTGCCGATGACGCCGACCTTGCTCGCGCCGCCGCGGAAGTCCTGCTGGAGCCTCACGACCGCATGCTCCGCCTGGGGCTCGGCGACGAACCGTCCGAGGGAATCCGCCTGCGAAAAATACGCCTGCCCCATCTCCTGTCCGGTGACGGCCGCCAGCGCCCCGACGGAGAGACCGCTCTGCGTCCGGCCGGTGAGCTTCGCCGCCCCCAGGATCGACGTCAGGTGGGGTTCGGCGTGAAAGTCCGCGTCGTAGGGTCCGGATCCCCGCGGTTCCCGCCCGATCCGGCGACTGAAGAAGAGCGCCTTCCCACCGCCGAAGCGGCCGCCGCGCGAGCCGGCGAAGGTGAAGATCTGCGCGTCGCGCACGAAGAAGGGGCGCTTCTCCGGGAAGAAGGTCTCGAACGCCGTCAGGTTGATGACCTCCGGGTCTACCTCGACCTGGCCGAAGTCGGGGTAGATCGTCGCATCGAGGCTGAACGCGGAGCCGATCCCCATGCTCATGTCGAGGCCGCCGCGGGGCTCCATCTCGGTGCCGTCGAACAGCGGGTTCCCCGGCGTCGCGGGCGCCGTGTGATACTGGGACACGGCGAAGGGCCGGACCTCGAACCTCCGGCTCGACCGCGGGAGCTGCAGCCCGTCGATCGTGCCGAACTGGCTGACCCGCCCCCGGGCCGTGCGCGACTGCAGCGCGAAGTAGTCCGTCTCGTTCGTCTCGAGCCGCCGGCGCTCGAAGTTGATGCCCCAGGTCTGCATGCCGGGGCGCGCTTCGTAGCGGATCTGGGAGAGCGGGATCCGCATCTCCACCGTCCACCCCCGGTCGTCGACCTGCACGGCGGAGTCCCAGATCGCGTCCCAGTTCGTGTCTTCCTGGGTATCGCCGAACAGGTACCGGTCCGTCTCCGCCCCCGCGGCGCTGACCTCGAACTCGTAGCCGGTCAGCCCGTCCCGGTTGGGATCGAGCGAGAGCTTGAAGGAATCGAAGGAACCGCGTTCATCCCGGCGGGTGAGGCGCGCCCGGATCACACCCGGGTCGCTCTCGTACATGCGGGCGGCGACATATATCGCGCCGTCGTCGAACACGACCCGCACCTCGGTCGGTTCGGAGGGCTCGGCGCCCTCCAGCGGCACGCCCTGGACGAAGTCGGTGATGATGGGGGCCGGCTGCCACGCCGGGTCGTCGAGCCGGCCGTCGATCGAGAGCGCGCCCTCTCGGCGCACCGCGTCCACGGCCGCCGGCGCCACGCCGCCCCGGAAGACGGTCGCCGCGGGTCCTTCGGGCGGCGAGAGCCCCTCCTGTTGCCCGTGAAGCCCCCACCCCGTCCCGCTTATCGCAAGAGCCGCGAGGGCGATCGCCGCGCGGCCCGCTCCATGTCTGAATCTCATACCAGCCGAAACACGTCCCGCCGTCCTGTTGTTTAAGCCCGCGCGTCAGCCCGCGCGAAGCTTGCGCGCGCAAAGTTTCCCATCCGCGGCGCGCGCGCTAGTTTTGCTCCGCCGGCGTGGGCCGGACGTGGTGATTTGAGGCGGATTGCAACCACGTAAAACAATCGCTAAAGAGCCACGCCCCGGGCGCGACTCTTTGGCGACCGGGGTCTTTTTTTCGGGGTGAACGCCGTGTCCGAAGGCCGAAGCAAGCGCGTCGCACAGATTCGGGAGGCGCTCGAACGGCGCATCCTCCTGATGGACGGCGGCTCGGGAACGATGATCCAGCGGCTGGGCCTCGATGAGGCGGCCTATCGCGCGGGTCCGCTCGCGGATCATCCGCAGCCCCTGTCCGGGAACCACGATGTGCTGTGCCTCACCCGCCCGCGCGAGATCGCGTCCCTCTACCGCTCCTACCTGGAGGCGGGGGCCGACTTCATCACGACGAACACGTTCAACGCCCAGGCCATCTCCCAGGCGGACTACGGCATCTCCGCCGAGGCGGGTAACGCCCACCTCATCCACGACATCAACGCCGCGGCGGCACGGCTCGCCCGGCACGAGGCCGACGAGGTGACGCGGGCGGATCCCTCGCGGCCGCGCTTCGTGCTCGGGAGCATGGGGCCGACCAACCGGACGGCCTCTCTGTCGCCGGACGTCGAGAACCCCGCGTTTCGCGCCGTTTCCTTCGATGAACTCGCGCGCGCGTATCGGCAGCAGGCGGAGGGACTCGTCGAGGGCGGCGCCGACGTGCTGCTCATCGAGACCGTGTTCGACACGCTCAACGCGAAGGCGGCGATCTTCGCCATCCTCGAACTCGAGGAGGATCTCGGCGAGCCGCTGCCGGTCGCGGTCTCCGGCACGATCACCGACCTCTCCGGGCGCACGCTGTCGGGTCAGACCGTGGAGGCGTTCTGGCTCTCGGTTCAGCATGCGGACCCCCTCTTCGTCGGTCTCAACTGCGCGCTCGGCGCCGAGGAACTCGAGCCCTACGTGGCGGAACTCTCCGCCGTGGCCGATGTCCCCGTGAGCTGCCACCCCAACGCGGGCCTCCCGAACGAGTTCGGGGGTTACGACGACACGCCCGCCCACATGTCCGACCTGCTGGGGGACTTCGCGGACCGTAGGCTCCTGAATCTCGTCGGCGGCTGCTGCGGAACGGAGCCCGACCACATCCGGGCCATCGCGGAGCGCATGGAAGGCGTGCCGCCGCGACAGGTTTCCGCGATCGAGCCGCTGCCCCGGTTCGCGGGCATCGAGCCGCTCGCGATCCGGCCGGACACGCTGTTCGTGAACATCGGCGAGCGCACGAACGTCACGGGCTCGGCCCGCTTCGCGCGTCTGATCCGGGAGGATGATTTCGACACGGCGGTCGAGGTCGCGCGCGACCAGGTCGCGAACGGGGCGCAGCTTCTCGACGTGAACATGGACGAAGGCCTCCTCGACTCCGAGGCCGCCATGACCCGTTTCCTGAACCTGATCGCGGCGGAACCCGACATCGCCCGCGTCCCGACCGTCATCGACTCGTCACGCTGGGAAGTCATCGAGGCGGGGCTGAAGTGTACGCAGGGGAGGGCCGTCGTGAACTCGATCTCCCTCAAGGAGGGGGAGGAGGCGTTTCTCGCGCAGGCGGCCCTCATCCGCCGCTACGGCGCCGGCGTCATCGTCATGGCCTTCGACGAGCGGGGGCAGGCGGACACGGTGGACCGCAAGCTCGAGATCTGCGCCCGCGCCTACCGCCTCCTGCTCGGCGCCGGCTTCCGGCCCGGAGAGATCATCTTCGATCCCAACGTCTTCGCCGTGGGGACGGGAATCGCGGAACACGACGGGTACGGGGTCGCCTTCATCGAGGCCGTGCGCCGGATCAAGCGCGAACTCCCCGGCGCGATGACGAGCGGCGGGATCAGCAACATCTCCTTCTCCTATCGGGGTAATGACGCCGTGCGGGAGGCGATGCACACGGCCTTCCTGTACCACGCGATCGCGGCCGGACTCGACATGGGGATCGTGAACGCGGGGCGGCTGCCGCTCTACGACGACATCGACCCGGAACTGCTGGAAGCGGTGGAGGATGTCCTGCTCGCCCGCCGGCCCGACGCGACGGAGCGGCTGACGGACCTGGCGGGCCGGATCCGGGACGAGGGGATCGAGACGCGGGTGGACGATGCGTGGCGCTCGGAGGGCGTCGAGGCGCGGCTCGAGCACGCGCTCGTGGAAGGGATCGTCGAGCACATCGAGGAAGACGCCGAGGAGGCCCGGCTCCTGTACGGCAGGGCGCTCGAGGTCATCGAGGGCCCGCTCATGGCCGGCATGAACCGGGTCGGCGATCTGTTCGGGAGCGGGCGCATGTTCCTGCCGCAGGTCGTGAAGTCGGCGCGCGTGATGAAGCGGGCCGTCGCCTTCCTCGTCCCCCACCTGGAGGCCGAGAAGGCGGAGAAGGCAGAGGGAAACGCGGCGGGAAAGGCCGCGGGGAAGGGGACGATTCTCCTCGCGACCGTGAAGGGGGATGTCCACGACATCGGGAAGAACATCGTCGGCGTCGTGCTGCAGTGTAACGGCTACGACACCGTGGACCTCGGCGTCATGGTGCCCCCGGACCGCATCCTCGCGGAGGCCCGGGCCCACGGCGCCGACGCGATCGGGCTCAGCGGCCTGATCACGCCGTCGCTGGACGAGATGGTGCGCGTGGCGAGCGAGATGGAACGGCAGGCGTTCGAGGTGCCGCTGCTCATCGGGGGCGCGACGACATCGCGCAAGCACACGGCGGTCAAGATCGAGGAACGGTACTCGGGGGCGACCGTGCACGTGCTCGATGCCTCGCGCGCGGTCGGGGTCGTGGGGAAGCTCCTCGGCGACGACGGCGGGGCGGACTTCGTGGAGCGGACGCGCGCCGAGTACCGGCGCGTGCGCGAGGAGTACCGGGGCGGGAGGCGCCCGCTCGCGACGCTGGAGAAGGCGCGGGCGAACCGGCTCGGGATCGACGCGACCTTGCCGGTGCCGGCCCCGCGTCGACCCGGCGTGCACGTGTACGATCCGTTCCCGCTGGAAGACCTGGTCGATTACATTGACTGGACGCCCTTCTTCCGGACCTGGGAGATGAAGGGACGCTTCCCCCAGTTGCTCGATCATCCGGAGCGGGGGAAAGCGGCCCGGTCCCTGTACGACGATGCCCGCGGGCTGCTCGAAGAGATCATCCGCGACGGATCTCTGACGGCCCGCGCGATCGCGGGACTGTATCCGGCGAACGCGCGCGGGGACGACATCGTCCTCTTCGCGCCGGGGGCTGGGGCGCCGGAGGCTGGGGCGCCGGAGGCTGGGGCGTCGGAGGCTGAGCGTCGCGAGTTGCTGCGCGTGCCCCACCTCCGCCAGCAGATGGACCGTTCCTCGGGCGCGAACGTCAGTCTGGCCGACTTCGTCCTGCCCGAGGCGGCGGGCGCCACCGACTGGAGCGGCGCCTTCGCCGTGACGGCCGGGATCGGCCTGGAAGCGCTCTGCGCCCGCTTCGAGGCCGCCGTCGACGACTACCGGAGCCTGCTCGCGAAGTCGCTCGCCGACCGGCTGGCGGAGGCCCTGGCCGAGCGCCTGCACGAGATCGTCCGCACCGACCTGTGGGGCTATGCGCCCGACGAGGCGCTCGACAACGACGCGCGGATCGCCGAGCGCTACGCCGGGATCCGTCCGGCGCCCGGCTATCCGGCGTGTCCCGACCACTCGCAGAAGGCGCTCCTCTTCGACCTGCTCGACGTCGAGCGTCGTCTCGGCATCCGCCTCACGGAGAACTACGCCATGCATCCCGCCGCGTCGGTGTCCGGCTGGTACTTCGCGCGGCCGGAAGCCCGCTACTTCGGTCTGGGGCGGATCGGACTCGACCAGGTGGAGGACTACGCCGCGCGCAGCGGAATCTCCCTCGCCGCGGCGGAGCGCCGCCTCTCGCCCAACCTGGGATACGACCCGGATCCGGTGCTGGAGGCGACGGCGTGAGCGCGCGGCTGCGGGAGTGGATCGAGGGGGACGGCATCCACCTCATCGATGGCGCCATGGGGACGGTGCTGTACGAGAGCGGCGTGTTCGTGAACCAGTGCTACGACGAACTGAACCTCACGGAGCCCGACCGGGTGCTGGGCGTCCACGCCGACTATGTGCGGGCGGGGGCGCAACTCATCGAGACCAACACCTTCGGCGCGAACCCCGTCAAGCTCGAGCCGTTCGGCCTCGAACCCTCCGTTCACGAGATCAACGTGGCGGCCGCGCGCCTGGCCCGGCAGGCCGCCGGCGGGCGCGCCGAGGTGCTCGGGGCCATGGGCCCGCTCGGCATCCGCATCGAACCCTGGGGCCCCACGTCGGTGGACGAGGCCGCGGACCTCTTCGGGCGACAGGTCGCCGGGCTCGCCGAAGGCGGCGTCGACGGCTTCATGCTCGAGACCTTCTCCGATCTCGACGAGCTGCTGCAGGCGGTGCGGGCGGTGCGGAGGGTCGCGGGGGAGGCGCCGGTCTTCGCGCAGATGACGTTCGGAGACGCGGGCCACACGGAGTACGGGGCCACGATCGAGGCCGCGGCGGCGGCGCTGGAGCGGGCGGGGGCGGACGTCATCGGCCTCAACTGCTCGGTCGGCCCGTCCTCCATGCTGTTCGGTGTCGAGCGCATGGTGGCGGCCACGTCGCGGCCGGTGTCCGCGCTGCCCAACGCGGGGTTGCCGCGCGACATCGGCGACCGGAAGATCTATCTCGCGAGTCCGGAGTACATGGCCCGGTACGCCCGGCGCATGGCGGCGGCGGGCGCCCGCTTCCTGGGCGGGTGCTGCGGCACGTCGCCCGACCACACGCGCCTGACGGCGAACCTGCTCGGAACCGACGGCCCCGGGCCCGCCCGCGTGTCTGTCTCTGTCCCGGGCGAGACCGACGGCCGCGCGGCGACCGAGCCGCCGCCGCTGGCGGGCCGCTCGGAGCTCGGGCGGCGCCTCGCGCGCGGCGAGTTCGTCGGCGCGGTGGAGTTGACGCCGCCGCACGGGTGGGACCCCGGCGAACTGCTGGCGGGGGCCGGCCGCCTCCACGACGCCGGCGTGCACACGGTCCACATCGTCGACGGCCCCGCGCACCGGAGCCGCATCGCCTCGCTCCCGGCCGCGATCGTCATCGAACGCGAACTCGGCATGGAAGCGGTCCCGCACTACAGCTGTCGCGACCGCAACATGCTCGGCATGCTGAGCGACCTCCTCGGCGCCGCCGCGGCCGGCCTGCGCAACGTCTTCCTCATCACCGGAGATCCGCCGCGCGGCGGCCCCTACGACACCGGCGGCGTGTACGACATCGACAGCATCGGACTCACCAACGTCGTCCAGCAGCTCAACCTCGGTCTCGACCCGGGGGGAAGCTCGATCGGCGCGCCGACCTCGTTCGTGAAGGGCGTCGCCGCGAATCCCGGCGCCGTCGATCCGGAGGAGGAGATCCGGCGCTTCGCCTGGAAGGCCGAGGCGGGCGCGGATTTCGCCGTCACGCAGCCCATCTTCGACCCGGAGAAGTTCCTCGCCTTCGCACGCGAGGTCGAGGACTTCGGCGTGCCGCTCCTCGTGGGCCTGTGGCCCCCGCTGTCACTGGAGAACGCGGAGTTCCTGGCGCACGAGGTGCCCGGCGTCGACGTGCCGCTCGAGGTGCTGGAGCGAATGGCGCGCGCCCGGCCGCGTGGCGCCGCAGCGGCCGCGCGGGAGGGGGTCGCCGTGGCTCGCGAGGTACTGGAAGCCGTGCGGCCCCGCATCGCGGGTGCCCTGGTCAGCACGCCCGGAAACGATGTCGACCGCGCCGCCGCGGTGCTACGCGATCCCTGATTATCAGCCGCTGAGGTTGGCCAGCTTCGCGCGCGCGTCGCGGACGGGTTCGAACGCTTCGTCGGCGGGTTCCCAGGCAGAGAGGGCGCTCCTCACGTGGTCCACCGCCCCCGACATGTCGCCGCGCGCCTCAAGGACGCGCGCCATCTCCAAGTGGGCGCGCGGATCCGCGGGACGCAGGCGAAGTGCTTCCCTCAGCTCCGCTTCGGCTTCCTCGAGCCGCCCCGCCTTTCGGAGCGCGGATCCGGCCTGGCGGTGCATGTTCCGGTCGCCATCCAGGGCCATCGATTCCCGGTAGTTGAGGACGGCCGATTCGTAGTCGCCGGCGAGTTCGTCGATCCGGCCCAGATCGCCGATCAGCCTGGCGCGCTGCACCCCGATGTCCAGGGTCTCCATCGCCTCGAGAGCGGCGTCGTAGGCGACCCGGGCCCGGTTCACGTCTTCCGCGCCGAGCGCGACGTGAATCCTGGAGTGGGGGATCGAGAAGTCGGCGAGGGGCGGCTGAAGCGTGGCTGCCAGTTCCTCGAACAGAGCCTCGGCGTCGTCCTGCCGCCCGGCTTCCACGTAGAGGTCGACGAGTTCCAACCGATCCTCCGCCATCAGCGCGGGCGTCGTCACGGCACCGAGCGCCTCGAACCCGGCGACCGCCGTCCGGATCGCGTCTTCCATCTGCCCGCGGAAGCGGTAGTACGCGACCATCCCCTCCAGCGCCTCGGCCCGTTGCAGCGCGCTGCGCGCCAGGTCGAGCGCCCGCTCGTGTCCCGCCAGGGCCTCATCAAACCGCCCCACAACGAGATCGAGCGACGCGAGTTGACTCGCCAGTTCCGGTCGGACCGGTTCGATGATGATCGCCCGCTCCAGGTATTCCCGAGCGGCATCGTGCGCCCCCCGACGCCGCTCGAGCCCGGCCAGGGCCACGTAGCCCGTGTGATCCTCCGGGAACCGTTCCAAGTATCGCGCGAGCGTCTCCCGCGCCTCGTCCTGCCTACCGAGTTCGAGTTGAGCGTCGGCGATCTGTCTGAGAAGCGAGTGCTCGGCGGGGCTCACTCGGTACAGCCTTTCCAGCGTCCGGATCAGCCCCTCGAGGTCGCCGCGCAGCAGTTGAACAAAGCTGTAGTTGCGGAGTGCGCTTGGATCTTCCGGATGAAGTTCGACCCACATCTCGACGACAGCCCACGCCTTCTCCGGCTGCTGCGTGAGGAAGTAGTAGTCAGATTTCACGGGGAAGTGGAAGCGTTCCGGAAGTCGGTACAGGTGGTCGACGGCCGCCTGGATCGCGGGAGCAGCCTCTGCGGGACGGTTGCTGGCCAGCAGCATGGCGGCGAGCTGGTGCTGAGCCAGCGTGAACGTCGGATCGAGTTCGGTCGCGGCGCGCACTTCCTCGATCGCGGCTCCCAGGTCCGGCGGCTCCACGAGTACCGCCGCCGTGCCTCGCCCATAGGCTTCCCATGCGGCGTCGGTCGCGGTCAGCCGCTCACGCACGGGGAGGTCTTCGACGCCGTCCCGATCCGGAATACCGAGACCCTCGGCGAGCGCGACGGACATCTCGTCGACGAGCGCCAGGATATCCGGCCCCTGGTGCACCGTCTCGCTGATCTGCGCGCCGCTCCCCGTCTCGTGCAGGGTCAGCGTGATGCGGTAGCCTCCTTCGCCGCGCTCGATCCCGCCGCCGGCGATGAAGGCCGCGTACACCTCCTCCGAGACCTCGCGCTTGAGCGCCAGCGGTACGTCGAGCAGGCTGGGGAAGCCGCGTTCCCACAGGCGCGTGGCGAAAAGGGCGGCGGGAATCGGTTCGAAGAACTCGTCCGCGCTCAGGTCTACCTGCATGGCCATGGGGGCCATATAGGCGAGCCATGTTTCGGCCTCGTCCAGCCCGGGGCCGGTATCGAAGGGGAAGATGGCCGTCCGCTTCCGAAACTCGGCCTTCGGCATGACGCGCTCGAGGGTCTCTCCCTCCTCCGTCTCGACGGTCACGGACGTGGTCGCCGCCCCGAGGTCCCGTCCCCCGAAGACGAGCACGAGGACGACGAGCGCGACTGCCAGATTGGCGGGGATCCCGATCTTCTCGAGCAGCGGAACCTCGTTCCGCCCCTGCCGGCCGTGGAACCAGGCGAGCAGGAGCACGCTCGGGAAGAGGAGCAGCACCAGGAGCAGCGCCACGCGCGTCCAGTGCGGCGAGAGGAGGAATTCGTCGACCAGGAAGTTGACGACCTCCACGAATCCCCACGAGGCACCGGCGTAGATGGCGAGCACATGGGGAACGCGACGTTCGAAGAGGTCCTTCGCCAGACCCACCATGGACAGTCTCCTCGCGGAGGATACTCGGCCGGGAGCTGCCGTCCGAGGTTCTGCAGTTTGTGTACTCGATCGGTGGCACGCAAACTTGCGGCGCCCCCGACCTTCGGAGGCCTCGGTATGCCCTGCGGTTGGACAGGGGAACGGAATGGATATGCTGCCTGAAGTACGTCCGCTGGCGGCGCGCCGCGTGCCCGGGCTGGCGGCGTCGTGAACCGGCCGTCGCTTCAAGAGATCGCGGCGCAGGTGCGGCGCGGCGAAGGGTGCGCGGGCCGCGAGGCGGACGACGCGATCCGTCGCCACGAGGCCAGCGATCTGGGCGCGTACGTCGCGTTCGACGCCGACGGGCTGATGCGGCAAGCGGACGCCATCGACAGCGCCGCCGGCCGCGGCGAGGATCCGGGCCCTCTCGCCGGCGTCACGGTCTCCGTCAAGGACCTCTACGCGCTCGACGGAACCCCGCTGTACGCCGGCACGAAGCGGGCGCTCCCCGCTTGGCCCGAAGGGTTCCTCGTGAGGTCGCTGCGCCGGCTGGGGGCGGTATTCACCGGCAAGACCCACACGGTGGAGTTCGCCTTCGGCGCCGTGGGTCTCAACCCCAACACGGGGACGCCCGTCAATCCGTGGGACCCGGCCGAGCACCGGGCCCCCGGAGGCTCATCCGCCGGTGCCGGCGTGAGCCTATGGGAGGGTTCGGCGCGCATCGCCCTCGGCTCCGACACGGGTGGCTCCATCCGCATCCCAGCCTCGGCCACCGGCGTGGTCGGCATGCGGCCGACGACCGGCCGGTGGCCGACCACGGGCGTCGTCCCCCTCAGCACGACGCTCGACACGGTCGGGTTGCTCACCCATACCGTGGAGGACCTTCGGCATGCCTTCCTCGCCCTCGACCCTCCGGCGAAATCCGACCGCGAGCCCGTGAGATCCCTGCCCGAGGGGATATCCGGACTACGGATCGGAGTCCCGGCATCCCGGCTGTGGACCGACGCGGAGCCCGACATCGCGTCCGTCGTTCAGGGCGCGCTCGCCGAGCTCGAGGCCGCCGGTGCGACGCTCCTCGACGTCGACGTGCCCGAACTCGACGAAGCAGGGGAGCGCTACTTCGACGGCCGGATCGTGCAGCCGGAGTTCCTGGGGTTTCTGGAACGTGAACTGCCGGAGTGGATTCCGTTGCTGCACTCGATCATCGGCAAGCGGCTGGAGGCGGCGCGCGACGTGCGGGCGGTCGACTATCTGGCCGCCCTTGCCGCGCGCCGCCGCCTGTCGGCACGGGCCCACGCCCGACTGACCGCGGGACGCGTGGACCTCCTGGCGACGCCCACCCTGCCGGTCGCCCCGCCGCCGCTGGCCGCCCTCGCCCGGCTCCATGCCTACCGGAAGGCCAACCGCGCCATGCTCTCCGGCACGTGCCCGGCCAGCATGCTCGACATGTGCGCGATCTCGCTCCCCGCCGGGCTGGACGGAGAAGGCATGCCCGTCGGCCTGCAGTTGATGGGACCCTCCGGCGCGGATCTCGAACTCCTGGCCCGAGCGGCCGCCGTGGAAACAGTCCTCGGGACGAACCGAACGCGGCTGGGAACGCCGCCGAGGCTCGCCCGATAACGAGCCGGGCCTATTGGGCGTGGAGTGGCGGCGCCTTGGGGTAGGACCCCAGGATCTTGAAGGACAACGCGCGCTCCCTGATTCGGTCCAGAGCTTCCGCTACGAAGGGGTCGGTGCGGTGCCCCTCGAAATCGATGAGGAAGATGTACCGTCCGAGGCTGCTCTTCTCGGGGCGCGATTCGATCTTCAGCATGTTGATCCGCCGGTTCGCCAGCTCGCCGAGCGCCTGGTAGAGCGTGCCCGGACCGTCCGTCGCGAAGTCGAAGCAGATCGAGGTCTTGTCCCTCCCCGTCGGCGCGTGGTCCCTGGGCGCGAGCACGACGAAACGGGTGCTGTTCCCCGGGACGTCCTCGATGTGATCTTCGCGCACGAAGGCGTAGCGAACCCTGGCCGCCCACGCGCTCGATATGGCCGCCGTCCCCGGGCCGAAGACCCGCATGTCCTCCAGGGCCCTCACCGTGCTCAGCGAGGCCACGGTTTCCGCCTTCGGGAGTCTGCGCGCCAGATAGTCCCGGCACTGGGCGAGCGCCTGCGGGTGGGAGTAGACGACCCGTATTTCGTCGAAATCGACGCCGCCCTCCGTCACCAGACTGTGGTGTATCGGAAGGATGACTTCATGCCGGATCCGGAGGTCCGTCCGGTGGACGAGGATGTCGGTCGTCAGCGTGACGGGGCCCTCCGTGCTGTTCTCCAGCGGGACGAGCGCCTCGTCGACCTTCTCCTCCTCCGCCGCGCGCACGACGCTCTCGATGTCCCCGAACGGCACGAGTTTCGCCCTCGGATCGTAACTCCGCACCGCCTGCTCGCTGAACGTCCCGGGAGGGCCGAGGTAGCCGACCCTGGTCCGTCCGCTCCCCATCCCCCACGTCCACTCCGCAAACTTCCGCGCACTACTCCGCATCGCGTTCATTCGGCAAAGTACTCCGTCTGCACGCGTCGCGCGCCGCGAGGGTCGCGGAACTTCCGGTCCTCGCGGGACGTACGTCAAGACAACGGCTTTGACCCTGACCGCTCAGCTATTGGGATCCATGACATGATCTTGCGACCTGAACGGCTGCTGCTGACGCTCGGCGTGCTGGCGGCGGCTTGCGGTAAGGAGAACGCCGGCTCCAGCGCCACGTTGGTCGTCGATAGCGCCGGGGTCGCCATCGTGACGAACGATGCGCTGTATTCGAACCGGAGCTGCACGGTCAGCGACGAGCCGAGCTTCGCCGTGGGGGAGGTCTCCGGCGATGACCGGTATGAATTCTATGGTATTCGCGGTCTGGTACGACTCTCTGACGGCTCCGTGGCGGTGGCCGACCGAACGACATCGAGCGTCCGCGTTTTCAGCGCGACGGGAGAGTATGTCCGCTCAATGGGACGACAGGGCGAGGGTCCCGGCGAGTTCCGCGACCCGTTTCTCATGTGGGCCCTCCCGGGGGACACGATCTGGGTGGGCAACCTGCGGCCGTGGTACTTCAACGTATTCACGGCCGGAGGCGAGTTCGTTCGGACCGTCCGAATAAGCCCGGCATACGCGAATCCAAGCCGGGGCGGCGGGGTGCTGTCCAACGGCTCCTCGATCAACGTGCGCGTCGAAGGGGGAGGGGAAGATTATCGCACGCCCCAGGATGTCTTCGTTGACGCCCACACGCGGGATGGGGGGCTCGTCAGTACTCTGATGATTCTCGAAGGACGCCGCTACGGTCCTCCGAGCGGTCCGATCAATCTGGTTCTCGACCCCCTCTTCGAAGCCGCGCCGTCCGTCGATGCAGGCGGTACGACGATCGCCGTGGCCAGCGGCCGCGAGCCGGAGGTGCGGCTGCTGAACGAGGAGTTTCGGTTGCGGCGGATCGTTCGCTGGCTTGACGACGACCGGGACGTAACCGCCGCGCACGCGAGCGCTTGGCGAGAGGATTTTCTGGAACGGCGGCGGCGGGAAGGGAGGGAACCAAGCCCCATCGCCGATCTCATGGCGAGCGAGGATCGTCCCGTCGCCAACCGCTTCCCCGCATCGAGCGGAGTAACCGTCGGGCGGGACGGCCGCGTCTGGGTCGGCCGCTACCCGAAGCCACGGGAGTCGGCCGGCTGGATCGTATTCGAGGGAGATGGCGAGTTTCTCTGCCATTTGGAGTCGGTTCCCGGCCTGGAGGTCTGGGAGTTCGGCGCCGATTACCTCCTCGGAACCCGCGAAGACGCGCTCGGGGTGGAGTCCGTCGCGATCTTCCCGTTTCAGTCTCCGGACGATTCCGACGCGGGGATCCCCAACGAGGACTGACCATTCTTCCCGTCTCTGCGGAAGCTGTGGAGGGTGCCGAACCGGTCGGCGGCACGACTTGGGTGGGCAACCTGCGGCTGTGGTTGATCGTCTATGGGGCGATTGGGAGGGGAGTGGGTTCCCGTGAGGGGAGCGTGACTCGAACCGCAGGAAAGGTACCGTCACCATGAACCGACTCAGCGCGGCGCTCGTCGCCGTCTCGTTGTCCTCGGGCTGCGCCAGTTACCATACGGTCGTGAAGACCGGCGTCGAACCCGGGCCTCGACAGGTCGAAGACAAGTGGGCGGACAGCTGGGTCGGCGGCCTCGTGCCGCCGGACTCCGTAGACGCCGAGCCCGGGTGCGGCGATGGCGGCGTGGCCGTCGTCGAGACCAAAATCTCCTTTCTGAACGCGCTGGTTTCGACGCTCACGCTCGGCATCTACTCACCCATGGAGATCATTGTGACGTGCGGGAGCGCCGAAGAGACGGGCGAGACGCAGCCGGACCATGACGAAGCCTCCCCGTCACCTTCGTCGAATCCCCACGGACCGTCGACGCCCGACGGACCGAAGCAGGGCTCCAACCGCTCCGGTGGAGGCTGACGAGCCGCCTTCCCCCGCCCCGGAAGCGGCGTCTATCTTCGGCGGACAATCATCCGTCGTCCTCGACTACGCCCGGAGCCAGGCCATGAATCGCATCCCGCGTCTGTTCGTTTCGCTGCTGGCGCTCTCCCTCTTCGCGCCATTCGCCGGTCCCGACCGCTCACGCCCCCTGGAGGCGCAGGAAGTCGCCCCGGGAGCGGTGACGCTCGACTCCGCGTTCCTGGCGGGTTACCGCTGGCGGAACCTGGGACCCGACCGGGGCGGACGTTCGATCGCCACGAGCGGCGTCGTGGGGCGTCCGCTGGAGGGCTACTTCGGGGCCACCGGCGGGGGGCTGTGGAAGACGACGGACGGGGGCGAGAACTGGTTCCCCGTCACCGACTTCAAGATCACGTCCGCCTCGGTCGGGGCCGTCGCCGTCTCCGAGACCGAGCCGGACCTCGTCTTCATCGGCATGGGCGAAACCTGCATCCGCGGCAACATCATGCCGGGGGACGGCGTATACCGGAGCCGGGACGCGGGCGAGACGTGGGAGCATGTCGGGTTCTCCGAATCCGACGCCATCGCCACGATCCGCATCCATCCCACGGATCCGAACATCGTCTATGTCGCGTCGTTCGGGAAATACAGCGTGCCGAGCGAGGAGCGGGGCCTCTTCCGGAGCACGGACGGGGGGGATACGTGGGAGCGCATCCTCTTCCGCGATGAGCGCACGGGCGCCGTGGACATCGCGCTCGACCGCAACAACCCCGATGTGATCTACGTGGCGCTGTGGGAGGCCTTCCGCAAGGAATACACCATGTCCTCCGGCGGCCCCGGAAGCGGGATGTTCAAGAGCACCGACGGGGGCGACACGTGGACGGAGATCACGCGGAACCCCGGCATGCCGGAGTCGGGGGTCGTGGGGAAGATCGGACTGGCCGTCTCGAGCGCGGATTCGGAGCGCGTGTACGCCCTGTTCGAGCACGCGGACGGAGGCCTCTTCCGCAGCGATGACGGCGGCGACACGTGGGAACTGGTGAACGACGAGCGCCGCATCCGGCAGCGCGCCTTCTACTACACGCACGTCTATGCCGACCACCACGATCCCGACGTCGTGTACGTGCAGAACACTTCGCTCTTCCACTCGACGGACGGTGGTGAGACGTACGAGGTGATCAACAACGGGACGCACGGGGACTTCCACGACTTCTGGATCAGCCCTGAGGATCCCGCGCACCTCATCGTGGCGAACGACGGCGGCGGGGCGGTCAGCTTCGACACGGGGCAGCACTGGACGGACCAGGAGTTCTCGACCGCGCAGTTCTACCACGGCGTGACGACGGCCCACGTGCCCTTCCACGTCTGCGGTTCGCAGCAGGACAACTCGACGCTCTGCCTGCCGTCTGCCTGGAACGCGAGCCGGTTCGGCTTCGGCGAGGCGCCCCGGTTCGGCGGGGGCCAGCCCGCGAGCATCACCGAGGGTTCGATGGAGGTCGCGTACCGCGCCGGGGGCGGGGAACCGGGCTACATCGCGCCGGACCCGAAGGATATCGACGTCTTCTTCTCGGGGACGAACAACGGACGCTACCTCGACCGCTACAACCGCCGCCTCGGCACGTCGCGCGAGGTGAACCCCTATCCCTGGTTCTACTCCGGCGAGCCGGCGAGCGAGATGGTGGAGCGCTGGCAGTGGACGTTCCCCATCATCTTCTCCCCCATCGACCCGAACGTCCTCTACACCTCCTCGAACCGGCTCTGGAAGACGACGAACGGGGGCGACGACTGGGAGGCGATCAGCGGCGACCTGACGCGCGCGGACCCGATGACGCTGGGCCATTCCGGCGGGCCGATCACCGGGGACATGAACGGGCCGGAGGTCTACGCGACGATCTTCTCGGTCGGGCCGGGCAAGGTGGACATCGACGTGATCTGGGCGGGGTCGGACGACGGCCTCGTGCACGTGACGCGCGACGGCGGCGCGACGTGGACGAACGTGACGCCGCCGGACATGCCCGACTTCGGGCGCGTGAGCCAGATCGACGCGTCGGCGTTCGAGGCGGGCCGCGCCTACATCTCCGTGCGGAAGCCGCTCCTCAACGATCGCTCGCCCTACATCTGGAAGACGGACGACTACGGGGCGACGTGGACGAAGATCGTGGACGGAATCCGGGACGTGGCCTACGTGCACGCGGTGCGCGAGGACCCGAACCGGGAGGGGCTGCTCTACGCCGGGACGCAGCACGGCATGTACGTGTCGTACGACGACGGGGCGAACTGGCAGGAGTTGAACCCGGGGTTCCCGGACCTGCCGGTCTCGGACGTCATCGTGGAGCACAACGAACTGGCGATCGCGAGCCACGGCCGCGGGTTCTGGGTGCTCGACAACCTGGCGCCGCTGCGACAGGCGCGCCCCGGGCTGACGGAGGAGGCGGTGGCGCTGTTCGATCCGGCCACCGCGTACCGCTCCGCCAACGGCGCGACGCTCTCGTGGTGGTTCCGGGAGGCGCCGGAGGAGGCGCGGCTCGAGATTCTCGACGCGTCGGGCGCCGTGCTGCGCACCTACGAGCCGGCCGCGCGCCCGGACCCGACGGCCGAAGGAGACTCGACGGCGGCGGAGGGCGAGGCGGCGCCGACCCCCGCCCGCGACCGCTGGGCCGGCCCCGCGATGCCGGCCGAGGCGGGGCTCAACATGCTGCAGTGGGACCTTCGCACCGCGCCCGCCGCGACCTTCCCCGGCATGATCCTGTGGGGCGTGCGCACGATGTCGCCGGCCGTGCCGCCGGGGACGTACACGGTGCGGCTGACGGCGGATGGCGAGGTGCAAACGACGGAGATCGAGGTCGCCCGGCATCCGTGGATCGAGGATGTGACGGACGAGGACCTGCAGGAGCAGTTCGAGTTCGGGATGCGGATCCGGGCGCGGGTGAACGAGGCCAACTCGGCCGTGATCGCCATCCGGCGCGTGAAGTCGCAACTCGACGACCGGCTCGAAGCCTCGGACGACGCCGCGCTTGCGGAGGCCGCGGACGCCCTGCGGACGGCGGCTTCCGCGGTCGAGGGCGACATCTACCAGGTGCGGAACCGCAGCAACCAGGACCCGCTGAACTTCCCGATCCGCGTGAACAACCGGCTCGCGAACCTGCTCTCGATGTCGGAGCGGGGCGACGGCCGGCCCGGGAGCGGGATGTACGACGTGTTCGAGATCATGGTGGCCGAACTGGAGGGCTACACGACCCGCCTCGACGAGGTGTGGCGCGTGGAGCTGGCCGCCGTGAACCGCGAGTTGGAGCGGCTGGGACTCGCCCCGGTGGATCCGGCCGACGAATCGGTCGAACTCGTCTCCTGAACGGCTGAAGGCCCGGGCCGACGTTCCTGCGGGAACGTCCTCCCGGGCCTCCGCTCAAGCTCCGGCTAGCCGGAGCGGGCTGCTCAGCCGGCTTCGGGGAGCTGGCTCACGAACTCGATCATGCGCTGCTGCTGGTCGTCGTCCGGGAGTCGGCCCATCCCGCCGCCCAGGTTGTCCACCATGTGTTCCGCGCGGCTCGTGGCCGGCGTTACGACGGTCACGGCGGGGTGCGCGGCCGCGAACTTGATGAAGAACTGGGCCCAGGAATGGGCGTCGAACTCGCTTGCCCACTCCGGCACCTCGCGGTCGCCCACGCGGGACCACAGGCGGGTGCGGCCGAACGGGACGTAGACGAGCACGCCGATGTTCAGCTCGGCCGCGAGCGGCAGGATCTCGTCGGCCGCGCTCACATTGTCGACCGCGTAGTCGATCCCGATGAAGTCGAGCGGGTAGTCCCGCATGGCCTGGATGAGCGCCGGGTACTGCCGCTTGCTCGTGCTCGTGATCCCGATGTAGCGCACGCGCTCCGCGGCCTTCAGCTCCTCGAGGATCCCCACCTGCACGGGAGGATCGCCCAGGTTGTGGACCTGAATGCAGTCGATGACGGGGACGCCGAAGTAGTCGAACGAGCGCTCGATCTGGGCCCGGGCCGCGTCCGGATCCGCGGACCCGCCGCCCCGCCCGGCCACGTTCACCTTGGTCGCCCAGAAGATGCGGTCGGAGATGCCGAGCCGCCGGCAGATGTCTCCCGCCGCCCTCTCGGACGCCCCACGCCCGTAGCTGGGTGCGGTGTCGAACACCGAGCCGCCGCCGTCCACCAGTGCCTGCATGACGCCTTCGATCCGCGTGTGGTCGTCGCTGAGCGCCACGCGCTGGAAGGTTGCCGAACTCCCGAGGCCGACGATCGGCAGTTCCTCCCCGGTGGAGGGGATCGGCCGCGTGATCATCTCCTGTCCCGCGAACGCGCGCAGGATGCGGGGGTTGAGGGAGAGGGCCGCGCCCGCGGCGGCGGTGGAACGGAGCCAGTCGCGTCGAGTGAACATCTTCGGATCGTCCTCGTGCTGGGGTTGTGACCGGGGCACCAGGCGTGCCTGTGCCGCGCCGCCGGTCGGGTAACACTGAGTAACACTTCACGCGGCCCAACCGCTGTACCGCCTTCGCTTCCCGCTCGCGTGCGGCCCCGGCGCGCGGGCCCGTGCCGGCCGGGACGCGCGGCCGGAGGTCTGTTGACCATGGTCATGACCATGGTTCTATTGATGGTGCGTTGAGAGCAGGTGACAGACTTCGGAGCGGACGGTTGGCAACGGATGGAATCGGATCACAAGCGGCCGGCGGGCGCCCCGCGGACCATCAAGGCCTCGGAGTTCAAGGCGAAATGTCTCAAGCTCATGGATGAAGTCGCCGAGACCGGCGAGGAAATCACCATCACGAAGCACGGTCGCCCCGTGTCGAAGCTCGTCCCCTGCCGCAAGAAGCCGGAGAGCTGGTTCGGACGGGACCGCGACATCATCCGTATCCACGGAGACATCGTGGCTCCGATCGATGTCGAGTGGGAGGCCACGACCGACAGGGGTCTGGATCTCGATCCGTGATCCTGCTCGATACACAGATCGTCGTTTGGATCCGTACGGGCGACGGACGGCTTGGCAAGCGAGCCCGCCGTCGTATCGACAGGGCGCTCCAAGAGGGCGATCTGGCCGTATCCGCGATCTCGTTCTGGGAGATCGCCATGTTGCAGGAGAAAGCACGGCTCGAAATACGGCTGGACGTTGCCGCGTGGAGGCGCAGTCTCCTCCGGGACGGTCTGGTCGAAATCCCGGTGGACGGTGCGACTGGCATTCGGGCTACGCGCTTGCCCGACTTCCATTCCGATCCGGCGGACAGGCTCATCGTCGCCACGGCGATCGAGGGACACCAGTTGCTCACCGCCGACCGGCGCATCCTCGACTGGTCCGGCAGGCTGAGCCGGATCGATGCCTCGGAATAGGGCCGGGCGCAGCGCGAGGATCAGCCCGCGCCAGCCTCCAGGGCGGCGACCTCGGTCATGATGCGGTCGAACTGGGTGGCGGCCCGGTTCGGGGCGAGGTTGCACAGGTAGGCGTGCGGGGCCCCGAGACGCCGGAGGGCGACGATCGTCTCCGCGCAGTGCCGCTCCGGCGTGACTCCGGCTTCGAAGGCCGACGCCACCGCTTCGACCGGCACGGGGAAGAAGCGGGACAGCCGTTCCAGTACCGGCCGGCGGCCGTTCCGGTAGTAGAAGACGCCGAATGAGCCCGGTATCTCCAGCCGCGCGCGTCCGGCGTCTTCCAGCCAGCGCTCCGCCCGCGCCAGGTCGTGGTGGGACACGACTTGCGTGAGGTAGTAGTCCGCCTCGAACTCGGGGTCCGTGGCGAAGTCGATCTGCTCGGCGATGGGGCGGTGGAGGTTGACCCACCCGCCGAGTGACAGGCTCCGTGTCCGCTCACGGAACTTCCGCCGGAGCTGATATCCGTGGGGCACGCACCGTTCGGCCCCTCGCACCCTGTCTCCGCCCGTAACCGTGACGCTCTCGACGCCGCGCGCTCGTGCGCGGTCGACGTAGCGCAGGCAGTAGTCGAGGGGGTGGAGGCAGGTCAGGAAGGGGACGACCCGCCACGGTTCGACTTCGTTCGCGAGGTTGGCCGTCAGGTGCTGGAGGTTCTCCTCCTCCTCCTCGCCCACGGCGCTGTCCGTGAGCATGAGGAAGGCCTCGCGCGCCGCGAGACCGCGGATGGCATGAGAGAGGTCGATCCACATGTCCATCGCGCCGCCGCGCGTGAGTCCGCTCCGCGGCGGCCGGAGCTCGACCGTCATCGTCGGCGTCGCTCCACGCAGCCGCTCCACGAACCGGCTGGAGCCCGGTTCCCGGGAGGTGTGCCGGGGAGGTGTCGTGTCGTTCACGCCGGAGGATCTCGCCTGGTTCGTCGCCTGACAGCCCGTGGCAAGGGCCCCGCGGGGCGGGGCTTCGGATCGAAGGAGGATGCGGTCCCGGAGTTCCGTTGCAAAGCCGGCGGTCGACGGTTCCGTTCCGAGGGGTCTCATGCACCGCGACCGGAGGAGAGTGCGGGTGAGGGAGGAAACGGCGAACGAAACGATCATCGAGGACGAGGCGCTGGCGGAGGACATCCTCACGCTCCTCGCCCGCACGCCCGGGACCGTGCGCGTGCTGCTCGAGGACCTGCCGCCCGACCTCCTGCACGCCGACGAGGGCGAAGGGACGTTCAGCCCCTTCAGCGTGCTCGGACATCTTGTCCAGGGCGAGATCGACGACTGGATACCGCGGGCGCGCTGGATCCTGGAACACGGGCGCGAACAAGCGTTTCCGCCGTTCGACCGGTTCGCGCATATCGAACGCACACGGGACCGCTCGCTGGATGAACTGCTTACGGAGTTCGAGACCCTGCGCGAGACCGGACTCGCGGCGCTGAGGGAAGTGTTCGAAGGCGAGGCCGATCTGGACGCGGGCGGACTGCACCCGGAACTGGGCGAGGTCACGCTGCGGCAACTGCTCACCACCTGGGCCGTCCACGACCTGAACCACATCGCGCAGATCGCGCGCGTCGTCGCCCACCAGTTCGAGGACGAGGTCGGGCCGTGGAAGGCGTACCTCCCGATTCTCCACCACGACCGGTAACGGCACGTTCGCTACGGTTTGCGGCGTCGCTCCGCTTCGGCCGCGCGGACGGCGGCGGCGAGGGAATCGGTGTACGGCGGGCGGTGGATGCCGCGCTCGGTGACGATGCCCGTCACGAGTTCGTGTGGCGTGATGTCGAAGGCGGGGCTGTAGACGCCGGCCTCCTCGGGGGCGAGTAGGGGGCCGAAGCCGCGGCGGACCTCGTCCGGGTCGCGGTGTTCGATCGGGATGTCGGCGCCGGTGGGCGTCCCGAGGTCCACCGTCGAGGTCGGCGCGAGCACGTAAAACGGCACGCCGTGGCGATGCGCCAGCACGGCCAGCGGGTAGGTGCCGATCTTGTTCGCCACGTCACCGTTGGCGGCGATGCGGTCGGAGCCCACGAAGGCGATGTCCGGCGGGTTCGAGGCGAAGAGCGACCCCGCCATGTTGTCGGCCAGCACGGTGACCTCGATGCCGGCGCGGGCAAGCTCCCAGGCGGTGAGGCGGCTCCCCTGCAGGAGCGGGCGGGTCTCGTCGGCGAACACGCGCACCCGGCGGCCGGCCTCCGCCGCGACGTAGACCGGGGCGAGGGCCGTCCCGATGCCGCCTGTCGCGAGCGACCCCGCGTTGCAATGCGTGATCACGGACTCGCCGCCCGCAAGCAGCGCTGCCGCGTGCCCGCCGATCGCGCGGCACATGCGGCGGTCCTCCGCGTGGATGGCGTCGGCCTCGGCCGCCAGCGCCGCGGCCAGCTCTCCCGCGTCGCCGGGGGCTGCCTCCAGCCGGGCCCGCTGGCGGCGGACCGCCCACGCGAGGTTGACCGCCGTCGGCCGGGCGTTCGCGAGCCCCTCGGCCCAGCCGGCGAAGCGCTCCCGCAGCCCGTCCGCCGAGATGCCTTCGGCGGCGGACTGCCGCGCCAGGGCCGCGAGCCCGATGGCGGCCGTGATCCCGATGAGCGGCGCCCCCCGCACGCGCAGGCTGACGATCGCCTCGATGAAGTCCTCGAGGGTCGAGAGTTCCTTCTCCTCATGGACCGCGGGAAGGAGCGTCTGGTCGAGAATCAGCGCGCTCCGGCCCCCGGGAGCCCAGCGGATCGTCTCCGGCACCGAAAACTCACGATCGTTCATGCCGGGCAACCTATCCGGCGGCGGGAAAGGCGCTACCTTGACTGCCACGGGACGTCCCGCAGGGATCGAATGCAGTCCAGGAGGAATCATGACGTCGTCACGAGAACACAGGGTCGTCAGCTCCGCGATCGCCTTCCGGGTGGCCGCCGGCGCGCTCGCGCTCGCCATCCTCGCCCCCGCCGGTCCGCTCGCCGGACAGGAGCGGGACCCGGACCACTTCGGCCCGGCGGACGTGTTCGAACTCGAGATCGCCGGCGATCCGCGGATCTCGCCCGATGGTTCCCGGGTCGTCTACGTGCGGTCCTCGATGGACATCATGACCGACCGTCAGCGCAGCAACCTGTGGATCGTCGACTACGACGGTTCGAACCACCGTCCGCTCCTCACCGGACAGAAGAACTTCTCGTCCCCGCGCTGGTCGCCGGACGGCACGAAACTCCTTTACGTCGCGAGCGACGAGCACGGGAAGGCGCAGCTCTATCTGCGCTGGATGGACACCGGACAGACGGCCCTCCTCACGCAGCTGGAGCGCGGCCCTGGCGGTCTCGCCTGGTCCCCCGACGGGAGCATGATCGCCTTCAGCATGTTCGTCCCGGACACGCCGCCGCCCTTCGCGCAGATGCCGGCCAAGCCCGAAGGCGCGACGTGGGCGCCGCCCGCCACGACGTACGAGCGGCTCTACTACCGCTCCGACAGCCAGGGCTTCCTGCCGGTCGGCTACTCCCACGTCTTCGTCCTCCCCGCGGAGGGAGGGACGCCGCGCCAGGTCACGCACGGCCCCTACAACCACGGCGGGACGCCCGAGTGGACGCCCGATTCGCAGCACCTGCTGATCTCGGCCACCCGGCGCGACGACTGGGAGTACGTACGGGACTCCGAGGTCTTCGAGTTCTCCGTGGCGGATGGGGCGGTCCGGCAGCTCACGGACCGGCGCGGACCGGACTCCGGCCCCGTCGTGTCGCCGGACGGCGGCATGATCGCCTACACCGGCTACGATGACCGTTTCCTCGGACACCAGGTGTCGAAGCTGTACGTGATGAACCGCGACGGGTCCGGCTCGCGCCTCATCGCCGACGACCTCGACCGCTCGATCGGAAACGTGCACTGGGCGAGCGATGGGGCGGGGCTCTTCTTCCAGTACGACACCGAGGGGAACACGCGGCTGGCCCACGTCGACCTCGACGGGAACGTGACGGACATCGTCTCCAGCGTGCAGGGTCTGTCGATCGGCCGTCCCTATGGGGGCGGTACCTTCTCCACCTCCGGCAACGACCGTTTCGCCTACACCTACGGGACGCCCGACCACCCGGCGGATCTCGCGGTGACGAATCGCGGCGGCGACTGGCAGCGGCTCACGCACCTGAACGAGGACCTCTTCGCGCAGAAGGCGATCGGGGAGACGGAGGAGGTCTGGTACAAGTCCTCGCACGACGGACTCGACATCCAGGGCTGGATCGTGAAGCCGCCGGACTTCGACCCGGGCCGCAAGTATCCGCTCCTGCTCGAGATCCACGGCGGGCCGTTCGCCAACTACGGTGACCGCTTCAGCGCCGAGGTCCAGTTGTTCGCCTCGGCAGGGTACGTCGTCCTCTACACGAACCCGCGCGGGAGTACGAGCTATGGCGAGGATTTCGGGAACGAGATCCACCACGCGTATCCGAGTTACGACTTCGACGACCTCATGTCCGGCGTCGATGAAGTGATCTCGCGCGGATACATCGACGAGGACCAGCTGTTCGTCACCGGCGGCTCGGGCGGCGGCGTGCTGACGGCCTGGATCGTGACGCACACGGACCGTTTCGCGGCGGCCGCGTCGCAGAAGCCCGTCATCAACTGGTATTCGTGGGTCCTGACCGCGGACATGGGAGGCAGCGGCGGGATCAACTACTGGTTCCCGGGCGCGCCGTGGGACAACCTCGAGCACTACATGGAGCGGTCGCCGGTGCACCACATCGCGAACGTGACCACGCCGACCATGCTCATCACCGGAGAGGTCGACTGGCGCACGCCGATGTCGGAGTCGGAGCAGTTCTACCAGGCGCTGAGGATCCGGAAGGTGCCGTCGGTGCTCGTGCGGATTCCCGAGGCGAACCACAGCATCGGCGCGCGTCCGAGCGGCCTCATCAGCAAGGTGCAGCACATCCTCGCCTGGTTCGAGCGCTACCGGACGAGCGGAACGACGACCCAGTGAAGACAACCCAGTGACGACGCGATGAGCCGCGACGGGACCGGCAGGTCGGACAGGGAACTCGGGCTCGACCGGGAGATTACGCGGCGCGACTTCGTCCAGTTGGCGGGGGCCGGGATCGCGGGCTCCGCGCTCCTCGGGTGCGGGACCGAAGCTCCTGGAGGCGGCAGCGGCATCGCGGTTCCGGGGATGGCTTCGGAGCCATGGTCCGACGCGCTGGGGCCGGACTGGTACGGGCCCGGCGGGGTGGGGGACTACGCGTCCTCGCACGGGAACACGCCGGAGGTCGTCCGCTCGGCGCACTGGGTCCGCGATGGGCGGGCTCCAGGCGGAGGGGTGACGGACACAGGGGAGCGTTTCGACGTCGTGATCGTCGGCGGCGGGCTCGCGGGACTCTCCGCCGCGCACCACTTCAAGCGGCACCGGCCCTCGGGCCGCTGTCTCGTCCTCGACAACCACCCCGTGTTCGGCGGCGAGGCGAAACGCAACGACATCATGGTCGACGGCGTGCGCCTGGCCGGGCCGCAGGGGTCGAACGACTTCGGCGTGCGCCCGCCCACGGGAGAGCCGGATGACTACTTCACGACGCTGGGGATCCCGCGCGAGTTCGAGTACGCGCCCGACGCCGGCCAGGTGAAGGCGCCGCTCGAGAACTACGGCTTCATGCACTGGGTGCAGGACCAGTTCTCCATCGGGCACTACTTCGGCGGGACGCGGCGCGGCGGCCGGCCGGGCTGGTCGGGAGGGTCGGGAGGCTGGGTCAACGGCCTCTTCGGCGACACCTCGCGCGCACCCTGGACGCCGGAGGTGCGGGAGGGCTTCGAACGCTGGCGGAACGCCCGGGTCACGGACCACGTGCCGCCGGACGCCCCCGGGGGACCGGACAACCCCGGGCCGTGGCTCGACGGCATGACGCTCAAGGCCTACTACGAGGATGTGCTCGGCCTGCCGCCGGAGGTGACCGCGTATGTGGATCCGATCCTCGCCAGCATCATCGGGCTCGGCTGCGACGCGATCTCCGCGTGGTGGGGGATGCACTTCGACCTGCCCGGCTTCGGGCTCCCGTCCCGCTACGACGGCATGACCTTCCACTCCTTCCCCGGCGGGAACGCGGGGATCGCCCGCTACTTCGTGAAGGACGTCGTGCCTGACGGGATCGCGGGCGAGCGCACCCTGGGGGACGTGCTGAACGGGGCGATCGACTTCGGCGCGATCGACCGGCCGGATCAGCCCGCGCGCCTGCGGCTCGGATGTACCGCGATCGACGTGCGCCACACCGGGAACGGCGACGGCCGCGTGCGCGTCACCTACGTGCACGGGGATCGCGCCTGGTCGGTCGAAGCGGAAGGTGTCGTGCTCGCGAGCGGGGGATGGATGAACCGCTACATCGCCGCCGACCTGCCGGACGGGCACCGCGCGGCCTACGAGCACTTCCGCCACGGGCCGATCCTCGTCGCGAACGTAGCGCTCCGGAACTGGCGCTTCCTCGACCGCCTCGGGATCGCCGGCTGCTTCTACGAGGGCGACCTCGGCTTCTCGTGCAACATCCGGCGGCCCATGTACGCGGGAGATTACCGGCCCGTCCACGCGCCCGATCACCCGACGATGCTGACCTTCTACATCACGTACGAGTCGCCCGGCCCATCGCCGGCGGACCAGGGGATGGCGGGCCGCACGGAGATGCTGAGCACGTCCTTCACGGAGTACGAGAGACGGCTGCGCGCGCAGATGGTCGAGCTTTTCGCGGAGGGCGGCTTCGATCCGGCCGAGGACATCGCCGGCCTCGTGCTCAATCGGTGGGGGCACGCCTATGTGGCGCCCGGACCCGGCTTCTTCTTCGGACGCGACGGAGCCCCGGCCCCGCCGGATGTGATTCGCGAACCGTTCGGCCGCGTCGCGATCGGGCATTCCGAACTGCGCGGGCACCAGAACTGGACCGGCGCGTCCGCCGAGGGGCGCCGCGCCGTCGAGACCGTCCTCGATCTCATCTGAGGCCACCGCTGATGCCACCGCGATGCGACGGGTGACGCCGCGGGCGGGCTCCCGCGGCCTGTGGACGCTTGTCCTCTGCGCGCTGGCGGGCTGCGCAGCCCCCTCGGTTCCGTCCATCCCGTACGAGATCCTGGGGACGTTTCCGCACGATCCCGCCGCGTACACGCAGGGACTCCTCTTCCACGACGGACAACTCCTCGAGAGCACCGGCCGCTACGGCGAATCGAGCGTGCGGCGGGTGGACGTGCCGACCGGCGAAGTCCTGGCGAGCGTCGCGGTGGACTCGGCCCTTTTCGGCGAAGGACTCGCCCGGGTGGACTCGGAACTCGTGCAACTCACATGGAAGTCCGGCCGGGCCTTCATCTACGATCTCGAGACCTTCGAGGTGCTCCGGGAGTTCGCCTACGAGGGTGAGGGCTGGGGCCTCTGCTACGACGGCGACTCGCTCTGGATGTCCGATGGATCGAGCGCGCTCGAGCGCCGGAGCCCGCAGGACTTTACGGTTCTCGCGACGGTCGAGGTCACGCGGGCCGGGTCGCGGCAGGGTCGGCTGAACGAACTCGAATGCGTGGACGACTGGATCTACGCCAACGTCTACCAGACCGACCTCATCGTCCGCATCGACAAGGCCACCGGAGAGGTGCTCGGCGAAATCGACCTCTCGAGCGTCCCCCTCAGCGCCCGCAAGCCCGGAGACATCGAAGCCGTACTCAACGGCATCGCCTACGTCCCCGACACCGGCGTCTTCCTCGTCACCGGCAAACTCTGGCCCAACCTCCTCGCCCTCCGCCTCGAAGACTAGGAGCGGCGGTGGCCTCAGCCGCGATTTGCCCTCTGCTCGATGTCGGCGCAGCGATCGATGATCTCCTCGAACGCTTCCTCATCATCGAACAGCATGCCATCGCGCAGCATCTTTTCATAGTCGTCGGCGAGAGCTTCCCTGAAGGGACCGTCGGGGCACAGTTGAAGCCCGCCGGAAACGGCCGCTTCGTAGTCGATCCAGTCTCCTGACCTGTCCCTCTCCCGGAAGAAAAGCGACTTGTGGCGAGCCACGGAACGAGCAAGTTCACGGTCCGGTAGCGCTCTCTCCACGTAGCCGGTGTCGTCCAACCGAACCAGGTCGTGCCAATGTCTGGAGAGACGCGTCCCGCGCTGTGTGCGTCGACGGCAGAAGACATGTATCGCCGTAGCCTTCTCCCAGAAGGTACGCTCGGCCAACATCACCAAAGGTGTCGCCGACGGGAGATGGACATCGCTTATCGACGAAGCGGCGTCGCATTCGATGCGCCGCTCCTCTCGGGGCTCACCCGTCGACCGCGCGCCAAACTCCACGAACACTTCCGGCAGGACGAAGCCATAATCGTCGAACAGAGGTTCGTAACCGACGTAGATGCGGTCGGCGTCGGCTCGCACCCGGGCCGGAAATCCGCTTCGGGCCAGCCCCTCGCGGATGACCGGAACCGCTTCGTCTCTGGCCCATTCCGCTAGCCTCGAACGGATCATCCGTGTCCAGCGACGTTCCTGGCTTCGCGTCGGGGGAAGCGCCTCCTCCCCAGCTCCGGAGACCAGTTCCGGAGCGAAGCGGCGGATGTCATATGTGATGTCGACATCCTCGGAGAAACGGTGGATCGCGCGGTAGGCCTTGGCCAGCGATGTCCCGCCCTTGAACACCAGGTCCTGGCCGTATGGCGCCTCGAAGAGTACGGAAAGGGTCTGGACGACCCAGATGTCCTTTTCGAGCAGGTGCGCGGGACGGCCGCCAAGGCTCGTGGCGGTTTCGAGTGCCTCACGCCGTTCCGGTGCGGACAGAGTCTGGAATCGAACCTTACCCACGAGCGACCAGGGCGCTGAGAGGCGTCGCGATCCATAGGGGCAGGATCGGGCGTGTAGCTGCGAGTTCCGCGAGATCTGCCGGGCCGAGCTTGCGCTCGATCTGCTCGATGTTCCGTTCCACTTCCGCAGGGCCCAGCCAGGCCAGGGCACGAATGGCCAGTCCGGCGGGTCGTCCCGGAGCAACGAGCTGCCAGCGTGGCGCATGACGCAGGCGGATGATCAAGGCATACAACCGCAACACTCGATTCGGGCCCGACGTGAGGTACACCAATCGGACCGGCACTTGAGTCGTCAGGCCGAGGACGTTCGCGGCCGCCCCGCCGCTCGGGACGATGGTTTCTCCCCACAAGGCCGAAAGTGCTTCAATGACGGTCGCGGCACCGGGCGCGCGAACGCCGAACCGGGTTTCTATCGGACGCACGTAGACGCCCCGGCAGACTCGCAACAGCAGCCCTTGCCGGGCGAGGCGGGAGAGCGCCTGGTCGACGGCCGCCCGGTTTCCCAGATGGAGCAGGCCGTTGGCACGAATTGGTGTGCCTTCCGGCAGCGTGGCTGCGTGTTCCGCGATCTGGCTTGGGAGTCCCGGCATGGTTCCCTTCCGTTTTTTTCGTTTCAACAGTCAGAAATATAAATTAGTTTCTGACACACTGCACGCAACGAACCTAACCCCAACAGCAAGCTACGCGATTCGGGCGAAGCGGTCGCCGAGGGTTTGGAGGCGGGCGGCGGGTTCGTTGCTGAATACGAGGCGGAGTTGGTGTTCGGCGTCGGGGCCGCCCCAGGCGTCCATGGGTGTGGCGGCGACGCCCGCGCGGGCGAGGAGCCGTCCGGAGAGCTCGCGGGCGGTGAGGCCGAGGGGCCGGGTGTCGACGAGGAGCGACCAGCCTCCGGCGGCGGGGCGGACCGGGTAGTCCCGGAGCGCCTCCAGCACTGCGTCCCGGCGCCGCTCCCAGCGCCGCACGCTCGCGGCCACATCCTCCGCTTCGTCCGCGGCGGTCAGCGCGGCCAGCGCGCCGGGCTGCCCGATCCCGACGCCCGTTACGACGTTGTAGATCCCGACCTTGGCCACATCCGCCATGACGACGGCGGGCCCGACGATCCAGCCCGTGCGCCAACCGATCATGCGGTGCTCCTTGGAGACCGAGCCCACCGTGAGCGTGCGGTCGCGCATGCCCGGGAGGCCGGCCGGGTGCAGGTAGGGACGGCCGTCGTAGAGGATGCGCTCCATCGCGGCGTTGTAGATGAGCCACAGGTCGTGACGCTCACACAGCGCCGCGAGGAACGCCCAGTCGTCGGCGTCGAGCACGCCCCCGGACGGCATGGACGGGTTCATGATGAAGAGCGCCCGGGTTCGGCTGCCGACGCACCCGGAGAGGGCGTCGAGGTCGAGGCGCCAGCCCCCTGCGGAGTCGAAGACCCAGGGTGCGAGCCGGGGGAGCGCACCCGCCAGCCGCACGCGCTGGAGCATGCCGGCGTACGTGGGGTCGGTGAGGATCACCTCGTCGCCCGGATCCACCGTGGCGAGCAGGGCGTTGAACAGGCCTTCGGTGCCGCCCGCGGTGATCACGCACTCCCGGTCCGGGTCGTATTCCCGCCCGGCGAGCCGGCCGACGTGCCGGGCGGCCGCCGCGCGGAGGTCGGCCCGTCCCGTGAAGGGCAGGTAGCTGTTGGCGGCCGGCGAGTCGAGCGCGGCGCGGGTGGTGGCCACGGCCGCCGCGGGCGGGCGCAGGTCGGTGTCGAGGTTCTCGAGCCGGAGGATGCCGGAGTCGCCCGCCGCCGCCCGCGCCACCCCGTCGATGTCGAACCCCGGAATGCCCTTCAGCCGCCTGGGCGGAGTACGCGCGCTGCCCTCCGCGGCGCTCCCCTGCCTGCCCTCCGCGGCGCTCACCCGCCCATCCTTCGCTGCAGCGCGTCGAGCGCCGCCATGAGGTCCGGCTCGTCCGACAGCACGCCCAGAAGCGGATCCGCGTCCAGTTCCCGGGCCCTCTCCGGCATCGTGTGAATCGTGAAGTCCTCCATCGAGAGCCCCTCTCCCACCTCGGCCCAGGCCAGCGGCGCCGATACCGTCGCCCCGGCGCGCGGACGGACGGAATAGGGCGCCACCACGAGCCGTCCGCGGCCGTTCTGGACGTAGTCGAGGTAGATCTTGCCGTCTCGTCCCGCCGGGTTCCGCACGATCGTGGCCCGGCCGGGGATCTCCGCCGCCACCGCCTTCGCGAGGAGGAGCGCGAGCGTGCGCGACTGCTCATAATCGAGTTGCCCCCCGAGCGGGATCATCACGTGGATGCCAGAGGACCCGCTCGTCTTCGGATAGCTGGGCAGCCCAATCTCCTCGCACATGTCGCCGATCGTGCGCGCGACCTCTACGACGTCCTCGAAGGGAGCGTACACCTCCTCGCCGTCGCGCTTGTGCTTCGGATCGAGGTCGAGCAGGCACCAGTCGGGGCGGTCCAGGCTCCCGATGCGGCTCGCCCACACGTGCAGCGGGATGGCCCCGAGGTTCGCGACGAACACCAGCGTCGCCGGGTCATCGGCGATGAAGTAATGGATGTCGCGCTCGGAGCCCTCGCTCCAGATTGCCTCCGTGCGCACCCATTCGGGCTGGAATCCCGGCGCGTTCTTCTGGAAGAAGGATTTTCCGTCGATCCCATCCGGATAGCGCGTCAGCACGAGGGGCCGGTCCTCCAGGAACTTCAGCAGCCACGGCGCGATGTCGCGGTAGTACGCGATCAGATCGCCCTTCGTATATCCCTCCTCCGGCCAGAACACCTTGTCCAGATTCGAGAGCGGCAGCTCCTCGACGGGCGGGGGCGAAGTGTCGACGCGCACCGGGTCCGCGAGCGCCGCGCGCGGGTCGCGCGGAAGCCGGCAGTCCGTTGGGAGTACATCCGTGAGGCCCAGGAAGACGGCGTGCCGAAGCAGGCCGCCCTCGGTGACTTCCTTGTAGCGGATGTCCGCGACGAGGCGGGGCTCGACCCAGGTGTGTTCGTCTCCGGCGGGGCCGGGGTCACGAACGCGGGGGCATCCGACGTCAGCTCGTCGAGCCGGGTCCGGAGGGCTGTCAGCGTCTCGTCGTCGAAGCCCGTCCCGACGCGGCCGACGTAGTGCAGGGCGAGGTCGTCGTCGCCTGCCGACGCTCCCGCTGGCGAGTCGGCGGCACCGTAGGCGCCGAGGTGGAGCGCCCCGAAGCCCGTCCGCGAGCCGGCCGGGCTCGTGAAGCCGACGATGACGAACCGGTCCCGGCGGGCCGCGTGGATCTTCCGCCAGTCGGGGGAGCGGCCGCCGGCGTACCGGGAGCTGGCACGCTTGGCCATGATCCCCTCCAGGCCCATCTCCTGCACCTGCCGAAGCAGCGCCTCCCCACAGCCCTCGAAGTGTTCGCTGAAGCGGATCGGACCCGCCTCCGGCACCGCGTCGCGCAGGAAACGGCGCCGGTCGGAGAGCGGAAGGTCGCGCAGGTCGTGCCCGTCGAAGGCGAGGAGGTCGAAGGCGTAGAAACTCGCCGGCGCCGCGAACGAGGCCCGCCGGATATCGAGCGGGCGCGAGAGCCTCGCGCGCTTCTGCAGGCGCCGGAAGCTCGGGTACCCCGCCGCGTCGTGGACGACGACTTCGCCGTCCATGACGACCCGCCGGAAAGGGAGTTTGCGCAGAGCCCGCGCGATATCCGGGAAAGTCGGAAGCGCGTCGTGTCCGTTGCGCGTCAGGAGGCTTGCCTCGCCGTCGATCGCCGAGGCCAGCATGCGGTAGCCGTCGAGTTTGAGTTCGAAGTGCCACGCCGGGTCGTCGAACGCATCTTCGCGCGGCTGGGCGAGCATGAACTCCACATCCGAAGGGTCGACCGGCCGCTCCGGCGCGCCCGCCGCCTCGAGGGCCGCGGCCACATCGTCCCCCGGATACCAGCCCTCCTCCCGCCGCGCCATCTGCTCGACGGTAAGCCCGGACAGGATGGAACTCTCGGGGAGCGACCCGTCCCCGAGGATTGGGTGCCCGCCGCGCCGCTCCCGGATCAGCAGCCACTCCTTCCCCGTCTCCCCCTTCTCGATCCGCACGAGCGTCCACACACCCTTGAGCTTGTGGCCTCGAAGCTCGAACAGGAGCTTGCCCTTCTCCAGCCCCTCCTCCGGATCCTCGAGCATGATGCAGCGGCCGATGTCCCACACGATCATCTCGCCGCCGCCGTACTCGCCGGCCGGAATCACGCCCTCGAACTCGATGTACTCGACCGGATGATCCTCGACGTGAACGGCGAGTTTCCTGTCGGCGGGGTCGGCCGAGATCCCCTTCGGCACCGCCCACGAGACGAGGACGCCTCCGATCTCCAGGCGCAGGTCGTAGTGCCGCCGGGTGGCCGCGTGCAACTGGACGACGAAGACGCCGACACCCGTCGCGGGCGCCCCGCCGAAGGGCTCCGGCGTGCGCTCGGAAGCTCGCTTGTCCCGGTATTCCTCGAGTTTTTCGCGGGGCATGCTCGCCGCACCCCTCCCGATGCTGGTTCCGGTCCGCCGGCTTCGGATTGCCCGCGCTCTGTGCGACAATCCGGGCCGCAACCTATTATTCCGCCCCCCGGTTCGGCATCAGAGCCGGGGCCTGGCATCGCGCCGGCGGTTCGGCGCGCACACGGAGAGGCGCAGCATGTCACCCCGACCCATCGCGACGGCGACGATCTCGTTCGGGCTCGTTTCGATCCCGTGCCAGCTCTATTCGTCCGCCGAGAACTCCCACAAGGTCCGCTTCAACTTCCTCTCGCCCGAGGGCACCCGCGTGAAGCAGCAGTACGTGGACGCCAAGACCGGAGAACCGGTCGAGCGCCGCGATCTCGTGAAGGGTTACCAGTTCGCGAAGGGCCAGTACGTGACGTTCAAGCCGGAGGAACTGAAGGCGTTGGAGGCGGAGGCGACGCAGGCGATCGAGATCGTCGAATTCGTCCCGGTGGACCAGGTCGAGCGGGCGTATATCGGTAAGACGTACTACCTCGGACCTGCGCGGGGAGGAGACAAGGCCTACCGTCTCCTCGGAGCCGCGATGAAGCAGACGGGCTGGGCCGCGCTCGCAAAGTACGCGGCGCGCGGCAAGCAGTATCTCGTTCTCGTGCGGCCGGTCGGAGATCACCTCGTGCTGGAACAACTGCACTACGCGCACGAGGTGCGGGACATCGCCGACGTGCCGTCGGGAGAGGGCGAGGTCGCCGAAGCGGAACTCGGCCTCGCCGTGCAGCTGATCGAGCAGATCGCCTCGGAGAACTTCGATCCGTCGAGGTACGAGGATGAGGTCGGACAGCGCATGCTCGAGGCGGTCGAGCGGAAGGTCGCGGACGGCACGGAGATCACCGCGCCCGTCGAGGAAGAGACGACGGCGCAGGTCATCGACCTCATGGCCGCGCTCCGGGCGAGCGTCGGCGGCGCCGGCGAGACGGAGGCCGGGAGCGGAGACCAGGCGGAGAGCGAGTCGGAGCAGAAAAAAGCCACAGGGTCATAGGAGAGTCCGATGCGGGTTCGATCCGTCGCGCTGTTCGCGTCCATCCTGCTGTTGCCGGTGTGGCAGGGTTCCGGAAAGCCTCTGCCCCCCGCCCCGACCGTCGACGACCTCCGGACCGGCCTGCCGGACCGGGTCGCCGCCTTCGAAACGGTCGATGCGGAGACGCTGCGGGTGCCCGGGCTCGAGGCCGGCGTCGAGATCCTCAAGGACCTGTGGGGCGTGAGCCACATCTACGCGGAGACGGAGCACGACCTCTTCTTCGCGCAGGGGTACAGCGCCGCGCGCGACCGGCTCTTCCAGTTCGAACTGTGGCGCCGCCAGGCCACCGGCACGGTCTCCGAGATCCTCGGTTCCCGTGAGCTGGAGCGCGACCGCGGCGCGCGGCTGTTCCGCTTCCGCGGCGACCTGGAAGCGGAACTGAACCACTATCACCCGCGCGGCGCCGACATCATCCGGGCCTTCACGGACGGGATCAACGCGTACATCGCCGAGACCGGGCGCGATCCGGACCTGCTGCCCGTCGAGTTCGAGATGCTGGGGATCCGTCCGCAGCCATGGACGCCCGATGTCGTGATCTCCCGCCACCAGGGCCTGCTCATGAACATCGGGCAGGAACTCGATCTCGGGATCGCCGTCGCGGCGGTGGGCGCGGAAAAGGTGAAGGAGGTCTCCTACTTCCATCCGGGGGAGCCGGACATCGATCTCGACCCTGCGGTCGACGGGTCGCTTCTGCGGCGCGAGATCCTCGACGTGTACCGGGCGTTCCGCGGACCCGTCCGGTTCCAGCCCGGGGACATCGATCCCCGCTTCCGCGCCACCGCGTCCGACGCGGAGGCCTTCGCCCTGCGGACGCTCCGGGAGGAAGCCGAGGCCGAAGCGTACGAAGCGGAACGCCTCGAGGCGGAGCGGATGGGGACGGGCAGCAACAACTGGGTGGTGGCGGGGAGCCGCACGCTGAGCGGCCACGCGATCATGGCGAACGACCCGCACCGGGTGCAGGCGGCCCCCTCGCTGCGCTACCTGGTCCACCTCGTCGGACCGGGCTGGAACGTGATCGGCGGGGGCGAGCCCGTCCTCCCCGGCATCTCGATCGGGCACAACGGGTACGGGGCGTGGGGACTCACCGTCTTCCAGACCGACGCGGAGGACCTCTACGTGTACCGCACCCACCCGGACGACCCGGACCGCTACTGGTATCAGGGCGACTGGGAGGCGATGCGGGTCATCGACGATGAGATTCCGGTCGAGGGGCGGGACCCGGAGCGGGTGCGGCACCGATACACGCGGCACGGACCCGTCGTGTACGAGGACCGCGCCAACGACCTGGCCTACGCGGTGCGCGCGGGGTGGATGGAGATCGGCGGCGCCCCCTACCTCGCCAGCCTGCGCATGAACCAGGCGAAGACGTGGGAGGAATTCCGGGACGCCTGCAACTACTCGAACATCCCCGGCGAAAACATGGTGTGGGCCGACGTGGACGGGAACATCGGCTGGCAGTCCGTGGGGATCGCGCCCATCCGCCGCAACTGGTCGGGCCTCGTCCCCGTGCCGGGGGACGGCCGCTACGAGTGGGACGGCTACCTCGAGATCGTACACAAGCCGCACGTGTTCAACCCCGACAAGGGGTTCTGGTCGACGGCGAACCAGAACCTCGTCCCGCCCGGCTACGAGCACCGCGACGCGGTGGGCTGGAGCTGGAGCGACCCCTTCCGGAGCGCGCGCATCGACGAAGTCCTCGCGACGGGAAAGCGGTTCACGATGGCGGAGATGATGCAGCTGGCGACGGACTACGTGTCGCTCCCCGCGCGCTCGCTGGTGCCGATGCTGCGCGGCGTCGATCTGCCCGCCGCGTCGGCGTCGGCGCGGGGCGAGCTGCTCGACTGGGATTTCGCGCTCGCCCCGGAGTCCCGCGAGGCCGCGATCTACGTGTCCTGGGAGCGCGAGCTGCAGCGGCAGATGGTGCCGCTCGCCGTGCCCGCCGAAGTCCGCGCGTCGCTGGGGCGCCTGTCGATGAAGAAGATCATCGACTGGCTCGGTTCCCCGCCCATGTGGTTCGCACCGCTCGGAGACGGGGATCCCGTGGCCGGCCGGGACGTCTTCCTCGCCCGCACCCTGGGCGACGCACTGGAGGGACTGGAGGATCGCTTCGGCGGCGACCCCTGGCGCTACGGCGACGTGCGCTTCAAGCACGCCCGGTTCCGGCACCCGCTGTCCGGGATCGTGAACGCCGAGATGCGGGCCCGCCTTGAGGTGGGGCCGCTCCCGCGCGGAGGCAACGGCTTCACCGTGAACCAGACGGGGGGCGGGGACAACCAGACGTCGGGCCCGTCCTTCCGGATCATCGCGGAGGCGGGGGACTGGGACACGGCCGTGTTCACGAACACGCCGGGGCAGGGCGGAGACCCGGACGATCCCATGTACCGCAACCTGTTCGAGGGCTGGGCGAAAGACCGCTTCTTCCCGCTCTACTACTCCCGCGAGCGCGTGGAAGCCGCCGTCGCCGACCGCCTGATGCTGACGCCGAACTAGGTCTGCTCGAGATAGAAGCCGATGAGGCCCTGGTTCCGGGGTGGATCGGCGCCGAGCTGGCGGAGCATCGTCGTCACCTGACCTCGGTGGTAGGTCGCGTGGTTGACGACGTGCTGCAGCATGTGCCAGAAGACGGCGCGCATCGGTTTGCCATCGAAGAACCGGTAGTCCATCACGCGGTGGATCTCCTCGGGACCGAGTTCCGCGACGAAGCGGCGGACACGCGCCTCCTCCTCCAGCCAGCGCGCGCGAATGTCGCCCGCCGTCTCGAAGCCGGCGGCGGGCAGATGCTCTGTCGGGAAGTGTCCCCGCCAGCGTGAACACCAGACCCATTCGGCCGATACGACGTGGGCGAGCGTGTCGCGGATGGAGCCGAAGCTGCTCCCGAGGTCCCGGCGGAAGTCCTCGGGCGAGATGCGCTCGACGGCGTCCAGCGTGCCGTCGCGCGCCCAGTAGTGGAAGTCGAGCAGGACGATCAACGCATCGTAGGTCATGGTTGAGAGTCTACCTTCCGCCAGCGCCGGGCGCACGATCCCGGAAGTGCAGCCGGGAGTCCATCGCGCGTTTGCAGCGGCGGCGCCGCTCCGGCTAGGTTACAGGGCTGTTCCGCAGACGCCTCCGCCGGGAGGCAGACAACCAGCGTGTGGGGAAGACATGAAGGCAGGCATACATCCGGAGTACGCGCCCGCGAAGATCACCTGTGCGTGCGGCCGGGAAACGGAGACCGCCTCGACGGTGGGCGAGATCCACGTCGAAATCTGTTCGCACTGCCACCCCTTCTTCACGGGGCGGCAGAAGCTCGTCGACACGGCGGGTCGCGTGGAGCGGTTCATCGCCAAGTATGGCGACCGGAGGGCCGGCCGCGACAACGAGCAAACGGAGCAAAAAGCGGCGGAGGAGCAGGAAGCGGCGGCGGAGCAGGAAACGGTAGCGGCAGAGGCCTGAGCCGGAGGCGTCCGGCGCTCGACACGAATGATGTCGGATTGGGACACGCTCGAGGGTCGCCTGCGGGAAGCCGTCGAGCGGTACGAGGCGCTGGCGCGCCGGATGGCGGAGCCGGAGGTGCTGTCGGACATGGCCCTCCTGCGGGACGCGGCGCGCGAACACTCGGCGCTGGAGCCGGTGGCGCGCGCGGCGGAGCGCCACTTCAAACTGCTCGATGACCTGCGCCAGGCGCGGGAGGTTGCCGCGGAATCCGAGGGCGAGCTGGCCGAAATGGCCACGGCCGAGGTCGCCGAGCTGGAGGCCGATCGCGAGGAGGCGCGGGAAGAACTCCGCCGGCTCCTGGTGCCGAAGGACCCGCTGGACGACCGGCCCGCCGTGGTGGAGATCCGCGCCGGGACCGGGGGGGACGAGGCCGCGCTCTTCGCGGCGGATCTGTACCGGATGTACGCGCGCTTCGCCCAGGAGTCCGGCTGGGACGTGGAACTCATCAGCACCAGCGAGGGCACGCTCGGCGGGCTCAAGGAGATCGTCTTCGTCGTGCGCGGGTCCGATGCCTACGGCCGTCTCCGCTACGAATCCGGCGTCCACCGCGTCCAGCGCGTGCCCGAGACCGAAAGCCAGGGCCGGCTGCATACCTCCGCGGCGACCGTGGCCGTCCTCCCCGAGGCGGAGGAAGTGGACGTCGAGATCGACCCCGCCGACCTCAAGATCGACGTGTTCCGTTCCTCCGGCCCCGGCGGACAGTCGGTGAACACGACCGATTCGGCCGTGCGGATCACGCACGGCCCGACCGGGCTCGTCGTGTCGTGCCAGGACGAGAAGTCGCAGCACAAGAACAAGGCGCGGGCGCTCAAGGTGCTGCGGAGCCGGCTGCTCGACCGGCTGGTCGCCGAGCAGGAAGCCGAGCGGGCCCGCGAGCGGCGCACGCAGGTGGGGACGGGCGACCGTTCCATGAAGATCCGGACGTACAACTTCCCCCAGAACCGGGTGACGGACCACCGCATCCACTTCACGAGCCACCGCCTCGAAGCGATCCTCGCGGGCGACCTGGACGAGGTCGTCGAGGCACTGCGGCTTGCGGGGACGGAGGAGCGGATGGCGGCGGGCGCCGGATGATCGATCCGCCGCCGGGCGGGGCGGGGCGCCGCCCGGCGGGCCCGACGCGGCGGGAGATCGTGCAGGGCGTGCGGCGTGAACTCGAACTGGCCGGATTGGAGTCGCCGCGGGTCGAGGCCGAGCGCCTGGTGGCCGCGGCGCTCGCGCTGCCCGTGAGCGAACTCGGCCTCGCCGGCGGGGAGCGGGTCGATCCGCCGGGCGCGGCCGCGGTAGCGCGCGCGGTGTCCCGCCGCCTCGAGGGGCAGCCGCTTCAGCACATTGAAGGCACGGTCGACTTCCGGCGCGTCCGCCTCGTGTCGGATGGCCGCGCTCTCATCCCGCGGCCCGAGACCGAGCAGCTGCTCGACCTCGTCGCCGCCTGGCACCGCGGCCGGGGCACGCCCGTCGACGCACTCGACATCGGCGTCGGATCGGGCGCCATCGCGATCGCGCTCCTCGACGAGGGCATCGCGGGCCGCGTCGTCGGGCTCGACGTATCGGAGGCCGCGCTCGACCAGGCCCGCGAGAACGCCGGGCGGGCGGGCGCCGAGGGGGTCGAACTCCGGCGCTGTCCGCCCGACGTATGGTCCGCGCTCGAGACCGGCGAAGTTTTCGATCTCATCATCTCCAACCCGCCCTACGTCGCGACCCCGGAATGGACCGCCCTCGACCCCGTCGTCCGGGACCACGAGCCCCGCGCCGCGCTGGACGGAGGAGAAGACGGACTGGACGTGATTCGCACCGTCGTCTCCGGCGCCGCGGCCCGTCTCCGGAAAGGCGGCGCCCTCTTCCTCGAAATCGGCATGTCCCAGGGCCCGGCCGTCCTGGCGCTGCTTGAGGCCGAGCCGATCCTCACGGACTGCCGCGTGCGCGTCGACCTTGCCGGCCGGCCGCGATTCGCCTCGGCGCGGAGGGGGCGCTCCGACGAGCAGTAGCCCCCGGCCGTTCAAGTCGCGTGGGGGTCGAAGCCGGGTTATACTCGGGCGTCGAATCGTCGGCCCGGGCCCGCGGATGGCGAGCGGGAAGGGCACGGGATTCGAGCCTCCGCCCGCCGCCGGCCCGACGTGCCGGCCCGGGGTGCTTCCCGATTCCGTTTCGAGCCGGAGACATGGACGAGCGAGACCGCATGCTGGAGAGGGCGCAGGACCTGGGGCGCCTCATCTCCCAGTTGCCCGAATACGCCTACCTGCGGGCGGCCCGCCGCGAGATCGACGAGGACCGCGACGCGACGGAGTTGCTCAACCGGATGCGCGACTTGCAGAGCGCGCTCATGGAAGCGGTCGGCCGCGGCGAGCAGCCGAGCGAGGAGCAGGAACGGGAGTTCGCGGAACTGCAGGAGCAGGTCCAGACGAACACCCGCTACCAGGCCCTCATCTCTTCTCAGGCAAACTTCGAGAAGCTCATGGAACGGGTGGATCGAGCGATCGGGGAGGGAGTCCGGAAGGGCGAGGAAAGCAGGATCATCCTTCCGACATGAGAGCGGCCCGCGACCTGGGGGAACGCGCGCTGCGCGCGATCTTCGAGCCGGCCATGGCGTGGCTCACGAGACGCCGCGTCCACCCCAACGTCATCAGCACGCTCGGTTTCGTCATCACCTGCAGTTCCGGCTACTTCTTTCATCAGCATCATGTGAGCACGGCCGGCTTCCTCGTCCTCCTCGGCGGCGTGTTCGACCTGTTCGACGGCACGGTCGCGCGCCGCACGGGCCTGGCGTCGTCCTTCGGGGCCTTCTACGACTCGACGCTCGACCGGCTGTCCGAGATCGTCGTGTACCTGGGACTTCTTTCCCTGTACAACGACTACCGTCTCGAACTGGGCGACGTGGGGATGATCTACTGGATCGTGCTCGCGCTCGCCGGCTCGCTGATGATCAGCTATACCCGCGCCCGCGCCGAGGCGCTCGGCATCGCCTGCTACGTCGGACTCATGCAGCGTCCGGAACGGGTCATCCTGATCGGCTTCGCCGCGCTCATCTTCGGCGAGACAACCATGTTCGGACACCAGGGCCTCGTGCTCAGGGTCGTGATCATCGTCCTCGCGATTCTCACCAACCTGACCGCCTTCCAGCGGATCTGGTGGGTGTACCGGAATACGCGGCCCGACGGCGAGCCGCCCCCCCAGTCGAACTGAACCAGACACGGAGTGAACCGGCATCGTGGATTCGGATAGATCACCTGCAACCATCGCCCCCGCCGAAGGAACGCTCGGCGTCCTCCTCGTAGGGCTCGGAGCGGTCTCGACCACGTTCATCGCGGGCGTCGAGGCGGCGCGCCGGGGGCGGAACCGACCCATCGGATCGCTCACCCAGATGAACACGATCCGGCTCGGGAAGCGGACGGAGAACCGCACCCCGCTCATCCGCGACTTCGTGCCGCTGGCCGAACTCGACGACCTCATCTTCGGCGCCTGGGACCCGATCCCCGACAACGCCTACGAGTCCGCCAAGGTGTGCGGCGTCCTCCGGCCCGAGGACATCGACCCCCTGGCCGACTTCATGCGCGGGATCGAGCCGATGCCGGCCGCCTTCGACCGCGCCTACGTGAAGAAGCTCGACGGCTCGAACGTGAAGACGGGCGCGAACAAGCGGGAACTCGCCGAGCAGCTCCGCGAGGACATCCGCCGCTTCAAGGCCGAGAACGGGTGCGACCGGCTCGTGATGGTGTGGGCGGCATCGACCGAGATCTTCATGAAGCCGAGTCCGGTGCACGACAGCCTGGCCGCCTTCGAGCGGGCCATGGAGGAGAACCATGCCGACATCGCGCCCTCGATGCTCTACGCATGGGCCGCGCTCATGGAGGGGGTGCCGTTCGCGAACGGGGCGCCGAACCTGACCTGCGACATCCCCGCGCTGCTCGCGCTCGCCGCCGAGCGGGGCGTGGCGATCGCCGGGAAGGACTTCAAGACCGGCCAGACGCTGATGAAGACGATTCTGGCTCCCGGCCTCAAGGCGCGCATGCTCGGCCTCAACGGCTGGTTCTCGACGAATATCCTCGGCAACCGCGACGGCGAGGTGCTCGACGACCCGGAGAGTTTCAAGACGAAGGAAGAATCGAAGCTCGGGGCCCTCGAATATATCCTGCAGCCGGACATGTACCCGGACCTCTATGAGAACATGTATCACAAGGTCCGCATCAACTACTATCCGCCGCGCGGCGACAACAAGGAAGGATGGGACAATCTCGACATATTCGGCTGGATGGGGTACGGCATGCAGATCAAGATCGACTTCCTGTGCCGCGACTCCATTCTCGCCGCGCCCATCGTTCTGGACCTGGCGCTCTTTCTCGATCTCGCGGCCCGCTCCGGACTGTCCGGGATCCAGGAATGGCTGTCCTTCTATTTCAAGGCGCCGCAGACGGCTCCGGACCTGTATCCGGAACACGACATTTTCATCCAGCACTGGAAGCTCAAGAACACATTGCGCTGGATGAAGGGGGAGGAGCAGATCACCCACCTCGGCGTGGAGTACTACGACTGAATGTACGACTGAATGTACGACTGAATGAACGGGTGCTTTCTCGTATTCGAGGGACCGGAGGGGTCGGGGAAGTCGCTCCAGGTCGAGCGGCTGGCCGAACGGCTGTCCGCGGCCGGCGTGCCGCACACGGTGACGCGGGAGCCCGGCGGCACGGCGGCCGCGGAGGCGGTTCGGAGCGTGCTCCTCGACAGGCCCGAGTTGCGGCTCGATGGGATCGCCGAACTGCTGCTCTTTTCGGCGGCCCGCCGCGCCCACGTCGAGCAGGTAATCCGGCCTGCCCTGGAGCGCGGAGAGGTCGTCGTCTGCGACCGCTTCGAGCTTTCCACGCGGGTCTACCAGGGGTGCGCGCGCGGCGTCGCGGCGGAGACGATCGAACAGGTCACCCGCGCCGCGACGGGCGGTCTCCTTCCGGATCTGTATCTCGTACTCGATGTGCCGGTGGAAGTGGGTCTGGATCGCCAGGGGCAGGATCGGGAAGACCCCGGCCAGCTGGGCTTCTTCGGGCCCGCTCCCGATCGAATCGAGCTTGAGAAGCGATCGTTCCGCGAGCGCGTGCGGGAAGGGTATCGGGAACTGGCGGCCGCGGATGAAAGGATCGCGATCCTCGATGGCTCGGGGATTCCGGATCGGGTCGAAGCCCGGATTCTGGCGCTCCTGCGGGAGAGGCTTCCGGACCGTTTTCGGGCGGCGAGCTTTCCTCGTTGACGGCGCGGTGTGACATTGACGGTAGCGGCGGAGCGCCGCTCGAACGCGGCCCCGGATGACCCCGCGATGACACGGGGAGGACACGGGGAGGACACGGGCCGCTACCACGGAGGATGCATGAGAGTCGAGCGATCCTGGAGGACAGGAGTGCTGGTCGGCGCCATCGCCCTTGCGACGGGAGGCTGGCTGATAAACCAGAGCGGGGCCGCGAGCGGTGGGGAAAGCCGCCGACTCCTGGATGAGATCCACCGTCTGATCTCCGCCCGCTTCGTCGATGAGATCCCGCCGGAGGAGTTGTACCGGATGGCGATCGACGGATTGCTCGAGAATCTGGGCGACCCGTACACCACGTTTCTCGAGCCCCGGGATTCCGAGGATCTTCGTCTCACGACGACGGGCAACTACGGAGGGCTCGGCGTCCGGATCGACGTGAAGGACGACTGGATCACGGTCGTCCAGGTGCTGCCGAACTCGCCGGCGCTCCGCGAGGGACTCGAGGTCGGCGACCGCATCATCGAGGTCGAGGGCGAGTCCGCCGAGGGCTGGTCGGTGGACAAGGCCGTCGACACCCTGCGCGGAGAGAAGGGGGCGCCGGTCAACATCACGATCGCGAGGGTGGGCGTGGACCGGCCGCTCGCGATTCGGATCGTGCGCGACGTCATCCAGGTGGCGCAGGCGCAGGGCTTCGTCCTCGACGGCGACATCGGCTACGTGACGCTGCGCGGCTTCAGCCGCGAGGCGAAGGAGGAACTGGTCGCGACGCTGGACCGCCTCGTCGATGAGGGGGCCGGCGGATTGATCCTCGACCTGCGGCGGAACCCCGGCGGCCTGCTGCCCGCGGGCATCGACGTCACGGACCTTTTCCTGGAGCGCGGCAAGTCCGTGGTCGAAACGCGCTCTCGCCTGGAAGAACAGAACTACCTGTTCCGCGCCTCCTCCGAGGACCGCTACGCAGATATTCCGATCGTCGTCGTCGTGGACGGCCTCAGCGCGAGCGCATCCGAGATCGTGGCCGGCGCGCTGCAGGACCACGACCGCGCGGTCGTCGTGGGCACCACGACGTTCGGCAAGGGTTCCGTGCAGACGCTGTACGGCCTCTCCGGGAACAACAGCATGAAGGTCACGACGGCCCGCTGGTACACGCCGGCCGGCCGCTCCATCACGAAGGACTTCGACCGCGAGAGCGCGCTCCGCGACCTGGCGGCGAGCGCCGTGGCGATTTCGGGTGAACCGATCGCGACGCGGTCGGAGACGGAAGACCGGGAGGAGTTCACGACGGCGGGAGGCCGGACGGTGTACGGCGGCGGCGGGATTACGCCGGACCTGATCGTCTACCGCGACACGCTCTCGACCGAGGAACAGGAGCTGCGGCGCCTCGCGACGCGCTCGGGGGCGATCCCGCGGAACGTCGTCTTCCGGTGGGCCGTCGAGTATTCGAACGAACACGATTTCAACGAGGGCTTCTCTGTCACGCGGGGGATGCGGGAAGGAGTCTGGACCGCGCTCGTGGAGGCGGGAGCCGAGGTCGAGCGGGAACTCTTCGACCAGTCGCAGACCTATGTCGACTGGCTCATCGCGGATGAGCTGGCCGGCGCGGAGTTCGGGGAGGTGCCTCAGCTCCGCAGCCGGGCCGTGCGTGACGCCCAGATCCAGGTCGCCGTGGATCTTCTGAGGGAGGCGGACTCGCCGGAGGCGCTGCTTACGGTCGCGGCGCGCGCCGCCGAGGAGCGGAGTGCGGAGGGTACGCGGAGCGGGGAGCCCAGCGGGCCCAGCGGGGATCGCCAGTGATCCGACGATGCGAAGGAGACGAGCGATGAGAGAGCACACGCGACGGTTGGCCGCGATTGCGACCACGATGGCTCTGATGGCGGCCATGGCGTGCGCCAGCAGCCCGCGCCCCGGAACGTACACCCGGCTCCTCATCACCGGCGGCGAGATTCGCGACGCCGGGTACCGGTCGGCCTACGAGGCGCTCACCCATCACCGGGAACTGATCATCTTCGAAGACCGGATCGGCTTCAGGGGCGGCAACGACAGCTCCCGCCTGTTCGGGCGCCAGACGCAGGACTACTACGTGCCGCTGCTGGTTGTGGATGGCGACTTCAACCAGAATGACGCGGTCACCACGCTCCGCCGGATACCCGCGGAGGACATCGTGTCGATCCGGCTGTATCACCAGAGCATGGTCCCGCCCCGCTATCGCCGGCCGGGCGCGGAGGGCGGGGTGATCGAGGTCAACACCCGCTAGGGTCGTGGCGACCCCTCTGCCTTGAGCGTGGATGGTAAGCGTCCGAGACTCCTCGTCTTCGGCCGCCTGCCCGAGCCGGGATACGTCAAGACGCGCCTCCATCCCGAGCTGACCGGGGAGGGGAGCGCCGTTCTGTACGAGGCGTTCCTCGACGACGCCATGAAGCTCGCGCCCGACGGAGTCGCCGTGGAGTTGTGGGTCCCCGATCGTCCCGGAGCGAAGGCGCGGCTGGCCCCGCGATACCCGGCGGCTCGCGTCCGCCTTCAACCCGAAGGTTCGCTCGGCGACCGGCTCGACACGGCGTTCGCCCGCGCCTTCGGCGAGGGCGTCGGTTGCGCGGTTGCGCTCGGAAGCGACCACCCGACACTCCCGGCCGATTTCGTCGTGCGGGCCTTCGACGCGCTGGAGGGCAGTCCGGTGGCCCTTGGCCCGAGCCTGGACGGTGGCTACTACGCGGTCGGACTGCGCGGGACGGCCTGGCCGCGGGCCCGCGATCTCTTCGCCGGAGCCCCCTGGTCGACGCCGACGCTGTTCGCGTGGACGCGCGCGCGCGCGGCGTCGCTGGGGCTCGATTGCGCGGAGCTGCCGCCCTGGTATGATGTGGACCGTCCGGCCGATCTGGTCCGCATGGCCGGCGATCTGACCGAAGGCAGCGCCACGGCCGGAGCGTGGGCCCGGCTCGCGCCGCCGGCCGCGGAGCCGAAGGCGTGATGGAACCGATCCGCGTCACCGTGGATCGGGCCGGCACGCGGGAATCGTCGCATCTCGTGTACGGCATGGTCTGTGAAGCCGGTTGCTCCGGTCGCAGCCACGCCTTCGGCGACCCTAAACTGACGGCCTTCTGGCGTTCCTCGATGAAGCCGCTCCAGATCCTTCCGGCGGTCAGAGGCGGCGTGTTCGAACGCCTCGGACTCGGGGCGGAGGCGCTGGCGCTGGCGTGCGCATCGCATCACGGCACGCCGCGGCATCTGGAGGTCGTACAGTCGGTCATCGACGCGGCGGAGCTGGCGCCGGAGATGTTCGTGTGCGGGCCGCACCGGCCGTTCGACGACGGCGCGGCCCGGGGGATGGACCGGGCGGGGCGCCTGCCGGGGCGGATCCACAACAACTGTTCGGGCCAGCACGCGGCGCTCCTGGCGTTCTGCCTCGCCCGCGGCTGGTCGGTGGCGGGCTACCATGAGCCGGAGCACGCTCTGCAGCGGACGATCCGCCGCGAAATCTCGGCGTGGCTCGGAGAAGACTGCGAACGTCTGCCGTGGGGGACGGATGGCTGCGGCCTGCCGACGCCGGCTCTTTCCCTGCGGGACATGGCGCGGGCGTTCGCGGATTTCGGCGCCTCGTCGGAGGCGGCCGCGCGGTCCGTTGTGACGGCGATGACGGCGCATCCGACATTGGTATCGGGTGCCGCGGCCCTCTCCGCGAACCTGATGCGAGCGACCTCCGGTCGGATTCTCGCCAAGGAGGGGGCGGAGGGCGTGTTCTGCCTGGCGAGCCCGGAGGGGGCGTGGGGGGCGGCCTTCAAGGTGCTGGATGGGGCCACGCGGCCGCTGGGGCCCGCGGTTGTGCACGCGCTTTCAACGCTGTCGCTGCTGGCGCCGGAGGAGATCGGTCGCCTGGAGCGCTTCGCGCACCCCGTGGTGCGCAACACGTGCGGGAACGAGGTCGGGGTGCTGTCGGTGGAGGGGGAATCGTGTTCGTCGACGTAGCGAGAATACACGTGACCGGAGGGGCGGGCGGCGCGGGCGCCGTCGCCTTCCGGCGCGAGAGGGGGGTGCCCCGCGGCGGGCCCGCCGGCGGCCGGGGCGGAAACGGCGGCGGCGTGATCCTCGTCGCGGATCGCCGGCTCGACACGCTGCTGGACTACTCGTACCGCGAGCACTACAAGGCCGGGCGCGCCGGTCACGGAGAGGGAAAGAAACGGGACGGGGCCTCGGGAGAAGATCTGCGGCTGCCCGTACCTCTCGGGACGCTCGTGCGCGACGTAGAGACGGGAGAGCGGATCGGGGAACTGCTCGAGGAGGGGGATGAACTCATTGTGGCCCGCGGCGGCCGCGGAGGAAGGGGCAACGCGAGCTTCGCTTCGCCCACCCGACAGACGCCGCGCGAATGGGAACCGGGGGAGTGGGGGGAGGAGCGGCACATCGAACTCGAACTCAAGCTCATCGCCGACGTGGGTCTGGTGGGGGAGCCCAACGCCGGAAAATCGACGCTGCTCGCCCGCGTGACGGCAGCGAAGCCCCGGATCGCCGACTATCCCTTCTCCACGCTGACACCGAACCTCGGAGTCGTGGGTCTGAGCGGGAGTCGGTCGTTCGTGATGGCGGACATCCCGGGCATCATCGAAGGGGCGCACGAGGGGCGCGGCCTGGGCACGCAGTTCCTTCGGCACATCGAACGCACGCGCACGCTCGCGCTCCTGGTGCCGGTGGACGACGAGGATCCGCAGGCGACGTACGACCTGCTGCGCGAGGAACTGCGGGCGCACGACGCGGCGCTCGCCGGCATATCCCACTGCGTGCTCCTGACGAAGGCCGACTTGAGTCCCGCGGCGCCGGAACCGCCGGTATCGGTCGATGCCCCCCGGAGCTGGGGCCAGTTCACGATCTCGGCCGTGACCGGGGCCGGCCTCGACGTTGCGCTCGAAGGTCTGTGGGCGCGCGTGCAGAGGGAGAAGGAGGCCGCGGCGGGGGACGGCGAAGCGGATCCGTTCGCGGGCGGCGAAGCGTGGCGTCCGTGACGGAGCGTTCTGTGGAGGCACGGGCGCGGGACGGGGAGTTGGTGGCGCTCCTCGTGCTGGCGCGCACCCCCGGTCTGGGGCTGCGCCGGGTGCGGCGTCTGGTCGACCGCCATGGTGGGGCGTCCGGGGCGCTCAAAGCGCTGCGCGATACTGCGCCGGAAGGCCTGCCGGCGCGCCGCCGGGGCGAGCGGGTTCCGACATCGAGGACGGTCCGGGCCCTCGGCCGTGCCAGCGAGGGGGCGGCGCGGTCGCTCCTGCGCGAAGCGAGAGCGAAGGGGATCCGCATCGCGGGGTACACCGACTGTGGGAAGGCCGCTTACCCCGCGGGGCTAGGCGATCTCCCCGATCCGCCCCCCGTGCTCTTCAGGCGTGGCGCGGGGACGCCGGATTCCGAGCGGACGATCGCCGTCGTGGGCACGCGGGCCGCGTCGTCCTACGGGTTGCGCACGGCGTATTCTCTGGGAAGGGAACTCGGGCGCTGGGGCTGGACGGTGGTCAGCGGCATGGCGCGCGGCATCGATGCGGCGGCGCATTCCGGGGCCCTCGACGCCGGCGGGCGCACCATTGGAGTCCTTGGGACCGGAGTCGACCGCGAGTATCCGGCGGAGAACCGGGATCTGTACCGGCGGATGCGGACGGACGGGGTCCTGCTGAGCGAGTTCGAGCCGGGGGCGCCGCCGACGCGTTCCGCGTTTCCGCGCCGCAACCGGGTGATCGCCGCCCTCGCCCGCGGCGTCATCGTCGTGGAGGCGGGCGGGAGGAGCGGGGCACTGAACACCGCGGACCATGCGCTGGACCTGGGGCGCGAAGTCCTCGCGGTGCCCGGGCGGATCGATGATCGGAGCGCAGCCGGGTGCCTTCGCCTGCTGCGCCAGGGCGCCGGGCTTGTGGCCGGCGTACAGGACGTGTTCGACGCTCTGGGCTGGCTGTGCCTCGAACCGCAGGCGCCGGAACCGGATGGAGGGTCCGCTCCGGCGGCGGACGGATCCGAGGGCGACCGGCGCCTGCTCGGAGCGCTGTCACGGGGACCCCGCTCGCCGGATGAGCTCGCCGTCGGTCTCGAGATGCCCGTCACGAAGGTGCTCGGCGGACTGGGACGGCTGGAACTCGAGGGGTGGGTCGAGCGCCGCCCGGGAGGGAGCTTTGCCGCCGTCCGGCGGGGCGGCCGCTGATGTCGGGCCGGCGTCCGCCACGCTCCCTGTACGTGCACTTTCCGTTCTGCGCGCATCGCTGCCACTACTGCGATTTCTCCGTCCAGCGCGCGTCGGCGCCGCCGGTGTCCCGCTGGCTCGCGGCGATCGAGGCCGAACTCGCCTGGTGGTTCGAGCGCAACGGATGGGATCCAGGCGACACGCTCGATACGATCTTCGTGGGGGGCGGGACGCCCTCGCTCATGGGGGCCGCGGGGATGGAAGGGCTCGCCTCGCGAATCTCCGCCTGGTTCCGGATCGACCCCGCGCGCACGGAATGGACGGCCGAGGCGAACCCCGCCTCCTTCGACGCGCGGCTCGGTTCGAACTGGCGCGCGACGGGCGTGAACCGGCTGAGTCTCGGCGTGCAGGCCCTGGACGATGCGGTTCTGAAATGGCTGGGCCGGCTGCATGACCGGCGCCGGGCCATGGAGGCGGTCGCGGAGGCGAGGGATGCCGGGTTCGAACGCGTGAGCGTGGACCTCATCTTCGGTCTCTCCCCGGAAGTGACGCGAAACCTCGCGGCGGAGGTGGAAGCGGCCGCCGCGCTCGACGTGTCCCACCTGAGTCTCTACGGCCTGACCGTCGAACCCCGCACGCCGCTGGCCGAGTGGATTCGCCTGGGCCGGGTCGGGATGCCGGACGAAGAGCGCTACGCGGAGGAGTACCGGCTCCTGTCGCGCGAACTGCGCGCGGCCGGGTATGAGCAGTACGAGGTGTCGAACTTCGCCCGGCCGGGGGCGCAGTGCCGCCACAACTGGTCGTACTGGAACCGAACGTCGTATCTTGCCCTCGGCCCGTCCGCACATGGTTTTCTCCCGCCGATCCGCAGTTGGAACGTCTTCCGCTGGGACCGGTATGAACGCGCGCTGCGGGAGGGCCGCGGCCCTCTCGAAGGCTGGGAACGCGTGGGGCCGGAAGAGGAGGAACTGGAACGGATCTGGCTGGGTCTTCGTACGAATCGCGGACTGACGCCCGATGTCGTGCAGAGGATCTCGTCGGACGGCCCCCGCTTCGACGATTGGGCCGGGGCCGGGTGGATGGAGGAGCGGAACGGACGCTGGCGGGCGACGATCGAAGGCTGGCTCCGCCTGGACACGATCGCCGCCGAACTCGCCGGGGCTGAGGGAACATGACCCTGCCAACACTGACAGAGCGCGAACGGGCCGTCCTCGCGGCGGTCATCGACTCCTTCGTCCGCACGGCCGCCCCGGCCGGCTCGCGAAGGATCGGGAAGGACTACGCGCTCGGCGTCTCCCCCGCGACGATCCGAAACACGATGGCGGACCTCGAGGCCAAGGGTCTGCTCACCCACCCCTACACGTCCGCCGGACGGCTCCCCACCGACCTCGCCTACCGGTACTACGTCGATGCGCTCATGCGCTGGGGCGGCATCCGGAAGCGCGACCAGGCGAAGATCGAACGCGAGCTGGGGGATGCGGACGCCGGCGGCGTCGAGGACCTCATGAGCAAGGCGGCGCGCGTCCTCAGCCTTCTGACGGGAGAACTCGGCCTAGCGGTGGGACCGACGCTCGCCACGGCCACGCTCGAGCGTCTCGAACTCGTGCCGCTCTCGAGCGAGAAGGTGCTCCTGGTGTTCACGATCGAGTCCGGCGTGGTGCGCACCGTGTACGTGGACGTGGCGACGCGGGTGCCGCGGGCGACGCTCCAGGCGGTGTCGCAGGCCCTGAACGAGCGGTTGGCGGGCAGCGCCATCTCCGAGATCCAGGCGACGCTTCACGAGCGGCTGGGCGACCTGAGTTTCAACAACCGCGGCGCCGAGGAACTGATGAACATCTTCGTGCACAGCGGTCCGGACATCTTCGAGTGGGCCCGCCGCGAGCGCGAGATCCACCTCGGGAGCGCCGCGGCGCTGACCGAGCAGCCGGAGTTCACGACGAGCGAGCGCCTGCGCGAGCTCCTGCTCCTCACGGAGCGCCGGGAGCTGCTCGCCTCCGTGCTGGGGGACCGCGGCGGCTCGGACGGTCCGCACGTGACGATCGGCGCCGAGCACGGCCAGCCCGAGCTGGAGGATCTGACTATCGTCACGGCCAACTATGCCGTCGGCAGTCTGCAGGGCACGGTCGGCGTGATCGGCCCGACGCGCATGCCGTACGACAAGGTCGTCTCCATCGTCGACTGCACGTCCGACCTTCTCACCCGGCTGACGCCGTGAGCGGACACCGCGACTACTACGAACTGCTCGGCGTCTCTCGCGACGCGGGCGCGGACGAACTGAAGCGGGCGTACCGGCGCCTCGCCATGGAGTACCATCCGGACCGCAATTCGGCGGCCGACGCGGAGGCGCGGTTCAAGGAGGTGACGGAGGCGTGGGAAGTGCTCCGCGACCCGGGGAAGCGGCAGTTGTACGACCAGTACGGTGAGGCCGGGGTGCGGCGCGGCGGTGGAGGCGAGGCGCCGTTCTCCGGATTCAACAACTTCTCCGACGCGTTCGACGTGTTCATGCGGGAGTTCGGCGGAGCCGGTTTCGGAGGCGGCGGCTTCGGCGACCTCTTCGCGGACGTGCGGTCCCCGAACCAGCCGCGTCGCGGTTCGACCCTCAAGGTCTCCGTCGCGATCACGCTGGAAGAGGCGGCCGAGGGGGTCCGGCGCTCGCTCCGCGTCTCCGCTCTGGATCCGTGCGGGCGCTGCGACTCGACGGGCGCCGAACCGGGTAGCAAGGCGTCCCCGTGCGGGACGTGCGAGGGGACCGGCGAGATTCGCATGGTCCAGCGCTCGATGCTGGGACAGTTCGTTTCCGTGCGTCCCTGCTCCGCCTGCGGCGGAGAGGGCACCCTGGTCGCCGATGAGTGCCGCGACTGCCAGCGAACCGGGCGCGTGCGGGTCGACCGAACCGTAGACATCGAGATTCCCGCGGGGATTTCGTCCGACGACTACCTGAAGCTGCGCGCGCGAGGCAACGCGGGTCCGCGCGGCGGGCCGGCCGGGGATCTCATCGTCCAGGTGGAAGTCGAGCCGCACGACCGCTTCGAGCGCAGGGGTGATGACCTCGTCCTCGACCTGCCCGTCACGTTCTCCCAGGCGGCGCTGGGCGACGAACTCGACGTGCCGACGATCCTCGGACAGGCTCGGCTCAAGGTGCCCGCGGGGATCCAGGCGGGTCAGATCCTGAGGCTTCGCGGCCAGGGGATGCCGCGTCTCCGGGCCGGGGGACACGGGGACCAGCTGGTGCGGGTGCACACATGGACGCCGAGCGAACTGTCCCGGCGACAGCGCGACATCCTGGAGTCGCTGCGGGAGGTCGAGGATGCGCCGCCCGAACCGCGCCGGGGCGAGGATCCGAGCTTCTGGGAGCGCGTAAAGGCGGCGTTTACGGCGTAGCGGACCCCGACGCGACGGCGGTGGCGGGCTGCGACGCCATCCGCTCCGCGAGACTCGCGAGGAGCTGGTCGAAGGGGACGGCGAACTTCTCGACGCCCTCCGCCAGAAGCTGATCCGTGATCTCGTCCAGCTCGATTCCGACGGCGGCCAACTCCGCCATCGTGTGACGGGCCTCGTCGACACCGTTGGTCAGCGTGCCGGCGACGCGTCCGTGATCCCTGAAGGCGTCGATCGTCTTCTCCGGCAGGGTGTTGACCGTCAGGTCGCCGATGAGCGGCTCGACGTACATCACGTCGGAATACGCGGGATTCTTCGTGCTCGTGCTCGCCCACAGCATGCGTTGCGGACGGGCGCCGAGTCCTGCGAGACGGGCCCAGCGGTCCGTGGCCAGCCGCCGCTGAAACCCGACGTAGGCGAGTTTGGCGTTGGCGATCGCTGCTTTGCCGAGCAGGGCCTCACAGCGCGCGGCGTCGCCCTCCGCGGCGTCGGCCAGCGCCCCGAGCTTCCGGTCGGTCAGCGCGTCGATCCGGCTCACGAAAAAGCTGGCCACGGAGGCGACGCCATCGACCGGCCGTCCCGCTTCGATCCGCTGCTCGAGCGCCTCCGTGTGCGCGTCCGCCACCGCCTCGTATGCGGCGATGGAGAAGAGGAGCGTCACGTTCACGTTCACGCCCTCGAACAGCGCCTGCCGGATGGCCGGGACGCCGGCCGGCGTGCCGGGAATCTTGATGAGGACGTTGGGGCGGGCCACCTCGTCGTGGAGGCGGCGGGCCTCCCGCACCGTGCCCTCCGTGTCGTTCGCCAGATGGGGGGAAACCTCGAGGGAAACGTATCCGTCGACCCCGCCCGAACTCTCCCACACGCCCCGCAGGACGTCGCAGGCGCCCTGAACGTCGGCGATCGTGAGGCGGTCGTAGACGCCTTCGACGCCGAGACCCGCGGCGGTGAAGCGGGCGATGTCCTCATCGTACTGCGCGCTGCCCGTGATGGCGTTGTGGAAGATCGCGGGGTTCGAGGTGACCCCTCTCAACCCTTCGGCCTCGACCCGGCGAGCCAGCTCTCCGTCGACCAGCATCCCGCGCGTCAGGTTGTCGAGCCAATAGCTCTGGCCGTGCTCCTGAAGCTGAAGCAGCGCGCTCATCTCTCTCCCCTCCCCATCGTGGGTCTCAGGTGTCTGATTTCAGGTGTCTGGCTTCGATGTCCAGAACTTTGTCGAGCCGTCTCCGATGCCTCGGCTCGGCCGAAAAATCCGCGGCCAGGAAGGCCTCGGTGATCGCGCGGGCGAGGGCGATCCCGATGACGCGCTCCCCCATGCAGAGGACGTTCATGTCGTCGTGATCGACCCCCTGCGCCGCCGAGTACGTGTCGTGGCATACGCCCGCCCGCACGCCCGGCACCTTGTTGGCGGCGATACAGACGCCAACGGCCGACCCGCAGATGACGATGCCGCGTTCCGCGTCGCCATGCGCCACCCGTTCGGCGACGGCGAAGGCGAAGTCGGGGTAGTCGACCGAGTCGGTGCCGTGCGTGCCGACATCGACGATGTCGTGGCCCGCATCGCGAAGCTCGGCGGCGAGCACATCCTTGTAGCCTACGCCCGCGTGATCCGCCCCGATGGCGAGCTTCACCGCGACCCTTGCGCCGAGAGCGCTTCCAGGGCCCGCGCGACGACGGCCTCCGCGGTGAAGCCGAAATGGGCGAAGTTGTCCGCCGCCGATGCGGACTGGCCGAAGCGGTCGATCCCGATGACGGCGCCGTCCCGCCCCACCCATTCCGTCCACCCGAGGGTGGCGCCGGCTTCGATCGCGACCCGCGGCACGCCGGGGGGAAGGACGTCGTCCCGGTAGGCCGCGGGCTGTGCGCGGAACAGCTCCCAGCTCGGGAAGGAGACCACGCGCGCCGACATTCCCCCGGCTTCGAGGACGCTCGCCGCCTCGACCGCCACCTGCAGCTCGGAACCGGTCCCGAGGAGCACGACCTGAAGGGGGCCGGGCTCCGGCCTGAGCACGTAGGCGCCGCGTCCCACCCCATCGCGGGCGGTGCCGGCCGCGCGCTCGAGATGGGAGACCTTCTGGCGCGTGAGCACGAGAATCGTCGGCCCCGAGCCGCGCTCGATCGCGACGCGCCACGCCTGAACGGTCTCCTCCGGGTCGGCGGGGCGCAGCACGACGACGCCGGGCATTGCCCGGAAGGAGGCGAGGTGTTCGATCGGCTGGTGCGTTGGCCCGTCGGCCCCGAGGCCGATCGAGTCGTGCGTCATCACGTAGATGTTGGGCAGTCCCATCAGCGCGGCGAGCCGCATCGACGGCCGGGCGTAGTCCGTGAAGGTGAAGAACGTGGCGATGTATGGCCGGATGCCGCCGTGGAGGACGAGTCCGTTCGCGATGGAGGCCATCGCGTGCTCGCGGATGCCCCACCGCAGGTTGCGGCCCTCGGGTGCGTCCCGCGAGAAGTTCGGCGAGTCGATCAACGTGTTGTTCGAGCCCGACAGGTCGGCGCTCCCGCCAATGAGTTCGGGGAGGCGGGGGGCGAGCGCGGTCAGGATCCGGCCGGAAGCGGCCCGCGTGGCGATCGGGTCGTCGTCCGGGCCGAAGCTCGGCAACTTCTCTTCCCACGCGTCCGGCAGATCCGACCGGATGCGGCGTTCGAATTCCGCGGCCAGCTTCGGGTGCTCGGCGCGGTAGCGCTCGAAGCGCGCTCCCCACTCCGCGGCGGATGCTTCACCGCGTGCGACCTGCTGCCCCATGTGGCTCCGGACGGCGTCCGGCACGAGGAACGGAGGTTCCGCCGGCCAGCCGTACACTTCCTTGGTGAGCCGAACCTCTTCCTCGCCGAGCGGCGCGCCGTGCGCGGCGGCCGTGTCCTGCTTGTTCGGGGCGCCGTAGCCGATGTGCGAGCGGACGATGATCAGTGACGGGCGGTCCTCCACGCTCCGCGCGCCTTCGATCGCCGCGTCGAGCGCCGCCAGGTCGTTCGCGTCCCCGACGGACTGCACGTGCCATCCCATTGACTTGAATCGCCCGCGCACATCCTCCGAAAACGCGAGATCGATGTCGCCATCGATCGTGATCCTGTTGTCGTCGTAGAGCCAGAGAAGCTTGCCGAGGCCCAGGTGTCCGGCCAGCGAGGCCGCCTCGTACGAGACGCCCTCCATGAGGTCGCCGTCGCTGCAGATGACGTACGTCCGGTGATCGACGATCGCATGGCCCGGCCGGTTGAACACCGCCGCGAGATGCGCTTCGGCGATCGCCATCCCCACGGAGTTCGCGACGCCCTGGCCCAGCGGGCCGGTGGTCGTCTCGACGCCGTTGACGTGGCCGTACTCGGGGTGGCCCGCGGTGCAACTCCCCGCCCGCCGGAAATTGCGGATTTCGTCAAGGGGGAGGTCGAACCCGGTGAGGTGGAGAACGGCATACTGGAGGATCGCGGCGTGGCCGGCGGAGAGCACGAACCGGTCCCGGCCGAACCAGGCGGGGTCCCCCGGGCTGTAGCGCATGTGGCGCATCCACAGGGTGTACGCCACGGGGGCGAGCGCCATCGCCGTGCCGGGGTGCCCGGAGCCAGCTCGCTGGACGGCGTCCATGGCGAGCGTGCGGATCGTGTCGATGGACCGGGATTCTACGGAAGGGTCCGCGCCCGGAGCGGCGGACCCGGAAATGGCTTCGACGGTCCCTGTTTCGTTCAAAAGCCCTCGCGCGAGTTGAGTCGCCCTTGGCTGGCCCGCAATGCCGGGAAGAATGTCGGGAAGCCGGAGGCCGCGCGAGACTACTCGTGCTGGGCGGGCCGCTTCGGCGGAGCGAACATAAGGTGTCGAGGCGCTGCCGGAAAAGGCTCCGTGGTGAAGCGCGCGACGTCGGTGGCGATGGCCCGCCGACGACGGATACGTTGCCCCTCGTGAGCGATCAGATGTTCTTCGCCGATGGTCTTGCGGGTCTGGAGGCCGGGGCGCGGGCCGACCTCGCGATCGACGAGGTGAGCCATGTCCGCGCCGCCCGGATCCGCCCCGGCCGTCGTCTCGCGGTCATCGACGGCGCGGGAGCCCGCTGGGAGGCGGAACTCGTTGCCCTGGACCGGCGCCGCGCCAGCTGTCGGCTGCTCGCTCCCGTTCCGCCGGAACCCCTGCTCCCGCTGCACCTCTGGGCCCCCGTGGCGAATCGCGAGCGGTCCCTGTGGCTCGTCGAGAAGGTCGTGGAGCTGGGCGCCGCCACGATCACCTGGATCGAGTGGGAGCGGTCGCGCTCCGTGGCGGATGCCGGTCGCTCCGACGGCTTTCTGCGCCGGGCGGAGGGCCGCGTGAGGGCGGCGCTGAAGCAGTCGGGCCGCAGTTGGCTCCCCCGGCTGAAGGGATCCCGGGCGCCGGAGGAGGCGCTCGTCCGCCACGACGGAGCCGGGTGGCTGGCCGACGCAGCTGGGCGGCCCTGGCTCTCGGCCGGAATCGCTTGCGGCCGGAAGGGGTCGCGCGCCGCAGGCGGACTGACCGTCGCGGTGGGGCCGGAGGGAGGCTTGACGAGTGCGGAGCGGCGTCGCTGCCTGGAGGCCGGCTTCGAACCGGTTTCCCTGGGTCCGGCCGCGTTGAGGTTCGAGACCGCCGCGGTGGTCGCCGTGGCGGCGGCAGCGGCGGTGCTGGCGTGGGACGAAAACGAGGCAGATAACGAAGCAGGCGACGAGGCAGCCGACGAGGGGACGACATGACGGACTGCGTATTCTGCAGCATCGCTTCGGGGGAGATCGAGGCCACGATCGTCGCCGAGGGGGACGACTGGGTGGCGTTCGGGGACCTCGAACCCCAGGCGCCGGTGCATGTGCTCGTGATCCCCCGGGCGCATGTGTCGAGCCTCGCGACGCTCTCGGAAGGGCCGCTCGGAACCCGGCTCCTGCTCGCCTGCGCGGCCGTAGCCGACGCGGAGGGGCTGGGCGGCGGGTACCGCGTGGTCACGAATGTCGGCGAAGACGGCGGCCAGGCCGTGCCGCACCTGCACTTCCACGTGCTCGGCGCTCGCCGCATGGGCTGGCCGCCCGGGTAGCCGCCGTGGATCACGCGCTCAGGGTGATCGAGTTCGACCGCGTGCTGGCGGCGGTCGGCGAACGCGCCGTATCGGAAGCGGGCCGCTCCGCGGTGCGCCGACTCCGGCCGCTTCCGGATGCGGCATCCGCGCGCCGCTCGCTCGCGGCCGTGCACGAACTTCGGGAACTCATCGGCAGCCGGGACGGGTGGGTACTGGATCCGATCGCGCCGCTGGACGGAGCCCTCCGGCGGCTCGCGATCGAGGACGCGGCGCTGGAGCCGCCTCAATTGCTCGCGTGCGGACAGGTCATGGCCGTCGCGCGCGCCGTGAGCCGACTGGAGGCGCGCCTCGATCCCGACGGGCTCCCGGCGGAGCACGTCAGCCGGTTGTGGGGGGAGGCGGTCCTCGAGAAACGGATTGCGCGCACCTTCGATGCGACGGGAGCGGTCGCGGATGGAGCCTCGCAGGAGCTTCGGCGCATCCGCCGGGCGCTCGCGACGCGGCGCGGCCGGCTCGTCGACGAACTCACCCGCTACGCCCGCTCGCTCCCGGAGCGCGTTCGCGTGCGCGACGCCTCGGTCACGGTCCGCAACGGCCGCTACTGCATCCCCGTCCGCCGCGAGGGCAAGGGGATCGCCGGCGGTCTCGTCCACGACGCTTCCGCCAGCCGCCAGACCCTGTTCGTCGAGCCGTCGCGCGCCATCGAGGCGATGAACGAGATCCGTGAACTGGAACTCGGCGAAGCACGCGAGGTGGACCGGATCTTGCGGGACCTCTCTTCGGCCGTGCGCGCCCGCGCGACGGAACTCGCCCTCTCCTACGCCGCTCTCGTGGAGCTGGACTCGCTCCGCGCCCGCGCGCTCTTCGCGGACGAGATGGACGCATCGCCCCCCGCCTTCGTCGATGCATCCTCCGAAGGAATCCACGTTCGCGGCGCTCGTCATCCTCTTCTCGCCCTCGACGCCGCCGGAGCCGTCCCGTTCGACCTCGACCTGTCGGCGGATGAGCGCGTCCTTCTCGTGTCGGGGCCGAACGCGGGCGGGAAGACGGTGTTTCTCAAGACGCTAGGCCTGCTGTGCGCCCTCTCGCAGAGCGGCGTCCTGCCGCCGCTCGGCGCCGGGAGCCGGATCCCGTTCTTCGGTCGCTTCTTCGCGGTCATCGGGGACGAACAGTCGATCGAAGCGTCGCTCTCCACCTTCGGCGCGCAGGCGCGCAACCTGGCCGAGATCCTGAACGAGGCCGGAGCGCGGGACCTCGTTCTCTTCGACGAGATCGGCAGCGCGACGGATCCGGCCGAGGGGGGCGCGCTTGCGGCGGCATCGCTGCGGCGCCTGGCTCGGCAGGCGCGTCTCACGGTGGCGACGACGCACCTCGGCGACCTCAAGCGCCTCGCCGACGAGAAGGCGGCGGCGGTGAACGCCTCGCTGGAGTTCGATGGAACGCGGCTCGAGCCCACGTACCGCCTGGTGAGGGACCGGCCCGGCCGCAGCTACGCGCTCGTCATCGCGGCGCGGCTGGGGGTTCCGGATGACGTCCTCGCCGATGCGCGCGACCGGCTCGGGCCGGAGCACGTCTCGCTGGACACGCTCCTCGCCCGCCTCGAGGCCGAACGGGGCGAGGTCGAGGACCTCCGGGCCCAACTCGAGCGCCGGGCCGGAGAAACGGCCGAGCGCGAACGCGACCTCGCGTCCAGGGAGACCGCCCTCGCCGATTCGGAGCGCGCCGCCGCTCGTCGACGGGAAGCGGCGCGGCTCGCGGCGCTGCGGGAGGCGCGAGAGCGGGTGGAGGGTGCGATCTCACGCCTCGAGGCCGAATTCGCCGCGGGGGATGAGGTGCGCCGACGGGAGGCGAAGCGGTCCGCGCGGGGCGAAGTGGAGCGCGCGCTCCGGGCGTCTTCGCGCGCGCTTCGCTCGCTGGGCGATTCCACCCCTTCGTCCCCTTCGTCGGCGGAGCGAACGGTCGGCGTCGGCGATACCGTGCGCTGGGACGCGTCCGACCGGCCGGCGCGCCTCGTCGAGATTCGTGACGATCGCGGCGTCATCGAAGTGGGCGAACTGCGGCTCACGGTACCGCTGCGGGACCTGGCGCCCCATTCTGCACCGGCGAACCGTTCGTCCGGGGCGGCCGGGGTCCGGGAAGCCGGCGGACCGCCGCAGCGCCGGCCGGACTTCAGCGTCGCCACGGAGGTCGATCTCAGGGGGTTGCGCGTCGACGAGGTGGAGGGGGCGCTCAACCCGGCCGTTGATGCGGCCGTGGTCGGAGACCTCCCGTGGCTCAGGATCATTCACGGGAAGGGAACGGGCGCGCTGCGGGAGCGGGTCGGGCAACTGCTCGCCGGGGATCCGCGGATCCGGCTCTCCAGAACCGGTGAGCCGAACGAAGGAGGCACGGGCGTCACGGTCGTGGAATTCGAGTGAACGCGGGTTGCGCGCGGTGCGCGGGATGATGGGCCGCTCGGGCCCCGGCTCGGGGGAGGGCTCGTGGTGAGCGACAGCCTCGTAGAGGACATCCGGGCCCGGGCGGACATCCTCGAGGTCGTGGGCGAGTACGTCCAGCTTCGACGATCGGGCAAGAGCTACCGCGGCCCCTGTCCCCTGCACGGCGGCGACGGCCCGAACTTCTCCGTCGACCCGCAGCGCCAGATGTTCAAGTGCTTCGTCTGCGGGGAGGGCGGGGACGTCTACGGCTTCCTGATGAAGCACCTCGGATTCGACTTCCCGGAGGCGGTGCGCCACGTGGGCGCGAGAGTCGGGATAGAGGTTCCGGACCGGGAGGAGCGGCGCGAGGATCCGTATGCGCCGCTGCGGGGCGTGCTCGCCTTTGCGGCCGAGTGGTTCCAGGGCCGGCTGCGCGAACCGGCCGGCGCCGGGGCGCGCGACTATCTCAAGGGGCGCGGACTGTCGCTGGAGGAAGCGCTCGACTTCGGGCTGGGCTACGCGGACGACGAATGGCGGGCGCTCCGTTCCGCGGCGGCCCGACACGGGATCGAGGAGCGCACGCTGCTCGAACTCGGGCTGCTCGCGACGAGCGAGAGGGCGGAGGAGCCGTACGACCGTTTTCGCGGGCGTCTGATGTTCACGATCCACGACCTGCGCGACCGGCCGATCGGCTTCGGCGGCCGCATCCTCGACGCCTCCTCCGATGCGCCCAAGTACATCAACTCGCCCGAATCGCCCGTCTTTCACAAGGGGGAAGAGCTGTACGGCCTCAACCGGGCCCGGCACGCCATGCGTCGGGAGGGCCACGCGGCGATCGCGGAGGGGTTTACCGACGTGATCGCGCTGCACCGGGCCGGCCTCGGCTTCGCGGTCGCGGGGCTGGGGACCTCCTTCACGGCGGACCAGGCGCGCCGCATCGGCCGATACACGAAACGGGCCTATCTGCTCTACGACAGCGACCTCGCCGGGCTGCGCGCGACCTTCCGGACGGGGGATATCCTGTTGGCCGCCGGAATCCACCCGATGGTCGTGTCGCTCCCTTCCGGCGAAGATCCGGACTCCCTCATCCGGCGGGACGGCCCGGCCGCCATCCGGCAGCTCCTGGACGACGCGGTGGATCTCCTCGAGCGGAAGCTCCAGATCCTCCGCCGCGAGGGGTACCTCGACCGGGTCGAGGGGCGCCGCCGCGCGGTGGATGGCCTGCTCAGCACCCTGAGGGCGGTCTCCGATCCGGCGCTCCGCGACATCTACGTGGACAGGGCGGTGGAAGGACTGGGCATACGGCGCGACACGCTCGTGGATGAAATCGCGCGCCTCGAACGTTCCCGGCTTCGACGCCGTCCCTCCGCCGCCGGCGCGGGCCGTCCCCGTCGCGGGCCGTCTCCGGTGTCGCGAACGGAGCACGATTTTCTTCTCCTGCTCGTGCGCGATCCGGCGCTCACGCGGCAGGCCGTGCGCGTCGGCATCGTCCCCGGCCACATGTCCGACCCGCGCGGCCGCGAACTGTTCGAGATCCTGTCGGCGGCATCGGACGAGGGGGTCGATTCTCCGGACTGGACAACCGCCTCCGCCGAGACCGGGGAATTGGCGAAGACGTTGCGGGAGTCCGACCGGGAGCTTCCGGACGCCGCTCGGGTATTCGACGCCGTGGTGCGCCGGCTTCTCTATCGACGGCATCGGGAACGGATCGAGGAGATTGGCCGCGCCATCGAGCTTGCGGAGCCGGAGCAGCAACGTCGATTGTTGGGTGAGAAACAGGAACTCGTGCGCGAACTTCGTGCCGCGGGCGAGTCGGGAGCGTTCATGCCGGCGGCGGAGGCGAGACGCCCCCCGCCTGCCGGGGCGACGCAGCGATGACAGCCGGAGAGCGTATGCAAGCGAGCGATATCGTCGAGGAGTTACTCACTCTTCAGGAGATTGATCACAAGATCCTGAAGATAGAGGATGAACTCGAGAGTCTCGGCCGGGAGGAGGCCGGGCTCCGGGAAACCGTGGAGACGCTGGAGTCGCAGGTCGCGCGGATCCGGGCGGAAGCGGAGGAGGCGGAAGGGCGCGTGCGGCAGTTCCACCGGGCGGTGGAGGCCGGCAGGGCGACGCTCAAGCGCCTCGAAGCGCGCTCGGTCGCGGTGGCGAACATGCAGCAACATCTCGCGGTGCGGAGCGAAACGGACACGGCCCGGCGCAACCTGCGGGCGGCGGAGGATGACCAGCTCGACGCCATGCAGGACGTGGAGACGGCGCGCGGGGCGCTCAAGGCGGCGGAGGCGGAGTTGCGGGAGGCCGCGGCACGGCTGGCGGAGCGGAGCGCCGCCGCGGAGGAACTGCGGGCGACCCTGGAGGGAGATCTTCAGAATTGCGGCGCGAGCCGGGAAACGCATGAAAGCCGGCTGGACCGCCGGGCGCTGCAGCTGTACCGGACGGCGGGCGGAGGCGGGCGCCAGGCGGCGCTTGCCGAACTCACCGGCGACGGGGTGTGCGGCCGCTGCTACACGGCGATACCGAAACAGCAACAGGCCGAGATCCGGGCGCGGCGGCATCTCGCCGTCTGCGAGGGTTGCGGGATCATCCTCTACCCGGGGGTTCTCGCCTGACGCGCCCGGTCATTTGAGGCTTCGCATCATCGCGGGCGACCTGGGCGGCCGCTTCATCGACGCCCCCCGTGGACGGCGTACCCGTCCGACGGCGGAGCGGGTGCGGGAGGCCTGGTTCTCCGCGCTCGCGGGCGATGTCGACGGGGCGCGGGTCGCCGACCTCTACGCCGGCTCCGGGGCTTTGGGCATCGAGGCGCTGTCGCGAGGTGCGGCGCACGTTCATTTTGTCGAGTCGGATCGCGGGGCTGTGGCGCTGCTGCGTCGCAATGTCGCGACGCTCGATCTCGCGGACCGATCTCGCGTCGTGCGAGACGACGCCATCGCCTGGGTCGACGGTCTCGACGAACCGGAAGATGCGGCCGGACCGGGCGCGCCGCTCGACCTGATCCTCGCGGATCCACCGTATGCGTCCACCGGCGGCGCGCGGCTGGTCGAGCGCTTCCGAGCCCGTCCGTTCGCCTCACAGCTGTGGGTCGAGCATCGTCCGGACGCCGAATGGGCGGCCGCGGCCGATTGGACGAGGGAATACGGTGACACCTGCGTCAGCCGCTTCCGGGCTCCGGCCGACGCGTCAACCCCAACACTCTGACGGGGAACCCGATGAACAACGCCGTCGCCGTGTACCCCGGCTCGTTCGACCCGCTGACGGTCGGACACGAGGACATCGTGCGCAGGAGCCTGGGGGTCGTCGAGCGCCTGATCGTCGCCGTCGCCGAGACGGCCACGCAGGCCAAGTCGGGGCTGTTCGAGATCGAGGAACGCGTCGATCTGATCCGCGAGGTGTTTGCGGACGAACCCCGGATCGAGGCGACCTCCTTCTCGGGTCTGCTCGTGGATTTTGCCCGTGCCCGCAGGGCCCGGATCATCGTCCGCGGGCTGCGGGCCGTGAGCGACTTCGAGTACGAGTTTCAGATGGCGCTCATGAACCGCTCGCTCTGGCCCGACGTCGAAGTCCTCTTCATGGCGCCCTCGACGCGCCACACGTTCCTGAGCTCCTCGCTCGTGCGCGAAGTCGGACGGCTGGGCGGAGATGTGACGGACTTCGTGAGCCCGGTCGTGAAGGCCCGCATGGACCGCGCGTTCGGGCGCGACGCATAGTCGCCACGGACTGCCAGGTGACGTCGCCGGAGCGGCTCGGCTTCATCGGCCGGCTGAGGGCGCGGGCCGCCGCCCTCGAGCGGCGCATCGGCTTCCCGGAGGCGGACGAGCCGCGCACCGCGCTGGCGATTCGCCGGTTGCGGGAGGAGGGGTGGGTACGCCCGGTGGAGGTCCCCGCCGGCGCGGGCGGCCTCGAGGCTGCCGCGCAACGCCTCGCGGCGGGAGAGCTGGATGGGGTCGTGGCCGGCGCCGCGCATGCGACGGCCGACGTCATCCGCGCCGGGCTGCGGGTGGTCGGCCTGGCCGACGGCGTGGAAACGGTCTCCGCCGCCTTCTACATGGTGTTTCCCGAGCCCGGCGAACGGGTGCTCACGCTTACGGACGCGGCGGTCGTCCCGGCGCCGACCCCGGCCCAGATGGCGGAAAGCGCTTCTGCCGCCTGCGACGCGCACCGCGCCATCGCCGGAGAGGAACCGGTCGTCGCGTTTCTCTCATACTCCACGCTCGGCTCGGCGGCGGGGCCGGCGGTCGAGCATGTGCGAGAGGCGCTGGACATCTTCCGCCGCCGCCGACCGGACATCGCGGCGGAGGGTGAACTGCAGGCCGATGCCGCGCTCGTTCCGGAAGTCGCGGCGCTGAAGGCTCCCGGATCTCCGGTGGCCGGCCGCGCGAACCTGCTCGTCTTCCCCGGCCTCGATGCCGCGAACATCGCGTACAAGCTGCTCGAGCGACTTGCCGGCGCGCGCGCCCTGGGACCTGTCCTTCAGGGACTGCGGCGACCGCTGAACGACCTCTCCCGCGGCGCGTCCGTGTCCGATATCGTGGATGTCGCCTGCATCACGGCCCTCATGTCACCCGGGAGCGAAGGATGACGTTTTCGATCGAAGCGCTGGGAGCCAATACCCTCGTCGCGGTGGGCGGCCAGCTCACGATCAACAACCGCGGCGAGTTCAAGGAACGCGTGCTCGCGCGTCTGGCGGTGGGAGACACCGACTTCGTGATAGATTTCACCGAGGCCGACTACATCGACTCCTCCGGCCTGGGGGTGCTCGTCAGTCTCTCCAAGCACATCCGCGACGCGGGGGGACGCCTGACGCTGACCGGACTGAACGAGGACCTTCAGCGGCTCTTCGCCCTGACGAGACTGGATTCGCTGTTCGAGATCGCCGAGTCCCGGGCAGCCGCGCTCGGCGAATCCTGACCGGAGCCGCGGCTCCGGTATGACGGACGGTGCTCCGGCCCGCATCCTGGTCCTCTCGAGCCGGCCGGACATTCTCCACGCCGTCGCGGCCGCGGCCGCGGAGATTGACCCCCCTCCCGAAGTCCGCGGGCTCTTCGGGCGCCCCCTGAAGGTGCTCCCAACGGATCTCATCCTGGTGGATGTCGCGGAGCCGCGGGCAACGATGCCGTATCTGCACCGGCGCTTCGGCGCCGCGTCGGCGCTGGTGGCGCTCATCGATGGAGCGTGGATCGACCGTCTGGGTTCGGCACTGGCCGAGGACTGGACCGACTACCTCTTTTATCCGCTCAACGCGGCCGAACTCGGGTTCGTGTGGCGGAAGCACACCTCGCCCGCGGAAGCGCCCGATCTCAACCTGGACGTCGACGAGTCGGGGCACATACGCGTCGTGTTTCCGTCGAGCGTGCGCTACCAGCGCGCCGTGGTGGAGAGGGTCGTCGTGGCATGCCGGCACCTTGCCGACCTGGATCGCGAGACGGCGTTCAGACTCCGGGTCGCGCTCGGCGAGGCCGTGGCCAATGCGATCATCTACGGGAGCGGCGACCGCCCCGGCGCCGTCGTGCGCGTCTCGGCGAGGGCGTACGCGGAGGGCCTGCGCGTGAAAGTCTCGGACGAGGGAAGCGGGTTCGATCCCGACGCCGTGCCGGATCCGGTCTCGGCGGAAGGTATCGGCCGGCCCCGGGGGCGCGGCCTCTTCCTTCTGAGGCAGCTCGCGGACGGCGTTGCGTTCAACGAGATCGGCAACAGGGTCACCCTCTCGTTCCGCGGCGCGCCGGATCCGCTCGTGAGGATCGAACCTCTCCTGCGACGCTTTGCCGATGTCACCGGTCTCAGATTCCGGCTCGACCGGCTGTTCGAGGACGGCTCGCAGGTGCTGTTCGACAGCTGGGAGGATGATGAGGAACCGAACGGCCCGCCGGAGGTTCGGGAGACGTGGCCGCTGGGCGATGCGGGACGGCTGCGCCTGGTCCACGAGCCGGCGAGCCGCGGCGATGACGCCGCGACGCTGCTCGCGGGCTGGATCGGGGCCGTGGCCGAGGGGGAGCAGTCGCGGGAGCGGCTCCTCGCGCGACGGTTGCGCCGGGAGCGGGTGCTGGCCGAGCTGGAGATCGCCCGCGACCTGCAACTGAAGCTCCTTCCGCCGCCCGAGGATTTCCGCGATCTCGGACGGATCGCGGCCCGCTGCGATCCGGCGCTCTCCCTGGGCGGCGACTTCTACTACCTCGTCCGGCTCGCCGGCGGTTGCCTGGGGGTCATGCTCGGCGACGTGAGTTCGCATGGCCCCTCCGCCGCGCTCATCATGGCCCGCACGCTGAGTGCCGTGGTCCTGGCGACGGGCGTGGAGGCCGAACCCGGGGCCGTCCTCGACGCCATGCACGGGCAGCTGCGCGCGGCGCTCGACGCGACCGAGATGTACATGACGCTCTTCTACGGCGTCATTGATCCCGGGCGCGGAGAGCTGCGCTACGCGAACGCGGGCCACCCGTACGCGTACCTGCTCGGATCGGACGGGGTCCGCCGTCTCACGGCGCTCGATCCCCCGGTCGGCGTGGCCTCGGTCCCGTCGTACCGGCAGACGCGGGTTCCGTCCGCGGGCGACACGCTGCTGGCGTTCACCGACGGCCTCGCGGAGCTGAGCGATCCCCTCGAGACGCCGGATGCGCGCGTGCGGAGACGGATCGACCGTGGCGACCTCGATCCCGAGGTCCTCGTGGCGGCGCTCTTCGCGGACAGCGATGACGAGATGAGACTGGACGACCGGACGGCCGTCGCGGCTTCCCTGTGACCTCCGGAAGGACCGAACGCCCCCGGCCGAAGCGCGCGCTCGGCCAGAACTTCCTCGTCGACCCGAACATCCAGCGCAAGATCGTGCGCGAACTCGACCCGCAGCCCGCGGACGTCGTGCTCGAGGTCGGGCCGGGACACGGTGAACTGAGCCAGTACCTCGTCGGCTGTTGCCGCCGCCTCGTCCTCATCGAGAAGGATCGCGATCTCGCCGGCGGGCTCCGCGAGCGCTGGGGGGATCGGCCGGACGTGGATGTGGTCGAAGGCGACGCGCTCCGCCTCGCACTGGCGGACTTCGTGCGGGGACCCGCTGCGGTGCGCGTGGTGTCGAACGTCCCCTACAACATCACGTCGCCGCTCGTCTTCGCCTTTCTCGAACTCGAGCCAGCCGCCATCCGCATCGTGCTGACGGTGCAGAGGGAAGTGGCGGAGCGAATCGTCGCGCCGCCCGGTATCAAGGCGTACGGCGCGCTCTCGGTCGGGGTGCAGGCGACGGCGGAAGCGTCGCTCGCCTTCCGCGTGGGACGCCAGGCGTTCCGCCCCGTCCCGGCGGTCGATTCGGCGGTGGTGCGCCTGGAACCGCGGCCTGACGCCGCCGAGGTGGATCGCGCGGCGCTCAGGGCGCTGACGCGCGCGTGCTTCAACCGCCGGCGGAAGCAGCTCCAGAAGACGCTGCGCACGGCTCCCGAGCTGCGTTTTGCGGGAGATGCGGAGGCGGTACTGAGGCAACTCTCGATCGATCCCGCGGTGCGGCCCGAGATGCTGGATCCCCCCACTTTCGTGCGTCTGGCGGCGGCGCTTCAGGCCGGGCGAAGCGGGGGCGCGTCGCGTTGAGTTGAGGACGGGCCGGCCCTATCTTGGTTTGTGAAACCTTTCACAAGGGCGGGCATGAGCGGCAGAATTTCCGATTCGACGGTTCGACGCCTCTCCCTGTATCTCCGCATGTTGCGCGACCTTGAGCGAGCCGGCGCGGAGTTCGTGTCCAGTGCCCAGCTTGCCGAACCCTCGGGGGCCACATCCGCCCAGGTCCGGAAAGACCTGAGCCACTTCGGCTCGTTCGGGAAACGCGGGCGGGGATACTCGGTCGAGGGGCTCGTGCGGGCGCTGGAGGAGATCCTCGGGCTCTCGCGCAGTTGGAGGATTGCGCTCGTGGGGGTCGGCAAGATCGGATCCGCGCTGTTGGGGTACGGGGGACTGGCGGCGCGCGGATTCGATGTCGTCGCGGCCTTCGATGTCGACGAAGCGAAGGTCGGGACACGGGCTTACGGGCTCCGGATTCTCCCCATGACGGACCTCCGGCCGGTTATCGCGGAGTGCGGGGCGGAGATCGGGGTCGTCGCGACCCCGACGGACGTGGCCGCCGAGATCGCCGCGGAACTCGGACGCGCGGGCGTGGGCGCGATCCTCAACTTCGCGCCGATCGAACTCTCCGAGGTGGACGGGGTGCCGATCCGGACCGTGGACATCGTGCTCGAACTCGAAGGCCTGAGCTACCTGATGTCCGAGGCGGATCGGCGCGCAGGGAGCCACGCGTGACGGGGGTGCACTTCGCGCCCGACGGAGTGCTGGTGCGCAGGGCGCTACGCCGGCTCGAGGACGGTCCGCGTTCGTCCGTGGATCTCGCGGCCGAGGTGCTCGGCATGCGCGAGTGTCCGCCGGCCATGGCCCGCCGCCTCGTCGCGCAGTTGCTCGACGGGATCCCCGAGGTGGCCCGCGATGGGCAGGGCGGCGATGCCTGGCGGCTGGCGGCGGGAGAGCGCCGAACCCGGAAGCCGGCGGCCAGGGGGCTGCACGACCTCCGATACGCGGTGGTAGACGTCGAGACGAACGGCGGCGTCGCGGAGAGGAACGGCCGGGTGGTCGAGATCGCGATCGTGGATGTGGATCGCGGCGCCATCGGCGGCTGCTATTCGACGCTCGTAGATGCCGGCGTGGCGATTCCGCCGTGGATCACCCGCCTCACCGGCATCCGCACGGAGATGACGCACGGTGCGCCCAGTTTCTCGCAGATCTGCGATCAGGTGCGCGGGCACCTGCGCGGCCGGGTTTTCGTCGCGCATAACGCGGCGTACGATTGGGGCTTCCTGCGCGCCGAGATGCGGCGGGCGGGGGCCGGCCTCCCGCGCGGACCGCGCCTGTGCACGGTCCACATGGCGCGCCGACTGCTACCGGGGCTCGAGCGTCGAGGCCTGGATTCGGTCGCACACTACTACGGGATCGAGATCCGCGAACGTCACCGCGCGCGGGGCGACGCGGTCGCGACGGCCCGTGTCCTGCTGCGCATGCTTGCGGACGCGGAGCGGCGGGGCTGGACGACGTGGCCCGCGCTCCGAAAGGCTCTCGGGCCGGTCTCGAACCGCCGGCGCGGCAGGCGGCGGGGCCGGCATTCCGAACGGCAAGAACACGCGAACGACGGCATGAGCGATGGAACATGAACGTTGGCACATGAGCGATAAGAATAAGACATGAGCGATAGCGACAGAATCCCGGTCATCGTCTCCGCGGCGCGGCTTCCCACGGGCCGCTTCATGGGCGGACTCTCCTCCCTCGCGGCCCCGGACCTCGGAGGTCTCGCGATCTCGGCGGCGGTCGACCGGGCCGGAGTCGACCCGGACGAGATCGACGACGTGATCATGGGGAACGTCGTGCAGGCGGGGGTCGGTCAGGCGCCCGCCCGCCAGGCGGCGATCCGCGGCGGGGTGCCCGTGACGGTCCCGGCCGTGACCGTGAACAAGGTTTGCGGCTCCGGTCTGAAGGCCGTCATGCTGGCGGCGCAGGCGATCAAGGCCGGCGACGCCCAGGTGGTGGTGGCCGGCGGGATGGAGTCGATGTCGAACGCCCCGTACCTCCTCCGCGGACACCGGGAGGGGGTGAAGTTCGGAGACCGCTCGCTCGTCGACGGACTCATACACGACGGCCTGTGGTGCGCCTTCGGTACGTGCCACATGGGCGGTCACGCCGAGTACACCGCCCACAAGGCGGGCGTGAGCCGCGAGGACCAGGACGCCTACGCGCTCGGCAGCCACGAGAAGGCGATCCGTGCGATCGATGCCGGGGAATTCGCCGCGGAAGTCGTCCCCGTCCACATCGAGACCCGCAAGGGGACCGTGACGATCGACGCGGACGAGCCGCCGCGGCGCGGCACGTCGCTCGAGGCGCTCGCGAGGCTGAGGCCCGCCTTCGCGGGCGATGCGCCCCCGGAGGTGACCGAACCCAGCGTCACGGCCGGGAACGCGCCCGGCCTCAACGACGGGGGCGCGGCCACGGTCGTCGCCTCCGAGGCGTACGCCGCCGCGCACGGCCTTCCGGTCCTGGGTCGCATCCGGGCCTATTCCGTGGGGGCGACGGCGCCCCGCGATCTCTTCTTCGCGCCCGTCGCGGCCGTGCGGAAGCTCATGACGCTCGACGGGACGGTCGTCGCCGACTACGGACTGGTGGAGATGAACGAGGCGTTCGCGGTGCAGTGTCTCGCGGATGCCCGCGAACTGGGCCTGGATCTCGATCGTGTTAACGTCCGCGGCGGGGCGATCGCCCTCGGCCACCCGATCGGGGCCTCGGGGGCGAAGATCCTCACGACGCTCCTCCATGCCATGCGCGACCGTGACGTCGAGCGCGGGATGGCCACCCTGTGTCTCGGCGGGGGGAACGCCGTCGCGCTGAGCGTGGAGCGCCGGTGAACGTGAAGCCCGAAGGCTGGGCCTGGGCCGGGAGGCTGGCGGCATTCGCCGGTCTCTTCATCGCCTTCGGGCTCGTGTTCGGATTCGCGGCCGCCGCTTTCGCCGGCCTTCCGGACGCCGAGGCGCTGGCCGTCGACTGGTGGACCGTCGCGCCCGTGCTGCTCGCGGCGTGTGCGGCCACCGCGGTGCTGGCCGTCGGCATCGACAGGCGTCCCCTGTCCGCGCTCGGCTTGAGGGGCGGGCTTCCCGGCCTCGAGGAACTCGGTGCCGGCGTGCTGGCGGGACTTGTGATCATCGGCGCCGCCATCCTTGCCGTGGCCGCGCCGGGCTGGGTTTCATGGACCGTGTCAACCGTACCGGTCCTCGAGGGGGTGAAGGTCTCGGCGCTCCTGCTGGCGGCCGCGTTTACGGAGGAACTCCTTTTTCGGGGGTATCCCTTTCGCGTCCTCCACGTCCGCTTCGGCCCCGTTCCCGCCGTGGTCGCGACCTCGGTGGCGTTCGGACTCATGCACGGGGCCAACCCGGGGGTAACGCCGCTGGCGCTGGTCAACCTGACCCTCGCTGGCGTGCTGCTCGGCGTGGCCTACTGGCGTTCGGGCAGCCTCTGGTTCGTCACGGGCGTCCACTTCGGCTGGAACTGGGTCATGGCGGCGAGCGGCCTGCCCGTGAGCGGGCTCGACGTGTCGATCTCCGGCCTCGAAGCCTCCGTCACGGGTCCCGTGCTGTGGACTGGCGGCACCTTCGGGCCCGAGGGTGCGCTGGGCATCACGTTCGTGACCGCGCTTGGAACCGTCTGGTTGTGGCGGGTGGCGGGGTCCCGAAGCCGCTCCGGTTCCCGGTCGTCGACGAAGGGCAGTCCCGCCGACAGTCTCGCCGACAACCTCGCCGACGATCTCGCCGACAATGATGGGAGGCTCGATGCGAGCGGGTGACGTTTCACGGGTCGGCGTCGTAGGCGCGGGTACGATGGGAAGCGGCATCGCCCACGTCTTCGCCCTCGCCGGCATCGACGTCCGCCTCGTCGACGTGGACCCCGGGGCGCTCGACGGCGCCCGCGCCTCCATCGAGCGAAACCTCGCGCGCCAGGTTCGCCGGGATCGGATCTCCGCCGAAGCGGCCGGGGTCGCGCTCGAACGGATCGCGACGGAGCGGTCGCTCGCGGCGCTGGCGGACGCGGAAGTCGTCGTCGAGGCCGCCAGCGAGGACCCGACGCTCAAGTTCCGTCTCTTCGAGGAGTTGTCCGCCGTCGTGAGTCCGGAAACGCTCCTGGCGTCGAACACGAGTTCGATCTCGATCACCCGCATCGCCTCGCACGCCGCGGACCCGGGGCGCGTGATCGGCATGCACTTCATGAACCCGGTGCCCGTCATGCGCCTGGTCGAAGTGATCCGGGGGCTCGAGACCTCCGACGAGGCGGCCGACCTTACCCTCGGCCTCTGCGGCCGGCTCTCGAAGACGGCCGTCCTGGCGAACGACTATCCCGGCTTCGTCGCCAACCGGATTCTGATGCCGATGATCAACGAAGCCGTGTATTGCCTCATGGAGGGAGTCGCGGAGGCCGACGCGGTGGACACCGTGATGAAGCTCGGGATGAACCATCCCATGGGACCGCTCGCGCTCGCGGATCTCATCGGACTGGACACGTGCCTCGCCATCATGCGCGTCCTGCACTCGGAACTCGGCGACTCCAAGTACCGCCCCTGCCCGCTCCTCGCGAAGTACGTCGCCGCCGGGCGGCTGGGACGGAAGACCGGCCGCGGCTTCTACGACTACACCGCCGCATGATGACCGGCCGCCGCGCCTGGTCCGGCCTCCAACTCTCATCCGATGCGGAACAGATCCTCACGCTCGCGCGCCAGTTCGCGAAGGAGCGGTTGCAGCCCACGGCCGAAGCCCGGGACGCGAACGAGGACCGCTTCGATGCGGAGGTCCACCGCGAACTGGGGGAGCTCGGCTTTCTCGCCATGCGGGTGCCGGAACGGTACGACGGTCTCGGGCTCGACCTCGTCACGTACCTCTACGTGCTGGAGGAACTCGCCTGGGGAGATGCGGGGGTCGCCGTCTCCGTCAGCATCCACAACTCGCTCCCGGTTTCGATCCTCCTTCGCCGGGGAAGCGAGGCACAACGGGAGACGTGGCTCCCCAGGATGGCCAGCGGAGAAGTGCTGGGCGCCTTTTCCCTCTCCGAAGCCGGCGCCGGCACGGACGCCGCGGCGCTGCGCACGCAGGCCACGCGCACCGAGGGCGGCTGGATTCTCAACGGCGAGAAGATGTGGGTGACGAACGGCGCGGCCGCGGATGTCGTGCTGACCTTCGCCCGGACGGACACCGCGGAGGACCGGCGAGGGTCGCGCGGCATCGGCGCCTTCCTTCTGCCCCGCGGCACGGACGGACTGTCGGTCGGCAGGAAAGAGAGAAAGATGGGGCAGCGCGGTTCGGAAACGGTCGCTTTGTCCCTGAAGAATGTGTTTTTGCCACAGGAACTTATGGTAGGAGAGGTAAACCGGGGCTTCAGCTATGCGCTCGAAGGCCTCGAGGCGGGCCGCCTCGGCATCGCGGCCCAGGCTCTCGGCATCGCCTCGGCCGCCGTCGACGCCGCGTTCGAATACGCGAATACGCGGCGCCAGTTCGGGAGTTCGCTGCGGGAGTTTCAGGGGATGGAATTCAAGCTCGGCGACATGGTGACCCGCCTCGAGGCTGCGCGGGGCCTGCTCGAACGTGCGGCCGCCGCGCACACCCTGGGGGACCCGCGGGCGCGCCGCCTCTCGAGCGTGGCCAAGTTGTTCGCGAGCGAGACCGCGATGACGAACGCCCGCGAGGCGGTTCAGGTGTTCGGGGGCTACGGGTACTCGCGGGAATATCCCGTGGAACGTCTGTTCCGGGACGCGAAGGTCACCGAGATCTACGAGGGAGCCAACGAAATGCACCGCAGCCTGATCGCGCGGCAACTCTACAGAGAGAGGGGATACGTGTGAGAGCGAAGGCGGAACCTGGAGCCGGCGGCGCCCTGGACCCGCGCCCGCTCCGCGAGATGGATCCCGCGGTGGCGGCCTCGATCGACCGGGAGCTCAAGAGACAGCGTACGGGTCTCGAGCTGATCGCGAGCGAGAACTTCGTTTCCCGGGGGGTCCTCGAGGCGACCGGCTGCGTGATGACGAACAAGTATGCGGAGGGCTATCCCGGGCGCCGCTACTACGGCGGCTGCGAGTTCGTGGACGAGGTCGAGAACCTCGCCCGCGAGCGCGCGCGGCGACTGTTCGGGGCGGACCACAGCAACGTCCAGGCGCACAGCGGTTCGGGCGCGAACATGACCGCGCTCCAGGCGCTCACTGAACCCGGGGCGACACTCCTCGGGATGGATCTCTCGCACGGGGGGCACCTGACGCACGGTTCGCAGGTCAACTTCTCCGGTCTCTGGTACCGGGTCGTCCCCTACGGGGTGCGAGCCTCGGACCGGACGATCGACTACGACGCGCTCCGGGCGACGGCGCTCGAGGTGCGCCCCACGGTCATCATCGCCGGGGCCAGCGCCTACCCCCGCCGGATCGATTTCGAGCGCTTCGCGGAAATCGCCGACGAGTGCGGGGCGCGGGTCCTCGTGGACATGGCGCACATCGCCGGCCTCGTGGCGACCGGACACCACCCATCCCCGGTGCCGCACGCGGATGTCGTGACGACGACGACGCACAAGACGCTGCGCGGACCGCGGGGAGGGCTCATCCTGTGCCGCGACGAGCACGCGAAGGCGGTCGACAAGGCGGTGTTCCCCGGACTCCAGGGCGGTCCCCTGATGCACGTGATCGCCGCGAAGGCGGTTGCGCTCGGGGAGGCGCTGCGCCCGGGGTTCGGCGAGTACTCGGATCTCGTCGTGCGAAACGCCCGCGCCCTTGGACGGCGGCTCGCCGAACACGGCTATGATCTCGTCGCTGGCGGGACGGATACGCACCTCCTCCTCGTGGACCTCCGGACGACGGATCTGACGGGCAAGGATGCGGAGGCCCTCCTGGGTCGGGCGGGCATTACCGTCAACAAGAACACCGTGCCGTTCGAAACCCGCTCGCCCTTCGTGGCGTCCGGCATCAGGATCGGGACGGCGGCCGTGTCGACCCGTTCCATGGGCGAGAACGAAATGGAGCGAATCGCCGATCTCATGCACCGCGCGCTGCGCTCGGAAGCCGATGACGCGACGCTTTCGGCGGTGGACTCCGAGGTCCGGGCGCTGTGCGAGGATTTCCCGCTCTATCCCGAGAATGACGGCGTTCACCGGGAGGGCGTAGCTTGACGCCAACTTTTTCCCCCGTCTAACTTTGCCGTTCATGCCCTTGCGGGCGGTGCGCATGACGGCCGGGAAAGGGGCCTGGGACGAGGTGAGTAGAGGTGGACACAGCGGGCGTTCTGACGGGCATCAGGAAGGGCAACCCCAGGTATACGGAAGCCGCATACCTGTTCCTGCTCTCCGCCCTCCAGCGCCGACTGTCCAGCCTGGAACTGCCTCGTCACATCAGCGGCGCCGAAGTCGCCGACGCGGTCCGGGAACTCGCACTGGAGCGGTTCGGCCCCCTGGCGCGGACCGTGCTCGAGCATTGGGGCGTGCACGGCACGACGGACATCGGCGAGATCGTCTTCGCGCTGGTTGAATGTGGAGTGCTGATCAAACAACCCGACGATTCGCGAGAGGACTTCGAGGGGCTCTTCAGCTTCGACGAAGCTTTTGAGGACAGCTACCCCTGGAGCGCGTAGGGGAGGAACTGGAAGGGGAGGGGTGAACGCGTGGCCGATTCGGGGTCGTTCACGGAGTGCTTGAGTTGCTCGAAGGGGGTCCTGCTCCCGCTTTCGGACTATGGACGCGACGGGGCACCGATCCGGTACAAGGCATGGGTCTGCTCGAACCCCAACTGCGGGTTCAACATCCGGATCGACAACGGTGAGATCAGCTTCGGACGCAACATCCAGCAGTCCTACAAGTAGCCTCCCCGGCGGAGACTCCGCCGCCGCGCGGAGCCCCGCCATGCGGGTTCCCGCATGCCCGCCATCGGACTGGTGGCGCTATGCCGCCAGCGAGGTGTGGCTGCCCAGCGCGGCCGAGATGGGAGAGATCGACCGCGTCGCCGTCGACTCCGGGGCGATACCCGAACGCGCGCTGATCGAGAACGCCGGTCGGGCGTTGGCGCGCCACGTGCACGAACGGTTCCCGAACGGCCGTGTCGCGGTGCTCGCGGGAAGCGGCCACAACGGCGCCGATGCCCTCGTGGCCGGGCGGACGCTCTCTGCCTGGGGACGATCGGTCGGATTCGTCCGGTGCGGGAGCCGGGCCCCGGATCCGGATGTCCTCGCGGGCTGGCAACTGGATCTCGAACCGGCGGACGCGCTCCAGCGGGAACTCGCCGCGGCCGATGTCGTCGTCGACGGCATTCTGGGGACGGGCCTGACGACGGCGCCCCGGCCGCCCCAGGCGAGGATGATCGAACGCGTGAACGCGGCCCGCGCCGCCGTGGTCTCGGCCGATGGCCCCAGCGGCGTGGACTTCACGACGGGTCGCGTGCCGGGGGCCGCGATCCGGGCCGACCTGACGGTGACGTTCGGGTGGCCGAAGACGGGCCTTCTGAGTTTCCCGGCGCGCGAGCGCATCGGCGACCTGATTTCCGTGGAGATCGGCTTTCCGCCGCCGGAGCGGCCGCCGTCGGCGCGGGCCGTGACGGCGGCATGGGTGGCCGGCCTCCTCGGTGTGCGGCCCGCCGATGGCCACAAGGGGGAGGCGGGCTATCTCGCGATCGTCGGTGGAGAGCGGGGCATGGCCGGCGCCGTCGTGCTTGCCGCCCGCGCCGCCATTCGGGCGGGGGCCGGCATCGTGCGCGTCGTGAGCGCCCCCGAGAACCGGGAGATCGTGCAGACCGGGGTGCCCGAGGCTGTGTTCGCGGACTGGTCCGTGCCGGAAGCCGTGCGGTCCGCGCTCAACTGGGCCGGCGCGGTCGCGGTCGGACCGGGCCTCGGAACGGGACCGGGGCGGGCCGAGTTGATGCGGCGCGTGCTGGAGAACGGGTCCGTCCCGCTCGTCCTCGATGCGGACGCCCTGAACGTGCTCTCGGCGGAGGCGCGGGCGCCGCTCGGTCCGCTGGCCCCGCGCCGCTCCGTCCTCCTCACGCCGCATCCCGGCGAGATGGCGCGGTTGCTCGGAACGTCGGTCGGCGAAGTGCGCGGGGATGCCCCGACCGCGGCCCGGCGGCTGGCGGACGCGACACGGGCGACCGTGCTGCTCAAGGGCGCGCCGACCTGGGTGGCCCGGCCGGGGGGCGAACTGCGCGCGACCACGCTGGTGAGTCCGGCGTTCGCGAGCGGCGGCATGGGTGACGTGCTGACCGGCGCGTGCGGCGCCTTCCTGGCCTCCGGCCTCGGCCCCGCCGACGCGGCGTCCGCTGCCCTGACGCTCACGGCGCTGGCCGTTCTGCGCGGCGTGGACGAGATCGGCGGATCCGCGGCGGACGTCCCCGATGCGTTGCCGGACGCGCACCGGGCGCTGCGGCGATTGCGGCCCGGAGCCTGGCCGGGGGTCAACCTCGCCCTCCCGGCCGTGCCGGCCGCCGCGGCCGCGGACCGGGGCGCATGACCTCTACCGGTCCGGCGCTTGCGGAGGGGCCCGAAACGGCGCGCATCCGGGCCTTCCTGGACGGAGCCGGCGCCGCCGCCGGCCGCACGGACCCGGCCGTCGCCGTCACACTGCCGGTCGGGGACGACGCCGCGGCCTTCCGCCCTCCGGATGGTTCGCAGGTCGTGGTGAGCTGCGACGCGAGCGTGGAGGGGGTCCACTTTCGCCGCGAATGGATGACGTGGGAGACGATCGGATACCGTGCGGCCGCGTCCGCGCTGAGCGACCTCGCGGCCATGGCCGCGACCCCCATCGGCCTCGTTGTGGCGGCGGCGCTGCCCCCGGAGCTGGACGTCGAGATCGCTGCGGCCCTCGGACGGGGGGTGGGAGAGATCGCCGGCCCGGTCGGCGCGGAGGTCCTCGGCGGCGACCTGGTCGCGTCGCCGGGTCCCGCGTTTCTCGACGTCACGGTCCTCGGCTGCGCGGCGGCCCCGACGACGCGGAGTGGGGCGCGTCCGGGCGACGAACTGTGGGTGACCGGTGAACTCGGCGCGGCCGCGGCCGCCCTGCGCGACCTGGAGCGGGGACTGGAGCCGGACCCGCGGGCCCGCCGGGCCTTCGACCGCCCGCGCCCCCGGATCGACGAGATGCTCTGGCTCCGGGACCGGGTCCGGGTTCACGCCGCGATCGACCTTTCCGACGGAGTGATGCGGGACGGGCGCCACCTCGCGGCGGCTTCCGGGGTTGCCCTGGAAGTCGAGGCGAATCGCCTCCCGGCCGCCTCCGCCCTTGAGGGTTTTCGCGAGGCGCCGGCAGGGGAGGGCCTTCTCCTCGCCGGCGGCGAGGACTACGAACTGCTCCTTGCCGTGCCGGCCGGAGCCATGCACGGGACCGAGCGGGCCTTCGCCGCCGCGTTCGATCTCCCGCTCACGCGCATCGGGAGCGCGCGCGAAGGGGAGGGGCTGACCGTGAGCGGGCGGTTGCATCCGGCGCTTCCCGCGGGGTTCGACCACTTCGAGGCCGGGCGTTGATCAGAACCGCGATCTTCTACGTCACACTCGTACTTTCGACGATCTTCTTCGGCGCCCTGGCGGCGACCGCTTCTCTCGTCGGAGGCGGCCGCGTCTGGATGGATCGGGCCAACCGCGGCTGGGCTCGCTCCGTGCTTTCGGCCGCGGGAGTCCGCGTCACGGTCCACGGCCTCGAGCACCTCCACCCGTCGGGGGTCCAGATCATCGCCGCGAACCACCAGTCGTACTTCGACATCTGGGCGCTCATCGCCGGCCTCCCCGCCTCTGTACGCTTCATCGCGAAGCGGGAGTTGGGGAAGATCCCGATGCTCTCGGTGGGGATGCGCTCCGCGGGGCATGTGCTCATCGACCGCGACCGGCCCCGGAGCGCGAGGAAGACGCTGCGGGAGGCGAGCGACCGGATGCGGGCCGAGGAACTGACGCTCGTGCTCTTTCCCGAGGGGACCCGGTCGCGGGACGGCCGACTGGGGCGTTTCCGGCGAGGCGCCTTCGTCCTCGCGCTGGAGACGCGGGCGCCGCTGGTTCCCACCGCGGTCGACGGCGGCCGGCGCGTCTATCCGCCCGGCGCGAAGCGGGTGCGACCGGGCTCGATCACGGTGCGGCTGGGGCCGCCGATTCAGTTGGAGGGCGCGGAGCCGGGCGACCGGAGGACGGTGATGCGCGAGACCCGGGCCGCGATCGAGGCGATGCTCCCGGACGGAGCTTCCGGCGGCGCGTCCGGGTAGCCGCCGTATCGGCCGGATGCACACCGGAGCGGCCCGCGCGCGACTTGTTCCGTGGCCGCGGGGCCCTATTTTCCGGGACGGGTGGAGGAAGAAGCGATCGCCGGGATCGCCGGGGGGAGGGGACACGCCTGCATGAACCACCCCACACATCACCGAAGCCGCAGCGTTCCGTGACGGACATCGTCCGCGTCGCGGGCCGCGAGATCGTCGATTCGCGCGGCAATCCAACGGTCGAGGCCGACGTGCATCTCGAGGACGGTACGATCGGCCGCGCGGCCGTGCCGAGCGGCGCGTCGACGGGAGAGCACGAGGCGGTTGAGTTGCGCGACCGCGACCCGGCGCGCTACGGCGGCAAGGGCGTGCGACGCGCGGTCGCGCACGTCAACGGGGAGATCGCCGCGGCGGTGCGTGGGTGGGACGCCTCGGACCAGCGCGGGCTCGACGCCACGCTCATCGCGCTCGACGGTACGCCGAACAAGGGCCGTCTGGGGGCGAACGCGATCCTCGCCGTTTCCATGGCCACGGCGCGCGCGGCCGCGGCCGCGGCCGGGACGCCACTGTTCCGGCACCTCGACGGCGGAGATCCGCGCCTCCTCCCGGTCCCGATGCTGAACATCCTCAACGGGGGCGTGCACGCGAACAACACGGTCGACATACAGGAGTTCATGATCCTGCCGCTCGGCGCGCGCAGTTTCTCCAACGGTCTTCGGGTTGGCGTGGAGGTGTTCCACGCGCTGAGGCGCAGACTCTCGCAAGCGGGGTATTCGACCGCGGTCGGGGATGAGGGCGGCGTGGCGCCGGACCTGTCCTCGAACCGTGAAGCCCTGGACCTCATCATGGCCGCGATCGTCGACGCCGGCTACGAACCCGGTGCGGAGGTCGCCCTCTCTCTCGATTGTGCGGCGTCGGAGTTCTACGACTCGAAGGCCGGAACGTACCGGCTCGAGAGCGCCGGCGAGGCCGGAGAACTCGACGCGCGGGCCCTCGTGTCGCTCTATGAAGACTGGCTGGGAGCGTACCCCATCGTTTCGATCGAAGACGGTCTTCACGAAGACGACTGGGAGGGTTGGGCGACCCTCACGTCCCGGGTCGGCGACCGCGTTCAACTCGTGGGAGACGACCTCTTCGTGACGAGCGTGGATCGCCTGGCGCGCGGTATCGAGGCCGGCGTCGGGAACGCGATTCTCATCAAGCTCAATCAGATCGGGACCGTGAGCGAGACGCTGGATGCCATCCGTCTGGCTGCGGAAGCCAACTTCGGCGTCGTCATCTCGCACCGCTCGGGGGAGACGGCCGACACGTTCATCGCGGACCTCGCCGTGGCGACGAGCGCCGGGCAGATCAAGACGGGAAGCGGGTGCCGTTCGGAGCGCGTCGCGAAGTACAACCAGCTGCTGCGGATTGAAGAGCGGCTCGGCGCGAGGGCGACCTATCCGGGGGCCGCCGTGTACGGAGGCCGCTGATGGCGGAGGCGGCCAACCGCAGGCTCACGCGGGCCATCACGTTCATCGCCCTGATCGGGGCGGGTTACTACTGGATGGTGGGCGGAGAATACACGAGAGCCGGCCTGGAACGACTCGAAAGGGACATCGAATCGCGCAGAGCGGAGAATACGGCCCGCGAAGCTGAACTCGCGTCGATCCGCGCGTGGGCCGACAGTCTCGTGTCGAACTCCTGGGCGATCGAGCGCGTGGCCCGGGAACGGTACGGTTTCGTCCGTCCCGACGAGATCCTGGTGCGGTTCGTCGAGCTGGGAGACGGAGGGGAGTCTCCCGCGCCGTCCCCGCAGGCGCACGCTCCTCCGTGAGCCGCGAACGCTCGCCGCTTTCCCCGCGGCTTGCCCCGAGCGCCACGAGGTGTAGGATAGCGCACCCACTTCACAACCATGGCAGGGTAGCTCAGCCTGGTAGAGCAAGGGACTCATAAGCCCTGGGTCGGGGGTTCAAATCCCCCCCCTGCCACTCGTTATGGCGGCGCAACATGAACTCGGAGCCGGGCCCGTCCGGGCCCTCGTGCGGTTCTCCGGCGAGCTCTCGACCAAGGCGCGCCGGACGCGGTCGCGCTTCCAGAACCGGCTCGCGGCCAACCTGCGCGACGCGTTCGACGCCGAGGGGATCGACGCCGCGCTCGAGTCCGGCTGGAGCCGCTTCCACGTGGAGAGCCCGGACGCGGCCTTCCTCGATCCGCTCCTGCGCACCTTCGGCGTGTCCAGTTGTTCCGTGCTGGCCGGCGAGTGCGAGGCGGACCTCGACGCGATCATCGCCACGGGCACGGCCCTCTTCGCCGAATCCGTCAGGGGCCGGAGCTACGCGGTCCGGGCGCGCCGCTCCGGTTCGCACGATTTCTCTTCCGCCGACATCCAGCAGCGTCTCGGGGCGGCCCTCAACCCCGGCGCCACCGTCGACCTCGGGAATCCGGACATCACCGTGTTCGTCGAGGTCCGTGACGAACGGGTCTTCTTTCACGAGGACAGGATCAGCGGACCGTCCGGCCTCCCCCTCGGGGTGCAGGGACACGCCCTCGCCCTCATCTCCGGCGGCTTCGATTCGGCCGTCGCCGCCTGGATGGCGCTGCGCCGGGGGATTCGGCTCGACTACGTCTTCTGCAACCTGGGCGGTAGCGCCTACGAGCGGATGGTCGTGGAGGTCACGAAGATCCTGGCGGATCGCTGGAGCTACGGGACCCGGCCCCGGCTGCACGTCCTCGAGTTCGGCCCGGTCGTCGAGGCGATGCGGGCCCGCGCCAAGCCCGCGTACCTGCAGGTCGTCCTCAAGCGGATGATGTATCGGGCGGCGGCGACGATCGGCGAACGGACCGGAGCCGAGGCGATCGTCACGGGCGAGTCGGTCGGACAGGTCTCCTCGCAGACGCTCCGCAATCTCCGCGCGATCGAGAACGCCTCCTCGCTTCCGGTGCTGCGCCCCCTGCTCGGTTTCCACAAGGAGGAGATCCTCGACCGGGCGCGGGAGATCGGCACCTACGAGCTTTCCGCCCGCGTGCGCGAGTACTGCGACCTCGTGCCGCAACGGCCGGTCACCGCGTCGTCGCCGGAGGCCGCCGAGGCGCAGGAGTCGGCCGTCGGCCTCGAGGAACTCGACGGGGCGGTCGCCGGCGCGGCTGTGCACGATGTGCGCGCCCTGCGCCCGGAATCCATGGTCGGGGCGTCCCTCTACGTGGCCGACGTGCCCGACGGAGCGGTCATTCTCGACACCCGTCCCCGCGCCGCGTTCGAGGCCTGGCACTGGCCGGGGGCGACCCTCCACGACCTCCCACAGCTCGAGCGGGACTTCGGCGAACTCGATCGCGACGCGACGTACGTGCTCTGCTGTGCGGAGGGCGTGCGGACCGCCTACCTGGCCGAGGTCATGCAACGCGCGGGATACGAGGCGTACTCCTTCCTCGGCGGGGCGCCTCGCATGCGGCGCGCCGCGCGGGCCGGGCCGGGGAGCGACTGATCGCGGCCCGTTTTGACACCCCCGCCCATGCGGGGCGAGCTTGGGCCGCATGAGCGGGAACGAGAGCGGCATGACGGCGGCCCTGGAAGCCGTGCGGCAGGGGGAAGTACCGACGCACGTCGCCGTCATCATGGACGGGAACGGCCGCTGGGCGAGAGGGCGCGGCCTGCCGAGATGGGAAGGGCACCGCGCGGGCATGACGGCGGTGCGCGAGATCATCGAAGGGGCGGCGGAGGCCGGCGTGGCCCACCTCACCCTCTATGCCTTCTCGGATGAGAACTGGTTCCGGCCTTCGCTGGAGGTGGAAGCGCTGATGACGCTCCTCCAGGAGTATGTGAAGAGCCAGCGCGCATCGCTCGTCAGGCACGGCATCCGGGTCACCGTGTTCGGGGACCGGGTGCGGCTTCCGGAGGAGGCCCGGCGGGCGATCTCGGAACTCGAAGCGTCGACGGAGGGAGGGACGGCCCTGGAGGTGCACCTCGCGATCAGCTACGGATCGCGGGCGGAACTCGCGGGGGTGGCGCGAACGCTCGCGCAGCGCTGCCTGGAGGGCGAGCTGGCCCCGGAGGATATCGACGCGGAACGCTTCGGGGCCGAACTCCTGACGAGCGACTGGCCGGATCCGGACCTCCTGATCCGCACCTCGGGCGAGCAGCGCATCTCCAACTTCCTCCTCTGGCAGCTCGCGTACGCGGAACTCTTCGTGACGGATGTCCTGTGGCCCGACTTCACCCGCGAGCACCTCTTCGCCGCGCTCGTCGACTACAGGCGCCGCGAGCGGAGATTCGGGCTGGTGAAGACGTGAGGCCACCGGGACCGGCATGAGTCCGAACCTCCGCAAGAGACTCGCGGTCGCCGGTATCGGCGTTCCGCTCTGCGCGCTGGTCACCTACGCCGGCGGGGTTGTCTTCGTCACCGGGCTGGGCGCGGCGGCCGCGCTCGGCTACCGGGAATTCGCGGCGATGATGCGGGGGACGGGGACGCGGGTCCTCGCGCTGCCGGGAGCGGGGGCCGCGTTTCTCTTCCCGTTCGCCGTCTTCGCGGGCGGTGTCGAGGGCGGCGGAGTCTTTGCGGCGGGTCTGATGCTTGCCTTCCCCGCGCTCGCGCTCGCGACGGTGAAGCTCTCGGAGCGGCCGATCCGGGCCGCCGCCTGCACGACGTTCGGAGTCTTCTACGTCGGCGGGTTGCTGGCCCTGGGCGTCCCGCTGCGCGAAGGCGGACTTCTGCCTGCGCCCGGCGGCGATACGAGCGCCGGGCGGATGGCCGGCACGCTGCTCTTCTTCCTCCCGGTCGTCATCACGTGGCTTGCCGACACGGCGGCGTACCTCGGCGGGCGCGCGCTCGGGAAACGCCCGCTCGCGCCGCGCGTGAGCCCCAACAAGACGGTTGCGGGAGCCGTGTGCGCGCTGCTGGCGGGCGTCGCTACCGCCGTCCTCTATCCGCGATTCCTCCTTCCGGAGATCTGGGCGCCGGGCCTGGTCTCCACGCTGGCCTTCGGGCTCGTAGTGACGGGGCTGGCGATCATCGGAGATCTTGCGGAATCGGCCCTCAAGCGCGAGTGCGGGGTGAAGGACTCGTCGGGTCTGCTCCCCGGGCACGGGGGAATGCTGGACCGGCTCGATTCCATCCTGTGGGCCGTTCCGGCGGCGTTCCTCTTCCTCCTCTTCGCGTGAAGCACGTCGCCGTCCTCGGCGCCACGGGATCCGTCGGCGGGGGCACGCTCGAGGTGATCCGCCGCCACCCGGCGCGGTTTCGCGCCGCCGTCCTGACGGCGAACCGCAGCTGGGAGGCGCTCGACGCCCTCGCCCTCGACCGGGACCCGGATTTCGTCGTGCTCGGGACTCCGCCGCCTGACGACTTTGCGCCGCGCTGGGCCGGAGAATGGCGCTTCGGCGCCACTGCGCTGGCCGAGGCCGCCGGATCGTCCGGGATCGACATCGTGCTCAACGCGGTCGTGGGGTTTGCCGGGCTCGACGCGACGCTGGCGGCGCTCGGTGCGGGGAAGCGGCTGGCGCTCGCGAACAAGGAATCGCTCGTGGCCGGAGGAGACCTCGTGATGGGGGCGCTGCGCCGCGGCGGCGGCGAACTCCTGCCCGTGGACAGCGAGCACTCCGCGGTCCACCAGTGCCTGGCCGGGCGTCCCGTGTCGGAGGTCGCGCGGGTTACCCTCACGGCCTCGGGCGGTCCCTTCCGCGAGTGGCCGCCGCGGCGACTCGCCTCCGTAACGCCGGCCGATGCCCTGCGTCACCCCACGTGGTCGATGGGAGCCAAGATCACGATCGACTCTGCCACGCTGGCGAACAAGGCGCTCGAGGTCATCGAGGCGCACACTTTGTTCGACCTCCCCTACGAGCGCATCGAGGTCGTCGTGCACCCCACGTCGATCGTCCACTCCCTCGTCGAATTCAGGGACGGTTCCTCGCTCGCGCAGCTGGGCCGGCCCTCCATGGAGATTCCGATCCTGTGGGCGCTCGGCTACCCCGACCGGCTCGATGACGCACGTCGCGAGGCGGGGTTCGACCCCGTACGGGATGGTCCGCTGGAGTTCGAACCGGTGCGGGAGGAGGATTTTCCGCTCTTCCGGGCGGGGGTCGCGGCGGGAGAGGCAGGAGGCGAGTTTCCGGTGGCCTTCAATGCGGCCAACGAGGTTGCGGTCGAGAGGTTCCTCTCCGGGGACATCGGCTTCAGGGAACTCGCCGATGTCGTGCTTCGTACACTGGAACGGTTCTCGTCGCGCGCCATCGCATCGGTGGAGGATGCCCGGCGCGTCGACGCCCGGGCGCGCGCCATCGCCCGCGACCCACATGGGGAGTCCAAGTCGGGAGACGCTGAGTGATCGTAACGATTCTGGTAACCATCCTTGTCCTGGGCGTGCTCATCTTCGTGCACGAGCTGGGGCATTTCTGGGCCGCGAAGAGCGTCGGGATCGACGTGCCGCGGTTTTCGATCGGCCTGGGCCCGAAGATGGTGGGATTCCGGCGCGGTGGAACGGAGTATGTCCTCTCATGGATCCCGCTCGGCGGCTACGTCAAGATGGCGGGGATGGCGGACGAGGAAGTGACGTCGACGCTCGAGGGCGGAGGCGGCCCGGAGGACACGGCGCGGCGCAAGCCGGACCCGGGGCCCGGAGACTTCGACGGGAAGCCGCTCTGGGCCCGCGTTTTCGCCATTTCGGCCGGCGTCATCATGAACTGGTTGTTCGCGGTCGTCGCTTTCGCGGCGATCGCGATGGGGCGTGGCGTGTTCGAGCCCCGGATCGCCGAAGTCGCGCCCGGGTCACCGGCGGCGGAGGCGGGACTGCGGGCCGACGATCTGATCCGGCGCGTGGATGGCGCCGCGGTGCATGACCCCGCCCAGGTGACGATGCGGATCGAGCGCCGTCCCGGAGAGTCCATCGACATCATCGTTGAGCGGCTGGGGGAGCAACTCACCTTCGTCGCGACGCCCGATGTGGTCGAGCAGTACTCGGACCTCACGGGAGAATCGAGGACGGTCGGGCGCGTCGGCATCACCGTCGGCGCCGATGGCGGTCGAGCGGGCCCCGTCGCGGCGCTTGGCCGCGGGTGGTCGGATGCCACCTACTGGGGCGGCGCCGTCCTTCAGTTCCTCGGAGACCTGGTCACCGGACGAAGTTCGGCGCGCGAAGTCGGCGGCCCCATCCTGATCGGGGAGATTTCCGGGCGCGCCGCGCGCGCGGGGTTCTGGGAACTCCTGAGCTTCATGGCGATCATCAGCATCAATCTCGCCATTTTCAATCTGTTGCCGATTCCCGTCCTCGATGGAGGACACCTCCTCTTCCTCGGGATCGAGGCGGTCCGCGGCCGGGCGCTCAGCGTCCAGGCGCGCCTGCGGTTCACGACGGTGGGGATGGTCTTCGTCCTCGCCCTCATGGTGTGGGCCGTGGGGAACGACGTACTGAGAGTGCTCCTCCGCTAGAGTAGAGAGAGTTGTTCGGCGCCGGCGCGAGCTCTCGCGAGCGCGGCCACGTCGTAGCGGGGGCTGGGTTCCTCCTGGGCGGCGGCGTCCAGTAGTCCATCGTATCCCGCCGGCGCCAGACCTTCCGCGACTCGGTCCAGGGCGAGTTCGCGGTCGTTGCACTCCTGGCTCAGGTGAGCGAGCAGGATCCCGCCCAGTCCCGGGTGCGCGAGTTCGGCGGCGAACTCGGCCGCGTGGCGGTTGGAGAGGTGGCCGCGGCTGCCCCCGATCCGCTGCTTCACCCGCCATGGATAGGAGGCCGCCCGGAGACGGTGTTCGTCGTGGTTCGCTTCCACGATGAGAAAGGCGCACTCCCGGAGCGCGACGCGGACGGGCGTCGTCGGTCTCCCGAGGTCCGTCGCGATCCCCACGCGCAGGCCCGTGGGCCGGTGCAGTACCGTGACGGCGACGGGTTTCGCGGCATCGTGCGCGGTGGGGGCGGCCTCGATCGCGAGGTCGCCGACCTCGAGTCCCGTGAGCGGCAGGTCCCCGCAACGCTCCTGCCCGCGCAGGAGAGGGGCGCAGGCGCGGCGGGTCGGAGGGTTCATGGCGAGCCGCCAGCCCCAGCGGCGGGCTCCGATGCCGATGCCCGCGGCGTGATCCCGGTGCTCGTGGGTGACGACGACGAGGTCGACGGCTTCGGGCTCCACGTCGAGTTCGGCGAGTCGGCGCGCGAGCTGAACCCCGGAGAATCCCGCATCGACGAGCACGCGTGCGCGGTCACCCTCCACGAGGAACGCGTTGCCGCGGCTGCCCGAGCCCAGCGACGCGACGGACAGGCTCACGAGCGGCGGGCCTCGTCCCAGACATCGCCCAGCCAGTCGCGGAACTCCGGGGTCCCCTCGAGTCCCCGGCGCTCGGCGACCCGGACGGCAGTGGAGAGGAAATCGTCGCGACGGTGCGGCTCCGCGTTCCGGCCTCCTCCCCACGAGAAGGGTTCCACCCATCGGGGGGGCGGCTCCGCGCCGAACAGGCTGGATCCGGCGCCGACGACCGTGCCGGTTTCGATCCGGGCGCCGACACCGGTCTTCACGTGATCGCCGAGCAGGCAGCCGAGCTTGAGGAGTCCGGTGTCCCGCCGTGCGCCGGGCGGCCCGACCCGGATCGAGCCGTAGGTGTGTTTGAGATCACTGTTTACGGTAGCCGCGCCGAGGTTGACCCAGCGTCCGAGGTACGCATGTCCGAGGAACCCGTCGTGCGCCTTGTTCGAATAGCCCAGCGTCGTCACGCGGTCGACCTCGCCCCGCACGCGGGAGCGGGGTCCCCCCGAGAAGCGCGAGATGTGGCCGCCGAGGAGCTGCGAGCCGTCTCCCGCGTAGAGCGGGCCGCCGAGACGGGTGCCGGCGAGGACCCGGACTCCGGGACCGAGGTCGATCGGGCCCCCGCGCGTATCGAAGAGCACGCCGGGTTCCACCTGCGCCTCCTCGCCGATGCGGATCGGGGCGTCGCCGAGGCGCCAGCAGCCGCCCGGCACGTCCGTCGCTTCCGGGCCCGGCCCGGCCGTCAGGTCGGCGGCCAGCCGGTCGGGTCCGCCGGATACGAGGTCCCACGGGTGTCGGAGCCAGGCGCCGGGCACGTCGCGGTCGGGCAGGCCGGGCCGGGGGCGGGGTGCGCCGAACCAATCCGCCCGCGGCGGCTCGGCGTCGGCGCCCAGGCGGACGCCCGCCAGCCGGTCGGCGACCCAGAGGTTGGCGGGCGCGTCGTTCCACGCCGCGTCGAGCGACGGCACGGCCCGCGCGTTCCATGCGGTACAGGGCGTGGACAGCGCGTCCGCATCCAGGCAGCGCGGCGCTCCGGGCTCCGTGTACCGGCGCAGCCAGGGGCGCGTCACGTGGCCCGCCACGCGCGTGCGCGCGACCCGTTCGAGCCGTTCGCGTAGCGTCCAGCGGCCGAAGACGAGTTCGCCGCACGGCCGGGTGAGCGCGAAAGGGGCCCAGCCGTCCGCCTGCTCGTCGTCGAACATGACGAGCGTCGTCAACGCGGCGCTTCGGAGGAGGAGGAGTCCGCGTCGATCCGTCCCAGATGGGCGTCGAGCCTGGCGGCCTCCTCCCGGGGCATCACGAGGAGTTCGCCGTTCGCCTCCACGATAACGAGGCCCGACACGCCGATGACCGTGGCCCGGCGGGACTCCGTCCACACGACGTTGTCCGCCGCGTCGAGGAGGCGGGTCGAGCCGATGGCGGCGTTCCCCGCCTCGTCCACCTCTCGGGAGCGCAGCAGCGCGCTCCACACGCCGAGGTCGTCCCAGGCGAATCGGGCCTCGACGGCGGCCACGCGCTCGGCTCGCTCCATGACGCAGACGTCGATCGCGACCGGCTCGGCACGCGCGAAGAAACCCTCCGCGTCGCCGCGCTCGAGCGCCCGCCACGCGCCCGCGAGCTCCCGCGCGCAGCGTCGGGCGGCCGCGAGCAGATCGGCCGCCCGCCACACGAAGATGCCGGAGTTCCACAGGAAGCGGCCCGAGTCCAGGTATTCCCGGGCCGTGCCGCGATCCGGCTTCTCCACGAAACGCCGCACTTCCCGCGCGCCGGACGCGGTCGCCCGCCCGGTCTCCAGGTACCCGAACCCGGTTTCGGGGCGGTCCGGCCGCACGCCGACGCAGCACAGGTACCCTTCCCGGGCCGCTTCGAGGGCCGGCCGCAGCGTCTCGGCGAGCGCCTCCGGGGGCTCGATGCGGTGGTCCGCGTGCATGGAGATCATCAGGGCGCCGGGCTGAGCCCGCTCGATCTCGGAGGCTGCCCAGACGAGGGCCGGTCCGGTTCCTCGCGCCTCGGGCTCGATGAGCGCATCGACGCCCGCCGCATCCAGGTTGGGACGCATGAGCTTCACGAGGCGTTCGGCCGCGACCACCCGGACGCGCGGGGCGCCCACCAGCGCGACGGCACGGGCGAGGGTATCGTCGATGAGCGGGGCGGGGCCGGCGAGGGGCAGGAGCTGCTTCGGACGGGCCGGGGTCGATGCGGGCCAGAACCGGCGGCCGATCCCGCCCGCGAGGACCGCGCAGTACGCCTCGAGGTGCACCGACAGAGCCTCCCTCCCGTCCTCCGAACCGCCCTTCGCGTGCGCCGGGACCTTCCCGCCGCGGGCCGGCCGCGACGCGGCCAAGCTACGGACGCCGCGGTTGCCGCGCCACGTTGCCGGCCCGCCCGTGCGATCGAGCTTCGTTCGGGTGTTTTTTCTTGCCCGAGTCCCCCCCGGGCGACAGTTTTCGCGCCATGTTCCCCCGATACCGCACCTGCCCGCGCGTCCGGCTCGGAGCGCTGATCCTCGCGCTCGCGGCGACGGCCTGCGACGATCCGTTCGATGCCTTCCTCGGCGACGTGCCGCTCACGCCGACGGAGGTCACGCTGTATGACTACGTGACGGGCCGCCTCGAAGATCCCCCGGCGTTCGACATCGTGCTCGCGGTTCCGGCCCGCGTGGACCAGACGCTGAACTGGGATTTCCTCTTTCAGATCCGTGACGGGGCGGCGGAACTCGTCCCCTTCTCGGCGGTCGCGGACAGCGTAACGGACGCGGGTCTGCAGACGACCGGCGAACGCTTCGACGCTGTGCTCGAAGCCCCGGAGGACGGGTACACCCTCAACGCACCCATCGCGGTCCAACCGGGGGACGTGCTCATCGCGCGCAGTCGCGTCGACCCGAACAATTTCCTCGCCTGCAGCCGCTACGCGAAGCTGCAGGTGCTCTCCATCGATCCCGAAGCGGGCACGATCGTCTTCCGCCACCTGGTGAACCCGAACTGCGGAGACATCGTCCTCGAACCGGGGACGCACGGTTCGCTGTGACGCCCTGTCCGGCCGGTCCCGCCCCGCACCGACATGCTTGACCTCAAAACCCTCCGCGACGACCCCGAACTCGTGCGCGACGCCATGCGCAGGCGTGGCGACGAGTACGCCGCGGGACTCGTGGAGGAGGCGCTGCGGGCGGATGAGGTCCGCCGCGGCCTGATCCGGGAGGTGGAAGTCCTCAAGGCCGAGCGGAACACGGCGTCGAAGGCGATCGGCGCCGCGAAGGGCAGGGGAGAGGACGCGACGGCGGAGATCGAGGCCATGCGCCGGGTGGCGGCGCGGATCAGGGTCCTCGACGCGGACCTCGCGCGCACCGAAGCGGAGTTGCACGATCGCCTCCTGCAGATCCCGAACATCCCCGACCCCCGCGTCCCGCCCGGCGAGGAGGGCGAAGGGCCGACGGTTGCGGAGTGGGGCGCCCCGCGGAAAGGCGAAGTGCCGCCGCACTGGGACCTCGGGGCGACGCACGGCCACGCGGACCCCGGGGGCGCCGCGCTGCCGGGGGGCAGGACGCCAGCCCTGGATATCGAGCGCGGGGCGAAGATCGCGGGCTCCGGCTTTCCGCTCCTCGTCGGCGGCGGCGCCCGCCTCAGCCGGGCGCTCGTTCAGTTCATGCTCGACCTCCACGTCCGCGAGCACGGATACCTGGAGGTCCTGCCCCCCCTCGTCGTTTCGCGGGATTCGATGATGGGGACGGGTCACATCCCCAAGTTCGAAGACGACGCCTACCGGACGGATCCCGACGACCTCTTCCTCGTGCCCACGGCCGAGGTGCCCCTCACGAATCTGCACCGGGGAGAGATGCTGTCCGCGGACGACCTCCCGCTGGCGTACGTCGCGCACACGCCATGCTTCCGGCGCGAGGCCGGCGCCGCGGGCCGCGATACGCGAGGGCTCCTGCGGGTTCATCAGTTCGACAAGGTGGAGATCGTCCGCATCTGCCGGCCCGAGGAGTCGGAGGCGCAACTGGAGCTTCTCACCCGACACGCGGAGCGGGTGCTCGAGCTCCTGGACGTCCCGTACCGCCGGGTTCTGCTCCCGCTGGGAGATCTCGGATTCGCGAACGCGATCACCTACGACCTGGAGATCTGGGCTCCCGGCGTCGAGGCATGGCTCGAGGTGTCGAGTTGTTCGTCGTACGGGGACTTCCAGGCACGGCGCTCCGACATCCGCTTCCGGCCGGAGGGCGGGGGACGCCCGCTGCACGTGCACACGCTGAACGGTTCGGCGCTGGCCCTGGCCCGACTCATCGTGGTGTTGCTCGAGACGGGCTTCCGCGAGGGTGAGGGGATCCTGCTGCCGGAGATTCTCCACCCCTATCTCGGGTTCGAGCGGCTCGAGCTCTGCCGGTGAACCGGCTCTGGAACCGGCGCGGCGGCGCGCTGCTGCTCGCGGTGCTGTCCACGGGCGTCCTCGTGTGGTCCGCCATCTTCTCGCGTCAGCAGGCGGAGGAACGGCGGCTCGACGCCGCGGTCCTCGGGCAGTTGACGGCCATCAGCATCGCGGCCGCGGCGGGCAACCTCACGGCCGAGGAACAGAACGAACTCTGGAACCAGGCTTCGCAGCAGGTGGGCGCCCAGGTCCGGCGCCTCCGCATCCCCATCGTGATCACCGACACCCTGGGCAACCCGAGCAGCTGGGCGCACCTGCCCGACGACTTCCCGCTCGGCCCGACCGGCGACCCGGACGACCAGGCGCTTCGCGAATTCGTGGCCGAACTCGACGCCCTGCGGCCGCCCTTCGAGGCGCCCGGCCTGCAGGTCCACTTCGGCGACCCCGAGTTCACGAGCCGCCTCCGCCTGATCCCGTGGCTGCAGGCGGCCTCGCTCCTCGCCATCCTCGGCAGCGGCGGCTGGCTCCTCTTCCTCTCCTTCCGGAGCGAGCGGGAGCGCATCTGGTCTGCCATGGCCAGGGAATCGGCGCACCAGATGGGGACCCCGCTCAGTTCGCTCGTCGGCTGGCTGGAGGTGCTGGAAGACCGGCCGCGCCCCCGTGGATCGGAGGTGGGGCAGCCGGACCTCATCGACGAGATGGCGGCGGACGTGACGCGTCTGCAGAAGGTGTCGCGCCGCTTCGAACTCATCGGCCACAAACCGAAGCTCGAACCCATGTCCATGCGCGCCACGGCCATACAGCTTCGGCAGTACTTCGAGGCGCGCCTCCCCACGCTCTCCCGCACCGGCAAGATCGAGATCGCGGTGGAGATGGAACCCGAGGCGCCGGACGTGCTGGGCAACCCGACGCTCCTGGAATGGGCGTTCGAGAACCTGATCCGGAACGCGATCGACGCGCTGGCCCCGGATGGCGGCCGGATCGTGATCTCCCACCTCGGCCCGAGCGGCAAGCGTGCCGTGTTCCGGGTGCTCGACACGGGACCCGGGATCCCTCCCGCGCTCCGGGACAAGATCTTCAACATCGGCGTCACGACGAAGAAGCACGGGTGGGGCGTCGGCCTGTCTCTCGTGCGGCGCATCATCGAAGACATGCACGATGGTTCCATCCGCCTCGAGGACACGGGGCGTGGCGCGAGCTTCCGGATCGAACTTCCGCGTCACCGTGCCGGGAAACGGGGGACGTGAGAGGGCTCCGCCTCAACCCGGAACAGCGGGAGGCCGTCGAGCACGGGGAAGGGCCGCTGCTGGTCCTCGCCGGCGCGGGCTCCGGCAAGACCCGCGTGCTCACGGCGCGGGCCGCCCGCCTCATCGAGGAGGGCCTGGAGCCAACGCGCCTCCTCGCCGTCACCTTCACGAACAAGGCCGCCGGCGAGATGCGGGAACGGATCGAGGGACTCATCGGCCGCTCCACGCGGGGCCTGTGGATCGGCACGTTCCACTCGGTTGCCGCGCGCCTCCTTCGCATCGAGGCCCCGAACACATCCCGCACGCGGGCCTTCACGATCTACGACGAGGATGACTCCATCCGCACGCTCAGGGATGTGATGGCGTCGGCGGGCTACGACCCCAAACGCTGGGCGCCCCGGGCGCTGCGCGGCCGGATCTCCGGCGCCAAGAACGCGCTCATGGGACCCGCGGAGTACGAGTCGGAGGCCTTCGACCTGCTCGCGGAGGTCGTGGCGAAGGTCTATCCGGCGTACCAGCGCGAACTCGAACGGCGCAACGCCTACGATTTCGACGACCTCCTCTTCGAGACGGTGCGCCTGCTGGAGACGGTGGACGGCGCGCGGGATCGCTACGCCGCCCGCTTCGCCCACGTGCTCGTGGACGAGTACCAGGACACGAATCACGCCCAGTACCGGATGGTGAAGGCGATGGCCTCGAAACACGGGAACCTGTGTGTCGTGGGGGACGACGATCAGGCCGTGTACGGATGGCGCGGCGCGGACATCCGGAACATCCTCGACTTCGAAGCCGACTTCCACGGCGCGCACGTCGTGCGGCTGGAGCGGAACTACCGTTCGACGGGGTCGATTCTCGAGGTCGCGAACGCCGTCATCTCCCGCAACCTCGCGAGGAAACCGAAGCGGCTGCACACGGAGCGCGAAGCCGGCGACCCGATCGAGGTCGTCCGCTGCGATGACGAGCGGGCGGAGGCGGCGTGGGTGTCGTCACGGATCGCGGCGGGCCGCGGCACACGCGGCCTGAACGAGTTCGCGGTGCTGTACCGGACGAACGCGCAGTCGCGGGCCTTCGAGGAGGCGTTCCGGCGTTCCGGCATCCCGTACCGGATCGTGGGTGGCGTCCCCTTCTACGAACGTCGCGAGGTGAAGGATGTGATCGCCTACCTGCGCCTCCTCGTGAACCCGGCGGACGACGCCGCGTTTCTGCGCGCCGTGGGGTGGCCGAGGCGCGGCGTAGGAGCAAGAAGCCTCGAGCGGCTGGAGGAACTCGCCCGCGCGGGCGCCGGAGCGGGGGAAACCGCCGAACCTCTGGCGGCGGCCGCCGCGAGGGCGCGACACGAAGACGGCATCCCGCGGGCGGCGGCGCGCGGCCTGAGGCGGTTCGCCGAGGGGCTCGCCGACCTGAGGGCCTCACTCCCCGGCAGCGGCGCCCGGGAAGCGATCGAGGCGTGCGTGGCGGCCTTCGGGCTGGCCACCGCGCTGGCGGAGGAGGAGGACGGCGCGGACCGGCTGGAGAACGTGAGCGAACTGTTCGCGGCGGCGGAAGTGTTCGAGCGGGACGATGTGGAAGACCCCGATGACGAAGCTACGGATCTCGAGCTGTTCCTGCAGTCCGTTTCGCTGCGTTCCGACCTCGACGAGGCCGATTTCGACGGTGAAGCGGTGACGATGATCACGCTGCACAATGCGAAGGGACTCGAGTTCCCGGTGGTCTTCCTGGGCGGGCTGGAGGAGGGTCTCTTTCCCCTCTCGCGGGCGGTGGAGGCGCCGGGCGGACTGGAAGAAGAACGGCGCCTCTTCTACGTGGGGGTCACGCGGGCGATGGACCGGCTGAGCCTGACGTATGCGGACCACCGCTGGCGGGCGGGGATGGCAAGCCGGTCGGCCCCGTCGAGCTTCCTCGATGAACTCCCCGAGGAACACGTGCTTCCGCGGTTGGCGGCGGGGCGCCGGCACCGGTGGCGTGGCCGCGATGCCCGTGCAGCCGGCCGCCGCCCGCCGCCCGGAGGGGAGCCGCGCGGCCGCTCCTTCGCCTGGCAGCGGAGCCCGGACCGCGGATCGGACCGCCCCGCCGGCTCCGGCGTGGAGGGAGGGTCGGGATCGGGCGAACTCGAGTACGATTACGATGACTCGCAGGTGCCGCTCTCGCTCACCCCGGGCGTACGCGTGGTACATCCGCGCTTCGGGGCCGGCGAGGTACTGCAGGTGTACGGCTTCGGGAGGGAGGCCAAGGCCGACATCGCGTTCGAAGAGGTCGGCCGGAAGAAAGTCATCGTCGCCTACGCCGGGTTGCGCCCCGCCTAGCAGTAGCAGCCTGCGCGCCGGTTACTCTCCGCCGCGGTCCCCCAGCGCCCGAACCACCCGCTTCGCGGTCGAGACGTTGTCCTTGCCGCGCCGGAGCCCGCGCAGCAGAGAGGCCGTCGTGAGGAACGTCTCCTCGGCCTCCTCCTGAACGACCGCGAGCAGCGCCGCGACCTCCACCACCCGCTCCTCGACCAGATCCACCATGCGGCCCGTGGATGCGCTCGCGCTCTTCAGCGCCTCTCCCACGCCGTCCGCATCGTCGCGCAGTTGCCCCGCGATCCGCCGCGCCTGGTCGCTCGCCTGTTCGACGTTGTGCAGCACCGGCTTGAGGCGGTCGCCAAGGTCGGTGACCGTGCCCGAAATCCGTCCCAGCGGCTCGCGGGTCTCGCGCAGCAGGCGGATCGCGTGCAGGAGGACGATGAGAATCGCCAGCGCGACGACGAGCCAAACCGCCATCCCGGCCACGACCGCGATCTCGTATGTGGTCACTTCGGCTCCCCGGAGGACAGTCGGAAGGACGAGCAGTCCGTGGGAGGAGAGTATAGGCCGCCCTCCGTCCGCCGGCTACTTTGGCGCGCGGCGCCGGCGGGCGGTGCGGGGCAACGACAACCAGGCCGGATGCGGGAACGGGCGGGAGGAGGCGCGATGTACTATCGGATCGAGGGTGGCAGCGAGCTGAGCGGCGAGTTCACGCCGGCCGGCAACAAGAACGCCGCCCTCCCGGTCCTCGCCGCCACGCTCCTCACGCGCGAGCCGGTGCGAATCGAGAACGTCCCGCGCATCACCGACGTGGAGACGCTGCTCGACCTTCTCCGTAGTCTCGGCGTCGAGGGTGGCTGGACGGCGCCGAACGTGCTCGAGCTCGACGCCGCCGGCGTGGATCCGCGGGCGGTCCCCGATGCGGATCTGGCCGGCCGAATCCGCGGATCGGTGCTGCTCGCGGGCCCCATGCTCGCCCGGTTGGGATCCTGTCAGCTCCCACACCCCGGCGGGGACTTCATCGGTCGCCGCCGTCTCGACACTCACATGCTTGCGCTGCAGGCGCTCGGGGCGGCCGTCGATGTCGGAGACCGCTACGTCCTGCGCGCTCCCCGCCTCCGCGGCGCTTCCGTCTTTCTCGATGAGCCGTCCGTGACGGGCACGGAGAACGCCGTGCTCGCGGCGGCGACCGCGACGGGCACGACGGAACTTCGCAACGCCGCCACCGAACCCCACGTGCAGGACCTGTGCCGCTTCCTCGTCACGCTCGGCGCCCGCATCGACGGCATCGGGACTTCGCGGCTCGTCATCGAGGGCGTGGAGGCCCTGGGAGGCGGGACGTTTCGGGTCGGACCGGATCACATTGAGATCGGAAGCGTGATCGGGCTGGCGGCGGCGACGGGCTCGACCCTTCGGATCGCCGGCGTGGATCCGGCCCACTTCGACCCCCTTCGCGTGGGATTCCGGCGCCTCGGCCTCGAGTTCGCGTGGCGCGATGACCGGCTCCTCGTGCGCGGCGCCGGGGAACTCGAGATCCAGCCCGATCTCGGCGGCCAGATTCCGAAGATCGACGACGGTCCCTGGCCGGCGTTCCCGGCGGATCTGATCAGCATCGCGCTGGTGGCCGCGACCCAGTGCCGAGGCACCGTCCTCATCCACGAGAAGATGTTCGAGTCGCGGATGTTCTTCGTCGACAAAGTGATCGCCATGGGCGCCCGCATCGTCCTCTGCGATCCGCACCGGGCCGTCGTCGTGGGACCTTCGCCGCTGCGCGGGGCGACCCTCGAGAGCCCCGACATCCGGGCCGGCATGGCGCTCCTCATCGCGGCGCTGGCGGCGGAAGGCGCGAGCCGCGTGCACAACATTGGGCAGATAGAGCGCGGCTACGAGCGCATCCATGAGCGGCTCGCGTCGCTGGGGGCCCACATCGAACGCGTCGAGCCGCCAGCCGTATGACGGAGGTCGCGGAGGTCCCGCAGGACGGCATGCTGCGGTTGTCGCAGTGGGAGTCGCTCGATCCGAACGTCGTGTGCGGGATCACGACGGCGGAACGCGGGGACCTCGCGGTCGAGGAGGCGTCTCCGGAGCGCGTGGCCGCGGTCTACGCGGATCTGGCGCGGGAACTCGGCTTCCGCCGGGTATCGGTGCCGATCCAGGTCCACGGCACGGACCTGCGGGAGATCGGCGCCCCACCGACCCCGGACCCGGGTGGATGCACCGTCCACCGGGCGGGTCGCGTGGACGGCCAGCTTGCGGACGGGCCCGGCTGGCTGCTGGCCGCGACCGCCGCCGATTGCGTGCCGGTCTATCTGTGGTCCCGCGAACTCGGGCGTATCGGGCTGGTCCACGCGGGATGGCGCGGGGCCGCGGCGGGCATCCTTCCGCGCGCGATCTCGCGGCTCGAACGCGGATCCTCCGGCGGCGTCGAGGATCTCCGCGTCCACCTGGGGCCCGCGATCTGCGGGCGCTGCTACGAGGTCGACACACCCGTGCTTGCCGCCTTCGGCTTCGGCGGCACGCGCGCCCGACTCGATCTGCGCGGGATTCTCGCCGCCCAGGCCACGACGGCCGGCGTCGCACCCGGCGCGCTTTCGAGTTCCCGTTACTGCACGTCATGCGGGCCGGGCGACCTTTACTCGCACCGCGCGAGCGGCGGTACGGCGGGACGGATGGCTGCCTTCCTGGGGCTGCGCGGAGACTGAACCGGGGACGCCGGCGAGCGGTACGGGCTGTTGCAGCGGCTCGGACCCCGCCGTATGTTCGGAGTCGCATGTTCACATACGTCCGCGCGGGCCGGCGGGCGGTGGCGTTACTCGAAGTGGGGAAGCTGTACGGGCCCCACTTTTTTTTGCAGTAGGGCGAACCGGATTCGCCGAAGGGGTCGGTCATGCTGGACTCGGCGGACATCGAACGCGCGGTCGAAGCGCTTGGCTTCGAGGTCGTGCAGATGGAGCGGGGCGGAGGCCGTCGGCGGCCGCTGCTCCGGCTCCGGATCGATCGGCCGGGTCCGTCGTCCGCGCGGTCGGGCGTGACCGTCGACGACTGCGTCGCCGTGACGAGGGAACTGCGTGGCACACTTGAAGATGGGGCGACGGAGGACTGGGTGCTCGAAGTGTCGTCGCCGGGAGTGGACCGGCCGCTGGTGAGGGCCGCGGACTATGAGCGCTTTGCCGGGTCGCGGATTCGCGTCCGCGGCTACGGTCCGCTGGCCGACCGAGGCCGAAAACTGGAAGGCATGCTGCTCGGGATGGTAGACGGACTTCCCGGGACGTTCGCGCTGGAGATCGAAGGGGATCGTGTCGAGATTCCGCTGGAGCTCGTGGCCTCCGCCCGCCTGGTCTACGACTGGGATGCGGCCGGAGGCGTGGGTGGGAGATAGAGAGAGGCAATGAGCGATCAGATCCCGATCGTTGAGGCGTTCCGCATGATGGCGGCGAACAAGTCGCTGACGGAGCTGGAGCTGCATGATCTCATCCGCGAAGGGATCCATGCGGCCCTCGCCCGTCGTTTCGGCGGTCCGGTCGAGGCGGAGATCGACGTCACCGATGGAGGCGACATCTCGATCGTCGTCCTCAAGGAAGTCGTCGAGGAAGTCGAGGATCCGGCCCGGGAAGTGACGCTCGAGCAGGCGCGCTGGGATGATCCCGACTTCCAGGTCGGTGACCTCATGGAGATCCCCGTCGATTTCCGGGACTTCGGACGCAGCGCGGTCATGGCCGCCAAGCAGAGGATCATCCAGCGCATCCGCGAGGGAGAACGCGACCGTATCCGCATGGAATTCAACGATCGGGTCGGCGACCTCGTTTCGGGCGAGGTACAGGCGAGCGAGCGCGGCAAACTGGTCGTCATGCTGAACCGGTCGCGGGAAGCGGAGGCGATCATTCCGTGGCGGGAACAGAATCCGCGGGAACGCTTCCGCCAGGGCGAGCCGATCCGAGCCGTGCTGAAGCTGCTGGAGGAGACGCCGCGCGGTCCGCGATTGATCCTGTCGCGGGCGGACCCACAGTTCGTCGCTTCGCTGTTCGCGCTCGAGGTGCCGGAGATCTACCAGAATATCGTGGACATCAAGGAGATCGTCCGCGAAGCGGGCGGGCGCACCAAGGTGGCCGTCGCGTCGCGCGATGAGTCCGTCGACCCGGTCGGCGCCTGCGTCGGCCTCAAGGGCTCGCGCGTGCAGGCCGTCGTGTCGGAGTTGAGCGGGGAACGGATCGACATCGTCCCCTGGCACCCGGACCCCGAGATCTTCGCCCGCCGAGCCCTGGCGCCGGCCCGGGTCGCCAAAGTGATTTCGGACCAGGAGCGTCACGTCATTACGGCGATCGTGGACGAGGACCAGCTGTCGCTGGCGATCGGGCGAAACGGGCAGAACGTGCGGTTGGCGTCGCAGCTCATCGGTTGGCAGATCGACCTGTATTCCAGCCGTGACTGGATGGAGCGCGGCGGAGAGGCCAGCCTGTTCGGAGGCGATGACGAATACGAGATGTCCGACTTCCCGCTCTCCGAGCTCGAGGGGATCGCCCCCGCGACGCTTGCGGCGCTCGAGGCGGCCGGGATCGGGAGCTTTTATGGCCTCCTCGACATGGATCGGAGCGATTTCCTGCAAGTTCCGGGGATCGGATCCGACGAGGCGGATACGCTGGAGACGCTCATCGACGAGCTGACCGTCGTGGACGAGGCGCAGGCGGAGAGCGCCGCGGCGGCGAAAGCGGCTGCCGAGGCGCCGGCGGAAGAGGCGCCGGCGGATGCGGCGCCGGCGGAAGAGGCGCCGGCGGAAGAGGCGTCGGCGGATGCGGTGCCCGCGGATGCGCCGCCGGAACCGGTAGCCGGCGAGGCGGCCGACGCGCTGAGCACGGCGGCCTCGGGCGAGGGGACCGCCTGAAGCCCGGCGGAGCCCGGGGACGGGCGGGGGGAACGTTGAGCCTGCTCGGGATCGCGACGCGCGCGGGCCGGGTTGCGCTCGGAACCCGGGCCGTGGACATCGCGGCGCGCAGGGGAAGGCTCGCCCTGCTCGTGGTCGCGGGCGACGCATCGCGGCATGCGCTGAACCGCCTGACGCCGCGGGCGCGGCGGGCTTCGCGAGTCACGGTGGCGAGTCGCCGGGCGCTCGGACGGGCGCTCGGACGGAGCAATGTAGCCGTCGTCGGCGTTACGGATTCGGCGCTGGCGCAGCGGATTCTCGAAGGGGAGCGCACGCCTTCGCGGCGTGACGAAAGCTCCGGGTCGCGGGGAGACCCGGAAGGGCAGGTGCCTGGACAATGAAGCGTGTCTTCGAGGTCGCAGAGGAACTGAGACTCGACACGAGTCACCTCATCCAGTTGCTGCGGGAGATGGATGTGCCCGTGCGGAGCCACATGTCGAGCGTGGATTCCGCGAGCGTGGCGCGTCTGCACGCGCGGCTCGAACGCGAACGGAGGGGCGAGGCGGTCACCGGAACTGCGGCCCCCGTGCGGCGACGCCGTCGCCGGCGCAGGGCCGCTCCTGCGTCGCTCACCGCCGCGACGCCGGAGGCCGAGGCCGAAGAAGGGCCGGCGCCCGAGGCGACGGAGGAGGCCGCGACAACGGCCGCCGAGGCGCCCGCCGTCGAACCTCCGGTCGACGAGGCCGGGGTCGAGGTCGGCGCAGAGGTCGGCGCAGAGGTCGAGACCGAACCCGAAATCGAAACCGAGGCCCCGCGCGCGGAAACCGAACTCGAGCCTGAAGCCGATGTCGCTCCGGAACCCGCCGATGCGCCCGGGATCCCCGCTCCCGAGGACGCCGAGCCGGCGGAGGCGGAAGCGAGTGTCGAGGTTGCGGAGCCGACGGAGCCGGAAGTCGCCGAGCCCGAAGCGGAAGCTGCGGAGCCGACGGCGGATGCGGAGGCGTCCGCTCCGCCTCGCCCCGCCCGTCGGCCGAAGCCGGTCCGCCGGGACATGCCATCGCCCGCCGACCCCTCGGGCCCCAGGGCCTCGGCGGGCCCCGGCGGCAAGGTGCGGATTTCAGCCGAAGGTTACACGGTCGACGGTCGCAAGAAGTCTCGTGGCGGCGATGGGAAGAAGCGCCGCCGCGTGGACCGGAACGCCGTCCAGCAGAATTTCCGCAAGACGCTTGCCGCGATGGGGCAGTCCTCGCCGCGGAAGCGGCGTCGCGAAGCGCAGCAGCAGCAGCGCGAGGCGGAGCGCGAACAGCGCGAACTCGAACAGCGCACGGAAAAGGCGACGGTCCGGGTCAACGAGTTCCTCACCGTGTCGGAGCTCGCCGATCTGATCGAGGTTCCGCCGCAGGCCATCATCACGTCGGCGTTCAAGAACCTCGGCCTCATGGTGACGATCAACCAGCGGCTCGACTTCGGCCAGATCGAACTCATCTGCGAGGAAGCCGGCTTCACGGCGATCCGGGAAGAGGGGTTCGAGGCGGACATCTCGAGCGACGACGAAGACATGCCCGAGGACGAGAGCCAGCTGGTGCCCCGGCCGCCCATCGTGACGGTGATGGGCCACGTCGACCATGGAAAGACCTCGCTGCTGGACCGCATCCGGAGCACGAACGTGATCGCCGGAGAGGCGGGCGGCATCACGCAGCACATCGGCGCCTATCATGTGGTGCTCGCGGAGGGCCGGACCATCACCTTCCTCGACACGCCCGGCCACGAGGCGTTCACCGCCATGCGGGCGCGCGGCGCGGAAGTGACGGACATCGTGATCCTCGTCGTGGCGGCGGACGACTCCGTGATGCCGCAGACGATCGAAGCGATCAGCCACGCCCGGAACGCGTCGGTGCCGATCGTCGTCGCGGTGAACAAGGTCGACCTTCCGTCGGCGGATGTGAATCGGGTGAAGACGGAACTCCTCGCGCGCGAGGTGGTGCTGGAGGACTTCGGCGGCGAGATCCTCGGCGCGGATGTCTCGGCGAAGACGGGTGAGGGGCTGGACGACCTTCTCGAGAAAGTCCTGCTCCAGGCGGAGATCCTCGAGCTGAAGGCGAACCCGGAGCGCGAAGCCAGGGGGACGGTCGTCGAGGCGCAGCTCGACCGCGGCATGGGTCCGGTGGCGACCGTGCTCGTGGAGCGGGGGACGCTGGAGGTCGGCGCCGATTTCGTCTGTGGACTCCACGGCGGGCGCGTGCGCGCACTGCTCGACGAGCGGGGCCGCAAGGTCACGAGCGCCGGTCCCGGGATCCCCGTGCGGGTACTCGGGATCGAGGGGGTACCGCAGGCGGGGGATTCCCTCGTCGTCCTCTCCGCCGCGCGGGTACGCGAGATCGTCTCGCGGCGCCAGCAGCTGGAGCGGGAGAAGGACATCCGCCGCCGGGCGACCGGAACGCGGCTCGAGGATGTGTTCGCCGCGGTCAAGGCGGGGGAGGGCGCGCGGCTGAACGTCGTCATCAAGGGCGATACGGACGGCTCCGTCCAGGCACTCGCCGACAGCCTCGAGCGGCTGTCGACCGACGAGGTCTCGGTGGAGGTCATCCACCGGGCGGTGGGCGGCATCAACGAGTCCGACATCCTTCTGGCCTCGACTTCGGAGGCGATCATCGTCGGCTTCCACGTCCGGCCCGACGCCGGGGCGGCGGCCGCCGCGGAACGGGAGTCGATCGAGATCCGGATCTACAACGTGATCTACGAAGCGGTCGAGGAGATCCGTCTCGCGCTCGAAGGCCTGCTCGCGCCCGAGCAGCGCGAGGTCACGGTCGGCATGGCCGAGATCCGTGAGCTGTTCCGGGTTCCGAAGGCCGGGACGATCGCGGGCTGTTACGTCCAGACCGGCACCATGCGGCGCAACCTCCCGATCCGCCTCCTGCGCGACCAGATCCAGATTTACCAGGGTCGGATCGACAGCCTGCGGCGGTTCAAGGAGGATGTGCGCCAGGTGAGAGACGGGTACGAGTGCGGCATCTCCATCGAGAACTACAACGACATCAAGGTCGGCGATGTAATCGAGTGCTACGAGGTGGTGGAGGTCGCGCGCACCCTCTCCGGAGCACCGGCAGGCTGACCTTCCGCGGGGCATCATGGCCGTCATCGGGGTGAGCCGCTGGGTGTTTCACCTCCCGGGCTGCCGGTCGCTCAAGGCGAAGCGTTCGGTGGTCCGCGGCCTGCGCGAGCGTGCCATCCTGAAGTTCCGGGTTTCCGCCGCCGAGACCGGCCTCCGCGACCGCGCCTCGATGGCCGAGATCACGGCCTGCGTCGTATCGGGCGAACGTCGGCATGCCGAGTCGGTTCTCGGGCGCGTCGACCTCTTCCTGAAATCCGACCCGAGGGCGCACGTCATCGAGTCGGAGACCGAGTTCCTGTGAAGACCGGCGGCCCGCGGTGGGGGAGCGCGTGACCCATCGCCACCGGAGCGAACGGCTCGGCGAACTGTTCCGGCGCGAACTCACGCGCCTCCTTCTCGGCTCGCTCAAGGATCCGCGTCTCGACGGAGTGACGGTGACCGACGTGCGGGCGACCAGGGATCTCTCCTTCGCCACCGTCTACATTCGCTCCGACGAGGATGTGTCGGAGGGGATCGAGGGCCTGGAACACGCGGTGGGGTTCATACGCCGGGAACTCGGCCGGTCGCTCCGGTTGCGGAAGATACCGGAATTCCGCTTCCTGCCCGACGAGACGCCCGAGCATGCGAGTCGGATCGAGGAACTGCTGCGCGAGGCTCGCGGGGATGCGGGGCCGCGTGACGACTGAAGCCGGTTTGCTCCTCGTCGACAAGCCGGCTGGAGCGACATCGCACGACATCGTCCTCCGGATACGGCGAACGCTGGGCGAGCGTCGCATCGGCCACACCGGGACGCTCGATCCCTTCGCGACGGGGCTCCTGCTGTCGCTCGTCGGGTCGTTCACCCGTCTCGCCGACCTCTACCACGAACTCCCGAAATCCTACGATGCGACGATGGTGCTGGGACGGGAGACGGACACGGACGATCTCACGGGGAAGACCGTATCGGAGGATGCCGGCTGGCGGGAGCTGGACGGCGAGGCGATTCGGGCTGCCTTCGCCGCTCGCGAGGGCATCGGCCGCCAGGTGCCCTCCGCCTATTCGGCGCGCCGGGCCGGGGGCGAGCGCGCCCACGCGCTGGCCCGCCGCGGCGAGCGCCCCGAACTGGAGGCACGCGTGGTGACCATCCACGAGATCGCGGTCACGGCCGTCGATCTCCCTCGAGTTCGCTTCCGCGCGAGCGTTTCCACCGGCACCTACGTGCGCGCGCTGGCCCGCGACATCGGGCGGGACCTCGGACCCGGGGCGCACCTGACCGCACTGCGCCGCACCGCGATCGGCCCGTTCCGGGTCGCCGAAGCGACATCTCCCGACGCGGCCCGGGAGTCGGTGGCGGAGGGGTCCAGGGCCTGGCGCCCGGGGGTGGCCGCGCTGCCATGGGTGCCGCGGCGCGAACTGAACGACGGGGAACGCGACGAGATCCGGCACGGAAGATCGGTGGGGCGCGGCGACGTCCTGCCTCCCCCGGGATGGACGCACCACGTGGCGGGTGGCGCCGGGAAGCGGGTCGCGCTGTCCGCCTCCGGCCGTCTCTTCGCGATCGCCGAGGAGCGCGACGGTCACCTCCATCCGAAGAAGGTGTTTGCCGCGTGAGCGGACTCCCCCCTCACGTCCGAGGTACGGTCGTCACCATGGGGACCTTCGATGGGGTTCACCTCGGACACCAGGCGATCCTGCGCGAGGTTCGGCGGCGCGCCCGCGCGCGAAACGGCCATGCCGTACTCCTCACGTTCGACCCGCACCCCCTGAGCGTCGTGCGTCCCGAAGTTGCCCCGCCGCTCCTCACGCTGCCGGACGAGAAGAAGGAAATCCTCGCTCAACTCGGGCTCGACTACGCCGCGTTCGTCTCCTTCACGGCCGAGTTCTCCCGTTACTCTCCCGAACAGTTCGTGGAGGACCTGATCGTCCCGCGCTTCCGCCCGGCGGAGGTCGTCATCGGCTACGACCACGGGTTCGGGCGCGGACGCGCCGGGGACGTCTCCGTGCTCGAGCGGCTGGGCGCCACCCACGGGTTCGGGGTCTCGGTCGTTGGGGGCGTCGAAACGGACGGATCGACCATATCGTCCACCCGGGTCCGGCGGGCGGTGGCGTCGGGCGACATGGAGGGCGCGGCCGCGGGCCTCGGCCGCCCGTATTCGTTCCGGGGGACGGTGATCCGGGGGCTGGGGCGGGGCAGGACGCTCGGTTTTCCGACCGCCAACCTCACGCCTCCGCCTCCCGAAAAACTCCTTCCGGCGGAAGGCATCTACGCCGTGCGCGCCACGCTCGGCTCCGAACGGACCGATGGACTGCTGCACCTCGGCCCCAGGCCGACCTTTGCGGACTCCCCGCCGGCCATCGAACTCTTCCTCATCGATTTCGAGCGTGACATCTACGGGGAGCGGGTGATCGTCGACGTCCTCCACCGGCTGCGCGAGGTGCGGGCGTTCGAGTCGGGAGACGATCTCGCCGCGCAGATGCGCCGGGACCTCGCGGACGGCCTGGAATACTTCAGGGAAACGGGCAGATGAGGGGCAAGCTGACGGTAGCGGCGCGGCATCCGTGGTTCATCGCTCTGGTCGCCTGCGCGGGGATCCCGCGACCGGCCGCCGCCCAGTCGCTCCTCGCGATCGCGGACGAAGCCGGCGAATGCGCGGTTGAACTCCGGGAAATCCTCCGTCTCGGCGCCCCCGGCGACCCCGGAACGATCGGAAGCCGCCCCGAGATCACGCGCACCGCGACGGGCCGCTACATGGTGGCGAGCGTCGAGAACCGCGGACAACTGCTCGTATTCGATGCGGATGGCGCGTTCCTGGAGACCCTGGGAGGGAATGGAGATGGGCCCGGCGAATATCGCGTCCCGGGACGGATGCGCCCCGGCTCTGGTGGCAGCCTGCGGATCCTGGATCTCGTGAACCGCCGCATCACGCACGTGTCCCCGGAGGGCGGACTGCTCGGAACGACCGATGTCCGAAGCCTCCACGCGCTCGATTTCGCCGTCATCGACCTCGGCGAACGGTACGTCGTGTCCGGTTTCGGTCAGGTCGACGACGGGCTCGGCGCGACGACCGAAATCGTCGACAGCGGCGGCGCCCCGTTGGCCAGCCTCGGCGCCACCGCCGTGGAGTCGTGGGTCGTGAACTTCTTCCGCGCCCCCGTCGCGGTGGACGGGCAGGGCAGGGTGTGGACGACGCGGGCCCGGGGATACGGGTTCGAGGCGTGGAACCCGGAGGGCGGCAGCGAGCCGGTCACGCGGCTGGTCGGGGACCCGGCGTGGTTCGACCCCGGGCCGCCGCAGCCGGGGGCGCCCGTCTCGGCGCCGGCTCCCTCCATCGTGATCAGCCTTCGTTTCGACCGCGGCCTCCTGTGGGCGGGCACCTGGGTCGCCGACGAGAACCGGGAGGCGGGCGTCGATGCCGCGCCGTCGCCGCTCGAACTCGACCGGCTGCTCGACACCGTCCTGGACGTCATCGATCCCGCCAGCGGCGCACTCATCGCTCGGACGCGGCGCGATGAGGCGCTGCGGGGGACCGGCGATGACGCCCTCCTGTTCGGCGTTCGGGAGGACGGCGGGATGCCGCGGGCCGTGCTCTTCGCGCCGGTGCTCGCCGGCCCCGACTGCCCGGCGATGGGCCCGCCGGACGGGTCAACGCCGGAGACTTACCTTTACAGGGCGCCGAGTGGATTCTAGTTTTATGGACTGTATGTGAAACGGCACGGCGGGGCTCCGTCATTCTTGCCGGTCGCTCCGCGGGCTGAAGCGGGGCGGCGGATCGAGGGATAATAGAGAGACGTGGAAAAAACAGAGAAGCAGGGAATCATAAAAAAGTTCTCGCGGCGCGAGAACGACCAGGGGTCGGCTCCGGTGCAGATCGCACTGCTCACGGCCCGCATCGAGGAGTTGACCGGGCATTTCCGGGATCATCCCAAGGATCATCACAGCCGCCGCGGACTGCTGAAGATGGTCGGCCGCCGCCGCCGGCTGCTGAACTACCTCCGCCGGACGGATCTCGACCGCTACCGGACGGTCATCGAGGAGCTCGGGCTGCGCCATTGAGGCGCCGCTCCGCTGCCCAGCCTCCGTCTCCGCCGGCCCGCGACGTCGGGCCCCCCGTTTTCCTTCCCTCGTACCGCCCCGGATCCCCCCAGCCGGGACGCTGAATCGAAGAAGCCGATGCAAGGTTGAGAAGGCATTTCATGAGCGTCGGGCCTGACGAAAGGCCGACGCGGCGCGCGGAATCCCGCAGCGCCACACCCGAAGAAAGAAGAGAAGAAAAGAATGACACACCGAATTGAAACCGAATTCCACGGACGGCCTTTGATCCTGGAGACGGGCAGAATGGCCCGCCAGGCCGATGGCGCCGTCTATGTGCAGTACGGGGAGACGGCAGTGCTCGTCACCGCCACGGCGGACCGCAAGCCCACGCACCTCCCCTTCTTCCCCCTCACGGTCGAATACCGAGAGAAGACGTACGCCGCCGGCAAGTTCCCCGGCGGCTTCATCAAGCGGGAAACCCGCCCCGGCGAGAAGGAGACGATCTCGGCGCGGCAGATCGACCGGCCGCTTCGGCCGCTCTTCCCTGAGGACTACCGCAACGACACCCAGGTCGTCTGTTTCATCATCTCCGCGGACCAGGAGAACGACGCGGACGTCATCGGCATGCTCGGGGCGTCGACGGCCCTCCTCCTGTCCCCGATTCCGTGGGACGGCCCGATCGCCGGCGTCCGGGTCGCCCGCCGGGATGGCGACTGGCTCGTCAACCCGACCTTCGATGACCTCGAACTGTGCGACCTGGAGATCGTCGTCGCCGGATCCGAGGACTCGATCGTGATGGTCGAGGGCGCCTGCCTCGAAGCCACGGAGGACGAGTTCCTCGAGGCGATGCAGGTGGGGCAGAAGGCGATCGTCGACTTGATCGGGCTGCAGCGCGAACTGGTTCGGATGGCCGGAGACCCGGGCACGTTCGAGTACGAGTCCGTCGGACCCGATCCGGAAGTCGTGAGCAAGGTGACGGACCAGGCGGCCGGACAGGTCGGCGATGCGCTGCGGATCGCCGACAAGGAGGAGCGTGGGCGCGCCCTGTCGGCCCTGCGCGAAGCGCTGACGGAGCGGCTCGAGGCGGATCACCCGGACTGCTCGAAGGATGTCGGCGCTGCGCTGCGCAAGCTGGAGAAGGAGATCATGCGCCGCCGCATTCTCGAAGACGGCGAACGGATCGACGGTCGCGGCATGAACGACGTCCGCGACATCACGTGCGACGTCGGCCTCCTGCCGCGGACGCACGGTTCGGCGCTCTTCACGCGGGGGCAGACGCAGGCGCTTGCGGTGACGACGCTGGGAACGGTGAGAGACGAACAGCGGATCGATTCCGTGGACGTACGCGAAGAAACCTCGAAGTCCTTCATGCTCCACTACAACTTCCCCGGCTTTTCGACGGGCGAGGTGCGGATGTTCCGGGGCACGAGCCGTCGCGAGACGGGCCACGGAATGCTCGCCGAGCGCGCGCTCCAGGCCCTGCTCCCGGCGTACGAGGACTTTCCGTACACGATCAGGGTCGTCTCCGACATCCTGGAGTCGAACGGGTCGAGTTCGATGGCGTCGGTGTGCGGCGGATCGCTCTCCCTCATGGATGCGGGCGTTCCGATGCGGGCTCCGTGCGCGGGGATCGCGATGGGGCTCGTCAAGGAGGGTGACAACGTCGAGGTTCTGACCGACATCCTCGGCGTGGAGGATGCCCTCGGCGACATGGACTTCAAGATCGCCGGGACCGAGCGCGGGATCACGGCGGTCCAGATGGACATCAAGGCCGATGGGCTCTCCGTCGACACGCTGCGGGAGGCCCTGGCCCGGGCGCGCGATGCCCGGCTGCGGATCCTCGCGGCGATGAACGAGACGCTTGAAGCGGCCCGCGAGGAAATGTCGCCGCACGCGCCGCGGATCGTCACCCTGCAGATCAACCCCCAGAAGATCGGCGAGGTCATCGGGCCGAAGGGGAAGACGATCCGGATGATCCAGGAGGAGACGGGCACCGAGGTCAACATCGACGACTCGGGCACGGTCACCATCGCGGCGCCCTCGGGCGCCGGCGCGCAGCATGCGCGCGAGATGGTGGAGGGCATCGTTCAGGAGCCCGAGGTCGGGCGGATCTACCGCGGTGTCGTAAAGAACACGACGGATTTCGGCGCCTTCGTCGAGATCATCCCGGGGGTCGAGGGCCTGTGCCATATCTCGGAACTCGAGGAAGGCCGCACCGCCAGGACGGAGGATGTCGTGAGCCCGGGCGACGAGGTGAAGGTGAAGCTGCTCGCCGTGGATGACCGCGGCCGCCTCAAGCTCTCGCGGCGCGCGGCGCTCGCCCCCGCCGAGTAGGCCTGATCACGTCGCGTCCCGGCCCGCCTGCGCGCGGGCCGGCCCGGGAACTGCGGCCGCCTGCCGGAATGGGAGGCCGACTCGACCGGGAGGTGTACCGAACCTGCCTCCCGGATGGCCCCATCGTGCTCAGCGAGCGCATGGACTCCGTGCGCTCCGTCGCCATCGGCCTCTGGGTGCGGCAGGGCCGCGTTCATGAGGATGCCGGGCACGGCGGCGCATCCCATCTGCTCGAGCACATGGTCTTCAAGGGGACGCACCGGCGCTCCGCGCGCGAGCTCGCCTGGGAGCTGGAGCGGCTCGGCGGCGCGCTGGACGCGTATACGACGCACGAGTTCACCGCGTTCCAGGCGCGCGTACCGGCGGGGGCGCTCGGCGTCGCGCTCGACGTGCTGTGCGATCTCGCCTTCTTTCCGCGGCTCTCCCCACGGGACCTGGACGTGGAACGCGAGGTCGTGCTGGAGGAGATCGCCGCCGCGGCGGAAGTCCCGGAGGACATCGTCTTCGAAGCGCATGCGCGCGCGCTGTACGGCGGGCATCCGTACGGCGAACCGATCCTCGGCACCCGCGCGTCGGTGCGGGCGCTTTCCGTGTCCGCGCTGGCGGACGTGCACGATCGGGCGTACCGGCCCGGTAACGTGGTCGTGGCGGCGGCGGGAGCGGTGGAGCACGAGGATGTCGTGGCGGGGCTGGCGCGCTGGCTCCCCGACCGGGCCGCCGTACCCGCACCCGCCGAGCCGCCGGCGCCGGTCGGCGAATCGGGCTTCCGGCGCATGCGGCGCGAGGGCGGCCGCCAGACGCACATCGTGACCGGAGGACTCACCGTTCCGTACCGCGACCCCCTGCGCTACGCGATCCACGTCACGGCGACCGCCCTCGGCGGCGGAATGAGTTCGCGGCTCTTCCAGAGGATTCGCGAAACGCTCGGTCTCGCCTACGCCGTGTACAGCTTCCACGGGTTCCACGCCCAGGCGGGCCACGTCGGCGCCTACGTCGGGACCCGGCCCGAGACCGCCGAGGCGGCGCACGAGGCCGTGGAGGGGGAACTCGCCCTCCTGGCGCGGGAGGGACTGACGCGCCAGGAACTGGACGACACGCGCAGTCAGTTGAAGGGACAGTTTCTGATCTCGCTGGAATCGCCGGCGAGCCGAATGAACCGGCTCGCCGGCGTCGCGCTGTACGGCCACGAGTATCGCACCCTGGACGAGGTGGCGGCGAAAATCGATGCGGTCGACCGCACGCAATGCCTCGAAGCGGCCGCCTACTTCGCACCCGATCGGCTCGCGACGCTCGAGCTGGCGCCCGGCCACGCCCCGGAGCGCACCGCACCGGACGCGACCTGAGCGTCCCCTGGGAGGGAACGAAATGATCGTTGGCGTTCCGAAGGAGATAAAGGCGGACGAAAGTCGTGTGGCCCTCGTGCCGGCGGGCGCGACCGCGCTCGTCGCGGCCGGACACACCGTGTGCATCGAACGCGACGCGGGCCTGCGCAGCGGTTTTCCGGATGACAGGTACCTGGCCGCGGGGGCGGAGATCGCGGACTCGGCGGACGAGGTGTGGGACCGGGCCGAACTCATCGTCAAGGTCAAGGAGCCCATCGAATCCGAATACGCCCGGATGCGGGACGGCCAGGTCATCTTCACGTACTTCCACTTCGCGGCCGACGAACGCCTCACGCACCGTACGCTCGAGTGCGGCTGTATCGCGGTCGCCTACGAGACGGTCCAGCTGCCGACGGGCGAACTGCCGCTCCTCACGCCGATGTCCGAGGTGGCGGGGCGGATGGCGATCCAGCAGGCGGCCAAGAACCTGGAACGCGTCGCGGGCGGGTACGGGATCCTCCTCGGCGGCGTGCCGGGGGTGCTCCCGGCCGAGGTCGTCATCCTCGGAGGAGGGGTCGTCGGGGCGAATGCGGCGACGATCGCGGCGGGTTTCGGCGCCCACGTGACGGTCCTCGACGTGAATCTCCCGCGTCTCCGGTACCTCGCGGATGTCATGCCCGCCAACGTGAATACGCTCTACTCGAACCGCCACTCGATCCTCGAACAGATCGAACGCGCGGACGTCGTGATCGGCGCCGTGCTCGTGCCCGGCGGAAAGGCGCCGAAGCTGGTGCGGCACGACGATCTGCGGCGGATGAAGGACGGTTCCGTGATCGTCGACGTGGCCGTGGATCAGGGCGGCTGCGTGGAGTCCGCGCGCCCTACGACGCACAACGACCCCACCTACACCGTCCACGGGGTCATCCACTACTGCGTGGCGAACATGCCGGGGGCCGTCCCGAGAACCTCCACGCTGGCCCTGACCAACGCGACGTTCCCCTACGTGCTGCACCTGGCGAATCGAGGCTGGCAGGCGGCCTGTCACGAGGATCCGGACCTCGCGCTGGGGGTCAACATCGCGGGCGGACGGGTCACGTACGAGGCCGTCGCGCAGGCGTTCGATCTCGAATACACGCCCCTCGAGGCGCTCTCCGCGTGACGCCGGGCGGCCGGGAGTCGGCGACGCCGCGAGGCGACTTTCCTGCGTCCGAAAGTACGTTTACATTTCGGCGTCCTTCACCCGGAGTGGCAGTTTCCGGTACGATTCGCCGCCTTGGAGGTGTCCCACCCGTGTCCGTCAGCCCACCGATCCCGCGCCGGCCCGGAAGGGCGGCCTGCTAGATGGGAACGTGGTCGCTGCGGGGCAACTTCCTGCCGATCAGCAAGATCGGAGTGGACCTGGGGACCGCGAACACCCTCGTGCACGTCGAAGGCGAGGGCATCGTCCTCAACGAACCGTCCGTCGTTGCGGTCCGAAAGGAAACCGGCCGCATCGAGGGGATCGGCCTCGCCGCCAAGCGCATGCTCGGCCGCACCCCCAGCGGGATCGAGGCCGTTCGACCTCTGAAGGACGGCGTGATCGCCGACGTGGACATCACCGAGATGATGATCCGCTACTTCCTCAAGGAAGTGATGACCACGCGGCTTTTCAAGATCCGGCCTCTCGTCGTCGTGGGCGTGCCGTCCGGCATCACGGAACTCGAACGCCGGGCCGTCCGGTCCAGCGCGCATGCCGCCGGCGCCAAGGAAGTCTACATGGTGGCGGAGCCGATGGCGGCGGCCGTCGGCGTCGGACTTCCGGTGGAGACGCCGACGGGCAACATGATCATCGATGTCGGGGGCGGGACGAGCGAGATCGCGGTGATCGCCCTTTCGGGATCCGTCGCGGACACTTCGATCCGGGTCGGCGGCGACGAGCTGGACTCCACGATCGTCTCCTTCCTCCGCAAGAACTACAACCTCCTCATCGGCGAACCCACGGCGGAGGCCGTCAAGATCCAGATCGGATCGGCGTATCCGACGGACGACGACAAGGAGATGCTCGTCAAGGGGCGGGATCTCGTCTCCGGCATTCCGAAGACCGTGCGGGTGCATTCGGCCGAGGTCCGCGAGTGTCTTCAGGAACCGATCCAGCAGATCGTCGCCGCGGTGCGGAGAGCGCTGGAGATCACGCCACCGGAACTTGCCTCCGATATCGTGGACCGGGGCGTCGTCATGACGGGGGGCGGCGCCCTCGTGCGGGGGCTGGATACGCTGCTGGGCGAAGAAACGGGACTCCCGATCCATGTCGATGCGGAACCGCTGACCTGTGTCGTGCGGGGCTGCGGGAAGATCCTCGAGGAATTCGGACGGTATCGTGGAGTTCTCACGAGTTGACGCCGAGCGCCTGCTGAATCGCCGCCCGTGAGTTTTCAGGGCGTCCGGCCGCCGGGTCGCGGGCCGCTCGATGTCGTCATTTTTTCCCTTGCCCTCATCCTCAGCGGCATCGCCGCGGGTCTGCCCAGCGCGCAGCAGAGCCAGGTGGAGTCTGCCGTGCGCGCCACCGCGCTCCAACCGTTCCTGCTGCTCCATCGCCTCGCCGCCGAGCGGGGACAGGTCGAGAGCCGCGTCGAGGGCCTGCTGGCGGAGCGGGACTCCCTCACGGAACTCCTGCTGCGCTACCGGGACCGCACGGCGCCGGTCAAGGACGCGTCGCCCGCGCGGGATCTCGCAACGCTCCCGGCGGGCTCGGCCGCGCCGGCGGTGGTCTACCCGGGGCGCCCCCGCGTCGGCAATCCGGATCTGTTCGTGTTGTCGGGACCGGACTTCGGCGGTCGCGAGTTTCCCGTCGGCGTCTTTACCGGCATCGGACTGGTCGGGGTCGTGCGAGCCCCGCACGGACGGGGGGGAAGGGGTGAATTCTGGAGCCATCCCGACTTCCGGGTCAGCGTGCTCGCGGAAGCGGAGGGCGTGTCGGGCTTCGTGCGGCCGCTGCGCGCGGACGGGGGGCAGCCCGTGCTCCTCCTCGAGGGCGCGCCCTTCCAGGCGGACATCCCGGTCGGAACCCTGCTCGTCACGACGGGGATCGCCGGCGTCTATCCGCCGGGCGTGCCGGTGGGGCGCATCCGCGAACCCGGCGAGCCGGAGGCGGGCTGGATGAAGCGCTACGTCGTCGAGCCTGCCGTGCGTCCGGAAGAAGTCAGGGACGTATTCGTGTGGAATCGGCCGGCGTTACCGGCAGACGTCGAGGCGGACACGGCGTCCGTCCCGGCGGAACCCGAACCTGCGCCGGCGGACACGGCTTCGGCCCTTCGATGAGTTCGGCGGGGAAGTGGTTCGTCGTCGCGCTGCTGCTGATCCTGCACTTCGCCCTGCATCCGCTCTGGAGCCGGTGGCCGATCGCGCCGGACCTCGCGGCGGGCGGGTTGATTCTGAGCTCGCTTCAGCTTCGGTGGGGACGGGGGGCCGGCTTCGGGTGCGTGATCGGCCTCATGGAAGCGTCGATCTCACTGGGACCGATGGGCCTCACGATGTTACTCTTTTCCCTGACGGGGGCGCTCGTCGGCTGGGTGCGGCACCTGATCTACTCGGATTCGGATTACGCGACGCCGGTGTTCGTATTTTCCGGCACGTGGCTGCTGCGGCTTGCGGTCACGGTCTTTGTCGTCGGAGACGCGTCGGCGGAGGCCCTGCTCGTCCACGGCGCTGGATCGGCCGTCCTGACCACGGCGGTGTGCTGGGCCGCGACGAGGCTGGTTTCGGCGGTCACGAGGTGAAGGGGAGGATGTGAAGGGCGACAACGAACACCGCTCGATCCGAAGACAGCGGGGCCGCTGGGCGGCGGGCGCGATCTTCTTCTGCCTCTCGGTCGTCGCCGCCGGGTTCGTCAACCTCCAGATCTTCAGCAGCGAGTTGTACACGCTACTCTCGAGCGAGAACCGGTTGCGGACCATCTCGGTGCCGGCCCCGCGCGGGACCATCTACGACCGGTACGGACGGGTCATCGCGGATAATGTGCCGGGCTACGATGTGTCGATGCTGCCCGGGCCCCCGGACTCCATCTCCGCCGGACTCGATCGCCTCGCGGAGCGGCTGGACCTGTCCCCCGAGCGGCGCGCCGCGCTGCTGTCTCGCAATCGGGAACGTCCCGGCGAGGCTCTGGTCGTGCGTGAGAACGCGAACTTCGAACAGGTCGCGTTCATCGAGGAACGTCGACCCCGGTTCCGGCGCGTCGTGGTGGATCAGAGGCCGCGCCGGCGCTATCCGGCGGGGCCCGCCGTCGCGCACATGGTCGGATACGTGGGGGAGATCAGCCCGGAGGAACTGACTCGACCCGAGTACGCGGACTACGCATCCGGCCAGTCGATCGGGAAGACGGGGCTGGAGCAGCAGTACGAGCAGATGCTCGCCGGGCGGGACGGGATCCGGTACACGGAAGTGAACGCTTTGGGTTCCGTCGTGCGGGATCTCGGAGTGGCGCAGGCGCAGGTTCCGGTGCCCGGCGATGATCTGCATCTCGGCATCGATCTCGACCTGCAGGTATATGCGGATTCGGTATTTCCGGAAGGGATGCGGGGCGGTGTCGTGGCGCTGGATCCGGTCACCGGAGAGGTGCTCCTGCTCTACAGCCACCCCACGTTCGACCCCAACGCCTTCATCGGCGGCATCCCCCTGGATCTGTGGAATTCGCTTCGCGAACACCCGGACCAGCCGCTGCTGGATCGGGTATCCAACGCTTCGTACCCTCCGGGATCCACGTGGAAGCTCGTCATGTCCGCCATCGGGATGAAGACGGCCGGCCTCACGATCGACACCTACCACACGCACGCATGCAGCGGCCAGCTCACGTACTACACCCGCCGCTTTCGCTGCTGGCTGTCGAGCGGACACGGCCGGCTGAACCTCTCCGAAGCGATCAAGCACTCCTGCAACGTCTGGTTCTACCAGGCGGGGCAGCGGATCGGTCTCGACCCGCTCCTCGCCGGGGTCGGGCAGTTCGGCTTCGGGCGCACGACGGGGATCGACCTCCCGGTCGAGAGGGTGGGCGTCTTCCCCGATTCCAGGCAGTGGTACGACGAACAGCTCGGGCCCGGGGCGTGGACGGAAGCCGTCGTGTGGAACCTCGCGATCGGGCAGGGCGAGAACGCGCAGACCCTGCTCGCGATGGCCCAGTTCTACGCGGCGCTGGCGACGGGAAGGGCGCCCGTCAGACCCCACGTGGTGCGGGACGAGATGCTCGCGCAGCAGCGCGCGGACTGGACGCTGGACCTCCCTGAGATGCAGCGGCGCCAACTCGTCGATGCGCTGGCGCGTGTCGTGAACGAGCCCGGGGGCACCGCGTACGGCAGCCGCCTGGCCCGCTGGACGCTGGCCGGCAAGACCGGCACGGCCCAGAATCCGCACGGCCCGCCCCATTCCTGGTTCGTGGGGTTCGCGCCCGCCTGGGATCCCCGCATCGTGGTCGCGGCGATCGTGGAGCACGGGCACCCGGATGGAGCCCCGTCGCTCGCCGTGCCGCTCGCGTCCGGGATCGTGGACCGCCACCTGGAGACGCTCGGGCTGTCGCCGGAGGAAATGCCGGGCGTGCGTCCGATGGAAACGCTTCGGGTGCCGGCCGGCGGATGATCGACCGCCTGCGCATCCCCGGAGTGGGCGATCCGGTGCTTCTCGGGCTGGTCCTGTTCATGACCGGGCTCGGGATCGCGATGATCTACTCGGCCGGGCAGGTCGACGTGCAGTCGCTGGCCACCGGCATCTGGGTCCGCCAGCTCTACTGGTTCGGCGTGGCGATCGTCGCCCTGGCCGTGACCTCCCGTTTCTCGCTGCGTTTCCTCGAATGGCTGGCCCCGTGGGTGTACGGGATCACGATCCTCCTCCTCGTCCTGGTGTTCTTCGTCGGGACGGGCCCGAACGGGAGCTGGCTCGAACTCGGCCCCGGGCGGCTGCAGCCGGCGGAAGTCGCGAAGCTGGGGACGATCCTCATGCTGGCGCGCGTGATGGGAGGCGCGCGTGGACCGTTCGAGCGACTGGTGGAGCTCTGGATGCCCGGCGTCATCACGCTCGTCCCGTTCGTCCTCGTGCTGCTGCAACCGGACCTCGGGAGCGCGATGATCTTCGGGGCGCTCTTCCTCGCGGCGCTGTTCTGGAGCGGCGTCCCGTTGCCCAAGATCTTCCTGCTCGCGTCGCCGGGCCTAAGTCTCCTGCTCGGCTTCAACTGGATCGCCTGGGGCCTGGGATTCCTCATCGTCGCGGCCTGCCTGTACGTGCACCGCCTCTTCATCCTGGAGGCGGTGGGGGTGCTCCTCGCCAACGTCTTCGCGGGCGCGCTCACGCTCCGCATATGGGATTCGCTGGCCGACTATCAGCGGAACCGGCTCCTCGTCTTCCTGGATCCGGAGATCGATCCCCTCGGCGCCGGCTGGCATCTCATCCAGTCGAAGGTCGCCATCGGCTCCGGCGGACTCATCGGCGCCGGCTTCGCCAACGGCCCGCAGAAGCGGCTCGCCTTCCTCCCCGAGCAGCATACGGACTTCATCTTCTCCGTCGTCGGAGAGGAGTTCGGATTCATCGGCGTGATGCTGTTCCTCGTGCTCTTCGCCTTCCTCCTCTGGCGCGTGCTTCGGGTGGCATCCTCGATGGACGACGGGTTCGGAAGCCTGATCGCATTCTGCCTGTTTGCGGTCCTCCTGACGCACATCGCGGTCAACCTCGGGATGGCGGTCGGCATGATGCCGGTGACCGGACTGCCCTTGCCGCTCCTCAGCTACGGGGGGAGCTTCCTGCTCGTGCTCTACGCGGGTTTCGGAGTCGTCCAGCGCGTGGCCTGGGAGGCCTGAGTGTCCTGGTTCAGCAAACCGAAGCGCAAGCTGGTTTCACAGAAGCGTGAGCTCCCGGGCGACGTGTGGGACCGGTGCGCCGGGTGCGGCGAGATCCTCTACAGCGGGCGGCTGGAGGAGAACCTCCATGTCTGTCCGAACTGCGGCCATCACTTCCGCATCACCGCGGAGTCCTACGAGGCCATGCTGCTCGACGGCGGTAGTCTCGCGGAACTCCACGACGAGCACCTGCGCTCCGCCGACCCGCTGGGATTCGTCGATTCTCGCAGCTACGCCGAACGCATCGCGCAGGCGGAGCAGCGCGGCGGCGATCAGGATGCGATCCGCACGGGGCGCGGCGAGATCGGAGGCCGGGAAGTCCACCTCGGGACCATGGACTTCCGTTTCATCGGGGGGTCGATGGGGTCGGTGGTGGGCGAGAAGATCCGCCGACTCGCCGACCGCTCCCTCGAGCGGCGGGTGCCGCTCATCATCATCTCCGCTTCCGGCGGCGCGCGGATGCAGGAGGGGATTCTCTCCCTCATGCAGATGGGAAAGACGGCGGCCGCGCTCGAGCAGCTCGCGGGTGCCGGCATCCCCTACTTGAGCGTCCTCACGAACCCGACCACGGGCGGGGTGACGGCGTCATACGCGATGCTTGGGGATGTGATTCTTGCGGAACCCGGCGCCCTGATCGGCTTTGCCGGCCCGCGCGTGATCAAGGAGACGATCCGGCAGGACCTTCCGGAGGGATTTCAGACCGCGGAGTTCCTGGAGGAGCACGGGATGATCGACCGCATCGTCCCGCGTCCGGAGATGCGCGGCGCCCTCGCGAACCTCCTGGACCACATGTGCTGACCGGGGGCAGGGACGCCCTCGCGACCCTGCTGGATCCCCGCCCGATCACCGGAATCCGCTGGGGTCTCGACCGAATCGAAGCGCTCCTGGCGGAACTGGGCCGGCCCGAGAGGATGTTCGACGCCCTTCACATTGCGGGTACGAACGGCAAGGGGTCGACCGCGTGCTTCGCGGCGTCGATGCTCGAGGAGGGCGGGGCCCGCACGGGCCTCTACACTTCGCCGCACCTCGAGGACGTTCGGGAGCGGTTTCTGATCGACGGGGCCCGGGTGGAGGAGTCGGCGCTCCAGTCCGCCGCCGCCCGCGTCCTCGGTTGCGGGACCGCCGCGGCCTGCACGTACTTCGAGCTGGCCACCGCGCTCGCCTTCACCTGCTTCGCGGAGTGCGGCGTGGAGGTGGCGGTCGTCGAGACCGGCCTCGGAGGCCGCCTCGACGCGACGAACGTGCTGCGCCCCGCCGGCACGGCGATCACGCCGATCGGCCTCGACCACACGGAATGGCTCGGCGGATCGCTCGAGGCGATCGCGAGGGAGAAGGGGGGGATCTTCAAGCCGGACGCGCCGGCCTGCCTGGGCCGCATCGACCCGCTTCCGCTCGCCGCGCTCGAGCGGGCCGCACGCGGCGTCGGAGCACCGGTCGCGCGCCTCGGTAGAGACGCTGAAGTATCGGATGTCGAGGTGCGCACCGATCCGGCGGAGACGCACTTCCGGTATGTTTCGAGGTCACGTCCCGAGGGGGTGCGGCTCGCGACCCGCCTCCCGGGCCGACACCAGGCCGACAACGCGGCGCTGGCCCTCCTGCTGCTGGACCGCTCCGGCTATCCGCCGGACGAAGGCTCCGTGCGCCGCGGGGTCGCGCGCGCGCGCTTGGCCGGCCGTTTCGAGGTCCGGCCTCCGCGGGACGGACGCCCGGGCTGCGTGTTCGATATCGCGCACAATCCGGCCGCCATCGCGGCACTCTGCGAGACGCTGGCGGAGCTGTCGCTGGCGCGGCCGCTCGTCGCCGTGGTCGGGATGCTGGCGGACAAGGACTGGAAGCGGACGCTGGCCCGGCTCGCGCTTGACAGCGACACTATGATTCTGACCCGACCCGCCGTTCCCGCGGAGAGACGGTGGGACCCGTCCCGGGCGCGCGAGTGGCTGTCGCGTGAACGGGGTGTCGAAGCGATAGTGTTCAGGGACGTGGCCGGGGCGGTCTCACGCGGACTGACGCTTGCCGGTTCGGGAACGCTGCTGGTCACGGGATCCGCAACTACCGTCGGCGAGGCCCGGTCATTGCCGGAACTTGCCGGCGAACGGACAGGAGAATGACAAGAGATGCTGTACGATCCCAGGCTGGTACAACCGATGCGAGACGAACTCACCCGCCTCGGCGTGCGTGAGCTCAGGACCTCCGATGAAGTGGACGACGCCCTCGGGGCCGGCGGGGAGACGCTGGTCGTCGTGAACTCCGTCTGCGGCTGCGCGGCGCGCAACGCGCGGCCCGCCGTGGCGATGGCGATGGGCCACGGACAGCAGCCCGACCGCGTCGTCACGGTCTTCGCCGGGCAGGACGTGGAGGCGACGGCGCGCGCGCGGCAGTACTTTACCGGCGTCCGACCCTCTTCGCCCTCCCTCGCGCTGCTCTCGAACGGCGAACTGCAGTTCATGCTCGAGCGGCATCAGATCGAGGGCCGCGAGGCGCGCGACATCGCGGCCGACCTCACAAAGGCGTACGACCAATACTGCGCGACGAGCTAGCGGCGCGGGTTTCCTGCGGCGGGCCGCCGACGCGCTACGGCCCGTGAGTTCGGGCGACATCCGCGGCCTGCCCGGTTTTCGAGATTTCTTTCCCGAGGAACTCGCCCTTCGCCGACACATCTTCTCGGCCTGGCGGAGGGTCGGCGCCCGCTACGGGTTCACGGAGTACGACGGACCGCCGCTCGAGGCGCTCGAACTCTACACGCGGAAGTCCGGCGAAGAGATCGTAGGCCAGCTGTACGAGTTCGCGGACAAGGGGGGGCGGGCGGTGGCGCTGCGGCCCGAGATGACGCCCACGTTCGCGCGCATGATCGCCACCCGCGCCGCCGGACTCGCGAAGCCGGTACGCTGGTTCTCGATCCCGCAGCTCTTCCGCTACGAGCGGCCGCAACGCGGCCGTCTCCGCGAGCACTTCCAGCTCAACATGGACATCGTCGGCGAGACGAACCCGCTCGCCGATGCGGAGATCATCGGCGCGGGCATCGACGCGCTGCGGGAACTCGGCCTGGGGCCCGCGGACATCGTGGTCCGCATCTCGGATCGGCGTCTCATCGGCGCGCTCCTCGACGCGCACGGCATCTCCGGCGGGGACCATGTTTCGGTGTTCGGCGCCCTCGACCGGCTCGAGAAGGAGGGGGAGGACGGGGTCCGCCGGCGCCTCGCCGCAGAGGGCGTGAAGGGGGAAGCGGCGATCCGGTTGCTGGCGTCCATCCGGCTCCCCCTGGAGGAGCTGGCGGCGGCGCACGGGGGGGACGAAGCGATCGCCGAGGCGGCCGGCCGGCTGTCCACCGTGTTCGCGCATCTGGGCGCGGCCGGGTTCGGCGACTTCGTGAGATTCGACGCGGGCCTGGTCCGCGGGCTCGCCTACTACACGGGGACCGTGTTCGAGATATGGGACCGCCGCGACGAGCTGCGCGCGATCTGCGGTGGCGGCCGCTACGATGACCTGCTGAAGGCGCTGGGAGGCGTGGATCTTCCGGCTCTCGGGTTCGGCATGGGGGATGTGGTCCTCGCGGAGCTGCTCAGGGACCGGGGACTTGTGCCCGTCGCGGCGCGCCGCGTGGACGACTACATCGTCTGCGTCTCCGATGCGGAGCGGCCGCTGGCGCTCGGCATCGCCCGTGCGCTGCGCGACCGGGGACGGCAGGTGCTCTACGACCTGCGTCCGCGCGCGGTCGGACGCCAGTTCAAGGCCGCGCACCAGGCGGGCGCCGGCCGCGCCGTCGTGCTCGGGCCGCGGGAAGCGGAGCGGGGCGTCGCGGTACTCCGCGACATGGCCTCCGGCGAGGAACGGGAAGTGGCGATCGAGACCCTGACCCGGCCGCCCTCCGGCGAAGCGAGACGAGAGGAAGTGCCATGAGTCGCGTCCTCATCCTCGATTTCGGGTCCCAGTTCACCCAGCTCATCGCGCGGCGCATCCGCGAGGAGGGCGTGTACTGCGAGGTGCACCCGCCGACCCGGAGCCCCGCGTGGGTCCGCCGCTACGACCCGGCGGCGATCGTCCTTTCCGGGGGACCGGCGAGCGTCTACGACGAGGGCGTCCCCACGGCCCACCCGGAAACGCTCGCCATGGGCGTCCCGATCCTCGGGATCTGCTACGGGATGCAGCTCGTGGCGGACCTCGTCGGGGGCGAGGTGCAGCAGGCCGAGCGCCGGGAGTACGGGCGCGCCGAGCTCAGGGTCCGGTCGGCGGACCCCCTCTTTCACGGGTTCGCCGATGACGAGTCCACACAGGTCTGGATGAGCCACGGCGACTCCCTCCACGCGCTGCCGCCGGGCTTCGAGGTCTCGGCGACCACCGACAACTCCATCGCCGCGATTCGATCCGAGGAGCGCCGGATCTGGGGGGTGCAGTTCCACCCTGAAGTCGCCCATACGACGCGCGGCGGGGAGATGCTGCGGAACTTCCTGTTCGAGATCGCCGGCTGCGAGATGAGCTGGAACGCCGCGAACATCATCGATCACCAGCTCGCCGCGGTTCGGGAGACCGTGGGGGACGCCCAGGTGATCTGCGGACTCTCCGGCGGCGTGGACAGCTCCGTCGCCGCCACGCTGGTGCAGCGGGCGGTGGGAGACCGGCTCACCTGCATCTTCGTCGACACGGGCCTGCTGCGGAAGGGCGAGCGCGACGCCGTGGAGGCGGTGTTCGGCGAACGCATGGGGATGCGGCTCGAGGTCGTCGACGCGGCGGATCTCTTTCTCGACCGCCTCGCCGGCGTCGAGGAACCCGAGGAGAAGCGGGTGATCATCGGTCACACGTTCATCGACGTGTTCGAGGAGGCGGCGGGCCGGCACGGCGACGCGCGTTTCCTCGTGCAGGGAACGCTTTACCCCGACGTCATCGAATCCGTCTCCGTGTGGGGACCGTCGGTGAAGATCAAGTCCCATCACAACGTGGGCGGCCTCCGTCCCGACCACCCCTTCGAACTCATCGAGCCTCTCCGTGAACTCTTCAAGGACGAGGTGCGCGCCGTGGGCCGCGAACTCGGGCTTTCGGAGGAGATCGTGGGGCGCCACCCGTTTCCGGGGCCGGGCCTGGGGATCCGCATCCTGGGCGACGTGACGCGGGAGAAACTCGCCACGCTGCGGGAAGTGGATGCCATCTACCTCGAGGGGATTCGCGACGCGGGGCTCTACGATGAGATATGGCAGGCGTTCGCCGTCCTGCTGCCCGTCCAGTCGGTCGGTGTCATGGGCGATGCGCGCACGTACGAGAACGTCGTCGCGCTGCGCGCCGTGACCTCCCTGGATGGGATGACGGCCGACTGGTTCCAGTTCCCCCACGATGTGCTGGGCCGGATTTCGAACCGCATCATCAACGAGGTGAAGGGCGTGAACCGGGTGACGTACGACGTGTCGTCGAAGCCGCCCGCCACCATCGAGTGGGAGTAGCCGCCGTGCCGGGTGTACGCGACACCGGATCTCGCGCCGTGGGCGGCGACGGTGCGGGGCGGCGCGCCGGGTGCCGCGAGATCGCCGCGTGGGCGGACGATCTTCTGCGCGTCGCCGAGGTGGAGGACTACCCGTTCGCCCTCAACGGCCTTCAGGTGGACGGCCGACGCCCCGTCGCGCGCATCGGCGCCGCCACCGACGCATGTCTGGCCACGATCGACCTCGCCGCCGAAGCCGGGTGCGATCTCCTGATGGTCCACCACGGCCTGTTCTGGGGCGGCCTGCGTCCCTTCGTCGGCCCCGCGTACGAGCGCTTCCGCCGGCTCGTGGAGAGCGGGATGGGACTGTACTCGGCGCACCTTCCGCTCGACGCACACCCCCGGATCGGAAACAACGTCCTCCTCGCCGCCGAATTCCGCGTCGGCGATGTCGAACCTTTCGGGTCCTTCAAGGGGAATGACGGGATCGGCGTCATCGGCTCGATCGACACGTCGCGCGGCGAACTCGCGGCCCGAGCGGAAGTCGTGTGCGGGCGAACGCCCATCGTGATCGCCGGCGGCCCGGAACGCGTGTCGCGGCTCGCCATCGTCACGGGCGGTGCGGGTTCGATGATCGAGGCCGCCGCCATGGCGGGCGCCGACACCTTTCTCACGGGGGAGGGGAACCACCACACGTACCACGAGGCGATGGAACTCGGGATCAACGTGATCTACGCCGGCCACTACGGGACGGAGACGCTGGGCGTACAGGCCCTCGCGAAGCGCGCCGGCGAGCATTTCGGGGCGGAACACGCCTTCTTCGACGTCCCCACCGGCCTCTAGTACAGCTAGAAGACCGAGACCTTGAGGTCCGTCAGGTAGCGGTGCGGCCGTTCGCGGATATCCCGCAGGAGGAGGGCGAGTTCCTCGCCCGAGGCGCGCAGCGACTCCAGCGTTTCCAGCAGTTCATCGTGGACCGCGTCTTCGCGCAGGAGCTTGCCGAGCGTGCCTTCGCCGCCTTCCAACCCCCGCCCGATCTCGGCCAGGGATCGGCCGGCGGCCGAGAAGTCCGTGCTGGCGGCGGCGAGCCGCGTCGAAAGCGTGTCGAGGTTGGCCAGCGTGCGATCGACTTCCTCGGACCCTGTCATCCCCGCGAGCCGGTTCGCCAGGGTATCCATGTTGGCGAGCAGGCCGCCGATCGACGCGCGCTCGGTCTCGAGGATGCCCGCGAGTTCCCGCATGGCAAACGTGAAGGCCTCGGACCCGGATGCGACATTCTCGGCCAGGCCGCCGCCGAGCAGCGATTCCAGCTCTCCGATCAGGGAACCCACCTCGTCCCCGAGCGTCGAGGCCAGCGACGTGAGGTCGGATCGGCGGTCGAGCGAGAGCGTATCCCCGTTCGCCAGCGTCCGCGCACTCGTCCCCGGCGCGAGTTCGACGAGTTGCTGGCCCAGAAATCCATCCGGCTGGATCGTGCCCCGCGTGTCCGCCGGCAGTCGGACGCGCGTGGAGAGCGTCATCGTGAGGACGACGCGATCCGCCGCGAGCGCGACTTCGTCCACGGTGCCGACCTCCACCCCGCGCAACAGGACGGGCGACGCGGTCGCGATCCGGTTCGCGTTCGCCGCGATCCCCCACACGCGGATCGTGGGGCCGCGAAACGGCGAACCCGATATCCAGAACAGGCCCGAGACGATGACGGCTGCGGCAAGGATGACGAACGCGCCGACCCGGACCTCGGCGCCGTGGTCGCGCAGCCCGGGGTCCCTCACGCGGGACCCCGCGCGGGCGCCGCGTCGAGAAACTCGCGCACCGCCCGGTTGTCCGTCTCGCGCAGTTGCCGCGGCGTGCCCTCCGCCGCGACGACGCCATCGGAGAGGAGCGCGATCCGGTCGGCCAGGAAGAAGGCGGACTCCACGTCGTGGGTCACGACGATGCTCGTTGCATCGACCTCCTCGCTCACACGTGCGATCAGGCGGTTGATGCGGGTCGCGTTGACGGGATCCAGCCCCGTCGTCGGCTCGTCGTAGAGGACGTAGCGGCGCTTCCCGATGATGGCGCGCGCGATGGCGACCCGCCGCTGCATGCCTCCGGAGAGTTCGGCGGGCAGGAGCATCAGCACTTCCGGCTCGAGGTTCACGTGATCGAGCGCCGTCCGGACCAGTTCCTCGCACTTGGCCGCGCGGCCGCGGCAGAAGCCGGGCGGGAGGCCCATCAGCAGGTTCCCGCGTACCGTCATGGAATCGAAGAGGGCGGAATTCTGGAACACGTAGGCGGTCCTGGTGCGCACGGCGGCCATCTCGGCCCGGTCGGCCGAAGGTACCGAGATCCCATCGACGAGGATGTCTCCGGCGTCGGGATCGAAGAGGCCGACGATGTGTTTGAGGAGGACGCTCTTACCGGTCCCTGACGGCCCCATGATGGCGAGGGTTTCGCCTTCCCGCACGTCGAGGTCGACGCCGCTCAGAACCGGGCGTCCCCCCAGCCACTTGTGCACGCCGATGATCCTGATCATGTGAGCGTCTTGTACACCGGCCCGAGTACCGTGTCGAGGACCATGATCGAGACGATGATCGCGACGACCGCCCGCGTCGCGGTGCGGCCCACGCCCGCCGCCCCGCCGCTCGCGCGAAGCCCGACGTGGCTCGAGATGAAGGTGATGGCGAACCCGTACGCGACCGCCTTCACGAGGGAGAAGATCAGCGCGCCGTGGTGATAGTACCCCTTGGCTCCATCCACGTACTCGGCCGTGCTCAACCCGAGGATGCCGACCGAGGTCACGTAGCCGCTGAAGATCCCCATCACGTTGGCGAGCATGACGAGCGGGATCAGAATGAGGGTTCCCGCCACCACCCGCGGGACCACGAGTTCCACGACGGGGTCCCGGCCCATCGTCAGGAGGGCGTCGATCTGGTTCGTCACCTTCATCGTGCCGAGTTCGGCTCCGATGGCGGCCCCGACGCGCCCCGCGAGCACGACCGCCGTCAGCACGGGTCCGAGTTCCGTGAGCATGCCGCCGACGACGCCGCCCGCGACGATCTCCCTCGGCAGTCCCGGCGAGAGCTGGTACATCGTCTGCTGGGCCATGACCGCACCCGAAAGGGCCCCCATGAGCAAGACCAGCGGGAGGCTGTCGAGGCCGATGAACTTCGCGTGCTGGACTGTCTCCAGCGCGTACCGGCGCGGATAGGCGAGCGCACGGATCGTCGCGATGCCGAGCATGCCCGCTCTTCCCGCGTGGAGCGCCGCGGCACGGGCGGAGCGGCCCGGGCCTGCGAGGAGGTGCGGCGCCTTCAACGGCTCTCGTGCCTTTCGGCGTCCGGTGTCTCCAGCTGCGATTCCGGCCGCGGTACGCCGTCGAGTACCTCCACCTCCAGTCGAATCGACTCCCACAGGCGGTGCATGCGCCCGGGGTCGTCTCCGAGCCGGGCGACGAATTCCTCGAGTTGCTGTCCCGTCACGCCGTGCTCATCGAGCGCAGCGGCCCGCACCGAGTCGCCTTCCGCCGTATCCGCGTACTTCGCCCGTGCCCAGCTCAGCCTCGCCATGACCTGCACGTACGTGTCGTCGTCGAGGCCGCCGCCGGAGCCGGCGCAGCCGATGGCCGCGAGGCCCGCGGCGAGCAGGATCCGTTTCCTCATGGCTCGGCCGCCGCCCGGGTGCTTCATTCGGACGCCCGCAGCGAGGCGCGGTAGAGCCAGAGGATGAATCCGGCGACGACCGCGGCGCCGATCCAGCGCGCGATCGGATCGAATCCATCGGATACGACGCTCAGCACATCCGTGCCGCTCTCGGAGATCGCGAACGGGATCGCGAGGAAGATCCCGACGAGCGCCTCTCCCGTGATGAGCCCGGACGAGAAGAGCAGCCCCCGATGGTTCGCCTGCCGGACGGCGCCTTCGCCGCCGCCCCCTCGCCGTACGGCCCGGCCCACCAGCCACGCCACGATCCCTCCCACGAAGATCGGGACTTCGAGTTCGATGGGCAGGTAGATCCCGACCGCGACGGCGAGGACCGGTACCCGCAGGCTGGAGCCGCGCGCCTTGAGAGTCTGGTCCAGGGCGATCACGCCTGCGGCGATGAGCGCGCCGATCCCGATCATCCCCCACGGGAGATTGCGCGAAAAGACGCCATCGGCGACGGAAGCCATGAGCGTCGCCTGCGGCGCCTGCAGCATCTCGTCCGGATCCATCCCCGCGCGCGGCAGGACGCCGCCGAGCCCGTACGCCTCGAACAGAAGGCCGAGGATCGGCGCGATGACGAGCGCGGCGGCCGTGACGCCGATGAGCTGCATGATCTGCTGCTGCCGCGGCGTGGCGCCCACGATCCGCCCCGCCTTCAGGTCCTGCATGTTGTCGCCCGCGATCGCGGCGGCGCAGGCGACGACGGCCCCCACGAGGATGGCGGTCGCCGCCGCCGAGAGCGCCTGGGGCGCGGAGACGGTGAAGTCGATCTGCAGTCCCAGCAGGAGATAGAGGATGAGGGAGATCGTGAGGATCGTCGCGATCGTCACGCCCGAGATCGGGTTGTTCGAGGAGCCCACGAGACCCGCCATGTAGCCTGCGACGGAGGCGAAGAGGAACCCCGCCAGGAGGGAGAAGACGGTCCCCAGCGCGAGCACGAGCCAGTACAGTCCGGGCGTGATCGAGAGCGAGCCGCGGTCGATGACGAGCATGAACACCGCGAGGATCGGGACCGCGAGCGCCACTGTCCCGACCCCGACGAAGTTGATCGGCATGTCCCGCTCGGTGCGGAGGATCTCCGGACCGCCGTCGGCCGCGCGGGCCGCGCGCAGCGCCGCGATGGAGGAGCGTACGCCATCCCGCACGTGGCCCAGGAGCGACACGAGGGCCCAAACGCCTCCCACGACCATGGCGCCTACCCCCATGAAGCGAATCTGCGCGCTCCAGATCGCGAGGGCCGCATCGTACCCGCTTGCGTCCCCCGTGATGCCGGCCACGACCTGCGGGTCGGTGATCGCCATGTAGATGGGGATCCCCGCGAGCCATGAGATCGCGCCGCCCGCGAGCACGAGGCTGCCGACGCGGGGTCCGACGATGTAGCCGACGCCGAGCAGGGCGGGCGAGAGGTCGCTTCCGATCCCGAACACGGAGCGGCCCAACGTGAAGCCGTGTTCTATCGAGGAGCCCGCGATCTTGAGGCCCGTCTGCGACAGCTTTAGCAGGGCGGCTGCCACGCCTCCGAGCGCGATCAGCTTCGCGCCGGAACCGCCGCTGGCCCCGGCCTTCAGGACTTCCGCCGTCGCGACGCCCTCCGGAAAACGCAGGTCCGCCTCGACGATGAGGGCGCGGCGGAGCGGTATGGTGAAGAGGACGCCGAGAATGCCGCCGCAGAGCGCGATCCCCATCGTGGGCAGGAACGGGAACCCGGCCCAGTGGCGGAGCAGGATGAGGGCGGGAAGGGTGAAGATCACGCCGGCCGCCAGCGACTCGCCCGCGGACGCCGCCGTCTGGACGATGTTGTTCTCGAGGATGTTGTGCTCGCGGAACATCCTGAGGATCGCCATGGAGATCACGGCGGCCGGGATGGACGCGGACACGGTGAGACCCACCTTGAGGCCCAGATAGGCGTTGGCCCCCGAGAGGACGGCGGAGAGGAGGATGCCGAGCACGATCGCCTTGCCGGTGATCTCGGGCAGCGACTGCGACGCGGGGATGTACGGCTTGTGCGTGCGCGACTCCGAGGCGCCGGCTGCTGGGTCCGACATGGGCATCCCTCCAGATTGTCCCGGAATCGACACGGGAGATGATCGCATCCTCATGGGGCGGGGTCGACCGATGGGACGCTAGTTGCGGGTCCGGCAGGGGTCAACACGGAACCCCCTGCCGAAGTGGCACCAGCGCGGCGTCCCCGATGGCGGGCGTCACCGCCTGATCGGCGGTTATCCCGCCGTTCCGGCGGATCGAGGCCTCGAATCCGGCGCCCGGGAGGGCACGGGGATTGCTCATGAAACGGGGAGACCGCAATCCGAAGGACTCCGACGCCGCGAATAGCGCGAATAGAGAATAGAAGATGATCCCGAACGACAGGCTCACGCTCAAGGCCCGCGAAGCCCTCAACGACGCGACGCTCGCGGCGCGCCGGGCGGACAACCCCGCCGTCGAGGACGTACACCTCCTCGCGGCACTGCTCGGGCAGGAGGGCGGCGTCATCGTGCCGGTCCTGCAGACGGTGGGCGTCCATCTCCCCGATCTGGAGGCGCGGCTCGAGCGGGCCGTGCGCCGCCTGCCGAAACAGAGTGGGGCGGCTCCGGCCCTCAGCCGCGAACTCGACCGCGTCCTCGACGCGGCGGATGCGCTCGCCGGGGATATGGGCGATTCGTACGTGACGACCGAGCACCTCCTCCTGGCCCTCGCCGGGGAGAAGGCCTCCACCACGGGCCCGCTGCTCCGGAACGCGGGGGCCGGTCCGGAATCGACGCGCCAGGCGGTGGAGGAAGTCCGGGGGCCGCATCGGGTCACGGATCAGGACCCGGAAGGGAAGTATCGCGCCCTCGAGCGGTACGGCGTCGACCTCACGGCCGAGGCCCGCGCCGGAAAGCTCGACCCCGTCATCGGCCGCGATGCGGAGATCCGCCGCGTCATGCAGGTCCTCTCGCGGCGGAGGAAGAACAATCCCGTCCTCATCGGCGAGCCCGGCGTGGGCAAGACGGCGATCGCGGAAGGGCTCGCGCAGCGAATCGTCGCGGGAGACATCCCGGAATCACTGCGGAACAAGCAGCTCGTGCAGCTCGACATCGGCTCGATGCTGGCCGGCGCCAAGTACCGGGGCGAGTTCGAGGAGCGCCTGAAGGCGACGCTCAAGGAGATCACGGAATCCGGCGGCCGTTACGTCATCTTCCTCGACGAACTCCACACCGTGGTGGGAGCGGGGGCCGCCGAGGGCGCGGTGGATGCGGGGAACATGCTCAAGCCCGCGCTGGCGCGGGGCCAGCTGCGCATGGTGGGCGCGACCACGCTCGACGAATACCGGTTGCATATCGAGAAGGACCCGGCTCTGGAGCGGCGGTTCCAGCCCGTCGTCGTCGGCGAACCCGGCGTGGACGAGACCCTGGCCATCCTGCGTGGACTCAAGGAGCGCTACGAGGTCCACCACGGCGTACGGATCACGGATCCGGCGCTCGTCAGCGCCGTGCGCCTGTCCGACCGCTACATCGGCGACCGGTTCCTGCCCGACAAGGCGATCGATCTCGTGGACGAGGCCGCGTCCCGGCTCCGTATCGAGATCGATTCCATGCCCGGGGAGATCGACGAACTGGACCGCCGCGTCACGCAACTCGAGATCGAACGCGAGGCGCTGCGCGAGGAGGACGACGCACGGAGCCGGGGGCGGCTCGCGGAGCTGGAGGGCGAACTCGCCGCGGCGCGGGAATCCCTCGCGGGACTGAACGCGCGCTGGATACGGGAGAAGGACACGATCGACACGGTCCAGCGCTTCAAGCGCGAGATCGAGGAACTCGGCGTGGAGGCGCAGCAGGCGCAGCGGCGCGTGGACCACCAGCGCGCGGCGGAAATCCTCCACGGGGAGTTGCCGAAGCTGCGGACCGAACTCCTCGCCGCGGAAGCGAAGCTGAAGGAGATCCAGGACGAGGGCTCCTTTCTGAACGAGGAGGTCGGCCCCGGCGAGATCGCCGAGGTCGTGGCGAGCTGGACCGGGATTCCGGTGGCGCGGATGCTCGAGGACGAGAAGGACCGTCTCGCCACGCTCGAGGAACACCTGCATCGGCGCGTGGTGAACCAGTCGCACGCCATCACGGCCGTGTCGGATGCGGTGCGCCGAAGTCGCGCGGGACTCCAGGACCCCAACCGTCCCATCGGGAGTTTCATGTTCCTCGGTCCCACGGGTGTCGGGAAGACGGAGACGGCGCGGGCGCTGGCGAAATTCCTCTTCGACGAGGAGTCCGCCATGGTCCGGATCGACATGTCCGAGTACATGGAACGGCACGCGGTGGCGCGTCTCATCGGAGCGCCGCCCGGGTACGTCGGCTACGAGGAGGGTGGACAGCTCACCGAGGCCGTGCGGCGGCGTCCCTACACCGTGGTGCTGTTCGACGAGATCGAGAAGGCGCACCCGGAAGTCTTCAACGTCCTCCTCCAGATCCTGGATGACGGGCGGCTGACGGACGGCCGTGGGCGCACGGTGGACTTCCGCAACGCGGTGCTCATCATGACGAGCAACATCGGAAGTTCCAGGATCCTCGCGCGTTCCGAGGCCGGCGAGTCGTGGGCCGGGACGGAGGCGGAGGTCGAGAACGCCCTGCGCGGCCGCTTCAAGCCGGAGTTCCTCAACCGGGTGGACGAGATCCTCGTCTTCCAGCCGCTGAGCCGGGAGCACCTCGAGTCGATCGTCGGAATCCAGGTGGATCGGGTAGCCCGAATGCTGGCGGAACGGGAGATCCGGATCGAGGTCAGTGGACCCGCCAGGCGAAGAATCGCGGAGGTCGGGTACGATCCGGCGTTCGGGGCGCGCCCGCTCAAGCGCGCGATCCAGCGGCTCATCGCGAACCCGCTCGCGATGGCCTTCCTGGAAGGACGTTTCCGGGAGGGCGACGCGCTGCGCGTGGAACCGGATGAGGATGGCGACGGGCTATGCTTCGTACCGTTGGGGACAGACGATTCAAGAGAGAGGGAGGGGGAGGGATGAACGCAGCAGGGTTTTCTCGCCGGGCCGGCATGGCCGTGGTCGCGGCGGGTTTCGCGTTTGCCGCCTGTGCATCGCGCGGAGATGCCGGGGCGGAGTACGGCCCGGACATGTATGGAGCGGAGTCCGCGGAGACGGCTATCGGACGGTTCCTCGATGCCGCGAAACTGCGCGACTACGCGACCATGGCCCGGCTGTTCGGCACGGACGACGGCCCGGCGGAACGCCGCTGGGGACGGGGCGAGACGGAACAGAGGATGGTCGTGCTGGCGGGCCTGCTCGCGCCGGGCGGCTACCAACTCCGCCCGAACCCCGTCACCGGGGCCGACGGTGCCTCGCGCTGGACAGTCGACCTGACGGGGACGCCGAACGGGACGGTGAGCGTCCCCGTCTTCATCGTTTCGGATGGGAACCGCTGGTTCGTGGAGCGCATCGGGACGGAGGGACTCCGCGCTCCGTGATCCCGGTGGGCCGTTCGTGGTAGCGGCGGAGTCGCCGAGGGTCCGCGCCCGCGAGGAAGGCTGCACGGAGCGCCCAGTGCCTGACGACGGTGCGAAGGAAACCGGCTTCCCAGCGCCGGCTCGAGGTGCGCGCCGCGAGGGCGAGAAGGCGAAAGCGAGCGACGCGGCGAACGGCGCGCACGAAGGTCACGTCCTCGAACAGGGGAAGATCCCTGAATCCGCCGGATGCCTCGTAGGCGTCGCGCGTCGCGAAGAGGGCCTGGTCTCCCGTGGCGGTGTGGAACCGGCGGGTACGCCAGTTCACGCCCCATTCGAGCAGGCGGTAGCGCCAGCCGTGCGCGTTCGGATCGAGGGCGAAGCGGAAGCAGCCCGCCTCCGCACCCGCGCGAACGGCGGCGCGGATCGCTGTCGCGGCGCCGTCGGGAAGCCACGTGTCCGCGTGCAGGAAGACGAGGATCCCCCCGGTCGCGGACCGGGCCCCGGCGGCGAGCTGGGCGCCGCGATTCCGGCGGGCCGACAGGACGCGACCATGGTGTGCCGCGATCTCCGCCGTCCGATCCCGGCTGCCTCCGTCGACCACGACGACCTCCGCCGCCGGGCCGAGAGCGGACTTCGCGCACCGGAGCGTCTCATCGAGCCGCGCTTCTTCGTCGAGGGTCGGCACGATGACGGAGAACTCCGGGCCGGGGCGGGTCGGCCGCCGCGGCGACCCGGTGTGGGATTCCGGCTCCCCTGTCACCCGCGCTCGGAGTCCTCCCGCAACTCCAGGAGCACGCCGTCCAGCGATCGCGGGTGCAGAAAGGCGATGCGGGCGCCGCCTGCGCCGCGGCGGGTGCGGGGCGGGATGGCCTCTGCACCGGCCGCCTCGGCTTCCGCGAGGGCATCTTCGAGATCGTCGACGCGGACGCAGACGTGGTGAATGCCGGGGCCGCGCCGGTCCAGGAAGCGGGCGATGGGCGACTCCGGTGTCAGAGGGGCGAGCAGTTCGATCCGCCCGGGGCCCTCGCCGAAGAAGGTGGCTCGAATGCCCTCCGAGGGAACGGTTTCCTCGCCGGACGGCGGCCGGCCGAGGATGGCGGACCACCGCCGCACGGCTTCCGGCAGCGAGTTGACCGCGATTCCCACGTGGTCGATTATGGGCGCGCCCGAAATACGGTTGCGTTGGTTCACTGCGACCGGAGACCCTCTCTTGTGTTAGACCTCGCCTGCGCCCGCGCGCGGGAACGTATATCCGGGCCCGGCGCCGGAGCCAGTGAAGAGAAGCGTTCTTCCCGGTCGGGTGAGCCGGGTGGCACACAAACAGGAGATTCGAATGGCTGATGCTGCGAACGGAGGACCCCTCGAGATCACGGATGCGAATTTCGCGGATGAGATCGAGGGCGCGGACGGTCTGGCGATGGTGGATTTCTGGGCGGAGTGGTGCGGCCCGTGCCGGCTCGTCGGGCCGATCGTCGACGAGCTCGCACAGGAGTATTCGGGGCGTGTCACGATCGGCAAACTCGATGTGGACGCGAACCCGCAAACCGCATTCCGCTTCAACGTGCGCTCAATCCCGAGCATCCTCTTCTTCAGGGACGGCGAGGTCGTGGACACCCTCGTGGGGGCGCACCCCAGGGACTCTCTCGAGAGAAAGATCCGCGAGCACGCCTAGTGTTCCACTAGTGTCGTGACAGGAACGCTGTACGTGGTCGGCACGCCGATCGGCAATCTGGACGACATGCCGCGGCGGGCGGTTCGGACCCTGCGTTCGGTCGACGTGTGCTACGCCGAAGACACGCGGCGCACGGGCACGCTGCTCGCGCGACTGAAGGCGAACGTTCCGTTGCGGTCGCTGCACATGCACAACGAGCGCGCGCGAGTGGACGAGTTGCTCGCCGCCCTCGCGGCGGGGGGCTCCGCGGCCCTCGTGTCCGACGCGGGCACGCCGACCGTGTCCGACCCGGGCTGCCGGGCGGTGGCGGCCGCGCGCGAGGCGGGGCACGAGGTGCTGGCCATCCCGGGTCCCTCCGCCGTGCTGGCGGCGCTCTCGGTGTCCGGCTTCCCCGCCGACCGGTTTCTCTTTCTCGGATTCGCTCCGCGGCGGGGCGGCGAACGTTCCGCCTGGATCGACGACCTCCGCACATGCGCGGACACCGCGGTCGCGTTCGAGGCGCCGGGGCGGCTGGTCGCGCTCCTCGATGAACTGAAGGAAGCGGGTCTGGGTGAGCGGGCGGCCGTGGTTTGCCGGGAACTGACGAAACTGCACGAGGAAACCACGGCCGGATCCGTCGGCGAGCTGGCGTCCGCGTTCGCGTCGCGCGAGGTCAGGGGCGAGGTGACGATCGTTTTCGGGGGCGGGACGGCAGGCAACGAAGCGCCCGATCTGGCGGTCCTGATGGAGGAGGCGCGACATTGGTCGCGCGATGGCCTGCGGCGGCGCGAGATCGCCGACCGCCTGGCTGCGGAGTTCGGTCTGAGCCGGAACGAGGCCTACCGCGTGAGCTTGCAGGTTCAAGAGGCGCCCTCGGAATGAGTGACGGATTCGGCTTCGAACGGCTGGCCGCCGCCTGTGCGGCGGTCCGGGCGCGCGTCGCGGGGACGGCGGCGGCTTCAGCCGTTGCGCTGGGTGGAGCGCTGATCCTCGTGCTTTCCCTGTTTCCGGTTTCCGCCCGGGAGGGCCGTGGCTCGCTCGTACCGCTCGCGCTCGCGCTCGTTCTGTGGGCCGGCCTCGCCGGGCTGGCGTGGGTCGCCCGCCGCGTGTGGCAGGCGCTGCATCCGCATGCCGTGGCGGAGGAGGCGGACGTTGCGGCGGGACTCGGGGCCGGCGATGTCCGCGCCGCGATCGAACTGGAACGGGCGGAGACTGCGGCGGGCGCCGGATTGGCGGCGCTCCACCGCGCGCGCGTGTCCGCCGCGCTGGGGAACGTCCCGCCGCATGGGCTCCTCCCGGTCACCGGCCCGGGTTGGAAGCGGCGGATTCGCCGGTCGGGTGTCGCCGTGGCGCTCATCCTGCTCGCGATCTCGGCGGCCGCGCTGCTGCGGCCGCAGCCCACGTTCTCCGCCGCCACGGCGCTGGGGGCGCCGTGGCGCACCGCCTTTCCGGCGCCGCTCCCGCCCCTCGGCCTGACGGGCGCCCCCGGCGTCCCGCGGGGAGAAGCGGCGGCCGTGTCCATCTCGGCCACGGGGCGCGACCGGGTCGACCTGGTGTGGCGTGCCGCGGGCCGGGCCCCCGAACGGACCCTCATCGAGGTATCGGCCGCCGGTTCGGCGCAGGGCCGCACCGGGTCGATCATCTCGCCCACGGCGGTGTGGGTCGAAGACCGGGATGGTTTTTCGAGCGACACCCTCCGTATCCGTCCCCTCGAGCCGCTTCTGGTTCAGGATCTCCAGCTCACCGTCGAGTTCCCGGCCTACCTGGGGCGCGGATCCGAGCGCTACCGCGGCCGGATTCCGCCGCTCGTGGCGCCCGAAGGTTCGAGGCTGCGGCTAAGCGGAGAGGCGAACCTCCCGCTCGATGACGGGGCCCTTGCATGGCGGCCCGGCGACGGGGAGACGGGCGAGGCGGCGTCCCGAATCCCGCTCGAGATCGCGGGCTCGCAGTTCGCCGTTTCGTGGGTTCCCGAGCGGACGGGCGCCTGGGCGTGGGAATTGCGGGCCGAATCGTCGCTCGGCGCCCCCATCCTCCCCGACCCCATCCGCGTACTCGTGGTGCCCGACCTTCAGCCGCGCATCCACCTCCTCTACCCGGCTCCGGATACGACCCTGGGCTACGAGCGCGTCATGCCGGTCATCGTGGACGTGGAGGATGATATCGGCCTCCGCCGAGCCTTCGTCCGCAGCTGGCGCTCGGGTCTGGGTAGCGAGACCGCGGAGCGGCGGGAGGCGCTTTCCCCCGATCCGGCCGGGGCGGAGCGGGCGGTCTTCCGGCACCTGCTGGACCGCAGCGCGGAGTCCTTCCTCCCCGGGGACACGCTCTACTACCGCTTCGAGGCTTTCGACGGACATCCGGCGAGGGGGCCCGCGCTTTCCGACGTTTTTCTGCTTCGCGTCCCGACGTTTACGGATATCAGGGACCGGCGCGCGGAGCAGACCGAAGCCCTCTCCGAAGACGCGCAGGCCCTGGAAGAGAGGTTGGAGGCGCTGGCCGAGGCGGCGGCCGACGCGGCGCGGCAGACGGATGCCGAAGGGGACGACAGTGAGGACGTTCGGTTCGAGGCCACCGAAGAGGCGCGGAGCGTGCTCGACGAGGGGCAGCGCGCCGAGGAGGAACTCTCGGGGATCGAGGAGCAGATCGAAGCCCTGCAGAAGGAACTCGAAGCCTCGCCGCTCTCCGATCCGGCGCTGCAGGAGCAGTTGGAGCGGCTGGCCGAACGCTACAGCGAACTCGCCGACAGCGGACTCGAGGAGCAGATCGATGCGCTCGCGGAGGCACTGCGGGAGTTGGACCCGGAAGCGGTTCGGGAAGCGCTCGAACAGCTGTCCGAGGACTACGAGAGTCTGCGGGAGCAGGTGGACCAGACGCTCGGCATGCTCGAGCAGGCCGCGCTCGAACAGGCGATGAAGTCCGCGCAGGCCAACGCGGATGAACTGGCGCGGGAACAGAGGGAAGTCGCTGGAGAGGAGGACGCCGAGGCGTTCCGCGAAGGCCAGGATTCGCTCGTCGAACAGGCCGAGGCGCTGGCGGAGCGCCTGGCGGAGTTGGAGGCGGAACTCGCGGCGGCGGACCGGGAGGCCGCTGCGGATTCGGCCCGGGCCGCCAGCGAGCGCACGCAGGAGGCTCTGGGCAAGATGGCCGACGCGCAGGGCGCAGCCGAGGCGCCTCCATCCGGGGAGGCGGGCGAGGTCGGCGAAACGGAGCGTCAGGCGGCGGAGGAAGCCGCGGAGGCGCTCGAGCAGGCGGCGGGCGCCCTGGGCTCGGCGCAGCGGGAGATGAGCGGAGAGCAGGGCGAAGCCGCCGTCGAGTCGCTGGCTCGCGCGCGCGGCGAGGCGCTCGCGCTGGCGGAGGAGGAGGGCCGCCTGTCGGAGGCGACCCGAGGCGAAGATGCGGCGGATCCGGCCTCTTGGCGCGCGCGGCAGGGGGCCGTGCGCCAGGGACTCGAGAACCTGGTGGAGAGACTCTCGGAAGCGGGGAACGAAGCGGCGATGCTCGACCAGCGTACGGGGGCGGCGGCGGGCGATGCGGCGGAACGCATGGATCAGCTGCTTGACCGGCTCGCGGGAGATGGGGCGCGGCGTCTCCCGTCCCGGGCGGAGGTCGAGGGCATCCAGGAGTCGCTGAATTCGCTGGCCCGACACCTGCTGGCGAGCGAGGAGGCGGCCCGCGCCGCCGGGGAGCAGTCCGCCGGCCAGGACGCGGCGGATCAGATGAACCAGCTCGCGCAGCAACAGCAGGCAGTGACACAGGAGACGAGTTCGCTCCTCATGCCCGGTCCTCGGCCGTCGGGGGAGGAGCGGCGGCGCGAGGAGGTCGTGCGGCGGCAGGAGGAGGTGGCCGAAGAGCTCGGAGAGGTGGAAGACCCGGAGGGCGATCTGCTGGGACGTCCCGAGGAGATGGCGGAGGAAGCGGCCGAACTCGCACGACAGCTCGAGTTGGAGGGGCCCACGCAGGAGACGCTCGAGCGACAGCGGCAACTCTTCCGGCGCATGCTCGATGCGGGACGTTCGCTGGAGGATGAGGATCTCGATCCCAACGAACGGGAATCCCGCGAGGCCACGGCTCCGCCGGGGATTCCGCCACCGATCGATCCGGCGTTGCTGCGGGGACGCCGCTACCCGGCGCCCTCGGAGGCATTGCTGCGGGAGCTGCCGCTCTTCTATCGATCGCTGATCTTCGAGTACTTCGACCGGTTGAACCGCGTGCCTCCGGCGGCCGCCGAGGCCCGGCGGGAGCCCTGACGTGGAGCGTCTTCGCTGCCGGCGCCCGGTGGGCGGCACCCGCGGAGCCATGCAGCTCGCCGCGCTCCTTGCGGCGGTGTTCGGTACCCCGTTGCCGGCGGGCGCCGAGGTGGCCGGTCAGGCATCCGCGGCCTCGGAGCAGCGCACGGTGGCACGCGCGGAGCGCCTCCGCGCAAGCGGACGGGCCACGGAAGCCGCCTCCGCCCTGCGCGAACACCTGGTGCGGGCGCCCGCGTCGCCCGGCGCGCTCGCGCTGCTCGGCGAACTGGCGCTGGAATCGGGGGAAGCGGCCGCCTTCGTGCCCTACGCCGAAGCCGCCGTCGTCGCGGATCCGGACGAGGACGTCGCCCGGTTGTGGTGGGTTCGGGGGCTGACCGGTGCGGGGATGCGCGATTCGGCCCTCGCCGCGAGCGAGCGCTGGCTGGACGAAACCCCCGAACTTTCCGCGGCGCGGCTGGCCCGCGCCGACGTCCAGCTCGCGGTGGGGGACTCCGCTGGCGCGATCCGCACCCTCGACGAGGCGGCGGACCCCGGCAGGGAACTCCTCGTGCGCTTCGCCGACCTCCTCCTCGCGGTCGGCGACGACGACCGCCTGGCCGCGGCCTGGGTCGGGCTTCTCGCCCTCTCGCCGCCGGCGACGGACGAGGTGGAAACGGGCCTCCGGCAGGCCCAGGCAGCCGGGGCAGCCGGGGCAGCCGCGGGAGATGGGTCGGGCGCCCGGGCGGCCTCCTTCGAGCGGCTGCGCGCGCGTCTGGCCGGTCGCCGGGACGGCGCATCCCGGGCGGGGGCGATCGTCGCCCTGCGGTTGGGGCGAGCGGAGGCCGCGCGGGCATTGGTCGACGAGGCGCCGGCGCCGGACGATCCCGACGCGGCCGCATTTCTGCGGGAGTACGTGCGCGAAGCGGAGGCGGCGGAACTTCCCGGGGAGGTGGCCTGGTCCGCGCGGCGGCTGTCCGGACTGAGCGCGCGACCGGTGGACCGCCTGCGCTGGCTCGCGCTCGCCGGCGACCAGGCGCTGGGGGCGGGGGATACGGCGTCGGCGCGCGACGTGCTCGAGGAACTGATAAGGGAGAGTCCCCCGGGCGACGGTTCTCACCAGTTGGCGTCGCGCCGCCTGTTCGAGCTCCTCGCGGCCAACCCCGCGTTGCTCGATGAGGCGGCCTCGGTGCTGGGCCGCTACGTGCGGCAGTATCCGGACTCCGCGGCGGTCGAGGCCGGGCTGTGGGGGGACCTCGCGCTCGGCCACGCCCGGGCGGGCGATCTCGGCACGGCGGAGGCGCTGGTGGCCGACGCGCGGGGACGGATTCGCATCGCCGCGTCGGGGCGCCTGGACGCCGCGGCGGCCCGGCTGGCGCTGTACGCGGGCCGGCCCGATTCCGCACGGGAGCGGGCGAGCCGGAGCGTGCGCGAGGCGGAGATCGGGGCGGCGGAACGGACGCGCCGGCTCCGGCTGCTGACGCTCGTGCAGGCCGCGGACACGGCGGAGGTCCGCATCGCGGGCGCCGCCGCGCTCGCGCTCCTCGCCGCTCCGGAGGCGTTCGATCCCGGGCCGGCGCTGCGCGAGCTGGCCGGCCGCCCGGCGTCGAGCGGTCGTCCCGTCGTGCTCGGCTTCCTCGCGGACGCGGCCTCCGAGGCCGGACGGGCCCGCATCGCCGACGCCCTGCGGCGGCGTATCGTCCTCCAGCACCCGGGGAGCCCCGAGGCCCCGGCCGCTCTTCTGGATCTCGCCCGCGCGTCCGCCCCGGCCGAAGCCGCCTCCTGGCTGGAACAACTGATCGTGGGGTATCCCCGGAGCGCCCTGGCGCCGGTCGCACGCCGCATGCTCGCCGAACTCGATGGAGGAAGCCGATGAAGGCCGAGACGAAACGACGCGGCGTCGAGCGCCGCCTCGGGCGCCGCGTCGCCAGCCGCGTCGCCAGCCGTCTGCTGCTGGCGGGCCTCGCCTCGCTGGCGGGCGCATCGGGGCTGGGGGCTCAGCTTCTCGTTCCCATGGACCGCGAGCAGGAGAACCACCTCAAGGCCTACGGGTATGCGTTCGGCATCCTTTCCGAGGGTCAGTCGGCCGAGTGGCTCCTGAACTATCGCGCCGGGTCCTTCCTCGTCTCCGACGTACCGTCCAACCGTCGGCGGGCCGCGCTGATGGGCGTAACCGTGGAAACGCTCGACGGTTCCGACGTGGCGAGGATCCGCCGCGAGATCGAGACGCGGAACATGGAGACCGTGCCCCTGGAGAAGGCCCCCACGATCGCGGTCTACACGCCGCCCAACAGTTCCCCGTGGGACGATGCCGTGACGATGGCGCTCGAGTACGCCGAGATCCCCTATGAGCGGATCTGGGACCGGGAGGTGCTTTCCGAAGAACTCGAGAACTTCGACTGGCTGCACCTTCACCACGAGGACTTCACGGGACAGTATTCGAAGTTCTACCTGACGTACGCTTCCGCGGCCTGGCTGCAGGAGGAAGTTGCCCGCAACGAGGCGGTCGCCCGCGAACTCGGGTATCCGAACGTTCCGGCGCTGAAGAAGGCGGTCGCGGCCCGGCTCCGGAGTTACATCGAGGGCGGCGGCTTCCTGTTCGCGATGTGCACGGCGACGGAAACGCTTGAACTCGCCCTCGCCGCCGCGCACACCGACATCGCGGCCTCCTTCGCGGATGGATCGCCCCTCGACGCCGCGGCGAGCGACAAGCTCCACTGGCCGGACGCGCTCGCCTTCCGCGATGCCGTGCTCGTGACGGACCCCACGCTCAGTGCTTTCAGCGATATCGACGGGCACCAGGTGAACACCCCGTGGAGGGTCGAACTCGGCAGCTTCTCGCTGTTCGAGTTCAGCGCCAAGTTCGATCCGGTTCCCGCCATGCTCACCCAGAACCACCGGCGGGTGCTGCCCGACTTCTACGGCCTCACGACAACCTTCCGGAAGGAACGCCTTCAGCCGGGGGTCACGATACTTGCGGAGGAGGATGCGCGCGGGCGCGTGAAGTACCTGCACGGGAGCTTCGGCGAAGGCACCTTCACCTACCTCGGGGGACACGACCCGGAAGACCCCCGCCACCTGATCGGCGACGCTCCGACGGATCTGGACCTCCATCGGCACTCCGCCGGTTACCGGCTGATCCTCAACAACGTCCTCTTCCCGGCCGCGAAGAAGAAGAAGCTGATCACATGAGGGCTCCGCCCCGGGCGGCCGGCGGGTAGATTCGGTGTCCCGTAACGGGTACGCGGGCTTCGTCGAGCGGAGGCGCGAACGCGAGCGCTTCCAGCGCCGGACGCTGGCCGCGGGGCTCATCGCCTCCGTCTTCCTCCACGTCCTTCTTCTGGTCGTGGCGGGCGGCGTCCGGGTCGAGTCCCTCCCCTTCACGCTCCCCCCCATCGAAATCGTACCCGCGCCCGACGCGCTGGTCGTGGTCGAGATTGCGCCCACTCTGCCGGAGGACCTTCCCGAGGATCCCCGCCCCGAACCGCTGCCGCCGGAGGAGGATCCGCCGGAGGTCGAGCCCGAGCCCGAGGAGGAAGAGGAGGAACAGGAGGAGGAGGAAGAAGAGGCGGTGGAGGAGGCGGACCCCCTCCGCGGCGCGCCGGGCCTGATCGTCGCGGGCCAGCCGACGCCGCCGGAGGGGCCCCGGGGCCGGACCAACGCCTCGCGGCTCCGGCTGCGCTTCAGCGATCCGCGTTTGTGGTTCGATCCGCAGTCCCCCCGCCTCATCGGCGAGAGGCTGGTCCAGTTCGCCCGCGCGGACAGCGCGGTGCGGGCGATCCTCCGCGATTGGCTCGACAGCCTCCAACTCGACGAAGATGTGCGGCGCCGCGCGCGAGACTGGACCTTCGAGCGCGACGGGAAACGGTGGGGGTTCTCCGAGCAGGGAATCCACCTCGGCGACGTCACGATCCCCATTCCCATCGGGTTCGCTCCGACGGGGCCCCAGAGGCGCGCGTACGAACAGGCGATCCGCGACCTGACGGCGATCCAGATCCAGAACCTTCGGGACGACGTGGAAGCCGCCGCGGCCGAGGCGCGGGCCCGCATGCGCGAGCGCTCCGAGGAGGAGATCCGACGCCGGCGCGGCGACACCCTGCGCGTCCGCGGGCCTCCGTGACGTGGGCGCGCCGCGCGGTTCCGAACGCGCGGCGCCTCCGTTAGACTGAGCCGCAGCCCGGACGCCGGGGGGCCTCCCCGTCGCGCCGACGTTTCTCCCGACACCGCAAACCGTCAGTCAGGAGCCGCCCCTTGGGTGACGCTCAACCGTCCACCGAACTTTCCTCCCGTTACGATCCCGCCGGGCTCGAACAGCCGATGTACGAGCGCTGGGTCGACGCGGGTCTGTTTCACGTGCCGGCCGCGGAGGTCGAACGGCCGTGGGTGATCGTGATCCCGCCGCCCAACGTCACCGCCGCGCTGCACATGGGTCACGGGCTCAACAACACCCTGCAGGATGTCCTCATCCGCCGGCGGCGGATGCAGGGGTACGACGCCCTGTGGGTGCCGGGCACGGATCACGCCGGGATCGCGACGCAGAACGTCGTCGAGCGACAGTTGCGCGGGGATGGTCTCACGCGCTTCGACCTCGGCCGCGAGGCTTTCGTCGAGCGCGTATGGGAGTGGGTGGACGAGTACGGGGGACGGATCATCGACCAGCTGCGCACCATCGGGTGTTCCTGCGACTGGGAGCGGACCCGGTTCACGCTCGACCCGGGACTCTCCCACGCGGTGCGCGAGGTCTTCGTCCGCCTCTACGAGAAGGACCTCATCTACCGCGGCCGCTACATCATCAACTGGTGTCCCCGTTGCCGCACCGCCCTCTCCAACGAGGAAGCGGAGCACCGCGACGTGGATGGCAAGCTCTACCGCCTGAAGTATCCTCTGGTGGACGGCGGCCACGTGGAGGTCGCGACGACGCGGCCCGAGACGATGCTCGGCGACACCGGGCTCGCGGTTTCGCCCGCGGACGAGCGCTACGGCGACCTCGTCGGCCGGGAGGCCGAACTGCCGCTGGTGGGGCGGCGTCTACCGATCGTCGCCGATGAACACGTGGATCCGGAATTCGGGTCGGGCGTGGTGAAGGTCACGCCCGCGCACGATCCGAACGACTTCGAGATCGGGCGGCGCCACGGGCTCGAGGCGCTCGACGTGATGACGGACCGGGGCGCGATGAACGACGCCGTCCCGGAAGCCTATCGCGGCCTCGATCGCCTCGAGGCGCGCCGCCGCGTCGTGGCGGACCTCGAGGCGGGCGGGTGGCTCACCGGCGTGGAGGACCATGCGCACGCCGTCGGGCGGTGCTATCGCTGCGACACCATCGTCGAGCCGCGCCTCAGCCTCCAGTGGTTCGTCCGCATGAAGCCGCTCGCGGAGCCGGGGCTGGCGGCCTACGAGAGCGGGGAACTTCGCTTCCACCCCGCGCGGTTCGGCCGCGTGTACCGCAACTGGATGGAGAACATCCGCGACTGGTGCATCAGCCGGCAGCTGTGGTGGGGACACCGGATCCCCGTCTGGTATTGCGACGCCCCCGACTGCGGCGAGGTCGTCGTCTCCACCGAGGACCCGGACGACTGCCCGGCCTGCGGAGGCGAACTGCGCCAGGACGAGGACGTGCTGGATACCTGGTTCAGTTCGTGGCTCTGGCCCTTCTCGACCCTCGGATGGCCGAAGGAGACAGCCGATCTCCGGTCGTTCTATCCGACGGCGACGCTCGTCACGGCGCCGGAGATCCTGTTCTTCTGGGTGGCCCGCATGATCATGGCGGGTTTCGAGTTCATGGGAGAGCTGCCGTTCACCGACGTCCTGCTGAACGGCACGGTGCGGGACCACGTCGGACGGCGCATGTCGAAATCTCTCGGCAACGGGATAGATCCTCTAGAAGTCGTTGAACTGTATGGTGCTGACGCCATGCGCTTCACGCTCGTTCGAGGGTCGCCGCTCGGCACGGACATCCAGCTCGACAACGAGAACCTGGAAGCCGCCTTCCGTCCGGGGCGCAACTTCGCGAACAAGATGTGGAACGCGGCGCGGTTCGCGTTGCCGCACGCGCGCTGGGACGGCGCGGGAGACGTGCCGGAGCCGACGGCGCTCGCGGACCGGTGGATCCGCAGCCGGCTCGCGCGGGTAGCGCACGACATGGACGCGGCCTACGAAGGCTATCGCCTGCACGAGGCCGCCGAGGCCGGCCACTCGTTCGTGTGGGGAGATTTCTGCGACTGGTACCTGGAGTTGGCGAAGCACCGGTTGACGGGTGAGCCCGAGTCGGCTCGGGAGGTCGGACACACCCTGACGCTCGTGATGCGCGGTTGGCTCTCGCTCCTCCATCCGATCGTGCCCTTCGTCACGGAAGCGATCGCGGAAAGGTTGCCGGACGCGGAGGCCTCGGGCTCGCTTGTCACGGGACCGTGGCCCGACTGTCCCGAGGACTGGATCGATCCCGATGCGGATGCGGGCATCGAGGCGCTCCGGGAGTTCGTGGGGGCGGTCCGGACGTTGCGAGGGGAATACGGTGTGGCGCCGGGAACTCGGGTACGGGTCCAGGTTACGGATGCTTCGCCGGCCCTGCTGTCGGCGCTGGCGGAGGAGGAGGGCAGCATCGCGCGGCTGGCGGGGTTGTCCGGGATCGAACGGGTCGCCGAGGGGGCGGGCCCGGCGTCCGCCGATGGGGCCGGGGCGCATGCGGTGCTCCGCTCGGGCGGCGAACTCTTCCTCCCCCTGGAAGGAGTCATCGATCTGGAGACGGAGCGCGGGCGCATCCGCGCGGAACTGGAACGTACGGCCGACCTGCTCGCGCGCAGCCGCGGCAAGCTCGACAACGCGGGCTTCCTCGGTAACGCGCCCGAGGAGGTCATCGCACGGGAGCGTGAGAAAGTGACCTCGCTGGGGGAACAGCGAACGCGCCTCGAGGAGAAGCTCCGATCGCTGCGGGCGGGCGTCTGACGCGCGCCGGGCCCGGAACCTCCGGGCAGGGGCCGGGCGCCCGCGGGCGACTTGTCGCCTTCGTCGCCGACGGGAGGTTCCTTTCGGCGGCGACGGCGCTCCTCGTCATGCTGGGATGCGCGAGGGAGATGCCTCCGCCGGGCGCGCGGCCGGACGAAATCCCTCCCTCCATCGTCCGCATCCGTCCCGCGCCGGAGTCGACGGTCGCCGACTTCGACGGCGCGCTGGAAATCCGTTTCAGCGAGCCCGTGCGGATACCGAACGGGCTTGCCAGGGAGATGTTCGTCAGCCCGATGGAGACGTACGAGGCGCAGACGGGCTTCTCCGATCTGCGTCTTCGGCCGGAAGACGGCTGGCGGGACAGCGTGGCGTACTGCTTCACGATTCCGACCGATGGGATCAACGACCTTCTGCGCAACGGGATGGAAGAGCCCGTCGAGTTCTGCTTCTCCACGGGAGGCGAGATCCCGCGCACCCGGGTCGAGGGAGAGGTGGTCGACGCGCTTACCGGGCAACCGCTGGAAGAGGCGCGGGTCATCTTCTGGGCGGGTCCGGATTCCATCCCTTACGGCGCAATCTCCGACAGCACCGGGAGGTTCGCGGCGCGCGGGCTGCCGCCGGGCGAGTATCAGGCCTTCGGATTTTTCGACCGCAACCGCAACATGATGCCGGACCGCGTCCTCGAGTCGTACGACAGCGCTTCCGTGGCGGCCGCGCCGGAGACCCCGGTGGAGTTGCGGTTCGTCGTCGTGGCGCCGGATACGACGCCGCCTCTGCTTGCCCGCGCGCTCGTCGTGGGAAGCGAGACCGTGCAACTCGAATTCGATGACTATCTCCTCAATCCCCAACCGGAGGAGCCCGGCATCGCGATTCGGGACTCCGCGACGAACGAAGTGCTGGAGATCGTGGCCAGCCTCATGGGTTCGGCCGACGAGGTGACGTTCCCGCTCGATTCCGCCGCGCTGGCGGACTCCGTCGCGGTGGCGGATTCCGCGGCCGCAGGCGACTCGGCGGCCATCGCAGACTCGGCAGCCGTGGCGGACTCCGCGGCGGTCGGCGACACCGCGGCGGTCGAAGCGCCGAGCCCGGATTCCGCCGGCGCGGCCGTCTCCGATTCCGTGCCGGAAGAGGAACTCGTGCTTCCGTCGAGGTTCATCACCGTGCGGCTCGCGGCGCCGCTCGACTCCGGGACGTACCGGGTGTCGGTGACGGGCGTGGTGAACGTGCGCCGTCTCGCGGGAGGCGGCGATACGTCCTTCGTGGCCGAGCCGGAACCCCCGTCCGCCGATTCGGCGACAGCCGCCGACTCGGTCGCCGCGGCCGATTCGGCGGCGGTGGCGGACTCGACGGCTGCCGAGGGCGATTCCGTCGCAGTGGAGCAGGACTCGGTGCCCCCGGCGCCCGACAGTCTCGCCGTTCCCGGAGTCCCACCGGACACTCTCGGAGTCCCGCCGGACACGACTGGGGCGCCGCCGGACACGGCAGGGGCGAAGAGACGGCGCGCATGACGGACCCCCGCCGCCGGCTCCCCTCGATGGACGCGCTCCTCAAGGAGTCCGAAGTCGCCGCGTGGATCGACTGCTACGGCCGCGAGACGGTCAAGGACTCGCTCCGCCGGGCCCTGGACCGCACCCGGGCGGAACCCGGTCCGGAGCGATCCGATGAGGTCGATCTCCTGCGGACCGCGGAACGCGATCTGGAGCGGCGATCGAGGCCCTCGCTGCGGCGGACGCTCAACGGCACGGGCATCGTGCTCCACACGAACCTCGGACGGGCACCGCTTGCCGACGAGGCGACCCTCGCCCAGGCGGAGGCCGGCGGCTACGGGAACGTGGAACTCTCCCTCGCGACGGGCCGGCGCGGCTCGCGCTACGACCACTGCGGCGAAGTCGTCTGCGAACTGACGGGCGCGGGCGCGGCGATCATCGCGAACAACAACGCGGCGGCGGTGGCGCTCGTCGTGAACGAACTGGCGCGGGGCCGCGAGGTACTCGTGTCGCGCGGGGAACTGGTCGAAATCGGAGGCACGTTCAGGATCCCCGATGTCGTGGAACGGAGCGGCGGCCGGTTGAAGGAGGTCGGCACGACGAACCGGACGAGATTGTCCGACTACGAGGCCGCCATCGACGGGTCGACCGGGCTGATCCTGCGGGTCCACCCCTCGAACTACCGCGTCGAGGGTTTCGCGGCCCGCCCGCCGCTCGCGGCCCTGGCGTCGCTCGCGCGGGAGCGGGGGATCCCGCTGGCCCACGACCTCGGCTCCGGGTTGCTCGATGCGGATCTCCTGCCGGGATTCCCGGAGGGGCCCACCGCGCGGGGGTCGCTGGCCGCGGGGGTCGACCTGGCGACCTGGAGCGGTGACAAGCTCCTCGGAGGTCCGCAGGCCGGGATCATCGCCGGCGACACGGCCCTGATCGCGCGATTGCGCCGCAACCCCCTGCTGCGGGCGTTCCGCGTGGACAAGACGACGCTCGCCGCTCTCGAAGCCACGCTGATGCTGTACCGCGATCCGGATCTCGCCGCCCGCCGCGTGCCGGCGCTGCGGATGCTGCGCGAGCCGGCGGAGGCAGTCGAAGCCCGCGCGGCTGCCGTGCGCCCCGATCCTCCGCCGCGTGCCGGCGCGCGCGTTGACGTGGCCCGGACCGAGGCCATGGTCGGAGGGGGCGCCTTTCCGGGGTTCGCGATCCCTTCGGCCGGCTGGGCCGTGACGGGGGTGGACGTCGAACGTCTCGCGGCGGAGTGTCGCGCCGGCCCGGTCCCGCTCATCGGCCGCATCGAGCGTGCGGCGTTCATCGTCGATGTGCGGACGCTGCCCGGCGAAGAAGCGGCCCGGGCCGCGGAAGCGCTCGCCTCGGCGCTCGACCGGCTCGCCGATGCCTGACGCCGTGCGGATCGCGGTCCTCGCCTCGGGAGGCGGTTCCAACTTCCAGGCGCTCGTCGACCGCTTCCAGCGCGCGGACATCCCCGACCGCGAGATCGTCGGTGTGATCGCCAGCCGCGAGGGAGCGGGCGTCCTGGAGCGGGCCCGCCGGGCCGGGGTGGCATCCGCGGTCTCGCCCGCGTCAGCGACGAGTGACGGCACGGCAACGTTCCTCCGCCGCACGCTGGACGAGTGGCGAAGCGACATCGTGGTCCTGGCCGGCTACATGAAGCTGGTCCCGGAGGGCCTCGTGCGGGCTTACTGGGGACGGATCCTGAACATCCATCCCGCGCTGCTGCCCTCGTTCGGAGGACGCGGGATGTACGGCGCGCGCGTGCACCGGGCGGTCATCGAGGCCGGCGTCCGGATCACCGGAGCGACCGTCCACTTCGTCGACGAGGCGTACGACCGGGGGCCCATCCTGTGCCAGTGGCCCGTACCCGTGCTCGCGGGCGATACTCCGGCATCCGTGGCGGCCCGCGTGCTCGAGGTCGAGCACCGCATCCTCCCCGCGGCCGTCGAAGCGCTGGCTTCGGGCGCGGTTCGGCTGGAGGCGCACCGCCGGGTCCACTGGGTTCGTGAGTGGTTCCAGACAGAGACGTTCACCAACCGGGAAGGATGAGTGGGAATGCCGACTGCGCTCGTGAGCGTTTCGGACAAGACGGGAATCGAGGAATTCTGCGCCGGGCTGATCGCGCGGGGCTGGGAGATCGCGTCCACGGGAGGGACGATGCGGGCATTGCGCGCGGCGGGGCTTGAGGTCCGCGGCGTGAGCGACTTGACCGGCCATCCGGAGATGCTCGATGGCCGGGTGAAGACGCTGCACCCGAGGGTGCACGGCGGGATCCTCGCCCGGCGCGAGGTGGCGGACGACCTGGACCAACTCGCCGCGCACGGGATGGTTCCCATCGACCTCGTGGCCGTGAACCTGTACCCCTTCCGCGAGACGGTGGCTGGCGGCGACGTCACGCTCGGGGAAGCGCTGGAGCAGATCGACATCGGCGGCCCGACGATGCTCCGGGCGTCGGCGAAGAACCACCCGTCGGTCTGGTCGGTGTGCGACCCGGCCGACTACGGGCGCGTGCTCGCGGCCATCGATGCCGGGGACGCGCCGGAGACGGCGGGGCTGAGGCGGGAGCTGGCGGTCAAGGTGTTCGGGCATACCACGGCCTACGACGCGGCGATCACCCGCTACCTGGCCCGGCCGGACGGCGCCGCGGATGCGCCCGACCTCCCGGCGGGAGAGACCGTCATCCCGCTCGTCCGCGTGCAGACGCTCCGCTACGGGGAGAACCCGGACCAGGAGGCCGCCTTCTACCGCGACGGGTCCGGTCCGGCGCGGGGGATTCCCGCGCTCGCCCAAGTCCACGGCCGGGAACTCTCGTTCAACAACCTTCTCGATGTGGACGGCGCCCTCACCGCGATCGCGCCCTTCGTGTTCGGGAGACGGGCCGCCTGCGCGATCCTCAAGCACTCGACGCCGTGCGGCCTCGCCGTCGGCACGTCTCCGCTGGAGGCCTACGAGAAGGCGCTCGCGTGCGATCCCGTTTCGGCGTTCGGCTCGGTCATCGCCTTCACGGACCCGCTCACGGATGACGTCGCGGAAGCCCTCTCGCGCAACTTCGTGGAGTGCGTCGTGGCGCCGGGATACTCGGAGGACGCGCTCCACATCCTGCGGGCGAAGAAGAACATCCGGATTCTGCAGCCCGAGGCGGGCGCGGCGCTGGACGCGGACGGTCATCTGCAGGACGGGGTCGAGGTGCGCGGCGTGCGCGGCGGGGTCCTGATGCAGGCGGCCCCGCGACCGGCACGCGAGGTGCGTCGGGAGGCGCACGTCCCGACGGCGCGCGCCCCGAGCGACGCGGAATGGGACGATCTCGCGTTCGCCTGGTCCGCGGTGCAGAGCGTGAAGTCGAACGCGATCCTGCTCGCGCGCGATGGGGCCTCGATCGGCATCGGCGCGGGGCAGATGAGCCGCGTCGATTCGGTGGAGATCTCCGTCCGCAAGGCCCGGGCGCAGGGGTTCGACGTGACGGGCGCCGTCCTCGGGTCGGACGCGTTCTTCCCCTTCCGCGACGGCATCGATGCGGCGGCCGCCGCCGGGGTGACGGCGATCGCCCAGCCGGGTGGCTCGAAGCGCGATGCGGAGGTCATCGAGGCCGCGGACGAGCACGGCATGGCGATGGTCTTCACCGGCCGGCGGCTCTTCCGCCACTAGTGGGACCGCCGCCCGCCGGCGCGTGGCCAGGTCCCGTGCCGGGCGAAGGGTTGCGAAACACGCGGCCCCGGAGCGGTTATAATTGAGTAAGTGACGCCGCGGACGAAGCGGCCGGCGGCCGGCGAGGGCCGGAGGCCGAACGGCAAGGGAGACTCCCCATGGCGAACATTCATATTCCGCCCGGTTGGCGGATCAGGGAGAGCGAGGCGACGCCGGAGTCGGTGTACCTCGACCGGCGGCAGTTCGTGGCCCGCATGGGCGGGGGCGCGGTCCTCGCCGCCGCCTCGCTCGCCTGCCGGCCGGGCGCGGCGGCGGAAGCCCAGCAGCGCGGCCCCCTCGACAACATCCCGGACACCCCGACCGCGGATCTCTATCCCGTGGCCGTGAACGATCCGCGCTTCACGCCCGGCGACCGCCACAAGGAGGTGTCGCCCGAGGAGATCGTGGCCACGTACAACAACTTCTACGAGTTCGGCACGGACAAGGACGGGGTGTGGCGCAACGTCGGCCCGTTCGAGGCTCGACCATGGCAACTGGAAGTCACGGGCCTCGTCGAGAACCCGGGCGTCTACGACCTGGTGGAGCTGGAACGCGCCTTCCCGCTCGAGGAACGGATCTACCGGCACCGCTGCGTGGAGCGGTGGTCCGTCGTCGTACCGTGGATCGGCTTCCCGCTCGCCCGGCTGCTGGAGCGGGTGCAGCCGCGCAACGATGCCCGCTACGTCGGCTTCGTGACCTTCAACCGGCCCGAGCAGGCCTTCGGCCAGAAGACGCAAAGCTGGTACAAGTGGCCCTACTACGAAGGGCTTCGCATGGACGAGGCGATGAACGAACTCGCCTTCGTCGTGACGGGCATGTACGGCCATCCGCTCCAGAAGCAGAACGGCGCGCCGGTCCGTATCCACGTGCCCTGGAAATACGGATACAAGAGCCCCAAGAGCATCGTCCGCATCGACGTCACCGCGGAGATGCCGACGACCTTCTGGAACGAGCTGCAGCCCTCCGAGTACGGCTTCTATTCGAACGTGGATCCGGGCGTGCCTCACCCCCGCTGGTCGCAGGAGCAGGAGGAGATCGTCGGCACGGGGCAACGGATTCCGACGCTCCCGTTCAACGGATATGGCGAGTGGGTGGGAGACCTCTACGATGGTCGCGTGACGCCCGTCGGTGACGTGCCGCACGCCCGCTGAAGTCCAGGCGGGCGGGATTCCTTGACCCGCCCGCCGTCCTCAGCTAGAGTCCCGCGGGCTTTGCGGAGGCGGAGCCCGCCCTGAATCGAGACTTTCCCCGAAACGCATATAGATACGCCCTTGAGACGACGCGCGATCGCAGCGCTCGTGCTTTTCCTGGGGGTTCTGATCAGCCAGGGTTGCGGCGCCGAATATCCGCAATCCGCACTGCACCCCAGTTCAGATTCGGCCACGATCATCGACCGGCTCTTCGACCAGATCTTCTGGTGGGCGGTCGGCGTGTTCGTCGTGGTGGGGGGCATCCTCATCTACGTGGTCGTCCGCTTTCGCGAGCGGCCGGGCGACGGGCGGCCGAAGCAGGTCCACGGCCACCTTCTCCTCGAAGTGGGTTGGACGCTGGCCCCGGCGCTCATCCTCGTGGCGATCGCGATTCCGACCATCCGCGCCATCTTCATCATCGACCGCTCGACGCCGGACCCGGAGGCGCTCGTCATCGAGGTCATCGGCAAGCAGTGGTGGTGGGAATTCCGCTATCCGGAACTCGGCATCGTGACGGCGAACGAGGCGCACGTCCCGCTGGGCCGCACCGTCGACCTGAGGCTCCGTTCCGCCGACGTCATGCATTCGTTCTGGATCCCGCGCCTGGCCGGAAAGCGGGACCTCGTGCCGGGGATCGAGAACCAGCTCTGGTTCCGGCCGGATTCCGTCGGCGTGTACCACGGGCAGTGCGCGGAGTTCTGCGGCACGGCGCACGCGCTCATGGGGATGCGCGTGATCGTGGACGAACCCGGGGAGTTCGAGCGCTGGGCGCGGGCGAACGCGGAGCCGGCTTCGACGCCCGGGGACGCGGAGGCGCGGGCGGGGCAGGGCGTGTTCATGGCGAACGCGTGCGTGAGCTGTCACACGGTGAGAGGGACGCCGGCGGCGGGGCCGTTCGGCCCCGACCTCACCCACTTCGGGAGCCGGCTCACGATCGCCTCGGGCGTACTCGAGAACACGCCCGCGAACCTGGTGCGCTGGCTGGATTCCACCCAGCACGTGAAACCCGGAAACCTGATGCCCGAGGTGGAGCTGAGCGACGCACAGATTCGCCAGCTCGTCGCCTACCTCGGCTCGCTGCGTTAGCGCCATGGCGATGACCGACGCGCATTCCACCGGAATCCTGAGCTGGCTGACGACGGTCGACCACAAGCGGATCGCGATCATGTACTTCGTGGTCGGGTTCGTCTTCCTCCTCATCGCGGGCGTCGAGGGGCAGCTCATCCGGCTGCAGCTCGCCGCCCCCGAGCGCAGCTTCCTCGATCCGGACCTGTACAACCAGTTGTTCACGATGCACGGCACGACGATGGTGTTCTTCGCCGGCATGCCGCTCGTCGTCGCCTTCTTCAACTTCGTCGTGCCCCTGCAGATCGGGGCGCGCGATGTCGCCTTCCCGCGCCTGAACGCGTTCTCCTTCTGGGTCTTCCTCTTCGGCGGCCTCTTCCTGTACGCGAGCGTCCCGCTCCGCGTGATGCCCGATGGGGGCTGGTTCGCGTACATGCCGCTGACGAACCCCGAGTATTCGCCGGGGCCGGGCATCGACTTCTACGTCCTCGCGCTCCTGATCTCCGGCGTGGGGTCGATCGCGGGCGGACTGAACTTCCTCGTCACGATCCTCAACATGAGGGCGCCGGGGATGACGTTCATGCGGATGCCGCTCTTCACCTGGATGGCGCTCATCGTCTCCGCGCTCATCCTGCTCGCCTTCCCGCCCTTCACGGTCGGCCTGATCTTCATGCTCTTCGACCGCAGCTTCGGAACGCACTTCTTCGACGCGGCGGCGGGCGCGGACCCCGTCCTCTGGCAGCACCTGTTCTGGGTCTTCGGCCACCCCGAGGTCTACATCCTCATCCTGCCCGCCTTCGGCATCGTGTCGGACGTGATCCCGACGTTCTCGCGGAAGATCCTGTTCGGGTATCCCGTCGTCGTCTTCTCGGGCGTCCTCATCGCCTTCCTCGGTTTCGGTGTCTGGGTCCACCACATGTTCTCGGTCGGACTCGGGCCGGTGGTGAACGCGGTCTTCGGCGGGGCGACGATGCTCATCGCGATTCCCACCGGGATCAAGATCTTCAACTGGATCGCGACGATGTGGGGGGGTCGTCTACGCTTCCGGACGGCGATGCTGTTCGCGATCGGACTCGTGGCGACGTTCACGATCGGCGGCCTGAGCGGCGTCATGCACAGTTCGCCGCCCGCGGACCTGCAGCAGACGGACACGTACTTCGTGGTGGCGCACTTCCACTACGTGCTCATCGGCGGGACCGTGTTCGGCCTCTTCTGCGGCTTCTACTACTGGTTCCCGAAGGCGACGGGGCGGATGCTGCACGAGGGGCTGGGGAAGGCCCACTTCTGGCTCTCCTTCCTCGCGCTGAACGTGACCTTCTTCCCGATGCACTTCTCGGGACTCCTGGGGATGCCGCGGCGTACCTACACCTACGCGGAGGGGCTGGGCCTGGACGTGTTCAACCTGATCTCGACCATCGGGGCCTTCATCTTCACGCTTTCCTTCGTGCCGCTGGTCTGGAACCTGTGGCGCACGTGGCGGCGCGGAGAGGCGGCCGGACACAATCCGTGGGACGCGTCGACGCTCGAATGGACGATGGCCTCGCCGCCGCCGCACTACAACTTCGCGGAGATCCCGGCCGTCGACCGGCGGGACCCGCTCTGGCATCCCTACATCGAGCCGGAAGCGCGCCGCGAGGGGGATGAGCCCGGGGGCGCGGTGCCGCGGCGGCAGCCGGAGGAGCCGCCGGAGCCCGTGGTCATGCCGAATCCGTCGTACTGGCCGCTCGTGCTCGCCGTGGGGCTGCTCCTCATGACGATCGGCGGGCTCGGGTCGCTGGGGCTGACGCTCTTCGGCCTGCTCGTGACGGCGGTGGGGCTCTTCGCGTGGGCCTTCGAGCCCCCGTTCGGCGAGGAGGCGCACTGATGGAGGGGCCGACCTCGACGGGCATCCCGAACCGCAAGCTCGCGATGTGGACCTTCATCGGGTCCGAGTGCATGCTCTTCGGCACCCTCATCGCCACGTACATGATCTATCGCGGGCGGAACCTCGTGCCGCCCTATCCGCACGACCTCCTGAACATCCCGTTCATCACGGTCACGACCTTCGTGCTCCTGATGAGCAGCCTCATGATGGTGCTCGCGCTCGCGGCGGTGCAGAGGAACGACCTGCGGGCGACGAAGCTGTGGCTCGGCCTGACAGCACTGTTCGGCCTCATCTTCCTCGGCGGGCAGTACTACGAGTTCAACCACTTCGTCCACGAGGGGCTGCCGCTGTCGAGGAACCTGTTCTCGTCGACCTTCTTCGTCCTCACGGGAACCCACGGCGCTCACGTCGCCGGCGGCGTGATCTGGCTGAGCACGCTCCTCGTGAGGACGGTGCAGGGGAAGCTCGACGCCCGCCATGCGGAGACGGTGGAGATCGCCGGTCTCTACTGGCACTTCGTCGACGTCGTGTGGATTATCCTCTTCACCCTCATCTACCTGCTGGTGTGAGGCACCCGTGAGCCACTCCGCCGAATCGCACCCGAGCACGCGCCTCTACGTCGCCGTCGCGGTGATCCTCGCCGCGCTGACGGCGCTCGAGGTGATGGTGTTCTACATCGAGGCGCTCGCGCCCGTGCTCATCCCGATCCTGCTCGTGATGATGGCGGCGAAATTCGCGCTCGTCGCGATGTTCTTCATGCACCTGAAGTCCGATGGCCCGGTCCTCACCGCCATCTTCGCCTGGGGGGTGTTCATCGCCACCGCCATCGTCGTCGGGCTGATGGCGATCTTCGGGAAGTTCGGCGCCTGACGACGAACCTGCTGTAGGGCGCCGGGTGCCGGGCCGTCAGCGGGCCGGGGTCGCGGAAAGGGCGTAGAGGAAGAGGTTCACGCCCATCCGCATCGCGGACTCCCGTACCTCGGGCGCGTCCCCGTGCACGCCCTCGTCCTCCCAGCCGTCCCCCAGGTCGGATTCGAAGCTGTAGTAGACCGCGAGGCGGCCATCGAGGAAGATGCCGAACCCCTGTGCGGGATTCCCGTCGTGCTCGTGGATCTTGGGCAGTCCGTCGGACATCTCGTAGAAGATCCGGTAGATGCTGTGCTCGAGCGGGACTTCGGCGAGGGGCAGGTCCGGGAAGAGGCGGGCGATCTCGCGGCGAAAGGACTCGTCGAGGCCGTAGTTGTCGTCCACGTGCAGGAAGCCGCCGCCGTACAGGTAGGCGCGCAGGCGTTCGACCTCGAGCGCGGTGAAGGACATGTTGCCGTGTCCCGTCGCGTACAGGTACGGATGGTCGGCGAGGTCGGGATCCGCGGCGCCCACTTCCGCCGGCCGGTCGGCCACCGGAATCCCGGTTCGGAGCCGGATCTGCTCGAGGAGGTTGTCGAGGCTCGAGGGATTCGCGTACCAGTCGCCCCCGCCGTCGTAGCGCAGGCGCGCGATCGTCGGCGGCTCCGTCCCCCCCGCGTCGCCCGGCGGCTGGCCGGCAAGGCTCGGGCAGGACCCGAGCGCGGCCAGCGCGGCGGCGGCGACGGCGACGAAACCGATCACCATCTGCGGCGCGCGGTCGCCGCGGCGCTGCGTGGCGCGGCAGTGCGGACAGGTCCGCGTCGCGTCCGGTACGCTGCACTTGCAGCGTCGGCAGGGCTTCATTTGCCTGGGTTCATCGTGGCGCCTCGATCGCGTGGCGCGGCGCCCTGGCCGCGCCGTGTCCCACCCCGTCTTCCCGTCCGCCCGGCCCCGGGCGCGGATCGGCGATGGGCAGGTAGATTATCGGTTCGCGCGCCCCGGGGCGAAGGCTTAGGATGTGCCGCGCGACGGGCCGCTTTCCGGCCTGCCGGACCACGAGGACCTGGACGATGCGTCGATACTCGGCCTACGACCCCCCTGAGTACGTCTCCTGGCAGCCGGACCCCGAACTCCTCGAGGAGTACAGGTCGCGCATCCGGGCGGACGATGCCCGCGCGCGCGAAATCGCCGCGTTGCCTCCCGGCGCGCACATCGAGCTGTATCGCGGGCTCCTCCGCTTCCGCCTCAGCGACATCGCCCTCACGAGGTGGGTGAAGCAGGGCGTGATCTCGAAGGCGTGGCTCGCGACCGGCGAGGAAGCGGTGACCGTTGGGGCCGTGAACGCGCTCGACCGCCGCGGCGCCGACGGGGACATCGTGGGGCCCATGATCCGCAACCAGGGCGCGAACCACGAGATGGGCATGCCGATGGCGGAGGTCTTCCGCACCTACCTCGGGACGGCGGACGCCCCGGCGGAAGGACGGGACCTGCACCTCGGAGACCTGCGCTACGGCGTGTGTCCGCCCATCAGCATGGTCGCGACGCTGTCGACGGTCATGAACGGGTTCGCTCTCGCGTTCCGGATCCGCGGAGAGTCGCGGGTGGCGCTGACCTGGGTCGGGGACGGCGCAACGAAGCATGGCGAGGCGCACGAGGCGTTCGCCTTCGCGGCATCGCTCAGCCTGCCGATCGTCTTCATCATCCAGAACAACCAGGTGGCGCTGGGGACCCGGCTGGACCAGCACCACGTGCCGCCCGACTTCTCGGACTGGGGCGCGGCGTACGGGATTCCCTCCGAATCGGTGGATGGGAACCACGTGCTCGAGGTCTATGCGGCGACGCGGGTGGCCGCCGAGCGCTGCCGGCGGGGGGAGGGGCCGCAACTCATCGAGGCGCGCACCTTCCGCATGGGAGGGCACGCGACGCACGACGTGCGCGAGGCCCGGGCCACCTTCTCCGGCGAATTGTTCCGGTACTGGGGCCGGCGCGATCCCATCGGGCTCTATGAGGAATACCTGGCGGGGATCGATCTCGGAGTCGCCGGCGCCGGCAACTTGCGAGAGCGGAACCTCCGGAAGCTCGCATTGGTGGAGCGTGAAGTGGAGACGGAGATCGAGCAGGCGGCGGACGAGGCGCTGGCGAGCCGCGAGACGGCCGTGCCCCGCGGCGAGACGGTGACGCGCGGCGTGTACGGCGGGGGGGCGGCGTGACGGGCGGCGGCGCCCGCCCGCGGCGGTCGGGCCGGGTCGACGGCGCCACGTGGACGCTGTACGACGCCGGCCGGGCGCCGTCCGGCCTCGGGCTCGGCTACTTCGTTTGCGACGACCCGGAGGTGGCGGACCGGCGGGCGGCGCTTCCCGCGGGGCTGGTCCTCGCGGATCTCGACGACGACGCCTTTCGCGCGTTGTGGGAGGCGGGACGACCGCTCACGGGGACCGAGCGCCGGGTCATCGACGGCAGCGGAGCGATCTGGCTTGCCCAGGGCCGGGGGCCGGTCTGGGCCGAGGGAGGGAGCGCGGCGGGTACCGTGGGCCTTCGCGTCCGCTGCATCAGCGCCGACCGCCCCGTGCTGGAGTTGAACGGCGCCTCGCTCTCCGGGATGTCGGACGCGGAACTGATCGCGCGGGTCGGCCCGCCTGAAGGAGTCGCGCCATCCTCCGATTGACATTTCTCGGAACGGCTTCCTCGCGGCCGACGGTGTCGCGGAACGTTTCGTCGCTCGCGCTGAAGCGCGAGGGGCGGTTGTTTCTCCTCGACTGCGGCGAGGGGACGCAGCGGCAGATGATGCGCTACGGGGTGGGCTTTTCCATCGGAGACATCCTCGTCACGCACCTCCACTCCGACCACTACCTCGGGCTCGCGGGCCTGCTCCGCACGATGAGCCTCCAGGGGCGCGAGGAGCCGCTGCGGATCTGGGCGCCGGGCGGCGCGGGCGAGACGCTCCGCGCGCTCCGGGATCTGGGCGGGGACCGACTGGCGTTCGACGCGACCGTGCACGAACTGCGGGCGGGCGAGGCGGTGGAAGGGGAGGGCTTTCGCGTCGAGGCGTTCGCGACCGAGCACACGCGGCGCTCGCTCGGATTCGCCCTCATCGAGGATGCGCGCCCCGGGAGGTTCGACGTGGCGGCGGCCCGAAAACTGGGCGTCCCGGAAGGCCCGCTCTTCGGGCGACTGCATCGCGGCGAGAGCGTGGACCTCGAGGACGGCCGGCGCATCCGCCCCGGGGACCTCGTGGGTCCTCCGCGGGCGGGCAGAAGGGTCGTGTACACCGGGGATACGCGTCCCTCTCCGGAAACGGTCCGGATCTCGCGCGACGCCGACCTCCTCGTGCACGAGGCGACCTTCACGGAGGAGGAACGAAATCGGGCGCGGGAGACCGGCCACTCCACGGCCGCCGACGCGGCCGGGGTCGCCCGCGAGGCGGGTGTGCGGCGGCTCGTGCTGACGCACGTCAGCGCCCGCTACGCCGAGCGGCCGGCGCAACTGCTCGAGGAGGCGCGTGCCGTCTTTCCGCGGGCGGAACTCGCGCGCGACGGCTGGTCCACCGAGATCTCCTTCGATGACGCGGACCCGGGAGATCCGGACCCTTGATCCGCGTGCGCGTACCCGGGGACAAGTCGATCTCCCACCGGGCCGCGCTCATCGCGCCGCTCGCCTCGTCGGCGTCCGTCGTGCGCGGCCTTTCGGACGGCGCCGACGTGCGGGCCAGCGTGCGGGCGATGCAGCGACTCGGCGCGGCCGTCGAGTGCGAGGAGGGGGAGCGCGGCCTCACGATTCGCTGCGAGGGTGGCGGACTCGACATCGCGTCGGCTCCGCGGCTCGACTGCGGGAACAGCGGGACGACGGCGCGCCTGCTCGCCGGGATCCTGGCCGGTACCGGCAGCGCCGCGGTCCTCGATGGCGATCCATCGCTTCGCGGCCGCCCCATGCGCCGCGTCATCTATCCGCTGCAGGCCATGGGAGCGCGGATCGAGTACGATGGGGAGCCGGAACGGCTTCCCGTGCGGTTCCGCGGGCGCGCCACCGGGACCTTGCGGACGCTGCGCCACCGCGCGCGCGTGGCCAGCGCCCAGGTCAAGTCGGCCGTGCTCCTGGCCGGCGTGCTGGCCCGCGTGCGGGTCGAAGTCAGCGAGCCCGCCCTTTCCCGGGACCACACCGAGCGCCTGCTGGCCGAGATGGGTGTGCCGGTCGCATTCGATCCCGCGCGGACCGGGGAGGGGGAGGTGAGCTTCGACCCAACCGGCTGGGACGGTCGGATCGAGGGTCTCCGCATGACCGTGCCCGGCGACCCTTCCTCGGCCGCCTTCCTGATCGGGGCCTCACTCCTCGGCGGCCGGGCCGTCAGGGTGGAAGCCGTGGCGGCCAACCCCGGGCGCAGCGGTTTCCTCTCCGTGCTCGAGGAAATGGGGGTCCGGGTGGACCGGGAGTCCGCGGCGGCCCAGGCGGGGGAACCGCTGGAGACGTGGACCGTCCATCCTCCGGGCGACCTGCGGGCGTTCTCGATCGGCGGAGGCCTGATTCCGCGCGTGATCGATGAGATACCCCTTCTCGCCGTCCTTGCGGCCCGGGCGCGGGGCCGTTCCGAAATCCGGGATGCCGCCGAACTGCGCGTGAAGGAGAGCGACCGTCTCGCCGTACTGGCCCGGACGCTCGAGGCACTCGGGGTCGTTGCGGAGGAGAAGCCCGACGGTCTCGTGATCGAGGGCCGTGCCGGGCGGTTGCACGGCGAGGTCGAGACGCGCGGCGACCACCGGATCGCCATGGCGTTCGGGGTGCTCGATGCGGCGGGGGATGCCGACCTGCGGATTGACGACCGCGCCTGCGCGGACGTTTCGTTTCCGGGTTTCTGGGAGGCGATCGAGCCCTTCGCCCGCGGGTCCCGCCGCCCGCGATCTTCACGGACGGGACGAGTGATCGCGGTCGACGGCCCCGCCGCTTCCGGCAAGAGCAGCACGGCCCTGAGCGTGGCCCGCCGCCTCGGCTTCGTGCACGTGAACTCCGGACTGCTTTACCGGGCGATCACCTGGTGGGCCTTCGACCGGGGGATCGCCGGGGACGGCCCGTCGATCGAGGCCGCCGTTCCCGGGCTGGGCATCGATCTCGTCCCCGCGCGCGGTGGATTCGATGGATTGGATGGATGGGATGGATTCGACGTAGCCGTGGAGGGGATCCGGCCCGGCCCGCGCCTCGAATCGCCCGAAGTGACGGCGCGGGTGTCCGCCGTCTCCACTCTTCCGGCCGTTCGGGAGGTCGTGCTGGAGCGGCTGCGCCGGGCGGGCCGCCGGTACGAAATCGTCTGCGACGGACGCGACATCGGCACGGCCGTCTTCCCCGGCGCGGATCTGAAGATCTTCCTCGTGGCGGAAGCCGGCGAGCGAGCCCGCCGGCGACTGCGCCAGCGCGCCGTTCCCTTCACGGACGACGATGTCGAGCGCGAAACCCGGTGTCTCGGGGCGCGCGACGAGCTGGACCGATCGCGTTTGCTGTCTCCGCTGCGGCGCGCTCCCGACGCCATCGAGATCGATACGACGTCGATGTCGCCGGACGAGGTCGTGGAAGCGATCATCGAGCTTGCGGCCGCCGCTTTCCGTTGACGCTTTTGCGGCCTGAATCTAAGTTAGCTTACTGTTCGAGGATCGGTGGCGGAAAAAGTGGCGCTCCGCCCCGCATCCTGTGGAGACTCGACACCAGGGGATCGGCCGGCGGCTGGGCGGAGGTGGTGAAGCTCGGTTGAGGTCGATTCTTTTTTGCCACGAGGCCCGGCGAGGCGCACGGTTGGCCCCGCGCGGGAACTTGATTCCCTATGCCCGACGACACGAACCCTCAGACCGACGTCCCCGAGACGGATCTCCCCGAAACGACGGATGCGTCGACGGAAGTCGACGACGCCGCTTCGGAAGACGCGGAAGTCGGCGTCGCGACACCGGCGGCCTTCGAGCCAACGGCCATCGATCTCGATCTCGACGCCGATCCCCGGGACGACTCGCAGCACGATCAGGCGGAGTACGCCGAACTCTACGCGCTCTACGAGGACACGCTCAGCCGCATCACGGAAGGCGAGATCGTCTCCGCGCAGGTCATCGGCAAGACCGAGACGGATATCATCCTCGACGTCGGTTTCAAGTCCGAAGGAGCCGTCCCGCTCGAAGAATTCTCGGATCCGGACGAAGTTCAGCCGGGCGACTCCGTCGATGTCCTCCTCGAGAGCCTCGAGGATGAGGAAGGCGTCGTCGTCCTGTCGAAGAAGAAGGCGGACTTCCTCCGCGTCTGGGAGAAGATCAAGGACGCGTTCGACAACAACCGTCCCGTGCCGGGCCGCATCAAGCGGAAGATCAAGGGCGGCGTGACAGTCGACCTCATGGGGGTCGACGCTTTCCTCCCCGGGTCCCAGATCGCGCTTCGCCGCGTGCCGAACGTCGACGATCTTCTGGGCGACGAGTACGACTTCAAGATCCTCAAGCTCAACAAGCGCCGCCGGAACATCGTGGTGAGCCGTCGCGTCCTGCTCGAGGAGGAGAGGGCGGGGAAGCGCGAGGAACTCAAGAAGGAGCTGTCGGTGGGCGACGTGCGCTCCGGAGTCGTCAAGAACATTACGGACTTCGGCGCCTTCATCGACCTGGGCGGCATGGACGGCCTCCTCCACATCACCGACATGTCCTGGGGGCGCATCGGTCATCCCTCGGAAGTCTGCGACATCGGCCAGTCGCTCGAGATCAAGATCCTCGACATCGACTGGGACCGGGAGAGAATCTCGCTCGGCCTCAAGCAACTCCAGGAGTACCCCTGGAAGAACGTGGCCGAGAAATACCCGGTCGGGATACGCGTGCTGGGCCGGGTCGTCTCGATCACGAACTACGGCGCCTTCATCGAACTCGAGCGCGGGATCGAGGGTCTCGTCCACATCTCCGAGATGTCGTGGACCCGCAACGTTCGCCATCCATCGCAACTGGTCGGCATCAACGACAAGGTCGAATGCGTCGTGCTGCGCGTCGATGAGGAGGCGCAGAAGATCTCGCTCGGGATGAAGCAGGTGGAGGAGGACCCGTGGCTGGCGCTCCCGGCGCAGTATCCGCCCGGGACGAAGATCCGCGGCCTCGTCCGCAACCTCACGTCCTTCGGCGCCTTCGTGGAGGTCGAGGCGGGCATCGACGGCCTCGTCCATATCTCCGACATGAGCTGGACGCGGCGGGTGCAGCATCCGGCGGAGGTGCTTCGCAAGGGGGAGGAGGTCGATGTCGTCGTACTCTCGATCGACCCCGACCAGAAGCGGATCTCCCTGGGTTTGAAGCAGGTGCAGGAAGATCCGTGGTACCAGCTCGCGCAGGCCTACCAGCCGGGACGGGAAGTGGCGGGTTCGATCACGCGGCTGCTCGAGAAGGGCGTCGTCGTGGACCTCGGGAGCGATCTCGAAGGCTTCGTGCCGATCTCGCAGCTCGGCGTGGAGTCCCCGGCCTCCGAGCCCGCCGACCACTTCGACGAGGGGCATCAGTTGGAGCTGCGCGTACTCGAGACGGATCCGATCAACCGCCGCATCGTGCTCGCCGTCGTGGACGCCCCCGATGTCCCGTACGACGCCGAGGAAGTAGAGTACGAGAATATGGCGGCGTCGAAGTCCGGCTCCGCGGCGGATGACACGGACGAGGGGGGGCAGTCCGATTCCGGTGGTGAGGCGGGGGAGTAGCCCCTTCCACGAGCGGCGCAGAGCAGCGCGGAGGCGTCTGGCCCTCGGCTGCAGCGCCGTGATGGTCGCGGCCGCGGGCTGTGCGCTCATCGCCGGCAACCCACCCATGGAAGCCGCCGCGGCCCGCGCGATTGACGCGGAAGGAGCCGCCGCCGCCCTCCGCCTTGCCGAGGCCGATTACGAGCAGGGGCGGTTCGCCGCAGCCGCGGCGCGCGGGGACTCGCTCGACGGCGCCTGGCGTGAGATGGAGCCTCTCCGTGCTCTAGCGGACCGCGCCCTCTCCGTGGCGGGCCGGGCGCTGGAGGCGCAGAGCCTCCCGGGCGCCGCGGCGGATCGCTACAATCGGCTCCTTGCGCGGGCACCGGCCTCCTCCCTGGAAGCGGCCACCCTGGAGCGACTGGTGCGGGTCCTCTCGGATACGAGCCGGGAGCCCGAGGCGGTCGCCGCGATCCTCTCCACGCCCCTGGGGCTCGAGACGATCGGCGCGGAGGAGTTCCGCCGATTGACTTCCGCCCTCACCGTCGGGGAATTGCGTCCGTTGACCGAGACCTTCCCGCCGGAGACTGCGGCGGCCGCGATCGTTCATGCGCAACTCGTCCGCCTCCTCGTCATCGCGAGGGAGGAGGATGAGGCGAGGCGTCTGGCCGCTCGCATCCTGGAGGGGCAGCCGGCCGAACCGGAGCGGGTCACGGCGGAGATGATCGCGGGGGCGAAAACCGATCTCGGCAGCGCCGCCGCCCGCATCGGCGCGATCCTGCCGCTTACCGGCGACCTCTCGGACGTGGGCCAGGTGTTGCGCGAGGGGATCGAACTCGCGCTGGAGCGGTACCGGGATGAGCGCCCGGCGGGCGCCGACGTCGAGCTCATCGTCGTCGATGACGAATCGGATCCTGAGAACACCGCGGACCTCGTCCGGTCGCTCGAGGAACGGGGCGTGATCGCGATCGTCGGTCCCCTCCGCGCCGAATCCTTCGAGGCGGCGGCCCGGGCCCGCCGGAATCCGCGGCTGCCCGTCATCAGCCCCACGGCGACGGAGGTGCTGAGTCCGGCGCCGGCGGCCTATACCCTGTACGACGCGGGTACGCGCGCCTCGGATGTGGCGGAGGAACTTGCGCGCTGGACGGTGGAAGAGCTGCGGCTCCGGCGGGTCGCCGTCCTCGAGCCGGAGGGAGTCGGACTTGGAGGCGCCGTGAGCGCGTTCACGCGAACCCTCGGGGAGCGGGGCGGAATGCTCGTCGGGCACGAACGCTACGATCCAGGGCTCACCACCTTCCAGGGACCCATCGAAGCCGTCGCCGCCTCGGAGCCGGACGTCGTCTTCGCGCCGGCGGCGACGGCGTCCGGTGTCCTCGCCGTCGCGCCTCAGCTCTTCTATTACGGACTGTACAACGCGATCGTCATCGGGAGCGAAGCCTGGGCCGAACCGGCCGTGCTGCGTCGTCTCGAACGCTTCGCGACGGACCACCGCGTGATCGGCCTTGCGACGGACCGCGTCAGCGCGGGGACGCCGTGGCGGCGATTTGTGGCAGATTATGAGAGACGGTACCGAAAGACGTTGCGGGACAACATTATGCCGGCTCTGGCACACGATGCCGCACTCCTGGTCCTCTCCGCCCTCGACGGCGCGATGCTGCCGATTCCGGCCGCGCTCGCGGCATACCTCGAATCGGGGCCTGAAGTCGAGGGCGTCACGGGCCGCCTGCGCCCCGAAGCCGCACGATCCGTCGTGCGGCGCTCCACGGAGGTCCGCATGCTGGTCGACGGCTCGCCCGTGGAGGCGGACAGGACGCAACTCCTCGCCTGGCTGGCGGAGGTGCGGGCGGCGCCATCGCCCTTTGCGCCGCGCGACTCGCTACGCGTGGACACCCTGCGCACGGAGGGGCGGCGCCGGGTGGGAGCGATGAACCGCCGATGAGCATGCGCGAGAAGCTGGCCGAACTGAAGGCCCGAGCCGAGCGCGCCGCGCGCGGAGATCCGGATCGGCTCGCCCGCCAGCACGCGCGCGGCAAGCTGGGCGCCCGGGAGCGCCTCGAGATCCTCCTCGACGAGGGCAGCTTCGTGGAGTTCGACCGCTTCGTCGAGCACCGCTGCACGGACTTCGGGCTCGGCGACCGGCGCATCCCCGGCGACGGGGTCATCACGGGCTACGGCCGCATCGACGGACGAACCGTCTACGTGTTCAGCCAGGACTTCACGGTCTTCGGCGGGTCGCTGTCCGAAGCGCACGCCGGCAAGATCGTGAAGGTGCTGGACCTCGCGACGCGGAACGGCGCCCCCTTCATCGGGATCAACGACTCGGGCGGCGCACGGATTCAGGAGGGGGTCGCCTCTCTGGGCGGCTATGCGGACATCTTCCTCCGAAACACGCTCGCCTCGGGCGTGATCCCGCAACTGAGCGCCATCCTGGGACCGTGTTCCGGAGGGGCGGTCTACAGCCCCGCGATCACGGACTTCGTGTTCATGGTGGACGGCGTAAGCCACATGTTCATCACGGGTCCCGGCGTCGTGAAGACGGTCACGCACGAGGACGTGACGTTCGACGAACTCGGCGGCGCGGCGGTGCACGCGAGCCGGTCCGGCGTGGCGCACTTCCGGTCGGAGACCGAGGTCGAGGCGCTTGGCGCCGTACGCCGCCTCCTCTCCTATCTGCCGTCGAACAACCAGGAGACGCCGCCGTGGCGCGAGACCACGGATCCGCCGGACCGGGCCGACGAGGCGCTGCTCGAGATCGTGCCGGACGATCCGAAGCTCCCGTACGACATGCTGGACATCATCCGCCGGGTCGTCGACGCCGACAGCCTGATGGAAGTCCACGCCGACTACGCCCGCAACATCATCACCGGCTTCGCCCGGCTCGGGGGGAACGCCGTGGGCATCATCGGCAACCAGCCCGCCGTCCTGGCCGGCGTCCTGGACAGCGATGCGAGCATCAAAGCCGCGCGTTTCGTCCGCTTCTGCGATGCGTTCAACGTGCCCCTGGTGACCTTCGAGGATGTGCCCGGCTTCCTCCCGGGGCTGAGGGAGGAGCACGAGGGGATCATCCGAAACGGCGCGAAGCTCCTTTTCGCCTACTGCGAAGCGACGGTGCCGAAGCTCACCGTCATCACGCGCAAGGCGTACGGCGGCGCATACGATGTCATGTCGTCCAAGCACATCCGGGGCGACCTCAACCTCGCCTGGCCCAGCGCGGAGATCGCGGTGATGGGGGCGAAGGGGGCGGTGGAGGTTCTGTTCCGGCGCGAGATCGCGGCGGCGGAGGATCCCGTGGCGCGCACGGCCGAACTCGAGGCCGAGTATCGGGCGAAGTTCGCCCATCCCTACCTCGCCGCCGAGCGCGGGTTCATCGACGACGTGATCGACCCCCGCGAGACGCGCGCGCGCCTCGTGTCGGGGCTCGAGGCCATGGCGGAAAAGCGCGATCGCAACCCGCCCAGGAAGCACGGCAACATCCCGCTGTGATCCCGTCCGAGGCCGGATGTTCGACAAGGTTCTGATCGCGAACCGCGGCGAGATCGCGGTTCGGGTCATCCGCGCCTGCCACGAGGAGGGCCTCGGGACAGTCGCCGTCTACTCCGACGCGGACCGCCGGGCCCCCCACGTGCTGCTCGCGGGCGAGGCGGTCCGGATCGGGAGGGCCGCGGCCGCGGAGAGCTACCTGTCGATCGACCGGCTGCTCGCCGCCGCGGAGGATACGGGGGCGGGCGCGGTCCATCCGGGGTACGGGTTCCTGGCTGAGAACGCCGACTTCTCGCGCGCTGTCGAAGCCGCCGGGCTCGTTCATGTCGGACCTCCCGCCGAGGCGATCGACATCATGGGCGACAAGACGCGGGCCCGGGCGCGAATGGTGGGGGCGGGAGTCCCCGTCATATCGGGCAGCGACCCGCTCGCTTCGGCGCGAGAGGCCGTCGTTGAGGCCGAGAAGATCGGATTCCCCGTTCTCCTGAAGGCGGCGGCGGGAGGGGGCGGCAAGGGCATGCACGTCGTCTCCGGCGCAGAGGAGATGGAGCGGGCGTTCGGGCGGGCGACCCGGGAGGCGCGGAGTGCCTTCAGTGACGGACGCGTGTTCGCGGAGCGCTTCCTGCGTTCTCCCCGGCACATCGAGATCCAGGTGCTCGCCGACGACGAGCGGACGCTGGACTTCGGCGAGCGGGAGTGTTCGATCCAGCGCCGACACCAGAAACTGATCGAAGAAGCGCCGTCCACGGCCATCGACGACGCCCTCCGGCGCCGGATGGCGGAGGTCGCCGTGCGGGCGGCCGAGGCGGTCGGCTACCGGAGCGCGGGTACGGTCGAGTTCCTGGTCGAAGGAGGAGAGTTCTTCTTCCTCGAGATGAACACCCGGATTCAGGTCGAGCACCCGGTGACGGAACTCGTCACCGGCGTGGACCTCGTGCGGCAGCAACTGCGCGTTGCCCGGGGGCTTCCCCTGCTGGGCGGCGGAGAGCCACCGACGGCGCGCGGACATGCGATCGAATGCCGGATCAACGCGGAGGATCCCGCCGCCGGATTCGTCCCGTCGATCGGTCGGATCGACCGCTTCGAGGTGCCGACGGGGCCCGGCGTGCGCTGGGACGGCGGGATCCGCAACGGGTCGGAGGTCGGCCCGCACTACGACTCGCTGCTCGGCAAGCTGGTCGTCCATGCCTCGGACCGGGAGGCTGCGATCCGCCGCATGCGGTCCGCGCTCGAAGGGCTCGTCATCGGCGGCGTCGAAACGACCGTCCCCTGGCATCTCGCGGTGATGGACGAACCCGACTACCGGACGAACGACCTCTCCATCCGGTACGTAGAAGAACACCCCGGACTCGGAGAGACGGCGGACCCCGGTTTGCGCGACGTGGCCCTGGCGACCGCCGTGCTCCTCGCGGCCCGGGAACGGCCGCGGGTCGTTTCCGGCGGCGCCCCGCGCTCCCGCGACGGGGGGAACGGGCTGTCGGCCTGGGTGCGGGCGGGCCGGGAGACGTGAAGCCGTCATGAAGTACCACGTCGAGGTGGACGGCGGGAGCTTCGAGGTCGAGCGGCTGGCCTCCGGATTGCGCCTGAACGGTGCCGAACGGGAAGCCGGGTTCGCGTGGCTGGCGGAGGGCGAAGTCCAGCTCACCCTGGACGGGACGCACCATCGCGTGCTGGCGCGCCGGACGTCCGGGGGGTGGCGGCTGACCGTGCGCGGCCGGACGTTCGACGTCACGGTGGAGGATGAGCGCACCCGGACCCTCCGGGCCCTGGCCGACCGGAGCGCCGGGGGGGCGGGACCGCGGGAGTTGCGCGCCCCGATGCCGGGGCTGATCACGCGCGTTCTCGCGGAAGCCGGGCAGCGCGTGGATGCGGGGGATGGGCTGGTCCTGATCGAAGCCATGAAGATGGAGAACGAACTGCGGGCCCGGGAACCGGGAACCGTGGCCGTGATCGCCGTCCGTCCCGGCGATGTCGTGGACCGCGACCAGGTGCTCGTGACGCTCGAGGCGGAGGCGTCGTGAGCGAGCGGCGTCCGGTCTTTTCCACGACGAGCGGCATCGAAGTCGACCCGGTCTACCGCGCGGGCGAGGCGAGACCGGAACCGGCGCTGCCCGGCGAGTTCCCCTACACGCGCGGCGTGTACCCCACGATGTACCGGGGGCGGCTGTGGACGATGCGCCAGTACGCCGGCTTCGGCACGGCGGCGGCGACGAACGCCCGTTTCCGCTATCTGCTGGAATCCGGGCAGACGGGCCTTTCCGTGGCCTTCGACCTTCCGACCCAGATGGGGTACGACTCCGACGACGCCAGGGTGCGGGGGGAAGTCGGACGGGTCGGCGTCGCGATCGATTCGATCGAGGACATGCACCGCCTGTTCGACGAGATTCCGCTCGAGCGCGTATCGACGGCCATGACGATCAACGCCACCGCGCCCGTGCTCCTCGCGATGTACGCGGGCGCGGCCCGGGAACGGGGGATCGACCCGGCGGTCCTCCGGGGCACGGTCCAGAACGATGTGCTGAAAGAGTTCATCGCGCGCGGGACGTACATCTATCCGGTGGAGCCCAGCGTTCGGTTCGTGACGGACGTGTTCGACTTCTGCGCCCGGGAGATGCCGCGCTGGCGCTCGATCTCCATCAGCGGGTATCACATCCGCGAAGCCGGGGCGACGGCGGCCCAGGAGCTGGCCTTTACGATCGCCAACGGGCTCGAATACGTGCGCCGCGCTACCGCCCGCGGGCTGAAGATCGACGACTTCGCTCCCGGGCTCAGCTTCTTCTTCTCCGCCGACCGGCTGTTCTTCGAGGAGGTGGCCAAGTTCCGCGCGGCCCGCCGCATGTGGGCCCGGCTCATGCGGGACCGTTTCGGGGCCGCGGAGGAGAGTTGCCGGCTGAAGTTCCATACCCAGACGTCGGGGGCGGCGCTGACGGCCCAGCAGCCGCTGAACAACGTCGTGCGCGTCGCGGTCCAGGCGCTTTCCGCCGTCCTCGGGGGGACGCAGTCGCTGCACACGAACAGCTACGACGAAGCGCTATCGCTTCCCGGGGCGGACGCCGCCCGGCTCGCGCTCCGGACGCAGCAGGTCCTCGCCGCCGAGACGGGCGTCGGGGACACCGTCGATCCTCTGGGGGGCTCCTGGTTCGTGGAGTCGCTCACGGACGACCTCGAGGCGCGCGCCGCGGCATACCTCGCGCGCATCGAGGAACTGGGCGGCCCCGTCCAGGCGATCGACTACATGCGGGAGGAGATCCACCTCGCCGCCCGCCGGCACCAGGAGGCGGTCGAGAGAGGTGAACTCGAAGTCGTCGGCGTGAACGTGCACGCGGACGCCGACCCGGTCGAGATGCCGAAGGCGCCGGATTTCGCCCGCCTGGCGGATGAACAGCGCGGGCGGCTCGCGCGGCTCAGGGCGGAAAGGGACAGCGCGGGCGTGGAGGCGTCGCTGGCGGAGATCCGGCGGGCGGCGGCCGGAGATGCTAACCTCCTGCCCGTTCTGATCGACGCCGTCCGGCGCCGCGCGACGCTGGGCGAGATCAGCCATGCGCTGCGCGATGTGTGGGGGGAGTACCGTCCCGGCTGACCGCGGGCGGCGTCACGCGTTTCACGGATTCATCCGGGGGCAGGTGTGCCAACGTACGAATACAGATGTCGCGGTTGCCGACACGATTTCGAGCGGTTCCAGCGCATGTCGGACGCCCCGGTCCGCGTCTGTCCGTCGTGCGGGGAACAGCAGGTGAAGCGGCTGATCTCGACCGGTGGCGGCATCGTCTTCAAGGGTCCCGGTTTCTACGCGACCGACTACCGGCAGCCGGCCGCTGATGGCGGGAAGTCCGGCGCGGCGGAGGCGTCGGACGATGACTCGTCTCCTGCGCGGGGCGGCGCCTCGTCTACGACGGATGCCGCTTCAGCAGGGTCATCGGAAAGCGGCTCCGACTCTTGACGGGGGATGCCGGTCCGGCCCGGCTCGCCGCGGCGCTCGAATCCGCCCTGTCCGCCGTCGGGGCACCGGAGGGCTTCTCCCCGGAACTGGAGCGGCCGCGCGATCCGACGCACGGAGACTGGGCATCCAACGCGGCGCTCGTGCTCGCGAAGACGCTGGGCCAGCCTCCCCGGGCGCTCGCGGAGCGCGTCTGCGAACTCATCGACGCCGCGGCCGCCGGCATCTCGGCGGTGGAAGTCGCGGGCCCCGGGTTCCTGAACTTCCGGCTCTCCGGCCGATCCATCTGGCGGCGGCTGGCGGAGGTCATCGAGGCGGGCCGCGACTGGGGGCGGACGCGGGCCTCCCCGGCGCTCCGCGTCAACGTGGAGTTCGTTTCCGCCAATCCGACGGGGCCGCTGCATGTGGCCCACGGGCGCGGCGCGGCGCTCGGCGACGCCGTCGCCTCGTTGCTGGAATGGGCCGGACACGAAGTGACTCGTGAGTTCTACGTGAACGACGCCGGGCGGCAGATCGAACTCCTCGGCGAATCCGTCGAAGCCCGCTACGAGGAGACGGCCGGCCGGCCCGCCGCCATTCCCGAAGGCGGATATCACGGCGAGTACGTCCGCGATGTGGCGCTGGCGATCCGCGACGCCGCCGGCCCGGAGGTTCTCGCCTCGCTCGCGCCGGGCGAGCGGCGCGCGCATTTCCGGCGCGAAGCCGTGCGCCTGCTCCGCGAGGAACAGGCGGAGGACCTGTCGCGCTTCGGCGTCGACATGGATCTGTACTACTCCGAACGCTCGCTCTACGAGTCCGGTGCCGTCGACCGCCTGCTCGAGGCGCTCGAGGCCGGCGACCTGATCTACCGCTCGGAGGGAGCGACCTGGCTTCGGACGTCGAATCTGGGCGACGAGAAGGACCGGGTCCTCATCAAGAGCGACGGCTCCTTCACCTACTTTCTGCCGGACCTCGCCTATCACCTCGACAAGGCGAGGCGCGGCTTCGAACTCGCGATCGACGTCTGGGGCGCGGATCATCAGGGCCACGAGAAGCGCATGCTGGCGGCCCTGCGCGGACTGTCGCACCCTGACCTGCTCGAGGTCCTGATCATCCAGCTCGTCACGGTGCTGCGCGACGGGAAGGAAGTCCGGATGAGCAAGCGCGCCGGGCGCTTCGTAACGCTGGGCGAACTCGTCGACGAAACGGGGCCGGATGTGGCGCGGTACTTTTTCCTCATGCGCCGGGCGGAGGTCCATCTCAATTTCGATCTCGACCTCGCGCTGGACACGTCGGACGCGAATCCGGTCTTCAAGGTCCAATACGCGCATGCACGCATGTGCAGCGTATTCCGCAAGGCCGGCATCGCCGCGGAACAGGTGCCGGCCGCGCTCGACGTCCCGGACACCTTCGGCACTCCCCCGGAGCGCGAGGTCGCCCTGTCCGTCATACGGCTTCCGGAGGTCATCGCGACCGCCGCGGCGGGCCGGGCTCCGCACCTGGTCTGCGCCTACCTCGAGGAGACGGCGGGGCTCGTGAACGCCTGGTACCACCAAGGCAACCTGGACCCGGCGCAGAGGATCCTGGCCGAGGTGCCGGAACGGGCCGCGAGAATCCGGCTCGCGCGCGCGGTCCAGCTCACGCTGCGCAACGGGCTGCGGGCCCTCGGCCTCTCGGCGCCCGAGACCATGATCCGGGAGGCGACGTGAGGCACGGTGCCCCCGTGGAGGAGGATGCCCGGGCTCCGGCGACGCCGATTCTCGTTGTGGGCAGCGTCGCCCTCGATGAGATTTCGACCCCCGCCGGACACCGGGAGGGCGTGGTCGGCGGGACGGCGGTCAACTTCAGCGCCGCGGCGTCCCTGCTCGCGCCCGTCCAGCTCGTGGGAGTCATCGGCGATGACTATCCGACGGAGGAACTCGACTTCCTTCGCCGCAGGGGCGCGGACCTGTCGGGGCTCGAGCAGCGGCCCGGCCGGAGCTTCCGGTGGGGCGGCTTCTATCACCGCGACATGAATACGCGGGACACGACGTTCACCGAACTGGGCGTCTTCGCGGATTTCCATCCGACGATTCCCGACGCGTTCCGCAGCGCGCCCTGGGCCTTTCTGGGCGCCATCGACCCCGCCCTTCAACTCGAGGTGCTGGACCAGATCGAGTCGCCCGTGCTCACGGCGTGCGACACGATGAACTACTGGATCGAGGGGACGCCGGAGCGCCTCGCCGAAGTCATCGCGAAGATCGACCTCATCACGCTGAACGACGAGGAGGCGAAGCAGCTGTCCGGGGAGCACAACCTGGCCCGGGCCGCGCGCTGGATTCAGAGCCGGGGCCCGCGCCACGTCGTGATCAAGAAGGGAGAACACGGAGCCGTGCTGCTCACGGGCGACGGCTTCTTCCTCACCCCGGGCTTTCCGCTCGAAGATGTGGTCGACCCCACCGGGGCCGGCGATGCGTTCGCGGGCGGCCTGCTCGGGTATCTGGCGCGCTGCGGTTCGATCTCGGGACCGACGTTGAGGCGCGCCGTCGTGTACGGCTGCGCCCTCGGTTCCTTCGCATGCGAAGCCTTCGGGGCGCGCCGCATGGTGACGCTCACCATGGCCGAAGTGGAGGACCGCGTGCGAAGCTTCGGGACGCTCACGAGATTCGATGTTCCAGGGTAAGGCGTGAAGGAGATATGAGCGACGGATTGACGTACCGGGACGCGGGCGTGGACCTCGAGGCGGCGCGCGCGACGAAGGCCCGGATCTCCCGGCTGGTCCAGGGGACCCGGACCGATGCGGTGAGTTCCGACTTCGGCTCGTTCGGAGGGCGGTTCCGGGCGACCCCGGGCCGGGAACTCGTGGCGAGCGCCGATGGCGTCGGGACAAAGCTGAAGATCGCCTTCATGGCGGACCGGCACGACACGGTAGGCGCCGATCTCGTGAACCACTGTGTGAACGACATCCTCGTTGAAGGCGCCCGGCCTCTGATCTTCATGGACTATGTCGCCTGCGGCGTGCTGGACCCGGACACCGTGACGAGCGTCGTGTCGGGACTCGCCGACGCCTGTCGCGCGAACGGCTGCGCGCTGCTCGGGGGAGAGACCGCGGAGATGCCGGATTTCTATGCGCCGGGGGAATACGACCTCGCCGGGTTCGTGGTGGGCGAGATCGTCTACCCGGAGCTGTCCCGCAGAGATCTGGAGCCGGGGGACCATCTCGTCGGGCTCGCATCGAGCGGCATCCACACGAACGGCTACAGCTTCGTGCGCGCCCTCTTCTTCGACCGTCTCGGACTCGGGGCCCACGACGCCTTCCCGGGCGCCGAAGGTTCTGTGTCGGACATCCTCCTGCGCCCTCACCGGAGTTACCTGCCGATCCTGGAGCGCAGCCTCGAAGCAGGCCGCGTGCGGGCGCTGGCGCACATCACGGGGGGCGGGATCCCGGGGAACGTGGACCGGGTCATCGGACCGGATCTCGATGCGGTGGTGCGCACCGACCGCTGGGCGCGCCCGCACGAGTTCGACGTCATCGCGCGCGAAAGCGGGGCGGACGAGGCGGAGCTCTTCTCCACCTTCAACATGGGCGTGGGGATGGTCGCGGTCGTGCGCGGGGGGGAGGCCGGACGGGTGCTCGACGAGATTCGCGACGCCGGCTGCGAGGCGTTCATATGCGGCGAACTCGTCGCGGGCAGCGGCAAGGTGCACCTGGAGGGTTCGTGACGGCGCGGGGATTCGACCCCATCGCCGGGGCGCCGCCGAGCCGCACCGAGGACCTGCGGCACATGCGCGAGGCGCTGGCGGTGGCGCCGCGCGGGCAGGGCCGCGTGTCGCCGAATCCGCTCGTGGGCGCCGTCGTGGCCCGGGGGAACCAGGTCTTCGGCACGGGGTGGCACGCGGAATACGGCGGCGATCATGCGGAAGTCATGGCGCTGCGGGAGGCCGGGCCGCGGGCGGCGGGCGCAACGCTGTACGTCACGCTCGAGCCGTGCCGCCACGAGGGGCAGACGCCCCCGTGCACCGCCGCCATCATCCGCTCCGGTGTGCGGCGCGTCGTGATCGCCTGCCGGGACCCCAATCCGGAGGCGCGCCATGGGGCGGAGGAGCTGCGGCAGGCCGGCCTGGACGTCGAAATCGGCATCGAGGAGAACGCCGCGAAACGGCTGAACGCGGCCTTCCTCTGGTTTCACCGGCGGTGGGTGCCCTTCGCCTCGCTCAAACTCGCGCTCTCCCTCGACGCGAAGCTGGGAGAGGAGAGCGTTCGCACGCCGGTGACCGGCATACGGGCGCTCGACGAGGTCCACCGCCTTCGCTCCTGCAACGATGCGATCCTGATCGGTTCGAACACGATCGAGATCGACGATCCCCTGCTGACGGCCCGCGGCGAGGTCGTGCCGCGCGTACCGCCGATACGGGCGGTCCTGGACACCACGCTCCGGCTCCGAACGTCGAGTCAACTCGTGCGCACGGCCTCCCAGGCGCCCGTATGGGCCTTCGCCGACCCCGAGTCGGACGGCTTCGAGGAGCGCGCGGGCCCGCTCCGCGATGCGGGCGTGGAAGTGATCGGAGTGCCGCCGAGCGAGGACCACAGGCTCGATCTGGGCGCCGTCTGGAACGAAATGGCCATCCGCGGCGTGCTCTCGGTGCTCGTCGAGGGCGGAGGGCAGGTCGCCGCGTCGTTGCTGCGCGACGGGCACATCCAGCGGATCCATGCCTTCATCGCCCCCATGTTCTACGGGCGGGATGGCGTGCCGGCCTTTCCGGGTCTCGAGCCTTCGACGCCTGGCGACTGGCTGGCCGTGCAGCGAGAATCGCTGGGACAGGACACGCATGTCGTGTTCGAGCACCGCCAGCTCCAGGAAACCCTGGACAACCTCTGAGCGGCCGGATTCGTGTTCACCGGAATCATACAGGCGGTTGGCGAGGTCGCGGGCCGTGAGCGCCGAAAGACCGGGCTGCGGCTGACGATCGCCCGCGTCCCGTTTCTCGAACGGCTCCGGGACGGAGATTCGGTGTCGCTCGCGGGTGTGTGCACGACGGTCGTTGCGCTTGGAGAGGAGACCTTCGATGTCGATGTCGTCGAGGCCACGCTGGAGCGGACGACGGTCGGGAGGTGGGGGGTCGGCGATCCCGTGAACCTCGAGCCTGCGCTGCGCGCCGGGGATCCGCTGGGCGGGCACATGGTCCAGGGACACATCGATGGGGTGGGGACCGTGACGGCGGCCAGGTGGGAAGGCGGGTCGGGCGTGCTCGAGATCGAACTCCCGGACGGCCTCGAGGGGGTGACCGTGCCGCAGGGCTCCCTCGCGGTCGACGGCGTGAGTCTCACGGTCAACCGCTTGAGCGGGGCCATCGCGCGCTTCGCCATCATCCCATATACATGGACCCACACGACCCTGGGGCGCCTCGTGTCCGGCGCGAGCGTCAACCTCGAGGCGGACCTGATCGGCAAGCACGTGGCGCGTGCCCTCCGACCACACGCGGCCCCGGCGGACCAGTAGGCTTCCGTTCGAATGGAAACCGGGAAAGGATCTCGGCTGGCGGACATGGCCGCAGACACGGTGGAAGCGGCGATCGCGCGTATCCGCAGCGGCGGACTCGTGATCATCGCCGACGATGAAGATCGCGAGAACGAGGGGGACCTCGTCTGCGCGGCGGCGTTGGCGACGCCCGAGACGATCAACTTCATGGCCAGGCACGCCCGGGGACTCATCTGCCTCGCGATGCCCGATGAGATGGCCGATCGCCTCGATCTCCCGCTCATGACGGACGACCGGCTGGCCGATCCCAACAAGACGGCGTTCACCGTGTCGATCGATGCCCGCCAGGACTTCGGCGTGTCGACCGGGATCTCCGCGCAGGATCGCGCCCGGACCATCCGCGTCGCCGTGGATCCCCAGACGCGTCCCACGGACCTCATGCGTCCCGGCCACATCTTTCCGCTCCGCTCCCGGCCCGGCGGCGTGCTGCAGCGCGTGGGCCAGACGGAGGCGTCCGTCGATCTCGCCCGGCTCGCCGGACTCACCCCGGCGGGCGTGATCTGCGAGATCCTCAACGAGGATGGGACGATGGCGCGCCGTCCGGAACTCGAGAAGTTCGCGGAGGAGCATGACCTTCCCTTCATCACGGTCGCTGCCCTCGTCTCCCACCGGTTGCGCACGGAGAGTCTCGTACGGCGCGTCGCCGAAGCGGACCTGCCCACGCCGTGGGGCGATTTCCGCATCGTCGGGTACGCGAACGAGGTGGATGGGCGCGAACACGTCGCGCTGGTGCGCGGCGACGTGGCGGGTGCGGAAGATGTCCTCGTCCGCGTGCACTCGCGTTGCCTGACGGGCGATGTGTTCCACTCGCACCGCTGCGACTGCGGCAGCCAGCTCGACGCCGCGATGCGGATGGTCGTGGAGGCCGGCGCCGGGGTCATCGTCTATCTCGACCAGGAAGGGCGGGGGATCGGGCTCCTGAACAAGCTCCGAGCCTACGAGCTTCAGGACGAGGGTCACGACACGGTCGAGGCGAACGAGGCGCTCGGCTTCCCGCCCGACCTGCGGAACTACGGCATCGGGGCCCAGATCCTCGTGGATCTCGGACTGCACTCGATCCGCGTCCTGACGAACAATCCGAAGAAGCTCGCGGGGCTGGAGGGGTTCGGCCTCGCGATCCGCGACCGCCTGCCGCTCGAGTTCGGCGGGGTCGACGACCGGGTGGTCCGCTATCTTCGCACGAAGCGCGAGAAGCTCGGACACCTGACCGGATCCGCGTGAGAAGCGGGTCGGAACCTCCTCGCGGCGACGGCCCGGACGGCTTCACGCGCGGGCGTCTGAAGGAGTACGAGGGCGTGGCTTCGGGGAGCGGCCGGACGGTATGCATTCTCGTCAGCCGGTTCAACTCCCGGGTCACCGACCGCCTGCTGGAAGGCGCCGCGCGGACGGCGCTCGAATGCGGCGTGGCCGAGGAGGATGTCGATATCGTGTACGTCCCCGGCGCCTGGGAACTGCCGCTCGCCGCGCGGCGAGCCGCCGCGCGCGGATACGCCGCCATCGTCGCGCTGGGCTGCGTGATTCGCGGGGAAACCGCGCACTTCGACCACGTCAGCCGCGCGGCCACCGACGGCCTCGCAAGGGTACAGCTCGACGCGGGCGTGCCGGTCGGTCTCGGCGTGCTCACCCCGGACACGGTGGAGCAGGCACTCGCGCGGGCCGGCGGCGAACTCGGCAACGCCGGTGCGGAGGCCGCCCGCGCCGCGCTCCGCATGGCCGACCTCCACGAACGGCTGGGCGCGTGACGCCGACCGCCCGGACGCACGTACATTCGCGGGCCCGCAGCTGGGCGTTGAACTTCCTCTATGCGTGGGAAGTGGGCGGAGAGGGCACGCCGCTCGAACACGCGGCGCAGAGCCTCGTCCACCGCCGCATGTCCAAACGTTACCGCCCGCACGTCCGGCGTCTGCTCGAGACCGCGGGCCGCCATCTGGACGAGATCGACGCGACGATCGCTCATCACGCCTCCAACTGGCGGATCGAGCGCCTGCACGCCATCGATCGCAACATCCTGCGAATCGGGATCGCGGAACTGCTGTGGTTCGAAGACGTGCCGCCGAAGGTCGCGATTCACGAAGCCCTGAAACTGGCGCGCCGGTACGGCAGTCCCGGCAGTCCGCGCTTTCTCAACGGCGTGCTCGACGCGGTGCTGAAGGCCCGGGAGGCCGGGTCCTGAGCGAACCGGTGGCGCGGCCGCTCCGGATCCTCCTGCTCAACTGGCAGGACCGGGAGAACCCCGAGGCCGGCGGCGCCGAGGTGCACCTCCACGAGATCTTCGGCCGGCTCGCCGCCCGCGGACACCTGGTGCGGGCCGTCGTGAGCGGCTGGCCGGGCGCGGCCCCCTCCACGACGCTGGACGGCATCGAGTTCCATCGGGTCGGAAACCGGCACAGCTACGCATGGCGTGCCCGGCGCGCCGCGCGGGGGCTCGTGCGGGACTTCGCCCCCGATGTCCTCGTCGAGGACATCAACAAGATCCCGCTTTATTCGCCCCGTTGGGCCGGTGCCCCCGTGGTCGCGCTGGTACCGCACCTGTTCGGGGCCACGGCCTACGCGGAAGCGTCGATCCCCATCGCGACGGCGGTGTGGGCCGCGGAACGGGCGATCCCCGGCGTCTATCGGCACTGTCCCTTCCAGGCGATCTCGGAGAGCACGGCGCTCGACCTCACGAAGCGAGGCCTGCTCGCACGGGACATCACGGTCATCCCGCCCGGCATCGATCACGACACCTATCGTCCGGATCCAGGCACAGTGCGTGCGGAGGGGCCGACGCTGCTCTACGTGGGCCGCCTCAAGCGCTACAAGGGCCTCGATGTCCTGCTCGAGGCGATGACGCGGCTGAGCGGCCGGCTGCCGGACGCGAGGCTCGTCATCGCCGGCCGCGGCAGCGACGAGCGTCGCCTGCGAAGGCTCGTGCGGCGCGCCGGACTCTCGCACCGGGTACGCTTTCTGGGGTACATCTCCGAGGAGGAGAAGGTCGCCTGGCTGCGCCGGGCCTGGGCCGTGGTCTATCCCTCTCCGAAGGAAGGGTGGGGAATGACGAACGTGGAGGCGGCCGCGTGCGGCACGCCGGTGATCGCGAGCGATTCGCCCGGGCTGCGCGAGTCGGTGGCGGCGGGGGAATCGGGCCTGCTCGCCCCGCACGGGGACGTCGCGGCGTGGGCGGCTTCGATCCGCGAAGTTCTCGAGCAGCCGTCGGTGCGCGAACGGCTCGGGAGGGGCGGGGTCGACCACGCGGCCCGGTTCTCGTGGTCGCGTGCAGCGGATGAGACGGAAGCGCACCTTTATCAATCACTCGAACCCTGATGAGGACCGATGCGAACCATCGTCACCGCGCGCAACACCGATGTCTCGGACATTCGCGAGATCATCGAGACGCGCTTTGCGAACCTGACTCGTTTCGAGCCGCGCGCGTCGAAGGCCGAGATCGTATTCACGGGAGAGAAGACGCAGGTGCGCGCGGCGGCCGTGATCAGCGTCGACCGCGCCCGCCCCGTGCACGGCGAGGCGGCGGGTCCCGATCCCCGCACGGCGCTCGACCGGCTCGCGGACAAGCTCGGAAACCAGCTCCGCCGCAACCACGACCGGTACAACGAGCACTCGGCGCCGCCGATGGATGAGCTGTTCGGGAATCCCTTCGAGGCGGGCGGAGAAGCCGGGTGACCCTCACGGTCGCGTCGCTGCTCCGACGCAAGCAGGAAGCGTTTTCGCTCACGGTCGTGGCCGGCGAGTCCGGCATCGAGCGCGAGATCGAGGTGCCGGAAGTCTCGTCGCCGGGACTCGCTCTGGCGGGCTACAGGGAACGCTTCGTCTCCCAGCGGGTGCTCATCTTCGGCGAAACGGAGATCGCCTATCTCGATAGCCTCCGCGGTTCGGAACGCGCCGCCGCTCTCAAGTTCGTGTTCGAGTCCGGCGTTCCCTGCGCGATCGTCACCAAGAACCAGGCGCCGCCGAAGGAACTGATCTCCGCGGCGGAGGCGGCCGGCGTGGCCGTGCTGGAAACGCCCCTGAAGACGGGCGATTTCTACCGGAGGCTGCAGCCCTATCTCGAGGAAGAGTTCGCGCCCCGAACCTCTCTTCACGGGTCGCTCGCGGATGTGTACGGGATCGGCCTCCTCTTCATCGGGCCCTCCGGCATCGGCAAGAGCGAGTGCGTGCTCGACCTCGTGGAGCGGGGCCACCGCCTCGTCGCCGACGATCTCATTCTCGTGCACCGCCGCCAGAGCGACATCCTCCTCGGGCGCGCGCACGAACACCAGCGCCATCACATGGAGATCCGGGGCGTGGGCATCATCGATGTGCGCGCCATGTTCGGGATCCGGGCCGTGCGCCAGCAGAAGCGGATCGAGGTCGTCGTCGAACTCGAGGTCTGGGGAGAGCGCGATGACTACGATCGAACGGGCCTGGAGGCGGAGGAGTGCGAGATCCTGGGCGTAAAGCTGCCGAAGGTCCGCATCCCCCTGAACCCGGGCAAGAACATCACCGTCATCGCCGAAGTCGTGGCGATGAACCATCTCCTGCGCTATTCCGGGGAAGACCCGGCGGCGGCGTTCGAGCGCGACCTCATCGAGCGCATGCGGCCGGTGCGCGACTACCTCGAGTCCGATGACGAATAGCCGGGTCCGCGGCGTCGTCGTGGCGCATTCGGAACTCGCGCATGCCCTCGTGTCCGCCGTCGAGGCCATCAGCGGCGTCGGCGGCGCGCTGCATGCCGTGAGCAACGATGGTCTGGGACCCGACGAACTGGTCGAGATCATCGGAGAGGCGGCGGGCGGTGCGGAGGCGATCCTCTTCGTGGACCTTGCGGGCGGCAGTTGCAGCCTGGCCAGCCTTCGGCACGTGCGGGAGAGCGGCGGCGGCGCGTGGATCACGGGCGTCAACCTTCCGATGCTGCTCGACTTCGTCTTTCACCGCGAGATGCCGCTCGAAGCGCTCGTCCCGCGCCTTCTCCGGAAGGGACGGGCCGGACAGCGTGCGCACCCGCCTCCGTCGGCCGGGACCGACTGAGCGGGACGCATGCCGCTCGAACTCCTGCGGATCGATGAGCGTCTGATCCACGGACAGGTGCTCGTGGGTTGGGGGCGGCCCCTGGACCTCGATTTCTACGTCATCGTCGACGATCTGCTCGCCTCCAGCGAATGGGAGCAGGAACTCTGGGCCAGCGCGCTCGCCGACGAGGAGCGGGCCGAGTTCCTCGGGGTGGACGAGGCGGCACGGCGCTTCGGGGAGCTGAGCGCCCGGGTGGAACGCGGCGCGCTCCTGACGCGGGATACGGCGACGATGCGGGCGCTGGCGGAGCGGGGATGTCTCGACGGGCGGGCGGTGAACGTGGGCGGCGTGTACGCCGCGGGAGGGCGGCAGAAGATCCTCGACTACGTGCATCTCTCCCCGGCGGAGGTCGAGGATCTGCGGGTGATCGGTGAGCACGCTCCCGTGAGCGCCCGGAACCTCCCCACCGCACCCGAGGTCCGTCTCGACGCCCGGAAGCTTCGATGACCGGGGTGGAGCTTGCGGCGGGCGACTGGGCATTGGCCTGCCTGCTCGCCGCGGTCATCGGTCTCGACGAGGTGTCCTGGCCGCAGGCCATGTGGTCGCGGCCCATCGTGGCCGGCACGCTGGGAGGGGTGCTTTTCGGGGCGCCCGCCGCGGGGTGCGTGGTCGGCGCCTGGCTGCAACTCGTCCTGTCGCGGCATCCCCCCTTCGGCGGTGCGCGGCATCCGGAGACCGGGCCGGCTTCGTTTACGGCGGGAGCGGCGTACGCGATCGGCGGCGGCGGCGCCCCGGCCGGCATCGTCGCCGCGGTGGCGGTCGGCTGGGCGGTCGGCTGGACGGGCGCGTACTCCGTGACGCTCCTCCGGCGCGTGACGCCGCGGCTCGTCTCGCGGCCGGACGGGTTTTCCGGAGGAGCTGCCGCCCTCGCGCGACGGCACAGGCTGGCGATGGCGCTGGACGGGCTGCGCGCCGGATTGCTCGTCGCCACGCTGCTCGTGCCGTCCGCGCTGTTCGTGCGCCTGCTGTCGGCGCAGCCACCCGGCGCGCCGGGCGCCGCCTGGTGGTTCGCCCTCGCCGGACTCGGGCTTGCCGGGGCCGCGGGCGTCGCGGCTCGCGGGCTCGGCGCGCGGGCCCGCCACTGGCCCGCACTGGCCGCCGGATGTGTCCTGGGAACGCTGCTTGCCCGGGTGTTCTCATGAGGCCGCGCCGGAGGGACTTCGCCCGCGCCGTCCTGCGCAGTTTCTCCATCCAGGGCTCATGGAACGACCGTACGATGACGGGGCCCGGCCTGGCGCATGCGCTCGCGCCGCTGCTGGCGCGCATCCACGCGGACGATCGCACCGCGTTCCGGGAGGCCGTGCAGCGCCATTCGCGCGCCTTCAACGCGCATCCGTACCTGGCCCCCGTCGCGATCGGGGCCCTTGCGCGTCTCGAGTCGGATGGCGCCGACCCCGACACCCTGTCGCGCTTCCGGTCCGCCCTCCGCGCGCCGCTCGGGGCCCTCGGCGACGGCGTCGCGTGGGCCGGGTGGCGGCCCTTCTGCACGTCCGCCGCCGCCATCGCGTTCGTGCTGGGACTCGACGCCCTGTTCGCCGCCGGCGCGTTCCTCGTCGTGTACAATGCCGGCCACCTCGGCCTCCGCATCTGGGGGCTGCGCTGCGGCTGGCGAGCGGGCCGGTCCGTCGCATCGGCGTTGAAGCGCGCGCCGCTGCGCCGGCTGGAGAGGGCGCTCGTGCTCGCAAACCAGGTGCTCATCGGGGCCCTCGCCGCGCTGCTCATCGGCCAGCTTCCGGGAACCGGCCCCATCCCCTGGCGGGACGGCGGTGCAGTCATCGTGGCGTTGATGGGTTATCTTGTTCCGCGACACATCTCGGCGGTCGCCATGGCGAGCCTCCTTGCCGCGTGCGCGGCGTGGCTCCTGTGAGCGTCCCGGCAGGCGGTGCAGCCTGCCGCGACGCACGGCCCGACGCCGATCGTTCGCTCGACCGGAGCGGAGAGTTTCCGTGACCACGCGACACGAAGCAGCGGTACGTATACGGAACCGGCTGGGGCTGCACGCCCGCCCGGCCGCGGAGTTCGTTAAGCTGGCGAGCCGCTTCCGGGCCGAGGTGTGGGTCGAGAAGGATGAACTGGAAGTGAACGGGAAGAGCATCATGGGCGTGATGATGCTCGCGGCCGAGGCCGGCGCTGCCATCCGTATCCGGGCCGCGGGGTCCGACGCGGAGAACGCCGTCGATTCGCTCACCGAACTCGTTCTGTCCGGGTTCAGCGAGGGACTCGCTCCGGACGTGGACACGGACGGGCCGGCGTGAGCGAAGTCATTCACGGAATCGGGGCCGCGCCCGGACGTGCGCTCGGGGTGGTTCGGCGACTCGAGCGTCACGAGTGGCGGCCGGAGCACCGGACGATCGCGCCCGACGCCGTCGAGCGTGAGGTGGCGCGTTTCGAGGAGGCGCTGGCCTGGGCCGCGGACCGTGTCCGGGACACGCGCGAACAGGCCGCGCGCTCGCTGGGCGAAGTGGAAGCGAACATCTTCGACCCGCAGATTCTGATCCTCTCGGACCCCGACCTCGTCGCGGGCACCATCCGCTATGTCCGGGAGAACTTCCTCTCGGCGGAGCGCGCCTTCGACTGGCGCCTGACCGAACTTCGGACGGCGATCATCGATGCGGGGCACTTCATGGTCGTCGACCGGCTGGCCGACCTGCGGGACATTCGGTCTCGCGTCCTCGCGCGGCTCACCGGCCACGACGAGGATCCGCTCGCACTTCCCGGGGAGCCCGGGCTCATCGCCGTTGACGACCTCACGCCCAGCTTCGCGGTGGGCCTCGACCCGGCACTCGTTCGCGGGGTGGCGAGCGGATCGGGGTCGCGAACCTCGCACAGCACCCTGGTCGCCCGCTCGCTGGGCATTCCGGCGGTCGTCGGACTCGGCGCCGACCTCGCGAAGATCGAAGATGGAACCACCGTCCTCCTCGACGGAGGCAACGGTCGGGTCCTCATCGAGCCCACGGACGCGGAGAAGGCGGCGCATGTGCGGATGGTCCGCCGCCTTGCCGGGCGTCCCGCCGCCGACCTCACGCGGGAACCCGCGCCTCTGCTGACGGCGGACGGGGTGCGCGTGCATCTCCGGGCGAACATCGATCAGCCGCACGATGTGCCGGCGGCCCGGCGTGTGGGCGCCGAGGGGGTGGGGCTCTTCCGGTCCGAGTTCCTGGTCATCGGGCGGCGGGTGATTCCGAGCGAGGAGGAGCAGTACGAAGCCTACCGCGAGGTCGTGGACGGGTTCCCGAACCACCCCGTGACGCTCCGGACGTTCGATATCGGCGGCGACAAGTTCCCGCTCTTCCTCGACCTTCCTCCGGAGGAAAACCCCTATCTGGGCTGGCGCGCCATCCGCGTCTGCCTGGACCGGCCGCAACTCTTCCGCAACCAGTTGCGCGCCGCGATCCGGGCCGGGGGGCCGTCAGCCCGCATGCGGATCCTCGTCCCCTTCGTCATCTGCGAGACCGAGATCCTGCGCACGAAGGACATTGTGGCGGAAGTCGGCCGCGAACTGGGTCAGACGGAACCCGTTTCCTTCGGCGTGATGGTGGAGACGCCCGCGCTTGCCGACACGCTCGATCTCGTGGGGCGGCACCTGGATTTCATCAGTCTCGGCACGAACGACCTGACGCAGTATTCCCTGGCCGTGGACCGCGGCAACGCCCGGCTCCAGCATCTCTCGAACCCCATGCATCCCGCGCTCCTCCGCAGCTATGAGCGGATTGTCAACACGGCCACCGCCCTCGACCTCGACATCGGCGTTTGCGGAGACCTTGCCGCGGAGCCGGTAGGGCTCGCCCTCCTGCTCGCCCTCGGCTATCGGGACTTCAGTCTCGCGCCTGCGTCGATTCCCGAAGTGAGGGAACTCGTCGGACTTCTTTCGGTGGCGGAGCTGTCGGAACTCTGGAACCGCGTCGGTCGCGATGGCTCCCCTTCCGGGATGCCCGGCGAAGTCCTCGCGCGGCTGGAGGACGCGATTCCGGTCGAACCGTCGCCGCTGTACGTCTCCTGAACCCGCGGCGGCGACGTTGCCTCCGCCCGGTCAGGCGGCCACTATCCTGACCGCTACGCCTCCTGCGGTGCTCCGCCGCGAACCTCGAAGTGGGAGAATCAGCCTCGTGAAGGGGATACAACCGTTTTCCTCCGAATCCGTGACCGAGGGACACCCCGACAAGGTCGCGGACCAGATATCGGACGCGGTCCTCGACTGCATCCTCGCGAAGGACGACCGGGGCCGCGTCGCGTGCGAGACGCTCGTGACGACCGGCCTCGTTCTTGTGACCGGCGAGATCACCACGGCCGCCGGGATCGACATCGCCGCCATCGCCCGGGAAGTGCTGCGCGACATCGGCTACACGCGCGCGGAGCACGGAATCCGGTGGGACACGTGCAGCGTGCTCACCGCGATCGACGAGCAGTCGGCGAACATCGCCCAGGGCGTGGATGTCGGCGGCGCCGGAGATCAGGGGATGATGTTCGGATACGCGACCGATGAGACGCCGGAGTTGATGCCCCTTCCCATCATGCTGGCGCACGCGCTGTCGAAGCGCCTGGCCGACGTGCGGAGATCGGGAGGCATCGGGTGGCTGCGGCCGGACGGGAAGGCACAGGTGTCGGTCGAATACCGGGACGGGGAACCGGCGAGGATCACCACGGTGGTCGTCTCGGCCCAGCACGACGGCGACGTCGCGCAGGAAGAAATCGAGGCGGCGATCCGGGAGGAAGTCATCGGGCCCGTCCTGCCGGACGACCTTTACGACGAAGACGGGGCGCAGTGCCACATCAACCCGACGGGCCGGTTCGAGATCGGCGGGCCACAGGGCGATGCCGGCCTCACCGGGCGGAAGATCATCGTGGACACATACGGCGGCGTGGGCCGGCACGGCGGCGGCGCCTTTTCGGGGAAGGACCCGTCGAAGGTCGACCGCTCGGCGGCGTATGCGGCCCGCTGGATCGCCAAGAACCTCGTCGCGGCGGAACTCGCGCGCCGCGCCGAAGTCCAGCTCGCCTACGCCATCGGCGTCGAGGAGCCGGTCAGTGTGATGGTCGACACCTTCGGCACGGGACGCCGGCCGGACGACGAACTCGCACGGCGGGTGACGGAGGTTTTCGACCTGCGGCCGCGAGCCATCATGGAGCGGCTCGGACTCCGGAAGCCGATCTACCGCCGGACCGCCGCCTACGGACACTTCGGTCGCGAGCCGGAGGGCGACGCGTTCACGTGGGAGAGAACCGATCGGACCGATGCCCTCGCCGGCTAGCCAGCGGAGGGGGGTGGAATGACGGAGTCCGGGATGCGGGAGGTCGCCGTGGCCAGCCTCGGACTCGACAAGACGACGGGCGCCCCCGTCGTCATTCTCAGGGAGAAGGACGGTGAGCGCTTCCTCCCGATCTGGATCGGACCCGGCGAGGCCTCGGCCATCGCGATGGAACTCGCCGGAGTCCAGTTCACGCGCCCCCTCACGCACGATCTCTTCAACGCCGTGGTGCGCGGGCTTGACAGCACCTTCGTCCGCGTACTCATCACGAAGGTCGTCGACAACACCTACTACGCGTCGCTCGTATTCCGGCGAGAGGACGAGTTCATCTCCATCGACGCCCGTCCCAGCGACAGCATCGCGCTGGCGCTTCGCGCCGGGGTCCCGATTCATGCGGCGGAGAGTCTCCTCGAAGCGAGCGCGTTCGAGATCGAGGAGACCGGAGTGGCCGAGGGAGAGGCGCCGTCTCCCGGGGCCGGGCCATCCCGAGCCCCGGAGGAGCCGCTGAGCGACTACCTCAAGGGGTTGGATCCTGAGGACTTCGGCCGTTTCGAGCCCTGAAGGGCGCGGCCTGCCGGAACGCCGTTTCCCGCGTGTCGCCGGGAGCCGACGAGCGGCGCTTCGTCGCCAATAGTGGCCCTCCAAACGTTATTCTGAGGGAAGCTCGGTGACCCGGACGGCCGGTGCGGCGTCCGCTTGCCGTTCACGACCCGCGAGCGGACCTTGCCGGGAAGCACCCAACCGCCGCGATACGGCCGGCTCCCGGTCGGCGATCGGTCGCGGGCCGCACAGGCTGGGCATCAGAGGAGCGGATCATGCGGAGACGTAGCCGGATACAGATTGGCACCCTGGCGGTCCTCGCCGGGTGTGGCGGCTCGAACGGGACGGGCCCGGATGAGCCCGACATCGTAACCCCCGAGCGGTCGGAGTTCGCCGTGCTCAACTCCATCTCGGGGACCCTGCAGCAGTTCAACAGGATCGGTGGCGAGATCGTCCCCTTCGGGCCTGACATCCAGATGGGGGCGGGGTTCACGGGCCGGACCGCGGATTTCATTCAGGATCTGTGGGTGACGGCGTGGGACACTCCGGAGGGGAGCAACGTCCTCTTCGGGTCATTCTCGACCGACGAACGGACGACGGCCGCGTTTCCGAACAACGCCATCGTGGACCCGGGCAAACCCACCGTGATCTTCGATGCGGGCGGCACCGTCGGGGCGCTCATCCCCGCCCGGGCACTGGATGCGGTGTACGTGGCCTTCCCCGGCACTCCGATGGCGCAGATTGCGGTCGAGGCGGTGGGCACCTTCGTGGAGAGGGTGATCCCGGCGGGGCAGTTCCTGGTCTCCGTCGACGGCAACCTCGACGACGAGGACGGCGGAAGGGAGCCCCTCGGCCCGCCCCGCATCGTCCTCCACGAGTTCATCAGCGGCAGCTACTTCGATGAGTTGAGGCTTCCGGAAGGCACCGTCGGGGTCACCGAGGCCGTCGTGCTCGAAGACAACATGCTCCTGCTGGCCGGCGGCGGGGTCGATCCGCTGACCTCCGCCCCGCAGGGGGACGGGAATCTCGTCGAGATCGACATGTCGGCCCGGAGCGTGCAGGACGTGAACGCCCTCGGCGGAAACGGAATCTCCATGGAAGCCGGGCGCGACGGGCTCGTCTACGTCGTGCGAACGAAGCACGTCGAAGCGGCGGAGACGGACGTGCTGACGTTCAGTTTTGCGGTTCGGTCATGGGTGAACGGGCCGGAAAACCCGATCCAGCCGCGCGACCGCGACGGCTCGAATCTCAGCTGCCGGGTCGCGGCCGGATTCCTGGACGGCCAGATCCTCTGCGCCACCTACGTGGCCGCGGGCCAGGGACGCCTCGTTCTCCTCTCGGCCGAGGGCGAGTTCATCGACGAGGCGCCGATCGGGGCGGGAACGACCGATATTCTGCTTCGACCCGGCTGACCGCGTCCGGGCGAGCGCCTCGCAGCTCTCGGCGCCGACGCGGGGTCTTGTCACGGACTGCCAGGAGGCCGAGTGGGACTCGTAACGACGCGGGCGGTGGTCCTCCAGACGTACAGGTATAGCGAAACCAGCAAGATCCTGCGGCTGATGACGTGGGAAGTCGGCCCCTGTTCCGCGCTCGCCCGCGGGGCGCTGCGCCCTCGAAGCCGTTTCGGAGGCCTGCTGGAACCCTTCGTGGAAGGGGAGGCGACGTTCTACAGCCGGCAGGGACGCGATCTGCATACCCTCTCCAACTTCGAACTCCTCCGCGACCGGAGAGGACTCGACCGCTCGATCGAACTCTTCACGATCGCATCCGTCCTCTGCGAGCTCGTCATGCGCCTCGCCCCGGAGCACCGCGACGCGGAACTGTACCGAACGCTGACGGAGGGTCTCGACGGACTCCATGGCCGGGTCCGGAAGGGGGCGGCGACCGGCGGGCTCGAGTACGTCTGGGGTGTGGTCAACGCCCTCGGCTTCCGCCCCGAGATCGAACATTGCGTCGGCTGCCGGAATCCCATCGGGGCAGCGGGCGTGCGCTTCGACTTCGAGGCCGGCGGGCTTCGCTGCGGCTCGTGCGGGTCGGTCGGGCCGGGACTCGATCCCGCGGAGCTCGATGCCCTGCGGCGTCTGGTATCCGGCGGGCCGGCGGAACGGAGCCGCGCCAACGGTCGCCAGGGGCGCTGGGTGGCCGAGTTCATCCGGCACCACGTGGCCGAGGGGGCACAATTGAAGTCCCTGCCATTCCTCAGTCGGCTGGGCTGAGCGCCCCGTGAACCGACCGGTGAGCGCACCGTGAGCGAGGGCGCAAAGGAGGGCGTGAGCGAACGGCGCGGGATCGTGATCGGCACGGCCGGCCATGTGGATCACGGCAAGACCGCCCTCGTGCGGGCGCTGACGGGGATCGAGACGGACCGCTGGCTGGAGGAGCGGAAGCGGGGACTGACGATCGACCTGGGCTTCGCGCGGCTCGACCTCGATCCCGGCCTGGAGACGGGGATCGTCGACGTCCCGGGGCATGAGGACTTCCTCAAGAACATGCTCGCCGGCGCCACGGGCATCGACGCCCTCCTCCTCGTCGTGGCGGCGGACGAAGGGCCGATGCCGCAGACGCACGAACACCTTGCGATCGCGCGTCTCTTGAACATCCGGCGCGGGGTCGTCGCGCTTACGAAGCGCGACCGGGTGGATGAGGACTGGCTCGAGCTCGCGAGCGAGACGACCCGGGAAGTGCTGGATGAGGATCCCGCGCGGGCGTCATGGGAGATCGTGCCGGTCTCCGCCCTGACGGGCGACGGGATCGAGCCCCTGCGGGCCGCGCTGCGCAGATCGACGGCGGGGATCCGCGCGCGCCACGTCGATGACCGTTTTCGCCTCCCGGTCGACCGTTCGTTCTCGATCCGCGGTACCGGTACCGTGGTGACCGGCACTGTGTGGAGCGGCGCCGTCCGCGTGGGCGACACCGTGAACGTTTTTCCCGGGGGTGACTCGGCCCGCGTGCGCGCGCTCCAGGTGCACGAAGACCCTCGTCGGCGCGTCACCGCCGGCCGCCGGTGCGCCGTCGCACTCGTCGGCGTCACGCCGGTCGCGGTGGAGCGGGGCAGCGTGCTCGTGGACCCGTCCGAGTGGACGCCGAGCGAGCGTCTCGGCGTCCGGGTACGGGCGCTCGGGAGTCGCGACCGGCCTCTCCACCATGGACAGCGTCTCAGGGTCTACCTGGGCACTCGTGAAGTCATGGCCCGGCTCCAAACGGTTGATCGCCGGCCCGTCGCACCCGGGGCGACTGCCTGGGCCGTGCTTGCCCTCGAGGCGCCGCTCCTCGCGCGGACCCGCGACCGGGCCATCCTCCGCTTCTACTCGCCGGTGACGACGATCGGCGGGATACGCGTGGCGGAACCGAACCCGCCGCCCGACTGGTCGGCGCGGACGGAAGCCTGGCGGCGGATTCTCGATGGCGCCCCGGCCGAGGCGGTCGGCGCGGCCGTAGCGCTGGAGGGCCTGCGCGGGCTCCCCGTCGCGACATCATCGATCCGCCTCGGATGGCGAGCTCCCACGCTCGAGACGGCCGCCGAGGAGGCCGGCTGCGTGCGCATCGGCGAGCGCTGGTTCGCCGCCGATGCGGTGGCGGAGGCCATGGAGGTCGTGGAGGAAAGCATGGCCCGCCTCCACGCCGCGGACCGCCGTGCCCCCGGCGTTTCGAAGGAGGCCGTGCGCTCGGCGATGGCGCCGGTCTGCGATCTCGCACTGGCGGAGACCGCCCTCCGCCGACTCCTCGCGGATCGTCGCCTCCTCGAGCGCGGCCCGCAGCTCGCGCTTCCGGGCCATGGGCCCCGCCTCACTCCGCGCGAGGAAGAGGGGCGCCGGCTACTCGCCGGGACGATCGAAGCCGCCGGGCTGCAGCCGCCGCTCGTCACGGAACTGGGGAAGACGGTGCACCTGGACCGTGCCGTGCTCGATGACCTTCTCCGGCTGCTGCAGGAATCCGGCATGACGAAGGCCGTGACGCCCGAACTGCACGTCGCCGCCGGGGCTCTGGAGGCGATGGAGGCGCGGGTGCGAGAGCTGCTCGCCGATGGCGCGCCGGCCCCTCCCGCGCGGTTCAAGGAAGCGTTCGGGCTCTCCCGGAAGTACCTGATTCCGCTCCTCGAATACCTGGACCGGGAAGGCGTGACCCGTCGAACCGCGGAAGGGAGAGTTCTCGCCCGCCCGCCCGGCTGAGCCGGACGCGGCTCAATCCGGGGTCAGCCGACGTGGTAGAGGAAACAGCCGCAGTACTCGCACGATTCGACGCGGAGATTCCGATCCGCCTCGGAGGCGCGGGCCGTGGACACCGCTACGAAGCAGCCGTAGCAGATGCCGTTGATGACCGGCGCGACGACGCGCGGCGCCTTGTCCGCGATGCGGCGATAGCGCTCCCGGATACCCCGCGTCAGCCGCTCCGCGAGTTCCTCGACCTTCTCGTCGAGCGATCGGATCGCGTCCTCGATCTTGATGTCGAAGACCTCCGCCTCGAGGTCCGTCAGCGTTCCATCCGTGAGACCCCGACGCTGCATTCGCAGGTCCTGGATCTCAAGCAGCAGTTCGAGTTGCTGGTCCACTAGAGATCCTTCGCGTCGAGCAACTCGATGAACTCTTCGGGGCTCGATATGCGGGCAAGCCGTTCCGGCACGTCGGCCTCCTTGCCGAACTGCGCGATCTTGCCGAGCACCGGGAGATACTGATTCGAGACCTCCAGCGGCGGCGCGACGATGAGGAAGACGTACCGGACGGGTTTCTCGTCGATCGCCTTGAAGTCGAGACCCGAGAGCTTTCGGCCGAACGCGACCCTCAACCGGGTCACGACGAGCGAACGGCAGTGGGGGATCGCGATTCCGCGGCCGATCCCGGTCGAACCGAGATTCTCCCGCCGCTTCAACATCTTGTAGAGGATTCCTTCGGACTTTCCGTCGAGGCCCATACACGACACGAGTTCCTTCAGGGCCTCATCCTTCGTCTCGGCCGCCAGGTCGAGTTTGACGGCGGACGGGACGAACAATTCGCTGAGCTGCACTTGGATCTATATCTCCTCCCCGCGAGCGCGGGGCGCATATCGAATCAACGGGAACCGGCGCCGCCGGACCCGGCAAACTCCGAGTATACCCGTGCCGGTTTCCGGCTGTCAAAGAACCTCCGGGGACGCTCCCGGAACTTGCGTTGCACGCCGGGATAAACGACCGTGTGGGGTTAGCCTTTGCGAGTATCAGGGGGCGACACGGCTTCGACGCGTGAACCGGAAGCCGCGGAAGCGTGCCGAGGTGCCCGGGGCCTCGTTAAACACCGGGAAACCTTTAGGTGCCAACGACGGTTTGGCTCTGGCTGCGTAAAACCACGTAGCCCGTCCCCGAGAGGTCCGGGCCCGAGGACCTCCCGACGGACGTCGATGAATCGGGCTGGTCACCCCGGCGTGCCGTGAGCCGCGGGTGACGAGAGCACGGCGAGAGCCGCGCGCACGGCTGGTTTCGCAAGGGTTTGTTCGTGAACCCTCGCGGGACGAGACCTGATCACGGACTACGCACGTAGATGCCGTGGCGGATGGGCTCGCGGACGCGGGTTCGATTCCCGCCGCCTCCACTATTGCCATGAGTGCAGTGCTCCGCCCGGGGCGCCTCCCTTTCCGGGAGCGCCTCGGCTTTTTTTGCGGCCGGCCCGTCAACGGGTCGAGGAGGTTCCGGATGATCGAAGAACTGCAGCGCAAGATCGGGGACGAAGCGGAGACGCTCCTCCACGAGCTGAACGTCATCCTTCCGAAAGAGATCGAGAAGGCCGTCGCCCAGGGCGATTTGCGGGAGAACTCCGAATACACCGCCGCCCTGGAGCGGCAGGGCTTCGTGCGGGCGCGGCTCGACTACCTGGCGCGCCGAATGTCGCAACTCGGCGAACTCGATATCGATAACATCCCGACGGACCGGGTCGGGTTCGGTTCGCGGGTCGCGGTGCGCGACCTCGAGGACGACGAGGTCGAATCCTTCAACCTCACGATCGGCGACGACGTCGACATTGAAAACAACGACATCTCGATGGAATCGCCCATCGGCCGCGCACTCCTGGGCAGGAGGAAGGGCGAATTCGTGAGCGTGAGGCTCCCCGCCGGCGCTCGCGAGTTTGAGGTCGTCGATTTCGAGACGCTGCACGACCTCTAGCAGTCCGTCGCTCCGGGCCGGGCGCCGGTCCTAGAAGACCCGGATCGGCGGGATGAACCTGCCCGGGTCGGCCCGCACCTCGGCGAGGAACACGTTCAGGTCCACCACGATCTTGAGGAACTCCTCGTATAGCGTCGCATCGGCGAGGAGTTGCCCGACCGCCCCTTCGCCGTTTTCGATGAGGCTCAGGATGGAGTTGGCCCGGGTCGCCGAGGAAGCGAGCGCGCGATACAGGGAGTCCGACGCCAGCAGACGCCCAAGCGTCCCTTCGCCCGCCGCCAGCGCCCCCGTCACCGTGTCGAGGCGGGCGGTGGAGGACACGAGGCCATCGTAAAACTCCTCATCCACAAGCAGGCGGGCCAGCGAGCCTTCCCCGTCCGCGATCGGACCCAGGACGGCCGCGAGGTTCTCGTTGAGTTCGACGAGGCCGTCGTAGAGCGCTTCGTCGACGAGGAGGCGCCCAAGCGACCCCTCGCCGCTCGAGACGCGGGCCAGCGTTGCGGAAAGATCGTTCGAGAGCTGCGTGAGACCGAGGACGGCGTCGGCCGCCTGCCCGAGGAGTTCGTCGTAGCTCAGCGCCGGCGCCGTTCCGATGGTGTCTCCGGGCACGAGGATGGCCGAATCGGGAGATCCCGGTTCGATGTCGATGAGACGGTCGCCGAGCAGTCCCTGCGTCCGCACGCGGGCTCTCGAGCCGCGCCGAACCTGCTCCCGGACCTCCACGTTGACCCCGAGCCAGACCGCGACGGCCGCTTCCGAGTCGCCGCGCTCCTCCGGCGCGATGAACTCCACGCGCTCGACCTGGCCGACGCCCCTCCCGGCCACCTGGACGGGGGCTCCGGGGCGGAGCCCGGAAGCGGACTCCATCAGCGCGACCAGCTGGTAGCGCTCGCCGAACACGTCCCCGATCCGGCCCACGAACAGCACGCACAACGCGAGCAGGACGAGGGAGACGATGAGGACGAACCCCACGCGCATCTGATCCCAGGTGATCGGCTCCGATCGTCGCATCGTATCCCTGTGCCCCTTGTCTGACTCCTCGGCGGCCCGTCGCGGTTAGCCGCGGAAGGCCCGAACATAACGGTCTTCCGTGGCATGCATCTCCTCGGGCGTTCCGCTGAAGATAATCTTCCCGTCCTTCAGGAGCGCGGTCTCGGTCGCGATTCTCGCCGCAGACCGCACATCATGGGTCACGACGACCACGCAGACGTGGAGTTCCCGCCGCAGCTTCAGGATCAGTTCGTCGATCCTCCGCGTCGTGATCGGGTCGAGCCCGCTCGTCGGTTCGTCGAAGAGGAGGATGGGCGGCCGATGCACGATCGCCCGCGCGATGGCGACGCGTTTGCGCATGCCTCCGGACAGTGCGGACGGGAGCAGCGGGAGGACCACGCCCGGGTCGAGGTCGACGAAGGACAGCACCTCCTCGACCCGCTCCCGGATTTCGTCGTCCGCCAGCTTCGTATGCTCGTAGAGCGGAAAGGCCACGTTGTCGAACACGTTCAGGGAATCGAACAGCGCCGAGCCCTGGAACACCATCCCCATGCGTTCGCGCAGGGCCAGAGCCTCCGGCCGGGACACCGCGCTGATGTCGCGTCCTTCGATGAGGACCTCGCCGCGGTCGGGGAGGAGGAGCCGGAGCATGAGGCGCAGGATCGTCGACTTCCCGACCCCCGACCCGCCGAGGATGCAGAGGGTCCCGCCGCGCGCGACGCCGAGCGAAACGCCGCGCAGCACCTCGTGGTGTCCGAACGAGAGCCAAACGTCCCGAAGCTGGACGATGTCGGGCTGCCCGGACCCGCCTCCGTGGGTCTCGAGTTCGCGGCGAATCTCGTCGCGCAACTCCGCCTCGAAGGCCTCGCTTCCCGGCTCCGGCGCGCCGGCGGGCGTGCGGTCGCTCATCTCGGATCCTCGCTCACCATTGGAACGTGGTCAGCAGGATCTGCGTGAGGAAGTAATCCATCGCGAGGATGAGGATGGACGAGGTCACCACGGCCCGTGTCGTCGCGCGCCCGACGCCCTCCGTGCCGCCCTCCGCCCTGAGACCGTGGAAGCAGCTCGTGAGCGCGATGATCCCGCCGAACGCGAAGGGCTTCGCCAGCCCCTGAATCAGGTCGATGGGGATGACCGTGAGCACGAAGCCGGTCTGCGCGAGGGTTTCCCACACGGAGTTGATATAAAGCTCGGCCGTGAAGTCCAGCGTCAGCACCGCGACGAGGAGCCCGCCCAGAATGGCGATGGCATCGCCGATGATCGTGACGACGGGGAGCATCACGAGGGCGGCCAGGAAACGCGGCACCACGAGTTTCCGGATCGGATCCACGCCCATCGTGCGGAGCGCATCGACCTGCTCCGTAACCCGCATCGCGCCCAGAGCGGCCGCCATGCCGGCCCCCGCGCGGCCGGTGACGATGAGCGCTGTGAGGACGGGGCCGAGTTCGCGGATCGTACTGGCACCCACCAGGCGGCCGATGTAGACGGTCGCCCCGAAACGCTCCATCTCCACGGCGGCCTGGAGGGCGAGCACCATCCCCGTGAAGAGGCCCGTCAGCATGACGATGAAGATCGAAGCGACGCCGATCGTGTCCATCTGCTGCACGAGGTCGCCGCGGTAGAAGGGCCGGGACAAACAGGCCCTCGCCACGCGCACGAAAAGCCTGCAATAGGCCTCGACCGCGAAGGCCATGCGGAGTACGGCATCGCGGGCGAGTCTTGCGGCGGAACGGCGGGCCGAGCCGTCGGGCACGATCTTTGGCGCTCTCCGGGGGATCGAAGTATGTTCGCCCGACCGCCAGAACGCGTTCGAACGCAACGACTCGCCTCCAGCGATGAGGCGTACGGGCGAGGTTACCGGCTCCCACCGATCCGATGCAAGGCAGCGGCGACCACGCCGCGTCCTGCCCGGTGGCGACGGCCGATCGCCCGCCCCCGAAAGGAGCCTCGAGCATGCAGACCGGACCGGTCCACACCGACCATGCACCCGCCGCCGTCGGCCCCTACTCTCAGGGATACTGGGCCGGCGAGCTGTTCTACTCCGCAGGGCAGGTGGGACTGGTCCCGTCCACCGGCCAACTCGTCGGCCCCGATGTCGTCTCCCAGGCGGAGCGCGCGATGACGAACCTCGCGGCCGTGCTGGACGAGGCGGGGCTGACCTTCGGAGATGTCGTGAAGACGACGATCTTCCTCGCGGACATGGGCGATTTCGGCGCCGTGAACGAGGTCTACGCCCGCCACCTCGAGCCTCCGTATCCCGCGCGCTCGACGGTGGCCGTGGGCGCGCTGCCCCTGGGGGCCCGGGTCGAGATCGAGGTGATCGCGCGCGCGCCGTCGTCGTGAGATCGACCGGAACAACGCACGATGCGGCTGACCGGGAGCGGATGGTGACTGGTGTCGCCTGCGGTCTTCAAAACCGTTACGGGGCGTTCGCGCGTCCCGGGTGGGTTCGATTCCCACACGTTCCCGCCAGATCATTAGCGAAGTGCTCTTATAACAACGATTTACAGATGTTCAAGCGGGCGAGTACCCCACCGGGTACCCCAAAAGTGGGAGTGTGACGTGTCCGTGAGATCGCCCCTCCAAGACCCTGGGTCTTTCCGTTCATGGATTCAGGAGATGATCGAGGTGACCGGATTGGAGTGGGAGCCGAAAACGGTCCATGTCGTTCTCGCAGACCTTCCCTTGATCGCGAAGGCGACGTACTTCAACGCGTGGTTGGCGGGCCAGTTCTTCCGCGAAGATGATGTGGGGTGGCTCTCGTCGGTGATCAGCGACATCGACCTGGAGTGGTGGCCGTTCGAGGAGAACGACCTTGGCGTTCTCCGACACCAGATCGAAAGCCACTACAACGGCCAGTTTCCGCAAATCATGAGTGCTGCGCACGCGGAATGGACTACGTTCGCCGCCGATGTCCGCATGGCCTTCATCGCCTGCTTCACTGACCACGGCTGCCGACGTTGCCCACCTTGGTGCCAAGCTCTCCGAGACGAGCTGGAGGCACGTGCGAACCCCAGCAAAGAACCCAATGACTCGGAGGGTGAGCCGGAAGCGCCGGCCTCTGGATAAGGATCTACCCGCGCTTTCGCTGCCGGTCTTCGAGGGCAACCTCAGGATTGAGCCGGCGGCGGTCGATCCCGGCGAAAGGCCGGGTCTCTCCCGGCTGACGCTGGATGGCCAGCCACAGATCCGCCGCAGCGCGCCCGTACTTCTTCTCCAACCGCCCGCGCTTCAGCGCCAGCCTGGAGGCCTCCCGGCAGCGAGCGCAGAGACTGAAGTCCGCATCCTCGCGTTCCCGACCGCACCGGCACAGGCCGGCGGCACGGCGTGCTGCGTGGCTCTCGGCGATCGTGCCTCGATACGTTTCCCGGCAGGTCTTGCAGTAGATCCCGTGGGTGGCCGGAGCGCCGCCGCAGTTCGCACACAACCCATCGCGTTTCCAGCTGCGTCTCTTGTCCCGCACCCAGTCTGCGGCGTAGCTCACCTCGTGCGGGCTGCGAGCCTGGCGGCCTCGCTCTTCACGAGCGCGGTGGCGATGGCCTGACTGACGGCCTCCACGCCCTCGATGGATGGCTCCAGCCACTCGTACTTGCCCCCCAAGTGCTCGGCGACCTCGAGGAACAGGCCGGGGCGTTTGCCGGCTCCCACGCGGGCCAACGTCGTGCTCACAACTTCGTAGGAGATCGAGCGGGCGGTCACACCCGTGTCCCTCGCGATCCGCCTGCGGGCGAACCTGACGACCTCCTCGGCCAGCTCCTCAACGATCTTCTCGGACATGCGGTCGAGCGCCCGATGGTGCTGCCGGAGGTTGGACTCGAACTTGACCGGCGTCATATCCCCAGCCTCTCCCGGATCGCCGCCGCCGAGTAGACGCGCGACCGGAAGACGATCCCGGCGTAACGGTGGCGACCGGCGTCGGCGATGTCCCAGCCGCCGGCGAGGGTGCGCCACGGGCCGCTCTGCAGGTCGGAGGTTCCAAGGTGGAAGCCGCGGAAGAATCGCTGGATGGCCTCGCGGACTTGGGCGGCGTCTCCCGGATCCCGGAAGGTCTCGACGGTGACGGCGACGCGGGCCAAGTAGCCCGGACTTTGGTCGATGGTCTCGAGGTCGCGGGAGCCGCCATCCTCCACAATGACGCGGATCTCGTCGGAGGTCTTCTCGAGTGGGCGCGAGGGCTGGCCGACGATCACGGTCACCACGTAATCCCCCGAGAACGCGGAGTCCAAACCGTCCCGAATCGTGGCCAGCACCTCGGCCTCAATCATCGATCTCCAGCCAGACCCGCACCGTGCCGCCGCGCTGAGGCTCGGCCTCGACCACCTTCCAGATCCGATCTCCGGACTCGAGCGTCACGTCCTCGGCGGTGACGTCACCCGTCCAGTCGCTGGGCATGAGATGGGCGGAGGTCTTCGATCTGGTCTCGCCGCCCGGCTGGGCGTCCTCGAAGAAGCGCGCCGAGGTGACGATGGCGCGCGTCTCGCGTGCCTCCAGTAGCGTTCCGGACATCTCCCTACCCATGGCGTCCAGCGCACCGCGTTCGCGCCGCGTGAGGGTCGCGGGGACGCCCAGCGCCTCGATCAGCGCGGGAGCCGGGGCTCTCATGCCAGTCCCGCCTTCTCCAGTGCCTCATCCAGAGACAGGCCGCTCTCGACGAACTGCTTCAGCGCGCGGCCTCGGGCGGCGAGATCGGACGCGGCGAGACCGCCGAAGGAGAACTCCAGCGAGGTCTCCAGCACGCGGGCGATCTCGTTCTGGACGCGCACTGCGACCGGCGCGACGCCGAGGAAGACGAACTGCCGGTAATCCTCCCTGCGCGTGGTCCCGTCTCCACCCGGCATCACGAGCGAAGCCGGGACGCCTGCGGCGCTGGCCACGGTCGAGATCGCATCGCGCCTCAGCGCGATCAGCGAGTCCGGAGGGTTCGCGCCCAGCCTGGCTGGCACGAGATCGCGCCGTGGCGCTGAACCCGCGTCGCCCCAGCCGCCAGCTACGGTCTCCGTGAGGACGGTGCTCCCCTTGGCGTCTCGGATGTCGTCTCTGAGCGTGTCGAGATCGCTTGTCTCCGGTCCCTGCGGAACCGGGAGGAGATGGGCCGCCACGCCGCCGGCTTCTTGGCCCAGCCGCATCTCGAGGGCCGAGAGGAGATCTCCCGAGAGACCGGCCAAGGGCGACAGGCTGCGCCACGGCTCGGCTGCTCGCGGTGCCCACATGAGGTGGATGACCGAGTCGCGAGGCATCCATCGCGTCTGGATCTTCGACGGGGCGGACGTGGTGACGTGGTACCGCCACGACGCGGGAGACGGGCCGCCCCAGACCGTCCAACTGCTCGCCACCGACAGCATCGGCGGGACGTCGAAGGCCAGGACGATCTCTCCCTGCAGGATGAGCTCCCGGCCGACGAGATCCAGCACCTCGGGCGTCACCAGCATCTTGGCGAGTTCGTCGCCCTCGACCTCGGCCGATGACAGCGCCCTCGCCCAGAGATCGCCGAGCGCCTGTGCGGTCCCGGTCTCGTTGACGCGACCTGCTGGGCTCTCGGAGCCGGACGCCGACGCGGCGATCAGAGAGACCAGCGCATCGGTGTACGAACTCCGAACTTCCGCCGTCTTCCGCTGCCACGGGAGCCTCATAGCGCGAGACCTCGGCGCTTGACCCACTGAGACAGCAAAGACGCCGCGCCAGACGCTCGCAGGGCAGCTCTGGAGGCCGCGACGTACTCGGTCTCCACGTCACCCACCCGGACGCGCCTGGCGGCCGCTGGGGCGTCTCTTAGGTACGCCGCCACCCGGATCGCGGCTTCGTTCTCCACCGCCGCAGGCGGTTCTCCCTCGCCGGTGTGTTTCTCGACAAGACCGGCGGCGACCTCGGCAAGACGCGTTGCGTTGTCACCTCCCCCGAGGGCCGAGGCCACCACCGATCGCTCTACAGCCATATGCGCCTCCTGCGGCGGGCCGGGCGCGTGATCTCCAGCGGAGCGAGTTCTCCCGTTTCGCCGGTCACCAGCGCCAGCTCGATTGCGCGGACGTCCATCTCGGAGACGTCGTAGAGGTCTCCCGCGACCTCGGCCACCGAGGTCTCCTCCGGTGCCCACGGGCGCACGCTCCAGAATCCCGTCTCGGAGGAATCGAGGAAGGCGCGTCCGGCGTCGTTGTCGGTGATCTGGTCGATCTCGATCCGGAGTTCATCGTCGAGAACCCGGAGCCTCAGTCCGGCACCGGTGGCGGCGACCGGCTCGGAGAATCTTCCAGACATGAACGCCGTGATCGTCCGCCGTCCCTCGGCTGCCTCGCGGAGCGCTTTGTCCAGCGCCTTCCGCCCGATGCGGATCCGCGCACAGCCGGTCTTGCACCTGCACGGCAGCTGGCGGCCCAGCGGCACCCGACCGGAGACCCGCGTCCCGCCGATCGTGCGCCGGCGCAGCTCCACCCGGTTCGGAAACACCGGCGAATCCACCAATCCCAGACCGAGGAGACGTCCGCGCTCGATGACGCGGACTCCGCCCTCGGTCTGCTCGCTCAGCGCATCGAACTCGAGACTCGTGCCCGTGAGCTTCCCGGCGGCCACCAGCGCTCGGATCTCGGGCGTGATCTGCGCGCGGAACTCCATGCCGCCGGCGGTGGTGTCCCGGAACCGGAGAGAGCCCTCTGGGTGGAAGCTGGAGTCGATCCCATGTCGGAAGTCGTGCTGGACGTTCAAGAGGACGCGCACCTCGGACGCTGGCCCGAACGCGCCGGGCTCGAACCGCTCCCCAAGGCCGTGCGGCGTGTTCGCGGGCGGGGCGGTGATCCCGGGATCGAACACCATCCCGGAGATCTCGCCGGCGTCCGCGCTCAGCCCGGAGACGAAACGGAACTCGCTCACCAGAGGGCGAGGATCGTGGCCGTCGAGGAGGCGCGCACCGCCGAGACGGCGACCGGAATCACCATGATCGACGCCGTCACTGTGAGCGCCGGCGCGTCCGCATCATCGTCCGGCAACCGGATCGTCAGATCGCCGTCGCTGAGGACGATGAACGCCCGCGCCGGGGGATCGAACACGCTCTCCTGCCCGGCGACGGTCGCCTCGCTCGCCTGCGCCGAGTAGATGGCCCAACGGCTCAAGTGACGAACTTCAGCCTGGCGAAGTTGGACGCCCGCGGGAGCTTGAATCCCCAGCTGTACTGCAACGTCAGCGAGATCTCATCCGAGGCTGCCTTGGTGTATGGATCTCGAATCAGCCGGCCCTCCCGCCAGACGCACGCGACGCCGGCGTTCACGATCCCGCGCTTGCGTCCGATGAAAGCGCCGAACTTGCCGTTCGATGTGGCCGTCTCGATGTCGCCGCGCACCATCCAACTGAGGCCGTTCGCCATCAGGAATTGCCTCAGCGTCATGTTGTCGGCGGCCGAGTTGATGACGGTGGAGTGCCACAACGTGTTCGCGCCGACGGAGGCCACGATCGCCAGATCTCCGGGGCTGGCGGCGTGCTTTCCGTCGATCAGCTCGGCGAACTTCACCAGCGTCTCCGGCCCCTTGATCTTGTCCGCCTGCTTGATCGTCTTCTCGACCATGTCGGCGGCGGTCTGGAGACCGGTGATGTCGGCGGCGTTCTCGTTCGCCCCGTCGTCTCCCAGGAAGACCGCGCGGTCGATCCCCTCGGCCATCGCCATCCGCAGATCGCGCCGGAGCGCCTGCTCGAGGCCGGGGATCCTGTCCGCGTCGACGCCGTTGAACACGGCGCGTGCGCGGTTGCCGGTCGGCTTGATCTCGGTGACGCCGATCGTCCACGCGGCGTCTGCCGCGTCCTCGGCCCGGCCGCGCTGCGCCGCCGAGGCCCCCGCCGTCGTGACCGGGTAGCTCGCGATCCCCGGCGCGCAGGAGGCGAACGTCACGCCCAGATGCATCGCGGCGGTGTCAGCGAACAGCCGGTCGATCCATGGGCGCTGGACGACCGTCGACTCGGCGTCCGTCGAGGCGCGAACCTCGGCTGGCGTCGGCTCGTCGAGAAGGAGCTCCAGCGGGAATGACCGGCGGCCCATGCCGAACGCGTCGTTCAGCTCGCCGGCGGCTCCGTCCACGCCGCGTCCGTCCATCGCGGCCTCGAAGTAGCCGCCCACGTCCACCCGGCGGCGAATGGCCCGGATCTCGGCCGCCTCGCCGTCCTCCACTGTGGGCTCCGGCTCCTCGGCCTGCGCGGCGATCAGCGCCCGGCGCTTGGTCTCGACGGAGCGCAGCTCGGCGGTGAGCTTGTCCACCTCCTGCTGCTGCTCGTCGGAGAGATCTCCGGCGGTCTGGCCGAGATCGTTGAGTTGCTGCCGGAGCTCGGACGAACGGAGCTCGGCGCGTTGCAGATCGGTCATTCTCTCGTCCCTTCGCGCGGCCAGGCAGCCACGCTCCTTCCGGGACGAAGAAGGGCCGCCATAGCTCAGTTGGTGCGTTCTCCAATTCGCTAAGGCGACCCCGAAAGGTCTCCGCAATTTAGGGTCCGGCCAGCTCCTCTACAAGCTGCCTCCAGCCGGCGTCTTCCTCCCGTCGGTGGCGGGCGAAATGGCACGAGACGCAGAGCGTCCGGAGGTTCGATGGATCGTCGGTGCCGCCGTCTCTCAGTGGCGTCTCGTGGTGGACCTCGAGCCGTCCTGGCTGGCCGCAGTCCCGGCAGCGGTGGCCGTCTCTCTGGAGGATCTTCCGGCGCAACTGAGCACCGGCGCGGCCTCTCAGACGACGGCGGATCGAAGTCTCCGAGACGGACGGGACCGACGCCGATGCGCCTCGGCGACGCACAAGGCCAACGCCACGGCGAGATCGTCTCTGCGCCGGAGGGTGGTACGGCGGATCTTGGCGTTCCCGGCCTCGTCCGTAGCCGTCTTGGCGTTCGCCAGGCACACCCTCAGGGCGAGATTCGTTGGTGCGGCCAGCCAGTCTGCAGCGGCAAGCCGGAGGCGGCGCAGATCGTTCGCGCCGTCCTTGAAACCCATCCCGCGCAGCTTCAGCGGCACCGACTGACCGAGCGTGGCCAACGCCTCGCGGATCGAGGCCTCCCGCCACCGGTCGGCTACGATCATCGCCGGGACGCCCCACCGCTCGAACGCCTCGGTCAGCACACCCCCGACATCGACCTCGAACGTCCCGTGCAGGGACAGCTCCTTCCTGGCTCGCATCTTCTCATACAGGGAGCCGACGTTGTGCTCCTTTCCGCGCCGCATGAGGTCTGGATCTCGCGGGAAGACCAGAAAGCCGTCCGCGGCTCCCGTGGCCGGCCAGCAGACGGCCGCGCCGGTGGCCTGCGTGGTGGAGAGATCGAGACCGAGCACCGGGCGACCCGAGCGCAGCGCAGTCCGTCCCTCGCAGCGCGTCCACGTCCCGGCGGACAAGACCTGCTCCTCGGCTACGCCGATCCCGCCGAGGTTCAAGTGGAGCTGCAGGTATCTGGCCAGCGCCTCGGGACTCTCTCTGGCCAGCTTCGCCTGCTTCTTCACCTCGCGGGCGAGGTGCGGCCAGAACTTCATCGATGGATTCGCTCTGTGCATGGCCGCCGCGCGAAATGGATCCTCGTCTTCCTCGGCCGCGTAGCAGATCGCCCGCTCCTTCTGGAGTTCGGCCTCGAAGGGATGGCCGGAGCCTGCCGGCGGTCGCGTCCCGGTGTAGATGATCCGCGCCTCCATCTTGGCCTTCGCCGTGTCGAGCGCGGCGATCATCTCGTCCACCGTTGGCCAGCTCGTGACCTCGTCGCAGACGATGAGCGCGGGCCGCAGACCCATGGCGCGCTTCGGGTCGCTTCCGATGGCCAACACCCGGCGGCCCGTCTTGAGGTCTCGGATCTCCGAATGCTGGAGGCTGTCGGCGATCCTGTACCGCTTCCGGTCTCCCAGCTTCACTACCTGCTCCAGATACCGGCGGGTGTCTTGGTAGACGATCCGCGTCTGCCGGTGGCTCGCGGCGACGAGAATGATGTCGGAGCCCTTCGGGGCTAGCTCCAGAACGGGATCGAAGTACGCTCCCGCCACGATTGACGCCCAAGCGCTTTTTCCGTTGGCGCGGGCCATGCTCAGCGCGAAGTCGCCGGGAGTATCGAGACGCTTCCACGCTTTTCTCTGCCACGGCATCGGCTGGAGCGCCCTCCCGGCCATCGGACCGTCCAGAACGGTCAGACCAGATGCCCACCGGGAAACCTTCGTCGAGGTCAACATACCGGAGGCTCTGCTGCAGAAGCGTGACTACGCCAACGGTGTCCGGCGGTCACGGAGGGCTCCGAACAGGGGTCCCCGAGGAGCTGGGGCGGGCCACATTCATTCGCCCGGCAGGCGCGGTACGTAGACGGCCCATAGCCACGGCGCTCCGTCACGGCGCGCGGCCGTCACGCGATGTCGTCCAAGCAGCACTTCAACCGGGCGCGAACTATCGTCGCCCAGGACGACGATCGGCGGGCCGTACTGACCACCGGACAGGTTCTGGAGCCGCTTCTCGTCCAAGCGCGATACGTCGAATTCCATGATGCGAGTCAGCGGTAGCCCTCTCCTTGGGAGCGTCTCCGACATCGCCTCCATGATCCGCGTCTTCGTGTTGGCGACAGCCGCCGCCACGTCCGGCCAGTCTTCAGCGGTAGTGTCTTGCTCTTCGAGGAACCACCGCTCCAACCGGCGAAACCAACGGAGCAATTCGTCGGCTTCGCAGTCTTCACCTTGCAGCCGGTTCTCCACTTGGTCCCGGTATCGGAGGATGCTGGTATTGGACATCACCCCAGACCGTACTCGTCCCACGCATGGACGATCTCGAAGAGCGCACCGATCTCAGACTTCGTGAGCGCCCGGAGGTCGTCCAATCCACCGTCACCTTCGACCGACTTTGGTATCAGACGCCCGAGTTCGCCCGCCCACTCCAGCAGCTGCGCGACCGACACGCCGTGCCGTTCACAGCGCCCGTACACGTAGTACACCTGCTTCTCGGTTGGTGACTCCGGGTGCAACGCATTCTTCGCGATGATCGTCTTATCTGTGGACTCTACCGCATCCCGCCAGCTCCCTGTGGGCTGCCCAGAGCTGCCGTTGTCTCCCTCACGTGTCCCTGTCATCGATCTCCTCCCTCTCTCCAGTCGCCGGGGCGCACCTCTCCCTATTTTGTTCTCGGCCTCGCCGGTTCTCCCTCTAATTGTCTGAAGCGATGACCGGCCCGGTGAGGGACAGCAGCAGACCGAGGGCCAGCCCGGGCCGTTGCGAAAGGGAGGCATGGTTTCGTCTCCCACGGTATCCGAGTTGGTGTCTCGGCCTGCTGAACATGACCTGGCGGAGCCGGGCATAGCAGGCTGTGGGAGCTGCTTCCCTCCGGCCTCTCGACCGGAGCCAGCCGCCTCGCTCTCCCACTTCGACCTCGAGGCCTCATCTCGGCGCTATTGGCTGGATGCCCTTCCCGGTGCGCCACTCTCTCGCATTCCCGCGCCGGTGGGTGGACCCTCTCCTCCACGGTTCAGCGTTCCAACGATCCCACGCATAACACGACCGGCCGATTCTCGCCAATGGTTCGGTCAGCGTCGGAGGATGTGAATCATGGATGCAAGAAACCCCGAGACGAGAGGTCTTTTGGGAGAGCTTCGCCTCGGGGCTTCCTGCACCGGCCCAAGGAAGAATCCTCGAGCGCGTCCACAATCTCAGTCGCTTGTCACCGGCGCAACGTACTCGGCCCATGCCTCCATCACCGGACGCCGACGCTCGAGGAGATCGCTGCGCTGGTAGGCCCGCACGACGGCGTTTCGCTCGACATGACCGAGGATCGCCTCGGCCACTGCGAAATCGACGCCCGTATCTTCACACCAACTGCGCATGGAGGTTCGCAAACCGTGCGGCGTGGCCGGGACGTCGAGACGCCTGAGGAGCTGGAGAAACGCCATCTTGCTGAGGGGCCGATCAGCGCCAGCGCGCGGGCGAGAGGAAGGGAAGACCCAACCGGTCCCGCCCCAGCGCGCCTGGGCGTCTTCTAGCACCCTCAGGGCGCAATCTGCGAGCGGTACGCGGTGAGACCTACCTGACTTCGTCCGGAGGCTCGGAATCGTCCAGATCGCGTTCTCCAGGTCGATCTCGTCCCACGTCATCTCTCGGACCTCGCCGGTCCGAACTCCCGTCAGCGCCAAGAACGTGAACGCCGAGCGCGTCACGCGGTCGGCGGTGGACGCCTCGACCATCTCGAGCAGGCCGGCGATCTCGCTGTGGTGCAGGGCCGGGTGGTGACGCTTCACGCGGCTGGCGTGACGCGGCAGCACCGTGAGGAGGTGGCGGCCCGCCGGGTTGTCGGTTCGGTGTCCCATCGCGACGGCCATCTCGAACGTCCTGGCCAGCCGAGCGCGGACCCTCCGGGCGGTCTCCTGCTTCTCCTCCCAGAAGCCGCGGGCCTGAAGCACCCGCGCCACGTCGGCGGACGTCACCTCGTCAACGCGCATCGCGAGCAGCGGATCGGCGTATCTGGTCACCGAGTTTCGCCACTGGCGCTCGCTATCGGGAGACCTCCAGCGGGGTTTCTCCCGGGAGATCACCGCCTCGAAGACCTCGCCCACCGTCGGGACGACCCCCTTCGGCTGCTCGGTGGCCGGAGGCTTAGCCTTCCGCCGGCGCGGATCCTCTCCGGCTTCGACCGCCGCGAAGTTCCGGAACGCCTGTTCTCGGGCCTCCCTGAGGCTCACCGCCGGCCACGTTCCCAAGCCGAGGGTGGTTTGCTTGCCGTTGATCTTCACCTTCTGTATCCACCGGCGTCTGGCGGTTCGGTCCGACGTGGGCCGGACGAGGAGTGAAAGGCCGGCGTATCCGACGGCGTACTTTCGTGGGCCGCCTAGCGTCCCGATCTTCTTCTCGGTGAGGCGCACCAAGGGGCGTTTCGGCATGGGGATCTCCGTTCGCTATGGGGTACTCGTGCCTGCGAGTACCCCAAAACATGCCCCAAGTACCCCAAACTCGCAACTCTAGAGGAGGCATGGAGTTCCGCATGAACATCCGACAACAGGTTCCGTATAATACATGATATCAACGAGTTGTGAATCATCCAGAAGTCCAATGAACATCAAGGGATTCGCGATTGTGCGATCACCACACGTTCCCGCCACCCTCGTGCTTGCGGCCGCGCTTCTGTCCGGGCTGGCCCTGGACCCGTTGCCGCTGCGCGCGCAGGATCCGCCGCCTCCCGTCGTCCCCGACTCGGCCGCCGCCGAAACGAGCCCTGTCGCCGACACGACGGGCCGGCGCCCGCCCATCTCCCCCCTCGGCGCCTTCGGACGCTCCCTGGTCCTTCCGGGCTGGGGACAACTGGAGGTCGGACGCCCCGCCCGCGGCGCTTTCTACTTCGCCGCCGAGTCCGTCTTTCTGTTCATGGTCTTCAAGTCCGACGCGCGGCTCTCCGCCGCGAAGGAGGAGATGCCGCCGAACGAAGAGCGGATCTCCAACCGCACGGGGCAGCGGGAGAACTGGATCGTTCTGGCCGGGTTCTTCGCCTTCCTGAGCGGCCTCGACGCCTGGGTGTCCACGCAGTTCTGGGACTTCGAGCCCTCGATCGGTCCGCCCGCCGATGGGTCCGTCGGGATCGCGCTCGGTTTCAAGGTCGATTTCCCCTGAAGGAGACCGGCGGCCCGCCCCGCCGTCGGGACTCAGCCCTCGCCGGGACCGCGGTATGACTCCAGGCGGATCTCGTCCGCCGTCACGACGGCGAAACTGTTGTGATGGAGCCAGTCCCCGGAGTTGAGGTAGTACCTCCCCGGCGCGAGTTCCGTGACTTCCGGCCGGTGCGAATGCCCGAACACGACCAGGTCCACATCGTCGTGGGCGGCCAGCACCTCCGCCGCGTGCCGCGCGAGAACCGAAGCCCGGGGCGACTCCTTCGGGGCCCCTCCCGCCTGGGCCCGCCGCGTCCCGCTGGCGAGCCGCGCGAGCGGGAGTCCGAGGTCGGGGTGGACCCACCGGAAGAGTCCGCGCCCCACCGGACTGCGCGCGGCCCGGCGCAGAACCCGGTAGCCCCGGTCGGCGGGGCCGAGTCCGTCGCCGTGTGCGATGTACGCCCGCCGCCCCGCGATCCGTCGCCGCGCCGGCTCTTCGAGGACTTCGACGCCGACTTCGTCGCGGAGAAAACTGCCCCCCCACGCGTCGTGGTTCCCGCCCATGAAGAGGACGGGCATGCCGCGTTCGACGAGTCTTCGCAGGCGGGCGAGCACGTCGAGTTGACCGCGTGGGATCACCTGGCGGTATTCGAACCAGAAGTCGAACAGGTCGCCGTTGATGAGAAGTTCGTCGCCCCAGCGGTCCGCCTCTTCGAGGAAGGCGAGAAACGCGCGCGCGTTCTCCTCGGCCACGGCCCCGAGGTGGATGTCGGACACGATGACGGTGCGTTCTGACATGGGGCCGAAGCTCGGCGCGCCGGGCGCGGCCCGTCAAACCCGGCGGCGGGCTGCGGGGCACCCGTCCCCGCGGAAAGTTCGACACCCGGTGCGTCGCGGGAGCATATTGCCCGCATGGAAGCCGCGAACGGAGTCGGAACGACGGAAGTGCGCGTACGGTACGCCGAGACCGACCAGATGGGGCGGGCGCACCACCGCCACTACCTCGTATGGTGCGAACTGGGGCGCACGACGCTCATGCGCGAGCGCGGCGTGTCGTACGCCGAACTCGAGCGCGGAGGCCTCTGGCTCCCGGTGTCCCGGGTCGAAGTCGAATACCGGATCCCGGTCGAGTACGACGAACTCATCCGGATTCACACCCGCGTGGAACGTGTCCGGAGCCGCGAAGTCGTGTTCGCCTACCGGATCGCGCGCGCCTCCGACGACGCGACGCTGGCGCGCGCCCGCACGGCCCTCGTGTGCACCGACGCGCGGGGCCGCCCGCACCGGTTCCCGGATGCCGTGAAGCGGCAGCTGCAGGCCCTCCCGGCCGTCGCCGCCCCGCCCGCCGCCACATGAACCGCGCCCCGATGCGCCGGACTCTCCGGGTACTCCTCCTCCTGTCCCTGAGCGCCTGCGGCGGCGGTTTCGAGCGCGGGACCTCGCTGCCCGATCCAGAAGATGTCGCGCGGCGGGCGCGCGCGAACTCGGGCACGGAGCAGCCGATGCACGTCGTCTTCCGGTGGGAATACACCGGCGAGAGCGGGAGTTTCCGCGGCGACGGCGCCGCCCGGGTGAACCCGCCCGACCGCTTCCGCCTCGACCTCTTCTCGACGGGGGAGGGAAGCCTCCAGGCCACGCTCGTCGACGGGCTCCTGGCCACGTCGGGCGACCTCGAGGGCGTCGAGCTGCCGCCGACCGTCTTCCTGTACGCCATGGCGGGCGTGTTCCGCCCCGGCGACATGCCTCCCGCCGCCGGGTCCGAGATCCCCGGGTTCCGCGTCCTCGAGTTCACGGTCGAAGGAGGCGCGACGCGAAGCTATTATCTTGACGAGGGCCGGCTCACCCGCCTCGAGGAGCGGCGGGCCGGCCGCCGTGAGCGTTGGATCGAGCTCGAGTGGGGGCGCGACCGCCGCTGGCCCCGGGAGGCCCGGTATCGGGACATCGTCGACTCGAGCGGGGTACGTTGGGAGTTGGTGAGCGCGACGGCTCAAACACAGCCATACGATGAGGAACACTATGTCCTGCCGATTCCGCGCCGGAGCGATGGCCACGATCACGATGCTCGCCGTGCTGGCGGGGTGCTACGGCTTCTCCGGCGGCGGCGGGCTGCCCAGCCACATGCGCACGGTGTGGGTCGCCCCGATCGAAAACGAGAGCACGCAGTTCGGCATCGCGGAATCCCTGATGGACGAACTCCTCACGGCGGCGCGCCAGCGGCTGGGGCTGCGGCTCTCGTCCGAGGAGGAAGCGGACGCGGTCATCACGGCGCAGATCAGGCGCTACGCAGATGAGGCGGTCAACTTCGACGCCGTCGGCGGGGTCGGCGCGGACGTCTTCCAGCGTCGCGTGACCGTCAGCGTGTCCGTGGAGATCCTCGATGTGGCCGAGAACCTCATCATCTGGGGCAACCAGAGCCTGACCGGGACCGGGGAGTACGAGCCCGGAGGGGAAACCGAAGACCAGGCGCTGGTCGTCGCGCTCGAGAATCTCGTTCAGCAGATCGTCGACGGGGCGCAGTCGCAGTGGTAGACCGACCGGCGTCGACCGCCGGGACGGGATCGGGGCGGGAGCCCCTCGCGCCCGCGCGATCGGTTCGCCATTCTGTGGTCGATCGTTCACACGGGCCGATAACCTTCACTCAACGTCCGGGCGCCGACATGCCGCTAGCCGCTCGACCCGCCACGCCGAACCTGTGACGTACACCGCCGGTCTCGTCGCCATCCTGGCGGCTGTCTGGCTCCTGTTGTCGGGATACCTCGACAAACCGCTGCTCCTGGGGCTGGGCGCGGCGTCGGTGGCGTTCGTCGTCTTCATTTCGCTCCGCATGCGGATCGTCGATGACGAGGGGCTGCCGATCCAGCTCCCGGCGGGGCTCGTCCGCTACCTGCCGTGGCTCGTCGTCGAGATCGTGAAGGCGAACGTCGATGTCGCCCTGCGCATCCTGAGGCCGGGCCTGCCCATCCGTCCCCGCGTGATCCGCGTGCGGGCGGGACAGCGCACGGATGTCGGCCGGGTCATCTACGCCAACTCGATCACGCTCACGCCCGGCACCGTGACGATCGACACGGAGGGCGACCACATCACGGTCCATGCCCTCACGGACGAGGCGGCCGAGGGCGTCCTCACGGGCGAGATGGACCGGCGGGTGGCCCGCGTCGAGGGACGCGGATGATCCTCGCCGCCGTCGTCGCCGCGATCATCGTCACGATGGGACTCGCGCTCGTGCGGGCCGGGAAGGGGCCGACCGTCTTCGACCGCATCCTCGCGCTGAACATGTTCGGCACGAAGACGGTCCTCCTGATTGCCGTAATCGGGTTCGTGACGGGCCGGCCCGATTTCCTCGACCTCGGACTCGTGTACGCCCTCATCAACTTCATCAGCGTCATCGCCGTGCTCAGGTTCTCCAAGTACGGGAACTTCGCCGATCCGGACCGCGAGAGAACGTCATGACGCTCGAGATCGTGAGTTCGGTACTCGTGATCGCCGGCGCGACCTTCGCGGTCATCGGCGGAATCGGCATCGTCCGCCTGCCCGATTTCTTCTGCCGCATCCACGGGGCGGGGATCACCGACACGCTCGGGGCGGGGCTGATTCTCACCGGGCTCATGTTTCTCTCGCCCCATTGGATCGTGGCGGTGAAGCTCCTCGCGATCCTCGTCCTGCTTTGGACCACGAGCCCCACGGCCACCCACGCCCTCGCCAACGCGGCGCTCGAAACCGGGCTCCGGCCACACGTCGATGAGACGGAGGAGGCGACATCGAGTTCGTAGCGCTCGAGGTCCAGGTCGTCACGGCGTTGCTCCTCACGCTGCTGTGCGCGACGGCGGTCGCGGTCGTCCGCATGCGCGGCCTGTTCGCCGCCGTCATGCTGATGGGGATCTACAGCTTCCTCGGCGCCTCCTGGATGCTCCTGCTCGACGCCCCGGACGTCGCCTTCACGGAGGCCTCGGTCGGCGCCGGTATCTCGACCATCCTCGCGCTCGCCACCCTCGCGCTGACGACGCGCAAGGCGAAAGCCCGCGCTCGAAGACCGGTGGTGCCGCTGCTCGTCGTCGCCGTCACCGGGGCCGCCCTCGTCTACGGGACGCTGGACATGCCGCACTTCGGCGATCCGGAGGCGCCGGCCAGCAACTACCCGCACCCGTCCTACGTTGAGCGCGCCGAGGACGACATCCACGTGCCCAACGTCGTCACGGCGGTGCTGGCGAGCTACCGGGGCTACGACACGCTCGGCGAGACGGTCGTGATCTTCACGGCCGGCATCGCCGTGCTGGTCCTCCTGCGGGGGAGCCGCAAACGCCGGCCCACGGGCGGGGGAGGGGAGGACGCGGGATGACCGACCACACCGTGCTGCGCGTCGTCAGCAAGCTCCTGCTGCCCTACGTCCTCCTCTTCGCCCTCTACGTGCAGTTCCACGGCGACTACGGTCCGGGCGGCGGCTTCCAGGCGGGCGTGATCTTCGCGGCCGGCTTCGTGCTCTACGGGCTCATCTTCGGGCTCACCGCGGTGCGCCGCGTCGCCCCGGGCCGCATGATCGAACTCGTCATCGCGACCGGCGTGCTCGTCTACGCGGGCACCGGGGTCGCGACGATGCTCATGGGCGAGAACTTCCTCGACTACGACGCCCTGTCCCCCGCGCACCCATCGACGGGGCAGCACTACGGCATTCTCGTCGTCGAACTCGGGGTCGGGATGACGGTCGCCGCGGTTATGATCGCGGTCTATTCGACCTTCGCGGGCCGAGGGCGCGCATGACCGGGACCCTCGTCGACGCCGTCCTCGGCCTCTACAACTACTGGGTCGTCATCTTCCTGATGATGACGGGGTTCTTCATCGTCATCTCGCGCGGTAACCTCATCAAGAAGGTCATCGGGCTCAACATCTTCCAGACCTCCGTCTTCCTCTTCTACATCACGGTCGGGAAGGTGAGCGGGGGCACGGCGCCGATCACGGCCGACGGACTGGAGGTCTACAGCAACCCGCTGCCGAGCGTCCTCATCCTGACGGCGATCGTCGTCGGCGTGGCGACGACCTCCGTCGCGCTCTCGCTCGTCGTGCGCATCCGCGAGGCGTACGAGACGATCGAGGAGGATGAGATCCAGGCGCAGGACGAGATTCGGTGATGGAGGCGATCCAGGCCCAGTTGCCGGTCCTGCAGGTCGTCATCCCGCTGCTCGCGGCGCCCCTCTGCATTATCCTGCGGCGGCGCGCGCTGGTGCTCCCGTTCGCGACGGGCGTGTGCTGGCTCACTTTCCTGGTCTCGGTCGTGCTCCTCGGCGATGTACTCGAGGCGGGCGTCATCAGCTACGCATTGGGGGGCTGGGCGGCGCCGTGGGGGATCGAGTACCGGGTCGACGCGCTCGCCGCCTTCGTCCTTCTCTTCGTGTCCGGGATCGCGGCGCTCGTCCTGACCTACGCGCCGCGCAGCCTGACGGACGAGATTCCGGCCAGCCGGCACTATCTCTTCTGCACCCTCTATCTCCTCTGCCTCACGGGGCTGCTCGGCATCGCGATCACGGGGGACCTGTTCAACGTCTTCGTCTTCCTCGAGGTCTCGGCGCTTTCCTCCTACGCCCTCATCGCCCTCGGGGGCCGCCGGCAGGCGCTGCCCGCGGCATTCCAGTACCTCGTGATGGGTACGATCGGGGCCACGTTCATCCTCATCGGCATCGGTCTCATGTACCAGATGACCGGTACGCTGAACATGGCGGACATGGCGGAACGGCTTCCCGCCGCGGAGGGCGTGCGGACCGCACTGGTCGCCTTCGGCTTCCTTACCGTCGGGATCGCGCTCAAGATGGCGCTCTTCCCGCTCCACGTCTGGCTCCCGAACGCCTACGCGTACGCGCCGTCCGTCGTGAGCGCCTTCATCGCGGCCACGGCGACGAAGGTCTCCGTCTACATCCTGCTGCGCTTCATGTTCAGCGTCTTCGGCCTCGAGTTCTCCTTCGAGCAGCTCGGACTCGGACGCGCGCTCATGCCGCTGGCCCTCGCCGGAATCTTCGTCGCCTCCACGGTGGCGATCTTCCAGCGCAACGTGAAACGCATGCTCGCCTATTCGTCCGTGGCGCAGATCGGCTACATGGTGCTCGGCATCAGTTTCGCGACCGCGACGGGGCTCACGGGCGGCATCGTCCACCTGTTCAACCATGCGCTCATCAAGGGCGGGCTCTTCATGGCGATGGGGTGCGTGATGCTGCGGCTGCACTCGGTCGACCTCGATGACATGGCCGGGGTCGGGCGCAGGATGCCATGGACGATGGCTGCGTGGGCGCTCGGGGGTCTGGGCCTCATCGGGGTCCCGGCGACGGCGGGCTTCATCAGCAAGTGGTACCTCATCGAGGCGGCGCTGGAGGGGAACAGCCTCATCGTCGCCGTCCTCCTGCTCCTCAGCTCGCTCCTCGCGCTCGCCTATGTGTGGCGCGTGGTGGAGACCGCCTTCTTCCACGAACCGAGTGAGCGGGCACGCGAGGCGCGCGAGGCGCCGCTCTCGATGCTCGTTCCGACGTGGGTGCTGCTCGGGGCCACGGTGTTCTTCGGCATCTACACGACGTACTCCGCGGGCGTCGCGCGGCAGGCCGCGGAGGCCGTGCTCGGAGGGCTCCGGTGAGCGGCACGGTCCCGATCTACTGGGCGCTGCTGATTCCGCTCGCCGGCGCCGTGCTCATCGCGCTGCTCGGCCGCTGGCCCAACGCGCGGGAAGCCGTCACGCTCGCCACCGGCGTGGCGCTCTTCTGGTTCGTGACATCGCTCGTGCACCACGTCCTCGCGGGGGCGAACCCCGGCGTCGTCCTGGTGTGGCTGCTCCCCAGCCTCCCGCTGGTGCTGAGGCTGGAGCCTCTCGGCATGCTCTTCGCCCTGGTGGCCTCCGGGCTCTGGATCGTCACCTCGCTGTACTCGATCGGCTACATGCGGGGACACGCGGAGGCGCACCAGACGCGGTTCTACGTCTGCTTCGCGGTCTCCATCTGCGCCGCCATGGGCGTCGCGCTCGCGGGCAACCTGTTCACGCTGTTTCTCTTCTACGAGGTGCTGACGCTCTCGACCTACCCGCTCGTCTCGCACCACGGGACGCCGAAGGCGATGAAGGGGGCCCGCACCTACCTGGGGATTCTCGTCAGCACATCCGTCGCCTTTCTCCTGCTCGCCGTGGCGTGGACCTGGGTGCTTGCGGGCACGCTCGACTTCCGCGTCGGCGGGATCCTCGCCGGCCGGGCGAGCGACGGCGTGCTCCTCGTCCTGCTCGCGCTCTTCGTCTTCGGGACGGGGAAGGCCGCCGTCATGCCGGTCCACCGCTGGCTTCCCGCCGCCATGGTGGCGCCGACGCCGGTGAGCGCGCTCCTGCACGCGGTCGCGGTCGTGAAGGCCGGCGTGTTCACGATCATGAAGGTCGTCATCTACATCTTCGGCCTCGACCTGCTGAGCACGTCGGGGATCAGCGTGTGGCTCATGTACGCCGCCGGTTTCACGGTCATCGCGGGCTCGCTCGTCGCCATGGCGCAGGACAACCTCAAGCGGCGCCTCGCCTACTCCACCGTGAGCCAGCTCTCCTACATCGTCCTCGGGGCGGCGCTCGCCAACGCCTGGGGCGTGGTCGGCGGCAGCATGCACATCCTGATGCACGCCTTCGGCAAGATCACCCTCTTCTTTTGCGCGGGCGCGATCTACGTCGCGGCGCACAAAACGGAGATCAGCGACATGCGCGGGCTGGGCCGCGCGATGCCGATCACGATGGTGGCGTTCCTTATCGGGGCGCTCAGCGTGATCGGCGTCCCGCCCCTCGGCGGGAGCTGGAGCAAGTGGTACCTGGCGCTCGGGGCGCTCGATGCCGGGCAGATCCTCTTCGTCGCCGTCCTCATGGTCAGTTCGCTGTTGAACATCGCATACCTCATCCCGATCCCCATCCGCGCCTTCTTCTCGAAGCCCGCGGATGGCTCGGGCCCGCCGCGCTTCAAGGAGGCGCCGGCATTCTGCGTCGCGGCACTCTCGTTCACGGCGCTCGGCTGCATCGTCCTCTTCTTCCTCGCGGACGATGTGTATCGCCTGCTCGTTCCCCTGGGCGGAGGGTAAGCCATGGCCGCTGACACGCACGGCACGCACGACACGGGCGGACAGGCGACGGACCGGGGCCGGCACTACTTCGACGATCCGAAGCGCTGGAAGCGCCTGATCGCGATCCTGATCGGCGTCTGCGCCGTCGTCTTCGCGCTCGACCTCGTGAACTTCGTCCAGATGCAAATGGGGTGGCCGGAATTGCGCCACCCGGAGCGCGACTGGGAGGGCTTCCCCGAGTTCTACGCCGTCTACGGCTTCCTCGCCTACACGGCGATCGTCTACACCGCCAAGGCGCTCCGGAAGGGCGTGATGCGGGATGAGGACTACTATGATCGGTAGCCTGCCTCCCGCCGCGGTCATGATCCTCGGGGCGCTGCTCGTACCTCTCCTCCGGGGCCGTGCGCGTACGGGATGGGTCCTCCTCCTGCCCGCCGCGAGCCTCGCCGCCCTCCTCACGCTGGGGGAAGGGGAGTTCGGGCAGGTCTCGATCTTCTCCTACGAGCTGACCCTCGTCCGGATCGACGGGCTGAGCCGGATCTTCGGGTGGCTCTTCCACATCGCGGCCTTCATCGGGCTGATCTTCGCGCGGCGCGGGGGAAGCGCGCTGGAGGACGCCGCGGCGCTGGTCTACGCGGGCGCCGCGATCGGAGCGGCCCAGGCGGGCGACCTGATCACGCTCTTCGTGTTCTGGGAGCTGCTGGCGCTGAGTTCCGTCTTCCTCGTGTGGGCGCGCGGCACCGAACGTTCCTACCGGGCGGGGATCCGCTACCTCATCGTGCAGGTCGGGTCCGGCGTCGTCCTCCTGGCGGGGATCATCGCGCACGCGCGGGCCACGGGATCCGTCGCCTTCGAGCACCTGGGGACGGGGACGGCGGGGACGAACCTCATCCTGCTCGGGATCGGGATCAAGGCGGCCTTCCCGCTGCTCCACAACTGGCTTACGGACGCCTATCCGGAGGCCACCTACAGCGGCGCCGTCTTCCTGAGCGCCTTCACGACGAAGGTCGCCGTCTACGCCCTGGCTCGGGGATACCAGGGCGAGGATCTGCTGATCTGGGTCGGCGTCGTCATGACGATGTTCCCGATCTTCTACGCCGTGATCGAGAACGATCTGCGCCGGGTGCTCGGCTACAGCATGATCAACCAGATCGGCTTCATGGTGTGCGGCGTCGGGATCGGCACCGAGATGGCCGTGAACGGGGCGGTCGCGCACGCCTTCAACGACGTGCTCTTCAAGGGGCTCCTCTTCATGTCGACGGGGGCCCTGCTATACCGCGCGGGGACGACGAAGTGCAGCGAGCTGGGCGGACTCTACAAGAGCATGCCGAAGACGGCAGGCCTGTGCGTGGTCGGCGCCGCCTCCATCTCCGCCTTCCCCCTCTTCAGCGGGTTCGTGAGCAAGTCGATGGTGATGGCGGCCGCGCTGGAGATGAACCTCGACGTCGTGTGGCTCTTCCTCCTCTTCGCCTCGGCCGGCGTGCTGCACCACGCGGGGATCAAGATCCCCTTCTACGGCTTCTTCGGGCCCGATTCCGGCATCCGCACGAAGGAGGCGCCGACGAGCATGCTCATCGCGATGGGGCTGGCCGCCTTCCTGTGCGTCCTCAACGGGTCGTGGCCGACGCTGTTCCTGTATCCGAACCTGCCGTACGAGGTGACGTACGTACCGTTCACCAAGGCGCACGTGATCAGCCAGCTGCAGCTGCTCTTCTTTGCGGTCCTCGCCTTCGTGTGGCTCCGGCTCACCGACCGGGAGCCGCACGAGCTGCCCTCGACGAACCTGGACGCGGACTGGTTCTACCGCCGCTTCGGGAGAGGGGTGGCGCTCGCGGCCGGGGGCGTCGCGTCCCGGCTGCGGGATGCCGTGGCCGCGCGCACGGTGGCCGCGGCGGGCGGCGCGATCGGATCGGCGCGGCGCTACATGGGGCCGACCGGGGTGCTGGGACGCACCTGGCCCACCGGTACCTCCGTCATCTGGGTCGCCATCCTGCTCCTGGTCTTCCTGCTCCTCTACTACGCGAGTACCCCGCTCACGGGCGCCCCGCCGCCGCCATGACGAAGTCGGGCGCGGCGCGGACGGACGGGGCTCGGGATGCGGACGCCCGAGCCCTCATCGAATCCATCCTCGCCGGCTCGGAGGCGATCGTCGCGCTCGGCGTCACGCTCGAGGAGTTGGGCGAGGACACCGCGGTCCTCAGGATGACCATGCATCCCGACCTTACCCGCGACGGCACGATGTATCACGGCGGTCCGGTCGCGTCGCTGATCGACATCGCCGGGGACATGGTCGTGGCCGTTCGGGCCGGAGGCGGGGTCCCGACGATCTCGCTGCGGGTCGACTACCTGCGCCCCTGCACCGGCCCGTACCTGTTGGCCACGGCCCGCCTGCGGCGTCACGGCCGTACGATCTCCGTGTCGGACATCGACGTGCACGACGACAAGGGGCGCCTCTGCGCGGTCGGACGCGGGACCTACTCATCGCTGGTAGGCTGATGCGGTGAAAGCGGCCCTGTACGACCGGCACGGCGACGCCGACCAACTCTACGTGGGCGAGGTCCCCGACCCCGAACCCGCGTCCGGGGAAGCCCTGGTCCGGATCCGGGCCTGCGGGCTGAACGGCTTCGATCCGATGATGCTCGGCGGCACCACGGGGCTGCGGGTCCCGCTCCCCATGACGCCGTGCGGCGACGCGGCGGGAGAGATCGCGGGCTTCGAGCCCGGGACGGACGCGGTCGGCCGGCGGGTCGGGGACCGCGTGCTGGTCGACCCGTTGATCGAGGGCCGCGGCATGCTGGGCGAGAAGACTCCGGGCGCGGCCGCCGAGTACCTGGCCGTTCCCCTCGAGAATCTGCTGCCGGTTCCCGACGGCGTCTCGTTCGAGCAGGCCGCCGCCCTGCCCGTCGCGTACGGGACCGCGCTGCGCATGATCGAGGACCGCGCCCGGGTGCGGCCGGGCGAGACCGTGCTGGTCCTGGGCGCGACGGGCGGTGTGGGCTGCGGCTGCATCCAGCTCTGCAAGCGAATCGGGGCGCGGGTCATCGCCACCGGCGGTTCCGGATGGAAGCTGGAGCGGCTCCGTACGCTGGGGGCCGATCACGTGCTGCCCTCCGATTCCACCGAACTCGTGCGGCGGGTGGGCGAGATCGCGGGCCGGCCCCGCTACCACGATCCCGACGCCGGCGGCGTGGATGTGGTGATCAACTACATCGGCGGGACCTCGTGGGCGGTCAGCCTGAAGATGCTGCGCTTCCAGGGCCGCATGGTCACCTGCGGGGCGACCGCCGGCTACGACCCGCCCACGGACATTCGCTACATCTGGAGCTTCGAGCAGTCGATCATCGGATCGGACGGGTGGAGCCGCGATGGCCTGGCGCGCCTGCTCGACATGGTGGCGGCCGGCGAACTCGACCCGGTCATCCACGCCGTCAGACCGGTCGATGAGATCCGCACCGCGATGCGCGAACTGATGGAGCGCGCCGTATTCGGAAAATCGATTCTGACTCCGTGAACTATCCGATCGCCCGCAAGATCCCGCGGGCGGTCCTGGACGCCGAAGCCGACCGGTTGGCGGCGCTCGCCGACGCGCCGCTGCCCCGGAAGCTCGGCGGCTACGCGCGTCTGGCCGGGCCGGGGTTCATGGGGGCGGCCCTCACGCTCGGCGCCGGTACGCTCACCTCCTCGATGCTGTCGGGCGCCACCTTCGGCTACCGGACCTTGTGGCTCATCTGGCTGAGCGCGGGGCTGGGCCTGTTCATGATGGCCGCGATGGCCCGTTTCACCTGCAGGGGCGGCTTCCGCGTCATCCCGGTACAGAACCGACGCCATTCATGGGTCATCGGGTCGCTGATGACCGGACTCGTCGGCACCGCCGCGGTCGCCGTGATCTTCAACTTCGGCCAGGTGGCGCTCGGCACCCATCTCATCGAGTCGCTGGCGCCGTTCGCCGGCTTCGCGTTCCCCGCCGAGTACAACTGGCTCATCTACTGTGGGGTCACGAGCGCGCTCATCCTCAGCTACGGGCGCCGGGGAGGCCGGGGGACGCGGCTCGTCGAGGCGATCATGAAGAGCGGTATCGCCGTCATGATCCTCGCGTTCGGCGCCGTGCTGCTGGTGGTGGGCGTCGACTGGGACGCGGCGGCGCGCGGCTTCTTCATCCCGTGGCTGCCCCGCGGCGGGGAGGGCCTGGACCTCTTCATCGCGTCGTCCGCCGCCGCCGTGGGTGTCATGGACTGGGTCTTCTTCCACTACGCGGGACTCGGTCGGGGCTGGGGGCGGAAGCACGAATCGCTGGCCCGCTTCGACCTGATCGCCGGGCTCTTCCTCCCGTTCGTGGTCATCAACTTCCTGATGATCGGAGTGTTCGCGGCGACGCTGTTTCCGCAGGGGATCACGCCGGACTCGGCGCCCGAACTGGCGGCCGCGCTCATGCCGCTCCTCGGGCCCAGGTGGTCGCAGATCCTCTTCTACGCGGGCTTCCTGGCCGTGCCGATCACGACGACGGTCGGGATGAGTCTTGCCGGGGCGATGGCCGTCCACGAGGCCTTCGGCTGGGAGCCCGACACGTCGTCGTGGCGCTGGAAGGTCAGCGCGCTGCTGCCACAGGTCGCCTTTCTGGCCGCCTGGAACGCCCGTCCGGTCTGGCTCGTGATCGCGATCGCGGCCTTTCTCTCGCTGGCGAACAACGTTGTCGGATGGTCGATGTACCTGCTGCTGAACGACCGCGAACTCCTCGGCGCGGACCGCTGCCGGTCCTACCTGTGGAACCTCGGGATCCTGCTCCAGGTGACCCTCCTGAACGCGATCGCCGTCACCTACGTCTTCAACCGGCTGGGGTGGTGGCGATGAGCGCCGTGGACCGGCTTCTCGAACGACGGACCGGACCCTGGTCTGGCCGGGTATGGGGACTCGTGCTCAACCTGGTTGCCAACGGGGTGGCGCTGTGGGGCGTCTCGTCGGTCATGCGGACGGGAGGCGGCTGGATGTGGGTCGTCGTCGGCTGCGCCGCCACGGTCGCCTGCATCGCCGTGCTCGTGCGCCCTTCGCGGTCTCCGGGGTCGGAGGAGTGAGCGGCGCCGGGCCGAGCGACCGATCGCGCGGCCGCGATGCCAGCCTCGGATACTGGCTCCGCGATGCCGCCGAGGCCTTCCCCGACCGCGTCGCGCTCATCGACCTCTCGCGGCCCATCCCCCGCGAGGTCACGTACGCCGAACTTGACGAGCGGATGGATCGCGTTGCCAACGTGCTTTCGGATGCCGGAGTCGGGCCCGGCGACCGCTTTGCGCTGAGCGTCGGCAACCGCTTCGAGTTCGTCGAAATCCTCTTCGGGGGGATGCGCTGCGGGGCGGTCCCGGTACCCCTCAACTTCAAGCTGTCGGAGGCGTCGCTCGCCCACATCGTCCGGGACGCGGCCTGCCGGGCCGCTTTCGTCGAGACCGCCCTGACCGAACGCTCGGCCGCGGTCGTCGAACAGTCGGAGATCGAGAGAAGGTGGGACGTCGGAGACGCCGGCCGGAGGCACGAGCGGGGAAGCGCCGGCTGGCCGGACTACGAGCGCGCGCTCGCCGGATCGTCGGCCCGCTTCGACCCCCCGAGACTGGCGGCCGGCCACCCGGCGTTTCAGCCCTACACGTCGGGGTCGACCGGCAAGCCCAAGGGTGTCGTTCTTTCCCACGAGGGCCAGCTCTGGTGGGTGCGCTGCCTGCGGAAGTACTGGCCGGCCGACCCGGCCGACCGCGCTCTGGTCGCCGTACCCCTCTACCACAAGAACGCGATGGCCGGAGCCATCAAGCCGCTGCTGCAGGCCGGGGCTTCGGTCGTGGTTCTGCCCGGCTTCTCCCCGAAATCCTTCCTGCGGGCCCTCAGCGAGTATCGGTGTACGCAGGTGGGCGCCGTCCCCGCCGTGTTCGCGATGGTCCTGGATCGCATGGACCTGATCGCGGAGTTGGATTTCTCGGCGCTCCGGAAGGTCACGCTGGGCTCCGCCCCGGTGCAGCCCGAACTGATGCGCGCGGTCGAGCGCGCGTTCGACGTTGAAGTGGGCGAGAGCTACGGGCTCACAGAGGGCGGACCGGTCATGATCGGACCTGCGACCGACGGACGCCCGACACCCAGGGGAAGCTGCGGCACGGCGTGGCCCGAGGGAGAGATCAGGCTCGTGCGCGACGGCCGCGAGGATCCGGAGTACGGAGAGTTGTGGGTCCGGAATCCCGGCGTCACGACCGGCTATCACAACCTGCCCGACGTCAACGCGGCCCGGATCCGGGACGGCTGGCTTGCCACGGGCGACCTCTTCTTCCGCGACGGGGAGGGCTTCTACTACTTCCGCGGCCGCACCGACGACATGTTCAACTCAGGCGGCGAGAACATCTATCCCAAGGAGGTGGAGGACCTGCTGCTCTCGCATCCCGATGTCCGCGACGCGGCCGTCGTGCCCGTGCCCCACGCCCTCAAGGGCGCGGTCCCGGCCGCGGTGGTCAGCCTCGGAGCGGGGGCTGGCGTCACGGCCGAATCGCTCAAGCGTTACACGCTCGAGCGGGGACCGGCGTACGCGCATCCCCGGCGCATCGCGATCGTGCAGGAGCTGCCGCTCACCGGCGTGGGGAAGGTCGACCGGGCGGCGATTCTCGGCGTGCTGGGACACGCCGACGGAGGGTGAACGCCCCGCTCGTGGTCGGGGCTCGGCGGTCGCCGCTCTCCCGCGCGCAGGCCGCCTGGGTGGGCGAACGGCTGCGCGAACGGTGGCGCGGGTTGTCCGTCGAATACCGGTTCATCTCCACCGCCGGGGACCGGGATCGCGGGACGCCGCTTCCGGAGATCGGAGGGAAGGGGCTGTTCACCGAAGACCTCGAACGCGCGCTCCGCGAGGGGGACATCGACGTCGCGGTGCATTCCCTGAAGGACCTGCCGGCGGACCTCCCGAATGGGTTGATGCTGGGGGCGATCCCTTCCCGTGAAGATGCCCGCGACGTGCTCGTGGTCCGGGATTCCCCGGTCTCCGCGCCGCGGAGCGCCGATGGACGCGACCTCCTGCGACTCCTCCCCTCCGGGGCACGCGTCGGCACGTCATCGCTGCGCCGCGCCGCGCAGTTGCGCGTCGTCCGCGCCGACCTCGAGCCGCGGCCGATCCGCGGGAATGTCGACACGCGGCTCCGCAAGCTGGAGGAGGGCCGCTTCGAAGCGCTGGTCCTGGCGGCGGCCGGGCTGCGGCGCCTCGGGCTGTGGCCCCGCGGCGCCCACGCCCTGGATGAGAGCTGGCTGCCGGCCCCCGGGCAGGGCGCGCTCGGGCTCCAGTGTCGAGCCGGCGAGGATGACATGGCTGCCCGCGTCCGGGCGCTCGACGATCCGGCCGCCCGAGCGGAGGTGACCGCCGAGCGGGCGCTCCTGGCGGCGCTCGAGGGGGGGTGCCGCGTCCCCATCGCCGCCCGTGCTTCACTGCAGGGGGAGGATCTTCTGCTGCGCGCGGCCGTCTACGATGTGGGCGGCGGCCCGCCGCTCGAGGCGGCCGACACGGGGTCGCGCGCTTCGGCCGGCATGCTCGGTCGCCGGTTGGCGGAACAGTTGCTGGAGGCGGGGGCGTCCGGCCTCGTGGAGCGTGCGCGGCGGGTCAGTCCGTGAGGCGCCGCGAACCGTCCCCCTGAAACCCGTACACGAAGGTTACGCAGCCGGGCGTCGCCTGGGGGCAGTAGTAGCTCAGGATCCTCAGCTTCGCGTAGCCCCCCTCCGCCGTCCGGATCACGTACGTTTCATCCTTCGGCTCGAGGAGGTGGGAGAAGAACCCATACCGGTACCAGCGTTCGAGTCCGGGCGTCGCGGGGCCATCTTCCAGCCCACCCTCCGTCGTCGCGTAACCGGATGCCGGAGCCTCCGTCACGGCCTCCCACCGCGCACTCGTGGCGATGGCCCCACCGGCTCCGGGATACCCGCTCCCGCCGTTCACGACGAGGTGGTATCGGTTGAGCGCGAGATCCCAGCCCGCGAGGGGCCCGTCGATCGCGCTCCCCTTGTCGAAATCGAAGTGGACCCACCGCGACCCGTCCCGCGCATCGACGGTGACGGTGTCCACGACGAACCGGTCCACGGGCGGGCGCGGGGCGACGGGCGTGGGAACGAAGGTGACCGGGTCGGGCCTCACGAACGAGCCGGCGACGACGACCACGATGACCAGCAGGAACACGGCACCCGCGGCGTACAGCACAACCGGCCGGCCCCCGCCCACCGGTTCCTCGCGCCTCACCGCCCCCGGTACCACGGAGAGTCGTGCCGCGTGCCGCTCAGGAACCTGGCCAGGTTGGCCAGATAGTAGGCCAGCGCCGCCGCCGCGAGCGCAAAGACCACGCCGATCGCCAGCGCTCCGAGACTCCCGGCGCGCGCGAAGATCCGGAACTCCCAGGCGGCGAAGACGGCGCAGAAGACGATGGCTGTGGCGATGAGAAAGCGGTGAAACCCGATGATCGACATGGGATGTTCCGATTCACGGTGGACTTCGGTCCGTCTGCCGAACATCGTACGAAAGCGGGACACGCGCCGAAACGTCGCGTCCGCCCCCTGTTGACCCTCCACCGGCCCGATTGGAGCTTCCACTCCCCATGAGTTCCGGATTTCGTACCTACCACGACGTGGACGAACTGCGTTCCGATCTCCCGGATCAGATCGCGGCCGGGGACGAGCGCGTGTCGGTGCGGCTCGCCTCCGTCGCGCGCGTCATCGCCGTGATGAGCGGCAAGGGCGGCGTGGGGAAGAGCCTCGTCTCCGCCCTCCTCGCGACCGCGCTTGCCCGCCGCGGGGATCGCGTGGGCCTCGTCGACGCGGACCTGAACGGCCCCAGCGTGCCGCGCCTGCTCGGTGTCGAGCCGGGGCCTCTCGCCGAATCCCGGGACGGGTTCGCGCCGCCGTCCTCGCGCGCCGGGGTCCGCGTCATGTCGATGGCGTTCCTCGTGGAGCCGGACCGCGCCCTCACATGGCGCGAGCCCGCCGACGCCGGCTTCGTGTGGCGGGGCGCCCAGGAGCGGGGGGCGCTGCGGGAATTCCTGTCGGATGTCGCGTGGGGGGAGCTGGATGTGCTCCTCGTGGACCTTCCGCCGGGCACCCAGCGGCTCGCCGAACTCCACGCGCTCGTCCCCGGACTCGCGGGCATCCTCGCGGTCACCATCCCGAGCGCGGCCTCCCGCGATGCCGTGGCCCGTTCGCTCGATCTCGCCCGGAGACGTGGTCTCCCCCTCCTGGGACTCGTGGAGAACCTGTCGGGGGTTCGCTGCGACGCCTGCGGAGGGCTCGCGCCTCTGCACGCCGGAGATGCCGGGGCGGAACTGGCGAAACGCTTCCAGACCCGCCTGCTCGCCCGCCTCCCCTTCGACGCGGCGCTGGGGGCCGCGGCGGATGAGGGGCGGCTCGAGCGGTGGCTGGCCGACGGGGGCGGAACCGCCGTTGCGCTCCGGAGGATGGTCGACGCCCTTCGCGCGGCGCCCGTGACGCCATGAAGTTCCTCTGCGTGGACTGCGATCGGCAGATGGCCTTCGACGAGCGGGCCGTACCCGGCGACGGCACGATGGCCGCCGTGTTCCGGTGTCCCGCCTGCGGCCGCAAGACGGCGATGCTTGCGAACCCGATGGAGACGCAACTCGTGAGTTCGCTCGGCGTGAAGGTGGGAGGCCGGACGGTACCGAACGAGAACTTCGAGGGCATTCGCGGCGGCGTGGCGGAGCCGCGCGACGAAGCCCTGTCCCAGCCCCCGTTGACGAAGCCCGGGCCTGTACGCTGGAACGTGGACGCGGTCGAGCGCCTGGGTCACGTCCCCTCCTTCGTGCGGGGGATGGTGAAGAAGATCTACAACGAATACGCCCTGGAGCGCGGGATCGAGGAGATGACGCCCGCCGTCATGGACCGGGCCCGGTCCGATCTCGGGCTGGAAGGGATGTAGGGGGCCGTGACGGACGGCGGTGAACGCGTGGGAGACCCGGGGGAAGGGATGGAGGTTCCGGACCCGTCCGTGGAGCGCGAGGTCCACGGACTCCGCGCCGTCATCGACCGCGACCTGTGCGTCGGCTTCGGAGACTGCATCGAGGAAGCGCCGGAGGCCTTCGATCTGGACGAGGATGGGGTGGCCGTGTTCACCGCACCGGAGCATGCCTCGCGCAAGCGTTTCGTCGAGGCGTGCGCGTCCTGCCCGGTCGATGCGATTACCGTCCTCGAAGATGGGATTGAGATCGTTCCGTGAACGCCGGCTCCGGGCCGAAGCCGCCGCTGGTCACGGCGGAGGCGGTCTCCTGGGGCTACCCCGACGGGAGCCCGGCCCTCCGCGATCTCTCGCTCGAAGTCCGGCAGGGAGAACGCCTCGCGCTGCTCGGCCCGAACGGATCCGGCAAGTCGACCTTCCTCCGCCTCCTCGGCGGCGACGGCGCCCCGGGGATTCGCCGGGACCCCACCGTCGACGATGCCCGACAGCGCTGGCTCGCCCCCGATCGGCCCGCCCTCCGCACATGGCTCAGCGGGCGCGAGAATGCGGCCGTCCTCCTCGAACTCCACGGCGCCGGACCCGGTGAGGCCCGCGCCACGGCGGACGCGTGGCTCGCGCGCTTCGGGCTCGAGGCGGACGCGGACCGCCCCGCCGGCGCCTATTCGAGCGGCATGCGGAGGCGGCTTGCCCTCGCGACCGCATTCGGGGTCGCGGCCCCGCTCCTCCTTCTCGACGAACCGCTGGCCGGGCTCGACCCCGCCGGCCGGGCCGTCTTCGCCGAGGCCCTCGCCGACCACCGCGCCGCGGGTGGGACCGCGGTGCTATCCGCCCATGATCCGGCCTTCGCGGCGGCGCACTGCGACCGCGTCGCATTCATCGTCGACGGCCGGTGCGCCGTCGCCGACACCCCGGCGCGGCTCCTGGAGCGCGTCGGCGTCCGTCCGCGCGTGGAGATCCGGTTTGCCGCCGGACAGAGTCCCGATCCGGACACCCTCGGCCCCGCCCCGGAGGAGGTGCGCACGACGACCCGGGACGAGAGCACCGTGATCCTCGAGGTCGAGGATCCGAGCCGGGCCCTCCCCGAGACGCTGGCCTGGGTGCTGCGCGGCGGCGCCTCCGTCGCCTCCGTCGACGTCCGGGAACCGGATCTCGCGGACGCCTTCGCGCTGCTCACGGGCCGACGCCTGAAAGAGCGCGTCCGGTGACGATCGGGCGTCTGGCGTGGCGCTCGGCCCTCCGACGGCGGCGGTTGTTCCTGTGGAACGTCGCCGTCCCCCTCCTCCTCCTCACGCCCGTCGCCCTCAGCGCCGCCGCGGCGCCCCACCGGGTCGCCGTCTTCGGCGTATTCATCGTCTTCTTCGGGGCCTTCGGCTCCTCCATCCCCGCCGTGCGCGACGCCCGCGACGGCTGGCTCGATGAGATCCTCCGCACCGGTTACTCCGCGCCCCGCTGGCTCCTCGAGCGCACGCTCGCCGGCACGACGCTTGACGCCCTCCAGCTCGCGCCCGCGCTTCTCGTGCTCCTGTGGTCGTCCGGCGGCGCCGGCGCGGCCCCCGCCGTGCTCCTGTCCGTCCTCGCGACGCTGTGGTTCGCGAACCTGCTCGGTCCGCTCGTGGCCGCTGCGGTGCGTTCGCTCGCCGAAGCGGCCCTCGCCTCCGCGGCGCTTTCCCTCCTTCTCCTGCACTTCGCGGGCTTCTTCCGGACCCCCGGTCCGGGCTGGACCTCCCTCGTCGCCGAGTGGAACCCGTACACGCCGCTTCGGGCCGCGCTCACGGCGGGCACGGGCGGGATGCCCATGGACGCTTCGGTCTGGCTGCGCAGCCTTCTCGTCGCGGCCGGTCTCACCTTCGGAGCCGCCGTTTTCGCCTCGGATTGGACCCGCCGCCTCCGCTGGCCGAGGACGCCGTAGGGTGGTGTCTCGGAGGTCCCCGGCTATTCGAGCGCCGATGCCTCCGTCCCCGTTTGACTTTCCCTATGGGCAGCCGCACCTTCTTGGCGCATAAGCGGGGTTCCGGACCTTCCGGCAGCCCCGAAAACCGTGGACCAGCGTCGCCGAATTCCTCGTCCGTGGCCGATTTGCGCGGGCTGCGTACATCCGGGCTTCGCACCCGGGCGAGGTTGGTGCGAGCAGCGTGAACCGGCCGCAGCAAGCCGTCCAGCGGAGCGCCATGTATCGAGAGGTATTCGTCCCGGTCGATAACTCGCGCGAGTCGGACTGGGCCGTGGACCGAGCCATCGAACTTTGCGCTCGCTCCGGTGGCCGCATCACCGGCTCCCACGTCTACGCCGCACGCCTCCACGACATCCGGTTCCGCCAGCTCGAGATCGGGCTCCCGGCCCAGTTCCAGGAGCCGGCGGAAATTCGCAGACAACGCAAGATCCACGACAAGCTGATCGAGAAGGGGCTTCAGCTCATCTCCGACAGCTTCCTCGACCAGCTCCACCGCCGTTGCGCCGAAGCCGGGGTGACCCTCACGCGGCAGCTCCTCGAGGGCATCAACTACGAGGAGATCATCAACGAGGCGAACCGCGGCGGCGGGCGCCTCCCGAGCCTCATCGGCTTCGATCCCAACATCGCCCACAACTACGACGGCAGCGAGAAGCAGCGCACGGACGTCAAGCTGGGCGAGGACGGCCGCCTGCTCGCCGAAGACGAAGAGCAGGAGGAAAAGCTCGCCGGCACCTCCGGCCGCGACTACGACCTCGTCACCATCGGCGCCCACGGCCTCGGGCGGCAGGAGCGGAGCCGCCTCGGCGGCGTCGTGGCGCGCGCGCTGCGCGGGATCGAGAAGGACGCGCTCATCATCCGCGACGACCGGCCGCTGGAGGGCGGAAAGTGGCTCGTCGGCGTGGACGGCTCGGCCTACGCCTACAAGGGCCTGCGGATCGCGCTCGACATGGCCCGCGAATACGGCGCCAAGGTCTACATCGCGAGCGCCTTCGACGTGCAGTACCACCACGTCGTCTTCCACAACATCAAGGACGTGCTCTCGGTCCAGGCCTCGAAGGTGTTCAAGTTCGAGGAACAGGAAGAGCTCCACAACAACATCATCGACAAGGGCCTGCTCCGCCTCTGCAAGGCGAACATCAAGCGGGCGGAGGTGATGGCGAGCGAGTATCCCGAGGTCGAGATCGAGACCCAGGTGCTCATCGGGAAGCCCTTCGACGCGCTCCTGAAGTGGGCCGACGAGATCGACCCTTCGCTGCTCGTCGTGGCCCGCCACGGCTCGCACCGCATCGAGGGCACGGACATCGGCTCGCAGGCCGACAACCTCGTCTCCCTCGCCGACACGAACATCCTGCTCATCGGGACGGGGAACGTCCGGCCCGAGGAGATCCCCTGGATCGAGGAGGATGGCGAAGCCGGGCTCGAGTGGGCGCCCGAAGCGGAGGTGAGGATCCTGCGCGTGCCGCCGTTCGCGCTGGGGATCGCGCGCAAGGCCGTCGAGGAGTTCGTCCTCGAGCACTACGGCCCGGGGAGCCGTTACGCGGCCGCCTTCGTACCAAACCCGAAGGATGAGAAGCAGTACCGGACCTCCCGGCCGGCGGACGGAAACGCTGCGGACGGAAACGCTGCGGACGGCAAAGCCGCGACCGGCAACGGGGCCAACGGCACGGCGCAGGTGGCGCGCGACGCCCTCGAGACCGGCGCGGCCCCGTCGATCGCCGAGGTCGGACAGGCCGCCAACGGGCGCGCCAACGGAGAGAAGGCCGAACTCTGGAACCGCGACCAGTTGCCCGTCGTGACCAACGAACGCCTCGACGAGGCGATCAAGAAGCTCCTTCCGACCCACATGCAGCTCGTGATGGGGATCGGCGATGCGGAGGAACTCGCTCTCGCCGAGGTGAAGGCGGACGAGGCGATGAAGCGGACCGTCGTGGAGACGAGCGACGCCGACGCCTTCGAGGCCCCGCTCCCCGTCATGGCGAAGTGCCCGGTGACGGACAACCAGATCCCTCGCGACCGCACGGCCGCCGACCCGATCGTCTGGACGCACGAGGCGTTCGACCGGCTGGGCCGCGTGCCGCTCATCGCCCGCCCCCTCGCGCGCAACACCGTGGAGCGCTTCGCCCGCGACCAGGGCATGTGGCGCGTGACGACGCTCGTGATGGATGAGAACAAGGACGCGATGATCGCGGCCGACGAGTTCGACCTCGACACGATGCTCGTGATGTTCAACGAGTTGAAGGCGAAGCAGGCCCGGGCCGAAGCCGCCGGCGTCGACGGCATGAGCGAGGAGATGAAGCGCTTCATCGAGGAGGCCAAGGCCTCGGGCGTGACGCGCTGTCCGATCCGCGACATCGAGCAGCAGGCGGACGACTGTCCCGTCGACTTCAAGATGGTCTCGCCCGACGACGCCCGCGCGGCGGTAGAGAAGTTCGCGCGCACGGAACTGGGAGACGAGACGGGAGCGGACACCCCTCCCGCTTCGGAGCAGGGATCTCCCGCGAAGTGACCGGGGCCCCGCTGGCCGCGGAAGCTGTCGCGAACCGGAGCCCCGCCGTGCCCGGTCCACTCTGGGACGGCGCCCCCGCCGCCGCCTCTCCGCGGGCCGAACCCGATGTCGCCATCCCGCACGTCGTCGCCTGGAACCTGACGCGCCGCTGCAACCTCGCCTGCGCCCATTGCTACATCTCCGCCGGGTCGTGGCACGCGGCCGCGGAGGAACTCGATACCGCGGCCTGCTTCCGCGTCATCGATCAGATCCTCGAAACGAGCCCGTCGCCGCTCCTCATCCTCAGCGGGGGGGAGCCCCTCGTGCGCTCCGACCTCGAGGAGATCGCGGCCTACGCCTCGGGGCGCGGCGCCACGGTGACGGTGGGCACGAACGGCACCGGGCTCACCGATGAACGCATCGCGTCGCTGAAGGCGGCCGGCGTCCAGGGCGTCGCCCTCAGCGTCGACTCCCTCGATCCGCGCTATCACGACCGCTTCCGGCACGGGGAGGGCGCGCTCGAAGACACGCTCGCCGCGGTCGACCGGCTGGCCGAGCACCGCCTCGACTTCCTCATCCAGTTCACGGTCACGCGCGGGAACCGGGATGAACTCGACGCCATGGCCGCCTGGGCGGATGCGAAGGGCGCCGTCTGTCTCAACGTCTACTTCCTCGTCGAGACGGGGCGGGGCGAGGGGATGCGCGGCCTCGCCCCCGCGGAGAACGACGAACTCGTGGCCCGGCTGGCCGAACTCCAGCGCGACTACCGCGGGCGGCTCATGATCCGCTCCAAGTGCCAGCCCCAACTCATGCGACACGTGTACGAGCGTGATCCCGACTCTCCGCTCCTGAACTACCGCACGCGCTGCCCCTGCGGCGTCCAGTACTGCCGCATCACGCCCGAGGGCAAGGTGACGCCGTGCCCGTACATGCCGGAGGTGGCCGGCGACCTCTCCGACGCCTCCTTCGGCGAGATCTGGCGCGAGGCGACCGTCTTCCGCCTGCTGCGCGACGGCGAACCGGGCGGGAAGTGCGGGCGCTGCGAGTACCGCGCGCTGTGCGGCGGGTGCCGCGCCCGCGCCTACGCGGTGGACGGAGACCTGCTCGGTCCCGATCCTTCCTGCGCCTACGAGCCGGCGCCCGGCGTCGCGGATGCGATCGAGCCCAGCCGGCCCGTCACGTACGGCTCGGCGGCCGAACAGGAGCTTCCGTGGAGCCCGGAGGCCGATGCCCGGCTCAACGCCATTCCCAGCTTCGTGCGCGGCGTGGTCGCACAGCGGGTGGAGAAGTTCGCGCGCGCGCGCGGCCATGCCCAGGTGACGCTCGACACGATGACCGAGGTCCGCCGCGCCATGCCGGTGGACTTTTCGAAACGGATGCCCTTCTTCGCCCGGAGTCGGCGGAGCGCGGGACGGGGGGATAAGCGATGAAGCGCTGGTTGACCCGTGGCGTCGCCACCCGCGGCGTGCTGCTCGCCGCCCTCGCACTGGCGGTCGCCCTCCCGCTCCTCGCGCAGGTGCCGGGGCCCGACTACGGCGAGTTCAACTTCCTCGGGCTCGACCGCCGCGGCGCGGTCTGGATCGCGGCCCAGCTCCACCTGCTGTTCGCGGCCTTCGTGCTCGGCGTGCCGATGTTCGCGGTCGTCATCGAGGCGATCGGGATGTTCGGCGGGGATGAGAAGTACGACAAGCTCGCCAAGGAATTCACCCGCCTCCTGCTCGTGGCCTACAGCGCGACCGCGATCTGGGGCGCGATCCTCGTCTTCTTCCTCTCGACGCTCTACCCCCGCTTCTGGGCCTACCTGACGGCGATCTTCGCGCCGTCGATGTGGGTGTACGCGGGCCTCTTCTTCCTCGAATCGTTCACGCTCTACCTCTACTACTACGGGTGGGACGCGTGGAAGAAGGGCGCGGCGAAGAAGGCCCACTGGTGCCTGGGGATCATGCTCAACGTCTGGGGCACGATCGTCATGTTCATCGCGAACGGGTGGCTCACCTACATGATGAGCCCGCCCGAGGGACTCACGGCCGACACGGCCCCGCAGACCGTCCAGCTGTGGAGCGCGATCAACAACGCGACCTGGATGCCGATCAACATCCATCGGCTGTTGGCGAACGTGGTGTTCGGCGGCGCGGTGGTCGGCGCCTACGCGGCGTACCGCTTCCTCACGAGCAAGACCGACGAGGAGCGCGCGCACTACGACTGGATGGGCTACACCGGCAACCTGATCGCGATCGGCGCGCTCATCGTCCTCCCCTTCGCCGGCTACTGGCTCGGGCGGGAGATCTACGAGTTCAGCCAGCAGATGGGCATCACGATGATGGGCGGCTTCATGAGCTGGCTCTGGATCATCCAGGCCTTCCTCATCGGCATCCTCTTCCTCGCGGGCAACTACTACCTGTGGATCGGCATGGGACGGATCCCCGGGGCGGAACGGTTCCAGCCCTACATCAAGTGGATGCTGCTCGTGCTGGTCCTCGGGGTCATCGTGTGGGCCACGCCGAACACGATGATCGCGGATCGCGATGAGATCGCGGCCATGGGAGGGATCCGGCACCCGTTCCTGCAGGTGCTCGGGGTGATGAGCGCGAAGAACACGGCCGTCAACCTCATGATCCTGACGACGTTCCTCTCCTTCCTCATGTACCGGAGGGCGAACAAGGATCCCGTGGTGCCGTGGGCCCGCGCGGGGACGATGCTGCAGGGCGCGGCCTTCGCGCTGTGCGCCGTCATCGTCGTGTTCTACGGCGTGTACGGCTACTTCGTGACCGCGATCGTGCGGATCGGCTTCTCCGTCTACCAGGTGCTCGCGGTTCTGGCGACGATCCTGTTCGTCATCGGGATCGACATGGCGATGCTGCGGGGCGCCAGATCCCGGGGCGAGATCCGGTGGGGGCGGATGCCGGACCGGTCGCAGTACGCGCTGCTCATCCTCGCCGTCACGTTTACGTGGCTCATGGGGCTGATGGGCTTCGCGCGCAGCGGGATCCGGCAGCACTGGCACGTCTACGAAGTGATCCGTGACACGAGCGAGCAGGCGTTCACGCCGGCGCTCGGGCCCGCGGCGACGATCATCAGCATCTGCGTGCTCATCTTCTTCGCGCTCGTCGGCCTCATATTCTGGCTCGGCGGCCTGGCCGAACGCTCCGTCTACCAGGAAGCCGAGGCGAAGGTGAAGGCCGGGCAGGAGGGGCGATGACGAACCTGAAGATCCTGTTCACGGTCGTGGCGACGCTGGCGGTGTTCACCTTCGTGGCGAACGTGATCCCGCAGGTGCAGTCGGCGGTCCCCCGGGAGATCGTGCTCAGCGCGGACATGCCGCCGGAGGAGCTGGCGGCGATCGGCGAGGAGATCTACGCGGGGGCGGGCGGCTGCACGGCGTGCCACGGCCTCGGCACGCGCGCGCCGGACCTCCTCGGCGTGGTGGGCGGCGTGTGCGCGACGCGCGTCCCCGGGCAGAACTGCAAGGACTATCTGTGGGAGTCTCTGGTCAACCCGACGGCCTACATCGTGGAGGGCTTCGACCCCATCATGATCGACCAGAGCATCGTTTCGTCGCAGGCCGAGTTGTGGACGCTCGTCGCCTTCCTGCAATCGCAGGGCGGCGAGATCACGGTGAACGCGGACGACTTCGCCGCGGCGCTGGCGGCCGACGACGCGGCCGCGTCCGCTCCGCCGCCTCCCGTCGTGACCGACCCGAACCAGGTCGACGCGGTCGCGCTGATCACGGCACAGGGCTGCCTCGCCTGCCACGCGCTCGGCGGGGAGGGCGGCATGGTCGCGCCCCCCTTCGAGGAGTTGCGGGGACAGGATCCCGCCTTCGTCCGCGAGGGGATCGTGGATCCGATGGCGACGATCAACGAGGAATACTCGACCTTTGCCGGGACGATGCCGACGATCTTCGGCGATCTCATGTCTCCGGTCGAACTCGATGTGCTGGTGGACTTCTTCGTGGGCGGCTCGGGAGCCGGGGAGGAGGCTCCCGGCGACGCGGCGGAAGTCCCGCCCGACAGCGCGGGAGGTAGCCGATGAAGCGTTACCTGTCCCATCCGTTCTGGCAGGGCGCGATCGTCATCGTCGTGTCCTACATAGCGTTCGAGTGGGTGATCGGCTACGTGCTCCCGGTGATCGGCGTGGCGAGCGCTCCCGTGCCGAGTTCGGTCATCCTCCAGTACATGCTCACCGTCCTGGTGGGCATCGTCCTCTACATGAGCGCGGACGAGGCGCGCTGGAAGCGCTTCAAGAAGCCGATCCACGAGACGATGGTGCAGCCGGACCGCCGGACCGTGCGGGGCATCCTCATGGTGGCGATCCCGGCGATCATCGGCTGGCTCGCCTACGAGCGGGTGAAACCCAGCTACGCCGCGCCGGCCACGTTGCGCGCCGTCCACCCCGCGCCGCCGAACCAGCTCACCTTCCGCGGCGAGACGATCGAACTCACGGGGCTCGAGAACCCGCTGCACGAGGAAGGCTCCCTGGAGGAGCACCTGGCGGTCGGGAAGCGGATCTACGTGCGCAACTGCGTGCCCTGCCACGGCGACCTGCTCGACGGACAGGGCCACTACGCGCCGGCCTTCAACCCGGTGCCCGCCGACTTCACGAGTTCGGGCAACCTGCCCCAGCTCACGGAGAGCTACGTGTTCTGGCGCATCGTCAAGGGCGGCCCCGGCCTCCCGCGCGAGGGCACGCCGTGGGATTCGGCCATGCCGGCGTGGGAGACGATCCTCGAGCAGGACGAAATCTGGGCGACGATCCTCTATCTCTACGACCAGACGGGGTTCACGCCGCGCACCTGGGAGGAAGAAGGGGAAGGGGGGCACGAATGAGCGCGCCCCGGCGCCGGGCCCGCGGGATGTTCGCGCTTGGCGGACTCGTCGTCATCGCCGCCGCCGCCGCGCCCCCGCTATCGGGACAGGAAGACGCGGCCGCCGCGGGCAAGGTCGTGTACGACCGCTGGTGCGCGGAGTGTCACGGCGAAACCGGGCAGGGAGATGGCTCCGCCGCCGCCTCGATGCTGCCCCGGCCCCGGGACTTCACGCAGGCGCTCTACCAGATCCGGACGACCGGCAGCGGACAGCTCCCGACGGACGCGGACATCCGGTTCGCGATCGAGAACGGGCTCCCCGGGACGACGATGCCGGGCTGGCCCAATCTCACGGACCAGGAGATCGACGACCTCATCGTCTATCTGAAGAGCTTTTCGCGGTTCTTCGGCCAGGGTCCGGCCCCCGAACCGCTCGACTTCGGGTCCGATCCCGGCGGCGGTCCCGCGGCGATCGAGGCGGGGGCGGCCGCCTACCTCACGATGCTGTGCGAGGAGTGCCACGGCCTGTCCGGGCGGGGAGACGGGACCTCGGCGCCGACGCTGGAGGATTGGCGGGGCCTCCCCATTCGCGCGGCCGACCTCACGGAGGCGTGGGTGCTCAACGGCGGCAGCAGCGTCGAGGACATGCACACCCGGATGTTGACCGGACTGGACGGCACGCCGATGCCGTCGGCGATCGACGCCATGAACTCGGGCGTCGTCTCGCCCGATGAAGTCTGGCAGTTGGCGCACTATCTCGCCTCCCTCGGGCCGCGCGAGATACCGCCGCTGCGCGAGGTGATCCGCGTGGGCCGCGCCGAAGGCGGGCTCCCCGCCGACGGCGGAGAGGAGGCGTGGGCGGGCGTCGAGGCCTTCTACTTCCCGATGTCGGGCCAGGTCGTCCAGGTGCCCCGCAACTTCGCGCCGACGGTCGACGGGCTCTGGGTGCAGGGGCTGCACGACGGGAACGACATGGCGCTGCGCGTCCAGTGGAACGACCCATCGAACAGCCCGGACCCGAACTGGGACGAGTGGCAGGACAAGATCACGACCGCGCTCGACCTCGATGGCGCGGAACCGATCGCCCTCGACAGCGCCGGCGCACCGACCGTGCGACCCCCGGATGCGGTGCTCCTCCAGTTCCCCTTCGAGCTGCCGGAGGGCACCGACCGGCCGTACTTCCTGATGGGGGACGCCCGCGAACCGGTCTACGTCTGGACGTGGGATTCGGAGACCGGTCTCGGCGCGGGCCGCGGCCGCGGCCTGGACTCCGTCGAACCGCTCGCGGAGGACCCGGTAACGGGGGAAGCGACGTGGGAGGAGGGGCGCTGGACGCTCTATCTGCGCCGTCCGATCGAGCTCGAAAGCGACGGTCTCGACTTCGTCGAGGGCACGCCGACGCCCATCGCTTTCCAGGCGTGGGACGGGTCCAGCGCCGAGGTCGGGAAGCGCAGCTCCGTGAGCACGTGGTACTACATTCTTCTCGAACCTCCGGCATCCAGCACGGTCGTCGTTACGCCCCTGCTGGCCATGCTCTTGACGGGGGCCTTCGGTCTCGTTCTCGTGCGCCGGGCCCAGGACCGCCGGAGGGATGGCTAAAGCAACGGTGAAGCAACGGTGAAGCAACGGGTAAGGGCTCTCAACAGCCGATAGCGCAACAGCTTCTTGTACGGAGGTAAGTCAATGCGATCGCATTTCTGGAACCGCTCGGCCGCCCTGCTGGCCGTCGCGGCGATGGCCGCCTGTGGCGGCGGCGGCGGATCGTCCGAAGGTGCCGCGGACGACGCGGGCGAGGCGGCCCCGGCCGCGGCGGCGGTGGATCCGTCCACGGTGGGGACGATCTCGGGCATGGCCAACTTCGGAGGGATGGTCCCGACGATGGAGGCCATCGACATGTCGGCCGAGGCGGATTGCGCCGCCGGCTACGGCGCGGACGGGCCCATGGCCCAGAGCGTCCTCGTGTCCGAAGGCGGCCTCGCCAACGTGTTCGTCTACCTGAGCGAAGGCGTCTCCGGCGCGCCGGCCGCGTCCGGCGCCGCGGCGCTCGACCAGGTGAACTGCCGCTACACGCCGCACGTGCTCGGCGTGCAGAGCGGTCAGGACATCGAGATCTCGAACAGCGACAATCTGCTCCACAACATCAACGCCACGCCGACCGAGAACCGCGGCTTCAACATCAGCCAGCCGCGGGCGGGGATCACGAGCACGCAGCGCTTCCAGGTGGCGGAGGTGATGGTGCCGGTGCGCTGCGACGTGCACGGCTGGATGCAGGCGTACATCGGTGTCGTCGACCACCCGTACTTCGCGGTGACGGGCGCCGACGGGAGGTTCTCGATCGCCGACGTTCCCGCCGGTGACTACACGCTGACGGCGTGGCACGAGGAGTTCGGCACGATGACGACGAACGTGACCGTCATGGCGGGCGAGATGGCCGTGGCCACCTTCGACTACAACGCCGAGATGATGGGCGCCGATGTCCCGCTGGGCGAGGCGCTCGTCCTCGGGCACGGTACGAACCGCATCCGGGTGGAGCGCACCCAGTAACTCCGGGGGCGGGACCCGGCGGCCCGAACGGCCGTCCGGTCCCGCTCGCGTTGCCGTTCATCCGAAGGGCTCATCTGGCTCATCTGGAAGGAGATCGCTCGTGGATTGGGCGCTGCCCCCGAACTATTCGACATTCGGCGTCGTGATCGACCAGCTGTTCTGGATCATCCTCGTCATCACCGGCATCGCGTTCCTCCTCGTGGAGGGCGGGATCGTCTGGTTCTGCGTCAAGTACCGGGGACGCGAAGGGGCGAGAGCGCACTACACGCACGGATCGAACCGGCTGGAGATCATCTGGACGGTGATCCCCGCGATCATCATCGCGATCCTCGGCGCCTATTCGGCGGTCGTGTGGAACGACATCAAGGGAAGCTCCAACCGTCCTGCCGACGCCCTCGAATTCCTCGTCGTCGGCAAGCAGTTCGAGTGGAACATCACCTACCCCGGAGTCGATGAGACGCTGGGGACGGGCGACGACTTCACGGTCCGCAACCAGTTCCATTTCCCGGTGAACGAGGACATCACGATCCTGCTCGAGTCCGAGGACGTGATCCACTCCTTCTTCATCCCCGAACTCCGCGTGAAGCAGGACGCGGTGCCGGGCATGACCATCCCGGTGTGGTTCGACGCGACCCAGACCGGGAACTTCGAGATCGCGTGCGCCGAGCTTTGTGGCCTGGGCCACTACTACATGATGGCGAGCGTGACCGTGCACAGCGCGGCGGACTTCGACGCCTGGCAGGCCAGCCAGGCGCCGGCCGCCGCCCAGTGATCGAGAAAGGCTGATATGGCGACGATCGTAGCGGAGGCGACCGGGCAGGCGATCCTGCACGAGGAGCACGAGCAGTCCTTCCTGCGCAAGTACATCTTCTCGACCGACCACAAGGTCATCGCGATCCAGTTCCTGATCTACACGCTGTTCTTCCTCATGATCGGCGGACTGCTGGCGATGCTCATGAGGTACCAGATCGCGTGGCCGGCGCGGGGCGAGCTGCCGCTGGGCGGGATCTTCCCCGAGAGCATGGTCGCGAGCGGGTACATCCTGCCGGAGTTCTACAATGCGCTCGTCACGATGCACGGCTCGGTGATGGTCTTCCTCGCCATCATGCCGATGCTCGTGGGCGTGTGGGCGAACTACCTCATCCCGCTCCAGCTGGGCACGCACGACATGGCGTTCCCGCGGCTCAACATGCTCTCCTTCTGGGCCATGGTGCCCGCGGGCATCCTCACGCTGGCGAGTTTCTTCGTCGTCGGAGGCGCGGCGGGGGCCGGCTGGACGCTGTACGCGCCGCTGAGCGCCCGCCCCGACCTGTCCGGCGTCGGACTCGGGCAGATCCTGTGGCTGGCCGCGCTCGTCTTCATCGGGCTCTCATCGATTCTCGGATCGGTGAACTACATCACCACGACGATCAACATGCGCGCCCCGGGCATGACCTGGATGCGCATGCCGCTCACCATCTGGTCGCTGTTCATCACGGCCATCCTCGCGCTGCTTGCGATGCCCGTCCTGTCGGCGGCCGGGATCATGCTCATCTTCGACCAGACCATCGGGACGAGCTTCTTCCTCCCGGAGGGCGGGGGACAGCCGCTCCTCTGGCAGCACCTGTTCTGGTTCTTCGGCCACCCGGAGGTCTACATCCTCATCCTCCCGGCCATGGGCTTCACCTCCGAGATCCTCTCCGTGGGTTCGCGGAAGCCGGTGTTCGGCTACAAGGCGATGGTCCTGGCGCTCGTCTCGATCGCCTTCCTCGGGTTCATCGTGTGGGGTCACCACATGTTCCAGAGCGGGATGAACCCGATGCTGGGACTCACGTTCACGGTCTCGACGCTCTTCATCGCCGTGCCCTCGGCGATCAAGACGTTCAACTGGATGGGCACGATGTGGCGCGGGAACCTCCAGCTCCACTCGGCGATGCTGTTCGCGATCGGGTTCGTGGCGATGTTCGCGATCGGAGGCCTGTCGGGCGTCTTCATGGCCTCGACGCCGGTCGACATCTACATCCACGACACGTACTTCATCGTGGCGCACATCCACTACGTGCTCTTCGGCGGAAGCCTCTTCGCGCTCTTCGGGGCGATCTACTTCTGGTATCCGAAGATGTTCGGACGGATGATGAACGAGACGCTGGGCAAGATCCATTTCTGGCTCACGTTCGTCTTCTTCAACCTGGTCTTCTTCCCGATGCACGGCGTGGGGATGGTGGGGATGATGCGGCGCATCTACGACTCCACCGGCTACGCGCACCTGCAGGGGATCGAGGACACGAACGCGCTCATCACGTGGTCGGCGTTCGGGCTCTTCGCATCCGGCTTCCTGTTCGCGTTCAACTTCTTCTGGAGCCTGAAGAAGGGGAGGAAGGCCGAGGCGAATCCGTGGAACGCGACGACGCTGGAGTGGCAGACGCCCTCGCCGCCGAAGCACGGCAACTGGGAGGAAGTCCCGGTCGTCTACCACGGTCCGCACGAGTACAGCCACCCGGATGTGGAGGACAAGGACTGGCTGGCGCAGAACGAACGGCCGGATGTCGTGAGCCCGGCCGCCGGCAGCCACTAAATCGCATGGAAGGGAACTGACGAGATGGCACACGCCGCGACCGCAGGCCGGGTCCCCGAGAGAGGGCTCGATGTCTACACCCAGAAGGTGGGCATGTGGGTGTTTCTGTGCTCGGAGGTGATGTTCTTCGCGGGCCTCATCGGCTCGTACGTGGTGCTCCGTTTCGGGGCATCCGATACCTGGGCGGAGCCGAACGAGGTACTGGCGGTCCCCATCACCGCGTTCAACACCTTCCTCCTCATCTGCAGTTCGGTGACGATGGTGAAGGCCTTCGCGGCCGCGCAGATGGGAGACCAGAAGGGGATCAAGCTCTGGCTCCTGTCGACGACGATCCTCGGAGCCACCTTCCTGGGCGTGCAGGTGTTCGAGTACACCGAACTCGTGCTGCACCAGTCGTGGCAGGGGAGCCACGGGTTCACGCCGGCGTCCGGGCTGTACGGGGCCACCTTCTACACGATGACGGGCTTCCACGGCTTCCACGTCCTCCTCGGTGTGATCTGCCTCGCCTGGGCCACGATCCGCGCCTGGCGGGGCCACTGGGGCGCGGACAACACCCACGGGATCGAGGTGCTCGGCCTCTACTGGCACTTCGTCGACCTCGTGTGGATCATCCTGTTCACGATCGTCTACCTCATCTAGCCAGACACCTGGGGCTGTTGGCCGAGAGATACGGAGCGAACGAATGAGTGAAGCCGGAGGACACGCGGCGGGCGCCGCGGACGATCACGGGCACGAGCACCCGAAGTACATGCTCATCTGGCTGTACCTGGCCATCCTCACGGCCCTCGAGGTGGGGGTGGTCTACCTCGATATTCCGAAGTGGATGATCGTTACGTCGCTGCTCATCATGGCGGGGTGGAAGGCGCTGCTCGTCGCGCTCTACTACATGCACCTGAAGTTCGAACCCAACCGTTTGCGGCTGGTGGCGCTGGCGCCGCTTCCGGCCGTGGCCATCATGATCATCGCGATCATGATGGAGTACGTGTAGGCGCGACCCCGTCGTGGAGGCCGGAACGCTGCTCAAGACGCGCGGAGTCCCGCGCGCGGGGATCTCGAGACGGGTGCGCTCGCTGCGGGCGACGCTTCCCGCATACGTCGAACTGACGAAGCCACGCATTACGGCGCTCGTCGTCGCGAGCGCGGCCGCCGGCTTCCTTCTTGGCGCGGCGAGTTTCGACTTCGCCCTCTTCGCGCAGGCCATGGCCGGCGTGGCGCTCGTCGCCTCCGGGACGAGCGCGATGAACCAGGTGCTGGAACGGGATGTGGACGCGCTCATGGGGCGCACGCGCGCGCGGCCGCTGCCGGCCGGCCGGATCGCGACGCCGCCGGCCGCGGTCGTCTCCGGGGTTCTGGCCGCGGCGGGGATCGTCTGGCTGTGGATCGCGGTCAATCCGATCACGGCGGGACTCGCGCTCGCCACGTTCGTCTCCTACGACTTCGTCTACACGCCGCTCAAGCGCGTCCACTCCCTCTCCACCATCGTGGGCGCAGTGCCCGGGGCGCTGCCGATTCTCGGGGGCTGGACCGCCGCCACCGGGCAGTTCGGTCCCGGCGGATGGGCGCTGTTCGCGATCCTCTTCGTCTGGCAACTGCCACATTTTCTCGCCCTCGCGTGGCTGCTCCGCGACGACTACCAGGCCGCGGGGCTTCGCATGCTCTCCGTCGGCGACTTCGAGGGCCGCCGGACGCGTCACCAGGCGCTGCTCTACGCGCTCACTTTGATCCCGGTGAGTCTCCTCCCGAGCGTTCTCGGCCTCACGGGCGTCGTCTACTTCGCGGTCGCGCTCGGACTCGGGGGGTGCTTCCTGTGGACCGCGCTCCGGTTCGCCCGCTCCGCGACGCCGGCGCACGCCCGGGGTTTGTTCCGGGCCTCGATCCTGTATCTTCCACTGCTGATGGCCGTGCTCGTCCTCGACAAGCTGTAGCAGCCGTGCCGAACACTCTCGCCGTCCTCGCGGCGGCCCCGCAGATGCAGCATACGCCGGACGAACAGGCGGGATTCCTCCTGATGTTCGTGTTCATGGCGGCGATGCCCTACCTGCTGCTCGTCGTCATCGGGGGCGGGATCTTCCGGGCGCGCCGCCGGCAGCGCCAGCGGGAGGTCGAGAGAGCGCTGGAGGAACAGCGCGAATGGGAGGCGGCCCGCGCCGTCGACCCGGACTCCGCGTGCTGAGCCCATGCTGACTCCGATGTTGACCCCATGCTGAGCCCATGCTGACGCTGAGGCGGAGGATCCGGGCCGGGCTCGTCGGAGGGCTGCTGGGCGGTTTCGTCCTCGCGGTGCTCTTCTACTTCTACGATCTCGGGCAGGGGACGCCGCTCCAGACCCCCGCCTTCCTCTGGGGGGCCATCATCAGCCGTGCCGAGGTCGAAGCGTCCGCCGGCGTCATCGTGGGGTTCACGTTCATCCACTTCACGGCCTGGGCCGGGCTCGGGATGCTGGCCGCGGCGCTCGTTCAGTGGGCGGGCCTCCCGCGCAACGTGTTCATCGGCGCGCTTTACGGGCTCTTCGTGTGTTCCCTCGTGTTCTACGTCGGACTCATCCGGGCGCCCGCCGGACTCGTGATCTCCGCGCCGGGATGGCCGGCGGTCTTCTTCGGGAACGCGCTCGCCGGGGTCGTGATGTTCACTCACATGCACTGGGTGAGTTCGGAGCCCGGCATCGTGGGGATGATGAACTTCCTCCAGACGCACAGGGTCACGCGCCACGGCATCTACGCGGGGCTCCTCGGCGCCCTCGTCGTCGCGCTCTGGTTCCTCATCATCGACACCATGCTCCGGCAGCCGCTCTATACGCCGGCAGCGCTGGCGACCGTCCTCTTCCGCGGTGCCCCCACGCCGGCCGCGGTCGAGATCTCCCTCGCGCCCGTCCTCGGATACACGCTCGCCCACTTCGCCTTCTTCGTGCTGTTCGGCGTCGCGGTGTCCGGCCTCGCGCGACAGGTGTCCAGGTTCCCGCCCCTGGCCCTCGGCATCATCGTGCTGTTCGTCATCTTCGAGGTCTTCTTCATCGCCATGGTCGCGATGCTGGGCGGCTGGATCCTCGAGGAACTCGCCTGGTGGTCGATTCTGGTCGGGAACGTTTTCGCGGCGCTCGTCATGGGCGGATACCTCTGGAAGGTCTACCCGGAGTTCGCGGAGAGTCTCACGGCGGAGAGCCTTTGGGCGGACTGAACCCGCCCCCGGTCCTCGTCGCCACGCGCAGCACCCACAAACTCCGCGAAATCCGCGGCCTCCTCGCCGACCTTCCCGTGCGGTTGCTCGGCCCGGAGGATCTCGGCCTGCCTGAACACGAGGAAGAGGACGACCTCGAACCCTTCGACACCTTCGCGCGCAACGCTTTGTCCAAGGCGAAGTACTTTCACCGCCGGTCCGGCCTCCCCGTGCTCGCGGACGATTCCGGGCTCTGCGTGGACGCGCTCGGGGGCGGCCCGGGCGTGCGGACGCGGCGCTTCGCTCCCCCCGACCGGGTCGCGCGCTGGGGACGGGACGAAGCGAACAACCGCTGGCTGCTCGAGCGGCTGGAAGACGTGGACGCGGGACGCCGCGGGGCGCACTATCGTTGCGCGGTTGCGCTCACGGACGATCTGCGGCACGAAGTCGTGGAGGGCGTCGTGCGCGGCCGGATCGCGCGCCGACCCAGCGGCTCGGGAGGCTTCGGCTACGACCCGCTCTTCGTGCCGGAGGGCCACGACCGCCCCTACGCCGAACTGCCGGACGCGGTGAAGACGGCGACGAGTCACCGTGCGAAGGCGATTCGGCAGGCGAGGGGATGGATCGAAAGGGAAGTCCTGCGGTGACGAAGTCCTGCGGTGACCTTGCGCACGTTCAATCGGGGCGGCCGGATTTGAACCGGCGACCCCCTGCTCCCAAAGCAGGTGCGCTACCGGACTGCGCCACGCCCCGAAGTCCCGAAAGATGGACCGACCGGGGGGCCGAAGCCACCCCGGCCTCGGAGAGGACATGAAGTTGCGCGCGGCCTTCGCGCGGGGGGGCGGGGCGGGCAAGCTGTTCGCCATGATGGGGCTGGCGGCGCTTGTGCTCTTCGTCATCGGGATCCTGCGTCCCCTGCGCAGCGCCTTCGCGCTCTCGGGCCTCGCCGCGGGCGATTTCTACCAGGTGTACTTCATCAGCGCGGCGGTCGTGGTCGTCGCCCCCTTCTACAACTTCCTCTCGGACCGCATCTCGTGGCGCCGCCTCATCCCCCTGACGGCGGCGTTCTTCGCCCTCAGCATGGTTGCCTTCCGCCTTCTCTACCAGCCGGGGGAGGCCTGGTTCGGGCTGGTCTTCTACGGATGGTACGACGTGCTGGCGGCCTCGCTCGTCACGCACTTCTACATCGCGACGCAGGTCTTCTACAACGCCCGCGATGCGAAACGCGCCTATCCCATCGTCATCGCCTCGGGTTCGGCCGGGGCCACGCTCGGAGCGCTCCTCACGACCGTCTTCACCTCGGGCGGCGGCCCGTCCGAGAACCTGCTGCTGGTGGCCGGGGCCGCGCTCCTCGTGCTGGCGGGCGGCCTCGCCCTCGTCTGGTCGCGGGAGCCTCCGGAGCCGCCGTCGGAGTACGCGCACGCGGAAGATCCCGAACTCGAGCGCAGCGACCTGCGGCGCATGGCCGCGAATCCGCAGGTGCGGCTCATCGCGGCCACCGTGCTCCTGACGATCGTCGTCAAGCAGTTCATCGACTACCAGTACAACACGCTCACGCGCGAGGTCTTCACCGATCTGGGCGCGATCGCCGGCTTCCTTGCCTTCGTCGACGTCCTCACGCAGTGGCTGCCGATCGTCGTCCTCCTCGCGCTGCGTCCCGTTCTGCGCCGCTGGGGGGCCGCGGTGGCCGTCATCATCTTCCCCGTGGCCGTGATCCTCGCGACCGGGGCGCTCGCCGCCGCCGTGTGGCTGTCCACCGCCGCGCTCGCCGTCGCCGTCGGGGCCCGGACGACGGAGAAGACGTTCCGCTATTCGGCCGAGCGCACGGGCCGCGAGATCCTCTATGTCCCTGTCCCGGAGGACATCAAGCTCAAGGCGAAATCCTACATCGACGTCGCGGTGGAGAAGGGGCTGGGGAAGGCGCTTTCGGGGGTGCTCATCGCGATCCCTTCGCTGGCGCTCGCGGGCCTTTCGATCATGGGCCGGCTCATCATCCTCGGGGTTGTTGGCGTGGCCCTGGCGGGCGTCCTGCTGTTCGCCTTCCTCAGGGTGCGAAAGTCGTACGTCGCGAGTCTCGCCCAGTCCTTCGAGGGGCGCTTCGCGAGCCTGCGCGGAACGTTCGTGTCGATGGCGGACGTGGGCGCGCTGGCTCTGGCGCGGGAGGCGCTCGAGGATGAGCGGCCGCTGAAGGTCGCCTTCGCCTTCGACGTGCTGCGCGGCGCCACGCCGGAGGATATCGAGGCGCTCTCGCCCGAACTGTACCGCCTCCTCGAGCACGAGAACCCCGGCCTTCGGGCACGGGCGCTGCGATCGCTGTCGCGCGCCCCCGGCCTCTCGAACGAGGCCGCCGTGCGGGCCCGGCTCGAGGATCCGGATTCGGCCGTGCGGCGCGCCGCGGCCCGGCTCCTCGCGCTGAAGGCGGCGCCGCGCGCCCGCGATGTCCTCATCCCGCTCCTCGACTCGGACTCGACGAACGCCCGCTCGGCCGCGCTCGACTGCCTGTTCAGCGACTTCGGCGCGGCGCGGGCCGAACGCATCGCGACCCCGCGCTTCGAACACCTGCTGCGGGAACACGAGCGGGGGACGCTCGAAGGCCCCGCCGCCCGCGAATTGGCGATGGCGGCGGGGCTCGTCCCCGGTCATCCGGCGGTGGAGCGCGTCCTCCTCGAACTCATCTCGGATCCGCGCGAGGAGGTCGCGGCGGCGGCCGCGCGCAGCGCCTCCCGGCTTCCGCAGCCGGAGCTCGTGCAGGCGGCCATCGCGTCCCTGGCGCTCCCACGGACCCGGAGTGCGGCTCGCGACGGCCTCGCGGGACGGGGAGAGGAAATCGTCAAGCCGCTCCTTGCGGCGCTTTCCGACCCGGCCGGCGACCCCTGGGTACGCCGGGGCGTGGCGAGCGTGCTCGGCGAGATCGCGACGCCCGCGACGATCGATGCCCTCATCACGTCCTACCTGCTGCCTGAGACCGAACAGGCCCTCGACGACCAGGCCCTCGTGTCGCTCCACCGGCTGCGCACCAGTCACGACCACCTCACGTTCCCGGAGGGGAGGGTGCTCGAGGCCGTGGAGCGCGAGGTCCAGGCGTCCCGGCGCTACGCCCGCGCGGCCTCCGCGCTCGAGGGTGTGCCGGCGTCGATGCCCGGAGCGCTGCTCCTCCGGGCGCTCGAAGAGGCGAGGAGAGACCGGCGGGCGAGTGTCTTCCGGTGGCTTGGGCTCGTGTACCCCGAACAGCCGATGCGGCGCAGCTATCTGGCCCTTGAGAGCGGACAGCCGCGGCGCCGCGCGAATGCGCTGGAGTGGATCGAGACGACCGTCGGGCACCGCACCTTCCTGGACCTCAGGCCGGTGCTCGCGGAGGAGATCCCCGAGGGGCCCTCGCGCGAGGCGGGGGATGTGCTGCGGGAGCTGTGGGACGATGAGGACGCCTGGATCGCGAGGTGCGCGCTCTGGACATCCTTCGAAACCGACCCCGGTGCGATGGGAGAAACCCTCCACGGTTTCACGCCGGCGGAACCGGCGCTGGCGCTGGTCGCCCGCCGGCTGGCGCGACGGGTGGCGACCTCCGCGCGGGAGCCGGGAGACGAACGAGATGAGGAAGAGATGGAACTGATCGAAAAAGTGTTCCGCCTGCAGAACGTGGATCTCCTTTCGGGCGTGGAGAGCCGGCAACTCGCGCTCCTCGCCTCCATCGCGAGGGAGGTCGAGGTACGGCCGGACGCCATCTTCATCCGCAGGGGGGAGCCGACGGACGCCCTTTACCTCGTGATCCACGGCGACGTTTCGCTCGAGGGGGAGGGGGAGGGATCGATCTCCATCACGGACGGAGAGGCGTTCGGAACGTGGGCGCTGATCGACGAACACCCGAGCGTCGTCGAGGCGCGCGCCGTCGCGCCCACCCGCGTGCTGCGCATCACCCGGGAGGATTTTCGAGACCTCCTCATCGACCATCCGGAACTCGGCCTCGACCTGCTCCGGGGGCTCGCGAGTCGCGTTCGCGGCCTGGCGATGACATGATCCGACATGGATGAGATCAAGCCGGACGGCGGCACCGTGATGGTCGTCGACGACGAGGACATGGTCGTGGACGCCATTCAGGGATTCCTGGAGCTGGAAACCGACCATCTCGTGCTCCCCTTCACATCCGTGCGCGACGCGCTCGCCCACCTCGAGGAGGAACCGGTCCACGCGATCGTGGCCGACCTGATGATGCCCGAACTCGATGGGGTGCAGTTCCTGACGCGAGCCCGCCGGCTGAGGCCGGAGGCGACCCGGATCCTGCTCACGGGCTACGCTGACAAGGAAAACGCCATCCTCGGGATCAACGAGGCCGGACTCTACCAGTACCTCGAGAAGCCGTGGAACAACGACGCGCTGGCCTTCGCCATCCGCAACGGCGTCGAGCGAAGCCGCCTCTTTCGCGCGCTGACCGAACGCATCGCCGAACTCGAGGCGGCCAACGACGAACTCGCCGGGCTCCGGCAGCGCTGGATACAGGCTTTTCTGTGAGCGACCCGCGACTCGAGCCGACAGCCCGGGAGATCACGCAGGCCCGACTGGCGACGCTCGGCATGCTGGTCGCGGGGATCGCCCACGAACTCAACACCCCGCTGGGCGCGCTGAACAGCAACCACCACGTCATCGAGCGCGCGCTCCTCAAGCTGGGGGAGATCCTCGAGGACGAGGTCGTCACGCCGGACGAACTCGACGAGGTCCGGAGGGTCGTGCGGGCCACGGAATCGGTGCTGCGAACCAATGGCATCGCGGTGGAACGCATGGTGAATCTCGTGCGGAACCTGCGGAACTTCGGCCGGCCCACGACCTCCGAGCCTCGCCCCGTGGACCTGCACGAGGGGATCGAGGGCACGCTGGCCCTGCTCGGACACGAGCTGAGGGAGATCGAGGTCGTCCGCGACTTCGGGGACCTGCCGCCGGTCGTGTGCCATCCGAACCGCATCAACCAGGTGTTCATGAACCTCGTGCACAACGCGGCCCAGGCCATGCACGACGGTGGCGTACTCACGATCCGGACGCGCACGGAAGGGGACCACGCGCATGTCCGCGTCGCGGACACGGGCCGGGGCATCCCGCACGACGTCATCGATCAGATCTTCGAGCCCGGCTTCACCACCAAGGGCGAGCGGATCGGGATGGGGCTGGGTCTCGCGATCACACTCCAGATCGTGCACCAGCACGGAGGAGACATCGCGGTGGAGAGCGAACCGGGACGCGGGACGACGTTCGACGTAGCCATCCCGCTCCGGCAGCCCATGGGTCCCGCACGGAAGGAGGCTTCGGCATGACGCGATGCGCCGATCCGTTACGCGCCCTTGTCCTCGTCGCGGCGCTGGCCGCAGTTGCGGCGCCGGCTCCCGCGGCGGCTCAGGACGCCAATTTTCTTCTCCCCATCGCCGAGATCGAACGGATCCTGCGCGAGGGCGAAATCCAGGTCCTCGACGTACACCCGTCCCGCGGTCTTCCCGGCGAGCGCACGTATCGCGTGACGCTGCAGTCCGGCGACCACGTGCTCCAGGTCAAGTACGCCCCGGCCGCCGAGGGGGCGGACGAGTTCAACAACCGGCCCCGCTACGAGCTCGCGGCCTACGACGTCCAGTCCCTTTTCCTCGACGAACGGGAAATGGTCGTCCCTCCGACCGCGATCCGCGCGTTCCCGCTCGATGTGGTCCGGGCCACGGTCGCCGGGACGGGAGACGCGGCCACTCCACCGGAGCCGACGTTCGACGAGTGGCCCATGACGCTCGTCGCGCTCCAGTACTGGATGTTCAACGTCGACCTTCCGGAGGAGCTGCCGGACGAAGACCGAATCGAGGAAGACGAGGCCTACGAGCGCCTGCTCGGGAACTTCAACCTGCTCACCTACATCATCCGCCACAGCGACTCGAACGAGGGGAACTTCGTGCAGTCGATGGACCCCGCCTGGCCGCGCGTGTTCAGCGTCGACAACGGCGTGGCGTTCGCCAGCGAGGAGAGCAACCGCGGCACGCGCTGGCGCAATCTCCAGCTCGACCGCTATCCGGCCTCCGCGATCGACCGGCTGCGCGGCCTCTCGGTCGAAGAGCTGCAGGCCCAACTCGGGGTCCTCGTCCAGCTCGAGCTGCGGGGCGGAAACTTCGTGGAGGTGGAGCCGACGGAGAACCTCGACCCCGGCCGCGGGGTCCGCCGCGACGGGGAGCGGATCCAGCTCGGTCTCACGGAGTCCGAGATCCGGGCCATGCACCGGCGCATCGTCCGCCTCCTCGAGCGGGTGGACGAAGGCCGCTACGAGTTGATCCCCTGAGGCGTCGGCGTTGGATGTCCGGTCTGCTGGGCGTTGCCGTCGCCGGCGCGGGGGCGGGCTGGACCGGCTCCATGCCCGCTCCCGGCGACGCGACGCCGGCGGCCGGACAGCCTCCGCGGCCGGGGCAGCCCGGCTGGCACGTCGCGGGGGAGTACGGACTCTACGTCGCGTTCGCCGACGCCGGCCTCGAAGTCCGCTGGCTGACGGAGAAGGAGGGGCCCGGCCTGGTCCGGGCGATCGTGGACGGACAGGTCGTCGATGAGCAGAGGACGGACCCGGGATACGCGCACACGGCTCGCCTGCGGGTACGGGCGCCCGAAATCGCGCTCGAATTCGGGGGGGAACCTCGGGACGGCGCCGACGGGGCCGCGGTTCTTCACCGCACCCGCATCTGGGCGGAGCCCCCGCCCGCGGAAGTCGACCTCGCGGGCCACGACTCGGTGTTCGTGTTCGGAGACGTACACGGCGAGTTCGACCGGGTCGTCTCGCTGCTCGGCCTGGCCGGCCTGATCGACGCCGAGCTGCGCTGGACGGGCGGCGACGCCGTCGTCGCCTTCCTCGGAGACCTGTTCGATCGGGGCAACGACGTCACCCGCCTGCTCTGGTTCGTCTACGGCCTGGAACGGGAAGCCATGGCGGCGGGCGGCCGGGTCGTCACCCTCCTCGGCAACCATGAAGCGATGGTTCTGTCCGGCGACCTCCGCTACGTGGCGCCGAAGGAACAGACGATCGGCGAGCTGCACGGCATGTCCTATGAGACGCTGTTCGATCCGGACCGGTCCGTCCTCGGAAACTGGATCGCCGCCAAGCCCGGGCTGGTGCGGCTGGAGGACCTGCTGTTCGCGCACGGAGGCGTGAGTCCGGCCTACGTCGATCACTCCCTCGAGGCGTACCAGGACACACTGCGGACCTTCATCGCGGAACCGCTGTTCACGAGCTGGCGGGACGAAGCGTTCCTCCGGGAATACGCGCGCGAAACCCGGCTCGATACCGCCCAGATCTACCGCAGGTATGACTTCTTCTTCGGACCGGAGAGCGTGCTCTGGTATCGGGATCTCGTGCTCAGCGACTCGCTCGGGGCCCACCTCGATGCCGTCCTGGAGCGCTTCGAGGCCCGCATCCACGTCGTCGGCCACACGCCCGTGCGCACGATCCGCGAGAGCTACGGCGGCAAGCTCATCGCCGCGGACCTGCTCGACGCGGCCGCGGAGATGCTCCGCCTCATCCGACGACGCGACAGCGGCTGGAACCGCACTGTGATCAGGCTGGACGGGGACACCGTCACGCTCGACTCCGCGGCGAATCCCGGCGCCTGATCCCGCGCTGCCGCGGCCCCGCTCGAGACGCCGCGGGGCTGCGGCCTGCGGCTATGCCCTTTGGAGCCCTCCATGGCGGAGCTCGCCACCGCTCGCTACGGCGACGCACGCGTTGGGGCGGAGGTGGTAGAGCCAGTGCTCCACGTCCGGCGCATCGATGACCGCGAAATCCGCCGCGGCACCCGGCTCCAGCGACCCGACCTCACCTTCGCGGCCGACGGCGCGGGCCGCGTAGCGCGTCGCGCCCTTGAGCACTTCGGCGGGTGTCATCCGCTGTCGCGCGCAGGCCAGCGTCATGGCGAAGGGCAGGTGATAGGACGGGGCCGTGCCGGGGTTGAAATCGCTGGCCACCGCCACCGCGACGCCGCCGTCGATGAGCGCCCGGGCGGGGGCCGGAGCCTGGTTCAGGTAGAGGCTGGCGAGAGGGAGCGTGACCCCGACCACACCGGCCACCGCGAGCGCCTCGATCCCGGCTTCCGACACGTACTCCAGGTGATCCGCGGATACCGCCCCGAGAGACCCCGCGAGTTCGGCCCCGCCACCCCCGGAGAGCTGGTCCACGTGGAGTTTCGGCCGTAACCCCAATTCGCGTCCCCGTTCACAAATCCGCCGCGCCTCGTCCGCCGAGAAGGCGGAGTCCTCGACGAACACGTCGCAGAACTCGGCCAACCCCTCCTCGGCCACGGCGGGCAGGATCCGCTCCGTGACGAGCCTCACGTAGCCCGCCCGGTCCGCGGCCCATTCCGGAGGCACGACGTGCGCGGCGAGGCAGGTCGCGACAATCCGTGCGGGGCCCATCTCGCCGAGCCGCCGGTACACCCGCAGGAGCCGGAGTTCCGCCTCGAGGTCCAGCCCGTACCCGCTCTTCGCCTCGACCGTCGTGATCCCGAGGGACACCATCTCCGCGAGGAATCCGTGCGCCCGCGCGAGAAGAGCCTCCTCGTCGAGCGCGCGCGTGGCCCGCACGGTGGATGCGATCCCGCCGCCGGCCGCGGCGATCTCCAGGTAGTCGCGGCCCCGGAGCCGCTCGGAGAACTCGCCCGCCCGCCAGCCGCCGAACGCCAAATGGGTGTGCGCGTCCACGAGTCCAGGAATGACGAGCTTCCCGTCAGCGCTCCACGCAGGCTCGGTCTCGTATTCCGCCGGTCGCGCCGCGGCGGGCCCGGCCCAGCGGACCATCCCATCGCGCCACACCAGTTCGGCGTCCCGGATGAGCCCGATGTCGTCCTGGCCGACGGGGTTCGCACAGGTGGCGAGACAGCCGATGTTCGCGAGGCGCGGCATGGCGGAATGCGGACGGTTATTCGAGCATGGGAAGGTCGACCCCACGCTCGCGGGCCGTGCGGATCGCCTCCGGGTATCCCGCGTCGGCGTGTCGCATGACGCCGCTCCCCGGATCCGCCGTGAGTACGCGTTCCAAACGCCGGCTGCCGGACTCGGTCCCGTCGGCGACGCACACCATGCCCGCGTGCGTCGAATATCCGATGCCCACGCCGCCCCCGTTGTGAATCGAGACCCAACTCGCCCCGCAGGCGGTGTTGAGCATCGCGTTGAGCAGCGGCCAGTCGGCGATCGCGTCCGAGCCGTCCCGCATGCCCTCTGTTTCCCGATTCGGCGACGCCACGGAGCCGGTGTCGAGGTGGTCGCGGCCGATCACGATCGGCGCCCGCACCCGTCCCGTCTTCACGAGCCAGTTGAAGCGCTCGCCCATCTCTGCCCGCTCGCCGTACTCGAGCCAGCAGATGCGCGACGGGAGACCCTGGAAGCGCACCCGCTCGCGCGCCTGGCGGATCCATCGGCCCAGCGCGTCCTTCCCGGGGAACGTCTCGAGGACGGCGGCGTCCGTCGCCGCGATGTCCTCGGGGTCGCCGGAGAGAGCGGCCCAGCGGAAGGGGCCCGCACCCCGGCAGAAGAGGGGGCGAATGAAGGCCGGGACGAAGCCGGGGATGTCGAAGGCCTCCGCCATGCCGCGCAGGTCGGCCACCTGGCCGCGCAGGTTGTTCCCGTAGTCGAACGCGATCGCCCCTCGGGCCTTGAGCGCGAGCATGGCCGACACGTGCGCCACCATCGAATCGAGTACCCGCTCGACGTAGCCGTCCGGGTCCGAATCGCTCATGGTCGCCGCCTCCTCCACCGACAGGCCCGCCGGGATGTAGCCGAGGCGGAGGTCGTGCGCGGAGGTCTGGTCCGTGAGCACGTCGGGCACGATGCCGCGCGCCGCCAGCGCCGGCAGGACTTCGGCGACGTTTCCGAGCAGGGCCACCGAAAGCGCCTCCCGCCGGTCCATGGCGGCGGAGAGCCACTCCAGCGCTTCGTCGAGGTCCGTCGCCATGCGGTCGCAGTAGCCCGTGTCGAGGCGGCGGCGAATGCGATCCTCGCGGACCTCGATCCCCAGGAAGGCCCCGCCGTTCATCGTGGCGGCGAGCGGCTGCGCTCCCCCCATCCCGCCCAGCCCGGCGGTCACCACCAGCCGGCCCGCGAGGGAGCCGCCGAAGTGCTGCCGCGCGAGTTCCGCGAACGTCTCGTACGTCCCCTGGAGGATCCCCTGCGTGCCGATGTAGATCCACGAACCCGCCGTCATCTGCCCGTACATCGTGAGCCCCAGGGCGTCGAGACGCCGGAACTCGTCGATATCCCCCCAGCGGGGCACGAGGTGGGCGTTGGCGATGAGGACGCGCGGCGCCTCGTCGTGAGTGCGGAACACGCCGACCGGCTTTCCACTCTGGACGAGGAGGGTCTCGTCGTTCTCGAGTCGGCGGAGCGTCTCCACGATCCTGGCGTACGCCGTCCAGTCGCGCGCCGCCTTGCCCGCGCCCCCGTACACGATGAGGTCCCCCGGACGCTCCGCCACGTCCGGATCGAGGTTGTTCATGAGCATCCGGAGGGCCGCCTCCTGGTGCCACCCCCTGCAGGAGAGCGTCGTTCCCCTCGGCGCCCGGATGGGTCCGCCCGGTTTCATGCCTCTCCTCCCTCTTCGCCGTCCCCGGTCGCCGGCAACTCCAATATCTGGTCCGGCTGGAGTTCCGCGTCCAGCCGCGCCGGATCGAGGCCGCGGATGGCCGCGGCGGGCACCGGACCGATGAACTCGCATCCCGCGAGGGCCACGCCCTCCGCCCGCGCGCCTGCGGCGACCCGCTCGTACACCGTATCGATCCCGGTCGCCGCGTAGCGCGTCAGGTTCATGGACACCTGCGTCAACCCCCGTCGCCGGAGCGGAATGCCGAGCGCCCGGACGTGCCGGAGCCCGCCGCCCGACTCCCGGATCGCCGCCGCGATGCGCCGGGCCGGCGCCGGATTCGCCGTATCGAGGTTCACGTTGAAGCGCACGAGCGGCCCCCGCACGCCGATGGCGACGGCCCCCAGCGACGGATGAGGCGCCGAGGGGCCGAGGTCCGGTTTCCATTCGGGGCTGGACAGTTTCCCGGCCAGACCCTCGAACTGTCCGGATCGGACACGGGGGAGGGAAGCGCGCTCCTCGGCCGTCGCCGCCCGTTCATAGAAGAAGACCGGGACGCCCCGCCGCGCCACCCACGCGCCGAAGGACCGGGCCGCCCCGAGCGCATCGACCTCGGGACAGCCGGGGCCGCGCACGAAGGGAACGACATCCAGCGCGCCGATGCGGGGGTGCCGGCCCCGGTGCCGCCGAAGGTCCACTTCCGCAAACACGGCGGCCGCGAGCGCGGTCGTCGCGCGGACGACATCCGGCGGGGCTCCCCGGTAGGCGAGCACCATGCGGTGGTGGTCCGGGTCGGCTGATGTGTGGAGACATTCAACGCCGCGAACTCCCTCGACCGCCGCCGCGAAGCGGGCCATCCTGCGTGGGTTGCGTCCCTCGCTCACGTTGGGCTCGCAGAGGAGCCACCCGCCGCTCAGAGCGGCGCGGGGGGCCAGAGATCCCCCAGGGCGTCGGCGGCGGCCCGTTCCAGCGTCCCATCGTCGATGGCCCCCTCCAGCCGCGCGACATCCTCCGCCAGGGAGCGGTCCTCGACGACGGGCCGCACGCAGTCGCGCACGACCTCGTAGACAGCCCGCGTGCCGGCGCCCAGTCGATCCCGACCCGCGGCACGGAGGTAGACCGCCTGCGCGGCGCCGAGCAGTTCGATCGCGAGCACCGTGCGCGTGTTGTCGAGGATCTCGCGCGCGTGCCGCGCCGCGTTGGCCCCCATGCTCACATGGTCCTCCTGGTTCGCGCTCGTCGGGATCGAGTCGACGGAATCCGGGTGCGCGAGCGTCTTGTTGTCCGACACGAGCGCCGCTCCCGTGTACTGGAGCGACATCAGGCCGCCGTGCAGCCCCGGAGACTCCACGAGCATGGCGGGAAGCCCCGCGGAGAGTTCCGGCGTCAGCATGCGGAACATCCGGCGGTCCGACAGGCTCGCGACGTCCGCGAGCGCGACCCCGATCGTATCGAGCCACAGCGCCGGCCCGGCGCCGTGGAAATTCCCGCCCGAAACGACCTCTCCCGGATCCCGCCCAGCGGCGGGGAAGACCAGCGGATTGTCCGACACCGCGTTGAGCGACGCCTCCACCCGCCCCCACAGAAAGCCGACCATGTCGTGAACGGGCCCGAGAACCTGAGGTGTGCAACGGAGACTGTAGGCATCCTGCACGCGTTCGGCGTCCGAATCGACGAGCCGGCTCCCGGCAAGGAGCGAACGGAGCCTCGCCGCGGTTCCGACTTGCCCCGGCTGGTTGTTCGCCTCGTGCAGCGCCGGGTTCAGCGCGGCCGAACGAGCCAGCAGCCCCTCGAAACTCAGCGCCGCCGCCAGTTCCGCGTGAAGGAGCAGCCGTCGCGCGTCGTGCAGTTGCAGGGCGGCGCCCGCGACCATCATCGTCGTCCCGTTCGTCAGCGCCAGCCCCTCCTTGGCCTGCAGGCCCGGGCGGGAGATTCCCGCCGCGGCCATCGCGCCCGCCCCGTCCATGCGGCGCCCCTCGAACCAGGCCTCGCCGCTGAACGCCGTCGGATTCTCGCCGCCTCCGACATCCGGCTCCGGACCCGGGGAGCGGGTCGCGACCGCCGCCATGTGCGCGAGCGGGGCGAGATCGCCGCTCGCCCCGAGCGAACCCTTACCCGGCACCACAGGCGTGACCCCGCGGTTCAGCATCCGGACCAGGGTGTCGATGATCACCGGCCGGACGCCTGAAGCACCGAGTGCGAGCGAGTTCGCCCGCACGAGCAGCATCGCCCGCACCCAGTCCGCGGGCAGGGGGGGACCCGTTCCCGTGGCACACTTGAGGATCAGGTTCCACGACAGCCGGGCCGCATCCGACGCCGCGATGCGGGTTCCGGAGAGCGACCCGTAGCCGGTGGTGATCCCGTAGATCCGGGCCCCGGGTCGGGCCAGCGCCTCCACGACCGTGTTCCGGCTCGCCTCCACCCGCTCGAGCGCGTCCCCGTCGAGTTCCCGCACCCGCGCGCCTCCGCGCGCCACGGCGACGACATCGGGAATCGAGAGCTTCCGGGAGAGCCCTACGGTTGCAGCGCTCATCGCCCGGCCACCGATGGCAGCAAGCCCTCGAAATCCTCCCCGGCCATCCGTTTTCCGACCACGAAGGGACCGAACTCCGCGTACTCCGCGCTTGCCGCGTCGTAGCGCATCTCGCTGATGATCGCCTTGAACTCGAGCGGGTCCCCGGCCCACAGCGTCACGGCCCACTCCCAGTCGTCCAGGCCCATCGACCCGCTGATCACCTGTACGATCCGGCCCGCGAAGCGCCGTCCCAACCGGCCGTGCGCCGCCATCAGCCCCGCCCGCTCCTCGAGCGACAGCGTGTACCAGTTCTGTCCCGGGTTGCGCCGCTTGTCCATCGGGTAGTAGCAGACGTACGGCATGTGATCCGGCTGTCTCGGTTCGAGCCGGCGCTGCACGTACCCCTTCCGCCGCTCCTCCGCGAGGGCGTCGGCCGCTGCGGCATCCCACGCCTCGCGGTCGCCCGTATCGATCCGGGCGGCGAGTTCCCGGGTCAGCGAGTAGAGCCCCAGCTCCACGACGGACAGATACTCCTCGCGAACGAGGACGTGATCGCCCCAGGCGGAGAGCTGCATCTCCCGCACCGCTTCAACGACGCGGTCGAAGGAGTCCCGGAAATGGAGGATGAGAAAATCGATCCCGCTCCCCGCCACGCGGTAGACACCGGACCAGCCGGGCTCCGATCCGGCGCTCCACTTCTCCTCCAGCGCGGCGAAGCTCCTCAGCGCCTCCCGGGCCTCCGCCGGATCCGCCCCCTTGAGGCCGGCCCAGTCGAGTTCGATCGATTGATGAAGGACATACCACCCCTCGAGGGAGGCGGGCGGGAGTTCGGAGGCATGCGGGAGCGGAGGGCTCGTCGTCACTTGAACGGGCCGGCCAGGCCCGGAAAACGGTACACGATCACACCGCTGTCGGCCGCGTTGTCGACGTCCACATGCCCCTTCACGACCATTTCCCGCAGGGCTTCCTCCACCTCCTCGAAGCTGAGGCCCGTGGCCAGGACGCCCTGGGTCACGGTCAGCAGTCCGCCGTTCGCCTGCGCGGCCTTGAGCAGGATCTGCTGCCTGGTTTCCGCCTTGGCCAACTGCCGCGACGGGGCGGCCGACTCGGCGGTCCCGGCGAGGCGCGGGTGCGGAAGATACCCGTCGCGGATGTTCGCCGTCCGCACGAGCCGCTTCATCCGGAAGAGGTCGAAGAACTGGCCGATGCCGAAGAGACCCAGCGTGAGCAACCACAGGATGCCCGTAAAGTACATCCCCAGGTAGAAGCGGTGGATCCCGCATGCACCGACGAGGGCGCAGCACCAGAGGGCGAAACCGACGCCGTTCGTGTACCGGTCGCCGGTGTCGGGCGTCCGTTCCGCCGGCGGCTGGGGGGGAGCGGCGACGAGCGGCACGACGGCGTACGGAGGTGCCGGGCCCTCGGGTCCGCCGCCGTCGGGTTCGTTGGGCTGTTCGGTCATCGCTCGCTCGTACGCGCCGGTCACTCCGGAGGTTTCCTCTTTAGAGAGGCACGTTACCACGGAGACCGCACCGCCGCACCCTGCCGAATCCCCCGCCCGCCCTTCGGGGCCGCCGGCGACTCGCAAGGGACACCGCTTTCCTCTAGATTGTCGCGCTCGCAGCCCCGCGACGGGGCGCGGAACGACGTGGTGGGCGTAGCTCAGGTGGTCAGAGCGCCAGGTTGTGGCCCTGGAGGTCGCGGGTTCGAATCCCGTCGCTCACCCCTTCGCTTTTTCTTCGTTTCCCGGGGCGATCTCCCGACCCTTCGCGGAACATTGACAAGCTGCCCGCGGTTGGGTAGCCTTGGGGTCCTCGCGGGAGGGCATGCGCCCTTCCGCGATGCTTTTTGACAAGAAGGTGTGAGTGACTTGTGGGCCCGATCGAGAGCCATGGGCATCACTTCTCGTGGCTCGATGGGAAACCAAAGTGATTTCCGAACGTGAAGCCCCGACGGTCCCTGCGACCGGACGGGGTGCTCTGCGTTCAACCAGGTCTCGAGTGCCGACCCGACTTCGGTCG